>NZ_AP029195.1:8730000-12393039 GCF_059739745.1 Dactylosporangium thailandense
ACGCGGTCTCGTTCTTCGCCTTCAGATAGATCGGCTCGACGTACAGCATGCCGTTGGCGACCGGCAGGGACAGCAGGTTGCCGTAGAACACGTCCGAGTTCTGCGAGCTGAACTGGGTGAGCTCGCGTCTGGCGTCGGCGATCGACGTCATGCTGCTGTGGGTCTGGTTCGGGCCCTGGATCGCGGTGTTCGCCGGTAGCTCGAGCACCTCGAAGCGGGGCTGGCCGTTGACGTACGACGCCGACATGAGCGCCGCCAGGTTGCCTCGCTTGCGCGGGGCCATCGCGGCGGTGAGCTGGAAGCGGGCCTCGTCCTGGCCGGGGAGCTGGGCGACGAGGTAGTACGGCGGCTGGTCGGCCGTCGAGTTCGCCGGGTCCTTCGGGACCTCCCAGAAGTCCTGGCCGGAGAAGAAGCCCTCGGGCGTCGTGACGTGGAAGCGGCTGAGCAGGTCACGCTGGACCTTGAACTGGTCCTCCGGGTAGCGCAGGTGCTCCATCAGGCTCTCCGAGATCGCGGAGCGCGGCTGGACCAGCTTGCCGCCGAAGGCCTTGTTCCAGGTCTTGAGCACCGGGTCGCTCTCGTCGAACGCGTAGAGCTTGACCTCGCCCGTGTACGCGTCGACCGTCGCCTTGACCGAGTTGCGCAGGTAGTTGACGTCCTGGCGCGGCTCCGGGAACACCCGGCCGCCGGTCGAGGAGTCCTGGATCGCGGTGTTCCAGTCGAGCTTCTGCGCGTACGGGTAGGTCGCCGACGTGGTGTACCCGTCGATGATCCACTGGATCTTGCCGTCGACGACCGCCGGGTACGGGTCGCTGTCCAGCGTCAGGAACGGCGCGATGTTGCGCACCCGGGTCTCCGGGTCGCGGACGTACAGGACCTTCGAGTGGTCGTTGAGCACCCCGGAGAGCAGGAAGTTGGTCTCGCGGAAGTACGACGCGTAGAGCAGCCGGCGCCAGAAGGTGTTGACGTCCACGCCGCCGCTGCCGTCGTACGTCGAGTACTGGTCCTGGTCGCCGGAGCCCCCGGTCGGCCGGTCGAACTCGGCGTTGCGGTCGCTCGCCTTGCCCTTGCCGACGATCGCGTAGACGTCGCCCATCTGCTCGCCGTAGTAGATCTGCGGATGGGTGACCTTGATCTGGTCGTTGTCCGAGGCGCACTCTTCGCTGCCCTGGTTGTCCGGCTTGGTGTTCTCGCTCAGGAAGCCGGAGACGTAGTACGGCTGACCGCCGCAGACGACCTGGTTGGCCGGGGCGGCGACGAAGCCGTAGCCGTGCGTGTAGACGCTGTGCCGGTTCTGCCAGTTGTTCTGCTGGAGCTGGTCGTAGCGGATCTCCCGGACGCCGACGATGTAGTCCTGGGTGCGCGACTTGCCCTTGTCGTCGGTCAGCGTGTAGCGGTCGATGTCCAGCTTCGGGTTGAACTCGTAGAAGCCGCGGACCTGCTGCTGCTGGGTGTAGGTGTCGCCGACGACGGCGGGGTCGAGGAGCCGGATGTTGTTCACCGTCGGATCGCTGCCGTTGGTCAGCGAGGGCGGCGGGTCGGTGTTGCTCGACGCGTACGGGACGACCTTCACGTCCTTCAAGCCGTACGCCTCGCGCGTGGCGTCGATGGCGTACTGGAAGTACGGAGCCTCCTTCTGCAGCTGGCTCGGCTTGACGGTGAACGACTGCACCGCGGCCGGGTAGATGCCGCCGACCGCCACCGCGGACAGCGCCAGCAGACCCAGGGCCAGGCCCGGCCACACGAGGTTGCGCATGAAGGCGTTGGAGAACACCAGGATCGCGATCGCGACGACGATGGAGATCCAGGCGAGGATCTCCTTGGCCGGCAGCAGGGCGTTGATGTTCGTGTAGCCGGCGCCGTACAGGTCCTGCGTCGGGAACTTGTCCAGCAGGAGGCCACGGCGGTCGAGGAAGTACGCCGCCGCCTTGAGCAGCACGAAGATCGCGACGAGGGCGGTCAGGTGCGCGCGGGCCGCGGCCGTCATGCGCTCGCCGGCGCCCTGGAGGCGGACCCCGCCGAAGAGGTAGTGCAGGGCGAGCGCGCCGATCAGCGAGAAGACCACGGCGGTGAAGGCCACGCCGAGCAGGTAGCGCCAGAACGGGTACTCGAACACGTAGAACGACAGGTCCACGTGGAACTGCGGGTCGGTCTGGCCGAAGGGGGTGCTGTTGCTGAACAGCATCCAGTCCTGCCAGTGGCCCTGCGCCGAGAGGCCGGAGAACAGCCCGATCAGGCCGGCCACCAGGATGATCCAGCCGGTCATGTGCGGCAGCAGGAACAGCCGGTAGCGGTCCAGCGCGTGCTGCTCGGCCGAGTGCGGCCGCAGCAGCGGGCGGGTCCGGTAGGCCAGGTAGAGGTTGGCGGCGATGACGAGCCCGACCGCCACGCCGAAGATCACGAACATCCAGATGCGGGTCGTGAGCACCCCGGTGAAGACCTGGGGGTACTTGACCTCGGAGAACCACAGATAGTCGGCCCACGCCCCGACCACCCGGTCGAACAACGTGAACAGCAGGAAGACGACCACCAGGACGGCGATCGTGACCCGTCCTCGCCGGCTCACCCTGGTCATCGGATTACGCATTACCACGGTCGGCTCCGCCCGTTCGCGTATGGAAACTCGTCCAGCGTAGTCATCTACTACACAGCGTCGGCGTCCGACCGGCCCGGAGCGTGTCGAGGGCGGTCAGCGCATCGTCGATGTTGTTCACTTTGATCAATGGCAGGCCGGGCTGCGGATTGTCCATCGCCTCGCCGCAGTTGGCCGCGGGCGTGAGGAAGACCTTGGCCCCGGCGGCCTTCGCGGCGACGAGCTTCTGCGGGATGCCGCCGATCGGGCCGACGGCGCCGGCGTCGTCGATCGTGCCCGTACCGGCGATGATCATGCCGCCGGTGAGGTCCTCCGGCTTGATCGTGTCGATGATGCCCAGCGTGAACATCAGGCCGGCCGACGGGCCGCCGATGCGGTCGAGCTGGATCGTGAGCTTGAACGGGTGCGGCTGGCTGGTGCCGGCCTGGATGCCGATGCGCGGGTTGCCGTCGTCGCCGGCCTTGGTCGCGACCTCGACCGTGGAGGTCTGCCCGGCCCGCACGATCTCGATCTGGTGGCTGGTGCCGGCCGGCTTGGCCCGCACGAGCTCGGTGAGCTTGTCGGGGCTGTCGACCGCGGTGCCGTCGACGGACTTGATGACGTCGTCCTTCTGCAGCTTGCCCTCGGCCGGGAAGCCGGCGCTGACCTCGGCCACGGTGACCTGGACGGGATAGCCGAGCTTGCGCAGCGCGACGGTCTCGGCCGAGGTCTGCGACTGCTGGAAGTCGCGGGCGTTGTCCTCGTCGACCTGCTGCTGCGTGCGGTTCGGCGGGTAGATCAGCTCGCGGGGCACGACCGCCCGGTCCTTCTGCCACCAGCCGATCATGGCGTCGAGCAGCGTCATGTCGGGCTGGACCGACACCGTGGTCATGCGCAGCTGGCCCTTGGACTTGGTCGCCTCGGCGCCGTCGACGCTGATGATCGGGTGGCCGCCGGGCTTGCCCGTGTCCGTGCCGAGCGTGTCGTAGGTCGGGCCGGGGCCCATCTCGACGTACGGCACCTTGACCACGGTCGCCTGCCAGGACAGCACCAACAGCAGCAGCGCGCCGAACAGCACGGTCAGCCCACGACGTCTCATGGCGGCGAGCCTAGCGCTCCCGGCCCACCGCACCTGGAAGCGAGTACCGTTGTGACATGCCCGCAGATATCCCGTTCGGCTTCGGTCCGTCCGGCGGCGACGTGCCGGATCCCAATGATCCGCGCCAGATGCAGCAATTCCTGAGCCAGCTGCAGCAGCTGTTCGCCACGCCCAGCGGTGGTCCGGTCAACTGGGATCTCGCGCGACAGCTGGCGCAGGCCCACCTCACGGGGGGCGGCCCGGCGGCCGGCATGTCGCAGTTCCCGGTCGGCTTCGCCATGCCCGGCGCCCCGATGCCGGCCGCCGAGCCGGCCGACCCCGACGCCGCGAAGCCCGTCGGCGACCCGGCCGTGACGGCCGTGGAGCGCGCCGCGGTCATCGAGGCGCTGCGGCTGGCCGACCTGTGGCTGGAACCGGAGTCCGCACTCCCGTCCGGCGTGCGCTCGACCGCCGCGTGGAGCCGCGGCGAGTGGCTCAACCAGACGCTGCCGATCTGGCGCAAGCTCTGCGACCCGGTGGCGGCCCGCATGGTCTCGGCCATGACCGAGCTGGTCCCCGAGGAGATGCGCGCCCAGATGGGCCCGATGACCTCGATGGTGGCCTCGCTGGGCGGCGCGCTGCTCGGCGGGCAGCTCGGCACCGCGCTGGGCTCCCTGGCCGCCGAGGTGCTCTCGGCCGGCGACATCGGCCTGCCGCTCGGCCCGGCCGGGACCGCGGCGCTGCTGCCGGCGAACATCGCGGAATACGGCAAGGGCCTCGAGGTCCCCGACGACCAGGTCCGCCTCTACGTGGCCCTGCGCGAGGCGGCCCACCAGCGCCTCTTCGGCCATGTCCCGTGGCTGCGCGGGCACGTCTTCGCCGCGGTCGAGGCCTACGCGGCCGGCATCCACGTCGACCGCGAGGCGATCGAGGAGGCGATGAGCCGCATCGACCCGTCGACGCTCGGCAACGACCCGCAGGAGCTGGTGCTGGAGGGCATCTTCACGCCCGAGGACACGCCGCAGCAGCGGGCCGCCCTGGCCCGGCTCGAGACGGCGCTCGCGCTCGTGGAGGGCTGGGTCTGCCACGTGGTCGACCGCGCCGCCGGCGAGCGCCTGCCCGACGTGGTGAAGCTCTCGGAGGCCTTCCGGCGCCGGCGCGCGGCCGGCGGCCCGGCGGAGCAGACGTTCGCCGCGCTGGTCGGGCTCGAGCTGCGGCCGCGCCGGCTGCGCGAGGCCACGGCGCTGTGGAACGCGCTGACCGAGCACCGCGGGGTGAGCGGCCGGGACGCGCTCTGGGGCCACCCGGACCTGCTGCCGGACGAGGAGGCGTTCGCCGACCCGGACCTCTTCGCCCGCACCCAGCTGGACCTCGGCGACCTGGGCTTCGGCGAGGAGTTCGGCTCGCTGGGCGACCCATCTCCCGAAAACCCGTCGCCCGAAAACCCGTCGCCCGAAGAGAAGAAGCCTTCGTCTGACGACGAGAGCTGAGAGCGTCATGACTCGGGTCCGCGGGGGTGCGGACCGTTGCTCCCGCCAGGCACCGCTCGGCGCTGCGCGCCGACGCTGTCAGGTCCGCCGCTGGTCACCCTGAGCCTATCCATCAGCCCCAACGGCGACGTCATGTCAACCGCGTGTCACGGCGAGGGTCGTCTTCTGGCCCACGCCTTCTGGCCCTCGCCGACGGCGCCGCCGAGTCAACAGCGCCCGAGTCGCGTCGGCCGGGCGGGACGGCGCGGGTCTTCCGGTCGCGTGTCGGCCGGGATCGGGACGGCGAAGGTCTTCCGGTCGCGTGTCGGCCGGGACCGGGGCGGCGAAGGTCTTCCGGTCGCGCGTCGGCTGGGACCGGGGCGGCGAAGGCCCGCGCCGACGGCGCCACTAGGTCGGCAGCGCCCGAGTCGCGTGGACCGGGACGATGAGCGTCTTCCGGTCCCGCGCCGACCGCGCCGCTAGGTCAACAGCGCCCGGGTCGCGTCCCAGCCGTCCAGGCCGAGATCGAGACGGCGGAGATCCTCCGGCCCGCGCAGCCGGTGCCAGCCCGGCGCGGCGGCGACCATGGTCGGCTCCGGGGCCGGGCGGCGCGCCGTGACCACGTCACCGGCGTCGGCGTCGAGCTCCGGCAGCCACTCCGGCAGCGGCAGGCGAGCGGCGGCGCCGAGCAGGCCCCCGTTGTGGGCCGGGGCGATCGCGAGGTGGCGGGTCGACAGCGGGCGCAGCAGCTTGCCCACGAGCATGGCCGGCAGGTCGGGCGCATCCGCGAGCAGGACGGCCGCCTTGTCGTGCCCGTCGGCGGCCGCGGCGGCGAGCGCGGCCCGGATGGTCGGCGCCGGGATCTCGTAGATCCGGGTCGACGGCCAGGCGATCTTGGCGGCCAGTGGCAGGTCGTCCGCGACGGCGGCGATCGCCGGCTGGACGCGCGGCAGCGGGGTCAGCAGGTCGACGAGGTCCTCGGCCATCGCCGAGCGCCAGACGTCCGGGTCGGTGCCGGGCGGCGCCCAGGCGACCGGAACGAGCAGCGCGACGACAGCGGCGACCGTCATTCGGTGATCCCAAGACCGGCGGCCGCTGACACCCCCTCAAGATACCCCCGGGCCCGTTCGGCCTTCGGGTAGCGGGCGACCAGCGCCCAGAAGGCACTGCTGTGGCTCGGGATGACCAGGTGTGACAGCTCGTGCAGCAGTACGTAGTCGATGACCCAGTCGGGCATCTCCTGCACGCGGTGGGAGATCCGGATGGTACCGTCTGCCGGCGTGCAAGATCCCCAACGCCCGTTCTGGTTCTGCACCCACCGCACGCTGGCCGGACGGCCGGCCGCGGCGTGGTCGGGCAGGTAGCGGGCGGCGAGCCGCTGCGCCCGGGAGGTCAGTTCGGCGTCGGTCCGCCGAGCTCGCTGCTCTCGCGCCGCCAGGCGCTCGAGCATCCGGTCGACCCACTCGCGCTCCTCGGCGCGCGAGAACTGGGCCGGGATCAGCACCACCACGCGTTCGCCGTCACGGTAGGCCGACACCGTGCGACGGCGGCGCTTGCTGCGCCGCACCTCGATGACCGGCTTGCGGGTCATGCCGGCCGCCCCCCTCGGGTCCCGCTCACGGGGGAACGCTAGCCGTAGGCAGCCATCCCTTCGCAAGGCCCAATCTTGGGGAGGGCGCCCGTAAGTCACCCATTCGTGGGCACTCGCCGGAAAGATTCCGCCGGAAGTCCGGCCTGCTCCGGGTGCCCGCTGCGATTTCATCCACAGCAACCCACACCGTTGCCCACACAGTTATCCCCAGGCTGTGCATAGTGTGTACGGTGCGGCTGGAGGAAGATCTTCCGATTACGCTCGGCGTGTCCCGTCTAACCGCACTTTCCCCGAGTGTCCGACAAGGCACACTCACCACGTTGGCCTAGCTGGTCAGCACCGGTGCGCGGGGCGTGCCGGACCGATTTGAGGAGGGCATCGTGGCCGAGACCTACAACGGCTACTGCGTCAAATGCAAGGAGAAGCGGGACTTCGAGGGCGAGATCGCCATCTCGAAGACCGGCATGAAGATGGCCAAGGGCGCCTGCCCGGTCTGCGGCACCACGGTCAACCGGATCCTCGGCAAGGCCTGAGCCGGCGGCTCGCCACCCGATCGACCTCGCACCTGGCACCACCTCGGACTGGCTTGCGGCGCTGTACCGCGCCGAATGCCCTCCCCGCCCGGCATTCGGCCCGGACCCGTCGAGCCTTTTCGACGGACATATCCGGAATATCGGGCACAGAAGCAGGTCGAGCGAGTCCGGCATCCACGCCGGAGGGACCGAAAGCACTCCGCGCGAACCCCGCGCGATATACGGCCTTTGCCCCTTTCCCTGTGGATAACCAGCCCGCCGGCTGTGGATAACGCCGGCCGTCGGTGGATCGTCCTGTGGACAACCGCCGCCGGCCGGCGCCCAGCCGTGGCAGCGTGGCAGGCATGCGACCGAGGCTGCTCCCGGGGCTGCGACGCCTCTGGCGCGACGAGCGAACCGTTCAGCTGGGCACCGATCCCGCCACCGCCGTCGTGCTCGAGCTGGGCCACCCGGCCCTGGCCCGGGTGCTCGACCTGCTCGACGGCTCCCGCACACTGCGCCGCCTGCTCGCCGAGGCCCGTCCCTTCGGGCTGGACGGGGCCGAGGTGCTCGCCCTCGTCGACACGCTGCGGGCCAGCGGCCTGGTGGTGGCCGCGCACGCGCTGCTCCCGACCGGGCTGGACCGCACGACCGGGGACGGGCTCACCGCGGAGGCGGCCGCGATCAGCCTCCGCCTGCGCGAAGACCCCCGTGACCGGACGGCCGCGGGCGTGCTGCGCCGGCGCGGCGGAGCCCGCGTGATCGTGGCCGGCGACGGCCCGCTCGTGGCCCCGCTCGCGACCGCGCTGGCCGGAGCCGGGGTCGGGCACGTCGAGCCGCTCGTCGAGGGCCGGGCGACGGACGCTGATGTGGCCGTCGGCGGCCTCGGGCGCGACGACGTCGAGTCCTCCCGGGTCCTGGCCATCACGTCCGCCATCACGCGGCACGCGCCCTGGGCACGGCTCTCGGCCGGCCGCGGCGACGGCGTGGACTTCGTGGTCCGCGTGGGCGACCGGCGCCTCGACGCACTGGACCGCCGCGGCGTGCGCATGCACCTCCTGCCGCGGCTCGAGGTCCAGGTCCGGCTGGGCACCGTCCTCGTCGGCCCCCTCGTGCGACCCAGCCGCTCCCCCTGCCGCGGCTGCCTCGAGCTGCACCGGCAGGACCGCGACCCCGCCTGGCCCGCGCTCGCCGCACAGCTGGCGACCGCGCCCCCCGGCATCGGCGAGCCGTGCAGCCTCACCACCGCGATGGCGGGCGCCGCATTCGCCGCCGACGAGGTGCTGTCCTATCTCGACGGCGGCTCCCTGCGCACCGAGGCGGCCATCGTGGAGATCCCCCGTCCCGGCGAGGCCCGCCGCCGGGAGTGGACCGCCCATCCGCGCTGCGACTGCCGACGCCGCCGCCGGGGCTCCCGTGACAGCAGCTCCCGCGAGGCCGGCTCCTCGTGAAGCGCCTCCCCGCGAAAGCGGCACCCACGAAGCCGGTCCTCCACGAGGCCGGTTCCCACGAAGCTGGGTTCTCCACGAGGCCGGTTCCCACGAAGCTGGGTTCTCCACGAGGCCGGTTCCCACGAAGCTGGGTTCTCCACGAAGGCTGCACCCCACGAAAGGCGGCACACCGTGAAAGCGGCACCCACGAACGCGGCTCTCCACGAATGCGGCACCCCGTGAAGCACGAACGCAGCAACCCGTGAAGCACGAAGGCGGCACCCCGTGAAGGGGCATCGACGCTGGGACCTCCGTCAGACTTCCGCAGGTCGATCTGCGTGGCGCGAGGAGAATGTGACCGTCGTCTCCACGGACGCGTCCGGCTCGGTGCACGGCCGGTCCGGCGGCGGCAAACAGTCGCGCGCACAGTCGGCGAGCACCGTCTCCGGGGCCGCATCCGGCCCGTTGCGCGGCGTGTCCAGCGGTGGGAATGGGCGGCACGAGGACGCTGTGACTGCCGTCGCCGTCGTCGGGGTGGCTCGAGCGGGTAAGAATGACTTGTGACCGAGATCCCTAGGGGCGCAGTCGCCCGCACCGCACGGCTGGCGTCGCTGCCCCTCGGACTGGCCGGACGGGCCGCGCTCGGGCTGGGCAAGCGCGTCACGGGCATGGCCGCCGACGTCGTCTCCGCCGATGTCCAGCGCCGCACCGCCGAGCACCTCTTCAGCGTCCTCGGGCAGCTCAAGGGCGGCGCGATGAAGATGGGGCAGGCGCTGAGCGTGTTCGAGGCCGCCCTGCCCGAGGAGCTTGCCGGGCCCTACCGTGCCGCCCTGACGAAGCTGCAGGAGGCCGCCCCGCCGTTGCCGGCCGCCAGCGTGCACAAGGTGCTCGCCGAGTCGCTCGGGGTGGACTGGCGCGAAAGGTTCAAGGAGTTCGACGACAAGCCGGCCGCCGCCGCGTCGATCGGGCAGGTGCACCGGGCGGTGTGGTCCGACGGGCGGGACGTGGCCGTCAAGGTGCAGTATCCCGGCGCCGGTGAGGCGCTGCGCTCCGACCTCAACCAGCTGGCGCGCTTCGCCGGGCTCTTCAAGGCGATCCAGCCGGGCCTGGACGTCAAGCCGCTCGTGGCCGAGATCCGCGACCGGGTCACCGAGGAGCTGGACTACGAGCTCGAGGCGCGCTCGCAGAGCGCGTTCGCCGCGGCCTTCGCCGATGATCCGGACATCTTCGTGCCCCCCGTGCTCGCCTCGTCGCCCCGCGTCATCGTCACCGAGTGGGTGGAGGGCACCCCGCTGTCGGCGATCATCTCGGGCGGTACCGAGGAACAGCGCAACCGGGCCGGGCACCTCATGGCGCTGCTGCACTTCTCCGCCCCCGCCCGGGCCGACATGCTCCACGCCGATCCGCACCCGGGCAACTACCGCCTGCTCGACGACGGCCGCCTCGGCGTGCTCGACTTCGGCGCGGTCGCGCACCTCCCCGGCGGGCACCCCGAGATCATCGGCCGCCTGACCCGCCTGGCCCTGGCCGGGGACGCCGAGGCGGTGCTCGAGGGCCTGCGGCAGGAGGGGTTCATCAAGGGCGACGCGAAGGTCGACGCGCCCGCGGTGCTCGGCTACATCCGGCCGATGCTCGACCCGCTCGCCGAGGACGAGTTCCAGTTCACGCGGGCCTGGCTGCGCGCGGAGGCGACCCGGCTGGCCAACCCGAAGAGCCCTGCCTACGCGCTGAGCCGCCAGCTCAACCTGCCCCCGTCCTACATGCTCGTGCACCGCGTCACGCTCGGCTCCATCGGCGTACTGTGCCAGCTCGAGGCCAAGGCCGCCTACCGCGCCATCCTCACCGACTGGCTGCCCGGATTCGCCGAGCCCGAGGCGAAGAAGCCGCGCCGCAAAAAGTAGCCACGGCGCAAGAAGGAGCCGCGGCGTAAGAGCGGCCGCGGCACAGAGCGGCCGCGGCGTAAGAAGTGGCCGCGGCACAGAGCGGTCGCGGCACAGAGCGGTCGCGGCGCACAAGTGGCTGCGGCGCAAGAAGGAGCCGCGGCGCGAGTGGGCAACCGCCACGTGAGCGGGCAAGCAACCAAGCAGACCGCCCCGGAAGCAAGCCAGCCAGCCAGCAAACGAGCGAGCCAGCGAGCCCAGCAAGCCGCAAACGAGCGAGCTAGCAAGCCAGAAAGCGAGCCGGCAAACGAGGGAGCAGGCGAGCGAGGGAGCAGGCGAGCGAGGCCGCGGCGATCAGGACATGGAAACGGGCCCCTTCACGGCGAAGGGGCCCGTTGCTCATCGTTCACATCAGGGTCGGGTCAGGTGACGCTCCTGCTCGCGACGCGCGCGCATGGCGACCTGGCGGGCGGACGGGTAAGCCTCAGAGTGGATCGCAGTCTGAGGCCGACGCATTCGCGCTCTCGACAGTGCTTCGTGAAGTAGTTGCAAGGACATCGCGGAACTCCTGGGTCGGTCGGTGACGAACTCGGTGGAACGAAGCCGGGTCGGCTGCGCGGCGCGCAGTCCTCGGCTGGCCGGCTGGCGATGTGCGCTCATTTCAGGCCGCCACACCGGCGACCACGGCCGCCGTACGGGCGGCAACCTCGCCACGCAGGACGGCGTCGCGAGCGACGTCCTCCTTGCGCGGGCGGCCCCGCGGACGCTTGCGCGGCACCACGGCGCCGCGCTCGAAGATCTCGCCACCCCAGACACCCCAGGGCTCGGCGCGCTCGATCGCGCCCGCCAGGCACTCGGCGCGGAGCGGGCACTCCACGCAGAGCGACTTCGCGAGCTCGAGCTCCGCCGGCGAGTCGGCGAACCACAGGTCCGGGTCGAAGGTGCGGCACGGCAGGTCGGACTTCACGACACCCCGCGCAGCCGCGCGGAGACGCTCGTCCGAGGCCGGGTCGACGCGCACGTCGATCGATGCCAAGGCCAGGCTCATCCCGGTCACCCCTTTCTGTTTGTCGATCGTTTGGTGTGATCGTTCGGTGCAAATAAATGAGGCCGCGGATCCCGGTGTCGGGTTCCGCGGCCTCGAGGTGAGCCGGTGAGTCGGTCTTGTTAGACCGGCCTGCCTCGAGGTGGTATGCCGCGGACTCCGCCGTTGGGCTTCGGAGCCGTCATGCCGTGCTTCGCGCTGAACCCATTGGTCCCCTGAACCTGGGTCCCGCGCTCGTCGAGCAGAGTGGTGCTGATATCGGTGTCGTCGATCCGGACCTCGGCCTCGGTCACCCGAACCGTCAGATCCGTCCGGACCGACCCGGTAGCGCGCGCGACGCGCGCGGCCGGAACCAGAGCGGCCGGAACCAGAGCAGCCGGAACGACGGCAGCCAGAACGGCAACCGGCGCCGGAGCGACGGAGGAGGCGGCGAGGACGGACTCCTGCCATTGCAACGAGACGGTCGGCGAGACTGAACGGGCCGGCGCTTTCGACGCGCAGAGGGCAGACAGCAGCGTGTGCCGCTCCTGGGTTAGATAGAGCTTCACGGGTGCCACCTTCTCTCCGCAGATCGTCGTGGTGCGACGGCCGGTCTTCCGGCGTCGTGTTCGCAGGCTATGCCGTGCCTCAACGGTAGGGCAAACGATTTATCGGGGAAAGTTTTTTGTCAGGTTCCAAGCCAGGAACAACCCCGGGCAACCGTTCGCGCCGGACCTCAGTGTGCCACGTCGACGCAGCTCATGGTGCCCCGACACGGTCAAAGTTCATCGATGGATGCGGCCAGCTCGTCGACGCTCGTCCCGCGCACGAGCGCGAGCACGTCGTCGCCGTACAACATCAGCTTCCGCGGCCCGATCCCCGCGATGGCGGCGAGCTCCTCGCGGCGCGACGGCCGCCGCTCGGCGATCGCGGACAGGGTCACGTCGGTGAAGACCACGAACGCGGGCACCTTCTGGATCGCGGCCAGCCGGGCCCGCCAGTCCAGCAGGCGGCCCAGCAGCTCCTCGTCGAGGTCCGACGGGCAGGTCGAGCACCGGCCGAGCTTGCGATCGGCCCCGTTGACCAGTCCGGTGCCGCACACCCGGCACGACACGGCCATGACCCGCCGGACGCGCCCGGCCACCGCGGCCTTGTCCAGCGGCCGGCGCGGCGCCGCGGCGGCGCGGCCCGCGGACGAACCGGACGCGGCCCCCGCCGGGGCGGTCGAGGGCACGAACCGGCTCGGGCGCCGGGGCCGGCCGCCCGGAGTCCGCGCCGCGGCGTGCGAGAGCCAGAGGGTGTGGCGGGCGCGGGTGACGCCGACGTACAGCAACCGCCGCTCCTCCTCGACCGCGTCGGGCGTGCGGGCGTGGATGACGGGCAGGGTCCCCTCGGTCAGCCCGACGAGGAACACCGCGTCCCACTCGAGGCCCTTCGCGGAATGCAGCGACGAGAGCGTGACGCCCTCGACGGTCGGCACGTGCTGCAGCGCCGCGCGCCGCTGCAGCTCGGTGTTGAACTCGTCCAGCGAGAGCGTGGCCATGCCCTCGGCGAGGGAGACGAGCGCGGCGACGGCCTCCCAGCGCTCCCGCTGGGCGCCACCGGCGGGCGGGGCGTCGGGGCGCCAGCCGACCCGCTCCAGCGCGGTGTGCACGGTGCCGACCAGCCCGTCGCCCTCCTCGCCGCGGTAGGAGCGCAGCGCGATCATCGCCTCGCGGACCTCGGTGCGCTCGAAGAAGCGCTCGGTGCCGTGCACCACGTAGGGGATGCCGGCCTCGGCCAGCGCCTCCTGGTAGACCTCGGACTGGGCGTTGACCCGGAACAGCACGGCGATCTCGCGGGCCGGGGTGCCGGCGGCGATGAGCTCCGCGCAGCGCGCCGCGACCGCCGAGGCCTCCTCCGGCTCGTCGGCGAAGGTGCGCACGGTCGGCTCCGGGCCCGGCGGGCGCTGCCCGACGAGATCGAGCCGCAGCCGGGACAGCTCGCCGCGGGCCCGGGAGATGACGGCGTTGGCGAGGCCGACCACCTGCGGGGTGGAGCGGTAGTCGCGGGTGAGCCGCACGACCGTCGCGCCCGGATGGCGGCGCTGGAAGTCCACGAGGTAGGACGCGCTCGCCCCGGTGAACGAGTAGATGGTCTGGCTGGCGTCGCCGACCACGGTGACGTCGTCGCGCCCGCCCAGCCACGCCTCGAGCAGCCGCTGCTGCATCGGGTTGACGTCCTGGTACTCGTCGACGACGAAGTGCCGATACTGCGACCGCACCTGCTCGGCGACGTCGGCGTGCTCCTCGACGGCCCAGATCGCGGCCCGGATCATGTCCTCGAAGTCGATCACGCCCGCGGCGCGCTTGGCCCGCTCGTAGTGCGCGTAGATCTTGGCGACCAGGGCCCCGTCGAACGGCGGCTCGCGCAGCGCCTTGGCGGCCGCCGCGGCGTAGTCGTCCGGCTCGATCAGCGACGCCTTGGCCCACTCGATCTCGCTCGCGAGGTCGCGGAACACCTCGCGGTCGGTCTTCAGCCCGGCCTTGGTCGCGGCCAGGCTCACCAGCCGGGCCTTGCTGTCCAGCAGCTCGGGCATATCGCGGCCGGAGAAGAGCCGGGGCGCGAAATACCGCACCTGGCGCAGCGCCGCCGCGTGGAACGTGCGCGCCTGCACCCCGCCGGCACCGAGGCGGCCCAGGCGCTCGCGCATCTCGGCGGCGGCCCGGGCGGTGAACGTGACGGCGAGGACGTGCTGGGCGCGGACCTGCCCGGACCGGACGCGATGGGCGATGCGGTGCGTGATCGCCCTGGTCTTGCCCGTCCCCGCGCCGGCGAGGATGCACAGGGGCCCCGCCGGGGCGGTCACCGCGACGGACTGGTCCCGATCCAGTCCCGCGAGAATCTCTGAGGAGTCCGCCACAGCTGGACATCATTCCAGCTGGGTACGACGTTATGCGGTATCGCCTTGTGTGACCCCGCCGATGCTTTCTGGAGGAACCACCCATGCTGACCATGTACTCGACCACCTGGTGCGGGTATTGCCACCGGCTCAAGTCGCAGATGGACCGCGAGGGCATCCAGTACCAGGTGATCGACATCGAGCGGGACCCGGAGGCGGCCAAGTTCGTCGAGACGGTCAACGGCGGCAACCAGACGGTGCCGACCCTGCGCTTCGACGACGGCACCTCGATGACGAACCCGACGATCGTGCAGGTCAAGAAGCACCTGGAAACTGTCGGTAGCTGAACGGGAACAAATCCGTTACGGTGGCTGGCTAGATAGCCGGGATGTCTGGGGAGGCCGGCCACCATGCGGGTTGCCCGTCTGTACGCCGTGCGCGACGCGCCGGAGCGCCCCCGGGTGGCCGATCCCGAGCGACGCCGCCGGATCGCGGACTACCTCGCGGGCGGCACGACCATCGGCCGCGGCCACGGGCCCTCGGTGCTGCACACCGACGGCCTGTGGCTGTGGCCGGAGCGCTTCGTGGCCGACATCCTCGACGACGGCCTCGCGCCCGAGCCCGACCTCCTCGCGCGCATGCACGCGCACGCCTACCGGCCCGAGCGGCCCGTGGCCGGGGAGCGGCTCAACGACGAGGCCATGCGCTCCTGGCGGGCCGGTCCGCCGGAGGAGCCGCGGCTGCTGGTGACCTACTTCGTGCGGGTCAGCGACGAGACGACCCCGGAGCGCCCGCTGTCGCTGCTGCGCCGCACGGTCACGCCCGACGGCGGGGTGACCGAGGAGGCCGTCTGGCGCGACCTCGCCTGGCACCCCACCAACGCCTTCGTGAGCCAGCGCATCGACGACGAGCTGCGCGAGGTATCGCCCGAGCACGCCGCCGCGGTGCTCGACCGCTGGTGCGCGACCTGGCACCGGGAGGCGCTCAGCCGTGCAGCCAGGACGTGATCAGGTAGTGCGCGATCGAGGCCCGGAACGGCAGCCCGAACTCCTTGGACTCGCCCTCGAGCACCGCCGCGATCTCGCGCCGGGTCAGCCAGCGCGCCTCCGCGATCTCCGCCTCGTCGACCGTGATCGCCGCGCCGGCCGGGGCGAGCGCGTGGAAGCCCAGCATCAGTGAGCCGGGGAACGGCCACGGCTGGCTGGCGAGGTACGTCACCTGGTCGACCCGGACCCCGACCTCCTCGAGCACCTCGCGCGCCACGGCCATCTCGGCGGACTCGCCCGGCTCCACGAACCCGGCCAGCGTCGAGAACCGCGGCACGGTGGCGCCCAGCGCCTTCCACTGCGCGTTGAACCCGAGCAGGCAGCGCCCGTCGGGCCCCTCCACGCCGTCGTGCACGAGCATGATCACGGCGGGGTCGGTGCGCGGCCAGAGCGTCTCCTCGCCGTCCTCGGTCACCCGCACCCACCCGGCCTGCGCGGCGCGGGTCAGCTTGCCGCTGAGCGGGCTGTAGGGGTGCCGCGAGTGCCAGTTGGCCAGCGCGACCGCGGTGATGAAGATCTCCGCGGGCAGGTCGCTCAGCGCCGCCCCGACCTCCCGCACGTTCACCCGTTTGGTGCCCTCTGGCGCGGTGACGTCCGCGGCCACGGCGAAGTACACCGTGCCGTCGGCCTCCTCGCCGAGGAAGAACCGCTCCCCCGCGGGCGCCGCGGCCGCGTCGATCAGCACCAGCTCCGGCGGCTCGCCCGGGTGGACCAGGACGTGCCCGTCGTCGACGACCACGATCCGGGCCCGCTCGAAGGCCTCGGCCAGCCAGGCCTCGTCGGTGCGCCGGTGCGCGGCCCGCTCGAGCGGGCCGCGCGCGAACGTCGGAGCGTCGGGGACGATCGCGGTCATGACTCCGAGGCCCGCTGCACCGGGGTGAGCGCGGCCAGCGAGGCCTCGACCTTGGCCGCGTCGCCGAGCACGACGGCGGCGGCCCGGGCCGGGGCCAGGTACTGCGCCGCGGCCGCGGCCACCTCGTCCTTGCCGGCCTTGGCCAGCTTGGCGGCGTGCTCGGCCAGGTAGTCCAGCCGCAGCCCGAAGCCCGCGTAGGTCGAGACCAGCCCGGCCAGCCCGGCCTGCGTGGACATCCCGAGCTGCAGCGTTCCCAGCGCGTACTGCCGCGCCTGCTCGAGCTCCTCGTCCTTCGGCGGCAGGCTGGCGATGCGGCCGAGCTCGTACAGGGTCTCCAGCAGGGCCGGGCCGGTCACCTCGGTGGCGACCTCGGCGGAGACCACGAGCGCGGAGCCGGCGACGGCGTGCTCGATGAGCGAGTGGGGGCCGTACGTGTACCCCTTGTCCTCGCGGATGTTCTCGACCCAGCGCGAGGAGAAGTACCCGCCGAAGACCAGGTTCGCCAGCTGGAGCGCGGCGTGGTCGGGGTGGCGGCGCGACACCGCCGGCAGCGCCAGGCGCAACGAGGACTGCACCGAGTCGGGCCGGTCGACCAGGGTCAGCGGGCCCGGCTCCAGCGCCGGGGCGGGCGGCAGCTCGGCCGGGTGGCCGCCGCCGTTCCACTTGCCCAGCATCCGCTCGGCCGCGGCGATGGCCTGCTCCGGCTCGAGGTCGCCGACGATCACGATCGTCGCGCCGGCCGGGTGCAGCCGCTCGCCGTGCAGCGCCCGCAGCTCGTCGGGGACGACCGCCTCGACCCGCTCCGGGCTCGGGGTCTGCACCGCGTAGGGGTGGCTGCCGTACATCCGCTTGAGCAGGGCGACCCGGGCCAGGTGGCTCGGCTGGCTCTGCGCGACGCGGATCCGGTCGACGAGACGGGCGCGCTCGGTGTCGACCTCCTCGGCGGGGTACGCCGCGTCGGTGAGCACCCCGGCGAGGATCTCCAGCAGCCGGTCCAGCCCGTCGACCAGGGCGTTGCCCGAGATCAGCAGGCGGTCGGGGTCGGCGCCGGCGGACAGCCCGCCGCCGACCTTCTGCAGCTCGGCCGCGATGTCCACGGTCGACATGGTCGAGGTGCCGGACAGCACCGTCTGGGTCAGCAGCGCGGCCCGGGCCAGGTCCGCCTGGGCGAAGGGCACCCGCAGGCGTACCTCCACCAGCGGCACCGACGAGCGGCGCACGGCGATCACGGTGAGCCCGTTGTCCAGCGTGTGCTCGGTGGTCGACGGCACCTTGAGGGCCCGGTTGGGTCCGAGCACGGGCAGGGCGCGCAGGGGCGTTGTCACAGTCACTTGGCTCCTCCGGCGATGACCTCGACCGCGGCGCGGCGGGACGGCACGAGCTGCGCCGCGGCCGCGACGATCTGCTCCTCGGTGACCTCACCGATCAGCGTGTGCAGCGTGTTGAGCAGCTCCGGCTCGCCGCGCTGCTGCTCCAGCACGGCCATCTGCAGCGCGCGGCCGAGCACCGCGTCGGTGTCGCGCAGCAGGTGGGTGGCCATGCGCGCCTGGGTCCGGCTCAGCTCGTCGGGGGCCAGCCCGTCGCTGGCGATCCGGGCGCACTCCTCCTCGACGCTGCGCAGCACCTTGTCCACGTCGCCGCCGGGAGGGAGGTGGGCCTGCAGCACCAGGGCGGTGGGGTCGCGCACCGCGAACGGCTCGCCCATGAAGCCGATGTACCCCCCGACGCTGGTCACCGACCGGTCCCGCAGCACCAGCCGCTCGACCAGCCGCGACGCGTCGCCGTCGGTGAGGACCTCGGCGAGCACCACGTAGGGCAGGTAGCCCTGCAGGTCGCTGACCGGGTCGGGCACCCGCCAGGCGGCCGCGATCGCGGGCAGCGGGGCCAGCCGGTCCTCGTAGGAGGAGCGGCGCTCCGCGGTGAGGTCGGGCTCGGTGAAGTCCGGGCGCGCCGGCGCGGGCCGGGCCGGGACGTCGCCGAAGTGCCGCTCGACCAGCTCGGTCGCGGTGGCCACGTCGAAGTCGCCGGAGACCGCGAGCACCGCGTTGCCGCAGGCGTAGTACCGGTCGAAGAAGTCGGCCGCGTCGGCCACGGTCGCCGACTCGAGGTCCTCGAAGGAGCCGTAGCCGTCGTGCGCGTTGGCGAACGTGTCGAACATGACCGGGGGCAGCCGCAGCCAGGGGAAGCCACCGTAGGGCCGGTTGAGCACGTTGACCCGGATCTCCTCCTTGACCACGTCGATCTGGTTGCGGAGGTTCTCCTCGGTCAGCCGGGGCGCGCGCATCCGGTCGGCCTCGAGGAACAGGGCCCGCTCCAGCGCGTTGGAGGGCAGCGTCTCGAAGTAGTCGGTGTAGTCGAAGTGCGTCGAGCCGTTGAAGGTGCCGCCCGAGCCCTGCACGTGGCGGAAGTGGGCGAGCTTCTCGAGGTTCTCCGAGCCCTGGAACATCAGGTGTTCGAACAGGTGGGCGAAGCCCGTGCGCCCCTGCGGCTCGGATCTGATGCCGACGTCGTAGACCACGGCCACGCCGACGACCGGCGCGGCGCGATCTGGGGTCAGCACCACCCGCAGGCCGTTGGGCAGGGTGAAGCGCTCGACGGGGTACTTGGAAGCCGGGATCCGCACAGCGGGGCTACGACTGGACACCCACCGAATCTACTTCGTTTCGCGCCGAAATCCGGATCCGGCGTTCCGCAAGCCCGGCGTAGACGCCCACCCCGGCGATCACGGCGAGCAGCGGCAGGCCCAGCAGCCAGCCGTACGGCCCCCGCGAGCGCGGCGACGAGGGCGCCGCGACCGGCGTGGCGGCCGGGGACACGCCGGGCCGCGAACCGCCCGCCGAGGGTGATGGCGAGGGGCTCGGCAGCCGCCGCGTGAGCGCCTGCACCAGGTCGAGACGGCCGAGGCCGTAGTCGGCGTCGGGTCCGGCCGGGCCCGCGTCGGCCGCGGTCAGCCTGAGCCGGCGCACGATCTCGGACGCCTTGACGCCCGGGTAGGCCGAGCGCACCAGGGCGACCGCGCCGGCGAGGATGCCGGGCGAGGCGCTGCCGTCGTCGATGCGGTAGCGGTTGCCGGTGTTCGTGGTCATGATCTGCGCCCCGGGGACGCCCAGGCCCAGCCGGCGGCCGCTGGTCGAGCTCACCAGCACCTCCCCGGTGCGGCCCAGCGGCACCGCGGCGAGCACGCCGTCGTAGGCGGCCGGGTAGGGGTCGAAGGCGCGGCCGGGCTGGTCGCCGTCGGCCGCCACGACGATCGCGTCCGCCGCCTGGGCGTCGCGGACCGCCTGCAGCAGCCGCTCGCTGCCGGCCACCGAGTAGCCGATCACGATGACCGCGGTGCGGTGGGCGATCGCCGCCTCGATGCCGGCCGCGAGCTCGTCGGCGGACGGCTCCCTGGTCGGGGGCGTGTCGAGCACGATCGGCTGGATCTTGGCGCCCGGCGCGACGCCGATGACCCCGTCGGCGTGGTCGGCGCCGTGGCCCTGCCCGGCGATGATCCCGGCGAGCGCGGTGCCGCGCCCGTCCGGGTCGTAGCCGGTGCCCTCGGCGATCGGCGGGCCCGACGGCCTCGGCGTGGCATCCGTGCCGGCGCCGGCCGGGGTGCTGACGGCGACGGGGTCGAGCACGGCCCCGGCGAGGTCGGCGTGGGCGCGGTCGACGCCGCGGTCGATCACCGCGACCGTCACGCCCTCGCCCCGGGAGTGCCGGTTGGCCTCGGCGACGCCGAGGTACCGCAGGTGCCACTCGTCGTCACGAATGACATCGGCCCGGGCGGCACCGCCGGGCACCACGGCCGCGACGAGTCCCAGACCTAAGCCCACGGCCACCGCGGCCAGGCGCTGCTTCATGCCGGACAGCGTGCCGGATCGACGCAAGTGACGCCACTCGCGCCGCTCAGACGGGGCGGATGCTCTCCGGGGCCTCGTCGGCGACGGAGTCGAACTGACGGTGCGTGTCGGGGATGGACACGTACAGGATCGCCGCCTCCGGCTTGCCCAGGTCGACGAGGGCGATGGAGACGAGCTCGCTCTTGGCCCGCAGCCCCGGCGTGTTGAAGTGGAGCCGGAACTTGAGCAGCCGGGCCGGGCGGCCGCCCAGCGTCAGGTCCTTGGCCTCGATCTGCTCGAGCTGGTTGCCCTTGGGGTAGAAGCTGACCCGCACGTCCGCGGCGATCTGGTCGCCGACGCAGTGCAGGTCGAGCACCATGCCGTCGTTGACGGCGGCCGGCACGTGGCCCGACAGGATCGTGGCGTGGTAGTCGGACCCGGCCCCGTCGTAGTTGGGCTCGGTGATGAAGTCCTGGCCGATACGGTACGTGATCTTGAGTTCGCCCTGGTCGCGCCAGTTCTCGGCGAGCGGGCGCCAGGGATCGCCGAACTGCTTGTAGCTGATCCCGGACTCACCGTCGGTCGTCCGCGGCCCCGGCGGGACCTCCTCGCCGCCCGGGTGCGGGTTGTCCGGCGGGATGCTCGGCGGCGGGCAGCGCCGCGCCAGCTCGGGGCGGGTGTCGCTGGGCGCCTCGGCCCGCTTGTTGAACAGCCCGCCCGGCGTGGTGGCGTTGTTGGTCAGCACCGACACGAGGATCACGACGAGCCCGATCGCGACCACCAGAATGGCGCCGCCGCCGAGCCACTTCATGATCTTCTGGTTGCGCTTGACCGGATCGTCGTCGTCGCCGCGGCCGTATTCCAGCACGTCCGGCGGCGGCACCGGCGGCGGCGTTCCCGACCGCCCGACGCGCCCGGACGCGTAGCCCGCCGCGTCCCGCTGCTCGCGCCGGCGCAGCGGCTCGGCGGGTGCGGCTGATGGCGACGCGGGCACCGCGACCGGCTCGATCACGGTCTGTGTGTCCGGCGTCGCCCACGGCGAACTCTGCTCGGTCATGTCAGATCCAGTGTCGCAGCCGCATGCGAGGACGACCAGCAGCCCCCACCCCGCTCAGCTGGGGATTTGCTGGAGGTTTCGGGTCACGGTTGCGGCTGGGGTGGCGGGTGCAGCTGGGTGACCTGCGGATATCGGTGCGAGTCGGCCGCCGCGACCGGACCGATCACGACGAGCGCAGCGGTGAGCACCCCGGCGGTGGCCACGCCTACCACCAGGGCGACTTCGCGAACGTGCGGTGCCTGCATGGTGCGCACTCCCCCTCGCATGCCCTCTTGGACAGCTTCGAGGAGGAGCCGGTTCCACCGACAGCCGCGTGTCAGAACCTTGCCAATTCATTGAGACTCGGTCGTGACCTACACGGCGGGCAGCGAGGTGATCAGCTCGAGCAGCCCGGCCTCGTCGAGCAGGTCGGCGGGCCGGACGGTCTCGCCGCTGCGCACGTAGAAGAAGGCGGCCCCGACCCGCTCCAGCGGCACGCCCCGCAGCTCGGCCCACGCGAGGCGGTAGGCGGCGAGCTGCACCGCCGCGGCGGTCGCGTCGGCCCCGCCCGGGCGCCCGCCGGTCTTCCAGTCCACGACGTCGAAGCGGCCGTCCGCGTACCGGTACACGGCATCCATCCGCCCGCGCACCACCACGCCGGCGAGTACCGACGCGAACGGCACCTCGACGTCCAGCGGCACCAGGTCGGCCCACTCGCTGGCCAGGAACCGGGCCTGGAGGTCGGCCAGGGCGGAGTCGGGCGCGGCGTCCTCGTCGGCCGCGCCCGGCAGCTCGTCGAGGTCGAGCAGGCGCTCGGCCCGGAAGCGCTGCTCGAGCCAGTGGTGGAAGGCGGTGCCCCGGCGCGCGTAGGGGTCGGGGCGGGCGGGCAGCGGGCGGCGCAGCGAGCGGGCCAGGCGCTGCGGGTCGCGGCGCAGGGAGACCAGCTGCGACACCGAGAGGTGCCCGGGCAGCGAGACCTCGACGAGGCCGCCGGCCCGGGGCGCGAGCCGGGCGCGCTCGGCCAGCAGCAGCTCGGCCTCGCTCGCCCAGCGCGCCACCAGCGGGTCGTGCACCGCCGGCGCCGCGGCCGGGTCGGCGGTGTGCACGAGCGCCGCGGCCGCCTCCAGCAGCGGGCGGCGGTGGCCGAGCGGGTCGGCGGGCCAGCTCGCGCTGGGCACGTCGGCGGCGGTCGGGTTCTGCGCGTCGGCCTCCGGCCTGGGCGCCCAGGCGTCGACGACACCGGCCCCGGCCAGGCAGCGCTCGCGGATCTCGTCCAGGAACACCGACGCGCCGCGGGGCCGCTTGATGCCCTCGCCCCACCAGTACCCGCTGGCCAGCAGCAACCGGCGGGGGCGGGTGACGGCGACGTACGCCAGCCGCCGCTCCTCGCGGATGTCGTGATCGCGCCAGTCCCGCGTGAACTGCTCCAGCGCCCGGACCACGCCCTTGATGTCGTCGGCCTCGGACAGGTCGAGCGCGGGCAGCCCGGCGTGGTCGCCGCGCAGCGGGAAGGGCAGCACGCCGAGGCCGCGCAGCCAGTGGTCGCCCGCGTTGCTCGGCCCCGGGAAGACGTCCGTGCACAGTCCGGCGACGGCCACGACGTCCCACTCCAGGCCCTTGGCCGCGTGCGCGGTGAGGATCTGCACGGCCCCGGCGACGACCTCGACCTCGCCCGGGGCCAGGCCGCGCTCCTCGTTCTCGGCCGCGGCCAGGAACGCCAGGAACGCGCTCAGCGTGGCCCCCTCCGACTCGGACGCGAAGCGCGCGGCGATGTTCGCGAACGCGTCGAGGTGGCCGCGGGCCAGGCCGGCGTCGCCGGGCCGGGCGGCGACCTCGACGTCGAGGCCGGTGACGCGCTCGAGGTCGGCGACGAGATCGGGCAGCGGCTGGTCGAGCCGGCGGCGCAGGGCGCGCAGCTCGCCGCCGAGCCGGACGAAGCGGCGGTGGCCCTCCTCGGAGTAGAGCTCGGGCTCGCCCAGGTCGTCGAGGGCTTCCACCAGTACGGCCTCGTCCAGCCGGTCCGCGAGCTCCGGCTCGGCGGCGCTGTCCCCGTGGCGGCGGGCGGCGGCGAGCGCCCGGGCGCGGCGGTAGAGGGCGACCAGGTCCCGAGGGCCGATCCGCCAGCGCGGGCCGGTCAGGATGCGCAGGAGCGCCGCGCCCTCGGCGGGGTCGGCGAGCACCCGCATGATGCTCACGACGTCGCGTACCTCGGGCGTGTCCAGCAGCCCGCCGAGCCCGACGACCTCGACCGGCAGGCCGCGCGAGCGCAGCGCGTTCTCCAGCGCCGGGATCTGGGCCCGGGTCCGCACGAGCACCGCGGTCGACGGGCGGTCCTCGACCGGGATGTCGTAGGGGAACGTGTCCGGCTCGACCTTCGCCGCCAGCCGCCACGAGGCGAGCACCCGGTCGGCGAGCCAGGCCGCCTCCTCGGTGTACGTGTCGAGCAGGGCGCAGTGCACGGTCGCGGTCGAGGCGGGCTCGGCGAGCACGTCGGCCGGGGCGAGCTCGGCGACCTGGGCGCCGTACGCCCGCAGCGGCGCCGACAGCGTGTTGGCCACGTCGAGGATCTCGGGCCGGTTGCGCCAGCTGGTGGTCAGTTGCCGCAGCGGCGCCGGCTTCCCGTCGGGCCGCACGAACTCGGCCGGGAAACGGTCCAGCGTGCCGGCCGAGGCGCCGCGCCAGCCGTAGATCGACTGGCAGGGGTCGCCGACCGCGGTGACGGGGTGGCCGCCGCCGAAGAGCGCGCGCAGGAGCACGACCTGGGCGTGCGAGGTGTCCTGGTACTCGTCGAGCAGCACGATCCGGAAGCGGTCCCGCTCGACCTGGCCCACCTCGGGGTGCGCGGTCGCGACCGTGGCCGCGCGGGAGAGCTGGTCGCCGAAGTCCATCGCCTCCAGCAGGGCCTTCTTCTCGCCGTACTGCCTGATCAACGGCAACAGCTGCAGGCGCGCCTGCTGCCGGGAGAGCACATCGCGCACCGGCTTGGCCATCTTGCCGCTCTTCGAGCTGATCTCGGCGAAGAACCGGCCCGTCCACGCGGCCACGTCCGCGGGCTCGCGCAGGTGCTCGGCCAGGTCGCCGGCGAGGTGCAGCACCGCGTCGACCACGGTCGACGGGGCGGCCGAGACGGCGGTCATGTCCCCGTCGTAGGCGCGCACCACCGCGTCGGCGAGCTGCCAGCACGCGGCCTCGGTCAGCAGCCGGGTCGACGGCTCGAACCCGGCGCGCACGCCGTGCTCGCGCACGACCCGGGCCGCGTACGAGTGGTAGGTGGCCACGGTCGGCTCGCCCGCGATCAGGTCGTCGCGGCCGAGCCGGCGCACCAGCTGCCCGAGGCGCTGGCGGATGCGGTGCGACAGCTCGCCGGCCGCCTTGCGGGTGAAGGTGAGGCCGAGGATCTGCTCCGGGCGGGCGTGGCCGTTGGCGACGAGCCAGACGACCCGGGCCGCCATCGTCTCGGTCTTGCCCGATCCGGCGCCGGCCACCACGAGCAGCGGTCCGACCGGCGCCGCGATGACGCCGGCCTGCTGCGGCGTCGGCGCCGGCAGCTTCAAGAGCCTTGCCAACTCCAGCGGCGTCATGTGACCTGGCGGCCCTTGCCCGAGACGGGGCACGAGGTCTTGACCGGGCACACGCGGCACTTGTTGTTCACCACGGCGCTGAAGGTCGAGGCGGCCATCGTCTTGGCCGTGCGCTGCACGAGGGCCTGGGCCCAGTTCGGGTCGTCGGCCTCGCCCAGCGGCGGCTGCACCTGCTCGCGCGCGGCGTTCGTCTCGCCGCCCAGCTGCACCAGCGACGCGCCGCCGGCCACTGTGGACTCCTCGAACGCGCCGAGTTCGATCGCCGCCTGGTACGCGGCCAGCTGCGGGTGCTCGGCAAGGTTGGCGTTGGCCGGGATCGACTTGCCGGTCTTGAGGTCGACGACCACGAGCCGCCCCTGCTCGTCGAGCTCCAGCCGGTCGACCCGCCCCTTGATCTCCACCGGCGCCTCGGGATCGGCCAGCTCGACCAGGAAGTCCTGCTCGATCGCGACGAGCCGGCGCGGGTTGCCGGCCAGCCAGCCGATGAGCTTGTCGAGCATGGTCTCGGCGCGGTCCCGCTCCCGCCCCGCGAGCCATCGGGCCGAGAGCTCGATCGCGTCGAAGCGGTCGGCGACGTACGCCACCAGCTGCGCCCGATCCGCGGTGGCATCGGCGGCCAGCATCGCCGCGGCGTGCACGAGGTTGCCGATGGACTGCTCCGGCGACGGGGTCAGCGCCCCGCCGTGGCGTTCGAGCAGCCAGCGCAGGCTGCACCGCTCGACGCTCTCCACGGTCGACGGGGTCACCTGCACCGGCTCGCCCGGGTCGACCAGCGGCCGCTCGTCCGACAGCGCCGGCAGGCCCCACCAGCTGCCGGGATCCGCTCCCGGTACCTCCTGCCGCGCGAGGCGCGCGAGCAGTGCCGCCGCGCTCGCCCGCCGCTGCTCGGGCGCGTCGGGGTCGACCAGCGCCACCCGCAGCTCGGCGACCAGCGTCGGCAGCGTGAGCGCGCGGGGCGCCTCGAACGCGGGCTGTTCCTCGTCGACGGAGAGCTCGGTGAGGAACCGGCTCGGCTGCTCCTCGCCGTCGCCGGACGCGACCGCGGTGACGATCACCCGCTCCCGGGCGCGCGACACGGCGACGTAGAACAGCCGCCGCTCCTCGTCCAGCAGCGCCGAGAGCCGCCCGATGGTCTCCATGCTCCGCCCGGCCAGCACCTCGACCAGCAGCTCCGAGCCCAGCACGCTGCCGCGCAGCCGCAGGTCGGGCCAGACGCCCTCCTGCACCCCGGCGACCGCGACGACGTCCCACTCCAGGCCCTTGGCGGCGTGCGCGGTCAGGATGCGCACCGCGTCGCCGCGGTCGGCCATCGGGGCGAGGTTGTCGGCCGGCAGGTCCTGACCCTCGACATGGTCCAGGAAGACATCGGTACCGGCCCCCGGCAGCCGGTCCGTGAAGCGCGCGGCGGCGTCGAAGAGCGTCACGACCGCGTCGAGGTCCCGGTCGGCGGCCGCGCCCCGGTGCCCGCCGCGGGCGCTCAGCGCCGACCAGCGCTCGGCGAGCCCGCTGGCCTGCCACACCGCCCACAGCACCTCCTCGGCCGTCGCGCCCGGGCGGGCCGCGGCGTCGCGGGCCTGCTGCAGCAGCCCGGCCACGGTGCGCGCGGGGCCGGCCCAGCGCCGCTCGACCATCGCGAGCTCGGCCGGGTCGCGCAGCGCCGCGAGCAGCAGCAGGCTCGACGGGCGCCGGTCCCCCGCGGCCAGCGCAAGCGCGCGCAGCCCCTGCCGCAGCCGCCGCTCGGCCAGCGGATCGGCCCCGCCCAGCGGCGAGTGCAGCAGCGCGACGGCGGCGTCCTCGTCGAGCCGGGCGTCGTCCAGCGCGCACCGCAGGAGCAGCAGCAGCGGGGCGATCGCGGGCTGCAGGTGCAGCGGCAGGTCCTCGGACTCGGTCGTCGTCGGTACCCCGGCGGTGTGCAGGGCGCGCTGCAGCGGGGCGAGCTGGCGCGCGGTGGAGCGGACCACGACCGCCATCCGCGACCAGGGCACGTCGCGCAGTAGATGTGCCTCGCGCAGCCGGTGCGCGATGAACGCGGCCTCGGACGTCTCGGACGCGAACGTGCGCGTCTCCACGGTGCCGCCGGGCCGCTGCGGGAGCATCCGCCGGTGCCGCGAGGGGCCGCGCAGCCGGGCCGCGACCCGCCCGATCGGGGCGAGCAGCCCGGCCCCGAGCCGCCGCGAATGGGGCAGCGTCACCTGGACCGCGCCGGGGAAGTGCAGCTCGAAGCCGGCCACGATCGCCGGGTCGGCGCCGCGGAAGGCGAACGTCGAGGAGTCGGGGTCGGCGAAGGCCACGAGGTGCCGCCCGTCGCCCGCGACGAGCTCCAGCAGCTCGACCTGGGCGGGGTCGGTGTCGGGGAGCTCGTCGACGTAGACGTACCGCAGCCGCCGGCGCTCCTGGTCCAGCAGGTGCTCGTCGTCGGCCAGCAGCCCGGCCGCGGCCCGCACCAGCTCGGCGTAGTCGTAGGCGACCGAGCCCCGGCCGGTCGCGTCGCGCAGGGCGAGCACCTGGAGGTATTCGCGGAAGAACGCGGCCGCGGCGCTCCAGTCCGCGCGGCGGTGGATGCGGGCCAGCTCCGCCAGCCCGTCCGGGGTCACGCCGCGCTCGACGGCGCGCAGCAGCAGGTCGCGCAGCTCGGTGGCGAACGCGCGGGTGTTGAGCGCGCCGCGCAGCGCCTCCGGCCACGGCGCCCCCGACTCGGCGAGCAGCTCCCGGATCACCAGGTCCTGCTCGGGGCCGGTCAGCAGCCGCGGGGAGGCCTCGCCGCGGTCGACGGCGGCGCGGCGCAGGAGGCCGAAGGCGTACCCGTGAAACGTCCGGACCATCGGCTCGGCCGTCGTGCGCAGCCCGCTGGAGCGGCCGAGCCGCGCCTCGATCCGGTCGCGCAGCCGCACCGCCCCGCGCCGGCCGAACGTGAGCACGAGGATCTGCTCGGGGTCCGTGCCGTCGGCGACCCGCTGGGCGACGGCCTCGACGAGCGCGGTGGTCTTGCCGCTGCCGGGCCCGCCGATGACGAGCAGCGGCCCGCGCGTGTGCTCTACGACGAGCCGCTGCCACGGGTCCGAGAAGACCGGGACGGGCCTGACCGCGGGCCGGCGCACGAGCTTGTAGGCACGGCTCCGGCCCGCGGGGGAAGCGGTCGCGGTCACGCGACCAATGGAACCACGGCCGGTGTCACTCCCGGGACGTGCCCAGCAGAGACGCCTCGATCAGGTCCATCGAGGTGCGCACGTCGCCGGCGGTGAGGATCATCGCCAGGGCCGTGGAGCGCACGAACTCCTGGGCGGCGAGGGTGCGCAGCCAGTCCATCAGGCCGCCGTAGAAGCCGTCGTGGTCCAGCAGCAGGATCGGCTTGCGGTGCAGGTCCAGCGTCGCGGTGGTCCAGACCTCGAAGAGCTCGTCCAGCGTGCCCAGGCCGCCGGGCAGCGTGATGAAGGCGTCGGACCGCTCGATGAGCAGCGTCTTGCGGGAGGCCATGCCGTCGGTGACCACCAGCTCGTCCGACTTGGTGTCGGCCACCTCCAGGTCGACGAGCGTCTGCGGGATCACGCCGTACGTCCGCGCCCCGCCCGCGCGCGCCCCGTCCGCGACCGCGCCCATCATGCCGACGCAGCCGCCGCCGGAGACGAGCTCGTGGCCGCGGCGGCCGATCTCGACGCCAAGGTCGTGGGCGAGGTCGAGCCAGCGCTGCTCGAGCCGCTGCGACGAGGCGCAGAACACGCCGATGCGCGCCATCAGCTACCGCCGCCCAGCTTGTCCTCTTCCAGCTGCTCGGCCGCCTCGCGGATGTGCTGCACCGCGGCGTCCACGTCGTCGGTGAGGTACAGCAGCTGGAGGTCCTCGGGGCCGATCTTGCCGTCCGGGAGCATCGTGCCGCGGATCCAGTCGAGAAGGCCCTGCCAGTAGGCGGTGCCCATGAGCACCACCGGGAAGCGCGTGACCTTGCGCGTCTGGACCAGGGTCACGGCCTCGAAGAGCTCGTCCAGCGTGCCGAAGCCGCCCGGCAGCACGACGAACGCCTGGGCGTACTTCACGAACATCGTCTTGCGGGCGAAGAAGTACCGGAAGTCGATGCCGACGTCGACCCAGTCGTTGAGGCCCTGCTCGAACGGCAGCTCGATGCCCAGGCCGATGGACAGCCCGCCGGCCTCGGCGACGCCCTTGTTCGCGGCCTCCATGACGCCGGGGCCGCCGCCGGTGATCACCGCGTAGCCGGCGCGCGCGAGGGCCCCGCCGAGCTCCTCGCCCATGCGCCACTCGGGGCTGTCGGGCTTGCTGCGGGCCGAGCCGAACACGCTCACCGCGGGCGGCAGGTCGGCCAGGGTGTCGAAGCCCTCGACGAACTCGCTGAGGATGCGCAGCGCCCGCCAGGCGTCCTTGGTCTTCCACTCGTGGCGCAGGTGGGAGTCCAGCAGTCGCTGGTCGGCGGTGCTCAACGGGATCGCGTCGCGTCGCAGGGTCACCATGCCGCGATGCCGCTCCCGCGGCCGGCTGCGCTTGGGCTCGCTCATGCCTGTCACCGTACGTCCTCGCATGGTCCAATACGGCCATGGGGAGACGGGGCTGGGCGGTGTTCACGGCCGTCTGCAGCCTTCTGGCCGGGTCACTGCTCATCTGGTACTCGCTGCGCCCTTCGTCACCTTCCGGCGCGTTCGTGGCCCCCTCCCCGTCGCCTGCCTCGTCTTCGAGCCCGTCGTTCTCAGCGCCCCCGCCGGTCTCGGCGTCCCCGTCGTTCTCGGCGTCGCCGTCGATCTCCGCCCCGCCCGCGGTGCCGGGGCAGGGCAACGGGAAGTTCGACTTCGCGGCCTCCGGCGGCGAGCGCGTCGGCGGCGCCGGGCACCTGGTGCACTACGTGGTCGCGACCGAGCAGGGCTCCGGGGTCGATCCCGAGGAGTTCGCGGCCGCGGTGCAGCACACGCTCGGCGACGCGCGCAGCTGGATCGCGGGCGGGAAGTACTCGTTCCAGCGCGTCGCGGCGGGCAGCGCCTCCGAGCTCACCGTGCACCTGGCCACGCCGTCGACCACCGACTCCATGTGCGCGCGGCGCGGCGTGCGCACCCGGGGCGAGGTCTCCTGCCGCGGCGGCCGCGACGTGATCATCAACCTGAAGCGGTGGCTGCTGGGGGTCGCGTGGTACCCGAGCGTCGCGGAGTACCGGCACATGGTCGTCAACCACGAGGTCGGGCACTTCCTGGGCAACGGGCACGCGATCTGCCCGCGCCCGGGCGCCCCCGCCCCGGTCATGGCCCGCCAGTCGTTCGGGCTCGAGGGCTGCGTCGCCAACGCGTGGCCCTATCCGGACGGTAGGACCTTCGTCACAGGGCCACCCGCGCCGCGATGATCGGACATGCTCGGTAGGAAAACGGGTGCAGAGAGCAACGTTTGCTCCTACCGTCGCGTCCTACCCGATATACCGGTGGCAGGCGTGGGGGTGTGACCGGCATGACACGAGTCGAGGCTGACCGCCAGAAGCGGCAGATGAACCGACGGATTCGCGAGGTGCTCGCGGTGCGCCGCATGCTGCGCACGCTCGAGCCGGCCGCCGAGGAGCCGCCGGCCTCGGCCCCGTAGACCGGCGGCGCGTCACCTCGGCACCCTCGGCTCTCGGCTCTCTCGCCGAACCGCCGGCCTCAGCCCCGTAGCCAGCGGCGCATGACCTCGGCGCCCTCGGCGATCTTGTCGATCTCGACGTGCTCGTCCTGCTTGTGCGCCAGGTTCGGGTCGCCGGGGCCGAAGTTCAGGCCGGGGATGCCCAGCACCGCGAAGCGGGCCACGTCGGTCCAGCCGAGCTTGGCCCGCGGCGGGCGGCCGATCGCGCCGAGCAGCTCCTGCGCCGCGGGCGCGTCGAGGCCGGGCAGCGCGCCCGGGGCCGAGTCCACGAACTCGAGGTCGAAGCCGTCGAACACCTCGCGCACGTGCGCCTCGGCGGCCGCCTCGTCGCGGTCGGGCGCGAAGCGGAAGTTGACCTCCACCACGCACTCGTCGGGGATGACGTTGCCGGCCACGCCGCCCGAGATACGCACCGCGTTCAAGCCCTCGTGGAACTCGCAGCCGTCGATGGTGACCTTGCGGTCGCGGTACCGCTGCAGACGCTCCAGAATCGGGGCCGCCTTGTGGATGGCGTTCTCCCCGAGCCAGGACCGGGCCGAGTGCGCGCGCTTGCCGCTCGTGCGCACCATCACGCGCTGCGTCCCCTGGCAGCCGCCCTCGACCAGCCCGTGGGTCGGCTCGAGGAGCACCGCGAAGGAGGCGTCGGTGAGCAGGTCGGGGCGGCGGTCGGCGAGGATCTTCAGCCCGTTGCGCGCCGAGTCGACCTCCTCGCACTCGTAGAACACGTAGGTCACGTCGTGGCGCGGCTCGGCCTCGGTGACCGCGAGGTGCAGGGCGATCGCGGTGCCGGACTTCATGTCGGACGTACCGCAGCCCCACATGAGGTTGCCCTCGGTGCGCGACGGGAAGTTGTCGTGCAGCGGCACCGTGTCGAGGTGCCCGGCGAGCACGACCCGCTGGTCCCGGTTCAGCTCGGTCCGCGCGACGATCGTGTGCCCGAAGCGCTCGACCTTGAGCGCGGTGCCGCTCAGCGCCTCCTCCACGCGGTCGGCGATCTCGGCCTCGTTGCCGGAGACCGACTCGATGTCGACGAGCGCCCTGGTCAGGGCCACGGGATCGGCAAGCACGTCACGGGTGAGCATGACTCGACCTTAGACGGGCGGGCGGTCCGGCGCGTGCGGTAGCGTTCCGTCCCGTGACGACCGCGTACATCGACTCCCCCGCGTGGGGCCTGGGCCTGGCCACTGTGACGTCCTCGGGACAGGTGCTGGATGCCTGGTTCCCGGCCGGCAACCTGGGCCTCGGGGCGTTTCCGAGCACCACCGGACTCGATCCCGCCACGGCCATAGCCGCGACCGCCGCCTCCGTCGCGGACCCCGGCAGCGCGGCCGCCGCGGTCGCCGCCTCGGTGGCCGCGACCGGCCCCGAGTTCGGCTCGTTCGTGGAGACGGAAGGCCCCCTCGGCCTGCGGTCCGAGATCGTGCGCGTGGAGATCCAGTCGCTCGGCGACGCGCCCGCGAGCACGGCCGACGTGTACCTGCGCCTGCACCTGCTCTCGCACCGCATCGTCCGCCCGCACCAGGCGAACCTCGACGGCCAGTTCGGCCTGCTCGCCAACGTGGCCTGGACCTCGGCCGGCCCGTGCCTGCCCGAGCAGGTGGACGAGCTGCGCGCGACGGAGCGCCGCGCGGGCCGCCGCCTCAACGTCTTCAGCGTCGACAAGTTCCCGCGCATGGTCGACTACGTGACCCCGTCGGGCGTGCGCATCGCGGACGCCGACCGCGTGCGCCTGGGCGCGCACCTCGCCCCCGGCACGACCGTCATGCACGAGGGCTTCGTGAACTTCAACGCCGGCACGCTCGGCAACTCCATGGTCGAGGGCCGCATCTCGGCCGGCGTCGTGGTCGGCGACGGCACCGACGTGGGCGGCGGCGCCTCGATCATGGGCACCCTCTCCGGCGGCGGCAAGGAGATCATCTCCCTCGGCGAGCGCTGCCTGCTCGGCGCGAACGCGGGCATCGGCATCTCCCTCGGCGACGACTGCGTGGTCGAGGCGGGCTGCTACATCACGGCGGGTTCGAAGCTGACCCTGCCGGACGGCCGCGTGGTGAAGGCGCGGGAGCTTTCGGGCCTGCCGAACCTGCTGTTCATCCGCAACTCGGTGAGCGGCCGCCTGGAGGTCCGCGAACGCCAGGGGCGCGGCATCGAGCTGAACGCCGCACTGCACGCGAACTGAGCGCTGGTCCGGGCGGGCCTCGACCGATTTCGGGGCCTGCCCGGCGGCTGCTCAGCCGGTTGCTAAATGTCTCTCAACGGACCCGCACCAGGGCCGAGCCGCCGAGATACGCGGGTCCCGACCGAGCGCCGAGGCCTCCGTGGGCGAGCCCGATATGTCGGGCGCTGGCGCGCCACGACATATCGGATTTATCCCCCGCCGCCGCTTAAGTCGCTTTTGTCGTAAACGGCCGGCCGAAACGTGCACGGAGTCGCGCTCGGGTGCGCAACGGTGCCGGTCAGAGTCGCGACGCGGCCGAATCCACGCGCTCGACGGAGTCGCGCACCAGCGCGCAACACTGCCGCTCAGAGTCGCGACGCGGCCGAATCCACGCGCTCGTCCGTGGCCGTGAACGCGACCCGCACGTGCCGCTCGCCCGCGGGACCGTAGAACGCGCCCGGCGCCGCCAGGATCCCGCGCTCGGCCAGCCAATCCACGGTCGCCCAGGAGTCCTCGCCGCGGGTCAGCCAGAGGTACAGTCCGGCCTGCGAATCCTCGACCGTGAACCCCGCGCGCTCGAAGGCCTCGCGGAGGATCGAACGGCGGCGACGGTACCGCGCGCGCTGCTCCTCCACGTGCACCTCATCGCCGAGCGCCGCGATCATGGCGGCCTGCACCGGGGCGGGCACGATCATGCCGGCGTGCTTGCGCGCGGCCAGCACCTCGTCGACGAGGGCGGCGTCACCGGCCACGAACCCGGCGCGATATCCGGCCAGGTTCGAGCGCTTCGAGAGCGAGTGCACGGCCAGCACCCCGTCGAAGTTCCCGTCGCAGACCGACAGGATCGACACCGGCTCCGACTCCCACGGCAGCGGCAGGTAGCACTCGTCGCTCACCACGATCGCCCCGCGCTCGCGCGCCCAGGCGACGACCTTGCGCAGGTGCGCCTCGGGCAGCACCTTGCCGGTCGGGTTGGACGGCGAGTTCACCCACACCATGCTCACGCGCTCCGGCCCGAGCGCGGTCAGCGAGTCGGCGCGGACCACGCGGGCGCCGGCGAGCAGAACGCCCACCTCGTACGTCGGGTAGCACACCTGCGGAATGACCACGGTATCGCCGGGGCCGAGCCCGAGCAGCGTCGGCAGCCAGCCCACGAGCTCCTTGGAGCCGATCGTGGGCAGCACGCCGAACTCGCCCGAGCCGGTGCCGCACCATCGCGTCACCCACTCCCGGATCGCCTCGCGCAGGCGCGGGGTGCCGGCGGTGAGCGGGTACCCGGGCGCGTTCGAAGCCTCGGCCAGCGCCGCCCGGATCAGCTCGGGCACCGGGTCGACCGGCGTGCCGATCGAGAGGTCCACGAGGCCGTCGGGGTGGCGGGACGCGGTGGCCTTGGCCGGCTCGAGGCGATCCCACGGAAAGTCGGGCAGCCCGGCCGCAAGCGCGCGCCGGGCCCCGAAGGCTGTGCCGGTCAGTGTTCGCGCTCCTGCGGCGGGAGGGAGGCGACGAACGCCGCGTCCTTCTCGACCTTGCCGACCTTCGACGCGCCGCCGGGCGAGCCCAGCTCGTCGAAGAACGAGTAGTTGGCGCCGACGAAGTCCTTCCACTTCTCCGGGACGTCGTCCTCGTAGAAGATCGCCTCGACCGGGCACACCGGCTCGCAGGCGCCACAGTCCACGCACTCATCCGGGTGGATGTAGAGCATGCGGTTGCCCTCGTAGATACAGTCGACAGGGCACTCCTCGATGCAGGCCTTGTCGAGCAGGTCCACGCAAGGTTCGGCGATGATGTATGTCACGGGTCGCCCTCTTTCGCACCTGAGGCTGCCAACCTGGGGCTGGCAAGCCCCGCCGCATCCCTACCGCGGCGGTACGAGCCTAGTATCCAGGTTCACGGGAGGTCGATCGTGCTCGGGCCACAACATGTGGGACAGCGCGTCGTCGTGCGCCGAATCGTCGGGATGCGCGACGCACGACCCGTGTTTTCGGACATTCTGGGCCAGCTGCTCGAAGCGACCGAGACGCATCTCACAGTCCGTGCCCGCACCGGAGCGGTCCGCGTTCCATTGCATGAGATCGCACGGGCCAAGCCGGTCCCGCCGCGCCGCCGTTTCACGCCGACCGAGTCGCTGGAGGCCGCCGCGGCGCGGGGCTGGCCGGCCCGCGACCAGGCCACCCTGGGCGACTGGCTCCTGCGCGCGACCGACGGCTGGACCCAGCGCGCCAACTCCGCCCTCGCGATCGGCTCCCCCGACCTGCCGACGCCGGACGCGATCGATTTCGTCCAGCAATGGTACCGCCAGCGCTCCCTCATCCCCGCCCTCTCGATCCCGGTCCCGCTCTTCCAGCGCCTGGACGACGAGCTGGAGCGCCGCGGCTGGACCGCGATGCCGACGACCCAGGTGATGACGGTCCCCCTGCCGGCTCTGCTCACGGCCCTCTCAGGACACGCGGCCGACACTTCCCCCACCACCTCACCTGCCGCGGCGCCGCCGGCCACCCAACCTTCCACCGCCGCACCGCCGACGCGAGCGGCCGACACCTCCCCACCTTCCGCCGCCACGGCGCCGACGCAAGCGGCCGACACCTCCCCACCTTCCGCCGCCGCGCAGCCAGGGCAACCGAATCCGGCCTCGTCCACCGGCCAGGACGCGGCCGGCACATCCCCCGCCTTTTCACCCTCAGCCACGGCCCCATCCGCCGCGTCCGATGGCCCGAGCTTCGCCGAGGACGCACCCGAGACCGCCGGGTCGCCGGGCGGACGAATCGAGCTCGCCACCGAACCGTCGGCGGAGTGGCTGACCGCGGTCGCCGGCCGCAAGGGCCCTTTGCCCGACTCGGCCCGGCACGTGCTCACGGCGGTGCCGAACGTGCGATTCGCGCAGTGGTACGACGAGCAAGGCACCCTCCTGGCCACCGCCCGCGGTTGCGTGGCCGACGACGAGTCACGCTGGCTCGGCCTGTCCCTGATCGGCGTCGACGAACGCATGCGCCGCCGCGGCCTGGCCCAGCGCCTGATCGCGGCCCTGGCCGAGTGGGCCGTGACCCTGGGCGCCCGCGACGCCTACCTGCAGGTGGAGCAGCGCAACACGGCGGCCGTGGCGCTGTACTCCCGCCTGGGCTTCACCGTGCACCACATCTACTCGTCGCGCCGCCTGCTCACCGACTGACCCTGGGCGCCGACTGCACATTCGCGCACCGGCTCCAGGCCGGCCGCGCATCCGCGCAACCAACGCCGCACCGTTGCGCGTTCGCTCACCAGCCAGGCGCCGACCGCACGTTCGCGCAACCAACGCCGCACCATTGCGCGTTCGCTCACCAGCCGGGCGCCGACTGCACGTTCGCGCACCGGCTCCAGGTCGGCCGCGCATCCGCGCAACCAACGCCGCACCATTGCGCGTTCGCTCACCAGCCGGGCGCCGACTGCACGTTCGAACGCCGCACAGCCGCCGACCGAGCCGGGCCGAGGCGGGACTAGCGGCGAACGGCCTTGCGGGGCTTGGTACCGGCGTGCTCGATGTACCGCTTCCAGGACTGCGACCTGTAGTCCAGCCCGGTCGTCATGAGCACCAGCAGCCCGATCACCGCACCGATCGCGGACAGGCCGACGAAGTAGAAGAACTGGCGAAACACGAGCCCGACGCCGTTGCTGAACGGCCCCACCCCGGACACGAACGGCCCGATGAGCACGGCCAGCAGGCACGCGACCACAACGGCCAGCCCGAGCTCGCCGATGACGCGAATCATGGGCACCCGGCGGCCGTACCAGAAGGCGACGGGAATCATCACCGCACCGACCGCGAACAGCGCCCAAAGCCCGATGGTGATCTGCTTGGCGTCATCGTCCCCGGCCGCGATCCGAACCACGAGCCGCGCGACGAGATTGACCACGAAGAGACCCCCCGCGACGAGCCCGACGGGCAACCACCGCTCCTTCATAGCCAGCCTCCGTCACTTCAGTTCCCCGATACGCCGAACCCACGCGATCCCGGCGCGGGAACGTGTTTACCCGTCTACACTGCGTGCGCGCAAGACCCGCCGCCTCAGAGTTCGCTGAACCTCTCCCGGGAGCCGCTTTCGAGCCACCGGTGAGCCCCCATTCGGCCGAGCATTTCCGCACTACAAACCGACGCGCGGAATCACCACCGCGCCGCGTTTCCGATGCCGCACAACGCGACGCTCCCCCGCCACCCGAAATCCAAACACGACCTTCGCGGACCTCGTCGGTCCAGACCCACGACCCACGCCTCCCCCGCCATGCTCACCACGGGCCACGGCTCTAGCCCCAGCGATGCGCGACGGCGACCGCGAAGACCACGGCGGCGACCGCGAAGACCACGGCGGCGGCCACGATCACGGAGCGACGGCCACGGCCACGAAGCCACGGCGGCGGTCACGATCACGGAGCGAGGACCAAGCGACGGCCAACGCGAAGCCCGCGACTGCGGCGATGGCGCGGCCCGGGCCGGCCAAGGACCCCGCAATGCCGGACCGAACGCCGAATCGGTAGCCAGACACCGGCCCAACTAGCCAGACACCGGCCCCAACGCGGACGTCGAAGCCGACAAACGTCAACAAAGCCGACGAGCGCCCCGAACGCCAACGCGGCCCTGACGCGTCAACGCGACCAGCGAACACCGCGAACGTCAACAAAGCCGACGAACGCACCCGACGTCAACGCGGCGGCAACGCGTCAACACTGCCGGTGAGCGCCGCCGAAGCGGACGAGGCCGGCGAGCGTCAAGCAAGCCGGGTCGCGGGTGGTCGAAGAGAACGACCGACCGCTCAGGTGCCCGCCGGCGAGGGCGGAGTCGTGTCCGGCGGAGTCACGCGCGGCCGCGGGCGCATGGTCGAGACGTAGATGCCGATCGCGAACGCCAGCGGACCCGCGAACAGCGTCAGCAGCCCCACCCAGTTGTCCTCGGTGATGATCATGTCGCCTTCTGAGGTGCGGCCCGCCGCCAGGATCCACACCACGCACCAGGCGGCCGCCGGTAGCAGCGCCGCCATCCGCCGCCGGGTCGTGGTGTAGGCGAACCAGCCCAGCAGCGGATTGGTCACCAGCGCCATGAGCAGCGACACGGGCAGGCGCCATCCGCCGATGCGCAGCGGCGAGTAGAGCGCCTCGATGATCGCCAGAGCCGCCCCGAGCAACGTGGTCACGATCAGCCCCGCGATCGTGATGGCGATGTCGAAGGATTTCCGGGTTTCCGGCGACGGGTTGAGCCACGACCGCGAAGGCTCCGCGGCGGCCGGCCACATGACGTCGGACGGCACCGCAAAGCCGGCATCGGGAGCGGAATCCGCAGACGACGGCTCGACCGGCGCGAATCCAGGCGCGGCCGCAGGCCCGGACACGACCGACCCAGCCGCAGCCCCCGAGACGGACGCCGACCCAGGCGCACCAGCGGCCCCGGACCCGGACGAAGCCCCAGGCGCACCAGCGGACCCGGACGAGGCCACGGGAACGTCAGTGGGCGTAGCCGTGGATTCGCGAACGAGAGCAGGCCCCGAAGCCGAAGGCCCCGGCCGAGGCGGCCCCTTGCGCTTGGTCGTCACGATGCTCCAGGCTCCAGTCCGGACGACCCCAGTGCCGAGGTCCCCAGTACGGCGGCCGACGAGGCGGGCGGCTCCAGCAACGAGACCCGAGGCGTCGGCACATCTACCTCGAGCCCGGCGAAGAGGTCTTCCTCCCACCCGTACGGCCCGACGCCGGGTCCCTTGCTACCCCGCGCCAGCTGGTAATACTCCACGCCCATGAACTCGGCGCCAAAGTTTCCCGCGATCGAGAACAGCCACGACGTCGGCGGGATCTGCGTGGCGTGTGCCTTGAGCGCGGCCGTCTTCTCCTCCGCGAACTCATGGGCGTCCACCCGCGCCGCGATGTCCGAGTCCGCGGTGCCGAAGGGCAGGTCCTCCGGATGCTCGATCTCGGCGAACGGGTTGTCGGACGAGTCGCGGAACTGCTCCATGCCCGCTTGCAGCACGGAGCGGGGCACCGCCGTCCAGTACACCTTGGCGGGTCCGATTCCCTCCGCCTCGGCCAGCTCCACGGCCCTGGTCAGCACCCGGTGGGCCTGGATGTGGTCCGGGTGGCCGTAGAACCCGTTGGGGTCGTAGGTGACCGCAACCTGCGGGCGGGTCTCGCGAATCACCTCGAGCAGCTCACCCGCGGCCACGTCGAGGTCGGCGCCCCAGAAGGCGCGTGGGTGTTTGTTGGCCGGGGTGTCCATCATCCCGGAGTCGCGGTACCGCCCGGCCCCGCCGAGAAAGCGGTGGTCGGTCACGCCCAGGTGGCGACAGGCGGCGTCCAGCTCGGCGATGCGATAGCCACCGAGCTGGTCGCCCTCGGCGGCGGCGATCCCGGCCAGCGCGGGCACGTGGATCTCGCCTTCCTCACCGAGCGTGCAGGTGACGAGGGTGACGTGGGCGCCGTCGGCCGCGTAGCGGGCCATGGTCGCGCCGGTCCCCATCGACTCGTCGTCGGGGTGTGCATGGACGAACAGGATGCTCCGAGCACTCACGGGGGCAACTGTACGGCCTGCCACCGACACTTTCTCCAGCGGCCACGGTCAGTGTGAGCATCCGCTCACCAAGAGTGACGTTGATGCCCGGTTCCGGGCCAATCACATGACAATCCGGCGGCCACGAGTCAACATTCCGGGGTGGACTATCCGGAGTTGGCCGCACGAACCCGACGTTTCTCCTACGGGGCACCCCGCGCCGTCACGGTGAGCCCGGACGGCGCTCGCGTGATCTACCTGCGCTCGTCGGGCCCCGAGGACCCCACCGACGCGCTCTGGGTCTTCGACGTCGCCACCCGCAGCGAGCGGTGCCTGGCCGACCCGGCGGCGCTGCTGCGCGACCAGCCCGACCTGCCGCCGGCCGAGCGGGCGCTGCGCGAGCGGCTGCGGCTGTCCGCGGGCGGCATCGGCTCGTTCGCGCTGGACGGAGCCGGAGTGCTGGCCGTCTTCCCGCTCGGCGGCCGGCTGTTCCGCGCCGACCTGCTCACCGGCGATGTGACCGAGCTCGACACCGCCGGGCCGGTCGTCGACCCGCGGCTCGACCCGACCGGACGCCGGATCGCCTATGTCACCGGCGGCGCCCTGCGGGTGATCGACGCCGACGGCACGGACTCGGTCCTGGCCGGCGAGGAGGGCGTGACCTGGGGACTCGCCGAGTTCATCGGAGCCGAGGAATTTCACCGCTTCCGGGGGTACTGGTGGTCGCCCGACGGCCACAGCATCCTCACCGCGCGCGTGGACGAGTCGCGGGTCCCGCGGTGGCACCTGCACGACCCGTCGCTGCCGGAACAGCCGCCCAGCACGATCGCCTATCCGCACGCGGGTGCGAGCAACGCCAAGGTCACGCTGCACGTGCTCGATCTCGACGGCGGCTGGGTCGACGTGCACTGGGACCGCGAGACCTATCCGTATCTCGTCGCCGCCACCTGGTCGGAGCAGGGCGGACCGCTGCTCGCGGTGCTGCGCCGGCTGCAGCAGCACGGCCTCGTGATCGCCGTCGACCCGCGCACCGGCGAGACGCAGGTCCACGCCGAGCTCGCCGATCCGCGCTGGGTGGAGCCGGTGCCGGGCACGCCCGCACACCTCGCGGACGGCCGGGTGCTGGTCGGCGGCGAGCTCGCCCACGACGGATACGACGCGCGCTGCCTGTTCGCGGACGGGAGCCTGATCACACCGCCCAATCTGTACGTCCGCCGCGTGGCCGGAAACCTCGAAGGCGACCTGATCGTGGAGGCCAGCGACGGGGAGCCGAGCGAGCAGCACGTCTTCCACATCCCGGTGACCCAGTCCAGCCCGCGCGCGACGCGCCTGACCACGGAGCCGGGCTGGCACGTGGCCCAGGCGGCCGGGCGGACCATCGTGATCGGGTCGCAGACGCTGGAGCGGGCGGGGTGGGAGTACCGCATCATCCACAACGGCGAGCAGGTCGGCGCGATCGCGTCCCACGCGGCGCAACCGCCCTTCGCGCCGCGACCCGCTCTTGAGCGGGTGACCGACCGGCGCGTCCCGGCGGGCGTGGTCTATCCCCGCAGCCACGTGGCCGGGCGCCGGCTCCCGGTGCTGGTGGCGATCTACGGCGGCCCGGGCCATCAGGAGGTCGTCGCCGCGCGGGCCCGCTGGGTGGAGAAGCAGTGGTGGGCCGACCAGGGCTTCGCCGTCGTGTCCATCGACAACCGCGGTACGCCCGGCGTCGCGCCCAGCTTCGACAAGGCCATCCACCGCCGCTTCTCCGACGTGATCCTCGCCGACCAGGTCGACGCGCTCGAGGCGCTCGCCGACAAGCACCCCGACCTCGATCTCGGGCGGGTCGCGATCCGCGGCTGGTCGTTCGGCGGCTGGCTGTCGGCGCTGGGGGTGCTGCGGCGGCCGGACGTGTACCACTGTGCGGTCGTCGGCGCCCCCGTCACGGACTGGGCGCTCTACGACACCGCCTACACGGAGCGATACCTCGGGCTGCCCGCCGACGCCCCCGACGTGTACGCGCACAATTCGCTGGTCGAACTCGCCGCCGAGCCGCCGGTGCGCCCCGAGGACGCGCGGCCGATGCTGCTCGTGCACGGCCTGGTCGACGACAACGTGGTCGCCGCGCACACGCTGCGCCTCTCGGCCGCCCTGCTCGCCGCGGGCCGGCCGCACTCGATGATCCCGCTGACCGGCGCCACGCACATGGCCGCGGGCGGGCTGGCCGAGAAGTTGCTGCGCATCGAGCTCGACTTCATCCGCCGTTCGCTGCAGGCACCGGGCTGATGGACGGCTGGCTGATCATTAACTGGTTGCCGGTCAACCGCTCGCCGCGGGCGCCAGGCTGATCACCACATCGCCGCCGAGGCGCCCGCCCTCGGGTGAGCGCCGCACGGCGCCGGAGTGCAGCAGCGCGATGATGAGCTTCTGGGCGTCGGCGGCGCGGTACACCGTGTCCGTGAGCGCGAACCGCTTGAGCTCGGTGACGGTGAGCCGGCCGTCGCCGAGCCGCGCCAGGAGCTCGCGCCGCAGCGCGCCCGGGTTCGGCTCCAGCGAGATGTCCATCAGGTGCCCCTCGGGGTCACGCGGGTCGCGATAGCGCACGCCGGCGTACTCGTCCAGCGCCCACAGCTCGCTCTTGAACGACTCCAGGCTCTTGTCCGAGCGCGTGCCGAAGCCGACGAGCATTTCGCTCTCGCCATCGACCAACTCGACACCCGCGGTGAGCCCCAGCCCCGCCGCGTGCAGTTCCGCGCGTTGTTTCGCCCAGGTACCGGCGGGGGCTGTGAGGAGTACGACGGCCGCTTTGAAGCTTTTCGCAATGCTGTCGTCGACCATTGCCAGCAGTGGCCCGCTCGCGGCTCCGGCCGCCTTGAGAACGGCGCCCACATTGCCGCCGGGCACAACGTGAACCGCCATTTCCGCAGGTGTACCGATTTCACGCTGCACAGCCGCCAACCGCCCCGTCAACGCCTCGATTCCGGGCGCGACGAACAGCAGCGTAAGCCGCCCGCGAAGCCGATCCCCAAACTCCCCGAACGCGCGCAACGCCGCCTCGGCCGCGTCATGATCGATCCCCCGCGCGGACGCGTAGAGAAACGCCGCACCATGAGGCGCATGCAGATTCCCGGGCGCCCAGGTGTCGACACAGCGCACGAGCAGTTCCCGGGTTACCGCACGGATCGACATATCGTCCTTTCTACTCCAGCACCGCTCCCGCTACCTTAAGCACGTCGATACACGGGACGGAGAGGAACACCGTGGCGGACAAGCAAATCAAGATCGACCCGGAGGGCGTACGCGCGTTCGGCGCGAGCCTCCAGTCGTACGTGGACAAGGACATCGCCCCGACGACGGACTTCGTGACGTACCAGCTGCAGTCCTACGGCGCCTTCGGCATCCACAGCGCCAGCCCAACCGTGCAGGAGGCGGCCCTGCAGTACTGGAACACGATGGACCAGGCCATCACGTTCCTGTCTGCGCTTTCGCACAACACGGGCGCCCTCGCCCGGACGGCGCACGACCTGGTCACGACGTACCTCGATGCCGACCTCAGCTCCGCCGAATTTCTGAAGTCGGTCGAGGGCGGCGCGTCGAAGGGCCTGACCGCCTCGGAACAGGCCGCCTATCAGGCTGAACAGGCCCAGACCCGCAACGACCTGCTCGAGGAGCGACGCAACATGCACGGCGACGCCGAATGAGCACCTACCAGCACTACACGGTGCGCGAACTCTGGGAGATGGTGGCCCACGAGAGCGCAGCCTCGCACGCCGAGGCCATGCGCGGGTGGGACGCGAAGCGCTCGATGCTCAGCGCCCAGATCGGCAATCTCCGACGGCTACGCCAGGACCTCGCCGATGCCTGGAGCCCAGAGGGCAGCCCCGCGGCGCAGGCCTATCTCGACCAGATCGACCGAACCATCCAGGCCATGGTCAATGCGCAGGAGGCCGCCGGCCAGGCCAAGACGGTATACGCGAAGGTGACCGACGCGTTGATCGTGGCGCAGCAGCGGATCAAGCCGCTGCACGACGCCTACGACGACCCGAAGGCGGCCTGGCGGGCATACCTCGCGAAAACCCCTGCGGGTCCGATGGTCAACACGCTGCCCGACAGCTGGGCACCGAACGTGGGTATGCCAGAGCTCGCCACCGACGCTGTGGTGCGCCAACATCAAGAGGAGCTCGATAAACAGGCTCGCGCCATCATGGAAGACACCGACGCGAAGGTGAACGCCGCCACCGCTCAGCGCGTCGATATGCCGCGAATCCAGCGCTTCGACGACGGCGAACCGCCGCCTCGACCGTCGAACCCGCGCGGCGGCCGTAGCAGTGGCTCGTCCAGCGTCGGCCGCCAGCCCGCACCAGTGTTCGATCCGCCCCCGCCCAACCGCGAGCTGATCAACACCGCCCCTGGCACATCGTCCCCACCGATTGCCTTTGACCCAGGGCCGTTCCTGACTAGAACGCCAGCGCCAGTCGTCCCGCCGGTGCTGATGCCTCCCCCGCCGACCGTTCCGACTGCCGCGCCTACGACGTTGCTGCCGCCACCGCCGCCAATGCCACCAATGATCGGCCGGATACCAGGCCAACTGACGCCGACCAACGGTCTCATCGAGCGGCCGTTGGCCCAGCCTGGCGCCGGACGGCCGGGACGTGCGCCGCTCGGCGAGAACGGGGGCACTGGCAGTGCTGGGAGATCAAGCGTCATCCGGTCCATGGGGCACGCCACTGATCGGCGGGCCATGTCCGCGCGAGGCACGGAGGGCGGCGAGCGCTCGCCGGGTGGCGGCTGGCGGGATCGCAGCTACGAGGCGTACACCCAGCGCCGATCCGGACGCCAGCGCCCAGACGACGAGGCATGGCAGGTGGAGGAAGGCGTGGCTCCTGTGCTCAAGCCGCCGCCAGCCGCGCCCAGTGGCGACGTACCCCCCGGCGTGATTGGCATCGACCGTTGACCCTGCGACGACTCGCACTGCCGACTGCGGTGGCGATGCTGGCGGCTCTGGCCGTGCCCACGCCGGCATTGGCCGACAGTGTTCGCGACCAGCAGTGGCACCTGGGCTTCATGCACATCACGGAAGCGCAGCGCATCAGTCAAGGTGAGGGTGTACTCGTCGCCGTCGCCGATACCGGCGTCGAAGCGACCGTCCCCGAACTGGCCGGAGCGGTGGTCCCTGGCAAGGACTTCGGCGGCAACACCGGCGACGGAACCCACGACCCGGCCGGCCACGGCACCGCCATGGCCACGCTCATCGCCGGACGCGGCCGCGGCACCGGTAAGGGCGTGCTCGGCATCGCCCCCAAAGCCACGATCCTGCCGATTCAGCTCTCGCCCGACTTCGTCTTCGCCATGGGCTATGCGCGCGATGTCGCCGCCGCCATCGACTATGCCGTGAGCAAGGGCGCCAAGGTCATATGTCTGTCGATCGGAAGCGGGGACGCCGACATCGTGCGCACCGCGATCGCCAAAGCCCTCGCCGCAGATGTCGTCGTGGTGGCGGCGGCCGGCAACAAGCCCGACGTCGGCAGCGTCGACTTCCCAGCCAAGGTGCCGGGTGTCGTCGCGGTCGGCGCCGTGGACCGCAACGGCGACCGCGCGGCGATCTCCGTCGCAGGACCCGAGCTCACCTTGGTCGCCCCAGGCGTCGACATCACCGCGGTCGACGCCAAGGGCAGGACGCGCACCGGCACTGGGACCAGCGATTCCAACGCCTTGGTCGTTGGTGCTGTAGCCTTGATCCGCGCGAAGTATCCGCAGCTCAAAGGCCCCGACGTGGTGCGCAGGCTGACCGAGACCGCGCAGGACAAGGGCGAGCCGGGCAAGGACCCGGTGTACGGCTACGGCGTCATCGACCTCGTCAAAGCCCTCACCGCCGACCTGTCCCCCGCCCCGACCAGCGCCTCCCCATCCCCACCAACGGCAAACGGCAAAGGTGACGGCCGGACAGCAGCCGTCATCGCCGCCATCGGCGCCGCCGTCGTCGTCGTGGTCTTCATCGCCGTACTCCAGACCATCATCCGCAGCCGCAGACGCCGCCCATGACCCGGCGGCGCCTCACCCGCCGGTAATCGCGCCCATGCTCCGGCGATCGTCCTCCGCAGTCGCCGGCCGCGGGAGTAGGTTCGGGGCATGGCTGACGTACTCGGCAATGACGACGTCTCCGCCGCGCTCGGTGAGCTCGCGGGCTGGTCCGGCGACGCGGAAGGCATCGAGCGCTCGGTGACCGCCCCCTCGTTCCTCGACGGTATCCGGCTGGTCGCCGAGGTCGCGCACGTGGCCGAGGCGGCCGACCACCACCCCGACATCGACATTCGCTGGCGGACGCTCACCTTCAGGCTCTCCACGCACTCGGCCGGCGGGGTGACCGAGAAGGATCTCGCGCTGGCGCGGCAGATCAACGAGTTGATCGGGTAGCCAAGACATCGACGTAGGGTCGTGTCCGCCCAAAGTGTCATACCCCCTCGGTAGGGTCCAACCATGACCCACTTCGACGTGGCGACCGCGGCGGTGGAGGCGGCTCTCGCAGCCGGCGCCCGGTATGCCGATGCCCGCGTGATGCACCGCCGCTCCGAGTCGATGACCGCCCGCAACGGCGAGATCGAGGAGTTGAGCCAGGACGAGGACGCGGGCGTCGGTGTGCGGGCACTGGTGGGTTCGAGCTGGGGCTTCTTCGCGGTGCCGGATCTGGGCTCCGCGGCCGCCAAGCGCGCGGGCGAGCGGGCTACGGCGATCGCCCGGGCCTCGGCCACGGTGCCGGGGCCGGCGGTCGACCTCGTCGGGGTCGAGGCGCGTGTGGACTCCTGGGCCAGCGCGTGCGAGGTGGACCCGCTCGGGGTCGCACTGTCGGTCAAGGGCGATCTGCTCACGGCCGCGACCGCGGAGTCGCACAAGGCCGGGGCGGACATCGCCGAGGGGTTGTACCAGATCTGGGACACGCGCAAGTGGTTCGTCTCCTCGCAGGGGCACCGCATCGACCAGCACATCCGCGAGTCCGGGGCGGGCATCTCGGCCACGGTCATCGGTGACGGCGAGACCCAGCGGCGCTCATATCCCTCCTACCGCGGGCAATACGGCACGCGCGGCTGGGAGATCGTCGACGAGCTGGACCTCACGGCGCACGCGGCCCGCATCGCCGACGAGGCGCGGGCGCTGCTGACGGCGCCGCAGTGCCCGGCGGGTGAGACGACGCTCATCCTCGGCAGCGAGCAGATGGCCCTGCAGATCCACGAATCCGTCGGGCACGCCATCGAGCTCGACCGGATCCTCGGGTGGGAGGCGGCTTTCGCGGGCACGTCGTGGCTGGACCTGGCCAAGATCAATCAGCTTCGGTACGGCTCCGAGCTCATGAACATCACCATCGACCCGACGATTCCGGGTGCGCTGGGGTCGTTCGGCTACGACGACGAAGGGACCCCGGCTCAGCAGCGGTACGCGGTCCGCGACGGCATCTGGGTCGGCACGCTCGCCGGTCGCGACTCGGCCGCGGTGGCGGGGCTGGACTACGCGGGCAGCGTGCGCGCCGACGGCTGGGCCCGCCTGCCGATGGTCCGGATGACCAACGTCGGCCTGCTCCCGGGCCCGCACACGCTGGACGAGATGATCGCCGCGACCGAGGACGGCGTGCTCATGGACATGAACCGCTCCTGGTCGATCGACGACAAGCGCCTCAACTTCCAGTTCGGGTGCGAGATCGGCTGGGAGATCAAGAACGGCCGCCGCGGCCGGATGCTGCGCAACCCGACCTACACGGGCATCGGCCCCCGATTCTGGGGCTCGATGGACATGCTGGGCTCGGAGATCGTCTCCTGGGGCACCCCGAACTGCGGCAAGGGCCAGCCGGGCCAGATCGGCCACACCGGCCACCCGGCCGCCGCGGCCCGCTTCCAGAACGTCCGGGTGGGAGTCCGCGGATGACGCCCCCAGGCAGCACCACGAATGCGGCGGGAGGGCGCCACCGCCACACCCTCCAAAACGGCCCACTCCCAGCGCGTCCGAGCGGGAGCCCGCAAAACGCCCGGCCCGTCGCGACGAATGCGGCGACCACGAAAGCGATGCGGACCCCGGGAGAGCGCAGCGCGGGAGAGCGGCCGGGTGGCCGCGGTGCGATGAAGAGCCCGCCGGCGAGCGGGAACGGGACGGATCTGGACACGTGCGTGGGGGTGCGGGGATGAGCGTGACGGCGACGGAGACCGACCTGGCCCAGCGGGTGCTGGAGCTGGTCGGCGCCGGCATCGAGGCCGAGGTGACCGTCGAGCGGCAGGAGCTGGCGCTGACGCGGTTCGCCGGGTCGTACATTCATCAGAACGTGGCCGACGAGATCACCGGGGTGCGGCTGCGCCTGCACGCGGACGGCCGCACGGCCGGCGCCTCGACGACGGTGCTCGACGGGCTCGACGACCTCGTGCGGCGGACGGTCGCCTCGATGCGGCTCGCGCCCGCCGATCCGACGTGGCCCGGGCTCGCGCCGCCGGCGCCGCTCGCGTTCGCGGGCAACGTGGACGACGAGACCGCGGGGGCGTCGCCGGACGATCGGGCCGCCCGGGTGCGGGCCTTCGTGGCGCAGGCCGAGGGGCTCGACACCGCCGGGTACTGCCGGACGTCCGCGGCGCGGGTCGTCTACGCGAACTCGGCCGGGCAGCACCTGGCCGCGGCGCGGACGAGCGCGGCGATGGACGGCATCGCGCGGACCTCGAGCTCGGACGGGCTGGCCCGGCTCGCGGCGGTGCGCCTGGGCGACATCGACGGCGCGGTGCTCGGGGCGCGGGCGGCCGCGAAGGCCCGGGCCGGCGTCGACCCGGTGGAGCTGCCGCCGGGGCGCTATGAGGTGGTGCTCGAGGCGGCCGCGGTCTCCGACGTGCTGCAGATGCTCGCGATGTACGGCTTCAACGCCAAGATGGTGCTCGACCGCCAGTCGTTCCTGCAGGTCGGCGAGGCGCAGTTCGACCCCTCGGTGACCCTGGTCGAGGACGCGTCGCAGCCGGACGCGACCGCGATCCCGTTCGACGCCGAGGGCACCCCGCGGCGGCGGGTGGTGCTCGTGGACCGGGGCGTGTCGAGCGCGGTGGTACACGATCGCCGGACGGCGGCGCGGGCCGGGGGCGGGGCGGAGTCGACCGGGCACGCGATCCCGGGCGGGGCCAGCTTCGGGGCGATCCCGTCGAGCCTGCGCCTGCTGGCCACGGAGGGGCCGGGGCCGCAGGAGGTCGACGGGCCGGCGACGGACTCGACGGTCGCGGCGCTCGTCGCGGGAGTCGAGCGCGGGCTGCTCGTGACGGACAACCACTACACCCGGGTGCTCGACCCGCGCACACTCGTCGTCACCGGGCTCACCCGCAACGGGGTCTGGCTCATCGAGGACGGCCGGATCACCACGCCGGTCCGGAACTTCCGCTTCACCCAGTCCTACGCGCAGGCGCTCGGCCCCGGAGCCGTGCTCGGGATCGGCTCGCACGCGGTGGAGATGCCCGGGCCGTGGGCGGAAGCGGGATTCGTGGCGCCGGCGCTGCGGCTGGCATCGTGGAATTACACCGGCGGCGCATCGGGCTGAGGATTCTTCGCGACGCAAAAACCCGGCCCGTCGAACGGGCCGGGCGATGAACGCGGCAACGGCACCCGAGCCAAAGCGCCAACAAGTCGACCGACGGAAAGGCAAAGCGACAACCACACGGCGTCCTAACTCCGGGACGCCAAGTAGCGGACAATGCGCAAAGTTAGGTAAACCTAACCAAAGTTTTGATCATGGGAATGGCGTGGTCACCGCGCCAGGAGTGAAGTTCTCCACAACGGGCAGCAGGCTTTCGGCGAAGGTCTTTCGGTATCGCGTCGGCACACGCAAGACTCCCAACGCACGTCGCTGCGGGATCGGGCGTAACGTGTGCACCGACCATAGATCGGTACATCAGAGAACTCTTCACCAGCCCGTCCAGGGAGTACTCACCATGACGACCACGCCTACACGGCCTCGGTCAGTTTCGGGCGCGGGGCCCCGCGCAGCGATCGGCGCCAAGACATTGCGGACGGACGGGTGGCGGACTTACCCGCTGTCCATCGCGGCGATTCTGCTGTTCTTCATCGTCTATTCGACGATCCGGATTTTCATGGCGAAGTGGTACTTCGTCCCGGAGCACGGATACCTGACCCCGCTGTACTCCCCGTGCCTGAGCGACTCCTGCGTCGAAGGGTCGAGCCACTTCGGCACCCCGTTCGGCGCGTTCCCGCGCTGGCTCCCGCTGGGCCTGGCCGCGTTCCCGTTCGTCGCCGGCTTCCGGGTGACGTGCTACTACTACCGCAAGAGCGGGTACCGGTCGCTCTGGATGTCGCCGCAGGCGTGCGCCGTGCAGGAGCCGCACAAGAAGTACAGCGGCGAGACCCGCTTCCCGCTGGTCTTCATGAACTCGCACCGGTACTTCTTCTACGTGGCGTCGCTGATCCTGCTGATCAACATCTGGGACGCCTTCCACGCGTTCAAGGGCTCCGACGGCGGCTTCGGCATCGGGCTCGGCTCGCTCATCATCGTGGTCAACGTGCTCGCGCTGGCCGGCTACACGGCCAGCTGCCACGCCTGCCGGCACGTGATGGGCGGACGGCTCAAGCACTTCTCGAAGCACCCGGTGCGCTACCGCCTCTGGACGCTGATCTCCAAGCTCAACACGCGGCACGGCACGTTCGCGATGACGTCGCTGTTCACGGTCATCCTCACGGACGCGTACATCATGGCCGTGTCCGCGGACTGGATCACCGACCTTCGAATCTGGAATTAGGACCCCCCGATGACGAACATCGAGCGACACACCTACGACGTCGTGGTGATCGGTGCGGGCGGCGCCGGGCTGCGGGCCGCCATCGAGGCCCGGCTCGCGGGCAAGAAGACCGCCATCATCTCGAAGTCGCTGTTCGGCAAGGCGCACACGGTCATGGCCGAGGGCGGCGCCGCCGCGGCCATGGGCAACGTCAATGCGAACGACAACTGGCAGGTGCACTTCCGCGACACCATGCGCGGCGGCAAGTTCCTGAACAACTTCCGCATGGCGGAGCTGCACGCCAAGGAGGCTCCGGACCGGATCTGGGAGCTCGAGACCTACGGCGCGCTGTTCGACCGTACGAAAGACGGAAAGATCAGCCAGCGCAACTTCGGCGGACACGAGTATCCGCGGCTGGCCCACGTCGGTGACCGCACCGGCCTGGAGCTGATCCGCACGCTGCAGCAGAAGATCGTCTCGCTGCAGCAGGAGGACTACGCGGCGCACGGCGACTACGAGGCGCGCATCCGGGTCTTCCAGGAGTGCACGATCACGGAGCTGTTCATCGAGAACGGCGCGGTGGCGGGCGCGTTCGGCTACTACCGCGAGTCCGGCGACTTCGTGCTGTTCGAGACCTCGGCGATCGTGCTGGCGACGGGCGGCGTGGGCAAGTCCTACAAGGTCACGTCGAACTCGTGGGAGTACACGGGTGACGGCCACGCCCTCGCCCTGCGCAGCGGCGCGACGCTGATCAACATGGAGTTCCTGCAGTTCCACCCGACCGGCATGGTGTGGCCGCCCTCGGTGAAGGGCATCCTGGTCACCGAGTCGGTCCGCGGTGACGGCGGCGTGCTGCGCAACACCGACGGCAAGCGGTTCATGTTCGACTACGTCCCCGACGTCTTCCGCAAGCAGTACGCGGAGACCGAGGAGGAGGCCGACCGCTGGTACTCCGACCCGGACAACAACCGCCGCCCGCCCGAGCTGCTCCCCCGCGACGAGGTCGCCCGCGCGATCAACAGCGAGGTCAAGGCCGGCCGCGGCACCCAGGCCGGCGGCGTGCTGCTGGACATCGCCAGCCGCCTGCCCGCCGAGCAGATCATCAAGCGGCTGCCCTCGATGCACCACCAGTTCAAGGAGCTGGCCGACGTCGACATCACCAAGAAGCCCATGGAGGTCGGCCCGACCTGCCACTACGTGATGGGCGGGGTCGAGGTCGACGCCGACACGGCGGCCGCGGCGGTGCCCGGCCTGTTCGCGGCGGGCGAGGTCTCCGGCGGCATGCACGGCTCCAACCGGCTCGGCGGCAACTCGCTGTCCGACCTGCTGGTGTTCGGCAAGCGGGCGGGCGAGCACGCGGCGGCGTACGCGACCGAGACCGGCCGGCGCAAGCCGACCCCGGCGGCGGTCGAGGCGGCCGTGGAGACGGCGCTGGCCCCGCTGCAGCGCGGCGAGGGCGGCGAGAACCCGTACACGCTGCACCAGGAGCTGCAGGACATCATGGGCACGCTGGTCGGCATCATCCGCCGCGACGGCGAGCTGCGCGACTCGCTGGTGCGCCTGGCCGAGCTCAAGGAGCGGGTGAAGAAGGTCGGCGCGACCGGCGGCCGGCGCTACAACCCGGGCTGGCACCTGGCCCTCGACCTGCGCAACATGCTCGTCGTCTCCGAGTGCACGGCGAAGGCGGCGCTCGAGCGCACCGAGTCCCGTGGCGGGCACACCCGCGAGGACCACCCGAAGATGGACCCGACCTGGCGCAAGGTCAACCTGGTCTGCTCCCTCGACGGGGAGGACGTCCGGCTCGAGCACAAGCCGCTGCCGGTGATGCGTCCGGAGCTGCAGGACCTGTTCGAGCGCAGTGAGCTGGCCAAGTACATGACCGACGAGGAGCTGTGATGGGTACCAATCGCCACTTCCGCGTCTGGCGCGGCGACGACACGGGCGGCCAGCTCGAGGACTTCCAGGTGGAGGTCAACGAGGGCGAGGTCGTGCTCGACGTCATCCACCGCCTCCAGGCCACCCAGACGCCCGACCTCGCGGTGCGCTGGAACTGCAAGGCCGGCAAGTGCGGCTCCTGCTCGATGGAGATCAACGGCAAGCCGCGCCTGGGCTGCATGACCCGGATGTCGACGTTCGGCGACGACGAGACCGTGACCGTCACCCCGCTGCGCACCTTCCCGGTGATCCGCGACCTGGTCACGAACGTCAACTTCAACTACCAGAAGGCCCGCGAGATGCCCGCCTTCGCGCCGCCGAAGGGCGTCGAGCCGGGCGAGTACCGCATGCAGCAGATCGATGTCGAGCGCTCGCAGGAGTTCCGCAAGTGCATCGAGTGCTACATGTGCCAGAACGTGTGTCACGTGATCCGGGACCACGAGGAGAACAAGCGGGCCTTCTCCGGCCCCCGCTTCTTCATCCGGGCCGCGGAGCTGGACATGCACCCGCTCGACGCGCGCGGCGACCGCAAGGAGATGGCCCAGGCGGAGCAGGGCCTCGGCTACTGCAACATCACCAAGTGCTGCACCGAAGTCTGCCCGGAGCACATCAAGATCACCGATAATGCGATCATTCCCATGAAGGAACGCGTTGTCGATCGGAGGTACGACCCGGTGACCTGGCTTGGGCGCAAGATCTTCCGCCGTGACCAGCTGGACGAGCCGGCGCTGGCCCACGCGTCGAGCCCGACGGGCGCGGCGGCGGACACGGGCTCGCACTGGAACCAGCAGGGCCCCGTGCCGCAGGACCCCTCCGTGGGCGCCGACGGCAAGCTCCCCGTGGCCGAGCTCTACCTCGACCGCGCGGCCGCGGCCTCCCCGTTCGGCGACGACCAGGAGTTCCCGCTGCCGCCGGAGAAGCTGCGGTACAACCACCCGCACTGAGTGGCGGCTCGCGATGCGGGGCCCCGGCCGACGGTCAGAGGCCCCGCATCGCGGCCACGTACCCGTCCGTGACCCGGGCCTGCATCAGCCGGGCCACGGGCGCGCCGAGCTTCGTCCACCACTTCGCCGGGCGGCTGAACGCCCGGACCTCGAACCACACGGCGCCCTCGGCGTCGGTGGCGAGCAGGAACGCCTCCTCGCCGGTCGCCACGTGCCCCGGGAGCGTCCCGAACCCGAACCCGAAGCGACCGGGCCGGTCCTCGATCCACACGATCTTGCAGGGCACCCACAGCCGCAGCGGCCCCGCCCCGATGCCGGAGGCGAACTCGACCCCGAGCCCGGCCCGCTCCGCGTCGGTGCGCACCCGCAGCCCCGCCCCGCGCTGCGGCCGCCAGTGCGCGAGCGCCTCGGCCGCCTCGGCGAACCCCGCCGTGAGGCGAGCCCGCCGGGTCACGTGCAGATAGCCGGTCGGCAGCGGCCCCTCACGCGTCGCGCCGACCTCGGCGTAGGTGACATCCACGCGCTCGAAGGTAACAACGCCGCCTACGAGGGCAGCAGGGGCTCCAGCGCGTGCACGATCGGCGCGTCGGCGGGCAGCCACGGCACGCTGTCCAGCTCTCCGGCACCCAGCCAGCGCAGGTCGCTGTGCTCGAGCGGGAGCGGCTGGGCGCCGTCGAGGAGCGTCGCGACGTACACCCGCAGAATCGCGGTCCCGTTCAGCATCGCGATGTCGTCCCCGACGCGCTCCCCCACGGCGACGTCGACGCCGAGCTCCTCCTGGCACTCGCGGACCAGCGCCTGCACCTCGGTCTCCCCCGGATCGACCTTGCCCCCGGGGAATTCCCACTTTCCGGCCATTTCGGGCGGCTGGGCGCGCTCGCACGCCAAAACCCGCCCATTCGCGATGATCGCCGCGCCGACGATGATCCGTGGCATCAACCGTTCGGTCTGCACGGGCAACCAGGGTGCCAGATCCATATGAAGTTCCGGTGGCGGGCTATGCCCTGTTGTTCACCAGACGAGGGAAAAGTGGCCGTGGACAGATCCACCGGTTGCTAGTCAGACTTGCAGACACCGTTGATGACGGGCAGGCTTCGAATCGGCCACAAGCCGGCAACGATGCCGAGGGAGGGTAGGTCGACATGCGGGCCCGGTGGAGCGACGATCACCGTGACTATCTCAGCGATGCGCTGGCCTTACTGCAAGGCTGGACTCACGACGGCGGCGAGATCCGCCGGACGTTGCATCTCGACGATTCCCAGCATGCGGCACTCACCGAGCGAATGAAAGTGGTCGCCGACGCGGTCGGCGTCCGCCCGGACGTCCGCCGCCTGGACGGACGCACGCAGATCCGCTTACGGGTGCCCGGCAGCGACGAGTCGGACCTGTCCCCGGGCGAGGTCACGCTCGCCGCGCGCATCGAGGATCTGTACAAGAACATCATTGCCGGAGCGGCATAAATCCATGGCTCGGGCCGCGTCAGCGGCGGACCGTAGCTCCCGCCAGGAATCCCGGCGCCCGTGGTGCCAAGACCGCACCAGGCCCACGCTTCCCGCCCGGCGGATATGTCGGGCGCTGGCGCGCCACGACATATCCGACTTTTCGTATATGCACGGTTCAAGGGCAAAGACGAGGGTCCCCACCCACCGCGCCGATGCCGCGGTGATACAGATGTCAGATGGCCCTGCGCAGTTACTCGGACGTCCCCAACCGCGTCGTGCGCATGTTTCTGGAGCAAGCCGGACGCCAATACGACCAGAACCGGGGTTTCCCGCTGTCCGGGAGCATGACCCCGTCCCTGAGGGCCCGTTTCGGCGACTCCTGCGCCTACTGCGGCGCGGCGGTGAAGCTCGTGGCCGAGCACGTGGTGCCGATCACCGCACCACGGTAGGCGTCCAACCAGCGTCAGTACTCGCCCTTGATGACGAAGAACGACCCGCGAATGGTGCCGGCCAGCTTGGACCGCTGGCGAGCGAACTTGAAGCGCTCGGCCAGCTCGGCCGGGACGTCCATCCCGTCGGAGAGCTTGAAGCCCACGGCTCGCTTCTCGCCGGCCTCGAGCGTGTAGAGCACGTTGACGGCCAGGCCCGACCGGTAGAACACGTAGGTCCAGCGGATGCCCTCGACCTCGAAGGACGTCGCCTCCAGCGGCTCGGAGCCGATCTCGATGTCCCGCTCCTCCCGCAGGATGCGGTGCACGTAGGCCACCGCATCCGCGGCCTGCGACGCCGGCTCGACCGTGAAGACGTGGTCGTACTTGTTCTTGAAGTAGCGGGCCTCGTTGGCGCGCAGGCCGGCCAGGGCCTCGGCCACGGGCGAGGACTCCAGCCCGGCGGTGGAGACGCTCTCGAAGTCGACGACGTACGTCACGTGTGCTCCTAGACGTTGAACCGGAACTCGACCACGTCGCCGTCCTGCATCACGTAGTCCTTGCCCTCGATGCGTACCTTGCCCGCGGCCTTGGCCGCGTTCATCGCGCCCGCCGCCATCAGATCCTCGAACGACACCACCTCGGCCTTGATGAAGCCGCGCTGGAAGTCCGAGTGGATGACGCCGGCCGCCTCCGGAGCCGTGGCCCCGATCGGAATCGTCCAGGCGCGGGCCTCCTTGGGCCCGGCGGTGAGGTACGTCTGCAGCCCGAGCGTCCGGAACCCCACCCGGATCAGCTGGTGCAGGCCCGGCTCCGGCTGCCCGATCGAGGCCAGCAGCTCCAGGGCCTCCTCCTCGTCGAGGTCGGTGAGCTCCGACTCGATCTTGGCGTCGAGGAAGATCGCCTCGGCCGGGGCGACCAGGGCCCGCAGCTCGCCGAGGAAGGCCTCGTCGGAGAGGCCGGCCTCGTCGACGTTGAAGACGTACAGGAACGGCTTGGCGGTCAGCAGGTGCAGCTCGCCGAGCTCGGAGACGTCGAAACCGGCCGAGTAGAGCGTGTTGCCCTCGTTGAGCAGCTCCGAGGCGGCCTTCGCGGCCGCGGCGACGCCGGAGCGCTCCTTGCGGACCTTCGCCTCCTTCTCGAGCCGCGGCAGCGCCTTCTCGATCGTCTGCAGGTCGGCGAGGATCAGCTCGGTGTTGATCGTCTCGATGTCGTCGCGCGGCGAGACCTTGCCGTCGACGTGCACCACGTTCGGGTCCGAGAACGCCCGCACCACCTGGCAGATCGCCGACGCGTCGCGGATGTTGGCGAGGAAGGCGTTGCCGCGCCCCTGCCCCTTCGAGGCCCCGCGCACCAGCCCGGCGATGTCGACGAACGACACCGGCGCCGGAATGACCTTCTGCGAGTCGTACAGCTCCGCCAGCCGCCCGAGCCGCGTGTCGGGCAGCCCGACCACGCCGACGTTGGGCTCGATGGTCGCGAACGGATAGTTCGCCGCGAGCGCGTCACCCTTGGTCAGGGCGTTGAACAGGGTGCTCTTGCCCACGTTGGGCAGGCCGACGATGCCGATGCTGAGTGCCACGACATGTCAGCTTACGCAACCCGCCCTCAGCCCAGTTCGATCCCCAGCGCATCGGTCAGCCCGCGAAACGCCCGGGCCGCCTCCCCGAACCGCCGCGGCCCCGACAACACGTCCGGGAAGGCCGGGTCGGACAGATGCGGCTCGAGCGAGGCGAACCCCGCGAAGCCGTCGTCCCGCAGCGCGGTCAGCGTCTCGGCCAGCTGCCCGTCCCCGGCCCCGGCCGGCACCTCGATGCCGTCGGCGGCGCGGGCGTCCTTCACCTGGAGGTACTCGATGAAAGGCCGCAGCATCGCATAACCCTCGCTGAAGGGCCGCACGCCCACCTGCACGAAGTTCGCGTTGTCCCACGCCACCCGCAGCGCCGGCGACCCCACGGACTCGATGACGTCCAGCACGCGGCCGGGCGTATCACCGTAGATCGCCTTCTCGTTCTCGTGCACGAGCACGACCGACTCCCGCTCGGCCACATCGGCGAACCCGCGCATCCGCCGCAGCACCGTGTCGCGCACCTCCTCCGCCGCGACGCCGTCGGGCCGGTAGAAGGAGAACAGCCGGACGTACCGCGCGGAAAGCCGCCGAGCGACCCACACCACCCGCTCCAGCCGCGCCTGCTCGACAGCCGGATCGTCGAAGACGCCGCACTTGCCGATCGGCGACGCGACGGCCGAGACCCCGACCCCGTGCCGCGCGAGCACGTCGGCCAGCCGCACCACGTCCTCGTCGCCCAGCTCGGCGACGTTGACACCCCACGCGCTGCGGACCTCGATGTGCCGGGCCCCAAGAGCCAGGAGCACCGGCAGCTGTACCGCCGGATCCGCATCGATCTCATCCCCGAACCCGGACAGCGTCCACCGCACCATGCCCAACATTCTGGGACACCGATACGAGACCCGCCGAACCGGTTGGGCAGCCGGCTGCGCATCCGCCCACGCCGGCCATCGCGTCCCCGGCCAGAACCTGCTACCCCGCCCCGTGGCGACCCGACTGCGCCACCCTCGGCCACCCGGCCCGACGGTGTTTTTGGTTGTCCGGCCCGACGGTGTTTTGGTTGTCCGGCCCGACGGTGTTTTGGTTGTCCGGCCCGACGGTGTTTTTGGTTGTCCGGCCGACCGGGTTTTGGGTTGTCCGGCCCGACCGCGCCACCTCGGCCGCCCGGCCCGACGGCGCGCGCCCCTCGGCCACCCGGAGGACCGACAGCCATCCGCCACCCTCGCCGGCCGGCGGCGATGATGAACCCATGGAAGCCGATGCCGTCGCCCGCGCAACCAACCCCGGCACGATCAGCACCATCGCCGCCCAGCTGCGCGCCCTCGGCCTGCCCCCGGGCGCGACCGTGATCACCCACTCCTCCCTGTCGAGGCTGGGCTGGGTGGCCGGCGGCGCCCACGCCGTGGTACTCGCGCTGCTGGAAGCCCTGGGCCCGGACGGCACCCTCGTCATGCCGACCCACTCACGCCACCTGACCGAGCCCGCCGACTGGGCCAACCCCCCGGTCCCCGAGCCCTGGTGGGAGATCATCCGCGCCGAGACCCCGGCCTACGACCCGCGAACCACTCCCACGGGCTACATGGGCGCGATCGTCGAGTGCTTCCGCACCTTCCCCGGCGTGCGGCGCAGCGCCCACCCGACGGTCTCCTTCGCCGCCCTCGGCCCCCTGGCGGAGCACCTGACCGCCGGCCACGACCTGGACGACGGCCTGGGCGAGTCCTCACCGCTGGCCAAGCTGTACGAGGCCGACGCGTGGGTCCTCCTGCTGGGCGTCGGACACGACAACAACACCTCGCTGCACCTGGCCGAGTACCGCGCGGACGCCCCGAAGTCCTACCACCGCCAAGGCTCCCCCGTCGTGGTGGACGGAGCCCGCCGATGGGTCACCTACCGCGAGCTCGACGACGACACCTCGCTCTTCGAGCCCCTGGCCAAGGACTTCGCCGAGATCACCGGAGCCGAGCGCACAGGCCCCGTGGGCGCTGGAACGGCCCGCCTGATGCGACAGCGCGAACTGGTCGACTTCGGCGCCCGGTGGCTGTCTCAGCGGGCCGCAAACGCCAACTGACACGCCGCACCCCACGCATCGCCACACCGCGACCGCACGAACGCGCAGCCCTTCCCGCACAACCGCGCAATGCACCAACGCGCGGACGCGGGCGCACCGTGCACAAACGCACAAGGCGACGAGCATGCAGCGCGGACACGGACACGGTGCATGGACACGCGGGCGCGACGCGGCGGGCGCGCTGGACGCGGCGCGGCGAGCGCGGGCGCGGGCGCGACGGGCGCGACGCGGCGGGCGCGCTGGACGCGGCGCGGCGAGCGCGGGCGCGGGCGCGACGGGCGCGACGCGGCGGGCGCGCTGGACGCGGCGCGGCGAGCGCGGGCGCGGGCGCGACGGGCGCGACGCGGCGGGCGCGCTGGACGCGGCGCGGCGAGCGCGGGCGCGGGCGCGACGGGCGCGGCGCGGCGGGCGCGCTGGACGCGGCGCGGCGAGCGCGGGCGCGGGCGCGACGGGCGCGGCGCGGCGGGCGCGCTGGACGCGGCGCGGCGAGCGCGGGCGCGGGCGCGACGGGCGCGGGCGCGGGCGCGACGGACGGGCGCGGGCGCGGCGGGCGCGGGCGCGGTGCGGCGGGCGGATGCGTGGCGGTCGATCCCGGCGGCGGGCACGGCAGGCTGAGGAACTGGGTGGGCCGCGCGGCGTCGCTGAGGTGGAGGGCTGAACGACGCCACGCGGCCCGGGCATGGGTGACCGGACAGTTGAGGGGGGATCGTCCGGGCCACCCGACCGAGAAGTCTGAATCCCGAGGCATTCTCGCGACATGTCCGGCCTGTGCCGTAATGCGGACATGGCGCGATGTGGACATCCGTGGCGTCAAGCGGACAGACGTCACACTATCCAGGCTCGCCCGCGCCGCCTCACAGGCCAGGCCCGCCATCGCATCCACGACCGCCGAAGCCACAGGCCGCGCCGGCCACGGGGCAGCTCCCCCAAGCCCAGCCCCGGAGACGACCGCGGACACGAGCAACGACACCGCACGGACACAACCGCCGTCGCCGGCCGCGAGCGAGAAGCACGACCGTCGCCAGCCGCGAAAGAGAAGCACAACACCGCGCACCGCGAGCCGCGCACCGCGCACCGCGCACCGCGAGCCGCGCACCGCGCACCGCGCACCGCGCACCGCGCACCGCGCACCGCGCACCGCGCACCGCGCACCGCGCACCGCGCACCGCGCACCGCGCACCGCGCACCGCGCACCGCGAGCCGCGAGCCGCGAGCCGCGAGCCGCGAGCCGCGAAAGAGAAGCACGACACCGCGCGCGGGCACGAACCGCCGTTGCCGGCCGCCGGAGGGAGGAGTCAGGCGAGCCAGCCCCGGCGGCCCGCCTCATAGGCCAGGCCCGCCCGCGTGTCCACCGCGGCCGTCGCCATCAGCCGCTCCAGCCGCCGCTGCACGGTGCGCTTGCTCACGCCCAGCTGTGAGGCGATCGACTTGTCCGGGAAGCCGGCCACGAACAGCGACAGCAGCAGCCGGTCCGCCCCGGCGGGGCCCGCGTCCGCGGCGCCGTCCAGCAGCGGGGTGGCCCGCTCCCAGGTCGCCTCGAAGAGGGCCACGAACGCGTCCAGCAGCTCGCCCCGCCGGATCAGGGCCGCCGTCGGCTCGGCCAGGCCTCGGTCGCGGTCCGGGACCAGGGGGCAGAGCGCCATGGTGCGGTCGGCGATCGCCAGGCGGACCGGGAGCGCGTCGACCACCCGTGCGCGCTCGCCCCGGCGCACCGAGGCGGCGATGCCGTCGAGCTCGCCGGGCATCTCGATGAGGGCGCGTTCGTAGATCGCGCGGTACCGGACCCCCCTCGCCAGCGCCGAGGGCTCCTCGGTGTTGTCGGGGCCGGCCATCGCGATCGGGTTCACGCGGCAGAACCACAGGATCTCCTCCTGCGCCGAGTCCTGCATGTCCCGCAACCGCTCGCGCAGGGCCGAGGCGCCCACCACGATCTCGACGAGATGGTCGGCGATGCGCCGCCGGGAGGTCTCGCGGTACTCCTCCGTGAGCCCCGCCACCACCCGCCGCGCGGACTCCAGCGAGCGCTGCCGGCGCAGGAGGGCGTCGCCGAGCGCGACGTCGGGCGGCAGCGGCTCGAAGATCGGGCCGCCGCGCGCGAGGCCCTTGGCCCGCAGCGACTCCAGCAGCCGGGTGACCTCGGCGGCCGGGATGTCCGCGCGGTCGGCCAGGTCGTCGGCGCCGGCGACCGCCAGGCGCACCAGCAGCCGGTACACACTCTGCTCGGCCGGGTCCAGCAGCTCCGTGTCCTCCGACATGATCGCCAGCCTACGAACGGCCGCCGCCCGTGACGAGAGGGGCGGCGGCCGGTTCGCTCAGGCCTGGGCCAGCGGGTCGTTCTTCGGGTCGTCGTAGTGCACGGTGTCGAAGCGGCCGTCGTGGTCACTGTCGGTGACGGTGTAGTCGCGGCGGCCGTCGCCGTCCTCGTCGCGGGCGATGTAGTCGGCCCGGCCGTCGTGGTTGGTGTCGCGGATGTCGGTGTCGATGCGGCCGTCGCCGTCGGAGTCGACGATCACGCGGTCGAACTCGCCGTCGCCGTCGGAGTCGAGGATCGCGACGTCCTTGTGGCCGTCGCCGTCGGTGTCCACGAAGACCGCGTCGATGCGCCCGTCGCCGTCGAGGTCGCGCAGCTCGGTCTCGAGCGTGCCGTCGCCGTCGGTGTCGATCGCGATCCGGTCGATCACGCCGTCGTTGTCGTCGTCGTACGCGGCCGCGTCGGCCACGTTGTCGCCGTCCTGGTCCAGTGCGTAAATGGTCTCGCCGTGCTCGCCGTGGACCTGGACGATCCGCGGCTCGGGGTCGGCGGCCTCAAGTCCCTCGGTGGCCTCGTGGTCAGTCATGCGCACCAGACTAGGGCCGGCGACCGCCCACATGGACGTCCGAATCCCGCCAGTCGCCGGGTCGTGCGCGGGGCAGGATGGAGTCGTGGAACTCGACTTCGAAACCTGCCGCAAGGCGGCCACCAGCCGTGACTCGCGCTTCGACGGCGTGTTCGTCACGGCGGTCAAGTCGACCAAGATCTATTGCCGCCCGTCCTGCCCGGCCATCACGCCGAAGCGGGAGAACGTGCGGTTCCTGCCGACGGCGGCGGCCGCGCAGCGCGAGGGCTTCCGCGCGTGCCTGCGCTGCCGGCCCGACGCGGCGCCGGGCTCGCCCGACTGGGACGTGCGCGGCGACGTGGTCGGGCGTGCGATGCGGCTCATCGCCGACGGGGTGGTCGACCGCGACGGGGTGCCGGGGCTCGCGGGCCGGCTCGGGTACACCGAGCGCCACCTGCACCGCATGCTCACCGCCGAGGTGGGGGCCGGGCCGCTGGCGCTGGCCCGGGCCCAGCGCGCGCAGACGGCTCGGGTGCTCATCGAGACGACCCGGCTCGGGCTGGCCGACATCGCGTTCGCGGCCGGGTTCGGCAGCGTGCGGCAGTTCAACGACACGATCCGCGAGATCTACGGCCGCACCCCGTCGCAGATGCGCGAGCGGCGCACGCAGCCGGAGGTGGACGAGGGTGTGGTGACGGTACGGCTGCCGTATCGCGCTCCCCTGCACGCCGAGGCGCTGCTGACGTTCCTCGGCGACCGGGCGGTGGCCGGGATCGACGGGCTGGACGAGGAGGGCTACCACCGCAACCTGCGCCTGCCCCACGGCCCCGGCCGGGCGACGCTGACCCCGCGGGAGGGCCATGTCGCCGCCACGCTGCGCCTGACCGACCTGCGCGACCTCGCCCCGGCGGTGGCGCGCTGCCGGCGGCTGTTCGACCTCGACGCCGACCCGGCCGCCGTCGACGCCGTGCTCGGCGCCGACCCGGCCCTGGCGCCGATGGTGCTCAAGGAGGAGGGCGTGCGGGTGCCGCGCGCCACCGACGGCTTCGAGATCGCCGTGCGGGCCGTGGTCGGCCAGCAGATCTCGGTCGCCGCCGCGCGCACGGTGCTGCGCAAGCTCATCGCCGCCGACGCCGGGCTGTTCCCGACCGCGCCGGAGCTGCTGGCGCTGCCGGACGGGGCGTTCGCGATGCCCGAGGCGCGCCGGCGCACCCTGCGCGGGCTCGCGGCCGCGGTCGCCGAGGGCTCGCTCGACCTCGACGGCGGCGGCGACCGCGAGGAGACCGTCGAGCGGCTCAAGGCGCTGCCCGGGATCGGGGACTGGACCGCGCAGTACACGGCGATGCGCGCCCTCGGCGACCCCGACGCGTTCCTGCCGACCGATCTCGGGGTGCTGCGGGGGGCGCGGGCCGCCGGGCTCCCGGACACCCCGAAGGCCCTCGCCGCCCACGCCGAGCGCTGGCGGCCCTGGCGGTCCTACGCCGCCATTCGACTCTGGAGGATGCTGTGAACGTTTTTTGGACGACGACCGACACCCCGGCCGGGGAGTTCACGATGCTCACCGACGCGGACGAGACGGTGCTGGCCAGCGGCTGGACCACCGACGTGCCCGGGCTCATGGCGCTGGGGAAGCTCTCGGGCACGGTCGAGCGGCGCGCCGATCCGGGGGTACCGCTGAAGGCTCTGAAATCCTATGTGGACGGTGACCTGACCGCGATCGACGGCGTCGCGGTGCGCCAGCGTGGCGGTGCGTTCATCGCGCACGCGTGGGACGTGCTGCGGCAGGTGCCCGCGGGCGCGCCGGTGACCTACACCGAGTTCGCCGGGCGGGCCGGACGCCCGGCCGCGGTGCGCGCGGCCGCGATGGCCTGCGCGACCAACGCCGCGGCCCTGTTCGTGCCCTGCCACCGGGTGCTGCGCCTGGACGGGACGCTCGGCGGGTTCCGCTGGGGGCTGCCGGTCAAGCGCTGGCTGCTGGATCATGAAGCCATCTGAATATCGGTTGGCGCCGATGTGATGGCGCCGTAGCGTAGAGGCATGCCGACGACCGCCGCGCCCCCGCAGGCGCGGCGGTCCAGCAGCGTTCCCGGCAAGGCCCACGCGCTGTGGCGGATGCGGGTGTACCTGCGGCCGTACTACCGGCTCACCGCGTGGTCGATGGTCGCCGCGGTGCTGTCCACCGGTGCCAGCCTCGCGATCCCCCTGCTCATCCAGCGCGTCGTCGACGGCCCGGTGCGCCACGGCGACGTGCGCGGGCTGTTCCTGCTGGGCGGGCTCGCGATCGCGCTCGGGGTGTGCGAGAGCGTGCTGAGCTTCGTGCGGCGCTGGGCCCAGTCGGCCTCCTCGGTGGGCATGGAGGCGCGGCTGCGCGAGGACCTGTACGCCCACCTGCAACGCCTCCCGATCGAGTTCCACGACCGATGGCAGTCCGGGCAGCTGCTCTCGCGCGCCACGGCGGACCTGTCCTCGATCCGGCGCTTCCTGTCCTTCGGGCTCTTCTTCTTCGTGCTCAACCTGGCCACCTACCTGGCCGTGTCGGGCCTGCTCATCCACCTGTACTGGCCGCTGGGCGTGTTCGTGGCGCTCAGCGCGATCCCGCTGTTCCTGATCGTGCGGCGGTTCACCGGGCGGTACTTCGCCGCCTCCCGCGAGCTGCAGGACGCCATCGGCGACCTCACCACGCGGGTCGAGGAGTCGGCCCAGGGCATCCGGGTGATCCGCGCGTTCGGCCGGCGCGACCACATGAGCGAGCACTTCACCGGCGGCGCCCGGCACGTGCACGACCTCGGCGTGGGCAAGAGCCGCATGGTGGCCCGCACGCTCTCGCAGTTCGACCTGGTGCCCAACGTGACGCTCGCGGTCGTGCTGGTCGCGGGCGCCGTGCAGGTCTCCAGGGGACAGCTCACCGTCGGCACGCTGGTCGCGTTCGTGGCGCTGCAGGTGATGCTGGTCTGGCCGATCGACATCCTCGGCTGGATCATCGCCAACGCGCAGGAGGCGATGAGCGCGTCCGTGCGCATCTACGAGGTGCTCGACACCCCGCCGTCCATCGTGGACCGGCCCGGCGCCGTCAGCCCGTCCACAGTGGAGGGCCGGGTGCGCTTCGCCGGCGTGGCGTTCGGCTACGAGCCGGGCCGGCCGGTGCTGCGCGGCATCGACCTGGAGGTCGAGCCGGGCGAGACGGTCGCGATCGTCGGGCTCACCGGCAGCGGCAAGACGACGCTGGTCTCGCTGGTGCCGCGGCTCTACGACGTGGACGCCGGGGCGATCACCATCGACGGGCACGACGTGCGCGACCTGAGGCTCGACTCGCTGCGGCGGATCGTGGGCACCGCGTTCGAGGACCCGACGCTGTTCTCGATGAGCGTGCGGGAGAACCTGACGCTCGGGCGGACCGACGCGACCGACGCCGAGATCGCCGAGGCGCTCGAGATCGCGCAGGCCGGGTTCGCGTACGACCTCCCCTGGGGCCTCGATACGCGCATCGGCGAGCAGGGGCTCTCGCTCTCGGGCGGGCAGCGCCAGCGCCTGGCCCTGGCCCGCGCGGTCGTCGGGCGGCCGCGGGTGCTCGTGCTCGACGACCCGCTGTCGGCGCTGGACGTGCACACGGAGGCGCTCGTCGAGTCGGCGCTGGCGACGGTGCTCGCGGGGACGACGGCGCTGCTGGTGGTACACCGGCCCTCGACGATCGCCCTGGCCGACCGGGTCGCGTTCCTGCAGGACGGCCGCCTGGCCGCGATCGGCACCCACTCGCACCTGCTGGCCACCTGCCCCGGCTATCGCGAGGTGCTGCGTGGCGCTTGACGTCCAGCGGTGGCGGGGTACCGCGACGGAGGAGCCCGACCCGACCGAGCGCGTGGCCAGCCGGCGGCTGCTGGGCTCCCTGCTGCGCCCGCACCGGGCCGCCATCGGCGTGCTCGTCGCGCTGCTGCTGACCCAGAACCTGGCCGGGATGGCCGGACCCCTGCTGGTGAAGCTCGGCATCGACCGGGGCATCGGGCACCCGCCGACACTCGTGCTCGTCACCGTGCTGTTCGGGGTGGCCACCGCGGCCGAGTTCGGCACCCGGCGCGCGTTCCTGGCGATGTCCGGCCGGGTCGGCAACGCGGTGCTGCTCGACCTGCGCACGCGCGTCTACAACCACCTGCAGCGGCTGTCGATCGGCTTCCACGAGCGGTTCACCTCGGGCCGGGTGATCGCGCGGCTCACCAGCGACGTCGACAACATCTCCGAGCTCACCGACGGCGCCCTGGACGACCTGGTGCTCGCCGCGCTGTCGGTGCTCTCGGTGGCCGGCATCCTGCTGTGGCTGGACCTGCCGCTGGCGCTGGTCACGCTCGCGTCGTTCCCGTTCCTGCTGTGGCTCTCGCGCTGGTTCCAGCGGGCCAGCGCGCGGGCCTACCGGCGGACCCGGGAGACGATCGCGCTGGTCATCATCCACTTCGTCGAGTCGCTGGGCGGCATCCGGGCGGTGCAGGCGTTCCGGCGCGAGCGGCGCAACGACGAGATCTTCGCCGCGGTCAACGACGACTACCGGCGGGCGAGCCTGCACGCGCAGCGGCTCGTCGCGACGTACTCCCCCTCGATCAAGATGATCGGCAACGTCTCGATCGCCGTGGTGCTCACCTACGGCGGCTGGCGGGTGCTGCACGGGCACACCGAGGTCGGGGTGCTGGCCGCGTTCCTGCTCTACCTGCGGCGGTTCTACGAGCCGATGCAGGAGCTGTCGCAGTTCTACAACACCCTGCAGTCCGCGACGGCCGCCCTGGAGAAGCTGGCGGCGGTCCTGGACGAGCCCCCGGCGGTCGCCGAGCCGCGCTCGCCGGTCCGGCTCGCCGCGGCGCGGGGCGAGCTCGCCTTCGACGCGGTCGAGTTCGCCTACGACGCCGGGCGCCCGGTGCTGCCGCCGCTGGACCTGTTCGTCCCGGCCGGGCAGACGATCGCGCTGGTCGGCGCGACCGGAGCCGGGAAGTCCACGCTGGCCAAGCTCGTCGCCCGGTTCTACGATCCGACCGCCGGCACGGTGGCGCTCGACGGCGTCGACCTGCGCTCGCTCGCCGAGGACGACCTGCGCCGGGCCATCGTGATGGTGACCCAGGAGAACTACCTGTTCTCCGGCACCGTCGCCGACAACATCGCCTTCGGCCGCCCGGGCGCGACGCGGGCCGAGGTGGAGGCGGCGGCCGCGGCGATCGGCGCGGACGCCTTCATCCGCGGGCTGCCGCAGGGCTACGACACCGACGTTCGCAAGCGCGGGGGACGCCTTTCGGCCGGACAACGCCAACTCGTGGCGTTCGCGCGTGCCTTCCTGGCCGACCCCGCGGTGCTGATTCTCGACGAGGCGACGTCCTCGCTGGACATCCCGAGCGAGCGGCTCGTCCAGCAGGCGCTGCGCACGATCCTGGCCTCGCGCACCGCGCTGGTGATCGCGCACCGCCTGTCCACAGTGGAGATCGCCGACCGCGTGCTGGTCATGTCGGGCGGCCGGATCGTCGAGGACGGCCCGCCCGCGACCCTGATCGGCGGCGGCGGCCACTACGCCGACCTGCACGCCCAGTGGCGCGACTCCTTGCTCTAGATCTGTCGGGTACTTGACAGCGATCTCCGCCCAGTCGCGTGAATGGCGGGGTTCACGCCGTCGATCTACCGTGGATACATCGGTTCATGGGAAGATTCTCGTCACGCTATGGATCTATGGAGGGTCATCTCGGTTGCTTCAGGGCATGACCACGACTCTGATACCGCGCGGATGAAGAGGACCGATGACTGGCGGACGCTGGAGTGGCCAGACCCGATTTCTCGTCGTGTTCGTCGGGCTGGCGCTGGTCGGCCTGGGTGTGCTGACGACGGTGCAGTTCCGCAGCACCGCCGGGGCCGCCGTCCTGGTCGGCGCCGGAGTCCTGGTGGGGCTCGCGGGCCTGTCCGGCGGGACGATCAACATCCGCTCCACCGACCGCGAGGAGCGGCTGGCCTCCGCGGGCCGGGCGCAGCAGGACGGTGACGCCGAGGGGGCGTACGACCGCTTCGTCCAGCTCATCCGCGGGCACGCCCCGCAGGCCATCGCCTACCACGAGGGCGCCAACGCCGCCCTCTACGAGGCCGCCGGGCGCGAGGGCCAGAAGCTGCAGCCCGTCTTCGGCTACGGCCTGGGCCCGATCGCCATGTCCGAGGCCCACATCATCGTCGACATCCGGGCCGGCACCGGCTTCTCGATCTCGCGCATGCAGGCGACCCTCCAGGCCCTGCTGGTCGGCCCGACCGCCTCGTTCCAGGCCGCGCTGGTCATCATCAACGCCTCGCCGGACGACTCGATCCTGGGCTCGGTCCGCCAGTTGAGCACCGCGCTGGACCGCCCCGTCTCGGCCGTGGCCTGGCGCATCGGCGACCACTCCGACGCCATCTCCGACGCGATCGTCTCGCTGCGCCGCGAGCTGCGCCGGCGCGAGCGCGAGTCCCCGATCGACGTGCCGTCGGAGATCCTCGACGACTACGAGCCGGCCTACGACCAGCCGGAGCCGTTCGAGCCCGCGAGGTTCCCGGCCCCCATCCCGCAGCAGCAGCCCCAGCACATGGACGATGACGACGACGTCTACCCGCACATGACGTCCTCGACCGTCTACGGCTCCCAGGCCACCGGGCACCACGACGACGAGCCCGACCCGGCCGACTGGCCGGCCCCCGAGCCCCGCCGCCGCCCGTCCCCGGCCCCCACCCCGGCTCCGCGCGTCTACGACGACTCCGCGAGCTGGCAGCGCGCGACCGACCTGCACTGGCGAGGCCAGCTGCAGGAGGCCGAGGAGTCCTACCGCGAGATCGTCGACGCCCGCGCCCACGCCCTGGGCTGGGACCACCCCGACACGCTGACCGCCCGCGACCAGCACGCGACGGTCCTGCGCGACCTCGACCGCCTGGCCGAGGCCCTGGTGGAGTGCGACGAGGCCCTGACCGCCCGCGTGCGCATCCTGGGCGAGGACCACCCGGACACCCTGACCAGCCGCAGCCACCTGGCCACGATCTACCACCAGCTCGGCGACCTGACCCGCGCCGAGGCCGAGCACCAGCGGGTCCTGGACTCGCGCACCCGCGTCCTGGGCGCCAACCACCAGGAGACGCTGATCAGCCGCAGCAACCTCGCCAAGGTCTACCAGGACATGGGCGAGCTGGACCGCGCCATCGAGGAGCACGGCACCGTCATGCGCGCCCGGGCCCGCCTGCTCGGCCCGGAGCACCGCGACACCCTGATGAGCCGCAGCCTCCTGGCCTCGGCCCTGCACCACGCGGGCCGCCTGGCCGACGCGGAGTCGGAGCACCGCGCGGTGCTCGGCAGCCGGCTGCGCCTGCTCGGCCCCGTACACCTGGACACCGCCGTCTCCCGGCACCGGCTGGCGAGCGTGCTGCACGACCTGGGCCGGCTGGACGAGGCCATCACGGAGTACCGCGCGGCCCAGGCCGTCTACGCCGAGCTCCTGGGCGCGTCGAGCCCCTTCGCCCGCGCGGCGGCTTCGGACCTGACTCTGGCCGAGCGGGCGCTGCGGGGGGCGCAGGGCAGTCGCCGCTACTGACGGTGTCTGCTGGTCATGGCTCGGGTCCGCGGGGGTGCGGACCGTCGCTCCCGCCAGACACCGCTCGGCGCTGACGCGCCGACGCTGCCAGCCCCGCGGCCGGTCACCCTGGCCCATCCACCAGCCCCAACAACACCGCCACTCCAGCACCGGCCGTCAGCCCAACGCGGCCAGCACTCCAGCACCGGCTCTCGGCGCCGACGCTGCCAGGCCCGCCGCTCGTCGCTCTCGGCCATCCACCGGCCCAACGACACCGCCACTCCAGCACCGGCGTTCAGCCAAACGCGGCCAGCACTCCGGCACCGGCTCTCGGCGCCGACGCGAGCAGCACTCCGGCACCGGCTTGACGATCCGATAAGTCGGGCACTCCGTGCCACGACTTATCGGATATTTCGGTTATGCCCGAATAGTGGGGCGGACCCCCGGCGGCGTCCCGAGGACCCGCGGACCGCGCGGATCGATGCGCCTCGGAGTGCCGGGTCGGACCGGCACCACTCCGGGCCGGGTGGAAATTGCTGCCAAAGCCGGACAATGCGGTACTCGGTGTCGGAGGCCGTACTCGCCTCTGTCGCAGACATGATCGAGTCGGTGCTTGCGGACACCTAGGGTCGCGCCATGTTCGGACTCGGCCGGAAACCCGGCGCCAATGCGATCACCGCTCGCGGCGAGATCGTGCACGTCGATTTCGGCTCGCAGAACGTCGATAGCCACGGCGGGACCCAGTCGACTCGATACACCGTGCGCGTACGCGTCTACCCCGATGACACCCCTTCGTTCGAGGCCTCCATCAAGGTCAAGCTCCGCGGCACCGCCGGCCCGATGATCGGCGAGGAGACCTGGGTACGCTACGAGCCGACCAGCCCAACCCGCATCGACTTCGACCGCGACCGCATCAAGGATCGAAGCTACGACCGCGTCCAGGCGAACCCAGGTCTGCGCGTGGTGGTCGACACCCTGTACCGCCACGGCGATCCCCCGGTGAGCGTCATCGCCACCGCCCGCTGAACCCCCGCCGCCGCGCTCGAGCCGCGCCGGGATGCGGAGTGGGCCGTCCATCGCACTTGAGTCGCGCCGGAAAGCGGAGCCGGCCGCCCATCGCGCTCCAGTCCGCCGCACCCTCAGGCCCGTCGCGCTTGAACCGCGAGGGGATGCGGAATCGGCCGCCCATCGCGCTCCAGCCGGCTGCGGCCTCCGGTGTGGCGCTTGAGTCGCGCCGGGGATGCGGAATCGGCCGCCCATCGCACTTGAGTCGCGTCGGGAAGCCGAGCCGGCTGCCCGTCGCGCTCCGGTCCGCCGGCGGCGCCTCGTTCGGCTTGCTTCGGCCGCGTCGGTCGCGATGGCGCGTTTCGGTCGCGTCGGCCGCGGCGTCAGGTCCGCCGCGCGTCGGCTGCGGAGTGGTCGTCGGTCGCATCGGCCGCGGGACTCCTCAGCCGAGTTGCCTGTGGCGTCGCAGCCTGTCGCGCTTCGAACTGGTCGGCGATCGCGACTACCGCCAGCCGCCAAACCGTCGTCCCGGACGGCGATCACGGCAGTCCGCCAGCCGCCAAACCGTCGTCCCGGACGGCGATCGCGACTGTCCGCCAGCCGCCAAACCGTCGTCCCGGACGGCGATCGCGACTGTCCGCCAGCCGCCAAACCGTCGTCCCGGACGGCGATCGCGACTGTCCGCCGGTCGCCAAACCGTCGTCCTGGTCTGCGATCGCGGCTGGCGGTTGACCGCCGGTCGTCAAACCGTCGTGTCGGCCGTAGCGCGAAGAGGTTGGCCGAACGCGATGCCGGACCGCGGTCCGAGTGGTGGCCGTTGAGCTGCCGCGCGAGTGCCAAAGTCCCGCCAACGATCCGCGGCTTTCGGGCATAACCGAAATATCCGATAAGTCGTGGCACGGAGTGCCCGACTTATCGGATCGTCAAGCCGGTACTGGAGTGCTGCTCGCGTTGGGCTCAAAACCGGTGCCCGGAGTAGCGGTGTCGTTGGGGCCAGTAGACGGCCGAAAGCGACGAGCGGCGGGCCTGGCAGCGTCGGCGCCGAGAGCCGGTGCCGGAGTGCCGGCCGCGTTTGGCTGAACGCCGGTGCCGGAGAGGCGGTGTCGTTGGGCCGGTAGATGGCCGGAAGCGACGAGCGGCGGGCCTGGCAGCGTTGGCGCCGAGAGCCGGTGCTGGAGTGTTGGCCGCGTTGGGCTCGAAGCCGGTGTCGGGGTGGCGGTGTTGTTGGGGCTGGTGGATGGGCCAGGGTGACCAACGGCGGGGCTGGCAGCGTCGGCGCGTCAGCGCCGAGCGGTGTCTGGCGGGAGCGACGGTCCGCACCCCCGCGAACCCGAGCCATGACCAGCAGACACCCGCCGCGGCGGGCGACGCCCGGGCGGCCCGGCCGCTACTTCGGCGGTGGGTCCTCGCGCAGGGCGGCCAGGAGCGCCTCGTACTCGTCCTCGACCAGCTCCGGGGCCTGCAACTGGCGCGGCGTGGCCTCGACCTGGGGCGGGGTCGGCAGGGCGTCGCCGCTCGCGCCGAGCTCGGCGAGGCGGCGCGCGCTCACCAGGACGCGGGCCTCCAGCGAGCCGACGGCGCGGTTGTACGACGTCACCGCCGTCGACAGCGACGTGCCGACCTTTGCCAGGTGGTCGCCCATGGTGCTCAGGCGCGCGTACAGCTCGCGGCCCGTCTGGTGCACGGCGAGCGCGTTGGTCGTGAGGGAGTCTTGGCGCCACGCGTAGGCGATGGTGCGCAGCAGCGCGACCAGCGTCGCCGGGGTGGCGAGGATCACGTTGCGGGCGAAGGCGTGGTCGAGGAGGCCGGGGTCGTGCTGCAGGGCCGCGTCCAGGAACGTGTCGGCGGGCACGAAGAGGACGACGAACTCGGGGGCGGGCTCGAAGGCGGACCAGTACCGCTTGGCCGACAGCGCCTCGACGTGGGCGCGCACGTGCTTGGCGTGCTGGGTGAGCCTGGCCGTGCGGGTCTGCTCGTCGGGGGACTCGAGCGCGGCGAGGTAGGCCTCCAGCGGCGCCTTCGCGTCGACCACCACCTGGCGGCCGCCGTGCAGGCGCACGACGAGGTCGGGGCGCACGACGCCGTCGTCCGTCGCGGCGCTCACCTGCTCGTCGAAGTCGCAGTGCTCGAGCATGCCCGCGGCCTCCACGATGCGCCGCAGCTGCTGCTCGCCCCAGCGGCCGCGGACCGTGGGCGCGCGCAGGGCCGAGACCAGGCGCCGCGTCTCGGTGCGCAGCTCGCCCGAGACCTCGTGCATGGCCCGCACCTGCTCGCGGAGCGACTCGTAGGCCCCCACCCGGTCCCGCTCGAGCTCGGCGACCCGGCGCTCGTAGCGCAGCAGGGCCTCGCTCAGCGGCGTGACCGCGTCGGCCACGGCGTCCTGCGTCTGCCCGCGCGCCTCCAGGGTCAGCGAGCGCAGCGAGGCCTCCAGGCGTGCCTCGCCTTCCCGCGTGGCCTGCAGCGTCGCCTCGAGCTTGGCGAGATCGACCGCCGAGCGGGATCGGGCCACATACCAGCCGAGCGCGGCACCGAGCAGGAGACCGATGATCAGGAGTGCGAGATCCACGGTATTCAGCATGCCGTAGGGGTATGACAGAAACCGGTACCGTCGAAGGCATGGGTTACTCGTCCTGGTTGGAGTGGTGACGGTGTTCGGCTTCGGTCGCAGGAAGCGTGAAGCGCAGCAGCTGGCCGATGCGCGGGAGGATGCCCTGCGCTGGTACGAGCGGCTCGGCGGCCAGCTCATGAACCTCTCCGGCGACGAGCCGGCCGTCAAGCAGGCGCTGGTCGACGCGAGCGAACGGTACAACGCGGCCGGCGGGCAGCTCGAGCGCGCGACGAGCCTCAAGCAGTACGACCTGGCGCGCGAGACGTCGCTGGAAGGCCTGATGTACATCCGCGCGGCCCGCACCGCGATGGGCCTCGACCCCGGGCCCGACGTGCCCGCGCTGGCGGGCGCCCGGGCCGGCCAGATCACCAAGGAGCGCGAGGTCTCGGTCCAGGGCCACTCGTACCGCGCGAGCCCCCAGCCCGGCAACGGCACCCCGTACTACTACCCCGGCGGCGCCGTGGCCGGCCGCGGCGTGCCCGCCGGGTGGTACTCCGAGCCCTGGTGGAAGACGGCCCTCGTGGCCGGCGCCTGGGGCATCGGCTCGGTGCTCGTCTTCGACGCCCTCTTCGACAACTCCTGGGGCGACCACGGCTACGACGCCGCGTACAACGCCGGCTTCGACCAGGGCCAGGACGCCGGCTACGACCAAGGCTTCGACCAGGCCATGGACGACGGCGGCGACGGCGGCGACTGGGACGGTGACGGCGGCGACTGGGGCGACGGCGGCTTCGACGGCGGCGACTTCGGCGGCGACTTCTGACCATCCCCGCGAACGGCTCCGGGCGGCGTGCCCGGAGCCGTTGGCTTTCAGGCCATGACTCGGGTCCGCCGGGCTGCGGACCGTCGCTCCCGCCAGACACCGCTCGGCGCTGGCGCGCCGACGCTGCCAGGCCCGCCGCCGGTCACCCTGGTCCTGTCCACCAGCCCCGACGACACCGCCACCCCGGCACCGGCTGTCAGCCCAGCGCGAGCAGCGCTCCGATAGGTCGGGCACTCCGTGCCACGACTTAGGGAGACCGTCAATAGGGTGGAATCGGGACGTTCGGTGCGTTGCCGCGGGAACGGGCACAGGCATCGGTCGATCATGGGAGTTCTCGACGCTCCGTGACCGACCTGGGGATGCCTGTGCCCGCACTGTTTCCCGTTCGGGGCGAGTTCGACCTGACTTACCCGCTGGGTTGTCACCCGCGGCGGATCTCGGACCGGGTCGTGTTCGAGCGCCTTGTCGCAGCCCTGGTGCACGGGTCCGGCTATCGCGGCCGGCGGCGAACCGACACGACGGACCGCTGCTCGACACGACCCTCGACGCTGCGATCAGCGAGGTCGGACCGCGCTGGCCGGAACTGGTCACGGTCCATCTGGACGCGGGCTACGACTCGATCCCGACCCGGCAGCCGCTTGCCGAACGAGGCAGGGCGGCCGATCGCCCGCCGCGCTGGGTCGTGGAGGCCGGCCACGCCTGGATGAACGGGTTCGGCAAACTCCGCCGACACACCGACCGCCGCCCATTCGTCATCGACTTCTACCACTACCTCGCCGCGGCCATCGTGACCCTGCGTGCCCCCATTCGCCAAGCGCGCACCCACTACCGATGGACCGGCATGCCGACAGCACGAATAGCCGCAAACCGCGTCTCCCACGGCGGCAAGGGGCGAACGACTCCGGCCCGAACCCCGGTCGGCAACGGCGCGGACGCGAGCGGCGCAGCGGTCAGTAGGGCCAGGCCGGCATGTGGTCAGCGTCCGCGAGGGGTCGCCCAGCCCCGGCGGCGCCGGCAGCCGGCCGTGACAGAGAAACCGCCGGACCCAAGGCCCGGTGCACCGGCGGCGCGAGGCTCAGCCGAGGGTCTTGGCCACCTCGGCGGCACGCGCCGCCGCCTGCGCCTTCATGTCGCGCTTCAGCTCCTGCGGCAGCGAGAACACCAGCTTCTCCTGCGCCGTCGTGATCTCGGCCACATCCGCGAAGCCGCGCTTGGCCAGGAAGTCCAGCACGTCCATGACCAGCTCGTCGGGGACCGAGGCGCCCGAGGTCACGCCCACCGTGGTCGCGTCCGTCAGCCAGGACTCCTGGATCTCGGTCGCGTAGTCGATCAGGTAGCCGGCCTTGGCGCCCGCGTCCACCGCGACCTCGCGCAGGCGCTGCGAGTTCGACGAGTTCTGCGAGCCCACGACCAGGACGATGTCGCAGCTCGGGGCCATCGCCTTCACGGCGTCCTGGCGGTTGGACGTGGCGTAGCAGATGTCGTCGCTCGGCGGGGACATGAGCAGGGGCAGGCGCTTCTTGAGCCGCGACACCGTCTCCAGGGTCTCGTCCACCGACAGCGTGGTCTGCGACAGCCAGACGACCTTCGACGGGTCCCGCACGGTCACCTTGTCGGCGCCCTCCGGGCCGTCGACGAGCTGGATGTGGGCCGGGGCCTCGCCGGTGGTGCCCACGACCTCCTCGTGCCCCTCGTGGCCGATGAGCAGGATGTCGTAGTCGTCCGCGGCGAAGCGGCGGGCCTCCTGGTGGACCTTCGTGACCAGCGGGCAGGTGGCGTCGATCGCGCGCAGGGCCCGCGCCTTGGCCTGCTCGTGCACCTCGGGGGCGACACCGTGGGCGGAGAAGACCACGATCGCGCCCTCGGGCACCTCGTCGTTCTCCTCCACGAAGATCGCGCCCTTGGCCTGCAGCGTGCTGACCACGTGCTTGTTGTGGACGATCTCCTTGCGCACGTAGATCGGCGCGCCGTACAGCTTCAGCGCCTCCTCCACCGTCTGGACCGCGCGGTCCACACCGGCGCAGTAGCCGCGGGGCTTGGCGAGCAGCACGCGCTTCGAAGCAGTCACCCCGCCATGGTACGTGCCACCCGCTCCCCACCCCGGCCCGCGAGCGCGGCGAAGGCGGCGAACGAACCCGCGGCATGACCAGCGTCACAGCCGGGTTCCGTCATGCCAGCACTACCGCGGGCGGGGCGCCGCGCCGGTACGGTCGGCAGCATGCGGCCCCGTTCGGTCATGGACGCGCTGCGGCTGCCCCCGATGCGGTTCCTGCGGTCCTGGTGGCCGTGGCGCTCGCTGCTGTACCTGACCAGCGGCGGAGCACTCGGCGCGGCGGCCGGCTCGGTGCTGCTCGTCCTCCTGCTCGCCGGCGCGGCGCTGACCCTCGTGGTGATCGGGCTGGCCGGCTTCCTGGCCGCGGCGCTGTCGGGCATCGTGGTGGCCCGCGTCGAGCGCCGCCGCCTGCGCCTCGTCGACGACGTGCGCCTGACCGACCCGCACCGCCGCCCCGACCGCCCCGGCCTGCGCCGCTGGCTCACGGTCCGGCTGTCGGAGCCGGCCACGTGGCGCGAGCTCGGGTACACGATGCTCATGGTCACGGCCCTGTGCTGGCTCGACGGGATGGTCGTGGCGCTGTGGGCGTGGGTCGTGGCCGCGCTCGTGGGCGCCCCGTTCTACGTCGACGACGGCACCCCGCTCGCGCTCACGCTCGCCGGGGCCGTCTTCGGCGTCGTGCTGGGGATCGTCCTGCTGTACCCGCTCACCGCCTGGGCCGCCGCCCGCGCCGCGATCACGCAGGCGGTGCTCGGCCCGCGGATGGAGACCAGCCCCGAGCTCACCGAGGTGGCGCGTTCCCGGGCCCGGCTCGTCGACGCGTTCGAGGTCGAGCGGCGGCGCATCGAGCGCGACCTGCACGACGGGGCCCAGCAGCGGCTCCTGGCACTGTCCATGCAGCTCGGCCTGGCCCGGCTCGAGCTGGCGCCCGGCGCGCCGGGGGCGCAGCCGGTGGCCCGCGCGCACGAGCTGGCCAAGGAGGCGCTGACGGAGCTGCGGGAGCTCATTCGGGGAGTACACCCGAAAATCCTGTCCGACCGGGGACTGCACGCGGCCCTGCTCGAGGTGGCCGACCGCGCCCCGCTGCCCGTCGACGTCGATGTCGCCCTGCCCGAGCGGTTGCCGGGGGCGGTGGAGGCCTGCGCGTACTTCGTCGTCGTCGAGGCCCTCGCCAACGTGGCCAAGCACAGCTCGGCCACCCGGGCCCGCGTCGCCGCCTCGGTGAGCGGCGAGTGGCTGCGCGTGCAGGTGCGCGACGACGGCCGGGGCGGCGCGGACCCGGCTCGGGGCACCGGGCTGTCCGGGCTCGCGGACCGGGTGGCGGCGGCGGGCGGAACCGTGGCGCTGGCCAGTCCGGCGGGAGGGCCTACGGTGGTACACGTGGAGCTGCCGTGCGGGTCGTGATCGCCGAGGACGGCGTGCTCGTCCGCGAGGGCATCGCCGGTCTGCTGCGCCGCTTCGGCCACGAGGTCGTCGCGGCCGTCGGGGACCCGGACGCGCTGGTGGCGGCCGTGCGCGAGCACCGGCCCGATCTCGTGGTCACCGATGTGCGGATGCCGCCCGGGTTCAGCGACGAGGGCCTGCAGGCCGCGATCCGGCTGCGCGCCGAGGATCCGGGGCTGCCGGTGCTGGTGCTGAGCCAGTACATCGAGCAGACCTACGCCGCCGAGCTGCTCGAGTCCGGCCGCCGCGCCGGCGTCGGCTACCTGCTCAAGGACCGCATCGGCGACGTAGCCGAGTTCGCCGATGCGGTCGACCGCGTGGCCGCCGGGAGCACCGTCGTCGACCCGGAGGTGGTCGCCCAGCTCCTCGGCCGCCGCCGCGACCCGCTCGCCCGGCTGACCCCGCGCGAGCGCGAGGTGCTGGCGCTCATGGCCGAGGGCCACTCGAACGCGGCGATCGCGCGGTCGCTCGTGGTCTCGGAGGCGGCGGTCGCCAAGCACATCAACGGTCTGCTGGCCAAGCTCGACCTGCCGCCCGACGACGACGTCCACCGCCGCGTCCGGGCGGTCCTCGCATTCCTGCGCGGATAGGGTGTGGCGGTGACCGATGAGGCGTCGAGCAGCGAGAAGCCCTGGCCGGTCCGGGTCGTCAGCCAGAAGATCGGGCAGTGGATCGGGCGGCTCGGCTGGATCTGGGTCGACGGCCAGGTCGCGCAGGTCACCCGGCGGCCCGGCACCAACACCGTCTTCCTCACGCTGCGCGACCCGTCGGCCGACCTCAGCCTGACCGTCACCACCAACCGCGACGTCGTCGACCTCGGCGCGCCCGGCCTCACCGACGGCGCCCGGATCGTCGTGCACGCGCGGCCCGAGTTCTACGCCGCCCGCGGTTCGCTGAGCCTGCGCGCCGACGAGATCCGCCAGGTCGGCGTCGGCGAGCTGCTCGCGCGCCTCGAACAGCTCAAGAAGCTGCTCGCCGCCGAGGGGCTGTTCGCCCGCGAGCGCAAGCGGCGGCTGCCGTTCCTGCCCCGCCGCATCGGCCTGGTCACCGGGCGGGCCAGCGCCGCCGAGCGCGACGTGCTCACCAACGCGCGGCGCCGGTGGCCCACCGTCGACTTCCGGGTGATCAACGTCGCCGTGCAGGGCCCGTCGGCGGTCCCCCAGATCATCGACGCCCTCGCCGTGCTCGACCGCGACGAGACGATCGACGTGATCGTCCTGGCCCGCGGCGGCGGCTCGATCGAGGACCTGCTGCCCTTCTCCGACGAGGCCCTGTGCCGCGCGGTGTTCGCCTGCCGCACCCCCGTCGTCTCCGCGATCGGCCACGAGACCGACGTGCCGCTGGTCGACTTCGTCGCCGACCTGCGCGCGTCCACGCCGACCGACGCGGCCAAGCGCATCGTGCCCGACCTCGGCGACGAGGTGCGCCTCATCGGCCAGGCCAAGCAGCGCCTCGACCGCGCGCTGCGCGGCCTGCTGGATCGCGAGCAGCACCGCCTCGACGCGCTGCGCTCCCGCCCGTCGATCGCGCGCCCGCTGTCGATGGTCGACACCCGGGCCGCCGAGGTGAGCGCCCTGCGCGCCCGCGCGAGCCGCAACCTCGTGCACCGCCTCGACCGGGCCGGCACCGAGCTCGAGCACACCCTCGCCCGGCTGCGGACCCTGTCCCCGTCGGCGACGCTGCAGCGGGGCTACGCGATCGTCCAGCGCGCCGACGGCGCCGTGGTCCGCGCCCCGTCCGAGGTGACCGGCGGCGAGCGGCTGCGCGTCCGGCTGGCCGAGGGCGAGCTGTCGGCAACGGCGACCGACGCTTGACGTCCGGCATTTATGCGAGATGATGTCGTTCCGGTCCGTTTCTGGTGCTTTCTTGCGGAGGGTTGGGCTTTGTCGCGTCGTCTGCAGGAGTACATGCTGGCCAGCGCCAAGAACGGGCGCGAGGTGGTGCGCACCGGGCCGTTCACGGTGACGATCACCGGGCACGACTCGAACGTGTACCTCAACTACGCCGTCCCCGACCCCGGCGCCGACCCGTCCGCGGCCGACATCGAGGCCCTGATCGCGGCGTTCACGACCCGCGGGCGGGCGCCCCGGCTCGAGTACCTGCCGAACCTCGCCCCGGCCGTGGAGCCGGCCCTGCTGGCCGCGGGCTTCACCGTCGCCGACCGGCTGCCGCTCATGGAGTGCGGGCCGGACGGCGCCGCCGACCAGCCCGTGCCGCCCGGCTTCGAGCTCGTCACCCCGAAGACCGACGCGGAGATCGAGGCGATGCTGGCCGCCCAGCACGAGGCCTTCGGCGAGGCGCCCCCGACCCCGGCCCACGTCGCCGCCACGCGCGCCAAGGCCGAGTCCGGCCAGCTGCAGCTCCTGGCCCGCGAGCTCGCGACCGGCGAGACGGCGGGCGGCGGGATCGCCGCGGCCGTGCGCGACGGCATCAGCGAGGTGGCCGGGATCGCGGTGCGACCGGCGTACGAGCGCCGCGGCCTCGGCGCCGCCCTCACCCTGCACCTGACGCGCGCCGCGTTCGCCGCAGGCGCGACCCTCGCGTTCCTGACGCCCGCGGGCGACGCCCAGGAGCGGGTGTACGCGCGCGTCGGCTACCGCCGCGCCGACTCGGTCCTGTTCCTGTCGCACTCCGCGTGACGGCCCAGTAGGGTTCTGCGGGTGAGTGAGCCGAAGATGGCCGAGCCGACCCTGACCTACGAGCAGGCGCGGGCCGAGCTGGCGACCGTCGTCGAGCGGCTCGAGTCGGGCGGGTCGACGCTCGAGGAGTCCCTGGCGCTGTGGGAGCGCGGCGAGGAGCTGGCCTCGATCTGCCAGCGCTGGCTCGACTCCGCGCGGGCGCGGCTGACCCCGTCGGAGTCCTAAGCCGGGATCAGGCGGGCAGGCCGATGTAGCGGGCCTGCGCGCGCATCTGGTGCGCGAAGAACTCGGCCGGGTGGTTGACCGTGTTGCGCAGCTGGCCGAAGATCTCGAAGCTCACCTGGCCGAACAGCGACACCCAGGCCGACAGGGCGCGGGCCAGGGTCGCCGGCGCGACGGCGGGGGCGATCAGGGCCCGGATGCGCTCCAGGTCGGCGGCCGAGTCCGCGGGCGGGAGCGGGTCGTCGCTCGGGGCGAGGGCGCCGGCCTCCGCCGCGGCCTGGAGAATGCCGCCCAGCACCGTCACCGCGCGGATGCCCGCGGCCACGGTGTCCTCCGGAGCCTGGTAGCCGGGCACGGGGCTGCCGTAGATGAGCGCGTACTCGTGCGGGTGCTCGGTCGCCCAGTCGCGCACCGACGTGGCGAGGGCGAGCCAGCGGGCGGCGAAGGCATCGGACGGTACCGCTGCCACGGCTCTTTCGGCGCAGCCGCCCAGCGCGTTGTAGGCGTCCAGGATCAGGGCGGTCAGCAGGTCGTCGCGGCTCGGGAAGTAGCGGTAGATCGCCGAGCTCACCATGCCGAGGTCGCGGGCGACGGCGCGCAGGGACAGGTTGGCCCCGTCGGTGGCCAGGTGGCGGCGGGCGGTCTCCTTGATCTCGTCCGTCATCTCGGCGCGGACGCGGGCCCTGATCGAGTTCGCCTTCATGCCCCCATCCTGACACACGCTCCGGAACGAGAGCACTGCTCTTGCTTTTCGCGTACACCGCGACCTATGCTCCGTTTCGAGAGCACTGCTCTCCAAGCGAAGGAGGATGTCATGCAGGTCGTCGTCGGGTCCGGGTCGGTCGGCAGCGCGGTGGCGCTGGAGCTGGCCGAGGCCGGGGAGACGGTCCGGATCGTCACGCGCGGCGGAGGCGGCCCCGAGCACCCGGGCATCGAGCGCGTCGCGGCGGACGCGGGCGACGCCGAGGCGCTGCTGCGCTGCGCGGAGGGGGCGAGCGTGGTCTACAACTGCGCGAACCCGCAGTACTTCGAGTGGCCCACCGCGTGGCCCCCGATGCACGACGCGATGCTGCGAGCCGCGCGGGCGAACGACGCGGTGCTGGCGATCACGGCGCCGCTGTACGGGTACGGGCACGTGGACCGCCCGATGACCGAGGACATGCCACTGGCGGCCGAGACCGTCAAGGGCCGGGTGCGAGCGAAGATGTGGCTGGACACCCTGGCGTCCGGCGTCCGGGCGGTCGAGGTGCGCTCCTCGGACTGGATCGGCCCCAGGTACTCCCTCATCGACATGGCGCTGCCGGCCATGCGCGCGGGCAAGACCGTGTGGCTGCCGGGGGCGCTGGACGTGCCGCACACGTACACGTACACCGGCGACGCCGCGCGCACCCTCGTCGCCCTGGCCCGCGACCCGCGCGCGTGGGGCCGGCCCTGGCACACGCCGTCGGTGCCCGCGATGACGGCCCGGCAGCTGCTCACGCGGGTCGCGGCACTGGCCGCCCTCGAGGCGCCGCGGCTGCGCGCCTACCCGGCCCTGGCCGTGCGGGCGGCCGGGCTCTGGGACCGGGTCGCGCGGGAGTTCATCGAGGTGCGGTACCAGCACGACCGGCCGTTCGTCATGGACTCCTCGCTCGTGACCAGCGAGTTCGGCCTGACCGCGACGCCGCTGGACGACGCGATCCGCGAAACGCTCCGCGACGCGCGCTGAGCATGGCTCGGGTCCGCGGGGGTGCGGACCGTCGCTCCCGCCAGACACCGCTCGGCGCTGGCGCGCCGTCGCTGCCAGGCCCGCGGATGGTCACCCCGATCGAATGTCCGCCCTTCGAGCGCAGACCTCCGGCACCAACTTCCACGGCGTCGCGGGTGCCCCACCCCCGACCACGACCGCCGGGCCCTCGCCCCCGAATCGCACTCCCACACCGCCGAGGCCAAGAACCTCACCCTCGACCACCTGGCCCCGCCCCCCGAAGCGCGCTCGCACACCGCGGAGGGCAAGGACCCCTCACCCCTCGACCGCGACCGAGCGTGACATCGGATTTATCCCCCGACCCCGGTTTCAGAGGGTCGTTGCAACACCTGACCTGATCAGGGGTTGCCGTGTTCGAGATCCGGGAGAGTCGTCGCCCGCAGGGGTGTAAGCCGTTGCTGGCGGAGCGTGCGAGGTATGCCGAGCTCGTTGCGCATGGCGTGCGGACGGGTGAGGCGTGTCGGCTGGTCGGGGTGGCGGTGGCGGCAGGAAGCTGCCGCGGCCGCGGCGGCGCCGGTGGTGGTGGTGGTGGTGGTGGTGTCGGCCCGGTTCTTGTCCCTGGAGGAGCGGGTCGTGATCGGTGACCGGTTGCTGCCGGTGTGTCGCAGGCGGCGATCGCCGCCGGCTGGGCCGGCCGCGGTGCACCTCACCCAAGTCCTAACCACCACCAGCTAACACTCCGTGTTGCAACCACGCCTGGAAACCGCTGACGGCGGTATAAATCCGCAATGTCGCGGCGCGCCAGCGCCCGACATTTCGCGCGGGGCGCCTCGAAGCACACAGCGAACGAGGCGCCCCCACACGACCAGGAGCGGCTAGGAGAAGTCGACCAGCGAGTAGGCCCGCAGCTTCTCCAGCCGGTGGAACGAGTCGATCCACCGGATCGTCCCCGAGCGCGACCGCATCACGATCGACTGGGTGTAAGCGCCGCCGGAGCGGTACCGGACCCCCTTGAGCAGGTCCCCGCTCGTCACCCCGGTCGCGCAGAAGAACATGTTGTCCCCGCTGACCAGGTCGTCGGTGTGCAGCACGCGCGAGAGGTCGTGCCCCGCGGCCAGGGCCTTCTCGCGTTCCGCGTCGTCGCGCGGCCAGAGTTTCGCCTGGATCGCCCCGCCCATGCACTTGAGCGCGACCGCCGCCACGATCCCCTCCGGCGTCCCGCCGATGCCCATGAGCACGTCGGTCTCGCTGACATCGCGGGCCGCGCTGATCGCCCCCGCGATGTCGCCGTCGGAGATGAAGCGGATGCGGGCGCCGGTCGCGCGCACCTGCTGCACGAGCTCCTGGTGCCGGGGCCGGTCCAGGATGCAGACCGTCAGCTCCGAGACGCTCGAGCGCTTCACCCGCGCGATCCGGCGCAGGTTCTCCTCGACCCCGGCCTCGATGTCCACGACGTCCGCGCAGTCGGGGCCGACGGCCAGCTTCTCCATGTAGAACACGGCGGACGGGTCGAACATGGCGCCCCGCTCGGCCACCGCGAGCACGGCGAGGGCGTTGGGCATGCCCTTGCTCATGAGCGTGGTGCCGTCGACCGGGTCGACCGCCACGTCCACCTCCGGGCCGGTGCCGTCGCCCACACTCTCGCCGTTGTAGAGCATCGGCGCGTTGTCCTTCTCACCCTCACCGATCACCACCGTGCCGCGCATGGGCAGCGAGTTGATCAGCAGGCGCATCGCGTCGACGGCCGCGCCGTCGCCGCCGTTCTTGTCGCCCCGCCCGACCCAGCGGCCAGCGGCCATCGCCGCCGCCTCCGTGACCCGGACGAGGTCGAGGGCCAGGTTCCGGTCCATCTCACGACTCATTCGTGCACTCCTCGCGCGTCGTTGCGTGGGTGTGTGTTCAGCACAACGTTCACCACCAACCATCCTCGCAGCGATCCGGTCCGCATGACCTGTCAAGATGGTCACGTGGCAAGTACGACCGAGCAGCCCCGGGCGACCAAGGCCCGCCGGCCGCGGGACATGGCGCTGTCGATGCTGGTCCTGATCGTGCCGGTGTTCCTCATCGTGGCCTTCTACCGCTATCTGGGCCACGAGACCCCGCCCGCCGTCGACACGACCGAGGTCTACGGCTCGGTGCAGCGCGCGGGCAAGTTCCAGGAGCTCAAGCCCGAGGGGCTGCCCGACGGGTGGCGGATCGCCTCGGCGACGTTCACCGGCGGCGTCCTGCGCATCGGCATCACCGCGCCGGACAACGGCGCCATGCAGCTCGTCGAGAGCGCCGATCCGGCATCGGTACTGGTCCCGGCCATCGTCGGGCAGAACCCGCACGACGACGGGCAGACGAGCATCGCCGGCCTGCAGTGGCAGCGTCTGTCCCAGGGCCGCCCGGGTGAGCGCGCGATCGTGCAGAGCACCGAGAACCGCACGGTGATCATCGTGGGCCAGGCCAAGGAGAGCCAGCTGGCGGAGCTGGCCACCCGCCTCAGAGCGTAGGCAGCGGCAGCCCGAAGCCGACCGTCGTGCCGGTGCCCTCGGTCGACTCGAGGGCGATCCACCCGCCGTGCGCCTCCACGATGGCCTTCGAGATGGCCAGCCCGAGCCCGCTGCCCTTGATCGCCCGGCGCTGCGCGTCCGCGGTACGGAAGAAGCGCTGGAAGATCATCCCCTGCTCGGCCTCGGGGATGCCGCCGCCGGTGTCGCGCACCCAGAGCACGACCTCGCCGTCGCGCTCGCGGCCGGTGATCGTCACGCTGCCGGCCGGGTCCGAGAACTTGACGGCGTTGTCGAGCAGGTTGAGTACGACCCGTTCCAGCTGCTCCCCGTCGCCCTGCACGAGCGGGATGTGCTCGTCCACGTCCACGGTGAGCCGCAGCCCCGCCGTCTCCACGGCCGGCCGGATCGCCTCGCAGGCCGCGTCGACCAGCCCGCGCAGGCGCACCGGCCCCAGGTCGAGGGTGAGCGTCCCCGACTCGATGCGGGAGAACGTGAGCAGGTCCTCGATCAGGTCGAGCAGGCGGCGGCCGTTGCGGTCGATGATCCCGACGATCCGCCGCTCGGTCGGCCCGAGCGCGGTGGCGTCGCTGTCGGCCAGGATCTCGGTGTACCCCCGGATCGACGTCAGGGGCGTGCGCAGCTCGTGCGAGACCGTCGCCACGAACTCGCTCTTGAGCCGGTCGAGCTCCTGCAGGTCGCTGTTGGTCCGGGCCAGCTTCTCGGCCTGTCGCTGCAGCGCCTCCTCGGCCCGGTGCCGGTCGCTGACGTCGGCGATCTGGTGCACCACGCCGGCCGCGTCGCCGCCGATGAGCGAGGCCGAGTACTGCCCCCACACCAGCGACCCGTCGGCCCGGCACAGCCGCAGCTCCGTGGTCACCTTGTCGGCCTCGCCCGCGACGAGCCGCTTGAGCCGCTCCTCGACCAGCGCCCGGTCGTCGTCGCAGATCAGGCCGGGCAGGAACCCGCCCGGCTCGATCCCGGTCATCCGGGAGAGTTCCTGGTTGACCTGCAGCACCCGGCCGGCGAGATCGGTGACGGCCATGCCGACCGGCGCATGGTCGAACGCCGCCCGGAAGGTGCGCTCGGCCCGGTGCCGGTCGGCGAGCAGGCGCCGCTGCGACAGGGCGTGCTCGACCGCCGAGCCGAGCCGGCTCAGCCGGTCCTTGAGCAGGTAGTCCACGGCGCCGTGGCGCAGCGCGTCGACGCACGCCTCCTCGCTCAGCGCGCCGCTGACGACGATGACCGGGATGTCGAGGCCGTCCGAGCCGAGCATCGCCAGCGCCTCGAGCGCGTTGAACTGCGGCAGCGAGTAGTCGGCGAGGATGATGTCGGGCCGCCCGGCGGGGTCGTGCAGCGCGGCGCGGAAGTCCTCGCGGGCGTCGACCCGGCGGCAGGCGGGCTCGAACCCGGCCCGGCGCAGCTCCAGCACCAGCAGGTCGGCGTCGTCGAGGTTGTCCTCGAGCAGGAGGATCCTCATGTCCGCGGGTCCGTCAGGTTGAGGCCCAGCCAGTAGGCACCGATGTTGTTCATCGCGGCCATGAACCGCTCCATGTCGACGGGTTTGACGATGTAGCTGTTCGCGCCGAGCTCGTAGCAGGCGCGCAGGTCGCGATCCTGGGCCGACGAGGTGAGCATGACGACGGGGATGTGCCGGGTGTGCGGGTCGGCCTTGATCTGCCGGAGCACGTCGATGCCGTCGACCAGCGGCAGCTTGATGTCCAGCAGCACCACCTGGGGCGGCTCGGGCCGCCGGGTGAGCAGGTAGTCCAGCGCCTCGGCGCCGTCGCGGGCCACGTCGACGGCGGTGGTGAAGCTGCCCCGGTCGAGGGCCAGCAGCGCCAGCTCCAGGTCGTCCGGGTTGTCCTCGACCAGCAGCACCCGGTTCACGAGACCGTCTCCAGGGCCGGGACGTGCGCGGGCAGGGTGAAGTAGAACGTGGCCCCCTCCCCCGGCGCGGCGTCGGCCCAGATCTGGCCGCCGTGGCGGTGCACGATGCGGTGCGCGAGGGCCAGGCCGATGCCCGTGCCCTCGTACTCCTCCGCCCGGTGCAGCCGCTGGAAGACCTTGAAGAGCTTGCCGGCGTACCGCATGTCGAACCCCGCCCCGTTGTCCCGGACGAAGTAGGTGGCCTCACCCCCGGCCGTCACCCGGTGCCCGACCTCGACGCGGGCCGGGTCGGCGTCGCGGGTGTACTTCACCGCGTTGCCGAGCAGGTTCGCCACCACGTGCCGGATGAGCCGCGGGTCGCCGAGCGCGTCCGGCAGCTCGCCGACGACGAGCTCGACGGTCCGGCCGCCGCGCTCGACCGCGAGCTCGTCCCACACCTCGGCGACGAGGTCGGCGAGGCGGACGCGCGAGTTGGCCATCTCCTGCCGCTGCAGCCGGGAGAAGGCCAGCAGCCCGTCGATGAGCTCGCCCATCTGCTGCGCGCCGGCCCGGATTCGCCCGACGTACCGCCGCCCCTGCTCGTCCAGCGCCTCCCCGTGGTCCAGCGCGAGCATCTTGGCGAACCCGTCGACGGCCCGCAGCGGGGCCCGCAGGTCGTGCGACACGCTGTAGGAGAACGACTCCAGCTCGGCGTTGGCCTCGCGCAGGTCGGCCGTGCGCTCGGCGACGCGCCGCTCCAGGTCCGCGTTGAGCCGCTCGATGACCTGGTCGGCCCGCTTGCGGGCGGTCACGTCCTGGCTCACGTTGACGAACCCGCGCACCGAGCCGTCCGGGTCGCGCACCGCCGTCAGGAGCCCCTGCACCCAGAAGCGGCCGCCGTCCTTGCGCACCCGCGGCCCGTCGATCTCGGCCCGGCCGGTCTCGCGGGCCTGGCGCAGCACGGTCCCGGGCCGCCCGGCCTCGCAGTCCTCCGGGGTGAACAGCCGCGCATAGTTCTCGCCGACGATTTCGTCGCTGCGGTACCCGTTGAGGCGCTCGGCATTGACCGACCAGCTGACGATCCGCCCGCCGGGGTCGAGCATGTAGATGGCGTAGTCCCGCGCCCCGTCCAGCAGCAGCTGCAGCAGCTCCTCGGAGGAGCGCAGCTGCTCCGAGGCCGCGTGCCGGTCGGTGATGTCGCGCATAACCGCCACGGCGCCGGGTGCCTCACCGTCGTAGACCAGCGCGCGGACGCGCACCTCGATGCGCCGCCCGGCCATCACGCACTCGACGAGCGTCTCGGTGCCCGCCGGCCCGGGCGAGCGGTTCTGGTACCGCGTGACCCCGTCGGCCTCGCGCATGTCCAGCAGCTCCGGCCACTGCGACGCGGGCGCCTGCGACGCCTCGGGGCCGAGGATCGCCCGGGCGGTCGGGTTCAGCCAGGCCGCGCGCCCCTCCTCGTCGATCACCGCCACGCCGTCGGCGATCGTGTCCATCACGGCGCTGAGCAGCGTCGCCTGCGACCGGGCCGTGGCCCCCGCGACCCGCAGCTCGGCCGTGGCCTCCTCGACGCGCTCCTCGGCCCGGCGGCGGGACGTCGCGAGGGTGTACACCAGCAGCGCCGTGACGAGCGTGAGCGCGGCGCCGCCGAAGAACATCCCCTCGTCCAGGTGGCCGCCCGCCCCGACGAGCGCGCCGGAGTCGGTGGCCACCCGCAGCCGCCACTGCCGGTCGGCGACCTGCACGTCGACGGTGCGGCGCAGGTCGGCGACCCGGTCGGACGAGCGGCGGATGGCGGCGATGGTGCGCAGCTCGGTCCCGGCGTACGCGGCGAGGCTCACGTCGAGCAGCTCGCGCGCGGGCTGGAGCATGGTGTCGCCGAAGAAGTCCTGGACGCGGACGGTCAGCTGGAGGTACCCGCGCAGCGCCCCGGTGCGCCGCTCGACCACCCGCTGCACGAGCGCGACGGTCTGCGGCTGCGGGTCGGCGGCGCTGGACGCGTCCCGCAGCGCGACGTACGGCTCGGACGCCGCCGGCAGCCCGGTCTTCTCGGCGCGCTCGACCGCGGCGCCCGCCTGCGGGGTCGCGGCCAGGTCGCGCCCCGGCCCCGGCCCGCCCGGCCGGCGCACGTCGAGCGGGCGGGCGAACACGGCGAAGTAGTGCACGCTGGTGCCCGGGGCCGGCGCGAGGTTCAGCTCCGGCACCCCGCGGTCGCGCCAGGCCGTCTGCGCCGCGGCGACCCCGGCGTCGGGCACCGCCACCACGTAGTCGACGCCCGTGGCGCCGGGCAGCCACAGCCGGCCCAGCGGCTCGGTCGCGGTGCTGAAGGCGTCGGCGTCCAGCGCGGGCAGCGCCTCGAGGGCGCCCGCGGCGAGCTGGAGGGCGTCGACGTACCGTTGCGTCGCCGAGGCCACCGCGTCCTGCGCGGCGGCGGCGCGCCGATCGAGGGCCTGGTCGGCGCCGTCGCGCTCGACGCGGTGCATGAGCAGCCCCGCGCCGCCGGACACCAGCAGGCCGAGGAGCACCACGCCGAGGACCTGCAAGCGGACGCCCACCACGCCTTGTCCCATCGGCGGTGCGCTTCGGCGGTTGAGGAGTTGCCGTTGCGGTGTGGGCGCCCCTTGCCCGGCCTGGGAGCGTTGCGCGATATGTCGGCCGCTTCGCGGCCGAACCAGCCGACATATCGGATTTTTCGCCCGTCGGGGTATTCGCGCACATCAGCGACTCCTCCCCGCGTCCGGCACCGGTCGCACCCTTCAACGGCATCGCCCTCGCCCGCACCCCCGGACACGGCCGCGGAGGAGCAGGCGACGGAGCGCCAACGGGGTGCCCGCGTCGGACAAAGATCGACGTGCTCGCGGCGGTCGCGAGCGCCCGTCCCGGCCGTGACGAGGTCGCACCGGGCCCGCATCCGCTTCTCGAGCAGGTCGAGATCCCCACCCGGCTACGACCGCAAACGGCCGCGGGTTCGACACACGGCCCCGGTGCGCCCGCTCACGGCCCGGTGTCGGGCCGACGCGCCGCCATCGGCTTGCGCGCACGAGAGGGCGTTGCAAAGGTCAGGCGTTTCCAGCGGTTCGCGCGGACGAGGGGCGTGCCAAGGAATACCGGGCGGAACGCGGAGCCGGAGTCCGGGCGGCGCGCCGTGGTCCGGGGTCGCCGGCGCGGATCAGCCGTTGTCGGACGAGTGGCCGGGGAACAGGTGCGCGGCCGGATCGATGATCACGGCGGCGTTGTTCACCGCGGTCGCCGCCTCGCCGAAGCCCACGGCGATGAGGCGGACCTTCCCGGTGTACTCGCTGATGTCCCCGGCCGCGAACACCCGCGGCAGGTTCGTGGCCGTCGTGCTGTCCACGCAGATGTGCCGCTTGGACAGCTCCAGCCCCCAGTCGGCGAGCGGGCCGAGGTCGGCGGTGAACCCGAGCGCGGCCACCACGGTGTCGGCCGGCAGCGTGCGCGCCTCGCCGCCGCCGCGCACGACGACGTCGACCCCGGTGACGCGGGCGTCCCCGCGCAGCCGGGTCACCTCGGCGTTGGTCACGATCTCGACGGGGAGCGCCTGCACCCGGGAGACGGTCGAGGCGTGCGCGCGGAACTTGTCGCGCCGGTGCACCAGGGTGACCGAGCGGGCGATCGGCTGCAGGGCGAGCGCCCAGTCGAAGGCCGAGTCGCCGCCGCCCACGATCACGACGTCGTGCCCGGCGAGGTCGGCGAGGTGCGGTACGAAGAAGAGCAGACCGTCGCCGGAGAAGCCCTCGGCCGCCGGGAGCGGGCGCGCGGTGAAGCTGCCCAGGCCGCCGGTGATCAGCACCGCCCCGCAGGCCAGCGACTCCCCCGAGGACAGCCCGAGCACCGGGCGCTCGTCCTCATAGGACAGTTTCTCGGCCCGGATCCCCAGGAGGTACTCCGGGTTGAACTGCGCCGCCTGCTCGACCAGGTTCGCCACGAGGTCGCGGCCGCGGATGCCCGGGAACCCGGCCACGTCGAAGATCATTTTTTCCGGGTACATCGCCGTGACCTGCCCGCCGGGCTCCGGCAGCGCGTCGATCACGGCGGTGGACAGCCCGCGGAATCCCGCGTAGTAGGCGGCGAACAACCCGGCCGGTCCCGCACCAACGATGGCGAGGTCAACAGTACGGCGACACAGGCCTTGTGGGTCGGGACCTGATCGGCCCGCAACGGCTTCCCGCATGAGTGGGACGCTACGACAGCTCCGGGCCCAGGGATAGGGGGTCGGCGTGCTCAACCGGGCGCGGGCGACGCCGGCGGAACAGGATCGCGGCGACCAGCCCGGCCAGGAACCCGCACAGGTGGCCCTGCCACGACACGTCCGGGTCGCCGGGGAGCACGCCGAAGAGCTGCCAGCCGTAGAGGAGCCCGACGAGCAGGCCGACGCCGATGTACCACAGCCGCCGGCCGACCACGCCGCGCATGAGGATGACGCCGAGGTACCCGAAGATGACGCCACTGGCCCCGACCACGACCGTGTTGGCGTCCCCGAGGAACCAGACCCCGACCCCGGCGACGATCGCGATGAAGGCGGTCGTGAGCCAGAACCGGGCACCCCCGTCGGCGAGCACGAAGGTGCCCAGCAGGATCAGCGGGATGCTGTTGCCCAGCACGTGGTCGAAGCTGACGTGCAGGAACGGCGCGAAGACGATCCCGTCCAGCCCGTCGATGTGGTGCGGGCGGATGCCGCCCTCCTGGTCGAGCCGGTGCCCGCTGAGCCCGTCGAAGAACTCGACGAGGAACAGCACCGGCACGAACGCGCACATGGCCACGAAGGCCCGCCCGATGGAGGCGTAGAAGGCCTCGGTCCCGAACCGGGTCGGGTCGGCCTGCCGTTCGATGTCGCTCGACACGACCAAAGTGGTAGCAGAGACGCGCCAGCGCCGCCACACGAGAAGGTGTGACGGCGCCGGCGAGCGGAAGCCTCAGTACGAGTGGTGGCTGTTCCAGTAGTTCCAGGCACCGCACGGCGTCTGGTACTTGCCCTTGATGTAGCCGAGCCCCCAGCGGATCTGCGTCTCGGGGTTCGTCTTCCAGTCGGCCCCGGCGGAGGACATCTTGCTGCCCGGGAGCGCCTGCGGGATGCCGTACGCCCCGCTGGGGTTCGCCGCCTTGGCGTTCCAGCCGCTCTCCTTGTCCCACAGCTTCTCCAGGCACGGCATCTGGTCGAGCCCGAAGCCCATGCCGATGAGGACGGCGCAGCCGGTCTTCTTGTTGCCCGAGTACACGTCGCAGGAGGCCGGCACCGGATACTTCGGCGCCGAGTTGGTCGGTGGCGGCGTGGTGGTGCGGGCCTTGTTGCGGCTTGCCTCCTCCTCGGCCTTCTTGCGCGCCGCGTCGTCGGCGGCCTTGGCCTCGGCGGACGCTTCCTCGGCGGCGGCCTTGGCCTTGGCCAGGGCGTCGGCCTCGGCGACGCTGCTCGGCGAGCGCGACGCGGACGGCGTGGCGGAGGACGAGGAGACGGGGAATGCGGCGGTATCGGCAGCCTTGACGGCGTTGGCCGAGTCGTCGTCGTGCTGGGTCAGGCCGGCAATCACGAGGCCGCCGACGAGACCCGCGAGGATCACGAGGGCGAACACGGCTCGGATGGTGCCGACCCGGTGCCACAGCCGGATCACAGGGTCATCCATTCGTCGGGGACAGGAAACGGCGCCCGCTCCTCGCGGAGCGGGTCCGGACGGGGTGTTACCCACCGTCCGGACCCTTACGCACCGTGAGCGCCTGATGCCCACTTGCGTGGCGTCACGCGCTCGAGACCCACCATCGCCCAGCACAATCGAGGGTGAGAACCCAAACGCTACCTTCTGTGATCCTAATCACGCCGCAATTCGGGCGGTTGCCCTCAACTCCGACTCGCGGCCGCCGACGATCAGCGCTCGAACGGCAGGTCCTCCAGCAGATCCGTGACCACTTCGGCGATCGGAGAACGCTCCGAACGGGTGAGGGTGACGTGTGCGAAGAGGGGATGGCCCTTCAGCGCCTCGATCACCGCGGCGATACCGTCGTGCCGGCCGACTCGGAGGTTGTCACGCTGAGCGACATCGTGGGTGAGGACCACCCGCGAGTTCATGCCGATGCGGGACAGCACGGTGAGCAGAACCCCCCGTTCGAGGGACTGGGCCTCGTCGACGATCACGAACGCGTCGTGCAGGCTGCGGCCCCGGATGTGGGTCAGCGGCAGGACCTCGAGCATGCCCCGCCCCGCGACCTCCTCCATCACGTTGTCGTGCACCAGCGCGCCCAGCGTGTCGAAGACGGCCTGCGCCCAGGGCGACATCTTCTCGGCCTCGCTGCCGGGCAGGTAGCCCAGCTCCTGGCCGCCGACGGCGTACAGCGGCCGGAACACGATGACCTTCTTGTGCTTGCGCCGCTCCATGACCGCGTCGAGCCCCGCGCAGAGCGCCAGCGCCGACTTGCCGGTGCCGGCCCGCCCGCCGAGGGAGACGATGCCGATGGAGTCGTCGAGCAGGAGATCCAGCGCGACCCGCTGCTCCGCCGATCGCCCGCGCACGCCGAACGCCTCGCGGTCGCCCCGCACCAGCCGCACCGACTTGTCGGCCCCCACGCGGCCCAGGGCGGACCCGTTCTGCGAGGTGAGCACGAGCCCGGTGTGCACCGGCAGGTCTCCGGCGCCGTCGAGGTCGACGGCCTCCCCGGCGTACAGCTGCTTGACCTCGGCCTCGCTGATGCCCAGCTCGACCATGCCGGTCCAGCTGTGATCGGCGGCCGGTCCCGGCTGGTACTCGTCCGCGGCCAGGCCCACCGAGCCGGCCTTGACCCGCAGCGGCATGTCCTTCGTGACCAGCAGGACGTCCTTGCCCTCGGCCTGCAGCGCGAGCGCCACGGCGAGAATCCGGGCGTCGTCGGTGTCGGCCCGGAACCCGGCCGGCAGCACGTGCTGGTCGGCGTGGTTGAGCTCGACCCGCAGGGTGCCCCCGGCGTCGGTCAGCGGCAGCGGCTCGTCCAGCCGCCCGTGCTTGGCCCGCAGCTCGTCCAGGAAGCGCAGCGAGCGCCGCGCGAAGTAGCCCAGCTCGGGGTGGTGCCGTTTGCCCTCCAACTCGGAGATGACGACCAGCGGCAGGACGACGTCGTGCTCGCCGAAGCGCAGGAACGCGCCCGGGTCGGACAGCAGCACGGAGGTGTCCAGCACGAAGGTGCGCCGGGTGGGAACGGGGACCGGGTTCTCCTCGGCCTTCTTCCGGGTGCGCCGGACGGCCTTGACGGGCGGCGTCGCCTGGCTTGATGCCTGGGCTGGCGCCGGCTCCGCGGAGGTGGAGGAGGATGCTGAGGGACTACGGCGAACGGTCACGGGATCTCCGGGGACGGGCACCTCGCCGCCCGCACTCGCGTCCTCCGACGCCCGCACGGGGTCGGGTGCTTGGCCCCGTGGCTTCACATGCGTTCGCTCGGTCCGGGCCTCGGATGCCGGGGAAAACCCCCGCCACAGCAATGACGCTATCCGGTAGTTGCAAAATCCACTAGATCGCGCAGCCGATTCCCAGCCGATCAGGTCCGAACACCCGACAAACACCAGGTGCACGGGCCACTACGGAAAGTCACCGCACGGTGGGCCGTTTGTGTGCGACCGCTCACACCGATCGCGTCCGCCTCACGCCCTCGTACCGGCGGCGACGGGGCTCGGCCGCCCTCTCCCGGCTCGCAGGCCACGCACGAGCGCCCCCGGCACCACCCAGCGCTCGCCGGGCCACCCGCGGGCGATCCCGGCGCGGCTCAGCGCTCGCCGGCCACGCACGGGCGATCCCGGCGCCGCTCAGCGCTCGCCCTCACCCCCTCCGCGCTCGGGCCCGCCGCCGACTCACGGGCCGTGAGCGGCCAACGCTTCGCGCGGCACCCCAAGCACGGCATCCCCAAGCACGGCGTCCGCCGACCACGACCTCCGCCACCCGGCGCCCGCCACCCGGCGGCCGGCACCTGGCGTCCGGCACCTGGCGTCCGGCACCTGGCGTCCGGCACCTGGCGCCTGGCGCCTGGCGCCTGACGACTAGCGCCAAGACAGGCGTCCCACGAGCGCCAACCCGGCGCGAAATCCGGCAGAAAAGGATTTATCGCCCCACAGGCGAAAAATCCGATAAGTCGCGGCGCGAAGCGCCCGACTTATCGAAAACCCCAGCTCAGGCCCCGTAACGCCGCTGACGGTTCGCGTAGGACCGCAGCGCCCGCAAAAAGTCGGTCCGCCGGAAGCTAGGCCAGTGCACGTCACAGAAGTAGAACTCCGAGTGCGCGCTCTGCCACAGCAGGAAGCCCGACAACCGCTGCTCCCCCGACGTGCGAATCACAAGGTCAGGGTCGGGCAGGCCGCGGGTGTAGAGGTGGTCGGAGATGTGGTCGACGTCGAGGATCTCGGCGAGCTCCTCGATCGTGGTGCCGGCCTTCGCGTGCTCGTGCAGCAGCGACCGCACGGCGTCGGCGATCTCGCGGCGGCCGCCGTAGCCGACGGCCAGGGAGACCTGGGCCCCGCCGGTGCGGTCGACGGTCTTCTCCTGCGCCGCCTTGAGGGTCTGGGCGCTGGCGCCGGGCAGCAGGTCGAGCGCGCCCACGATGCGCAGCTGCCAGGGGTTGCGCTCGTCGGCCAGGTCGGCGGCCAGGTTCTCGATGATCTGCAGCAGCGGGTCGAGCTCCTGGGCCGGGCGCGAGAGGTTGTCGGTGGACAGCAGCCAGAGGGTGACGTGCTTGACCCCCGCGCCGTCGCACCAGCGGAGGAGTTCCTTGATCCGCTCGGCGCCGACCCGGTGGCCGTCGTTGGGGTCGACGTATCCCATCTCGCGCGCCCAGCGGCGGTTGCCGTCGACGATCACCCCGACGTGGTGCGGCTTCGGCTTGCCGAGCAGCCTCCGGGCGAGACGCTTCTCGTACAGCGAATAAACCACGTCACGCAGGCCCACGGCAGAGAAGACTAGCGACCCCGAGGGCGAAGCAACACCGTCAGGCGGGCACCGGACAGTACCGTTTCAGTAAAGTGACAAGCGGCCGGTCACCCGACGGACCGGCCGCTCACCTGCGGTTATGCGGTGCCGAGGCGGGCCCTCAGGGCGTCGAGCTCGGCCCAGAGAACTCCTGGCAACTTCTCGCCGAACTGTTCGAACCACGCCTGGATCTGCGGCAGCTCGGCGCGCCACTCCTCCGCGTCGACGCGCAGCGCCGCGGCCACGTCCTCGGCCGTCAGGTCCAGGCCGGCGACGTCGAGCGCGCCGGGCGCCGGGACCGCGCCGATCGGGGTCTCCACCGCCTCGGCCGTGCCCTCGATGCGCTCGACGACCCACTTGAGCACCCGCGAGTTCTCGCCGAAGCCGGGCCACAGGAACCGGCCGTCGTCGCCGCGGCGGAACCAGTTCACGTAGAAGATCTTGGGCAGCTTGGTCGGGTCGCCGTCGACGCCCTTGCCCATCTCGATCCAGTGGGCGAAGTAGTCGCCGGCGTGGTACCCGATGAAGGGCAGCATCGCCATCGGGTCCCGGCGCACCACGCCCACCTGGCCGACCGCCGCGGCCGTGGTCTCGCTCGACAGCGTGGCGCCGAGGTAGACGCCGTGCACCCAGTCGCGCGCCTCGGTGACGAGCGGGATGGTGGTCTTGCGCCGGCCGCCGAACAGGATCGCGTCGATCGGCACGCCGCGGGGGTCGTCGTACTCGGGCGCCAGGATCGGGCACTGGGCGATCGGGGTGCAGAAGCGGGAGTTCGGGTGCGAGCTGAGCTCGTCCGAGTCCGGCGTCCAGTCGCCACCGCGCCAGTCGGTGAGGTGCGCGGGCGGCTCGCCCATGCCCTCCCACCAGATGTCGCCGTCGTCGGTGAGCGCCACGTTGGTGAAGATCGAGTTGCCGCGCGCGAGGGTGCGCATGGCGTTCGGGTTGGTCTTCCAGTCGGTACCGGGAGCCACGCCGAACAGCCCGAACTCCGGGTTGACCGCGTACAGGCGGCCGTCCTCGCCGAACCGCATCCAGGCGATGTCGTCGCCGAGCGTCTCGACCTTCCAGCCCGGGATCGTGGGCTCCAGCATCGCCAGGTTGGTCTTGCCGCACGCGCTCGGGAACGCCGCGGCGATGTACTTGACCACCCCTTCGGGGCTGGTGAGCTTGAGGATGAGCATGTGCTCGGCGAGCCAGCCCTCGTCGCGCCCCATGACGCTCGCGATGCGCAGCGAGTAGCACTTCTTGCCCAGCAGGGAGTTGCCGCCGTAGCCGGAGCCGAAGCTCCAGATCTCCCGCGTCTCGGGGAAGTGGGAGATGTACTTGGTCTCGCTGCAGGGCCAGGCCACGTCGGCCTGCCCGTCCTCGAGCGGGGCACCCACCGAGTGCAGGCACGGCACGAAGTTCGCGTCCGTGCCCATCTTCTCCAGCACCGTGGCGCCCATCCGGGTCATGATCCGCATGGAGGCGACGACGTACGGCGAGTCGGTCAGCTCGACGCCGAACATCGGGTCCTCGGCGCTGAGCGGGCCCATGCAGAACGGGATGACGTACATCGTCCGCCCCCGCATGCACCCGTCGTACAGCTCCGTCATCCGCCGCTTCATCTCCTGCGGCGCCATCCAGTTGTTCGTCGGCCCGGCGTCGGCCTCGTCGACCGAGCAGATGAAGGTGCGCTCCTCGACCCGGGCCACGTCGGAGGGGTCGGTGCGGGCCCAGAAGGAGTTCGGCCGGGCGGCCAGGCGGACCAGCGCCCCGCTCTCGACCAGCTCATCGGTCATCCGGCGCCATTCGGGCTCCGAGCCGTCGCACCAGACCACGCGTTCGGGTCTCGTGAGCTCGGCGACCTCGCGGACCCAGGCCAGCAGCCGGGTGTGGGCGGTGGGCGCCTGATCCAGGCCGGGCACTGTTACCGGGGCAGACATACGGTGACTCCTCTTGGTCGGCATTGACCTCGAACCGCCCGATGGATGCGCGGAAGCGCGGCGCGCGATGGTGCGAGCGCGTCGTGAAATCCAGCGGGTTTCTCCCAGCCTAGGCCCGCCGACCTGGCCCGGCACCGCGAGACCTTGTGAAAACCTGCACAAGAACGGGAGGCTTTCAAGCCCGCTCGCAGAAATTCGCGCGAACTTTTCGTCCAGCGCGCATTACTGCGCAAACGGTGTCGTGCCTTACCCTGTCCTGCGTGACCGACGTGCAGTCGACAACCCCGCAGCCGACCATGTTCCAGAAGCTCTACGCGCGCTTCGAGGGCCTGGTGCGCGAGGTCGGCAAGTTCGGCACGATCGGCCTGATCACCTTCCTGATCGACACCGGCGTCTACAACCTGCTGTGGGGCCCGCTCAACACGCTGGTCGCCGGCACGATCTCGATGGCGGTCGCGGCCACGTGCGCGTTCATCGGCAACCGGTTCTGGACCTGGCGCGACCGGGCCCGCACCGACCTGCGCCGCGAATACGCGCTCTACTTCCTGTTCAACCTCGTCGGCCTGGTCATCGCGCTGTCCTGCCTAGGCATCAGCCACTACCTCTTCGGCTTCACCAGCCAGCTGTCGGACAACATCGCCAAGAACGGCGTCGGGCTCGTCCTGGGGACCCTGTTCCGGTTCTGGTCCTACCGCCAGATCGTGTTCCGCAAGCGCCCCGATCACACCGACGCCACCCCTGGCAGCCCGGCCGTGACGGAGAGTGAGACGGCGGGGTGACCTGTCCCGCAGTCGGCCTCGCAGCCGCGCGCGGTTTGGTCGCTTACCGTAAGGTTGGCCGGTGCGATTCGCCAGCAGTCTCCGCGACCGCTTCCTGCCCGAGCGTTACCACGCGCTCGCGACCGAGCTGTTCAAGTTCGGCGCGGTCGGCTGCGTCAACACGGCCGTCGACTTCATCCTGGTCAACGCCCTGCTGTTCATCGGCCCGCTGAAGGCGAAGGTCGTCGCGGTGGTCGTCGGGACCATCGTGTCCTACCTGCTCAACCGCCAGTGGACCTACAAGGACCGGGAGAGCGGCAGCGCGCGCCGCGAATACGTGCTCTTCTTCGCCCTCAACGGCGTCGGCCTGCTCATCCAGGAGGCGGGCCTGGCGGTGGCCAAATACGGGCTGCACTTCAGCGAGTCCAACCCCGACGACCGGCTGGCGTTCAACATCGCCAACGCCGCGGGCATCCTGCTGGCGACGACGTTCCGCTTCTGGGCCTATCGCACCTGGGTCTTCACCGCCAACCCGGAGCGGCGCGAGATCGAGGCGCTCGAGGTGGCCTTCTCCGACACCGCGGCCATCGCCCCGGACGAGCGGCAGATGGAGGCGCTGGAGGCCGCGTTCTCCGACCCGGCGACCGCGCCGCCCGCGCCCCGCAAGCCGGCCGACGACCTGGAAACCCCCGCCGCGAAGCGCTGACGGGGGCACCAGACAAACCCGGGGACCGGGCGGGACTCAGCTGGTCGCGTCGTCCCGCAGCTCCTTGACGAGCGCGTCGCGGTCGTCGTCGCCGAACGTGTGCTTCTGGCGGTCGGAGTCGACCAGCTCGTACAGCATGCTCTGGGTCTTCTCCACCTGCGGCAGGTCGGTCAGCTGCACCTGACCGCGCTCCCCGGCCGACTCGATGGTCAGCGTGCCGCAGCCGAGCATCCGCTCGAACAGCGAGTGCGAGAACGACACGTCGTTGATCCGGCCCATCGGAATGTCACGGCCGCTGCGCGAGAAGACGCCGCTGCGCATGATCACCCGCTCGTTGGTGAAGACGTAGTGCGTGGTCCGCCACTTGATCCACGGCCACACGGTGACCACCAGGACCAGCACGAGGGCCACGCCGGAGACGATGAGCATCGGGATCATGCCCCAGCCCGTGAAGATCGCCAGGACGACGACTGCCGCCACGGCCAGCACAAACCAGACCACCGGCAGGAACAACGCCTTCCAGTGGGGGTGCAGGTGCAGCACCACCTGCTCGTCCTTGGTCAGGACGCTTTCCGGGAACCCCACGCGAAACCCCTCCTCATTCATGAATGTCGGAGGTGAGGCTAGACCCTGAACGCCACCCGGCGGCATGGACTACCCGGACGTATCCAGCCGGGCGTGGACCACGTCGCCGGCCGCCACCGCCCGCACGGCGCCGAACCGGTCCGTGACCTGCAACCGGCCGTCGACGTCGACGCCGGCGGCCAGGCCCTCGAGCGCCGTCCCGCCGGGCAGGTCCACGCGCACACGGCGGCCGACGGTGCCGCAGTGGAAGATGTACGCCTCCCGCAGCCCGGACGCATCGGGGTCCCCGGCGTGCTCGGTGAAGCGCGCGTACCACTCCCCGATCGCCCGCAACAGGGCCCGCAGCAGCGGATCACGGTCCGTGTTCGCGGCCCCGGCCAGGGCGAGGGACGTCGCGTCCGGGCGGGGCAGCTCGTCCTCGCGCAGCGTGACGTTGAGCCCGATGCCGAGCACCACCGCCCCGTCGGCCGCCTCGGCGAGGATCCCGGCCGTCTTGCGGTCCCCGGTGAGCAGCAGGTCGTTCGGCCACTTGAGGTAGGCGTCCACCCGGGACACCCGGCGCACCGCCTCGGCGAGGGCCACCCCGGCCAGCAGCGGCAGCCAGCCCAGCCGCGCCGGGGCGACCTCGGGGCGCAGCAGCACGCTGAGCGCGAGCCCGGCCCGCGCCGGCGACTCCCACTGGCGGCCGAGGCGCCCGCGGCCGGCGACCTGCCGCTCCGCGACGATCACCAGGCCCTCCGGGGCGCCCTCGCGGGCCGCCGCGATCGCGTCGGCGTTGGTCGAGCCGGTCTCCTCGACGATCCGCAGCTCGGTCCAGAGGCCACCGGGGACGAGCAGCGCCCGGCGCAGCGCGAGCGGCCGCAACGGGGGGCGTCCGAGGTCAGACCAGGAGTCGGCGGAGGAGCCGGTGGAAATGTTCACAGGTCGACCCTATGTCGGCGCCATTAAGCTGCCGAGGGTGACCACGAAGCAGGCGGACATCCACTCGACCTCGGGCAAACTCGCGGATCTGCGGCGCCGCACGGAGGAGGCCGTCCACGCCGGCTCGGCCCGCGCGGTGGAGAAGCAGCACGCCCGCGGCAAGAAGACCGCCCGGGAACGCATCGACCTGCTGCTCGACCCCGGCTCGTTCGTCGAGCTCGACGAGCTGGCCCGGCACCGGTCCACCAACTTCGGGCTGGACGAGACGCGGCCCTACGGCGACGGCGTGGTCACCGGCTACGGCACGGTCGACGGCCGCCAGGTGTGCGTGTTCGCCCAGGACTTCACGGTCTTCGGCGGCAGCCTCGGCGAGGTCTTCGGCGAGAAGATCGTCAAGGTCATGGACCTGGCGATGAAGATCGGCTGCCCGGTCGTGGGCATCAACGACTCCGGCGGCGCGCGCATCCAGGAGGGCGTGGTCTCCCTGGGGCTGTACGGCGAGATCTTCTTCCGCAACGTGCGCGCGTCGGGCGTCATCCCGCAGATCTCCCTGATCATGGGCCCGTGCGCGGGCGGCGCGGTGTACTCCCCCGCCGTCACCGACTTCACCGTCATGGTCGACCAGACCTCGCACATGTTCATCACCGGCCCGGACGTGATCAAGACGGTCACCGGCGAGGACATCGGCATGGAGGATCTCGGCGGGGCCCGCACGCACAACACGAAGTCGGGCAACTCGCACTACCTCGCGGCCGACGAGGACGACGCGATCGACTACGTGCGCGCGCTGCTGTCCTACCTGCCGTCGAACAACATGGACGACGCACCGGTGCTGGACGCGTCCTCCGGCGCGGCGGCGCTCGAGATCACCGACGAGGACCTCGCGCTCGACGCGCTCATCCCCGACTCGGCGAACCAGCCGTACGACATCCGCACGGTCGTGGAAACGGTCGTCGAGGACTTCCTCGAGGTCCAGCCCCTGTTCGCGCAGAACATCGTGGTCGGCTTCGGCCGCGTCGAGGGGCACCCGGTCGGCGTGGTCGCCAACCAGCCGATGCACTTCGCCGGCTGCCTCGACATCGACGCGTCGGAGAAGGCCGCCCGCTTCGTGCGCACCTGCGACGCCTTCAACATCCCGATCCTCACGTTCGTCGACGTGCCCGGGTTCCTGCCCGGCGCCAGCCAGGAGTGGGACGGCATCATCCGCCGCGGCGCGAAGCTGATCTACGCCTACGCCGAGGCGACGGTACCGAAGGTCACGGTCATCACCCGCAAGGCCTACGGCGGCGCGTATGACGTCATGGGCTCCAAGCACCTCGGCGCCGACCTCAACTTCGCCTGGCCGACGGCGCAGATCGCGGTGATGGGCGCCCAGGGCGCGGTCAACATCCTGTACCGCCAGGACCTGCGCGACGCCGAGGACCCGGCCGCGCTGCGGGCCGAGCTGATCCAGGAGTACGAGGACACGCTGGCCAACCCGTACGTGGCGGCCGAGCGCGGCTACGTCGACGGGGTCATCGCGCCCTCGACCACCCGCGTCGAGATCGTGCGGGCGCTGCGGCTGCTGCGCACCAAGCGCGAGACGCTGCCGCCGAAGAAGCACGGCAACATCCCGCTGTAGCGGGACGGGTCAGCGCTGGGGGCTGGGCTGGAACGTGGCCCGGATGATGGCGTAGACGTTCTGCGCGGCCGGCTGGGTCCACATGTCGGTCGTGCACTCCCAGTAGATGGCCTGGCCGAGGTCGGGGCGGATGCGGCAGCCCAGGTTGGACACGTGCATGTGTCCCTGCGGGCTGTCGTACGTCCACTGCCAGTCGGCACAGTCCCCGATGTAGTCCTTGACCGGCACGATCTTGAGCCGGTGATAGTTCGGGTACATGTTGCCGGCGACCCTGGCCGCCTCCTGCTGCTCCCAGTCCTTGACCGGGTCGCCCCGCGGCGGCGTGAACGTGGTGTCGATGCCGACCCGCATGCCGGGCACCACATTGGACTCGTAGTAGACCATCGAGTCCGACGACGGGTGCGGCTTGCGGATCCACCCGACCGGCAGGCCGACCCGCCAGCCGAACTCGGGGTCGGTGATCCACTCGTAGCCGTCCGGCAGCCGCACCGCGTCGCCGCCGATGCTGCCCTGCACGATCGGAGACCGGGTCGCGACCGTCGTCGCCGACTGCGTCCCCGGCTCCGGCTGCTTCCCCGGCTCCGACGACGGCGCCGGGGAGGCCGCGACGCCGATGCCGTGCGGGTCGTTCGCCGTGCCGTCCGGCTCGTCGCCGGAGTCGGTCAGCAGCAGCACCGCGGTGATCACGAGGGCCACGACGGCGACGGCCGCGGCCGCCCAGCGCCACGGCGACGTGCGGGGCACCGTGCGGTCGAGGTCGTCGTCGGCGGAGTGCAGCGGCACCAGCTGGTCGCCGTCGCCGTCGCCGCCGGTGCCACTGTCTCGGCCGCTGTCTCTGCCGCCGGTGTCTCTGCCGATGCCACTGCCGCCCGTCTCGGCCGGCCGCGGGGCGGGCCCGAAGAACGAGGCCAGCTCGGGCGAGACGTCCGCGGCGACGCCCGGCTCGCGGCTCACCGCGACGACCGGCCGGGCCGCGGGGGCCGCGACGGGCGCCGGGCGGGGAGTCCCGCCGGACGGCGAGCCGGAGTGCCCCTCGCGGGACCGGCGCGCACGGGGCAGCGCGGGCATGCTCCACCAGGCGCGGCCCTCGCCGGACGCGGCGCGCTGCAGCAGCCGCTCAGTCTCGGCCACGCCGGCCCGGGCCCGCGGGTCCTTGCGCAGCAGGGCGGTCAGCACCGGCTTCATCACGCCGGCCCGCACGGGCGCGTCGGGCTCCTCCGTGGCCAGGGCGGTCAGGGTGGCGTACGTCGTCGAGCGCGCATACGGCGAGCGTCCCTCGACGGCGGCGTACAGCGTCGCCCCCAGCGACCACATGTCGCTCTCCGGGCCCGAGGTCCCCTCGCGGGCCCGCTCGGGCGAGATGTACTGCGGCGAGCCCAGGATCAGCCCCGGCCGGGTCACGGCCCCGTCGCCGCCGTCGAACACGGCCAGCCCGAAGTCGGTCAGCACCACCCGGCCGGTGTCGGCCAGCAGCACGTTGCCGGGCTTGACGTCACGATGCAGCACCCCGGCGGCGTGCGCGGCCTTCAGGGCGCTCAGCACCGCGAGGCCGATCCCGGCGACCCGCTCGGGCGGCAGCGGGCCGTCCTCGGTGATCACCTGGTGCAGCGAGCGCGACGGGACGTATTCCATGACGATCCACGGCGCCTCCTCGGTGTGCACGACGTCGTAGATCCGCACCACGTTGGCGTCGTTGAGCCGGGCCGCCGCGCGCGCCTCGCGCAGGGTGCGCAGCTGGAGCTCGTCGCGCTCCTCGCGGGTCAGCCCCTCCGGCGGGACGACCTCCTTGACGGCCACGTCCCGGCGCAGCATCTCGTCGCGGGCGAGCCAGACGCGACCCATGCCACCGGCACCGAGCGGCTCGATCAAGCGGTAGCGCTCGGCGACCAGTGCCCCGGAGTAGGTCATCACCTTGCAAAGTACCGAACCGGAGCACGCGCGAAAAACCCCGGTTCTGGTGACGATCGCTCGTCAGTCGGTGCGCGAGCGCAGCACCATGATCAGCAGGATGAGCAGGCCGAGCCCGACGAGCCCGGCCCCGATGAGGGCGACCGGCAGGACCCGGAAAGTATCGAGCACCTTCTGCTGCGTCGGGCGGGCCGCGTCGGTGTCGAACGTGACCGTGACGACGATCGTGGTCTCCTGCGCGTCCTGGGCGTTGGCCGCGTTGTCGGCCCCGATCTGCAGGGTGCCGGGGATCGCCACCGGGGCGTTGCCCGGGTTCGGGTCGACCGTGGCGGTGACCGAGACCTTGGCGTCCTTCGACGACGGGGTCTGCGGCTGCTGGACCGTGCACCTCGTCGGGCTGAGGAAGCCCAGCGGCGCCGGCAGCGAGGCCTCGCCGTTGTCGTCGCCGCCGAGCACGGCCCGGCCGCTCGATCCGTCCTCGCAGTCGATGTCCACGACCACGGCCCCCGCGCGCCCGGCCGCGCTGCCGGCGAAGCGCACCGTGAGCTGCAGCTGCCGGGCGGGCTCGAACGTGTAGGTGGCCGTGCACTTGGCGGCGGGGTCGGAGGCGGTCAGCGGTACGACACCCGCCGCCCCGTCATCGGGATCCGGCGACTCGCCCGGGTCACAGGCGAAGGAGCTCAGCCGCCAGCTGCCGTCCACGGTCGACAGCGGCGCGATCGGCGTGACCAGGTATTCGGCGAACGTCAGCGACCCGGGCACGTCGCCCTGGGCCACCGCGGGCTCGCCCAGTGCCGCCGTGGTCGACACCCCGGACCAGCCGATCAGGCCCTGCTTGCGCGGCGTGACCGCGAACCCGGCGGCCGCGGTGCCCCCGACGGTGACCGCGCGCAGCTCGATCGAGCCGGCCTTGCGCGTGACCCGCAGCGCGCAGTCGGCCGCGGCGGCGGTCGCGAGGGTCACGGTGACCGTCCAGCCCTCGGGCTTGAGCTCCTGGTCGCCGCAGCCGGCGCCGGCGAGGCTCCACGCCGCGGCGTCCCCCGCGGGGGCGGTGAGTGTGACCGCATACGCCCCCGGCAGCAGCGTGCCGAGGTCCGCCCCGGACGCGAGCGACGCGGAGCCGTCGCCGGTGGCGGTGGCGCTCAGGTGCCGGGCGGGGCCGCCGGCCGGGTCGGCGACCGCGAGGTCGAAGGCGCCGCCGGCCGTGTCGGAGTACAGCCGCAGCGTCAGCCCGGGCTGGGCGGGCGGCGGGGCGAAGGTGAACGTGCACGTGACGACCTCGCCGGCGGCGAGCGTGACGGTGGCCGTGGCGGTCGGCACGTCGGTCGCGGCCAGGCTCCGCCCGGCGCCCGACTTCGTGCAGCTCAGGTCCGCGAGGCTCCAGCCGGCCGGGGTGTGCGCCACGACCGTGCCCGGCGCACCGCCGGCGCTGCGCACCAGGGTGGCGTCGGTCTTGGCGTCGATGTCGATGCGCCGCTGCGGGTTGTAGCTGGCGCTGGAGTCGAACCGGAAGTGCTGCGGGTAGCCGGGGCCGGTCGTGGTGCGGGCCCGCACGACGAGGGTCGCGGTCGGCTGGGCGGCCTTGACGTAGTAGGCGAAGCAGAAGACGTGCCGGGCCCCGGACGGGAAGCCGACCCACTGCACGTTGCCGTTCGTGTGCCCGTCGATGGCGCAGCGGAAGGAGCCGAAGCCGAAGCCCGCGTGCCCCGCCTGCGCGCCGGCGAGCAGCGGGTCGCCCGGGCTGCCGCCCTGCGCCCAGAGCTGGTGCCGCGCGGCCGCCTTGGCCTGCTCGTCGGTGAGCGTGACGGTGACCGCGCCGTCGATCGTCTGACCGGTCTTCTGGCCGGTGCGGTCGAGCAGCTGGGCGGCGGCCGCGGTCGGCCCCGAGCCGGTGGCCGGGGTCGTGACGGTCGACAGGGCGCCCTTCTTCTCGTGCCCGGCCCCGAGCGAGAACTGCCACCCGTTCAGCGGCGTGCAGCCGGCCGAGCCGGCCGCCTCGACCTGCGGGTCGACCTCGTCGCCGTCGTGGTAGGCGCTGTCGCGCCCGACCGGCGCCGCGTTCTCGGCGTTGTCGTCGCGCACCCGGTTGCCCATGACGTTCTGGTAGCCGTCGCAGGCCCGGGCCACGAAGGTCACCTGGTAGTGCAGCGAGGCGGAGATCGAGGCGGGCGACTCGCCCTCCAGGGCCGACGCCGGGCTCGCCGCACCCGCCGCCGAGAGCAGCACGGCAGCGACAGCGATCGATATAGCGATACAGATTCGGCGAATCAGGACGTTTGTCAATGCGCCCCCCAATTCGCCATCGACTCCCGTTCCGTTCGAGTATGCGCTGCTGAGGTGTGCGTATGCTCGCAGGACAGCAACGTTTCGCGAACAAGTCCGGGAGGTCTACGTGAGCCAGGAGCCGCTGTTCAGGGTGGTCAAGGGCGCGCCGACCGCCGAAGAGGTGGCCGCGATCGTCGGCGCCCTGTTCAGTCTCGCCCCGGCGCCGGCTGCGGCCGCTCGTCCCCGGTCGCGGTGGGCGGCGTCGGCTCGGCCGGGTCAGCCCCGCCATTGGGGCGCCGTCGCGGGATCGTGATCGGCGGCAGCGCCGGCAGCGTCGGCCACTTGCGTGCCTCCCGCTCCAGCTGCAGCCGCTCGGCCTCCTGCGGATCGGGCAGGTCGGTGACGAGCTGCTGACCGCACGAGCGGCAGGTCAGCGCGGCCACCGGGATGCGGTCCAGGCAGTAGGGGCAGTTGCGCAGCTCCAGCGAGCGGCCGCGGTCGACGCCGATCAGCGTCATGAACTTGATGACGACGAACAGGCCGACGGCGAGCAGCATGAACTGGAGCAGATCGTTCAGGAACGTGCCGTAGCGAATCGGCGTGCCGTGAACCGTGATCGCCAGGTTCTTGAAGTCCGGCTCCCCGACCGTGGCCGCGACCGCCTGCAGGAACAGGTTGGTCACGAACGACTGGACGAGCGTGGCGAACGCCGTGCCGATGATGAACCCCAGCGCCAGGTCGAGGACCGAGCCCCCGACGGCGATGGCCTTGAACTCCGCCCACAGCCTGCGCACGGACATAGATGGTAGTTCGCTAACGTTGCCGGCGTGAGAACCTTCATCCTCGCCTCGGCGAGTCCCGCGCGGCGGCGGCTGCTCGCCCAGGCCGGCATCGCGGCGCAGGTCGTCGTGAGCGGCGTCGACGAGTCCGTGGTCCAGGCCGGCGACGCCGCGACCCTGGCCGGCACGCTGGCCGGGCTCAAGGCCCGCGCGGTGCTGCCGTCGGCGCCGGCGGACGCCCTGGTGCTCGGCTGCGACTCGGTGCTCGGCTTCGACGGCGAGATCCTGGGCAAGCCCGGCACGGCCGCGGAGGCGACGGCGCGCTGGCAGGCGATGCGGGGCCGCTCGGGCGTGCTCTACACCGGGCACTGCCTGCTGGACGCGGCCACGGGCGCGGCGGCCGAGGAGGTCGTGGCGACGACGGTGCACTTCGCGTCGCCCTCCGACGAGGAGATCGCGGCCTACGTGGCCACGGGCGAGCCGCTGGAGGTCGCGGGCGCGTTCACCATCGACGGCCGGGGCGGGGCGTTCGTCGCCGGCATCGAGGGCGACCACACGAACGTGGTCGGCCTGTCGGTCCCCACCCTGCGTCTCCTGCTGGCGCGGCTGGACGTCCCGCTGGTGTCGCTGTGGAGTATTGGCGTATGACCAAGGAGACCCTTGCGCTGACCGGCGCCCTGCACGACTACGTCGTGGCCAACGGCAGCACGCCCGACGAGATCGTCCGCGACCTGATCGAGGAGACGGCCCGGGTCCTGCCGGCCGAGCAGGGCATGCAGATCGCTCCCGAGCAGGCCGGCTTCATGACCCTCCTGACCAGGATCCTGGGCGCCCGCAACGCGGTCGAGATCGGCACCTTCACGGGCCTGTCCTCGATCGCGATCGCCCGCGGCCTGCCGGCGGACGGCCGCCTGATCTGCTTCGACGTCTCGGACGAGTACACGCGGATCGCCCGCCGCTTCTGGGACCGCGCGGGCCTGACCGACCGGATCGAGCTGCGCATCGGGCCCGCGTCGGCGATGCTGTCCACCCTGCCGCCGGACCCGCACCTGGACCTCGCCTTCATCGACGCGGACAAGACTGGCTACCTGGACTACTGGGAGCAGCTGGTCCCGCGCATGCGCCCGGGCGGCCTGATCCTGGTCGACAACGTCCTGCGCCACGGCCACATCATCGACCCGGACCCGGCGGACACGGGCACCGTGGCCATGGTCGCGTTCAACCGGCACGTCCTGGCCGACGCGCGGGTCGAGTCGGTGCTGCTCCCGATCGCGGACGGCCTGACCATCGCGCGCCGGCTCTGACGCTCTGACGCTCCGACAGCCGGGATCAGGCGGCCGGAATCAGGCGGCCGGGATCAGGCGGACGGGATCAGGCGGCCGGAGCGGGTGCGGTCATGGGCAGCGTCGTGCGGTCCAGGCGCAGGATCGCGACGGCGGAGAGCGCCGCGAAGGCCGGCACCAGCAGGAACGCCCTGTGCGGGCCCACCTGGTCCGCCAGGGCGCCCAGCGCGAAGGGGGCCAGGCCGAAGGAGATGCCCACCGCGAACGACGCTCGCGCCGCCGCCAGGTCCGGCTGGCCGTCCGAGTGGGCCAGCGCCAGGCCGATGCCCAGGGGGTAGTGCAGGCCCATCCCGATGCCGCACAGGCACAGGCCCGCCATCGCCAGCCACGGGGTCGCGGTCAGCCAGAAGACCGCGAAGCCGGCCAGGCTCACCGCCAGCGCGGCCAGCAGCATCCGGGACGGGCGGAAGCGCAGGAGCAGCCGGCCCCCCGCCAGCCGGCCGAGCACCATGCCGGCGATCAGGGCCGACACCGCGGCCGTGGCGACGCCGGCCGAGACGTGGGCGTGTTCCCGCAGCACGTCGCTGCCCCACAGGGTCAGGCAGATCTCGATCGAGCCGGTCGCGAAGAGGCTGGTCAGGGCCAGCCAGAAGGCGGTCGGCAGGCGGCGGTGCGGTGCCCTCGGGGCGCCGAAGCCGGCCGGTTCGGGGGGACGCACGCCCTTCGACCTCGCGTACCACGCGACCGCCAGCACCGGCAGCACCACCACGGCCAGGCCCGAGCGCCAGCCCCAGCCGGCCGCGAAGGTCGCGCCGACCACGAGCGGGGCCACCAGGCCCAGGGCCGCGGCGGCCGCGTTCGCCTCGCTGATCGCGGCCGGGGCGGCGGTGCCGTGGTGGTCGGTCAGGCCGGCGTTGATGGCGTTGACCTCCAGGGCCGAGCCGATGCTCGCCAGCGTCGCGAACGTCAGGGTCAGCGCGAGGTGGTGGGCGGTGTACATCCCCACCGCCGCGACGCTGATGCACGCCAGGCCGATCCAGATGAGCCGCGCCCGGCCCAGGCGTCTGGTCAGGTTGGGCAGGACGAGGCTGCCGAGCACGCCGCCCACGGCGAACGCGGTGCCGTGCAGGCCGGCCAGGGTGCGGCTGATGTGCAGCTCGTCGCGCAGGATCGGGGCCACGGGGCCGAATCCGTACATGAAGTAGACCCACAGGGCCAGCTGGACGTACAGGACCCAGGTGAGCCGGTCGCGAACGAGACGAGGCACGAGCGCAACGCTGTCATGCGGTCCGGCGCGGCGGAAGTGGCCATGGCGGTGAGTCTCATTACCGGTACAGCCACAGTGACGCGGCGCCGCGGTGCGGTCTTGGCACCGCGGACCCGGCTAGGGCGGTCCCCTCCGGCCGAAGGCCCTCCGGGGACCGCCCTTTTGTCTGGCGGGAGCGACGGTCAGTGACTGACGCGGACCCGAGCAGGGAAAACCCGTGTCAGCGAACGCCCTTGGCGAACGCCCGCGACGCCCACACCACCGTGGCCACGGTCAGGACGCCGACGACCACCGCGGCCTGCCAGACCGAGTCGGCGCCCGGGTTGCCGTCGAAGAGGGCGCGCACGCCGTCCACCGCCCACGAGAACGGGTTCCAGTCGGCCACGGTCTGCAGCCACTTCGGGGCGAACGTCAGCGGCAGGAGGATGCCCGCGGTCAGCAGCAGGGGCTGGGAGATCGTGTTCAGCAGCGGGGCCAGGGCGTCCTCGCTGCGCAGCTTGAGCGAGACGGCGTAGGAGAAGGCCGAGAGCATCAGCGAGATCACGGCCATGAGGGCGAACGCGGCGACGACGTCCACGACGTTCACGCGCAGGCCGACCGCCACGGCGATGACGACGATCAGCAGGGCCTGGAACAGCAGGGACACCACGTCGCGCAGGGATCGGCCGATCAGCAGGGCGAAGCGGCTCACCGGTGTGACCCGGCTGCGCTCGATGACGCCGACGCGCAGCTCGGCGATCAGGCCGAAGCCGGTGAACAGGGAGCCGAACATGGCCAGCAGGACGAGCAGGCCGGGGACGAACAGCTTGTACGCCTCGGCGTTGGTGCTCACGCCCAGGGCGGGCTTCAGCAGCGGGGCGAAGAGCAGCAGGTAGAACAGCGGCTGGATGACGCCCACGATCAGCCAGACCGGGTTGCGCAGCATGAGCTGCATCTGGCGCTGGAAGACCAGCCAGGTGTCGCGGAGGAACTTCATCGGTCAGCTCTCCCTCAGGGAACGGCCGGTCTTGGTGAGGAACACGTCGTCGAGGCTCGGACGGTGCAGCTCCATCTCGCCGAGGGTCACGCCGGCGTGGTCGAGCAGGCGCAGGATGTGCGGGATGGCGGTGGCGCCCTCGGTGACGTACAGCCGCAGCCGCCCGTCCGCGTGGTCCATGCTGCGCACGTAGTCCTGGTTGGCGAGCAGGCCGGCCGCGGTCTCGGTGGCGCCGTTGACGCCGACGGTCACCACGTCGCCGGCGACCTCGCGCTTGAGGGCGTCGACGGTGTCCTCGGCGACGATCTCGCCGTGGTCCATGATCGCGATGCGGTCGCACAGGGCGTCGGCCTCGTCGAGGTAGTGCGTGGTGATGAAGACCGTCATGCCCTCCTCGCGCAGGCGGCGCACCTCGTCCCACATGTGGGCGCGGCTCTGCGGGTCGAGGCCGGTGGTCGGCTCGTCGAGGAACACGATCTTCGGCTCGTGGATGATGCCGAGCGCGATGTCGACCCGGCGGCGCTGCCCGCCCGAGTACGTCTTGCAGCGCCGATCGGCGTACTCGGTCAGCTGGAACGCGTCCAGCGCCCGGCTCACCCGCCGCTGCGCCTCGGCCTTGCCGATACCGTAGAAGCGGGCCTGCAGCACGAGCTCCTCGCGCGCGCTGCTCTCGTCCCAGGTGCTGCCGCCCTGGGCGACGTACCCGATGCGCCGCCGCACCTCGCCCGGGTTCTTGAGCAGGTCGGCCCCCGCGATGGTGGCCTCGCCCCCGTCCGGCGCGATGAGCGTGGCGAGCATGCGCAGCGTCGTGGTCTTGCCCGCGCCGTTCGGTCCCAGAAAGCCGAAGATCTCCCCGCCCCTGACGGAGAGGTCGACGCCGCGCACGGCCTCGACGACCTTCTTGTCGCGACCGGCGCGGGAGCGGAACGACTTGCGCAGGCCCCTCGTCTCGATCATGTCCGTCTCCCTGTCTCTGCGTTTGCGAGGAGACTGTAACGCGATATAGATTTTTCGGTCAAGCTTGAGTATGTCGCGTACTACTCGTCTTCGTCGTCGACGGGCTCGCCGTGCTCGGCCCGGATGGCCCGGCGCCACTCCTCGGCGCCCTTGGCGTCGGCGTCCTCGTTGTGGTGCGCACCCTCGCCGGCCTCGATGCGCGCGGCGATGTCGTGGCACCAGCGGGCCTCGGCCTCGCAGCGCGCCAGGGTCAGCTCGAACTGCCAGCCGACGTGCGGCGGCTTGTGCGCCATCCACTGGTCCACGTTGTCGCGATAGGTCTTGGTCCAGTCCTCGAGCAGCCGGGCCCGGGCCCGCAGCGCGCCCGCCGCCTCCGCGCGCGGCAGGTGCGGCAGGAACGCGAATGCGGCCAGGAACGGGTCGTGCGGCTCCTGGTACTCCCACCAGTACCGCCGCAGCAGCGCCTGGTACTCCGCCGTGCCCGCCGCGGTCAGCCGGTAGAGGGTGCGCGCCGGCCGGTTGCCCACCTGCTCGGTCGCGACCTCCTCGAGCAGCCCTTCCTCGGTCATCCGGCGCAGGGCGTGGTAGATCGAGCCCGGCTGGACGTTGGCCCAGCTCTCGACGTTCCAGCTGGTCAGCTCCTTGCGGATGTCGTAGCCGTGGACGGGCTGCAGGTACGACACCAGGCCCAGGATCATCAGACGCGTAGTGGACACGATGTAAGCGTAATAGCCAAGTTTGACTAAGCGTCGGGAGTGACTTTCTTGGCAACGGAAAGTGTCGGACCCTGGGCATAGACTGCCTGCGTGCGCAAGGTACTGATCGCCAATCGGGGCGAAATCGCTGTTCGGGTCATCCGCGCCTGCCGTGACGCCGGCCTCGCCAGCGTCGCGGTCTACGCCGACTCCGATCGCGACGCGCTGCACGCCCGGCTGGCCGACGAGGCCTACGCGCTGGGCGGCGACTCGGCCGCGGAGACCTATCTGCGCATCGACAAGCTCGTCGACGTGGCCGCCCGGGCGGGGACGGACGCGGTGCACCCGGGATACGGGTTCCTGTCCGAGAACGCGGACTTCGCCCAGGCCGTCCTCGACGCCGGGCTCACCTGGATCGGCCCGAGCCCGCAGTCCATCCGCGACCTCGGCGACAAGGTCACCGCCCGGCACATCGCCCAGCGCGCCGGCGCCCCGCTCGTGCCCGGCACCGCCGAGCCGGTCGCCGACGCCGACGAGATCATCGCGTTCGCGCGGGAGCACGGCCTGCCGGTCGCCATCAAGGCGGCCTTCGGCGGCGGCGGACGCGGCCTCAAGGTCGCCCGCACGATCGAGGAGATCCCGTCGCTGTTCGAGTCGGCCGTGCGCGAGGCGGTGGCCGCGTTCGGGCGCGGGGAGTGCTTCGTCGAGCGCTACCTCGACCAGCCCCGCCACGTCGAGGCCCAGGTGCTCGCCGACCAGCACGGCAACGTGATCGTGGTCGGCACCCGCGACTGCTCGCTGCAGCGCCGCCACCAGAAGCTCGTCGAGGAGGCGCCGGCCCCGTTCCTCACCGACGAGCAGCGCGCGGAGATCCACTCCTCGGCGAAGGCGATCTGCCGCGAGGCCGGGTATCACGGCGCCGGGACGGTGGAATACCTCGTCGGCAACGACGGCACCATCTCCTTCCTCGAGGTCAACACCCGCCTGCAGGTCGAGCACCCGGTCAGCGAGGAGACCACCGGCATCGACCTCGTCCGCGAGCAGTTCCGCGTCGCCGACGGCGAGAAGCTCCGCTTCGACGCCGACCCCGTCCCGCGCGGCCACGCGATCGAGTTCCGCATCAACGGCGAGGACCCCGGCCGCGGCTTCCTGCCCGCCCCCGGCACCGTCACGCAGCTCACCCTGCCGACCGGCCCCGGCGTGCGGGTCGACACCGGCATCGAGTCGGGCAGCGTCATCGGCGGCAACTTCGACTCCCTGCTGGCCAAGGTCATCGTCATCGGCGAGACCCGCACCGAGGCCATCGAGCGCGCCCGCCGCGCCCTCGACGAGATGGTCGTCGAGGGCATGGCCACCGCGCTGACCTTCCACCGCAAGGTCCTGCGCGACCCGGCCTTCACCGACGAACCCTTCCGCGTGCACACGCGCTGGATCGAGACCGAGTGGGTGAACGACGTCCCGCCCTTCGCGGCGCCGGCGACGGACGCGGCCGAGGCCGCGGAGCGCTCGACCGTGGTGGTCGAGGTCGGCGGGAAGCGGCTCGAGGTCACGCTGCCGGCCGGGTTCGGGGCGGGCGCCCCGGCCGCCCCCGCCGCGGCCCCGCGCAAGCGGGCGGCCGGCAAGAAGGCGGGCGCGGCGGCGAGCGGCGACGCCCTGACCAGCCCCATGCAGGGCACGATCGTGAAGATCGCGGTGGCCGAGGGGGACACCGTCGCCGAGGGGGACCTGGTCGTCGTGCTCGAGGCGATGAAGATGGAGCAGCCGCTCAACGCCCACAAGGCCGGCGTGGTGACCGGCCTGCAGGCGGCGGTGGGCGAGGTCGTGTCGGCGGGGGCGGTCATCGCGGAGATCAAGTCGTAGAGCATTGCTCGGGTCCGCGTCACCTGCGGACCGTTGCTCCCGCCAGACAAAAGGGCGGTCCCCGGAGGGCCTTCGGCCGAGGGGGACCGCCCTAGCCATGTCCGCGGTGCGTGCACCGGCGCGCCGGCCCGCGGTGTCTCGTGGGGCGCCTTAGGCTCCGCGGCGCCGACACCACCACGGTCCCGCTCAAGGCGCCGCCCGGCGACCTCCATGCCGAGGCCGCTTCGGCGGGGTCTGCGGATCGGCTGGTCGTCGCCCTGCGGCGCGATGGCGAGGCGCCGGCCGGGGCGGTCGAAGGAGCGGCGCGCTTCTTGAGGGTGCGTCCCAGCGCGATGAGCTCTCGCCGGTGAGCAGGTCAGCGCTGGTGTGCGAGGGTCCATCGCCGCGACCTCCTTGATGGCAGCGGTCATGAGGCCGGCGACGACCTCGACGTCGCCACACGTGGGCGCACCGAGACCTACCTACTTCCAGGCCGCGGCCGTCGAGGCGAGCGAGGGCGGTCCGTCACTCGGTCCCCGCTTCGATACGGTCCGCGGATCGGCTGGGCAGCGGGTCGCCCTGCGGTGCGGTGGCGAAACGCCGACGGTTGCGGGTGGCGGCGTCCCTCGCCTAGCCGCTGGTGGAGATGAGGCCGAGCGCGAGCACGGCGAAGCCGCAGGCTCCGATGACGACCCAGGCGGCGTGGCTCGAGTGGACGAACCCGGCGCTGGAGCCGGCCACGATCGAGCCGGTGACCGCGACGCCGACCTGGCCGAGCGGTAGCCCGGAGACCGCGGTGTGGCTGACCGGCGGGCTGACCATGCCCCGCGCCGAGGCCGAAGACGGCCTAGGCGACCAGCAGGTAGGCGGTGGCCAGGAGCGCGCCGCCCAGCGTGAGGGCGAAGCGGTCTTTCCGGACGGCGACGAGCCGTCCGGAGAGACTGGCGGCGACGGCCTGGCCCAGGGCCGTCGGGATGATCGTCGCTCCGGCCCGATCGGAGCACGGGGCCGGATGCTCGCCGCCGGCCGGCCACTGCTCGCGGCCGCCCAGGACGCCCGCCAGATCGACGCCGGACTCGAGCTCAACCAGATCCTCGACCTGGTCGTCGCCATCGCGAAGATCCCCGGCACCCCGGAATACCGGCAGCCGATCCTCGACGCGGCGCTCGCCGGACTGCACCGACGCGACACCTGATCCGGCCCGCGGCGAACGAGGTGCAGGTCAGGCGGCGTGGGCCCCCGTCCGGGCGTGCATCGGGACCGCGACCACCGCGGTGCCGTACGCGCACAGCTCGACCCACGTGTTCGTCACGTCCCGATGGTCGAAGCGCATCCCCACGATCGCGTTCGCCCCGCGGTTCTCCGCCGCCTGGACCATCTGGCCCACGGCCCGCGCCCGCGTCTGGACCAGGAACTGGGACATGTCCTGGCCCGGCCCGCCCTCCGTCGAGCGCAGGCCGGCCGCGAACGGGTTGCGGGACGTAGCGACAACGCCGATCACCTCGCCCAGCACGGCGGTGATCTCGTAACCGGGTAAGCCCTCGGTCGTTACTACCAGCACAAAATTGATGGTATGCACAGGTATGACCTGTACGGGGCGATCTGGGTGAATCATCCGATATCTGACCCGAATCGCCGGCGCGGAAATCCCGCGTCTCCGGCCGGAGACGAGGTATCCGCTCGGCGGCCGAACGAACCCCGCCACCCCGCAAATCAACCCCGGATCACCTGCGCCGGCCGCTCAGCCGTGGCTCACCTGGGCCGACGGGGTCACGCCGATGCCGGCCGCGAAGCGCAGCAGCACGTCCTGCGGCAGTGCCGCCGCCGGGCTCACCTGCAGCATCAGCGAGCGGCCGCCGTCCACCGGGATCTGCAGGAACTGCACCTCCGGCGTCGTCGTCAGCCACGCCTGGCGCTCGCCCACGCGGACGCCGGCCGTCGACGGGCCCGCGAGCTTCGGCTGCAGGCCCGGCTCCTCGTCCAGCTGTACGACCAGCTTGAACAGGAAACCCGCGTTGGGGTCGGTGCCGGGCGGGGCGAACGTCACCACCGCGGGGCTGATGTCGTCCACCGTCCAGCCGGACGGCATCAGCGTGAAGGTGAACGGCGTCTCGGCCTTGGCGCCGCCGGGCTTGAGCGCCTCCGCGTACGCGATCAGCAGCGGCACCGCCGTGCCCGCGTCCGCGTCGAGGCGCAGCCAGGTGCGGGCCGAGGGCTGCCAGACGAGCGAGACCCGGGGGCTCGAGTCCGGGTTCGTCTGGTCGTCGTCCGACCAGGCCCACTCGTAGACCGTGGCCGCCCGCCCGGCGACCTCGGCCTGGGTCGCGCGGGACCGCGCGGTCGGGGCCGGGGGCCGCGAGTCGTAGACGGTCACCGTCACCGGGGCGGTCGTCGGCAGGGTCTGGAACAGCGTCAGGCGGTCTGCGGTCAGCGAGATCATCGGGGTGCCGTAGCCGCCGCCGGTGGGCGGCGAGACCGGGAACACCAGGGACGGCGGCACCGTGGCGGCCACGAGCGTGGCCGGGCGCGGGGAGAACCAGGCCGTCGCGGACGGGACCGGGACGGGCGAGGCTGGAGAGGGCGGGACGGGCGAGGCGGGAGAGGACGGGGCGGCCACGACGGCCGGGGGCGCACCGCGCAGGGCGAACGGGACGGCGGCGCCGATCGCGACCAGGGCCGCGGCGCCCGAGGCGAGGGCGGCCAGGCGGACGCGGCGGCCGCGGCGGGCGGACTCGGTCGTGACGGTGGTCAGCATCGACACGCCGGGCGGGGCGTCGCCCGCGAACTGGCGCAGGGCGTCGCGGAGCCGGGCCTCGACCTCGTCGTCGTTCATGATCTGCCTCCCGGCGCGGGGGCGGCCTCCCGGTCACTGGCCAGGGCCGCCCGGAGCTTCTTCAGGGCGTGGAACGCGTGTACTCGTACGGTGGACTCGGCGCACCCGAGGAGCCGGGCGATCTCGGCGTCCGGAAGGTCCTCGTAGTAGCGCAGGACCACGACGGCGCGCTGCGACCGGGGCAGCGTGCGCAGCAGGGCCCACATGGCGTCGGTGTCGGCCACCCGGGCCGCCGGATCGGCCGTCGCGAGCTCGGGCAGCTCGGCTACGGGCCGTTCGGCGAACGAGCGGCGGCGGCGCCACGACAGGTACTGCCGCAGCATCGTCTTTCGCACATAGGGCTCGGGCCCCTCCTCCCCCACGATCCCGGACCAGCGGCGATGGGCCCGCACGAGCGCCTCCTGCACGAGGTCCTCGGCGAGGTGCCGGTCCCCGGTGAGCAGGTAGGCGAAGCGCAGCAGGCCCTGCGACCGCCCGTGCACGAACTCGGTGAACTCGATCTGCACGGCACCTCTCCCCCACGGCTCCACCGAGGTAGACGAGGGATCCGGCCCCGGACGTTTACGGGTCGCGCGGAGCGGGGTCGTCGTACTGCCCGGAGCGCCCCCCGTACTCCCGCCCGTCGACGATCGGCCAGGCGTTGGCGACGCAGCCGTGCAGCCCCAGCGTCTGCTGCTGCATCACCGGCGCGGGCCGGCCGGGGCCGGGGCACAGCTCGTGGCCGTGGTAGAGCCGGTGCCCGGTCTCGTGATTGATCACGTACTGCCGATAGGTGACCAGGTCCGAGCCGTAATCGGGCACGCCCCGCACCCAGCGCGCCACGTTGATGACCACGCTGTCGCCGTTGCGGCAGGAGGTGTACCGGTCGTAGGAGCTCCCGCAGAGCCGGTCCCGCGTCGCCGGGGTCGCGAGGTAGATCGTGAAGTCGAAGCGGTCCCCGGCCCCGGCCCGCCGCAGCCGCCACTTGCCGGTGCCGGGCCAGCTGCGCGGGTCGGCGAAGACCGCCTCGACGGCCTCGGCGAACCCGGCGGCGGAGATGCCCGTGATGTCCCGCTCGACGGCGATGCGGTAGGTCAGCAGCTGCCCGGCGGTACCGATGACGGGACCTCCGGCCGGCGCGACCGCATAGTCGCCTTTCCCCTCCGCCGGATAGCCGATCTCGGGGGCCACCGCGCGCGCGGGCTCGCGGCTCGCGGCGGAAGACGGGCTCGGCAACGGGACAGAAGAGGCCGCGGGCGCGGAACAGGCGGCCAAGGCGAGCACAGCCAGCCCCGCACCCACGAGTCGAAGGACACTCACACGGACACTGACGGCTCCAGTACCGGATCCTGTTTAGGCGGGCGGCACGAAGCCTCGAGCAGTTCCAGCGCCTTGGCCACCGGCAGCGCGGCGACCGAGCCGTCCCGCGAGCGCAGCGAGACGGTGCCCGCGGCCGCCTCGTTCGCCCCGATGACCGCCACGAACGGCACCCGGCGGCGGGCGGCGTCGCGGATGCGGGCGGAGAGGCTGCCGGAGTACGACTCCTCGATGCGCAGCCCGAGCGCCCGGGCGCGCCCGAGGAACCCGCGCACGTCCGCGTCCCCGACGGGCAGGACCTCCAGCTGCACCGGTGCGAACCACGCCGGGAACGCGCCGTCGTGCACCTCGATCAGGTGCGCGAAGAGCCGCTCCATGCTCCCGGCGGCGCTGCGGTGCACCATCACGGGCCGCTTCCGGGCGCCGCCGGCGTCCACGTAGGACAGGTCGAACCGGGCCGGCATGTAGTAGTCGACCTGGACGGTGGCGAGGGTGCTCTCCCGGCCGGCGTGGTCGAGCAGCTGGATGTCGATCTTCGGCCCGTAGAAGGCGGCCTCGCCCGGCCCGTCGACGTAGTCCACGCCCGCGGCCGCGAGCGCCCGGCGCAGCACCGCGGTCCCGCGCTGCCACATGTCCGGGTCGTCGACGTACTTCGGCCCGTCCCCCCGCAGCGACAGCCGCCACGACGACGGCGCGAAGCCGAGCGCCCGGTGCGCCTCCCGCATCACCGACAGCGCCGCGACCACCTCGGCCTCGACCTGGTCCTCGGCGCAGAAGACGTGCCCGTCGTTGAGGGATATCGCGCGTACCCGCGACAGCCCGCCGAGCACCCCGGAGCGCTCGGCGCGGTACTGCCCGCCGATCTCGCCGATGCGCAGGGGCAGCTCGCGGTAGGAGCGCCCGCGCGCGGCGAACACCGCGGCGTGGTGCGGGCACAGGCTCGGGCGCAGCACGAACGCGTTGTCGGCATCGAGCGCCATCGGCGGGAACATGTCGTCGGCGTAGTGCGGCAGATGCCCGGAGCGGTGGTACATCTCGGCCTTGGCCAGCGGCGGGGAGTACACGTGCCGATAGCCGTGCCGGCGCTCCAGGTCGAGCAGGTAGTCCTCGACGGCGCGCCGGGCCGCGGCGCCCCGGGGCAGCCAGAGCGGCAGCCCGGCGCCGACGAGCGGGTCGGAGTGGAACAGCTCGAGCTCGCGGCCGAGCTTGCGGTGGTCCTGCATGACGAACTCCTCGAGACGCGGGGAGCGCCGCCTCGGGCCACAAAAAAGCTCCGGAGCGCGGCGCCCCGGAGCGGAAGGTTGCTGACGTCGATCAGCGCCGCCGGGGAAGGCCCGGCGTCGTCGTGGACAGTGCGCTGCGACTCATGCCGCCGAGAATAGCGCGCCACGCGCGCGACGGTCCGGGTATAAATGCCCGGTGCCCGAAGGTCACACCATCCACCGCCTCGCCGAGCGGCATCGCAAGCTGTTCGCGGGCCGCCCCGTCGCCGTCGGCAGCCCGCAGGGGCGCTTCGCCGCGGACGCGTCGCGGGTCGACGGCCGCGTGTTCGAGGACGCCTCCGCGCACGGCAAGCACCTGTTCCACCACTACGCGAACGGCGAGACGGTGCACGTGCACCTGGGGCTGTACGGCAAGTGCACCGACGGCGACGGCCCGCCGCCCGCGCCCGTGGGCGAGATCCGGATGCGGCTGGCCAACGGCGAGCACTGGCTCGACCTGCGCGGGCCGGCCGCCTGCGAGCTGCTCGACCCCGCGCGGCTGGACGCCCTGCACGCCCGGCTCGGGCCCGACCCGCTCGACGAGGACAGCGACGGCGGCACGGCGTACGACGCCATCCGCGGCTCCGGGCGGCCGCTCATGGCGCTGCTCATGGACCAGTCGATCGTGGCCGGGGCCGGGCTCATCTACGTGACCGAGTCGCTGTTCCGGGCCGGGCTGCCGCCGACCACGCCGGGCACGAGACTGAGCCGCCGCAAGTGGAACGACATCTGGGCGGACCTGCGCACCCTGATGCGCGCGGGCGTGGCCGAGGGGCGCATCGACACCGTCCACAGCGCCCACACGCCGGAGGCGATGGGCCGGGCGCCGCGGGTGGACCGGCACGGCGGGGAGGTGTACGTGTACCGCCGCACCGGCCAGCCGTGTCTCGTGTGCGCCTCGCCCGTGCGCACCGCGGTGCTGAGCGCGCGCAACGCGTACTGGTGCCCGCGCTGCCAGCGGGCGCGCTGATGGTCGCGTCGGTCGAGATGTACCTGGACGAGCGGGCGTCCCGCCGCATCCGGGTGCTCTGGGACCAGCTCGAGGAGCTGGGCGTGCAGTCGCTGCGGACCCCGCACGACGGCCGGCACCGCCCGCACGTGACCCTGTCCGTGGCCCGGCAGCTCGACCCGGAGGCGGTGGCCGCGGCGCTGGCCGGCACCCGGGTCGCGGAGCCGTTGCGGGTCAACTTCCAGTACGCCGGCGTCTTCGTCGGCCGCGTGGTCTTCCTCGGACCGGCCCCGACCCCGGAGCTGGTCGCGCACCAGGCGCGCGTCCACGGCCTGCTCAGCGCGGCGGGCATGGCCTCGCTGCCACTCTACGAGCCCGGCGAGTGGGTGCCGCACTCGACGGTGTCGATGCGGGTGCCCCGGCCGCTGCTCACCGAGGCCCTGCGCCGCTGCCTGGAGTCGCTGCCGATCGAGGCCACGGTGACCCGGGCGGCCGTCGCCGACTACGCCCGGGGCATCTTCCGGGAGATTCCCTAGCGCAGGACTCGGGTCCGCGGGGTGCGGACCGTCGCTGCCGTCAGCGCCTGGTCTGGGTCGGTCTCCGCGAAGCCTCACCGAGCCAGACTGGGCGAACCGCTGGGCGCTGCGCGCCGTCGCTGCCAGGTCCGCGGTCGGTCACCCCGGTCCAAGCGGGCGGTGCTCGGCCGCCCAGGCCCGGGGCTCAGTCCTCGTCGTGCTGCATGAGCTGGCGCGCGGCCTCCGCGATCGAGCCCGAGATCGACGGGTAGATCGTGATCGTGTGGGCCAGCTGGTCGACGCTGAGGTGGTTCTCCACCGCCATCGCGATCGGCATGATCAGCTCGCTGGCCTTCGGGGCGACCACGACGCCGCCGACCACCAGGCCGGAGGCCGGACGGCAGAAGATCTTCACGAAGCCGTCGTCGAGCCCGTCCATCTTGGCCCGGGCGTTGCCGGCCAGGGGCAGCATCACCGCGCGGGCCGGCACCCGGCCGCTGTCGATGTCGGACTGGGTGATGCCGACCGACGCGAGCTCCGGGTCGGTGAACACGTTCGCGGCGACCGTGCGCAGCTTCAGCGGGGCGACCGCCTCGCCGAGCGCGTGCCACATCGCGATCCGGCCCTGCATGGCGGCGACACTCGCGAGGGGCAGCAGCCCGGTGCAGTCGCCGGCCGCGTAGATCCCAGGCACGTTGGTGCGCGAGACCCGGTCGACGGTGACGTATCCGCCCGGCGCGACCTCCACCCCGTATTCCGCGAGGCCCAGCGAGGACGTCTGCGGCACCGAACCCACACACATGAGCACGTGGGAGCCCTCGACGACCCGCCCGTCGGCCAGCTCGACCTCGACCCCGCCGGCGGTGCGGCGGGCGGCCGAGGCGCGGGAGTTGTTGAGGATCGTCATGCCCCGGGTCCGGAAGACCCGCTCGATCGCCATGGCGGCGTCGGGGTCCTCGTGCGGCATGACCCGGTCGCGGCTGGAGACGAGCGTCACATCGACGCCCATGGCCAGATAGGCGGAGGCGAACTCGGCGCCGGTCACACCCGAACCGACCACGATGAGCTTCTCGGGCAGCCGGGGCAGGTCGTACACCTGGCGCCAGTCGAGGATCCGCTCCCCGTCCGGCGCCGCGGACGCCAGCACCCGCGGGGTGGCGCCGGTGGCGAGCAACACCGTGGAGGCGGCGATCACATACGGAGCGTCACCGTCGGCCGGCGTCACCCGAACGGCGTGAGTGTGACCGAGCGTGTCCTCTCCGAGGCGCGCAGTGCCCGTGACGAACTCCACACCGGCCTTGAGGAGCTTGGCGTGGATGTCGCCGGACTGCGCGTGGGCGAGCCGCTTCACCCGCTGGTGCACCGCCGGGCCGTCCACCCGCACGTCGGGCCCCTCGGGGCCGATGACCCCGAACGCCTCCGTGTCCAGGTGCGCGGTGACCACGGACGAGCTGGCGATGAAGGTCTTGCTGGGCACGCAGTCGTGCAGCACGCAGGCGCCCCCGGCGCCCTCGGCCTCGATCACGGTCACCTGGGCGTCCAGCTGCGCGGCGACCAGGGCCGCCTCGTAGCCCGCCGGGCCACCTCCGATGATCACGATCCGGCCCACGCCAGCCACCCCTCCTCGGCTCTTCTGATGCCATTCTCCCCCGCGGGGGCAACGCTGCGTCGCCGGGCTACCCGCTCGGCCCATGGCGCGCCGACGAGTGGATCTGAATCCGACACGCTCAGCAGTATTCTCTCGCGTACCCGGTCGGGTTTATCGTCATCGCCGTGCGTCATTACGCCGCGTATGGCTCGAACCTGGACCCTGCCCGCATGCGGGCCTACTGTCCGTATTCGCCGATGATCGGGACCGGCTGGCTCGAGGGCTGGCGGCTGACCTTCGCCGGGGAGGACGTCCTCGGCTGGGAGGGCTCGGTCACCACGATCGTCGAGTCGCCGGGCGACCGGGTCTTCGTGGCGCTGTACGACGTGCACCCCAACGACGAGAAGCAGCTCGACGAGGTCGAGGGCGCCCTCGCCGGCACGTACCGCAAGCTCCACCTGCGCGTGGCCACCCTCGACGGCGAGGAGACCGCGTGGGTCTACGTGTTCAACGGCTACGAGGGCGGGCTGCCCACCGCGTGGTATCTCGCCGAGATCGCCAACGCCGCCGCGAAGGCGGGGGCCCCGGCCGACTACCTCGAGGCCCTGCGCGCCCGCCCGACGAAGACGGCGATGCCCTAGCGGATGCGCTCGTACATGTCGGCGGCGAAGGCCACGGTCATCCCCGCGTTCGTGTAGAGGTGGTACGCCCCGGTCGGGTTGGTGAGGTCGACACCCAGCCCGGCCGTCGTGCGCCCCTTCGCCGCGTAGATCGCGAAGGCCGCCCGCAACAGCGCGCCGCCGATCCCGGTCCCGCGGTGCCCGCGCAGCACGGCCAGATTCTTCACCCAGCCCTCGCCCCGCTCGACGCCCTGGTCAGCCGACTGCAGCGCGCCGACGATCGCGCCGCCGGCCTCGGCCACGAGCCACTCGTCCCAGCTCACCGACGGCAGCGCGGCCAGGGCGGCCCGCCAGTCCGCGTAGGAGGTGGGCACGAAGTCGGGGGTGTCGGCGAAGGCGGTCTGCAGCACCTCGTGGAAGCGGGGCAGCTCCGCGTCGCGCACGACCCGCACCCCGAACCGGGGGTCGGGCGGCCGCTCCTCGCCGGTCAGCGCGCGGGTCATCCGGGCGTGGCGCTTGCGGAAGGCGAAGCCGCGGGCGGTGAGCGCCTCGACGTAGGCGGTCTCGCCCGGCACCACCCCGGCGCGCACGATCTCGGCGCCGCGCTCGGCCACCCGGGCCAGGGCCAGGTCCAGCAGCGGGCCGAAGGCGGGCCAGCCGTCCGGCGGCGCCGCGTAGACCTCCACGTTGTCGCGCGGGCCGCGTTCGGGATTGTCGACGTACGCCCACGCCAGCGCGGTCCCGTCCGGCCCGAACGCCAGCCAGGAATCGGCGGCCGGGTCCAGGTGCGGCGCGGTGAGGGTCGCGACGACCTCCTCCTCGGTCCAGTCCGGCTCCCCGAGGGACGCGATGTCGCTCGCCCTGGTCACGGACAGGATCGCGGCCACGTCACGCAGCGAACACCCGCGAATCGTCCACCCCGGCAGGTCCATGGGTAGCAACCTAGCTCGGGAGGGCTTCCTTGACCGACTGCACGGCCGCGTCGAGCAGGTTCACCAGTTCGGCGCGCTCGGCCGGTGACAGCGCCCGGAACGCCTCCCCCGCGATCCGGTCGGTCAGCGCCTCGGCCCAGCTGCGGCGGCGCACCAGCGGCTCGAACGGCGGGTAGGGCGGCTGCCAGCCGAACGCGGTCGCCTCGGCCTCGCCGTCCGGGCCGGAGATGATCGCCTCCAGCGGGGTGAGCCCGCTGGCCCGGATCGCCAGCAGGTGGGCCGCCCCACGGTGCTCGCGCAGCAGGTGGGCCAGCACGGCGGCCCGGGCGCCCGGCGAGTCGTCCGGCAGCGGCATGGCGCGCCAGGCGGCGAAGAGGGGCATGCCCGCGGTCTCGGCGCTGACCACCACCCGCTCGGCCAGCTCGACGAGCTTGGGCAGCGCGTAGAAGCTCTCCAGGTGCTCGCGGCCCCAGCGGCAGCACTCGTCGAGGTTGTCGGCGGCGATCTGCTCCGGCGGGGCTACCTTGCGGGCCGCGTCCCAGCCGTCCTGCACCGCCTCGGGCGCGATGAAGCCCAGCGCCGCGGCGACCGTGTCGGCGCGCACCTCGCCCAGGGCGCCGCCGCGTCCGGCCACGTAGAAGGCCCAGCCGGTCAGGCCGATCTGACGGGCGCGGCGCATGGTCTTGGGATCGTCGCTGAAGGCGCCGCCCAGCACCAGCACCGCCTGCTTCGCCGCGGCGGCCGCCTGCTCGGGAGTCATCCCGGTCATTCTGCCTCCCCGCATGGATCACGGTGAAGGCACTCGTTCGGGTACTCACGACGCGCGCGAACGGACGAACGACTCAGCCGAGGTCCGCCAGGGCGTCCTGGGCGATCCTGACCCGCTTCTCGGCCTGCTTGATGGCCTTGTCGGCGGCGGCCACGGCCCGTTCGGCCTCGGCCTTCGCGTTCTCGGCGTCGGCGACCTGCTGCAGGGCGGTCATCAGCTCCCGCCGCGCCTGCCGCACCAGCCGGGCGTGCTCCTCCTCGGCCCGCCGCCGCTCCTCCTCGCGCCGCCGGGCCTCGGCCCGCCGCTCCCGCTCGCTCGCGTCGGGCGCCGAGCGCACCGGCGTGACGGTCGCCGCCGAAGGCTCGTCGGGCGCGGAGCGCGGCGGCGCGGCGGCCGCCGTCGAGGCATCGGGGCCGCCCTGCACGAGCCGCAGGTTGGGGCGCGGGGTCTCCCCGAAGCCGGTGTACTCCAGCGCCTTGGTCAGCCGCCCCGCGCGCACCTCGGCGGCCACGTCGGCGTCGGCCAGCGCGGCGGCGAAGGTCGCCTCCACCTCGGCGACCGGCAGGTTCCCGGCCGAGCCGCGGCCGGCCAGCCTGACCGCCTCGCGGGCCAGGGCCGAGACCGTGCCGCGCCGGCGCACCGAGAGCTCGCGCAGGTCGGCCCCGCGCAGCTCGCGCTGGGCGGCGCGCAGCTCCTCGGCCAGCTCCAGCAGCTCCGCGACGAGGTCGGGGCGCTCGTGGGCGAGCCGGTTCACCAGCCAGGCGGCGACGGTGGGCTTGCGCAGCTTGCCGATCGCCGCGGCCAGGGCGGTGTCGCGGGCGGAGCGGGCCTTGGCGACCTCCTCGCCGCGCAGCGCGATGAAGTCCTCCGGCGGGGCCGAGTACAGCCGGGCCGTGACGGCGGCGAGGGCGTCTGCCATGGCACCAACGCTAGATGGTCGTACCCGGTTCCAGGCGCTCGTAGTGGGTGCCGGACAGGCGCGTCATGTGGCCGGTGACCATCTGCTGGCCGACGTCCACGAGCAGGCTGTCGTGCAGGGCGAAGGCGCGCTCCGGCCCGACCGCCCGGGCGAAGTCGATCGCCTCGGCGAGCTTGAGCCACGGCGCCGAGACGGGCACGAACAGCGTCGCGATCTCCTCGTCGGGCACGTGGAACGAGTCGCCCGGGTGGTAGATCGGGCCGTCCGGGGCGTCGATGGCGAAGCCGAGGTTGACGATCCGCGGGATGTCGGGGTGGATGACCGCGTGCCGGCCGCCGTGCGCGCGCACGGTCATCCCGGCCGCGACGAAGATGTCGCCCGGGTTGACCGCGAAGACGTCGGCGTCGAGGTCGGTCAGCTGCGCCTCGACGTCGGGATGGGTGTGCACGGTCAGCGCGGGCTGGTGGGCCGCGGCGGCGCGCAGCTTGTCCAGGTCCACGTGGTCCATGTGCTCGTGGGTGATGAGCACCGCGTCGGCGCCGTCGAGGGCCTCCGCTTCGCTGAACACCCCCGGGTCGATCACCAGCACCCCGCCGCTGTGCTCGAGGCGGAGGCAGGCGTGCGTGTACTTCGTGATGCGCATCCGGTGACCCTCTCGTGGCAGAACTGTGACCCGCACGGGTGGAACGCGCCCGCCCCGCCCCGCGTCGGACCGGCGCAACCCCACAGGACCCTACCCAGGAGGCGTCATGTCAGTCAGGCGCACGACCGTGTTCCTCGCGGCGGCCGCCGGCGCGTTGGTCCTCGCCCTGAGCGGGTGCGGCTCCGATGCGAGCGACGCACCGGCCACCAGCAGCAACAAGGACGCGGCGGGGCCCGCGGCGGCGCCCCAGCAGGAGGGCGCCGCGGGTGCGGGCGGGAAGGCCGACCAAGGCCAGAGCCAGCAGAAGGCCCCGGACAACCTCGACACCACCGACCGCTCGATCATCTACGCGGGCACCATGACGATCGAGGTCAAGGACGTCAACGCCGCCGCCGCGCAGGCGATCGCGTTCGCCACCGGCGCGGGCGGGTTCGTCGGCGGCGACAACCGGCGCATCGACGGGCAGAGCTCGACCGCCACCATCACCCTGCGGGTGCCGGCCGAGAAGTTCCAGGCCACGCTCGACCAGCTCAAGAGCATCGGGGACGAGAAGAGCCGGCAGGTGTCCGCGCAGGACGTGACCGATCAGGTCGTCGACGTGGAGTCGCGGATCACCACCGCCCAGGCCAGCGTCGAGCGCATCCGGGCGCTGCTGGCCAGGGCGCAGACGATCGCCGAGATCACGACCCTGGAGTCGGAGCTGTCCCGGCGCGAGTCCGACCTCGAGTCGCTGCAGTCCCGCAAGCGCAAGCTGGCCGGGCTGACCTCGCTGTCGACCATCACGCTGGTGTTGCAGGGCCCGGAGGCGCCCGCGGTGTCCGAAGAGGACACCGGCATCCTGGTCGGGCTGCGCCACGGCTGGGACGCGTTCACGGCGTCGCTGCGGGTGGCACTGACGATCTTCGGGTGGCTGCTGCCCTGGCTGCTCTTCCTCGGCCTGCCGATCTGGCTGGTCGTCTGGCTCACCAGGCGCTACCGCCGCACGCACCCGCCGGCACTGCGGGCCCCGGTGCCCGTGCCGGCCGTCGCGGCGCCTATGTATCCGCACCCTCATCCGGCGCCGCCGATGCCGCCGGCTCCGCGTCCGACCTCACCGGCCCCGGCCCCGGCTCCGGCCCCCGCGAAACCGGCTCCGGCCCCCGCGGCCGCAAAACCGGCTCCGGCTCCGGCTCCCGTGGCCGCGAAACCGGCTCCGGCGCCCGCGGCGGACGAGCCGGCTCCGCAACCCGCGCCGCCGGTTGTGCCGGCACCGCGGGACGACGCGGAGCCAGATCCGCCGCGAGCGCACTGACCACCGCACCGAACTCCGGCCGCAGCTGGTAGCCGGAATGGCCGTCGACCTTGGGGAACACCGTGTCGCCGGGCGGGACCGCGAAGCCCGGCGGATCGACGAGGCGCACGTCGCGCGCCGTCGGCGACTCCACCGGCCCGCCGATGGGGTCGGTGTCCCGCCACAGGTTGACCCAACGGGGGGTGTGCTCGCCCGGCCCGGTCGCCCCGGGCCGGGCGAGCACCGCGCCGACCTGCTCCAGGACGTCGTCGCTGAGGTAGGCGGGGAAGAACCGGGCGTACAGCCGGCGCAACGGCGAACCGTAGGTCAGCAGGGCCGTGCGCGCCCGCGCCTCGGGCGGCATCTGCAGCACCGTCGCGGCCGCGAGCACGCTGCCCTGGCTGTGCCCGGAGAGGATCACGCCGCCCTGCTCGGCGGCGAGCCAGGCGCCCCGCTGGGCCAGCTCCGGCACCACGCGCTCGGCGTAGCAGGGCGGCGCGAGCGGGTGGGCGGCGCGGGGCCAGAAGGTGCCCAGGTCCCACAGCACGCCGACGATCCGGCGGAAGCGCTGGTAACGGTAGGCGAGCACGCCGATGAGCACGAGCGCGAGCGCGGACAGGCCGATGAGGTAGGTGCCGAGGTTGACCGCGAAGGAGATCACCTCGGCCCCGGCCGAGCCGGACGGGAACAGGCTGATCGGGCGCCGCGCGGCGATCGCGAAGCCCGTCGCGGCCACGGCCGCCGTCGCCGCCGGGATGAACACCCACACGAGCATCCGTCCGATGTGGTCGGTCACGCGCGCGTCGGCCACGGCCCGGTCGATCTGCCGGGCCCGGTCCGCGTCCCGCTCGCGCCCGCCGTCGAAGTCGGCGTCGGTGACCGCCCGGGCGTCCCTGCGCAGCCGCCGCACCAGCGGAAGCCCACCGGCCAGGGCCACCACGACGGTGAGCCCGAGCAGCAGCACGAACCCGGCCGCGGCCCACTCGTAGGCGGGCGGCGGCTGCAGCGGCTGCCAGGCGGCGTAGTCGGCCGACGACGGGCGGGAGCGGCGGTCGAGGAAGTCCGCGGCCCGGTAGGCCAGGCCGGCCGAGAACGCGACCGCGACGCCGAGCCCGGCGCTGGCGATGAGCGGCCCGGCGAGGCCCTGCAGGAACGTCCCGCGCGGGCGGCTGGCCAGCACCACGGCGCCGAGCACGATCATGAGCAGGACCTGCGCCGCGAACAGCCCGGTGATGGTGCCCCCGAGCACCGGCAGCCGGCCGCCGGCCGTCCACGGGTCGCGGGGCAGCAGCGCGTAGCCGAGCACGAGCACGGTCAGGGCGACGGCGGCGTGGCTCAGCAGCCGGGTGCCCGGCGTCGCCCACGGGGCCGGGTTGTCGCGGTCGACCACGGCCCGCACGGCCACCGCGAGCACGCACAGCACGAGCACGAGGCCGGTCAGCGCGGCGAGCGCGAGGCCGGGGCCGGGCCAGCCGTGCGGCAGGAGGTTGCCCAGCAGGATCGCGTCCAGCGTGGCGAACGCGAACGCGATGTGCAGGGAGCGGAGCCGGCCGACGAGCGGCTTGCCGTTCCAGAAGCACGGGTGGGCCAGCCCGTCGCCGTCGCCCTCGGTCTGGGCGGGGAAGGCCTCGTACCGCGCCCACGTCCGCCGCCCCAGGAACCACAGGAGCGCGATGGCGAGCACGGGCCCGAGCGCGGCGAGCGCCAGGCGGCGGCTCGGGGTGGCGAAGAACCCGTCGGCGAAGAGCGCCAGATAGCCGCGGCCCCGCAGGCAGCGCGGCAGACTCGCGCACTGCCAGCCCACGAGGTCGACGGCGACCTCGACGAACGACAGCACGAAGGAGGCGGTCATCGACAGCGCGTAGACGCGCACCAGGGCCCGGATCGCGGCCCGGGGGCCCGGCCGGGTCGCCGGGCGCAGCCACAGCGCGACGTTGGCGAACATGAACGGCAGCAACAGCAGCCAGAGCGCCCGGGCGGCGGCGCCGGCGGTCAGGTTGCCCCAGCGGTAGGCCTCCAGCGTGGCGCCCCCGGGCCCGGTGACGGCGCCGTATTCGGCCCGCGGGCGGAAGAAGCCCGCGTCGGTGTCCCCGGCGACCCGGCGCAGCAGGGGCCGGTCCAGCACGTCCTCGGCCGGGGAGCCGGTGACGCCGTGCACGCGCAGCTCGGTGACCACGTCTGGTGTGGTACCAGACGTGGACGACCTTCGCTGTCCGAAACCTTGCTAGAACGCCCCGGCGCTCAGTGCCGCGAGCGCGGTGTGGACCATGATCCGCACGCCGTGGCCGATCGCCCGCTCGTCGACGTCGAACGCGGACTGGTGGATGTCGAACTTCGCCTCCGAGCCCGGGATGCCGGTGCCGAGCCGGATCATCGAGCCGGGGATGTTCTCCAGGTAGAACGCGAAGTCCTCGCCGCCCATGCTGATCTCGGCCTCGACCACGCGGTCCGGCCCGAGCGCCGCGCCGGCCGCGCCCGCGATGATCGCGGTGGCGATCCGGTCGTTGACCACGGGCGGGACGCCGCGGGTGTACGTCACCTCGACGTCGGCCCCGGTCGGCGCGATGACGTCGTGGACGAGCTTGGTGACCAGCTCCGGCACTTCCTGCCAGGCCTCGCGGCTGAGCACCCGGATCGTGCCCCGGGCCATGCCCTCGATCGGGATGGCGTTGGCGGCCTCGCCGGCCCGCACCGCGCCCCACACCATCGAGACCCCGGCCCGCGCGTCGAGCTTGCGGTCCAGCAGCGACGGCACGTCGACGAGGATGCGGCCGAGGGCGTGCACCAGGTCGGCGGTCAGGTGCGGGCGGGCGGTGTGCCCGCCGCGGCCGGTCAGCCGGACCTCGATCTTGTCCGCGGCCGCGGTGAACGGGCCGGAGCGCACGCCGACCAGGCCGACGGGCAGGTGGGGCGCGCAGTGCAGCGCGAAGATGGCCGCGACGTCCTTGAGCGCGCCGGCCGCGATGACCTCGGGGGCGCCGGACGGCATGGTCTCCTCGGCCGGCTGGAACAGCAGCCGGACCCGGCCGGGCAGCTCGCCGCGCTCGGCCAGCTGGGCCAGGGCCAGGCCGACGCCGAGCAGGACCGTCGTGTGCACGTCGTGGCCGCAGGCGTGGCAGACGTTGTCGACGGTCGAGCGGTAGGGCACGTCCTTGGTGTCCGGCAGCGGCAGCGCGTCGAGGTCGGCCCGCAGCGCGATGACGCGGTCACCGTGGCCGATGTCGCACATGACGCCGTTGCCCTTGGGCAGCAGGCGCGGCGACAGGCCGGCCCGGGTCAGCTCGCGGGCGACGAGCGCGGCCGTCTCGAACTCCTGGCCGGACAGCTCGGGGTGCGCGTGGATGTGACGCCGGATCGCTACCAGCTCGGCCCCCCGCGAGGCGAGCCAGCGATCGAGCTGTCCGGGCAGTGGATCGGCCCCGGGTGGGGTCTCGGGCCAGCCATCGGACAGACGCTCGGCCCTCGACGACGTCAACTTGCCGACCGGGCGCGCCGCAGCGGCGGCTTCGGTCAACGTCAGCGCTCTCGTCACGGTGAGTTCTCTATTTCGGTCTAATGGAGCGGCCCGCCCCATGCGTGCCATGGACAGACTAACCGGGTGAAGGTGACGCAGCGCAACATCATTCTCGTGATGCCGGAATAGCTGAGCGTCACTTAACCGCAGCTAAAGGCGCGAAACTGCAGGCGTCACCTCATCTCCTCTAACGCGCGACCGCCGTCGCGGTCACGCGGTGTCGCGATAAGTTTTCGCACTAGTTCCGCGACCTGCGTCGCCACGGTTCAACACACAGTGACGGAAGACGTCGCAGGGTGGCACGGACCACAGGACCGGCGACGCACCCCTCGTCCGTCTATCGGCAGGCGAGATCGAGAATCCAGCAAAGCCGAGTCGCCGATGTTCCCGAATGGTTTCCGTCTCCTGCGTAGACGCTCCATCCGTCTGTCCAGGTTCCCCGGATGAACGCTTTCAATCCTGCGACCGTCCGCAGGGCGACATGATCGGCACGGTCGGTTGTCCGCGGGTCACGGTACGGTGAAGGAGCGGACCCCACCTTTCTTCGACGGGCGAGAGCAAGCAAGATAGTGGGGCGAGAAGTCAACCTTCCCCCTCCCCATGACGGTTAACTGCCTGTGACTCAGCTTCCGACGTGGCATGGCGAGCCCCTGCCACCCACCGGTGCTCTGGCCTCGGCCGGAGCCGGGCGCGAACCTGCGCACGGCTCCGACTCCCCCTCCAACGGACCCGCCCGCGAAGCGCGCGAGCCGGGCTCCACCGCGCCCCCGGTTCCGGGGCAGCGCGCCGCGCCCGGAGTCGTGATCGGCGGGCGCTACGCCCTGCGCACCGCCATCGGACACGGCGGCATGGGCACCGTCTGGCGCGCGAGCGACACGCTGCTGCGCCGTGACGTGGCGGTCAAGGAGGTGATCCTCCCGCCGGGCCTCGCCCCGAGCGACCGCGACTCGATGTATCAGCGGACCCTGCGTGAGGCCCGCGCCGCCGCCGCGCTGTCGCATCCGTCGGTCGTGCAGGTGTACGACGTGGTGACCGAGGCCGGCCGCCCGTGGATCGTCATGGAGCTGCTCCAGGCGCGCAGCCTCGCCGAGATGATCGTCGAGGACGGCCCGCTCGCGGCCCGGGCGGTCGCCAAGATCGGCATCGCGCTGCTCGGCGCGCTCGAGGTGGCCCACGCCGCCGGGGTGCTGCACCGCGACGTGAAGCCGGCCAACGTGCTCATCTGCGGCGACGGCCGCTGCGTGCTCACCGACTTCGGCGTGGCCCGCATGCCCACCGACAGCGAGCTCACGACGCCCGGCATGGTGCTGGGCTCGCCGCATTTCATCTCGCCCGAGCGCGCCATCGGGGCCAAGTTCGGGCCCCCGAGCGACCTGTTCTCGCTCGGCGTGACGCTGTACACGGCCGTCGAGGGCCGCCCGCCGTTCGACAAGCGCGACCCGTTCGAGACGATGCGGGCCGTCGTGGAGGAGCCGCCGGCGCAGTCGATGCGCGCCGGGCCGCTGGCCGGGGTGCTCTACGGGCTGCTGGAGAAGGACCCGGCCCGCCGCTGGAACGTGGAGACGGCCCGCGCCGTGCTGCGCGACCTGCTCGCCGGCCCGCTGGCCAGCAACGCGCCGGCGCACATGACCGACCCCTACGCGGTGGTCCGCCCGGCCCACCAGCCCACGATGGTCCACCCGCAGCAGCCGACCGGCCAGATCGGCGGGCGGGCGATGATGGCCCCCGGCGAGACGGTCAGCGGCGCGATGCGGCGGATGCACTCCGGCGCACCCGCCCCGAGCGGGGCCCCGCACGACGCCGAGCTGGAGCGCACCGGGGCCGACGCCTACAACGCGTATGCGCCCGAATACGCCCAGGACGACTGGGCCCAGGGCCCGACCACGGCCACCCCGCCCAGCCCCGGCACGACCTTCGGCGGCGGCGCCGGCCTGGTGGCGAAGGTCAAGGCGCTGCCGACCCTGGCCAAGGCCGGGATCGCGGCCGGGCTGGCGCTCGTGCTCTTCCTCGGCATCGGGGCCGCGGCCGGGCTGTTCTCCGGCGACGACGGCGGCAAGAACGGGCTGCCCAACGCGGGCGGCTCCAGCGCCCCGGCCGGGCCGGCGTTCGATGTGGAGCCGTTCACCCACCCGGGCGGCATCACGGTCAGCGTGCCCAAGGGCTGGAAGGTCACCAAGCTGGGCACGGCCGCCGCGCCGTATTTCGACATCACCGACCCGGCCGACGCCAACCGGCGCATCCGGGTCAACATCGACAAGACGTCGGCCGCCCCGCGCGCCTTCCTGGAGTCGGCCGAGAGCCGGCTCAAGTCCACGCCGGGCAGCTGCGAGAGCCCGTATGCGCGGGTCGACCTCACCGACGCCAAGCTCGACGGGCAGGCGTCGGCGGTGCTGGAGTACACCTGCGGCTCCGGCGACCACCTGCGCCACGCCCTCTGGGACGCCGTCGTGGCCAACGGCAAGGCGTACCACTTCTTCGTGACCGTCCCCGACGCCCGGTTCGCCGAGAGCAAGGCGATCTTCGACGCGATGGTCAGTTCCTTCAAGCTGACGCCGCCGACCGGCGGCTGACGCGTGTTATGAAAGGCAGATGACCGCATCCCTCCGCTCCGCGGCTGAAGCCTGGCTCGCCGACGATCCCGATCCGGCGAGCCAGGACGAGCTGCGGGCCGTGCTCGACGACGAGACCGAGCTGGCGGACCGGTTCGCCGGCCCGTTGCGCTTCGGCACCGCGGGCCTGCGCGGGCCGCTGCGGGCCGGGCCCAACGGGATGAACCTCGCGGTCGTGCGCGGCGCCGCGGCCGGGCTGGTGCGCTGGCTCGCCGCCCAGGCCGCCGGGCCCGACGACCGGCCGCTGGTCATCGGCTACGACGCCCGGCACGGCTCGCACGCCTTCGCCGTCGAGACCGCCCGGGTCGCGACCGGTGCCGGGCGCCGGGCGCTGCTCATGCCCCGGCCCCTGCCGACCCCGCTGCTCGCCTTCGCCGTGCGCCGCCACGATGCCGTGGCGGGGGTGATGGTCACCGCGAGCCACAACCCGCCGCAGGACAACGGCTACAAGGTGTACCTCCACGACGGAGCCCAGCTCGTCCCGCCCGCCGACGCCGGGATCGAACGCGCGATCCGCGAGGTCGGTCCGCTGGGCGACGTGCCGCTCGGCCCGCCCGGCGAGGTGCTCGGCGAGCAGATCGTGCGCGAATACGTCGACGCCGCGGTCGGGGTGATCGACCCGGAGGTGCCGCGGGACCTGGCCGTGGCCTACACCCCCATGCACGGCGTCGGCCGCGAGGTCTTCGAGGCCACGCTCGCCGCGGCCGGCTACCCGGCCCCGTCCGTCGTCGCCGAGCAGGCCGAGCCCGACCCCGACTTCCCGACCGTGGCCTTCCCCAACCCGGAGGAGCCCGGCGCCTCCGACCTGCTGCTGGCGCTCGCCGCGCGGGAGGGCGCCGACATCGCCATCGCCAACGACCCCGACGCCGACCGGTGCGCGGTCGCCTTCCGCAGCGGCGAGGTGTGGCGGCAGCTGCGCGGCGACGAGGTCGGGGTGCTGCTCGCCGACCATCTCATGCGCCGCGGGGTGCACGGCCGCTACGCGACCACCATCGTCTCCTCCAGCCTGCTGTCCCGCATGTGCGCGGACCGGGGGCTGCCCTACGGCGAGACGCTGACCGGCTTCAAGTGGATCGTGCGGGCCGGCGACAACGGAGCCGATCTGGTCTACGGCTACGAGGAGGCGCTCGGCTACTGCGTCGCCCCCGGGCTGGTGCGCGACAAGGACGGCATCACCGCCGCCCTGCTGGTCTGCGAGCTCGCCGCCGGGCTCAAGGCGGAGCTGCGCACGCTCGGCGACCGGCTGGACGAGCTGGCGCTGCGCCACGGGGTGCACGCCACCGACCAGCTCTCGGTGCGCGTCGAGGACCTCGCCGAGATCACGGAGATGATGGCCACCATCCGCTCCCGCCCGCCGGCCGAGCTGCTCGACGAGCCGGTGAACTCGATCGAGGACCGGCTGCCCGAGTCCGACGTGCTCATCCTGCGGGCCGGAACCACCCGGGTCGTGGTCCGGCCGTCCGGGACCGAGCCGAAGCTGAAGGCCTATCTCGAGGTCGTCGAGCCCGTCGCCGGCGGCGACATCGCCGGGGCCCGGGAGCGGGCCGCCGCATCCCTCGTCGCCCTGCGCACGCAGACGGCGGAGGCGCTTGGGCTCTAGCGACCGCTCGGCCTAGAGCGTGACCGAGAAGACCTGCGACTCGGCCAGCTTGCGGAACTCGCTCAGCGCGGGCTGGGACGAGTCCGGGCGCGTGTCGCCCTTCGGCGCGTTCGGCGAGTCGAAGTAGACCAGCGCCCGGATTGCCGGGAACCTCCCGATCTGCTGGGCGACGGTCGAGAAGATCCAGGCCTTCTGGGCCGGGTCGGCGGTGTGCTCGTAGACGCCCCACTCCGCGACCATGAGCGGCTTGCTGCCGTGCGTCTTCGTCACCCAGGAGTAGAAGCCGGGCCAGACCGCCGGATTCGACGTGTGGTTGACCAGGTGCGAGAAGTCGCCGTAGCCGTAGCCGCCGGGCTTGGCGAACAGGTACGGGTCCATGCCGATCCAGTCCACGACGTCGTCGCCCGGGTACAGGTCGGCGAACCAGTCCTTCTCGCACCACGGCTGGTAGGCCATGTAGACGAGCACGAAGACCACGTTGCGCACCCCGTCGGCGCGCAGCCGCTGCACGGTGTGGCGGAACATCGCGGCATAGTCGCGGGCCGTCATCCCGCCGCCCGAGCGCACGTCGTTCTCGGGCTCGTGGTGCAGCGCCAGGAACATGGTCCCCGGAAACGCCCGGAACCGCGCGGCCGCCTTGTCGATGCGCGCGTCCTCGTCGCCGGCGGCCACGTTCGCCCAGGTCGTGTCCCAGGCGACCTTCCAGTTGGCGAACAGGATGCGTTTTCTCGGCTGCTGTACCGCGGCGATCTCGTCGGCGGTCGGGAAGACCTCGTCGCCGCGGTGGTACGAGTGCAGAATGTCGGCCGGGCGGCCCGTCGTGCTCTCGAAGTTGCGCAGGGCCTGGCCGGACGAGAGGTCCGTGAACGCGCCGGGCGCGACGCCCCACAGCAGCCCGCAACTCGGCACGAGCTTGGCGTCGACGACACAGCGGCGCTGCTTGTTCTCGGCCGTGGGCGTCGTGCGGGCCTGGAGCCCTTGGCGGGCTTCGGCCTCGCGCAACCCCGCCACCGGCTCCCGCAGCGTCGCCGAGGCGATCGCGCCGGAGCCGGCGAGGGCCAGCAGGATCGTGGCCGCGAGCAGGAGCTTCTTCCGGTATTTCATCGCGGGCAACCGTAAGGCCGGACCCGTTCACCCGTTCAAGGGCTCGGCCGCCGTAATCCCTCGTTACGGCGACCTTTCTTAAGCAATTCTTTAAGAATCGCCGAAGCGCGGCATGCCGCCGAACTGCCGGTCGCCCGCGTCGCCCAGGCCCGGGACGATGAACTTGTGCTCGTTGAGCCGCTCGTCGATCGCCGCGGTGACCAGGCGCATCGGCAGCCCGGAGTTGGCCAGGCGCTCGATGCCGGCCGGCGCCGCGAGCACGCACAGCACCGTGATGTCGGTCGCACCGCGGTCGACCAGCAGCCGCACGCAGTGCTCCAGGGAGCCGCCGGTGGCCAGCATCGGGTCGAGGACCAGCACCGGGATGCCGGACAGGTCGCGGGGCAGTGACTCCATGTAGGCGCGTGGCTCGAACGTGTGCTCGTCGCGCGCCAGCCCCACGAACCCCATGGACGACTCCGGCAGCAGCGCCAGCGCGGCGTCGGACATGCCCAGCCCGGCCCGCAGCACCGGCACGAGCAGCGGCGGGTTGGCCAGGCGGGTGCCCTCGGTCGTCGCGACCGGCGTCTTGACCGGGAACTGCTCGGTGGCGAACGAGCGGGCCGCCTCGTACACGAGCATCGTCGTGAGCTCGTGCAGCGCGGCCCGGAACGAGCCGTTGTCGGTGCGCTCGTCGCGCATCGCGGTCAGCCGCGACTTGGCCAGGGGGTGATCCACCACGAGTACGTCCACGATGCGAGAGCCTAGTATTTTCCCCATGAGCCTCACCGCCGAGGTCACGCCGCGTTCACAAGGCGCGCTGCGGACCTTCCTGCACGGCCTGCCGGGAGTCGACCAGGTCGGCGCCGAGCAACGCGCCGCGATGCTGGGCACCCGATCGATCAAGACCACGGCCAAGGCCCAGGCGCTCGACCTGGCGATCCGGATGGTCGACCTCACCACGCTGGAGGGCTCGGACACGCCGGGCAAGGTGCGCGCCCTGTGCGCCAAGGCGGTGCGCCCCGACCCGGCCGACGCGAGCTGCCCGAGCGCCGCCGCCATCTGCGTGTACCCCGCCATGATCGCCACCGCCGCGGAGGCCCTGCGCGGCTCGAAGGTCCACCTGGCCAGCGTCGCCACGGCGTTCCCCTCCGGCCAGGCCCCGCTCGCGGTCAAGCTGGCCGACACCCGGGCCGCGGTCGCCGACGGGGCCGACGAGATCGACATGGTGATCTCCCGCGGCGCGTTCCTGTCCGGCCGCTACGCCGAGGTCCACGACGAGATCGCGGCGGTCAAGGAGGCCTGCGGGGACGCCCACCTCAAGGTCATCCTCGAGACCGGGGAGCTGGCCACCCTCGACAACGTGCGGCGCGCCTCCTGGCTGGCGATGCTGGCCGGCGCCGACTTCATCAAGACCTCCACCGGCAAGGTGCAGCCCGCCGCGACCATGCCGGTGACGCTGGTCATGCTCGAGGCGGTGCGCGACTTCCGGGCCGAGACCGGGCGGGTCATCGGCGTCAAGCCGGCCGGGGGCATCCGGACCGCCAAGGACGCGATCAAGTACCTCGTGATGGTCAACGAGACCGCCGGGCCCGACTGGCTCGACCCCGACCTGTTCCGCTTCGGCGCCTCCACGCTGCTCAACGACCTGCTCATGCAGCGCACCAAGCTCGCCACCGGCCACTACAGCGGCCCCGACTACTTCACCCTGGACTAGCGATGGACTTCTCCTACGCCCCGGCGCCCGAATCGCGCGCCATCGTCGACATCGCCTCGTCCTACGGCCTGTTCATCGGCGGCGAGTTCGTCGACGGCAAGGGCGAGCCGTTCAAGTCGATCAACCCGGCCAGCGAGGAGACCCTCGCCGAGATCGCGTGCGCCGACGCGGCCGACGTCGACGCCGCGGTGAGCGCCGCCCGGCACGCCTTCGACACCGTGTGGGGGCCGATGCCCGGGCGGGATCGGGCGAAGTACCTCTTCCGCATCGCCCGGATCATCCAGGAGCGCGGCCGCGAGCTGGCGGTGCTGGAGTCGCTGGACAACGGCAAGCCGATCCGCGAGTCGCGGGACGTGGACATCCCGCTGGTCGCCGCCCACTTCTTCTACTACGCCGGGTGGGCCGACAAGCTCTCCTACGCCGGCTTCGGGCCCGACCCGCGCCCGCTCGGCGTCGCGGCCCAGGTCATCCCGTGGAACTTCCCGTTGCTCATGCTCGCCTGGAAGATCGCCCCGGCGCTGGCCGCGGGCAACACGGTCGTGCTCAAGCCGGCCGAGACCACGCCGCTGACCGCGCTGCTCTTCGCCGACATCTGCCGCCAGGCCGAGCTGCCGCCGGGCGTCGTCAACATCGTCACCGGGGCGGGCGAGACCGGCCGGCTGCTGGTCGAGCACCCCGGCGTCGACAAGGTCGCCTTCACCGGCTCGACCGAGGTCGGGCGGGCGATCGCGCGCGCGGTCGCCGGCACGGACAAGCGGCTGACCCTCGAGCTCGGCGGGAAGGCCGCGAACATCGTCTTCGACGACGCGGCCGTCGACCAGGCGGTCGAGGGCGTGGTCAACGGCATCTTCTTCAACCAGGGCCACGTGTGCTGCGCGGGCTCGCGCCTGCTGCTGCAGGAGTCGATCGCCGAGGACTTCCTCGCCGCCCTCAAGCGCCGCATGGCGCTGCTGCGCGTCGGCGACCCGCTGGACAAGAACACCGACGTCGGCGCGGTCAACTCCGCCGCCCAGCTGGCCCGCATCCGGGAGCTGTCGCAGGTCGGCGAGCAGGAGGGGGCCGAGCGCTGGTCGGCCCCGTGCGAGCTGCCCGAGCGCGGGTTCTGGTTCGCCCCGACGATCTTCACCGGGGTCACCCAGGCGCACCGGATCGCCCGGGAGGAGATCTTCGGGCCGGTGCTGTCGGTGCTGACGTTCCGCACGCCGGACGAGGCGGTCGAGAAGGCCAACAACACGCCGTACGGGCTCTCGGCCGGCGTCTGGACCGAGAAGGGCTCACGCATCTTGCAGATCGCGGACCGGCTCCGGGCCGGCGTGGTGTGGGCCAACACGTTCAACAAGTTCGACCCCACCTCGCCCTTCGGCGGGTACAAGGAGTCGGGCTACGGCCGCGAGGGCGGCCGGCACGGGCTGGAGGCCTACCTTGAGCACTGAAGGCCGGCTGGCCGTCCGCAAGACGTACAAGCTGTTCATCGGGGGCGCGTTCCCCCGCAGCGAGTCGGGGAGGTCCTACCAGGTGCAGTCGGCCTCGGGCGAGTTCCTCGCCAACGCCGCGCTCGGCTCCCGCAAGGACGTCCGTGACGCCGTGAAGGCGGCCCGGGCGGCCGTGGGCAAGTGGTCCGGGGCGACCGCGTACAACCGCGGGCAGATCCTCTACCGGATCGCGGAGATGCTGGAGGGCCGCCGCTCGCAGTTCGCCGAGGAGGTGGCGCAGTTCGAGGACGACGCCGCTTCCCTCGTCGACGCCGCCATCGACCGCTGGGTCTGGTATGCGGGCTGGGCCGACAAGATCGCTCAGGTGCACGGCGGGGCCAACCCGGTCGCGGGACCCTACTTCAACCTCTCCGCCCCGGAGCCGACCGGCGTCGTCGGGATCGTCGCGCCGGCCGACTCGTCGCTGCTGGGGCTCGTGAGCGTGATCGCGCCCGCGATCGTGACCGGCAACACGGTCGTCGTGCTCGCCGCGCCCGACCGGCCCCTGCCGGCCGTGACCCTGGCCGAGGTGCTCGCCACCTCCGACCTGCCCGGCGGCGTGGTCAACCTGCTGACGGGCTCGGTCGCGGAGATGGCGCCCTGGCTCGCCGCGCACATGGACGTGAACGCCATCGATCTCACGGGTGTGACGGACGCCACACTGGCGAAGGAGTTGGAGGCGGCCGCGGCGGAGAACCTGAAGCGGGTGATCCGGCCGAGCACTCCGGACTGGGGCGCCGACCCCGGCGTTTCCCGCATGGTCTCGCTGCTGGAGATCAAGACGGTCTGGCACCCCAAGGGGGTCTGACCGCCGCAGACGGTGCACACTAGGGTGTTTTGTGCGCGAGGCCACACACGCCCTGGTGTGCCCGCACGCCGAGCCCGACTACGGAGGTCACAGTGGCCCGCCAGTCTTCCCGGTCTTCCCGGCCCGCATCCTCGCGTCCGGCCAAGCCCGAGCCGGTGGAGGAGGACATCGAGGAAGCCTCGGCCGACGCCGACGTCGACGCCCTGGCCGACACTGAGATCGACGACGATGTCGATGCCGTCGAGGACGACGACGCCGAGGACGACGCCGACTTCGACGAGGAGGAGGGCGGCCGCGAGCGCTCGGCCCAGGCCGACGCGATGTGGAACGACGTGCGCATCGAGCCCGTCGAGATCGCGCTGCTCAAGGGCGTCGGCTTCACGCTGCGGGCCTACCGGCTCAACACCGAGCTGACCCCGACCGAGGTCGACGAGGAGGAGGACGACTTCGCGATCCTCCACCGGCGCCCGGCGGAGGACGAGGACGACGATCGCGTCGTCATCCTCGAGAACGCGGAGCTGTTCGAGGACGAGGAGCCCGAGCCGGCCGCCGTGGAAGCTTCATCCGCGAAGTCCCGGAAGAAGCCCGCGAAGAAGGATGACGCGGATTCCGACGAATCTGACGAATCCGACGAGGTCGCGGAGCTCGACAAGGACTCGGACAAGCCGGCCGACACCGACGACGAGGACGCCGAGGACGCCGAGGCGGAGAACGACGAGGACGAGGACGAAGAAGAGGAGGAGGAAGAGGAGGCGGAGCCCGAGGAGGTTCCGGCGTTCCTCTCCCACCGCGGCAAGCTGCTGCTCTTCCGCTCCGTCGAGGGCCTGGTCGAGTTCGTCAAGAGCGACGCCGAGCACGACCTCACCCAGCTCGACACCTGGGAGAGCCTGCGCAAGCGCATCACGGTCGCGGCGGTCGTGCCCACCGACGAGAACCACTACGAGCTCGACCTCGTGGTGGAGAACCTCCGCGGCGGCCAGGACGCCTGGGACACCGATCTGCTGCTCGCCGCGGGCGAGGCGGCACGTGACCTTGCTTACGCCCTGCGGCTCGAGCCGGTCCGCACGGCGCTGTCCCCCGGCTCCCCGCTCGACGACCTCGACGAGGGCCTGCGAGCTGCGGCGGCGGGCGGCATGGGCGGTTTCTTCGCCAAGCGCCGGCTCAAGAAAATCGGGGCACAACAGGCGGCCCTCGGCTGGCGGACGATTATCGGCAAAATTTCTGCCGCCGTGGACTGGCGTGATTGATTTGTGACCGACAGGATCTAAGCCGTGGGCATTTTGGCACGGCGGGCCCGACCCGGCTCCTAGCCGGACGGGTGGCGACGGTGGACGACGATCAGCCAATGGGGCATTCAGCCGTTTCGGCTGATCGCGTCACCGGCCGTCAACCTGTTCACTAGAGGTCGTTCAGTTTGACCTGCGGCAACACGACGGCGGGGCGCCGGGACAGTCCCCGCCGACGTGACGAAAGCTCAACTGATGTCCCGAGAGGAGGACGACGCGGTGGCGCTCGTTCGGGTGTACTGCGGTCTGGCGTCGGCTGACCCCGCCGAGCCGCAGTCGGGTTCCGACATCTGGTTGACCGTCGCGGTCGTCGACGACGCCGGCCGACTCATCGACATCTGCGAAGTGAGCGACGACGCCGGCGGCTACGCCGAGCTCAGCGCTCTGCTGGCGCAGCGCTCCGGCGGCACCTCCGCCGTGGCGGTCGCGGCCGAGAGCGACGACCACGTCGTCACCCAGCTGCTCACCGCGGCCGGCCGCAACCTCGCGTTCACCGACGACGACTCGGCCGACGACTACGCCGAGCGCTTCGCCGACGACGAGTCGCCGGAGGAGATCCAGTCCAACGCCGCCGAGCGCCGCGCGGTCGGTCTCGCCCGGGCGCTGCAGGCCGGTGTCCTCTCCGCGGTCGGCCAGAGCCCGCCGCGCGACATGCTCCCGCTCAAGCCGGTCCTCGCCGCGCACGCCGCCGTCGTCTCCGGCCGGCAGAGCGCCGCGGCCACGCTGCGCGAGGTGCTCCGCGAGCTCTACCCCGCGGCCCTGCGCGCCTACCCGGACCCGGCCGAGTCGATCCCGCTGGCCATCCTCGACGCGCTGCCCGAGCCGGGCATCCTCGGCGGCGGCGCCAACGGCCGCAAGGGCGACCAGGCGGTCGTCGCCGAGCTCGCCAAGGCCGGGGTCGCCGACGCCGTCACGCTGGGCGAGGCGATCACCGCGCTGCGGGTCGCGATCGCCGAGACCCCGCGCCGCACCGGCGTCAACCGGGCCATGACCACCGCGGTCGCCGAGACCATCCGGCAGTCCGTCGCGGCCGTGCGGGCCGGCGACGCCGCGGCCACCGCGCTCGTCGCGGTGCTCGCCGACAAGATGAGCCCGGCCGCCCACCGCACGCTGCCCAACCGGCAGCGCCCGGCCACGCCGCTCAGCCCCGCCGCCGCCCTGAACCAGGGCGCCCCGCTCGGCGCGCCGTCCGGCCCGCTGGCCCCGGCGACCCCGCTGCGTCCGGCCGCCGCCCAGGACGCGCCGTCGCGCTCCCGGGCCGCCGCCGTCGCCTCCAACGCCCGCCCGGCCGCCGCCGCGAGCGAGGCCCAGCCGACCCGCTCCCGCGCCGCGACCCGGGCCGCCGAGGCCGCCCGCGCCGCCGAGGTGGCCCGGACCGAGGAGTCCTCGGCCTCCCGCGCCGCCGGCGGCCGCCGCCGCGCCCAGAACGCGCCGACCATGCCGACCCAGGCCCAGCCGCCCGTCGTGTCGGCGCCCCCGGCGACCATCGGCTCCGCGCCCGCCGTCGTGTCCGGCCCGCCGGCCGTGGTCTCCACGCCGCCCGGCTACGTGCCGTCGGCCCCGCCCGCCTACGGGTCGGTGCCGTCCGCGCCGCCGGTCTACGGGTCGGTGCCCTCCGCGCCGCCGGTCTACGGTTCGGTGCCCTCGGCCCCGCCGGCCTACGGCGTCACCTCCGCGCCGCCGGTCACCTCGACGCCGCCCGGATACACGCCCGCCCCGCCGCCGTACCAGCCGGCCGCCTACCAGCCGCCGACGCCGATGTACGCGCCCGCGCCGCCCGTGCCCCCGACCTACCAGCCGCAGGCGCCGACCCCGGCCTCGATGCAGTCGATCCCGGTCCCGCTGCAGCCCGCACCGCCGCAGCCGACGCCCGTCGCGCCGCTGCCGGTGGCCCCCGCCCCGGTCGCCCCGCCGCCGGTCGCGCCGACCCCGGTGATCCCGCCGCAGCCGACGTCGTCGTCCAGCGAGCCGCAGTTCACGTCGCTCATGCCGCCCCCGCCGCCGGGCATCGCCCCGCTGATCGGCGGATCCGAGCCGCACGAGATGCCGCGCTTCGACTCCTACGGCTACGACCCGCTCTCCGGCCCGTCCTCCGCGCCGCCGGCCGCCTCGGTCCCGTCCCCGGCCGCGCCCACCTCGGGCGGCGGCCTCGACGGCGGCCCGCGCCTGAGCGACCTCGCCGCGCTGGGTGAGCCGCCGACGCTCGGTGCCGCGAGCGCCGCGTCCTCCCGCTGGCCGCTCGGCCCGTCGGACGCGCCCACCACCGAGACCTCGGTCGCGGCCTACAAGTTCGGCGCCGACCCGCTCGCCTCCCCCTCGGAGCTGAGCAGCCTGCCGAAGCTCAGCGACATCCCGCAGCCGCCGGACTTCTCGGCGCTGGACGCGACGCTCGAGGCCACGGCGAAGTCGGCCCTGCCCCCGCGCCGCGGCTCCGAGGCCCCGGCCTCGCGCGGCTCGGCGGCGGACGCGCTGTCCTCGTTCGGCTCCGGCGAGTTCCCGCCCCTCAACGGCGAGCGCTCCACCCGGTCCCGGGCCGAGTCCCCGGCGGCGGCCGCCTCTGCCGGGCTGTCCCGGGCGGAGCGGCGCGCCGAGCGCGACCGGGCCGAGCAGGAGGCCGCGCAGACGACCCGTGCCGCCTCCCGCCACGCGGACCGCAGCCAGGACGACGAGCAGCCGGCGCGCAGCGAGCGGGCCCGCACCGAGATCCCGCGCTCCTCGCGCACGGAGATCCCGCGGTCCGAGCGGGCGCGCACCGAGACCCCCCGCACCGAGATTCCCCGCTCCGAGCGGGCGCGCACCGAGATCCCGCGCAGCGAGCGGTCCCGGCCGGCGCCGGCCGAGCGCCACGTCGAACTGCCCCGCCAGCGCGAGGGCCGCGTGCCCCCGCCGTGGCAGACGGGCGAGCTGCCGCTCGAGCCCGCGGGCCTGCGCCTCGTCGAGCCGGCCCCGATGGCCGACCCGGCGCTCAAGGCCGGCTACCCGGACGAGCTCAGCGGGGAGTACAGCGGCGAGTTCCCCTTCGAGCCCCCGGCCCTGCGCCTGGTCGACTCGGACCGCCCGGCGGAGCGCGCGACCGCACGCAGCACCGGTGCCGGCCGCAGCCGCCGCGCCCAGGCCGCCGACCGCGAGGCCGCCAAGCCGGCCGACGAGGGCGACGGCGACCTGCTGATCTTCGCGGCCGCCCGCTCGGCCTGGTTCACCGACTGGGACGCGGACGCCGAGTCCGCCGGCGAGACCGCGGCCCCGCGCGCGACCCCGAGCTGGGAGAACTCGAACGACTCGGCGTGGCAGGCGGCCCAGCGGGCCGCCGCGCCGGAGATCGGCGACGAGACCCACTCCGGCCTTCCGCGCCGCGTGCCGCAGCAGAACCTGGTGCCGGGCGCCCCGGTGAACAACCCGGAGCGGCCGCTGCGCATCGTGCGCGACGCCGCCCAGATCGCGGCGCACACGACGGGCTACTTCCGCGGCTGGCGCCGGGGCCAGGAGGTCGGCGGCTTCGCGGTCGGCGGCCGGCCGGGGCGCGAGTCGGCGGGCGGCTGGGACTTCAGCCGCGAGGCGAGCCGGGACTACCAGGAGCGGGAGTACGAGTACCGCTCCGCCCGCCGCTAGCCGGCACCGCACCGCACAGCGCGTCGAGGGCCGCTCCCGATCCCGGGGGCGGCCCTCGCTGTTGCGTCCCGGGGCCGGCGCCCGTGCGGATGTGGCGGAGGATGACCGCGCGAATGCCCGTGCAGACGGTCTGTGCGCGCCGCCAGGGCGTCGGGCCGGGCCGGGGCACACCGGGCACACCGAACGGGGTACGAATCGCTCAGCGGGCCGGAGAACGGAAACGGGCGCGTTCCGCACTCGGAACGGTACGCAGCGTGAAGTCCGCCAACGGAAACGCGCACCGGGCGACCCTCACGGGTGCTCGGTGCGCGTCCACGGCTGAGTGGGGTGTTGCGGGGTGCTACGCCGGCGCGGTCGCCCGGCTCCGGCGCATCGACAGCACGTACTCGACGAGCGAGATGAGCACGTTCTTGGTCGACTCGCGGGAGCGAGCGTCGCACGACACCACGGGAACGTCGCTCGAGATCGCGAGCGCCTCCCGCACGTCGTCGGCGTTGTGGTACTGCACGCCGTCGAAGCAGTTGATGGCCACCAGGTAGGGCAGCCGCCGGTGCTCGAAGAAGTCGATCGCGGCGAAACAGTCGGCCAGACGCCGGGTGTCCACCATCACGACCGCACCGATCGCGCCCCGCACGAGTTCGTCCCACATGAACCAGAAACGGGTCTGGCCCGGGGTGCCGAACAGGTACAGGATCAGGTCCCGGTCGATCGAGATACGACCGAAGTCCATGGCGACCGTGGTCGTCGTCTTGCCGGGCACATTGCGGGTGTCATCCACACCGACACCGGCGGAGGTCATGATGGCCTCGGTGGTCAGCGGCGTGATCTCCGAGACCGAGCCGACCAGTGTGGTCTTGCCCACGCCGAAACCGCCGGCGATGACGATCTTCGCTGACGTGACCCGCCCTGGGCGGTGCGCCACGTCAGAGCCTCCGAAGTCCACTCAGCACCCTCTCAAGCAGTTCTGTGCCCACCGACTCGTTATCGTCGAGCGAGGTCGGCTCGTACACCGCGACCAGTCCGTCGGCAGCCATGTCCGCCACGATGACGCGGGCGACACCCAGCGGAAGCTGCATGCGCGCCGCGATCTCGGCGAGAGACTGCAGGCGCCCGTCGCAAAGCGTTGAAATGTATTGCTGCTCCTGGCCGTGAGCACCACCCGGCCTGGTATTGGCCGCCCGGCCACGCACGGTGGTCTCGACCAGCGCCTCGATCGCAATCTCCAGCTTGGGCCGGGTGCGACCTCGGGTGACGGCGTACGGCCTTACCAACGCGCCCGTTGGCTCATCGCGTTCGGCCATGTTCGCCGTTCACCTCCTCACTCGTCGGGCCTCGTAAGCAGCCAATGAGTATGTTGTTGCCACTAATGGATATTGCTCTGTCACCGAGTTCAGTTCAGCTTCAGCCGAGCATCGAGGCCGTGGGGCGAGGCGGTGGCGTGAGAGCGTCACCGACCCGGTCGACCAGCAATGCCATTTCGTAGCCGACCTGGCCGACGTCGCAGGCGCGGGCCGCGAGGACCGCGAACGACGAACCGTCGGAGATCGACATGAGGAACAGAAAGCCATTGTCCATTTCGACCACAGTCTGCAGCACGGCCCCGCCCTCGAAGCAGCGGGACGCACCCTGGGTCAGGCTCACCAGACCGGACGCGATCGCGGCGAGCTGATCGCCGCGGTCGCGGGGCAGGTCGCGAGAAGCAGCCAACAGCAGACCGTCCGCCGAGACGGCGACCGCGTGGGCGACCCCCGGCACTCGGTCCGCGAAGTTGGCTAGCAGCCAACCGAGATCCTGCGTAGATGTCATGCCTCGTGCTCCTTGCCAACCTGCGAGTTTTGAGGCCCGGCCGAAGTCGGCTCCGGGGTTGTCGAGTCGTCGGACCGCGTGCGGCCCCGCTGAACGCCTCGGTGATACGCCGACAACAGACCGCGCACGGACTCCGGCGTCCGCTTGTGCGCAACGGTGGTGTTCTTCTCAACGCCACCCGGAACCAGCTGCGACATCGGCACGCGCTTGGGCAAACCCATGTCGGTCGTCGCAAATTCCTGCGCCTCGGCGATTGCCGCTGCCGCTTGCCATCCTTCGTCTGCCGCAGTGTGCCAGTTTACTGCCGAACCGCTCGACGCCCGGTCGGCCGAACCTCGCGAAGGTTCACCCGGAGTGCGGGTTTCAAATCGCTGCGGCGGGACGTATGGGGAGGGCGCCTCACTGTACGTGACCTCGACCGGCCGGGGGCCGGACGAGGGCGGCTGCGCCGCGGCCGGAGCCGGAGCGGGGGCCGCGGTGGGCGCCGGGGGCGTCGGGTCTCCCAGGGGCTGGCGCGTGGTCGTGAACCAGGCGGACTCCAGCTCCCGGAAGATCGGCAGCTCCATCGTCTCGTCGACGAAGCGCTGCCGGGAGTCTTGGGCTTCGGTCTCGTTCGGCGCCGGGTCCCAGTCGAGCCGGACGCGCGGAATCTCCGCGGTCATGTCGACCGGGGCGTAGGGCTCGGCCGCGGTCCGCTGCTGCGGCTCGGGCTCGGCCGTGGGCCACGGCGACGGCGCCGGCGGCTGGGCGGCCGGCGGGGTGGAGAACCCGTTCTGCGTCGCGGGGGCGCCGAACGCGGGATCGTCGTCGAACTGGCCGCCGCCGAAGCCGGGCCGCTGCCGCGGGATCGGACCGCCCACCTCCTCGGCGTCGGTCACCTCACCCTCGGTCGGCCACGCCTCGTTGGCGCGACGCTGGGGCAGCGGGTTGAGCCCGCCCGGGCCGCCGGGCGCGTCGGAGCGGTCGCGCCGGTAGGCCTCCTCGCCGCCGACGTCGCCGACGCCGGTGAGGTCGGACCAGGCCGGCAGGTTGCGGCCGCCGTTGCGCTCGGCCGGGCGGTCCGCGCCGAAGCCGTTGCGGCTCAGGCCGCCGGTGTCGCGCTCGGGGTCGCGGCCGCCGAAGCCGGCGCCGTCGCGGCGGAAGCCGCCCGTGTCGCCCCGCCGGAAGCCGCTGCCGTCGGTGTCGCCGCGGCGGAAGCCGCCGCCGTCGGTGTCCCCGCGCCGGAAGCCGCCGGTGTCGCCGCCCGAGGGCGGGAGCGTCGGGCGGGCCGGGGGCGCGGGCGGGGCCGGGCGCGGCGGGGCGCCGTTGGCGAAGCCGTTGACGGTCGGGCGCTCCCCGGTGCCGGGGCCGCCCGCGCCGTTGCGCTCGGGCCGGTCGCCGCCGAAGAGGCCGCTGCTGGTCAGGGTGCCGAAGCGCGGGCCGCCGCCGTTGCCGCCGGAGAGGCCGGTGCCGGCGCCCGCGAAGCCGCCGCCGAGACCGCCCGGCGTCGGGCCGCTCTCCAGCGCCAGCGGCGAGGCGAGCGGGGAGCGCGGCGCGGGGGTCGACTGGATCGGCCGGGCCTGCACGACGTCGTTGGGGCCGACGGCGGGCATGCCGGCGGTCGGCATCCCGGCGGCGGCGCGCCCGGACAGCGCCCGTGGCACGAGCACGCCGGCCGGCAGCGTCATGTCGGCGATGGTGCCGCGCTCGCGCGCCGCCCGCAGCTCGACCTTGACCCCGTGCCGGGCCGCCAGCCGGGCGACCACGACGAGGCCCATCATCCGGGAGACGGCCACGTCGACCATCGGCGGATTGGCGAGCCGGTCGTTGAGCTCGGCGAGCTGCTCGGGCGAGATGCCGATGCCGTGGTCCTCGACCAGCAGCACGGCGCGGTCGCCGACGCGGCGGGCCTCGACGATGACGGCCGAGTCCGGCGGGGAGAACGCGGTCGCGTTGTCCAGCAGCTCGGCGACCAGGTGGACCATGTCGTTGACCGAGTGGGCCGCGATCTCGATGTCGCGGTCGATCATGCCGAACTCGATGCGCGTGTAGTGCTCGACCTCGGACTGCGCGGCGCGCAGCACGTCCATCAGCGGGGCCGGCTCGCGCTGGATGCGCGTGGAGTCGGCGCCCGCGAGGACCAGGAGGTTCTCGTCGTTACGGCGCATCCGGGTGGCCAGGTGGTCGAGCTGGAAGAGCTCGGCCAGCCGGTCCGGGTCCTCCTCGCCGCGCTCCAGCCGGTCCAGGTGACCGATGAGCCGGTCGACCAGGATCTGGGAGCGGCGGGCGAGGTTGACGAACATGGTCGCGACGCTGGCCCGCAGGGCGGCCTGCTCGGCCGCGGTGCGCACGGCCTCGAGGTGCACCGCGTTGAACGCCTCGGCCACCTGGCCGAACTCGTCGCGGCTGCGGATCGGCAGCGGCTCGGCGATCTGCAGGGCCAGCTGGTGCGGCGACATCTGGGTGGCCAGCGAGGGGTCCCGCAGCCGCTGCACCGCCTGGGGCAGGCCGAACTGCGCGACCGTGAGCGCGCCGTGGCGCAGTTCGCGCAGCGAGCGGGCCATCGACCGGGCCACGATCCAGGCGAAGAGGATCGCCAGCAGCAGCATGCCCAGCAGCGCGCCGGCGGTGACGAGCACCCGGCGCTGGAGGTCGTTGCGGGCCGCGGTGGCGCCGTCGATGTTGTGGTCGTCGAACTCGATCTCGATGCCGCGCAGCAGGTTCGCCTTGTTGATCATGGCGTTGTCCCACGCGGCGGCCGTGAAGTTGACCTCGGCGGGCAGCTGCTCCGTGGTCAACGGGCCGAGGATGCCCTCGAAGGTGGCGGCCTCTTTGAGGTCCGAGCCGGAGCGCTTCTTGTCGAACACGTCGCGGTGCCAGGGCTGGGAGTTGGTGCGGAACTGCTCCTCCGCCTGCTCCTGGCCGGTCAGGGCGGCCTGGAACTCCTTGCGCAGCTGCGGCGTGAACGCCTTCGTCGTGAGCGCCCGGATGCCGACGACCCGCTCCAGGGCCACCTGCTCCTTCATCTCCGAGATGGCGGCCGCGGCGCGCATGTCGGCGCCCAGCGACGGGTTGTTCGACAGCTCGGCCGAGCTGTCACGGATGCTGAGCAGGTCGTCGACCAGCGACTTGTATCGCGCCACGACGGTGCTGGCCAGGATGTCCTTGCTGCCCTCGGTGATCTGCTTGCGCATGCCGGGCAGGTCCTGCAGCTGCGTGTCGATCGAGGCGAGCTGCTTGCGGAAGTCCGCGGGCGGGTCGGCCAGGCCGGAGCGGGTCAGCTGGTAGTCCCGGCTCGCGTCCTCGGTCTTCTGGGTCTGCCGCTCGAAGACGCTGCGGGCCTCGACGGCCGCGTCGGTGTTGAGCTGGCCGAGCAGCATCGTCGCGTTCGCGCGCTCGTTCTGCAGCTCGTGCACGAGGGCGGAGGCCTGGGCGGACAGCCCGGAGAGGGTGCGGGCCCGATCGGCGTCGTTCGCGTCGCCGATGTTGCCGACGAGACCGTTGGTGCCGACCACGATCGTCGCGATGATCGGGACGATCATGATGAGGCCGAGCTTCGACCAGATCGGCAGGTCCCGGAGCCGGCCGATCGGGAAACGCAGACGCGACGAGACCGGCTCTTGCGTCGATGGCCGTTTGCTCACTTCACCGCCCTCCGAACCGGCGCCTTGTGGAACAGCAGGCACCCGCGACCGGCCGACCCTACTGGGCCAGACCTCCGAGATTCCACCATGTCCCGTGCCAAGAAGAAAGCCCAGGTCTACCGCTGTGGCTTATGTGCGAATTTTATGGATATGTCCGTTTAATCGGAACTTGCGAAGAAGGTTGGACTACAGCCGGATGATCACCGGTGACAAATGCGGACATCACAGCAGCTTCGCGTACGCCGGCTTGATGACGTCATTGATCAGCGCGAGGCGCTCGTCGAACGGAATGAAGGCACTCTTCATCGCATTCACCGTGAACCATTGCAATTCCGACCAGCCGTAGCCGAACGCCTCCACCAGCAGTGCCATCTCGCGCGACATGCTGGTGCCGCTCATGAGCCGGTTGTCCGTGTTGACGGTAACGCGGAACCGCAGGTCGCGCAGCAGCCCGATCGGGTGCTCGCGGATCGAGGCGGCCGCGCCGGTCTGCACGTTGGACGAGGGGCACAGCTCGAGCGGGATGCGCTTGTCCCGCACGTACGCGGCCAGCCGCCCCAGCGTGGTGCTCTGGTCGTCGTCGTGAGCGATGTCGTCGACGATGCGCACGCCGTGCCCGAGCCGGTCCGCGCCGCACCACTGCAGCGCCTGCCAGATCGAGGGCAGGCCGAACGCCTCGCCGGCGTGAATGGTGAAATGTGAGTTCTCGCGCTGGAGGTATTCGAAGGCGTCGAGGTGCCGGGTGGGCGGGAAGCCGGCCTCGGCGCCCGCGATGTCGAAGCCGACCACGCCGGCATCACGGTACCGGATGGAGAGCTCCGCGATCTCCATCGAGCGCGCCGCGTGCCGCATCGCGGTGAGCAGGGTGCCGACCCGGATCGGGCGGCCCGTCGCGGCCGCCTCGGCCGAGCCGGTCCGGAATCCGTCCAGCACCGCCTCGACGACCTCTGGCAGCGTGAGCCCGGCCTCCAGGTGCTGCTCGGGGGCGAAGCGGACCTCGGCGTAGACCACGCCGTCGGCGGCCAGGTCCAGCGCGCACTCGCGGGCGACCCGGTGCAGCGCGTCCGCGGTCTGCATCACCGCGACGGTGTGGGCGAAGGTGGTGAGGTACCGCTCCAGCGACCCCGAGTCCGCCGCCGCGACGAACCACTCCCCCAGCCCGTCGGGGGTGGCGGCCGGCAGCTCGTGGCCGATCTCGGCCGCGAGGTCCAGGATCGTGGCGGGGCGCAGGCCCCCGTCGAGATGGTCGTGGAGCAGGGCCTTGGGCGCGCGACGGATCTCGTCGATGGTTGGTACAGCCAGTGAAGCCATGCAACGACACTAGTAGGGTGCGACCCGCTCTCATCACACATCTGCGCTGTCCCGTGTGCCGCGCCCCGTTCTCCCCAGGCGAGCGGGCGCTGCGATGCCCGCAGGGGCACTCCTTCGACGTCGCCCGGCAGGGGTACGTCGATCTGACCGCCGGCCGCCCCGCCCCCACCGGCGACACGGCCGAGATGGTCGCGGCCCGGGAGGCCCTGCTGGCCGCCGGCCACTTCGGCGCCCTGAGCGCGGCCGTGGCCGAGCTGGCCGCGCGCGAACGGCCGGGCCTGGTCGTGGAGGTCGGCGCCGGCACGGCCCATTACCTCGCCGCCGCGACCGCCGGCGAGCGCGACGGGCTCGCGATCGACACCTCCAAGCCCGCCCTGCGCCGCGCCGCCCGGGCCGGCGACCGCATCGGGGCCGTCCGCGCCGACATCTGGCAGGGCCTGCCCGTCGCCGACCACGCCGCCGCGGTCATCCTCGACGTCTTCGCGCCCCGCTCCGGGGCCGAGTTCGCGCGCGTCCTGCACCCGGACGGAGCCCTGGTGGTGGCCACCCCGGCCGCCGCTCACCTGGCCGAGCTCGTCGACGCGCTCGGCCTGATCCGCGTCGACCCGGCCAAGGGCGAGCGCCTGCACCGCAGCCTCGACCCCTGGTTCGGCCGCAGCGAGGCCCGGCGGGTCCGGGCCCCGCTCGCCCTCGGCCGCGCCGACGCGTTCGCCCTGGTCGGGATGGGTCCGAGCGCGTGGCACACCGACCCGGACAAGATCCGCGCGGCGCTGGAGGAGATGCCGGAGCCGATTTCCGCCACCCTCGACGTCGACCTCACCGTGTGGCGCCCGCGCCCGCAGGACTGAAGCCGGACCGCGGCGACCAGCGCCGGAGCCGATCCGCGCCACCCTCGACGTCGACCTCACCGTGTGGCGCCCGCGCCCGCAGGACTGAAGCCGGACCGCGGCGACCAGCGCCGGAGCCGATTTCCGCCACCCTCGACGTCGACCTCACCGTGTGGCGCCCGTGCCCGCAGGACTGAAGCTGGATGGTGGGTGACCAGCGGCGGACCTGGCAGCGAAGGCGCGCAGCGCCGAGCGGTGCCTGGCGGGAGCGACGGTCCGCACCCCCGCGGACCCGAGTCATGCGCCGTTACGTGCTGAGATCGACCTGTTCCCAGCTCGGCGCCGCCCCGTGATACGGCCCGGTGAAGACCACCGCCCACTCCAGCGCCCACCGCCGCTGCCCCGCCGCCCCCGCGTCGACCTGCCCGGGCAGGGGCAGGCGCCGCAGCGCGCACTCCCGCAGCGACCAGTCCAGGCAGTAATACAGGTCGAGCTGGCGGGCCGCGTCGGCGACCGGGCGCGGGGCGGCCAGGGTGCGCCGGCGCCAGGCCGCGAAGCTCTCCCCTTGGGCCAGGCCGGGCAGCCGCTCCATGAGCCCGTCGGCGGCGCCCCGCAGCGGGTCGAGGTCCATCGCGATGCCCAGCAGCCACGCCAGGGCGAAGAGGGCCTCCACGTGCAGGGCGAACGCACGCTCGTCGCCGTCGCCGTCGGCCACGAACCGCCACTCCGGCGGGGTGAGCCGGTCGATCAGCCGCGCCTCGGCCAGCCACTGCACGCCCAGCTCGGGCGGCATGCCCCAGGCCCGGGCGAGCACGACGTTCAGGCATGCGGCCCGGGCCTCGATCTCCGGCCCGGGGCGCAGCTCGATATGGTCCCCCGGCTCCCAGACCAGCGGGAAGTCGGGCGGGGGAAGGGGGAGCCGCAGGCGGTGCAGCTCCTCGAGGCTCGCCTCCCGCACCCGCTGCGGATCCGGCGCCGTCGTGGTCACCCGCGCACAATAACCGTCCGCATAACCGTCCGTTCGGCCAGACTTCGCATCAGGAGATCCGGTCGAGAATGAGGGGCCGCTTGGCCGGGGGCGCCTCCGCGAGGGTGATCGCCCCGCGGGCCAGCTCCAGCGCCGCCGGCAGCTTCGCGGCGTCCTCGGCCCGCAGCTCCATGAGCACGTCGCCGGCGTGCACCGGCTCGCCCGGCTTGCGGTGCAGGATGATGCCGGCCGACTTGCTGACCGGGTCCTCCTTGCGGGCGCGGCCGGCCCCGAGGCGCCACGCGGCCACGCCGATCGCGTACGCGTCCAGCCCCGACACGAACCCGTCCGCCGCCGCGGTGATCGTCTCCACCTCGTTCGCCACCGGCAGCGGGGCGTCCGGGTCGCCGCCCTGCGCGCGCACCAGGGCCCGCCACGAGTCCATCGCGCGGCCGTCGGCGATCGCGTCCTGCGGGTCGGCGTCGCCGAGCCCGACCGCGTCGAGCATCTCCCGGGCCAGGGCCAGGGTGAGCGCGACGACGTCCTGCGGCCCGCCGCCGGCCAGCACCTCGAGCGACTCCTCGACCTCGACGGAGTGCCCGACGGCCCGGCCGAGCGGCACCTCCATGTCGGTCAGCAGCGCCACGGTGGTCACGCCGTGCGCCTTGCCCAGCTCCACCATGGTGCGGGCCAGCTCGCGGGCGTCGGCGACCTCGCGCATGAACGCGCCGGAGCCGAACTTCACGTCGAGGATGAGCGCCGACGTGCCCTCGGCGATCTTCTTGCTCATGATCGAGCTCGCGATGAGCGGGATGGCCTCGACCGTGCCGGTGACGTCCCGCAGCGCGTAGAGCTTGCGGTCGGCCGGGGCCAGGCCCTCGCCCGCGGCGCAGATCGCGGCGCCGACCGTGCGCAGCTGCTCGGTGAACTCCTCGTTGGAGAGCCTGGTGCCGAAGCCGCGGATCGCCTCCAGCTTGTCCAGCGTCCCGCCGGTGTGGCCGAGGCCGCGGCCGGACAGCTGCGGCACCGCCGCCCCGCACGCGGCCACGAGCGGCGTCAGCGGCAGCGTGATCTTGTCGCCGACCCCGCCGGTGGAGTGCTTGTCGACGGTCGGCCGGCCGACCTTGGACAGGTCCAGCCGCTCCCCGGAGGCGATCATCGCCGCGGTCCAGCGGGCGATCTCCCCCGGCGTCATGCCGTTGAGCAGGATCGCCATCGCCAGCGCCGACATCTGCTCGTCGGCGACCTCGCCGCGGGTGTAGGCCGCGACGACCCAGTCGATCTGCTCGTCGCTCAGCACGCCCTTGTCGCGCTTGGCGCGGATGACGTCCACGGCCGCGAAGCTCATCGCGTGCTCCAGTCCTGTTCGATGCCGGCCGGGCGGGGGGTGTCCCCGGCCCAGCTCGCGGTGCCCTGCGCGTCGACGACGACCACGCGCGGGGTGCGGATGCGGCCCCAGTCGACCGCCTCGGCGGCCGTGGCGAAGATCGGGCCCTCTTCCAGGATGCCCGTCGGCTCGTCATCACCGGTGCCGGATGAGCGTTCCCAGTACGACGTCCAGACCTGCCGGCCCTCGGCGACGTCCGGGTGCACGAAGACGGTCCCGCTGCCGACCTTCAGCGCGAGCGCGGCGGGGACCGTCGGGCCCAGATCCACCTCGCGCTCGTTGACGCGGGCGAGGTCGGTGTCGTCGAAGGCGTACGGCAGCAGCGCCGACATCGGCAGCGGACCGCCCACGTGATCGATCAGCAGCGTGGCCCCGCCGTGCTCCCAGAGCAGCTGGCGGCACCGCCCGCACGGCATGAGCGGCCGGCCCTCGGCGTCCACGCAGGCCAGCGCGAGCAGCCGGCCGCCGCCGGTGGCCTGCAGGCTCGAGACCAGGCCGCACTCGGCGCACAGGCCGAGGCCGTAGGAGGCGTTCTCGACGTTGCACCCGACCACGACCCGGCCGTCGTCGACCAGCGCGGCGGCACCGACCGGGAACTTGGAGTACGGCGCGTACGCCCGTTCCATGGCCGAAACCGCCGCGCCCCGAAGCGCGTCCCAATCAATCACGAGAGAGTTCACGGCTCAATAGTGCCTGGGCAAGGTCCTCCAAGGTCATCCGCCGCGGCGATAGGTCTTGCCGTCGGCCGCGGGCATCCGCAGTCGCTGCGCGGCCAGCGCCAGCACCACCAGCACCGTGATGTAGGGCGTGGCCTGCACGAGCGCCGTGGGGATCTTGTCGACGGTGAAGTAGATGACGTACGACAGGATGCCCAGCACGCCCGCGGCCACCCCGACCACGGTGTTGCGCCGCACGAACTCCCACACCGCCAGGGCCAGCAGCAGCGCCCCGACGAGGATCAGCAGCGCGTGCACCGACTCCGAGCCGCGGCGCAGCTGCAGCGCGTCGGTGTAGCCGAACAGCGAGGCGCCCAGCGCCAGCCCGCCCGGCCGCCAGTTGCCGAAGATCATCGCGGCGAGACCGATGTAGCCGCGGCCGCCCGTCTGCCCCTCGCGAAAGATCACCGAGCTGACGGTCGACAGGTACACGCCGCCGAGGCCGGCCATCGCGCCGGAGATGACGACGCCGTAGTACTTGTACTTGTACACGTTGATGCCGAGGCTCTCGGCCGCCCGCGGGTCCTCGCCGACCGAGCGCACGCGCAGGCCGAACGGGCTGCGCCACAGCACCAGCCAGGTCCCGACGATCAGCAGCACCGCGAGCACCGTCACCAGCGACACGTCCACGAGCAGGCCGCGCAGCACGCCCGCCAGGTCGCTGACCAGGAACCAGTGGTGCTTCTCGAGCCCGGCGAGCTTGTCGACGAACGGAACCGAGACCCTCGGCACGGTCTGGTCGGGCTTGAGCGCCGGCGACTGGGTCGCGCCGCCGCTGCCCCACACGATGAAGGAGAGGTACCGCGTGATGCCCGGCGCCAGCAGCGTGATCGCCACGCCGGAGATGATGTGGTCGACCCCGAACGTCACCGTGGCCAGCGCGTGCAGCAGGCCGCCGATCGCGCCGCCGGCGATGCCGATCAGCAGGCCGACCCAGGGCCCGTAGTTGAGGCTGCCCCAGGCGCCGAACCAGGTGCCGAGGATCATCTGGCCCTCGAGGCCGATGTTGACCACGCCGGCCCGCTCCGACCAGAGCCCGCCGAGGCCGGCCAGCCCGATCGGCACCGCGGCCTGCAGCGCGGCCTGGATGGCGCCCTGCGAGGTGACGTCGTCGGCCCCGGTGAGCAGGTGCACCAGCGACAGGCCGATCAGGGTGCCGGCGATGATGAGCAGGATCCGGGAGGTACTCATGCGGCGCCGCTTGGGCGCGGCCGGTCCCGCCGCGACGGCGGAGAGCATCGCGTCGGTGCTCACTTGGACTCCTCCGTGCTCGCGACCAGCGGGGCCGAGCCGACCGGGGCCGCGGTGGCGGCGCCGACCCGCTTCTGCTGGGCGCGGCGGCCGATGCGGTTGGCCAGCTCATAGGCGACGACCACGGACAGGACGGCGACGCCCTGCATGATCACCACGATCTCTTTCGGGATGCCGTCGAGGTCGAGGATGAGCTGGGAGCGGGCCAGGAAGCCCCACAGGATCGCGCCCAGGGCCATGCCGACCGGGTGGTTGCGGCCCAGCAGCGCGACCGCGATGCCGGTGAAGCCGATGCCGCCGAAGCCCTCGGTGTAGGTGTGCGTCTCGCCGAGCATCCGCGGCAGGTTGACCAGGCCGCCGATGGCGCCGGAGATCACCATCGCGGTGATGACCATCTTCTTGGCGCTCACGCCGCTGGCCGTGGCCGCGAACGGGTTGTAGCCGGTGGCCCGCAGGTCGAAGCCGAAGCGGGTGCGGTTGATGGTGAACCAGTAGACGATGCCGAGCACCGCGGCGATGGCCAGGAAGCCCAGCACCTTCTGGTCGGTGCCGGAGACGATCGGCAGGCCGGGCATCCAGGAGCTCTCGGGCAGCACGCCCGTGGTCTTGATCTGCGCGCCGGGCTGCTGCACGCCCCAGTGGTCGTTGAGCAGCCAGGTCACCACCTGGCCGGCGATCGCGTTGAGCATCAGCGTGGAGATGACCTCGCTGACCCCGCGCTGGGTCTTGAGCAGCGCGGCGATCGAGGCCCAGATCGCGCCGACGATGGCCGCGACCACGATGATCAGCACGATCCGCAGCGAGCCGGGCATCCAGCTCATGAAGGAGGCGCTGGCCAGGGCCCCGGCCATGAACGCGCCGATCTTCGACTGGCCCTCGACGCCGATGTTGAACAGGCCCATCTTGAAGCCGATGGCCACGGCGACGGCGGCGATGTAGTACTCGCTCGCCTTGTTCAGGATCTCGACGATCGAGTCCGGCTGCGTGCCGAAGTCCAGCATGTCGCTGAAGGCCTGGGCCGCGTCCTTGTCGGTGAGCGAGAGCGCGATCCAGGAGATCACGGCGGCCAGCAGCAGCGCCGCGACCGGCGCGATGAGCTGGGGCAGGAGCTTGGCCGGGTCGATGCGCCGCCAGAACGGCGGCGGGGAGGCGGTGGTGGTTCCCGCGCTCACTGGGAGGCCTCCTCGATCGTGGCGCCCGTCATCGCGACGCCCAGCTGTTCGGGGGTGACGGTGGCCGGGTCGGCGTCGGCCACCAGCCGCCCACCGTAGATGACCTTGAGGGAGTCGGACAGGCCGATGAGCTCGTCCAGGTCGGCCGAGATCAGCAGCACGCCCATGCCGGCGATGCGGGCGTTGCGGATGTGGTCCCAGATCGCGGCCTGCGCGCCGACGTCGACCCCGCGGGTCGGGTGGGCGGCGATGAGGACCTTCGGCTCGTGGCTCATCTCGCGGCCGACGATGAGCTTCTGCTGGTTGCCGCCGGAGAGGGCCACGGCGGCGACGTCGATGCTGGGGGTGCGCACGTCGTACTGCTCCACGATGCGCTGGGTGTCGCGCCGGGCGCCGCCGACGTCGATGAGCACGCCGCGGGCGTTGGGCCGCTCGGTCTGGTGGCCGAGGATCCGGTTCTCCCACAGCGGCGCGTCCAGCAGCAGGCCCTGGCGGTGCCGGTCCTCCGGGACGTAGCCGATGCCGGCCTCGCGGCGGCGCCGGGTGCTCCAGCCGGAGACGTCGTCGGCGCCGAGCCGGATGGTGCCGGTCGACTCGCGCATGCCGAGAATGGCCTCGGCCAGCTCGGCCTGGCCGTTGCCCTCGACGCCGGCGATGCCGACGACCTCGCCGCGGTGGATGGTGAAGGTCGCGTCGCTCACGACCGGGCGGCCGCCCGCGCCGAGGACCGTGAGCCCCTCGACGACCAGGGCCGGCTCGTCGGTGACGGTCGACTCGCGCGCCTCCGGGCTGGGCAGCTCGCTGCCGACCATGAGGGTGGCCAGCTGGCGGGCGCTCACGTCGGCCGGCTTGACCGAGGCGACGGTGGTGCCGCGGCGGATGACGGTGATGTCGTCGGCGACCGCGCGCACCTCGTCGAGCTTGTGCGAGATGAACAGGACGGTCAGGCCCTCGCGGATGAGCTCGCGCAGGTTGCCGAAGAGCTCGTCGACCTCCTGCGGGACGAGCACCGCGGTCGGCTCGTCCAGGATGAGGATCCGGGCGCCGCGGTAGAGCACCTTGAGGATCTCGACGCGCTGGCGGTCGCCGACCCCGAGGTTCTCGACCAGCTCGTCCGGGCGCACGCCCAGGCCGTACCGCTGGGAGATCTCGGTGATCTTGGCTTTGGCCCGCGACCCGATGCCGTAGAGCTTCTCCGCCCCGAGCACCACGTTCTCGGTCACGGTGAAGTTGTCGGCGAGCATGAAGTGCTGGTGCACCATGCCGATGCCGGCCGCGATCGCGCCCTGCGGCGAGGAGAACCTGACCGCGCCCCCGTCGACGATGATCTCGCCCTCATCAGGGGGCTGCATGCCGTAGAGGATCTTCATCAGGGTCGACTTGCCGGCACCGTTCTCACCGACGATCGCGTGGATCGTGCCCTTGCGCACGGTGAGGTTGACGTCGGAGTTGGCCACAACGCCGGGGAACCGCTTGGTGATCCCCTTCAGTTCGACGGCGGGTGGTTCCGCGGTCATCCAGGCTCCTAACAGATGAGGCGGGGGACCGGATCACAGTCCCCCGCCGAACACCCGATGTCTACTACCGGGACGTACTACTTACTTGGACGGCACCGTGATCTTGCCAGAGGCGATGTCGGCCTTGGCCGCGTCCAGCTTGTCCTTGATGTCGTCGACCTGACCACCGGACGTGGCGTAGCCCACGCCGTCGACCTTGAGGTCGAAGACGGTCGCGCCGGCCGTGAACTTGCCGTCGGCGTAGTCCTTGACGAAGTTGAACACCGCGTTGTCGACCCGCTTGAGCATCGAGGTCATGATGACCGGCTTGAGCGAGGCGTCGGAGACGGTGTTGTACTGGTCCGAGTCGACGCCGATGGCCAGGGCCTTCTTGTCCTTCGCGGCCTCGAAGACGCCGGTGCCGGAGCCGCCGGCGGCCGCGTAGACGATGTCCGCACCCTGGTCGAACATGCCGCTGGCGGCCGTCTTGCCACCGGCCGGGTCGTTGAAGCCCTTGCAGGCGTCGGCCGGGGTCGACAGGTAGTTCGTCAGCACCTTGATGTCGGCCTTGGTGGCCTTGGCGCCGGCGGTGAAGCCCGCCTCGAACTTCTTGATCAGGTCGACCTGGCAGCCGCCGATGAAGCCGACGGTGCCCTTCTTGGTCTTCAGGGCGGCGGCGACGCCGACCAGGTAGGAGCCCTGCTCCTCGGCGAAGGTCAGGTCCGCCACGTTGGCGGCCTGGGTCCCACCGTCCACGATCGCGAACTTCGTGTTCGGGCAGTCCTTGGCGGCGCGGGCGAGCGGCCCGTTCGCGGCGTCGGCGCCGTCGTAGACGAAGCCCACGGCGATGACCGGGTTGAAGCCGCTGGTGCAGAGCAGCTTCAGGCGCGAGTACTTGTCGTTCTCGCTCTCCCCGGCGACCGCGGCCAGGTCCTTGACCTCGAGGTTGAGGTCGCTCTTGACCCGGTCGAGGCCGGCGGCGGCGGAGTCGTTGAACGACTTGTCGCCACGGCCGCCGATGTCGAACGCGAGGCCGACCTTGACGCTCTTCTTCGCGGGCGGCGCGCTGCCACTGTCTCCCGTGCCACTGTCCTTGCTGTCACCGCAAGCGGCAGTGCTGCCCAACGCGACAAACGCCACCGCGGCGGCCGCGAGAACCTTCATCCCACGCACTCGGCGCAAGACGGTCTCCCTTCCCAATGCACCGCCCGAACGCGGTGAACCCAACGGCGGGAGCGTACGCCCTCGACGGTCCTGAACCACCGTTTGCTGCCGGGTTGGGAGGAGTGCGTTATAGGGCCGTGACGTGCCGGGCGCGCTCCCGCCCCGTGGGATCGATCTTGTAACACCCCCGTTACCGCCAAAACACGGCAACCGCGGCATTAACGATCGTTAACCCGCCCAATGCGAGAAAATGACCCCGGTTGACCTCGTCCCGCTTGCGGGAGAAGAAGGCCATCACGAAGATCATCAGTCCGATCACCAGCTTGACGGCGAGCTTGGCGCTCGGCGGCTCGTGATCCCCGCCGCCGCGCAGCGGAGCCGCGAGCCCGAGACCGGTCACCACCTGGATGGTCGCGCCCCAGAGCATGGCCGGGTTGATCCGGAGCTTCCCGGTGAGGTACTGCGCGATCGAGCCGCCCAGCAGCATCGCGAAGCCGATCAGGTGCAGGAACAGGAGGATGAGCCGCAAAGGTTCCACCCGCGCAACCTAGCGACCCCTTGACTCTCCCGTAGCTGGAGGGTCGAGGATCCGCGGTATGAACATCGGCGAGCTGTCGCGCCTCACGGGCCTGCCGGTCAAGACGATTCGGTACTACTCCGACGTCGGCCTGGTCCCCGAGTCCGAACGGTCCAACGCCGGGTACCGTCGCTACGACCACGGCTCGATCATGCGCCTGGAGTTCGTGCGCACGCTGCGCGAGCTGGGCCTGGACCTGGCCACCATCCGCCGGGTGCTCGACCGGGGGGCGGACCTGGGCGAGGTGGCCGCGGCCCACGCGGCGGCCCTGGGCACCCAGATCCGGGTCCTGCGCCTGCGCCGGGCGGCCCTGCGCGCGGTGGCCGACCGCGATGCGACCCCGGCCGACCTGGAGCGCCTGGCCAGGATCGCCCAGGCGAGCGCGGACGAACGACAGCGCATCATCGACGAGTTCTTCGACAGCATCTTCTCCGGCATCGCGGACTCGTCGGAGTCCCGCGAGTTCACCGCGGGCCTGCGCAGCGTGTCCGCGGACCTGCCGGACGAGCCGACGGACGAGCAGGTGGACGCGTGGATCGAGCTGGCCGAGATGCTGCGGGCGCCGGACTTCCGCGAGCGCCTGCGGGAGATGGGCCGGCGCAGCTTCGCCCCGGACGCGCGCCGCGTCGTGCCGACGGACCCGGCCGGCCTGCAGTGGTTCATCGGCCTGGTGACGGACGCCCAGGAGCGCGGCACCCCGTCCCCGGGCGCGACGGTGGACCAGGTGATGGCGCGCTGGGCCGCCGCCGCGGGCCGGACCGACGGCGAGGCGCTGCGCCGCGAGGTGGCGGACGCGATCGAGCTGTCGATCGAGCCCCGGGCGGAGCGGTACTGGCAGCTGATGGCCGTGATCAACGGCTGGCCCCCGATCCCCGCGACGATGCACCGCTGGGCGTGGTTCCTGGCCGCCCTGCGAGCGACGCTCCCGGCCTGAGCACCGGCCCGGTTTCGCCCTCTCCCGCCCCGGAGCGTCGGTAGCGTTGATCACGTGGAGTGGTGGCGTACCGCGGTCATCTATCAGATCTATCCCCGCAGCTTCGCCGACTCCGACGGCGACGGCGTCGGCGATCTGCCGGGGATCACGTCACGCCTGCCGCACCTGGCCGACCTGGGGGTGGACGCCCTGTGGCTGTCCCCCTTCTACCGCTCCCCCATGATCGACGGCGGCTACGACGTGTCGGACTACCGCGACGTCGACCCGGTCTTCGGCACCCTGGCGGACTTCGACGCCCTGCTGGCCGAGGCGCACCGCCTGCGCCTGCGGGTGATCGTCGACATCGTGCCGAACCACACGTCGTCCGCCCACCCCTGGTTCGCCGAGGGCCTGCGGGACCGGTACATGTTCGCCCAGGGCCGCGACGCCGGCCCGCCGAACGACTGGCGGTCCCTCTTCGGCGGCCCGGCCTGGAGCCAGCTGCCGGACGGCTCGTGGTACCTGCACTTCTTCGACCCGGCGCAGCCCGACCTGAACTGGGAAAATCCGGAGGTGCGGGCGGAGTTCGAGGACATCCTGCACTTCTGGCTGGCCCGCGGCGTGGACGGCTTCCGGGTGGACGTCGCCCACGGCCTCATAAAGCCCAACATTTCCGACATTTCGCCTATTTCGGTATTTGACCAGGATCGCGTCCACGAGATCTACCGCGGCTGGCGCAAGATCCTCGACGAGTACCCGGGCGAGCGCATGGCCGTGGCCGAGGTCTTCGACACCTCGCCGGCGCGGGTCGCGCGGTACGTGGCCGCGGACGAGCTGCACCAGGCCTTCAACTTCGACTTCCTCGACGCCCCCTGGGACCCCGGCGAGCTGCGGCGGATCATCGACGCCTCGCTCGCCGCGGCCGCCGGCGTCGGGGCGCCGCCGACCTGGGTGATCTCCAACCACGACCGGCGCCGGCCCGTCACCCGCTTCGGCGACGGCGTCGCCGGCCTGCGCCGGGCCCGCGCCGCCGCGCTGCTCATGCTCGCGCTGCCCGGCTCCGCGTACCTCTACCAGGGCGAGGAGCTCGGCCTGCCCGAGGTGCTAGACCTGCCCGACGAGGTCCGGACCGACCCGCAGTGGGTCCGGTCCGGCGGCGCCGAGCCGGGCCGCGAGGGCTGCCGCGTGCCGCTGCCGTGGGAGGGCGACGAGCCGCCGTTCGGGTTCGGGCCGGGCGAGCATGCCTGGCTGCCGATGCCGCCGGACTGGGCCGGGCGCACGGTCGCCGCCCAGCGCGCCGATCCCGACTCGACCCTCAACCTCTACCGCGACGCGATCCGCCTCCGCCGCCCCGCCACCACGCTGACCTGGCGGCCAGCCCCGGACGGCGTGCTGTGCTTCGAGACCGAGGGTTTCCTGGTCGCGGCCAACCTCGGCGGGTCGGCGTTCACGCTGCCGCGGGAGCCGGTGCTGGCCAGCTCGCCGGTCGGCGGCACGCTGCCGCCCGACACGACGGTCTGGATGGAAGCGGGCTGACGGGCCCCGCCGCCACCGCCGCGAAGGAACCGAAGATCGGACCGGGCGGCGAGGGCGACGGGGGAATTACAGGACGCGCGAGGAAGAGCTGGGAACCGAGGGCGACCGGGTGTGTGTGCCCGTTCCGCTTATTGGCACCATACACAACCCGAAAAAGTTGGATCTTGCGATCTCACCCAGGGCAAAGCAGTTGCTGCGAAGCGTAGTCAGCTGTTCAGCTTGGCGGCGATCCTGGCGAAGCCCGCCCGGATCTCGTCGACCGACGGCGGCTCGTGCGTGTGGTCTTCGTCGCCGTGCTCGTGGTCGTGGAACGACTCCTCGTAGCCGGCGAGCTCGGCGTCCAGCGCCGCCGTCTCCACGTCCTCGTTCTCCGCCGCCAGCCGGGACGCCGCGATGTCGCCCTGGATCTGGGCCACCGTCACGTGCGGCTGGAGCGGCTCGACGACCGCCATCAGGTCCTCGTCGGCCACCACGGCCTCGGCGAGCGCGAGCGCGTGCGCGCGCTCGTAGGGGCCGCACACGACCGGCTCCCACTCCTCCTCGTCGTTCATCGGGCCGAAGGTGATGATCCACGGCAGGGTCAGCGCCGGCGCGTCGGCCGGCAGGTCCAAAGTCACGAGTGCACCCACGGCGCCCATCATGACGGTTCCGAGCGCTCCGCACCCGCCGAACCGCCGGACGGCACGACCGGGGGTGCCCCTGGTGGCGCAACGTGAGCGGCCACCTCCGCCGCGTGCTCGGTCGCCACCGCCGCCTTCTCCACCAGCTCCGCCGCCCGCCGGGCCGCCTGCACATCGGCCCGGGGCGCCCCGCCGGCGAGGTCGCGCATCCGGCCGTGCGGGCTGGTCGCCGAGAGCGCCGCCGCGAAGAGCAGGAGCTGGTGCAGCAGGTACATGTACAGCAGCAACCCGATCGTGCCCGCCACGAGCTGGTAGGCGGGATTGTGTTCGGTGCGGGTGATGTACCACTTCCCGACCGTCTTGAGCAGGCCCAGCCCGATCGCGAAGAGCAGCGCCGAGGGCCACAGCCGCCGCAGCGACATGCGCAGCCGGGGCACGCCGACGAGCAGGGCCGCGCCCAGGAACACGTCCACGACCCCGGAGAGCAGGGTCGAGAAGCCGCGCAGCGCGACGCGCACCGGGTCCTGGTCCACGTCCCCGGCGAGCCAGTAGATCAACTCCTGCATCCCGGCGAAGATGCCGATCGAGACGAGCAGCAGCAGGCCGAGCCCGACCAGCACCGCGAGGTCGAGCAGCCAGCGGACCACCGCGTTGCCGGGGTGCTCCTGCAGCTGCCACAGCGCCCGCTGCGACGAGCGCAGGTTCTCCACCCAGCCGACCCCGGCGATGACCAGGCCGACCAGGGCGATGATGCCGATCTGCTGGCTGCCCGCGAAGATCTGGTCGCTCTGCAGCTGCGGCAGGTTGGCCTGCAGGTAGATCTGCACGCGCTCGACGACGAGCTTGTTGCCGCCCAGCACCCGGCCGAGGATGAAGAACAGCACGACGACCATCGCGAACACCGCGAAGAAGCCGTAGTACGCGGTCGCGGCGGCCAGGCGGACGGCGTCGACGTCGAAGTACCGCTCCTGGGCCCGCCACACGTGGTCGAACACCCGCGAGCGACCCCGGGCCGCCGCGATCATGCGATCGAAACCGGCCTCCAGCCGGTCCAGAGCACCCACCCGTCAATCGTCCGCCGTCAAGCGGTACTCCGCATGGGGACGCCACCGGCCGCCGTCCTCGTGTTCGAACAGCGTGAATCCGCCGACCGTGAACGAGGCCTCGTAGCCGGCCAGGTCCGCGAACGCCGCGTCGAGCTGCTCCGGCCGCACGTCGTGCGCGATGGTCACATGCGGGTGGTAGGGATAGCGCGTCGGCGCAAAGAAGCCGTCCAGCACCGCGGCGTGCAGGGACTCGCACGAAGCTATCCCGGCCGCGACCGCGACGAACACGACCTGGGTGACGGGCCGGAACGTGCCGGTGCCGCGCAGCCGCACGGTGAAGGGCCGGTGCGCCCGGGCGACCTCGCCCAGGTGCCGGTCGATCGCCGGCAGCCGGGCGGCGTCGATCTCGGTCGGGCCGAGCAGGGTGACGTGGGCCGGCACGTGCTCCGCGACCAGGTCCCCGGCGGCCAGGCGGGCGGCGGTGAGCTCGCCGCCCCAGGGCTGCGGGATGTCGATCGCGACGCCGATGGTGGTCTTGGGCACCTCAGTGTGAGGCCGCGCCGGCAGCGAGGAAGCCGATGCGGTCGTACACCGTCTTCAGTGTCGGCACCGCGACCGCCCGCGCCTTCTCGGCCCCGATCGCGAGCAGCTTGTCGAGCTGGCCCGGGTCGTCGAGGTAGGCGTTCGTGCGCTGCTGGATCGGCTTGATGAACTCGGCCACGACCTCGGCGAGGTCCTTCTTGAGGTCGCCGTAGCCCTTGCCGTCGTAGGCCGCGACGAGCTCCGGCACCGTCCGGCCGCTCAGCGCCGAGTAGATGGTGAGCAGGTTGGACACGCCCGGCTTGTTCTCGGAGTCGAAGATGATCTCGCGGCCGGTGTCGGTGACCGCCGAGCGGATCTTCTTGGCCGCGCGGGCCGGGTCCTCCAGCAGCTCGATGAGGCCGTTGGGGGTGGAGGCCGACTTGGACATCTTCGCCGTCGGCTCCTGCAGATCCGTGATCTTGGCGGTGTCCTTGATGATGAACGGCGACGGGAGCGTGAACGTCTGGCCGAACGTGGTGTTGAACCGCTGGGCCAGGTCGCGGGTCAGCTCCAGGTGCTGGCGCTGGTCCTCGCCGACCGGGACGGCGTCGGCCTGGTAGAGCAGGATGTCGGCCGCCTGCAGGATCGGGTAGGTGAAGAGCCCGACGCTGGTGCGGTCCGCCCCCTGCTTGGCCGACTTGTCCTTGTACTGGGTCATCCGGGCGGCCTCGCCCATGCCGGTCAGGCAGTTCATCACCCAGGCGAGCTGCGCGTGCTCGGGCACGTGGCTCTGCACGAACAGCGTGCAGCGCTCCGGGTCGAGCCCGATGGCCAGCAGCTGGGCGACGCCGACCCGGGTGCGCTTGCGCAGCAGCGCCGGGTCGTGGCCCATCGTGATCGCGTGCAGATCGACCACGCAGTAGAAGGTGTCGTGCGTCTCCTGCATCGGCACCCAGTTACGCAGGGCACCGAGGTAGTTGCCCAGGTGGTACGAGTCGGCGGTGGGCTGGATCCCGGAGAGGACCCGGGGCCGGGCGGGAGACGACATGACGCCATTCTGTCAGGCGCAACCGGATGCTTCACACAGGCGTCTGTCTGGATAGCGTGCTAGTCCGCGCCGGTCGGAGAGGGAGGTGTACGAGTGGGCGACGAGCTTGAGGCCCGTGAGGCCGTGCGCGATGCGTATCAGGCGCACTACCGCCGCCTCGTGGCCGCCCTCTACGCGCTGACGGGCGACCACGCCGAGGCGCAGGACCTCGTGCAGGAGGCCTACGCCCGGGCGCTGGCCCGGCCCCGGCAGTTCCTCGACGTCGCCGACCCCGAGGCCTGGCTGCGCACCGTCGCCATGAACCTTGCACGCACGCGCTGGCGGCGGCGGCGTCTGTTCGACACACTGGTGCGCAGCGGCCGGGTCGCCCGCCCGGTGGAGAGCGTGCCGGGCGTCGACCCCAACCGGGTCGCCCTGGTCGCCGCCCTGCAACAGCTGTCGCAGGCCACGCGGGAGACGATCGTGCTGCACCACCTGGCCGACATGTCGGTCCACGAGGTCGCCGACGCCCTGGGCGTGCCGGTGGGCACGGTCAAGGCGCGGCTGTCGCGCGGCCGCGCCATGCTCGCCCAGCTCTTAAGCGACGTCGAGTCCGACCAGAGCGCCCCGCGCCGCCGCCCGGCCCCGTCCCCCGCCCCGAGCCCGCTCCAGCCCCAGGAGGTGCGAGATGCGCCCTGAGCTGGACTTCCGCACCCTGCGGCAGCAGATCGAGTCGGCCACCTGGGTGCCGGACTTCGTGACCTTGTACCGCCGCGCCGGCCGCGTGCGCCTGCGGGACCGGCTGACCGTGCTGGGCGCGCTGCTGGGCACCCTCGGGGTGCTCGCCCCGGTCGCGCTGGCCGGGGTCTACGGCCGCCCCGGCCCGATGGTGCTCGGCCCGAACCCGGACCTGGGCGAGGCCTGGAGCCCGTCGGTCTCGGACACGCCGACGGCCCCGGGCAAGTATCCGTCCACGACCACCGTGCTGGCCGCCGCCGGGGACCTGACCAACCTCGTGGCCGCCGTCGACGTCTGCGTGGAGATCCCCCAGGCCCGCCGCTGCAGCCTGCAGGTGACCGGGCTCGGCGGCGCCACCCAGCGGCCGAGCCCCTACGTCGTGGACGCGCTGCGCACGAGCCCGCTGGAGCGGGTCGCCAACGTCCAGCTGGTGCGGATCGCCGCGTCCACGTTCATCCTCAGCGGCGAGGTCGGCGCCGGGTCGCGGGCCAGCGTGCGCTTCGCGCTCACGCCCGACACCCAGACCCAGCTCAATCCGCAGGACACCCCGCCGGTGATGGGGCCCGGCGACCGGCTCGTGCTCGGGCCGGGCGACCGCAGCGTGCAGCTGGTGCAGTACGGCGACCTGTTCGGCGTCCGCGAGAGCGACGGCACGCTGAGCATCGTCGGCCAGCCGCCCATGGCCCGGCGCACGATCGCCCAGGGGCTGCCCGCCAAGGCCGGCTGGTGGGTCACCGGCGCCGACCTGCACTCCGGGGCGCCGGCCGTGAGCGTCAGCGCCGACCAGGGCGGGAGCTGGCTCGCGCGCACCCTCGACGCCCCGGCCGGCAGCGACGTGCCGACGGTGGCCTCGGTGGACGGGCACAGCGCGTGGGCCTTCGTGCCGTACAGCCACGCGATCAGGGTGTTCCGCACGACCGACGGCGGGTTCAACTGGCGCGAGGTGCGCGGCGCGGTCGAACTGCCGGCGCAGCTCAAGACGCTGGACAACCGCTCGCTCGGGGCGCTGGTGCGCGCGGACCGTTCGGTGCTCATGTGGGTGCACTCGGACACCGAGACGTTCTTCTTCGGCAGCAACGACGGCGAGCATTTCGCGGTCGTACCGGGGCCGGGCGGGGTGATCGCCGCGGTCGACAACGGCTACGCGGCGCTCGGCGACCCGCCCAAGGTGTCACAGGACGCGAAGGCCTGGCAGGACGCCGTGCTGTCCGGCACCGTCCAGCCCAACTGAAGTCCGGGAAAGTTCTGGGAACCCGCGGGGTCCGCGGGGGATCGTTGTCAGCGTGGGGGACGTCGGCGAGGTGTACCACGCCTGCTACCGCAGGCTCGTGGTGCAGCTCTACGCGTTCACCACGGACCTGCCGGAGGCGCACGACGCGGTGCAGGAGGCGTTCGCGCGGGCCGTCGCCCGCCCGCGCGGCTTCTCCGGCATCGACAACCCCGAGGCCTGGCTGCGCACGGTGGCGCTCAACGTCGTCCGCCGCCGCTGGCGCCGCCGCGGCGTCCTCGACCGGTTCCTGCTGCGGGAACGGCCGCTGCAGGAGCACGCGGACCAGCCCGACGCCGATACCCGCACCGACCTGACCGACGCACTCGACGCCATCCCCCGCAGCTACCGGGAGGTCATCGTGCTGCACTACTACGCCGACCTCAGCGTGGAGGAGATCGCCGCCGCGCTGGACGTACCCACCGGCACCGTCAAGTCGCGCCTCTCGCGCGGCCGCGCCGCCCTGGCCGCGCGGCTGCCCGGATACGAGGTGACGCGTGCCTGAGCAACCCGTGCGCGACGAGCTGGCGTCGCGGCTGCGGGCCGAGCGCGACCGGCTCGACATCGAGCAGCCGCCGATGGAGGTCATCGCGGCCCGGGCCGCCGCCCTGCGCCGGCGCCGGCTCGCCGCCCGGACCGGGGCCGCCGCGATCGCCGCGCTGGTCGCGGCCGGGGTCGGGGCCGTCGCGCTCGATCGCCGGGACCACCCGGCCCCGACCGCGGCCGCGTCCGACCCGGCGGCGGTGTGGAGTGCGGACGGCATCACGATCACCGGGCTGCCGCACCTGCCGGCCGACCTGCCCGGCACCGTGCGCGACGCCGAGTTCCTCGACGCCGACCGCGGCTTCCTGCTCACCGCGGACGGGTCCGGCACGTGGGTCAGCCGCACCGCGGACGGGGGCCGGTCCTGGAGCACCGTCCGCTCGCCGATCGCCGGGCGCCCGGAGCTGATCACGATCCCCGGCGGGGCCGTGCTCCTCGGCCCCGGCCCGGCGCACCCGCGCGCGGCCACCTCGGACGGGGTGCAGTGGAACACCGACGACGCGCCGGTGGGACCGGCGACGCCGCTGACCGGCAACTCCCGGCTGGTCGCCCTGGCCGGCGACGCGTGCGGCGCCCCGACGGGCTCGATCACCAAGACCGAACTGGCCCCGGTACCGCAGCAGCCGCCCCTGACCGTGTGCTGGCGCTCCCGCGTCCGGGCCGGCGACGGCTCGTGGTGGGTGGGCGGGCGCGCCGCGGACGGGTCGCCGGCCGTGGCGGTCTCCCGCGACGGCGGCGTGAGCTGGGAACCGCACGTGTTCCCGGGCTTCCCGGCGAACGCGTCGGCCCGCGCGGCGATGCTCGGCCGCACGGTGTTCGCCGCGATCGTCGCCCCTCAGGAGGCCGCCGCGGCGCCGGAGCGCCTGCTTGCCGTGGCGACCTCGACGGACGGCGGGGCGTCGTTCGAGGCGCCCCACCCGACCGCGGGCCAGGCCACCATCGGCGGCGACCTGGTCCCGTTGTCCGACGGCCGCCTGCTCATCGTCGACGGCCACGGCCACTGGCTGGTCTCGGAGGACGGGGGTGCGTCCTGGGTACGGCTGGAGGGGCTGCACCAGACGATGCGGCTGGCGCGCACCGAGGCCGGCTACGTCGCCTACCAGATGACGACCATCTACACCGCGTTCTCCGTCGACGGTGCCACCTGGCAGAAGCTCGACGCGCAGTGATCCCGGCCTGATCTCAGCGGTTCATGAACGCCCAGGCGTCGGCGACCATCGTGGCGAGGTCGGCGTACTGCGGCGTCCAGGCCAGCTCGCGCTTGGCCTTGTCCGAGGACGCGACGAGTTGGGCCGGGTCGCCGGGGCGCCGCGGCGCCATCTCGACCGGGATCGGGTGCCCGGTGACCGAGCGCACGACCTCGACGACCTGCCGGTTGGAGAAGCCGGTGCCGTTGCCGAGGTTGAAGATCCGGTGCCCGGGGCCGTCCATGGTGCCGAGCGCGAGCAGGTGGGCCGCGCCGAGGTCGGCCACGTGGATGTAGTCGCGGATGTTGGTGCCGTCGGGAGTGTCGTAGTCGTCGCCGAAGATCTGCAGCTTCTCCCGCTTGCCCGCGGCGACCTGCAGCGCGATCGGGATCAGGTGCGTCTCCGGGTCGTGGCGCTCGCCGATCATGCCGCCGTCGGGCCGGCGCAGGGCTCCGGCGACGTTGAAGTACCGCAGGCTGACCGCGGAGAGCCCGTGCGCGACGGCGAATCCGGTCAGCGCGTGGTCGGCGGCGAGCTTGGAGGTCGCGTACGGGTTCGGCGGGCGCACCGCCGCCGTCTCCGGGATCGGCACGGTGTCGGGGTCGCCGTAGACGTTCGCGGTGGACGAGAACACCAGCCGCCGGACGCCGGCCGACCGCATCGCGTCGAGCAGCCGCAGCGTGCCGATCGCGTTGTTCTCCCAGTACTTCTCCGGCTTCTGCACGCTCTCCCCCGCGGCGATGAAGGCCGCAAAGTGCAGCACCCCGTCGAACTCGGGCGTCAGCAGGTCGCCGATCGCGTCGTGGACCCGCCCGCGCACGAAGGCCGCGCCCGCGGGCACCGCGTCCTCGTGGCCGGTGGAGAGATCGTCGAGCACCACCACCTCGTGCCCGGCGTCGAGCAGCAGCGCGGTCACGATGCTGCCGATGTACCCGGCACCACCGGTGACGAGTAGCTTCACTACAACCTCCCAAAAGTCGACGCGTTCCAACAAATTTACACGTCGAAAGTGGTATGGAAAAAGGCGCCTACACTGTCATTCATGCCGGAGCCCGGCCATCAGGATGGCCCCGGAACCCTACGGCAGGCTGCGGCCGCCCTGCTGACCCGCTGGGCGGAGCGCCTTCACGCTACCGCGACCCCGGCCCGCATCTCCGAGGCTCAGCTGCGCACCCTCATCGCGGTGACCGCCGGCACCGGGCACGTCCGCGAGGTCATGGTGCCGCGCACCGAGGTCGTGTTCCTCGACGCCGCGCTCTCCGTCGCCGACGCCGTCCTGGCCGTGCGCGGGGCCCGGCACTCCCGCTTCCCGGTGATCGACGCCGACCCGGACGACGTGCTCGGCTTCGTGCACCTGCGCGACCTGCTGCTCACGCCCGCGGCCGGGAACCCCGAGCCGGCGGCGTCCCTGCGCGGCCTGACCCGCGAGGTCAAGCGGCTGCCGGCCAGCAAACGGGTGCTGGCCGCGCTGTCGGAGATGCGGCGCGAGGGCCATCACCTCGCGGTGGTCGTGGACGAGTACGGCGGCACGGCCGGGATCGTCACGCTGGAGGACCTGATCGAGGAGCTCGTCGGGGAGATCCACGACGAGTACGACGCCCCGCCCGCCCCGGCCCGGGTGGACGAGGTCGACGGCCGGCTCAACCTGGCCGACCTCGCCGAGCGGATGGGGCTCCGGCTGCCCAGCGGCCCCTACGAGACCGTGGCCGGCTTCCTCATGGCCCGGCTCGGGCGGGTGCCCGAGGTCGGCGACCAGGTGCGCCACGACGGCTGGCACCTCCGGGTGAGCACCGTGGAGGGCCGCCGCGTGGCGCGCGTCTCGGTCAGCCGGCCTCGATGATCATCCCGGCGCCGACCGTCCGGTTGGTCTGCTCGTCGATGATGACGAACCCGCCGGTGGTGCGGTTGCGGCGGTACTCGTCCGCCAGCAGCGGCACCGTCGTGCGCAGCCGGACCCGGCCGATCTCGTTGAGCGCGAGCTGGTTCGCCGACTCGTCCCGGTGCAGGGTGTTGACGTCGAGGCGGTACTGCAGCCCGCGCACCACGGCGCGGGCCGAGCGGGTCGTGTGCTTGATGGCGTACTTCCCGCCGACCGTCAGCGGCCGGGTCTCGTCCATCCAGCAGACCATCGCCTCGATGTCCTGGGCGACCTGGGGGGCGTTGTTGGGCCGGCAGATGAGGTCGCCGCGGGCGATGTCGATCTCGTCGGCCAGGCGGATCGTGACCGACATCGGGGGGTACGCCTCGGACAGCTCGCCGTCGGCGGTCTCGATGTGCGTGATCTTCGTGGTGAAGCCGGACGGCAGCACCATGACCTCGTCGCCGGGCTTCATCACGCCGGAGGCGATCTGGCCGGCGTAGCCGCGGTAGTCCGACACGGTGGTGGACTGCGGGCGGATCACGTACTGCACCGGGAACCGCACGTCGACCAGGTTGCGGTCGGAGGCGATGTGCACGTGCTCGAGGTGGTGCAGCAGGGAGGGACCCTCGTACCACGGCATCTTGTCGCTGCGGGAGACGAGGTTGTCGCCGTGCAGGGCCGAGATCGGGATGACCGTGAGGTCAGGCGCCTCGAGCTTGGCCGCGAACGAGGTGAACTCGTCGGCGATGCGGTCGAAGACCTCCTGCGAGTAGTCGACCAGGTCCATCTTGTTCACGCACAGCACCAGGTGCGGCACCCGCAGCAGCGAGCACAGGAACGCGTGCCGGCGGGACTGCTCGACCAGGCCCTTACGCGCGTCGACCAGGATCAGCGCCAGGTCGGCGGTCGAGGCGCCGGTGACCATGTTCCGCGTGTACTGAATGTGGCCCGGCGTGTCGGCGATGATGAACTTGCGCCGGGGGGTGGCGAAGTAGCGGTACGCCACATCGATCGTGATCCCCTGCTCCCGCTCGGCCCGCAGGCCGTCGGTGAGCAGTGCCAGGTTCGTGTACTCGTCGCCGCGCGAGCGCGAGGTCGCCTCGACCGCCTCCAGCTGGTCCTCGAAGATCGCCTTCGAGTCGTAGAGCAGGCGCCCGATGAGCGTCGACTTGCCGTCGTCGACCGAGCCCGCGGTCGCGAAGCGCAGGAGGTCCATCTGCCGCTGCTGCGGCGTCTCCAGCACGGAGGTCATGGCTAGAAGTACCCCTCACGCTTGCGGTCTTCCATGGCCGCCTCGCTCACCTTGTCGTCGCCGCGGGTCGCCCCGCGCTCGGTGATGCGGGTGGCCGCGACCTCGTCGATGACCTTGTCGATCGTGTCCGCGTCGCTGCGGACGGCGGCGGTGCAGGACGCGTCCCCGACCGTGCGGTAACGCACACGCTCGGTGAACGGCGTCTCACCGGCCTTGAGCGGCAAAAACTCGTTGATCGCGTAGAGCATCCCGCCACGGTCGACGACCTCACGGTCGTGCGCGTAGTAGATGCCCGGCAGCTCGATGCCCTCGCGGGCGATGTAGTGCCAGACGTCCAGCTCGGTCCAGTTGGACAGCGGGAACACGCGGATCGACTCGCCCGGAGCGATCCGGGCGTTGTACAGCGCCCAGAGCTCCGGCCGCTGGTTGCGCGGGTCCCACTGGCCGAAATCGTCACGGAACGAGAACACCCGCTCCTTCGCGCGCGCCTTCTCCTCATCGCGCCGGGCACCGCCGAAGAGCGAGTCGAAGCGGTACTTCTCCACCGCGTCGAGCAGCACCGGCGTCTGGATCCGGTTGCGCATCCCGTCGGCGGACTCGCGGACCGTGCCCGCGTCGATCGCCTCCTGCACGCTGGCCACGATCAGCTGCACGTTGAGCTCGCTCACCCGCCGGTCGCGGTACTGCAGCACCTCGGGAAAGTTGTGCCCGGTGTCCACGTGCATGACGGGAAACGGGATGCGGGCGGGCGCGAACGCCTTCTCGGCCAGCCGCAGCATCACGATCGAGTCCTTGCCGCCGGAGAACAGCAGCACCGGCCGCTCGAACTCGGCGACCACCTCGCGCATGATGAACAGGCTCTCGGCCTCGAGAGCATCCAGGTGAGAGACCCGGTAGGGCGGCCGGCTCATGAGTAGGCGGGACCTTTCAGCCGTTGATGGCGGCGAGCAGTGACGGTGCCAATGCTTTCCGACACACCACCAGGTCGGGCAGGCGGGGATCGGGCTGGTTGTATTCCAACGTAGTCCCGTCGATACGGGAAGCGTGCAGGCCCGTGGCGAGAGCCACAGCGACCGGAGCGGCGGAGTCCCACTCGTACTGCCCGCCCGCGTGAACGTAGGCGTCAACCGCCCCGTCGATCACCGCGGCGATCTTCGCCCCGGCCGAGCCCATCGGCACCAGCTCGATGGGAAGTTTCTCGGCGAGCGCGCCGAGCAGGGCCGGCGGGCGGGTGCGGCTGGCGGCCATCCGGATCGGCTCGCCCTGCACCCCGGGCATGGGCGGGAACGGCGGCGGGGCGTCGGTGCCGAGCACACAGTGCTGGGCGGGCAGGGCCACCGCCCCGGCGACCAGGCGGCCGCGGGCCGGCCCGGTCCCGGACGACGAGTCCTGGGCCATCTGGGAATCCCGGGTCGCCTGGCTGTACAGCGCCACGTGCACGGCCCAGTCGGCCCGCCCCTCCTCGCCGAACTCGCGGGTGCCGTCGAGCGGGTCGACGATCCAGACGCGCTCGGCCCGCAGCCGGGCCGCGCTGTCGGCGCCCTCCTCGGACAGGATCGCGTCGGCCGGGCGCCAGCGCGTGAGCTGCTCCACCAGCAGCTCGTGCGAGAGCCGGTCGCCGGCCTTGCGCAGCGCGGCGGGGTCCGAGTAGCCCATCTCCTCGCGCAGCTTCAGCAGCATGTCTCCGGCCCGCTGGGCCAGCCAGCGCGCGAATCCGCCGTCGGTGGCGGGTGGTAGGTCGGTCATCAGTACGCTCCAGCCCCTCGGGTCACAGCGCTCAACGTCCGCAGCAGGATGACCAGGTCGAGCGAGAGCGACCAGTTCTCCACGTACTGCAGGTCGAGGCGGACCGCTTCGTCCCACGATAGGTCCGACCGGCCGGACACCTGCCACAGGCCGGTCATCCCGGGCCGCACGGCCAGCCGGCGCCGGGCGTCGTCCGGATACACGGCGACCTCCTCCGGCAGCGGCGGGCGCGGCCCGACCAGCGACATGCTGCCGCCGATCACGTTGAGCAGCTGCGGCAGCTCGTCGAGCGAAAACTTGCGCAGAAGCCGCCCGACACGGGTCACCCGCGGGTCATTGCGCAGTTTGAACAGCGCGCCGTCGACTTCGTTGAGGTGCCGTAGCTCCGCCAGGCGGGCCTCGGCATCGATGTGCATCGTACGGAACTTGAAGATCACGAACTCGTGACCGTCCTTGCCCACTCTCGTCTGTCGGAACAGTACCGGTCCGGTGGAGTCCATGCGAACCGCAATGGCGAGAACCGCCAGAAGGGGGCTGGCGAGCACCAGCAGGGCGACCGCGCCCGCCCGGTCGACGAGCGCCTTGACGAGCCGGCGGGCCCCGTTCAGGGTCGGGTGTTCGACGTGCAGCATCGGCAGGCCGTCCACCGGGCGGATGGTGGTGCGGCTGCCGGCCACGTCGATGAGGGTGCTCGCGACGATCAGGTCGATGTCGTCGCGCTCGAGGTGCCAGGCCAGCCGGCGCAGCGCGTGGCCGTCCAGCTCCGGGCAGGACAGCACCAGCACGGTGTCGGCCCGGGCCCGGCGCACCGCCCCCGCGACCTCGTCGAAGCGGCCCAGGATCGGCACGTCCGCGACCTCGCCGTCGCCGGGCAGGCAGGCGCCGACGACCTTCAGGCCGTGGTACCGCTCGCGGCGCAGCTGCCGCGCCATGGCCTCGACCGCGAGCTCGTGGCCGACGACCACGACCCGGCGCATGCACGCGCCGCGCCGCTTGCGGGCCCGGTGCAGCAGCTGGCGGAGCAGGAACCGGGCGAGCAGGCAGCCGAAGGTGACCAGCGGCAGCGCGACGAAGAACCAGACGCGGGCGATGCGGGTCTCGGTGGTGTACGCCACGAAGACGGTCGCGGCCGTCAGCGCCAGGCCCGCCCGCAGCACGCGCTGGTACTCGTCGGTGCCGACGAACAGGTAGCGCTTCTCGTAGGCGCGGTTGGCCGCGAGGCTGGCCGTGAACGCGATCGGCAGCAGGACCGACAGCAGGACGTAGCGGGCGTTGTACAGCGTGAGGCCGCCGGAGAAGCGGGCCTCGAACGCCGCCGCGCCGGCCATGAGCCCGATGACGAAGTCGAGCACGAGCAGGGTGCGCAGGTAGCGGCCCTCCCACGCCCACCGGGCGCGGTGGCGGGAGGTGCGGCCGGCCCCGGCGGACATGTCCGGCGCGGCGATGCGCACCGGCGTGCGGGTGAAGGGGGTCGTACCGCGAACGGCCGCCTCGACCTCGGCGGCCAGGGCCGGGTCGACCTCGGCGGGCGCGGCGGCACCGGGCGCGGGGGCGGGCGAGACGGGCGCGGCCACCCCGGCGGTCACCGGGCGCGGCTTCCTCGCGGAGACCTGGCGGATCTGGTTGCGCACCGGGCTGGGGCGGCGGCCGCGCGCCGGGGCGGCCGGGCGGCCGTAGACGGGGGGCGGGGCGGGCGCGGCCTCGGGCTCGGGGCGGGCGTCGGCCGTCCGGTCGGGGCGGCGCAGGCCGGCCGGGCGATCCTCGCGGCGGAGATGAGCCGGGCGGTGGAACCCGTCCCGCGTTCGTCCGCTGTCGATCGCCACGCTGCCTCCTTCAGAAGGACCGTTTCCATCAAACGGTGCAACCTGGAGTACAACGTGCAAGTCGGACATTCGTCACGCCGACGGGTTATCGTGACGGTCCGTATCAGATGGCCGAACAGCGCGACTATTCGGCGTGATAACGATTCTGGGCCGCCTCGAGACCCTGGTCGACTATCATCTCGACCGCGTCCGCGGTGCGGTCCACGAAGTAGTCCAGCTCCTTGCGCTCGACCGCGGAGAAGTCGGACAGCACGAAGTCGGCCGGGTTCTGCCGGCCCGGCGGGCGGCCGATGCCGAAGCGGACCCGCAGGTAGTCCTTGCCCCCCAGCGAGCTCGACATCGAGCGCAGGCCGTTGTGCCCGCCCTCGCCGCCGCCCTGCTTCAGCCGCAGCTGGGTCCACGGGATGTCGAGCTCGTCGTGCACGGCGATCACCTGCTCGCGCGGCACCTTGTAGAACTGGGCCAGCCCGGCCACCGGGCCGCCGGAGAGGTTCATGAAGGTCAGCGGCTTCACGAGCACCAGGCGCGGCCCGCCGACGCGCAGCCGGCCCTCGGCCACGTCGGCGACGACCCGGCGGTGCTTGCCGAAGCGCAGCCCGGCCCGCTGAGCGAGCAGGTCGGCGACCATGAAGCCGACGTTGTGGCGGTTTCGCGCATACTCGGGGCCGGGGTTGCCCAGCCCCACGACCAGCCAGGGTGCGGCGTCGGTCACCGGGTCTCCTCACTCACACAGCAAAGTCGCGGCCGCCCGGGAAGGCGGCCGCGACTCGGCGAAGCTGGTGCGCCGATCAGGCCTCGGCGGCCGCGGGCTCCGGCTCCTCGGCCGGCGCCTCCTCGGCGCCCTCGGGCTCGATCGCCTGGTCCTGCGCGGCCGAGACGATCGCGACGACCAGCTCGGGGTCGGCGGCGAGCTCGACACCGGCGGGGAGCTTGACGTCGGCGGCCTTGACCTGGCTGCCGGCCTCGAGGCCCTCGATCGAGGCCTCCAGGTGCTCGGGCAGCTTGGTCGCGTCGGCCAGCACGGCGATCGTGGTGCTCTCCGTCATGACCAGGGTGTCGCGGGCCGCGTCGCCGGTGAGCTGGACGGGGATCTCGACGGTCACCTTCTCGCCGCGGCGGACCACGAGCAGGTCCACGTGGTCGAAGGTGTCCTTGATCGGGTCGCGCTGGATCGCCTTGGGCAGGGCCAGGGCGGCGCTGCCGTCGGAGATCTCGATGTTGAAGACCTGGGTCATGCCGCCGTGGCGAATGGCCGCGGCGAACTCACGGGCGGGAAGGGCGATGTGACGGGGGGCCTCGCCGTGGCCGTACAGCACGGCTGGCACCTTGCCGGCCCGGCGCGTGCGGCGGGCACCACCCTTGCCGAACTCCGTGCGGGGCTCGGCGCTGATCTTTACCTCGGACACGACAGAACTCCTGATGCGGTTGTGCGGCGGGCACCGGCCTGCGCGACCGGCTAACAGTTGTCTTCATGCGGCGCTCGGGCGAGGGGGCGCACGGGGCACAGACCCGAAGCGCCGCGTCGATCACGGAGCCCGCTTCGGCCGTCATGCCGGTCGGTGGGTGGCCGCCGGGGTGACAATCACCCGGCAGTCACACAACAACCGCACGCCCGGCCCGTGGGGAGCACCCTCGCCGTGGCAACCTGCCTAGCTTACCCGAGGCGGTTCGGCGCCCGAACACCCTCCCCCACAGGCATGACGCAGTCCGAAACTCAGGACAAACCGCCGCCGGGGGCGTGGGGGACGGAGTCCCCCACCGGCCACGACTCGTGCGGAACTTCTAGGACAGCCCGCCGAAAAGGGTCGTCACCGAGCCGTCGTCAAACACCTCACGAATCGCCCGAGCGAGCAGCGGGGCGATCGAGAGCTGCGTGATCTTCTCCACCTTGCGGTCCGGCGGCAGCGGCAGCGTGTTCGTCACCACAACCTCGCTGATCCGGCTGGCGTCGAGCCGGGAACACGCGGGGTCGGAGAGCACCGGGTGCGTGGCGGCGACCACGACCTCGGCCGCGCCCTCGTTGAAGAGGATGTCCGCGGCGCTGACGATCGTGCCGCCGGTGTCGATCATGTCGTCGACGATGAGGCAGACCCGGCCCTCGACCTCGCCGACCACGCGGTTGGCGACGACCTGGTTGGGCTTGCTGGGGTCGCGGGTCTTGTGGATGAAGGCCAGCGGGCAGCCGCCGAGCCGGTCGGTCCACCGCTCGGCGACGCGCACCCGGCCGGAGTCGGGCGCGACGACCGTGATCGGGCGGCCCGCGTACTTGGCCTCGATGTGGTCGGCGAGGGTGTTCATGGCGAACAGGTGGTCGACCGGGCCGTCGAAGAAGCCCTGGATCTGCGCGGTGTGCAGGTCCACGGTGAGGATGCGGTTGGCACCGGCCGTCTTGAGCAGGTCGGCGATCAGCCGGGCGGAGATCGGCTCGCGGCCGCGGTGCTTCTTGTCCTGCCGAGCGTAGGGGTAGAACGGCAGGACGACCGTGGTGCGCTTGGCCGAGCCGCGCTTGAGCGCGTCGACCATGATCAGCGTCTCCATCAGCCAGTCGTTGATCGGCGAGACCATCGACTGCACGACGAACGCGTCGGAACCGCGGACGCTCTCGCGGTACCGGATGAAGATCTCACCGCTGGCGAAGTCGTAGGCGTCCATCGGGGTCGGGTCGACCCCGAGCACGGCGCCGATCTCCTCGGCCAGCGCGGGGAACCCCCGGCCGGAGAAGAGCATGAGGTTCTTGCGGTTCTCCGAACTGATGCTGGCCATTGGGGTTGCCCGCTCCCGATCTCGTGGTTGCGCTCATTGTTCGTCGGGAAGACCCGTTTCAGCCACCTGACCGGCCCCGGCGTGGTTTTCTTCACGTGCCTGAGCCGCCTGCGCCGCCTCGGCGGCCGCGGTGCCGGGCCGCTTGCGCTCCACCCATCCCTCGATGTTGCGCTGCTGGGCGCGCGAGACGCCGAGCGCGCCGGCCGGGACGTCCTTCACGATGATGCTGCCGGCGGCCGTGTACGCCCCGTCACCGATGGTCACGGGGGCCACGAACATGTTGTCGGCGCCGGTGCGGGCGTGGGCGCCGATGGTCGAGCGCTGCTTGCGCACGCCGTCGTAGTTGACGAAGACCGTGGCGGCGCCGATGTTCGTGTGCTCGCCGATGGAGGCGTCACCGACGTAGGACAGGTGCGGCACCTTCGCGCCCTCACCCAGCGTCGCGGCCTTGGTCTCCACGAAGGTGCCGACCTTGGACTTGCGCCCGAGCTCGGTGCCGGGGCGCAGGTAGGCGAACGGCCCGACCGAGGCCTGCGGCCCGATGTCGGCGGAGACGGCATGGGTGCGCACGACCGTGGCGCCGGGGCCGACGACCACGTCGATGAGCGAGCTGTCCGGGCCGACCACGGCGCCCTCGCCGATGCTGGTCGCGCCGCGCAGGTGGGTGTTGGGTTCGACGACCGCGTCGCGCTCGAGGGTCACGGTCACGTCGATCCAGGTGGTGGCCGGGTCGATGATGGCCACCCCGGCGCGCATCCACTCGGTGTTGATCCGGTCGCGCATGAGCGCCCGCAGGCCGGCCAGCTCCGCGCGGTCGTTGGCGCCGAGGGTCTCGGTCGCGTCCGGGGCCCGGTGGGCGACGATCGCGGAGCCGGCCGCGGCCAGCAGGGCGATGACGTCGGTGAGGTACTCCTCACCCTGGTCGTTGTCCGTGGAGAGCTTGCCGAGCATCTCGCGCAGCGCGGTGGCCTCGAAGACGTAGGCCCCCGAGTTGATCTCCCGGATCGCGCGCTGGTCCGGCGTCGCGTCGCGCTCCTCGACGATGGCCGCGAACTCCCCGCCCCGGTTGCGCACGATGCGCCCGAGCCCGGTGGGGTCCGGGACCTCGGCGGTGAGCACGGTGGCCGCGGCCTTCGTGGCCTCGTGGGTGTGCACGAGCGCGGCCAGGGTCTCGGCGCGCAGCAGCGGGATGTCGCCGTTGAGCACGACCACGGTCCCGGTCAGCTCGGGGTTGGCGTCGAGGGCGATGCGCACGGCGTGGCCGGTGCCCCGCCGCTCCTCCTGGGTGACCGGCCGCGCCTCGGGCGCCACCTCGGCCAGGTGCTCGCGGACCTGGGCGCCGCCGTGGCCCACGACCACCGTCACGGTGCCGCTGTCCAGGAACGGCTCCGCGGCGGCCAGCACGTGCCCGAGCAGGGTGCGCCCGAGCAGGGGATGCAGGACCTTGGGGACCGCGGACTTCATCCGCTTGCCTTCGCCGGCGGCCAGGATGATCACGTTTCTCACGGAGCGCTCCTCGACGGTGTCGGTGCGCCTCATCGTAGTCAGGTGGCTGGGGTGCCTGGATTCGAACCAGGACTGCGAGGCTCCAAAGGCCTGCGGGCTGCCGTTACCCCACACCCCACTGCCACCGCCGATTGAAGCCTAGCCTGCGCGTCGATCCCTTTTGCCCCAGGGGCATCCGGCACCCCGCGGAACGAAGTTCAGCCGTTCGGGTCGGACCAGGACCGACGAAGATCACAATGGAACACCGGGTCACCACCTTGACACGAGCACCGTATGGCCAACCTACGCACCCGTAAGTTACGGTGACGTAGGCGTAGCCCCGCCCGGTGACGATTCCCCTTGAGAGGTGCCATGTCCGTATCGGTCCTTGATCCCACGTCCACCGACGGCCCCGATCGCGGGCCGAAGCCGCTCACCGAGGGCAAGCAGCACCCGGGGATCATCGTCGCGCTGTGGGCCTTCGTGATCCTGCCGTTCGTCGCGCTGGTCGCCGCCGTCCCGGTCGCCTGGGGCTGGGGCCTGAGCTGGCTCGACGTCGTCCTCGGCGCGATCTTCTACATCATCGGGGGACTCGGCATCGGGACCGGTTTCCACCGGTACCTCACCCACGGCGCGTTCAAGGCCAACCGCGGCCTGCGCATCGCGCTGACGATCGCGGGCAGCACCGCGATCGAGGGCAACCCGACGCAGTGGGTGGCCGACCACCGCCGCCACCACGCGTTCTCCGACCGCGAGGGCGACCCGCACTCGCCGTGGCGTTTCGGCGAGTCCTTCGGCGGCCTGGTCAAGGGCCTCTTCTACGCCCACGTGGGCTGGCTGTTCTTCCGCGAGCTGTCCAACCGCGAGCGCTTCGCCCCCGACCTGATGGCCGACAAGGACATCCAGCGCATCGACAAGGCGTTCCCGCTCATCGTCACCCTGTCGGCGAGCCTGCCCGCGATCATCGCCGGCCTCGTCACCTGGTCGTGGCAGGGCGCGCTGTCGGCGTTCTTCTGGGCCGGCCTGATCCGCATCGGCCTGCTGCACCACGTCACCTGGTCGATCAACTCGATCTGCCACGTCTACGGCGAGCGGCCCTTCGAGACCCGCGACGGCGACAAGGCCAGCAACTTCTGGCCGCTGGCGATCCTGTCCTTCGGCGAGAGCTGGCACAACCTGCACCACGCCGACCCGACCTGCGCCCGCCACGGCGTGGACAAGGGCCAGATCGACATCAACGCGCGGCTGATCTGGATCTTCGAGAAGCTCGGCTGGGCGACCAACGTCCGCTGGCCCAAGCGCGACCGGCTCGACGCCAAGCGCGTCGCGGCTGGCACGATGAACGGGTGACCGAGCGCCCGGAGGACCATGCGCAGCCGCGGCCGCCGCTGCCGCCGCCGCCCGCGATCTCGACCAAGTCACGGGTGCGGATGTCCTCCGCACAGCGCCGTGAGCAGCTCATCGCCATCGGGCGCGCCCTGTTCGCCGAGCGGGGCTTCGACGCCACCTCCATCGAGGAGGTGGCGTCGCGGGCGAAGGTGTCCAAGCCGGTGGTGTACGAGCACTTCGGCGGCAAGGAGGGCCTCTACGCGGTCGTCGTGGACCGCGAGGTGCGCTCGCTGCTCGACCGGATCACCAACGCGCTGACCGCCGGCCACCCGCACGAGCTGCTCGAGCAGGCGGCGCTGGCGCTGCTGGACTACATCGAGGCGGAGACCGACGGGTTCCGGGTGCTGGTGCGCGAGTCGCCGGTGATGTCCCCGACCGGCAACTTCATGAGCGTGCTCAACGACGTGGCCCACCAGGCCGAGCACATCCTGGGCGCGGAGTTCAAGCGGCGCGGCTTCGACCCGAAGCTCGCCGAGCTCTACTCCCAGGCGCTCGTCGGCATGGTGGCGCTGACCGGCCGCTGGTGGCTGGAGGTGCGCAAGCCCAAGAAGGAAGTGGTGGCCGCGCACCTGGTCAACCTCGCCTGGAACGGCCTGTCCAACATGGAGGGCAAGCCGACCCTGGTCACCCGCGCGGGGAAGTGAAGAACGGGCTGCAGTAGGCCACGGCGTGCCCGGCCGAGCGGTAGCCGGGCAGGTCCCCGGCCCGCGGGTCGGCCGGGCGGGCCGGGTCGGTGACCCGCAGGACGGTCCAGTCGCCCTCCGCCAGCGGCGTGCGCAGGCGCAGCGTCCCGCCCGAGACGCGGAAGTCGTGCTCGGCGACCACCTCCGGCACCGGCTCGCCGCGCTGCAGCACCTGCAGGCGCAGCGGGTGCCCGAGCCACTCGTCCGGCGCCGCGAAATCCAGCTCGATCTCCACGATCCGGCCTTGGTACCGCACGTGCCGCCCCATCGCCGTGCCGTTCAGCCGCGCGTCGGCCCGCAGCCCGCGCTCCCGGGTCGCGAACATGCGCCGGCCCAGCATCGCCGCCCGCACCCCGTCGCGGGTGCGGCTCGGGGCCCACAGGCCCGTGCTCCCGAGGCCCTCGTGGAATCCCCAGCCCTCGCGGTGCTCGTCGGTCACCCCGGCCAGCCCGACCCGCCAGCCCGCGTCCAGGCAGGCCACCAGCGGCGAGAGCTCCCCGCCGTCGACGCCCTCGAAGAGGTAGTCCTCGTCGCGGTTGAACATCTCGAGCGCGACCAGGCGGCGGGCCAGGCGTGGGTCGTACCGGAACAGCCCGAAGCGACCCGGCTCGCGCCCGGGGTGGTTGAAGCCCACGAGCTCGTCCCCGGCCGCGAGCCACTCGTAGAACGCCGGGATCGCCGTGCCCGCGCCGCCGGTCTGCAGCGGCTCGACCCAGCGGTCGCCGCCCCAGACGTTCATGTGCCCGAGCGCCGTGCTCGACCACTCGAAGCCGCGCAGCGCCACGAACGCACCGGGCTCGTCGGCCGCGTCGGCGAGCTTGCCGAGCCGCCGCCAGCCCTCGTCGTCGATGGTCTTGGCGGGCTCGCAGGGGCCGTACGCGTGGTCGGTCACCGCGGCGACGTCGAGGCCGGCGGCCCGCATCGAGGCGAACGCCTCACCGGCCCAGCCGACCCCGTCCGAGAGCCGCGTGTGGTTGTGCAGGTCCGCATGCAGCAGGAGTTCGCCCCGGGCGGGCGGCTCGTCATCACCTTCGGTGATCAGTAGCGCGTCCGGCATCTTCCCAGCCCAGCACCGCGGGGCGGCGCGGGCAAGGAATCGGTGCGAACTCCTGGCGAACGGTCGTGCGACCGGCGGCCGGTCAGGCCACGCGGGCGTTGTGGCGGTGCTGCTCCTCGGCCGTGGCCGCGGCCGCCGGGCCGACACGGTCGTAGAGGCTCGCGGTGCCGATGATCCCGGCGAGGATGAAGGTGACGATCACGTTGACCATGGAGAAGGCGAACACGTTCGCCTCGGTCTGCATGAGGGCCAGCGACGCCATGCCGACCGCGGTCAGCACCACGCCCGCGAGCGTGTTGATCGCGTGGGCCACGTTGCGGCCGATGATGTTCGCGCCGACCACGATCACGCCGGCGACGATCGAGAGCAGGGCGAACGCCGGGTTCGTGCGCAGGCCCAGCACCCACTCGGCCTCGTCACGGGTGAAGAAGTCCGAGCCGGACGTCGCGATGAAGCCGACCACGCCGTAGACGAGCATGTAGAGGCCCGCCACCACGCAGAGCAGCCGGTAGAGCGGCCGGAGGTGGTGGTTGACCGGGAAGTGTGAGGCCATGGGCCAATCCTAAGATGACCTCAACCGGCGATCTCGGCCAGGGCGAGCCATTGCTCCTCGAAATCGGCTTTTTCCTGCTGCACGGCCCGAAGCTGAGCGTCCAGCTCGGTGATCTTCCCGTAGTCGGTGGCGTGCTCGGCGAGCTGCGCGTGCAGCTGCGCCTCCTTCTGGCTCAGCTTGTCGATGCTGCGCTCGAGCTTCGCCAGCTCCTTCTTCGCCGCCTTCTGGTCCTTCTCGCTCGCCCTGAGGTCGGGCGCCCGCTCCACGACTGCCGGCTGGGCCTTGGCCACCCCGAAGCCCGAGGAGTCCGACACGTGGGCCAGGTACTCCTCGACGCCGCCCGGCAGGTGCCGCAGCCGCCCGTCGCCGTGCATGCCGTAGACCACGTCGGCGACCCGCTCGACCAGGTACCGGTCGTGGCTGGCCACGATGATCGTGCCCGGCCAGGTGTCGAGCAGGTCCTCGAGCGCGGCCAGGGTGTCGATGTCCAGGTCGTTGGTCGGCTCGTCCAGCAGCAGCACGTTGGGCTCGGTGGCCAGCAGGCGCAGCAGCTGCAGCCGGCGCCGCTCGCCACCGGAGAGGTCGCCGACCGGGGTCCAGACCCGGGCCCCGGTGAAGCCGAAGACCTCGGCCAGCTGGGCGGCGGACAGCTCCCGGTCGCCGAGCTTGACCCGCTTGGCCACCTCCTCGACCGCCTCCAGCAGCCGCAGGTCGTTGGGCAGCTCGCGCAGCTCCTGCGACAGGAACGCCGGGCGGACCGTGGTGCCGCGCAGGACCCGGCCGCCGTCGGGCTCGCGGACGCCCGCGAGCACGCGCAGCAGCGTGGTCTTGCCCGCGCCGTTGGCCCCGAGCACGGCGATGCGGTCGCCGGGCCCGACGATCCAGTCGGTGGGCTCGAGCAGGGTCCGCTCCCCCGCCCGCAGCGTGACGCCGTCGAGCTCGTAGACCTGCTTGCCCAGCCGGGTCACGGCGAGGCGCTGCAGCGAGACGGTGTCGCGGGCGGGCGGGACGTCGGCGATGAGCGCGTTGGCCGCGTCGATGCGGAACTTGGGCTTGCTGGTGCGCGCCGGCGGGCCGCGGCGCAGCCAGGCGATCTCCTTGCGCAGCAGGTTCTGCCGGCGGGCCTCGGTCTCGGCCGCCACCCGCACCCGCTCGGCCCGGGCCAGGGTCCAGGCCGCGTAGCCGCCCTCGTAGGCGCGCACGGTCGCGTCGGCGACCTCCCACGTGGTCGTGCACACCGCGTCGAGGAACCAGCGGTCGTGGGTGACGACGATGAGCGCGCCGCGGCGCTGCAGCAGGTGCCGGGCCAGCCAGGCGATGCCGGCCACGTCGAGGTGGTTGGTGGGCTCGTCGAGGATGAGCAGGTCGGCCGGGCGCACCAGCAGCGCGGCGAGCGCGACGCGGCGCCGCTCGCCACCGGACATCGGGCCGACGGGCGCGTCCAGGCCCAGGTGCGGCATGCCGAGCCCGCCCAGCACCGTGCGCACGCCCGCGTCGCCCGCCCACTCGTGCTCGGCGGCGAACCCGGCCGGCAGCCAGGCGGTGCCGACGATGACGTCGCGGACGGTGGCCTGCGGCGGCAGGTCGAGGGTCTGCGGCAGCGCGGCGACGCGCAGGTCGCGGCGGTGGGTGACCCGGCCCTCGTCGGGCTCCTCGGCCTTGGTGAGCATCCGCAGCAGGGTCGTCTTGCCGGCGCCGTTGAGCCCGACGATGCCGATCCGGTCGCTGTCGTCGATGCCGAGGGACACCTCGTCGAAGATGCGCCCGGCCGGGTAGGTCTTGGAGACCTTGTCGAGATTGACGATGTTGGCCATCTACGCCCTCACAGCACTCGGGCGCCGGGGACGGGACCGACGGCGGTCTTCACGGCCCGGCAGCACTGGCGCGACTCCAGCTCGGCGGCGAGCAGCGCGGCGTGCCGGGCGTCCTCGGCCAGGAACACACAGGTCGGGCCGGAGCCGGAGACCAGGCCGGCCAGGGCGCCCGCGTCCAGCCCGGCGTCGAGCACCGCGCGCAGCTCGGGGCGCAGGTGCAGCGCGGCGGCCTGCAGGTCGTTGGCGAGCCGGTCGGCGAGCACCTCGGGGTCCCGCTGGCGCAGCGCCGCGAGGAGGTCGTCCGGCGCTCCGGCGGTGGAGTTGCCGCCGAGCTGGTCGAATGTGCGGTACACCACCGGCGTCGACAGCCCCTCGTCGGCCACGGCGAGCACCCAGTGCCAGGCGTGCCCGCCGGTGAGCACGGGGCTCACGAGCTCGCCCCGCCCGGTGCCCAGCGCGGTGCCGCCGAGCACCAGGAACGGGATGTCCGAGCCCAGCGTGGCGGCGATGGCGGCCAGGTCGTCGCGGGACATCCCGGTGCCCCACAGGTGGTCGCAGGCCACGAGCGCGGCGGCGGCGTCGGCGCTGCCGCCGGCCAGCCCGGCCGCGATCGGGATCTGCTTCTTCAGGTGCAGCCGCGCGTGGGCGTCGTGCCCGGTCTCGGCGGCCAGCGCCCGCACCGCGCGCATGACGAGGTTGTCCTCGCCCAGCGACAGCTCGCCGGTGCCCTCGCCCTCCATGGTGAGCGTGAGCGTGTCGCCGCGGCGGGCGGTGAGCTCGTCGTAGAGGCCGATCGCGTGGTAGACGGTGGTCAGCTCGTGGAAGCCGTCCGGACGCGCCGGCCCGACGTGCAGGTGGAGGTTGATCTTCGCGGGCACGCGGACCCGGACCGGTCCGTGCGCGGCCAGGCGCGGCCGGTCGAACTCCTCGTCCTCGGAGAAGAGCGGCTCGGTCACTGCTGCACCCTACCCGGGCGAGTCGCCGGGACCGCGTTGGCTCGCTATCCGGGTGAAGTCGTCCACCGTGAGCTGCTCGCCGCGCAGCCCCGGGTCGACCCCGGCCGCCCGCAGGATGCGCTCGGCCTCCGGCGCGCCCCCGGCCCAGCCGGCCAGGGCGGCCCGCAGCGTCTTGCGGCGCTGGGCGAAGGCGGCGTCGATCACGGCGAAGGTCGGCGCGCGATCAGAGCCGACCCTGCCGGGCCCGTCGTGCACCTCGAAGCCGACCAGCCCGGACTCGACGTTCGGCACGGGCCAGAAGACGGCGGCGGGCACCTTGCCGGCCTGGCGCGCGGTCGCATACCAGGCCAGCTTCACGCTCGGCACGCCGTAGACCCGCGATCCCGGCCCGGCGGTGAGCCGGTCGGCGACCTCCTTCTGCACCATCACCAGGCCGCGCCGCAGGGAGGGCACGGTCGCCAGCAGGTGCAGCACGACCGGGACGGCGACGTTGTACGGCAGGTTCGCCACCAGCGCCGTCGGCTTCACCCCGGACAGGTCGGCCCGCAGCGCGTCCCCGGCGATCACGGTGAGCCGCTCGGCCTGCTCCGGCGCGAACTGCCGCACCGTCTCGGGCAGCGCCGCGGCCAGCGGCGGGTCGATCTCGACGGCGCAGACCGGGTTGCCGTGTTCCAGCAGCGCCAGGGTCAGCGAGCCCAGCCCCGGCCCGACCTCCAGCACCAGGTCGTCGGGGGCGAGATCGGCGGCGCGCACGATCCGGCGCACCGTGTTGGGGTCGTGCACGAAGTTCTGCCCGAGCTGCTTCGTGGGGCGGATGCCGAGGCGGTCCGCCAGCTGCCGCACGTCGGCGGGGCCGAGGAGGGTCACGTCCAGCTGCCGAAGGCTCGTTCGCCGTTGGCGGAGATCGCGGCGCACAGGGCGGCCAGGTCGTGCCCGGTGACCTCGGCCAGGGCCCGGACCGTCAGCGGGATCAGGTAGGACGCGTTCGGCCGGCCGCGGAAGGGCATCGGGGTGAGAAACGGCGCGTCGGTCTCGACCAGGATCGCGTCCAGCGGGGTGATGGCCGCCGCGCGGCGCAGGTGGGCGGCGTTGCCGAAGGTCACCGTGCCCGCGAAGCTGAGCAGGAAGCCGCGGTCGAGGCACTCCCGGGCGAAGTCCTCGTCGCCGGAGAAGCAGTGCATGACCACCTGGTCCGGCGCGCCCTCCTCGTCGATGACGGCCAGGATGTCCTCGTGCGCGTCGCGGTCGTGGATGACCAGCGCCTTGCCGTGCCGCTTGGCGATGGCGATGTGCGCGCGGAAGCTCTCGTGCTGGGCCTTGCGCCCCTCGTCGCCGGTGCGGAAGTAGTCCAGCCCGGTCTCGCCGATGCCCCGCACCCGCGGGTGGGCGGCGAGGCGCTCGATCTCGCGCAGCGCGCCGTCGAGGTCGGCCAGCCGGGGCGCGTCGTTGGGGTGCAGCGCCACGGTGGCGAGCACCGCCGGGTGGCGCTGTGCGGCCTCGACGCCCCACCGCGACGACTCGACGTCGACGCCGACCTGCACCAGGCGGTCCACGCCGGCGGCGCTCGCGCGGGCGATCGCGTCCTCGATCGTGGCCGGCCCGTCGGGCGCGTCCCCGTCGAGGGTGATGTCGATGTGGGTGTGGCTGTCGAGCACCCTGACCGGCAGCGGCTCGGGCGCGGGCGGGAAGGCGCCCTGGCGACTGTGTTTTCTCGCACTCATCGGGGTCAAGCATGCCACCCTCGATGTGCCGTTCACGCGCCGTTCACCGAGTCACAATCACCCGGCCCTAGCGTCGGGCAGGTGACGGTAATCGGACACGCGGAAGGGTCCGCGACCCACAGCGTGACGATCGACGGGGTCAGCTACCCGGCCGAGGAGATCGCCCAGGGCGCGGCCTACGAGGTGTATGCGACCCACGCGGCCCCCGGGTTCCTGCCCAACCCGAGGCCGGGCGCGAAGTGGCCGTACCGCCGCTTCGTGCACGCCACGGAGGTGACCTCCGCCCTCGACGGGCTGGAGGACGAGCCGCTGCTGATGCCGGTCACCCGGGCGCTGGACTGGCCCACCATCCACCGGCTGAGCCAGACCCCGGCCGCCGCGTCCGCGCTCGCCCCGATCCGCCGCACCGCGGTCGTCCGGCGGGGCACCCGGATGATCAAGTTCCTCTCCGGCCGGCAGCTGCAGGGGTACCTCAAGGGCTGGCCGATCAGCGGCTTCTGCTACCGCGCCTTCGACGTCGCCCACCTGCGGACCCCCGAGGACCTGGCCATCCTGTCCGGCGAGAACACCGGCGGCGTGGTCTTCGCGGTGCGCTGGCGGGCCGTGGACGCCCACGACTACGACGTGCCGCTGGCGGGCAACTACGGCGGGCTGGTGACCATGCCCCCGCACGACCGCCTCGGCCCGCCCGTGATCGGCACCGGCTTCGCCCCCAGCGGCAGGCACATCGTGCCCGAGTTCGTCACCGCCGACCTGGCCGAGCTGCCGGTGCCGGCGAACACGTCGCTGGTCGCCTACACGGGCGACGGCACCGAGGTCACGCTCTACACCTACCTGCCGGAGCAGCGCGCCTGGAGCCGGATGCACGGCCCGCAGTGGCGCCACCTGCTGCCGGACTCCTCCGACCAGGAGTACTTCCCGGTCACCCCACCGATGACCCGCTACGTGGGCTCCTACCGCGACAACGTGTTCGAGGCGATCGTGGACCCGCCCGGCGAGTTCCGGGTGGCCGCCAAGACCCGCGCCGCCCGCTACCCGCTGGAGACCCTGGCCCGCCGGGTACCGCGCGCCACCTGGCGCGACGCCCGCTGCACGGTGATCCGGCAGGAGGGCGACTGGCTGCGGCTACGCCTGTCCCGCCCGGACGGCGACCAGGTCGCCCGACTTGGCGCCCACTGCGTCGAGCGCGGCCTCTACGAGGCGTGGGCGCCGGCCAGCGAGGTGACCGACGCCCACGAGAGCGACCACTGGTATCAGCTATAGGCCTGGCGCCCGCTTCGCGGGCACTTCTTGCCGCGCTTCGCGGGGCTGTTCTTGCCGGCGTTTCGCTCCGGCCGCCCGGCGGTCAGCTCGGCCGCGGCTAGCTCTGCAGGCGCGCGAGCTCTTCCTCCACGATGGACTCGTCCAGCTTCTTGAACACCGGGGTCGGGGCCTCGAGCTTGGTCCCGGCCTCGATGTCGACCGGCTCCCACTTGGTGCCGACGGTGTAGTCGCCCATCAGCACCGGGTAGGAGAGGCCGTTGTCGAGGTCCTCGACCTCGCGGATCTCGGGCATCGGCGCGTGCACCCCGGTGCCGCCGAGCAGCTCGTGGATGCGCTGGGCGGCGTGCGGCAGGAACGGCGTGAGCAGCGTGTTGCAGTCGCGCACGGCCTGCAGCGCCACGTGCAGGACGGTGCCCATGCGGGCCTTGTCCTCCTTGAGCTTCCACGGGGCCTGGTCGGAGAAGTACTTGTTGACCTCGCCGACGATCCGCATCGCCTCGGTGATGGCGGCCTTCTGCCGGTGCTTGCCCAGCAGCTGCCCGACCGACTCGAAGCCGGCCCGGACGGCGGCCAGCAGCGCGTCGTCCTCCGCGGTGCGCTCGCCCGCGGCCGGGACCTCGCCGAAGTTCTTGGCGGCCATCGAGATCGAGCGGTTGACCAGGTTGCCCCAGCCGGCCACGAGCTCGTCGTTGTTGCGCCGGCGGAACTCCGACCAGGTGAAGTCGGTGTCGTTGGACTCGGGGCCGGCCACGGCGATGAAGTAGCGCAGCGCGTCGGCGTCGTAGCGCTCGAGGAAGTCCCGCACGTAGATGACCACGCGGCGGGACGAGGAGAACTTCTTGCCCTCCATCGTGAGGTATTCCGAGGAGACCACCTCGGTGGGCAGGTTCAGCGCGCCCAGGGACTGCGGCTTCGGCCCGGAGTAGCCCAGCAGGATCGAGGGCCAGATCACCGAGTGGAAGACGATGTTGTCCTTGCCCATGAAGTAGTAGCCCTGGGCCTGCGGGTCCTGCCACCACTGCCGCCAGGCCTCGGGGTCGCCGCTGCGGCGGGCCCACTCGATCGAGGCCGACAGGTAGCCGATCACCGCGTCGAACCACACGTAGATGCGCTTGTCGGCGCGGTCGCGCCACGCCTCCAGCGGGATCGGCACGCCCCACTCCAGGTCGCGGGTGATCGCCCGCGGCTGGAGGTCGTCGATGAGGTTGCGGGAGAACTTCAGCACGTTGGGCCGCCAGCCCTCGCGGGTGTCGAGCCAGGCGTTGAGCTGGTCGGCGAACGCGGGCAGGTCGAGGAAGAAGTGCTCGGTCTCGACGAACTCCGGGGTCTCCCCGTTGATCTTCGAGCGCGGGTTGATCAGCTGGTCGGGGTCGAGCTGGTTGCCGCAGTTGTCGCACTGGTCGCCGCGGGCGCTGTCGTAGCCGCAGATCGGGCAGGTTCCCTCGATGTACCGGTCGGGCAGCGTGCGCCCGGTCGACGGGGAGATCGCGCCGAGCGTGGTCTTGGCGATGATGTACCCGTTGTCGTAGAGCCCCGCGAAGAGCTCCTGCACGACCTGGTAGTGGTTGCCGGTGGTGGTGCGGGTGAACAGGTCGTAGGACAGCCCGAGGCCGTGCAGGTCCTCGACGATCACGCGGTTGTAGCGGTCCACCAGCTCGCGCGGGGTCACGCCCTCGGCGTCGGCCTGCACCTGGATCGGCGTGCCGTGCTCGTCGGTGCCCGAGACCATCAGCACGTCGTGGCCGGCCATCCGCATGTAGCGGCTGAAGACGTCGGAGGGCACCCCGAATCCGGACACGTGACCGATGTGGCGCGGGCCGTTGGCGTAAGGCCAGGCGACCGCGGCGAGAACACGACTCATGACCTGAAAGCGTAGTGACCCGTCGTGGTGTTCCGCGAACAGGATAGTTGTGTTGCGGAACCGGATAAGTTCGCCCGACACGCGTGCCACGTCCGAAACGTCGGCTATCGCCCGTTGTCCAATGAAAACGTGAGCGAAGAGGCAGTTCGGCACGCAGGGGCAGATCGGCGCGCAGGGGCAGATCGGCGCGCAGGAGCGGGGAACACCGCCGCGGCCCGGGGATGGCGGGGTGAGGCCGCGGGGATTCCGCCGGTCCGGGTCCTGGTGCCGGCCGCCGCCCAGCCCGTGTCCGGTTCCGAGGAGCGCGGTGCCGCCAGGGAGACCGCCGCCGAGCACTTCCCGCTGTGGCCGACGACCACCACGCTGGCACTGCACGACAGCTCGCCGGCGCACGCCGAAGCCGACGCGACCGAGGCACATCCGACCGAGGCACATCCGACCGAGGCACATCCGACCGAGGCACATCCGACCGAGGCATATCCGACCGGGACGCATGCGACCGAGGCTTACAAGACCGCGGCCGACGAGCTCGCGGCGCACGAGGCCGGGCGGGCCGCCGTCGCCGACCACCTCGCCGGGCGGTCCGAGGCGTGGCCGCCGCCGGCGATGCGGGTCATGCGCCAGCCCCGCGACGACCGCCGCAGCGCACCCCAGCGCCGGGCCCGCCAGCGCCGGGTCCGGCCCGCGCGCGGCCCCGTCGCCGGGCTCACGGCGATGCTCGTCGTCGCGCTGCTCACCGGGTTCTTCGCGTGGACCAGCGCCGAGCCGTTCTGGCTGGACATGGGGCACCGGGTGCGGGGCACCGCCGAGATCACCTCGTGCAAGGGCACCGGGGTGCTGCGCCGGTGCCTGGCCGAGTTCACCCGTCCGGGGGCGGAGGCGGTCGACGGCACCCGGCTGATGGGGCTCGACGAGCCCACCGGCTCCTCGGTGGCCGCGGTGATGGTGCCGGGCGGCCGGGTCGCCTACGCCGGCAACCCGTCCGGCCTGCGGGTGCGCTGGGCCACCGGGTTCGGGCTGGTGCTGCTGTGCGGGCTCCTGCTGGCGTGGCTGACCGGGGCCTGGCGCTTCGCCCGCCTGCGCGACCGCCTCACGGCCTGGACCCTGACCGTGACCGCCCCGGTCGTGCTGGCCGCCGCGATCGTGCTCGCCGCGTACTGAACCACCACCGCGACCGCACCAACCGCAAACAAAGACCGCCGTAAACAGAGACCGCCCTAAACAGAGGCCGCCGTAAACGAAGACCGCCGCGAACAGAGAGCGCCGCGAACCCAGCCGACCGAGACACGCCGCCGAGAAGGGCCTTACTTGTGTGCGATGACCGCCGCGTAGACCTCGCGCTTGGCCAGGCCGTGCCGCTTGGCCACGTCCAGGGTCGCCTCCTTGCGATCGGCTCCCGCGGCCACCAGCTCGGCCACCTCGGCCGCCAGGGCCTCGTCGGAGGGGCGCCCGGCCGCGACCGGGGGCGCGCCCGCGACCACGAGCGTGATCTCGCCCCGGGCCGTCTCGGCGTCCGCGGCCAGGGCGGCCAGGGTGCCGCGGCGGATCTCCTCGTACGTCTTCGTCAGCTCCCGGCACAGCGCCGCCGGGCGGTCGTCGCCGAAGGCCTGCGCGAGATCGGCCAGCGTGGCGGCGATGCGGTGCGGGGACTCGAAGAAGACCAGGGTTCTCGGCTCGGCGGCCAGCGCCGTGAAGTACGAACGCCGCTCTGCCTGCTTGCGGGGCGGGAACCCCTCGAAGCAGAAGCGGTCGCACGGCAGTCCCGACACGGCGAGCGCGGTCACGACCGCGCTCGGGCCCGGGGCGGCGGTGACCGGCACGCCGAGCGCCACGGCGGCACGCACCAGCCGGAAGCCGGGGTCGGAGACGCTCGGCATGCCCCCGTCGGTGACCACGGCGACGGTGCGCCCGGCGGCGAGCTCCTCGGCGAGATCCGGGGTGCGCCGCTCCTCGTTGCCCTCGAAATAGCTCACCAACCGGCCGGTGATCTCGACGCCGAGGTGTTGCGCGAGCCGCCCCAGCCGGCGCGTGTCCTCGGCCGCGACGACATCGGCGGTCGCGAGTGTTTCACGCAGGCGGGGGGACGCGTCCTCGGGATTTCCCAGCGGCGCTCCGAGCAGAATCAACGGCACATGTGCGATGGTGGCATCCCGACCCCTACGATCGCCCAATGACCTCGGGTGTGCTGACCCAGACAAGCGAGCCGGAGAGCCCCGCCCCCGCGCCGGAGCCCACGGTGCGCGTGGTGCCCGACATCGTCCGCCGCCGGCTGGCCCGGGCGCCGAAGGGCGGCCTGAACTTCTGGCTCGTCGCGGCGCTGATCACCGGCGTCGGCCTCTTACTGCGCCTGGTCAATCTCGCGCATCCGAAGGACGTCATCTTCGACGAGGTCTACTACGCCAACGAGGCGCAGGACCTGCTGCAGCGCGGGGTCGAGTGGAACCCCGAGGACAACACGCCGCAGTATGTCGTGCACCCGCCCATCGGCAAGTGGATGATCGGGATCGGCGAGCAGCTCTTCGGCTACAACTCCTTCGGGTGGCGCATCTCCGCCGTCACGGTCGGCGCCATCTCGATCCTGCTGATCGTCATCGCCGCCTACAAGCTGTTCCGGTCCACGATCCTCGCGGGCGCCGCCGGCCTGCTCATGTCCCTCGACGGCATGCACTTCGTGCTCTCGCGGGTGGCTCTGCTCGACGTCTTCCTGATGTTCTGGGTCGTGGTCGCGTTCTTCTTCCTGGTCCTCGACCGCGAGCAACGCCGGGCCCGCTGGCTGAGGCTCCTCGAGGACGGGTTCGACGCGAGCAAGCCGGGCCTGCGCGCACGGCTCGGCTTCCCCTGGTACCGCCTGCTGTGCGCGATCTCGCTGGGCCTGGCCTGCGGCGTGAAGTGGAGCGGCGTCTACTACGTCGCGATCTTCGCCGTCGCCATCTGGCTGTTCGATCTCAGCGCCCGCCGCAGCGCGGGCGTCAAGCACTGGGTGCTCGACACCTTCCTCAGCACCGCCTCGATCTGGTTCTTCGCGATCTTCGTCATCGCCCTGGTCGTCTACATCAACTGCTGGTGGGGCTGGTTCCTCTCCGACGGCGGGTACTTCCGGCACTGGTACGCCGAGAGCAACGGCCTGCCGCACGACCGGTTCATCGACCCGCTGGTGAACCTGTGGCACTACCACTCCGAGGCGTACGCGTTCCACACCGGGCTGAGCACCAAGCACCAGTACCAGTCGTGGCCGTGGCAGTGGCTCCTGCTGGGCCGCCCGGTCGCCTTCTACTGGGACCAGTCCGGCCCCTGCGGCGCGCCCAGCTGCGCCTCCGAGATCCTGCTGCTCGGCACCCCGCTGCTGTGGTGGTCGTTCCTGCCCGCGCTCGTCGCGCTCGGCTGGCTCGCCGTCGCCCGCCGCGACGGCCGCGCCTGGCTGATCATGGCGGGCGCGCTGACCGGCATCCTGCCCTGGTTCAACGAGATGCCCGAGCACCGCACGATGTTCTACTTCTACTGCCTGCCGGCCGAGCCGTTCCTGGTGCTGGCCGTGGTCTACGTGCTCGGCGCGATCCTCGGCCCGGCCCGCAAGCTGCGGCCCAACAGCGACCAGCGGCTCATCGGCTCGATCATCGTCGGCGCCTACATGCTGCTCGTGGCCGCCTGCTTCGCGTATTTCTACCCAATCTACGCGGGAATGGACATTTCATATACGGAGTGGTTCTCCAGAATGTGGCTGGGCTCTCGCTGGGTGTAGATCACTTGCGGGAGTGGGTAGAAGAGAGCCGGAATACCTGCCTTATATTATTTGCCGCACGGCAAGCAAAGGCTGGCGAAAGGCTCGAATGTCCGGCGTTGGCTCCATCGACAAAGCACTGCGCGTCACTCCACCGGATCGCCTGGTGGAGACGCTCGACGCGTATCTGAGCGCGGCCCACGGCACCAAAAGCAGCACGGTCTGGCTGGCCGACTATCGCACCACGGCGCTGTCGCCGAGCGGAGCCGAGCCCGACGAGGCGCTCGGCGAGCAGCTCGGCTCGGCGATGCGGGCGTTCGCGAGCCAGACCCCGGTGGTGGAGGCCCGCGACGGGCAGTCCCTCGCCCGGCTGCACCTGCCGGTGAGCGCCTGGGGCGAGCGGGTCGGCGTGCTCAGCGTCGGGCTGGACGCCGACCGGGTGCCGGCCGAGCAGCCGCGGCTGGAGGAACTGGCGGAGAGCTTCGCGGTGGCGCTGTCGGCCGCCTACCGGCGCACCGACCGCTACCACCTGGACCGGCGGCGCAGCGGCCGGCTGACCATGGCCGCCGAGATGCAGTGGGACCTGCTGCCGGCCCGGGCCTACGAGCAGCCGGGCGTGAAGTTCGCCGGGCAGCTGGAGCCGGCCTACACGGTCGGCGGCGACCACTTCGACTGGTCGATCAACGGCGACTGGCTCACCGTGACCGCGCTCAACGGCATGGGCAGCGGCCTCGACGCGGCCCTGCTCACCACGCTCGCGGTCAACGCGATGCGCAACGCCCGCCGCTCGATCCCGGCGGGGCAGTCCCGCCCCGGCGACCTGACCGACCAGGCGGTGCTCGCGGCGGACGCGATCTACTCGCAGTATGGCGGGGCGCGGCACGTGGCCACCCTCCTGCTCGCGCTGAACACCGCCACCGGCGAGCTGCGCATGATCGACGCCGGCTCGCCGCGCATGATCCTGGTCCGCAACGGGCAGGTGCGCGACATGGCCCTCGACGCCCAGCTGCCGCTGGGAATGTTCGGCGACACCCGCTACGTCGAGGAACACACCACGTTGAACCCTGGAGATCGGCTTTTCGTAGTCAGCGACGGGGTGCATGCCGCCATCCGGCCGAACGAGGCGACGTTCGGTGAGCGTGAGTTGAGCCGTGCCATACGATCGACCCGGTTGCAGCCACCGGCCGAGGCGATCAGCAGCGTCATGCGGAGCCTTCGTGAGTATCACGCGGGCGCCGAACTTGCGGACGATGCCCTGATCATCTGCCTGGACTGGTCGCCCCGAGCTGACCCGTGACCGCCGCGACACCCGGAGGACAACGTGCGGAGCCGACCCTCACCGCACCCGTCGAGCCACGATGACCTGGCCCGGGCGGCGGCCCTGGCGGATGCCGCGAGCCAGGCGCTGGTCCTGGCCACGAGCGCGGCCAACGACAACTCCGGCGTGTCCGCCGCCCAGCTGCGCGTGCTCGGCGTCGTCGACCAGGCCGGGTCCGTCAACCTGACCCAGCTCGCCGTGGCCCTGCACACCGCGCCCTCCTCGGCCAGCCGCCTGTGCGACCGCCTGGAGGCCGCGGACCTCCTGCGCCGCACCGCCGACGAGCGCGACCGGCGCGAGGTGTGGCTCGTGCTCACCCCGACGGCGCACCGGCTGCTGGACGGTCTCGGCCGGCAGCGCCAGGAGACGATCGCGGCGGTGCTGCGGCGCATGTCCCCGGACGACCGCGCGGCCCTGTTGCAGGGCCTCTCGGCGTTCGCGCAGGCGTCGGGCATCCCGGTGGCCGAGGACGACGCCGCCGCTCAGGCGAGCTGACCGCCGCTTCGCGATAAGGCGCGCGGAAATGTCCGACCTTTTCGATTCGGGATTTGATCGGACATTTTCCGCTTATGCCACCATCGCGCTCGCGAGCCCATCGACGACTGGCATTTGTCACCGGCCCGCCCCGCCGTCCGAATCGTCCGTTGTGCGCGGCCTTACCGGATGCAAATTGCAAGTTGGCACGGGTTTGAGTAAAACGATCTCAATCTCGGAGTAATAACACTGATGACACGCGTGTAATTTGGAGTAAAACCTGCGGCCGTAGATTCGAGTTCCGAGTAATTTCCCGAGCGCCAGTCGGTAAGTTGGAGCCACAACACGCCGGGATCGTGCGTAATGGCCCGAACTCCGTCGCGTTAGGGCGCCATTCGCCTGCGTTTTCACACACGGTCGGCGCGGCGCTACCCATACGTAAACGACGGCAAATCACGCTCGGTAGCCATGGCGCGGCCGACGGCGAGTGACCTCGCCGAAATATTCGGGCAAAGGCCCCCATTCGGCGGCGCAATCGCGCACGCGCCGTGCGCTGCACAGTGGCAATAAATCGATAGATCTCTATGGCTCACCCTCGCGAGCCCGGAAACGGGGGGCACTCCACGGCTTCGTGCATCGATGGACTTCGATGAAACACTCCACGAAACCGGGTCCGGGTTCTATCGTGTTCGACGTCGAACATGGCCGATCTGGAACGGGAAGGTGCCAGTCCGGGCACGTCGTAGACCCGCCTCTTCGGGAGTGACGGTGCATACCAGCCACCACGGCGAAACCACGCTTGGCAGATTGGCGCACAACGACGCCGCCGAGCGGTTCCTCGGCTCGGCGAGCTGGGCCGGCCCCGCGCGGCCCCTGGAGGTGCGGCCGGTGCCGGTCGAGTTCGCGCCCGACCGGGAAGTGCCGGGCCTGCCCGCGGTACACCTGGAGCGCCGGCGGCTGCTCGACCAGCTCGACGCGGCGGTGGAGCAGCCGGTCACCCTGGTCTGCGCGCCGACCGGCTGGGGCAAGACCGTGCTCGCCGCGTCGTGGATCCGCGCCGGGCGCCCGCCCGGGCGCATCGCCTATGTGCGGTTCGAGCCGAACTGCGGCGCCGCGGCGTGGCGCCAGCTCACCGCGGCCCTGAACGCCGCGGGCATCGCGCTGGACCCCGCCACCTACGCGTGGACCGGCGGCCGGCTTCCGGAGCGCCCGGTGGTGGTCCTCGACGACCTGCACAACGTCACCAACCGCACCGTGCTGCGCCGGGTCGAGCGGCTGATGACCCGTCTCGGCGACCGCATCGGCTTCCTGCTGCTCGCTCGCAGCGAGCCGCCGCTGTCGCTCTACCGCTGGCGCGTGCGCAGCCAGCTCACCGAGCTGCGCGCCGACCACCTCGCCTTCGCCCAGGCCGAGATCGCCGGGCTGGCGGAGCGGCTCGACGTGCGGCTGGCCCGGCAGTTCCAGCATGCGCTGTGGCACGTGACCGAGGGCTGGCCGGCCGCCGTCGCGGTGGCGCTCTCGGCGATGGTCGGCCGCCACGAGCCCGAGCGGGTCGTCACCGACCTGGTCGCGGGTGAGGCCGGGCCGAACGATCAGGTGGGGCTGACCGAGTACGTGCAGCGGGAGATCCTGGCCCACCTGGACCCCGACGTGCACGAGGTCATGCTGCGCACCTCGATCGTGGAGACGGTCTGCCCGGGGCTGGTCGAGGCGCTGGCCGGCAGCCGCAACGGCACCCGCCAGCTGGCCCAGGCGAGCCGGTCCGACGCGCTGGCCACCTTCTACGGCGGCTCGCACTCGTGGTACCGCTACCGCCGCCTGCTGCGCGCCGTCCTGCGCGCCGAGGTGCGCACCACCCTCGCCGCCGAGGAGCGTGGCCTGCACCGGGCGGCGGCCGGCTGGTATGCCGCCAACGGGCTGCCCGGCGACGCCGTCGTGCACGCCGTCCTCGGCGCCGACTGGGTCAGCGCCGAGCGATTATTTCTGCAGTACTGGCCGGAGCTCTGCGGGTCGGGGTCGCGCGCGATGGCGTTGCGAACCGGCCCGCAGCCTCCACAGGACATCGCCGAGCGCCCGATGCTCGCCTTCGCGCTGGCCATCTGCTGCCGCGACACCGGCGACGCGGCGGCCATGTCGGCCTTCATCCGGCTCGGCGAGCGGGCGCTGGGCGAGGCGCCGGCCCCGCTGGACGCCGAGATCCTGGCGGCCATGCGCATGGCCGAGGCGATCGCGGCCGACGACCTGGACCGCTTCGCGGACGCGGCCGAGCGGCTGCTGGAGCGCGTCGAGGAGGCCGCCGGCGAGCACCTCTACGCCGACGCGGCCGACGGCGCCCGCGCGGGCGCGCACCTCACGCTCGCGGGCGCCGGGATCGCCCGCGACGCGGTCGAGGACGCCGACGCGGCCCTGGAGCGGGGCACCGCGCTGGCCCGCAAGTCCGGCTTCCCCCTGCTCGTCGTGCAGGCGAACCGGCTGCAGGCGCTGGTGCACCTGCGGCGCGGCCGGCTCTCGGCGGCCGCCGCGTGCGCGCGCCGGGTGCTGGACGCGAGCCGGGACGCGGGCATCGCGGAGTCACGCAACATCAGCGACGCCCGGCTGGTGCTCGCCACCGTCTGCCGGATCCGCGGCCGGCTCGACGAGGCCCGCTTCCACCTCGACGAGAGCATCACCGCGGAGGCGCCGCCCGACCCGCACGGCTGGCTCAGCGGCATTCTGAGCCTGGCCCTGCTGCTGTTCGACTCCGGCGACCCGGCCGGCGCGGCGGAGGCGCTGGAGCCGGTGCTGGGCGACCGCATCGGCGCCCTGCCGCCGGCCGCCGAGCTCACCGCCCGCGTCCTGCACGCCGACCTGTGCCTGGCCGAGCGGCAGCCGGAGAAGGCCCGTGCGGTGCTCGACGAGCTCGACCGGCACCGGCCCGGCGCCCCCGCCGTGGCGCTCGCCCGCGCCCGGGTGGCCCTGGCGTCGGACCGGCCGCAGACGGCGCGGCACGCCCTGGAGGGACTGCTCGCCGAGCCGGTGGCCTCGCTGGTGGTGGCGGTGGCGGCGAGCGTCATGCTGGCCCAGGCCCAGCACCGCCTCGGCGACCTCGCCGGCGCGGCCGAGCAGATCGAGCGGGCGCTGCGGCTGGCCGCGCCCGAGGGCATCCGGGCACCGTTCGCCGGGCACGGCTCGTGGATCGCCGCGCTGCTCGAGGGGGCGGTGATGACTCGCCGGGTCGGCCGCGAGGAGATCGGCCAGGAGGCAGCCGAGCATGCGGAATTCCGTCACGAGGAAGTCCGTCAGGAGGAGGCCGAACACGTGGAAGCCGAACATGAGGAGGCCGAGGAGGGGGCCGAGCCCGTCGCCGGCGCGTTCGACGTGCCCGCCGAGCAGATCATCGACCCGCTGACCGAGCGGGAGACCCTGGTCCTGCAGTACCTGCGCAGCATGCTCTCCATCGCCGAGATCGCCACGGTGCTGAGCGTCTCGACCAACACCGTCAAGACCCATGTCCGGCACGTGTACCGCAAGCTGGGCGTGAGCCGCCGCCGCGACGCCGTGCGACGCGGACGCGCGCTGAGCATCATCTAGGCCCTCACCCGCCGCAGGCGAGTCGGCCGGGGCCCGGGCGGGGCCACGATATCCGGCATGAACGGTTTACGGGAGCAGGTCAACGGGGTGCGGGTGGGCGTGCGGTACGCCGTCGCGAGGCACTCCGGGCCCGTCGGCGGGGACTGGTACCTCAGCACGCCCCTGCCGAGCGGGGACGTGATGCTCGCGGTCGGCGACGTGATGGGCCACGGCCGGCCCGCCGCCGCCACCATGCTGCGCCTGCGAGCCGCGATGAGCCGGCTGGCGCTGGCCGGCGACGAGCCGGGCGCGATCCTGGCCGCCCTCAACCGGATGCTCTGCCGCCGCCCGTCGACCGTGCTGGCCACCGCCGTGTGCGGCCGCTTCCACCCCGCCGACCACTCGCTGACCTGGGCCCGGGCCGGTCACCTGCCGATCCTGCGGGCCACCACGGCCGGGGTGAGCGCGCTGGCCCAGCCGTTCGGCATGGCGCTCGGCGTCGACCCGGCCGCGCCATACCCCACCGCCTGCGTGGTGCTCGACCCGGGCGACCTGCTGCTGATGTTCACCGACGGCGTCGTCGAGCGCCGCGACCGCGCGATCGACCAGGGCGTGCAGGGGCTCGCCGACGAGGTGGGGGTGGCCGTGCGCGGCTCGGCCCCCGGCGAGCGGCTGCGCACCGCGCTGGACTGCGCGCCCCGCGGCAACCCCGACGACGACGCCTGCCTGCTGGCCGCCGAGCCGGTGTAGGGCCGCCACCCGGCCGTTCACCCATCGAGGGTGATCCGCATTCACCCGGGCCACTCGAATCATGTTCTCAGGCACGACACGTTGCCGGCTTGCGGCAGGCGCCGAAGTCCGGGAACGGGAAGGCCGGGGGATCTGCCCACGTCCGCGGGCGGGATCAACCGGCGGCCCGGGACCGGCGTGGAGGGGTCTGCGCCGGTGTCCGGTCCCGCGGGCGGCGGGACCGGGCACCACGGGTCGGGCCTGTTCCGGGGGGAACAAGTTCACGGGGGATATAGGGCCGTGCTGGTCCTCGGTTCGCTGAACCGGGGATCGGCACGGCCTCATCGTTGTATGCCGTCATGTGAGAACGAGGAGAAGACGGGCGGATGCGGGTCAAGGAATTTCGGGCGTTCGGAACGTCCATGCTCACGCTGGTGGGCTTGCTGAACGTCGCGCAGGGACTGCTGGTGGGATTCGCCGGCGACAAGGTCGGATTCGACCGCAACGATGTGGCGTTCACCAGCGCCGGCACCTGGGCCGCGGCCACGGTGACGCTGGGCGCGATGCTCGCCGGGGCCGGTATCGCGCTGCGGGCCCGGCGCCCCAGCGCGAAGGCGGTGGCCGCGAGTGTGGTGGCGTTGCACGCGATCTCGCAGCTGGCCATGCTGAGCGCCTACCCGGCGTGGTCGCTGCTCATGGTCACGCTGGACGTGATCATCCTGTTCATCCTGACGGTACCGCGCGGCAGCGTCGTGGCCGCGCCGGACGATCCCGTCAGGCCCGCGCGCCCGGCACCCACGGCAAAGCTGACCCTGCGGCGCAACAGCCGCTCGGACGCGTACCGCGGCCGCCACAAGGCCGGCCGCCCGCCGGTGCGGCACAGCGTCTCCCGCGACGACATCATCACCATCGACCTCCTGCCGCCCGAGCCGGTCGCGGGCCCGTCGGTGCCGATGCAGCCGCCCGCCTGCGGCCACCAGGACGACACCGTGGTCGTCAAAGCGCTGGTGGGGGCGCCGGTGAGCGCGGCGCTGCTCGAGGAGACCGTCGAGGCGGAGCTCGTCGGGGACACCCCGACGGTCTGGGTCCGCGCCGTGGGCCAGGCCACCGTGCCGGCCGGCGACGCGGCCATGCCGGTCCAGCGCGCCTCCCTCGAGTCGCTCGACCCGCTCATCGACCCGCTGCCGCTGGTCCTGGCCGAGGAGGAGGCGATCGCGGCCGAGGAGCTCGCCGCCATCGGCGCGCGGCCGTACGTGAATCGCTGAGACTGTCCACTCCCCGCCCGAAGCGGCGGCGGTCCTCCCCAGGGGGCCGCCGCCGCTTCGCTTTTGTGTGCCGCCGTCGCACTCCGGCGGGAACGCCGGTGACCGGGTGGGAACGGAACGCAAAAAAGGAGCGCGGCCCCGGGATCGGGTCCGCGCTCCTAGCGACGGCGGGCGCTACAGCAGGTTGAGTTCACGAGCGCGCTCGATCACCTCCCGCCGGCGGCCGACGCCGAGCTTGCGGTAGATGTTCTTCATGTGCGTCTTCACCGTGTTGACGGAGACGTACAGCATCGAGGCGATCTCCCCCGCCGACAGCGTGCCCTGCAGGTACCGCAGCACCGCCAGCTCCCGCTCGGTCAGCGGCTCGGCCAGCTCCCCCGCCGCGGCCGGGGCGCGCCCGAACCCGGTGAGCTCCTGCGCGATCTCCTCGGCCAGCCCGCGGTAGCCGCTGCCGGCCGGCAGGTACGTCACCAGCAGCTCCCGCACCGGCTGCCCACCGGCCACGAAGGGCCAGCGGATCGCCTCGTCGTCGGCGTGGCGCAGGGCCTGTTCGAGCGCCCGGCCGGCCTTGGAGCGGTCGCCGAGCGCGCGCAGGGCGCGGGCGCTGGTGAGGTTCGCGTCGACCGTCCACACCAGCGAGCCCGTCGTGGGCTCGAGGTAGGGCTGCACCGCCCCGAGCGCCGCGGCGGGCCGGCGCTCGGCCAGATGGGCCTTCGCGCGCACCACGCCGAGCCAGGGCGCCAGCATCTCGACCGGCTCCAGGGTCAGCAGCCGCTTGGCCGCCTCGGTGTCGCCCGCCGCGAGCCGCAGCTCGGCCTCGGCCAGCGTGACGCAGTGCTGCATCCTCGGCGTGTACCGCCAGTCGGCGAGCTGCCGCCGGATCGCGGCCAGCTCCGTGCACGCCGCCCGCGCATCCCCCGTCGCGGCGCGGATGTGGGCACGGGTCATGGTCGCGACCGCCACGAGCGCCGGATCGGCGAGACCGCCGTCCAGCGCCCGGTCGAGGTAGTGTCCGGCCGCCTGGACGCGGGCCTGCAGGTAGCAGACCTCGGCCACGGTGAGCTGGGCCCACACCACGTCGCTGCCCTGGGTGCGCCCCTCGCGGTCGGCCAGCGCCAGCGTCTCCTTGCCGTAGCGCAGGGCCGCGGTGAGCCGGCCCCGGGCCGCGTTGAGCTGCGCGAGCTGGCGCAGCGCGGCCAGCTGCGACTGGACGCTCCCGCACCGGCGGGCCAGGTGCAGCGACTCCTGCAGCGCGTGCTCGGCGGCGCCGAGGTCGCCCTGGATGAGCCGGGCCCCGCCGACCGCGACGAGGGCTAGCGCCCGCATGCGGGCCTTGTCCTGGTCGTCGAGGCCGGTGTCGTCGCGCAGGAGCAGCGGCGCTGTCGCCAGTACCAGATCAGGCTTCTGGCTCTGATGGGCCTCGGCCATGCGAAAGCTGTCGACAATCGGGCGCAGCTCGGCCCGCGCGGAGTCGACCAGCGCGTGCTGCGAGCGGTCGACCAGGTGCAGGAACGTCTCCGTGCCCTGCGGATCGCTCGCGTCGAGCCGCTCGGCCGCGAAGGCCAGGGCCAGCTTCGGATCGTTGCGCACCTCCTGCGGAGGCGGCGGCACCAGCTCCTTGATGGTGCGCAGCCGGGCGCCCGGCACCAGCTCCTGCCAGCTCGCGGCGAGCAGGTCCGAGGCCTGGCTCCAGTTGCGCGCGGCCAGGGCGTGACGCAGGGCGTCCGCGGGCTGGTCGTGCGCGGCGAACCAGTCGGCCGCGCGCCGGTGCAGCTGGCGCACCTGCTCGGGCCGGCGGTGGCGCAGCTCGTCGTAGAGCATCAGGCCGAAGAGCGGATGACATCGGTACATCCCGGTGTTCCCGCTGCCCTGCACCACGAAGAGGTTCGAGTGCTCGAGCTGGGCCAGGATGCGGGCGCCGTCCACCCGGCCGGTGAGCGCCTCCACGAGCTCGGCGCTGACCTGGTCGAGCACCGAGGTGCACAGCACGACCTCGCGGACGTCCTCCGGCAGCGTGTCGAAGACCTCGCCGACCAGGTACTCCCCCAGCGCCCGATCCTGCAGGGCGAACCGCGGCATCAGGCTGTCCGGCTCGGGGTGACCCTGCACCGCGAGCGCGGCGAGGCGCAGGCCGGCCGCCCATCCCCGCATCACCGCGTGCAGCTCCACGAGCGCCGACTCGGCCAGCCGCACCCCGTGCGCGTGCAGCATCTGCGCGGTCTCGTCCAGGGTGAAGCCGAGCGGACCCGTGCGCAGCTCGCTCAGGGCGCCGCGGATCCGGAAGCGGTACAGCGTGAGCGCCGGATCGGTCCGGCAGGCGATCACGAGACGCAGGCGGTCACCCGCCTGGGAAAGCAGCGTCTCGAGCTCACCCCACACGCGGGGCACCGACAGCTCCTGCAGGTCGTCGAGGACCAGCACCACCGGCGGCCCGGCCCGGCGCAGCAGGGTGACGAGCGACTCCAGTGCCTCACCCGGGCCGTCGGCCGCGGTTGCCTCGCCCGGCTCCTCGCCGGTCGCCTGGGTGACGGCACCGAGCACGTGCTCCCAAAAGCGTGGGCCGTGGTGCGCCTCCACCGTCAACCACGCCAGCGGCCAGGGTGCTCGCCCGGCCGCCACCCACTCGGCCAGCAGGGTGGTCTTGCCCCACCCCGCCGGAGCGGAAATCAATGTCAAAGGCCCCGCCACAGCGCGATCCAGAGCGTCGAGCAGACGCGGTCGCGGCACGTGATAGCGGGGCGGCTCGGGCACTGCGAAGTGCAGTGCGGGACGGGTGATGGTGTCTACGAGCGTTTTCTGCCCCAACGTATTTCGCCCCCTCCCACCCACCGCAGCACGGCGGATGACCACGGGATTGTGAGGCGACAAAAGGTGATGTCGCCTCACCCGCAGGGGGTGAACAAATACGGTGCGTGATCAACTGGGGCGTGAGGGCCGCCTGGTCACGCGCCGCCGGGGGCCTGTCTCCGAACGCATCGGAAGCCGACATGGCAGCTACCGTTGTCGATGGGTTCGGGCTGGCGGGCGGCGGGCCGGAAGCGGTGGTCGTACCCCGTCGAGCAGAGGTAGGAGCCGCCCTTCACCACCCGGCTGCTGAACACGGTAGCCCCCGGTGGCACGTCCACGCGCGGGTTCTGCGGCATCTCACCCTCGGCCTCGCCGAAGCGCGCGTTGCCCGAGCGGTAGTAGTCCGAGGTCCACTCCCACACGTTGCCGACCACGTCGAAGAGGCCGTACGCGTTGGCCGCGAACGCCCCGACCGGGCTCGTGCCGTGGCCGTCGTCGCTGCGGTCCAGCCAGGGGAAGATGCCCTGCCAGATGTTGGCGCGGCCCGGCTCCGGGTCGTCGCCCCACGGGTAGGGCGCGCCTTCGAGCCCGCCCCGGGCCGCGAACTCCCACTCGGCCTCGGTGGGCAGCTCCTTGCCGGCCCAGCGCGCGTACTCGGCGGCGTCCTCGTAGGCGACGTGAACCACGGGATGAGCCGAGCGCTTGCGGATGTCCGTGCCCGGGCCGAAGGGGTGCCGCCAGGACGCGCCCGGCCGCAGCTCCCACCAGACACGCCAGTCGCGCAGCGGCACCGGGCCGGGCGGCTGGACGAACACCATCGAGCCCGGCGGCCCCTGCTCGGCATCGCGCTCGGCGAGCGTCTCGTAGCCGGTCTCCTGCACGAACAGGGCGTACTCGGCGTTCGTCACCGGATGCGAGTCGATCCAGAAACCGTCGACGGCGACCTTGCGAACGGGCGCCTCTTCCGGATAGAAGCCCTCGGCACCCATGGCGAAGGTGCCACCGGGGATCCAGGCCATCTCCACGAGCGCATTGTGCGAACGGCCGGGGGTGACTGGTCCTCACCCACCCGGGGTGAGGACCGGCACCGGAGACCTTCATGCCCGCGGGGTGATGCCCGCTCATCCGGACAAGCCGAACGATCGCTTGCAAAAGCACCGTTGATCGAGGGAGGTCGCCACACGAGATTCGCCGGATCCGGCCGCGGCGCCTCCTCTCTTGTCCGCCGCGGCCCATCCCGGAAGGAGAACGACATGGCTGATACCGGTACCTCGCGCGGTACTGCGCGGAGTTCCGCCTGGTTCGGCTGGATCATGTTCGCCGGCGTCCTGCTCGCCGTGATCGGGGTGCTGAACATCCTCGAGGGGCTCGTCGCGCTGCTGCGGCGGCAGGTCACCTTCATCGACGGCGACAGCCTGGTGGTGGTGAACCTGACCGGCCTGGGCATCGTGATGATCGTCTTCGGCGCGCTGCTGCTGGTGTGCGGCGCCGGGTTGCTGATGCGCAACAGTGTGGCCCGGGTGGCGGCGATCGTCATCGTCGCACTGCACGCGCTGTCGCAGATCGGCTGGCTCGGGGCGTACCCGGTCTGGTCGCTGCTCATGATCACGCTGGACGTGATCGTGCTGTACGCGCTGACCGTGCACTGGGTGCCGAGCGAGGTCATCGCCCCGGCCGCGGCCGGCGGCGTGCACCGGGCCGATCACCAGCCGCGGGACACCGAGTTCCCGATGAACCAGCCCCGCCCCGCCGCCCACACCCACGAGGCCGACTCGCCCGTGTCCGGCCGCACGGCCGCGACCCACCGCGCCGAGGACGCCGCCGAGGCTCCCACCTCGGGCCCGGGCACACCGCTCTGAGAGCACCCGCGGCAAGTACGAGAAGCCCGGCGACTCGCGTCGCCGGGCTTCTTCGTGTCAGTGCCGGTGCTGGTTCTGGTGCTGGTTCTGGTGCTGGTGCTGGTGCCCGGCCGGGGGATGGCGGTGGTGCTCCAGGGGGTCGTGGGCGTGGGCCGACTCCGGGTCCGGGTGCACCGTCGCCGCCGCCAGCCGGGGCACCGCGTGCAGCAGGCGATGCTCGGCGTCCACCGCGATCTCGTGCGCCCGCGCCAGGGTCAGGTCCGGGGCGAGCACCAGGTCGGTCTCGGCGTGCAGGCGGTGGCCGATCCAGCGCATCCGCAGGGCCGAGACCCGCAGCACGCCCGGGGTCGCGGCCAGGACCGCCTCCGCGGCGGCGATGAGCGCGGGGTCGACCGCGTCCATCAGGCGGCGGTACACCTCGCGCGCCGCGTCCTTGCCCACGACCACGATCGCCAGGGTGATGAGCAGCCCGACCAGCGGGTCGGCCCAGGTCCAGCCCAGGGCGACGCCGCCGGCGCCGAGCACGACGGCCAGGGACGTGAAGCCGTCGGTGCGCGCGTGCAGGCCGTCCGCGACGAGCGCGGCCGAGCCGATCCTCCGGCCGGTGCGGATGCGGTAGCGCGCGACGAGCTCGTTGCCCGCGAAGCCGGCCAGGCCCGCGGCCGCGACGAAGGGCAGCCCGCTCACGGTCCGGGGATGGGCGAGCCGGTCGGCCGCGGCCCAGGCGGCCAGCGCGGCGGACGCGGCGATGGTGAGCACGATGACGATCCCGGCCAGGTCCTCGGCGCGGCCGTAGCCGTAGGTGTACCGCCGGTTCGCGGGGCGGCGGCCGAGCAGGAAGGCGATGCCCAGCGGCACGGCCGTCAGCGCGTCGGCCGCGTTGTGCAGGGTGTCACCGAGCAGCGCCACCGAGCCGGACCAGGCCGCGACGATCGCCTGGAGCACCGCGGTGAGCCCGAGCCCGGCGAAGGAGATCCACAGCGCCCGGACGCCCTCGCGGGAGCCCTCCATCGCCGGGTCGGCCTTGTCCGCCGCGTCGTGCGAGTGCGGGGTGAGCACGTGCCGCAGCCGGTGCAGCAGCGAGGACGCCGTGCCCCTCACGGCGGCCCCTCACGACGACAGAAAGGAAAGACGACAGAAAGGAAAAAGGACGGCGCGGGCCTGGGAGCGCGCCGTCCTCGTTCATGTGGTGACTTGCGATGGGTGGGCGGCCTCCTCCGGATCAGCCGCCCACCCATCGGCTCCCGCCGCCCTCGCTGAAGGCCGGCCGGTGCTCAGGACGCGGGCCGTGTTCACCGCTGACTCCTGGGCCGTCGAGTACCCCCTGCTCGACGGTGTTCACCGAACGACCCAGCTGGGTCCGTCGCGCCGGGGACCACCGACGGCGCGACGCCCGCGGCTGGCGGGACCGGACGGAGCACAGTGGACGATGCAGCAGTCACCGGCCCTGTTCCGTCCGTCGTTTGCCTTGTCACGAAAGCAATCCTGGCCTCTGCCGGAGTGAAGCGTCCTCACCCACGGTGGGTGAAGCACCTGCCGGATCGCCATCACGCCGACGAGAGGTCGGCCATCCCCTTCTCGGCCGTCTCCACCTCGGCGAGCAGCTTGGTGTGCTCGGCGATGAGCGTGTCGAGCAGCCGCCGGGCCACCTGCACGGTGTCGGTGCCGACGGAGCGCGTGGTGGCCAGAAGGTTCTCGGCCGCCTCGCGCTGACGCTGCCGGCGGGCGTCCCACTGGGCCCGCCGGTTCGCCTCGACGCGGGCCTCCTCGGCCCGGCGCTGGGCCAGGGCGCTCTGGAAGTCGCGCATCGCGTCCTCGGCGTGCGCGCGGGCGTCGGCGAGCATCGCCTCGGCGGCCGCGCGGGCGTTGTCGAGGTCCTGCTCGGCCTGGGCCCGCAGGGCGCCGGCCTCCTCCTCGGCCAGCTCGATGATCCGCTGGATGCGCCCGCCGACGACTTTGGCGGACTCGTCCGCGCAGGTGCACTGGGCCCGCTCGGCGCCCAGGCGCTCCACCCGGCCCGTCAGCTGCTGCTCGCGGTAGCGGGCCGCGGCGAGCTCCGTCTCCGCTGTGGTGAGGCGCATCTGCAGGGTGGCGATGTACCGATCGACCTGCGCGCGGTGGTAGCCCCGCAGGCTCAGTTCGAATCCGTTTGCGGGGCTCAGCTCGATCTCGCCCACAACCGCGCTCATGCTCGCTGGTCCTCCTCCCCGACGCCCGCGTCTCGATTGCGCGGGCGGCAGCGCTCAACGCTGCCGAGCATCGTGGTGAGCACGCGTCATCCTTTTCGGGTGAGGCTCCGGCAGGCGGCGCGGCGTTGCAATGGTGTCAATGGAACCGTTGGCACACAAGGGAAATCGCCGGACCAGGAGCGGGTGGACCACCCGGGCCGGGTGAGGCGGCGCAGCGTGCGCCGATGCTTTGCTCAACTCGTTCAGCCCGGATGAAAGACGAGTGGAAAAGCGCGGCCGGGAAAGCGATTTCGGGGGGCACGGGTGTCACAAGCGTTGGTACAGCAGGATCGCCGCAGTTACACGGCGCCACCATCGGTGGCGGTGCCGGACCTGCCGCCTGGCTACGTGCTGCGGGAGCGGGTCGTCGCCCAGCTGGACGCCGCGGTGCGTGCGCCGCTGACGCTGGTGACCGCGCCCGCCGGATGGGGCAAGACCGCGGCGCTGGTCGCCTGGGCGCGCACGGTGCGCCTCGGCGACGGCGGGGAGCCGCCGGTGGTCCGCTGGGTGACCTCGCACGCCGAGCGGGGCGCGGACGTGCCCGGGCAGCTGCTCGGCGCGCTGTCGGAGGCCGACCGGCCCGGCAAGCGCGACGGCGACGACCTGCTGCGGGTCGTCGACGAGCTGCAGCGGCCCCACGTCGTGGTCGTCGACGACGTGCGCGAGATCAGTGACCCGGGCGCGCTGGCCGATCTCGAGGCGCTGGTCCGTCACGGGATGGGCCGGCTGCGACTGGTGCTGTCGTGCCGCCGCGACCCCTCCCTGCCCCTGTACCGCTGGCGCGTCGATGGCTCCCTGACCGAGATGCGCACGAACGACCTCTCGCTCACCATCGCCGAGACGGCGGAGCTGCTCGCGGCGCACGACGTGGTGCTGCCCAGCGCGACGCTGTACTCGCTGCACTCCATCACCGAGGGCTGGCCGGCCGGGGTGCGCCTCGCCGCGATGGCGATGCGCGGGCACCCGGAGCCGGAGCGGGTGCTCGACGACGGCGGCCCGTTCAGCACCGCGGTCGGCGACTTCCTCACCGGCGAGGTGATCGACCCGCTGCCGGTCGAGACGCGGCGGCTGCTGCTGGAGACGGCCATCGCCCCGCGGCTCAACGCCGGGCTGGTCGAGGCGATCACCGGCCGCGACGACGGCGCCCGCGTGCTGGCCGAGCTCAAGGGCTCCAACACGTTCCTGACCCGCAACGCCGGCCCGGGCGGCTGGTACCGCTTCCACCCCCTCTTCGCCCGCACCCTGCACGCCGAGCTGCTGCGCCGCAGCCCCGAGCGGGTCGCCGAGCTGCACCGGCGGGCGGCCGCGTGGCACGGCGCCTACGGCCTGCCCGCCGAGGCGCTGCGCCACGCGCTGCTGGCCGAGGACTGGTCCGGCGCCGTCGAGACGCTCGAGCGCGGGTGGCCGGACATCCTGGCCGGGGTGCGCTACGACCGCCCGCACGAGTCGGCCCCGCACGCCCCCGCCGCCGAGGAGTCGACGGACCCCCGGCTCCCGCTGGCCTTCGCGGCCGAGCGGCTGCGGGTGGGCGACCTCGAGGGGACCCGCGACTTCCTGCGCCGCGCCGGTGGCATCCGCAACTTCGACGAGCACACCACGCCGATGTTCCGCGCGTTCGCGGTGGCCGAGGCGTGGCTCGGCGGCGACCCGCGCCGGATGCTCGCCGAGTTGTCCGAAATATCGGCAAATAACGATGAAACCAGGGCCCTGGCCCTGCTCGACGAGGGCGAGGCCCGCCTGCGCCTGGGCGAGCTCGGCGCGGCCGGGGCCCCGCTGCACGGCGCGCTGGTCCTGGCCCAGCGGGCGGGACTGGCCCAGGCCCAGGTGTGCGCGGCCAGCCGGCTCGCGGTGCTGGAGTCGCTGCGGGGGCGGCTGCGTGCGAGCGCCCGGCTCGGCCGCCAGGCGCTGGTGACCGCGGACCGCTTCGGCATCACCGACGCCGTCGACCTGGGCTGGGTGCGGATGGCGCTCGCCGGCGTCTACGGCGAGTGGGACCGCATCGCCGAGGCCGACCGGCTGCTCGACGAGGCGCTGGACCTCGCGGCCGGGGACGCCGACCTGCTCGTGTCGATCGCGACCGTGCGCGCGAAGCTCCGCCACGGCTCCGGGCGGCTCGCCGCGGCGCTGGAGGTGCTGCACACCGCCCGCCGCGACCTGGGCGGGGCCGCGCTGGCCCCGGCGGTCGAGCGCGCGCTCGCGCTGACCGAGGCGGAGCTGCGCATCGGCGGCGGCGACCTGGGCGCGGCCCGGCGGCTCGTGGCCACCGGCGGCGACCCGGACGTGTTCCCCGGCTGGGCCGCGTGCGTCGACGCCTCGGCCGCGCTCATCGAGGGCAAGGCGGCGGCCGCGGCGACGACCGCGGCGCAGTTCGCCACCCCGTCCGTCGACACCGCGCTGACCTGGACCGTGCAGGCGGCCATCCTCACCAGCCTCGCCGGGCGCACCCTGGGCGACCGCAACCGGGTGCTGCGGGGCCTCGAGGTGGCGCTGGACATCGCCGAGGAGGAGAGCTTCCGCCGTCCGTTCCTCGTCGGCGGGCACCCGGTGCGCGACCTGCTGGCCAACTTCGCGCCGCTGCTGCCCGTCTACCACCCGCTCGCGGCCGAGCTCGCGGCCGGATCGTCGCCGCTGGCCGGTGGCGCGCGGGGCGGGGACACCAACCTCGTCGAGCCGCTGACCGAGCGGGAGCTCACGGTGCTGCGCTACCTGCAGGGCACCATGTCGAACCTGGAGATCGCCTCCACGCTGTACGTCTCGGTCAACACCGTGAAGACGCACGTCAAGAACATCTATCGCAAGCTGCACGCCGGGCGCCGGCGCGAGGCCGTCGAACGCGCGCGCGAGCTGCGGCTGTTGTGAAAGGCAGTGCGGTCCGGGTCGTGGAGCCGATGCCGGAGCCGGTGCTGCTGCTGCGCTCCGGCTCCCGTCCGGCCCGCGTCGCCGGGACCGCGACCGCCGCCACCCACCGATGCCTGTGGGGTGCGCTGGCGGCCGCGGTCGCCTGGCCGGTCCTGTCCGCGTGCGGAGTGGCCCACCCGCAGGCCGCGGCGGTCGCGGTCGGCCTGCTGACCGTCCTGCCGTGGCTCGGGCCGGCGCTCGGGGTGCTGCTGACGGCCGTGCTGGCCGCCCTGGTGCCGCAGCCGTACGCCCCGCTGCTGGGCCTGGCCGCCGCCGCGCTCGTCACGCTCGCCGCCGCGCCCGCGCAGCACCTGCCGGGGCGGCTCGGCCCGCTGTCCATCCCCGCCGCGTCGGCCGCGGCGGTGCTCGGCGGGATCGCCTGGGGCGTGCTCGGGGCCCTGATCGCGCTCGTGGTCGCGAGCCTGGCCGCCCGGACCCGGCGGAGCCGGCGGACGCGGAGCGCACGGTGATCGACTACCTGCGCGGCTTCCGCGTCGGCGTGCTGCGGCGGGGCGGGAACGCGGTGGAGCGCAGCCTCGCCGCGATCAGCGACGAGACCGGGCCCCGATCGGGCCCGGCCCAGGTCGACGCCGGACCGTTCTGGCCGGTCGACCGGTGGGTCCACGCGCTCTACGCGCTGGGGCTCACGGCGGCGGCGACCGTGGCGCTCGCCATTCACTGGGTCGACCCGCCCGCGGCCGTGCGCGGGGTGCTCGCGCTCGTCGCGTCGACCGTGTTCATGCTGGCCGGCTACGCCCTCGTGCGCACGCCGACGCGGCGGGGGCGGGCGCTGCGGCGGTACCTGACCGACCCGCGCGACCGCACCGAGTTCGAGGCGGCCGCGGCCAACGCCGACCGCATCCGGCTCACCTGGCCGGCGCTGGAGCGGCTGGGCGACCCGGCCGACCCGACGCCGACGCTGGAGCGGGCGCTGTGGGACCTGGCCCAGGCCCTCGCCGAGCGCGGCGAGCTGCGCACCGCCGACCGGGACCTGCGCGCCTCCGTCGGCGAGCCGATCGGGGCCGGCAGCCTCTTCAGCACCGTCACCGACCGGCAGGCCGAGATCGTCCAGCGGCTCACCGACGTCGACGCCGAGGTGCGCCGGCGGGCCGGGCAGCTGCGCCGGCTGGCCGGGCTGTGCCAGGACTTTCTCGACCAGCGGGCCGCGCAGACCCGGGCCCGGCTGCGGGTCACGGCGGCCGAGGCGCTGCTCGGGTCGCTGCGCTCGCGGCCGGAGCCCGACCTGGTCTCGCGCACGGAAGTGGTGCTGGCCGCCTACCGGGAGCTGGCCGACGAATACGGGTGATCCGGGTAGATCCGGTACCCTGCCCGGGTGCGTCAGAGGCTGATGATCGGGGCCGGGTCCGTTGTCGTGGCCGTCGGGCTGTTCGTCGGCCTGTGCGCTGCGTACCTGCGGATGGCCCGCGCGTTCCCGATCAACGGCGACGGGGCGAGCAACGCGCTGCAGGCCTGGGACATGTTCCACGGCAACCCGCTGCTGAAGGGCTGGGCACTCTCCGACGTGTCCTTCTACCCGACGGAGCTGGTGCAGTACGGCATCGTGCAGTGGTTCACCGGCGTCACGGCCGACCAGGTGCACGTGACCGCCGCCATCACCTACACGATGATCGTCTTCGTCGCGGCGGCGCTGGCCAAGGGCCGGGCCGAGGGCCGGGAGGCCTGGCTGCGGGTGGCGGTCGCGGTCGCGATCCTCCTGCTGCCCGTCCCCGGCACCGGATACCAGACGCTGCTGTCCTCCCCCAACCACACGGGCTCGGCGGTGCCGCTGGTCCTGGCCTGGCTCGTGCTCGACCGGCTCCGGCACCGCGTGTGGACCCCGGTGCTGGTCGCGCTGCTGCTCGGCTGGGGCGCGATGGGCGACCCGCTCATCACGTTCGTGGGAGCCGTACCGCTGGCCGTGGTCTGCGCCTATCGGGCCATTCGCCGCGGCGAGCGCCTCTACGAGCTGTCGCTGGTCGCCGCGGCCGTGGTCTCGGTGGTCGTCTCGCGCGGCTTCCGCCACCTGCTCGACGCGCTCGGCGCGTTCCAGTCGCCGCACCCGCCGATCGAGCTGGCGCCGCTGTCGGACTGGCCGCACCGGGCCTGGATGACGGCCCGGATGGTCGGGGTCATCTTCGGCACCCACCGCCCCGGCTGGCACCCGGCCGCGTTCGAGATCCTGCTCTCGCTGCTGCACCTGATCGGGTTCGCGGTGGCCCTCGTCGCCTTCGTCGTGACGCTGGTACGCGCGGTGCGCGGCACGGCCGACCGGGTGGACTCGGTGATGATCGCGGCGATCACCTGCAACCTCGGCGCCGAGATCGTCTCCACCATCTCCGTCGACCTGATGGCGGCCCGGGAGATCGCGCCGGTCCTGCCGATGGCCGCCGCCCTGGCCGCCCGCTACGCCGGTCCCTGGCTGGCCTCCGGCGCCCCCGGGCGGACGGTGCGGATCGGGCGGGGCGCGCTCGCGGCCGTGCTCGCGGTCTTCGCGCTCACCGTGGTGATCTACTCGCCGCCCCGGGCCGAGCCGTCCGAGGCTCAGGAGGCCGCGGACTACCTGCGCCAGCGGGGCCTGTCCTACGGCCTCGGCGCGTACTGGGCCTCGAACAACATCACCGTGACCACCGAGCACAAGGTCGTGGTCGCGCCCGTGGTCGGCGGCGGGGACCGGCTGGTGCCGTTCTGCTGGCAGTCGAAGGACTCGATGTACGACGCCGGTGCGCACGACGCCCGGTTCGTCGTGTTCGAGAAGGACCGCCCGTTCTACGGCACCCCCGAGCAGGCCGAGCACATGTGGGGCGCCCCGGTGGAGCGCCACGACGTCGGGAAGTACGCGATCCTGCTGTACAACGTCAATCTTCTGGTCGGTTTGCCGCCCCATTGCGGGTAGCGCTTCGTCGCTACGATCGGCGCCGTGCGCAAGTTCGTCGTCTGGGGAGACAACGCGCTCGCCCGCCGGCTGGTCGGCGAGCTGATCAACACGTATTCGGCCCAGGTGACGGTCATCGTCCCCGACCTCACCGCCGGGCAGGCACCCGAGATCGCCGAGATCCGCGCCGACGACGACCCGCTGAGCCGCCCGGTGCTCATCGAGGCCCGCCGGCCGTCCCGCGCCGTGTTCGAGACCGCCGACCTGACCGACGCCGACGCGATCGCGTTCCTCGACACCGACGACGTGGCCAACGTCGACGCCGCCCTCATCGCCCGCGAGGTCGACCCGTCGGTCCGGGTCGTGCTGCGGATGTTCAACACCCGCCTCGGCGCCGGGATCGTCGAGCGGCTCTCCAACTGCTCGGTGCTCTCGGCCTCGGAGATCGCCGCGCCCGCCTTCGTCGCCGCCGCGCTGGGCGACAGCAACCCGACCACCATCCGCCTCTCCGACGGCCAGCAGCTCATGGCCCTCGACCGCGCCGCGGCCAACCCGGCCAACGTGCGCTGCGGCCTGGCGATCACGGCCGAGAACGAGACCCTGCCGGCCGACGAGGAGCGCGCCGATCTCGTGCTCACGAGTGTGTACGGCAACCGCGACGGCGAGCCGCCGCGCCCCCGCCGCCGCCACCCGATGCGCCTGTCGCGGCTGCTCATCGGCGGCGGCCTGCGCCGAATCCTGGCGGGCATCGCGGGCGTGCTGGCGCTGGGCACCATCGCGGTGGCCGCCGTGCGCCACGTCGGGGCCTGGCAGGCGCTCTACCTCGCCGTGCTCACCGCGCTCGGCGGCGCCAACCCGCAGGAGGACGCCCCGGTCCTGTCCCAGGCGGTCGACGTGGTGCTGGTCGTCGTCGGCGTGGCCGTCATCCCCGCCATCACCGCCGCCGTCGTCGGCATCGTGGTGAAGGCCCGCCTGGCGATCGCGGCCGGCGGCCTGACCGAGCCCCTCTCCGGCCACGTGGTCGTGGTCGGACTCGGCAACGTCGGCACCCGGGTGCTGCGGGAGCTCAACGACCTCGGCATCGACGTGGTGGCCGTGGACCGCGACGAACGCGCCCGCGGCGTCCAGGTCGGCCGCGACCTCGGCCTGCCGGTCATCATCGGCGACGTCACCAACCCGGACACGCTCACCGCCGCGTCCGTGGCCACGGCCCGCTGCCTGGTCGTGGTGACGACCGCGGACGTGACGAACCTCGAGGCCGCCCTGATCGGCCGCAACCTCCGCGCCAGCCTGCGGGTCGTGCTGCGCCTGTTCGAGGAGGAGTTCGCCCAGCGCATCAAGACCGCGTTCGACATCAACCTCTCGCGCAGCGTGTCGTACCTGGCCGCGCCGGCCTTCGCCGCGTCCATGGTCGGCAGCGAGGTCATCGACACCATCCCGGTCGGCCGCCGGGTCCTGCTCGTCGCCGAGGTGCCGGTCGGGGCCGGCTCCCAGCTCGAAGGGCAGTACTTCCGCGCGGTCAGCGAGCCCGGACTGGTGCGCCTGGTCGCCGTCCAGACCGGCCGCGCGGGCCTGGGTGTGGGCGTGCAGACCTTCTGGGCCCCGGAGCAGAACCGCTGGCGCACGCTGGACCGCACCCACACGATGGTCGTGGTCGCGACGCGAGCCGGCCTGGTGGCGCTGCTGGAGCGCGCCGCGGGCATCGAGAACCCTCCACCGTTCCAGCCGCCGTCGGCACCCCCGCTGCTGACCCCCCAGCCCCGCCGCTGACGTCTCGTCGTGGTGGCACGTTTCCGGGATTCGCCGGTCTCGGGGCCGTCCTACCGTATTGCTCAACAACGACTTCTCAGGGGGACATGATGAGCGACTACGACATGGGCGACACGGGTCACGGCGACGTCGACTACGGCCACTACGACGCCGGTCAGGAGCACGGCCAGCTGGACCAGCTGCACCAGGTGCAGGGTTCGGAGGCCGACTACAACAACCAGTACGGCGTGTACGAGCAGGACCACCACAACGCGGAGTCGACGGACTTCTCGCAGGGCCACCACGTCGAGTACGACGCGCCGGCGGCCGTGCACTACGAGTCGGACGACTACACGAACTACTCGCACGACGCGACCTCGGACGACCACGTCTTCGCCGCCGAGGGCAGCGAGAACGCCCACCAGGCCAGCTTCGGCGAGCTCGACCAGCTCGAGCAGAGCTTCGGCAAGTCGTTCGTCGACGGCACGGAGTTCCACGCCGGTGGGGGCCAGTTCGGCGTCGCGGCCAACTAGTCCCAGGACTGCACGAACGGCCGGTCACCCCGCGAGGGTGGCCGGCCGTTCCCGTCGTGACGGTGCATGTCGAAGGACGAGGCAAGCGGGAGACAAGCACACCGCCGGAACATTGCTTGCAACAGGGCATTCAGCGGAGGTGCGAGATGGACTACAGCGGCCTTCTCCCCATGGCGTTCCCGGCCGCGATGGCGCTCGGCAGGCTCGTCATGTGGGCCTGGCAGCGGCGGCGGCCGAAGCCGGTCGCCGCCGAGCCGCGGCCCGAGCTCAGGGTGATCGTGGTCGTGCCGGGGGCACGGCGGGGCCCGCGGCGGGTCTATGTCCGCCGCGGCAACGGTCAGCGGCCGGGCTCCGCGCCGACGAGGAACAGCCGGAAGGAGGCGCCGCCGAGCGAGGATGGCGCCTCGACCAGCTCCACCGCCCCGCCGAGCATGCCGACGAGCCCGCGGGTGTAGTACAGGCCGTGCCCGTGGCCGTCGCCGCGGGTCGTGAAGCCCGACTCCCAGATGCGCTGGCGGAAGCCGGGCTGCACGCCGGGCCCGGAGTCCTCGATGTCGAGCATGACGATCGTGCGCATCCGGCCGTTCCAGTTGCGCTCGACGGTCTCCGCGGTCAGGCGCAGCTCGCCGCCCCAGTCTGCCTCGATCATCGCCTGCACCGCGTTCTGCACGAGGTTGTTCAACGCCTCACGCAACAGGTACTCGCTGGCCTCGATCCAGATGCCCGGGTCGATGTCGTGCGTGACCACCACGCGCTCGTAGTGATTCTGCTCGATCAGGCGCGTCACGACGCGGACCGCCTCGGCGAGGTTGAGCCGCGACTGCTCGCTGATGTTGACGTTGAGGTGGATCAGCTCGGTCATGATCTGGCCCAGCCGGTCGACCGAGGCGCGAACCTGCTCGAGCTGGCTGTACACCGGCGCGGGCAGCTCCCGGTGCGAGCGCAGCTCGTCGCTGAGCGAGTCGACGGCGAGCTTGGCCAGCCCGGCCTCGTTGCCCACCGTGTGCAGCACGGACTGGATGATCGCGTGCCGGATCCGCTCGGTGTCCTCGTAGCGGCGGCGCTGCTGCTCGCGGGCGAGCGCGGCCATCACGAGCGCGACCGCCGCGTAGCTGCTGAACGGCGCCAGGAGCTCCTTGTCGTCCCCGGTCAGGGGCTCCTCGGCCCGGAAGAACATGATGAGGATGCCCCGCAGCTCGGAGCCGATGTGCAGCGGGCTCGCGACCACCGAGTGGTAGACGTCGTCCCCGGCCTCGATGAGGGGACTGTGGTCGGAGATCGTCTCCAGCGCCTCCGACGACACCGTCTTGGCGATGATCTCGGCCTCGGCGATGCGGGGCGCTCCCGGCAGCTCGTCGTACCCGGGCGCGAGCCGCGGGGTCTCGGCGTCGTCGAACAGCCAGATGCGGCAGAGCGGGTCGCTGAGCAGCATGTCGTGCACGCCGCTGCGCACGGCCTTCACGACCCGCTCCAGGCCCCGCTCGTCCGGGCGGCTCATCGACGCGATCGCCTCGTTGAGCTGCTGGATGCCACGGACGATCTTCAGCTGCTGACGCGCCCCGCCGGCGGTGAGGATGGCCAGCTGCCGGGACCGGTTGAGCTGCCGGCTCATCTGCTCGAAGTCGCTGATGTCGATGCCGACCTCGGCGTAGACGTGCCGCCCCGCGTTGGCGTCCCAGACGCGGAACGCGTTGCCGAGCACGGTGTGGATCGTGCCGTCCTTGGAGATGTCGTCGGCGGCGAAGTTCCAGCCGAACTCCTCGCCCTCCTCCACGATGCGCTGGTGCGAGTCGCGCGTCTCGGCGCGCTCGGCCCGGTTGACGAAGAGCTCGACGTAGTTGCGGCCGAGCGCTTCGTCCCGCGTGTAGCCGTACAGGCTCTCGGCGCCGGCGTTCCATTCGCGAATCGCGTAGCCCTGCTCGGCGTTGTCCGCGATCCACACCGCGAGCTGCGCCCGCTGCAAGACCTCAAGCAGCAGCGCGGACCCGGCGTCGTCTCGAGCGATGTTGCCGTTCATCCGCTGCTTCCCTCCGAAGGTGGGCGTCCCGGCCCCGGGTCATTCGCCGTAGAGGTACCGGTCGAGGCAGTCCGGCCGCCCGTTCGCGGCGTTGGCGTAGTAGAAGTTCATCGGCACGCTGATCCGGTCCGCCGCACCGCGAACCGGCATCACCGCGTGCGCGGCCCGGCGGGCGTCGAAGAGCAGCAGCTCGCCCGCCCGGGGCCGGACGACGAGCTCCCAGTCCTCGCCGGGGCTCGTCACCGGGTCGGCCCGGAACACCAGCTCACCGCCGCCCTCGGCCGGCTGCTCCGTCACGAACAGCAGGCCGGTCAGCGGGTTGGAGTCGACGTGCCACTCGTAGCCGTTGCCCGTCCGCAGGACGTTGACGTTGATCGCGGAGCGCTCGTCCGCCGAGCCGGCGAATTCGCCGAGGCCGAGACGGTTGCCGAGGTCCAGGACCCGGGTGTGGTACAGCTCGGCGAGCCAGGGCAGCTCGTTGTACACCACCTTGCCGGTGACGACGCCGACGACGAACCCGGCGCAGTCGCCGAGCTCCCGTTGCCGGGACGTCGGGGAGTCGCCGCTCAGGCAGCTGTACTCCGCGTAGGTCGACACCCGCTCCAGAATCTCGCCGGTCCAGCCGGCGGGGAGCAGTCCCCGGCAGTCGGCCCGGAAGATCGGGAACGGGGCATCGAGCCGCTCGACGGCGGGCGTGTGCATCGTCATCAGTCCTCTACTGCACTTTCCGGTACTTGGCTTCGATGGTGTGGGCCAGGGCGGGCAGGAGCCGGGCGCCGTGCCGGCCCACCCGCCACATCGGCGGGAACTCCCACAGGCCCGAGAACAGGTTCATGCCGGTGATCCGCACCGGGCGCAGGCCGGCCCGCTGGCCGAGGCGCCGCATGGTACGGGTGGTGTGCTCGCGGACGGGCACGGCGGCGCCCGTGCGGTGGTCGCCCCGGGTCTGGTACAGGCCGCGGCCCGCCCCGGCGCGCCACCGGCTCAGCGCGTGGGCGCTCAGGACCGAGAAGTAGGCCCAGCCCCCGGGTTTCAGCACGCGCGCGGTCTCGGCGAACACGGTCTCGGTCCGGTCGGCGTACGACAACGACGAGAACAGGGAGATCACCACGTCGACCGAGGCGTTGTCGAAGGCGCCCAGGTCGTCCATCGAGCCGATGACGACCCTCTCCCCCTGGTCGATGAGCGGTCCGACCATGTCCTTGGAGATGTCCAGGCCGACGTACCGCGCGCGCTCGTTGTGGTGCCGGACGAACGAGAGGCCGAGCCCGGTGCCGCAGCCCAGGTCGAGCACGACCGGGTCGGCGAGCTCGCGCAGGAACTTGAGCCGCCGTCGCGTCCAGGCGTTCTCCAGCGCGCTCCAGCCGCTGCGGTAGAGCTCGTCGTAGCGCGACGAGATCCCGGCCCAGTAGACCCGCTGCCGCTCCTGCCATTCGTCGTCCGCGCGGTCCTCCAGGCTCTCCAGGGTGTCGATCGGCCCCGTCATGCCGCCGCCCCCTGGTTGTCCAGCGGCCAGTGCCGCACGTACTGCAGGAAGATCTCGTCGAGCTCCGCCGGGGCGGCCAGCTCCATCTGCTGCAGCGTGATGTCGCTGTCGCGGTCGAACTGCTCGATGCGGTCGGTGCAGCGCTCGAGCTCGGTGTAGGCGGAGCGCTCGCCCGTGCGGATGCCGCGCCGGGCCGCGCTCATCTGCTGGTTGAGCCGGCGCTGCACCTGGATCGCGTGAGAGCGCAGCCGGGCCGTGGCCCGCTGCCGGGCGGCCTCGGGCGCCTCGTTGAACATCTGCGCGACGGCGTCGCGCACCCCGTTGGCGCTGTAACCGTCGGCGCCCTTGACCAGGATGTCCATGATGCCGTACACCCGGCGCATCTGCTCCTGCGAACCGGGCGGCGGGCTGGCGGTGATGAGCACCCGGGGCAGCTCGGGCCGCCGGTCGCGGATGTAGGCCAGCACCTCGAGGCCGGCCGAGTCCATGCGCTCGGTGAGGTGCAGGTCGATGAGCGCGCCGTCGATGTCGTCGATCTGCTCGATCACCACCTGCATCGCCTCGGTGAGCGTGAGGGCGATCCGCGTCTCGTAGTCGATCAGGATGCTGGCGAGCATCTCCGCGACCTTGGCCTCGTTCTCGACGATGAGCAGCCGGTGCCGGCGGACCGGCGCGGCCGGCGCGGGCCAGGCCACGTCGGCGGTGAGGTCCGGAAGGCGGTCGGCGAACTCGTCGAGCTCGCCCCGGATCTGGCGCACGTCCGCCGCCGGCAGCCGGTTGATGTGCCCCAGGAACTGCTCGAAGGCCCGCATCAGGGGCGCCCACTCGCCGCGCGGCAGGAACTCGAACACCGTGCGGGGGTCGCCCCGCCACATCGACAGCAGCCGGGCGATCTCGTCGGCCTCGAGCACGGGGGCCCGCACCTTGTCGATGAAGGCGAGCGCGTCGATCTCGGAGCGCTCGAGATCGAGCTGGTAGAAGTGGCCGGTGCCGCGCCGCGGGGGAATCGGCATCTCGAACCGGCTGCGCAGCCGGCTGACCGGCGCTTCCAGGCTCTTGCCGTTGCGGTTGAACGAGTCCGATCCGTTGCCCCACACGATGCCCACGAGCTCGGTGATGCTGCGGGGGTGCCCCACCCGCAGCGCCAGCGCGACCAGCAGCCGCTGCATGACGCGGTCACCGGGCAGCGGCAATGGCACCCCGGTGCTGTCGTAGACCCGCAGATCTCCCAGGAGTTCGATCCGATGTGCGGCGCCTGCGCGTTCCATCCGCATCCTCCGCGCTCGAGCAGGTATCGGAAAGGTATGAGGGCGGCATCAACGTTACAGTTCTAGCCCCTTGAGCCTGCCGACCCGCTTGTTCGGCGCTTGCAAATACCGCCCCGCGCGGGTGTCACCCGGCCGTGGTGAGGGCCCTCGGCAGGCATCGAGCCGCCGCTTCGCTTGCACCACGCTTGAAATCAGGCCTCGGCGGCCAGCTCGACGGCCCGGCGGCCGGTGGTGAGCGCGAACTTGAACCCGTGCCCGGAACAGGCGCTGAGCAGCACCGTGCCGGGCAGATCCGGGTGCCGGGAGATCAGAAAGGCGTCGCCGGGCGCGCTGGTGTAGTGGCAGGTACGCGCAGCCGTCACGGCGACGCCGGGCGCATCGGTCAGCCGCCTGCGGAATGCGCCGAGCCGCGCATGCACCGCGTCGAGTTCGTGCGGATCACCCGCGTTTCCGGAATGCCTCCCGGCCGGACCGGGTAGATGGTTTCCGATGATGTGCGCCCCGTGCAGATTGCTGATCCCGTAGCCGTCGTCCGTCGTAATCTCCGCCCACGAGAACGGGGTCCCGGCGCCGATCGGCCGATCGGTCGCGAACGACAACTGATGCTGCCGGGTGACCGTGAGGGGCACCGGCGGGCGCTCGACCAGGTCCGCCAGCCAGGGCCCGGCGGCGACGACGACCCGATCGGCGGCCACGTCGCCGGCGTCGGTCCGCACCACGAGACCGTCGCCGCGCGGCTCGATCCGGCGCGCGACGACCCGCTCCCGCAGCTCGGCGCCGCCGGCCCGCAGGTGCCCGGCCAGCGCGCGCAGCACGACGGGCGGCTCCATCACGCCGGCATCGAGCTCGAGCACGGCGGCCTCGCCCGCGAAGAGCCGCAGGCCGAACTCCGCCAGCCGGGCGTCGCCGGGCAGCAGCACCTCGTACTTGCGGCCCGCCGCCTCGAGCGAGCCGGTGATCGCGGCGAGGGCCGCGGAGTCCGCCCGGCCGATGTTCAGGCCGGGGCACGGCCGGATGAGCGCGGTGGCGGTCAGCCGTTCGAGCTCGCGCCACCGCTCCTCGGTGTCCATGAGCAGGCGGGCGAAGGTCTCGTCCTCGTAGGCGTACCGGAAGATCTTCGCCGGCCCCGCCGAGCTGCCCTGGGGATGACCGATCTCGCGGGCCTCCAGGCAGGTGACCGCGAAGCCGAGGCAGCGGGCCGACCACGCGGCCGCCAGTCCGGCCACCCCCGCGCCGACCACCACGACCCGGCCCGCCACGCGCGCACTCTTCATCCGGCCGCCTCCCGTATCAATGATACGAGAAATGCGACCAGACATCGATCAGCGGCATTTTATAGAGATAGCGGGGAATCGCGCCGTTCGGCAGCCGGAATGGATGGGTACATCGGGCGGCGGAATTGTACGTCCGGGCGATGCGCTCCGAGTGCGCGGCGCCGGCCGGGCGGGAGACTCCCCTTCCGGCCGGCCGCGCGTCAGCGGCTGTAGAACTCGACGATCAGCTGCTCGTCGCAGAGCACCGGGATCTCCTGGCGCAGCGGCAGCCGAATCAGGCGCGTGGTCAGGCCGGCCAGGTTCGTGTCCAGGTAGGCAGCGGTGCGCTCGCCCGTGTGGGCGCCCGCGGCGGCGACCATGAACGGCGTCTTCGTGCGGCTGCGCTCGGCGATCTCGATGACGTCGCCGGGGCGGACGCGGTACGACGGGCGGTCCACCCGCCGCCCGTTGACGTTCACGTGCTGGTGCGTCACCACCTGGCGGGACTGGTAGATCGTGCGCGCGAACCCCGCCCGCAGCACCAGCGCGTCCAGCCGCAGCTCAAGGTCCACGACCAGCTCCTCGCCGGTCTTGCCGGGGCGGCGCACCGCCCGGTCGAAGGCGGCCCGCAGCTGGTTCTCGCGGATGTTGTACTGCGCCTTCAGCCGCTGCTTCTCCAGCAGCCGGACCTTGTAGTCGCTGACCTTCGGGCGCGCACGGCCGTGCTGGCCGGGCGGGAACGGGCGCCGCTCGAAGTACTTGACGTCCTTGGGGGTCAGCGCGATGCCCAGCGCGCGGGAGCGGCGGACCTTGGGGCGTGACTGGTTCACGGGGCTCCTTTCGAATAAGGTAAGCCTAACCTTAGGAGGTCGGATGTCAACGCTCCCCACCCCTGCCGAGCGCCTGCGCTCGCTGCTGGCCGCCGCCGGCTCGCTCACCCTGCACGTCCCCGGGCGCCGCTGCGACCTGGTCGGCGCGCACCGGGTCGAGGGCGGGCGCATCCTGCTCGACGTACCGCTCGACGCCATCAACGGCGCCGACGACAGCGCCGCCGTGCTCGAGCTCACGGACGTGGCCCCGACCTCGGTGCGCTCGCGGGTGCGGGCCCGGGCCACGTTCGGCGGCTGGCTCGGCGTGCATCCGGCGGGCGGGCTGGCGCTCGATCTGGCCGAGGCCACGCTGCAGGACCCCGCCTACGGGCGCGACGCCGAGATCACCGTCGACCCGGACGCGTTCGCCGCCGCCGAGCCCGATCCGCTCGCGCACGTCGAGGCGGACCTGCTGTGCCACCTCAGCGACGCGCACCCCGACGCCGTCGACCGCCTGACCCGGCTGGTGCCGCCGCATCACCTGCACGGCGTCAAGCGCGTCGTGCCCGTGCGCCTCGACCGGTACGGCGTGGTCCTGCGCCTGGAGTTCGCGGGGCGCGCCCGCGACGTACGACTCCCGTTCCCGACGCCCCTGAACCGCCCGGAGGAGGCCGGCGACCGGATGCAGGAGCTGTATGCGCAGGCCCGCTGCTGCCGGGGCGGGCACTAGGCACCGCGGGCACTAGACGCTGAAGCGCGACACGAGCGTGCGCAGGTGGCCGGCCGTCTCGGTGAGCGACGACGCGGCCCGGCTCGAGGCGGCGGCCGCCTCGGTGACCGCCTGCGCCGTGGTCGCCAGGTGCGTCACGTTCGCCGCGATCACCTGCGTCCCGGCCGCGGCCTCGCTCACCGAGCGGTTGATCTCCTCGGTGGTGGCCGTCTGCTCCTCGACCGCGGACGCGATGGTGTTCTGGTAGTCGTTGATCTCGTCGATGATCCCGGCGATGCGCCCGATCGCCTCCGTCGTCGCGCCGGTGTGCGTGCGGATCGACTCGATGCGCCGGGCGATGTCCTCGGTGGCGCGGGAGGTCTCCTGGGCCAGGTCCTTGACCTCGCCGGCGACGACCGCGAAGCCCTTGCCGGACTCGCCGGCCCGGGCCGCCTCGATGGTCGCGTTGAGCGCGAGCAGGTTGGTCTGCGCCGCGATGCTCGTGATCGTCTTGAGCACCTCGGCGATCTCGCCGGAGGCCACCCCCAGCAGCTGTACCGTGCCCGAGGTCTGCGCCGCCGTGTCCACGGCGCTCGTGGCGACCACCGCGGCCCGGGACGCGTTCTGCGCGATCTCGGCGATCGCCGCGGTCATCTCCTCCGAGGCGGTGGCCACCGTGCTCACCCCGGCCGAGACCTCCTCCGCCGCCGAGGCCGTGGTCTGGGCCTGCAGGTTCGCGTTGTCGGCGCTCACGGCCGTGTCCCCGGCCGAGCGGCTCAGGTCCCCGGCGGTGTCGGTCAGCGAGGTCGCCGTCGAGCCGAGCGCGCCGACCGTCTCGCGCATCGCCGCCGTGGCCCGGTTCAGCGCCCGGCTCATGTCCGCCAGCTCGTCGCCGCCGCGCACCGCGACGCTGCCGGTGAGATCCCCCTCGGCGACCCGGCCGAGCGCCGCGACCGCCGTGCGCAGCGGGCGCACGATCCCGCGCACGATGACGATCGCGACCGCGGTCACGACCACCAGGGCCGCGAGCGGGATGACGACCGCGAGCCAGGCCCCGCGGGTGACCTGCCGCTCCCCGGCCGCGGTGGCGTCGGCGATGGTCGTGGTGTTGAGGTCCTCCAGCTCGGTGAGGCCCTTGAAGATCTTGTCCTCGAGCGGGCCGAGGACGTCGTTCGAGGCCTTGGTCGCCGCGGCCGTGTCCCCGGCCTGGACCAGCGCGACGACCTTCTGGGCCTCGCTCTGGTACGTCGCGTCGGCGCTCGTCACCGTGTCGAGCACGGCCGCCTCGTGGGGCGAGACGTCCAGCCGGCGGTAGGCGTCGAGCCACTTCACGAACTCGGCGTGGTCGTCGTTCCACTCCGTCAGGAACTCGCGGTCCCCGCCGGCGACGTAGCTGCCCAGGTCGTCGGCCTGCCCGGTCTTGGCCACCTCCATCTCGAGCGCGGCCCGCACCGAGGGGTGGTCCTGCTTGGACACCTCGTCGAAGCGGCTCGCCAGCCCGTTCAGGAGCGCGCCGAGGACCACGGCGGTGGCGGCGATGCCCAGCGCGGCGAGCAGGATGAGCGCCGCGAGCTTCCGGGCCACGGTCACCTTCATGTCAGACTCTTCGGCGCCCGGCTGCGACAGGTGAGCGAAAATGGGGCGAGGCCGCCGCCCGATGACCCTTCGGGCGGCGGCCTCGTCACTGGTGGTGCCGGTCAGCAGGCTCCGTTGTCGGTCCACACGTTCTGCGAGTTGTTGCCGGGGATGTCGCCCTGGGTCCACCACTTCGCGGTCCACTTGTGACCGCCGTAGGAGACCGTCGCCCCGCCGCTGTACGCGGTGCCCGAGTTCCAGGCCGCCGGGCAGGTCGGCGGCTGCGTGGTGCCCCCGCCGCCGCACGCGCCCTGGTCCACCCAGACGCTCGCGGTGCCGGGCGTCTCGCCCTGGGTCCACCAGGCCGCCTTGTAGGTGTGGCCGTTGTACGACACCAGCGCGCCGCCCGAGTACGCGGTGCCCGAGTTCCAGGCCGCCGCGGTGCACGTGCCGGTGCCGGGCGTGGTGGGCGGCGGGCCGCCCGTGGTCGGGTTCGTGGTGGGCGGCGTGGCCCCCGCGAAGCGGGCCGTGTACTTCGTGAACTCCCACGCGGTCTGCGGCACGCTGCTGCAGGTGCCCGACGTGGTCGACTGGTTCGGGTCGGCGCACTGGCGGTCGCGGTTGACCGACCAGTACGTGTACCGCGCCAGGTGGTGCGAGGTCGCGTAGTCGAGCACGGTCTGGAAGTCGGCCTGGCGGAAGTACTCGCCGGCGTCGCTGCGCCCGTTCATCAGCGAGACGCCCTCGTGGGCGTAGGCCGTGGCGCTGTCCCAGCCGAACGTGCTCATCAGGATGCCGTGGAACGCCTCGGCCGCGGCGGTCTGCGAGGACGCGCCGTTGAAGCCGCCGTCGAACGGCATGATCGAGTAGTTGTTCGGGGTGAAGCCGAGGCTCTTGGCGTTCTTGAGCATCTCGGTGCCGAACCAGCCCGTGCCCGCCGCCGTGCCGGCCGTGGTGACGGAGACGTACAGGCCGGGGTTGTCCCGCTGCAGGATCTGCGCGGCGCCGAGCTCGTTGTTCACGGCCGCGGCGTTCTCGTACTCCGGCTCCTCGAGGTCGAAGTCGATCGCCTTGAGGGAGTACTTGGTGACCACCTGCTGGTAGGCGGCGGCGGTCGCGGCCGGGGTGCCGCAGGTCTGGCCGAGCTTGGTGCCGCCGTACCCGCCGATGGAGACGCTCACGTCACCGCCGGCGGCCCGGATGCGCGAGATGAGCGCCGCGGCCTCGGTGTCGGAGGAGACGGCCCGGGTGCCGTCCCACGTGGGCGTGCAGCCGCCGCCGTTGGGGGCGAGGATGAACGCCAGCTGGAAGGCCTTCTGCCCGGTCGCGTTCATGACCGCGACGGCGTCGGGCGGGCTGTTGTCGAACGGCATCAGGTACGGCGCCGAGGCGTACCAGTTGCTGGTCAACGCGGCACTGGCGGACTGCGCGTTGATCACGCCGAGGGTCGTCGCACCTAGGGTGGCGGCGGCGGTCAGCGCGAGGGGGATCAGGGTTTTGCGTTTCATGGACCCCTCCACGAGCACTACGGACGTGACGCTAACTGTTAACAAAGTTAAGCGTTGTGGAGGGAACGTACAACGTTGTCGATGCCTCCGCAAGTGCTCTTAAGGTCCTTAACAGTTTGAATATGTTCAATGCCCCGCGACGAGCCCCGCGCGAGCGCGTCCGGCATCCCGAACGGGGCGCGCGCCGCGGCGCGCGCCTACGCCCGGCCCCGCGCGAGCGCGTCGACACGGCGCAGCGCGTCCGGCATCCGGAAGGGGCCGCACATCCCGGTCACGAAGGCGGCCGCGTCCGCCCGCGGCAGGCCGGTCGCGGTGACGTACAGCGGCTTCGACGCCCCGCCGCGCAGCACCGGCACCGCGTGGGTCGCGGTGTGGAAGGAGGTCTTGGCCACGCCGATCACCGGGATGCCCAGGGCCTCGTGCACGTGGGCGCCGAGCCCGGGCCGCCCGCCGGGGTCGAGGTCCACGTAGCCGTCGACGATCAGCAGCTCGACGGGGTCGACGCCGGCCAGGACGGCCCTGATCGCCGGGAGCTCGCGCCGGTAGAACTGCCCGGGAACGTACGCCTCGACCTCGTCCAGCCACGCGACGCGCTCGGTCTCGACCGCGAACCCGGGCAGGGAGCCGGCCACGAGCGCGGCCCGGCCGCCGCCCGAGTCCGGGTAGTCCACGTCGACGGCGCCGCTGCGAATCATGGGGTCAAACTAGCCCGAGCCGCCGCGCGGCCGCCGCGGCCTGGGTGCGCGAGCTCGCCGACAGCTTGGCCAGGATCGCCGAGACGTGGTGCTGCACCGTCTTCTCGGACAGCGTCAGGGCCGCGGCGATCTCGGCGTTGGAGCGCCCGTCGGCGAGCAGCCGCAGCACCTCGGCCTGCCGGCCGGTCAGCCCGCCGGCGTTCGCGGCGGTCGCCGGCCGGGGCCCGCGCGGCACCCCGCTCACCCCGCGCCGGCGCAGGTCCGACCGCAGCCACGCGGCCGCGCGCCCGGCCCCGAGCGCGTCCAGCGCGGCGAGCGCCTCCCCGGCCGCGGCCGCGTCCCCGAGCCCCAGCGCGTGCACCCGCGCGAGGTGCCGCCCGGCGCGCGCGAAGCCGTCCGCCGCCGCCCGCCAGTCCACATCGGACGGTGCGCCGGTCGCCCGCAGCAGAGCGAAGGCCAATTCCCGGGTGTACCTGCGGTGCCCGACCGACTCCGCCAGCTCGAGCCCCCGCCGGGCCTCGGCCGCGGCGCGCCCGGCCTCGCCGAGGTGCAGGAAGTGCTCGGCGCGGGCGATCGCGACCGGCCCGATGCGCTGCAGCTCCTCGGTCGCGAGCGCCTCGCGCAGGGCCGTGTCCAGGGTCGCCCCCGCCTCCGGCTCGCCCCGCGCGGACTGCACCCGGCCCCGCGCCACGAGGGCGGGCAGCGGCCCGACCCCGCCCCGGCTCGGGTACGCCAGCGACTCCTCGGCGTCGGCCAGCGCCGCGTCCCACTCGCCCGCCTCGACCCGCACGGCCGCGCGGACGCCGAGCAGGTACTGCCGGTAGCCCCCGAGATCGCGCGCGTCGGCATAGGCGAACGCGAGCTCGATCGCGGCCAGGGTCGCGGCGAGGTCGTCGCCGGTCCACAGGTCCGTGGCGGCCCGGTTGACCAGGGCCCGGGCCGCGTGGTCGGCGAGCCCGGCGGCGTCCGCGCGCTCGTGCAGCCGCACCAGCTCGGCCGACGCCCCCGGCTCGCCGCGCACCAGCCGGGCGGTGGCGACGTTGATGCCGGCGTGCACGGCGGTCTCGCGGTCGCCGAGGCGCTCGGCCAGCTCCGCCGCGCGGGTGCCCCACGCCACGGCCGGCTCGACCTCGTAGGCGAGCATGTGCAGCTGGGCGCGGGTGCTCAGGGCCATCGCGAGCTCGCGCCCGGGCGGGCCCTGGCGCAGCGTCGCCACCGCGTCCTCGACCGCGCGCCGGGCCAGGGCCGTGTCGCCGCTCCACCAGGCCAGCCGCGAGATCCAGCGCTCGTTCGCCCCGGCGCCCTCCCAGTCGCCGGCCGCGCGCCGCCGCCCGGCCGCCTCCCGGCGCGCGTCGAGGGCCTCGGCGGACAGGCCGGCCAGGTACGCCTGGAACGCGTAGGCCTCCAGGACCTCCACCCCGGCGTCGAGGTCCACGACGGCCCGGTAGTGCGCCGCGGCCTCGCGGTGGGCGCCCTGGGCGGCGGCGGATTCGGCGGCGATCAGGCAGTACCGCCGCAGCAGTTCCGGCTCTTCACAGTGTCTGGCGTGATGGGCCAGGCGGGCCGGATCGACCCCGGGGCGCGCCTCGAGGCGCTCGACCGCCCGCCGGTGCAGCGCGCGGCGGCGGCCCGGCGGCAGCGCGTCCTCGACGGCCCGGCGCAGCAGCTCGTGGCGGAACCCGGCCCCGCCGTCCGCCGCGACCAGCACGCCCGCGGCCACGCAGCGGTCCACGAGCGCCCACTCGGCGTCGTCGGCCCCGTCGAGGCGCTGCATGACGGCCGCCAGCTCGGCGAGGTCCCGCGCGGGGGCCGGCAGCCGCTCGATCCTGGTCAGGATCAGGTGTCGTACGGCACCCGCCGGCTCCTCGCTCAGCGCCTCGGTCACGAGCAGCGGATTGCCGCCGGTGAGCTCGTAGACGGTCCCCGGGTCGCGCCCGGCCCGCCCGGCCTGCTCGGCGACGCACGCGCGGGACAGCCGGGGCAGCGGCACCCGGCGCACGACGTCGCGCGGGAAGGCGGCCAGGGTCGCGTGCAGCGGGTGGCCGGGGGTCTCGTCGTCGCGGTAGGTGAGCACGAGCCGCGCCCGCAGCCGCTCGATCCGCCGCGCGAGCAGGACGAGCAGGTCGAGCGAGGCGGCGTCGGCCCAATGCAGGTCCTCGATCACGATGACCGGCCGCCGCCCGGGGTGTTCGAGCGCGTCCAGCAGGGCGGGCAGCGGCGGCCGCTGGGCGTCCAGGGCCGCGGCGAGGGCGCCGCCGGCCCGACGGGCGATGTCGTGCCACGGGCCGAGGGCGCGCGGGGTGACCAGGGGGTCGCAGGCGCCGAGCCACACCGGGTCGCGCACGGCATCGGTGAAGGCCCGCACGAGGCTGGTCTTGCCGATGCCGGCCTCGCCCGCGACCAGCGCGATGCGTCCGTTGCCGAGGCCGCTCAGCTCGTCGAGCGCCTCGGTCCGCTCCCACAGGGTCATGGCGGGCGGGACCGGTCAGGCCACGCGGCTGGTCGCCTGCGGCTTGTCGTCCCCCAGGGCCTCGGCCAGCGTGGTCAGGTCCAGCCCGAGCACCCGCGCGAGCGCCGCCACGGTGAAGAACGCCGGGGTCGCGATCGCCCCGCGCTCGATCTTCCGCAGGGTGTCGAGCGAGATGCCGGCCTCGAACGCGACCGCCGCCGCGCTGCGCGCCCCGCGCGCCTGCTGGAGCATTCTGCCCAGCACCAGCCCGCGGTGCCGCTCGTCATCGGTCAACGGGTTGCGCACCATGTGGACGATGATAATCCTGGTATTACAATATCCGGCATGGTGGTGCTGAAGAGTGCGGCGGAACTCGCGACGATGCGCGAGGCCGGCCGCGTGGTCGCCCAGATCCTGGCGGCCGTGAGCGCGGCCGCCAAGCCCGGTGCGACCCTGCTGGAGCTGGACGACCTGGCCCGCGAGCTGCTGTCCGAGAAGGGCGCGAAGTCGTCCTTCCTGCACTACCACCCGTCGTTCGCGCCGATCCCCTACCCGGCGGTGCTGTGCCTGTCGGTCAACGACGCCATCGTGCACGGCATCCCCGACGCCCGCCGCCTGGAGGAGGGCGACCTGCTCTCCATCGACTTCGGCGCCCACATCGACGGCTACCACGGCGACTCCGCCGTGACGGTCGGCATCGGCCCGGTCGACGAGGCCGCGCAGCGCCTGTCGGACGTGGGCCGGCGGGCCCTGGAGGCGGGCATCGCCGCCGCGGTGCCGGGCAACCGGCTGGGCGACATCTCCTACGCGGTGCAGAGCGTGTGCCGCGCCGCGAAGTACGGCATGCCGACGGGCTACGGCGGCCACGGCGTGGGCACCGCCATGCACGAGGACCCGCACGTGCCGAACGAGGGCCGCCCCGGCCGCGGCCTGGCCCTGCGCCCCGGCCTCGCCCTGGCCATCGAGCCGATGGTGGTGGAGAGCGGCTCGGACCGCCACCGGCTGCAGCGCGACGGCTGGACGGTCTCGACCGTCGACGGCTCCCGGGCCGCCCACTGGGAGCACACGATCGCCGTCACCGACGACGGCCCGGTGATCCTGACCGCCCTCTGACCCGTCCCGACCCAGCGAAACGGCCGGCCACCCTCGCGGGGTGACCGGCCGTTCGTGCAGTCCTGGGACTAGTTGGCCGCGACGCCGAACTGGCCCCCACCGGCGTGGAACTCCGTGCCGTCGACGAACGACTTGCCGAAGCTCTGCTCGAGCTGGTCGAGCTCGCCGAAGCTGGCCTGGTGGGCGTTCTCGCTGCCCTCGGCGGCGAAGACGTGGTCGTCCGAGGTCGCGTCGTGCGAGTAGTTCGTGTAGTCGTCCGACTCGTAGTGCACGGCCGCCGGCGCGTCGTACTCGACGTGGTGACCCTGCGAGAAGTCCGTCGACTCCGCGTCGTGGTGGTCCTGCTCGTACACGCCGTACTGGCTGTTGTAGTCGGCCTCCGAACCCGCCGCGTGATGCAGCTGGTCCAGCGAGCCCTGCTCCTGACCGGCCTCGTAGTGGCCGTAGTCGACGTCGCCGTGACCCGTGTCGCCCATGTCGTAGTCGCTCATCATGTCCCCCTGAGAAGTCGTTGTTGAGCAATACGGTAGGACGACCCCGAGACCGGCGAATCCCGGAAACGTGCCACCACGACGGGACGGCATTCGACTACCGATTGTCAGTACGGTTGCCGATATGCCTCGCCAGACGTAACGTATCGGCCATGGCTGCCATGCGGGAACCGACGTTCCTCATCCTCACCGCGCTGGCCGAGCGGCCCCGGCACGGCTACGGGCTGATCCAGGAGGTCAGCGCGCTGTCGGGCGGGGAAGTCGTGCTCGGCGCGGGCACGCTCTACGGGGCGCTGGACCGGCTGGTCGAGCAGGACCTCATCGTCGTGGAGCGGGAGGAGGCGGTCGACGGCCGGCTGCGCCGCTACTACGCGCTCACCGACGGCGGGGCGAGCGCGCTGGCCACCGAGGCGGAGCGGCTTCGGCGGCACGCGGCGGCCGCGACCGAGCGGCTGCGGCGCCGGGCCAGCCCGGGCCCGGTGACCGCGTGAGCGTCCCGGATGCCCTCCCCCGGCGGTACCGTCGCCTGCTGCTGGCCTATCCCGCGCCCTATCGGCGCACGCACGGCACCGAGATCCTCACGACGCTCATGGACGGCGCCGAGCCCGGGCGCGAGCGGCCCACCGCGGCCGAGGTGCGCGACATCGTCGCGGGCGGGCTGCGGCAGCGGTTCCGGCTCCCGACCGGCCGGGTCATGGTGCTCGCCGCGGTGCTGAGCGCGCTGATCGCCGGCGGGCTCGGGGCCGGGCTCGGCAGCGTCTGCGGCTGGGCCGTCGCGGTGCGCCCGAGCGACGCGGTCGTCGGCGGGCTGCTCGACACGGCCGCGGGCACCGCGACGGAGCACCGCGCCGAGCGCCTTTCGGAGGCCTTCGGCCTGCGCGGCCGGGTGATCGCGCAGGCCGTGCGCGCGCCGCACGTCACGCCGGACGAGGCCGCCGCGCGGCTGGTGGCGGCGGGCTGGCGGGTCGAGCCCACCGAGTTCGACGGGGCCCTGCGCGCGACCCGTGGCGGCGTCGAGGCCTCCGTGCAGGTCGCCGCGACCGGCCCGAACACCATGCTCCTCGTCGACGTGGCGCCCGCCCTCCCCGCCTTCACCGCCCCGCTCACCGTGGCCGGCGCGGTCCTCGGGCTGGTCGCGGGCTGGCTGCTCGCCGCTCGGATCGGATATCGCCTGCGCCGCGCCCCGCTGTGGCAGCGCGTGGCCGTCGGCGAGCTCGCGCTGCTCTCGGTGCTGCTCATGGCGTGGCCCACGCTCGCGGCCTGGGCCTACCTGGTCTGGCCCGGCCCGGCGGCGACGAACGTCTACGCGGCCTACGAGCCCCACGGTGCGCTGGGCCTGATCCCGCCGGCCGGCCTCTGTCTGGCGCTCGTCGCCGTCGCGCTGGCGACCGTGATCAGAAAGCGAGCAAGGGTGGCTACGCTGCCCTGATGGCGCAGCAGTGGGACGTGATCGTGGCCGGCCTCGGCGGCATGGGCAGCTCGGCCGCCTATCACCTGGCCGCCCGCGGGCAGCGGGTGCTCGGGCTCGAGCGCTTCGGCCCCGCCCACGACCAGGGCTCCAGCCATGGCGGCTCGCGGATCACGCGGCAGGCCTACTTCGAGGACCCGGCCTACGTCCCGCTGATCCTGCGCTCCTACGAGCTCTGGGAGCGCCTGCAGCGCGACTCCGGCCGCGACCTGCTCACGCTGACCGGCGGGCTCTTCATGGGCCCGCCGGCGTCGCTGACCGTCGAGGGCAGCCGGCGCGCGGCCGAGCAGTGGGGCCTGCCGCACGAGATGCTCGACGCGGCCGGGATCCGCCGGCGGTGGCCCCAGTTCACGCCGCGCGACGGCGAGGTGGCGCTGTTCGAGCGCAACGCCGGCGTGCTGCGGCCCGAGGCGGCGGTCCAGGCGAACCTCGACCTCGCCGGGCGGCTCGGCGCCGAGCTGCGCTTCCACGAGCCGGTGGAGGCGTGGGCGGAGGACGGCGGCGGGGTCACCGTGCGCACCGCGGCGGGCACCTACCGCGCGGGCGCGCTCGTGATCTGCCCCGGCGCGTGGGCGCCGGGCCTGCTGCCCGACCTCGGCGTGCCGCTGGTCGTCGAGCGGCAGGTGCAGTTCTGGTTCGAGCCCCGGTCCGAGATCCCGGGACCACAGCCGATCTTCATCTGGGAAGATCCGCCGGGCATGCAGGTGTACGGCTTCCCGGCCCTCGACGGCCCCGGGGGCGGGATGAAGGTCGCGTTCTTCCGGCGGGGCGAGACGACCACGCCGGAGACCATCGACCGCGGCATCCGCGACGAGGAGATCGCGTTCATCGCCCGCCACCTCGCCACCCGGGTTCCGGCCGTCCCCGGGCGCTTCCTGCGGGGCAAGACCTGCATGTACACCAACACGCCCGACCAGCACTTCGTGATCGCCCGGCACCCGGGCCGGGAGCGGGTGACCGTGGCCTGCGGGTTCTCCGGGCACGGGTTCAAGTTCGTCCCCGTCGTCGGGGAGATCCTCGCCGACCTGTGCCTCACCGGCGCGACCGCGCATCCGATCGCCCTCTTCGATCCACTGCGAGGGTGGACGAGCGGGGCCGAATAGTCCGGATCGCCGGTAGCTTCCATCGAGACAGCGGAAAGTCTCGATGTGGAGGTACCGCATGACCCGATTCCGACGGGCGCTGCTCAGCGTGGCGCTGTTGCTCGGGATGCTCGGCACCGTCGCCGTGGCCGCGCCCGCGTCGGCCGCGACGGAGACCGACATCAAGGACCGCCTGGCGGCCGTGCCCGGGCTCACCGTGCTCTCGGAGCAGCCGGTCGCCGCGCCGTACCGCTTCTTCATCCTCAGCATCACCCAGCCGGTCGACCACACCAACCCGCGGGCCGGCACGTTCCAGCAGCGCTTCTCCCTGCTGCACCGCGGCACCGACCGGCCGATGGTGCTGCACACCACCGGCTACAACGTGCCCGAGTACGCGTTCCGCTCCGAGCCGACGCGGCTGATCGACGGCAACCAGATCTCCGTCGAGCAGCGCTTCTTCACCCCGTCACGCCCGGCGAACCCGAACTGGCAGCAGCAGATGACGATCTGGCAGGCGGCCACCGACCACCACCGGATCGTGCGGGCGCTCAAGCCGATCTACGCGCAGAAGTGGGTCTCCACCGGCGCCAGCAAGGGTGGCATGACCTCGGTGTACCACCGCCGCTTCTACCCGGACGACGTGGACGGCACGGTCGCGTACGTCGCGCCGCAGGACGTCGTCAACGACCAGGACTCCGCCTACGACACGTTCTTCACCAAGGTCGGCACCGCGCAGTGCCGGGCCGCGCTGGACGGTGTGCAGATCGCGGCCTTCCAGCGGCGGGCGGAGCTCGTCGCGCGGTACCAGGCCTGGGCCACCGAGAACCAGCGCACCTTCGACATCGTCGGCGGGGTCGACCGGGCCTTCGAGTTCATGGTCAACGGCACGACGTGGGCCTTCTGGCAGTACAGCCTGGAGAGCGACTGCGCCGACGTGCCCCCGGCCACGGCATCCAGCGACGACATCTGGAACTGGATCGACCTGATCTACGGCCTGGACTCCAACACCGACCAGGGCATCACGCCCTACATCACGTACTACTTCCAGGCCTCGTACCAGCTGGGCTACCCGGACACCTCCCAGCCGCACCTCAAGGGCCTGCAGCACTACCGCGGCCAGGACCGGGCCCAGTCCTACATCCCGCGCGAGCTCGTGCCCCGGTTCCAGCCGTTCACGATGCTCGACATCGACATCTGGGTGAAGTTCGCGGGCAGCCGCCTGCTGTTCGTCTACGGCGCGAACGACCCCTGGGGCTCCGAGCCGTTCCGCCTCGGGCCGTTCACCCGCGACTCGCAGTGGTACATGGCGGCGGGCGCCAACCACGGCGCGAACATCGCGGCCCTCAAGCCCGACGAGACCGCGAAGGCCACCTCCGCCCTGCAGCGCTGGGCGGGCGTGACCCCGGCGGCGGCGTCCTTCGGGGCGTCGGGGACGTCGTCGTACATCCCCGGGCTCGACGACCACAACCTCGCGCTCGACCGCAGGTACAGCCTGTAGCGCGCCGATCAGAACCGGTGGCCGGGACCCGTGCGGGTCCCGGCCACCGCCGTGTCACGGGACGACGATGTTCGCCGTCGTCGTCCTGTTGTTCTTGACCTGGTAGGTCGTGGCCGACGCGAAGTCGGTGCCGCCGGCCCAGCCGTTGTGCCCGAATCCGGCGTAGTAGAACAGCTTCACCGGCTGCGGCGCCGCGAGCAGCGACAGCGCGTAGGGCCCGCCGCCGTAGGCCTGCGCCCCGAGCGAGACCGCCTCGCCCGTGACCGCGTTGTAGGCGATCACCGTGCCGTCGATCGTGTGCCCGGCGGCGTCCTTGATGGTGCCGGAGACGGTGCCGCCCCCGGTGCGCAGCTTGATGTTCGCCGCCACGCTCTTGCCCACGCGCACGGTCACCTTGGTCGCCTCGGGCCGCGTGACCTTGTTGCCGGACCAGCGCCACTGGTAGGCCTGGTGCGAGAACTGCACCGGCCACGCGTAGGGCCCGAGCCCGCCGATCGTGTAGGTGCCGTCGGTGGCGGTCGCCTGGTTGCAGCCGTCGCCGCTGAAGCCCGGCGTCCGCGCGACGACCGAGACGCAGGCGTAGGGCACCGGGGCGCCGGTGCTCACGTCGGTCACGGTGCCCCGGATCGAGCCGGCCCCGTCGAAGCGCACCGGCGCCAGGGTGGCCTGGTCGCCGGCGGCGAGGGTCACGGACGCCGCCGCGTCGCGGTCGCCGGTGCCGCCGGTCGCGCCCACCCACTGCGACCCGAGCGCATCGCCGCTGGGGTCGGCGAAGACCTGGTACGTGCCCGGCTCCAGCGGCCCGATGAGCACCGAGCCCGGGGTGGGCGGCCACTGCCAGTCGGAGCAGCCGGAGCCGTAGGGGACCGGGAACTCGCCCCCGGACCGGGCGACCTGCGCACAGCCGTCGGCGGCGGCCCCGCTCGCCCGCGCGGTCATCGGCACCGTGAGGGAGGCGCCGAGGCGCATCGCCACGTCCACCGTGGTGGTCTGACCCGCGGTGACGACGGCCGGCTGGTCGATGACGTCGAAGTGCCGGTGGTCGCCGAGGTTGACCGAGAAGTGCCAGGTGCCGACGAACACGTCCGGCACCACGATCTCGGTGGTCTCGGCGCAGCCGCCGACGCCCGAGGAGGCCTCCCACGCGCAGAAGCCGGTCAGCGGCGCGCCGGTGGTGGCGTCGTGGGCGACGAGCCGCACGGACCCGGTCGGCAACAGCTGGTCGTCCACGGTGGTCACCTGGTCCTCGGTCACCGCGACGCGGTCGGCCGACTCCTGGGTGAGCTTGCCGTGGGCGTACTGCGTCTGCCCGCCCGGCCCGCGGAACGCGACGTACCAGTCGGCGCGGACCGGCACGTCGTCCATGCGGTAGCGGCCGTCCGCGCCGGTCGTCGCGTAGCGGCCGGCGCCGTCGAGCACGTTGGCGGAGACGCCGACGCCGGCGGCCGGGGTGCCGTCGGCCTTGAGCAACTGCCCGGCGATCGAGCCGGTCCCGATGACGGTCTCCGCCAGCGGCGTCGCCTGGCCGGCCACGACCGTGATCGCGGCGGCCGACTCGGAGGTGAAGGTGCCGCCGTTCCACTGGTTCACCAGCGGGTACTGATAAAACTGGATCTTGTAGGCGCCCGTCAGCAGTTCGAAGGAGAATGTGCCGTCCGCGGCGGTGTTCGTGACGCCGACCATGACCTGTTCGTCGGCGGTGTAGGCGGTGAGGTAGGCGCCGGCGACCGGCGAGCCGTCGCGCTTGTGCAGCGACCCGGTGATCCGGCCGGACGGCAGCGCCTGGTCGTCGACGACGACCGTGGCCCCCGCGGCGACCGTGATCTGATCGGCGGTCTCCCACGTGCGCTTCTGGTGGGCGTACTGCCGGAACTGCGCGCCGGCCGGGACGAAGGACACGGTGTAGGTGCCGGCGTCGAGGCCCGGCGCGCTGTAGGCGCCGCTCGCGTCGGTGGTGACCTGGAACGTCTCCTGGTCGGTGGAGACCTGGACGGCGGCGTTGGCGAGGGGCTGGCCGGAGGAGTCGGTGAGGTGGCCGGTGATGGTGGCCGTGCCGGCGGCGAAGGCCGGCCCGGACGGCACCGCCATGGCGCCGATGATCGTGGCCGTGGCTGCGGCGGACAGCAGCGAACGGCGCAGGGCAAGCTGACGCAATCTGCGCTCCCGGGATGGTTGGGGTTGCGCATCGATCATTGCCGAATCCGGGCCGGCCGTGTTGCCCGGGCGACGTTCTACGCCGTTCTAGGTTGCAGGGGTCAAAACCGGGCGGAGTTGCGCCGGTGGGGTCGCCCGTTTGCTCCATTCGCGGGGGTACCCGACCGAGACCTCCTCGTGCCGGACGCCGTCGTGCCACGTGGTGCGCGGGATGTGCAGGTGGCCGTAGACCACGACCTCGGCGTGGAAGCGGGTGGGCCAGTCGCGCGTGCGGGTCGTGCCGCACCAGAGCGCGAACTCGGGGTACCACAGCACATCCGTCGGCTCGCGCACGATCGGGAAGTGGTTGACCAGCACGGTGGGGCCGTCGATCGCGGCCAGCCGGGCCTCGGTGTGCTCGAGCCGGGCCGCGCACCACTCGGCCCGCCCGGGGTAGGGGTCGGGGTGCAGGAGGGCCTCGTCGGTGCCCACGATCCCGGCCGCGTGCGCCATCCGCAGGGCCTCCTCGGTCGAGGTCGCGCCCTTGGGCCAGAACGAGTAGTCGTACAGCACGAAGAGCGGGGCGACCGCGAGGCGGTCCTCCCACAGCGCGTACGGGTCCTCGGGGGTGAGCACACCGAGCTCGCGGCACGCGTCGACGAGCTTGTCGTACCGCGCCACCCCGCGCGACTGCTCGGGGTCGTTCTGCGGCGTCCACAGCTCGTGGTTGCCCGGCGCCCAGATGACCTTCGCGAACCGCTCGCTGAGCGTGCGCAGCGCCCACGTGACGTCCGCGAACCGCTCGGCCACGTCGCCGGCCACGATGAGCCAGTCGTCGGGGTGTGTGGGCCGCATCTGCTCGACGAGCGCGCGGTTCTCGGCGTAGCCGACGTGGAGGTCGCTGATGGCCAGCAGTCGCCCGGTCACCGTCGCAGCCTACCGACCTGGCTGTCGATCGGCCCGGCCCGGCGCCGCGATCCGGTCAGGGCGCCAGCTCGCGGCCCAGGCGCATCGCCAAGGCGGACGGGTCGGCACCGTACGCCCGCAGCATCTGCGCCCCGGGGCCGGTCGCGTCCGAGGCGATCGCGAAGAGCAGGTGGGACGAGCCGGCGTACCGGTGCCCGAGCTCGCTCGCGAGCCGCGTGGCCTCGCCCGCGGCGTGGTAGAGGTCGGCCCCGAACGGCGGGTCGCCCCGCCCGGCCCGCCACGCCTTGTCCTCGCGCGGGATCTCGGCCGGGCCGGGCGAGAGGTCCATCGCGAAGTTCTTGACGTCCGGATACGTCACGCCCAGCTCGGCCAGGGCCCGGGCGCCCCCGTTCGTCGCGACGGCGTCGTCGGCGAGCCGGATCCGGGTGATCGCCATCAGGTAGTCCAGCGCGCACACGGCCATCACCGCGTGCGCCTGCCCGACCAGGGCGCAGCCGCCCCGCACCGCCTGCTGCACGGCCTCGCCGCGCAGCACCGCGGGGGCGGCCAGCGCGGAGAGCACCGGGTCGCCCTTGCGGACCGGCTTGAGAAACGCCGAGGCCGAGCTGACCGGGGGCGTGCCGTCGAGCAGGAACTCCTCGTCGGGGCGCAGGTGGAAGCGGCGGATGAACTCGCTCCACTCTCCCGGCGAGGCGCACTCCACCAGCAGCGCGCGCAGGAACAGCCGGAAGCCCAGGCAGCGGATCGAGGGTGCCTCGGCGGCGGCCGCGAGGGCCCGGCCGAGCCCGACCCGCACCCGCGGATCCCACTCCGGCAGCGGGTCGGCGGCCGAGCGGCGCAGGTCCCGGCGGGCCCGCCAGTGCGCGAGCCGGAGCGTGGCCTCGACCTCGTCCTCCTGCGCGACCGGCACGCCCTCGCCGGAGGCGCCCCAGCCCGGCAGCATCTGCCAGCGCACCTCGTCCGCGCCGAGCATGCGCAGCATCGCGTCGGCGGCCCGCTCGGCGCTGACGCTCGGCTCGCGGAACTCCAGCGCCCGGCGGACGGCCCAGGACAACGCGACCTGGATCTCCAGGGACGCGACGGGTTGACCGAAGCTCACCGCGCCACCGTACGCCGTGCCCAAACGAAACTCCCCCTGCCGGTCGGCCGACCGGCAGGGGGAGTTCGGTACAGCGGTTACAGCAGTTCGCCGACGTTCACGAACTGGAACACTTCCCAGGCACCGATGGCGGTGCGGTTCGCGGTCAGCGGCGCGGCACCACCACTCTCGGCGGTGACGTACCGGCTGTTCGCGTTCGCGTAGTAGCCCACCGTGAAGTTCGCGGAGTGGACCACCGTGAACTTCTCCCAGGCGCCGATCGCCGTGCGGCTCGCGATGAGCTTGCCGCCGTTGTTGAGGTCGGCGGTGACGAGCTTGTTGTTCGCGTGCGCGACGAGGGCGAGGTAGCCGCCCGCGTCCACGACGTCGAACTGCTCCCACTGCCCGATCGTCCCGCGGTTGGCGATCAGCGGCGAGTTGCCGCCGTTGTCCGCCGTGACGAAGCGCCCGTTGACCGGCGCGTACAGGGCGATCGTGGTGGCCGCCCCGGCGAAGTCGAACGTCTCCCACGCGCCGATGGCGTCGCGGTTGGCGATGAGCTTGCCGCCGTTGTTGAGGTCGGCGGTGACGTACTTGCCGTTGACCGCCGCCTTGAAGCTGACGCTGCCGTCGGCGTTGTTGACCAGCGTGAACTTCTCCCACGCCCCGATGCTCGCCCGGTTGGCGATCAGCGGGGCCGCACCGCCGGACTCGGCGGTGATGTACTTGTTGTTGGCGCTGGACTGCAGGCCGACGAGGCCGCCGCCGGCGTCCACGACGGTGATGCCCTCCCAGGCGCCCTTGTTGAAGCGGTTCGCGGTCATCGGCTGGTTGCCGCCGCTCTCCGCCGTCACGACGAGCCCGTTGGCGCGGGCCCGCAGGCCGAACTGCTGGCTGGTCACCGAGGCGGGCTCGCCGATGCGCAGCAGCTTGGTGGGCGATCCGGGGCCGGCCGCGTGGACCGTCCCGCTGACGCCCGCCTTGAGGATCGCGGCCTGCACCTGGGCCGGGGTCCAGTCCGGGTGGGCCTGCAGCAGCAGGGCCGCGTCACCCGCGACGAGCGGCGCCGCCATCGAGGTTCCGTCGGCCCACGCGTAGTCGTTCGTGCTCTGGTACCACGCCGACTCGATGCGCACGCCGGGGGCGAACAGGTCGACGCACGGGCCGTAGTTCGAGAAGGATGCCCGGAAGTCGGCCTCGTCGGTGGCTCCGACGACGATCGCCTCCTGCACCCGGGACGGCGACTCGGTGCAGGCGTCCTTGTTGTGGTTGTTCGCGGCGATCGTGTAGGTGATGCCGCTGGCGATCGACGCCCGGACGGCGTCGTCGATGGCCGGGCTGATCTCGCCGCCGAGGCTCATGTTCGCCACGGCCGGCTTGACCGCGGTCTCGGTGACGTGGTTGATGCCGTCGACGATCTGGTCCGTGTAGCCACCGCCCGTGCAGTCGAGCACCTTGACGGACTCGATCGGCACGCGCTTGGCCACGCCGTACTTCGCCCCGGCGATCTCGGCGGCCACGAAGGTGCCGTGGCCGTCGTCGTCCGCGCCGGGCGCGGGGGTGCCGCAATCGGCGACCTGGTCGTCCTTCCACTTGGCCGACCAGGAGTGCTGGAACCCGGCGTTGCCGGCGAACTCCTGGTGCGCCGCGTTGACGCCGGTGTCGAGCACGTACACCGTGACGCCGCTGCCCGCGGCGGGGTAGGTGTACTTGTGGTCGAGCGGCTGGAACGCCTGGTCGATCCGGTCGAGACCCCAGAGGTTCCAGTTGTTGGGGTCCGGCAGGGTGTTCTGCACGTCGGACTTCTTGAACAGGGCGTTCTGTTCGACGTAGGCGACGTCCGGGTCGGCGGACAGCTTGCGGGCGTCGGCCTCGGACATCGTGGTGGTGAAGCCGCGCAGCGACTTCGACCAGACCTTGCCGACCTTGCCGTTGTGGGCCTTGGTGAGCGCCCCGGCGCTGGCGGTGACCTGGTCCTGGGTCGCCTTGCCGTTCTTGAGCACGACGATGTAGTCGTTGGCGACCGCGCCGCGGCCGCCGGAGCGGAACTTGCCCGAGACCTTGGGCGACTGGGCCTTGAGCTCGGCGCCGTCGGCCTGGTAGTCGAGCGTGTGGGATGGTTGCTTCTTGCCGGCGGGGCCGGCCGTGCCTTGCTTCTCGGGCGCCGCGAACGCCGCCGTGGTTCCGGCGGCGACGAGGGCCGAGGCGACCGCACCGATGACCGCGATCCGGGTCATCGAGGTGCGCCTGGGAAGGCGCGATTCAGTCACTGGCTGAACTCCCCGTTGAGTGGACCCTTATCCGATAGGACGAGGGATGGGTCACAACGGGGCCATGATCCTCAGGCGCCGGGGCTCCCGGCTCCATCGATCGGTCAGACTTTGTCGTACGAATAGCGAATCACGCGGCTGAATACCGAACATCGACCCGTGCTGAGCTGCGGATCGACGGCGGTCGGCGCACCCGACCGCCGTGCACCGCCGTCAGATGTTCTTCGGGGGTTTACGGATCCGCTCCTTGAGCAGAATCCAGAGCGCCTCAACCCCGTCCATCGCGGTGATCTTCTTGCCCTCTTCCCGCGAGCGGGCGGCGTAGCTGATCGGCACCTCGAACGGGCGCACCTTGCGGCGCAGCAGCTTGCCGGTGACCTCGGCCTCCATGCCGAAGCCCTTCGACTTGACGGCCAGCGAGCGGTACATCGCCAGCGGCATCAGCTTGAAGCACGTCTCCAGGTCCGACAGGTAGCAGTTGTAGAGCATGTTCGCGGCGGTCGTGACGGCCTTGTTGCCCATCACGTACCAGAACGAGAACGAGCTGTGCGACCCGAACGTCCGGTTGCCGTAGACGACCTCGGCGCGCCCGTCGAGCACGGGGTCGAGCAGCCGCGGAATGTCGTTGGGGTCGTACTCCAGGTCGGCGTCGAGGATGACCATGTAGTCACCGGTCGCCTCGGCCACGGCGGTCTTGATCGCCGCACCCTTGCCCTGGTTGCGCGGATGCGTGATCGGCCGGAGCCGGCTGTCGTCCGCCGCGGCCAGGATCTGCGCCGTTCCGTCCTTGCTGCCGTCGTCGACGACCACGAGCTCGATCTCGCACGGGTAGTCAACGGCGAGGGCCTGCTTCAATGCGTCAGGCAGCCGGGCCTCTTCGTTGTACACCGGCATCAGGATGGAGAGCTTCACGGAGGACTCCAGCAATCGGTTACGAGACTGGCTCACAGTACGCTGCCCGAGCCGCCAGGTCACCCAGCCCTCTTCCAAACAACTCAATCACCCTGAGTAACCACACACACCCACGATCAACGGGCTGCGACTCTCGTCCGCGGCGGGATCAGCCGAACTCCTGCGCCCAGACCTCGAGCCACGCCAGAAAGTCCAGCGGCGTAGCACCCCGATCCCCGGAGTAGAGCTCCCGCGTCTCCGGCACATCGATCTCCCCGGTGCGCCAAACCCATCCGGCCTGCTCCCCGGTGACCACAAGAACCGAGAAGTCATTGCCGCCATGGTTGGCAATGGTCAGGCATCCATCAAGGTCCCCACTCTGCTGCAGCCCGGCCAGCCGCGAGTCATCCAGGACGCCAGAGCCGTCGGGAAGCTCGGCGATGGCCGAAAGCATCGCAGCCGCCTCAGCCTCGCCATACGCAAACGGCCGGGAGGGATCGCCTTGACCGCTCTCAACCTCGAGCGCCACGTCGTCAAGCCCGTACAGCCAGGGCTCGTCGTCGACCCAGATCCCGTCAGCCACGCCCAGCACAAACGCACGGAACGGCAAGGGCAGCCGAACCCCGGCCCGCCGCTCAAACCCAGCCACCGCTTCCTCGGTAGCCGGCGGCCGAAGCTCAAGCTCCTCACACCCCACCAGGGCATCCCGCACTCGCGACACCCCGCGCTCAATAGGCTCCGCAGCCATGCTCCGCTCCCATTTCGCTCGCTCAGCTCCACTCAGCAACCCGGACGCTACGTGACCCGCGCCACCGGCAAGCGAGCGAAGCGAGCGCGAGGAATCAACCGACCGCCTTCAAGATCCAGATCACCGTCTCGCCGTCCTCAAGGTTCGGACGGACGAGCGGAGCGCGCCTCTTAGCTAGACTGTTAGCTAAGGAGGTCGCAGTGTCCGAAGCAGCCGCGTTCAACATCCACGACGCCAAGACCAACCTCTCGCGGATCATCGACCGCGTCGAGCACGGCGAGGAGATCGTCATCAGCCGGGCCGGCACGCCGGTGGCCAAGGTCGTCCCGTTGAACCGGCGAGTCAACCGCACCGGCCGGGGCTCGCTCGCCGGCCGCCTGACCATGGCCGAAGACTGGGACTCATCCGACGTCAACGACGCGATCGCCCGTGACTTCGGCCTGACGCCGTGAGCCTGCTCCTCGATACGCACGTCGTCCTGTGGTGGCTCGCCAACGATCCGGCCCTGCCCGACGACGTCAAGGACCAGCTCGATCACGAGCCGGACGTCTACCTGAGCTCGGCAACCGTCTGGGAAGTGGCAATCAAACAAGCCCTCGGCAAGCTCCAGCCGGCCGACCTACCTGAGCGCGTCCGCGACGCCGGGTTTCGCCCTTTGCCGATCACCGCCGAACACGCCGTCGTCGCCGGCCGCCTGCCCCTCCTGCACCGCGATCCCTTCGACCGGATGCTCATCGCCCAGGCCCAGGTCGAGGGCCTGACGCTGGCCACCCGCGATCCCGAAATCCAGAAGTACGACGTCAGCATCCTTCCGCTCTAGCGCAGGATCCGCGTCACAGCGCAGGGGACGCGACGCAACGGGCGTGGGCGGGCTTGACGATCGCGCACTTCCAAGCCACCGCAGAGCGAAGCGCCCGGAATGCGTGGCCCCGATGCGCTCAGCGTGCGAAGTCCGCGGAAAACGACTTCGGCGGCCGGTCCCATCGGGAACAGCCGCCGAATTCGATCTCTGGTGGAGTTGAGGGGACTCGAACCCCTGACCCCCTCGATGCGAACGAGGTGCGCTACCAGACTGCGCCACAACCCCAATCGGTCCCGGTGAAGCGGACCGGCGCTAAGACTAACAGGTCGTGGAGAGGGATTGCGAACGGGTTCACTGTCCCGAGGCCCGCGTGTCGTAGGGGCGCCCACGCAGGGCGTTCAGGCGGGCCGCCTCCCGCCGCGCGCGGTCACGTTCGGCCAGCTGACGGGCCAGGGCCTCGCGGCGGGCGGCGGCGCGGCGCGACTGCTCGCGGCGGACCTGGGCCTGACGGCGGGCGATCCAGGCCGCGTACCGCGCCTCCTCGCGCCGCCGCCGGCGGTCGCGCAGGGCCCGGGTGCGCAGGTGCGCGAGGTAGTAGACGAGGAGCCCGCCGGTCACGGCGAAGCTCACCCAGAAGCCCGGGCTCACGAGCGTGATCCCGCACACCTCGGCGAGGTTCAGCAGCACGAGCGCGAGGAGCACCCGGCGGCGGCGGTAGATCGCGCGCGGGGCGCGCTGGACCCGGCGGCGCGCGGCGGGCGACACGGTCGTCAGGCGCGGGGCGGGCAGCGGGCCGGCGGCCGAGGAGACCCGCGGGACGAGCAGCCGCGGCGGGTTGACCGGGCGGCGGCCGGGCACGGTGCGGCGGCGTCGATCGGCGCGGGACAGCACCCGCGCGGTCGACAACGCCCGCTCCGCCACCAGCCGCTCTGTTGCGTCGTATCGGCGCACCAGTGCGGGCGCCAGGGCGAGGAGCCCAGCAGCGGCGAGGACGGCGAGGAGCACCGAGGTCGGCACCCTCACCCCTCCTGTTCCAGCCTCGTGCGCCGGTCCCCCCAGGCGCGCGAGTCATCCAAGTCTGTGGAAGTTACAACGCGGTAACTCCGTTTCATGACCTTACGACGCGCCGGGGCCAGTACCACGTCAACACGCAGGAGGAAACGCCCGAAAGGGCAAATCGGATTTGTCCGAAAAGACCGAAATGTCTAGGTCGCGGCGAGGGTCTTGTGCCAGCGGGCGAGCAGGCCGCCCTCGCCGGCGAGATCCTCGGTGGTCATCGCGTAGCCGAGGTGGTCGCGCCAGTCGCCGTCGATGTGCAGGTACCGATGGTGGTAGGCCTCCTGCCGGAAGCCCAGCTTCTCCACGACCCGCCGGCTCGCGGCGTTGTCCGGGCGGATGTTGACCTCGATGCGGTGCAGCCCGCCGACGGCGAAGGCGTGGTCGACGACCAGGGCGAGCGCGGTGGGGATGATGCCCTTGCCGGCGACGCGGGAGTCGACCCAGTAGCCGGCGTAGCCCGAGCAGAACGCCCGCCGCACGATGTTGCCGAGCGTCAGCTGCCCGACGAGCCGGTCCTCGTAGCAGACCGCGAACGGCATCGCGGTGCCGTGGCGCGCGGCCCGGCGCAGGTCGGCGTGGACGGCCCGGAAGGCGGCCACGGAGTTCAGGTCGTGCCAGGTGCCGTACGGCGTCGGCTCCCACTTGCCCAGCCACTGCTCGTTGGCCCGGCGCACCTCGGACCACGTGCGCGCGTCGGATCGCCGGTACGGGCGCAGCGTGACCGGACCGTCCTTGAGGACTGCGGGCCAACCGGGCTGACTCATCGCCGCCTATCCAAGAGTATGACGTCCACCGTGGAGCCTGCGGCCGCGCTGATGACCTTCTCCCCCAGCACCATGAGGCCGTTGGCGTCGGCCAGGCCGGAGAGGGTGTACGGGCCACCGGCGAGCGGAGCGACAGTGTACCCGCCGCCGCGGCGCTCGGTGATGTACGCGGGCCGGAACTCGCGCATCCCGGAGGGCGAGCTGACCGTCTCCAGCAGGTGGGCGCGCACGCTGGGACGGAACACGGGATCGGCCCCGGCCAGCAGCTGGATGACCGGGCGGGCGAGCACCTCGAAGCCGATGAGGGCCGCGCCCGGGTCGCCGGGCAGGCAGACGATCGGCACCCCGTTGGGGCCGCCGACCGTTCCGTAGCCGAGGGAGCTGCACGGGTACACGGAAAGATCGGAGAAGACGACGGTGCGCGAGAGGATCCGGCGCACCATGTCGCCGGGGCCGGTGCCCGTGCCGCCGGTGGTGATGATGAGGTCGGCCCGCAGCATCTGGTCGTCGAGCAGGCCGCGCAGGCCCTCGGGGTCGTCATCGCAGATGCCGACGCGGTACGCGTGCGCGCCCGCCTCCGCGGCGGCCGCGGTCAGCGCGTGCGAGTTGGCGTCGACGACCTGGCCCGGCTGGCTGGCCCGGCCGACGTCGACGAGCTCGTCCCCGGTCGCGATGACCACGACGCGCGGGCTGGGGCGGACCACGACGTGCCCGATGCCGCTCGCGGCCAGCACCGAGACCAGCGGCGGGGTCACGTAGGCGCCGGCCCGGGCCAGGATCGCCCCGGCCGGCAGCTCGTCGCCGGCGCGGCGCACCCCGTGGCCGCGCTTCGTGGGGTGGTACACCTCGACCGCGGCCATCCCCTGGTCGGTCATCCCGGGCGGGACCACCACGTCGGCGGAGACCGGCATGAGCGCGCCGGCCGCGACCGAGAAGCAGGTGCCGGGGGTGAGGCGGACCGGGCGCCAGCTCGAGGCCACCAGGTCGCCGACGACGCTGAGCCGGACCGGCCGGCCCGGCTGAGCGTCGCTGATGTCGTCGAAGCGCGCGGCGTAGCCGTCGATGGCGGCGTGGTCGAACGCGGGCACGGGGCCCGGCCCGACCACGTCCTCGGCGAGCACGTTGCCGTGCGCCGCGGTGATCTCGAGGTCCAGCGGGGGCAACGGGCGGAGCCCTCGGAGCACGCCGGCGAGATAGTCGGCGAGGGGGACGCGCGCGTTCGACCCGACGCCGGCGTCGCGCGCCGCGTCGTGGTGGGAGCCCGTCGCTGGAACCGCTGTCACCCGCGCAGATCCTTCTCCACGAACTGGGTCAGCCACTGGCTGAACGCCGGACCGAGGTCGTCGCGCTGCACCGCGAGCTGGACGACCGTCTGCAAGTACCCCAGGGGCATGCCGGTGTCGTACCGGGTGCCCCGGTAGACGATCCCGTGCACCGGGGTGCCCTCCGCCAGCAGCAGCGCCATGGCGTCGGTGAGCTGGATCTCGCCGCCGGCCCCGGGGCCGATGCGGCGGATCGCGTCGAAGATCTCGGCGGGCAGCACGTACCGCCCGACGATGGCGAGGTTGCTCGGGGCCTCTTCCGGCTTGGGCTTCTCGACCAGCGCGGTGACCTTCACCGTCTCGCCGGCGTCGACCTTGAGGTCGCAGGGCTCCACGGCGGCGATGCCGTAGCGGTTGGTCTCCTCGGGGTCGACCTCGATGAAGGCGAGCACGATGCCGCCGGTCTGGGCCTGCAGGTCGAGCATGGCCGGCAGGAGGGGTTCCGCCTCGTCGCAGAACTCGTCGCCCAGCAGCACCGCGAAGGGCTCGGGACCGACGTGGGACTCGCCGTAGGACACCGCGTGCCCCAGCCCGAGGGGTTCGGCCTGGCGGCAGGTGTAGATCTCGGCGAGCTCGGCCGGGCGCTTGATCGCCTCCAGGCGCTTGGTGTCGCCCTTCTCGATGAGGCGCGCCTCCAGGTCGGGGCGGCGGTCGAAGTGGTCGACCATCGAGGTCTTGCCGCGGCCGGTCACCAGGAGGATGTCCCTGATGCCGGCGGCGGCCGCCTCCTCGACGATGTACTGGAGCACGGGCCGGTCGACCACCGGCAGGAGCTCCTTGGGGACGGCCTTGGTTGCCGGGAGGAAGCGGGTGGCTAGCCCCGCCGCCGGGATCACGGCTTTGACAGCCCGCTGACGCGTCGCGGACTGGTGAGGAGTCGTGTCAGGCATGTAAGCAGGCTAGCCGCCGCGGCTCTGTCGCGGTGGTTGCGACGCCTTTGGCGCGCCGGGCGTCACCTCGGCGCTCGCCTTCGCGCCACCGCCACCCGCGGCCAGCCGATACGTGTCGCGCCCGCCGGCCTTGGCCGCGTACAGGGCGTCGTCGGCCGCCTCGAGCACCGCCGCCCCGGTCGCGCCGTGGTGCGGAAACACCGCGATGCCGATCGATACGGTGACGGGAATCCGACGCGGCGCCGGGGCGCCCGAGGCCGACACGACGAGCACCGGGCTGCGCCGCACGGCCGCGCCGAGCCGCTCGGCGAGCGTGGCCGCGCCGGCCGCATCGGTCTCCGGCAGCAGCACCACGAACTCCTCGCCGCCCTGGCGGAAGGCGAAGTCGACCTCGCGGATCTCGGCGCGCAGCCGCCGCGCGAACTCGGCCAGCACCGCGTCGCCCGCGGCGTGGCCGTAGCCGTCGTTGACCTCCTTGAAGTGGTCCAGGTCGAGGGCGAGCACGGCCAGGTCGCGGCCGAAGCGGCTGGCCCGCTCGACCTCCCGGCGCAGCGACTCGCGCAGGTAGCGGTAGTTGGACAGGCCGGTCAGCGGGTCGGTGAGGGAGAGCCGCTGGGCCTCCTCGTGCACCCGGACGTTGTCGACGGCGACGGCCGCCTGCCCGGCGAAGGTGCGCAAGGTCACCAGGTCGGCGTCGTCGAACTCGTCGAAGCCGTGCCGGTCGTAGAGGGCGAGCACGCCGCGGGCGGCCGGGGGGCGCTCGGTCGACGGCTCCAGCCCGGTGGTCGGGCCGGCCGCGGGGGCGGCGATGGGCACCGCGACGTACGTCACGCACCGCGGCTCGTTCGCCGAGAGCGCGGGACCGTCGCGGTCGACCCGCCCCCGCAGCGGCTCCCCGGACGCGGCGACCGTGCCGAGCAGCCCCTCCCCTGGCGAGAGCCGCAGCTCGGTCACGTCGATGCCGCCCGGGATCGCGGTCAGGCCCTCGGCGACCTGGCCCCGCAGCTCGACGCCGGCCGGGTCGGCCATGAGCACGACCCCGGCCTGCGCGCCGGTCGCGGCCGTCGCGGTCTGCAGGATCACCTGGAGGATGCGGTCGAGGTCGTGCGTGCCGGCGAGGGTGTCGCCGAGCACGCCGAGCTGGCCGCGGAGCTGGTCGCGGCTGGCGGTGAGGGCCTGGACGTATCCCTGCATCTCCCGCGTCATGCGGTTGAACGTCTGCCCGAGCCGCCCCACCTCGTCCTGGCTGCGCACGGGCACCCGGGCGCCGAGGTCGCCGTCCGCGACCCGCTCGACGGCCTGGGCGAGCTCGGTGAGCGGCTGCGTGGTCGAGCGGGCCAGCCACCAGGCGACGCTGATCGCGACCAGGCCCGCGCAGACGACGACGGCGACGAGCACCGCGTAGAGGCCCTGCACGTCCGGGGCGGGGACGCTCACGGCCAGGGTGAGCGGCTGGCCCGGCTGCGGGTCGAGCCGGCGCACGAGCCGGCCGCCGTCGGTGGTGCCGGTCGCGCCCGGCACCAGCCCGCGCGCGAGCTCGGCGACGGCGGCGTCCTCGGCGGTGGGGGCCGGCCCGGGGGCCAGCGAGCTGACGCGCACCCCGCTGGCCGAGGCGAGCCAGCCCAGCAGGGTGGAGTCGACGGGCTCGACCGCGTACGCCCGCCCGGCCCGCCGCCCGTTGACGTCGAGCACGTCGACGGAGGCGGCGAGCGCGGCGAACGCGTTGCCGGTCGGCGCCGCGCAGTCGGCCCAGGGCCGGGGCGGCAGGTCGCCCGCGCTCGTGAGCACGCCGCCGTCGGGGCCGGTCACCTCGACCGTTCGGGCCAGGCCGCGTCCGACGGCGGTCTGGGCCGCGTCCGGGCTGTCGCCGAGCAGCGCCGCGGTCTCGGCCGCGAGCCGCAGCCGCTGGCAGGTGACGGCGAGGGCGGCCCGCAGGTTGTCGGCGCCGGCGCCGAGCCGCTCGGAGGCACGCTGGTCGCTGACGGTGGCCACGGCGATGCCGACGAACACGGCGCCGAGCAGCACCGGGCCCAGGACGACCGCGAGAAAGGCGGCGGTGAGGCGCGCCCGCAGCGTCATGATGCGATGCTGTCACAGATCGGGAGGAATCGAGTGGTGCTGCCTGGGGTGTCCCCCAAAACCGAGATCAGAGCGCACATCCGGTCCGTCCGCCGGGCCATGCCGGCCGCCGATCGGGCGAACGCGGACCGCTCCCTGGTGGCCGCCGTGCTTGATCTGGTACCGGAGGCAGGCGCCCGGACCGTGGCCGCCTACGTGCCGATGGCGTTCGAGCCGGGTGGCCCGCAGCTGGTTCCCGCCCTGGCCCGGGTGGCCGAGCGACTCCTGCTGCCCGTCCTGCTCGACGACGACGACCTGGACTGGGCGCCGTACGACGGAACCCTGGTCGAGGGCCGCCGCGGCATGCGCGAGCCGACCGGCCCGCGGCTGGGCCCGGACGCGATCGGCCGGGCGGACCTGCTGCTGCTGCCGGGGCTGGCCGTGGCCGAGGACGGCCTCCGGCTCGGCCAGGGCGGCGGCTCCTACGACCGGGCCCTGCGCCGGGCCGGGGCGCCCGCGATCGTGCTGCTCTACCCCGGCGAATGGCGGCCGCAACTCCCGGCCGAACCGCATGACCAGCACGTCTGCGGAGCGTTGCTGGGTTATGACCCCGCGCACGTCCATTGGACGAAGGGGTGTCCGATACCGCATCATTGGCACTCGAAGTATCAGAGTGCCAATGATGGAGGCTGAGCGGTGCCTACCTACCAGTACGCCTGCACGGTGTGCGGCCACCAGCTCGAAGCTGTGCAGTCGTTCACCGACGAGCCGCTGACCGAGTGCCCGGAGTGCCAGGGCCGGCTGCGCAAGCAGTTCTCGGCGGTGGGCGTGGTGTTCAAGGGCTCGGGCTTCTACCGCACCGACTCCCGCAACTCGGGCAAGTCCTCGTCCTCGTCGTCCACGAAGACCGAGTCTTCCAAGAGCGAGACGAAGAGCGAGTCGACGACCACGAAGACGGAGACCAAGGCCGAGTCGAAGCCGGCCGGCAGCGCGACGTCGTCGTCCTCTTCCGGCAGCTCGTCCGCTTCGTCCTGATCTCCGGCGGCAGAAACGCCCGGTCCGCGAGCGGGCCGGGCGTTCTCGCGTGTCCTCAGTCCCAGTGCGGCGGGCGGTCGGAGAGGAGGCGGTCGTCGTTCGTCGCCGCGCGCTCGCCCCAGCCCGAGTCGGTGTCGTCGGTCGTGTGATCCGGGAGCACGACCAGTTCGTCGGCGAAGTCCTCGAAGCTCACTTCGCGCTGCTCATCGGTGGGCGCCCACCCGTTCGTACCAGCCACGGCAGCGAGACTACTCCCGCGAGTTTGCCGGAAAGTGGCCGAATGACGACAGTCGCCTTCGGGGCGCACGGGTCACACTCGGCGGCATGACACAACCCACCCCCGAGCCCGTCGCCGACCTCCCCGCCGACGAGCAGGACACGCTGCGCCTGCAGCAGCACACGGACCAGCCGGACCCGGACGCGACCCGCCCGATGTCCCTGGCCGAACTGCGCGAACTCGGCAACGACTGACCCCGGCGCCCGTCACCGGGGTGAACCGACCGGCTCACCCCGGTGATGGGTACTGTCGAGGCGTGAGCGACGACGCGTACTGGCGACGCCCCGCCGAGGGCACCGAGGCCGCGCCCCCTCCCGCGCCGCCCGGGCCCCAGAGCGTCCCCTACACCGGCGCCCCGCGCACCACCCCGCCGCCGCACGGCTGGCGGCCGCCCGTGGTCGAGCCGCCCGCACCGCCGCGCACGCTGCCGCCCCAGGACGGCGAGCACCTCGACCGCGAGGAGCAGGCGGCCACGATCCTGACGAAGGGCATGGGCATCTTCGCCGGGGCCGTGCTGGTGGTCGTGCTCCTGATCCTCTGCGGCCGCGCGCTCTTCTAGAAGCCGTGCTCTAGAACCCGTCCCAGACCATCTTGGCGCCGGAGTCGCCGGTCTTGTACACGTAGAACGCCGCGGCGACGGCCAGCACCACCGACAGGCCGGCGGCGGCGTAGTGCGCCGCGGCCGGGGCCTTGATGCGCGCCGAGCCGTCGCGGGTCGCCGGGATCATGAACGCCATGACCAGGGCCACCACCGCCAGGCCGAGGATCACCCAGAACAGCGTGTCCGCGTACTCCTCGTGGCTCTCGATCGCCGCCCGCATCTGCGGCGACTGGAACGCCTTGTTGGCGCTGAACGACTCCCCGGACTCCTTGGCGAAGAACACCGAGCCCGGAGCCAGGATCGCGAACGCCACGAGCGGCCAGCGGATGTGCCGGCGACTCGCGGGCCACACCCCGTAGAGGACCGCGACCAGCGCCAGCAGCGGCACCAGCACGACCGCCGCGTGGATGAACAGCGGGTGGGCCGGAATACCGGCTACACGATCGAACACGAAGCCTCCTTCAGATACGGATCCTCCCCGCGGGGGCGTACCCGCGGGCGAGTTCCGGGGTTCAAGAGTCCGGAAACATTTGAACGGTTCCAGGCTGCGTGGTCTCATGGAAGTGTGTCGGGTGAAGATCTGCTGCGCGCCCGGGGTCTGCGAGTGACGCGACCCCGGCTGGCCGTGCTGGAGGTCCTCGAGCAGTCCCGCGGCCATCTCGACGTCGAGCAGATCGCGGCCCGGGTGCGCCGGCGCCTGGACACGGTCTCGACCCAGGCGGTGTATGACGTGCTCAGCGCGCTGTCCCGGGCCGGGCTGGCCCGTCGGATCGAGCCGGCCGGGAGCCCGGCGCGATACGAGTCGCGGGTCGGCGACAACCACCACCACGTGGTGTGCCGCGGCTGCGGCGAGATCGCCGACGTGGACTGCGCGGTCGGCGAGGCGCCCTGCCTGACCCCGTCGCAGGCCCACGGCTTCGTGCTGGATGAGGCCGAGGTCACATTCTGGGGGCTGTGCCCGGCGTGCCAGCTCAAGCGGGCCGAAGAAATGGCGCAGTGACCGACCACGGCCTCTTCGGTCCCGACTCGGTCACGTGGCGTGTGCACCGGGAGCCGATGGTCACCGTGGGCGGGCTGCGCAGCCTCTACCTGCAGGCCCTGCACCCGCGCGCGGTCGCCGGGGTCGAGCAGAACAGCCGGTACCGCCAGGACCCCTGGGGCCGCCTGGCCCGCACCTCGACCTACGTGACCACCGTGATCTACGGCACCACCGAGGAGGCCGAGCGCGCCGGCCGCCACGTCCGCGCGCTGCACGCCCGGATGACCGCCGTCGACCGGCGCACCGGCGAGCGCTTCCGCGTCGACGAGCCCGAGCTGCTGCGATGGGTGCACGTCACCGAGGTCGAGTCGTTCCTGAGCGCGGTCCTGCGCGGCGGGCTGCGGCTCTCCCCGGAGGAGTCCGACGAGTACTTCCGCGAGCAGACCCGCACCGCGGCGCTGGTCGGCCTCGACCCGGAGACGGTCCCCGACTCGGTGGCGGCCGTCGAGGCCTACTACGCCTCGATGCGGCCCAAGCTGGAGCTGACCCCGGACTCGGCCGCGACCGGCATCTTCCTCACCATGCCGCCGCTGCCGTGGGGGCTCGGCCTGACCCCGGTGCGCGGGGCTGCGTTCAGCGTGTCGGCGCTGGCCATCGGCCTGCTGCCGGCCTGGGCGCGCCGGCTCTACGGGCTGCCGGGCCTGCCCGCGACCGACCTGGTGACCTCGGTCAACGCCCGGATCGCGGGCCGCCTGCTGCGCGCGGTGCCGATCGAGTGGATCGAGTCCCCGGCCCGCAAGCGCGCGATGGAGCGGCTCAAGGCGCGCAACTGAACCCGGGTCCGCACCGTTCAACCGGGCGTGACCCGCTGGCTCCCGGCGCTCACCGTAGCCGCCGCCGTGACCGCGGTCCTGATAGCCCTCAAAACCGACATTTCCGATATCGTGCGGTATTTCGCCTACCTGGGCGCCGCCGTGGTCCTCCCCGGCACGCTGATCTACCGGGCACTGCGCCGCGACGCGCACAGCCTGGTCGAGGACCTGGCGTTCGGCACGGCCGTCGGGCTCGTCGCCGAGACGGCCGCCCGCCCGATCTGGTGGGCCTGGCCGATCCTGACGGTCATCCTCCTGCGCCGCCACCTGCGCACCCCCGAATACCCGCACCGGCCCACGAGGGGCTGGTCCTGGTCGGTCGCCGCGGTGGCGATGGGCTTCGTGGCGTACCTCACCTGGGCCTTCCTGCGCGTGAACCCCCCGGTGCCGACCGGCCGCCCGGCCGACTACATGATCGACCAGCTCAACCTGCTCGCGGTCGCCGCCGACCTGCGCCACCACTTCCCGCTGGCCGTCCCCGAGCTCGGCGCCGAGCCCCTGCCGTACCACTGGTTCGCCTACGCGCACCTCGCCGCCGCGGGCCGCCTGACCGGCGTCGACCTGCCGGTGCTGTGGTTCCGGCTCGACCTGCCGGCGCTGGCCGTGCTCGCGGTCGTCCTGCTCGCCGTGGCCGCCTGGCGGGTCACCGGGCGCGCGTGGGCCGGTCCGATCGCGGCGGCCCTGATGTACACCGTGGGCGAGGCCGTCCTGCCCGCCCGGGCGCCCGCGTTCTTCGGCACGATCACGACGTACTACTCCTGGTCGAGCCGCTCCGTGCTGTACGCCTCGGCGCTGTCCATGCCCCTGATCGCCGTGCTCGTGCAGATCCTGCGGCGCGAGCACACGACGCGCACCTGGCTGCTGCTCACGGTGCTGGCGGCCGGCGTCGCGGGCGCGAAGTCGACGGTGCTGCCCGTCGCGCTGGCCGGGCTCGTCTGCGCGGGCCCGCGCCGGGCGTGGCGGGCGTTCCTGGTGCTCGCGGGGGTGACCGGGCTCGCCGTGCTGCTCTTGTACGGCTCCGAGGGCGGCGGCCTGACCTGGGCCCCCTTCGGCATCATGGCGGACTTCGCGCGCGGCCGCCCGGTAGTGATCGCGGCCGGCCTGGGCGCCTACGCCATCGCGATGGGATGCCGCCTGGCCGGGGCGCTGTTCGTGCCGCGCCCGTGGGGCCCCGTCGAGCGCTTCCTGGCCGGCGCCGCGCTGGCCGGCTTCGCCGCGACCGTGCTGATCTGGCACAACTCCTGGGGCCAGCACTTCTTCGCGATCGCCGGCTTCCCGTTCGGCGCGATCCTGTCCGCGGCCGGGGTGCGCCGGGTCCCGCTCGCCGGCCTGCTCGGGGCCGCCGGGGTGGCGGCCGCGGCCTGGACCGCGACGATGCCGCCCGCCAACCCGGTGGTCCCCGTCTACGCGTTCGCCGCGCTGACGCTCCTCGTCGCGGCGGCCACGCGCTCGAAGCCCGCCGCGCTGGTCGTCGTGCTCTTCGCGGGCGCCGCCGGGCTGCCCTACGACGCCGTGCACCACGCCAACCTCGGCACCGCCTATCACGTGCGCGTCACCCCCGACCAGGCCGCCGGCGCCCGGTGGCTGCGCGCGCACAGCGCACCGGACGAGTACATCGCCACGAACGTGCACCGCGTCGGCTCCGGCGAGCAGGGCCGCCAGAGCCTGGCCTACTGGATCTCGGCCTACTCCGAGCGCCGGGTCCTGCTGGGCAGCTGGGGCTACTCCCCCGAGTCGAACGCCATCCAGGCCGCCCGCCACGGCGTCGGCCCGGCCCTGGACTACTGGGACCCGGCCCGCCTGCGGGCCAACGACCTGGCCATCTACGAGCCGACCCCGGCCCGGCTGCGCTGGCTGCGGGACCAGCGGGTCGGCTGGATCCTCGTCGACCGCGCGCAGGGCCGGGAGTCGCCGCGCCTGGCGGACCAGGCCTCCTACGCCTGGTCCGCCGGCGACATCGTGATCTATCGGCTCAGCGCGCCGTGCAGGTGAGCGTGGCCGGGGCCGAGTTCGTCCCCGAGTAGCTCGCCCCGAAGCCCGGCGCGACCGAGGCCGCGGGGGCGAGGGTGCCGTTCCAGTCGGCGTTGGCCACGGTGACCGCCGCGCCCGACTGGGTCCACACGCCCGACCAGCCGTTGCTGATCTTCTGGTTGCCCGGGAACGTGAACGAGACCGTCCAGCCCGCCAGCGCCGTGGAGCCGGTGTTCGTCACCGTCACCTCGCCGTTGAAGCCGTCGCCCCACTGGTTGGTGACCTTGTACGTGGCCGAGCAGGACTTGCCCGCCGAGCCGCCGGTCGTGGTCACCGACACCGGGTCGGACGTGGTGGAGAGGTTCCCGGCCGCGTCCTTGGCCCGCACCGCGAACTGATACGCGGTGCTCGCGCTGAGTCCGGTGACGTTGGCGGTCGTACCGGTCGTGGTGGCCACGACCACCGGGCCGGCCGTGCCGCCGAGGCGCAGCACGTCGTACCCGGTGACGCCGACCGCGTCCGTGGACGCCGCCCAGGTGAGCGTCACCCCCGAGGCGGTGATGCCCGAGGCCACCGGCGTGCCGGGCTTGGTCGGCGGGGTGACGTCCCCGGTCTGGGCCGAGGTCGTGACCGTCCCGGCCGGCGAGGCGCTCGAGGCGTTGCCGGCCGCGTCGAGCGCGACGACGGTGAACGAGTACGCGGTCGACGGGGTCAGCCCGGTGATCGCCAGCGACGTCGTGGCGCTGGTCCCCACCAGGGTGCTGCCGTTGTACACGCTGTAGCTCGCCACCCCCACGTTGTCCGTGGACGCGGCCCAGGTCGCGGTGGCCCCGGTCGCGGTGACGTTCGTGAACGACGGCTTGCCCGGCGCGCTCGGCGGCGTGGTGTCGGCGGGGCCCGAGCCGGGCGCGTCGCCCCAGACCTTCGTGGTGCCGTCGAACAGCGTCATGTGGCTGTTCGCGGCCTGGGTGCTGCCGGCCGGCAGCGACCAGTCGTTCGACGGGTCCCAGGAGCCGGCGCTCGTGATGCGGAACTGCACCTCGCGCCGCCACGCGGACTGCCCGGCCGGGGCGATGTTCTGCCCGGCGCAGCTCACGGTCACGTAGTACGTGCTGCCGCTGACCAGCGTCGGGCCGGTCGGCGCCGAGCACTGGTTGTAGGCGCTCGTCAGCGAGATCTGGCTCGGCGTGGTGGCGCCGTCGAGGGTGAAGTAGTAGCGGAAGGAGCCCTGGGTCAGGGCCCGGGCCGGCCACGCCGACTTGTTGTAGACGAGCGCCTTGACCTCGGTGAAGTTCGTGCCCGGGGTGTTGATGGAGGACTCGATGTACATCTCCGGGCCGTCCGGGGTCTCCGCGACCGGGAAGTTCGCGAGCGCGGTGCCGCCGTACTCGCTGTACATGCGGGCCAGGGCGCTGGTGAACCCGGCGTTGTAGTCGGTGGCGACCTCGTTCATCGTGTAGTCGTTGCGGCTGTCGGCGTAGGCGTCGTTCGGCGCCGTCGGGCCGCCGACCAGCGCGCCGTAGAGCGTGTGGCGCGACTGCGCGGGCTCGTTGATGTTGTCGCTCCAGGAGCCGTGCGCGGTGCGGTGGTGCGGGTTCTTCGGCGGGTTGGCCCCGAAGCCGATCATGTAGCTCGAATTGCGCGGGTTGTCGCCGAGGATGTAGTTGATCTGGCGGGCGCCGAAGTCGTGGTAGCGCGCCTTGCGGGTCGCGTCCGTGAGGTAGTCGCTGTAGACGAACGCGACGAAGGAGGTGTTGGCGGCGTACCGCAGCGACCCCCAGCTGTCGAGGACCGCCTCGCCGCCGGGGGACGTCGGCACCTTGGCGCCGTTGACGCCCACGGTCCAGTAGTCCAGCCAGCGGTTGGCGTCGTCGATGTACTTCTGCTTGCCGGTGAGCTTGGCCAGCAGGACATAGCAGCCGTACGACTTGTCGTCCCAGGCGATCGTCCAGCGGTACGACTTCGTGGTGGTCTGGTTCTCGTTGCTCAGGTTGTCGTAGCCGCTCTCGGCCTTGGCGAGGTAGCTCGCGTCGTTCGTGGCGCGGTACAGCCAGATCGCGCCCCACACGAGCTCGTCGTTGTAGCCGCTCCACGAGTTGTAGTAGCTCGCGGCGTCGGTGATGCAGTCCGAATACTTCTTGCGGACCGTGTCGGCGAAGGTGTACAGCTGCTTCGCGTGCGTGACCAGGGTGTCGGCGTAGGTGGGGTCGGTCGGGCGGATCACGATCGAGGAGGCGGCCATCGCGGCGGCGGTCTCGCCGGCCAGGTCGGAGCCGCCGCAGGTCGCGTCGATCTTGTACGCCGGGCGCGCCATCGGCATCACCTCGGCCGGCCCCCACCAGGCGTGGTCGGGGTTGCCGCTGCCGATCTGTCCATAGAGGACGTTGGCGCTCGGGTGCGCCTTGATGAAGTAGTCGTTGACGAACTTCAGGTTGTTGACCAGGTTGGTCAGCTGGCCGGAGCGGGCGTAGGCGTCGCGGTACTCGACCGCGCCCCAGGCCAGCATCGTGGTCGAGAACGCCATCGGGAAGCCGAACTTCACGTGGTCACCGGCGTCGAACCAGCCGCCGGTGAGGTTGAGCCCGACGTCGGAGCCGTCGTTCATCGCGGAGTTGCCGCGCCAGTTCACGCGGTTCCACGACGGCTTCGGCCCGGACTGCTGGGCCTCGTAGAACCAGATCGACTTCTGCAGCGCCTCGGCGTAGTTGTACGACCCGGCGGCGTGTGCGGACGGCTGCTGTATGGCGACCCCGAGCGCGGCGGCCGCGGCCATGCCCACGGCCGCGAGCGCGCTCAGCCACTTCTTCCTCTGTCGCATCGATCTTCCTCCCTGGCGACTGGCGTGCTGGGATTGAACCCAGCGGCGCCCGCCATCCGGAAAGGAAACCTGCGTATTCGCGCTATCGGCGCAGGTCAGCACCTGAAAGTTGCACGTTCGTGAGCTGCTGCGACAGCGCCCACAGCCGCCGCGCGTCGGCCGCGTCGGTGGCCTTCGGGTCGGGCCGCACGACGCTGGGCCAGCCGCGCATCTCCCGCCACCGGTCCGGCCCGATGAACTGCCCGCTCTCGGCCGCGGGCTCGGTCGCGGCGTACAGGATGCTGAGCGCCCCCTGCGCGGCGGGCATGGCGAACATCGCGTTGCCCGTGCGCATGAACCCGCGCAGCGCCCCGGTCGGCCCGCTGAGCTGGAGGTTCGTCGCCGAGTACCCGGGGTGGGCCAGCAGGCTGCGCCGCGCGTCGCCGGCCGCCCGCAGCCGCCGGTCGAGCTCCAGCGCGAAGAGCACGTTGGCGAACTTGGACTGGCTGTAGAAGGCCTGCCGGTTGTACTCCCGGGCGCCGTCGAGATCCTCGTAGTGGATGCGCCCGCCCCGGTGCAGCCCGGAGCTCACCGTCACCACCCGCTCGGTGACCAGGTCGAGCACGAGCAGCGTGAGCGCGAAGTGCCCGAGGTGGTTGGCCGCGAACTGCAGCTCGTGCCCCTGCGCGCTGAGCTGCCGCGGCGGCATCATGACCCCGGCGTTGTTGACGAGCACGTCGATCGCGCCCCGCTCGTCGTGCAGCGCCTTCGACAGTGCCCGCACGCTGTCGAGGTCGGCGAGGTCGAGGCGCTTGAGCTCGGTGCTCCCCTGAATCCGCCGTTGTGCTGCCTCCCCCTTGCCGAGGTCGCGGACGGCCATGATCACGTGCGCACCCTTGCGCGCCAGCACCTTGGTGGTCTCGAATCCCAGCCCACTGTTGGCCCCGGTCACCAGAAACGTCTTACCGGCCAGCGCCGGCACCTGCTCTTCGGTCCACCGCATGAGTCCCAAGATGCCACCGGAGGCACACAGTGTCAACTAAGCTCCTGGATGCCAAAGTTGCCCACGGGGTCGTACGATGATCGGGTGAGCCTCGTGGAACGCAAGCGCCAGCTCGTCCGGGACGAGCTGGCCGAGGCCGCCCTGAAGCTGGTGGCCTTCCACGGCTTCGAGGAGACGACGATCGACCAGATGGCCGCGGCCGCGGGCGTGTCGCGCCGGACGTTCTTCCGCTACTTCCAGTCCAAGGAAGACGTCATCATCGAGTTCCTCAGCGACCTGGGCCGCAAGCTGAGCGAGGCCCTGCACTCCCGCCCGGCGCCGGAGCCCCCGGCCGAGGCGGTCCGCCAGGCGTTGCGCGTCTTCACCGACAAGTTCTGGGAGCACCCGGAGAAGTCGAGCCGCCTGGCCCGCGTGACGGTGGAGACGCCGGCGCTGCTGGGCCGCTACCTGGAGCGGCAGACGGCGTGGAAGCAGACCATGACCGCGGAGCTGGCCCGCCGCATGGCCGTCGACCCGTCGGCCGACCTCCGCCCGTCGGTCCTGGTCGCGGTGGCGTTCGCGGCCTTCGACACGGCGCTGACGCGCTGGGCCCTCAATCCCGGCGAGGACTTGAACGCCCTGGTCGAGGAGTGCTTCGCCCTCGCCTTCCCGGGCTCCTAGGCTTTCGCTCGCGCGGGGTGGTCCGGCGGGAGGGCGCAGGCGGCGGTGCCGCCGGGCATGCGGTGGCGGTTGCGGGCGACCCAGCGGTAGACCGGCCAGGCCAGCGCCGTGATCGGGCGCAGCCCCAGCACCGCCCCCGCCGCGCGCCAGCCGAACCCGGCCCGGCGCAGCAGGTCGGCGATAGCGACCGGGCCCGCGCTCACCCGTCCGGGGGCCACGTAGCAGACGGCCGAACTCACCTGCTCCTCGGTCAGGCCCAGCTCGGCGAGGTCCGCGAACTGCCAGGCGAGCACGTCCGCGGCGGGCCTGATGCGCCGCTCGATGAAGCGGGCGCATGATGAACAAAAGGCACAGTCACCGTCGAACACGAAGACCGGGCGGTCGGTCGCAGCCACGTGACCATCATCCCTCGGATCGGTTGGGAATGCCGGTAAGGGGTAGCTGGTTATGACGGTGCATACCCGAGACGCCCTGAGGGATCGGAGCTGAAGCAGCATGGCAACCGTAGAGCTGACCGCGGAGAACTTCGCCGAGAAGATCGGCGGAGAGGGCATCACGCTCGTCGACTTCTGGGCTTCCTGGTGCGGGCCGTGTCGCAATTTCGCGCCGGTGTACGAGCGCGTGTCCGAGCTCAACCCCGACATCACCTTCGGCAAGGTGGACACCGAGGCCGAGCAGGTGCTCGCCGCGGAGTTCAACATCCGCTCGATTCCCACACTGATGATCGTGCGGGACGGCGTGGCGCTGTACTCCGAGCCCGGCGCCCTGCCCCAGCAGGCCCTCGAGTCGCTGATCCAGCAGGCCCGCGACCTCGACATGACCGAGGTCAAGGCCAAGGTCGCCGAGGCCCAGGCGGCGGCCCAGCAGTCCGCCGAGGAGAGCGACTCCGTCACCAAGGCGTGACGCCCAGTAGTAGGCCGTCCGATCGCCTTGCATCCCGTTAGAACGCGTGTTCGAATGAACTCGTGCGATGGGACAACCTCAAGGCGACTGGCGGTCCTGGCACCGGAGACCCCGGGCGGCCGCGAGCACTACCGCTCGCGCTGCCCGGGGCCGTCGCCCGGACCTTCGACACACCGGAGTTCCGCGGCATCACGTTCTACGAGGTCCAGGCCAAGTCCCTGATCAACAAGGTGCCGGGCGCGTCCCGGGTGCCGTTCCAGTGGACCATCAACCCCTATCGCGGGTGTTCGCACGCCTGCGTCTACTGCCTGACCGGCGACACCGCGATCCTCATGGCCGACGGCACCACCCGGCCGCTGGCGCAGCTGAAGGTCGGCGACGAGATCGTCGGCACGGTGCGTGACGGGCGGCTGCGGCGCTACACGACGACCCGCGTCCTCGCGCACTGGCAGACCGTCAAGCCCGCGCACCGGGTCACCCTCGCCGACGGGACCGCGCTGGTGGCCTCGGGCGAGCACCGCTTCCTCACCGACCGCGGCTGGAAGCACGTGACCGGGGCCCGCCACGGGCGCAGCCGCCGGCCCCACCTGACCACCGCCAACCGGCTCGCCGGGTTCGGCGCGCTGCCGCCCGTCCCGCCGGTGGACGAGCCCGCCTACCGGCGCGGCTACCTCTGCGGCTTCGTCAACGGCGACGGCCACGCCTCGCCGGTGCCGGCCGGGGCGCTGCGGCGCGCGCACGACTACGCGGCGGCCTGCGGGGGGCTGCACGCGCTGACCAACGACTCGCGGGAGTTCGCGGGGGCGAGCGTGCGCGACGCCAGCGCCGTGCTGGGCTGGCCGGACGAGCCCGAGCCCGCGTGGCGCCTCGGGTTCGTCGCCGGACTGTTCGACGCGACCGGCTCCCTCGCCGGCGGCCTGCCCCACTTCGACGTGGTCGACAAGGTCGTCGTCGACTGGCTCGCCGAATGCCTGGAGCGGGCCGGGTTCGCCGTCGCCGCCGACGATCCGTTCGGGGGCGTCCGCGTGCTCGGCGGTCCTCGCGAGCGGGTCCGCTTCGGCCTGCGCTTCGGCCCGGCCCGGTCGGTCGGCGCCCCGGCCGGCGAGCAGGTGCGCGGCGACGAGTCCCTGCGCGTGGCCGCGGTCGAGGCGCTGGGCGTGGACGTGCCGATGTTCGACATCACGACCGGCACCGGCGACTTCATCGCCAACGGGGTCGTGAGCCACAACTGCTTCGCCCGGCACACGCACACCTATCTCGACCTCGACGCCGGGCACGACTTCGACTCGCAGATCGTGGTCAAGGTCAACGCGGGCGAGGTGCTGCGCCGCGAGCTGTCGGCCCGTTCCTGGTCGGGCGCCCCCGTCGCGATGGGCACCAACGTCGACGTCTACCAGCGCGCCGAGGGGCGCTACCGCCTCATGCGCGACATCCTGGCGGCCCTGCGCGACCACGCCAACCCGTTCTCGATCCTCACCAAGGGCACCCTGATCACCCGCGACCTCGACCTGCTGCGCGAGGCGGCCACGGTCACCTCGGTGAGCCTGTCCATGTCGGTCGGCTTCGTCGACGAGGCCCACTGGCGCGCGGTCGAGCCGGGCACCCCGAGCCCGCGCCGCCGGCTGGACGCCATCCGGCGGCTGTCCGACAGCGGCTTCGAGGTGGGCGTCCTCATGGCCCCGATCCTGCCCGGCCTGACCGACACCCAGGAGTCGATCGACGCGACGGTGGCGGCCCTGTCCGCGGCGGGCGCGGCGAGCATCGTCCCGCTGGCCCTGCACCTGCGCCCCGGCGCGCGCGAGTGGTATCGCGCCTGGCTGCTGCGCGAGCACCCGCAGCTGGGGCCGCGGTATCGGGAGCTGTTCGGGGACGGGTCGTATGCGCCGCAGTCGTACCAGCGCGAGGTGGCGGCCCGGGTCCGGCTCGCGGCCCGCCGGCACGGGATGCGCACGGGCGGGATCGGCACGACGCGAACGGACACGACGCGGACGGACTCGACCGGCCCGACGCCCGAGCCCGATCACAAGCCCGAGCCCGAGCAGCTGACGCTGCTGTAGGGCTCTCCGGACGCGCTAGGCCGCGACGACCGGCTCCGAGGGCTCCTCGGTGCGGTTGCGCCACCGCCGCCACCACGCGATCGGGGTGACCTTCTCCAGCGGCAGGAAGCCCGCCATGGCGATCTGGTGCGGGATGAAGGAGATCGTGATCAGGCTGACCGTCATCAGGTGGAACAGGTAGAAGCCGGCCACGATCGCGTAGCGCCACTTCGGCCTCACGAAGAACACGATCGGGCTGAGCAGCTCGAAGCCCACGATCCCGAACTGCGACACCGTGGTGAAGCCGGGAATCTTCAGCAGCCACTGGGCCAGCAGCGTGCCGCGCCGGATGAACGCCCGGGTCAGCGTCGCGCCGGTCAGCCACTCCAGGCCGCCGAAGCGCAGCTTGGCGATCGAGGAGAGGAAGTACGTGGCGACGACCGCGATCTGGGTGACCCGCAGCGCGAAGCCGCCCGCCTCGGACGGGGTCCGGTCGCCGTGGCGGGCCTTGCCGGCGGTGGGCAGCGCGGCGAGGGCGACCAGGATCGAGTACCGATCGTGGTCGATCTTGCCGTAGCTCATCGCGATGAACATCCACTCGAGGTAGAGCGCGAACACCGCCCAGCCGAGCAGGCGGGGGGCGCGCCCGGTCGCCGCGAGCAGCGAGAGCGGGATGAGCGCGTAGTAGATCGCGTCGACGAGCAGGTGGGTCGGCGCGGGCAGGTGCAGCAGCCGGCCGACGATCAGCGGCTGGTAGAGATTGCCGGGCAGATTGCCGTGCGACTTGATCCAGGCGCTGAAGAACACCACGTCCAGCGGGATGAACAGGTACACCAGGGTGCGGAAGGCGGCGATGCGCGCCTTGGGCACGGGTGCGAACAGCCAGCGCGTCACGGCCGGTACCTCGCCAGCACGACCTCGGTGATCTCCCCCGTCGGCTGGGCGTTGTGCAGGTGGTGCCGCACCTCGACGATGTCGACCTCGGCGAGCGGGGGCTTGCCGGGGTTGCGCGCGGAGTACGACTCCCGGATCGAGGACAGCAGGGACGGATCGGCCTTGAAACGCTCGATCTGCGCCTCGATCTCGGCCCGGCGCACCCCGGCGTTGCGCTCGTCGAGCTCGAGCCTGCGGCCGGTGACGTCGATGCCGTCGGTGCGCAGCACGAGCACCGGCTCGTTGGGCTTGTCGGCGATGGCGAACATCTGGAACGGCGCGAACGGGAACGCCGTGTCGTCGCCCCAGAACGTGCCCGCCAGGGTCAGGGCGCCGAAGACCAGCGTGGCCACGATCCGCAGCACGCGCCCCCGCACGTTCAACCGTTCCATCGGCTCGGGACTTTACCGCACGGTGAACGCATCACGCTCTGTAGTGCAACGGCAATCACAACGCGTAGTGAACTCCTACGATTCCGCGAGACTGTGACGCGCGTCTCTATACGGAGCGTTGCGATCGGGGTCGATGGCAGACCAAGATACTCACCACGAAGCGTGGGCGGCGGGCGCCAGGCAGAGCCCCGCCGCTTGCTGCGTTTTGTCACACTTGCCTGCTTCCCTCTATCGAGTGCCCGATCCGGCCCGGCATGCTGCCCAGACACCTGACAGAGGGGGCGACGATGCAGTTCGGCCGGTACTTCGAGGAGTTCGACGTCGGCGCGGTCTACCGGCACTGGCCGGGCAAGACGGTCACCGAGTCGGACGACCACCTGTTCTGCCTGCTGACGATGAACCACCACCCGCTGCACCTCGACGCCCATTACGCGGAGACGTCGACGCAGTTCGGGCGCAACGTGGTGGTCGGCAACTACGTCTACTCCATCCTGCTGGGCATGTCCGTCCCCGACGTGTCCGGCAAGGCCATCGCCAACCTGGAGGTCGAGTCGCTGCGGCACACCGCGCCGACCTTCCACGGCGACACGATCTACGGCGAGACGGTCGTGCTGGACAAGCGCGAGTCGGAGTCGAAGGACGACCGCGGCGTCGTGACCGTGGAGACCCGGGGATACAAGCAGGACGGCACGCTCGTCTGCGTCTTCCGGCGCCGGGTGATGGTGCCGAAGCGGTCGCACGCGGGGCCGGAGGCGCCCAGCTTCCCGGAGCCGAAGTCGTAACGGCAAGTCGGACCAGGCAAGCGTCAAGGAGGACGGCGTGGGGTTGCTCCGCAGGCTGCTGGGGCGGGAACCGGCGTGGGAGGAGCGCTGGGCGGTCTACCCGGGCGAGGTGGGCGGCCGGCTCGCGATGTACAACATCGATCTCGGCGCGGTCGAGGCCGCCCCGGTCGCCCGGTTCCCGCGACGCTTCGACGTCGACTTCGCCTACACCGGTGACGGCGCCAGCGGCATGCCGGCCGCCGAGGAGCTGGCCGCCATCCACGAGCTCGACGCCGCCGTGCGCCAGGTCCTGCGCTCCGCCGGCGGCGCCCTCGTGGGCCGTGTGCTGTCGGACAGCCACGGGCGCATCACCGGATACCTGCCCGCGGACGGCTCCCCGCCGCCGCTGCCCGCGATCGCCGGCGTCGCCCCCGAGATCACGGTCGCGTCCGACCCCGGCTGGACCCGGGTCCGCGAGGAGCTGACCCCGGACGCGTGGCAGCGCAACATCATGGACGACAACCAGGTGGTGCAGGAGCTCGAGGCGCACGGCGACCGGCTCAGCGCCCCGCGCGCGGTGGAGTTCCTGGCCTACTTCCCCGACCCGGACCGTGCCGAGGCCTCGGCCCAGGAGCTGCGCGAGGACGGCTTCGCGGTCACGGTGGAGCGCGGCGACGAGGGCGACTTCGTCCTGCAGGCGATCCGCCGCGACTCCGTCGAGCCCCCGGCCCTGCACGAGGTGACGTGGAAGGTCCGCGGCATCGTCGAGAGCCACGACGGCATCTACGACGGCTGGGGCTGCATGGTGCAGGCCTGATCCTCCTGTCGCGACGTTCCCGTCGCGGCGTGAGATGCGGTTCCGGCCGGACGCGACCGATCCGGCCGGGCAAATCGCCGCAATCAGCGGATCTTTCGGCATACGCTCGGCGAGGGAGGTTGCCATGCCGAGCAAGCCCGCACCCGGCCCGTCCGGTCGTCCTGCCGCCGGGGTCGACCTGCCGCTGCGGCGGCAGGAGTGGGACCTGCTCGTCCGGCTGCCCCGCACCGTGCTCGTCGCGGCCTGCGCCGGCGACGAGCAGGTGGACGCCGTCGCCGGGGTCGAGGCCATCGCCGCGGGGCAGCGGTCCCGCGCGCTGCTCGTGCGCGGGGTGGTGGCCGCCATCTTCGCCGAGCAGCTCACCGACAACGACATCGACGGTCCCTCCCTGGGCACCGCCGCCGTGCTCGCCGACTGCGGGTTCGCGATGCGGCTGCTGGCCGAGCGCCTCGGGCCCGACATCGCCCTCGCCTACGGCGAGTGGCTCATGGACATCGCCGCCAGCGTCGGGCGGACCGCCTGGCAGGCCGGGCGGATCCGGATCGGCGGGGTGGAGATCCAGCTGGCGGAGCGCCGCTTCGTCAACGGGATCGCCCGCGAGCTGGCGCGCGCCCTGCACCGCTGAGGCGGGCAGCACCCCGGCGCGCCGCGAACGCCGGTCGGGTGGGCTGGTCAACCCTTCTCACCCGACCGGCCTCCACCGGGCGGGCGCCGCGAGGTACCGTCGCCGCACCATGGAACCCGAGATCGAGCTCGCGGTCGGCGTGGGCCCCTGGAGCGGGCCGTGGCCGGCCGAGCCCCACTACGACCCCGAGCTGCTGGCGGAGGGCGACCGGCGCAACGTCGTGGACCGCTACCGCTACTGGCGCCTCGACGCGATCGTCGCCGACCTCGACACCCACCGACACCCGTTCCACGTCGCGGTCGAGAACTGGCAGCACGACCTCAACATCGGCACGGTGGTGCGCAACGCCAACGCGTTCCTGGCCGCCGAGGTGCACATCGTCGGCCGGCGGCGGTGGAACCGGCGCGGCGCGATGGTCACTGACCGCTACCAGCACGTGCGCCACCACCCCGACGTCGAGACGTTCCTCGCCTGGGCCCAGGGTGAGCATCTGCCCCTGATCGGGATCGACAACCTGCCCGGCGCCCGGCCGCTGGAGCGGGCCGAGCTGCCCGAGCGGTGCGTGCTGCTCTTCGGCCAGGAGGGCCCTGGCCTGTCGGAACCTGCCCGTGAGGCATGCGGCGCGGTGTACTCGATCGCGCAGTACGGTTCGACGCGCTCCATCAACGCCGGAGTCGCCAGCGGTATCGCCATGCATACCTGGATCCGCCAGTACGGGGCCACAAACCCCTGAACGGCCTTACCGTGGGTATATGGGCGTCGCAGTCAGCTGTCCCCGCTGTGGTGGTCCGGTGCGACCGCCGGACCTCATGCACTCCGAGTGGCGCTGCGACACCGACGGCGCGGTGCTGCCGTTGCACGTCGCGCAGCACATCGGCCCCGAGATCGCGGACGCGGCCAAGGCGAAACTGATCGCCGCCGCGGCGCGGGCCGGGGACAAGCGGCCGACCCCGCTGTGGTGCCCGTGGCCGCTGCCGACCGGCTGGACCGTCACCGGGCTCGGGTGGGTCGGCGACGAGCGCTCAGGGGTCCGGGCGACCGCGCTGGCCTGCAGCGGCCCGGGGCCGGTCGAGCACGGGCCGGCCGACTGCGTGATCATCGCCGAGGAGCCGGGCATCGGGCTCGGCACCCGCTTCGCCGGCATCCCGGGCACCGATCCGGGCCCGTTCTTCGACGGGGACATCGCCACCACCACCGCGCATGCGAAGGTCCGGGCCGCCGGCTGGCCGACCCCGCTGTGGATGGCGAAGGCGCCCGAGGATCGATGCGCGTACGTCGGCGAGGCGGCCGGCATGTGGATCTACGTCATCACCTGGCCCGCCGCGGCCGGCTATCTGCTCGAAGAGGAGCTCGACCTGCACGATCTCGCCGACGATGTGCCAACCCACCTCGTTTACGGCGCGCCGTCGCCTTATCTTCACGGCAAGGCGTAGACACCCGCGACTAGGATCAAGCTCCGAGCCCGACGCTCGGCGCGGCGCATCTGCACCCTGAGCCGCGCAGCTGATACGCTGAGTTTGGCCGGGGCGTCGGTGCGCGACGTTGCGGGGAGGGATTGACGGCGATGGTCAAGAAGGTCCTCACCTGGGGAAGCATTGCCTTCCTCATCTTCTTCGTGGCATATCGGCCACAGTCGGCTGCCGAGGTGTTCAAGTCCATCGGCGGCGGCATCATGGACATCGCCACGGGATTCGGCGACTTCTTCTCCAGTCTCGTCGCCTAAGGGCCGGCCATGTCGACCGGCGCCGAGCCTCCCGAGGACGATCCGAACGCCCGGCGGTTCCAGGACCGGGACACCGAGCCGATCCCCCGTGCGCGGCCGGGCTCACGCCCCGAGTCGCGGGCCGACTACACCTCGTCCGACGATCCGCCGATCGAATACTCGCCGACCTCCGACTACGAGGCCGCGCGGGACTACGAGGCGGCGCACGGCGGCGCGGAGCCGGTGCACGGGGACTACACCACCGACGGCGACGACTTCAGCTCCGACCCGTATGCGGATTCGATGACCGACGGCGCGCACGCGCGCGGCGCGGCGGCCCCGCAGTACAGTGGCGCCCCGCCGTCGTTCTCGCAGGACGAGTTCGCCCGGCTCCAGGGCGGCGACTCGGTGCCGTCGGTGCCGCCCGGCAGCCGCATGGCGCCCCTGGAGGACGAGGCCAGCCGGCACGCGGCCCGCTATCTGTTCCCGACCGAGAAGTTCCGCGGGGAATGGAAGCGGCACTGGATCCAGCTCGCGAAGGAGGGCCTGATCGCGATCGTCGCGACGATCGCGATGGGCTACATCGCCGGCTGGCTCACCAAGCACAACCAGGAGCAGCTGCGGACCGCCGTCGTGGTGATCTGGGCGCTGGTGGTGCTCTGGTGCGCGTGGAAGGTCGCCGACTGGTGGTACGACCGATTCATCCTCACGAACAAGCGAGTGATGGTCGTGTCGGGCATTTTCACGCGCAATGTGGCCATGATGCCGCTGCAGCGGGTCACGGACATGAAATACGTGCAGTCATTGACCGGCCGCATGTTCGGCTACGGACATTTCGAGCTCGAGTCCGCGGGTCAGGATCAGGCACTGCGCAATATCCGCAACCTGCCCAACCCGAATGAGCTCTACCTGCGCATTGTCGAGGAAATGTACGAGCCCGAGGCCGTCGAGGCCCGCCTGGGCCGTGCGGTCACCGGCGAGGACGACGGCACCTGAACCTGAGAGATTCCTGAAAATCTACGCGTTCGTGCAACCCGGGAGCCCCCTCATGGCGTCTTCGTACGTGGGCGCGGAGGGTGGAGGGGGCGGCCGGTGCCGGACGACGCAGGGTTCCGCGAGGAAGACTTCCGTGATTTCGTCGGGCTCCGTTCCAAGGCGCTGCTGCGCACGGCCTATCTGCTGGCCGGGGACTGGGCCACGGCCGAGGATCTGCTGCAGATCGCGCTGACCAAGACCTTCCTCGCCTGGAAGCGCCTCGGACACATCGAGGCCGTCGAGCCCTACGCGCGGCGGGTCCTCGTCAACACCGCGACGAGCTGGTGGCGGCGGCGCTGGCACGGCGAGCGGCCGACCGAGATCCTGCCCGAGGGCGCCGCGGCCGACCAGCTCGAGGCGAGCCTCGAGCGCGACGCCATGTGGCGGCACGTGCGCAACCTGCCCAACCGGCAGCGGGCCGTGCTCGTCCTGCGCTACTACGAGGACCAGTCCGAGGCCGAGACCGCCCGCCTGCTCGGCGTCTCCGTCGGCACCGTCAAGAGCCAGACCTCCCGCGCCCTGGCCACGCTGCGCGAGAAGCTCAGCGCGGAGGGTGTGCGCCCCGCCACGAGAAGCCAGCCCGCCCGGCCCCCCACCGCCCCGCCCGCGGCGCCGATCGCGCCGGAAATTGAGGAGGTCGGCAAGGCCGCACAACCTTTCGCCGAGGCCGAAGCGCTTCTACCTGCGGACACCGTGGTCGAAGAACCGGTGGAAGTCTGACCATGCGGTTGGGTTTGGAGACGTGACGAGCATGCTGGAAGACGAGCTCCGCGATACGTTCGCGGCCAAGGCGGGCAGCCCCCCGCCGGGGTCGCTGGCGTCGCTGGACGGGTTCGCCGACGCCGCCATCCAGGGCGCCGCGCGGGTCCGCCGGCGGCGGCGCGCCGCGGTGACCGGGCTGACCGGGATCGTCGCGTTCGCCGTGGCCTCCGTCGCGATGCTGCACACGCTGACCGCCGGCGCGCCCGGTGGCTCGCCACAGCCGCCCGGGCCGCTCGCCCAGGAGAGCCCCACCCAGCGCCCGTCCACCGCCGGCACCCCGACCGCCCCGGTCACCTCGTCGGACATGCGCGAGGTCACCGCCATCGGCCCGAGCGCCGAGGCGGCCACCCGGGTCCGGCTGCAGCTGCCCGCCAAGAGCACCGTCACCGCGGCCTACCAGGCCAAGGACGGCTACCTGGTGGTCAACACCCAGCCCGACGGCGACAAGCAGCTCGTCCTGCAGGACGACGACGAGCGGCAGCAGGTGCTGGTCGACGACGCCACCAACATCGCGGTGGCCAAGGACGGCAGCACCGTGGCCTGGGCGTCCAAGGGCAAGATGAACGTCGGCACCCGCAGCGACCAGAACGCCAAGACGATCACCCAGGGCCCCTCCGTCACGGTGCTGCCCAACACCGAGCCGGTCACCTTCGTCGGCACGAACCTGGTGGTCAGCAACGACGACAAGGGCTTCGACGTCTGGCACACCGAGCGGGGGTACAGCCCGACCTGGGACAACACCGTGGTGCGGGTCTTCGGCGGCACCCAGGACAACAACGGCGTCTACGCCGAGCTCAAGCCGGCCGGCGCCGCGGACACCGCGATGTGCCTGGCCCAGCTCCAGTTCGACCAGCCGTTCAAGATCATGAAGAAGGCCTGCGGGCTGCCGGTCGCGGCGCCGGCCGGCGCGCGCATCTCCCCCGACGGCCGCTGGCTCGCCTATCCGGTCGTGGGCCTGAAGCAGGTCGCGATCCTGGACCTGACCGCGGTGTTCAACCCCGGCTTCAAGGCCAAGCTGTGGAATCTCGCCGTCACCACCAAGACCATGTGGCTCAACGCCAAGACCTTCGTGGTCGACAACAGCAAGAAGTTCCTGAAGCTCGACCCCACCGGCCAGGCGGACCAGGTCGACCAGCTGGACCAGGAGAGCGACGGGGTCGTGCTCATCGAACCGCTCGCGGCGCAGTAAAGGTTCATAAACTGGGGGCGTGCGAATCGATCTCCACGCCCACTCCACCGCCAGCGACGGCACGTCGACCCCGGCCGAGCTGGTCGGGGAGGCGGCCGCGGCGGGGCTGGACGTCCTCGGGCTCACCGACCACGACACCACCGGCGGCTGGGCCGAGGCCTTCGCGGCCCGCCCCGGCGGCCTCACCCTGGTGCCCGGGGCCGAGCTGTCGCTGCGCTGGCACGGCGGCGCGAGGCCGATCGGCCTGCACATGCTCGCCTACCTCTTCGACCCCACCGACGCGCCCCTGACCGCCGAGCTCGCCCGGGTGCGGGCCGCCCGCGAGACCCGCGCCGAGCGGATGACCCACCTGCTGCGCGCCGACGGCATCGACGTCACCTGGGACGAGGTGCGCGACTACGCCGGCGGCGGCACCGTCGGCCGCCCGCACCTGGCCCAGGCCCTCATGCGCCGCGGCCTGGTCGGCAGCGTCACGGAGGCCTTCCAGCCGGAGTGGCTCGGGGCCCGCTACCGCATCCCGAAGGACGACATCGACGTCTTCGAGGGTCTGCGGCTGATCCTGGGCGCGGGCGGGGTGCCGGTCTTCGCGCACCCGCGGGCCAGCGTGCGCGGGCCGATCGTGCCCGACTCGCTCATCGTCGAGCTGGCCGCCGCCGGGCTCTTCGGCCTGGAGGCCGACCACACCGACCACAGCCCGCGGGAGCAGGCCGAGATGCACGCGCTCGCCGAGCGGCTGGGCCTGGTCACCACCGGCAGCAGCGACTACCACGGCACCCACAAGACCGTCCGGCTCGGCGCCCGCACCACGGCGCCCGAGGTGCTGGAGCGCATCGTCGCGGCCGGGCGGGGAAGCGACGTGGTGGGGTGACGACGGAGTACAGCGGGACCGGCGACCCGCGGCGCAGCATCGACCTGCTGTGGGGGCGGCTGCCGGCCGCGGCGGCCCGGCGCGGCCCTCGGCCCAAGTTCACCGTGCCGGGGATCGTCGCCGTCGCCGTGGCGCTCGCCGACGCCGAGGGGCTGGCCGCGGTGTCGATGCGCCGGGTGGCGCAGCGGCTCGGGGTGACGGCGATGTCGCTGTACACGTACGTGCCCAGCAAGGCCGAACTGCTCGACGTGATGGTGGACGCGGTCAGCGGCGAGGCGGTCCGGGAGGCCCACGCGGCCGGGGGCTGGCGCGAGCGGCTCACCGAGGTGGCCCGCACCAACTGGGAGCTCTACCGCCGCCATCCCTGGCTGCTGCAGGTGGCGACGAGCCGGCCGGTCCTGGGGCCGAACAGCATCGCGAAGTACGACTTCGAACTGCGCGCCTTCGAGGGCACCGGAGTGTCCGATGTGGACACCGACCAGCTGCTGAGCCTGGTGCTCGACTACGTCACCGGCGCGGCGCGGGCCGCGGTGCTGGCCGATCAGGCCGAGCAGCGCACCGGCCGCAGCGACACGGAGTGGTGGGAGGCGTGGGCGCCGCTGCTCTCCGAGGTCCTCGACCCGGCCCGCTTCCCGACCGCGGCGCGCGTGGGCCAGGCGGCCGGGGAGGAGTACGGCGCCGGCGACCCCGTGCGCGCGTTCACGTTCGGCCTGCAGCGGGTGCTCGACGGCATCGCACGGTTCATGCCGCCGAGCACCCCCTGATCAGCGCAGGGTCGTGTAGATGGCCTTGGTGAGCGTGCCGTTGGCGTCGTCACCGTCGAGCGACCAGATCATCGCGCCGCCGTAGCCGGCGAGGCGGACGTACAGACCCTTCTGAGCCACGACGATCGGGTCGTCGAAGGTCCAGAACGTCGTGCCGTTGAACAGCCACGCGTGGCCGGACAGCAGGTCGTGGTAGACCTTGTAGCCCTGCTGCGGCAGCGTCGCGAGCACCTTGTAGTCCTCGTTGCCCGCCGCCCACGTGCCCGGCGCCGGTCCGGTCGCCGTCTGGAACAGGCCGTTCTTGGCGTTCGTGACGCCGGTCCAGCCCTGGCCGTAGTACGGCACGCCGAGCACGAGCTGCTTCTTGGGCGCGCCGCGGTCGGTCCACGCCTTGAGCGACGTCGACCCGCTGAAGTCCGGCGTCGTGGGCGCGTTGCGCGGCACGAAGAGCGCGGACTGCTGGTTGGTGGTGGTCTCCCAGGTGCCGTGGTAGTCGTAGCCCTGGACCGAGCCGAAGTCGAGGTACTTGAAGATCTTGTTCGCCTCGAAGCCGGCGTCGATCTTCGCCGGGGAGGCCGGCAGGAACGCCGTCAGCGTCGCCTTCTTGCCCAGCTGCTTGCGGAACTCCGCGACGAGCTTGGTGAAGTTCTGCTTGTCCTCGGGCCGGATCACGTTGCCCGGGTTGCCCTCGGAGCCGGGCCACTCCCAGTCGAGGTCGAAGCCGTCGAACACGCCGGTCGACATGAACGTGTCGATGCAGGACTTCACCAGCGCCTGGCGCGACGCGTCGGTCAGCGCGGCGTCGGAGAAGTTCGCCGACAGGGTCCAGCCGCCCAGCGACATGAGGACCTTGAGGCCGGGGTGCATGGCCTTGAGCTTGCGGAGCTGGTTGAAGTTGCCGGCGAGCGGCTGGCCGGCCTCGTCGGCCTTGCCGTCGACGCTCTCCGCCGCGGACACCGGGCGCTGGTAGTCGGCCCACGGGTCGACGGACTCGCACTTGCCGGCCGCGTTGACGCCGCCGAACGCGTAGTTGATGTGGGTCAGGCGCGAGGCCTGCCCGCTGGTCTCGAGATTCTTGACGAAGTACGAGCGGCCGTAGATGCCCCACTGGATGAAGTACCCGACCCGCTTGTACTCGTCCTGGTGCGCGGCACCGTGGGCGTCGGCCGCCGTCGCGGGCGCGAGGGCCAGCGACGTCACCGCCAGCGCGGCCGCGACCCCCGCCAGGAGCCTGCGTTTGCCCATGGACCCTCCATCTGTAAGGAAAGTTTGCTGTTCTCTGGCAACGTAGGGGCGGCATTCGATGACGTCAAGACCCTGGTATCCGCTCGATACGGGCCTGCTACGACAATCCGGTCGTGGATGTGAAACTCTTCGGCGAAGTGTTCGTGACGCTGCTCGTGATCCTCGATCCCCCGGGCGCCGTGCCGATCTTCCTCGCCCTCACCGGCCAGCTCGAACGCCGCGCCCGGCACCGCGCGGCGCTGCAGGCGGTGCTGCTCGCGCTCGGCGTCATCGTCGCCTTCGCGGTGCTGGGCCGGCAGATCCTCGGCTACCTGCACATCGACCTGCCCGCGCTGCAGGGCGCCGGCGGCCTGCTCCTGCTGCTCGTGGCGCTGGAGCTGCTCACCGGCAAGACCGACGACCCGCGGCACGAGGTGACGTCGAACGTGGCCCTCGTGCCGCTGGGCACGCCGCTGCTGGCCGGGCCGGGCGCGATCGTCGCCACGATGCTGTTCGTGCGGCGGGCCCACTCCTTCGCGGGCTACTCGGCCATCGCGGTGGGCATCATCGCCGTGATGCTGGTGGTGTACCTCGTGCTGCGCTTCTCCGGCGTGCTCGTGCGCATCCTGCGGCCGAGCGGCATCGAGGTCGTCACCCGGATCGCCGGCCTGCTGGTGGCCGCGATCGCCGTGCAGCTGCTGGCCGACGCCATCGGGGCGTTCGTGACCACCTATCTGCACTCACCGCACTGACGTTTTGTCGTACCCCGATGGCAGGATGCTCGGTGTGGAGCAGTTGGGATTGTTCGCACCGCCGCCGCGCCTGTTCACCTGCACGCCCAGCAAACTCGGCAGCTACGAGGACTGCCCGCGCCGCTACCGGTTCACCTACGTCGACCGCCCCGCCCCGCAAAAGGGGCCGCCGTGGGCACACAACTCCCTCGGCGCATCGGTGCACACGGCCCTCAAGAACTGGTATGCGCTCGAGCCCGGGCGCCGGGTGCCGGAGGCGCTGCCGGGCCTGCTGAAGGCGACCTGGGTCCGCGAGGGCTACCAGGACGACGCGCAGGAGCGGGAGGTCTACCGGCGGGCGCTGGGCTGGCTCGAGTCCTATGTGGAGTCACTCGACCCGGCCGAGGAGCCCGTGGGGGTGGAGCGGACGGTCGCGGCCCGCACCGAGACCCTGGCGCTGTCGGGCCGCGTGGACCGGATCGACCAGCGCGGCGACGAGCTCGTGATCGTCGACTACAAGACGGGGCGGGGCGGGGTCTCGCAGGACGACGCGCGCGGGTCCCGGGCGCTGGCGCTGTATGCGATCGCGACCGCCCGGGTGTTCCGCAAGGCCTGCCGCCGGGTCGAGCTGCACCATCTGCCGACCGGGACGGTGGCGGCATTCGAGCACACGGATGCGTCCCTGGAACGGCACCTGCGCCGCGCCGAGGCCACCGCCGCGGACATCCTGGCCGACTCGGACTTCGCCCCGCGCACGGGCCCGCAGTGCTCGTGGTGCGACTACCGCAAGGTCTGCCCGGAGGGATCCTCGTCGCCGCCCAAGGATCCGTGGACCGCGGTGACGGGGTGACGGCCCATGCGCTTCGGGATCTGCGTCTGCACGCTCGGGGACTTCGCGGAGCCGTCGCTGGTGGTCGACGTGGCCGTTGCCGCCGAGGCCGCCGGCTGGGAATACCTGTTCGTCTGGGACCACCTCGCCTTCGCCTGGGGCGTGCCGTCCGCTGATCCCTGGGTGACGCTGGCCGCCGTCGCGCAGGCCACCTCGGCCATCCGGATCGGCACCGCGGTCACTCCCCTGCCCCGGCGGCGGCCGGCCGTGGTGGCCAGCGCCGTCGCGACCCTCGATCGGCTCAGCCGCGGGCGGGTCGTGCTCGGGGTGGGCCTCGGGGGCGTCGATGCCGAGTTCACGGCCTTCGGCGAGTCGGCCGACCTCAAGGAGCGGGCCCGGCTGCTCGACTCCGGACTGTCGATCGTCGGCGGGCTGCTCGGCGGGCAGAGCGTCTCCGGGGTCAGCCTCGCGCCGCCGCCGGTGCAGCGGCCCCGGCCGCCGATCCTCGTCGGCGGGGACAGCAAGGCGGCGCTGCGGCGGGCCGCCCGGTGGGACGGATGGCTCGCCGCCGGGGACGGCGAGACGGGGATGAGCGTTTCGCCCGCCGCCATCGCCGAGTCCGTCGCATACATCCGGGGCCAGCGGGCGTCGCCGTTCGACGTGATGCTCACCGGCCAGTCCGCCGGGCCGGACGATCCGATCCTCGCCGAGTATGCCGGCGCCGGGGTCACGGTCTGGCTCGAGCACATCCACGGGCGGCGGGGGCCGCTCGCGGAGCTCATGCGCCGCGTGGCGGACCGCTAGACGAAGGAGATGATGGGCAGGCCGCACACGATGAGCAGGACCACGTAGCCGGTGATCATCGCCGCCAGGGCCAGGCCGGCGCCCGGGCGTTGCTCGCGCCGGCACTGGGACCACGCGATGTGGCCCATCAAGATGCCGAACGGGGGTAGCAGGACGGCGCAGATCAGGGCGGCTACCGCCAGGCCGTTGACTCGCACCTGAGAACCATTTCACAGGGTCCGGGCCACGGATAGCCGGATACCCGCCGGTAACTTCATGGGCAGGAGCCCACCAACGGAGGTCCGCCATGGCTCGTCTCGCTCGGACGCCCGGGCTCAGCGATGTGCAGCAGTCGATGCTCGAGACCGTGCGGGCGTTCGTCGACAAGGAGATCATCCCGCACGCTCAGCGGCTCGAGCACGACGACGTCTACCCGGACGACATCGTGGCCGGCATGCGGGAGATGGGGCTGTTCGGGCTCACCATCGCCGAGGAATACGGCGGGCTCGGCGAGTCGCTGCTCACCTACGCCCTCGTGGTCGAGGAGCTCTCCCGCGGGTGGATGTCCGTGTCCGGGATCGTGAACACGCACTTCATCGTGGCCTACCTCGTCGCCCAGCACGGCTCCGACGAGCAGAAGCAGCGGTTGCTGCCCCTGATGGCGACCGGCGAGGTGCGCGGGGCGTTCTCGATGTCCGAGCCGGGCACCGGGTCGGACGTGGCCGCGATCCGCTCCAAGGCCGTCGCCGACGGCGACGACTGGGTGCTCGACGGGCAGAAGATGTGGCTCACCAACGGGGCACAGTCCTCCGTCGTCGCCACGCTCGTGAAGACCGAGCTCGGGGCCGAGTCCGTCTACGGGAACATGACGACGTTCCTGCTGGAGAAGGAGCCCGGGTTCGGGCTCAGCGAGCGCCTGCCCGGGCTGAACATCCCCGGGAAGATCGAGAAGATGGGGTACAAGGGCGTCGAGACCACCGAGATGGTGCTCGACGGCGTCCGGGTGCCCGGCTCGGCGGTGCTCGGCGGCGCGGACAAGGCCGGCCGCGGCTTCTACCAGATGATGGACGGCATCGAGGTCGGGCGGGTCAACGTGGCCGCGCGGGCCTGCGGCATCTCCATCCGGGCGTTCGAGCTCGCGATCGCCTACGCCCAGCAGCGGCACACGTTCGGCCAGCCGCTGGTCAAGCACCAGGCGATCGCGTTCAAGCTGGCCGAGATGGCCACGAAGATCGAGGCGTCGCACGCGCTCATGGTCGGGGCCGCCCGGCTCAAGGACGCCGGGCAGCGCAACGACGTCGAGGCGGGCATGGCCAAGCTGCTGGCCAGCGAGCACTGCGCGGAGGTCGTCCAGGAGGCGTTCCGCATCCACGGCGGCTACGGGTACTCCAAGGAGTACGAGATCGAACGCCTCATGCGCGAGGCGCCCTTCCTGCTCATCGGCGAGGGCACCTCGGAGATTCAGAAGACCATCATCAGCCGGGGTCTGCTGCGGGACTACGGGGTGCGCTGAGCGCGTGCACCGCGCGGACGACCGCGATGCAGGTGTTCTCGAGGAAGTCGACGCCCGCGGCCTCGGCCAGGGCGCGGCCCGCGGGGCTGTAGATGTCCTGCTGCAGCCAGATCGCGGGCGCGCCGATGGCGAGCGCGTCCTTCACGACCTGGGTCGCGTCGGCCGACGGGCGGAACACGTTGACCAGGTCGACCGGGAACGGGATGTCGGCGAGCCGGCGGTAGGCGCGCTCCCCGAAGATCTGGTCCGCGAACGGGTTCACGGGCACGATGCGCCAGCCGTGCAGCTGGATCTGCAGGGGCACCGCGTGAGCCGTCTTCGAGCGATCCCGGGAGGCGCCCACGACCGCGATCGTCCGGGCCTCGCGCAGGATCTGTTCAGCGCTGCGCATGCCCCCCAACCTAGCGCGCCGCCACCGCCCCGCACCCGGCCCGCACCACTCGCCCCGCGCCCCGCCCCGCGCCCCGCGACGCGCCCCGCGCCGTGCGCCTCGGCCCATGCCGTGCGCCTCGGGTTGCGTCCGGCACCGCGCGGGCTCAGCCGGCGGCGAGGATCGGGCGGGGACCGCCGTGCAGGCCGGCGGCGAGGCGGGCGCCGAGCAGCAGGCCGTGGACGCGTCCGGCCTCGACCGGGTCGCCGATCGCGCCGCGGACGCGCGCGTGGGACTGGTAGTAGCCGAGCAGGTCGGTCAGGAACAGCAGGCTCGCGTCGACGCCGGACGGGCGCAGGGTGACCGGGTGGCGGCGACCCGCGACGAGCAGGTCGAGCCGCGGATTGGCGCGGTCGCCGTTGAGCTCGACGGCTTCGATGCGCTCCCACGGGTACCGCCGCCCCCGCACTTCCACCCCGTCCGGGCTCAGCCGCAGCACGGAGGCGCCCACGGCCAGGCGCACCGACAGCTGGACGCCGACGAGGGCGGGCGGCGCGGCGAGGGCCGCGGCGACGGCCCACCCCAGCGGGTCGCCGGTGAGCAGCAGGGCCGTGATCACGAGCGTCACGGCGAGGGCGAACGCGCGCCCGGCCCGGGCCGCGACGAGCCCCCGCGGCGCGAAGAACTCCCAGCCGGGGCGGGCCTCGGGCTCCTCGCGGCGGCGCAGGTCGGTGAGCAGCTGGTCGAGCCCGATGAGCGCGACGGCGATGAGGCCGAAGACGACGTACCCACCGGACACGAACGCGTGCACGAGGGCGCCGGCGGCCCCCCACCACCACCGACGGCGCGACGACCCAGGCCCAGCGCATGCATTCCAGGCTAGGAACGGCCGGGGCGGGCCGCGTCGGGCGATCAGGTGGCCTGGCGGGCGAGGGTGCCGCGCAGCCGGACGAGCTCCTCCGGGGTGCCGATCTCGGGGCGCTGCTGCGGATGCTCGACGTAGGTGTGGATCGCCCGGAACAGGAACCACAGCGACACGTCCAGCGGCACGTCCTGGCCCGGCTGGAAGCGCTTCACGCGGGCGCCCTCGATGAGCTCCGGGCGGGTGACCGTCCACAGCTGGTGCTCCGGCCCCGGCCCGAGCGCCGCCCAAGGCACGAAGCTGCGGCCGCCGTCGACCGCGATCCCACCCCGGGTGAGCAGGAGCGGCCCGCTGCGGATCATGCGGAACAGCAGCAGGAGCACGGTGCAGCCGTTGACGACCAGGATCGCCCAGGCCATCGTGGGCACGATCCGGCCGGCGACCCGCATCCCGTTGAGCGCCATCAGCAGCAGGGCGGCGCTCAGCAGGCCGTTGAACAGGCACTGGCGGCGGAACGCGGGCAGCGCGGCGAAGGCCGGCTCCCCGCGGTACACCGTCAGCTTGAAGGTCGACGGCCCCCGGGTGCTGCGGGTGAGCTGGACGAGCCCCACCACGATGCCGAGCACGGTCAGCGGCTGGAGCACGAGGATCAGCGGCAGGAACGCCTCGGGCTCGCCGGACAGCAGCACGACCTCGCACGCCGCCCCGACAGTGGCCGGCGGCGTCAGCAGCACGACGTAGTCAGCCGGACGAGCCCCCATACGGCCAAACATAGCCAGCAAACCTGGGCATTCGCTGATGACGGGTCCGTGTCGGCGTCAGCGGTACTGCGCCTCACGCACGCTGTTGCCGCCGTCGATGACGAGCATCTGGCCGGTGATGTACGACGCGCCGGGCGAGCACAGGAAGGCGATCGTGGCCGCGACCTCCTCCGGCGTGCCGGGCCGCCCCATCGGCGTGCCGAAGCCCTGCTTGAGCTCGACGAGCGTGGACGCGCCGGTGTGGATGATGCCGGGGGCGACGGCGTTGACCGTGATCCCGTCGGCGACGAGCTCCATGGCCAGCGCGCGGGTCAGCCCGACGACGCCGGCCTTGGCCGCGGCGTACCCGGCCTCGGCCGGCAGCGCGTTCACCGGCCCGGCGGTCGCGGCGAGGTTCACGATGCGGCCCCAGCCGTGCTCGGCCATGCCGCCGACGAAGGCCCGGCTGACCAGGAACGCGGTGGTGAGGTTGCGGTCGATCTCGGCCCGCCACTCCTCGTAGGTCAGCTGGGCGACCGGGCGCAGCACCTCGGGGCTGGCCTTGCTGGCCAGGCCGGCGTTGTTGACGAGGATGTCGACCGCGCCGAGCTGGTCGAGCACGGCGTCGGCGAGCGCGCCGACCTCGGCCTCGACGGTCAGGTCGGCGACGAAGCCGATCACGCCGAGCTCGCTGGCCCGGTCGTGGATGCGCCGGGTGGTGGAGACGATCGCGACGGCGGCGCCCATCTGCTTGAGCCGGCGGGCCGTGGCGTAGCCGATGCCGTCCGGGCTGCCCGCGCCGGTGACCAGGGCGACCCGTCCGTCGAGCCGATCGATCGCGGCCGGGGTCTCCTCCTCGGCGGTGTCGCCGGCGAGGTCGGGACCGCTGGACGGTACGGCTCGCAGGGTGCGGCGCGCGGAGGACGGCCGGCTCGCGTCGCGCCGGCCGCTCTTGCCGGCGGGGCCGCTGGAACGTAGGTCGGGTGCCATACGGCAAATCCTGCCTGCCGGACGCGCCACCGGGCAATGCGACGCGCGTTTTCTCAGTTCGGCGGGGTGAAGACGGTGCCGCGTTTCATCCCTGCGGCGCGCCCCTTGGCCGCGATGACCAGGGCCATCTTGCGGGAGGCCTCGTCGATCATCTCGTCGCCGAGCATGACGGCGCCGAGGCGGCCGCCCTCCTCGGAGGTGTAGTAGTCGTACGCGTCGAGAATCAGCTCGGCGTGGTCGTAGTCGTCCTGGGCGGGCGAGTACACCTCGTTGGCCGCATCGATCTGCCCCGGGTGCAGCACCCACTTGCCGTCGAAGCCCAGCGCGGCGCTGCGCCCGGCGACCTCGCGGAACGCGTCGACGTCGCGGATCTGCAGGAACGGGCCGTCGACGGCCTGCAGGTCGTGCATGCGGGCGGCCATCAGGATGCGCATGAGGATGTAGTGGTACGGGTCGCCCGGGTAGCCGGGGATGAGCCCGCCCACGACCAGCGACTTCATGTTGATCGAGGCCATGAAGTCGGCCGGGCCGAAGATGATGGTCTCGAGGCGCGCGCTGGCCGCGGCGATGGCGTCGACGTTGACCAGCCCGGCGGCGTTCTCGATCTGCGCCTCGATGCCGATCGTGTTCGGCTCGAGCCCCAGGGTCTTCTCGATCTGGGTCAGCGTCAGGTCGAGCCATTCGATCTGACCGGCGCTCTGCACCTTGGGCAGCATGATGGCGTCGAGGTTCTCGCCGGCGCCCTCGACGACCTCGATGACGTCGCGGTACGTCCACGGCGTCGTCAGGTCGTTGACCCGCACGACGCGCGTCTTGCCCGCCCAGTCGCCGTCGTTGAGGGCCGCCACGATGTTCTTGCGCGCCTCGGGCTTGGCCAGCGGCGCGACGGCGTCCTCGAGATCGAGGAACACCTGGTCGGCCGGCAGCCCCTGGGCCTTGGCCAGCATCTTCACGCTGGAGCCGGGCACGGCGAGGCACGAACGGCGCGGGCGTCCCAGGGCGGCCATCGACGGCTCCTTAGTCAAGGTTCAGGCGGCTACCAAACGGTAACCTCGACGCGTGAGTACACAGAACTCCCCTGTGGGAGATCTCACCGGCCGTACGGTGGTCATCACCGGGGCCAGCTCCGGCATCGGCCTGGCCGCCGCGATCGACATGGCCAGGCGCGGCGCGAACACCGTGCTCGTCGGGCGCAACCCCGCCCGGCTCGAGGCCGCGGCCGCCGCGGTCTCCCAGGCGGGCGGAGGCCGGACGGCCCCCGCGTACCGCAGCGACTTCGCCAGACTCGACGACGTCCACGTGCTCGTCGACCACCTGCGCCAGCGCTACCAGCGCATCGACGTGCTGGCCAACAACGCGGGCGGCGTCGTGCGCGGCCACCAGATCACCCCCGACGGCTTCGAGGCGACCCTGCAGACCAACCACCTCGCGGCGTTCCTGCTCAGTAGTCTCCTGCGCGAACAGCTCCGCGGGGGCCGGATCATCAACACCGCCTCGGGCGCGCACGCGATGGGCGCCCTCGACCCCGCCGACCTGCGCGGCGCCCGGAAGCGGGGGTTGTGGCGGCAGTACGGCTCCGCGAAGCAGGCGAACATCCTCTTCGCCGCCGAGGCGTCCCGCCGCTGGCCGGACATCATGTCGGCGTCGTACCACCCGGGCTTCGTGCGCAGCCGCTTCGGCTCCTCGATCGGCGTGAACAGGGCGGCGAGGCTGGCCCCGTTCGCGCGCAGCCCGGAGCGCGGGGCGGACACGCTGGTGTGGCTGGCCGCGACTCCGGCCTCGCAGCTGACGTCGGGCGGGTACTACATGGATCGCAAGCTGATCCGCCCCTCCCGCGACACCGACAGCCCCGCGCTGGCGGGCCGCCTGTGGGAGGAGAGCCTGCGGGCCGTCGGTCTGGGGTGATGCCTTGGTTACTCAGCGCCGTTTTCGATCTTGTCGGAGCGTGATCGATTAGGTGGCGGTGGGTAAACTGAGGTTTGGAAAAGGAGGGCGCGACCGGGTTCTTCTCGCAGCTCAACGACCCCGTGCGCCGCGGACTTTGTGCAGGCGGAACGGGCGGCGGGGGATGCGGGTGGCGGGAGTCGGGCGCGGCGGGGCGGCCTGGGAGTCGTCGGGCATGTCCGCGGAGGCGCCGGCCGGGGTGAGACGGCTGACGACGCAACGCTCGGCCCATGCTCGGACGAGATCGTCGGCGGCGCCGGAGCTGTTGAGGCGCTTGCCGGCGAGCTGGGGGACGAGTTCGGTCCACGCCTCGTCGGACGGGGCGACGCGGGTGACGTCGGCGGAGAAGGTGACGATCCGGCCGCCGTGATCGCCGCGGAGGCTGACGTCGGCGGTTGCGGCCTCGGACAGGCCGGGGATCGCCTGCTCGCCCTCGCCGGTGACTACGAGCAGGGCGCCACCCAGCCAGGCGCACCAGGCGAGGGTTGGGGGGCGGCCGGCGACGGCGATCCAGGCTACTGCGGCTTTCTTTGCCGCCTCCTCGACCAGTGCGTCCATGTTTCACATCCAATCACGATCGGGGGTGATGGGGCCGCTGGCGTTGGTGTCGATCCGGGCGTGCTGAGGCTGTCGGCCGGGGCGTTGGCTTTTCGCGCGTCGCGCGGGGCGCTGCCAAGCGGGTCGGGGGCGGGGTCTTGCGCCGTCGGGGCCTTACCCTGGCCGCCGTTGCCGGGAGTCGCCGCGCCCGCCCTGGTCGCCGGTTTTCGCATCGCGGGCGGGGTCGGGGGCGCGGATCTTGCGCCGTCGGGGCCTGCGTCACCCTGGCCGTCGCTGCCCGGCGGCGCCGCGTCCAGCACGGCCGCCACGACCGCCCTGGTCGCCGCACGCGGCCGCCGCAGCCGCTGACCGCGCCCGTTTTGTGCCGACTCGCCGTGTTGCCGGACCCGCGTCTGCGGCACCCGCTTTTGCGTCCGCATCGCTCGGGCGGCCTGACCTGTGCCTGCCCGCCTGCGCCTGCGCGCCCTGCGCCGCCTGCGCTACGCGCTTGGCCCCGTGCCGGACGGCCGTCGTGGCGCGCCGCCGACCCTGCGCCACGAGCCGCCGCGGCTCGCCGCCGGACGAAAGCGCCGTTGGCGCTGCGCCGCAAGCCGCCGCGGCACACCGCCGGGCGAAAGCGCCGCTGGCCCTGCCCGGCGAGCCGCACGATCGCCGAGGCGCGCCGCCGGCCCCGAGCTGCGAGCCGCCCGAGCACCGTCGAACAGAAGCGGAGCAATTCGGGAAAAGGGCGATTTATGCGGAAATTTGCGGTCGCGGCGCCGCGTCGCGGTACTCGGTCGACGTGTAGCGCAGGGCCTCGACCTGCGCCGGCCACTCCCCCGCCGCCCACCCGCCCTTGCGCAACAACGCATCCACGAACTGCTCAACATCCGGCAGCTTGGCCCACACCGCCGGCAAAAACGTCGCCCGCCGCGTGCCATCCCACAGAATCAGCCCGTCCTCGCCCGGCCGCAGAACCGCCAGCAGCGCCGATCGGGACTCCGCGGCAACCGGCTCCGGCCGGCCCAGCACCGACACCTTCACGTCCAGCCCCGGCCAGTCCTCGGCGGTCACCGGAGGCAGCCGCGGATCGCGCATCGCCTGCACGGCGTTGCGCACGACATCACGGTGCAGCGGCTGGACCGGCTCCAGGCTGCCCACGCACCCCCGCAGCACCCCGGCCCGCTCCAGGGTCACAAAGGACGCGCCGTCGCGGCGGAGGGGGCTGTCCAGCGGAATCGTCGCGGCCAGCGGCGAGCCCGTGAGCCGTGCGTGCACCGCGTCCGCCGCCAGGCGGGCGAGGTACCGGCCATCCGTCAGCGACAACGTCGCCGTCACGGTCACGCCCCCAGAATAGGCCCGGCCCGCACCGAACGGGGGACGAAAGGCGTCAGGCGACCAGCTCGCGAGCGCCCACGAGCTCCGGGATGACCTCGAGGCTCGTCACCACCGGGCCGCGCCAGTCGGGCTCGGCGTGGAAGGTCAGGTGGGCGCCCAGGTCCGGCGCGCGCAGCTGGATCGCGGTCAGGCCGAAGCGCGCCGCGCCCGTGAGCTCGCGGCTGCCGCCGTCGCCCACGTACAGGCAGCGGTCCGGGTCCACGTCGAGCTGGGCGCAGGCGGTGGCGTACATCGCGGCGTGGGGCTTGGTGTGCCCGACCTGGCAGGAGTACACGGCGGCGTCGATCACGTCGGCCAGCGGCGTGCGCGGCAGCACGAGCGGGAGCTCGAACCAGCAGTCGCTCACGATCGCGATGCGCACGCCGGCCGCCCGCAGCGCGTGCAGGACCCCGAGGGTCTCCGGGCGCAGCGGGGCGTCGGCCTGCACGGTGGCCAGCCGCAGCTCCGCCGCCTCGCGTAACTGGGCGGTCGTCGGCTCCACGCCGAGCTCGGTGCACAGGCGGCGCAGGCCCGCGAGGTGGCTGCCGTAGCCGCCTCGGGCCCGCTCGTCGTAGGTCCGGTCGAGCACGGACAGCCACTCGGCCGGGTCGACGCCGAGCACCTCGGCGGTGCGGCGGTGCCCCCCACTCCGGCGAACCGCGCTGGTACATGTGTTGTAGTAGTCGAAACAGACAGCCTGTATCACCGATCGGTCCCCCTTGCATCCTCCGAACGGTGTACCTGGTCCCTCCGGGCGTGTCGCGTCGGGTCAACGACAATTCGCACCATGCGCAAGGTCGGTCTTTCCACCGTCGTCGCTCTCGTCGTCGCGATCGTGGCGGTGTCGGCCTCGGCGCCCATGATCGCATTCGCGGCCGCCCCCGCGCTCGCCATCGCGTTCTGGCGCAACGCGCTGGGCGCCGCGGCGCTGGCGCCGGTGGCCCTGCGGCACGGGGGTGCCCGGCCCGAGCGGCGGTCGCTCGGCGTCACCGCGCTGTCCGGGGTGTTCCTGGCCGTGCACTTCGGCACCTGGGTACCGAGCGCCAAGCTGACCAGCGTGGCGATGTCGGTCGCGCTGGTCTCGACCACCCCGGTGTGGACGGCGCTGGTCGCGGCGGTCCGGGGCGTGCGGGTGCCGGGCAGCACCTGGACCGGCATCGGGATCGCGGTCGCGGGCGTCGCGCTGGCCACCGGCGCCGACCCGGACCTGTCGGGGCGGGCGCTGCTGGGTGACGCGCTGGCGCTGGCCGGCGGGATGGCCTCGGCCGGGTACACGCTGCTCGGCGAGCGCGCGCGGGCCAGCCTCACGACGAGCGTGTACGCGTCGATCTGCTACGGCATCTGCGCGGCGCTCATCGTCGTCGTGTGCCTTGCGACGGGGGCGGCGCTGTGGGGGTACACCTGGAGCACCTGGCTGGCGATCGCCGGCATGACGATCGGGCCCCAGCTGCTCGGCCACACCCTGATCAACTATGCGCTGCACCGGGTCAGCGCCACGACGGTCGCGGTCCTGCTCCTGCTGGAGGTGCCGGGCGCGCTGGTCATCGCGTGGGTGCTGCTCGGGCAGCTGCCGGCCGCACGGACGCTGCCGGGCATCGCGCTGCTGCTGGCGGGCGTCGCCGTGGTGGTCCTCGGCGGCCGGCGCCGTCAGCCGACGAACGGCGGCACGATCGTCTCGCCAGAGGCGATCGGCACCATGTAACCCGAGACCGTGACCGTGCCGGTCCACGGCGGCCGGCGCCGTCAGCCGACGAACGGCGGCACGATCATCTCGCCAGAGGCGATCGGCACCACGTGACCCGAGACCGTGACCGTGCCGGTCCACGGCGGCCGGCGCCGTCAGCCGACGAACGGCGGCACGATCATCTCGCCAGAGGCGATCGGCACCACGTGACCCGAGACCGTGGCCGACACGGCCGCGCCCGCCCGCGCCGTCACCGTGCAGTGCAGGGCCGACGGTCGATGCATTTCAAGACCTTGGGCGATTTCGTACCGGCTCAGCCCGTCGCCCGCCACCAGCCCGCTCGTCACCAGCCACACGCCGAGCCCCAGCGCGGCCGAGCCGGTCGCCGGGTCCTCGGGCACGCCGACCTCGGGCACGAGCACCCGCACGTGCGCGAGCTGCCGCTCGGCGTCCCAGTGCAGGACGCTCAGGTTGTCCACGGGACGCCGCAGCCGCAGCCGGCTCACGGCCTCGTCGGTGACCGACAGGAACGTGAACTCCAGCCCGCACCCGGCCTTGCGGGGCGCCGGGCCGACGTGGTCGGCCTCGGTGAGCCCGATCGACTCCAGCAGCGGCAGCGGGTCCAGGGCGGGCCCGACGGTCGGGGTGGCGCCGGTGACGGTCGCGGCGCCGTGCACCTCGTCGACGTGGATCGGCAGCAGCCCCGCCCCGCACTCCTGCACCACGTCGGGGCCCTTGATCACGCCGTTGCGCACGAGGGTCACCGCGCAGCCGACCGTCGGGTGCCCGGCGAAGGGCAGTTCGGTCCCCGGTGTGAAGATCCGGGCACGGTACGTCGCATCGGTCCCCGGCGTCGGCGGCAGCACGAAGATCGTCTCGGAGAGGTTGAACTCCCGCGCGATCGCCTGCATCTGCTCGGTCGCGAGGTCCTGGGCGTCGAAGACGATCGCCAGGGGGTTGCCCGTGAAGGGCCGGTCGGTGAAGACGTCGACGATCGCGTACCGCACCATGCTCATGAACGCAGCCTAGGGGGCTCAGGTCACTGAGGTTCGGTCCAACGCCTGCTTTGTGGCCTGCTTCAGTAGGCTTGAGCCTCGTGAGTACTGCGCCGCGGGTCTACATCGCGCGCCTCGCGGGCCTGAGCGTGTTCGATCCGAACGGCGACCAGGTCGGCCGGGTGCGTGACGCCGTCGCCCGGGCCCGCCCCGGCAACCAGCCGCCCCGGGTGGTCGGGCTGGTCGCCGAGATGCCCATGCGCCGGCGCATCTTCCTGCCGATCGGCCGGATCACCGCGCTCGAGCCCGACGCCGTGGTGCTCAACACCGGCACGCTCAACCTGCGCCGCTTCGAGAAGCGCCCGGGCGAGCTGCTGGTGCTGGAGGACTTCATGGACCGGCACGTGACCGTGGCCGCGACCGGGCGGACGGGGGCCGTGGTCGACGTGGCCATGGACGCCGATCGCACCGGCGAGTGGTCGCTGTCGCGGGTGGCGGTGCGCGAGTTCACCGGGCGGCTCACCCGCCGCGGCCACCTCAACCAGCTCGAGTGGTCCGAGGTGACCGGGCTCGCCGGGGAGCCGCAGACGCAGGGCACCGCGGGGCTGCTCGCGGTGCTGGACAACATGCGCCCCGCCGACCTCGCCAACGTGCTGCAGGACCTCTCCGAGTCCCGGCGGGTCGAGGTCGCCGCGGCGCTGGACGACGAGCGCCTCGCCGACGTGCTCGAGGAGCTGCCGGAGCACGACCAGCTGGAGATCATCACCGCGCTGGAGCCGCAGCGCGCCGCGGACGTGCTGGAGGAGATGGACCCGGACGACGCCGCCGACCTGCTCGCCGAGATGCCCAAGCCCGAGCAGGAGGTGCTGCTGGACCTCATGGAGCCCGACGAGGCCTCCCCGGTCCGGGCCCTGCTGGAGTACGAGCCGGGCACGGCCGGCGCGGTCATGACCTCGGAGCCGATCGTGATGGCGCCCGACGCGACAGTGGCCGAGGCCCTGGCCCGCATCCGGGAGCCGCAGCTGTCGCCGGCGGTCGCGGCCGGCGTGTTCGTCACGCGCCCGCCGATGGCCACGCCGACGGGGCGGTACCTCGGCGTCGTGCACTTCCAGCGGCTCCTGCGCGAACCGCCGTCCGCCCTGCTCGGCGGCGTGGTCGACAACGACATCGACCCGCTGGCGCCCCGCACGACGCTGGCCGAGATCACGCGCCGCATGGCGACCTACAACCTGGTGGTGATGCCTGTGGTCGACGACAACGACAAGCTGGTCGGCGCGGTCACCGTCGACGACGTGCTCGACCACCTGCTGCCCGAGGACTGGCGCGACCGCGACCACGCCGAGCCCCTGCCCATCGCGATGCCGGGCACACATGGTGGTACCCATGGCTGAGCGCCGGCGGCTCGACCAGCCGCGCGCCTCCCGGATCACGCTGCCCCGCTTCGATCCGGAGGCCTTCGGGCAGTGGTCGGAGGGGATCGCCCGCTTCATGGGCACGGCGAAGTTCCTCGTCTACATGACGATCGTGATCCTGGCCTGGATCGCCTGGAACACGCTCACCCCGAAGAGCTGGCAGTTCGATCCGTACACCTTCACGTTCCTCACGCTCATCCTGTCCCTGCAGGCCTCGTACGCCGCGCCGCTGATCCTGCTCGCGCAGAACCGCCAGGCGGACCGGGACCGGCTCGCGTCGGAGGAGGATCGCCGGCGCGCGGCCGCGCAGAAGGCGGACACGGAGTACCTGGCGCGGGAGATCGCGGCGCTGCGCATCGCGCTCGGCGAGGTGGCGACCCGCGACTTCCTGCGCTCGGAGCTGGCCCGGGTCGCGGAGGAGCTGGACGAGGCGGCCGACCGGCGGGCGAAGGCGGAGCGCAAAAAGGTGCGCAAGGCGCTCGGCTCGCTGGCCGATCCGCTGGGCGCGGACGAGCCGGACGACGTCGTGGACTCCGACGAGCCGCCGCGCCGCCGCTCCCGCCGGGACTGACCAGCATTCGGGACTGAGCAGCAATACGCCGCGCGCCTCAAGGGGCTAGGCGCGCGGCGTTGTAAACGATGATCCCACCGTCTCCGGTACGCGGACAAGCCCCCTGAGGCGCACACAGGTGACATCATTCGCTTACCGGGCGTGTGACGCGTTCCTCGTGTGGGCTTGACGCGCCGGATACGGCGGGCTGCCCGACGTACCATGGCACCCATGTCTGCCCCGGCCACCACCGTCGAAGACGCGATCACCGCTGCGCTCGCGACTGTCGACGACCCCGAGATCCGCCGGCCCATCACCGAGCTGGGCATGGTCCGCGACGTCACCCTTCGCTCGGATGGCGTCGCCGCCATCGGCATCCTGCTCACCGTGGCCGGTTGCCCGCTGAAGGACAAGTTGCGCGCCGACATCACCCGGGCGGTCGGGGCCGTAGCCGGCGTCGCCGGGGTCGAGATCGAGTTCGGCGTGATGACCCCCGAGCAGCGCAAGGACCTGCAGACGAGCCTACGCGGGAACGTGCAGGAGCCGGTCATCCCGTTCTCCCAGCCCGGCTCGCGCACCCGCGTCTACGCGGTCGCCAGCGGCAAGGGCGGCGTCGGCAAGTCGAGCGTGACCGTGAACCTCGCGGCCGCGCTGGCCGCCCGGGGCCTGTCCGTGGGCGTGGTCGACGCCGACATCTACGGCCACTCGGTGCCCCGCATGCTGGGCGCCGATGGCAAGCCGACGCAGGTCGAGTCCATGATCATGCCGCCGTCGGCGCACGGCGTGAAGGTCATCTCGATCGGCATGTTCACCCCGGGCAACGCCGCCGTCGTCTGGCGCGGCCCGATGCTGCACCGCGCGCTGCAGCAGTTCCTGGCCGACGTGTACTGGGGCGACCTGGACGTGCTCCTGCTGGACCTGCCCCCGGGCACCGGCGACGTGGCCATCTCGCTCGCCCAGCTGCTGCCCTCGGCCGAGATCCTGGTCGTGACGACCCCGCAGGCCGCCGCGGCCGAGGTCGCCGAGCGGGCCGGCTCGATCGCGCTGCAGACGCACCAGCGCATCGTCGGCGTCGTGGAGAACATGTCCTGGCTGGAGCTGCCGGACGGGCAGCGCATGGAGGTCTTCGGGGCCGGCGGCGGGCAGACGGTCGCCGACTCGCTGAGCCAAGCGGTCGGGGCGAAGGTGCCGCTGCTGGGTCAGATCCCGCTCGACACGCGGCTGCGCGAGGCCGGCGATGCCGGGCTCCCGCTCGTGCTGGCGACCCCGGACGCGCCCGCGGCGCAGGCCCTGGCCGCGGTGGCGGACCGGCTGGCGCTGCGGCGCGAGAGCCTGGTGGGCAAGCCGCTGGGCCTCAAGCCCGCCGGGCGGTAGATCAGGTCACGTCGTCCCAGCTGGCGCGGACCGCCGGCTGGGACGCTGGAGCCGGGGCCGCCGCCGGCGCGGGGGCCGTGGCCTTGCCCACGTTCTTGGCGGCCGTCGCGGCGTCCGAGGCGTCGCGCTTGACCTGGTCGGCGACGCCGCGCACGTCGTCGTAGATGCCCTGCAGGGGCTTGCGCAGCGCGGCCTCGTCCTCCTCGCTGAGCAGGTGCTTGCGCAGGAACGTCTTCGGGTGCAGGTCCTCGAGCTGGATGTCGGTGCCGAGCTCCTTGCTCAGGTCGCCGGTGGCGTTGCGGGCCATCTGGCGGACCTGGCGCAGCATCTTCACGCCGTCGCTGATCGCCTTGGGCAGGCGGTCCGGCCCGAAGATGAACACGCCGACCAGGATGATGACCAGGAATTCCCAGCCGCCGATGTCGAAGCCCATGTGCCGGCCCTCCCCTTGCTCTCGCTGCCCAGACTACGCACACCCGGGCCGGTTCCGGGAGGGCCGGTCAGTCCACTTACTTGGCATCTGCCACAAGGGCCACGGAGGCCTTGGCCTTGGCGGCTCCGCGCAGGTATTGGATCTCCACGGTGTCGCCCGGCGCGTATTTGCGGATCAGGGCGGTGAGGTCCCACGACTCGTCGATCGGCTTGCCGTTGACCGCCATGACCACGTCGCCGGCCTTGAGCCCGCCCCCCGCGGCGGGGCCGCCCGGCTCGACGGTGGCCAGGCGCGCGCCCCCGGCCGGGTTCTGGTAGGCGTTGTCGACCTGCACGCCCATCACCGTGCGGCGGGCCTTGCCCGTGTTGATGATGTCGGTGGCGACGCGCCGGGCGTGGTTGATCGGAATGGCGAAGGCCAGCCCGACGTTGCCGGCGCTGGCCTGATCCTCGGAGAGGGTGCCGATGACCGAGTTGATGCCGATCACGCGCCCGGCCGCGTCGAAGAGCGGCCCGCCCGAGTTGCCCTGGTTCACGGCGGCGTCGGTCTGGATCGCCGAGTAGTACCGCGCCGTGCCGTTCTCGCTGGTGCGGATGGGACGGTCGAGGTAGCTGACCACGCCGTAGGTCACGGTGCTGGTCAGCCCGAGCGGCGCGCCGACCGCGACGACCGGGTCGCCGACCTGGACGCCGTCGGAGTTGCCGAACTGGACCGGCGCCAGCTGGCCGTCCGGCAGCCCGTTCGTGTCGATCTTGAGCACCGCGATGTCCGACTCGGGGTCGGTGCCCACGACGCTCGCCACGGCCACGCTGGCGTCGCTGAAGCGGACGGTCGCCGCGCCGGTGCCGCCCTCCACGACGTGGTTGTTCGTGATCACGTGGCCGTCGCCGCTGACGACGAAGCCGGAGCCCAGGGAGGTGCCGTTGCCGACCCGCATGCTGATCGTGACGACGCTCGGGAGGACCTTCTTGACCAGCCCGGCGATCGACTCGGGGGCGCGGTTGTTCAGCGGGGCGTTGCCGACCTGGCCGGAGCCGAGGGTGGCGCCGCCCCCGCCCATCGCGAAGACGTAGCCCAGGGTGCCGCCGAGCGCGCCGGCGAGCAGCGCGGTGACGATCGACACGACGAGGACCAGCCCGATGCCCACCCGCGGCCCGGGCGAGGGCGGCGGGGGCTTCTCGAGCTCGGGCGATTCGTCGGCGGGCGGCTTGACCACCACCACCGGGGCGTCCGGGTCGCGCCACGGGTCGGCCAGCGCGTCGGACCACCAGCTGTCGGGCGCCGGCCTGGGGGCGGCGGCCTGGGGTGCACCGGGTGTGGCCCATGCGGGGCGCGCGCCCCAGCCGGTGTTGCTGGCCGGCGCGCCGGGGCCCGGCTGACGCCAGGCCGAACCGTCTGTCACGATCGGCTCCTCCGTCCGTTTCGCATCCAGCATTACACGCCCCGGCTTCGAGCATGCGGGGGCGAGGTCTCCTAGGCTTGCGGTCAATCGACTTCTCTTAAGGGGTGTCCCATTACCGCCTCCGCCCGGACCGCTGATTTCATCGACGGCTTCGTCGCCGAGGACCCGGTCCTCGCGGCCGCCCGCGAGCAGGCGTTCGAACTGGGCATCAACGCGGTGAGCCGCGGCTGCGGGGCGGCGCTGCGGGTGATCGCGGCGGTGAGCAACGCCAAGGCGGTCGTCGAGGTCGGCACCGGCACCGGGGTGAGCGGCGGCTGGCTGCTGCGCGGGATGCGCCGCGACGGGGTGCTCACCACGATCGACTTCGAGGCCGAGCACCAGCGCGTCGCCCGGCGGGTCTTCTCCGCGGCCGGCAACGCCCCCTCGCGCACGCGGATCATCACCGGCCGCGCGCTCGACGTGCTGCCGCGGCTGGCCGACCGGGCCTATGACCTGGTCTTCGTCGACCACGATCCCAGCGAGTACGGTCCGGTGATCGCCGCGGCCGAGCGGCTCCTGCGCCCCGGCGGCACCCTGGCCCTGGCCGATGCCCTGGCCGGCGGCCGCGTCAGTGATCCCACGGTGCGGGATGCCGAGACGGTACTCCTCCGAGAGGCCGTCAAGTCCCTCCGCGAGAGCGAGGCGTGGATCCCGGCCCTGCTCCCCCTCGGCGACGGACTGCTGCTCGCCGCTCGCGCACAGTAGCGACCGGCGGGCCGCGAACCCGAAACTGTCGTACCGGTGTTCGAAGATGCCCCCATGACCGAACTCGGCATCATCACCCAGACGATCCTGTCCGCCACCGCCCCTTTCGACCTCGGCTGCTCCCTTCGCGCGCTCGCGGACTTCCGGCCCGGCCGGCGCGACATCTCGCTGCGCCCCGGCGAGCGGGTGCGCCGCGCCTTCCCGCACCCGGCCGACCCGGACGCGGCGGTCGTGGTCGAGGTCGCCGAGCGCGACGACGGCGCACCCGGGGCCGGGCTGACCGTGTTCAGCGCGGAGCCGCTCGCCGGGCCCGACCTGGACGCGGTGCGGGTCCGGGTCTCCGGCTGGCTCGGCTTGGACGACGACCGCACCGAGTTCCTGCGCCGCGCCGAGGCCGACGAGTCCGTCCGGCCGCTGCTCGAGGTCGCCCGGGGCCTGCACCAGGTGCGGTTCTCGAGCCTGGCGGAGGGGGTCGTGTATTTCACGCTCCTGCAGAACTCCACCCAGTGGTATGCGACGCTGCGCAAGCGCCGCCTCACCCTCTACCTCGGCGCCCCGGTGCGGGCCGACGGCGAGGACTTCACCGCGATCCCGGACCTGCCGCGGCTGTCGCGGCTCTCGCCGGCCGAGGCGCTGCCCTACGTCGGCGCCCAGAACAAGGCCGAGCGCCTGACCGAGGTGCTCGGCGGGGTGGCCGCGATCGACGAGGAGCTCCTGCGCACCGGCCCCTACGACGAGGCCCGGGCCGCACTGCTGGCGGTGCGGGGCATCGGCGACTACACGGCACACGCGCTGCTGCTGCGGGCCCTCGGCCGGCCGGACGCGGTGCCGCTGGAGATGGAGCAATACGTGCAGACGGCCCGAGCGGTCTACGGCGCCGCGCGGCCGTCGCCGGACGAGCTGCGGGAGCGGTACGGGCCGTTCATCGGGTGGTGGGCCTACACGTGCCGCACCGCCCTCACCTGGCTGGAGCAGGACGAGAAGGCGCGCGAGCGATCCACCCGGCGCCGGACCCCGGCGACGCGGCGTCCGCGCTCGGCGCCGGGCAACACCCACCCGCGGCCGGCTCCCCGGCACCCGGCCCCGTGGAGCCCGAACGATCCCGGCCCGGCCCTCACCGCGCCCGATTCGCCGGACCCCTCGTTCGCGTCCTCGCCCACTTCTCCGCCCTCTTCGCCGCCCGCTTCCGTGCCCAGCTCCCCGACCCCGTCCTCGCCCACTTCTCCGCCCTCTTCCGTGCCCTCCTCCTCGCTCGCTTCCTCCGCCTTCTCGTCCGAGCCTGAGCCGGATCTCGCGATCGAGCCGTCGCCCGACGAGCTGCTGCCCGCGGAGGTCATGGTGGGCTGAGCCGCCCCGAGGCCGGGCCCGCACCGCTGCCGAGCCAGCGGCGCGGGTCCGGCCCCGGCTCACCGCTCGCCAGGGCGACCCGCTCACGGGCTAGGTCCACACCCCTCCGCCGCAACGGCGCCGTGTCCGTGGCCGCCACCGGGCCAGCACCACGACACGTCCAGCACCGCGACACGTCCAGCTGTGGGCGCTCACGTTCTTGGTCTGCCTGCGTTTATGTGGTGTTTCCTGTGCGGCGTGGGGGCTGTAGGCGGATCTGGTCGGTGTGGTCGGTGATGGTGTCGATCTGTGCGGCTAGGTCGGGGTGGTCGGATAGGTGTTGGTAGGTGGCGGCGAGCAGGGCGGGCAGGGCGGTCGCGTCGGGGTCGCCGAGGGCTTGGTGTAGTTGGGCGAGGTCGGTGGTGGCGGTGTCGTCGAGGTCGGTGAGGGCGGTGATTTGGCCGGCGAGCCGGCGCAGGTCGGCGGTGTTGTCGTTGGCCCATTGGGCGACGGCGCGGTTGCCGGCGCGGCGGTCGCGTTCGGCTTGGACGCGGTCGTCTCGGGTGTCTCCGGGCTGGTCGGTGGGGGCGGCGGAGCTGCGTAGGTAACGGCGTTCGGCGGCTTGGCGGCTGGCCACTCCGAGGGCGGGTGCGAGGGCTTGCCAGGAGATCCCGGCAGCGCGGGCGGCGGCGATCAGGACTGGTTCGAGGCCGGCCAGTTCGGTCTGTGCCCGGCGCAGCAGCACCAGGGCGTCGAGCAGCTCGGCGCCGGTCACCGGCAACCTGTCGATGGCGGGCTGCTGAACCGCCTGCGCCATGGTGGCGACCGCGGCAACGGCTTCGGCGAGATCGCGGCGTTCGGGCGGGCCCGTGCTGGTGGCGGGTGTGTAGGGCATGCGCGCCCTTCCTGTCTGGCGTCATCGTTTTGATGACGAACTGCTTGTCATCGGAGCGATGACGTGTTAGAAAAACGGTATCGCGCATTGACTGTCACGTCGAGACCGCAGGAGGTGGGAACATGTTGATGCGCAGCGAACCCTTCACCGAGGTCAACCGGATCGCCCAGCAGCTGTTCGGGGTGCAGGCGACCGGGACCTGGTCACGTCCGACGGCGATGCCGGCCGACGCGTTCCGCAACGGCGACGAGTTCGTGATCGCGTTCGACCTGCCCGGGGTGGAGGCCGACGCGATCGACATCGACGTGGAACGCAACGTGCTGACCGTCCGCGCCGAGCGCCGCCCGATCGACCTGGGCGAGCAGGCCACGGTGCAGTTGAGCGAGCGTCCGCTGGGGGTGTTCTCCCGGCAGCTGTTCCTCGGCGACGCGCTGGACACCGACCACATCGACGCCGCGTATGACAATGGCGTGCTGGTCGTGCGGATCCCGATCAAGGAGAAGGCCAAGCCCCGCAAGATCAGCGTGGCCGGGCGCGAACACGCCGAACAGAAGGTGATCACCGGCTGATCTGGCGGTTCGCCAGATCAGCCCCTCCCCAGTAGGACCGGACGTGGCGGGTGGTGACCGGCATGACCAACGATCCCGTAGCGCAGGCGGGCACCGCGTTGTCCCCGGAGTGGGACCATGGCTTCGACGAAGCGTTCACCGAACTCATCTGCGGCGACCCCGAGTTGGTCCGCGCCGAGTTCGACGCCCTGATCGGCGCCGGCTTCGACGAACCACCCACGCCCCCGGCGCCACCCGCCGCGTCCGCTGCCCAGCCGGCGCCCTCCCCGGAGCGACCGGACACCTCGCCGACACCGGCGGCAAACGACGGGCGCCCGCCCGGCGCCGCCGCCGGCAACAACCCACGATCACCACCCTGAACCGCCCTGGGGCGAGGGACCGACCCGGCGGAACTCCCACGTCCCCGAGCCACCGCGCCCCTTGGGGCCGACACGAGACCGTCGGCCCCAAGGGCGCGATGGGGAGGAGAAAGGAGGTCGAACGCGATACCGAGATGGAGATCAAGCATGCGGCCCCAGCTGCCAAACCCGGCCGCGATAGCTCAATGGACAAGCCGATGACGAGGAGGGTGGCGACGACGGGGTTAGGGAACAGCGGATACCAGTCCTGCGGTGCCCGGTTGGCGGTGATCGCGATTGATCGGCCTTCGGCGCCGCGCTGGGAGATCAGCTCGTAGAGGTCGTCGGCCTGGCCCGGGGTGAACTCGCGCATCGCGAAGCCGTCCAGGATCAGCAGGTCGGCTTTGACGTGTGCGGCCAGGCGTTTGTCGAAGGTACGGCCGCCGGCCAGATCGGCCAGGATGCGGCTGGTCTTGTGGAAGCGGACCTCGGCGCCAGAGCGGATGGCCAGGTGTTCCATGGCCTGGGCGACATGGGTTTTCCCGACGCCGACGGCGCCGTAGAGGATGATCGATTCGCCGGCTTGCAGCCAGCGCAGCGCGGCGAGGTCACGGATCTGCGCGGCCGGGAGTTTCGCGTTGGCGCCGAAGTCGAAGCCTTCGCGGGTGGTCTCGGTGCCGAAGCGGGCGCGGCGCAGCCGGCGGCCCATGGCGACCTGTTGAGCGAATCAGCCCTCGACAGGAACATTCGGTGAGCGCCGACACCAGCACCACGACACGTCCAGCACCGGGCCCGAAGGCCCGGTGCGGACTCAGAGGATGCCCTCCAGCTGGTCCTTGTAGCCGAGGATCTGCTCCGGGTCGGCGTCGAGCACGTCGCGCAGGAGGGTCGCGTAGACCTTGCGGAAGTCGGTCGTGAACTTCAGGTCGCCGTTGTCCAGGTCGGCGAGGCTGGGCTGCTCGCCGTAGAGGCCGCCCTTCACCGGGCTGCCCAGGACGAACATGTTCGAGGCGGTGCCGTGGTCCGTGCCGTCGGAGCCGTTGGCGGCCACGCGGCGGCCGAACTCCGAGTACACGGCGACGACCACCTTGCGGCCGGCCTCGGTCTTGGCCATGCGGTCGGCGAACGTGGTGAGCGCCTCGTCGAGGAGCTTGAGCAGGATCTCCTGCGAGTTGCGCTCCTCGGCGTGCAGGTCGAAGCCGCCGAGGGAGACGGAGAAGACGCGGGTGGCCACGTTCGCCTCGACGCAGCGGGCCACGAGGCCGAGCTGGGTCTTGAGGTCGGAGCGGCCGCCGGTGCCGGTGCCGGTCGACGTGGACATCTCGCCGTCGCCGTCGTGGTCGTCGACGCTGTGGATGAGCGCGTCGACCTCGACGAGGTCGGCGAAGGCGCGGGCGGCCCGGGCCTGCAGCGGCGGCTCGCCGTCGGAGGCCTTGCCGAACGCGGTGAGCACCTCGGGCTTGACCCCGTTGGGCAGGGTGAGGCCGGAGACGGGCACGGCGGCCCCGGCGGTCGTGGCGCCGGCCAGCAGCGGCGGCAGCACCGGCTCGAACGACACCGCGTGGCGCGGGTCGCCGCCGAACGTGTCGAGCCAGCGGCCCAGCCAGCCGGTGTTGCCGGGGCGGTCGGGCTGCGCGGTCTGCCAGATGTCCATGGACCGGAAGTGGCTGTGGTCGGGCTTCGGGTAGCCGACGCCGCGGACGATGGCGAGCTTCTTCGCGTCGAACATGCGCTTGAGGCCGGCGAGCCCGGGGTTGAGGCCGAGGGTGTCGTCGAGCCTGAGGACCTCCTCGGGCTTGTAGGCGAGCTCGTGGCGGGCGGGGGCGTAGGCCTTGTCGGCGTACGGGATGACGTTGGCCAGGCCGTCGTTGCCGCCGTAGAGCGTGACGAGCACGAGCGTCTTGGCGTCGCCGGGGCGGTCGTCCCAGGCGGCGGTGTCGAAGATGTCGCGCAGGGTCCAGGCACCGCCGGCGACGAGGGCCGCGCCTCCGGCCACGCCGCTGGCGATCAGGAACTTCCTACGAGTCAGGGCGTCCATGCCGCCTCCTTTCAGCGTCAGTTGATCGGCAGGCCGCGGTGAGCACCGCCGGCGTGGCGTCCATGCCATCTCCATGCAGCGTCAGTTGATCGCGTATTCGGGGCTGGCCAGGCCCAGCGTCAGCAGGCGCCGGGCGTCGTTCGCGGCCGGGGTCAGCGCGGCCAGCGTGCGGTCCGTGAACGCGTCGATCACGAGCAGGCGGGCCAGGGCCGTGGGGCGCTGGGCGGCGGGGACGGCGGTGAGGCGGTCCAGTACCGGCTGCGGAGCCCGCGCGGCGAGGGTCTGGGCGAGCTTGATCCGGCCCTGGGTGGCCGAGGTCGTGAGCCACGCCGCGCCCGCGGGCCAGCCGCCCACGCTCGGCGGGCGGAGCGGGACCTGGCCCAGCTGGTTCAGGGCGTTGAGGAGCTGCTTGCGCTGGGCGTCGGGGAGCTCACCGGGGCGGATCCGCAGCTGGCGCAGGGCGCCGACGAGCCACTCGACGGGCTGCTTGACGAGTTCGGCGTGGCCGTCGGCGGCGAGCAGGGAGCGTAGTACCGCCGCCGTCGTCTTCTGGGTCTTGGCGGCGTCGAGGACGTCCTGCGGGATGGGGGCGTCGCTGCAGTAGCGCAGCCAGAGGCGCCTCGCGACGAACTCGGGGCAGGCCGGCTGGGCGAGCAGGACGTCGGCGAAGCCGTCGGCGTCGAAGTCGGCGGTCCGGCCGAGGATCGTCTTGGGCTTGTCGTCGTGGCGCTTGGCGTTGAGCGTCGCGGTGCCCGCCTTCTGGTCCACCACCCAGCCGGTCAGGGCCCGCGCGCCCTCGCGCACGTCCTGCTCGGTGTAGTGGCCCACGCCGAGCGTGAAGAGCTCCATGAGCTCGCGAGCCAGGTTCTCGTTCGGGGCCTTGTTGGTGTTCTTCTGCCCGTCCAGCCAGATGATGAGCGCGGGGTCGCGCAGCATCGCGTGCACCTGGGTGGCGAAGTCGCCGAGGGCGGTGCGGAACAGGGTCTGCTGCTGGCCGAGCATCAGCGGGCCGGACTTGACCTTGTCGGCGGACGTGGCCCAGTGCCCGTGCCAGAAGAAGGTCAGCTTCTCGTGCACCTGGTGGTCGGCCTGCACCATGCGGTCCAGCCACCAGGTGCCGGCGGTCCGGATCTGCTCGGCGCGGTCGGTCTTGTCGTTGAGCACCGGGCCGAGCTTCGGCAGTGGCGTGCGGGCCGCTCCGGCGTCGGGGTCGGGCGGGCTGAACAGGGCGTCCAGGGTCGCCGCCGGGCCCTTGGACTCGGCGGCGTCGACCTCCTCCGCGGTGGGCCCGAACGTCGCCCGGCGCAGCAGATGCGCGACCTTCTCACGATCGGCCATGGAGCCCAGGCTATGGCGCGTTTGTACGAGGCACGTTAAGCCAGGCTCAGCCCTCGTTGAAGAAGACCGCAACATATACGATAAGTCCGATATGTCGCGGCGCGCAGCGCCCGACATATCGCGCCCCTACCGTCAGCGGCCCTCGTACACCGGCTTCTGCTTGGCCACGAAGGCCGCCGTCGCGTTGCGGTGGTCCGCGCTGTGGCCGCACAGCGCCTGAGCCTCGGCCTCGACCGCCAGGGCGTCCGCCAGGGACCCCGAGCCGCCCGCCGCCAGCTCGCGCTTGATCTGGGCGTACGCGATCGTCGGGCCCGCGGCCAGGCGTCCGGCCAGCTCCAGCGCCGCGGGCAGGACGTCCTCGTCGGACTCGGCCAGGCGGGTCAGCATGCCCAGGGCGAAGGCGGCCTCGGCCTTCACCGGCTCGGCCAGCAGCAGCAGCTCGGTCGCCTTCGCGTGGCCGACGATCCGCGGCAGGCTCCAGGAGATGCCGGTGTCGCCGGCGAGCCCGACGTTGGCGAAGGCCATCAGGAACGCGGTCTTCGGGCCGCCGACGCGGAAGTCGGCGAGCAGGGCCAGGGACGCGCCGGCGCCGGCGGCCATGCCGTTGACCGCGGCGACGACGGGCTTGGGCAGGCCGGCCAGCAGCGTGGCGATCGGGTTGTAGTGCTCGGTGACGGTGGACAGGGAGGCGCCGGTGCCGGCCTCCAGGGAGCTGGCGTGCTCGCGCAGGTCCTGGCCGCCGCAGAACGCGCGACCGGCGCCGGTGAGGACCACGGCGCGCACCGATGCGTCGTCCGCGAGGTCCTTCAGCGTGTCGCGCAGGGCCACCTTCAGGCTGTCGGTCAGGGAGTTGAGGGCATCGGGGCGGTTGAGGGTCAGGATCGCCACACCGGTCTCGGTGCGCTCCAGGAGCAGGTCGTCCATGGCTTCTCCAATGGTCAGAGGGTCAGGCAGGCGTCCACGAACCGGTCGGCGGCGGGACGCAGACGCAGGGCGTGGTAGTCGAAGAAGGCCGCCGCCGCGGTGCCGGCCCAGCGCTCGGGCAGCAGCTGCGGCGGCAGCTGGGGGTCGCGGAAGAGGAACCCGCGCCAGGCGTGGACCAGCGTGAACCGGACCGCGTAGGCCTGCTCGTCGGGCGTGGCCGGGCCGACGGACTGCACCAGCGGCGTGAGGCGCTCGACGAACTCGCCGTAGGCCGCGGCGATCGCGTCGAGGTCCCAGGCTCTGGCGACGAGATGCATTGCTCCATCGGTACCGCCGGAATGCTCCGCAGTAAAGCGGTCGTAGCGCACACCGGCCTCCGTGAGCAGCGCGTCGACGCCCTCCCCCGGGCGCGGGGCGATCCAGGTGGAGCCGTCGACCGAGCCGTAGCCGAGGAATCCGAGGTTCGCCACCAGTCTCGCCCGCGCGCCGCGGTGCGCGGGCGGTTCCAGCGTGATGAGATCGAACCTGCCGGTCCACGCGCTCCCGGGGCCGCCGGGTCGCTGGGTGCGGTAGATGCGGGCACCGGCGGCATCGAGGCGGCGTGCCGCCTTGGGGGTGATGCCGTAGCCGGGGCCGGTCGGCAACCGTAGGGGATGCAGCCAGCCCTGCCGGACCATTCGCGACACCGCGGTGCGGACGGCCGGCGCGGCGATGCCGAGGGGAGCGAGCAGGCGCACGAGGGCGGCGACGGCAGCCCGCCCGCCACGCGGGCGCAGATGGTCGCCGTAGAGGTCAAAGAGGGCGGACCGGGCCTGCATGGCCGCTTATTGTGACAGTTGACCGGCATTTCCCGCCAGGAGTTGTCACAAGGTTCGCGCCCCGGTTTGGGTCTTGGGGCCATCATCAGGGAAAATCATCGGTTGGTGCGTACCTCACGGAGCCTGCGGGTCCGGTCGAGGCTCCGTGAACGGGCGCGCCGGCATGCGGGGACGGCTGTGCCACCTGGTGTCTGGGACATCAGGGAGCGAAGGGAGACAACATGGCGGCCATGAAGCCGCGGACAGGCGACGGTCCGCTGGAGGTCACCAAGGAGGGCCGCGGCATCGTCATGCGCGTCCCACTCGAGGGTGGTGGGCGGCTCGTCGTCGAGATGACCAAGGATGAGGCCAACGAGCTCAGCGAGGCGCTGAAGACGGCCACTGGCTGAGTCTTCCTGCATACGGCTCCGCTTTCGGGTTGACTGGGTTGGGAGGAGCGGCCGGCGTGCGGTCGCTCCCGTTGCTGTGCGCACGAAATGCGCCGGAACATGGAGGGTCTCCTTGCTGGACATCAGGTTCGCCACGGGTCGCGGCTCCTCCGGCGCGGTGGCCGTCGTGGTGACGTCCAGCGACCCCGAGTCCGCCGTCGACCTGCTGCACCTCGGCCCGGCCGACCTGGCCGAGTGCGCGGCGTTCCTGGAGGACGTCGAGCACACCGGGTCGGCCGGCACCGTGCACAAGCTCCCGCGGCCGGGACGCAAACCCTCGCCGCTGCTGTTCGCCGGCATCGGCGAGGGCGACGAAGCCGGCTGGCGGGCCGCGGGCGCGGCGCTGGCCAAGCAGGCGCGCTCCGAGACCTCGCTGCGGGTACTGGCGCCGCAGGACTCCCCGCCCGCCGCGATCCGCGCGCTGGCCGAGGGCCTGTGGCTCGCCTCCTACCGCTTCCGCCTCGCCGACGCCGAGCCCGACCCGCTGCGCCGCGTCACCGTGGCGCTGCCGGCGAGCGACGAGCTGAACGCCGCGCTGGAGCAGGCCCGGGCGATCGTCACCGCCACGACGCTGGCCCGTGACCTGACCAACATGCCCAGCGACCGCAAGACGCCGGCCTGGTTCGCCAAGCAGGTCGTCAAGGCCGCCGCCGGGGTGCCCGGGGTGACGGTCGAGGTCCGCGAGCCCGCCTACCTGCGCGAGCACGGCTTCAACGCGATCCTCACGGTCGGGCAGGGGGCCGCGGCCGAGCGCGGGCCGCGCCTGGTCGAGATGTCGTGGCGCCCCCGCGGCGCGAAGCGGCACGTGGTGCTGGTCGGCAAGGGGATCACGTTCGACACCGGCGGCGTCTGCGTCAAGCCGCTGGCCGGGATGAAGCTGATGCGCAAGGACATGGGCGGCGCGGCCGCGGTCGTGGGCGCGACGCTCGCCGCCGCCGCGATGCGGCTGCCGGTGCGGATCACCGCGCTGGCGCCGCTGGCCGAGAACGCGCTCGGCGCCGACAGCATGCGCCCCGGCGACGTGGTCACGCACTACGGCGGGATCACGTCGGAGATCCTCAACACCGACGCCGAGGGCCGGCTGGTGCTCGGCGACGCGATGGCCTACGCCGTGCGCCGCCTGCGCCCCGACGTGATGATCGACCTGGCCACGCTCACCGGCGCTCAGGGTGTCGCGCTGGGCAAGCGCACCGCCGCGATGTACAGCCACAGCGACACCCTCGCCGACGACCTCGCGGCCGCGGCCGAGGCGTGCGGCGAGTCGGTGTGGCGGATGCCGCTGAGCGAGGACTACGCCGAGGAGATCCGCGGCGACCTCACCGACATCATCAACTCGACCGACATCGGCGCCGGGTCGCTGCTGGCCGCGCTCTACCTGCGCGAGTTCACCGGCCCGCTGCGGGACCGCTGGGCGCACTTCGACATGTCCTCGCCCGCGTGGGCCGACTCCGGCGACGGCGAGCTGGCCAAGGGCGCCACGGGCTGGGGCGTACGGACGCTGACCCGGTGGCTGGAACAGGAAACCGCCGCCGCCTGAGCAGGCGGCGGCGGTCCCGTGCCGAGCGTTACAGGATCGTCCAGGTGTCGCCGCTGTTGAGCAGCGAGGCGAGCTCCTCGTCGGGCGTGCCCTTCGCCTTGGCCTTGGCCGCGACGAGCTGGTCGCGCACGACGTCGTCGTAGGCCGGCCGCTCCACCGAGCGGAACACGCCGATCGGGGTGTTGCGCAGGTCGAGGCCGGGCAGGCGGGACAGCGCGAACGCGTAGGCCGGCTCGGCGACCGACTGGTCGTGCACCACGATCTCCTCGGGCGCGACGTCGGCGGTCCGCACCACGGAGAGGCCGAAGCCGCCGGGCGGGTGGGTGACCGCCCACTCGCCGTCCTTGCCGAACGTGATCGGCCGGCCGTGCTCGAGCCGGATGACGAAGTCGTCGCGGGTCGAGGGCTCCTTGAGGGCGTCGAACGCGCCGTCGTTGAAGATGTTGCAGTTCTGGTAGATCTCGACGAACGCGGAGCCGCGGTGCTCGGCCGCGGCGCGCAGCACCGACTGCAGGTGCTTGCGGTCCGAGTCGATGGTCCGCGCGACGAAGCTCGCCTCCGCGCCCAGGGCCAGGGAGATCGGGTTGAACGGCGCGTCGGCCGAGCCCGCCGGGGTCGACTTGGTGATCTTGCCGACCTCGGAGGTGGGCGAGTACTGCCCCTTCGTCAGGCCGTAGATCTTGTTGTTGAACAGCAGGATCTTCAGGTTGACGTTGCGGCGCAGCGCGTGGATGAGGTGGTTGCCGCCGATCGACAGCGCGTCACCGTCGCCCGTGACCACCCAGACCGACAGGTCCGGCCGCGACACGGACAGCCCGGACGCGATCGCCGGCGCACGGCCGTGGATCGAGTGCATGCCGTACGTGTTCATGTAGTACGGGAACCGCGAGGAGCAGCCGATGCCGGAGACGAACACGATCCGCTCGCGCGGGATGTTGAGCTCGGGCATGAACGACTGGACCGCGGCCAGGATCGCGTAGTCCCCGCAGCCGGGGCACCAGCGGACCTCCTGGTCGGACTTGAAGTCCTTCGTCGTGAGCTTCAACTGCTCAGGCATTCTTGACCACTTCCTCGAGCACACCCTCCAGCTCGGCCGCGGTGAACGGCAGGCCGCGGACCTGGTTGTAGGCGATGACGTCGACCAGGTAGCGCGACCGGATCACACCGGCGAGCTGACCGAGGTTCATCTCCGGGATGACGACCTTGTCGTAGGACTTGAGCACCTCGCCCAGGTTCTTCGGCATGGGCGAGAGGTGGCGCAGGTGCGCCTGGGCCACGGCCAGGCCCCGCTGGCGCAGCGCGCGGGCGGCGGCGCCGATCGGGCCGAAGGTCGAGCCCCACCCGAGCACCAGCACGCGCGCGGAGCCGTCCGGGTCCTCGACCTCGACGTCGGGCACGTCGATGCCCTCGATGCGGGCCGCGCGGGTGCGCACCATGAAGTCGTGGTTGGCCGGGTCGTAGGAGATGTCACCGGTCTTGTCGGCCTTCTCGAGGCCGCCGATGCGGTGCTCGAGGCCGGGCGTGCCGGGGACGGCCCACGGGCGGGCGAGCGTCTTCGGGTCGCGCAGGTAGGGCAGGAACGTCTTGCCGTCCTCGCCGTTGGGCTCGGTGGCGAACTGCACCCGCAGGTCGGGCAGGTCGCCGACCTCCGGGAGGCGCCACGGTTCGGAGCCGTTGGCGATGTACCCGTCCGAGAGCAGGATCACCGGGGTGCGGTACGTCAGCGCGATGCGAGCCGCCTCGAGCGCGGTGTTGAAGCAGTCCGCGGGCGAGCGTGGCGCGAGCACCGCCACCGGGGCCTCGCCGTGCCGGCCGAACAGGGCCATGTTCAGGTCGGCCTGCTCGGTCTTGGTCGGCAGGCCCGTGGAGGGTCCGGCCCGCTGCACGTCGATGATCACCAGCGGCAGCTCCAGCGCGACCGCGAGCGAGATCGTCTCGCCCTTGAGCGCGACGCCGGGGCCGGAGGTCGTGGTCACGCCGAGCGCGCCGCCGTAGGAGGCGCCCAGGGCCACACCGATCGCGGCGATCTCGTCCTCGGCCTGCACGGTGGTCACGCCGAACTTCTTGTGCTTGCTGAGCTCGTGCAGGATGTCCGAGGCCGGGGTGATCGGGTAGGCACCCAGGAACACGGGCAGCTGGGCGCGCACACCGGCCGCGACGATGCCCAGGGCGAGGGCCGCGTTGCCGGTGATGTTGCGGTAGTTGCCCGGCACCATCCGCGCCGGCTTCACCTCGTAGCGCACCGCGAAGTTCTCGGTGGTCTCGCCGAAGTTCCAGCCGGCCTTGAACGCGGCGATGTTCGCGGCGACGAGCTCCGGGCGGGAGGCGAACTTGCGCTCCAGGAACGACAGCGTGGACTCGTGCGGGCGCGAGTACATCCACGACAGCAGGCCCAGCGCGAACATGTTCTTGGCCCGCTCGGCGTCCTTCTTGGAGATCTCGAACGACTCCAGCGCCTTCACCGTCATCGAGGTCAGGCCGACCGGGGCGACGTTCCAGCCCTCCAGCGTGCCGTCCTCGAGCGGGTTGGACGAGTACCCCACCTTGGCGAGGTTGCGGTTGGTGAACTCGTCGGTGTTGACGATGATCGAGGCGCCCTTGGGCAGGTCGGCGAGGTTCGCCTTCAACGCCGCGGGGTTCATGGCCACGAGCACGTTCGGCGCGTCACCGGGCGTGAGGATGTCGAAGTCGGCGAAGTGCACCTGGAAGCTCGACACGCCCGGCAGGGTGCCGGCGGGGGCCCGGATCTCGGCGGGGAAGTTGGGCAGGGTGGATATGTCGTTGCCGAGCTGCGCGGTCTCGGACGTGAAGCGGTCACCGGTGAGCTGCATGCCGTCGCCGGAATCGCCAGCGAACCTGATGACCACTCGATCCAGCTGGCGGACCTGCTTGGTCACGTGAGCTGACCTCCTGTGGCGGCGGATGGGTTGTCGTACACCCCTGAGGGTACGTCGGCGTGAACGGCTCGCCTGCGGCGCATATCGCTTCCGCGGCGGCCAAGGTGCGACTTTCGTCATTGCGCGCGGCGCGCTGGTGTGCACCGCGGACGAATACCAACAATGCGGGCGCTCAGTCGTCGTCCTCGTCCGGCCCGGCCTGCTCGCGGTCGCGGAAACCGGAGCCGGCCACCGGGCCGCTGGGCAGGCGCGGGAGGGTCAGCGACCGGGGGACCGGCGAGCGGGTCAGCGCGGCCGACGGGCCGGTCGGGCCGCCGCTCTGGGCCGGCACCAGCACCACGTCCTCGACCTCGTCGGCGCTCAGCGCGTCGTCCTCGGCGTCGTCGCGCATGCGGCGGCGCACCGAGAACACGACCAGCGCGCCGACGATCGCGACCAGCCCGACGATGCCGCCCACGATCGGCAGGCTGGACATCGTCCCGCCGTCGTCGGACTGCTTGCGCAGGCTGAAGTCGGTCTCGAAGGTCCGCTGGGCGACCGGGGACGGCGGCGCCGAGGTCGGCAGCGGGGCCTCCACGCCGGCCAGCGGGGGCGCGGTGATCTTGTAGTCGTAGCGGGTCTCGATCATGTCCTGGCCGGGCGGTACGAGGTACCCGTGCACCGCCCCGGTCAGCGGCAGCTCGGCGCGGGCGGCGGCGCTGACGGTCATCCCGAAGACGGTCGAGACCTCCTTGCCGGCCGCGATGTCACCGAGCTCACACCGGTCCCGGTCGGGGCCGACGCGCCTGTGCGAGCGGCACACGGACGGGAACGTGACCAGATCCACACCGGGCGGCGTGACGATCTCGACCGCGCCCGTGGCCTTGGTCGCGCCGGTGTTGCGCAGGCGCACCGCGAGCTGCAGCGACTCGTCCTGCGGGGCGGCGGCGGCCGGTAGCGGCGGGGCCGAGGTGCTCAGCTCGATGCCGGGCGTCGGCGGCGTGGTGAACGCGAACGAGATCGGGACGATCCGCTGGTACTGCCCGAGAGCGCCGGTGACCTGCCCGAGCCCGATGGTCTTCCAGGCCCCCTGGTCGACGTTCACCTTCACCACGATCTGGCCCAGGCCCTGCTCGGGCAGCGCGCAGCTGAAGCTCAGCGCGGCGGGGGCCACGGCGCAGCCGCCGGTGCCGTACGCGCCGGTGGGCTGGGCCCCGCTCGGCAGCGCGTAGAAGCCGGTGACGGTGTCCTTGCCGACGTTCTCGCCGGTGTTCTTGACCGCGATGACCAGCTCGCCCGAGCCGTCGCCCTGCCAGTACGCGTCGCCGAGCGACACCGTGCTCACGGTCATCTTGAACCGGTGCACGGCCGGCGGCGGAGGCGGCGCGGCGGTCGTCGTCGGCGGGGGTGGCGGCGGGGCCTCGGTGGTGGTCGGGGCCTGGGTGGGCGCGGTGGTCGTCGGCTCCTGCGTCGGGACGTCGGTGGTGGGAGTCTCGACGGGAGCGGTACTGGTCTCGCCTTCGCCCGGCTCCGCGTGCGCCGGCACGGCGAACAGCAGGGCGCAGGCGGCGGCCAGGAGCACGAAGGAGCCGGCCCGCAGCCGCCGTGTGGTTCGGCGGCCCGAGGGTGCTTCCATGAGGGGGTGTCCTTCTGATCTCGTGTCGGGCGGGGTCTCATCCGCCTGGCTTTTTGCCGTCCGGCAAGAAACCTGAAGCACATTATCTAGACAGTTTCACGTTTTCGGCATGTCGGAGATCGTGATGATGCGTGTACGGTGCGTGCCATGAGCGGATATCTGGGTGGATATGCGACGCTCGGGCTCCTGCTCCTGGTCGGAGCCGCGGTGTTCGTCGCCGCGTTTACGGCCAACCGGCTGCTGGGTCCGCGCCGTTCGGCCGCCCGGGCGGACAGCATGGACCCGAAGTACGAGACGTACGAGTGCGGGTTGGACCCGGTCGGGGGTGACTGGGCCCAGGCTCAGATCCGCTACTATGTGTACGCCTATCTATACGCTCTGTTCGCCGTGGAGAGCGTGTTCCTCTTCCCGTGGGCGGTGATCTACACCGCGCCCGGCTACGGCGGGGCGGTCGTGGCCGAGATGGCGATCTTCGTGGCCGTGCTCTTCCTCGGCATCCTCTACGCGTGGCGCAAGAACATCCTGCGCTGGACCTGACCCGCGGCCCTACGCGAGGCCGCGCCGCGCCACCGACGGCTGGCGGTCGCCCCGGATGGCCGCCACGGTGTCGAGCACGCGGCGGGTCTCGCGCACCTGGTGCGCGCGGAACACCCGGGCCCCCAGCCAGGCCGAGACCGCCGTCGCCGCCAGGGTGCCCTCCAGCCGCTCCCCCACCGGCAGGTCGAGGGTCTCGCCGATGAAGTCCTTGTTCGACAGCGCGACGAGCACCGGCCAGCCCGTCGCGACCAGCTCGCCGAGCCGGTTGGTGATCGCCAGCGAGTGGCGGGTGTTCTTGCCGAAGTCGTGGGCCGGGTCGATCAGGATGCCGTCGCGGCGCACTCCGAGGGCGAGGGCGCGCTCGGCCAGGGCGGTCACCGTCCGTACGACATCCGCCACCGGATCCGCGAAGGCCGTGCGGTGCGGACGGGTCCGCGGGGTGAGACCGCCCGCGTGGGAGCACACCAGGCCCGCCCCGGTCTCCGCGGCGACCTCGGCCAGGCCGGGGTCGGCCCCGGCCCAGGTGTCGTTGATCAGGTCCGCGCCGGCCGCGACGACCTCGCGGGCCACCTCCGCCCGCCAGGTGTCGATCGAGATCACGACCTCGGGGAACATCGCGCGGATCTTCTCCACCGTCGGCAGCGTGCGGCGCAGCTCCTCGGCGGCGTCCACGGTCTCGCCCGGGCCGGCCTTCACCCCGCCGATGTCGACAATGTCCGCCCCCTCGGCGACCGCGGCCTCCACGGCCCGCAGCGCCGCGTCCTCCGCGAAAGTTGCACCGCGGTCGAAGAAGGAGTCCGGAGTCCGGTTGACGATCGCCATCACCGCGTAGTCGCCGTCGGCGAAGCGCCGGGCGCCCAGACGAAACATCGCATGACCTCCGTGTTTCCTACAGATGGGTGTGCCGGGCTCGCCCAGGCGTACTCAGCGTGCCACGATTCCCCCTATGGCTGAGTTCCTCCTGGTGTTGATCGCCGCAGTGGTTGTCGGGGCCATCGGGTTCGGCGTGTCCTTGTTGATCACCGGTGACGACCCGGGAATCGAAGGACATGAACCCGACGGACGCTCCGTACCGCTGCCGTCGTCCCGCCCGCTGGTCGAGGGTGACGTCAACCAGCTCCGGTTCGACACGGTCGTCCGCGGATACCGGATGAACCAGGTCGACACCGCGCTGCGGCGGGCCGGATACGACATCGGCTACAAGGAGGAGCTGATCCAGGTCCTCGAGGCCGAGATCAAGGCGCTCCGCGAGGGCCGCCAGGAGGACGCCGACGCGCTGCGCGACGCCCGCCAGGCCGCGGCCTCGGGCGCCGCCTCCGAGGCCCCGATCGAGCCTCCCGCCGACGTCATCGAACTGGGCCCGCGCAAGCCCGCGGCCAAGGCCACCGACGAGGACGCCCCCGAAGACGCCGCCGACGACGCCTCCTGGGACCGTTCCTCCCCGGTGGTGCAGTGACCGCGGACGACTACGCCGAGGCGGAGCGGCCCGGACCCGGCGAGGTGACGGCGACGGTCATCGTCGCCGCCCCCGCCGCCCGGGTCTTCGCGGCCCTCACCGACTGGTCGCGGCAGGGCGAGTGGATCCCGTTCACGACGGTCCGGGTGCTCTCCGGCGACGGCGGCGAGGGCAGCCAGATCGAGGCCGTGACGCAGGTCGGGCCCGCGTCGGTGCGCGACCTCATGCGCGTCGTGAAGGTCGACCCGCCGTTCGAGCTTCGAGTCGTCCACTACGGCAAGGTCCTGCGGGGCCCCGGCGTGCTGCGCTGCACCCAGCTGGGCAAGGACCGCACCCAGGTGGTCTGGCACGAATGGTTCCAGCTGCCGGCGGGCAACGCCGGCAAGGTCGCGTGGCCGCTGCTCTGGCCCGGTTCCAAGGCCGGTCTCACGGCGGCGCTGCGCCGGTTCGCCCGCATGGTGGAGTCCGGACTTTTTGTCGTACCCCCCGAGTAGGTTGCCTGTCATGGGTGACGTGGTGATGGGGGCGGACGGGCTGGCCCGGTGCGGCTGGGGCGCCTCGACCCCCGACTACCTGGACTATCACGACACCGAGTGGGGCCGGGCGGTCCGGGACGACGACGGGCTGTTCGAGCGCATGTCCCTCGAGGCGTTCCAGTCCGGGCTGTCCTGGATCACGATCCTGCGCAAGCGGCCCTCGTTCCGGGCGGCGTTCGCCGGGTTCGAGATCGAGAAGGTCGCCGCGTTCGGGGAGGCCGACGTCGACCGGCTCCTCGCCGACGCGGGCATCGTGCGCAACCGGGCCAAGATCGAGGCGGCCATCGCGAACGCGCGCGCGGCGGCCGAGCTGCCCGGGGGGATCGCGGCCCTGCTGTGGTCGTTCGCGCCCGACCCGCGCCCGGAGCGGCCCGCGGACTTCTCGAAGGTGCCGGCCGTCACACCGGAGTCGAAGGCGATGGCGAAGGAGCTCAAGAAGCGGGGCTTCCGATTCGTCGGGCCGACGACGGCGTATGCGCTGATGCAGGCGACCGGGATGGTCAACGATCACGTGGCCGGGTGTTTCGTCGAGCTCCCGTGAGCGCGTGATGCAATGGCGCCATGGCTAAGTGGGTCGTGGTCGTCTCCGAGGAGCAGTACGCGAACGAGCGGGTGTACGGGGCCGGTGGGCTGAACGCCCCCGAGCTGGCGCCCGGGGACGAGGCGCTGCTCGTGGCCGGCGGCGACGAGCCCGTCGTGTTCGGGCTCGGGCGGGTCGACCAGGACGGGCAGCTCCAATACACGGTGAACCTGCTCGACTCGCCGCTGCCCGCCGGTGGCCTCGCGGCGCGCACCGGCCGGCTCGACGAGGCCAACTTCCTGGCCGTCGCCCGGCAGATCGCCCCGCCGAAGCCCGCGCCCCGGCGCACCTACCTGGTCAGCGTCGACATGCCGATCGAGGCCGCCTCGCCCGGTGAGGCCGTGCGGGCCTTCTGGAGCTACGTGCGCGAGCTCGGCCCCGCCGAGCTGCCCGCGTTCGTGTGGCCCGCCGGGGACGAGCTCGCCATGCAGGCCTACGTCCTCGGGGTCGAGGCCAACCAGGACCCCGAGGAGGAGTGAGCAGGCCCTACTCGACCGTCGAGAAGCGGATCGAGCCGGCCATGAGGTCCGGGTGCTCTATGGTCAGCGCCAGCGCCACCGACTCCTCCAGGCTCAGCGCGCCGCCCGCGGCGTAGGCGGTGTCGAAGGCCGTGTCGCCCATCGACCGGCGCAGCTGCGCCTGCTGCTCGGTCCAGAACACGCCGAACGCGCCGATCGAGCAGCGCAGCCGGATGCGCGCCGACTGGGCCGCGCCGAAGAGCCGGGCCGCGGTCGGCAGGTCCTCGGCCAGGGCGCAGCGCACCGCCACCGCGTTGAGGGTCTCGCAGACCCGCAGGTGGAAGCCGTGGGTCATGCGCGAGCGCAGCGCGACGATCAGGTGGTCGTGGGCGGCGACGAGATCGCCGCGGGCCAGCGCGACCATGCCCAGCAGCATGTCCACCGTGCGGCGCCCGCGCTCCAGCGGGCGGCTGTTCTCCAGCGGGCGGGCGCTGGCCAGCAGGTCCGCGGCCTCGTCCAGGGCGCCGCGCCGCCACAGCAGCTGCGCGAGGGCGAACACGGCCGACAGCGCCTCGCCGGCCACGCCCTGCTCGTCGGACCAGCCGATGACGTCGCGGGTGAGCCGCTCGGCCTCGTCGGTGCGCCCCATCTCCAGCAGCGGGGCGCCGCGGGCCGAGAGGATGCGCGCGATCAGGCCCGGATCGCCCGCCCGCCGCGCGGCGGACTCGGCCCGCTGCGAGAACCGCAGCTCCTCGACCGTCTCGCCGTCGGCGCCCGCGTGCAGGGAGTGCATGTGGTACGCCGCGGCCAGCTCGGCGTCCGGCACCGGCTCACCGGTGGCGCTGATGCGCTCGTAGAGCCGGAACAGCCACATCCGGCCCTCGCGGACCAGGCCGCGCTCCCGCCACCACTGGTCCAGCGAGCCGGCCAGGGCCAGCCCCTGCCGGGCGCTGCCGCGGGTCACGGTCCAGTGCAGGGCCGCGCGCAGCTCGTCGGCGAGCGGGTCCAGCGTGTAGAGGGACAGCGTCACCGGACGCCCCTCGTGGTCCAGGTAGGCGTCGTGGGCCGCCTGCAGGCACCAGGCGACGTGCCGCTCGCGCGCCGACTCCTCCTCGCCCGCCTCGAGCAGCTGCCGGGCGGCGAACGCGCGGATGGGGTCCAGCATGCGGTACGTCGCGCTGGTGGCCCCCGCCTCGGCCTGCAGCAGCGACTTGTCCACGAGCGTGGCCAGCGGGTCGAGCGGGTCGCCGTCGTGCAGCCACTCGATCGCGGGCAGGTCCACGGGGCTGGCGAAGACCGAGAGCCAGCGCAGGAGCCGGGCCGAGCGCGCGTCGAGGGTGCGGTAGGACCAGCCGACCGCGGCCTGCATCGTGCGGTGCCGGTCCGAGGCCTCGTCGAACGCGGCCGGGGAGCCGGCGTCGAGGGTGCCGAGGACGTCGCCGATGCGGTCCGCCAGCTGCGGTACCGAGAGCAGGCGCAGCCGGGCCGCGGCCAGCTCGAGCGCGAGCGGCAGCCCCTCCAGCGACTTCGCGACGCGGGTGAGGTGCGCGATGTCGCCGGGCTCGACGGGCCGGCCGCCGCGGGCCGCGGACGCGCGGTCCACGAGCAGGGCCACGGCGTCGCTGAAGCCGCCGCCGCTGGCCGCCTCGACCGACAGCGGCGGGATGCGCCAGACGACCTCGCCGGCCAGGCCGAGCGGCTCGCGGGAGGTGGCCAAAACGTAGATCTCGGGGCCGGCCGACAACAGCCGCGCCACGAGCCGCCGCGCCGCGGACAGCTGGGCGTCGGAGGTGTCGAGCAGCACCAGGAGCCGGCGGCCGCGGACGTGGTCGGCGATGGTCTGCACGACGGCGCGCCCGGGCTCGGGGCGCAGGCCGAGCGCGGCCGCGACGCTGACGTCGACGAGGTCGGCGGTGGCCACGGCGCTCAGGTCGGCGAACCAGACGCCGTCGCGGAAGCGCTCGACGATCTCGCCGGCCGCCTCGACGGCGACCCGGGTCTTGCCCGCGCCGCCGGCCCCGACGACGGTGACCAGGCGGTGCCGCTGGATGAGGTCGCGCACGGCGGCCCGCTCGGCGGCGCGGCCGATGAAGCGGGTGGTCTGCACGGGCAGGTTGTGCGCGGGCGCGTCGATGGTGCGCGGGCGCGGGAACTGCCGGTCGAGGCCGGGCGCGACGAGCTGGAAGATGCGCTCGAAGCCGTCGAAGCCGCGCAGCCGGTGCAGGCCGAGATCGAGCAGCCACGCGCCGTCGCCGAGCGGGCCGTTCTCCAGGCCCGGGTCGGTCGGGTCGACCGGGGCGGCCGAGGACGACAGGCCGACGTGGGCGGCGGTCGCGGCCGAGCACAGGACCTGCCCGCCGTGGGCGGCGGCGGCGACGCGGGCGGCGCGGTGGACCTCCGGGGAGGTGTACTCGCCGCCGTACGGCTCGGCGAAGCCCGTGTGCAGGCCCATCCGGACCTTCGGGCGGGCGTCGGGGCTCGGCCAGTCGTGGGCGGCGAGCGCGCGCTGGGCCTCGGCACAGGCGGCGAGGGCGCGGGCGGCGTCAGGGAAGGCCACGAACAGCGAGTCACCCTCGGTGAAGAGTTCCACACCGTCCGCTTTGGACAGCGCGCGGCGAATCACCTCCCGGTGCTCGTGGAGCACCGGCCGGTATCCCGCACCGAGCATCTGGGCCAGACGCGTCGAGCCCTCGATGTCGGTGAAGAGGAAAGTCACCAGCCCGCTGGGCAGGTGGGTCCGCCCCGACACGTGAAACCTCCGCCTTCCTAATTCAGGCGTGCCCCATATTTCCCCAACCAAGTGGCGCGCGCATCGTAGAAACGGTCGATCCCGGATTGGTCATCCGGGGCGATCCGTGCTGGTCAGCAACGATGAGAGGCAAAGCTTGAGTGGGTTTCGGGTGACGTAACGACAACACTCCGGCAGCGGATGTGGCACAACAGGACACAACATCAAAGCCGTTTCGGCAGTACAAAACGAAACCCACCCGTAACAATGTTTCAGCAACCGCAGGCGCCGCCGCAGCAACCGCCGCCCGGCCTCGCGCCAGAGCCCCCGCTCGGAGCCCCACCTGAAGCCCCGCCGACGGCCACCGTGGACAGCAGCTTCACCGTGTCGTCGTGGCCCGCCGGACAGGCGGTCTTCACATTCGCTTCACGCATCGGGCGTTGCACCTCGAAGGTGTCGCCGCAGGCCCGGCAGCGGTATTCGTAACGTGGCATTCCCACAGGCTATGCCACGTTGGCACATGCCCGGGAATTCGGAATACTCGAACCCGTGGCAAGCGACGACGAGAAGCCGGAGGGTCAGCAACCGACCACAATGGACACTCCCCCGGCCCCCTCCATCCGGCCCCCCGCTCCCCGGGACCCGGACGAGCGGACGATCCCGGTGGAGATCATTGCGCCGGAGCTGAGCCAGTCCACCGACCCGAAGCCGCCCCACCAGCCCAGGCACGCGGCCGAGGACGAGCGGCGACCCAGCTGGTTCCAGTCACGGCGGGCGGCGGACGTCCTGGAGGCGCGCCCCGAGAAGTCGGCGCGCGCGGTGGCCCGGCGCGAGTGGTTCGACCGGGTCAGGACCCGGCCCGGCTTCCGGTTCCTGCTGCCCGGCGTGCTGCTGCTGGTGCTGCTCACGGCGGCCGGGATGGCCGGCCGATACGTGGTGCCCGCGGCGGCCAAGCCGCGCGCGGACGCCTCCGTGTCCGGGGCGGCTCCGGGCGGTACCAACGGCGTGCCCCCGATCACGGGAGCGCCGGAGACCGGCGAGGCCCCGCGGCCCGAGGACCCGTCCGCGTCGCCCACCTTCAGCCCCCCGGCCGGCATCCACCAGCGCCCGGCCGACGTCTACGGCGCGTGGGCGGGCACCCGATCGGTGCGGCTGAACATCCCGGTCGTGGCGCTGCAGGCGTACGGCTACGCGGAGGCGGTCACCGCGCGCTCGACCCCGAAGTGCCACCTGACCTGGACGACCCTCGCGGGCATCGGCAAGATCGAGTCGGACCACGGCCAGACCAACGGTTCGGTACTGCAGGACGACGGCCGATCCGTCCCGCCCATCGTCGGGCCGCCGCTGGACGGGCAGAACGGGCGGCAGTCCGTGGCCGACACCGACCAGGGCGCGCTGGACACCGACCGGACCTGGGACCGGGCGGTCGGGCCGATGCAGTTCCTGCCGGCCACCTGGAAGCAGTACGGCCTCGACGCCGACGCCGACGGGGTGATCGACATCAACGACATCGACGACGCCGCGCTCACGGCGGCCGCATTCCTGTGCGACAACGGGCGGGACCTGGCCACGCTGGAGGGGTGGAACGCGGCGATTCACGCGTACAACGTGCCGGAGGAGTACCGGGCGGCCGTCTTCAACGCCACCAACGACTACGGGCGCAAGGACCGGCAGAGCTAGGCTTCCGCCCTTCCTGGCCGGGCTTGGCTACCCACGGGCCGCTTGCGCGGCTCGGCGCGCGGCCCTGGCCTCTCACGGGCCGGCGCGGACGGCCCGGCACGCGCCCTCGGCTACCCACGGGCCGCTCGCGCGGCTCGGCGCGCGGTCCTGGCCTCTCACGCGGCCTGGGCTTCCGCGGGCCGCATGCGCGGCTCGGCGCGCGGCCCTGACCTCTCACGCGGCCTGGGCTTCCGCGGGCCGGGCGCCGGGGCGGTTCGGCGCTTGTTTCGGCCTCGACGCGGGCGGCGGGGGCAGGCGAAATCAGCTCTCAAGGTAGATCAATGCCACGCTCTGCGCTCTGGTACTTCCGCTCAGCCACAAACAAGGGCAGGCTTAGGGCGTGAAGGTGCGCGAGTGGGACCCAGGGACCGCGCCCGCGGCCGAGCTCGAGGCGGTCCTGCGGGCGCTGAACGACATCGTGACGGTCGATGTGCCCGAGGACCCGCCGTGGCGCGAGACCATGTTCCGGGAGTATCTCGCCGTCACCATGCCGGGTGAGCGGCGCACGTCGTGGCTGGCCACCAGCGACGGCGGGGAGATCCTCGGGCACGCGAGCCTGCTCGCGCTCGAGGACATCGGGGTGCTCGAGCTGTCGGTGACCCCGAGCGCCCGCCGGAGCCGGGTCGGCACCGCGCTGCTGGCCGCCGTGGCCCGCCGCGCCGCCGAGGAGGGCTTCGAGTCCGTCGGCGTCGAGGTGATCGGCGGCACCCCGAGCGTGAAGTTCTTCGAGGCGCACGGGTTCGAGTGCGCCTTCATCGAGATGCGCAACCTGCTCGACCTGGCCGGCGTGGACTGGCTGCGGCTGGGCGAGATGGCGGCGGGGATCGGCGCCGGCTACCGCATCGAGTACTACCCCGGCGGCCCGCCCCCGGAGCTCTACGCCGGCTACGCCGCGGCCAAGGAGGCGGCTCGCGCCGCGGTGATCGACGACCTCGCGCTGCGCCCGAGCTCGTACGACTCCGAACGGCTCGCCGCGAGCCTGCGCACCCTGCACGCGCGGGGGCTCAAGCCGTACATCGTGCTGGCCGTCCACGAGCAATCCGAGACGATCGCGGGCCTGACCGAGGTCGTGGTGCCGGCCCAGCGCCCGACGCGGGCGGACCAGTACGACACGATCGAGGTCCCGAGCCACCGCGGCTACGGCATCAGCCGCGCGATCAAGGCCCGCATGCTGTTCGAGCTGCGCGCGGCCGAGCCTCACCTCCTCGACGTGCAGACGTGGAACGCGCTGGAGAACGAGCCGCTGCTGCAGGTCAACGCCGAGCTGGGGTTCAAGCCGGACCGCGAGTGGCGCGAATACGAGGCCGACGTCGTCGACCTCCTGCGCCGGCTCAAGAGCTGAACCCTCCAGCCGAACCCGCCGTCAGACAGCCAACCAACCAGCTGAACCCGTCGCCACCGGGCCGCCGAGCAAACGCCAGCGGCCCGCCGAGCGCCAACTGCCGAGCAAACGCCAGCGGGCCGCCGAGCACGCCCGCTGCCGCCCGGTCGAACGGCTCAACCCGCCGCCACCGTGCCCAGCGAACCGGTCGACGCATCCCAGAACCACGTCGGCCGGCGGCGGCAAGCACCTACACCGCCCGGCGAAGCACCTACACCCGTCCGCAAAGCAACCGCATCACCCCGGCAAAGCAACTCGCACCGCCCGACCAAAAGGACCGCGTCGAAACACGGATCGGCCGTTGCGCCCGCCTCTCATTTCAAAACTCATTCTAGCCGACGCCGAAAAATCCCCAACGATGATCATGACTCAGAGTGATGGAGTGTCACCCCCTTGTCAGCTTGCCGCCCACGGGCCCGTCACGAAAGTGCCGTCCGTGGTAAAGGGGAACGCGTTGGGCTTGCAGCCGTTCAAGGCGATCGTCTGCGTCTGCATCACCGGCGCCACCTGGCCCGAGCCCGGGCACTTCATATGGTCGAAGCCCAGGAAATGCCCCAGCTCGTGCAGCACCGTCATCGCGTGGAAGTCGATCCCCGCCGGGAAGCCGTCGATGCCCTTCAGCCAGCGCCGCAGGTTCAGCAGGATCGTCTTGCCGTAGCGGCAGGAGTAGATGCCCTGCGTCGTCACGCCGACGGCCTTGCAGAGCTTGTCCACGGTGCCCGGCGTCGCGAGCTTCAGCGTCACGTTGTAGTCCGCGCCGCTCACCCGCTGGAACTTCCAGCTGGCCCCGCTGATCTTGTTCGGCTCGTAGGTCACGGGGTGCTCGGCCGACTTCGTCCAGCCGTCCGGCGACGCTATCGCGCGGTCCACCTCGGTCGCCAGGGTCTCGGTCGTCCAGACGGGATTGCTGCCCCAGGTGATCCCGTTCTCCATCTCGACCCGGTACTTCACCAGCGTCGCCGCGTCCGCCGAGCCGACGACGTCGGTGCCGCCCGTCGCCACGGTGAACGTGCCGCTCGCGGTGTTGGGCACGCCGTCGTTCGTGTTGGCCTTGCCGCCGCCGGTGTCGCCGCCGGGGTTGACCTTCTTGACCGTGGCCGAGGGCTTCGGGGTGGCGGACTTCTTCGGGGCCGGCGCGAGCTCGCCGACGCCCTCCAGCTGGCCCACCGGGAAGGGATCGGAGCTCGACGGCGCCTCGAACGACGCGGCCGTGTCGGCCGGCGGGGACGACACCGCGTTCGTTCCGCAGCCGGCCAGCACGGAGAGTAGCGCCACCGTCAGCCCGATGTGTCTCGCTCTGGTCCCCAGCACGCGCCGAGCCTAGGGGAACTTCCCCGGCGATGCTGCCCCTCGATGGAATCCATCACGGTAAGCAACGCAAGGGAGGGGACCGCACGTCTTTGTACAGTCCCCTCCCCCGAAGAACCCGTCAGAACATCAGGCGGGCAGGGTCCACTTCTGGGCGCCGGTGCCGTTGCAGGTGTAGAGCTGCACGGCGGTGCCGTCGGTGGAGACGCCGCCGGTCACGTCCAGGCACTTGCCCGACTGCGGGTTGCGCAGCGAGCCGTCGGCCTGGGCGGCCCAGTTCTGGGCGCCGGAGCCGTTGCACGTCCACAGCTGGATCTTGGTGCCGTCGGCCGAGCCGCCGCCGGAGACGTCCAGGCACTTGTTCAGGGCCCGCAGCGTCTGGCCCGACACCGTCCAGTTCTGGGCGCCGGAGCCGTTGCAGCCGTACAGCTGGATCTGCGTCCCGTCCGCCGTGCCCGCGCCCCGCACGTCCAGGCACTTGCCCCCGAGGCCGCGGACCGGGCCGCTCGCGACCGTGGTGCCCTTGACGAACGTGAAGTCGTCGAGGTCGAACAGGCCGGTGCCGGTTCCCGTGAACGTCAGGTACACGTTCGCCGTCCCCGTGGGCACGCCGGTCAGCGGGGCGCTGACGTCGGCGTACGTGTCCCAGCTCCCCGTGTTGGGCACGGTGACGGTGCCCAGGATCGGGCCGGTGGTCGAGCCCGTGCGCACCTGGATCTGGCCGCCGGGCCCGCCGGAGACGACCCGGGCCCGCAGCGAGGTCGCGCCGCCGATGTTGAGCCCGTTGTACGCCGCCCAGTCCCCCGGGTCGATGTACCCGAGCGTCTGGCCGTTGTGCGCGCCCGCCTTCGTGTAGGGCTGGACCCCACTGGCGGAGCTGAACAACTCCGCCTGCTGGGCGTCGTCCGCCGAGCGCAGGCGGATGTTGCGGAACGAGACGTTGTCGCCCGCGCCGTGATTCTGGATGCCGATGTACCCGTCGAGGTTGCGGGCCGGGTCGGTGTTGGTGAAGTCGTTGATCAGCGTGCCGTTGAGGTACACCCGGAGCCGCTGGCCCTCGACCGAGATCTCGTAGGTGTTCCATGCGCCGGGCGGGTTGAGCGCGGCGTCGCGGGCGGCGATGTTCGCGGACTGGAAGTTGTAGATCGCGCCGGTGGTGTGATCGGGCGTGTCGGTGGCGTCGATCTGGATCTCGTACCCCTGGTTGATCGCGATGTTCGGGTCGTTGCCCGGGTTCGGGAACCCGACGTAGACGCCCGAGTTGCTGTCGCCCGTGATCCGGAAGTCGGCCTTGAGCGAGTACGACGTGCCGAACTGCTTCGCGGAGTACCAGTACAGCCCCAGGCCGCCGGTCGAGCTCAGGGTGGCGTCGGCGTTGGTGAAGCCGCCTGGGCCGGCCTGCGACCAGCCCGTCGTGGAGCCGTTGTAGAGCGCGGTGTAGCCGGTCTCGGGCCGGCAGTCGGCCTGGGCCCGCTTCGAGGCGTACCGGATGCCGCCCAGCACCTGGTTGCGGAAGTTGCCGTCGGCGTACGACTCCTGGGTGTGCCCGAAGCCGGTGTAGAACGACCGTCCACTGTCGATCGTCTTGCACCAGGTGATCGGGTGGTCGGCACCCATCGAGCCGCCGGAGTACGACGACTCGTCGAGGGTGGCGAGCACGTGCGCGGTCGCGCGCGGGTTGGTCTGGTAGTTGTACAGCTCGTCGGTGCGGGTCCAGACCTGCGGCAGGTGCGCGGTGGCGGGGTTCGCCCGGTCCTCCGTGCGCGAGTTGACCTGCTGGATCGCGGGGTGGCTGGCGAACCAGGCCCCGACCAGCTGGCCGTAGAAGGGCCAGGAGTACTCGGTGTCGGCGGCCGCGTGGACGCCGACGTAGCCGCCGCCCCCGCGGATGTAGGACTCGAACGCCGCCTGCTGGGTGTCGTTGAGCACGTCGCCGGTGGTGCTCATGAACACCACGGCCTCGTACTGGGCCAGGTTGGCCGTCGTGAACGCGTTCGCGTCCTCGGTGGCGGTGACGGTGAAGTTGTTCGCCGCGCCGAGGTCGCGCACGGCCTGGATGCCGGCCGGGATCGAGTCGTGGCGGAAGCCCGCGGTCTTGGAGAAGACCAGGACGTCGTACGGCGAGTCGGCGGCCTGCGCCGGGGCGGCCACCAGCAGGCCGCAGACCAGGATCGCGGCGAACGTCAGTGCACGGAGCCTCATGGCAGGGTCCACTTCTGCGCGTTGGTGCCGTTACAGGTGTAGAGCTGCACGACGGTGCTGTCGGCGGAGTTCGCCCCGGCCACGTCGAGGCACTTGCCGGAGGCCGGGTTCTTCAGCGAGCCGTCCGCCTGGAGCGCCCAGTTCTGGGCCGCGGTGTTGTTGCACGTCCACAGTTGCACCTTGGTGCCGTCCGCGGTCGCGCCTGCGGAGATGTCCAGGCACTTGCCGAGCACCTTGAGCTGCTGGCCGGCCACGACGACGACCTGGGCGCCGGTGCCGTTGCAGGTGTAGATCTGCATCTGGGTGCCGTCGGCGGAGCCGGCCCCGCGGGCGTCGAGGCACTTGCCCGCGAGCCCCTTCACCGGCCCGACGCCGTTGCCGCCGGCCCCGGTGACGAAGGTGAAGCTGTCGAGGTCGAACAGGGCGCCCGTGGTGCCGCCGGAGAAGGTGAGGTACAGCGACGTCGTCCCGGCCGGCGCGTTGGTGATCGGGCCGCTCACGGTCGTGAACGTCTCCCAGGAGCCGGTCACGGGCACCGTCGCGGAGCCGATCACCGTGCCGGTCGGCGAGCCGGTGCGCAGGGTCAGCGTGCCGCCCAGGCCGCCGGAGGAGACCCGGGCGCTGAACGAGGTCGCGTTGTTCAGCTTGTACGGGTCGAAGCCGATCCAGTCGCCGTTGTTGATGTTGCCGACGGTCTTGCCGCCCTCGGCGGACGGCTTGGTGATCTGGTCGACGCCGAGGAAGGACTTGAAGAACTCGCCCTGCCGGTAGCGCGGCGCCATGATGCTCTGCGCGTGGACGGTGAGCCCGCCCTTGTCCGTGTACTGCGCGTCGAAGATCGGGAAGATGTTCGACGCCGAGTCGTGCTCGCCGTCGACCGGGATGTTGATCGTGCCCGCGCAGCCGGTCTGCGAGGTGATCGCGTGCGCGTGCTGGTCGTGGCCGAGCACGTAGGTCATCGTCACCTTGCTGCAGTCGATGGCCCCGTCCTCGGGGTCGGTGACGGTGACGCTCCACGGCACCGAGTCACCGAACGACACGAGCTGCCCGGGCTTGGGCCCGTTGATGACGACCGTCGGCGCGGTGTTGCCGACGCTGATGATCACGCCGGCGGTGCCGATGGCGCCCTGCGGGTCCTTGGCGGTGAGGGTGACCGAGTAGGTGCCGTTGGCGGTGAACGTGTGCGACGGGTTGGCGGCGGTCGAGGTGCCGCCGTCGCCGAACGTCCACGAGTAGGTGATCGCGCCGCCCTCGGGGTCGGTGGAGCCCGCGGAGGAGAAGTTCACGGCGAGCGGGGCCGAGCCGGAGGTGACGTTCGCGCTCGCGACGGCGGTCGGGGCCCGGTTGCCGCCGGCGCCGACGTAGTCGTAGCGGTAGAGGGCGGAGTTCTGGTCGCCGTTGAAGTAGCCGGTGCCGTAGTCGAGGACGTACAGCGCGCCGTCGGGGCCGAACTGCATGTCCATGACCTGCTTGCCGTTCCACGGGAAGTTGTCGATCGCCCCCGGGGAGCCGTCCGCATTGATCTTGATCGGCTTGATCCAGCCGCGGCCGAACTCGCCGGCGAAGAAGAGTCCGTCGAGGGACTGCGGGAACTTCGTGGTCGACGGGTTGGCGGCGTCGTAGTGGTACACGGGACCGCCCATCGGCGACTCCGAGCCGCCGCCGAACTCGGGCGGGCTGCCCGCGTCGCCGCCGTAGCGGATCCACGCCGGCTTGGCCGGGGGCAGGGTGCTCAGGCCGGTGTTGCGGAACGAGTTGTTGGTCGGGCCGCCGGCGCAGTTGTACTTCGCGCCCGTGGAGTTCGTGGCGAAGTTCCACTCGTTGTAGGTCTCGGTGCTGGTGTTCGTGCCGGTGCAGTACGGCCAGCCGTAGTTGCCGGGCGCGGTGATCCGGTTGAACTCGACCTGCCCGGACGGGCCGCGGTTGGGGTCGGTGGCGCCGGCGTCGGGGCCGTAGTCGCCGACGTAGACGATGCCGGTGGCCTTGTCGACGGTCATGCGGTACGGGTTGCGGAAGCCCATCGCGTAGATCTCGGGCCGCGTGTTCGCGGTGCCGGGGGCGAAGAGGTTGCCGCTCGGGATCGTGTACGTGCCGTTCGCGGCGACCTTGATGCGCAGGATCTTGCCGCGCAGGTCGTTGGTGTTGCCCGCGGAGCGCTGGGCGTCGTAGGCGGGGTTGCGGTCGGTGCGCTCGTCGAGCGGCGAGTAGCCGGCCGAGTCGAACGGGTTGGAGTCGTCGCCGGTGGACAGGTACAGGTTGCCCGCGGCGTCGAAGTCGATGTCGCCGCCGACGTGGCAGCAGATGCCCCGGTTGGCGGGCACGTCGAGGATGTTGACCTGGCTGGCCATGTTCACGCTGAAGTCGGCGTTGAGCGTGAAGCGGGACAGCCGGTTGACGCCCGTCCACGTGGTCCAGGTGGCGGCGGTGCCGGTGGCGGGCGCGTCGCCGGCCGGGGTGGACAGCGGCGGGGCGTAGTACAGGTAGATGTACCGGTTGCTCGCGAAGTTCGGGTCCGCGGCGACGCCCTGCAGCCCCTCCTCGTCGTGCGTGTAGACGGGGATGTTCGCGATGACGGTGGTGGTGCCGCCGGCGTCGGTGCGCCGCAGGGTGCCGTTGCGGGCGGTGTGCAGCACGGACCGGTCGGGCAGCACGGAGATGGTCAGCGGCTCGCCGACCTCGGGCTCGCCCTTGGCCAGGGTGACCTGCTGGAAGTCCGCCGCGTTGATGGCCGCGGCCGCGGGCGTGGCGGGCGCCGCGGCGAGGGTGAACGCGGTGGCGGTGAGGCTGGAAGCGACGAGGATCAGGGCGGCAGCTATCGGCCGCCATCGATGCCCGGAGGGTTGCTGGTTCACGGTGTCCCTTCCTGACGTGGTGAGGTGCCAGGCAGGGCGCGCGCCGTCGCGCCGGATGCCGGAGTCGACCCCGCGGCTCCGCCACATCCGGTGCCGATCCGGATACATTGATGAAACGCGCTGGTGTCGTGGGGGACACACTAGGGTCTTTAGCTACGGCTGTCCATACTTTGCAACTTCGATGCCGTAACTTTTGCTGGAACAAGAAAAAGGCTCCCGGCCATATGCTGTAGCCATGGGGGCTCAGGGTGCTTTGCGCAAGGACGCCGAGCGCAACCGCCGGCAACTGCTCGAGACCGCCAAGGTGGTCTTCGCCGAGCGGGGGCTGGAGGCGCCGCTCGACGAGATCGCCCGCCGGGCCCGGGTCGGCAACGCCACCCTCTACCGCCGCTTCCCCAGCCGCGGCCACCTCGTCGCCGCGGTGTTCGCCGAGGCGCTGCAGGAAGTGGTCGACGTGACCGAGCGGGCGCTGCGGGTCGAGGATCCGTGGGCGGCGTTCGCCGGGCACCTGACGTTCCTGTGCGAGGTGCAGGCGGGCAGCCGCGCGTTCGCCGACCTGCTGATCGCGACCGTGTCGGGGGTGCCGGAGCTGGAGAGCCTGCGCGGGCGGGCGTTTCGCGGGCTGACGGCGCTCGTCGACCGGGCCCGGGCGGCGGGCGTGCTGCGTCCGGACTTCCAGCCCGAGGACGTCGTGCCGATGCTCATGGCCAACGCGGGGCTGGTGGAACGGACCGCGCAGAGCGCCCCGACGGCGTGGCGGCGCCAGCTGGGCTACACCCTGGCCGGGCTGCGCGCCACGGCCGAGACCCTGGAGGTGCCCGCGGACCGGACGGGGATCCTGCGGGCGATGCACAACCTGGCCGAGCGCAGCGGGCTCAGCTGACGGCGAGGAGAGCGGCTAACAGGTCTCGCGCCAGGCGTCGAGGTCCATCTTCTTCTTCATCGACGAGAAGCGCAGGGCCTTGGTCCTGGCGCAGAAGGAGCCGGTCGAGCCGTCGTACTCGACGTGGAAGACCGGCTTCCCCGCGCTGATGAAGACCTTCAGGGTGTCGCACTCGTCGTAGCGCGCGCACTCCTCGTTCACGGCGAAGTCGAAGGCGGGCGCGAGCGCCGCGGCCTGCTCGACGTCGTTCTTGAGGCCCACGCCGAGCCCGGTGCGGTGGGCGAGGTCGGCCACGCGCCGGTTGAAGGTCAGCTGGTCGGCGGCGGTGAGCGGGAAGCCGCTGCTGTTGCTGTAGCCGTCGACGTTGTCGGGCTCCACCGCGTCGAAGCCCTTGTCCTTGCACTGCTTGAACCGGGCCGACAGCAGCGGCTCGAGCACGTCCCAGCGCCGGATGTCGAGCCACTTCTCCCCCGGCCAGCCGTCGAGGCCCTTGCCCTGCACCGACTCCGGGAAGTTCCTCGCGTCGGCGCGGAAGTCCTCGTGCGCGCCCACGTTCACGTAGCAGATGACGTGCCGGCCCGCGGCCTTGAGCGCGGCCACGTCGGCGGCCGAGGTGTTGGCGCCGTCGACGTCGTAGACCTCGGCCGGGACGGACTTGTCCAGCGCCCCGGTGAGCTGCCACTGCCAGGTCAGCCCGACCGCCGGCTTCCACCAGCCGCCCGCGGGCGGGGCCGCGGGGCCGGACGGGCCCGCCGAGCCCGGCGGGGACGCCGGCGCGGAGCCGAGACCGTCCGCATTGGACGGTCCGGCGCCCCCGGTGGCGGGGCCGTGCGAGCCGCCACCGCCGATGTCCCGGCCGTGCTGGTCCCCGCCGGTGCAGGCGGCCGCGTAGAGCACGGTCACCGCGACGAGGCCGAGCAGCAGGGCGCGCAGCCGGCGGGAGATCACCGCGCGGCGGCCCGGGCCCGCAGGGAGCTGGGGACGCCCTGGTACGGCAGCGGCGCCGCGAGGTCCGTCACCAGCCCGTGCCCGGCCCGGCGCAGCAGCAGTGCCGTCGCCTCGCCCAGCCGCGCCGTCGGCACCCCGTAGACGAGATGCGCGGCGTTGGGCCAGTCGCGTTCGGTGGCCGGCAGCGCGGCGTAGGACTCCCATGGCCCCTCGAACGTACACACCACGTCGGCGAGGGCCGCGTAGCCGGGCAGGCAGCGGGTGCCGGGGTTGAGCACGACCGAGCCGCGCACCGCGCGCACGACCTGGGTCACGTAGGCGAGCCCGGCCGCGTCGGAGGGCACCTGGTCGAAGAAGATGCCGCCGACCGGGTACTGCGACCAGCCCACGATGTCGCACCAGACCTCGCCGTTGGCGCGCTCGCCGTAGCCGAGGTCGACGTAGCCGAGCATGCGCACGCCGGCCTCGTGCAGGCGCCCGGTCGCCTCGGCGTAGACCTCGTCGCGGCCCGCGCCGGGGCCGTTGTGGACGTTGACGATCGTCCAGCAGGCCCCGCCGCGGGGCAGGCAGTCCCACGCCTCGGGGTCGGCCAGGGGGTGGACGTACAACGGCAGCAGCATCATGCTCGGTAACTCTCCGGATCGCGCAGGACGAGCGCCGCGACGGCGAGCCCGGGCAGAGCGGCCCCGAGCAGCGTCGCGACGGCGAGGGTTTCGGCGAACGTGGGCGCCACGTGGACCAGGGCCGGCGCCCAGTGCCCGACGCCCGTGACGAGCAGCGCCGGCCACCACACGACGATCGCGGCGGTGCCGGCGCGGCCGTGCGAGGCGAGCACCAGGCACAGCGCGTAGACGGCCATGAGCAGCACGGCCGCGGCGAAGGACTGCCCGCGCGCGAGCAGCCCGAACCAGACGGCCCCGGCGATGGCCGCGCCCACCAGGACCGGGACGGCGAGCACGGCGACGGTGCCGGCGCTGATCCGGCCGAGCCGGCGGTCGAAGGCGAACCGGTCGGCCAGGTCGGCCCGCGCGGACGCGATCCGCCGCTGGTGCCACACGAGGGTCAGTTCCATCAGCGGTACGCCGAGCAGCAGCGGCACCGCCGCCGGCGGCACCCGGTGCGGCGCGATCCCGTCGAGCGCGACGGTGCGCAGCAGCGCGGCCTGCCCGGTGCCGACGAGCCCGTAGAGGGCCGCGTAGCCGATGTCGTGCCGCCACGAGCGCCACCGCCGCCGGGTGACCTTGCGCGGAGACCGTTCCCGCAGCACGGGCAGGTAGGCGACCCCGACGAGCACGGCGACGCAGGCCAGCAGCCAGGACACGCTCAGGCCCGAGCCGAGCCCGGCCGTCGCCACCCAGCAGGGCACGACCGCCCCGATCACCGTCCGCTCCCGGTTGGTCACCAGGGTCACCGCGGCCACGGCGAACAGCGCGAGCTGGACGGCGGCCACGACGTAGGCGCGGGCGCCGGTGCCGATCAGCACCAGGCCCCACAGGGCGGTCAGGGCGAGGAAGCCGGCCCCGAGCAGCCGCGCGGCCGCGGTGCGCCCGCGCTCGGACAGCGCCCGGTAGCCCAGGTACGACAGCGCCTGCCCGCCGCCCCACCCGAGCATGAGCGTGCCGGTGGTGGCCAGCCCCGGCACACCGTCCACTTCGGACGACGCGCCGACGCCGATGACGAGCGGGGTCAGGTAGATCAGCGCGCGCAGGAGGGTGTCGGCGACGGCCCGGCCCGCGCCGGGGCCCTCGGGCGGCACCGGGCGGATCTGCTGGGTGTCGGCCGCGTCGAGGGTGCGTGCGACCACGCGCCCGGCGAGCGCGAAGACGGACGGGGCGCCGTACTCGCGGTCGGCGACCCGGTCGTTGATGCCGTTCGCCTCCAGGATGGCCGCGATCTCGTCGATGTCGACGGCGCTGAGGCAGTCGTCGCGCATCCTGTCCGCGAGCGCGGCGACCGGGTCGGCGGCGACCCGGCCGACGTAGCGCAGCGGCTCCGGGCGGTCGAGTTCGCTGGGCCGGGCCCGCCGCTGCGCGGGCACGATGACGAGCGAGTCACCGCTCATGCCGAGACCAACAAGCTGGCGGGCTCCGGGACGAGGGAGCGGTACTTGGCGCGGTAGGCGGACAGGCAGCGGTCCAGGGTGTACTCCGACAGTGCCCGCTGCCGTCCACTGTGGCCGATCGTGGCCCGGAACTCGGCCGAGGACAGGAACGCCACGCACGCGGCGGCGAACGCGGCCGGGTCCCGCGGCGGCACCACGAGGCCCGCGTTGCCCACGGCCTCGGCCACGCCGCCGACGTCGGTGCTCACCGTCGGGCGGCCGCACATCATCGCCTCCAGCACGGTGTACGGCATCCCCTCCGAGATGCTCGACAGCGCCGCCACCTGCCCGGCGGCGAACGCCTCGCGGCTGGACGCGCACGGCCCGGCCCACGTCACCGCGTCGCCGAGCCCGAGGGACTCGGCGACCGCGCGGCAGTCGGCGGCATAGGACTCGTTGCCGTCCGGGACCGGGCCGGCCAGGTGCAGCCGGGCGTCGGGGATGGACTGCCGGACGATGGCGAGCGCGCGGATGAGCGTCTCGAGGTCCTTCAGCGGGTCGATGCGCCCGACCCAGGAGATGACCGGCTCGGCGGGCTCGCCGGGCAGGGGCGGGAAGCGCTCCGGGTCGACGCCGTTGCCGATGACGGCGAGCTTGGCCGGGTCGGCGCCGTGGCGCACCGCCCAGCGCGCGTTGAACCCGCTGACCGGGGTGACCAGGTCGGCCTCCCAGTACGCCAGGCGCGCCAGGGCCCGGTGGAAGCGCAGCAGCGCCGTCTTCACCCCGGGCGACTGGGCGCCGGCGGCGAGGTACCGCTCGCGCAGGTACACCCCGTGCTCGGTCATCAGGAAGGGCACCCCGAGGCGCCACTTCGCGGCGAGGGCGACCATCGCCGAGAGCCCGTTGGCGTTGGCGTGCACCAGCTGGGCGTCCTCGGGCAGCGGCGCGGCGAGCGGGCGGAGGGCGTGCTCCAGCAGCACCGCCGCCTCGTCCGCCTCCCGCAGGGTGAGCCGCGGCAGCCGGATGCCGTCGGCCGCGGCCTTGGCCCAGGCGTCGAGCAGGATGTCGGCCAGGCCGGCGCCCGCGAGCGGGTGCCGGCCCACGCGGCGGCCGAAGCGGGTGCGGCCCAGCACGTCGAGGCGGCCGGGAGCGCGGACCGGAAGCGCCAGCTCGGCGAGGGCCCGCAGGCCCTCGGCGAACAGGACGAGGTCGGGCGCCGAGTCGCCGAGCATGCCCCGGCACAGCAGCCCCGCGGCCCGCTCGGCCCGGCCGCGCGCGGGGCGGGCCGGGCCCCAGACCGGCACCGGGCGCAGCGACCGGACGTTGCCGGGCAGCGCGATCGCGGGCCGGTCGGGCTCGGTGCCGACGATGGCGACCAGGTCCCACTCCACTTCGGACAGCCCGCGTACCAGCTGGTCGCACCAGGTGGTGACGCCGCCGGTGGCGTACGGGTAGGTGCCTTCGTTGACGAGGACGACGCGCACGGCGACCCGGCTCAGCTCGGGAGGCTCAGGAGCTGCCGGCCGTTGCTGGCGATGCCGCGCCAGGCGGAGCGCTCGCCGCCGTAGGCCTCGCCGAACGCGCCGCCGCCGACCTCGAGGCCCAGCAGCGAGGCGGTGACGAGCGTGGTGCCGCTCGGCATGGTCAGCGGCACGTCCACCGCGGCGCCCTTGTTGGTGACGGTGACCTTGCCGTCGAGCAGGTACGCCTCGATCTGGCGGCTCTGCACCGCGGCGGTCCAGGCCGCCTGGCGCCGGTTCTGCAGCGCGGTCTCGGCGAACTTCACGTTCACCACGGGGGTCGCGGTGGTGTAGGTGTTGCGGTACCGGGCGAGGACGGCGTCCAGCACCGGGTACAGGATCCGGTCCTCGGCGAGGTTGCTCTGGTGGGCGTAGTGCGGGGCCGGGTTCGCGGAGACCACGTGGTCGTAGGCGATGCGCGACTCCAGCGGCACGATGTGTTTCGTGAAGCCGCTCGCGCCCAGCGGGCTGATGCAGGTCGACTGCGGGTTGTTCTCGCAGATGCCGCTGCCGCCGTCGGCCGCGCTGGTGTAGAGCCAGTTGTACTCGTCGACCTCCTCGGCGACGGTGGCCACGTTGTAGTAGATGTTCATCGGGAACCGGGGCACGGTGACGGCGTTGCCCACGGGCCGGGCGGTCTGCTCGCGGGAGGCGTCCGAGGCGACGTACCTGACCCCGTTGGCGTTGAGCGCCGGCGCGAGGTTCGGGTTGTCGGCCGGCATCTGCGGCAGCGTCCTGAGGCCGGAGTGCTCGCCGGTGACGAGCTCGCTCGCGTCGATCGGGATGCCCTTGGACTTGGCCCAGTCCACGTTCTGCTTGATCTGCGCGGAGATGTCGGCCTGCGACACCCACTGCCCCGTGCACTTCCACGGCGTCACCGTGAAGTCCTGCACACAGCCGAGGTAGGTGTGCTCGTAGGTGTGGTTGATGAAGCGGAACTGGCTCTTGTTCGCCACGACCGCCGCGGTGAGCGGGTCGCCGGGGCCGGCCTCCACGCTGCCGCCGCCGTTGAACACGACGTCGAGCTTGATCCCGCGCGCCTTCTGCCACGCGACGAGCGCGTTCACGTCGTCCTTGGTCATGCGGATGGTCTGGTTGTACGGCAGGGTCGCCGGGTCCCGCCGCGGGTTGCAGTCGTCGCCGACGGTGCAGTTGTGCACGGTGTCCCAGCGGTCGTCCGGCAGGAGGACGTCGTCGACGTGGACGCTGAAGTAGTTGCGCGTGTAGCCGAGGTGGGTGCCGCGGGTCAGCCAGGTGATCAGGCCGTGCCCGAGCTCCATGGCGTGGGTCTGGTATCGGTTGGCGGCCAGCGTCACCACGAGCTCCTCGCGGCCGTCGTGCGCGTAGACGCCCATGAGCGAGCCGGTGGCCCCGCCGCCGGGCTTCGCCCCGGTGACCAGGGGCGTGAAGGTCGCGCCGGCCGGAACCGCGGCGGCGCCGAGGTAGCCGAAGGACTCCGAGACCGCCGGGTCGCGGTCGTCGACCGGGACGGCGCCCTTGAGGTAGCCGAACCCGGCCGCCTTGCCGGCGTCGGTGACCTGCATGGTGGAGCCGTCCAGCACCCCGCTCCAGGTGTTGGTGAGGCCCACGCCCGATCCGGCGAAGGTGTACGCGTCGATCTGGCGCACCTTGAACTCGCGCTCGAAGCCGGCCAGCACGGTCGCCTCGGCCCCGGTCACCGAGTTCTCGTTCGGCACGATGACGCCCTGGAACTTGGCCCGGCGCACCCCGCTGACGGTGTCGGCGAGGTAGGCGGCGGTGAGCTGCGGGCGCGCGGGCGCGGCCAGGTCCAGCGTGTCGTAGGGCACGCCCTCGCGGTCGAGCTGGGCGCGGAGGGTGTCGATGCCGGTGCTGTCGTCGTCGAGCACGAGCACGCGCAGGTCGATGCGCTGCTTGGGGGCGGCGGTGGCCAGCGCGGGCTGGGCGAGGGCGATGCCGGCGAGGCCCAGCAGGGCCAGCGATCCGGCGACGATCCGGGACTTCAAGGTGCTCGTGCTCCTTCTCAGGCGGCCTTGACGACTTCGGCGATCGATGAGGCGACGATGGAGTGCAGGGTGTGGCGGGCACGCCAGCCGAGGCGGGCGCGGATGCGGGCGGGGCTGGCGACGACCGCGGCGGGGTCGCCGAGGCGGCGCGGGGCCTCGTCGTAGGGCAGCGGGCGGCCCAGCGCCCGGCCGACGGCGGCGATCATCTGCAGCACCGAGGCGCCCTCGCCGCGGCCGACGTTGAGCACCTCGTCGCGCAGCTCGTCCTCGTGCAGCGCGAGGGCCGCGCGCACGTGCGCGTCGGCGATGTCGGCCACGTGCACGTAGTCGCGCACGGCGGTGCCGTCGGCGGTCGGGTAGTCGGTGCCGAAGACGGTCGCCGGGATGCCCAGCGCGGCGGCGCGCAGCAGGCGGGGCACGAGGTTCGTGCCGCCCTCGTCGCGCAGGTGGGGTGCGGCGGCGCCGGCGACGTTGAAGTACCGCAGCGCGCCCCAGCGGAATCCGCCGCTCGCCGCGGCGTCGCGCAGCATCCACTCGCCGACGAGCTTGGTCCGGCCGTAGGCGTTCTCGGGCTCGGTGGGGTCCTGCTCGCGCACCGGGGAGCGGCGGGGCGTGCCGTAGACGGCCGCGCTGGAGGAGAACAGCACCGAGCGGGTCCCGGTCTCGGCCACGGCCGCGAGGACCGAGCCCAGGCCGTCGAGGTTGTCGCGGTAGTACCGCAGCGGGTGCGCGGCCGACTCGGCGACGTCCTTGCGCGCGGCGAGGTGGATCACCCCGTCGGGCCGGTGGCGGCGGAACACCTCGCGCACGGCCGCGGCGTCGCGCACGTCGGCGCGCAGCAGCGGCACCCCGAACGGCACCCGCGCGGCCCGGCCGGTGGACAGGTCATCGACGACAATGCATTCGAGGCCGGCCCCTTGCAGGGCGGCCACGACGTGCGCGCCGATGTAGCCGGCGCCTCCGGTGACGAGCCATCTCACGATCAGCGCAACGAGGGCCTAACCCGCCCGATCGGGCAACTGTCGCGTTCCTGACACTTCGCGCAGACCGGATTTCACCGGCGCGGGGCCGTAACCAGGGCCATGAGCTGCGACAACAATTCTGCAGCCGGAGTGGCGGGGAAATCGCCGCGACACGCCCAATATGCCCGATTTGGGCGATAGCGTCCGGCGCCCGAAAACGCCGGCGGTCCGGCCTCCCCGCCGAGTTCGTCGTCGGCCGGGAGGACCGGACCGGATGCCCCGAAGAGGCTTAGATGCGGCTCAGGAGGCGGGCGGCGTCGCTCGCCCAGTAGGTCAGGATCAGCTGGGCGCCGGCCCGGCGGATCGACGTGAGCGTCTCCAGGATGACCCGCTCACGCTCGAGCCAGCCGTTGGCGACCGCGGCCTCGACCATCGCGTACTCACCGGAGACCTGGTAGGCGGCCACGGGCACGTCGACCATCTCGGCGACCCGGGTGACCACGTCGAGGTACGGCAGCGCGGGCTTGACCATGACCATGTCCGCGCCCTCCTCGATGTCGAGGGCGACCTCGCGCAGGGACTCGCGCAGATTGGCCGGGTCCTGCTGGTAGGCCTTGCGGTCGCCGGTGAGCGCGGACTCCACGGCCTCACGGAACGGGCCGAAGAAGGCGCTGGCGTATTTGACCGCGTAGGCGAGCAGGGCGATGTCGGTGTGCCCGGCCCGGTCCAGCGCGCTGCGGACCACGCCGATCTGGCCGTCCATCATCCCGGACGGGCCGAGCACGTGGGCGCCGGCCTCGGCCTGGGCGAGGGCCATCAGCTCGTACTGCCGCAGCGTCGCGTCGTTGTCGACGGAGCCGTCGGCGGCCAGCACGCCGCAGTGCCCGTGCGAGGTGAACTCGTCGAGGCAGAGGTCGGCCATGACCACGGTGGCGTCGCCGACCTCGGCGATCACGTCACGGATGGCAACGTTGAGAATGCCATCCGGGTCGATGCCACCGGAGCCGGTCTCGTCACGCGTCTGCGGCACGCCGAAGAGCATCAGGCCGCCGACGCCCTCGGCGACCGCCTCGGCCGCGGCCTTGCGCAGCGACTCCCGGGAGTGCTGCACGACGCCGGGCAGGGAGCTGATCGGCCGCGGCTCGGTCAGCCCCTCCTTCACGAACATCGGCAGGATCAGGTTGGACGGCTGCACGTGCGTCTCGGCCACGAGCCGGCGCATCGCGGGGGTGCGACGCAGCCGGCGCGGCCGGACCTCAGGAAAACCCACGGGAGTGACCCCCTTTAGCGGAACCTCAGGGCGGTAGGGCCCTGCACCTTCGAACCGCGGCGCTGCTTCGCGGGCATCGCGGCGAGCTTCTCGCGCAGTTCCACAGCGTAGCTCGCCAGCGCCTCCACCAGGTCCGGCACGGAGGCGTGGGCGGGCTGCACGTCGACGCGCAGACCGAACTCGACCGCGGTGTCGGCGGTCTTCGGCCCGATCACCGCGACGACCGTGCGGGCGTGCGGCTTGCCGGCGATGCCGACCAGGTTGCGCACCGTGGACGACGAGGTGAAGAGCACCGCGTCGAAGCCACCGGACTTGATCGCGTCGCGGATGTCGGCCGGCGGCGGGGCGGCGCGCACGGTGCGGTACGCCGTCACGTCGTCGACCTCCCACCCGAGCTCGGTGAGCCCGGCGGCGAGCGTCTCGGTCGCGATGTCGGCCCGCGGCAGGAGCACCCGGCCGACCGGGTCGAGCACCTCGTCGTGCGGCGAGAACTCGGCCAGCAGGCCCTCGGAGGACTGCTCGCCGCTCGGCAGCAGCTCGGGCACGATGCCGAAGCCGCGCACGGCCTCGGCCGTGGCCTCGCCGATGCAGGCGACCTTGACGCCGCCGAAGTGGCGGGCGTCGAGGCCGTGCTCGGCGAACTTCTCCCACACCGCGCGCACGGCGTTGACGGAGGTGAAGACGGTCCACGCGTAGCGGCCGTCGACCAGGCCCTTGATCGCGCGCTCCATCTGCGCCGGGGTGCGCGGCGGCTCGACGGCGATCGTCGGCACCTCGCACGGGATGGCGCCGTAGGCCCGCAGCCGCTCGCTCATCGCGCCGGCCTGCTCCTTGGTCCGCGGGACCAGGACCTTCCAGCCGTAGAGCGGGCGGTTCTCCCACCAGCCGAGCTTCTCGCGCTGCCCGACCCCGGCCCCGAGGCACAGCACCACGCGGCCGGCGAAGCCGAGCGCGGCGGCGACCATGCTGTCGACGCTGGAGGCGGAGCTGTACTGCGTCTCGCCCGTGCCGTCCCCGGTGATCGAGACCGGCGTGGCCGGGTCGACCCCGGCGGCGAGGAGCCCGTCGCGCACGGCGGCGAGGTCCCCGGCGTCGACGGCGAGGGCGGAGGAGCCGCGGGCCACGGCGGCGGCGACGGACTCGAAGTCGACGGACTGCACGTCGTCGACGTCGGCGGTCACGCGCACGCCGGGCAGCGGTACCCCGGCGTAGGTCGCGACGCCGGCGGCCTGCCCGATGCCGGGCACGACCTCGAACGGCACCGCGGTGCGGGCGACGGCCTGCACCTCCTTGAGCACCGTCTCGTGCGCCAGCGGGTCGCCGCCGACGAGGTGGATCGCGCGCAGGCCGGAGCGGGCCGCGGACAGCAGCACCTTGGCGACGTCGCCGGGGGCGCCCTCGGCCGGGCTGAACTGGCACTCCGGGTCGGCCTCGGCGCGGATCGCGGCGAGCAGCGGCTCCGGGACATTACGGTCGTGGACGACGTGGTCGGCGGTCACCAGCGCCTCATGGGCGCGGCGCGTCAGCAGGCCAGGGTCGCCGGGGCCGGCCCCGACGAAGGCGATCCGGCCGGTGCTGCCCTTACGGGTGCGGGTCATGCTGCACTCCCAGTGCGTTGTCGGCGCCTTCTTCGCGCAGGTCGCGGGCCAGGGCTCGGCCCACCTCCGCGGCGTCGGCGAGCGTTCCGGTGCGCGAGAGCCGGAGGGCGAAGCCGCCGTCCGGGCTGAACACCGCACCGCGCAGATAAATCTCCGGCCCCTCATCGCCCTCGGCGACCTCGGCCAGTGCCGCGATCGGGGCGGAGCAGCCCGCCTCGAGCTCGGCCAACAGCGCCCGCTCGGCGGTGACCGCCGCGCGGGTGTACTCGTCGTCGAGCGCGGCGAGGACCTCGCGCAGCTCGGCATCGTCTTCGCGGCACTCGACGGCCAGTGCGCCCTGCGCGGGGGCGGGCAGCATCAGCAGCGGATCGAGCACCTCGGTGGCCTCGCCGCCGCGACCGAGCCGGGCGAGCCCGGCGTGCGCGAGGACGATGGCGTCGAACTCGCCCTCGGCGAGCTTGCGCAGACGGGTGTCGACGTTTCCCCGCATCGGTACCGTCTCCAGCCGCCGCCCCAGCGCGTGGATCTGGGCGATCCGGCGCAGCGCCCCGGTGCCGATCCGCGCGTTGTCGGGCAGTTCGTTGAGCGTGAGCCCGCCGCGGGCGACCAGCGCGTCGCGCGGGTCCTGGCGGGCCGGGATCGCGGCCACGACCAGCCCCTCGGCCGGCGCGGTCGGCAGGTCCTTGTAGGAGTGGACGGCGAAGTCGATCTCCTTGGCCAGCAGCGCGTCGCGCAGGGCGGAGACGAACACGCCGACGCCGAGCTGCGGGACGGGCGCGTTCGACCGGTCGCCGGGCGTGACGATCTCGACCAGGTCGACGGCGCGGCCGGTGCGCTCGCGCACGGCGTCCGCCACGGTGGTCGACTGCGCCATCGCGAGCGCGCTGCCCCGGGTGCCGAGCCTCAACGTCACGGGTGCACCTCGGAAGCCTCGGCCGGATCGATGCCGGCGGTGGGGATCTGCAGATCGAACAGCTCGCGCAGCGCCTGAGCATAGGCCTCGCCGCCCGGGGCCGCCGCCAGTTGCCGGACGCGGACGGTCGGCTGGTGGAGCAGCCGCTGGACGATCCGGTGGATGCTGTGGGAGACCTCGGCCCGGGCGTCGTCGCCCAGCTCGGGGCAGCGCTGGGCCAGCCGGCGCAGCTCGGCCTCGACGACCTCGTCGGCCCGGGCGCGCAACGCGGCCACGGTCGGGGCCACGTCGGCGCCGCGCAGCCAGGTGAGGAAGGCCTCGACCTCGGCCGCGACGATCTCCTCGCCGGCCCGCTCCTCCGCGTCGGCGGTGGTGGACAGCGACTCGGACAGCAGCTCGATGTCGACAAGCGTGATGCCGGGCAGGTCGTGCACGGCGGGGGCGACGTCCCGCGGCAGGGCCAGGTCGAGCACGAGCAGGTCGTGCTGCCGGGCGCCCTCCGACCGGTCCGCGCCGGCGACGGCCCCGGCCAGCAGCGGCGCGTCGAGCACCGGCTCCGGCGACGCGGTGGCGCTCACGACGACGTCGACCCGCTCGAGCAGCGACGGCAGCTCGGCGAAGGGCACCGCCTCGGCCCCGTGCAGCTCGGCGAGGCGCTCGGCGCGGGCGTGGCCGCGGTTGGTCACATACAGCGGGGCGGCCCCGGCCCGGCGCAGGGTCGCCAGCGACAGCGCGCCCATGGCCCCGGCGCCGATGACGAGCGCGGGCCGGCCCTCGACCGGCGCGGTGGCGCCCTGGCCGTAGGCGAGCGCGGCGCTGACCACGCTCTGCCCGGCCCGGTCGATCTCGGTCTCGGCGTGCACCCGCTTGCCGACGCGCAGGGCCTGCTGCAGCAGCTCGTGCAGGAGGCGTCCGGCCGTGCCCCGCTCGGCGGCGGTGCCGTAGGCGTCGCGGAGCTGGCCGAGGATCTGGGCCTCGCCGACGACCATCGAGTCGAGCCCGGCGGCGACGCGGAACGCGTGCCGGACGGCGTCGGCCTCGTAGTGGACGTACAGCTGGGGGGCCAGCTCGCTCATGGCGAGCCCGGCCCGGACGGCGAGCACCCCGCCGATGTCGGCGAGGCCGCCGTGGAATGCGGTGACGGCGGCGTAGATCTCGACCCGGTTGCAGGTGGACAGGACCACGGCCTCGTCCACGTAGGGCAGCGCGACGAGCTCGGCGAGCACGGCCGGCAGGTCGTCGGGGCCCAGCGTGACCCGCTCCAGCAGCGGCACTCCGGCGGTCCGGTGCGAAAGCCCGACGACGAGCAGATTCACGCCTCCGGTCACGACGTCACCTCCGCTTCGCTCCGGTGCCGTCGCGCCTGGAACTGTGCCCCCCGGTGAGCGGCCTCTCCGCTTCGCTCCGAACCGCTCACGACGACACCTCCGCTTCGCTCCGGTGCCGTCGCGCCTGCAACTGTGCTTGCCGGTGAGCGGCCTCTCCGCTTCGCTCCGAACCGCTCACGACGCCACCTCCGCTCCGTTGTGCTGCGGCTTCTGCACCGCCGGCAGCGCCGTGAGGGCCGACTTGCGGTGCTCGTGGAAGGACAGGATCTGCAACTCGATGGCCAGATCGACCTTACGCACGTCGACGCCCTCGGGGACGTTCAAGACGCACGGCGCGAAGTTCAGCACGCTGGTCACGCCGGCGGCCACGAGCCGGTCGGCCACGTGCTGCGCGGCGTGCGCGGGCGTGGCGATCACGGCGATCGCGATCTGCTCCTGCAGCACGGTCTCGGGCAGCTCGTCGATGTGCCGGACGGTCAGGCCGTTGATCTGCTCGCCGACGCGGCCGAGGTCGGCGTCGAAGAGGGCGGCGATGCGGAAGCCCCGGGTGCCGAAGCCCGCGTAGCCGGCGAGGGCGTGACCGAGATTACCCACGCCGACGAGCGCGACGGCCCGGCGGTGGGTGAGCCCGAGCACCTGCTCGATCTGGTCGATGAGCAGGGTCACGTCGTAGCCGACGCCCCGGGTGCCGGTGCGGCCGAGATGCGACAGGTCCTTGCGGAGCTTGGCGGAGTTGACCCCCGCGGCCGCGGCCAGACCCTCCGATGAGACCGTGTCGTGCCCATCCTCACTGAGGTGATGCAGGGCGCGCAGGTACTCCGGAAGCCTGGCGACGGTCGCCTCCGGAAGGTCCGGAAAGTCCGGTCCGTCCGTTGTGCCGGTGCGCTGCTGGCTCATGAGTCTCCGAGACGACGACGACGGTGTACGAGCCCGCTCACGATGGCGGTTACCGCCTGTGCTAGCGGGATTCGTCGTTGCAACAGAGTAGGCGCTTGTGAAGCCGTGCACAAATCGCGATCTTGAAGAATCGGCGCCCACCACGTAGAGGTCAGCGCCCGCCCGTGCGGATCGCGCACACGAGAAATGCCCCCGCGGCACGTGGTGCCCCCTTTCTCCGACGCGGTCGGCAGCGGGCGGGCGCTCCGGCCATTATTTGCACAAATCCGGCATTTGGTGCACCCGACACGCGGTCGTGATTTTGCCTTACGTAGCGACACTACACGTTTTTCCAGTAGGGCTGCCCCTACCATCAAGTGGCTGGACGGCGGGATGGGAGGCGGGGGCCACGATGCCTAGCGTCAATGACATGACGACGACCATCACCCCGCTCGGCCCGGGCCGCTTCTCCCGCATCCTCCGCCAGCTGGGCATCGACACGCAGTACGTGCTGCTCGGCTTCCCCCTGTCGATCATCACCATCGTGCTGTGCGTCACGGGGTTCTCGCTCGGTCTCGGGCTGATGGTCCTCACGGTGGGCTTCCCGATCATGTTCGCCACGATCTTCCAGGCGCGCGGCTTCGCGACCCTCGAGCGCGCCCGGATCGGCCCGGTGCTGCGCACGCACCTGCCCCACCCGTACTACAAGAAGGCCGGCCCCCGCGCCGGGTTCTGGCGCCGCACGTTCGTCCCGCTCACCGACGGCCAGTCGTGGCTGGACCTGCTGCACGGCGTCTTCCGGATCATCCCCAGCACGTTCGCCTTCGCGTTCGTGGTGACCTGGTGGGCGGGCACGCTCGGCGGGCTGAGCACGGTGTTGTGGGACTGGTCCATCCCCCGCGGGCCGGGCTACCACGATTTGCCGGAGCTGCTCGGGCTCGGCAATGGCACCGGCACCCGCCTGCTGTTCCACACCGCGATCGGCCTGGTCTTCGCCCTCACCCTGGTGCCCGTCGTGCGCGGCGTCGCCCTGATCGAGGCGCTCTTCGCCCGCGCCCTGCTCAGCGGGGTCAACGAGCTGCGCGAGCGGATCTACGAGGCCGAGCGCAGCCGCGACCGGGCCCGCGCCCAGACCACCGCCGCCGTCTCGGCCGAGGCGACCGCCCTGCGCCGGCTCGAGCGCGACATCCACGACGGCCCGCAGCAACGGCTGGTCCGCCTGGCCATGGACCTGGGCCGCGCCGACCTGCAGTTCGACCACGACCCGGCGGCCGCCCGGGCTACCGTAGCCGAGGCCCTCGCGCAGACCCGCGAGACCCTCGAGGAGCTGCGGGCCCTGTCCCGCGGGATCGCCCCGCCGATCCTGGTCGACCGCGGGCTGCGGGCCGCGCTGACCGCCCTGGCCGGCCGCTCGCTCGTCCCGGTCGACCTGGAGGTGCCCGAGCTCGAGCGGCTGGCCGACAACATCGAGACGACCGCGTACTTCGTCGTCGCCGAGGCCCTCACCAACGTGGCCAAGCACGCCCACGCCAGCGAGGTCAAGGTCACGCTGCAGCGCTCGGCCTACGGCATGCTGGTCACGGTCGAGGACGACGGGGTGGGCGGCGCCAGCCTCGCCAAGGGGCACGGGCTGACCGGCCTGGCCGATCGCGTCCGCGCGGCGGGCGGCGAACTCACCGTGACCAGCCCGCTCGACGCCGGCACCAAAGTCGTCGCCATCCTGCCCATGTCCTAGCCTGGCGACGCCTCCGGCGTAGAGCGCGCCGGGGGGGGTTCCCACCCCGGACCCCCCATGCCCGCTCCGCGGGCACGAAAGACCTGCGAGACCGGCACTAGTATCACCCGCGTGCGAGTAGTCGTTGCGGATGATGCGGTTCTGCTGCGCGAGGGCCTGGTGCGCCTGCTCACCGAGAGCGGCCACGAGGTCCTCGCCGCCGTCGGGGACGGTCCCAGTCTGGTCGAGGCGGTCGTCGAGCACCGGCCCGACGTGGCGATCGTGGACGTGCGGATGCCCCCGTCGCACACCGACGAGGGGCTGCGCGCCGCGGTCGAGGCCCGCGCCCGGGTGCCGAAGACGCCGATCCTCGTGCTGTCGCAGTACGTCGAGGTCTCCTACGCCGACGACCTGCTCGCCGACCGCGCCGGAGCCGTCGGGTACCTGCTCAAGGACCGCGTCTCCGAGGTCGCCGAGTTCCTCGACGCGATGCGGCGGGTCGCGGCCGGCGCGACCGTGCTCGACCCCGAGGTCGTCGGCCAGCTGCTGGTCCGCCGCCGGCGCGACGACCCGCTGCGCAGCCTCACCCCGCGGGAGCGCGAGGTGCTCGGGCTGATGGCCGAGGGCCGCTCCAACACCGCCATCGCCCGCAAGCTGGTCGTGACCGACGGCGCGGTGGAGAAGCACGTCAAGAACATCTTCACGAAGCTCGACCTGCCGCCGGACGACGAGCAGCACCGCCGGGTGCTCGCGGTGCTCACCTACCTACAGGGCTAGGGAAACGGCCTCGACCAGGGTGTAGGCCACCGGCAGCCCGGTCGCCTTCAGCAGCGCGGTGTCGGTGAAGCCGCCGGCGTACAGCACCGCCGAGGCGCCCACCGAGCGCGCCGCGTCCCCGTCGTCGACGGAGTCGCCGATCATCACCACGTCGGCGGGGTCGAGCTCCAGCGCCTTGAGGTGCCGCTCCAGGAACGCGGCCTTGCGGTGCCCGCCGACGGTCCCGGGCAGGCCGTCGACCCGCACCAGGCGGGCGCCCAGCCCGTGCCGCTCGACCTCGACCAGCAGCTCGTCGTGGAAGAACATCGACAGCAGGGACTGGCTGCCGGGCCACTTCGCCATGGCCTCCAGCGCGTCCGGGGCCAGCCGCACCTCGCCCATCCGCTGCCGGTAGGCGTCGTGGAACGCGTCGTCGAGCAGCTGGAACTCCACCTGGTCGACCGGGCGCTCGAGCACGTGCGCGTAGTAGTCCAGGATCGGCCGGCGGAAGTCGCGGCGGTGCTCCTCGGCGGTGATCACCGGCCCGCCGACCGTGGCCAGGCAGACGTTCGTGGCGTCGACCACGAGCTTGAGATCGTCGAGCAGGGTCCCGTTCCAGTCCCACACCAGGTGCTTCACCCGTGGGGCGTTCTGCCTGACCCCCCGGGAGGGTGAGGATAGCCGCAGATCGCGCCGCAGCCGGTCCTCCTCCACGCGCCAGTAGCCGTGCTCCTTGCCGTCCAGCATCAGCACCGGGATGCGGAAGCCGTACTCGTCCTCCAGCTCCTCGGAGTCCTCGATGTTGATCTCTTGATAGGGCTCGCCGACGCGGTCGAGGACGGCCTTGGCGTCGTCGCAGAGGTGGCAGCCGGGGCGGGTGTACAGCGTGAGCCTCGTCGTCACCGCAGCACCCCCTTGCGCACCTTGCCGGTCGCGGAGTGCGGCAGCTCGGCGACGAACTCGACCGCGGTCGGGCACTTGAACCGGGCCAGGTTGCGCTCACAGTGCGCGATCAGCTCCTCGGCGGTGACCTGGGAGTCCGGGACGCGCACCACGACGGCCTTGACGGTCTGGCCGGTGTACGGATGCGGCACCCCGAGCGCCGCGGCCTCCACCACGGACTCGTGCGCGGCCAGGACGGACTCGACCTCGTGCGGGTACACGTTGAAGCCGCTGACGAGGATCAGCTCCCCGAGCCGGTCCACGATGAACAGGTCGCCGTCCTCGTCGGCGTAGGCCACGTCGCCGGTCGCCCACCAGCCGTCCGCGCCCGGGCCGCCCTCGCCGTCGGGCCAGTAGCCGCGGAAGAGGTTGGCGCCGCACGCCACGATCTCGCCGGGGTCGCTGGTGCCGTCCTCGTCGTCGAGCACGTCCTCGCCCGCGGAGTCGACGAGCCGCACCCGCACGCCGGGGATCGGCCGGCCGATGGAGCCAGGCTTGATCGACGGGCTCGCCAGCGTGCTGGTCAGCACCGGCGCCGCCTCGGTGAGCCCGTAACCCTGGTGCACCGCGCGCCCGGTCGTCTCCGCGAAGCGCCGCTCGGCCGCCGGGTCCAGCGGGGAGGCGCCGCACACCGCGAGGCGCACCCCGGACCAGGCCCGCGCGAGCCGCTCGCCCATGAGCGACCAGGCGATGAACATCGGCGGCACCCCGACCACCCCGGTCACGCCGTGGCGCTCGATCGCCTCCAGCGAGTCGGCCGGGTCGAAGCGCTCGACCAGTACCCCGCACGCCCCGTGGTAGGCGACGGCGCCGAGGCCGGAGTTGAGGCCGTAGGCGTGGAAGAGGGGCACGGCGAGCAGCAGGACGTCGTCCTGAGTAACCGGGGCGGGCTCGATGCCGGCCAGCTGCTCGTGGTTGGCGAGCAGGGCCCGGTGCGGCAGCATGGCGCCCTTCGGCGCGCCCGCGGTGCCGGAGGTGTAGAGGAGTACGGCCAGGTCCTCACCGCCGCCGACCGCCTCCACCCGAGTGACGGCGGTGGGGTCACTGAGTAATCCGGTGAGGCCCCTGCCGAGCTGGTACCGCACCGCCGGCGCCGCGTCCCCGAGCGCCTCCAGCACCGGCCCGGTGGCGACGAGCACGGCCGCGCCGGAGTCGGACAGCACGTGGATGAGCTCGCGCGCCGTGTAGGCGGGGTTGACGGGCACCGCGACCAGCCCGGCCCGCAGCACGCCGAAGAACACGGCGGCGAACTCGGGCACGTTGGGCAGGGCGATGGCGACCCGGGCGCGGCCCCGCTCATCGGCGCCGAGGCCCAGGGCCCCGAGGCCGGCGGCGACGGCGTCCACCTGGCGGTCGAGTTCGGCCCAGGTCAGCTCGGCGTCGTGCGAGCGCAGGGCGGGACGGGCGCCGCCGGCGGAGGCGGCGCGCCGCACGGCATCGGCGAAGTTGCCGGCGGCTGAATGAGAGACATCCTGCACGGTCACGGAGTCTTCCACAGCGCCCCGCGCGGCATCGAGGCCCGAGCCGTCTGCGGGCCGCCGCCGAGGGGGCGCCGAGGGTGAGAGCGCGGGCACTGGAATATCACCCGTCACCAATCACCCTCTTCCATGCCATCGTGCTCACGGCAACGGCCCGTGGAGGCCGCGCCGGCACATCCGACTCCCGGCCGACCGGGCCGGCCGACGGGCGGGAGTGGGTGTGCGGGAGCGGGGCTCCCCGCAGGGAACGACCGAGGGGAGCGGAAAACACAGCAGGGCCGACACGCCGACTGAGTAAGAGACCACCCAAACGTGTGCAACGGACGTGAGATGCCGGGGTGCGGCGAGGCCGTTTTCGCACCATTTTTCCGGTTTAGCGGCGTGTCGTACGGCGCGTCGCGGCCAAGTGACGGACAGCATGTGCGCCGATCGCACACGGATCCGTGAACAGAATGTGCCCTCACATCAAGAGCCGCCCACACGCGGGTGACGCCGGACCTATTATCACCGAAGTCGACTCACCCCATTTGTTGCGAGTTGACACCCCTCACCCCGAGGAGGCCGAAGTGCCCGTGATCGCGCCGAATAAGCCCTATGTCCGGGCTTACGAAGCATGAGCGGTTACCAGCACGTGTTCAACGCTGAACACGAACTCGCCGGTGGGCTGTCGATGCTGCGTGACTCGATGCGCGACATGTTCGCCACGGTGATCCGCGGTGAGGGAGGCAGCGTTCCGCGCACGCGCGTGCGCCCCCACACCAACGAGGCGCCCGCACGCTCGGGTCCGGCACCGAACGCAAGACCCAACGCCGGGATGAACGGCAAGCCCGCCGGCGGCGCCGGGGCCGGGCTGCTGGGCGAGGAGACCGTGCCGATCCCGCAGGACGTCGTCGGCACCGACACGCTGACCGAGACCGGCCCGCGCGAGCCCGTCCCGCCGCAGCCGACGCGCCCCGACCGCGGGGACCCGGCGTCGGAGGTCTGGGCGCTCATCGAGCGGGCCCAGGCCGGAGACGGTGCGGCATTCGGACTCCTATACGACCGCTACTTCGACACGGTCTTCCGGTTCGTGTACTTCCGCGTCGGCAACCGCCAGCTCGCCGAGGACCTGACCTCCGACACGTTCCTGCGTGCGCTCAAGCGCATCGGCAGCTTCACGTGGCAGGGTCGCGACCTCGGTGCCTGGCTGGTCACCATCGCGCGCAACCTCGTCGCCGACCACTTCAAGTCCGGCCGGTACCGGCTGGAGGTCACCACCGGCGACGTGCTCGACGCGGACCGGCCCGACCGGGGGCCCGAGGGCAGCCCCGAGGCGGCCGTCATCGACCACATCACCAACGTGGACCTGCTCAAGGCGGTCAAGCAGCTCAACCCCGAGCAGCAGGAGTGCATCGTGCTGCGGTTCCTGCACGGGTTCTCCGTCGCCGAGACCGCGCAGACCATGAACAAGAACGAGGGAGCCATCAAAGCGTTGCAGTACCGTGCGGTACGCGCGCTCGCCCGGCTGCTCCCCGACGGATTCCAGCCGTGACGGCTGTCACCTCCGGTTACAGTGCCCCCGCAGGCGCCGTAACCAGCCTCCGTGTTGCACCGTTGGTCCAGATGCGACCGTCGGCATGGCGCACGGCGGACGCGGTGGCCCACCATCCCGCTGCCCTGCCGCGCCTGAGTGACGCGATCAGCGAAGGGGGGTGCCTCAGGTGATTGGCTCCGTCTTCCATCGTCGACGGGCTGAGCGACTCGCTCAGCTCCTCGACGAGGCCAAAGGGGCCCGGCGACACCACACGAGGACCACGCTCGACGACTCCCTCACCGACCTTGTGTCGGTCGGACAGCGGCTCGGCGACATGCCGATCCGGGTGGAGGCGCAGCAGGAGTTCCGCGACGGTCTACGGGCCATGCTCATGGCCACGATCGAACGCGAGGGCATCGGAGCGACCGCCACGGCGCCCGAGCCCGAGCCGACCCACCGGGTAAGCCTGCGCTCGCTGCGCCGGCCCGCCGGGAGCCGACCGGCCGTCAGTCGCCGGACGCGCACCCGAGGCGCCATCGTCGTCGGCCTCGCCGCCGGCACCCTGGCCCTCTCCGGCATGTCGGCCGCGAGCGGCGACGCGATGCCCGGTGACGCGCTCTACTCCGTCAAGCGATCGACCGAGAAGGCCCAGCTCGCGCTGGCCGGCTCGGACATCAGCCGCGGTCAGCTGTACCTCGAGTTCGCCCGGACCCGGCTCGACGAGGCCCAGGCGGTCAAGGACCCGACGGGGCTCTCCTCGGTGCTCGACGACATGGACGGCGAGACGCTCGAGGGCGTCCGGCTCCTGACCGCCACCGCGATGACCCACAAGGACACCGCGGCGCTGGACGCGATCGACGGCTTCGTGACCAACCAGCGCGGGGCGGCCGAGCGGCTCAAGACCGGGACGAGCGGCGACGCCCGCACCCGCGCGAGCAAGTCGGTCACCCTGCTCGACGAGATCGACCACCGGTCCAAGGCCCTCCGCCCGCTCGTCAAGTGCGGCTCGGCCGCGGTGACCGCGCCGGACTCGCTCGGCCCCGTGCCGGGCAGCGCCGCGTGCCGCCCGAGCGGCAAGACCGGCAACGGGACCTCGAACCAGCAGCCCGGCGCCCCGGTGCAGGGCAACCCGGGCGGGAACGGCACCGGCGGGCACTCCCCCGCCACCGCTCCCTCCGGCGCCGCGAACTCCTCGGCGACCGAGTCGGCCCCGGCCGCGCCCAACGCGAACTCGGTCTCCGACCCGACGCCGGCCCCGACGAAGTCCGAGAAGGGCGGCCTGCTCGACTGGCTGCTGCATTGATTCAACGCGGCGACATGACCGCGACATGACAGGGCCCGGTGCACGTCACCGGGCCCTGTTGCTGTCTGGTGCTTGTACCGTTGGCTCGTCCGGAGTCCGACGGATGCTCAGCCCGTCGCCCAGGGCGTCGCCATCGAAGGGAGTTCGACGTGCCGATCCGTCCCAACGCGCTGCGCCGCCGCCGGCCGAGCGGCCGCATCGTCGTCTCCGCTGCCGGCTGGGCGGCGGCCGAGGTCGAGGCCGCCCTGGAGATCCCGTCCGACCCCGGCGCGGCGGCGTTCTTCGACGTCGACAACACGATGATGCAGGGCGCGTCGATCTACTACTTCGCTCGCGGCCTGGCCAAGCGCAAGTACTTCACCAGCCGCGACCTCGCCCGCTTCGCCTACCAGCAGGCCCGCTTCCGCCTGCTGGCCTCCGAGCACGCGGGCACCGTCTCCAGCGCCAAGTCGGCCGCACTCGCCTTCATCGCCGGCTGGAAGGTCGATGAGATGGAGCGGCTCTGCGAGGAGATCTTCGACGAGCTCATGGCCGACCGCATCTGGTCGGGCACCCTCGCCCTCGCCCAGCTGCACATCGACGCCGGGCAGCGCGTGTGGCTCGTCACCGCCGCACCCGTCGAGCTCGGCCGGATCATCGCCGCGCGTCTGGGCCTGACCGGCGCGATCGGCACCGTGGCGGAGATCCAGGACGGCGTCTACACCGGGCGCCTGGTCGGCGACCTCATGCACGGGCCCGAGAAGGCGTCGGCGATCACCACCCTGGCGCTGGCCGAGCGGCTGGACCTGACCCGCTGCGCGGCGTACAGCGACTCCATCAACGACGCCCCGATGCTCTCCACGGTGGGCTACGCGGTCGCGGTGAACCCGGACCCGGCGCTGCGCCGCGAGGCCCGCAAGCGCGGGTGGGAGATCCGCGACTTCCGCACCGGGCGGAAGGCCGCCAAGATCGCCATCCCCGCCGCGCTGGCGACGGGGGTCGTGATCGGGGGCGTGGCCACGTTCACCGCGATGCGCAAGCGCCGGCGTCGCACGGCGGCCCGGTCCGTGCAGGCGGCGGCCCAGCCCGCGGAGTCCTCAGCGAAGTCCTGAGCGAAGGTCCTGAGTCAGGCCGAGAAGGCGTCCGGGCGGCGGTCCAGCAACTTGTAGAGGGTCTGCTGGATCGTCTCGCGGACCTGGTCGGCGAGGTTGAACACGACCATCGGGTCGTCGGCCGAGTCGACGTACTCCTCGGTCGGGATCGGCTCGCCGAACTCGATCAGCCACTTGCTCGGCAGCGGCACGAGCCCGAGCGGGCCCAGCCACGGGAAGGTGGGCGTGACCGGGAAGTACGGCGCGCCCAGCAGCCGGGCCAGCGGGCGGATGTTGGCGATCATCGGGTAGATCTCCTCGGCCCCGACGATCGAGACCGGCACGATCGGGGTGCCGGTGCGCAGGGCCGCCGAGACGAACCCGCCGCGGCCGAAGCGCTGCAGCTTGTACCGCTCGGCGAACGGCTTGCCGATGCCCTTGAAGCCCTCCGGGAACACGCCCACGAGCTCGCCCTCGGCGAGCAGGCGCTCGGCGTCGGGGTTGCACGCCAGCGTGGCGCCGGACTTGCGGGCCACCTCGGACAGGAACGGCATGCGGAAGACCAGGTCGGCGCCGAGCAGCCGCAGGTGCCGCTCGGCCGCGGTCTCGTCGTGGACGGCGACCGAGAGCATCAGCGCGTCGAGCGCGAGCGTGCCGGAGTGGTTGGCCACGACGAGCGCCGCGCCCTCCTTGGGCAGGTGCTCGGACCCGGCGACCTCGGTGCGGAACCACTGGTTGTAGAGCGGGCGCAGCAGCGGCAGGAAGACGCCGTCGGTGAGGTGCCGGTCGAAGCCGAAGCCGTCGATCTCGTATTCGCCGGTCAGCCGCTCGCGAAGGAAGGCCAGCGCGCCGGCGACCCGATCGTCCCAGACGTCCGGGAGATCCGGGTCAGTCATTCGCCACGCTCCAACGCGGCCCGCGCCGCACGTGTCCTGCGAAAGCCGTCGAGCAACGCCTGCTCGACCGAGCGCATCGTATCCGCGGGCAGCAGCTCGTTGGCCCTGCGGCTGCGGACGAACTCGTCGAACGCCTCCGCGGTCGTCCGCGGGGTGAAGCCGAACGCGCGGATCAGCTTCGTGGTGTCGACGACGCGGCCGTGCACGAACAGGTCGAGCTGGTCCAGGGACACCCCGGCGCGCCCGAGGCCGGCCAGCGCGTTCAGGCCCGGCTCGAGCACCGGCATGGTGACGCGGCCCGCGCGGCGCACCGCCTGCGAGAGCGTCAGCGTGCCCGCCCCGGCCACGTTGAACGTGCCCGGGAGCGGCTGCGTGACCGAGCGCACCAGCACCTCGAACGCGTCGTCGACGTGCAGGAACTGCAGGCGCGGGTCGCGGCCGAGCACGGTGGGCACGACGGGCCGGTCGAAGTACCGGGTCAGCCGCGTGTCCACGGCGGAGCCGATGAACGGCGCGAAGCGCAGCACCGTGGCCGCCACGTCGGGGCGCCGGCGACGGAAGCCGCGCACGTAGCCCTCGATGTCGAGCACGTCCTTGGCGAACCCGCCGCGGGGCACCTCGCGCGGCTCGGTGTCCTCGGTGAAGATCGCCGGGTCACGGAACGAGGCCCCGTAGGCGGCCGTCGACGAGCGCACGATCAGCTTCCGCAGCCGCGGCGCCTGCTGGCAGGCGGCGAGCAGCTGCATGGAGCCGATGACGTTGAGCTCCTTCATGGCCGCGCGACCGCCGTGCTGGTCGGTCGCGGTGGCCACGGCGAGGTGCGCCACCGCCTCCACGCGGGCGTCGACCATCGCCCGCAGCACCCCCGGGGTGCGCAGGTCGATCTGGTGTACGTCGATCTTGGACCCGGCGGCGGTCAGCACCTCGGCGAGGTCGCCGGCGGGCACCGTGGCGTCGACACCGACAACGCGTTCGATGCGCGGGTCGGCGGCGAGCCGTGCGGCCAGATGTGCGCCGAGATACCGGCTCACCCCGGTCACGAGAACGACGCTGGGCGACGCGGTCACGCGGCTCCGATCACAGCGAAGCGCACGCTCATCACCCGGCCGGAGCCGAGACCGGTCGCCGGGCGATGAACGGGGACGCTACTTGCCGAGACGACGACGCTGGACGCGGGTCTTGCGCAGCAGCTTACGGTGCTTCTTCTTGGCCATACGCTTGCGGCGCTTCTTGACCACCGAGCCCATACGAGCATCTCCTCGATACAGCGGAACGCGTGCCATCGCTGGCACGCCGAAGACATGGTTAGCCGTTCAAGGGTAGCCGCATCGCCGCTGGATCGGAAAACGGCCCCGGCGAAGATCACCATCGAGCGATGCACGGCGGAGCGGCGGGGCCGCCCGGCAGGGGTGCAGCATCGACACACGTCGTTCACCGCCATGCAGCGGAGGTGACGCCGGGCGCGTGCTCAGGCGGTCTCGCGGAAGGCTTCGCGGAGGTAGGCGTCGACCGCGTGCTCCGGGACCCGGAACGACCGGCCGACGCGGACCGCGGTCAGGTCTCCGGCGTGGACGAGGCGGTAGACGGTCATCTTGGACACCCGCATCAGGGTGGCCACCTCGGCGACAGTCAGGAACCTGACCTCGCCCAACCGGCCTTCGGTGGTGTGTGGCGTGCTCGACATCGCGACCTCCGACCAGCGTGCTCGCCCAGCGCTCGGCCCGGCAGCCCCGGATCGAGCGTTACTCAATCAGCGTGTTACCAGTACGGTAACGGTACGCCTGTGACTTGCACCCCAGGATCGACGGAATCTTTCCGCGATAATTGATCACTCCGTGCGCAGCGCGACGACCGGGTCGAGGCGCCCGGCCCGCTGGGCGGGCACCACGCCGAAGATGATCCCGACCCCGGCGGAGACGCCGAAGGCCAGCGCGAGCGACCACCAGGTGATCGCGGCCGGCACCGGCGAGAGCGCGGCGACGACGAGGGCCGCCCCGATGCCGAGCCCCATCCCGATCACGCCGCCGAGCGTGGTCAGCAGCACCGCCTCGAGCAGGAACTGCACCCCGATGTCGCGCGGGCGGGCGCCGACGGCCTTGCGCAGCCCGATCTCCTTGGTCCGCTCGCGCACCGAGACGAGCATGATGTTGGAGACCCCCACCCCGCCGACCAGCAGCGAGATGCCGGCGATGGCGGCCAGCACGCCGGTGAGCACGCCCAGGATGTCGCCGAGCACGCCCAGGATCTGCTCCTGGGTCACGGCGCTGAACTGGGTGCCGGGGTGGCGCCGGGTGAGCTCGGCGATGATGCGCGCGGACAGGTCGCCGATCTCGTCGCGGTCGGGCGCGTTGACCGCGATCCCGTCGACCCGGTTGGTCGCGAGCAGCCGCTGGGCCGTCGTGATCGGCACGTGTACCTCGTTGTCGCGATCGATCCCGAGACTCTGCCCGAGCTGCTCGAACACGCCGCTCACCCGGAACCGCACGCCCGCGATGGTCAGCTGCTGGCCGACCGCGTCCCGGTCGCCGAAGAGCTTGTGGGCGACGCTCCAGCCGAGCACCGCGACCCGGCGCTGGGTGTCGACGTCGGAGCGGGTCAGGTACGTCCCCCGGGCCAGATGGCGCACGAACACGTTCGGGGTCGTCTCGATGACGCCGTTGACGCTCGCGAAGGTCTCCGCGTGGCCGGCCGCCACGGTCTCGCCGGAGGCGACGGTCACCGCCACCCGGTTGCGGTCACCGACGATCTTCGACACCGCGTCGACGTCGGAGAGGTCCATCCGCGAGACCGACGGCGCGGAGCCGAGGTTGACCTGGCCCGGCACGACGATGAGCAGGTTGGAGCCGAGCCCCTCGACCTGCTGCTCGATCTCCTGCTTGGTGCCGGTGCCGATCGCCACGAGCACGACGACGGCCGCGACCCCGATGATCACGCCGAGCATGGTGAGCATGCTGCGCAGCCGGTTCGCGCGCAACGCGTCGAGCGCGACCCGCCAGGCCTCCGCGAACCTCACGGCGCCTCCGGGGCGGGCGGCGTCTCGACGATCTCGCCGTCGCGCATGACGATCTGACGGTCGGCGCGGGCGGCCACCTCGCGGTCGTGCGTGACGATCACGAGCGCCACCCCCTGCTCGCGGTTGAGGGTCTCCAGCAGCGCGAGGACCGCCTGCCCGTTGCTGGTGTCGAGGTTGCCGGTCGGCTCGTCGGCCAGCAGCACCTGCGGGTCGGTGACGAGGGCCCGGGCGATCGCCACCCGCTGCTGCTCGCCGCCGGAGAGCTGGTTGGGGCGGTGGTCGAGGCGATGGCCGAGCCCGACCCGCTCCAGCATCGCGACCGCCCGCCGGCGCCGCTGTGATGCGCGCATTCCGCGGTACACCAGGGGAAGCGCCACGTTGTCGACCGCGCTCGTGCGGGCCAGCAGATGGAACGACTGGAAGACGAAGCCGATGGTCTCGTTGCGCAGCCGGGCCAGCTCCCGGGGGTCGAGGCCGGCCACCTCCCGGCCGCCGAGCAGCAGCCGCCCGGAGGTGGGCCGGTCCAGCCCGCCGAGCAGGTGCATGAGGGTCGACTTGCCCGAGCCCGAAGGCCCGATGATCGCCACGTAGTCGCCGGCGTCGATCGTGAAGCTCACGCCCCGCAGCGCCGCGACGGTGACCCCGTCCAGCGCGTAGTCCCGCGTGACCCGCTCCGCGACCAGGGCCGCGGTCATCGCGGCAGTTCCATGCCCTGCTTGACCTTGTCGGTGCCGCGCACCACGATCTGGTCGCCGTCGCTGACACCGCTGAGCACCTGGATGCGGTCCTGGCCGGACACGCCGACGCTCACCGGCTGCTGGACCGCCCGGCCGCCCCGCACCAGCCACACGACGTCCTTGCCGCCGACGTTGAACACCGCCGCGGCCGGGACGGTCACCGCGTCGCGGATCGAGCGGACCTGCAGGTGCGCGACCGCGTTCATGCCCGGACGGGGACTCGGGGCCGGGCGTCCGTCGTCGTACGTCCCGGTGCCGAGCCGCAGCCGCGAGCGGTACGCCACCCCGCCCCGCGCCGAGGTGCTCGGCAGCACGTCGGCCGAGGTCACCGTGGCGTCGTAGGTCGCGCCCGGGGCCGCGTCGAGCTCGACCTTCGCCGTGACGCCGGGCTGGACGAGCAGCACGTCGGTCTCGTCGACCTCGGCCATCAGCCCCAGCTCCGACACATCGACCACGGTCAGGATCGCCGTGCCCGCGCTCACCCGGCCGCCGACCGGCACCGCGGGGTCGACGCCCGGCCCGGCGCCGCCGGCACCGGCCCCGCCCGTCGGCACCGAGACCGGCGCCTGACCGCCGGTGGCCGCGCCGAGCAGGTCGGTGATCGAGGACGCGCTCGCCGCCGAGGTGCCGCCGAGCTGCACCACCCCGGCGACCGGCGCCCGCAGGGTGAGCTGGTCGACGGTGGTCTGGGCCAGGTCGAACGCGGACTGGGCCTGGGCGCGCTGGGCCTGGGTGAGCGCCGCCATCGCCTGCGAGACGCTGGCCAGGCCCCGCTGCACGCTCTGGATCACGGCCCGCGCGGAGGCGGCCGCCTCCTGGTAGGTCCGCTCGGCGAGGTCGATCTGGGTGGTCAGCGTGGTCCGCACGGCCACGTCGGCGATCTGCGCGGCCGCGGCGCGCGCGTCCGAGAACGCCTTGGCCGCGGCGTCGTCGGTCCTGCGCTGCTGGGCGGAGAGGTTCTTGACCCCGGCGCCGCCGCCCCCGGCGTTCTTGAGCGCGTCGAGGGCCGCGCCCGCCTCCTCGAGCCGCCGCCGGGCCCCGGGCGAGTCGACGACCGCGAGCACCTGGCCGGCCGCGACGGTGTCGCCGGGCTTGACGCTCAGCGAGATCAGGGTGCCGTCGGCGGCCGCGGTGAGCGTGGCGGCGGCCCGGGCGGTGATGGTTGCGGGGGCGTCGACGACCTCGGCCACGTCGCCGCGCCCGGCGCTGCCCAGGCCGATGCCGGAGTCGTTGCCCGAGCACGACGCGCCGGTGAGCGACACCAGGATCAGCACGGCGACGGCGATCGTTCGCGAGGGGACGCGATACACGCTCGTCAGTGTAGATACGTCACTGCGCTACGCGCGTGCCCGCACGTAGCGGGCGCAGTCGTCCGCCACCTCGTTCCAGCTCGCCCCGAACGCCTTGCGGGCCGAGTCGTCGAGCGAGATCCCCTGGCGGGCGGCGTAGTCGAAGAACTCGAGCAGCTTGTCCTCGCCGTAGCGGTCGGCCAGGCGCTGCAGCGAGAGGTAGGCCACGCCGTAGCGGCCGCTGACGTCCGCGGTGCTCGCGTCGGCGGGCGGGTCGTCGAGGGCGATCTCGCTCTTCCAGCGCCCGCCGCGCAGGTAGGCGCGCACGTCGCCCATCTGGTCGAAGGGCTTGCCGCTGCCCTTGACGCGCACGTACTCCGCGATGCCCTCGACCAGCCACCACGTGTGCTCGTACGACTTCTCGACCCCGGACAGCGTCACGACGTGCGTGAACTCGTGGCGCAGCACGTCGAGGGTCTGCTTGGTGTCGACCCGGTTCGCGTTGAGCACGATCTCGGTCGCGCTCGAGGTGAGCGGCAGCGCGAAGCCGATCACCCACGCCTCCGGCCGCATGCCGTACCAGCTCGCCCACTCGTCGGGCCCGGCCAGGTAGACGACGTACCGCGCCGGCGGCGGCCCCCAGCGCGCGAACGTGTCGGTGAGCCCGGCCGCCTGCTCGGCCGCGGCGAGCATGGCGGGCAGCCGCGACGCGTACCGCGCGGTCGTCGCCATCACCACCCGGTTCCCGACCGCGGTGCGCAGCTCGCTGACCTCCCACGGGCGCGGGCCGAGCTCGGTGGAGGTGCCGAACTCCAGCAGCGTGACGCCCTCGCCGGTGACCTTCCAGCGCGTGTCGGCCGCGAGCTCCATCGGGTCGCAGGTGGTCACGACGTAGCAGTACCTCACCCGCACCGTCACGGTCGCGGTGCCGCCGGGCCCGGTCTTCGCCGCGCCGTCGGCCTGCGGCTGCCAGACCTTCACCTGCAACTGGCGCAGCGAGCCGAACCGGCGGGCGAGGTCCTCGCGCAGCCCGTCCGCGGAGGGGTCGACGGGGCGCAGGAAGCCGTCCTCGTCGCCGCCGAGCAGCGCGGCCGCCTGGTCGCGCAGGGCCTTGCGAATCCGGCCGTCGAGGGTGTTGGGCAGCGCGTTCGGGGTGAGCGCGTTCGCGGTCGCGTCCGGGGCGCCCGGCTGCCCGGCCTTGGCCCCGGCGCGCCCGCCGCTCTGGACGCTCTCGTCCCCGGCCAGGTCCTGGCCGGACACGATCGCCGAGCGCTCGTGCCGGGCCGTGGCGTAGGCGATCGCGCCCGCGGGGGCGCCCACCAGCACCGCGAGCGAGGCGAGCAGGGCCAGCCGGAAGACGGTGCCGCCGCGGGGCGGGGCGGGCTCGCCGGGGACGTGATGGCGGGCTTCATGGCGGGCTTCGCCGCGCTGGTGGGGAATGGCGGGGCGGGTCGCGGTGACGTCGTCGACGTCCGCGTACCTGCGTTCATCCCCAACCATCACTGCCGGACCGTACGTGAGACGGTCAAGGCGTCGCGTCGCCCATACGGACGAGAAGCTCCGGATGTGACGAAGAGCCCGTTTCCCCGGGCTCGCTCAGAGCGTTGTCAGACCCGCGACCGCAGCGCCCTGGCCAGGAATCCGACGTTGGCGGGGCGTTCGGCGAGGCGGCGCATCATGTACGCGTACCACTGCGTGCCGTACGGCAGGTAGACCCGCACGGTGTAGCCCAGCCGGGCGAGGCGCAGCTGCTCCTCGGGGCGCACGCCGTAGAGCATCTGGAACTCGAACTCGTCCGGGGTGCGCTCGTACCACTTCGCCCGGTCCTCGCCGATGCCGATCAGCCGCGGGTCGTGGGTGGCGAGCATCGGGTACCCGCCGCCGGCCATGAGCACGTTGAGGCAGCGCACGTAGGACTTGTCCACGTCGAGGCGGCTCTGGTACGCCACCGACTCCGGCTCCTTGTAGGCGCCCTTGCACAGCCGGACCCGCGAGCCCGCGACGGCGAGCTCCCGGCAGTCGGCCTCGGTGCGGCGCAGGTACGCCTGCAGGACCGCCCCGGTGGTCGGGAACTCCCCGCGCAGCCGGGCGAGCACCTCCAGCGTCGAGTCGGTCGTCGTGTGGTCCTCGGCGTCCAGCGTCACCGTGGTGCCGGACTCGCTGGCCTTGGCGCAGATCGCGCGGGCGTGCTCGTAGGCGACCTTCTCGTCGAAGACCTGGCCCAGCGCGGAGAGCTTGAGGCTGACCTCGGCCGCCGGGGTCAGCTCGGCGGCGTGCAGCGCGTCGAGGAGCTTGAGGTATGCGTCCCGGGTCGCCTCGGCCTGGTGCGGGTTGGTGGTGTCCTCCCCGAGGTAGTCGAGGGTGCCGGAGAGTCCGTCCGCGACGAGCTCGCGGGTGCGCTGTAGCGCGTCGTCCGCGTGCTCCCCGGCGATGAAGCGGCGCACGATGCTGCGGCTGACCGGGGCGGTTTCAACGAGCCGCTCGACCCTCGTGGAGCGGGCGGCGGCGAGGATGACCGATCTGAGCATGAGCCGAGCGTAAACAGATCCGCCGTCGCCGGTGACGCCTGGTCGCCACTGTGGCATTTCTTGACTACCTTGGTCGGGTGGACTTCGACGCGTATGCGCGGACCGCCGTCGACATCGTCAACGCGCCGCTCGAAAGCATGCAAGATCTTGCTGCCCTCTTCGGCGAGGACAGCTGGCAGACCGCCGAGGCGACGGAGCGCGACCTGGTCGCCTTCCGCCGGGCCCGCAAGCGGCTGCGGGAGGTGTTCGAGCACGGCTCCTCCGGCCGGGACGTGGCCGCCGTGGCCGAGCTCAACGCGCTGCTCGAGGCCTACCCGATGCAGCCGCGCATCTCCGGGCACGACACCCACGACTGGCACATGCACGTGACCGGCCGCGGCTCGTCGGTGAGCTCGGAGCTCCTGGCCGGCGCGGCCTGGGGCCTGGCCGTGTGGCTGTGCGAGCACGGCAGCACCCGCTTCGGCGTCTGCGCCGACGAACGCTGCGGCAACGTCTACCTGGACACGTCGTCCAACTGCTGCCGCCGCTTCTGCTCCGAGCGCTGCGCCACCCGCTCCCACGTCGCGGCCCATCGCGCCCGCAAGCGCGCCGCCGAGACGAGCGCGGCGGCCCCGCTGCAGCCCGCGGCGAGCCCGGTGGCTGACGCCGATCGGGCGGTCGTGACGGCGTAAGTCCTGGAAACGCCTCCGGCGCGGGCAACTTCGGCATATCTTGCGTCTTGTGGTTCGCTTTACCGTGCGTCCGACAAGTCGGACACGCGGGCTTGGGCGATGCGGTGCCGGCCTCTGTTCTCGGCCGGCCCCCGACACCGGGTACGTCACCGGATCACAACGCCCTACGAAGGAGAAACAGCACCATGGCCCAGGGAACCGTGAAGTGGTTCAACGCTGAGAAGGGCTTCGGCTTCATCAGCGTCGACGGCGGAGCCGACGTCTTCGTCCACTTCTCTGCCATCCAGTCGGACGGCTACCGCAGCCTCGACGAGAACCAGCGCGTCGAGTTCGAGATCAAGCAGGGTCCCAAGGGCCCCCAGGCCGAGTCCGTACGCAAGATCTGACGCCGACTTCGGAGACGGCCCCGGCCCGCGCACCACTCCCGCGGTCGGGGCCGTTTCGCTTTGCTGCGCGATATGTCGGGCGCTTCGCGCCGCGACATATCGGATTTATACCCTGACAGGCGATAAATCCGATTCGCGCGCCTCACCGTCGGCACCGCGCGACGTTTGCGCAGCTCAAGCGGCCTCCCGAGCAGGTGGCGCGTCCGGGCGCGGTAGGAGATGCCGAGGCCGGTGCCGCGGCACGCGGCGCGTACAGGTGCGGCACGCGGCGCAACCGGTGCCGCGGCACGCGGCGCGTACAGGCGCGGCACGTGCCGCAAATCGCCGCTTTGGTTCGCCGCTAGGGACGGCAGACGCCAGGAACCGGCCACGCCAGCCAGCGGCACAACCGGTGACGCCCTAAACCGCCGCATCGGTCGGCCACGAACGACGGCACATGCCAGGGAACGGGTGCGCCACCAAGCGGCGAGCGCCGCTGACGAGCGCGCGGCCAACCGGCGCAAGCAGCAAGCGCCGCTGACGAGCGCGCGGCCAACCGGCGCAAGCAGCAAGCGCCGCTGACGAGCGCGCGGCCAACCGGCGCAAGCAGCAAGCGCCGCTGACGAGCGCGCGGCCAACCGGCGCAAGCAGCAAGCGCCGCTGACGAGCGCGGCCAACCGGCGCAAGCAGCGAGCGCCGCGAAGCGCCGCTTCGGTCCGCCATCAGCGACGGCCAGCGGCGCAACAGCACACGCGGAACAAGGTGGCGCGGCCCGCAAGCAGCGGCTCAGGCGACCGGCGACGGCGTGGCAAGGTGCTGGCGAGCGAACCGCAGCGACTCGGCCAGATCAGCCTCCCGCTCCGCCCGGCTCCCCGCCTTTCGAGTCCCGACCTCGACCGCCACCGACCCCGTGAAGCCCCGCGAGTCGAGCGAGGCCAGCAGCTTCGCGCACGGCATGCTCCCCCGCCCCGGAACAAGGTGCTCGTCGCGCCCCTTGCCCGTGCCGTCGCCGAGGTGGACGTGGGCCAGGTTGCCGGCCATGGTGTCGGCGAGCGTCATCACGTCGGTGCGCGAGGCGGCGCAGTGCGAGAGGTCCAGCGTGTAGGCGTCGAACCCGGTCAGCGTCGGGTCCCAGCCGGGCGCGTAGGGCACGAACTCGCGGCCCACCCCGCGCAGCGGGAACATGTTCTCCACGGCGAAGCGGATGCCGGGGAACTGCCGCCCGAGGCGCAGCAGGCCGGAGGAGAACGTGCGCGCGTAGTCGCGCTGCCACGCGAACGGCGGGTGCACCACGACGGTGTCGGCGCCCAGCGTGTCGGCGAGCTCGGCGGCGCGGCGCAGGCGCTCCCACGGGTCGGGGCTCCACACCCGCTGGGTGACCATCAGGCACGGGGCATGCACGGAGCGCACCGGCACGTTGTAGTGCTTCGAGAGCCCCGCCAGCGCGCCCGAGTCCTGGCTGACCGCGTCGGACCAGACCATGACCTCGACGCCGTCGTAGCCGAGCTGGGCGGCCATCTCGAAGCCGGCCGCGGTCGGCTCGGGAAAGACCGAGGAGGTGGACAACAGGACCGGAACTTGGCGACTCACACCACCAGGCTAGCCCGATTCGGGTAGCGTCTCCTGTCGATCAACTCGACTCCAGCACTTCCAGCCGGCGAAGAATCACTCCTTCGCGCAGCGCCCACGGGCAGATCTCGACCTCGTCGATGCCCAGCACCCGCATCGTGGCCTCGGCCACCACGGCGCCGGCGAGGATCTGGTGCGCGCGGCCGGGGCTGACGCCGTCGATCTCGGCCAGCGCCGAGGACGACATGCGGCGGATGAAGGAAAGCACCTGGTGCAGGCCGGTGCGCGTGAGGCGGCGCGACACCCGCGGACCGGCGCCGCTCGGGGCCGCCCCGGCCAGGCGGGCCAGGGTGCGGAAGGTCTTCGAGGTGGCGACCGGGCGGTCCCACCCGCTCACGAGCAGTCCCGGCGCGACCTTGCCGACGACGGTTTCCGCGTACTCGCACAAGGCGTCCACCGAACTCGCCGACGGCGGATCCCCGGGCAGCCGCTCCCGGCTCAGCCGCCCGGCCCCCAGCGGCACCGACAGCGCCACGTCCGGCTCCTCGTCGATGCCCGCGGCGAGCTCCAGCGACCCGCCGCCGATGTCCATCACCAGCAGCCGCCCGGCCGACCAGCCGAACCACCGGCGCACGGCCAGGAAGGTCATGATGGCCTCGGCCTCGCCGGAGAGCACCTGCAGGTCGACGCCGGTCTCCTCGCGCACGCGCTTGAGCACGCGGGCCGAGTTCTTCGCGTCGCGCACGGCCGAGGTGGCGAAGGCGAGCAGGTCGTCGGTCTCCAGCCGGGCGGAGGCGTCGCGGGCCTGGGCCACCGCGGCGATGAGGCTGTCGGCACCGGCCTTGGTCAGCTCGCCGTTGCCGCCGATGCGCTCGGCGAGGCGCAGCTCGGCCTTCTGCGAGTGTGCCGGCCACGGGTGGGCGCCGTGGTGGGCGTCGACTACCAGCAGGTGGACCGTGTTGGAACCGACGTCGAGCACACCGAGTCGCATGGTCAAACCGTATCCGCGTGGGGTTTCGGCCGCGCGCGGAGGACGGCGTACGCTTCGTCGAATGGACATCCACGTCGAGGTCGAGGACCTCGAGGACCCGCGCAGCCTCGAGGTCGACCTCGACTTCCCGCGCGAGTGGCTCGAGTTCTCGGACCCGGCCGACGCCGACCACCTCATCCGCGCCGACCTGACCTGGCTGCTGTCCAACTGGACGTGCGTCTACGGCACCGGCTGCCACGGCATCATCGAGGGGCGCGCCGAGGAGGGCTGCTGCTCGCACGGCGCCTTCTTCACCGACGACGACGACCAGGAGCGGGTGCGGGCGGCGGTCAAGAAGCTCACGCCCGAGCACTGGCAGCACTATCGCCGCGGCTTCAAGCGGTGGACCGAGAACGACACGATCGACGGCAAGAACAAGGCCCTGCGCACGGCCACGCGGCCCGGCGGCGGCTGCGTCTTCCAGAACGACCCGGGCTTCGAGGGCGGGGGCGGCTGCGCCCTGCATGGCCAGGCGCTGCGCGACGGCGTGCACCCGCTGGAATACAAGCCGGACGTCTGCTGGCAGCTGCCGGTGCGCCGCGACCAGGACTGGCGCAAGCGCCCCGACGGCACCAAGGTGCTCGTCTCCACGCTCGGCGAGTTCGACCGTCGCGGCTGGGGCGAGGGCGGCCACGACCTGCACTGGTGGTGCACCTCGTCCCCGGAGGCGCACGTGGGGGCGAAGCGGCTCTACCAGGAGTACGAACCGGAGCTGACGGCGCTGATCGGCAAATCGGCGTATGCGCGGCTCGCGGAGCTCTGCGCGGCGCGGGCCGAGCAGGGCATGATCGCCGAGCACCCGGCGACCACCGGGGCCAGGAACCTAAAGCTCATCCCCATCAGACCGGTCTGAGCCGGAGCGGGAACGGCGGGCCCGCGCGACCAGCGAGTAGCCCACCGCCACCAGCGACAGCCCGATCAGGATGCTCGGCAGCAGCCGCGGCCAGCGGGCCTGGGCGAAGGCGGTATAGGCGGAACTGACCGCCAGCAGCAGGCCGACGACCATCATGAGCAAGCCGGCCGGGCCGGTGTTGAAGCTGCGCACCAGGCAGAACGCTACGGCAGCCGGGCGTGTCGTGAGGCCGGACTCCTCAAGTCTCGTCCGGGTGAGCCGAAGGTCCGGGCGTGACGAGCCTGCCCACGATCAACGCCCTGGTCGACGTGGTGCTGATGGACGGAGAGGCCTATCAGTCCCGCGTCGAGGACATGAGTGGCAAGCGCCTGACCGTGGCCGCGCCCTTCGGTGTGATACCGGCGGACGTGCCCAAGGTCGGCGCGTCCATGGAGCTCGCCTGGGTGGCGGGCGACCGGCGCCAGGCCGTGGACGTGCGCCTCGTCGAGCTCAGCCGCGAACAACCGCCCCGCTGGTCGCTGGAGGCGGTCGGCTCGATCCGCCTGCAGACGCGCCGCAACTACGTGCGCGGCGGCGGGGGCGAGTGGGTCGAGGTGCGTCACGGCGGCTCGACGTACCAGGGCAGGGTCATCGACCTGTCCGAGGGCGGCGTGCGGTGCCGGATGCTGGAGGACCGCTTCGAGCGCGACGACCGCGTCGACGTGAAGGTCTCGCTGGAGTCCGAGTCGATCACGCTCAGCGGGACCGTCCTGTTCGTCCGGCGGGATCCCGAGAACGCCACCTACGACGTGATCATCACGTACGAGACCAGCGAGCTCATCGGCCGCGCGATCCGCGGTTACGTCCTGCGCCGCGAGATGGAGGAGCGCAGGCGCAACCGCGAATCCGTGGCGAACGCCGGGTAGGGCGGGCCCGCCGGCCTACGGCTCGAACTTGTAGCCGAGGCCGCGGACGGTGACGATGTACCGCGGCGCCGAGGGCTCCGGCTCGATCTTGGAGCGCAGCCGCTTGACGTGCACGTCCAGCGTCTTGGTGTCGCCGACGTAGTCCGCACCCCAGACGCGGTCGATCAGCTGGCCGCGGGTGAGCACCCGGCCGGCGTTGCGCAGCAGCAGCTCGAGCAGCTCGAATTCCTTGAGCGGCAGCTGTACGGCATCCCCCGCCACGGTCACCACGTGCCGGTCGACGTCCATGCGCACCGGGCCGGCCGAGAGCGTCGGCGGGGCGAGCTCGCCGACCGTGTCGACCTGGCGGCGCAGCACCGCGCGGATGCGCGCGACCAGCTCGCGGGGCGAGTAGGGCTTGGTGACGTAGTCGTCGGCCCCGATCTCCAGGCCGACCACCTTGTCGATCTCACTGTCCCGCGCCGTGATCATGATGATCGGCACATTGGACTTCTGCCGCATCTGCCGGCACACCTCGGTGCCGGACATCTCGGGCAGCATGAGGTCGAGCAGGACGATGTCCGCGCCGGTGCGGTCGAACTCGGTCATGGCCTCAGTGCCGGTCGCCGCGATCGAGACCTCGAAGCCCTCGCGGCGAAGCATGTACGACAACGGGTCCGAGATCGACTCTTCGTCCTCGACCACGAGTACGCGCGCCAACGTGCTGTCCTTTCGTAGCTGCCGGGGAACCGCACTGCGCTGCGAACCGCGGGTGGAAGGTTGCTGTTGCGTAACGATCATGGGGCCCCTCCGATCTCAACTGACGGCGGTAGCGTCAACGCGGCCTCCGTCGGACGCGAAGGCAGCCGCAACGTGAACGTCGAGCCAACTCCTACTGTGCTCGCCACCGTCACCCGGCCACCGTGGTTGGTGGAGATGTGCTTGACGATCGCGAGGCCGAGCCCGGTGCCGCCGGTGGCCCGGGAGCGCGCCCGATCGGCGCGGTAGAACCGCTCGAAGATGCGGTCGAGGTCGCGGGGCTCGATGCCGATGCCCTGGTCGATGACGGCGATCTCGACGTACCCGTTGTCCTCGCTGGTGGCCACGGTGACCGCGGTGTGCTCCGGCGAGTACGCGATCGCGTTCTCGACCAGGTTGGCCACGGCCGTGACGAGCTGGTTCTCGTTGCCGTAGACCTTCAGCCCGCGCGCGCCCGTGAAGCGCAGCTCGATCTCCTTGGCCGAGGCCGGGGTCTTGGCCCGGTCGAGCACCTCGGCAGTGATCTTGTCGACGTCGACCGGCTCCGGCTCGGGCAGCGGCTCCGCGCCCTGCAGCCGGGACAGCTCGAGCAGCTCCGAGACCAACCGGCCCAGCCGCGACGACTCGTGCTTGATCCGCTCGGCGAAGCGGATGGCGGCCGCGGGGTCCTTGTCGGTCGCGTCCAGCAGCGCCTCGGCCAGCAGCTGCAGCGCGCCGACCGGGGTCTTGAGCTCGTGACTGACGTTGGCGACGAAGTCCCGGCGCACCCGGGCGACCCGGTGCGCCTCGGTGACGTCGGCCGCCTCGATCGCGACCCGGCCGCCGTCGAGCGCGCTGGCCCGCACGTTGACACCGAGCGGCTCGCCGTGCGTCAGGCGGGGCAGGTCGAGCTCGACGACGCGGGTGATGCCGGTGCGCCGCACCTGGCCCGCGAGCGTGCGCACGATGGTGTGCGCCTCCTCGGTCGGCTCGGCGCTGCCACCCTGGCGCTGCCGGACGAGGCCCATCTCCCGCGCCGCCGCGTTGGCGAGCACGGGACGGTCGCCCTCATCGAGCACGAGCACCCCGACCTGCAGCGCGTCGAGGATGTCGGTCACCGCCGGACCCTCGGACTTCGCCTGCCGGAACTTCCAATCCACGATCCGATGGTAGGAGACCATCTAGCGCATCCAGCGCGCACGAAGGCACGAATCGGGCTCATGTGGTCCAGTGTTCATCCTGCTGGCGGCCACTGTTCACCAGGTGTGCCGGGTTCGGGCCATACGGTGAGGGTCACAACGATGGGAGCACTATGCGCGACGAATACCGTGCCGATCTTCTGCAGGTCAACAAGCTGCTGGTGTGGATGGCCGACGCGGTGCGCTCGGCCATGAGCCGGGCCACCAACGCCCTGCTCAACGCCGACCAGACCGACGCCGAGGAGGTCATCGCCCGCGACGCCGAGGTCAACGCGCTCTACCGGCTGGTCGAGGACAAGGTCTACGACCTGTGCGCCCGCCAGGCCCCGGTCGCCTCCGACCTGCGGCTGCTGCTGACCGCGCTGCACCTCGCGGCCGACCTCGAGCGCATGGGCGACCTCGCCGACCACGTGGCCAAGACCGCGCTGCGCCGGCACCCGGCCCGCGCCGTGCCGGAGCCGCTGGTGGCGACGTTCGAGCAGATGGGCACGGTGGCGGACCGGATCGCCGGGAAGATCTCCTCGGCCATCTCCAAGCTCGACGTGGTCGCCGCCGGGCAGCTCGAGCGCGACGACGACGCCATGGACAAGCTGCACACGGACCTGTTCGGGATCATGTTCGCGCCCGGCTGGGCCGAGGGCACGGAGGCCGCGGTCGACGGGGCGCTGCTCGGGCGGTTCTACGAGCGGTACGCCGACCACGCCGTCAATGCCGGCCGTCACGTCGTGTTCCTCGTCACGGGCGAGACGCTCGACACCCGCGACGCCGTCAAGGACTGACGTCAGCGAACGAAAAAGGGGGGCCGGGTCGTCGACCCGGCCCCCTTTCGTGTCGTGCGTGATCAGCGACCCTGGTTGGCGACCGCGGCGGCCGCCTCCTTGGCCGCCTCCGGGTCCAGGTAGGTGCCGCCGGCCGTGATCGGCTTCAGCGCCGCGTCGAGGTCGTAGCGCAGCGGGATGCCGGTCGGGATGTTGAGCTTGGCGATCGCCTCGTCGGAGATGCCGTCGAGGTGCTTCACGAGCGCGCGCAGCGAGTTGCCGTGGGCCGCGACGAGCACCGTCCGGCCGCTCAGCAGCTGGGGGACGATCTGGTCGTACCAGTACGGCAGCATCCGGGCCACGACGTCCTTGAGGCACTCGGTCTTGGGCCGCAGCTCCGGTGGCAGGGCCGCGTAGCGCGCGTCGCCCGCCTGCGACCACTCGTCGTCGTCGGCGATGGCCGGCGGGGGCGTGTCGTAGGAGCGGCGCCAGAGCATGAACTGCTCCTCGCCGAACTCGTCCAGCGTCTGCTTCTTGTTCTTGCCCTGCAGGGCGCCGTAGTGCCGCTCGTTCAGCCGCCAGCTGCGCTGGACGGGGATCCAGTGCCGGTCGGCGGTGTGCAGGGCGATCTCGCTGGTGCGGATGGCACGGCGCAGCACTGACGTGTGCACCACATCCGGCAGGAGACCGGAATCACGGATCAGCTCGCCGCCCCTGCGGGCCTCGGCCTCTCCCTGGGCGCTGAGGTCCACGTCGACCCAGCCGGTGAACAGGTTCTTGGCGTTCCACTCGCTCTCACCGTGCCGCAAGAGCACCAGTGTCCCGACTTCACTCATAACCCCATGGTCCCGTACCGAATCACTTCGACATCACACGGCCCCGGTGTAAGGATGCGAGACCGTGGCGGAACTTACGGGGAAACGGCGGCTGCCGAGCCAGTTCTGGGTGTTGTGGACGGCCACGCTGGTCAATCGGGCCGGCGGCTTCGTCATCATCTTCCTGACGATCTACCTGACCACCCAGCGCGGCTTCAGCCCGACCACGGCCGGTCTGGTGATCGGGCTCTACGGCGTCGGCGGCGCGGTCGGCGTCACGGCCGGCGGCCACCTCGCCGACCGCTGGGGCCGCCGCCCGACCGCCCTGCTGTCGCTCTTCGCCACCTCGGCGCTCATGATCGCCCTCGGCCTGGCCCGCGGCCCGGCCGAGATCGCGGCGGCCGCCCTGCTGCTCGGCGCCGCGGCCGAGTCGGCCCGCCCGCCGCTGGGCGCGATGATCGCCGACATCGTGCCGGGCGAGGACCGGATGCGCGCGTTCAGCACCTACTACTGGGCCATCAACCTCGGCTTCGCGGTGTCCGCGGTGGTCGCCGGGTTCGCGGCCCGGGCCGGGTACTTCACGCTGTTCGTCGGCGACGCGGCCACCACCGCGGCCGCCGGGCTGCTGGTCGCCTGGCGCATCAGGGAGACGAAGCCGGCCGTCGCGCCGCACGAGGAGCACGAGCGCGGCCGCCTCGCCACGGTGCTGCGGGACCGGGTGTTCCTAGGGTTCGTGGCCTGCAACCTGCTCATCGCGCTGGTGATGCTCCAGCACATGTCGATGCTGCCGCTGGCGATGATCGACGACGGCCTGCCCAGCGAGACGTTCGGCGTGGTCATCGCGCTCAACGGGGTCATGATCGTGGCCGGGCAGATGGCGGTGAGCCGGCTGCTCGCCCGGCGCCGGCCCGCGCTCGTGATGCCGTTCGCCACGGTGGTGATCGGGCTCGGATTCGGCCTGACCGCGTTCGCCCACACGCCGCTGCTGTACGCCGGGACGGTGCTCGTCTGGACCGCGGGCGAGATGCTGCAGGCGCCGTCCAACGCGGCCCTGCTCGCCGGGCTGTCCCCGGTCTCGATGCGCGGCCGCTACCAGGGCGTGTTCGGCCTGAGCTGGCAGGCGGCTTCATTCCTCGCCCCCACGCTGGGCGGGGCGGTGCGCGACCTGGCCGGCAACACGGCGCTGTGGCTCGGGTGCCTCGGCGCGGCGCTCGCGGCCGCCGTCTGGAGCCTGCTGGCCGCCCCCGCCCGCGAGCGCCGGGTCGCCGCTCCGGTCGAGAAAGACCTGGCTAAGATCCAACTGTAAGGGGTCTTAACAAAAGGAGTGCTGACTTTCGTGCGCAACTGGTACCGGTCCACGATCGGCGGCCTGCCCAGCCTCTACTGGTACCTCTGGACCGGCATGCTGATCAATCGCGTCGGCGGATTCGTCGCGCTGGTCCTGTCGCTGTACCTCACCTCCGCACGGCACCTCGCGATCCCCGTCGCGGGCCTGGTGGTGGGCGTCTACGGCATCGGCGGCATCGCGGGCGTGCTGCTCGGCGGGGTGTTCGCCGACCGCTGGGGCCGCCGCCCGACGCTGCTGCTGGCGCACTTCGGCGCGGTCGCGGTGCTCGCCGGCCTGACCGTGGCCCGCCCGATCCCGGCGATCGCGGTGCTGGCGGCCCTGCTCGGCCTGATGCACGCGATGCCCGGCCCGGCCTTCGTGGCAGCCATCGTCGACGTGACCCCGGCCGACGACCGCAGCCGCGCGTTCAACCTGCAGTTCTGGGCGTTCAACCTGGGCATGGCCGTGGCATCGGTACTGGCCGGAGCCCTCGCCGAGGTGAGCTTCACGCTGCTGTTCGCCGTCGACGCCGCCGGCACCCTGGTGACCGCGCTGCTCATCCTGTGGAAGGTGCGCGAGACGCGCCCGGCGCACCGGGTCACCACCAAGGCCGCGGGCGGGCTGCACACGGCGCTCACCGACCGCGCGTACATGCTCTTCGTCGCCCTGTCCCTGCTGCTGGCGGTCCTCGGCACGCAGACGTCGACGATCCTGCCGCTGGCGATCACCGGCGACGGGCTGCGGCCGTCGGTGTACGGCTCGGTGGTGGCGTACGCGGCCCTGCTCATCGTCGTCGGCCAGCTCTTCGTGCCGCGGGTCATCGACCGCTGGCGCAAGGGCACCGCGCTCGCGATCGCGAACGTCTTCCTGGGCCTGGGCTTCGCCGCCGTCTCGCTCGCCGACGGCGTGCTCGGCTACCTGGCCGCCGCGACCGTGTGGACCATCGGCTCGATGATCGCCGCCCCGCCCAACGCCGCGGTCATCGCCGAGCTGTCCCCCGAGGCGCTGCGCGGCCGCTACCAGAGCGTGTTCTACCTGACGTTCCCGGCGGCCGGCTTCATCGCTCCCGCGGCCGGTGGGGTCAGCCTGCAGTACCTCGGCGACTGGCACTGGATCGTGTGCGGCGGCCTGGGCCTGCTCGCCGCGGCCGGCCACCTGCTCATCCAGCCCGCCCGGGAGCGCCGAGTGGCCCGCGACCTCGCCGCGAACGAGGAGCTTGCGGTGCCCGTCGCCGGCTAGCCACCCGGGCCTGCTCGCCGCGGACGAGGAGTTTGCGGTCCCCGTCGCCGGCTAGCGACGCGGGTCACCACAGGCTCGGCGAGCCGGGCCCGCTCGCCGCGGACGAGGAGTTTGCGGTCCCCGTCGCCGGGTAGTGGCGCTGGTCACCACGACGGCGGGAGGCGCCTTGGACGGCTCGGCGGGTTTGTCGGCGCGGCTCGAACCCGCACCGCCGGACACCGTCGTCATCCGTCTCGCGGGCGAGCTGGACCTGGCCACCCGGGAGCAGGTGACCGAGGCGGTCCGGGCGGTACTGCCGGCGTTCCACCCCGAGGCGCTCGTGCTCGATCTCGACGCGGTGACGGTGCTGGACTCGGCCGGAATCGGGGCGCTGGTGGGCTGCTGGAAGCTGGCGGCCGGGGTGGGGTGCGTGCTGAGCCTGCGCAATCCGCGGCCGCTCGCCTACGCGCAGCTGGAGCTCACGGGCCTGCTGGACATCTTCGCGCTCCCGGCCGCCCGCTGAACCGGCCCGCCCGGCACCCGGCACCCAGCACGCGGCACGCGACACCCGGCACGCGGCACCCCGCGCACGGTGCACGGCACCCGGCACGCGGCACGCGGCGCACGGCACACGGCACGCGGCGCATGGCAAGGCGCATCCGCAGGCCGCTCACCCACCGCGCAGCTGGTTCCCACAGGCGTGACTGGACGTCTTCGCACGCCCGGCCGCCCGCTGAACCGGCCCGCCCGGCGCCCGGCAAGTCCCGCCGGCCATTCGCCTACCGACCCGCCCGCGCTCGGCAAGGCCCGCCGGCCGCCTGCTCACCCACAGCTGCAGCTCACGGGCCTGCTGAACGTCCCGCGCCAGTCGAAGAAAACCACCAGACCCGACATATCCGCGGTCGGGGTATAAGTCCGAAATGTTGGCGGTTTCGCCTCAGAGCGTGCCGTCGTACTTCGCCGCGCCGCTCACGGTCCCGTCGGCCCGCAGCCGCGAGCGGGCCGCCGAGTCCCCGTACAGGCCGTAGCGGAAGAGGTCGAGCATCGACTTGCTCACGGCGTTCGCGGCCGGCGTCGTGCCCCACAGCGACGCGCCATGGTCGCCGCCGATGAGCGTGAGCAGCCCCTTCGGCCATGGGTCGTTGTCGAAGAGCGATTTTCCGCTGCTGAAGGGCACAGTGGCGTCGGCGTCGCCGTGGATGAACAGCACCGGGGTCGCCGCGCCGGAGAACTTGCCGCCCATCGAGCCGCCCGACACGACCACGGCGCCCTTGAGGCGGCTGTCGCGAGTGGAGCCCGAGAGCAGGCCGGCGGTGGTGTACCCGCCGGCGGAGTGCCCGGCCGCGCCGACGTGGGCGGTGTCGATGCGCCCCGCGAGCGGCGAGCCGGACTGGCCGTCGAGCTTGAGCACCTCGGTGATGACCGCGGACGCGTCGGCGGGCTGGTTGACCATGTCGTTCTGGTTGAACGGGTTCGCCTTGTCGTTGGTGAACGGGTAGGCGGGCGCGGCGACGACGAACCCGGCGGCGGCGATCTTCTGGGTCACGCCGCTGTACCCCTCCGGCGAGCCGTGCAGCCCGTGGCTCCACAGCACCAGGGGGTAGCGTCCGGCCGTCTTCGGGTACCAGACCACGGTCCGCAGCGTCCGTCCGGCCCGCGTGAACGTGAACTGGCTGCTGGTGGTGGCGAAGGTCTGCGCCGGCGCCTTGCCACCGCCGCCCGCGGGAGCTGTGGCAGTGGTCGTCTTGGCGGGGGCACTGGTCGCGGCGCGGGCCGCGAGTCCCCCGCTGCCGTCCTCGGCGAAACTTCCATCGACGGCACTCGGCGCCACGGAGGCGTCGGCCGAACCGGGAACTCCCCCATTGGCGGCCTGGGATCCACACCCGGCGAGCCCGGCGAATGCGGCCAGCAGAATGGCGGCCGTCATCAGACGCCTACGCATGCGAGGAAATTACGGGCTTCAAGCCCTCGGCGTCTTTACGCGCGCCTTAAGTTTCGACTCGTACCGGCGGCAGCGGGTGCGTGCACCCCCAGTCCACGACACCCGCTCTGTGCCGCCGGTTGCGATGACACGCCCCGCCCGGACACGTCATCGCGAGTGGGCCTTACGGCCCGGAACACCCCCGCCGCTCCCCAACTTCAGGAATCGCCGGATCCGTCAACGACGGTACGCGGCACACTATTGGCCCGCCAAGTAAACGGGCTGTCGGCTCGCTCACACACTGGAAACAATTGAAATCGGCCGAGATTTCAAGCGCATGGCCACCGGTCACAACGACAGGAGGAGCCGTGGCAATGCTCAGGCCGGGCGGTTCACGAAGTCGGTGAATGCCCGCAGGTTGTCGAGGGGCTCCCCGCGCTTGACCCGCCACTCCCACTCGCGGCGGATCGCCGAGCCGAAGCCGATCTCCAGCATCGGGTCGAAGCTCTCGTCGGCGTACGTCAGCACCGACCCCAGCAGCCGGTCGAGCTCCGCCTCGGTGACGGCGTGCAGCGGGAGCCGGCCCATGAGGTACACGTCGCCGGCCGAGTCGACGCTGAAGGCCACGCCGTACATGCGGGCGTTGCGCTGCAGCAGCCACTCCCACAGCGCCTCGCGGTTCTCGTCCGGGTGGCGCATGACGAACGCCTCGACCCGCAGCGCGTGCTCGCCGACGATCAGGTTGCAGTTCGTCTTCTGCTTGTGGGTGCCGGGCAGGGTCACGACGTACGCGTGCTCGCCCGTACGCTCCCACGGGATCTCGCGCTCGGCCGCCACCCGCTCGATCAGCGCCGAGATCTCGTCCTTGGCGCTCATGCCGCCACCGCCTCCCGGTGGAACGCCAGTGCGTCGCGGTAGGCGGCCAGCAGCCCGCTGGCCGTGTGGGCCCAGGAGAACTCGCGTGCGTGGCGCACCGCGCCCAGCGACAGCGCCGCCCGCCGGGCCGGCTCGGCCAGCAGCGGCCCGAGCACGCTCGCCCAGTCGGCCGGCTTGTGCGTGTCGACCAGCACGCCGGAGACGCCGTCGCGCACCGCGGTCACCAGCCCGCCGACGGCCGCCGCGACCACCGGGGTCCCGCAGGCCTGCGCCTCGATCGCGACCAGCCCGAACGACTCGTTGAAGCTCGGCACCGCGACGACGTCCACGGCCCGGAACAGCTCGGCGAGCGCGTCGCGCGGCTGGGGCGGCAGGAACCGCACGATGTCGGCGATGCCCAGGTCGCGGGCGAGGTCCATGAGCGCGGTGGGCCGGTCGAGGCCGGAGCCGCTGGGGCCGCCGCAGATGACCACGAGCAGCTTGGGGTCGCGCGCCCGCAGCTCGGCGGCGGCGCGCAGCAGCACGTCGGGGGCCTTGAGCGGCTGGATGCGCCCGGCGAAGGCGACGATCCGGGCGTCGGCGGGCAGGCCGAAGCGCTCGCGCGCGGCGAGCTTGCGGTGCGGCCGGGGCACGAACCGGTCCAGGTCCACGCCGGGCGGCACGACGCTGACCTTGCGCGGGTCGGCGGCGTAGAGGTCGATGAGCTCCGCGGCCTCGGCCGGGGTGTTGGCGACCAGGCCGTCGGCCGCCGCCACCACCTGCTCCTCGCCGATCACCCGGGCGATCGGCTCGGGCTTGTCGCCGTCGGCGAGCAGCTGGTTCTTGACCTTGGCGAGCGTGTGCGCGGTGTGCACCAGCGGGACGCCCCACCGGTCCTTCGCGAGCCACCCGACCTGCCCGGAGAGCCAGTAGTGGGAGTGGACCAGGTCGTACCAGCCCGACGGCCGGGCCGCCTCGGCCCGCAGCACGCCACCGGTGAACGCGCACAGCTGCGCGGGCAGGTCCTCCTTGGCCAGGCCCTCGAACGGCCCGGCGATGACGTGGCGCACGAGCACGCCCGGGGCCATCTCCACCGTCGGCGGCAGCTCGCTGTTGGTGGCCCGGGTGAAGATCTCCACCTCGACGCCGGCCCGCGCGAGCCGCTCGGCCACCTCGACGATGTAGACGTTCATCCCGCCGGCGTCGCCGGTGCCCGGCTGGTCCAGCGGGGACGTGTGCACCGACAGCGTCGCGACGCGCCTCGGGAGGATACGGCGGGACTGCGGGGTGTGGCCATACAGCGAATCGACCCGCGCCACGTCGTGCTCCTGTCTGTTGCCGACCGGTTACATCTTCCCAACCGTCCATGTTCCCTCGCCGAGGGCCGTTCACCCACCGTTGCGTTGGTCACTGCATCCTGGGCCCGGTCGTGCAGGATGGCCACATGTCTACTCGAATCGCCGTCGTCACCGGCGCCTCCAGCGGCATCGGGGCCGCCACCGCCCGCCGGCTCGACGCCGAGGGCTTCCACGTCGTCGCCGTCGCCCGCCGCGAGGACCGGCTCAAGGACCTCGTCGGATCGCTGCGCTCCGGCACCGCCGTGGTGGCCGACGTCACCTCCGACGAGTCGGTCGCGGCCCTCGCCGCCGCCGTCGAGGCGCTCGACGGGACCGTCGAGCTGCTGGTCAACAACGCCGGCGGGGCGATCGGGGCCGAGACGGTCGAGGACGCCGACCTCGCCGACTGGCAGTGGATGTTCGACGTCAACGTGCTCGGCACGGTCCGGGTCACCAAGGCGCTGCTGCCACTGCTGGAGCGCTCGGGCCGGGCCACCGTCGTGGTGCTGAGCTCGACCGCGGGGCTGATCGTGTACGAGGGCGGCGGCGGGTACGCGGCGGCCAAGCACGCCCAGACCGCCGTCGCCGAGACCCTGCGCCTGGAGCTTTGCGGCCGCCCGGTCCGGGTCGTGGAGATCGACCCCGGCATGGTGCGCACCGACGAGTTCGCCCTCAAGCGCTACGAGGGCGACGCGGAGAAGGCGGCCGCGGTGTACGCCGGCGTCGCCGAGCCGCTCGTCGCCGACGACATCGCCGACTGCATCGCCTGGACCGCGACCCGGCCGCACCACGTGAACATCGACCGGCTCGTGGTCCGCCCGCTCGCCCAGGCCGCCCAGCACAAGGTCCACCGGGTGCTGTGAAGCCGGTCGGGTCGATCACGCGGGGCACCACCAACCCCAACCGGCTGCGCCGCGTCGACAACTGGATCGCCGCGACGCTCGGCGGGGTGCTGCGCCGGGCGGACGAGCCGCTGGTGGTCGACCTCGGCTTCGGCGCCTCGCCGATCACCGCGATCGAGCTGCACGCCCGCCTCGGCGTGCCGGTCGCCGGCCTGGAGATCGACCCGGCCCGCGTGGCCGCCGCCCGCCCCTACGAGACCGAGGGCCTGCGCTTCCGGCTCGGCGGCTTCGAGCTGGCCGGCCTGCGCCCGACCCTGGTGCGGGCGTTCAACGTGCTGCGGCAGTACGACGAGGCCGACGTGCCCGGCGCCTGGGCGGCGATGACGGCGACGGGCGCGCTGCTGGTGGAGGGGACCTGCGACGAGCTCGGCCGGCTGGCCGCCTGGGTGCTGGTCTCCCCCGCCGGCCCGCGCACGCTCACCCTCGCCAGCCGCCTGGCCACCCTGGACACGCCGGGCACGCTGGCCGAGCGGCTGCCGAAGGCGCTCATCCACCACAACGTCCCCGGCGAGCGCATCCACGCCCTCCTGCACGACCTCGACACCGGCTGGCGGGCGGCGGCCCCGCTGTCGGTGTTCGGGCCGCGGCAGCGCTGGCGGGCCGCCGTGGAGTCGGCGCGGGGCGCGGGCTGGCCGGTGCTGGACCGCCCGGCCCGCTGGCGCCTGGGCGAGGTCACCGTGCCGTACTCCGCCGTCGCCCCCTAGAGCGCGCAGTTCACCAGCACCGGCTCCGGGTGGAGGGTCACGCCGAAGCGGGACTCGACGCCCGCGCGGATCTCGCGGGCCAGGTCCAGCAGCGCCGAGGTCGTACCGCTGCCGCGGTTGGTCAGGGCGAGCGTGTGCTTGCCGGACAGGGCCACCCCGCGGGAGAGGTCACCGTGGCCCTTGGCGAAGCCGGCGCGCTCGATCAGCCAGGCCGCGCTCAGCTTCACCGCGTCGCCGGCCGGCCACGACGGCGGGGCGCCGAACTCGGCCGCGAGCTCGCGGACCCGCTCGAAGGCGGCGGCCGGGACGACCGGGTTGGTGAAGAAGGAGCCCACTGACCAGGTGTCCGGATCGGCCGGGTCGAGCACCATGCCCTTGCCCGCGCGCAGCTTCAGCACCGCCGAGCGGACCTCCTCCAGCGGCGCCGTCGCGCCCGGCTCGACCCCGAGGGTGCGGGCCAGCTCGGCGTACGCGATCGGCGTCGAGGCGCTCGAGACCTTGAGGCGGAACGTCACCGACAGCACCACATAGCGGGCGTTGTGCTTGAAGATGCTCGTGCGGTACGCGAAACCGCACTCGGCGGCCGGGATCGTCACGACGTCGTCGCGCTCGCGGTCGTAGGCGCGCACCGCGGTGATGGTCTCGGCGACCTCCTGCCCGTAGGCCCCGACGTTCTGAATCGGCGTCGCGCCCGCCGAGCCCGGGATGCCCGACAGCGACTCGATGCCGGACCAGCCGCTGGACACGGCCGTGGCGACCACGTCGTCCCACGGGTGACCCGCGGCGACCGTCAGGGTGATCCCGTCGCCGCCGGCCTCGCTCGTCAGGCCCCGCTGGCGCAGCAGCACCACGGTGCCGGGAAAGCCGTCGTCGGCCACCACCACGTTGCTGCCGCCGGCCAGGATGAGCTGCTCGCCCTCCGAGCGCAGGGCGGCGAGCGTCTCCTCCTCGGTCGTCGCCTCGATCAGGCGGCCGGCCTGGCCGCCGAGGCGCAGGGTCGTGAACGCGGCGAGCGTGCGGGGTTCGGACACGGCACCAGCGTAAGCGTTGCCCTAATCTTGTTGGCTATGAGCAAGCCTCAGCTCACCAAGGACATCTGGCAGGCCGCGCTGCGCACCGAGGGCGACGCCTTCCGCACCGCCCTGAGCAACGGCACGCCCCTCGACGCCCCGGTGCCGAGCTGTCCGGGCTGGAGCCTGGGGGATCTCGCGTGGCATCTGCGCCAGGTGTACTCGTACGTCACCGGACACGTCGCCCGCGGGAACCTCGACAAGCCGGAGCCCCGCTCGACCGACCCGCTGCCCGAGGGCGTGGACGCGGCGACGGCCTGGACCGACGCGTTCACCGAGCTCGTGGCGACCCTCGACGCCGTCGACCCGGACACGCCGGCCTGGAACTTCGCGCCCCAGGCGAAGAAGGCCGCGTTCTGGCACCGGCGCATGGCCCACGAGACGACGATCCACCGCTGGGACGCGCAGATGGCCGGCGGCCTCGCCGAGCCGATCGAGGCGCGGCTGGCCAGCGACAACGTCACCGAGGTGCTCGACACCTGGATCCCGTCCGGGCGCCGCAGCGGGCCCACCGACCGAGCCGGCATGATCGCGCTGCACGCCACCGACACGGATCAGGTCTGGTACGTCCGGCTGCGCGGCGCCGGCATCGCGCTGCTCGACACCGACACCCTGCTCGACTCCGACGAGCACCACGAGCGCGCGACGGCGAGCGGCAGCGCGAGCGACCTGGCCCTTGCGCTGTGGGGCCGCGTGCCGTTCGACACCCTGCTCGTCAGCGGGGACGCGACTCTCCTGCGGGGCTTGCTGGCCTGAGCGGCGGCGGCCCCGCCGGCGGCCGAGCCTGGTCGTCGATGTTCAGCCCGAGCGTGCGCCGGGTCAGCAGCGTCGCCCCGCTCACCGCGGCCGGGATCACGATGATCGCCACGATCGGGATCAGCAGCACCAGGAAGACCGGGATGCCGAAGCCGAGCGCGAGCGCGCGGTTGGCCCGCAGCACCTTGCGCCGGTCGGCCAGGCGCAGCCCCCGCCGGTTGAACGGGATGCCGGTGAGCTCGACGACGATGAGCCAGCCGCCGACGAGCGCGTTCAGCACCGGCACGACGGTCTGGCCGACGACCGGGATGAACCCCATCAGGAACAGCGGGACGGCGAAGACCACGCCCAGCGCGATCAGGCGGATGGAGTCGATCAGGTTGGGCCAGAGGGTGCGGTACCACGGAAGGTCCACGGCCCCGGGCGTCCCACCGAGCCCCTCCTCCACCTTCTCGGAGATGATCTCGTAGAACGGGTCGCCGATGAGCAGGGTCAGCGCCGTGAATGTGAGCGCGGAGAGCAGCGCGGCGGCGATGAGGATGGCGGCGCCCGCCCCGAACTCGATCGCGCCGCGCCAGAAGCCCGACCAGTCGCCGGCGAACCCGGTGGCCGCGGCGGCGAGGTCGTCGATATAGATGATCAGGAACGTCCACGCCACGACGAACAGCGCGCACGTGATGACGGCCGGGATGGCGCCCAGCAGGAGCAGTTTGGGGTTGCGCCCGTAGCGCGCGAAACCCTTGCCCAGCAGCCGCAGCCCCGTCGCGAACTCGGACCCCGTCGTCTTCAGCTGACCCACGGCTTGGGAGCCTACTCGCCGGGCGCCAGCCCGTTGCGGAACGCGTACGCCACCGCCTGCGCCCGGTCGCGCACGGGGTCTACTCGCCAGGCGCCAGGCCGTTGCGGAACGCGTACGCCACCGCCGGCGCCCGGTCGCGCACGGGGTCTACTCGCCGGGCGCCAGGCCGTTGCGGAAGGCATACGCCACCGCCTGTGCCCGGTCGCGCACGCCGATCTTGGCGAGCAGGTGATTGACGTGGCTCTTCACCGTGCCCTCGCTGATGAACAGCCGCGCCGCGATCTGCCCGTTGGTGAGCCCGCCGGCGATGAGCCCCAGCACCTCGGCCTCCCGCGGCGTGAGGTCGTCGTTCCTCGGCGCGGGCTGGGCCGGCGCCGGCTCTCCCCGCGTGAGCGCGTTGAGCACGTGGTGCTGCACGGCCGGGTCGAGCGCGGCGCCGTCGTCGAGCACGCGGCGCAGGGCGGCCTGGATCTCCTCGCCGCCGGCCTCCTTCGTGAGGTATCCCTTCGCGCCCGCCCGCAACGCCTCGAGCACCGAGCGGTCGTCGGAGTAGGTGGTGAGCACGACCACGCGCACCTCGGGCGCCCGCTCCCGCAGCCGGCGGGTCGCCTCGACGCCGTCGCAGCGCGGCATGCGCAGATCCATGAGCACGATGTCGGGCCGCAGCGCCACCGCGAGGTCGACGGCCTCGGCCCCGTCGCCGGCCGCCCCGACCACCTCGACGTCCGGCAGCAGCCCGAGCACGAGGGCGAGCCCCTCCCGCACCACGCGCTGGTCGTCGGCCACGACCACGCGGATCCTCTCCCGGTCCGGGCTCATGCCACCACTCCCCCGGTCCGGGCTCACGCCGGTCCTCTCCTGGCCGGGGCTCGTGCCAGCCCTCTCCCGGTCCGGGCTCACGCCGGTCCTCTCCTGGCCGGGGCTCGCGCCGGTCGTCTCCTGGCCCGGGCTCACGCCGGCACCTCGAGCCGCACGCGGAAGCCCTGGCCGGTCGGGTCCGCGTCGAGCGTCCCGCCCAGCAGCTCGGCGCGTTCGCGCATACCGGTCAGGCCGTAGCCGGCACCCGGGCTCGGGTTCGCGGCGAGCGGGCCGAAGTCCTCGACGGTCAGCCGCACGGTGTCCCGCAGGTATTCCAGACGCACGGTCACCAGCGTGGGGGATGCGTGCCGGGCGGCGTTGGTCAGGGCCTCCTGCGCGACCCGGTACACCGCGAGCCGCGCCGGCGACTCCAGCTCCCGCTCGGCCCCGTCGGTCGTGAAGTCGCAGCGAATGCCGTGGTCGTGGGCGAAGGACTTGGTCAGCTCGGACAGCGTCGGCAGCTCGTCGTCGCGCAGCAGGCCGATCGCGCGCCGGGCCTCGTCCAGCCCGGCCCGGCCGAGCTGCTGGGCACGCTCGATCGCCGCCGGGAGCCGGGGGTCGTCGGGCGTGCGCACGGCCAGCATCCGCGCCCCCTCCAGCTGCAGCATCAGCCCCGACAGCGAGTGCGCGAGCAGGTCGTGCATCTCCCGGGCCAGGTGCTGGCGCTCCGAGAGCCGCGCGGCCTCGGCCTGCGCCACGCGGCCGCGCTCGAGCTCCTCGACGAGCTGCTCCGCCTGCTGGTTGGCCTCGGCGAGGCGGATGGCGAAGACGAGCATGCCGTAGAACGCGCCGACCATCACCGCGTCGAGCAGCGCGCTCACGATCGAGTCGTCGCGCGCGGAGGAGATCACCACGGCCAGCAGGATCAGCGCGATCACGGTGATCGGGACCGAGACGTGCCCGCGCAGCAACGGGGCCAGGAACGACACGCCGACGAAGATCCCGGCCACGGCCGCGCCGTCCGGCTGCAGCCACGCCAGCGTCGCGGACGCGGCCAGCAGCAACGCCACGAACGGCACGTGCGCCCGCGGCGGCCGCAGCAGCGTCAGCACCCCGCCGGCGCCGGCGACGACGAACACGGCCAGGGCGAGCAGCACCCACAGCCCCGGCCCGCCCAGCGCCGGCCCCGGTTCGGAGGTGCACGCCGACCACACGACCACGAGCATGATCAACGGGGCCAGGGGCCGCAGCCAGCGCACGACGGCGTCGCGCTGGGCCCGGGCCGAGTCGAGCGTGGCCTGCGCCGGTGTGCTCATGACGTCCATTGAATCCGCTCTCCGCGGCGGTCCACATCCAACCGGGGTTGGACGTTGCGCCTCCACCCGAGCTCTACCCGTGCGCCGATGCGTTTGACGGCCCCCGGTCGCGAGGCTGAACCCCATGACACGAACCCCGCGGCTACTCACCGCCGCCTACCTGCTCCTGAGCCTGGCCACCCTCGGCGTCGCCTACACGCTGCGGCACCACGCGAACCTGGTGAACGACGCGGTCTGGGTCCGGGGCACGATCGTCGTGCTCAGCGCCGCGGTCTGCAACGTCCTGGCGGCGCGCGGAGACGTACGCCGGCTGCGCATCATCGCGATCGTGATGATGGTCGCGATCACCGTCATCGTCTCGCTGCCGGGGATGTTCCCCGTCTGGCTGAAGCTCGAACAGGTGGTGTGCGGCCTGCTCCTGCTGGGCGTGGTCCTGACTCTGCCGCGCAAGGCGAGGCTGCGTCCCGGAAGCCCGACGTGACCGTACCGTTGCGCCACGTGCCGACGCCGAGCAGGCGCACAGACCGACGCCGCGCGGCGCACGGTCCCGGCCCTGCGCACTAGCCCGGCCTTGGCCCGGCCTTGCGCACGGCCGGGACCGTGCACCGGGCCGGTGCTTCACGGCTGCCGGGCGCGCTCGCCGTGGTGCTGCCCGTGCCCGGTCTCGTCGCTCTCCCCCGTCTCGCCGGTCCGGCCCCACTCCTGAAGTGCCTTTCCCGCCGCGCTCGCCCCCGGCCCGTCGGCGGCGTCGAGGCTACGAGGCAGCCAGGCGGCGGAGGGCTCCCCGGACGGTTTCGGGCTTGGTGGTGTACCAGAACGGGGGTAGCGACCGGCGCAGGAACGGCCCGTAGCTGGACGCGTGCTCCAGACGGGAGTCCAGCACCGCCACGACGCCCTTGTCCCCGCGTGACCGGATCAGCCGCCCGACCCCCTGGGCCAGGCGAACCGCGGCGATCGGCACGCTCACCGCGGCGAAGCCGGAGCCGCCCGCCGACTGCACCGCGTCGGAGCGCGCGGCCGAGAGCGGCTCGTCGGGCCGCGGGAACGGCAGCCGGTCGATGATCACCAGCTGGCAGGCGTCGCCCGGCACGTCCACGCCCTGCCACAGGGACATGACGCCGAGCAGGCAGCTGTTGCGGTCCTCGCGGAACTTGCGCACGAGGATCGGCAGCGACTCCTCGCCCTGCAGCAGGATCGTGATCCCCGGCGTGCGGGCGCGCAGCACCTCCGCGGCGCGCTCGGCCGCCTTGCGGGAGGAGAACAGGCCCAGGGCCCGGCCCCCGAGCGCCTGCACCAGCTCCACCATCTCGTTCGCGGCGGGCTCGGAAAGGCCCGAGGTCTGCGGCTTCGGAAGGTGCGCAGCGACGTACAGAATGCCCTGCTTGGCATAGTCGAACGGCGATCCGACGTCCAGCGAGCTCCAGGCGAGCCCGGCCGTGTCCCGCGCCTCGTCGGCCCGCACGACCGTCTCGCGCGCCTCCTGGGCGGGGCTGGCCGCGACCGGCGGGCGCTCGACGGCGATGGGCAGGCCGAGGGAGCGGGCGACCGTCTCGAACTGGCCGCCGAGGGCGAGCGTGGCGGAGGTGGCGACGACGGTACGGTCGCTGAAAAGGTGACTGCTCAACGTCCCCGCGACCGACAGCGGCGCGATGACCACGGCCCGGCGGCTGCGCTCGTCGCGCTCGATCCAGATGACGTCGTGCTCGGCGTTGGCGATCATGCGCTGGGCGACCTTCACGAGATCGCCGATCATCGTCTTGGCCTGCTGCTTGCGCACCGGGTCGGCATCGTCGGCGCGCACCTCGCCGATCGCGTCGAGCGCCTTGCGCCCGCCCGCGTCGAGCAGCGTGAGCGCCTCGGCGACCACCGTCGGCAGCGCCCCGACGACCCGGCCCGCGGGCACCTCGGCGAGCGCGACGGTGAGCAGGTCGCCGGCCTCCATGAGCCGATCGGCGACGTCGTCGTCGACGTAGGCCCGGCACCGCCGCGCGGCCCGCTCCAGCGTCTCCGGCGTGAGCTCGGCCTGCGAGGCGGAGCTCACCCGGTCGGCGAGCTCGTGGGCCTCGTCGACGACGAGCAGCTCGTGCGGCGGGATGATCTGGCGCCCGGTGAGCATGTCCACGGCGAGCAGGCTGTGGTTGGTGACCACGATGTCCGCCTCGCGCGCCCGGCTGCGGCTCGCCTCGGCGAAGCACTCCGCACCGTACGGGCACCGTTGCGCCCCGACACACTCGCGCGCCGGCATCGACACCAGCTTCCAGGCCGCGTCGTCCACCCCCGGGTCGAGCTCGTCGCGGTCCCCGGTCTCGGTCTCCATCGCCCACCCGCGCAGCCGCTCGATGTGCTTGCCGAGCCGGCCCGCCTCGCCGAGCCACTTCGTGGGCCGGGCCTCGCCGACGTCGAAGAGCGCATCCTCGGGCTCGTCGGCGGACGTGCCCTCCAGCCGCGCCAGGCAGACGTAGTGGTGGCGCCCCTTGAGCACCGCGTAGGTCGGGCGGCGCCCCAGCACCGGCTCGACCGCGTCCGCCAGACGCGGCAGGTCGTGGTCGACGAGCTGCGACTGCAGGGCGAGCGTGGCCGTCGAGATCACCACGGGCCCGTCGACGAGCAGGGACGGCACAAGGTACGCCAGCGACTTGCCCGTCCCCGTGCCCGCCTGCACCAGCAGGTGCTCCTCCTTCTCCACCGCGGCCGTGATCGCCTTCGCCATGCTCTGCTGGCCCGGGCGCTCGGCACCGTCCGGCACCGCGCCGACGGCCGCGGCGAGCAGATCGATCACTTCCGGCTTGGGGCGGCGGACTTGAGGGGTGGCTGTCACGGTCCGCAGGCTACCGCTTGTGTACGACAGAATTCGTCGGCGCACCCGGTCGGTACCGTGAGCGTCATGAAACGCATCCGGGTCGTGTACCGCAAGTACGACGGCTCGCTCCACTGGAACTACGAGACGGAGTACCTGGGCGAGGACGAGCACGGCGTGTGGCTCGGCGCCGGCGCGACGACGCCGATCTACAAAGGAACCACCCTGAAGGGGCCCCCGGACGCGCCGCACGTGCTGCTCTTTCCGCGCCAGACGTGGTGGACAGCCTGCTTCAACGCCGAGCCCGCCCGCACCGAGATCTACTGCGACATCACGAGCGTGCCGCACTGGCCGACGCACACCGAGGTGACCGCGATCGACCTGGATCTGGATGTACGCCGTCGGCGTAACGGCGACGTCAGCCTCCTGGACGAGGACGAGTTCGCGGTGCATCAGGTGCGCTACCAGTACCCGGCCGACGTCGTGACCTCGGCTCTGGCGAGCGCGGACTGGCTGATGGGCGCCGTGAGCGGGCACGTGGAGCCCTTCGGCACGGCGTACCATCGGTGGCTGAACGAGGTCACGTAAACGCGACTCCTTGCACACCCAGCGTAACAATTGATGTGATCAACTTGGATGCGTGTGTTAGCGTAAGGGATAACGGAACGGCACGCACCCGCCTCGCTTGCACGTCCACGAGAGTGGCATCCGGCTCGAGTTAGTTGTCGATGCCGGCGATGAGGTTCGACGAGCGCGGTGAGTTCGGCCGGCCGCGACTCGGACCGCGTCCGATCGTCGTTCGAGCGCCGGCGCGGGCACCCGCGCCGTGACGAGGGCGTCGCGCTGTTGCGGGGCGTGCCGTCGCGGGGGCACGCTGTCGCCGGATGTGCTGCCGCGGGGCGCTTCGGACACGAACGGCTCACGGCGGTCGAGGCCGGACGCCGCGGGACGGTCGGCAGCCACGGCGGGATCGCTGGTCGGCCACGCGAGGGCGATCGGTGGTCGCGGCGGAATCGCTGATCGGCTGCGCGAGGCGGTCGGCATCCGGCGCGCGAGCGTCGGCGCCCGTCGCAAGGCGGGGTGGACGAGTGGCCGCTGGCACAGCGCGCAGCTGCGGGCGGCTGACGGTGGGCGCAGCCAACGTGCCGCCCGCGCTGGACGGGCGCCGCGACGCACAGCGGGCGCACTGGACGGGCGCGCGGCGCGCGACGGCGGCGCGGAGACGAAGCGCGCGGCGGGCGCGCTGGACGGGCGCACGGCGCGGCACACGGCGGTTGTGTCGGACGGCCGCGCACGCGCGGGCATGTCGGACGGGCACGCGGCGGCTGCGCGGGGGCAAGACGCGCCGGGGCAAGGCGCGCGGGGGCAAGGCGCGCGGGGGCAAGGCGCGCGGGGGCAAGGCGCGCGGGGGCAAGGCGCGCGGCCGACGTGGGCGACCGTCGCGGATCTTGCGGCCGTCGACCCAAGATCGGCAACGGCAGGACGGTCCACGGCGAGCTGCGCCAAGTCGCAGCGACGCGCGCCCGACCAGCCGCCAGCCGCCAGTCGAGCGGCGCCACCAACGGCTTCGAGCCACGAGGCGACCCGCAGAGGCGGGCGTTGATCAGCAGCGGGCCGCGCCGGCGACAGGGCACCCGAGGAGGCCCGGATCGCCGCAACGCGACGAAAACGCAACGAAAGCCGCCAACCGCCAGGCGCAGACCCCACGGCCTCCGCGCTCAAGAACGGCGGCCGGGAGCAGGCCGCCAAAGCGACCGGCGGCCCGGAAGTAGGAAGCCACACCGCCGAGCCGAAGATTCGACCAGTTCGCGCGCGTGCGAAATGTGCGTTAAGTACCATTTTTCCCATGGACAACGCCCTGGCGACCGTCGCCGTTGGACTCGCCGGGCTGGCGACGTGCGGGGTGGTGGGCGCGATCGCCGCCTCCCGGGTTCGCCGCGGCCGGCCGTACCTCGCCAACGGGCTCTTCGTCGCGCTCGACGGGCCCGTCGACCCCGCGGCCACGGCCGCGCGCGCGGGCTTCGCCGGCGTCGAGGTCGGGGTCCGCATCGACCCGGACACGACCACTCCGACGCTGCGGCTCACCTGCGCGATGCCGCCCGGCGAGCCCCCGCCCACGTTCGACCAGGCCGTGCTCACCCCGCTCGCGACCCGCGTCGCCGGGAATCCGCTCGGGCGGGTGCACGCGCGGCGGGCCGAGCCGTTCCTGCTCATGGTGCGCGCCGAACCCGAGCCCGACCCGGAGACCGGGGCCACCCGGGCCGAGGGCCGCGAGTACGAGACGCTCGACCGTCTCCTGCGACCGCACGCGCCGATCCTCACGCAGTTCCTGGGCGGGCGCGTGGTCCCCGGCGCGATCACCGTCGTGCTCACGGGGGCGCACTGGTCGCGGGCCGACCTGCTGGGGGCGTACGAGCGATATGCCTTCCTCGAAGGGCGCTTCAGCGACCTGGAGCCGGGCGGCCTGCCCGTCGGCGTCGCGCCGTTCGTCACCGAGTCGCTCGCGACCCGGCTCGGGTTCGACGCGCAGGAGGAGTGGCCCGAGTTCCCGGCCGAGGCGCGGCACATCCTGCGCTCGCTCGTGCGCGCCGCGCACGCCGACGGGCGGCGCGTACGGTTCGCCGACGTGCCCGACGGGCCGCGGCCGGTGCGCAACGCGTTCTGGCGGGAGATGCGCGCGGCCGAGGTCGACGTGATCGCCAGCCGGCACCGGGGCGCGCTCGCCCGCTTCCTGCGCAAGCCGGTCCAGCGGACCTACAAACACCGTGCGGCACCGGTCCGGTACGCCGCGGCGCCAGAGGTGAACTCAAGGTAAACGAGAGATGAACGCGCAGCGTGCGAGGGATCTCACTGCGACGACCACGGGGCGTGCGCCTTAACATTCACGCTTCAGGGGTACGGGGTTTCCTTCGATGAGGTAACGAGGTCGACTGTGCGGTTCAGGCTGCGTCCTAGCGACGATTCGTTCTACGAGTTCTTCAGCCGCGCGGCGCAGAACCTCGTCAAGGGCACGGAGCTGCTCTCCGAGCTCGCCCTCCCCGGGGCCGACGTGCAGTCGATCAGCGAGCGCCTCGTCGAGGTCGAGCACGACAGCGATGCGATCACGCACGAGCTGTACAAGAAGATCAACTCCAGCTTCATCACGCCCTTCGACCGCGAGGACATCTATCGCCTCGGGTCGCTGCTCGACGACGTGATGGACCACCTGGAGGCGGTGGGCAGCCTGCTGTACCTCTACGGCCTCACCAAGCTCCCGTCGCTGCCCCGCGAGATCCACGAGATCGTGAAGGTGCTCGACCAGCAGTCCCGGCTCACCGCCGAGGCCATGCCCCGGCTGAAGTCCATGAAGGACCTGGAGCCCTACTGGGTGGAGTGCAACCGCCTGGAGAACGACGGCGACAGCGCGTACCGCATGGCGCTGGTCCGCCTCTTCTCCGGCGAGTACGACGCGCTGACCGTGCTCAAGATGAAGGAGGTCGTCGACGAGCTCGAGGCGGCCTGCGACGCGTTCGAGCACGTGGCCAACACGGTCGAGACCATCGTGGTCAAGGAGTCGTAGCCATCAGCGCACAGCTCGTCGCAGTCCTCGCCGTCATCGTGGTGGCGCTGGTCTTCGACTACACCAACGGCTTTCACGACGCCGCCAACGCCATCGCCACCTCGGTCTCGACCCGCGCGCTCACCCCGCGCGCCGGGCTGATCATGGCCGCGCTCGGCAACTTCATCGGCGCGCACCTGGGCGGCCACGTCGCCGCGACCGTCGGCGGGGGCATCATCGACCCGCCGACCGGCCTGGACGGGCTCGGCATCGTCTTCGCCGGCGTCATCGGCGCCATCGCCTGGAACCTCATCACCTGGTACTTCGGGCTGCCCTCCTCGTCCTCCCACGCGCTGTTCGGCGGCCTGGTGGGGGCCTCGATCTGCGCCGTGTGGTTCGGCCTCGACTCGAAGGTGCTCTGGTCCGGCATCGTGAGCAAGGTCCTGGTGCCGATGGTCGCCTCGCCGGTGGTCGGCTTCCTGCTGGGCGGCCTGCTCATGGTCGCCATCATGTGGACGTTCCGGCGCGCGAACCCCCGGGTGCTCGGCCGCGGCTTCCGCCGCGCGCAGACGGTCTCGGCCGCGGCGATGGCGGTCGGCCACGGCATGCAGGACGCCGCGAAGACGATGGGCATCATCGTGCTCGCGCTCTACACCGGCGGCTACCACGCCGACAAGAAGGACATCCCGCAGTGGGTGTTCCTGGCCTGCTCGACGGTGCTGGCCCTCGGCACCTACTCGGGCGGCTGGCGCATCATCCGCACCCTGGGCCGCAAGGTCATCGACCTCGACCCGCCGCAGGGCTTCGCGGCCGAGACGGTCGCGGCCGGCGTGCTGTTCACCACCTCGCAGCTGGGCCTGCCGATCTCGACCACGCACAGCATCACCTCGGCCATCATGGGCGTCGGCGCGACGAAGCGCCTGTCGGCGGTGCGCTGGCAGGTGGCCGGGAACATCGTGATCGCCTGGGTGCTGACGTTCCCGGCCGCCGCGGTCATCGCGATCGTGGCCTACCTGCTGACCCACGCGCTCTTCTAGGCCGACCCGTACCGCTGCCGGTCGCCGAGGCCCATCTCGCCGCGCAGGCCGTTCTCGGTGAACAGCAGCGGGTGGTCGGGGTCGATGCGGTCGGGCGTGGCCGGGTCGCCGTCGTCGTCGATCGGCAGCCCGACCGCCTGGCGCTCGAAGTTCGGCACCGCGGGCCCGCCCGGGTACTGGTGGTCGGGCCCGCTGCCCTGGTCGTAGGCGGCGCCGTCGTCGGTGTCGTGCTCGTAGTCGTAGATGTGCGCCATCTCGTGGAACAGCGTCGTGACCGGGGTGCGGGCGTCGTAGGCCGGGTTGTACGTGATGACCGGCACGCCGTCGTCGTAGCTCGCGTGGCCGTTGAGCTCGTCGAGCGGCTCGATGTGCAGCCGCTGCCCGGAGGCGCGCAGGTCGGCGAGCATCGCCCGGCCCGCGGGCGAGGCGGTGAGCAGGTCGAGGTCGGCGTGCACCCGGGCCTGGTACTGCGCGTCGCCGCCCACCGTGATGAACCCGGTCAGGTCGTCGTCCCCGGTCGCGGTCATCCGCTCGACCCCGGCGGCGGCGTCCTCGCCCTGCCCGTAGAGCGTGTCGGCGCCGGCCCCGCCGGTCACGGTGTCGCGCCCGGCGCCGGAGTAGGCCACGTCGTCCCCGTCGCCGCCGTCGAGCCGGTCGTCGCCGCGGCCGCCGGAGAGCACGTCGGCGCCGTCGTCCCCGGCGACCAGGTCGTCACCGGCGCCGCCGTCGGCGAAGTCGGCGCCCTCGCCGCCGCGCAGCACGTCGGAGCCGTCGCCGCCGTAGAGCGTGTCGTCGCCGCGGCCGCCCTCGAGCCGGTCGTCGCCGGCGCCGCCGTCGAGGTAGTCGCGGTGGTCGCCGCCGTCGAGCAGGTCGAAGCCGTCCCCGCCGAGGAGCCGGTCGTCGTCCCCGCCGCCGGCCAGGACGTCGTCGCCGGCCCCGCCGCCGAGCCGGTCGGCGCCCTCGCCGCCGAAGAGCAGGTCGGCCCCGACCCCGCCGTCGGTGGTGTCGGCGCCCTGGCTGCCCCACAGCCGGTCGTCGCCGTCGCCGAGGTCGGCCCGCTCGGTGGCGCCCTTCGGCGGCGTCTGGGTCGCGGTCACCATGGCGCCGAGGCTGACCCGGTCCGCGCCCGCCCCGCCGCTGACCGTGTCCACGCCCATCCCGGCGATGAGCACGTCGTCGCCGGCCCCGCCGCGGAGCCGGTCGTCGCCGTCGCCGCCGAGCACGGTCACGCCCGCGGCGCCGCCGACCGTGACGGTGTCGTCGCCGTCGCCGGTGCGCAGCACGAGCCGGGCGCCGGGCGGGATGGTGAGCCGCCGGCCGTTCACGGTCACGTGGCCGTCCTCGACCACGACGCTGTCCGCGGCGCCGGTCGCCTCCACCACGAAGAGGTCGCCGACGAGGTGCGCGTCGACCCCGCCGGCGGCTGGCGGCGGGGTCCAGGCCGCGAACGTCCGGCCGATGACGGGGGCCCAGACCGCGGCGAGCACCTCCCAGCGGGCCCGCGCCCGGGCCAGGGCCGAGCGCTGGGCGGCCAGCCCCTGCTCGAGGTCGGCCCGGATCTCGCCGGCCTCGGCGACCGCGGCGCGGACCGCCTCGGCCTGGGCCGCGTCGGCCGGCGTGAACGTGACGCTGCCGCCGCCGCGCCGGTGCGGCACCCCGGCGGCGCGCGCGAACGCGTCGGCGAGCTGGTTCTGCCCGCCGCGCAGCAGGGCCGCCGCGCCGTCCAGCGCCGTGGCGGTGTCCGCGAGGACTCCCTCGAGGTCGTTCAGGCTGTCGCTGTACTGCCGCCAATGCCCCCGGAATCCGTCGGCGGCCTCGCCCTCCCAGTCGCCGCCGACGACCCGGGCCGCGGCGCCGCCGAGCCTGTCGTGGGCGGCCCGCACGTCGGCGACCACCGCCCGCCAGGCCGTCGCGGCCCGCCCGAGCAGCTCCGGCCGCGCGGCCAGCTCCCAGATGTCGTCCACCGTGACGGCGGACGACTCAACCGTCTGCACCATGAAGATCCCCCGTGTGTCGTTGCGTCAGAGCGGCGCTCGCCGCGCGTTGCCCACGGTCTGGGCGGCCTGCCGGTCGGCGGCCAGATACGCGAAGGCCGTCTGCAGCAGCGCGTCGGCGTCCTCCTCGAGGATGTCGACGTGTGCCGAGACGGCCTTCTGGGCCTGGGCGCCGATCGCGGCGGCGGTGCCGGCCAGCGCCGCCGACGCCCGGGTGTCCCCGAAGGCGTCGGCGGGCAGGGTCAGCTCACCCAGCCCGGTGCGGTAGTGCTCGCCGAGCGTGTCGGCCGCGGCCAGGCAGGCGGCGGCGAGCGTCATCAATGCGTCCGGGTCGGCCCGGAGCTCCTGAGCCATACGCCGCACCGTAGCGAGGACGGGACGCCGCGTCCGCCCCGTTCAGTCCTCAGCTTGAATAGTCAAGTCCGATAATTCCGGAAATTTCCGCCAGCAGTCGCAGGATGTCCAGCGTCTCGCCGAGCGGGATCAGGGGGCTCTCGAGCAGCCCCTCGCGCAGGCAGCGGTGCACCTCGGCCGCCTCGAACTGGTAGCCCTTGCCCTCGTACGGCAGGTCGAACTTCTCCGTCTCGCCCTGGCGCCAGAGGGTGAACCCGTGCGGGTGGAAGAAGTCCCGCCGCACGTCGATGCGCCCGAGCGTGCCCGTGACGGTGCCGGTCCGGGCGGTGTCCCCGAGCAGCGAGCAGGTCAGGGCGGCGATGGCGCCGGAGTCGTACCCCAGCAGCATCCCCGTGTTCTCGTCCACGCCCCCGGCGCTCATCCGGGCCCAGGCCCGCACCGCGGCCGGGGCGCCCAGGAACAGGTGCGCGAACGTCACGGGGTATATCCCGACGTCGTACAGCGCTCCCCCGCCCAGCTTCCGGTCGCGCAGCCGCGAGGTCTCCGGGAACGGGCCCTGCATGCCGAAGTCGGCGTGGACCGAGACCGGGTCGCCGATCGCCCCGTCGCGCACGAGCTCGGCCATCTTGCGGATCGCGGGGATGCACCGCATCCACATGGCCTCCATGAGGAACACCCCGGAGTCGCGCGCGGTCGCCACCATCTCCTCGGACTCGGCGACGTCGAGCGTGAACGGCTTCTCGCACAGCACCGCCTTGCCGGCCCGCAGCGCCAGCATCGAGGCCTCGTAGTGCGCGCTGTGCGGGGTGGCGACGTAGATCGCGTCCACCCCGGGGTCCTCGACGAGCGCCTGCCACGAGCCGTGGGCCCGGGCGGCGCCGTGGGCCGCCGCGAAGCGCTCGGCGGACTCGGTGGTGCGGGATCCCACCGCGGCCAGCTCCGCATCCGGCAGCAGCCGGAGGTCCTCGGCGAACGTGGCGGCGATGGAGCCGGTCGACAGGATGCCCCAGCGGATGCGATCACTCATGGCCGTAGCTTAGGTGGGTATGTACTGAGGTCATGAACGATGGGAACAACCATGGGGACGCGGCCGGCCCGGACGCCGAGCACACCCGTCCCGCCGGCGTCTCGGACCGGACGGTCGAGGCGCTCGGCAAGCTCAGCGAGGCCCTCGAGACCGTGGAGCGGGCCCGGGGCCGCCTCTACGACCTGCACCAGCTCATCGGGCACGCCGACCTGATGCTCGACGACGCCGTGGACCTGCTGCGCACGGCGGGGCACGGGGAGCTGGCCGATCGGGTGAGCCGCGAGCTCGTCGGGCGCAACGTGATCGCCGGGCGGTGGACGTTCCAGCTGGTGGAGGAGTTCGACGACGGGTACTACGCGCTGTTCAAGGACCTCGACCGGCAGGCCCGGGAGCAGCTGGCCGGGGGGCGCCGGCACCTGTTCGAGGCGGAGATGAAGGAGCAGCGGCGCACCCACGGCCGCCCCGGCCACGAGGCCACCCCTTAACGTAGGTTCATGGTCGAGTTCAAGCTTCCGCCCCGGATGGCCGAGATGGCCCGCGAGTTCGCCGCGTCGGGGAAGCAGGCGCCCGAGCCGCGGCTGGCCAGCACCGTCGTGCTGCTGCGGGAGCCGTTCGAGGCCTACCTGCTGCGCCGGGTGCCGACGATGGCGTTCGCGGCCTCGAGGTACGTCTTCCCGGGCGGCGGCGTCGACCCGCGCGACGCGGCCGTGCTGCCGGACTGGGCCGGGCCGAGCCCGGCGCAGTGGGCGGCGCGCCTGCGGCTGGAGGAGTCGGTGGCCCGCTCGGTGGTCTGCGCGGCCGTGCGCGAGGTGTTCGAGGAGTCCGGCGTGCTGCTGGCCGGCGCCGACGCGGACACCGTGGTCGGCGACGTGAGCGGGCCGGACTGGGAGGCGGCGCGGCTGGCGCTGATCGCCCGGGAGCTGGGCTTCGCCGAGTTCCTCAGCGGCAACGGGCTCGTCCTGCGCAGCGACCTGCTGGCCCCGTGGTCGCGCTGGGTCACGCCGGAGTTCGAGCCGCGGCGCTTCGACACGTACTTCTTCCTCGCCCAGCTGCCCGAGGGCCAGGTGACCCGGGACGTGGGCGGCGAGGCCGACGCCACCGTGTGGTGCTCGCCGGCCGAGGCGGCCGACGGCCGCTACACGATGCTGCCGCCGACCCGTCACACCCTGCTGGAGCTGGCCGAGTTCTCGGGAGCCGGCGGCATCGAGGCGGCGCTGGCGGCGGCGCCGGACCGGGACCCGGCCGACGCCATCCGCCCTACCGCGTGATCTGCCCGGCCTGGGGCCTAGCCGAAGCGGCCGGTGATGTAGTCCTCGGTCTTCTTCACCGAGGGGTTGGTGAAGATCTTCGCCGTGTCGTCGTACTCGATGAGCCGGCCCGGCTCCCCGGTCTTGTCGATCGAGAAGAAGCCGGTGCGGTCCGACACGCGGGCCGCCTGCTGCATGTTGTGCGTGACGATGACGATCGTGAACTGGTTCTTCAGCTCGGTGATCAGGTCCTCGATCGCGAGCGTGGAGATCGGGTCGAGGGCCGAGCAGGGCTCGTCCATCAGCACGACCTGCGGCTCGACCGCGATGGTGCGGGCGATGCAGAGCCGCTGCTGCTGACCGCCGGACAGGCCCGCGCCGGGGCGGCCGAGCCGGTCCTTGACCTCGTTCCAGAGGTTGGCGCTGCGCAGCGCCTTCTCCGCGACCTCCTCCAGCACCGACTTCTTGCGCACGCCGTTGAGGCGCAGGCCGGCGACGACGTTCTCGAAGATCGACATCGTCGGGAAGGGGTTCGGCCGCTGGAAGACCATGCCGATCATCCGGCGCACGGCCGTGACGTCGACGTCGCGGTCGTAGATGTTCTGCCCGTCGATCAGGAGCTGGCCCTCGATCCGAGCGTTGGGCAGGACCTCGTGCATGCGGTTGATCGACCGCAGGAACGTGGACTTGCCGCAACCCGACGGGCCGATCAGGGCGGTGACCGACTTGGGCTCGATCGTCATCGACACGGAGTCGATCGCCTTGAACGATCCGTAGTACGAGGTGACGCCGTGGGCTTCGATCCGCTTTGCCATGTTGGCGCTCCAGTGATTATCGGGCGAGCTTGTTTCGGCGGGCGAGCAGCTTCGCCGCGACGGTGAGGACCAGCACGAGAACGACCAGGGTGAGCGCCGCCGTCCAGGCCCGGCCCGGAGCGAACTCCGAGGCGACGCCGGCCTGCTGGTAGACGAACAGCGACAGGGACGACTGGTTGCCGTCGAACAGGTTGAAGTTGATGGCGGAGGCGCCGCCCGCCACGAGCAGGACCGGCGCGGTCTCGCCACAGGCCCGGGCCACGGCCAGCATGACACCGGTGACGATGCCGGGGCCGGCGGTGGGCAGCACGATGCTGATGATCGTCTTCCACTTCGGCACGCCGAGGGCGTAGGAGCCCTCGCGGAGCGCCGTCGGCACGAGCCGCAGCATCTCCTCGCTGGAGCGCACGACGGTCGGCAGCATGAGCACGCTCAGCGAGAGGCCGGCGGCGAAGCCCGAGTAGTGGGCGAAGCCGTCGGAGCTGTAGAGCGGCGTGATCGTGAAGACCCAGAACGACAGGATGAACAGACCCGCCACGATCGACGGGATACCGGTCATGACGTCGACGAAGAAGCGGATCACGTTGGCGAAGAAGCCGCGGCCGTACTCGACGATGTAGATCGCGCCCAGGATGCCCAGCGGCACGGTGATGAGCGTGGCGATGCCCGCCTGCTCGATCGTGCCGATGATGGCGTGGTACGCGCCGCCGTTGGAGTCGAAGGGGCCGATGTTGTTCATCGACGTGTTGAAGAAGTTGCCGTCCAGGCGGTCGCTGCCCTTGGTGATCAGGGTCCACACGACGGAGACCAGCGGCAGCAGGGCGAGGATGAACGCGCCGTAGATGAGCACGGTCGCCATGCGGTTGCGGGCCGACCGGCCGCCCTCGACCACGGCCGCCGCGACCCCCATGAGGATCACGAACAGCACCGCCGCGACGACGCCGGTGAGGACCATGCCGCCGGCGCCGGTGAGGTTGATCAGGACGTAGGACAGCACGATCGCCGCCACCGCGACCGCCCAGTGCGACCACGTCGGCAGGGTCTTGGCCTTCAGCTGGGACGCGTCCTGCACGCCCAGGCTGCGAACGGGGGTCTCGACGGCCATTACGCGGAGCCTCCCACGAACTCACGGCGCCGGTACACGATCGCGCGGGCGGCCATGTTGACGACGAGCGTGATGGCGAACAGCACGAGGCCGGAGGCGATGAGCGCGCTACGGCCGAACTCGTTGGCCTCGCCGAACCGGCTGGCGATGTTGGAGGCGATGGTGACGCCGCCGGGGCCGAGCAGGTCGAAGTTCACGGCGAAGACGCTGCCGAGGGTCAGGGCCAGCGCGATCGTCTCGCCCAGCGCGCGGCCGAGGCCGAGCATGACGGAGGCGATGATCCCGGCGCGGCCGTAGGGGATGACCGCGGTGCGGATCATCTCCCACTTGGTCGAGCCGAGCGCGAGGGCCGCCTCCTGGTTCTCCGGCGGGGTCTGCAGGAACACCTCGCGGGACAGGGAGGTGACGATCGGCAGGATCATGATGCCCAGCACGACCGAGCCCAGCAGGACCGACTTGCCGTAGGGGCCGTTGCTGCCGAAGATCGGGATCCAGCCGGCCACGTCGTGCAGCCACTTGCTGAAGTTGGCGATGGGTTCGTAGAAGTAGTCACGACCCCACAGACCGAACACGACGCTCGGGACCGCCGCGAGCAGGTCGATGATGAAGCTCAGGGTGGTGGCGACCCGCCGGTGGGCGTAGTGCGACAGGCACAGCGCGATGCCCAGGGCCACCGGAACGGCCAGGAGCAGCGCGATGACGGCGGTCAGCACGGTGCCGAAGGCGGTCGCCGCGACACCGAACTTCGGCTGGTCGCCGTCGGTGAACCATTCCTTGTAGGTGAGGAAGTTCTCGGTGTCCTTGCTGATGGCCGGGATCGCCTTGACGAGCAGGAAGATGGCGATGGCCGCGATGATGACGAGCACCATCGAGCCGGCGGCCGTCGCGGTTCCGCGGAAGAGCATGTCTCCGCTGAACCGCTTGCGCGGCGGAAGACCGCCACCCCCGCCGGACGAACCGGCGGAGGTGGCGGGCAGAGTCGTCTGGCTCAACGATGCTTCCTGTCAGGCCAGGTTCTTGACGGAGGCTTCGACCTTCGCGCGAACCGTCTCGGGCAGCGGGGCGTAGCCCAGCTTGTCGAGCTGCGCCTGGCCGTCCTTGCTGGAGGTGAAGCCGAGGAAGCCCTTGAGCAGCGGCAGCTTGTCGGCCGCGTTGCCCTTGCTGCAGACGATCTCGTAGGTCACCAGGACGATCGGGTAGGCCCCGGCCTCCTTGGTGGAGTAGTCGATCGTCATGGCCAGGTCGTCGCCGGTGCCGGTGACCTTGGCGCCCGCGATGGTCTTGCCGGCGGCCTCGCCGGTCAGCGCGGTGAACTCGCCCGCACCGTTGCCGACCTTGGCGGTGGCCAGGGCGTTGGTCTTGGCGAACGACCACTCGACGTAGCCGATGGCGCCCGCGGTCTTCTTGATCGCGCCGGCGACACCGTCGGACTTCTGCTCGCCCGAGCCGCCCGGCGCCTTCCAGACCTTGTCCTTGCCGAAGGTCCAGACGCTCGGCGCGGTCTGGGTCAGGTAGTTGGTGAAGTTCTCCGTGGTGCCGGAGGAGTCACCGCGGTGCACGGCGAGGATCGCGGTCGACGGGAGCGTGGCGCTCGGGTTGTCGGCCTTGATCGCGGCGTCGTCCCAGGTCTTGACCGTGCCCGCGAAGATCTTCGCGATGGTCTCCGGCTTGAGCTGGAGGTCCTTGACACCGTCGAGGTTGTAGGCGATCGCGATCGGGCCGGTCACCATCGGCAGGTTGAGCGCCGGGGCGCCGCCGCAGCGGGCCGCGGCCTTGGTCTGCTCGTCGCCGGCCTTGAGCGAGGAGTCGGAGCCGGCGAAGTCGGCCGTGCCGCCCTGGAACGCCGTGATGCCCGCGCCCGAGGCGGTCGCCTGGTAGTTGACCTGAGCGCCGGAGCACTTCTGCTGGTAGGCCTTCGCCCACTCGGCCATCGCGTTGCCCTGGGCGCTGGAGCCCTGCGAGGTAAGGGTGCCACTCGCGCACGCGACGTCGCTGCCGGTACCACCGGAAGCGCCGCCCGACGCCGAAGTCGTCGGTTCGTTGTCCGAGCCGCACGCGGCGAGCGCGAGCGTCGCGGTGAGCGCGATGCCGGCGATGAGGCCGTGCCGCTTGAAGTTCACTGCGGTCCCTTCGTCGGGGATGTATCCGTCTTCCGGTTGCCTGGGGAGGTAGTCGGAAGGCCGACGCAGGTCGTCGACTGCAAGCGACGCTAAAAGGGGCAGGGAAACACGTCTCTGGAGAAGGGTGAACGCGGGGTGAACAGGTCACTCTCCGCAGATGACGGCTGGTCGGAGGCGAGTTGGCCATTGGGTGAACTGCCCAGCGGTGATGCCTGGTGTCCGCATTTATCCCGTGATCACCGGTGCGCGGTGTCACTCACAGCGCGCGTTGGAACGACACGTCGTTCGACCACCGGACGAAGCCGAGCCGCTGGTAGAGCGCGACGGCGCGGGTGTTGCTCTCGTCCACGTAGAGCATGACCTGGGCGAGTCCCCGATTGCGCAGGTGCCAGAGCCCGGCCAGGGTCAGCGCCCGGCCGAGGCCGCCGCCGTGCGCGCCGGGGGCCACGCCGAGAACGTACACCTCGCCGATCGGCTCGTGCGCGTGCGGCTCACCCTCCTCGTGGGGGTGGGTGTGCTGCTCGCCGTGGACCTTGGTCCAGTGGAAGCCGAGCAGCGCGCCGTCGGACTCGCGCTCCGCGAGCAGGAACCCGGCCGCGGAGAACCACGGCTCGCGGAGCCGGACGTGCAGGTCTTCCAGGGTCCACTTGCCCTGCTCGGGGTGCTCGGCGAACGCGGCCGCGTTCAGGGCGAGCCAGGCCTCGTCGTCCCGGCCGGGTTCGAAGGCTCGCAGCCGTACGCCCTCCGGCAGCACGACCTCGTCCAGCGGCGCGAAGAGCGAACGCCGCAGCTGCAACAGCACCCGGACCCGGTCGAAGCCCAGGCGGATGGCCAGCGCCGACGCCGACGGGTGGTCCCCGTGCGCCCACAGCCGCAGCCGGCCGCCGGCGCGCTCGTCCGCGACCTCCATCGCCGCGGTGACCAGGGCGCGCCCGAGGCCGTGCCGGCGGTGCAGCGGGTGCACGACGAGCTCCGCCGACGCGCCCTCGACCTCGTCGGTCGTGTCCACGTGGGCATAGCCGACGACGGTTTCCGCGTCGTCAAGAGCCAGCAGGTGTACGGCCGGCGCCTCACCCCCGTGCCGGAGGTGCAGCACCACGTGCTCGGACAACGGCAGCGCGCCATCGGTGTCGCCGGCCGCCCGCATGAGGGCGAGCACCTGCTCCACCTGGTCCGGGGCCAGTCGATCGGCGCGGCGCACCGCAGTCGAGGGGATCATCCGATCAATCTAGCCGGAAGATCTTCAGACCCGGACCGGCTCCGAGTCGTGCAGCGGGCGCGACGGCGGGACGACGAACTTGTATCCGACCTGCCGCACGGTGCCGATCATCGACTCGTACTCCGAGCCGAGCTTGGCCCGCAGCCGCCGGACGTGCACGTCCACGGTCCGGGTGCCGCCGAAGTAGTCGTAGCCCCAGACCTCGCGCAGCAGCTGGTCGCGGGTGAACACCCGCCCCGGGTGCTGGGCCAGGAACTTCAGCAGCTCGAACTCCTTGTAGGTGAGGTCGAGCGGGCGGCCCTTGAGCTTCGCGGCATACGTGTCCGGGTCGATCGTCAGCTCGCCGGCCTTGATCATGCCGCCGCTGGCCGCCGCGGCGGAGTTGAGCCGCCCGACCGCCAGGCGCAGCCGGGCCTCGATCTCGGCCGGGCCCGCGGTGGCGAGGATGACGTCGTCGAGGCCCCAGTCGGCGTGCAGCGCGACCAGGCCGGCCTCGGTGACCACGGCGAGCAGGGGCACGCCCAGCCCGGTGGCGTGCAGCATGCGGCAGGTGGCGCGGGCGTCGGCGAGCTCGGTGCGGGCGTCGACCACGACGGCGTCGGGGCTGGGGCCGCTCACGAGCGTGCGGACGTCACGGGGGGCGGTGCGCACCGTGTGGGGCAGCAGGTCGAGGCCCGGCAGGACCACCTGTCCCGCGGGCGCCGCGGTCAGCAGCAGAATCTCCACGAGTCACCTCCGTGGCCGCGGCGCACCTCTCGTCTGGGGCGCTGTGGCGCCCCTGAGTAGGGCGGCGGCTCGCTAGCGTCCCGGCAACTCTGACGGGAGGTTGTGGGTGTATCCCCGACGAGAATATCGGAGTATTCACGTTTTGCGACCGGTCGAAACGCAGTTCGGGACAGTTGGCTGAGCCACACCCCACCGTTTCCGCCGACATGGTATGGCGGTTTGCCCGCTCGACGCGGCCACGTGCTCCCCGCCGAGCCCGGATCCGGTCCTTTCTGGCACGATCGGTGCGTGCCCGCATCCCCGCCGCCCGCCGAGGACTTCGGCGCCTGGCCACAGGCCACCGAGCCGGCCGCCCGTCGCCGCCGCCGCGATGCGGGCCCGAACGGGCGCGGCGGTGACGGACAGCGCTCGGAGAGTGACCCCCGTCCGGGTGACGAGGACTCCCCGCCCGAGGAGCGGCAGGAGCGGCAGGCGCCCCTGCCGCCGGTGCGCCGCTGGGTCTCCCTGGGCGTGGCGGGCTTCGCGGCCCTGGTCGCCATCGCGCTCATCGTGGGCGCGCAGACCCGGCACGAGTCCTACGCCGTGGTGGTCTTCGGCGTCCAGGCGCTCTTCGTCGCCGTCTGGACCATGGCGAGCCGGCCGCCGGCCCCGCGGGTGGTCGGCACCGTGGGCATCGCGGTGGCGCTGGGCACCGACGCGGCCGCGGTCTTCACCCGGCCGGCGTCGCTGGCCCCGCTCGCCTACGTCACCGCGGCCGGGTTCATCATCGGCGTCGTCGGCCAGCTCACCCGCCCGGCGGGCCGCCAGCGGGTGACCGAGTCGCTCGGCTCGTCGCTGGTCGTGACCCTGGGCGTCGTCTCCTTCGCGAGCCTGGTGGTGCTCGGCCGCAGCCCGAAGGGCACCCAGGCGATCGTGGCCTGTCTCGCGGCCGCGGGCATCGCGCTGTTCATCGCCCGCTTCGCCGACTCGATCGCCGCGCTGCCCCGCATCGCGCCCCAGGTGCCCCGCGGCGGCGCCGGGGTCGTGCTGGGCACGATGGTCGGCACGGCCGCGGCCGGCGCGATCGGCAACTACCTCGACGGGCTCAGCCCGCTGCCCAGCGCCCTGGCCGGGCTGGCGACCGCGATCGTGGCGGTGATGGTGGACCTGTCGGTCGGCTACGCCGAGGCCAGCCGGATCATCGACGGCGACGAGCCGGCGCTGTGGCTCGCCCGGCACATCCAGGGCCCGATCGGCGCCATGGCCTTCGCCGCGCCGGCGGCATATGTGGCAAGCGTCCTGCTTCTGCTGTAGTCATACGTCGATCGCGGTCGCGGATTCGCGCCATTCCCCGCGCGCCCCGTGTCATCTGTTGCGGCGGTACGAAATCCTCGTGCTTGGGTACGAGCGGTGCAACCGCGGTCGGAGGGAGTGTCAGTGGCGAGGCGAGGGGCCAAGATCGGCATCGTGCTGGTCGTGCTGGCGATCATTCTGGTCGGGGTGTTCGTCGTGGTGGACCGGATCGCGGCCGGGGCGGCCGAGGACCGGATCACGCAGGAGACCAAGGCGCAGCTGGCCGCGAAGGACGTGAAGTACGAGGGCGAGCCGAAGGTGGACATCACGGGGTGGCCGTTCCTCACGCAGGTGCTCGCCGGGGAGTACAAGAAGATCACCATCTCCCTCACGAAGCCGCAGCTGAACAACGTCAAGCTCGACACCCTCACGGTCGAGGCCCGCTCGGTGAAGGCCGACGCGCGGGACCTCATGAACGGCAAGGGCGACGTGGTGGCCGGCGTGGTGGCCGGCAACGCGTCCATGAGCTGGGACAACGTGCGGCCGCTGCTGGAGGTCGCCGGGCTGCCGTCCTCGATCGACCCCTCGAACGTCGACCTCAAGGTGGTCAACAACAAGATCGAGATGCGGGTGCCGCTGGCCTTCCAGGGGGTCAGGGTCACGCTGATCGCGCTGGGCTCGATGGTCGTGGAGACCGGCAAGATCCTGCTCAAGCTGGAGTCGGTCACGACCGACAAGGGCAACCTGCCGCCGCAGGTCAACTCGCTGATCAAGCAGTACCAGAACAGGCTGCAGGTCACCGTCAAGCTGCCCGGCCTGCCCTACAACCTGGTGATCAACTCGGTGCAGACGACCGACGCCGGCCTGCAGGTCACGGCCTCGGCCGCGGACGTCAAGCTTACGGGGCAGTGACGCGGCGGACCCTGGGCGGGCACGCTCGGCGATGCTAGGCTCTCGGACTATGAGCATGCTGCTCACGAAGCGGCGCGCGGTCGACCTGTGCCGCGTGGCCACCTGCCTGTGTTGCCGCCCCTAGTGGTGCGGCCCTGCAGCGTGCTCTTCTAACGGCTCGAGGCAGCGGCGCCCCAGACCGATGGGTCTGGCCCGCGAGCTCTTCTCCGCAGGCATCTGAGACTGACCCATCGCCGAAACCGTGATCCGTCCCCCTCGGGTCGCGCGCGGCTGCATGCCCGTGTGCCGACTCGAACCCACCACTCGTTCCTGGGAGAGGCAACACCCATGAGTCGCGAATCCGCCCTGGTCACGGCCGACTGGGCCGAGGAGAACATCGAGACCCCCGGCGTCGTGTTCGTCGAGGTCGACGAGGACACCACCGCCTACGACGGCGGTCACATCCCCGGCGCCGTCCGGATCAACTGGAAGACCGAGCTGCAGGACCAGGTCCGCCGGGACTTCGTCAACAAGGAGCAGTTCGAGGCGCTGCTGTCCAGCAAGGGCATCGGCAACGACGACCAGGTCGTGCTCTACGGCGGCAACAACAACTGGTTCGCCGCCTACGCCTACTGGTACTTCAAGCTCTACGGCCACGGCGACGTGAAGCTGCTCGACGGCGGTCGCAAGAAGTGGGAGCTCGACGCCCGCCCGCTGAACAAGGAAGAGGTCAGCCGCCCGGCCACGAACTACGTCGCCGCGCACGACCAGGACCTGTCGATCCGCGCGTTCCGCGACGACGCCGTCAAGGCGATCGGCGTGGCGAACCTGGTCGACGTGCGCTCCCCCGACGAGTACGCCGGCCGCCTCCTCGCCCCGGCGCACCTCCCGCAGGAGCAGGCGCAGCGCCCGGGCCACATCCCGACCGCGATCTCGGTGCCGTGGAGCAAGGCCGCGAACGAGGACGGCACCTTCAAGTCCGACGCCGAGCTGGCCGAGATCTACGGGGCCGCGGGCCTGGACAACAGCAAGCCGACGGTGGCGTACTGCCGCATCGGCGAGCGCTCCTCGCACACCTGGTTCGTGCTCAAGGAGATCCTCGGCCACTCCGACGTGCGCAACTACGACGGTTCGTGGACCGAGTACGGCTCGCTGGTCGGCGTGCCGGTGGCGCTGGGCGACGAGCCCGGCCAGGCCTGAGAAGGGGAACCCGCATCGTGAGCACTGACAGCTGCGCCGCGCCCGACCAGAGCGCCCCGCTGCCCGCGTCCGTCGACGTGGAGAAGGAGACCGTGATCACCGGGGTCGTCCGCTCCGGCGCCGACCCGGTCGCGGGCGCCTACGTGCGCCTGCTCGACGCCACCGGCGAGTTCACGGCCGAGGTCGTCACCTCGCCGGCCGGGCAGTTCCGCTTCTTCGCCGCCCCCGGGACCTGGACGCTGCGCGCCCTGTCCCGCCAGGGCAACGGCGACGCGACCCTCGCCGCCGACCGCGGCATCAACGAGGTCGCCGTCACCGTCGGCTGACCCGCGTTGCGTGACGCCGCTCGCCGGGCCCGGCCCGGCGGGCGGCGTCTCACATTGTGGCTGCGAGGATGGCGGCCGTGAAGCGTCGCTGGATCGTCACCGGGCTCGTCGCGTGGGCCGTGGTCGTGGCCGGGTTCGCGCTGTACTCGTCCTCCAGCGACCCGCCCACCGCCCGCGAGCAGACCACGATCGCCGACGCGCTGCCGACCGTGGACACCGCGCTCGGGCGGATCTACGCCGCGCTCGACCCGGCCGCGTCGGTCGTCGCGCTCGGCGGATACCGGCGCACCGAGGCGAGCTGCCGGGTGACCACGGCCCGGGAGGGCACCCGGTTCAGCCGGGAGCTCATGGTGTACGTCCACAAGGACGACGAGGCCGCCACCCTCGACCGCGTGCGCGCGGCGCTGCCGGCCCAGTACCAGGCGAACGTCGCCCACAACGGGACGACCGACCTGCTCAGCGCCGACGCCGGGAACTTCGTGGCGGTGCGGGGCTCGGTGACCGAGCCGGGCATCCTGCGCTTCAGCGCGGACACGGGGTGCCGGGTGCAGCAGGCGGCGGTGCGGGAGGCCACGCCCCCGTCGCCGGACGGCGACCGGGCACCGGTCCAGGCCGTGCTCGACACGCTGGGCAGGCCCGCCTCGGACTGGCGCGCGCACCGGCTCACCTCGCCGGCGTGCGGGGCGCTGCGGACCGTGGAGGCCGTCACCTCGGGCGACGGCGCCGCGGCGCGGGCCTCGGTGCCGGCCGCGGCCGTGGTGCTCGACACCGAGAAGGTCTTCGCCTACCGCGCCGGCGCCGCCGGGGTCGTCCTGCGCAAGGACGGCGACGCGCTCCTCGTGAGCGCGTCGGCCGGCTGCTGAAAAAACCACCCCCGGACGCCGGGATTCCTGGCGGGAGCGACGGTCAGTTACTGACGCGGACCCGAGCCATGAACTGCCGGTCAATACACGAGCGCCTGGGCGCCTTCCTGGAGCGCCTCCTCGACGAACGCCGCGGCTCCCGCGATGCGGATGCCCGGCAGGACGTCGTCCGGGCCGATGCCACGCCGGGCGGCGCACTGCGTGCACACCGTCACCGAGCCGCCGGCCAGGATCGCCTCCAGCAGGTCCGGCAGCGGCGCCGCGTGCGGCAGTTCGAACTCGGCGGCGCGGCCCGGCACGGCGAACCACGCCGACTCGCCGGTGAGCCACAGGGAGGTCGCGACGCCGCCGGCGACGGCGGTCGCGGCCACTGTGAAGGCCTGGGAGCATCGCTCCGGGGCGTCCGAACCGGCGGTTGCCTTGACGACGAGAGAACGGGCCATGCTCCGCAGCATAGGATTCGCGTGATGGTTACGGAGATCGGGTTCGTGAGCCTGCTGGTCGCCGGGATGGGCGCGCTGGCCGGCGGACTGGTCTATCTTGCGGTTCGGGTGTCGAGGGGGCGTTGGTGACTGACGTGCAGCCGCCGTGGGCGGGGCTCGCCCAGGTCGGTGAGTATCCGTATGAGGAGACGCACGACCTGCGATCGGGGCCGGACCTGCACCCGGCCCTGCTGGGGCTGCTGCCGCTCGTCGGCGTGTGGCGCGGCCGGGGTCAGGGCGACTACCCGACGATCGAGGGCTTCCACTACGGCCAGGAGATCCGGTTCAGCCACGACGGGCGGCCGTTCCTGTTCTACGAGTCGCGCTCGTGGATCATCGACGCCGACGCGAACCCGATCCGCCCCTCGCAGCGCGAGGTCGGCTGGTGGCGGCCGGTGATCGTGGACGACAAGGCCACCGACGAGCTCGAGGTGCTGCTGTCCGCGCCCACGGGGATCGTCGAGCTCTACACCGGGCAGGCGCGCACCACCACCCAGTGGCAGATGGCCACGGACGGCGTCGGGCGCACCGGCACGGCCAAGGAGGTGCGGGGCGGCCAGCGGCTCTACGGCATCGTCGAGGGCGCGCTGCTCTACACGTTCGACCTGGCGGCGATGGGCCAGCCACTGCAGGTCCACCTGTCCGCCCGGCTCGAGCGGGTGGCGGGCTAGATTTAGTGCCGTGGACCTCGCGGAGATGCTCCGGTCGCGCGGGCTACGGCTGACCGCGCCGCGGCAGCTCGTGCTCGAGGCGGTCTACCGGCTGCGCCACGCCACCCCGGACCAGATCCACGCCGAGGTGGCGGAGAAGGCCGCCGGGGTCAACATCACCACTGTGTACCGCACGCTCGAGCTCCTGGAGGAGCTGGAGCTGATCACGCACGCGCACCTGTCGCACGGCGCGCCGACCTACCACGCGGTCGACGAGCACCAGCACGCCCACCTGGTCTGCCGGGGCTGCGGCTCGGTGCTCGAGCTGCCGTCGCCGGTCCTGGACCAGCTCGCCGGCGAGCTGGCGCAGAGCCGCGGGTTCCGCCTGGACATCGGGCACGTCGCGCTGTTCGGCCTGTGCCGAGCGTGCGGGGAGAGCAAGGGAGCACCATGCTGAGCGCCGTTCCGGTCGCCGCCCTCGACCCCACCGACCCCGATGCGGGCGCCGTCGCGCACTACGGCGACCCGGCCCGCGAGCAGCGCATCCTGGACACCGCCGCGGGCCTGGTCGACCGCTCGCACACCGGGGTCCTGGCCATCCCGGGCGCGGACCGGCTGGGCTGGCTGCACAGCCTCACCACCCAGCACCTGTCGGACCTCGCCCCGTGGACCGGCTCCGAGCTGCTCGTGCTCTCCCCGCACGGGCACGTCGAGCACCACGCGGTGCTCACCGACGACGGCACGAGCACCTGGCTCGACACCGGCGACGCGCCCGGGCTGCTGGGGTTCCTGGAGCGGATGCGCTTCCTGATGCGCGTCGAGCCGGCCGAGGTGACCGAGGACTGGGCGCTGCTGTCGATCGTCGGCCCGCAGACCGACGAGACCCTCGTCGCCCTGGGCGTCGGCCCGCTGCTCCCGCCCGACCTGCTCGCGGTGCCGGAGGCGAAGTTCGCCACCGGCTCGGTGCCGCCGCGCCCGACGGTCCGCTACTCGGTCGCCGCGCTGCCGGCGGGGGGCTGGGCGCGCCGGATGCCGTACGGTGCCGATCTGCTCGTCCCCCGCCAGCTCGTCGCCTCCGTGGCCGAGGACGCGGGGCTGCCGATGGCCGGGATCTGGGCCTTCGAGGCGATGCGGGTCGCGGCCCGCCGGCCCCGGGCCGGGTTCGAGACCGACCACAAGACGCTGCCGGCCGAGGTCGGCTGGACCGGGCCGGCCGTGCACCTGGAGAAGGGCTGCTACCGCGGGCAGGAGACGATCGCCCGGGTGCACCACCTGGGCCGGCCGCCGCGCAAGCTCGCCCTGCTGCACCTGGACGGGATCGCCACCGACGAGCTCCCGGCGCGGCACACCCCGGTCCTGCTGGAGGGCGGCGAGCGGCCCGTCGGCTTCGTCGGCACGGCGGTTCGCCACCACGAGCTCGGCATGATCGCGCTGGCCGTGGTGAAGCAGAACCTGACCCCTGACTCCGCCCTGCGTATCGGCCCGTCGACGGCCCGGATCGACCCGGAGCCGTAACCTCTTCGGGGTGATGACGACGACGTTGATCACGGTGGCCCCGACCGGCGCGGAATCCCGCAAAACGGACGTGCCGGCGCTGCCCGTGACGCTGGATGAACTGGTGACGACGGCACGGGACTGCGAGGCGGTCGGGGCGAGCGTGATCCACGTCCACCTCCGCGACGACGACGCGGAGCCGACGCTGGACCTGGGCCGGCTCAGGGAGGCCGTGGCCGCGCTGCGCGAGGCGACCGGGCTGATCGTGCAGCTGTCGACCGGCGGCGCGGTGACCGATCCCGAGGCCGACCGGCTCCGGGTGCTCGAGGCCGGGCCGGACATGGCCTCGTGCACGATGGGCACCGTCAACTTCGGCGACGACGTGTTCCTCAACCGCTGGGACTTCATCGTCGACCTGCACACGCGCATGCAGGAGCGGGGCATCGTCCCCGAGTACGAGATCTTCGACCTCGGCCAGCTCACCACCCTGCGCCGGCTGCTGGACCGGCACGGCCTGCCCGCGGGCGGGCACGTGCACGTCGACCTCGTGATGGGCGTGCCGGGCGGGATGCCCGGGACCGTCGCCGCGCTCGCCGCCTGCGAGGCCGCGCTGCGTGACCTGCCCGAGGGCACCACGTTCTCCGCGACCGGGATCGGCCGCGCCTCCCTGCCGGTGCTGCTGGCCTCGCTCGCCGCCGGTGGGCACCTGCGGGTGGGGATGGAGGACACGGTGACGTACGCGAAGGGGCAGCCGGTCGACAGCAACGCCCAGCTCGTCGCCCGGGCCAGCGGGTTCGCCCGGCTCGCCCAGCGGCCCCCGATGACCGCCGGTCAGGCCCGCGAGCTGCTCGGGATCGCCCGTGTCTGACCTCTACGCCGGCGGGGAACTGCTCGCCGAAGTCGTCCGCAACGCGTTCGTGGAGAGCCGCCACCACGGGTCCGTGGTGGTGCTCGGCCCCGACGGGGAGGTCGCGGCCTGGGCCGGCGACGTGCTCGGGGCGGTGTTCCCGCGCTCCAGCGCCAAGCCGCTGCAGGCGGTCGGCCTGCTGCGCGCCGGGCTCGGCCTGGACGGCGCGGATCTCGCGCTGGTCGCGGCCAGCCATCGCGGGCAGGAGCCGCACGTCGCCGGCGTGCTGGAGATCCTGGCCAAGTCCGGCATCCCGGTCGACGCGCTGCGGTGCCCGCCGGACTACCCGCTGGCCGAGGACGCCCGCGACGCCGTGGTCCGGGCCGGGCACGGCCGCGAGCGGGTCTTCATGAACTGCTCGGGCAAGCACGCGGGCATGCTGCGCACGGCCCGGGCCAACGGCTGGCCGCTCGAGACCTACCTCGACCCGGATCACCCGCTCCAGGAGCGGCTCGGCGCGACGGTCGAGGAGCTGATCGGGGAGCCGATCGCGGCCACCGGGGTCGACGGCTGCGGCGCGCCGCTGTTCGCGTTCTCCCTGCGCGGGCTGGCCGGGTCGTTCCTGCGGCTGGTGAGCGCCCCCGACGGCAGCCGGGAGCGCGCGGTGGCCGATGCGATGCGGGCCTTCCCGCTGCTGGTCTCGGGCGACGACCCGGCCGAGGACGACACGCGGCTCATGCGCGCGGTGCCGGGGCTGCTGCTCAAGGGCGGCGCGGAGGGGGTCGCGGCGGCCGCCCTGCCCGGCGTCGGCGCGGTGGCGCTCAAGATCGACGACGGAGGGATGCGGGCCCGGCTCCCCGTGCTCGCGGCGGCCTTCGCCCGCCTCGGGGTGAACCTCAGCGGTCAGGTTCCGGTTTTGGGCGGCGGCCGGGAGGTAGGCGTGGTTCGCTCGGTGTGGTAGGGCGCGGTGACAGGGTTCACGCTAGCGGGAGTTAGCACTTTGCTTGCAAGAGTTAGCAGCCCGCGCTACCGTCGGTAAGCGTGAACGAAGAGCCGCGCGACCTGGGTGGGTTCATCCGTGACCTGCGCCGTAACGCGCGCATCTCGCTCCGCCAGCTCGCCGAGCAGGCGGGCGTGAGCAATCCGTACCTGAGCCAGATCGAGCGCGGCCTGCGTAAACCCAGTGCCGAGGTGCTGGCTCAGCTCGCGGGCGCGCTGCGGGTGTCGACCCCGTTGATGTACCTGCGGGCGGGGCTGCTGGAGCGCGAGGGGCACGACGTGCTCAGCGCGATCGCCGCGGACAGTGATCTCACCGTGGCCCAGAAGCAGTCGCTCACCCAGATCTACGAAACGTTCCGCCGGGAGAACGCGCGGAACAACCCGGCCCCGGCCGCCGACGACGACCGGGGTCCCGAGGGCGTGGGCACCGACGCGCCCGCCGAGCCGACACGTTCCCACGAGGAGTCGCAGTGACCACCGAGACCACCACGAAGAGCACCACGCGCAAGATCCCCACGCCGCTCTACGCCGCCGCCGGCGCCGGCGACCTCGCCTACCAGCAGCTGCGCCGGCTGCCGGAGCAGGTCGCCCAGCTGCGCGCCCGGGTCGAGGAGCTGCGCCCGGCCGCCGCCGACACCAACCTGCGCGGCGACCTCGACCGGCTGCGTGAGGCCGCGCGCCGCAACGCCGCGAGCTTCCTGGCCAGCGCCCAGCAGGGCGCCCAGATCGCGCAGGACCGGGCCCTGGCCGTCTACACCGATCTCGTCGCGCGCGGCGAGAAGGTCGTCAGCACCGCCCGCACCGCCGAGGCCAGGGTCGAGCTGGAGCCGGCCCAGAAGGTGGTGACCGCCGAGGTCACCACGACCGAGGAGCCCGCCGACCCGGCGGCCCCGGCGGTCAAGAAGGCCGCGGCGAAGAAGACCGCACCCAAGAAGTAACGGAATCCCGCGAAGCCCTCCGGCACCGTCGTACACGGGCCGGAGGGCTTCGGCATAAGCTCGTGACATGGTGAGTGCCGTCCCGGTCTTCTACGACGATGTCGAGTACTACATCCAAGTCGCCGTGTGGATCTTCTGCCTGGTGCTCGGCGCCGCGGCCTTCCTGCACTGCGTGGTGCAGCGGACCGACGCCTTCCCGGCCATCGGGACCATGTCGAAATCCATCTGGCTCGCCCTGATCGGCGGCGGCGAGCTGCTCACCGCGATCTCGCCCAACCTGGGGCTGGGCCACCTCGGCATCTTCTCGCTCATCGCGGCCGGGATCTTCGCGGTGTATCTGCTCGACATCCGTCCCGCGCTGCGCGACGCGGTCGACGGCCACGGCTCCTGGTGATGGACTTCCGCTGGCCGCCCCCGCCGGACGGGCGCCCCGACCGGTTCCGGCCGCCCGTGACGCGCGGCCCGCAGACCGGCCGCCCGACGCTCCCGGCCCCGCCCACCGAGCTGGTCGCCACGCCGCACGGGGTCGAGCTGGAGCGGCTCGTCACCGGCGAGGGCGATCCCGTGACGGTGTTCGCGCACGGCCTGGGCAGCGGCATCGCCGAGACCCGGCCGCTGGGCAGCGCCGTGCGGGGGCGCAAGGTGTTCTTCCAGTTCCGCGGGCACGGGCAGTCCGCGGCGCCGGGGGGCGTGTGGACCTACGCCGACCTGGCCCGCGACCTGCGCGCGATCGCCGACCTCGGCGGCGCGACCCGGGCGCTCGGGGTGAGCCTGGGGGCCGGCGCGCTCACCCGGCTGCTCGCCGACAACCCCGGGCGCTTCGAGCGGGCCGTGTTCTTCCTGCCCGCGGTGCTCGACGCGCCCCGCGCGGCCGCGGCCCAGGAGCGGCTGAGCGCGCTGCTGGAGGCGATCGAGGCCGGCGACGCCGCCTCGGTGGCCGACGTGATCTCCCAGGAGATCCCGGCCCAGCTGCGCAACTCCCCGCCCGTCTGGGCGTTCCTGCGCCAGCGCCTCGACCAGCTCATGCGCGACGGGCTCGCCGCGGGCCTGGCCAGCCTTCCCGAGCAGGCCGCCGTCACCGACCGCGACGACCTGGCCGCGGTGAGCGCCGAGTGCCTGGTGATCGGCTGCCGCGGCGACGACCTGCACCCGGTCTCCGTCGCCGAGCAGCTCGCCGGGGCGCTGCCAAAGGCCGAGCTGCACATCTACGACCGGCCCGGCATCGTGTGGACCCAGCGGGCCGACCTGCGCACCCGGATCTCGGACTTCCTGAACGCCTGAACGGCCCGCCCGGAGTGACCGAACGTCCGAGGTGCTGACGCGTATCAGAACCGGGTCCGACGGATTCTGTATTGCATGACCACTTCGCTTGCCTGGGCGGGGCCGACCCGCCGCATATAGTCGGCTTTCATGGGTGTCACACATCACGGCCGCACGTACCGGCTCGACCTCGCCGACCCGACGCTGCGGGAGTGGACCGCCAAGGTCCTGCACGCGTCGGCCGAGGACGGGATCGTGCTGGATCGCTCGGCCTTCTACCCGGGCGGGGGCGGGCAGCCCCCGGACCACGGCGTCCTGCTCTGGCAGGGCGTTCAGACGCGGATCGTCGGCACCCGCAAGGCCGACGACCTCTACCTCCTGCCCGCCGAGGGCGACCCGCTGCCCCCGGTGGACACCGAGGTGACCGGCGCGGTCGAGGACGATCGGCGCACCAAGCTCATGCGCACCCACTCGGGCCTGCACGTGCTGTGCGGGGTCGTGTTCCGCGACTTCGGCGCGCTCGTCACCGGCGGCTCGATGGAGCCGGCCGAGGCCCGCATGGACTTCAACCTGCCGGAGGTGCCGCCGGACTTCAAGGCGCGCCTCGAGGAGCTCGTGAACGCCGAGGTGGTCGCGGACCGCAAGGTGGTGACGAAGGTGCTCGGCCGGGACGAGGCCCTGGCGCTGCCCGACATCATCCGCACCCAGTCGAACCTGATTCCGGCCGACGAGCAGGAGATCCGCATCGTCGACATCATCGGGCTGGACACGCAGGCGGACGGCGGCACGCACGTGGCGTCCACGGCGCAGATCGGGCGGCTGCAGGTCGTGAAGGTCGAGTCCAAGGGCAAGGCCAACCGCCGGGTGCGGGTGCGCCTGTCGGACTGACCCGCCCGGCGGATCAGTCGGCGGAGACGATCACGGCCTCGGGCGGGGGCTCCTGGCGATGCTGGACCAGGTGGCGGATGCCCGTGTTCAGCACCGCCACGAGCGGCACGGCCACCAGGGCGCCGATGATGCCCGCGAGCACCACACCCGTCGCGATCGCCACGATCACCGCGAGCGGGTGCACCGAGACCGCGCGGCCCATGATGAGCGGCTGCAGGACGTGGCCCTCCAGCTGCTGCACGGCGATCACGCCGATGAGGACCACCAGCGCGGTGATCGGGCCCTCGTCGACCAGCGCGACCAGCACCGCGACGGCGCCGGAGACCGTGGCGCCGACGATCGGCACGAACGCGCCGAGGAAGACCAGGGTGCCCAGCGGGAACCAGAAGTCGACGTTGAGGAAGAACAGCAGCAGGCCGATGCCGAGCGCGTCGATGAAGGCGACGAGCACGGTGGCCCGCACGTAGGCGACCAGGGTCCGCCACGCCGCCTCGCCCGCGCGGCGGATCGGGTCGCGGGCCGGCGTCGGCAGGATGCCGGTCACGAAGTGCCAGATCCGCTTGCCGTCGCGCATGAAGAAGAAGGTGACGAAGAGGATCAGCAGCGCGAGGGCCAGGAACTCGACGGTCGCGGTGGCGGTGCTCAGCGCGCTGTCGGTGAGGCTGCCCCGGTTGTCGTTGAGCCAGGTGGTCGCCGCGTCGAAGGTCGCGTCGAGTTGCCGGCCGCTGAGGTGCAGGGGCCCGGTGGTGAGCCAGTCCTGGATCTGCGTCACGCCGGCCGACGCCTTCTCGGCCAGGGCCGGGAACCCCGCCACGAACTCGGTCACCACGAGGGTGAGCACGCCCGCGACCGCACCCAGGCCCATGATCAGCACGACGAACGCGGCCAGGGACGGCGGCAGCTTGACCCGGCGGCGCAGCACGCCCATCACCGGGGCGAGCAGGGCCGAGAGCAGCAGCGCGATGCTCAGCGGGATCAGCACGGTCTTGAGCCGGCCGACGAGCCAGAGCAGCACGGCCGCGGCCGCGATCAGCAGCAGCAGGCGCCAGGACCAGGCGGCGGCGATGCGCAGGCCGTGCGGGATCTCCGCGTCGTCCCGGCTCGTGGTCGTCGCGTGCTCGAACTCCCCCACGACCAGCGTCGGCTCCGGCTCGGGCTCGTCGGCGACCGCGATCTCGCGCTCGGCCCTGGCCTCCGCGAGTCGCTGGAGGTAGGCGCGGCGCAGATTGGCGCGCACCTTGTCGAACCGGCCCACGTACTACCTCCCCGATGCGGCTTCCACGTCTCCCGACGGCGACTCTCCACCGTAGACCGGGTCGCGCGACGTTGGCACGCATCGAGGCGGTAGCGTCGCAAGCGTGACAGCACAACCCGCCGCTGGTTACCAGGCGTCCACCGGCGCTCAACCCGCTGCCCCGACCGGCGACGCGACCCCCCGACGCCCTGCCGATCCGGCTCCTGCACGACCGGGTGCTCGTCCGGCTCGAGGGCGCCGAGGGCGAGCGCCGGCACATCTCCGGCATCGTGATCCCCGCGACCGCCTCGGTCGGCAAGCGGCTGTCGTGGGCGACCGCGGTCGGCGTCGGGCCCAGCGTGCGCTCGATCGTCGCGGGCGACCGGGTGCTCTTCGACCCCGAGGAGCGCTCCGAGGTGGAGCTGCAGGGGCGCGACTACGTGCTGCTGCGCGAGCGGGACGTGCACGCGGTCGCGGCCCGGCGCGTCGAGCCGGACTCGACCGGCCTCTACCTGTGACGCCGACCGGCGCGCGGCCCTGGTAGGTCGCGCGCCGGGTGGCGGTCAGCGGTAGTAGTACGGGGCGGCGAACGCCGGCGGGGGCGGCGGGGCCAGCGAGACGGGCACGGGCACCACCGGCGTGGCCGGGGCGTCGAGGACCCGCACGACGCCGTCGGGGAAGGTGATGTGGTAGCGCGTGCCGTCCCACACCGCCCGCGGCGACTGAGGGTCGCGGCCGACGAAGACCTGGCGGTACGCGTCGAGCGCGGTCAGCAGCTGCCGCTCCTCGGCGAGCGCCTCCATGCGCCGCTTCGGCTCCTTGTCCAGGCCGCGATGGAGGCCGTCGCGCAGGAGGGCCAGCCGCGTCGCGTCGAACTGGAACGCCCGCATCGCCTTGGCGCCCGCGTCGCCGGCGACCCGCTTGGCCCAGCGGCGGGCGGACAGGCGGCGGCCGAGCGTGCCCAGCGCGGCGACCTCGGGCGGCGAGAACCATCCGGCCCGGGCATATTCGCCGAGCACGCGCTCGGTCAGCTTGCCCTCGTTGGAGCGCAGCCACAGGGCGAAGCCGACCATGCACAGGAAGATCGGCATCATGACGGCGAAATAGCCGTAGAGCAGGACCCACGCGCTCGTCGACGCCGTCACCGACATGAGGTTCCACGAGCCGTGCAGCATCATGGCGACCAGCAGGCCGGCGAGCGGGGCGAGGAAGCGCACCGGCCGGGCCGAGGAGCGCGAGGCGAACCCGAGGCCGATGCCGGTCATCGAGGTGAACAGCGGGTGGGCGAACCCGGTCATGAGGATCCGCACGATGAAGATGCCCACCAACGCCGCGGCCCCGGTGACGGGTCCGGACTTGTCGGCGGCCTCGCCGTAGCCCTTGAAGCCGAGGTACAGGATGTTCTCGACCATCGCGAACCCGGTCGCGGAAAGTCCACAGTAGACGATCCCGTCGATGATGCCGGAGAACGCGCGCGGGCGGCGCCAGAACAGCAGCACCGGGCCGAGCGCCTTCATGCTCTCCTCGATCAGCGGCGCGACGATCACGGCGACCAGCGCGTCGGAGAGCCCGGCCTTCTCGGCGAAGTAGGAGCCGGCGGTGTTGACCACCAGGGCCACCCCGGTCGCGACGAAGGCACCCCAGCCGAAGACGAAGACGAGGTACTTCACCGGCTCCGGCTCGTACCGATCCAGCCACAGGAAGCAGGAGACCAGCACCGGCACCGGGATCACCGCGGAGGCCACGCCCACGACCAGCGCCGTCCACCCGCCGCTGAAGCCGAAGAACGCGAGCACGGCGACGCCGCAGGCCGCGATGAAGCCCATGACGCCGATCAGCGTCCAGAGCCGGCGCCGGTCGGAGCGCTTCGCGGGCGGGGCGGCGGCCAGGGCGAGCGCGGCCGTCGGGTATTCCTGGCGGCCCGTCGGCGGCTCGACCGCCTCGGTCACGTTGGGCACCGCGGGCGCCATCGCCGGGCCGGACGACTGCCCGGCCGGGATCTGGGGCGTCATCGGCCGGCCCCACTCGGCACCGGGCGCCGGCTGTCCCCAGGCGGTCGGAGGGGCCGACGCCGGCTCGACGGCCGGCGGCGCGGAGGCGGGCTGACTCCACGCCGGCCGCCCCCACTCGGGCTGCGCGGCCGGCGGGGCCGAAGCGGGCTGCGCGGCCGGCGGGGCCGAAGCGGGCTGCGCGGCCGGCGGGGCCGAAGCGGGCTGCGCGGCCGGCGGGGCCGAAGCGGGCTGCGCGGCCGGCGGGGCCGAAGCGGGCTGCGCGGCCGGCGGGGCCGAAGCGGGCTGCGCGGCCGGCGGGGCCGAAGCGGGCGGGGCCGAGGCGGGCTGCGACGGGGAGGGCTCCGGGTTTGAAGGCGAGCCCCAGCCGGAGGGTGTCGCCGGAGCGCTCGGGGAGGCCCACGGGGACGCGCCCGGCGGCGAGGCGGCGGGCGGCCCGGACGCGGGCTCGGGCGAGGACGGCGTCCCATTCGGCGGGAGATCGCTCATGGGGCAACTTTATCCGCGGTACGGTCATGTCAGGTCATGAGTGCCAGCGCACAGCCCCGGCTTGCTGGCCGGCAACCCTCGCGTTCGCGGCGGGGTGCCCCGGGTGATGACCCGGCCCGGCACGCGGTGTGCCGGGCAAGCGCGAGCGAAAGGGCTGCCCTGTGTCCGAAATTCTCACGCCCGGCGAGGTCAAGCTGTCCGACGGGCGCAGCGTCGACTTCGCCAACCTCGACGTCGCCGCGACCGCCCCCTGCCTGCGGGTCGTCGCCGACGCCGTCGCGGACCTGCTGCCCTACTACGGCAGCGTCCACCGCGGCGCGGGTGCCCTGTCGGAGCGCTGCACGCGGGAGTACGAGCAGGCGCGCGAGACCGTCGCGGACGTCCTCGGCCACGGCCCGGGCGACACGGTGATCTTCACGCGCAACACCACGGACGCGTTCAACCTGCTCGCGCGGGCGGTCCCGGCGGGCACCACGGTCGTCACGTTCGATGCCGAGCACCACGCCAACCTGCTGCCCTGGCGCGACGCGATCCGGCTGCCGGCGCCCCGCACGCCGCGGGAGGCCGTCGAGGCGCTGGAGCTGTGCCTGTACCAATTGCGGAACCCCAACGTCCTCGTCAGCGTCACCGCGGCGAGCAACGTGACCGGCGAGGTGTGGCCGGTGGAGGCGCTGGCCGAGGTCGCGCACCGCCACGGCGCCCGGATCGCCGTCGACGCCGCGCAGCTCGCCCCGCACGCCCCCGGGCGGCTCGCCGGGCTCGGCGCGGACTACGTCGCGTTCTCGGGGCACAAGCTCTACGCGCCGTTCGGGGCGGGCGTGCTCGCCGGGCGGGCGGACTGGCTCGACGCGGCCGAGCCCTACCTGGCCGGCGGCGGGGCCAGCGCCCACGTCCCCGGCGACGGGCCCACGCGCTGGGCCACCGGCCCGGCCCGCCACGAGGCCGGCACCCCCAACCTCCTCGGCGCGGTCGCCCTCGCCACCGCGCTGCGCGCCCTGCGCGACCGCGACCTCGCCGGCGACCTCGCGGGCACCGAGCAGGCGCTGCTGCACCGGCTCCGCGCCGGGCTCGCCGCGCTGCCGCACGTGGAGGAGCTGCGGCTCTTCCCCGCCGACGCGGCGCGGGTCGGCATCGTCTCCTTCGCCGTGCGGGGCCGCGACCCGGGTCAGCTCGCGGTGTCGCTCGGCCGCGACCACGGCATCGGGGTGCGCACGGGCCTGTTCTGCGCGCACCCGCTGACGAACCGCCTGCTGTCCGAGGCCACGGCCCGCCTGACCGGCGAGGCGTCGCCGGAGGTGGCGGCAAGCTGCGAGCCGGGGGGCGGGCAGGCCGTCCGGGCCAGCTTCGGCATCGGCACCACCGAGGAGCACATCGACCGGCTGCTCGCCGCCCTGCAGTGATCCCGACATATACGAAATGTCCGATAAGTCGCGGCGCGTAGCGCCCGACTTATCGGCCCAGCAGGAGGTCGCCGCGGGCCGAGACGCGGTCGAGCACCACCGATGGGGTCAGGCCGGCGGCGGTCAGCTCGCCGGCCTCGACCTCGTCCCACGCCAGCGGGGCGCTCACGGTCGGGGTGGGGCCGGCGCGCAGGGAGTACGGCGCGACCGTCGTCTTGAACGCGTTGTTCTGGCTCCAGTCGATGAACACCTTGCCGGGCCGCAGCTGTTTCGCCATCTTCGCGACCACGAGCCGCGGGCGGGCGCGGGCCAGCTCCTCGGCGACCGCCTTCGCGTAGGCGCTCACCTCGTCGGCCGTCTCGCCGCCGGGCAGCGGCACGACGAGCTGCATGCCCTTCTTGCCGGAGGTCTTCGCCGCGCACTCCAGGCCGTCGGCGGCCAGGCGCTCGCGCAGCACCAGGGCCACCTCGAAGCACTCCGGCAGCCCCGCGGGCGGGCCGGGGTCGAGGTCCACGACGAGCTGGTCGGGGTCGAGCGGGCGGCCCTCGGCGTCGACCCGCCACTGCGGCGTGTGCAGCTCCAGCGCCGCGAGGTTGGCCAGCCACACGACCGTCGCGAGCTCCTCGACCACGATGAAGTCGATCTGCTCGCGGCCCTTCGAGGAGCCGGGGACCGGCAGCCGGACGGTCCGCACCCACTCCGGCGTCCCGGCGGGCGCGTTCTTCTCGAAGAAGCCGTCGCCCTCGACGCCGTTCGGGTAGCGGGTGCGGGTCAGGGGGCGGTCCCGCAGGTGCGGCAGCAGTGTGGGGGCGATCCGGGTGTAGTAGTCGAGGACCTCGCCCTTGGTGAAGCCGGCGCGCGGGTACAGCACCTTGTCGAGGTTGGAGATGTCCAGCCGGCGGCCGTCGACCTCCACGTGAATCCGGTCAGGCATCGCGGACCTCCTCGGCGCTGAGGTCCGGCCGGATGCGCAGGAAGCGCGGGAAGCGCAGCCGGCCGTCGCGCGTGCGGTGCCCGAACTTCACCTCGACCACCAGGTGCGGGTCCACCCACACGGCGCCGCGGGCGTCCTCGCGCGGCACCGACGCGCCGAACGGGTTCCGGCCCGTCGAGAGGGGCTCGAGGGCCGCCAGCAGCGAGCGCTCGGACGCGCCGGAGATGCCGCCGCCCACCCGGCCGCGGTAGGCCAGCCCGCCCGGGACCGGCACCCCGACCAGCAACGCGCCGAGCGCGCGCTTGCCCGGCCGCCAGCCGCCGACCACGAACTCGCAGCTCTCCTCGAGCTTCACCTTGATCCAGTCGGGCGTACGGACTCCCGGGTGGTACAGCGACTCCGCCCGCTTCGCCACCACGCCCTCGAGCTTGTTCTCCAGGCTCGCCGCCACGGTCGCCGGGCCGTCGTCGAACGACGGGGGCACCATCGCGCGGGAGCCGAGCGGGAGTGCTTCGAGGCGTTGGCGGCGGGTGCGGTACGGCAGCCCGACGAGCTCGTCGCCCTCCGCGCGCAGGGCGTCGAAGACGAGGTACGTCACCGGCACCGTGGCCGCCAGGCGCGCGGCCCGGTTCGGCTCGCGCACGTGCATGCGCTCGGCGAGCACCTGGAACGACGGCTGCCCGGCCTCGTCCATGGCCACCACCTCGCCGTCGAGCACCGAGTCGGCCAGGCCCCGCCCGACGCCGGCGAGCTCCGGGTAGGCGGCCGTCACCTCGGCCCCCGAGCGCGCGAAGAGCCTGGTCACGCCCTTGCGCACGACGGCGATCGCGCGGATGCCGTCCCACTTGAACTCGTACGCCCAGCCGGGTCCGGCGGGCAGGGCACCGGGCGAGGCGAGCATCGGAGCCGGCGCAGCTGCCATGCTCCACACGATAGTTCGCCTGCGAGTTCCTCGCGCCCGGCTCGAAACGATGCGAAGCTGAAGATTGCATGGTCGATACGCTGCGGAAAGGATCCTCATGCGCGCGATCTGGAAGGGCGCGGTCTCCTTCGGGCTGGTCTCGATCGCCGTCCGCCTCTACTCGGCGACGGAGGAGAAGGACATCCGCTTCCACCAGGTGCATCGGGACGACGGCGGGCGGATCAAGTACAAGCGCGTCTGCTCCGTCGACGGCGAAGAGGTCGCCTACGACGACATCGCCAAGGGCTACGACCTGGGCGGCGGCGAGATGGTCATCCTCACCGACGACGACTTCTCCGACCTGCCGCTGACCACCAGCCGCGCGATCGAGGTGCTGGAGTTCGTGCCGACCGAGCAGGTCGACCCGATCCTGTACAACAAGGCGTACTACCTGGAGCCGGAGCAGACCGCGGCCAAGCCCTACGCCCTGCTGCGCGACGCCCTGACCAACGTCGAGCGTGTGGCGATCGTGAAGGTGGCCCTGCGCCAGCGCGAGCAGCTGGCGACCCTCCGCGTGCGCGACAACGTGCTGGTGCTCAACACCATGATGTGGCCGGACGAGATCCGCGCGGCCAAATTCGACATCCTCGACGAGGACGTGACCGCCCGCCCCGCCGAGCTCGCGATGGCCGGCTCGCTCATCGAGTCGATGGCGGCCGACTTCGACCCGAGCGCCTACACCGACAACTACCGCGAGGCGCTGCAGGAGGTCATCGACGCCAAGGTCGCCGGGCGCGAGGTCGTGCAGCCGGAGGAAGCCGAGGAGGCCCCGGCCGCCGCGGTCGACCTGATGGCCGCGCTGCGCGCCTCGGTCGAACGGGCCCGGGCCGCCCGCGGCGAGGAGCCCGCCGCGTCCGAGGAGGAGAAGGCGACGCCGATCAAGAAGGCGGCGGCGAAGAAGGCGACACCGGCGAAGAAGGCGACGAAGGCGGCGCCGGCCAAGAAGGCCCCGGCGAAGAAGACGGCCGCGAAGAAATCCGCGTGAAGTAGACGGTCGCGGACGCCCGGTCGAGCAGCAGCCCGCCGCCGACGTCGAGCCAGTGCGGCGCCGGCGGGGCGAACGGGCGCAGGTCGGCCGGGATGTCCGGGGCGGCCACCGCGGGGCCGTCGGGCGCGGCGGCGGCGCGCTCGGGGGTGAGGACCGCGAGGCCGTTCATCTCGTAGTCCATCGGGCCGATCTCGGGGCAGCTGCGGGCGCGGGCCTCGTGCTCCTGCCAGTGCACGGACCGGATCGGGCGCAGCTGGGGGTACAACTGCTCGATCCTCGCCTGTTCCGTGAAGACCGAGGTCTTCGGCGGCCTGGTGAGGTCGGGGCAGCCCGCGAGCCCCGGCACCCAGTCGCGCAGTGCCAGGGCCACGCCGCAGATCGCGATCACGCAGGCCGACAGCGCCGCGGTGATCGCCAGCGCTCTCTTGGCCGGGCGGGTCACCCGTTGATCTGTACCACCTCGAGGGAGCCGCCCGCATAGTCGGACCGCACCCGCTTCTTGTCGAACTTGCCGACGCTCGTCTTCGGCACCGCCTCGATGAACGACCAGCGCTCGGGCAGCTGCCAGCGGGCGACCTTCTCGGCGAGGAACTCGCGCAGGGTCTCGGCGTCGGCGGTGGCGCCCTCGCGGAGCACGACCGTCGCGAGCGGGCGCTCGCCCCACTTGTCGTCGGGCACGCCGACCACGCAGGCCTCGAGCACCGCGGGGTGGCCCATGATCGCGTTCTCGAGATCCACCGAGCTGATCCACTCGCCGCCGGACTTGATGACGTCCTTGGCGCGGTCGGTCAGGGTCAGGTACCCGTTCGGCGTGAGCGTGCCGACGTCGCCCGTGCGCAGCCAGCCGTCCTCGAACTTGTCCGGGTCCGGGCCGTCCTCGCCGATGTACTGCGAGGTGATCCAGGGCCCGCGCACCTGCAGCTCGCCGACCGCCTTGCCGTCGCTGGGCATCGCCTCGCCGCCGGGGCCCACGATGCGGCCCTCGACGCTCGCCGGGATGCGGCCCTGGGTGTAGCGGTACGACCACGCCTCCGGGTAGTCCACGCCGTGCGGGGCCCGGGCGATGGAGCCGAGCGGGGACATCTCCGTCATGCCCCACGCGTGGATGACCTGGATGCCGTACCGGTCCGCGTACGCGTGCATGAGGGCCGGCGGGCAGGCCGAACCGCCGATGACGACCTCCTTGAGCGAGGAGACGTCGGTCGGGTTCGCGTCGAGGTAGGCCAGCAGGTCCGAGAAGATCGTGGGCACGGCCCCGGCAAACGAGGGCTTCTCGACCTCGATCATCTTGGCCAGCGGCGCGGCCTGCAGGAACCGGTCGGGCATGAGGAGCTGGGCGCCGCTCATCAGCGCGGCATACGGCAGGCCCCAGGCCATCGCGTGGAACATGGGCACGATGGTCAGGTTGCGCATCTGCGGGCCGAGTCCGAAGCTCTCCGCCATGCACACCTCCATCGAGTGCAGGTAGATGGAGCGGTGGGAGTAGGCGACGCCCTTGGGGTTGCCGGTCGTGCCGCTGGTGTAGCACAGCGCCGCCGCGTCGTCCTCGTCCACGACCGGCCAGTCGAACGTGTCCGGCCGGCCCGCGAGCAGCCCGTCCCACGAGTGCACCTCGACGCCGTCCTTGACCAGCTTGGACGTGTCGCCGGCGCCGACCACGACGATGTGCCGCACGGTGCTCAGGTGCGGCAGCACGCCGGCCAGCAGCGGGATCAGCGTCGAGTCGACGATGACCACGCGGTCCTCGGCGTGGTTGGCGATGTAGATCAGCTGTTCGGGGAACAGGCGCAGGTTGAGGGTGTGCAGCACGGCGCCCATGCTCGGCACCGCGAGGTAGGCGACCAGGTGCTCGGCGTTGTTCCACATCAGGGTGCCGACGCGCTCGTCGCCGGTGACGCCGAGCCCGCGCAGGGCGTGGGCCAGGCGGGCGGCCTGGCGACCGATCTCGGCATAGCTCGTGCGCCGGGCGCCCTCGCCGGTCCAGGTCGCGACGTCGGAGTCGCCGTGGACGGTGGAGCCGTGCTGCAGAATGCGGGAGATCAGGAGGGGTGTCTTCATCATCGTGCTGCGCATGACAGCAAAGCTAATGTGCGCTGCGCCACAATGAAACCCGCGAGTAACAATATGTCCGGACGCGCAGTGCGTCCGGACATATCGGCTTACAAGAGGGTCTGCCTAGAACGCGGCCACCTTGGCCTCCATGTCGGACGCGTCGGTCGTCTCGGCCTGGGTGGCGCCCTGCAGCGCCTTGTTCGGCAGCGCCACGGTGATCAGGGTGCCCAGCAGCGCGACGAACGCGGCCGCCAGGAACACCGGGTGCAGCGCGTTGACGAAGAGGTGCTCGACCATCGCCAGCTGGGCCGGGGGCAGCGAACGCACCTGGGCCGGCGCGTTGATCGACACGCCCCCGCTCGCGCCGCTGAGCTTGCTGTTCATCACCGCGCCGAGCGCCGCGACGCCGACGGAGCCGCCGAGCGAGCGGAAGAAGGTCGCCGCGGAGGTGCCGGCGCCCATGTCGCGCAGCTCGAGGGAGTTCTGCACGGCCAGGATCAGCGGCTGCATCGCCAGGCCCAGGCCCACGCCGATGACGGTCATGTAGATGAACGCCTGCCACAGCGGGGTGTCGACCTGCAGCGTCGTGAACAGCAGCAGGCCGGAGCCCATGACGACCGTACCGGCGACCGGGAACCACTTGTAGCGACCGACCCGGGAGATGATCCGGCCGGACACGATCGACGTCACGATGACGCCCGCCATCATCGGCAGCATGAGCAGGCCCGAGCGGGTCGGGGTGGCGCCCTTGACGATCTGCAGGTACAGCGGCACGTAGATGATCGAACCGAACATCGCGAAGCCGAGGATGAACGTGGCCGTGTTGGACAGCGAGAACGTGGCCCGCTTGAACAGCCGCAGCGGCAGGATCGGCTCCTCGGCCCGGCTCTCGGCGAACACGAACAGCACGGCGAGCACGACGAACCCGGCGAGCAGGCCGAGGATCTTGGCCGAGTCCCACGCGTAGCCCTCGCTGCCGCCGAGCGACAGGGCCAGCAGCAGCGCGCTGGAGCCGGCCACCATGAGCGTGGCGCCGAGGTAGTCGATGCGGTGCTCGCGGCGGGTGTGCGGGACGAGCCGCAGCACGCGGGCGCACACGAACAGGGCGAAGATGCCCAGCGGCACGTTGATGTAGAAGATCCAGCGCCAGTCGTGCTCGGCGAAGTAGCCGCCGACGAGCGGCCCGGCGACCGAGGAGATGCCGAACACGGCACCGAAGAGGCCCTGGTAGCGGGCCCGCTCGCGGGGCGCGACGACGTCGGAGACGATCGTGAACGCGAGCGTCATGAGACCGCCGGCGCCGATGCCCTGCAGGGCCCGGGTCGCGATGAGCTCGGTCATGTTCTGCGAGAGGCCGGCCAGCAGCGAGCCCGCCAGGAAGGTCGCGATCGCGAACAGCAGCACGGGGCGGCGGCCGTAGAGGTCGCTGATCTTGCCGTACAGCGGCGTCGACGCGGTGGAGGCGAGCAGGTATGCGGTGACGACCCAGGAGTAGTGGTCGAGGCCGCCGAGGTCACCGACGATCGTCGGCAGCGCGGTGCCCACGATCGTCTGGTCGAGCGCGGCGAGCAGCATCCCGGTCATGAGACCGCCCATCAGCAGCAGAATCTGCCGGTGGGCGAGGGTGGGCCGGGTCTGTTGCTCCGGCGCGGCGGTGGTCATCGACAATCCCTCTCTTGCGGAAGCCTCTCCGCGATCGACTCGTTCAGCCGGGTGAACAGCGCGGCGAACTCCGCGCGCTGCTCCGGCGTCCAGTCCGCGAGCAGTTCCCGCCAGATGGACAGCCAGCGGTCGCGGTTCTCGGCGAAGACCTCGCGGCCGAGGTCGGTGACCTCGACGAGGCTCGCCCGCTTGTCCGACGGGTCCTGGGCCCGGCCGATGAGCCCGGCGCTCTCCAGCGCGGCGACCTGCCGGCTCACGGTGGACAGGTCGAGGCTCACCTCAGCGGCGAGCGCCGACAGCCGGAACGGTCCGTCGACCGCGATCCGGCTCAGCAGGACGTAGGCCGGGCGCTCGAGGCCGCGACCGGCGTCGTTCCACTTGAGGGTGGCGAAGAGCCGCTCGGACAGCCGGATGAACCGGCCGACCTGCCGCCCGATGGCGGCGTGCTCGCTGTCCTCGTACACGCGCTCCCCCGAAACTCGATACTTGCTTGCCACAAGCATCGGTTTCGAGGGCGGTCGACTTCAAGCTATTTCTGCGTGATGCGCGGCACGCCAGAGCATGGCTCGGGTCCGCGGGGGTGCGGACCGTCGCTCCCGCCAGACACCGCTGGGCGCTGGCGCGCCGACGCTGCCAGGTCCGCGGTTGGTCGCGGTGAGCCGGATATCAGTCCGTGCGCGCCGCTGTTCGGCGGGCCTTTTCACCGACGCCGCCGGGTCCACGGTCGCCACGGTCAGCGGGATGCCAGTCCGTGCGCGCGCCGGGTCCTCGGTTGGTCGCGGTGAGCCGAGTGCCGGTCCGTGCGCGCCGCTATTCGGCGGGGCCGAACTCGTAGCGGTCCGCGGGGTAGGCCTTCTCGCCGACGACGAGCACGGGCACGCCTTCCTGCATGCTGTGCTCCTTCTTCTCCGCCGGCGTGGGCATGCGGGCGGTCACGACCTCGCCCGCGTGCAGCCAGATGCGCTCGCGCGGCTGGATGGCGCGAACCCGGCTGCGGTAGCCGCGCTTGCTCTCGACGAGACCCTCGCTGCGCAGGTGCGCCATCGCGTCTCGGATGGTGTCGCGACCGACATCATGCTCCTCGGCGAGATACTTCTCCGAGGGCAGCAGACTTCCCGGCGGCAGTTCACCGCTGATGATCTGTTGCCGAATCACGTCCGCGACCTGCCGATACAGCGACAGGCCGGAACTCCGGGAGATCATGCTGGCGACCATACGAAGCGAAATCGGCAGGTTACTACCTGGCCTTATGGCCCACGGACACTTGGTGCTACTATCACCGTAGCGCGAGGCCGGGCTGGGCGGTCAGGCCTCGCGCTACCCGGACCGGGGTGCGGCGGCCGTCCAAACTGCTGCGAGCCGCGCGGTCGCCGCACCCCCCGAGCAGCCCGATGGAGGCCGCGCGATGCAGGACGACGAGGAAGAGCTGAGCCCGATCGTGTCCCTGGACCTGCGCGCGATCACCGCGGTCATCACCGAGGACGAGGGCGACCCGATCCTGCTCATCGACGACGGCGACGTGCAGATCGAGTTCGCGTCCGGCATGAGCGGCAGCTGGGAGCACGCCATCATCGGCGCCCAGCGGGTGGCGTCCGCGGCCCTGGAGTTCGCCGCCGTCCTCCGCCGCCGCCCGATCCACCATTAGCCCCGGCACCGCCCGCCCAACGACCAGCCGCGCACCGCTCGCCCAACCGCCACCGCCCGCTCAACGACCGGCCCCGCATCGCCCGCCCAACCGCCACCGCCCGCTCAACCCGTCGCCGCCGCCGCCGCTCGATCCACTACCAACCCCCACACCGCCCGGCCAACCGCCGCCGCCCGCTCAGCCCGCCGCCGTCGGGGCCGCCCGATCAGCCCGCCGCCGTCGCGGCCGCCCGATCGACCGCTGGTCCCGCGCCGCCCCGCTCAGCTGCCGCCCCACTCGGGCGGCTTTTTGCTCTGGCGCACAAAAAGACGCCGCCCGGGCAGCCTCGGTGTGAGGCCGCACGGGCGGCGAAGGGGTTGCGAGGGGTCTTGAGGGGCCTCAGGCCGCCGAGCGCCGGCGGGAGAGCATCACGAACATCCGGCCCGCGACGAGGACGAACGCGGCGGGCGAACCGGTCACCGGCAGGCCGTCGCCGCCCGAGCCGCCGCCCGAGCCGCCGCCCGAGCCGCCGTTCGAGCCGCCGCCCGAGCCGCCGCTCAGGCCGCCGAGCGCCGGCGGGAGAGCACCACGAACATGCGGCCCGCGACGACCAGGAGCAGGCCCGCGCCGAGGACGAGCGCGGCGCGCGAACCGGTCACCGGCAGGCTGTCGCCGCCGCCCGAGCCGCCGCTCACGCCGCCGTAGCCGCCGCCGTTCGAGCCGCCGCCCTGGCCGTAGCCGCCGGACGACGGCGACGCCGCGGCCGCCTCCAGCTGGCAGACGCCCAGGTCCAGGATCGTGGTCTGGTCGGTCTGGTCGCCGTAGCCGCCCGACTTCCACTTCGTGCGCACGATCAGCTTCACGCGGACCGAGTACGCCTTCGCGTAGAGGCCGGACGCGCTCGTCTGCTTCTCCACCGAGCCGAGCTCGACGCGCAGCACGACGGCGCGGGCCGGGCGGGCCGAGCGGCCCTCGGTGTCGCGGACCGTGGACTGACCGCCGCCGACGACCGGCAGGCCGGGCAGCAGGCCCGCGAGCAGCGACTCCGGGATCGCGGTGGCGCCGGCGATGGTGCCGGACAGGGCGCTCGTCGCGCCGCCGAGCAGGTCCAGCAGCGGCAGGCCGGCGACCGGGAGGTTCTCGGCGCGGCCCAGGTCCTCGGCCTCAGTACGGGAGTTGCCGTCGACGGGGACGACCACGTCGATGTGGGAGCCGGCCGAGTCGACCTTCAGCACGTCGCGGCCCGGCACGCGGACCTCGAGCACGGGCGCCTTGTAGTCGACGGTCTTCTTGGCCCCGGCCGTGACGGTCAGGCTCGGCGGGCTGACGACCCGCACGCCGATCGCGGACGGGCCGCCGGCCAGGAGCGTGAAGTCGGCGATGCCGCCCGTGGCCGTCGCCTTCGCGGCCGTCTTGCCGTCGAGCTTGTCGACCCCGGTCGCGGTCGAGCTCTGGATCGCGCCGAAGCGCAGCAGGGCGCGGCCGCCGCGGCCGGGCAGCACCGCCAGGCCGGCCAGGCGGGCGTCGGCGGTGGCTTTGGGGCCGGCCGCCGCGGTGCACTGGGCCGCGTCCTGCCACGTGGCGTGGGCGCGCAGGCCACCGGTGCCGGCCTGGAGCACGCCGAGGTTGACGCCCTGGACGGGTACCGTCGCCGCCTGCTCGTGCGGCGGGGGCGCCTGCTGGTAGGCGCTGGGGCCGATCAGGCCGGGCGGGAGCACGCCGCTGCTCTGGATGTAGCGCGCGTCGGCCGCGGCCCGGGCCGGGCCGCCCGCGAACCCGGAGTGCGCGGTGGCGGTGCGCAGCTCCGGCAGCGGCGGCGTGTTGAGCCCGATGCCGCGCAGGTCCAGCCCGCCGATCGCGAGCGTGTTGGCGGCGGCCGTGGCGCCGAAGCCCTCGGGGCAGCCGGAGCTCTCCGGCGCGCCCGCCGAGGCGGGAGCCGCTAACGCGACCGGGCTCACTGCTCCGAGGACCCCAGCGGCGGCGAGGGCGACGATCAGTCGGGCTGTTTTTGGGCGCGCGGAAGCTACAGGTGCCGTCATAGCGATGAGGTCCTCCGAGACCGGGGAGTACGGGAGCAAGCCCGTCAGGGCGTGCCACTGCTGCGCCCAACGAGGCCTTCCCAGCCGGAGTTACGCCACTCTTTGGGGTCTCATCCGCACTAGTAACGGCGAAAGCTACGAGATAGGTACGGGGTCGCTCAAAAGTGTCGAGTCGGACTTTTCCCCACTTTTCCCGTCATCTGATCGCGGGCCGTAGGCGCCCGGCGTGACCCGCGTTACTGTGATCGCCATGGGCATGCTGTGCGCGGTGAGCTTCAATCGCTACGGCCGGCTGTTCTACTTCGACCCCGGCGAGCTGCGCCCCCAGGTGGGTGACCGCGTGCTCATCCCGACCGACGACGGGCCCGAGGTGGCCGAGTGCGTCTGGGCCGCCCAGTGGGTCACCGAGGAGACCGAGGGCTTCCCGCGCCTCCTCGGCCTGGCGGGCGACGACGACCTGCGCCGCGACGAGCTGCTGCGCAAGCGCAAGGCCGAGGCCAAGGTCGCGGCGAAGCGCCTGATCCGCGACCACGAGCTGCCGATGAAGGTCGTGGCAGTAGACCACGTGCTGGACTCCGCGGGCGGGCAGGGCGCGCGGACGACCATCTACTTCACCGCACCCCACCGGGTGGATTTCCGTTCCCTGGTGCGGGATCTGGGCGCGACCCTGCACTGCCGGGTCGAGCTGCGGCAGCTCTCGGCGCGCGACTCGGCCCGCGTGCAGGGCGGCATCGGCTCGTGCGGGCGCGACCTGTGCTGCGCCACGTTCCTCAACGACTTCGAGCCCGTGACCATCCGCATGGCCAAGGACCAGGACCTGCCGCTCAACCCGCTGCGCATCTCGGGCGCCTGCGGGCGGCTCATGTGCTGCCTGAAGTACGAACATCCCCTGTACGTCTCGTTCCAGGCGACGGCCCCCGCCGTCGGGGCACGGGTGAGCACCCCGGACGGCGAGGGCCGCGTGGTCGGGCACAGCGTGCCGCGGGACTCGGTCGTCGTCCGCATGGACGCCGACGGCTCCCGCTGCTCCTGCAGCCGGGCGTCGGTGTGCGGATCGCGCCAGGCGTACGAGGAGCGGCACGGCTAGGAGGGCTGCACCCCAGGCGAGTGAGCCGCCGACGTAGCCCGGAACCGCCGCCGCGTCCACATAGGACGTCGCGGCGCCGCCATCTATAGACATCAATGTTCCGGCCCACGGGCGGGGCCGTCCCGAGCACCGAGGGACTGATAGAAGGCCTACGGTGACCAGCCGCGGACCTGGCAGCGTCGGCGCGCAGCGCCGAGCGTTGTCTGGCGGGAGCGACGGTCCGCACCACGGCGGACCCGAGTCATGGTCTGAAAAGTTTCGGAACTCGTTGCCAGCCCGGCGGGGCCGTGGTGGGGTGGCGCCCGTGACGAAGGTGCTGGTGGTCAGCGGGGCCGGGCACGCGCTCGCCGAGCTCGACATCACGGAGCTGCTCGCGGCCGGCGAGCCCGACGCGGCCATCGCGCACCGGCTGGCCCTGGCCGAGAAGACCGTCCGCAACCGGGTCAGCCAGATCTACCTGAAGCTGCGGGTGAGCAACCGCACGGAGGCGATCGTCCACTGGCTCAGCCGCACGGGCTCCCGTTGAGCGTGAACGCGGACGGGCTCGGGTTGGTGCCCTGCCAGATGCCCTGGACGCCGAAGGTCAGCGACGCCCCCGCGGCCAGGGTCGGCTGGTCACCGGTCGGCCGCACGACCACCCCGGTGCCGCTCTGCGCGGCGATCGCGTTCCAGTAGCTGGTGACCTTCTGCCCGGCCGTGTAGTCGAAGCGCAGCGACCAGCCCTGCATCGGGGCCCCGGTGAGGTTGGTCAGGGTCACGTCGGCGACGAAGCCGGGGCTCCACTCGCTGCGCTTGACGTAGGCGACCCGGCAGGTGCGCTGCTCGACCACGGTCGGGCCGGTCGTCGGGGGCGGTGCGGCCGGGCCGCTGGTCCCCGCCGCGCCGGACGGGCGGCCCGAGGAGCCGCGGGACGGGGTGGCGGCCGGGCTCCCGGTCGCGCCGGAGCGCCCGGGCGACGCGCCGCCGGCGGCCTGGGCGGTGGCCGGGCCGCGGGTGGCGTTCGGGTCGAAGGGCAGCTGCCCGTCGTCGGCGGCCAGCGGCGAGGTGAGGCCGCCGGGTGCGGTCAGGAGGGCGACGACGGCGAGCGGTACGACCGCCGCCGCCATCGCCGCGCCCAGCCGGACGCGCCACGAGGGCAGGGCCGCCCCGACGGCCATGGCGGCCGGGACGGTGGCGGTGATCCTGGTGCCGCCACCCGGGCGCGACCAGACCGTCAGCTGCCCGCCGCAGACGCGGGCCCGCTCGCGCATGCCGGCGATCCCGCGACCGGTGGCGGCCGGCGGGGTGAAGCCGGCGCCGTCGTCGCGGATCTCCAGCGTGATGCCGTCGCCGTCGCGCTCCAGCGTCACGGCCACCGTCTCGGCCCGGGCGTGGGCGGCGACGTTGGCCAGCGCCTCGCGGAGGATCCAGCACAGCTCGATGCCGGCCTCGGGCGCCGCGGCGCCGGTCTCGTCCAGGCCGGCGCTGTGCAGGATGACCCCGACGCCGGAGCGCTGCGACCACTCGTGGGTGATCGCGGCGACCAGATCCGGCAGCGCGGCGTCGGTGGGGTCGGCGCGGGGCTCGCGGATCGCGGCCAGTTCGAGGGTCTCGGCCAGCGAGGCGTGCATCTCGGCCTGTAATCGCGCCCGCTCGGCCGCGGCCGCCTCGGCGCGCAGCCGCCGGTCGCGGGCCGACCAGCGCCGCCACGCGTGCATCGCGACCCACGGCAGCGCCCCGGCGAGCCCGACCGCGACCTTGGCCGCGACCCCGTCGGCGAAGACCAGCAGGGCGAGCCCGAACACCGCCCCGGGCCAGCCCAGCAGGGCTCCGGCGGTGGAGGCGGCCGCGATGAGCAGGATCGCGGCGGGGAGGGGGGCCAGCGCGGTCGCGGCGATCGCGGCCGCGACGGCCACGACGAGCGAGACGCCGAGGCGGAGGCGGAGATGGGCACCCATGGCCCGTGCAGTATCACACCTCCGGGCCCCAGACCTCGGACTCGTAGCGTGACAGGTCGCCTGCGGGCAGCCATCGCTGCAGCTCGGAGGCCGCGAGGGGGCGCGCGAAGTAGAAGCCCTGGGCCTTGTGACAGCCCAGCAGCGTGAGCTCGCGAGCCTGGGCCTCGCTCTCCACGCCCTCGGCGACCGTGTCCAGGTGCAGGATCTGGCCGAGGCGCAGCACCGCCTGGGCGACCGCGCCGCCGCGGGAGGTGCCGTCGAGCTCGGCGACGAAGCCGCGGTCGAGCTTGAGCACGTCGACGGGGAGGCGGGCCAGGTACCGCAGGGACGAGTACCCGGTGCCGAAGTCGTCGAGCGCGATGCGGATGCCGGCGTTGGAAAGCACCGCGAGCTGCGCGACCGAGGCCCGCTCGCCGATCACCGCGCCCTCGGTCACCTCGAGCACCAGGTTGCCGGGGAAGAACCCGGTCCGCTCCAGGATGGCCAGCACCTGCGCGGCGAAGCCGTCGTCGTCCAGCTGCCGCGGCGAGACGTTCACGTTGAGCTGGAGCGCCGGCAGCCGCCGCTGCCAGAGCGCGGCCCGGGTCGAGGCCTCCTGCAGCACCCAGCGGCCGAGGTCGCCGATGACGCCGATGCGCTCGGCGAGCGGGACGAACGCGTCGGGCTCCAGCGTGCCACGCTCGGGGTGGGCCCAGCGCACGAGCGCCTCCACGCCGGCGAGGTCGCCGTCGGGCAGGGCCACGATCGGCTGGTACAGCAGCCGCAGCTCGCCCTTCCCCACCGCCTCGCGCAACTGTCCGGCGAGCGGGCCGGCCGCGACGGAGGCGGGCTCGTAGCAGGCCCACGGCGCGCCGTCCGGGCGGCTGCGCGCCTCCTGCAGCGCGAGGGCGGCCCGGCGCAGCAGGTCGTCGGCGCCGTACTCCCCGGGCGCGGCCACCGCGATGCCGATGCGCGCGGGCCCGGCCACGGCGATGCGTCGCGCGACGGCCTCGGCGTTGTCGACGCTGCGGATGTGCAGCACGGCCGCGAACTCCTCGCCGACGCGGCCGACCGGATCGTCGCGCAGCACGCTGCGGCGCATGAGCTCGTCGAAGTCGTCGAGCGCGGCCCCGGGCCGCTCGGGGCCGACGAGCAGCACCGCGGTGCTGCGGCCCTCGCGCGCACCCCGGCTCAGCGCCGCGGCCACGGCCTCACGCATCCCGGCGTCCCGACTCCACCCCGTCCTGATCGGCCGGGCCGAGGCGAACCTGACTGTAAAAGACCCGACCGCATCAAACGCACCGGCCCGCGCATCCGCAGCACGAGAACACCCGACACGAGGAGGGCCGATCCCATGGCCTGGCGCGCTGCGAAGTCCATCCTCGCCCTGTTCGAGCAGCTCCAGCGGGCCGCGCCACGGGCCGCCCCGCCCGCGACCGACCCGGACTCCTGGGGCCTGAAGGGCGACGCCAAGCACGACCCGACGAGCGACCACACGCCGCACGACTTCTCCGGCTGGGGCAGCCAGATCGTGACGGCCGGGGACTTCCCCAACGTGCCCAGCCTCGGGCTGGACGCGCACAAGGTGCTCGACGACATCCGGCGGGCCCGGGACCCGCGGGCGAAGTACGGCATCAGCAACGACCAGATCTTCAGCAACCACCCGGTCCGGCAGGACGGCGTGGACTACCCCGCGTGGACGTGGCGGCCGTACCTGCCCCACGACCCGAAGCGCGACCGGCACCGCGAGCACGGGCACCTGTCCGTGGTCGGCGACCGGCGCGCCGACGGCACCCAGGCGTGGCCCACCCTCGGCGCCGGCGCGCGGGCATTCGAGGAGGAGGACGAGGACATGGGCGCTTCATTCGGGCCGATCCAGCTCGGGCCGGACCAGACGTCGCTGACCATCCCGCCGGTGCAGGGCGGCATCGCCGACCCGCGCAAGGTGTGGCTCAACGTGGGCGCCGACAGCGGGGCCGACGCGTTCACGCTGCGCATCTGGGGCAGCCGGGGCGACGGGAACTGGTTCGCGATCGACGCCGGCGGCAGCCAGAACGGCCTGCACACCCTGAAGTCCGGGGTGGTGCTGTCGATCGAGCTGGCGGCCGGGCTGCGCATCCTGTCGCTGACGCGCATGCCGGCCGATGCCGGGCACCCGCCCTTCGCGGGCTCGATCTCCGCCTGCTTCGAGCGCGGCTAGGGCCATGGCAAAGGGCCCGGGACCTGGGTCCCGGGCCCTTGTCGGAGCCGCCTGACGGAATCGAACCGTCGACCTATTCTTACTGACCGTGACGGTCGTGGGGTTGTCATTGCTGGCCGGTAGTTGGCGTTGACCTGCATAGACGCCGCCGCGCGGTGGTCGTTGCTTGTCGCTGGTTGTCGACGTTGGGATGGGGTTTTCGAGGGGTAAACGGGGGCGTTGGTCGGACAGCCGGGGCGCCAGCCACCAACCAGGTTCAGCCGTCGGGCGACTCGGAGCCAGCGCAGGCTGGTGCTGCCGGGGGCATTTTCTCGCGGCGAACCGCAGGCTGGAGTTACAACATGAGCGGCTGCGTCGACTACCTACCGAGACCCGAGGGGCGGGTCGTGAAAGTAGGGGTCATGAGCACAACGGAGACGACTTCGTCGTCCTCGGTCGACGTCGACCTGGTTGAGGTCGACGAGGAAATCAGCCACGACGAGCGCGAGCGCCGGCGCAAGCGCGCGTACCGGGTGGAGGTGCGCACCCCGGCCGGGTTCACCGCCGGCTTCCGGGTGCACTCGGGTGAGCGGGTGGAGACGTTGGCCCGTCACGCCGAGCGGCACTTTGTCGCCCGCGGTGAACTCGCGCCGGGCAACTACCGGCTGGAGTTGCTCAGCGGCGGCACCACCGTTCCGCTGACGGCGTCGGCGACGCTGGAGGAGTCGGGCATCGTCGCCGGCTCCGTCTGCGTCCTCGTGATCGCCGACCCGCAGGTGGACGGGTGACACTGCACCCTGCGCTGCGCGCCGAGCTCCTCGACGATGAGCTCGGCGTCGCACGCGCCCGTCTGGGTGATCGGGTAGCGGGCATCGAGCGCCGCGACGCTCTGATTTGCATTCCCTTGACCGCCTCGGACGGCAGCACCGTCTTCCTCACGCTCGACGGCAGCGGCTACGACGCCGAGCCGTTCGGGTTGAGCATCACCGACCCGGACGGCTCCGTCGCGGCGCTGCCGCGCTGGCCGGGACAGCTGGCGCACGGCATGCACTCCGTGTTGGACCGCCCGTTCGCGTGTATCCGCGGCTGTGCCGAGTACTACGCCTTTCCTGGCCACCATCAGGACCGCTGGGACACCGTACGCGCGACGCTGCGGCTCGCGGAACTGCTCGATCACGCATTGCGAAAGGCCGGTTGTCCGTGAGCGCCTTCCGTGTACTGCTTCCCCCGACCATGCTGGCCGCGGTGGAGACCTTCCTGACCGACCGCGGCGCCCATGGGGTCGAAGGCGCCGGCCTGGTGGCGTGTATCCCGGCGGCCGACGGCGGCTGGGTCGGTACCCGCTTCGTCACGCCAGAGCAACAGGCCCACCGCAGTCCGCTGGGCTGCTGGGTCGAGGTGACGGAGATCGGCAAGCGGCAGCTCGCCAGCTCGCTGCGGCCCGACGAGCGCTTCCTCGTCCGTGTTCACAGCCATCCAGCCGAGGCGTTCCACTCCGCGGCCGACGACCGAAATCCTGCATTGACGTTCCGCGGTGCCTTGAGCGTCGTCGTGCCGTACTTCGGTCTCGGGCTCCGCCGAGGGCTGGACGCCTGCGCACTCCTGCGCCTCACCGACCAGGGTTGGACGCCAGCGGAAGCTGAGCGGCGCGCATGGCTGCGCGCCGGTACCGAATGGGAGGCTGGGCAGTGACGGATCCTCGGTTACGCCTGGTCAACGGTACGAACCTTGCCGAGCACGGTGCGGCGGTCCTGCGGGCGCTCGATGAGGTGCGCGTGATCGTGCGGGTGGGCGGAGCGCCAACCAGTGCTGCGCCAGCTGTGCGTCTGCTGTTGGGGCTGGCGGCGCGTCTGTTCTCGCACGTCGAGATTGATGGCGAGGCCGAGGCTGGCGTCGCCGGAACCTCGATCTCGGCCAACTGCCTGTTGGACCGGCTGGCGTGGTTGCGACCTGCGCCGACCGCGTCACCCACCAAGGACAGGGTCATTGGTCTCGGCGACGCGCAGAATGGCGCGGTTACGCTCGGCGTCGGCGGAGGCGTGTTCGCGTGCCGGGTGGGACACGCGCCGCAGCCCATCGTCGACGATGATGGTCCGCTGCTGGGTCTTCAGGCCGCCGTCTGCATCGCGGTTGCGGAGCTGGTGAAGGAGGTGCTCGCCCCGTTGGGGATGATGGCCCGCCGGCTCGACCACGACCTCGTCTGGGACCTGCTCACCTATCGTGTCGGTGCGGTCGAGCCGGTCGTCCCCATCGGCCGGGTCTTCCCCAGGCTCGCCTTGCTCGGTGTCGGGTCCGTGGGAACCAGCGTCGTCGCCGCGCTCGCGAGCGGGGACAAGCCGTTCGTCGCGAGCGTCGAGTTGATCGACCCAGAGGTCTTCGACGACCGCAATCCATTCCGTTATCCCGCGCTCGTCGACGACGTCACTGGGTCGGCCAAGGTCGGGTGGGGGGCCAACTTACTCACGGCGGCCGGGATACACACGGAACCGTACGTCGGCACGGTCGACCAGTGGATTACCTCCAATGACGCGCCTGGGTTCGACGGGTTGCTCATCGCGAGCCCCGATACCGTCGGCGGTCGGCGGGACGTTGCTGACGTACTGGCGCGTAGCACTTTGTCGGTTGGCGTATCCGGCATGGCTTTCCATCTGGCCCGCCACCATGCCGGCGACGGGTTGGCATGCCCCTATTGCGAATACGTTTCTCTTGGGCCAGCCACCACGCAGGCCGACGTCTACGCTGGGCAGACTGGCCTTGAGGTCGCAAGAGTCCTGCAGCTGATGCAGCCGCACGTCGTTTTGACCCCACAGGACCTCGCGGTGGCGCAGGCATCGGGCAAGATTCAGCCGGACACGGCCGTGTCCCTCGTCGGGCATCGCCTGGACGATCTCGTCGCCCGTGCCTACGCCGAGATCGAGCTCGTCGACACCAGCCCGACGACCGACGGTGGTGGCCAGGCGTTTCTCGCCACACCCTATGTGTCGGCGCTGGCTGGCATCCTGTCCGCGACGGAGGTTTACAAGGTCCATCTGGGACTGCCTGGGGTAGATCGGCGGCTCGACGTCGATCTCTCGGGCCTGCCGCAGGGCTTCACCCGCCGTCCGTCGGCCGACACCACCGGCGGGTGTCTGTGCGCGTCGCCGTTCCGTCGCCGTTTCGCCCGGCGCCTCTATCAGACTGCGGCGCCTGGATGAGCCCGCGCCTACCCAGGAGTAGCGCCCCGCCGCTGGACAATGACCAAATGCCCACGGATCCGCCAGCGGCGCAGGTGCCCCCCGATTGGGCACAGATATACGAGAAGCATAGGCCCGTGATGTGGAAGGTTGCGGTGGCCGCCCTTCACAGCTCAGGCCGGGTGAAGGCCGACGCGCTGGACGTCGTCAACGACGCCTTCATCTCTATCATGAACAACCCGCCGACCGCGGTCGCAAACTGGGAGGCATTGCTCGTTACGGCAACCCTGCGCAGGGCTAAAGACCGCCTCGGCCAGGCCGAACTCCGTCATACCGATCTTGCGCCAGGCAAGGACGACGGCGAGATCGACGCCTTCGAGCCGCCGCCAGCTGAGGACACCGCCGACGTCGTCATCCGGCAACTGCAAGGGGCTGCAGTCCGCGCCCGGCTGATGGAGGCGATCAGTGTTCTTCCGGCGCGTCAGCAGGAGGTCGTGCGGCTGCGAATCATCGACTCGGAACCAATCGGGGCAATCGCAACCCAGCTGAAGACCAGCTCGGCCAACGTGTCCCAACTTCTCAAGAACGCCCTGCGCACGATCACGGAGACGCTCACGCCGTTGGACGAACTTAGTCCTGCCGATATTGACCGTATCCGCCCCGCTCGAGGCCGAAAGGGTGAGGGATGATGGCCGCCGCTGCCGACGACGCGGGCCTTCCGACTGGGCAAGGACCCGACCCGAACACCGTTGGACATCGTCGTGAGTCAGCCGAGCCCGACGTGGAAGATGCCGTCGAGGCCGCACTGCGTTACCTCGACGATCCCGCAACCGCGTTGGAAATCCCGGACGATGCACCAGCCGCGGTTCGAGTATTACTACAAGCGATTGCGGCCGCCCGGCATGACGACACCGGTTTCGAACACCTAGTTGGGGAGTTCGTACCAGCCGTCCCACCGCCGCTGGAGGAAGATCCGCTTGCCGTTGCCCTCGGCCTGGCAGCGGAGCAAGACCCAACTCTCGCCGGCGCCGCGCTCAAGGCCGCACGCCAACACGCAGGGATGAACGTAGCCGCCCTCGCCCAGCGACTCACCGTCGCGGGCCACGCCGTAAAGACCGGGCAACTGCTGCGCTGGGAAATCGCAGAGAGCGTCTCGATCGACGCCGGAGTCCTGTCATCGATCGCTCGGATTCTCCGCGTAGACGAGGCGCACCTTCGAGCCGCAAAAGCACAACCGTCAGCGTTAGCGCTCTCAACACGGTTTCGTGATCTTGTAAGACGCTTCTCTCGTGCATCTGGCCTCGACTTCCTGGCAGCCCAAGCTCTGCTTTTGGCCAAAAGCGCAACCACCGCCCGCCGGGGCAGCTCATATGACGAGCAGGACTCCCTAGCCGCGCTGACCGCCTTTGTCGAAGCCCGCGAACGTGCCGCCAATCAGGAGCGCCCATGAGCATCACACAGCACGCCAGACGGATCCTCGATGCACTGCCCGACGACCTCCGGGACGCCCTGTGCCGCGCACCATTGTCGGCGCTCAAGCTGCTCGGCCTCACCGCAAATCCAATCGAAGAACTTCACGGCCAACGCGGCGAGGGTGGGTGGTGCGACGGCGTCTCTTTCCTCGACGACGGCGTAATCCTGTACCGCCTCTCGCCCAACAGCCGACGCGAGAACTTCACGGTCGCCCACGAGGTCGCGCACTGGCTGGTCGACAACGACGATGACGCCGCCAGCTGGGTAGCAGACTGCGATGACGCTGGGCGGGTGCTCGAACAGCTCTGCGATCACATCGCCGGGCAACTCCTGATCCCCACAGCCCTAGCCACCACGATGCTGGGAGAGCAGCCGATCCGTGCAGCCCACCTGCGCGCCCTATTCGACGCAACGCAAGCGAGCGAGCCGGCGTGCGCCATCGCGGTAGCGCGCCAGTTACACGGCATCGGCGCCGTCATCATCGTTGATCGTGCAACGGCAGTGGTGCAGTACGCCTCGATTGCATGGAGCGACTTCGACGGCAAACCCATCGCGTATCCTTGGCCTGGACAAACGTTGCCAGACGGCCACCTACTCCGACGAATGGAACCTGGCAGTACTCGAACGGACCGGTCATGGTGGGCGACCCCATGGGGCGAACGCCACGACTACTATCTCGACGCGGTTGCAGGGACGAACCGCATCCACGCGATATTCAGCGAAGTCGACCTGTGGAACATCCAGACCATCCACTTCGACAAGCCCGAACGCCAGCGGACCAGACCCTCCCACGACCTGTCATGCCCATGCGGCTTCACCGGACCGGTGACTGGCTATCCCCACGACACCTGCCGCGAGCCGTTCTGCCCCAAGTGCGGCTCGTGCGGATGCCAACGGCGCACTGCCAAGCACCAGCCCTGCGCACGCTGCTTCGTCCACACGCCGCCAATCGATCTGGTGGACGGAGTCTGCAGCATGTGTCGATAGCCATCCCTGCCTGCGGATCCAAGGTGACAGATCCCGCGCCCCCGGGTTGACCACCGCCCGCTCAGTCGGCACGGAACGCTTCGCTCTGCGGAATCCCTTCGGTCGCCGCGCCCTCGATCATCCCCAGCAACCGCCACAGGGCACCGCCGGGGCCCGTGGATCTTGGCAGGCGGCGAAGATTCGCCTGAAGGGTGTAACTTGGTCTGCGCTACTCACCGTGAGTGGGGACGCCCGCAGGCCGACAGGCTTCGGCCGATGCGCCTGCCGGCCTGGTGAAGATGCGCCACCGCCTCACAGACTCCGCCGGAGCGTCGCGCCTCAGTACGAGGGAATTTGAGCTGACGACAAACAGTTCTGACGCCCCTGTCGAGGCTTGTCACTGGTTGTCAAAACCTATACTTACCGCCCGTTACGATCTTGAGCCTGCCATCATTCGTCAGCATTTGGCGTTGAACTGCGCAAACGCCGCCTGGAACTGGATGTCGTCTGTTGCTGATTGTCAACGCTGTGCATGGGTTTTCGGGGGGTAAACGGGGGCGCTGCCTGGGGGCCTGCTGCGGCCGGGTCAGCGGAATGGGTATGCCACCCCAGGTCTGGCTTCCTGGCGCGTCGATCGGATGGCGGTGGCGTGCGGCGGATTCAGCCTCGCCGCGCGGGCAATAGTCCAGGGCTCGCGCTACCGCCGAGGCCGACCGGACAGCGGCGTGAGCGGACGCCACTCGGTCGACGATTGCGTCGAACTGGCTCGGCGACCACCATCCCGCCCATAGCTGACGGACGGACGAGACTGCATGCACGCCGGACCGCCAGGGCTGGTAGCCCAGCTCAGCACCGTTCTGTCAGAGACCGCCGCTGTTGCGACCGGATCCCTTTCTGGGGATCCCTGGTGGGGGTGCTGCGGCTATACACCGGCCGTGGCGTGGATGCTGGCCACCCGACGTGGAAATGGTGGCCTTCATGTCACGGTCATCACCCCGCGGGAATCCGCCGCCACGCCACGCGTGCCTGGGACAATCGGAACCGATGATCAGCAACAGCTCCGGCGTACAGGTCGGCGACGGCAACACTCAGCACAACCACTACTACGGGCTCCCCACGCCCGGCGTGCCGCTGACGGAGTGGTGGAACGACACATGGTTGCCGTTCGCTGACCCTCCCCTCGGCGCGGAGATCGTGCTGGCCGGGCGCCAGGAGCAGGCCGCCGCCCTGCGGGCCGCGCTCGACACCGGCCCGGCCGTCGTCGAGGTTGGGGGCGAGCTAGGCGCGCTGGAGCTTAAGGCGTTCATCGCGGCGGCCCTGAACGGCACGCCGCTGGGCAAGCTCACGCTGCTGATCGACGATCAGGCGGCCCTCCGCGCCCACCTGGCAGCGCAGGAACCGCGGATCCTGGCCGTTCCGACTAGCCTGCCGCTGAACGAGATCCCGCTCCGGCGCCCGCACACCATCCTGGTGTACGGCAAGCTCGTGCCGCACCCGGCCGTGAAGGTGCCCGCGCTCGACGAGGAGGAGGTCGAGAGACTCCTGTCCGCCTCGATCGAGCCGGACCGGGCCCGGTCCCTCGGCATCCTGGCCCGGCGTGGGCTGGGCCAGCTGTGGCGGGCCCTGGCCAAACACCGCTCGCTCGCGCTCCCGCCTTGGGCCCGGTCGGCCGATGTCCGCCTTCGACGGCTGGCGCTGTTGGGCGGCTGGCACGGCGATCACGACGACGATCGGGCGATCGTCAGCGGGTTCACCGGGGTGGATTACGCCGAGATGGCCGAGATCTCGGCTCAAGCGGCCGCAGACCCGGACACGGCGATGCTCGGGCACCTGGGTCAGCGATGGTACGTGCAGGCGCCCGAGGACACCATCGTCCTGCTGGCGCCCAGCTTCACCGAGGAGGACCGGGCGGCATTCGCCGGCCTGGCGGTCCGTGTCCTCACCACGCACGGCGGGTCGGTGGCGATCCGGCGCGGCATCGCGGAGTCGCTGGTCGTCCTCGCAGTCCGTGGTGGTTCGGCCGACCTCGTGCACCGGGTGGTGCGCGAGGTTATGAGTCAGGCGAACGTCTCCCTCGCGGACGTGCTGACGTATCTGGCCGAGGCATCCCCCACCGCGTTCCTCGACGCCGTGCGAACCGGCCGCCCCTCCTTCCGGGCGGCCCTGGAGCTCCTCGCCTGGCCGACCGAGCATTTCGGCGGTGCGGTCGAGGCTCTGGCCCGGATGGCCGCGGCCGATCCGGGCAGCGACGAGCCGGACCGGCCGGGCGTCTCGCTCGCCGAGATTTTCGAGGTCACACGGCCCCAGACCAACGCACCCCGGCTGGTCCGGTTGCGCGCCCTGAAGCGGATGCTCCGCGACCAGCCGGAGGTCGCCCGGACGCTGCTGCTCGACCTGCTCCGGTCGGCTCGGCACGGCACCGTCGGTACGCTCCACCCGACGCCGCTCCTGCGGGCCTGGCCGATACCGGGGGCACCGCCGCCGGCCGAGACCTACGCTGCCTTCCGGGACGTCGCCAGCCTGACACTGGACGACCTCGACGACGATCCGGAGCGCTTCCTCGCCCTCATCCCGCTGTCTGACAATCTGCCTGACGACCAGCGCTCTGGCTTCGTGCAGCGGCTGATGTCCCTGTCCGGGTCGATCGACGACCAGGACATGCGGCGGCGTCTGTCCGAGGCGCTGCGCAAACTGATCGCTCTGCACATCGATGTCGGCGACGCGCCATGGGCGATGTCGGCCGACGAACTCGCGCCGTTCCGGCGGGCCGCCGACGCGCTCGCGCCGTCGAAACCGGCCGACCAGATGTTCTGGCTGTTCGGCGACCGGTGGCCTCAGCCGGAGGGCGTGACGAGGAGACGGTCCAGCGCGGAGTACTTCACCGAGCTGTCCCGGCTGCGGGCCGAGGCGGTGGCACGGATCCTGGCCTCCGGTGGTCTCGACGCGCTGGTGGCGCTGGCTGACCGGACCGGGAACGGCGACCTGATCGGGGCCGCCCTCGCCCAGTCGCCGTCCACCGAGCACGACGACGTGCTGCTGACCTGGCTGTCCGAGGACCGCCCGGCGAACCGGCTGGACATCGCGTTCGAGTACTTCGCGCTGCGGATTTGGCGCGGCGCCGACTACCTCGACTGCACTTCGGATCCGACTGCGCGGGCGAGGCTGCTGCTGGCGCGGCGCGATCCGGAGCACACTGATCCCGGCCCCGAGGAGGCCGCCGTCTACTGGCGCGAGTTCGGGATCAACGGCCTCGGCGCGGACTTCACTGGTGTCGCGAAGGCGGCGGCCGGCCTGATCAGCGTGGCACGGTTCGCGGCAGCCCTGGATCTGATCGCGATGTACGCCGAACAGGTCGACACGCCCGAGGTCGCCGTCGAGGCGGCCACCGCCTGCGAGGGATTTGTCCGGTCGGCGGAGGAGGAACGCAGGCTTTCCGGATACGACCTGCAGATCGTCATCGAACTGCTCGAACGTCACCGTGACGCGCTCGGGCCGCATCGGGTGACCGAGATCGAGCTGAACCTTGTCCCGCTCCTGCGCTACGACGCCCGTACGCCGACGATCCATGCCCGCCTCGCCGAGGATCCGGCCTTCTTCGCCGAGCTCGTCGAGACGGCTTTCCGGGCCGAAGGCTCCGACGAGACCGTTGACGACCCGGACCAGGTCGCTCGGATCCGCGCCATCTTCCAGGTCCTGCGTTCGTGGCGCCGCTGCCCAGCCACCGGCCCGGACGGGACCATCGACGCCGAGGCCCTCGCGGCCTGGGTCGACGAAGCGAGACGACGGCTGTCGGCCTCGGGCCGGCTGCGCCTCGCCGACGGGAAGATCGGCGCCGTCCTCGCTTTCGCCGAGCCGGACGAGGACGGCTCGGTGCCACCGCTGGCCGTGCGCGAGGTGCTGGAGGATGCCGACAGTGATGCGATGGACAGGGGGCTTTGGGGTGGTCTCTACAACCGGCGCGGGGTGACGTGGCGAGGCGCCCGGGACGGCGGCGCTCAGGAACGGACGCTCGTCGAGCGTTATCGGGAGTATGAACGACAGGCCGACGGCTGGCCTCGGTCGCAGCACATTCTCCGGCAACTGGCCGACACGTACGAGCGGGAGAGCCGCGAGCATGACCACGATGCAGAGGTCTGGCGCCGCGGAATCGAGTGGTGACGATGGAGATGACATGGACCCGATCGACGTTCTGATCGTGGCGGCAATCCCGCTGGAGTACGAGGCCGCGAAGGTCGGCATCGAGGACTGGGTCTCGTGCGACGATGACGACACGCATCCCTACCTCCGGGGCGAGTACCGATGCTCCGACGGTCGGCGGTTGTCGGTGGCGCTCGCCCGGCCGGTCCGGATGAGCGGTCGCCCGACCGGGGTCGCGGCCACCGCTCTGGTCGACCGGCTGCGTCCGGGCTGCCTGGCCATGCCCGGTGTGTGCGCGGGCAATCCGGGCCAGGTCGCGCTGGGCGATGTGGTGGTGGCCGAGATGACGTACGAGTACGACGAGGGCAAGCAGACCAGGGACGGCTTCGTCGGCGACCACCGGCAGTACCAACTCGACCACAAATGGATCCGCGCCGCGCAGGAGCTAAATCCTCCGATCGGGCTGCCTAGCTACGGCCCCGCAACCGAGGAGGAGGCCGCCCTCTGGCTGCTGGAGCGGCTGCTCCTCGATCAGGACCCGGTGAAGCACCCGGCGTTCGAACGCTACTTCCCACCGGGCACGTGGCCGCAACGGCCGGAGGCGATCGAGGCCCGGGGGCACGTTGTCCGGCCCGGGGTGGAGTGGGTGCTGACCGAGGAGGGCCGCACGTTCATCGAGCGCGCCCGCTACGACGATGTACACGGGCCCACGAAGCTGCCGTTCGCAGTGGCGGTGGCGCCCTTGGCCAGTGGGAGCTACGTGGCCAAGGACGGCGAAGCCTGGGCACGGCTTTCGGCGATGGGCGTCCGCACCGTCACCGGCCTGGACATGGAGGCCGCGACCATCGCCACTGTGGCCGAGAGCCAGGGCGTACCGGACTGGCTAGTGGTCAAGGGCGTCATGGACCACGCCGACCCGGCCAAGGACGACCGCTACAAGCGGTTCGCGGCTCGTGCCTCGGCCGACGTCCTCTACGCCCTGCTGGACCGCCGGGCTGGCCGATCACCGAACCCGGCCGCACGCGACGTCCGGCTGGAGAATGTCCGGGGTCTGCAAATCGGCGACCACAACGTCCAGCACAACACCTTCGACGGCTGAGTGGTGGTGGGATTCGAACCCCCTAAGCGCCTTGCCTGAAGTTATGTCCGTAACTCGCCCGGATTGATCGTCGTCCCAATGAGTTGGCCTCGTCGGGGTTGGATCGCTTGGCTCCCTGATCGCGGCTGATTCGATCCTCGGAGACATTGGGCCACGGCGTGGTTGTCAGCGTTGTGATGGGATTTTCGGGGGAGTAAACGGGGCTATCAAACCGGTCCGACATGGCGGCAGACGGCCCATGCCGGATTCGATGGTGCTCTACCCCGACCTTGATACCGACGTGCCGCGGTCGGTGCCGCGGAACACTGCTGGGTTACGCGCGGACGGGACAGCGCCGATGGCAGGAGGTTTGGCTGCGGGGGTGCGACCGGCCGAGCGGCCGAGCGGCCGACGAGAATGTTCGCGTCCGGCACCGGTTCACCGGCCCGACCGGGCGCCACGATTGCCCCCGGCAGATCGCGCAGCCGTTTGCTCGGGCCTTCGTAGCCATGCACGACGGTCCAGCCTGGCACCAGCTGCCGCGACCTGATCAACCCGACCGGCTCCAGGCGCGGCGACTCCCCTAGGCTCAGCCGGCCCGGGGTGCGCAGCAGCGACCAGATCGAACCGAAACCAGCATCCCACACCACCTCGCCGCGGTCGTCGGCCAGCACACTGCCACCGATCCCCGGCAACACCACCACGAGCGTCTTCCGCGTCACCACCCGACCGCACTCGCAGAACCCATCGATCGCGGCATCACGTCGGTCAGCAATCTTGCCGACCGAACGAACGACCCATTCCGAACACACCACGCCACAGCCAAGATCCAAAGAAGCGGCGGCCGTTGCGGCCTGGGTGGGCATCGATGCGGACAAGGCAAAGCATCACACGGTCGCTATCGACGGCGAGGGTGATGTGCTGTGGTCCGTCAAGGTCAACAATGATCAGCAAGCGATCGTGGACTTGCTGGCCCGCGCTGCCGCAGTCGATGGTGAAGTCCGCTGGGCGGTTGACCTGATGAGCCCCGTTGTAGCCCTGCCGCTTGGGGTGCTGCTGCATGCCCGGCAGCCGGTGGTGTTCGTGCCCGGCCGGACGGTGAACAGGATAGCTGCGGCGTTTCGGGTGAGGGCAAAACCGATGAGAAGGATGCCCGGATCATCGCTGAGACAGCGCGGATGCGGCATCGCGATCTGACGGTCCTCGCTGTGCCGGACGACCTGGCGTTTGAGTTAAGCCGGCGGCGATCGCCGCGCCCGCGCGGTCGTACTGGCTCGGAAGGAGTCTGGGTCGGGTTGGTCGAAGATGGTCCGGGCCAGGGTCGCGACCCATGGCTGCGCCAACTAAAGTGTAAGGCTGCCGACCTCGGCAATAGAATGACCAGTCGGACACGGGCGTGTTAGAGGATATCGATGGGCCGTGAGTCGGCGGGCGCGATGCAGGGTGTGCAAATCGGGCATCACAACATTCAATTAAACATGCTCAGCTCCGAGGTCTGCCGCACCGTCCTCACCGAGGAGGAGTTCCACCGGCTCCACGACCTGCTGCTGGGAATGCCGGCCGTGCGAGACGTTCCGGCGCTGCTGCGGACGGCCGTCGGCGCGGTCGCTGATCGGCAGCCGGGCGACGCAGGGCCGGTGCACTGCGTGGAGTGGCTGCGGGGCCAGGTTGACGCGTCGCTCCTGTTCGTCTTCGTCGAGTATCTCGGGGCCGCCGCTACCAACCCGGCCTCGCGCCGACAGCTGCGGGAGTGGGTCGACACCGTTGCTGGCAACTGGCTCAACGAGAATGGACTCGACCAACTTGCGCGGCTGCGGAGCACACTCGACGCGGGAGGCATGGCGAAGCCGCCGCGCCGTCTCACCATTCTCGTCGAACCCGACGTCCTCACCGGGGGCCGCTACGACGTGCGGGCCTGGCTCAGCGCCGACACTGAAGCGAATTGGGTACCGCAGCTCCACCTGAGTGAGCAGCCCCTGGCGGGTTTGCGGGATGAGGTAACGGGGCTGATCGAGCGGACCCTACCGGGGTGGCCACGCAGCCAAGACCCGGCCGTGACGTTCGCCGTATCACCGGAACTGGTGACCACGCCGTTCGAGCAGTGGACCGTCGGTACGGAGTCAGGGCCGGTCGCGTTGGGCGGCCTCCTGGCCGTCGTCGTGCGCCTGGCACCGCTGGAGCCGTCCGATGCCGCAGCGCACGAACGGTGGAACCGATACTACGCGGCTGGCCGCGACGCAATCGAATGGTTCGATGATGAGACGGCGCCGCGGCCGCTAGACGGCAGACTCCTCGCGCTCATCGGCGAGGAAGTGTGCCGACCGGCCAACGTCGTGCGTGTTCTGCATGCGACCGGAGCGATGGCGGCGCTGTGGCACCGTGGCGCCCGGCATGACCGACGGGCCAGCATCGAAGACGTGCTCTACGGCCGGCCCCTCGCGCGCCTTCCCGACACCGTCCGGTCGCAACGGGCGCAGGCGCTGGAACCGGACGCTGGCGCAGACCACCCCGGCCACGACCTCGTGCTGCTGTGGGCCGATCCGGCCCACCAGCCGATCACCCGCGCAATCCTGGAAGCGCCACGACGAAAGGTGCGATGGTGACGAACGAATGGCGATTGTTCGTCGGGGCTGCCGAGCCGCACGACAGTATCGACCGGCTTCCTCCACCGCCGAACTGGCGCAACTTCGACGAGCGCGCCGACGACCGACTCTATGGCGTCGATCCCTCTAGCGGGCGTCGGCTCGGCCAAAGTGGTGTCGTGCGCCGCTACAGCGACGACGACCTGCGGGTTATCAACGCGGCCATCTATCTGCGACGCCCGCTGCTCGTGTCCGGCGAGCCCGGCGCCGGCAAGTCCGCCCTCGCCGACGCGATCGCCCGTGAGTTGAAGCTCGGCGTGGTGCTGCGATGGCAGATCTCCAGCCGGACCACCGCGCGCGACGGGCTGTACGAGTACGACGCCATCGGCCGCCTGCACGATGAAAACCTCAACCAATTGCGCTACCGATATCACGGAGACGTCCCGCAGCCGCTAGACATCGGTCGCTACGTCCGCCTCGGGCCGCTCGGCACTGCCCTGCTGCCCCGTACGCGCCCGCGCGTCCTGCTAATCGACGAGATCGACAAGGGTGATATCGACCTGCCCAACGACCTGCTTCACGTTTTTGAGGAGGGCATGTTCGAGATCCCCGAGCTCAGTCGGCTCCCTGAGAGCGAGCAGCTGGTCGAGGTGATGACAGCCGATGAATACGGTCGTGCGCCGGTGCGCCGGGGTCGCGTGCACTGCCAGGCTTTCCCCATCGTCATTCTGACGAGTAACCGGGAGCGCGAGTTCCCGCCGGCCTTTCTTCGCCGCTGCATCCGGCTCGACCTGCAGCCGCCGTCGGCGCAGGAGCTGTCCGACATGGTCGCGGCACACTTCAGCGTCGGCCGGGCGCACGAGGCTCGGAACCTGGTCGAACAGTTTCTGCGGCGGCGCACCCAGGCCGAACTGGCCAGCGACCAGCTGCTCGGCCTGGTTTACCTAGCGGCCTACGGTCGCTCGGAGTCGGCGTACGGCTGGAACTCGCTCATCGACGCGGTGCTGCGCGGGCTGGTCGAGTCGCGGGACGCATGAACCCAAGACTGTTCGAGGTGCTGCACAAGGCGGGCCTATCGCCGAGCGCAGAGGATGTCGCTGACGCGCTCTGGCTGGCGCAGTGGATCGGCGTACCGACAACGTCGACCGAGCCGCCATATTCTGGACCGTCAATGACGGCCACGCCGTCGGTGCAAGTCAGGCCGCGCGAGGGGACCGGCTCGATGCCGAAGGGGTCCACCTCGGTGCAGCAGCCGCCGCCTCTTGGCGAGGCATCACGGGCCGCCTCGGCGACGCTTTACAGTTCCGATACCGATTCGGCCCGTTCCGGTGACGTTGGCGAAGCGCCCGCCGTTACGCTGGTGCGGGGCATCGGCGTCGGTCCGATCATCGGTGCCCGCGATCTCGCGCGGGCATTGCGTCCGCTGCGGCGCGGCACATTCGTGATCGACGACCGACCGGTGCTCGATGAACTGCGCACCGCGGAGGCATCGGCTCGAGCGTCTGCACCGTCACCGATCTGGCGGCGCCAGTCGGGGCGGTGGCCTATCCTCGTGCTGCTGATTGACTCTGCACCGTCCATGGCCGTTTGGCAGCGAACGAATTCGGCACTGCGATCCAGCCTCGCCCGCCTCGGCGCATTCCGCCGCGTCCATATGCGCGACTTCGACGGTGAGGACCCGGCGACGCTGCGCCACCTCACCAACCTGTCGGCCAGCGTGGTCATCGTCTTCAGCGACGGGGTGGGTCGGGCGTGGCGTGACGGAACCGCGCAGAGCCTGCTGCGCCGACTTGCCACCCGAGCCTATGTCACGATCATCAACCCGTTGCGCCCGCAAATCTGGCGCCGCACAGGAACCCCGACGGACCGGGCGCGGATCCGTGGCAGCGTTGGTGTATTGGCCAACACCGCATGGCACATAGCTGGCGAAGGCGCGTCCGGCAGGGTACCGATCCCTGTGCTCCATCCGTCAACGCGGTTTCTCGCAACGTGGGCACGAATAATTGCTGGCGAGACGTCATGGTTCACCCTGCCACTGCTGATGCCGCCATCACTGCCGGCGACGCCGTCGCCTATGTCGGCGGGCGAACGGCTGCGCCAGTTCCGCGCCGTAGCGTCCCCGACCGCGTTTCGGCTCGCCAGTCTCCTGTCCGCTACACCGCTGAGCCTGCCGATGATGCAGCTCGTACAGCGGGCCCACCTTCCCTCGTCGACCGAGTCGGACCTCGCCGAAGTGCTGCTGTCCGGGCTGGTCGAGGAGACTGAGCACGGCTACGACTTCATCCCAGGCATACGTCCGCTATTGCTGAAGTACCTGACCCGAACCAAGGCCCTGCAGACCCTCGACATCGCCTTCACGTACTACGTCCCGGTGGGTGGCCTTGACGTACGGGCGCTGCTCGACGGTGATCCGGTACCGACCAGCCTCCTACCACTAGCCCGGGTCACGGCCGCGCTGCTGCGTGTGATGGGCGGGCCGAATAGCGTGCTCGCTGAGCGGACTATCCGCGCAGCCGCCGACGCTACAGCCGGGCGAGCCGAGGCCGGAGCGCTGGCCTTGAACGAGGACGAGTCTGACAGCGACCTGCCCATCTTCACCTCCGCCCGATCGGCCTGGTTCACCGACTGGGACAGTGACACCAACACAACGCCCGTCATCAGCTGGGCAAGCGACAATGACATCGCGTGGCGGGCCGCCGAGCAGGTTGCCGAGCGGGCCGCGCGGCCGCAGATCGTGGACGAGAGCACGGGCCTGCCCCGCCGGGTGCCGCAGCAAAATCTGATCCCTGGCAGCGCAGGCCCGCTGGCTGAGCGCCCACTGCGCATCGTCCGCGACGCCGCCCAGATCGCCGCCAACACGACGGCTTACTTCCGCGGCTGGCGCCGCGGAAGAGAGGTCGGCGGCTTCTCGATCGGCGGACGCCCGGGCCGCGAGTCGGCCGGCGGCTGGGACTTCCGCCGCTAGTACTAGGGGCAGGCTCGGGAGTATCGCTCCACGCGCCGCTCACCCATCACCCTTTAGGGCCGCCTCCGTGGCGGGCAGCCATCGGGCAGCGCCTCTGGCCTGACTACCTCAACATCGTCATGACGCTGGCCGCGACATCGACCGGGCTCGGGCATGCCCACAGTGACCTGCCAGACCGACGCGACGGTGCGATACGCGGGGTCGGTGTCCGAAGCACTCCCGCCGACGAGGGAGGTTGTGCACTACCGTCGTCAGCTATCCGCCGAGCAGGTGGATCGTCGACGCCTCAACACCAATGTTGGTCGGCGTTGGGCGCGACCCTGTACACGCCCTGACTGTCCGAAAAACGACGGACAGCACGTCGCTGTCTGCTTCATTGCAATGGCGCTGCGAAGGTGTTGGTCTGAGTGTTGCCATTGCCGACCTGCACACCTTGCGAACCAGACACCGTCACCGTCATGCCGTTCGCTTCGCCTAGCATCCGTACCAGGTCAGCGGTCAGTTCGACATCCGCAGCCAGCGCCGCACGCACCTGCGCCGTCAACACCTCCACTAGTTCCAAATCCTCGGGCTTCCCGGCCAGATTCAGCACGGCAGCCTGTACCTGATTGGCCCGCGAGGAACCGAACAGCCGCCGCGCCACACGGCGGCCCATGACGAGAGTGGCGTTCGCCGTAGCATCAACCGTTCCGTCGCTCACCCGCTGAACAACGGCCGCCCCGTACGCACCGGCCGCCGCTGACAGGTACGGCACCACCGCCGAGGCCACTTCACCAACATCAACTACCACGGGCTCTCCCAACATCACTAACCGCAAGCGGAATATCATCCACTGGTGTACCACGCCGCCGCGACTGCTCAGGGTGAACAGCCGCGCCCCTATCCAGTGTATTGACGTGGGGCTTTCGATGAGCCTAGAGTCTTCCGCGCTCCAACCCCTTGGTCTAGAGCGGGCACCCTGCCCAGAAACGTGATCAAGCACTGAGGGTGGCATGAACGAGCGTCCGCGCCGCAGCCTCCGCTGTAGCGTCGTGCCCCGGTACGAGACGATTTGAGCTGCCGGCAACCTGTAACCTGTTCTGACGCCCCTGTCGAGGCTTGTCACTGGTTGTCAAGACCTATTCTTACCGAACGTGGCGATCTCGGGTTCGTCATCGGTTGTTGAATTGGGCGTTAAGCTGCACGAACGCCGTCGGACAGTGATAGTCACTTGTAGCTGATTGTCAACGCTTGGCGGGGGTTTTCGAGGGGTAAACGGGGGCACTGCTGACGCGCCGCTGTCGCTGCCGCCGACGTCCTGCCGGGTCGTGTTGACAAGACAGGGCCCCTCCCCCGCCACCCCGCGGAGGCCATGGACCGCTCGTGCTTCAACCTCACGCAAGTAGCTGGGTGCGGCGCCGGGGTGTGACCACACCCCGGCACACGTGATGCATGTCAACCGGCTATGTCAGCGAACGAGCCCGACCGCCGCCTGGATGATGTTCGCTCGGTCTCCCGAGTCAGAGCCGCGAAGGGCGACGATGCCTAGGATGACGGCGCCGGTCACCGGCACGCCGATCACGATGAGGGTCGTCCAAGAGAACGGGTTCAACTGAGTAGTTTGGCTCTCCACAACGGTCTCCTACGGATCGTGACCGAGCTGGAGGCGCGCAGGACTCAGCTCGGCCGCCACCGGACCTTTGACTGAGGTCCTGCTCCGACTAGCAGAATCCTTTGCTGCTCTGGCACACGCGCCCCGTGTAGGTACCGCTGCTTATCGGCTCGTGTTCCCGTCTGGCCTCATGTATAGGTGGCTCGTCCGGTAGTCGGAACCGGAGTTCGCCGTAAAGCACCGCCAGTCGGTCAGACGCCACCGCGAGGGTGGACACTTGCCGTACATAGTACCGGTCATCGCGGTCTCTGGGCATCAGGGTTCGCACGAGACAACGGTTCGCAGGTGTGCATCGCCTGGTTCCCTGATCGCGGCTGGTTCGATCCTCGGAGACATTGGGCCACGGCGTGACGATGCTCATCGCGCGATATTCGCAACAGCGGTACGTCAGTATTCTTCGTCGAGTCCGGTTTCGGCATCATTCTCGAGGGCGTCCTCGTTGGCCTGCGGTAGCCCGCTTGACTGGATTGCGCCGGGGTCGGCGTGCAGCGCCGCACTGATGCCGCCGACGTACACGACCGCCTGGTCCAGCAGCAGCTCGACCACCGCGTCGAACGGTGCGCCTAGCGCGACCCGCAGCGGCCGAGTGACTCCGAGGCGGTCCAGCCGTGCGCGGCGCTCGGCGACGGCGGCCGCCATGGCGCGTCGGACGTAGCCGTCGAACCGGCCGATCCAGAACGGGCTGGGCGGGTCGGCGGTCGGGCTCCCGGAGCCGTCGGTGTTCGGGTCGCCGGGAACGGTTGCCCAGTAGTCGGCGTCGTAGCCGACCCAGAGCTCGTGCTCCAGTACCGCCACTGTGACCCAGACCGCCCGGCCGGTCCTCTGTACGTTACTTACCCAGTCCACTCGCACGCCGGCGTCGGCGAGCCGTCGGTCGAGGCCGGCGCAGAACTTCTCAGCGATGTCTACGACCTGGCTCACCATCCGACCAACGGCCACGTCGTTGACTGCCGCAGTGAAGGGCGTGAAGTCGCTGATGTCCTCCAACGCCGCGTCCAACGCCAGTAACTCGTCGAACGGCTTGCCAGCCGAGTCGACGACGGTGCGCAGCAAGTGCGTCCAGGACAGGACGACGACTCGGCGCTCGTCGACCACCCCGCGGTGAATGCCGCTACGCTCCTGCAGCGCGGCGCCCAGCTGCTGGCCGGCCTGCAGAGCCAGTGCACGGGCCAACGGCGCCCGGGTCACCAGGACGAGCGCCCCACCGTCCGGCAGCTGGCGCAGGTAGCGAGCGGCCTGATCGCTTGAGGTCAGCGCGGAGTCGACCTTGGTCTCGATGATGCACGGGGTTGTATCGCCGCGGGACAGCGTGAAGTCCCGGTACGACTGCTTGCCGGTCAGCTCGTCGACGGTGTAGCTCTCACGGCCGAGCCGGGTGCCGGCGAGATCCGTGCCGGTGAGGGTCCCGACGGCGTCGAGGAACGCGCGGTACATAGCCCGATCGGCGATGAGCAGCGCCTCGAGGAGGTTGTTGGTGGTCAGCTCGGGCGTTCCGGTGGCGCGAATGAGGTACCGCAGCGACTGATGCGGAACGGTGGCCGTCATGGTCAGAGCTCGCCTCTCGCGAAAGTTCCGACAAGGCAAACGTCGATCCTGGCCTATCACCAGACCGTAGAGCATCGTGCGGTCGGGCGGTATGCTTCACCGACCGGCGGAGTGGATTCCGCGATTCGCGTCGCGGCGAGGACGAGCAAGTCAGGACCGTGAGCGTCCTCGGCCGAGCGAGCAGCAACTTGAACCGACGACAACCTGTTCTGACACCTCTGTCGCGGCTTGTCACTGGTTGTCAAAACCCGGCATCTACCTACATAAAAGCCGTTGGTCGTTGGTCAATCCTGGCTACGACTCGTCGAGCTTGGTATGGGGTTTTCGGGGATAAACGGGGGCACGATCCCGGTGCCCAAGTGCCCGTCGGCGGGTTGGACATCGGCACAGGTTGGCGCCCTGTCTGACCCGCATCATCGTTGTAGAAGCGGAGCGCGGCTTCCCAATCCCTGGTCCACATCCGACCCAACCGGACGTTCGTGCAGCTGCGGGTGACGGTCCCCCGCACGGCGATCCGGGACTGGCAGCAACCGACGCCCGGCAAGTCAGGGCCTCGGCATACCGGAGACCTGGCCGACGTCGTTGACCTCATGCTCGCCACCGGGGCACGAATCGGCGAAATCCTCGCGCTGCGGTGGGACGACGTGGACTTCAGCGCCGAACGTCCCACCCTTACGATCTCGGGCACCATGGTCTACATCAAGGGCACGGGTTTCGTCCGTCAAGACTGGACGAAGAGCGATGCGGGCCACCGGACGGTCGTCCTCCCGAACTTCGCGGTTGGCATGCTGCTGGCGCGGAGCGTCGCGGCTTCGGACAACCCGAACAACTCGGTCTTCGCCACCCGCAGGGGTACGTGGCTGTCGCCGAACAACGTTCGGCGGCAGTGGCGGCAGGCACGCGCCGAGGCCGGCCTGGAGTGGGTGGTTCCCCACACCTTCCGCAAGACCGTGGCAACCCTGATCGACCGGGAGGCCAGCACCAAGAGTGCGGCGGCCCAACTCGGTCACGCCACCGAGCAGGTGACGAACCAGCACTACATCGCCAAGGCCGCCCTCGCGCCCGACGTCTCGGAGATCCTGGAACAGCTCGGCGCCCACGGCCGGTCCGGTGACCGTCCGTCCGGCAGTAGCGCCACCACGCGGGCCGCCTGACGGCGGTTGGCGGCCGTCCGGGGCGATTGGCCCCGCCCACCCGGGGCGGTCGAATCTGATCCCCGCAAGCCGTTTACGAGGGGTTTTCGGGGGCGGGTTCAAATCCCCATCGACAGAAATCGGCCCCCTGACCTGGTATCCCCAGGTCAGGGGGCCGTTGCCGAGCCGCCTAACGGAATCGAACCGTTGACCTATTCATTACGAGTGAATCGCTCTGCCGACTGAGCTAAGGCGGCAACGGTTCCCAAGTGTACGGCACGCCCGGGGGGCGTGCGCGAGGGGATTCCCCGTCGGCGCGCGCCCGGGTAACGTCCCGCGCGTGATGCCCGACGATATGCCGCCCGCGCCGGGCGAACTGTCCGCCGACCCGGGCGAGCCCCTGCTGCCGATCCCCCAGGAGGACGACGAGGCCCAGCCCATCGCCCCCGGTGGCCGGCCGACCGCGCTGGACCCGGACCAGATGGGGTTCACGCCGCGCCGGGCGGTGCCGTGGCTGAGCCCGGTGCTGCTCAGCGGGACGGCGGTGCGGGTGCTGCTGGCCGACCTCTTCGGGGCGTACCTCGACAAGCGCGAGCTGCAGGACGCGCTGTCCGCACGCATCCTGCGCGAGGGGGCGGACTTCGCCGGCGAGGTCACCGACGAGGGCGAGTGGCCCGACACCCGCGAGCTGTGGGTGGACTTCGCGGCCGACACCGGGGACGGGTTCAACGCGACCTACTCGGTGGCGTACCTGCTGGCCCAGCCGAGCCTGACCGTGGACGGGCACGAGCTGCCGCGGGGCGAGGTGCTGGTGCTCGGCGGGGATCAGGTCTATCCGACGGCCAGCGGGCAGCAGTACGAGGACCGCTTCAAGGGCCCGTTCCGCGCGGCGATGCCGGAGCCGCCCGAGGAGGGACCCCGGCCGCGAATGTACGCGGTGCCGGGCAACCACGACTGGTACGACGGCCTGACCGCCTTTCTCCGGCTCTTCGTGCGCGGCGACGAGGGCTCGGTCGGCGGCTGGCGGACCCGGCAGTCGCGCTCCTACTTCGCCATCCAGCTGCCGAACCGGTGGTGGCTGCTCGGGCTGGACGTGCAGGGCGGCGCCTACATCGACGACCCGCAGCTGCGGTACTTCCGCTCGGTGGCCGCCCGCCTCGGCCCCGGCGACAAGGTCATCATCTGCCCGCCCTCGCCGAGCTGGGTGGAGTCGACCGACGACCGCAAGGCCTACGACAGCCTCGACTACTTCGTCCGCACGATCATCGCGCCCACCGGGGCCGACGTGCGCGCGATGATCTCCGGCGACCTGCACCACTACGCGCGCTACTCCCGCCCGGGCCGGGAGCTCATCACCTCGGGCGGCGGCGGGGCGTACCTCTACCCGACCCACGAGCTGCCGGAGCAGATCTCCGTCCCGCCGGTGCGCACGCTGGTCCGCAACGCGTCGCCCTCGAAGACGTACGAGCTGCGGCGCACGTTCCCCACCAAGGCGCAGTCGCGCGGCCTGGCGTTCGGCGTCTTCTGGCGCGTGCCGTGGCGCAACCCGATGTTCCTGGGCCTGCTGGGGATGCTGCAGACGCTCACCATGCTCGCGTTCGTCAACGCCGCCGACCGCGTGATCTCCGGCGTGGAGCAGCGGCTGGTCACCGTGCCGGCCGTGCTCATGGTGGTCATCGACATCCTCGGCACCTGCCTGCTGGCCATGCCGCGCTCGGCCGGCCAGCGAAGGCCCCGGCACTGGCTGCTCGGCGTCCTGCACGGCCTGGCCTTCGTGGGGCTGGCGACGCTGGGCACCTGGGCGTGGCTCAGCCTGCCCTTCGTGGACCTGACCTGGCCGTTGCCCCTGCTCATCGCGATCGTCCTGTACCTGCCGCTGTCGGGCGTCGCCGCGGGCGAGCTGTTCGCGTTGTACCTGCTCATCGCGGCCAAGTTCGACGTGAACGTGAACGAGCTGTTCGCCGGGCAGGGCATCACCGGCTACAAGGGCTTCCTGCGCCTGCACTTCAAGGCGGACGGCTCGCTCACCATCTACCCGATCGGCGTGCGGCGCACCGGCCGCCACTGGCACGCCCGCCCGTCGGCCGCGCCCTCGGCGCCCTGGTTCGAGCCGGGCCGCCCGATGGACGTGCACCTCATCGACGAGCCGATCGAGATCCGTTGAGCTCGTACCCGCCTGGCCTTGGAGCGCGCTTAGGCCGGTCCTCTCGCGGGGCGGCGCGCTGCACGTGCCCGCGGACGCTCGGCCCGCCGGACCCGGCGCGCTGCGTGTGCCCCACGAACGCCTGGTTACCGGTGGGGCGCCGGGCCTCGCGCGCAGCATGTGCCCCGCGAGCGCCTGGCGCACAGACGGAATCCGAGCCCGGCGCGCTGCGTGTGCCCACACGGACGCCTGGCGCGCGGACGGAATCCAGGCCCGACGCGCCGCGTGTGCGGACGAGGCTGAATCCGGACCCCACGCGCCATATGTGTCCCGCGGACGCCTGGCCCGCGCAGACGGAATCCAGGCCCGGCATGATCGGCGGGACAGGGCCTACAGCGCCACCCTGGTGACTCCCGCGATGGAGGCGGCGCCCCGCGGCACCTGCGGCGGCAGATACTCGAGCGCGCCCAGCCGCCCCTCATGCCGCTTCCGCAGCCGATCGGCGCCATCGAGCGCATCGGCGGCCGTCCGCAGCACCCGCTCCGCGATCCGCCCCGCCGCCGCGGCGGCCTCGGGCTCCTGCGCCGCGGTCACGACGACGACGGCCTCGGCGGACTGCAGGACGCGGGCCACGGCCTCGGCCATCTCGCCCCGGAACTCCCCGGCCCAACCGGCGACACCGTCGAGATAGGCGGCGGTGGCATCGACCCGCCCCACGACGCTGTCCTCGTCGCCCCCGATGAACTCGGCCAGCGCGGCCCACGCGACACCGAAGGCCTCGGCCCCGCTGCCCTCCCAGCCGCTGCCCCGGACGTCGGCGGAGAGCCGCTCCGGCAGCACGCGAAAGTCATCCCCAAGCCCCCGCAACTCCTGAACGGCGGCGCGAATCGAGCCCACGTCGAGCCGCAGCGCAAACTCGAGCACCTCACTGGGCATGGCCCCCACCCGCAGCAGCAGCCCTTCGACCCGGCTACCAGCAGGAACCCCTCCCGCGTCAAGCAGAACCTCGACCCGCCGGAACAGATCGTCCCCCGGGCCGGCCAGCCGATCCAACGCGTCAGTCATGCCCGCCCCGACGATCAACTCCGGCGCCGAACCGCAGCGCACAGTCGAGCACCTTGCCAGGCACGGCCTCCACCCGCCGGAACGTCCCCGGCCCGGCCGGCCGATCCAACGCGTCGGTCATACCCACCCCCGACGATCAACTCCGGCGCCGAACCGCAGCGCCCAGTCGAGCCGATCCCGTGCGTCGGTCATGGCCGCCCCCGGCTGTCTTCCTCGGCACCGCGATAGCCGGCGGCCGCCCGCCGCAACGCGTGTGCCGTCTCGGCCAGCCGCGCGCCGTGCTCGACCGCCTCGCGCCCACGATCGTTCAGGGCGATCGCCAGCAGCCGGTGCAGGTCTCGCCCGGTCTGTCCGAGCGCGCCGTCGGAGTCGGCCCCGAACGCCCGGGCGCCGGGGTCGATGATGTTGATGGTGGTGCTGGCCCGGGCCAGCCTGTCGCCGGCCTCCTCGAGCCGCTGCGCAAGGTCTTCGAGTCGCATCTCTTCCCCCGCCCGGCCGACCGTCGCCCGGGATGCTCCCGCGGTGGCGATGGTCGATGTCATTGGAGTTCGCGGTAGTCGCCGAAGGTCTCGGCCCGCAGCTTCCCGCGCGCCCAGGCCGCGGCGTCCGCGGCGGCGGTCACCGCCTCGCGGACCGAGCGCGACACGGTCTCGCTCGACCGGTTGTGCAGCGGGCCTTCGATGCGCACGTCGCGGATCGTCCCGTCGGCGGTGACCAGGACCTCGACCAGCCCGTCGGCCGATCGCACGGCCACCTCGACGGTCTTCACCGCCTTGTCGAACCGGGCCTGCAGCTCCTCGATGCGGCGGTAGCGCTCGACCGCCTCCTCGATCCAAGTCTCGTCGATCTCGCGCCCCATTCGACCTCCCGCGCCCGACCGTACGGCACCCCGACGCCCCCACGGAAGACCGAATCCAACCCTGTGGATAACCCCGCCCCGCTATCCACAACCGACGGGTAACCGGAGCCGGGACCACCAACCGTCGTCGATGGGTCGTGCGGGGCGTCCTCCACGGACGCGACGAGGGCCGGTGCGGGCCCGCCGCGACGCAAGGCCGGCGCAAGCGCACCGCAACGCGACGCGACGCTGGCGCAAGCGCACCGCGACGCCAGGCCGGCGCAAGCGCGCCAGTGCAGGCGCACCGCGACGCGACGCGCCGAAACCGAAGGGGTCAGCCCCGCCAGAGGGCCAGCATCATGGCCTCGACCGCGATCCGCGGCTTCACGTTCGCCTCGATGGCGACGCGGCACTCCAGCACCGCCTCCAGCCGCCGCAGCGTGCTCTCGCCCGTCCACTTCTCCGCCGCGGCCGTCGCCAGCTCGTCGACGTCGCCGTGCACGGGAGCCACGTCGGCGCCGAAGGCGTTGGCGATCACGTCGCGGTAGAAGCCGGCCAGGTCGACCAGGGCTCGGTCCAGCGAGTCGCGCTGGGCCCGGGTCGCGCGGGACTTCTGGCGGCGCTCGAGGTCCTTCAGCTGGCCCGCCGAGCCCCGCACCGCGCTCGCGGCGCCCTTGCCGGTGCCGCCCGCGCCCAGGGCCGTCTCCAGGGCCGAGCGCTCCTTCGCGTCGACCTCGGCGACCGTCGCGGCGGCCTCGGCCTCGGCCGCCTCGATCAGGGCGCTCGCGGCATCGAAGGCGGCGCCGATGCCGGTGAGGCGGCGCGGCACGGCGAGCACCGCGTCCCGCCGGCTGCGCGCCTGCGGATCGCGGGCCAGGCGCCGGGCCCGGCCGACGTGCCCCTGCGACGCCGCGGCCGCCCACGCGGCGGTCTGCTCGTCGATGCCGTCACGCCGGTGCAGGACCGCGGCGATGGCCTCGGCCGGGGGTTGCCGCAACGGTACGACCCGGCAGCGCGACCGGATCGTCACCGAGATGTCGTCGGGGTGGGTGCTCGGCGTGCACAGCAGGAAGACCGTGCGCGGCGGCGGCTCCTCGACCGCCTTCAGCAGCGCGTTGCCGGCCGCCTCGGTCAGGCGGTCGGCGTCCTCGACCAGCAGCACCTGCCAGCGCCCCTGGGTCGGCGAGCTCGCGGCCCGCAGCACCAGTGCGCGCATCTCGCCGACGGCGATCGACAGGCCCTCCGGCACCACGAACCGCACGTCCGCATGTGTGCCGGTCAGCGCGGTATGGCACGCCGGGCACGTGCCGCAGCCGCCGTTGGGGCACTGCAGCGCCGCCGCGAACGTGCGCGCGGCGACCGAACGCCCCGACCCCGGCGGCCCGGTGAACAGCCATGCATGGGTCATCGCCTGCTGCCCGGCCGCGCCCGGCGCCTCCCCGCGCACGATCGCGTCGGCCGCCTCGACGGCCCGCGAAAGCGTCGCCACGGCATCCGGCTGCCCGACCAGCTCGTCAAAGATCGGCGGCGTCATACCCGCGACCCCTGCCCGGACGATAAGCCGGAGGCCCCGCCCGACGGCCCGGGAGCATCCGGGTCGTCGGAGGCGCCGGCGGAGGCGGGGTCCGGATCGCCCGTCAGGGCCGAGGCGACCTCGGCCGCGTCGTGCAGCACCGTCTCGATGGAGGACTCGGCCTCGGGTATCAGGTGCCGCACCCGTTGCAGGATGCCCTCCGCCAGCGCGTCGACCCCGTTGGTCGCGTCGAGCACGAGGTAGCGGCTCGGGTCGGCCGAGGCCAGGTCGAGGAACGCATACCGCACCCGCTCGTGGAAGGCCAGCGACTCGCTCTCCAGCCGGTCCGCCTCCCCCCGCTTCCCCGCCCGCGCCAGCCCGACCGACGGGTCCAGGTCGAGCAGGACCACGAGGTCCGGCTTGAGCCCGCCCGTCGCCCACTTCGACAGCCACGACACCTCGTCGACCGGCAGCGTGCGCCCGGCGCCCTGGTAGGCCAGCGAGGAGTCGACATACCGATCGCTGATGACCACCGCCCCGCGCTCCAGCGCCGGGCGGACCACGGACGCCACGTGGTGCGCCCGGTCGGCCGCGTAGAGCAGCGCCTCGGCCCGGGGCGTCAGCACCTCGCCGCCATCGGCCGGCCGGTCGAGCACCAGGCTGCGGATGCTCGACCCGATCGGCGTGGCCCCCGGCTCGTGGGTGACCACGACCTCGCGCCCGATCGCGCGCAGCCCGTCGGCGAGCCGGTCGACCTGTGTCGACTTGCCCGCGCCCTCGCCGCCCTCGAACACGATGAACACGCCGCTCGCGGCGCGCGGGTCGGCGGGGCTGAGCGGGCGGCCGCGGACCGAGCCGATCAGGTCGGCGAGGAGCGGCACGCCCTTCTTGTCGTCCATCTGTTTCAGGGCGAACAGGCCCGCGAAGACGCCCAGGACGCCGGCGATGGCGAGCAGCGGCCGGGTGCTGGAGACGTCGAAGGCGTAGAAGCCCAGGTTGATCGTGCGGGTGCCGCCGAGGCCGACGATGACGCTGGAGAGCGAGATGGTGAGCATGAGCACCACGCGGGTGCCCATCTGCACGAAGGCGAAGGCCCGGCCGCGCATGTCGTCGGCGACCTCGCCGCCGAGCAGCGTGGTGCCGGACAGGAACGCCATGCCGGCGCCGACGCCGACCAGCAGCGCGCCGCCCACGGCGATGGTGAGGTGGGTGGCCAGGGCGAGGATGAGGACGGAGCCGGCGGCCAGGATGATCGACAGGCCGAACCAGCGGCGCCGGGACAGGGCCCCGACGAGCTTGGGGCCGGCCGCGATGCCGAGCCCGAGGCCGAGGAAGAGCACGGCGAAGAGCAGCGCGAACGCCTTGGTGCCGGCGCCCAGCGAGGTCGCGTAGAACTTGGCGGTGCCGACCACCACGCCGCCGCCGGCGAAGGCGCCGAAGATGCCCAGCACCAGGCCTCGCACGAGCGGCGTCTTGCTGACGAAGGCCCAGCCCTGGGTGAACTCGTGGATCATGCCGGGCTTGCGCTCGACCCCCGCGGTGCGCCGGCCGCTGATCTCGCGGATGCCGAAGAACACGGTGCCCGCGGTGGCCAGGAACGTCAGCGCGTTGAACCACAGCGCGACCGTGCTGGGCTGCAGGCCGGTCGGCGCGGTGGGGCCGAAGATCGCGGTGATCAGCGACTGCAGCCCGATGAGCACGAGCGCGGCGACGACCGGCGTGATGCCGTAGGTCGTGGCGAGGGTGAGCTGGTTGGCGGTCTCCAGCCGCGCCCGGGGCAGCAGGTTGGGCACCGCCGCCTCCTTGGCCGGCGTCCAGATCATCGCGACCGTCTCGATCACGAAGGTGGCGATCGCGGTCCAGCTGATGACCAGGGCGGCGTCGCGCGTGACGAGCGCCGCGGCCGGGATGGAGGCGAAGAACAGGAAGCGCAGCAGGTCGCAGACGACCATCGTGAGCCGCCGGTCGAACCGGTCGGCGAAGACGCCCGCCACCGGGCCGAGGATCAGCGCGGGCAGCAGGCGCACGGCGATGACCGAGCCGAACGCGACGCCCTGGGCGGCCTCGTTGGACACCTGCGCGGCGGCGAACGTGGAGGCGGCGAGCAGGCCGAGCCAGTCGCCGAGGGACGAGAGGCCGAGCACCGCCCACAGCCGGCGGAAAGGCCGGATGCGCAGGACGGCACTCAGCTCCCCGAATCCGGAAAGATCGCTGCTGGCGATGGCGGCACCCCCTAGAATCTCCGGTCCTCACGCTACAGGCCACCCCCGACAATTCCGGAGGCGCGCCCAAGTACGCGAGGTTCTTTCATCTTCCTGGGGCACCGGTTACCGTGACGTCGTGTCCAACGCTCGTGCCCGTTATGACCGGGCTACCGCCGATCTCGACCCGCCGTTCGCGATCGTGGACCTGGATGCCTTCGACGGCAACAGCAAAAGCCTGGTCAGCCGGGCCGCGGGCAAGCCGCTGCGCGCACCGAGCAAGTCCGTCCGCGTCCGCGCGCTGATCGAGCGCGCCCTGGCCCAGCCGGGCTGGCGCGGCATCATGGCATTCACCCTTCCGGAGGCCATCTGGCTCGCCGGGCACGGCACCGCGGACGACATCCTGGTCGCCTACCCCACCGCCGATCGCGCCGCCCTGCGCCGCCTGGCCACGGACGAGAAGCTGGCCGCCACGATCACCGTGATGGTCGACGGCATCGAGCAGCTCGACCTCGTCGACGCACTCGTCCCGGCCGATCGGCGGGCCGCGCCCGTGCGGGTCTGCATCGACCTCGACGCCTCCTGGCGGCCGGTGTCCAAGGTGCACATCGGCGTGCGTCGCTCCCCCGTGCACAGCCCGCGGCAGGCCGGCGAGCTGGCCGCCGCGATCGCCGCGCGGCCGGGGTTCCGCCTGGTGGGGCTGATGTCCTACGAGGCCCAGATTGCCGGGCTGGGCGACGCCCCGCCCGGGCGCCCGGTGCGCGGCGTGCTGATCCGGGCCATTCAGCGGCGCTCGATGCCGGAGCTGCTCGCCCGCCGGGCCGCGGTCGTCGCCGAGGTGCGCCGCCACGCCGACCTGGAGTTCGTCAACGGCGGCGGAACCGGCAGCGTGGCCGCGACGGCCGCCGACCCGGCCGTGACCGAGGTCGCCGCCGGATCCGGGCTCTTCGGGCCGTGGCTCTTCGACGGGTACAGCAACTGGCGCCCGGAACCCGCCGCGTTCTTCGCCCTGTCGGTCGTGCGGCGCCCCAACGCGGACACCGTGACCACGCTCGGCGGCGGCTGGATCGCCTCCGGCGAGACGTCGCCGACGCGTCAGCCGCTGCCCTGGCTGCCGGAGGGCCTCAAGCTGATCGGCACCGAGGGCGCGGGCGAGGTGCAGACCCCGCTCGTGGGCCCGGGCGCGGCCGGCCTGCGGGTCGGCGACCGGGTGTACTTCCGCCACTCCAAGGCCGGCGAGCTGTGCGAACACGTCAACGAGGTGCACCTGGTGCAGGGCGACCGGATCGTCGACGTCGTCCCGACGTACCGCGGCGAGGGCCGAGCCTTCCTGTGACGCTGTGGCGGGAGGCGATGGACGCGGCCCTCTACGGGCCGGAGGGCTTCTTCCGCCGCGAGCGCCCCGCAGACCACTTCCGCACCAGTGTGCACGCCTCGCCGCTGTTCGCCGGGGCCGTCGCCACGCTGCTGGGCCGCCTCGACGAGGCCCTCGACCGCCCGGCGCGCCTCGACCTCGTGGACGTCGGCGCCGGCCGGGGCGAGCTGCTGATCGCCGTCCTGGCCGCGCTGCCGGGCGACGTGCGCCGGCGGGTGCGCGCGACGGGGGTCGAGCGGGCCCCTCGACCGGGTGATCTGCCGTCCCCGATCGGGTGGACCACGAGGCCGCCCGAGGGGGTCGCCGGACTGCTGATCGCCACCGAGTGGCTCGACAACGTGCCCGTGGACATCGTCGAGCTCGGCACCGATTTCCGGATTCGGTACCTCAGCGGCGACCTCACCCCCGCCGACGATCCGATCGCCCCGGCCGACCGGGCGTGGCTGGAGCGCTGGTGGCCGCTGGACGGCGCCCCGCCCGGCGCGCGGGCCGAGATCGGCCGGCCGCGCGACGAGGCCTGGGCCGCCGCGGTCGCCACCGTCGATCGCGGCCTGGCCCTGGCCGTCGACTACGGGCACTTCGCGGCCGGGCGCCCGCCCTTCGGCACGCTGGCCGCGTTCCGCGACGGCCGCCAGGTCGAGCCGGTGGCGGACGGCGAGCGGGACCTGACCGCGCACGTCGCGCTCGACTCGCTGGGCGCGCCGGTCCTGCCCCAGCGCGAGGCCCTGCGCCTGCTCGGCGTGGACGGCGCCCGGCCGCCCCTCGCGCTCGCGAGCACCGACCCGGCCGCCTACGTGCGCGCCCTGGCCCGCGCCTCGGCCGCGGCCGAGCTCACGGACCCGGGCGGGCTGGGCGGCCACTACTGGGTCATGCGCTGGGTATGACCGATGGTCATACCGGCGGTACACTGGATGGCATGACGACGAAGGTGACCCTCTCGTTCTCCGACCAGACCATCGCCGACGCCCGGCACTGGGCCGAGCGCGACGGGGTGTCGCTCAGCGCGTGGATCGACCGCGCCACGCAGGAGCGAGCCCTGCGGGAGATCTTCTCGGCCCACGCCGAGGCGGTCCGCCGCGCCAAGATCGATCTCGACGCGTCCGCACTCGCCGACGAGGAGGAGATCGCTATCGTCGACGCCGAGCTATACCGTGGACGCCGTGCGTCGCGGTGAAGTGTGGCTCATCAAGGGTGCCCGTGAGCGGCTCGGCCTGATCATCAGCTCGGACGTCTTCAACGGCACCGACGTCCCCGTCGTCATCGTGGCCGAGGTGACCGACGCCGAGGAACTGCGCGACTCGCCGCTCGCGGTCGAGCTCGACGAGTACGTCGTCATGCCCGACCGGCTCTCCTCGCCGCTGAAGCGGTGGTTCGTGGAGCGGGTGGCGGTCGCCGATACGAGCACCATGCACAACGTCTCGAGAGCGCTGCGCATCCTCCAGGACCTCTAGAGTTGACCCATGACGTCCGAGGTCACCGTCGGCACGGGTGCCGGGCTCGACACCGCCGACATGGTGCTCAACATCGGCCCGCAGCACCCCTCCACCCACGGCGTGCTGCGCCTGCGGCTGGTGCTTGACGGCGAGCGCGTGCTCAGCGCCGAGCCGATCATCGGGTACATGCACCGCGGCGCCGAGAAGCTCTTCGAGGTGCGCGACTACCGCCAGATCATCATGCTGGCCAACCGGCACGACTGGCTCTCGGCGTTCTGCAACGAGCTCGGCGTGGTGCTCGCCGTCGAACGGCTGATGGGCATCGAGGTCCCCGAGCGGGCCGTGTGGCTGCGCACCGCTCTCGCCGAGCTCAACCGGGTGCTCAACCACCTGATGTTCCTCGGCTCCTACCCGCTGGAGATCGGCGCCATCACGCCGGTCTTCTACGCCTTCCGCGAGCGCGAGACGATCCAGGCCGTGCTCGAGGAGGCCTCGGGCGGGCGGATGCACTACATGTACAACCGCGTCGGCGGGCTCAAGGAGGAGGTCCCGGCCGGCTGGACGACCCGCGCCCGGACCGCGATCGACCAGGTCCGCCGGCGCATGCCCGACCTGGACAACCTGATCCGCAAGAACGAGATCTTCCTGGCCCGCACGAAGGGCGTCGGGGTGCTCAGCGCCGCCGACGCGGCCGCGTTCGGCGCGTCCGGGCCGGTCGGGCGGGCCTCCGGGCTCGATCTCGACCTGCGCCGGGACGAGCCCTACCTCGCCTACGGCGAGCTGTCGGTGCCGGTGGTGACCCGCACGGCGGGCGACTGCCACGCGCGCTTCGAGGTGCTGCTGGATCAGGTGTACGTCTCGCTCGACCTCGCCCAGCAGTGCCTCGACCGGGTGGACCAGCTGACCGGCCCGGTGAACGTGCGCCTGCCGAAGGTCGTCAAGGCCCCCGAGGGCCACACCTACGCGTGGACCGAGAATCCGCTCGGCATCAACGGGTACTACCTCGTCTCCCGCGGCGAGAAGACCCCCTGGCGGCTCAAGCTGCGCACGGCCTCCTACGCCAACGTGCAGGCGCTGTCCACGCTCCTGCCCGGCACGCTGGTGCCCGACCTGATCGCGATCCTGGGCTCGATGTTCTTCGTCGTCGGCGACATCGACAAGTAGGAAACCGGCAAGGAGGAACCCGGCAAGCAGGAAACCGGCAAGGAGCGAACGCTAGCGCCAGCGGTCGTCGCTGCCCTCGAAGTCGACGATCGGCCGGGCGGCCCGGCCGCCGCGGTGCTCGTCGCGAGCGCCGTTCCAGCCGTACTCCTCGTCGTCGTCCGGCCGCGCCCGCCGCGACACCCGCTCGTCCTCGCGCGCGGGCGTCGCCCAGCGCTCGTCCTCGCGGGAGTTCCCCGACGTCCAGCGCGAGGCCGGCTCGGCCGGGGAGGCGGGCAGCGCTGCCTGCGGACCGCCGATCGCCCGCTCGGAGCGGCGCACCTCGGACCAGCGGGTCGAGCCGGTGTCGTCGCGCCGGCCCTCCTCGTAGGTGCTCTCCGACCACTGCCCCTCGGGCCGGCGGCCCACCTCGACGCGGGCCTGCTCGCCGGAGGCCCAGCTGCGCTCGCGCTCCCGCCGCGCCTCGGAGCGGCGGGGGCTCTCGGTGCCGGACTCGTAGCGGCCCTCGAACCGGGAGTCGTAGGCCTCGTCGTCGCGGTCGTCCGGGTCGGCCCGCCGCCGCCCGCGCCGCTCGCCGCTGCGGTCATCGTGCCGGTCGTCATGCCGGTCGCCACGGTCGTCCGGGCCGGCGCGGTGTCCGCCGGTGGGCGAGCCGTCGGGGTAGTACTCCTCGTGCCGGACAGAGGCCCAGCGGTCCTCGATGCGCACGTGCGTGCCGGTCTCGTCGGCGTGCACGGCCGAGCGCCGCTCCCCCATGCGCAGCTCGCGGCCGCCGCGCTCGTCGCTGTGCACGGAGGCCCAGCGGTCGGTGGTGCGCATGCCGGTCACGCTGTCGTCATCGTCGTCCCGCTCGTCCGGGTCGGCCCGGCGCCGGCCCCCGCCGCCGCGCCGCTCGACGTCGGCGCCGCGGGACGGGGTCTGCGGCCACTCGCCGCTCTCGGCCCGGGCCATCCGCTCGCGGAGCAGCTGCTCGGTCCAGGAGCTCTGCTCGCGGGCCTGGTCGCGCAGCTGCTCGCGGCCGCGCTCGCCGCGGCCGTGGTCCTCGCGCTCGTCCCGGCGGCCGTAGTCGTCGCGGCGCTCGTCCCGGCGCTCCTCGCGGTGGCCGTACTCCTCGCGGTGGCCGTACTCCTCGCGGTGGCCGTACTCGTGGCGCTCGTCCCGCTGGCGTTGGTCGTCGCGGCGCTCCTGGCGGCGGCCGTACTCCTCGCCGCGCGGCTCGGGTCGCGGCTCGGGGCGCGCCGGGATGCGCTCGGCGCGGTCCGGGCGGCGCTGCTGCGGGATGTCGGCGCGCGGTCCGCCGCCGTAGACGGTGCCGGAGCGGGACTCGGTCGGGTCGACGACCATCGTCTTCGTGGTGACCTGCACGGTCTCGGTGTGCCGCAGCACGCCCTGGGGCACCGACGCCGAGCCGCTCGGGTGGTTCGGCGGCGGCGGCTGGGCGGCCGCCCGATCGAGCTGCCCGCGCAGCATCTCGACCTGGTTGCGCAGCGCGTCGACGGTCTCGTGCAGCACCCCGACACGCTCCATGAGCTGACCGTGGGTCTGGCGGGCCGCGTGCGTGATGTCGGCGCGGACGTTCTCGCGAAGGGTGTCGATCTCCTCGTACACCATCTCCTCGACCTCGCCCTTGACCGTCTCGCCCTCGCGCCGCAGCGCGATCGACAGGCCGATGAGGACGACGGCGAGCAGGCCGAGCACCGCGGCGAACTGCAGCACGAAGCCGCTGCCCACGAGCAGGAGCAGGGCGGCCAGCGGGGCCAGCCCGACACCGCCCCAGAAGAGCAGCTGGAGCAGCTTGGTGCTCCGCTTTTCCCCGGGTGGTCCGGTGGTCTCGGCGGCCGGCATGAGCAGAGAACTTACCCGCACTTGCCCACAAACGAAATGTCCTCCCGTACCGCCTCGGCGCGGCGGTACGAGAGGACGACTTCCGATCTTCGGGCTAGCCCAGCGAGCCGTCGGACGAGAACACCAGCGCGAGCGAGGCGGTGCCCTTCTTCAGGGCGTCCTTGCTCTGCGGGCCGCCGGCGTCGAGGCTCAGCACCTTGCCGAACTGGATGCCGTAGGTCTTCTCCAGGCCCGGCTGGCAGAACGGGCGCTGCGGGCACTCGGCGGGGCCGCCCAGGACGGTGGCCTGACCCGAGCACTTGGCCGCGAAGTCGCTGAGCGTCTTCAGGCCGTTCTTCGACGCGAACTCCGACGTCACCGCGAACGCGTTGCCGTCGGTCGCCTTGGACGCCTTGCCGAAGGCCAGGCCGGCCTTGCCGCCGAGGTCCTTCAGCGCGGTCACGGTCGCGTCGACGTCACCGGAGGCGAGCGTCTTGGCGTCCTTGCCGTTGACGGACTGGTTGATGAACTCGGTCAGGGTCGCGGCGTATTCCGGGACGACCTGAATGTCGCCCTTGGTGAGCTGGCCGTAGTAGACCTCGCGCTTGCCGATGGTCTGCACCGAGGCGTCGTAGCCCGCGGCGTCGAGGACCAGCTCGTAGAGCGCGCCGAGGGTGGCGCTCTCGGAGAAGTCCGCGGCGCCGATCTTGATGGCCCCGCCCTTGCCCTTCTCCAGTCCGGTGGTGAGGTTCGCGGTCTTGGCGAATTCCTCCGCCGCGACCTTCGAGGTCTTGCGGTCGACGTCGACCGCCTTGTTGAGCGCGATCAGCTTCTCGGGGGTGAGTGCGTCCGAGACCTTGTCCAGCGCCGCGATGAGGGCCGGGTCGGCGGCCTTCGCGTTGATCGCTGGAATCACGTTGTCCGCCAGCTGGAGCTTCTTGTCGTCGTCGAGGACGACCAGTTTCTCCCCAGCGACCGGGGCGCATCCCGCCCCGCTGACGCTCGCCGGCGCCTCAGTGCCCGAGGACCCCGACTCACCGCAGGCGGCGAGGCCCACACCGGCGAGACAGAGGAATACCCCGAGCGTGGCGCGTATGGCTGTTCGCAAAACTTGGCCCGCCTTCCGTGTCCCGGCGCGATCACTGTGACCGGCCGCGTGTCCGACGGACGGCGCTTGCATGGCAAGAAAGCCCGCCCGTTGTCCAATAGGCAACTCCGGCGATGGAAATTCGGCAACCGCAGCCAGGCACGTTTTCGTAACGACCGGTCACCGAGCTGTCGCGCAGATCACCTATTCGAGGTCAGGAGCGCCCGGCGGCCCGCCGCAGGACCTTCGGTGTGAGCTTGCGCTCAATGACCGCCATCACACCGTCGGCGATCAATGCCAGCCCGGCGACGAGGATCGCACCGGCGAGGATCTGCCCGCCGTGGCCGGGGCCGAGGCCGAAACCGGCCGAGATGATCATGCCGAGCCCGCCGCCGTTGACCGCGGTGGCCAGCGTCGCCGTGGCCACCACCGTGGTCGTGGCGATGCGCAGGCCCGTGGCCAGGAACGGCACCGCGAGCGGGAGCTCGACCCGCAGGAGCTGCTGCGCCGTGGTCATGCCAACGCCCTTGGCCGCGTCGCGGACCTCGGGGTCGACCTCGCGCATGCCGGTGTACGCGTTGGCGAGCAGGGCCGGCAGCGAGAACACCGCGAGCGCGATGATCACCGCGGGCTTGCCGAGCCCGATGGGCGTCAGCGACAGGATGGTCAGCAGCGCGATCACCGGGACGGCCTGGGTCAGGTTGGACAGCAGCACGATGAGGCCGGAGGCGGCCCCGCGCCGGCCCAGCAGGATGCCGACGGGCCACGCGACGACGCAGCCGAGCAGTACCGCCGCCAAGGAGATCTCGATGTGCTCCGTCAGGCGCTCGACGATCCCGCCCGGATTGCTCCAGTTCAGGGGATCATTGAGCCACACGAATGCGTCACTAATGACACTCATGCCGAGCGCCTCCGCGTCCACGGGGTCAGCGAACGGCTGACCAGAATGAGCACCACATCGAGCACGAGCGCGAGCGCGACGCAGGCGATCGCGGCCGTGGAGATCTCGGCCTTGTAATAGTTGTTGCGGAAGCCGGCCAGGATCAGCGAGCCCAGCCCGCCGTGCGAGCCGACGATCGCGCCGACCGTGACCAACGCCACTGTCGATACGGTCGCGAGCCGCAGCCCGGTGAGGATGCCCGGCAGGGCCAGCGGCAACTCGACGCGCCAGAGCCGGGCGGATCGGCTGTAGCCCATCGCGGTCGCGGCCTCGCGCACGTCGTCGGGCACCTGCAGCAGGCCGGTGAGGGCGTTGCGGATGAGCACGATCAGGGCGTACGAGGTGAGCGCGAGGATCACCGGCGACCGCCCGGTGCCCATGAACGGGGCCAGGAAGGCGAGCAGGGCCAGCGACGGAATCGTGTAAAGCACGCCGGCTGATGTCAGAATCGGCGTGGCGAGCGGGCGCACCCAGTACGCCAGCACCGCCAGCGGAATCGCGATGACCACCGCGATCGCCACCGACCACAGTGTGATCACGATGTGGTCGAGCAGCGCATCCCGGATCGTGTCGGCGTTGTCCCGGACGTACGACCAGGAGAACCAGGGGTTGCCCGCCTCACCGCGAGCCAGGAAGGACATGCGTGGACGTTACCGCGAAGCACGATGCCGCGCCGATCACGCTCGATCGGCTGCGCAAGGTGTATCCGGACGGAACGGTCGCGGTCGAGGAGCTCGGCCTCGAGATCGGCGCCGGCGAGGTCACGGTGCTGATCGGCCCGTCGGGCTGCGGCAAGTCGACGGTACTGCGGATGGTGAACCGCCTCATCGAGCCCTCCGGCGGCCGCATCCTCATCGACGGCACCGACGTCACGAACGCCGACCCGACGCAGCTGCGCCGCACCATCGGCTACGTGATCCAGAACGTCGGGCTCTTCCCGCACCAGAACGTGCGCACGAACGTCGGCACGGTGCCGCGGATGCTCGGCTGGGACAAGGGCCGGACCACCGCGCGCACCGACGAGCTGCTCGACCTCGTCGGCCTGCCCCCGGCGCAGTACGCGAAGCGCTACCCGCACGAGCTCTCGGGCGGCCAGCGCCAGCGGGTCGGCTTCGCCCGGGCGCTCGCCGCGGACCCGCGGGTGCTGCTCATGGACGAGCCGTTCTCGGCCGTCGACCCGATCAACCGGGGCCGGCTGCAGGACGAGTTCCTGCGGCTGCGGCGGGCGGTGCGCAAGACCACGATCCTCGTCACGCACGACCTGCAGGAGGCGATCAAGCTCGGGGACCGCATCGCGGTGCTCTCCGATCACGCGCAGCTGCAGCAGTACGCCACCCCGGCCGAGCTGCTCGCGCGGCCCGGCAACGAGTTCGTCGAGCGGTTCGTCGGCGAGGACCGCGGGATCATGCGGCTCTCGGTCACGCCCATCCCGTCCGACGGGCTGCGGCCGGTGGCGGAGGCCGGCGACGACGCGCCGGTGGTGTCGTCCGGCGCGACGCTGCGCGAGGCGTTCGGGGCGATGCTGGCGGCGGGCCGCGGCGCCGTGGTGGTGCGCGACGGCGACTCGCCGATCGGCGCGCTCACCGCCGCCGACGTCCAGGTCGCCCTGGCGTCCGCGGCGGTGGACACGCCCGCTTGAGCCTGACGCTCCGGGCGGCGGTTACGGCCGCCGCCCGGCCATGGTCGCCAGGCCGATGATCCAGCCCACGATCAGGCCGTAGCCCGCGCCGCCGGCCGCGTTCGCGGTGGCCTGGCCGAACGACGGGCTCGCCATCAGGAACGATGTGAGGAAGGCCGCGAGCGCGGCGGCGAAGATGTAGGCGGCCCATCCGGTGAAGATCGCCGAGAGGGTGCCGCGCGCCGAGGCCAGCTGCGCGCCGACGAGCAGCGTGATGAACAGCGCCGTGAAGAGCACCAGCAGGATGGCCTTGAGGTCGGCGCCGAGCACGTCGCGCACGGCGGCGTTCGTGTCGAGGTCCCAGGCCGGCCAGGCCAGGGTCTCCAGGAAGATGCCCCGGTCGCCCTTCTGGGTCCAGTCGACGTACCAGGGGCTGCCGAAGATCAGCACCAGGAGAAAGGCGACGAGCGTGCCCGCACTCGTCGCGGTGCGGTAACGGGATCGCGTGATTGCCATGCCGGGATAAGGCCCCCCGGCCGCGAAAAATAAACCGACGGCGATTTGTGCTACTTGTCGGCTTTCATGATGTAGTCGATGAATGCGGCCCGCACGAGCGGCTCGTTCTCGCCGTACTCGTGCTTGGTGACCTCGCGCCACAGGGCGACGGCGTCGTCGATGGTCGCGTCGAGGGAGCCGATCCAGCCGTCCTGGGTGTCCTCGTCGCTGTACGTCACATGCGTGAACAGGTCCCAGAAGAACTTGATGTCACGCTTCTGCCGCGCGAGGGCGAACGCGCGGTCGCGCAGCTCCTCGGTGGAAAGCGCTTCGAGCTGTTCGAACCTGACGTCAGTCATGGTCACCAGGCTATCTGGTCCCCCAGCGCTCCTCGACTCCCCAGCCGCGATCGGAGTCTTGCGCAGTGTCGTAGCCGCTGGTGGCGGGCCAGCTGCCGGTGCGGCTCGACGGCGGGGACCAGTTGTCGTCGGGCTCGGGCTGCGGCGCGGTGATCGACGGCGGGGTCCAGGGCGCCTCCTCGGCCTCCTCCGCCGCGGTGCGGGGGCGCCCGAAGGTCTCCACGAGCCGGGTCACCACCAGGCCGAGCCCGATCGCGCCGGCCGCGAGCGCGACCGGCTGCAGCTTCCAGCCCTCCGCCGCGGTGTACCGCAGCAGCAGCGTGATCACGGCGACCGCGAGCAGCGTGCCGAGCACCCCGCCGCGGCGGCCGAAGGCCGAGGTGCCGCCGGCCAGGGCCGCCCCGAGCGCGAGCGCGCTGACCGTGAACCCGCCGAAGGAGGCGCTCGCGTCGCCGGCCGCGACACCGCGGTCGTCGAGGGCCCCGAGCACCCCGGCGACCGCCGCGAGCAGGGCGGCCCCGGCCAGCGCGAGCCCGGTGAAGGTGGCCGCGCCGCCGCCGCGCCGGTCGGCCGGGTCACGCACGGGCCGGAAGCGGCCGAGCCCCCGCCGCAGCGGCCGGATGACGCCGAGGGCGCCGCCGCCGGCCGCGAGCACGGCCACGCCGATCGCCCACCACATCGCGTGCGGGTGCGGGTCGTAGGCGCCGGCGACGAGCTTCCCGGCGGGCTGGTCGGCGATCCAGGCGATGAGCGCGAGGGCGGCGCCGAGGCCGGCCGCCCAGCCGGGCACGTGGAAGGCGACGACCAGCACCGCGATCACCACGCCGACGCCGACGGCGATGAGTCCGGTGATGGCGGCGGTCATGAGCAGGCCGCGGTCGGCGTTCTTGGCGAAGAAGAGGGCCGCGGCGAAGGCGATCGGGCCGAGGGCCAGGTTGGGCGCGCCGGCCCGCAGGGTGAGGCCGGCGGCCACGGCGACCAGGCCGAGCTCGGCGCCGGAGAGCAGCAGCGCGCGCAGCTCCTCACCGTGCAGCGCCGCGGGGCTGGCGTCGTGGAGCAGGTACAGCAGCGCTCCCGCGGCCAGCAGCAGCACCAGCTCCCAGAGGGCGTGCACGGCGTAGCGGTCGCGGCCGGGCTCGCCGTGCTCGGGGTCGTCGAAGACGTCGCCGAGCTGCCGGGCGGTCGGGGGGCGGCGCCGGGCGTCGGGGCCCAGGCCCAGGGTGGTCTCGGAGCTCGGGGCGCCGTAGGCGGGCGAGACCGGGAAGTTCCCGGGGGTGTACACGGACTGGCTGGAGACGCCCAGCGTGGGTGCGTCCTCGGGCACGCCGCCCGACCGGAAGTCGGGTTCTTCCCGGAATCCGGGCTCACCGCGGAACCGCGAGTCGTCGTACGCCATGGCGCGCGCCTCCTGCCAGCCGACGGGTACGGGTCGCACAGTAACCGCGGAACGTGACCGGCGACAGACCCTGTACATGAGGATCCTGCGACGGATGGGCCGGATCCGCGCGCCGAGCGGATCCGCGGCCCCGATCAGGCCCGCCGATCAGGCGTTCTGGTCGTCGGGCGCCCGGTCGCTGCCGGTCTGACGGTTCTGCCGGGGCAGGTCCTTGTCCCGGTCGCTCGGAGGCACGCGGCAGGAGCGCTCCAGCCAGAGCGCGGCGGCGATGAGCACGATCGAGCCGGCCACGCCGAGCAGGGCCTGGGGCAGGTTCTCCGACACCTTGGCCAGCACGCCGCGCTGCGTGAGCAACCAGGTGGACAGGCCCACGTACATGCCGCCGAACAGGGCCGCGACCAGGGCGGAGGCCTTGCCGAGGACCGCGTACCGCGCGATCACCAGCGGCTGCAGCGGGCCGGCGCCCTCCTTGCGCAGGATGCGGTTGCGGGTGGAGTACGCCTCGATGCCCTCGAAGATCGCCAGGCCGATCAGGGTCAGCGGCGGCAGCCAGGGCAGCGTGGGCAGGCTGTTCCAGAAGTTGCTGATGGCGATCCAGGCCAGCGCCGTGGTGGCGAGCGCCGCGATCACCAGCGTGGCCGGGCGGGTCGGCTCCATCCGGCCCTTGGGTCCGTTCGGTCCCTTGGGTCCGTTCGCGTTGGGGTCTTCGGGTGACGGCGTGCCCATCTGCTTTCCGCTCCAGATCACGTATCGAGGTGGACGTCAACTCTTGGACGCAGGTCGGCGAGGTCGTCTGCGACCACGTCGGCGCGCAGCAGGTCGTTGACCCATCCGTGCCCCGGCAACTGGGCATACGGCTGGATGTCGAGCCAGGGCCGGAGCACGAATGCGCGCAGGTGGGCGCGCGGATGCGGCAAGGTCAACTCAGGGTCGCCGGAAGTCACCGGCGCCCCGTCGTCGTTCCACACGGCAATCACGTCAACGTCCAGGGTACGCGGGCCGAAGCGGCGCGCGGGATCACGCACGCGTCCGGCCGCCTCCTCGAGCCGGTGGGCGGCCGCGAGCCAGTCCGCCGGGGCGGCGTCCGGATCGGTCGCGAGCAGCACCGCGTTGAGGTAGTGCGGCTGGTCGGGATCACCCCAGGGTGGCGTCTCGTACACCCCCGAGACCAGGAACACCTTCTCCCCGAGCCCGGCGACGGCGCCCCGCAGGTGAGCCTCGCGGTCGCCGAGGTTGCTGCCGAGCGACAGCAGGGCGAGGGTCACGACCGCTCCCGGCGGATGACCACGGCGACGTCGGCGAACGTCAGCGGGATCGGGGCGTGCGGCTTGTGGACCGTGACGGTCGCGGCCCGCACCCGTTCGTCGGCCAGGCAGACGTCGGCGAGGCGCTGGGCCAGCGTCTCGATGAGGTCGACCGGCTCGCCGGCGACGACCGCGGCCAGCCCCTCGGCGAGCTCGCCGTAGTGCACGGTGTCCTTGACGTCGTCCGAGGCCGCGGCCGGGCGCAGGTCGAGCTCGAGGTCGACGTCGATCACGAAGTCCTGGCCCTCGCGGCGCTCGAAGTCGAACACGCCGTGGAAGCCGCGGACCGTGAGCCCCCGCAGGGCGATCCGGTCGCTGCTGTCGGGTCTCACTCCGCCGCCTTCATCGCCTGCCACACCTTGATCGCATCCACGTTGCCACGGACGTCGTGAACCCGCACGCCCCACGCGCCGGCGGCGACCGAGAGCACCGTGGTGGCGACGGTCGCGGCCTCGCGGTCCTCGGCCGGGCGGTCGTGGCCCTCGGCGTCGGCGAGCAGGCGGCCCAGGTGCGACTTGCGGCTGGAGCCGACCAGCACCGGGTGGTCGAGCGCGATCAGGTCGGGCAGGTGGGCGGCGAGCCGCCAGGTGTGCTCGGGCCTCTTGGCGAAGCCGAGCCCGGGGTCGAGGATGATCCGCTCGGGGTCGACGCCGGCGGCGACCGCGGCGTCCACGCGCTCGAGCAGCTCGGCGGCGACCTCCTTGACCACGTCGCCGTACACCGCCAGCTCCGCCATCCGCCGGGAGTGCCCGCGCCAGTGCATGAGCACCCACGGGCACCCGGCCGCGGCCACCACCCGGCCCATGTCGGGGTCGGCGAGGCCCCCGGAGACGTCGTTGACCAGCTCGACCCCGGCCTCGAGGGCGGCGGCGGCGACCGCGGCGCGGGTGGTGTCGATGCTCATCGCGATGCCCTCGGCGCGCAGGGCGCGGATGACCGGCAGCACGCGGGCGGACTCGGTGGCGGCGTCGACGCGCCCGGCCCCCGGACGGGTGCTCTCCCCGCCCACGTCGACGATGTCGGCGCCCTCGGCGGTCATCTGCCGCGCGTGGGCCACCGCGGCCTCGAGGTCCGCGTAGCGACCACCGTCGGAGAAGCTGTCCGGGGTCACGTTGAGCACGCCCATCACGAGCGGCGTTGAACGTCGCAAGACCATCACTTGAATGAAGGTACTCAACTCAATGCGGCCGCCCGGTGGCGACCTGCGACAACCTTAAGGGGGGCGCGCTCAGCCACCTCGCGAGGCACACTGTGCACACTGACCACGCTTCGGTCAGCTTGTTGGAAAGAGGGCTGCACCGTACTCTCTGCAAGTGAACGTTATTCGGACCGTTAAACCCGACAAAGGGCATTTAGCAGGGCAAACGCCCGGATAAGGTTCCGCCGGAGGACGACACAGCAGCCGGGGTTGTACCCCTGGGTCGTCTTTTCGGCGAGGCTTAACGCGCGGCGTGCACCTCGCCCGTCGCGCCTCCGGGGAGGTCTGATGATGTTGATGGAGATCGGCCAGGCGATGTGGGGCTCGGCCGCACGCGCCGTGGATGCGATCGCCCTCGCGCCGACGCCAACACCCGAGCCGAAGACGATCAACACCGACGGCATCCTGACGTTCTTCACGACCAAGATCGTGCCGATCCTGCTGGCGGCGCTCGGCGTCATCTTCATCGGCCGGGCCAGCAAGGGTGAGGTCTCGCGCGTCCTGACGAGTTCGGCGATCGCGATCATCGGCTTGGCCTTCGTGGCCGGCGCGGCGTCGCTGTTCTTCTTCGGTGACTCGCTGGTCAGCCTCATCTTCAAGTAGGTCTGACCTCCCATGCGCCTGCGCACCGACGACGACATCTACCGGGCCCGCCTGGTCTACCTGGGCCCGCCGGGCTACACGCTGCCCATTCAGCTGCCATACGCGCAGTACGGGGTGTTCGCGCTGCTGGTGCCGCTGTTCATGTTCATCCGCTACCTGATCACGCTGCACGTCGACTACTTCCCCGCCTACGAGATCGCCCTCGCGATCGTGGCGACGTCGCTGATCTTCCGTTACGTCGACCCCGATCGACCTGCCCGCATGGTGGTCCGCACCGCCCTGACCGACTGGCGTCACACGCGCGAGCCCAGCTCCGAGCAGCGTGACGCCCGCCTGGTCGGGTCCAAGGTGCGCATCCGCCCGGACCTCACCGGTGAGCTCGTATGACGACTCCGCCTCCCCGCAAGTCCGGGGGCTATCAGGACCGCTCGGACATCGACGACGACGCTGCGCAGTCAACCGACTACGATGGCGGACTTCGGGCCGCGGCCGAGGGCGGTCGCGTCGCGATGTTCCGCGGCACCGGCCCCGGCGCGCCGGGCTCGTCGCGCCCCGCGGGCGAGAACGGCACGAACGGCGGCACGGGTCGCCCCGGAGGACCGCAGCGGCCGGTGAGCGGCAAGCCCGCACCCGAGGTCGACTCGCCGTTCCTGGGCCTGTTCGACGACCAGCCCGGCGGGCCGCCGCGCGACCGGCTGCGGGCGCTGGAGCCGGGCCCCGGCCACGCCGACCGCGTCCAGCCCGTCTCCGGCATCCCGATCTCGGCCGCGCCGTCGTCGGGGGCGCCGCGGGCGCCCGAGGATCTGCGCGCCCCGAAGCGGGCGATCCCGCGCACCCCCGCCTCCGCCAACGGCGAGCGGCACGTGACGCGGCCGGCGCTGAGCGACCGGCCCGCGGCCCCGCCCGCCCGGCCGGTGCTTCCCGAGCGGCCGGCATACGACAACTGGACCGAGAGCAACGGGCGTCCGGCGCTGCGCGGGCGGCCCGAGCGGCCCTCCGCGCCCGGGCGCGATCCGTCGGGCGAGCACCCGCCGCTCGGCGATCGCCCGACCGCGGGTCCGGCCCGTTCCGGGGAGCGGATCACGCCGACGGATCAATGGGCCGCGCAACGGTATGGGACGCCCGCGGGACGGCCTGCTGCCGGCGGTACACCTCGGAAGGCGGTGACCACGGCACCACCGCCGCCGGCGCGACGGACGCAGCCCGCCCGCAGCGTCCCCGCCCAGCAGCCGCCCCGGCCGCCCCGCGCCATCCCGCCACCGCAGCGGGGCCGCAGGACGCCGCTGGACAAGGTGCCGAAGCCGAAGCAGAAGGACCGCAGCGCGGCGATCGACCTGGCGATCACCGAGATCGCCGGGCACCTGACGTTCACGCCGAACACGGTCACGGCCTGGTACTGGCTGCCCGAGGTGCGCTGGGCGTTCCGCCCCGACGCGGAGCGGGAGGCGCTGCTGTCGGCGATCTCCGAGCAGTACGCGGGCCTCGCCGGCTTCCGGCTGCACCTGCGGCGCACGACCCGGCCGTTCCCGGCCGACCAGTGGGCGCGCGTGGTCGACGGCAACACGCCGAACCCGCTGCCCTCCGTGCACGGCGCGCCCTCATGGTCCGACCACCTGGTCAACGCCCAGAAGCACCTGCTGTCGATCAACCACGCCGAGGGTCAGACGTACCTCGGGATCGCCTTCGCCCGCCGCACGCTGGGCGACACGCTGTCCGAGCGCATCGGGTCCCTGTTCAAGCGCGGGGTCGCCGACGCCGAGCGGCGCCGCATGGCCCGCACCGTCGAGCAGTTCGACGAGGTGCTGGGGGCCTTCGGCATGCGCGGCCGGCGGGTCACCGCGTTCGAGCTGGAGTGGCTGCTGTACCGGTCGGTGGCGCTGTGCATGTCCCCGCCCGGGCACATCACCTCGCTCGACGGGTCCTGGGACGCGGGCGACCTGCTGGCGCTGACCGAGGCGGTGGAGCGGTATCGCACGCCGTACGGATCGACGGTGAAGCTCGTCAATCGCCAGACCGGCGAGGAGCGCCACGTCGCCGTGCTGACCGTCGGGCGCATGGAGCCCCTGGAGATCCCCGAGCGGCACGAGCCGTGGCTGCACTTCCACGAGCGGCTGCCGTGGCCGATGGAGATCTCGTCGCGGATCGACATCCTGGGCCCGGGCGACTCGTTCCGCAACCTCGAGCACCGCCTGCGCCTGATCCGCTCGCAGCAGGCCGACTACTCCGAGCACGGCATCGACGCGCCCCCGGAGCTCGAGCGCCTGGCCAAGCGCGCGCTCACGATCGGCGACGAGATCAGCACCGGCCTGCCCGTCGACTCGTCCCGCGCGCACGGCTGGCATCGCATCGCGGTCGGCGGTCGTACCCGGGAGGAGTGCCTCGAGCGGGCCCGCCGGATCACGCAGATGTACTCGCGCGAGATGCGCGTCGCGCTGCAGCACCCGAAGAACCAGGACTGGCTCGCGCGCGAGTTCATCCCGGGCGAGCCGCTGGCCAACACCGGCTACCTGCGCCGCATGCCGGTCAAGCTCTTCGCGGCCGCGCTGCCCCAGGCCGCCTCGACCGTGGGCGACCGCCGCGGCGACCTCATCGGGCGCACGGCGGGCACCTCGCGCCGCCCGGTCTTCCTCGACCTGCACTTCCCGATGGAGGTGCGGGAGCGCTCGGGCCTGGCCGTCTTCGTGGCCGAGCCGGGCGGTGGCAAGTCGACCCTCATGGGCGCGCTGGGCTATCTGTCCGCGCGACGGGGCGTCCAGGTGACGCTGCTGGACCCGTCCGGGCCGCTCGCGCGCCTGTGCAGCATGCCGGAGCTGGCGCCGTATTCGCGCGTGCTCAACCTGACCGGCTCGGAGCAGGGCACACTCGCGCCCTATTCCCTCATCCCTACCCCGCAACGCGGCCATTACGCCCCCGGCCCGGCCGGCGATCGCGAGTTCGAGATCGCGATCTCCAACGCCCGCGCCGAGCGCCGCATGCTCGTGCAGGACATCTGCATGATGCTCGTACCACCCCAGGTGGCCCGCGAGGCATCGACGGCCACGATGCTGCGCCACGCGGTCCGCCAGGTGCCGGCCGAGGAGTCCTCGACGCTCGAGGACGTCATCCGCTCGCTGCGCGACACCGGCGACCACGACGCCACCGAGCTCGGTAACCTGCTGCTCGACACCGCAGAGATGCCGCTCGCCATGCTCTTCTTCGGCTCCCCACCCCCCGGCCTGCTCGGCGCCGACGCGGCCCTGACCGTCATCACGATGGCGGGCCTGCGGCTGCCCGACCTCAAGATCGAGCGCGAGTACTGGTCGGCCGAGGAGTCGCTCGCCCTGCCGATGCTGCACACCGCCCACCGCCTCGCCGTGCGCCGCTGCTACGGCGGCGACATGTCCCAGCGCAAGCTCGTAGGCCTGGACGAGGCCCACTTCATGGAGGGCTGGCGTTCGGGCCGCTCCTTCCTGGTCCGCCTCGCCCGCGACTCCCGCAAGTGGAACCTGGCCGCGCTCGTCGCCTCCCAGAACCCGAAGGACATCCTGGGCCTGGACGTGCAGAACCTCGTCTCGACCGTCTTCGTGGGTCGCATCGCCGAGGACAGCGAGATCGCGGCCGAGGCGCTTCGCCTGCTGCGTGTGCCGACGGATGTCGGCTACGAGCAGACCCTCGCGGCCCTGTCCCAGGTCGACACCAGCTCCTCGTCGCGCCTGGGCTTCCGCGAGTTCGTGATGCGCGACGTGGACGGGCGCGTCCAGAAGGTGCGCGTGGACGTTTCTTATGTTGCGGATCTGCTGCGGTACCTCGACACCACGCCTGGCGGCGCTGTTCCTGGCGCCGCGCTGGGCGGGGAGGTTGTGGACGTCCACGACGATGAGCCGGAGGATTAGCGGTGAGACGCCTGCCCGTGTACGTGGCCGTGGTCCTCGTCGCGGCTTTGGCGACATTGTTCGCGGGGCCTATGGCTCCGGCAACAGCCTCACCCACTGCTTACGCCCCCGGCGACAAGCTCTGCAGCATTGAAGAGTGGAAAGTACCCGAAAACTTCAATGACTGCGCCGCCAGCCTGAAAAGCGATATCGCCGGCAAGGCGAGCTGCCTGGACGCGCCGATTCCCGACAGCCCAGACGCCGGCATGGCCGGCTGGTTCGCACAGCACCCGTCTAGTGCCGTAGGCGATAGCATCGTAGGCCGATATACCCAATATGGTTATGCTGGCTACGACTTCAACACATACGACCTCAAGTGCGCAGCCGCCGTGACGAATCCCAGCGCCGAATTTGAAAACACGGTCGCCAATGGTGAATTTGTCGTGGCAACGTCGATCATCGGCGCATCAAATGCAATGCGCGAACGCGCCTGGGATGCATCGTACATGTGGGGCTGGGCCGACCCGATGGTCGACCGGACGACCCAAGCAATTTACGACAGAGTTTTTACACCGTTCGGCGCAGTAACGCTTGCGATCGTGGGAATGTACCTTCTTTGGCGATCACGCCAGTCCGACATGTCCAACGCGATAACAACCGCCGGCTGGGCCATCTTCGTCATGGTGCTTATGACCGCTCTGGCAACTTGGCCGAGCTGGTCTGCACAACTCGCCGACAGAGCGCTCACATCGAGCCTCGGATTGATTCACGACGCAGTCGGCCCCCCAGCGCAGCAGAAGAATAACGACGCGCCACTGTGTCAAAGACATCCTGAATCATGCATCGACAATCGAACGCCGGCGCTGCGCGCCAGCGATACGGTTACCGACGGGCTACTCTACCAAAACTGGCTGCGAGGCACGCTCGGATCCGCGGATAGCGAGACGGCTCGAAAGTACGGAGAGGCACTTTACGACGCAAGGTCATTCACCTGGGACGAGATAGACGAAATTCGCTCAGACGAAGCGAACGTCCGCGCAAAGAATGAAATCCACGCGGCCAAAAATGAACCGCTCGAAACCTCGAGCATCCGAGCCCAGAAAATGCAGGAGAAGGGCGATCGGTGGAAGGAAATAGCGGAGCGAATTAGGGTCGAGGATCCAGAGGCGTATCAGCACCTGCAGGGCACGAAGGGTATGGATCGCATCGGTTCCGGCTTCCTGGCAATTCTCTCGGCCGTCTTCTTCGCATTGTTCGACCTTACGGCGTCGGTGCTGGTGATCCTTGGGTTCCTGCTTTTCCGATGGGCGGTCATCGCTGCACCAATGCTTGGCACCATCGGACTGCTGCGACCGGCCAACGCCGGCCTCCGGCGGCTGGGCAACGCCGTCATCGCAGCGGTCTTCAACATCATCATCTTCGGCACCGGATCGGCGGTCTATCTGTTCGCCGTTTCGCAGATCCTGACCGCCGCATTGGCCCCGTGGCTGCAGGTTGTGCTCATCTGGCTCACCGGGGTCGTCGGGTGGCTGCTGCTAAGGCCCTACCGACGGATTACGCAGCTCGGCGGGAAGGACTCGACGCGGGCGATCACATCCGCCGGGAGTTGGCACCGGCTGTTCATGCGAGACGTACGGGCGGCCGCAGCGCTCAAGGTGGTCGACGCTGGGGGGACCAAGGAGCCGGGGCCGCAGCGCGGCGGTGCGGGGGAGCTGCAGACCTCGCAGCGACCCGAGGCCCGCACCGAGGACACCGTCTCGGCCGGTAGCGGCGGTGGGGTGCCAGCGGAGCGGCCTGAGACCGCCGGGAGCAGGAGCGGCGCAGGACAGCAGCGGTCCCGGCGGCGGGACTCGACGTGGGAGGAGCCCGACCCGCCGGCTGAGAACGCTCCGTCGTACTCAATCTATCGACCCGGCTCGGACGATTCGACTCGGTCCACGACCGGGCGCGGGGGCGCCCGTCGACCCGAGTCGGCGAGCCTGCCGGGGTAGGCAACGATGCGGACGGTCCTGCGGTTGCTCGGGACGCGGTACGGCGTCGCGTTTGTCTTGGTCGTGATCGTTCTCGTGATTGTCACGCTCGGGCGGACGGTGCTTGACAACGGCCGCGGAGGCTCGGCCACCGACGCGGTCGGGCCAACCGTGGAGTCAGTGCCGAGATCGGCGGATCCCTTCAGCTCGCTCGGAGACGACGGGGTCGACGAGTCGGTCGCGCCCGCACCGTCGCTGAGCAAGGGGGCCGCCGACGCGGTGACCGTGGCGACTCGGTTTGCCAACGCGTGGCTACGCAAGGCAGGGGTCACCGGGGATCAGTGGCGGGCCGGGCTCAAGCCGGACGCCTCGACGGATCTGCTGGCATCACTCGCCGATACCGATCCCGCCGACGTGCCGACAGCGACGATCACCGGGGCCACAGAACTGCAGACCAACGGCGCGACGACCGTGGCCCGAATCCCGGCGGAGGGCGGGACTATCGTGCTCGGGCTGCTGGCCTCGGGCGGACGCTGGCAGGTCACCTCGCTGGACTGGGAGATGGCATGAGCGGCGTCGGAGAAGGCGGGGACTTCGAGGAACCGGGGCGGAGAAGGTTCGTCGGCCCGGCGCTGCTGGCGGTTGTGTGCTCGGCGCTGTTGCTGGTGTGCTGCGCGGGCGCCGCGGCGGCGTTCTTCTTCGACGCGTCCCGCAAGACACAGAATTACGACATCGGCTGCGGCAACGGGCAGCTCGTCAATGCCGCCGCCAACCTGCCGAGCCACCATGAACTCTCCGAGGAGCAGGTTCGCAACGCCGCGGTCATCGTGCGGGTCGGGCAGGACCTGAAGGTGCCGCCGCGGGGGTGGGTGATCGCGGTCGCCACCGCCATGCAGGAGTCCAGCCTGCACAACCTGCCGAACCTCGGCGCACGCAACGACCATGACTCGCTCGGACTCTTCCAGCAGCGGCCGAGCACGGGTTGGGGCACGCCGCAGCAGATCATGGACCCGCAGTACGCCTCGCGGAAGTTCTACGAGAAACTGCTGACCATCCCCGGCTGGGAGCGGATGAGCCTCACCCAGGCCGCGCAGAAGGTGCAGCGCAGCGCGTACCCGGATGCGTACGCCAAACACGAACAGCTCGCGAGCACGGTCGTCAACTCCCTGACCGGCGGCGCCGCGCGTGCGGCCGCCGGCTCGACCAATCTTCAGTGCGTCAGCGGAGAGCAGATCGCGGCGTCGGGCTGGACGGCCCCGGTCGGCGGTGAGGTCGGCTCGGGCTTCCGCACCGCCGACCGCCCCACCCATCAGGGCGTCGACCTCATCGTCAAGCGTGGCACCCTGATCCGCGCCGCCGCCGCCGGAATCGTGGTGAAGGTGCGCTGCCAGGCCCACCTGGCCAACGGCACCGACTGGGGCTGCTGGCGCGACGGCTCGCCGTCGGTGCTCGGCTGCGGCTGGTACGTGGAGATCCAGCACGCGAACGGGATTCTCACACGGTACTGCCATATGGTGAAGCAGCCGAGCGTTGTTGTGGGACAGCACGTCGCCCCCGGTCAGGAGATCGGATTCACGGGCACGACCGGCCATTCCTCCGGCCCCCACGTCCATTTCGAGGTCCATCTCAACAGCGATCCGAGCAACAACGGCGCAATCGACCCGGTGCCGTTCATGCAGCGGATGGGGGCACCTTTGGGTATGAAGCCATGACCGACCTACCTGGCGACTCGGACTTTCCCGATTGGGATTTGCTGGCCGGCGACTCGGCCAGAACACCGGCCGGCATCGAGCTGGTCGCCGCCTCGTCATTGCGCGACCTCCGCGGCCGCCGCGCTGTCGTCGGCGTCCCCGGCCTGGGCTGGCGGGCAGACATACGAATCGACAACGTAGTCGTTCAGGCCAGCCGCACCTATGTGCCGGCCTTGCCGGAGCAGGAGTGGTATCGCGCAGAGTCAGAGCAGACCGAGGTGTTCGCCCCACTGGTCCCCCTGGAGCGGGTCTGGGTCGAGCGGATCTCGAGTGCGGTCACGGCATCTGCGGAACTCATGCTCGTGTCGCTCGATGCGCCGCCGGGGCGTCCGCCGCGACCGGCCCGTGACGTCAAGGCGATCACCGGCCTACGGGTCGTCCGTGTGCCCGGGCCGGACGACAAGACCGGCCGCGATCAGCGTGACCTACGCGCGGTCACAGAGGCGTACAACAGCGCCGAAGGCGACATCTGCATTCGCGTCTGCCGCGAGCTGGAATGGTACCGGTGGGCGTGGAGCGGCCAGCCCCCCAAAACGCTAGAGGTGCCCATCCACCTGCTCTGGGCGGAGTAGTCATCAGTTCAGGCGATGCGCGCCGCAGACCCGCCAGCCGTCCTCGTGTACCAGGTCGAAACGCCACCGTTCTCTGGCAACGCTCGCATAGTTCTGCGGTCCGGAGGCTAAGACCAGGTTGGTCTCGATCTCGGCTTTGTCTTCAGACGGATACTTGAGATCGAGCGCGGACGCATTGGCCCTGATCGCCCCGGCTGACTGAGCTTTGCTCGCATCCAGCACGCTGACCAGCTCATCGAACTCGCCCAGGCTCGGGGACCGGCAGATCAACTGCTGAACACGTTCCGGTCGGGCGCCGTTGAACCGCGCATCGAGGTATCCCTCAAGCGCCCCGCCCGGCGTGTCCGTGTTCGGTTTCGTGGCCTTGTTGTAGTAGACGATGCCGAACCCAATGCCGCTTAGGCAGACGAACGCCGCTATGCCGAGCAGGGTCCACAGGACCGTGCGGCGGGCGCGTTTGCGTTGCTTCGGGTCCTTTGCGGGGGAGGGCGGCGGGGGCGGCCCTGTGCGGGGACGGCCCAGGGGCGCGTCCTTTTCGATGATCTCGCCCTCAAGGACCTCGTTCTCGCCCGATCGCGAGCGTGGAATCGACCGCCCGTGGTCGACGTTCGGCTCGTTGGGAATCGATGGGTCCACGCCCCAGAGGCTAGTCCCCAAGCGCCCCAGGAGCACCCTCCCGCGCCGTGGTGATCCGAAGGCGACGCGGCTACCAGCGACAACGCGCAAGCCCCATGGCGCCTGCTGACGAGAATGCCCGTCTGCGTTACCGTTCCCGTCATCTGCTTGGATCGGAAGGGGCACGGTGGCACGCCTGCGGGCACGGATCGAGCGAGCGGCTGCGCAGCATCGGCACACCGCTGCGCTGATCGCCGCCGCCGGGCCGATCCTCGAAAAGTATTCCCCCAACGCCGCCCCCGCGGAGCAGTACGCCGAGCAGCACGACCTGGCCGCGAGTCTGCGCGCGAACAGCGCGCTGCTCGCGCCCGGGTGGCTCGGAGCGCAACTGGACGCCCTGGCGCCCAGCACGCCGCTCGGCGGGCCGCTCCCGCCCACGTTCGTGCGGGTCGGGCAGGCGCATCCGCTGGATGACGCGCGATTCCCGGTGATTGTGCCGCTGCTGCGGGCCGGCCACATCGCGATCGACGCCGATGCGCGGGACGCGCGCGTGGGTGGGCTGCTGCGCAGTCTCGTGCTGCGGCTGCTCGCGTCCTCGCCGCCCGGCTCGGTGCGGATTCGGGCCATCGACGCCGTGGTCGACGGCGGGACCTTCGACTGGTTCACCGGGATCGACTCGATCATGCCGCGGCCCGCGAGCGACGCCGAAGGGCTGCGCAGCGTGCTCGACGAGGGCGAGCGCTGGCTCGCCGCGCGCACCGACGGGCCGGCCCCCACGCTGCTGATCGTCATCGCGTCGCTGCCCGAGCTCACCGAGGGCCGCGACCTCGCGCGCATCGCGCAGCTCGCGCACGCCGGGCCGGCCGGGCGGCTGCACCTGATCGCCGCCGGCTGGCCGCCGCCGCCGCTGACGCAGGAGACGACCCAGGCGCCGCTGCCGCACGCGACCCAGATCGCCATTCGCAACCCGCACGCGTGGGTCGGCGATCCGCCCGGCGCCACGTTCTCCGGCACCGGCACGGGCCCGAGCCGGCTCAACGCCCCCGTCTACCTCGACCCCGACCCGCCCGTCGAGCTCGTCCGCCGCGTCTGCGCGCAGCTCAGCGGGCCGTGGACGGCGCCGCCGGTGCCGGTGGGCGAGCCGAGCCGGACGGCCTGGCTCGAATACGTGGCGGCCGGCCAGCGCCTCGACGCCGTGCGGCGCGAGGTGATCGCGATCGTGGCCGAGCACAAGGCCGCGCTCAAGGCCGCCCAGCAGGACCTGCAGAACATCCGGGCCAAGCTCGCGCACCACGAGGCCTACCTGTCCGAGGTGGCCGGCGAGGCGGGCGGGCGCCCCCTGGAGCTGCGCCCGGCTTGGCCGGAGATCCAGGCCGCGCACAACGCGCTGACGGCGGGCCCACAGCCGGTCGACCCGCGCCGGGGTGCGCCGATGGCCCCGCCTCCGCCGCCGGCCGCGCTCACCGGCGGCAGCGGCGCCTGGCCGCAGGGGCAGCGCATCCTCACGTCCCCGGTCAGCGCGCCCCCGTGGCCGCCGGTGTCGGGCGCGCCCCCGGTGTCGGGCGTGCCGACGTCCGCCATGCCGGGAACGCCGGCTGTCGCGAGGGCCGGGGGGTCCACCACGGGCGGCTATCCGGTGGTCGTACCGCGCAGTGCTCCCCCGATCCCCCCGAGCCAGCACAACACCGGGTCGATCCCGCGCGTCCCCGTCAGCGGCGTGCCGAACCGCGTCAGCGGCGTACCCGTTTCCGGCCCGGGCGGCGTCGTGGGAACGGGCGTCGTAAGCCCGCTGAGCCCACCGGTGCCGGGGTCGGTGCCGGGGAGGGTATCGACGGCACTGCGGATGGCTGCGGGCGGTCTGAAGCGCTCTGAGGCGGAGTTGACGGCGCCGGGTCGCCAGGCGGCGTCCAACCGCCGCGTGTGGGTCAACGCCGGCGTCTACTTCCTGTTCGCGCTCCTGGCCGCCATCGTGCAGATCCCGGCGCTCCTGGCGAGCGAGGAACTGACCGGAGTCGGTCTCCTGGCCCTTCCCTGTGCGCTGGTACTACCGGCGCTCTCCTTCGGCCTCGGCTGGCTGACCATCGGCGCGATGACCCGCCGGACGACGTCCAGGACCCCGGTGCTGGGCCTGGTCATCAGCCTGATCGCCCTGATACCGATCCTCGTCTTCGGCGGCGTGATCCTGTTCTTCTGAGGGGCCCGCGGCGAAAGATGGCGCATGCATGACCCCCTGGGCCCGGCGTGGGCACAGGGGGTACAAATGCAGAAATCAGCCGTGCAGGATCAGCGACATCGCCTCGGAGCGCGACTTGGCGTCGTCGCGAAGCAGTCCCCGGACCGCCGACGTGATCGTGCGCGAGCCGCCCTTCTGGATGCCCCGCATCGACATGCACATGTGCTCGCACTCGATGACCACGATGACGCCCCGCGGCTCGAGCTGCGCCATGAGCAGGTCCGCGATCTGCGAGGTCAGCCGCTCCTGCACCTGCGGCCGCCGCGCGAACACCTCGACGAGCCGAGCCAGCTTCGACAGCCCGGTGATGCGCCCGTCGGTGCCGGGGATGTAGCCGATGTGCGCGACGCCGTGGAACGGCAGCAGGTGGTGCTCGCACATCGACTGGACCTCGATGTCGCGCACGAGCACGAGCTCCTCGTGGTCGGCCTCGAAGGTCGTGTTCAGCACCTGGGCCGGGTCGACGCGCAGCCCCGCGAACAGCTCGGCGTAGGCCCGGGCGACCCGCGCCGGCGTCTTGCGCAGCCCGTCGCGATCAGGATCCTCGCCGACCGCGGTCAGGATCTCCCGTACCGCATCCTCGATGCGCTTCAGATCGACGTTGCGCTCGACCTCGACCCCGCCCAGCCGGCCGCTGACGAGCCGCGCGGCCACGTGATCCAGCTCCCGGTCGGCAACGAGCCCGACACCATTGTCGGTGTCGGGCTCGGTGCCGCTGTGCTCGCTCAGTGCGTGCCGTCCGGGGTCTCGCCCCCGCCGATGCGGACGTGGTCGTCCGCGCCGAAGCCGGTGGGCTGGGCGACCTCGGAGCCGTTCGCGCCGGCCTCGACCGCGCGCCGGCGACGGCCGTTGCCGTTGTAGGGCGCCATCGGGGGCCGCTTGACCACGCGCGCACAGATGCGGGTCATGTCGGCCTGGGAGATGGTCTCCTTCTCCATGAGCTCCTCGACGATGTTGTCGAGGACATCGCGGTACTCGACCAGGATCTCCCAGGCCTCGTCGTGCGCGATCTCGATGAGGGAGCGCATCTCGGCGTCGATCTCCGACGCGATCTTCTCGGAGTAGTCCCGCTCGTGGCCCATCGTGCGGCCCAGGAACGGCTCGCCGTCGCCGGTGCCGTACTTGACGGCGCCCAGCTTGGCGCTCATGCCGTACTCCGTGATCATCGACCGGGCGAGCGCGGTCGCCTTCTCGATGTCGTTGCCGGCGCCGGTGGTCGGCTCGTGGAAGACGAGCTCCTCGGCGGCGCGACCGCCCAGCGCGTACGCCAGCGTGTCGATCATCTCGGAGCGCGTCTGCGTGTACTTGTCCTCGGTGGGCAGGACCAGCGTGTGGCCCAGCGAGCGGCCGCGCGACAGGATGGTCACCTTGTGCACCGGCGCTGAGTGGGGCAGCGCCCAGGCGACGAGCGCGTGACCACCCTCGTGGTACGCCGTGACCTTCTTCTCGTGCTCGCTCATCACGCGGGTGCGCCGCTCGGGGCCGGCGATGACCCGGTCGATGGCCTCTTCGAGGTAGTCGTTGGTGATCGCCCGCTTGTCGTTGCGGGCCGCCAGCAGCGCCGACTCGTTGATCACGTTGGCCAGGTCGGCACCGGTGAAGCCGGGCGTGCGGCGAGCGACCGAGTCGAGGTCGACGTCGGGCGTGAACGGCTTGCCCTTCGCGTGCACCCGCAGGATCGCCTTGCGGCCCTCCATGTCGGGGCGGTCGACCGCGATCTGCCGGTCGAAGCGGCCCGGGCGCAGCAGCGCCGGGTCGAGGATGTCGGGCCGGTTGGTCGCGGCGATCAGGATGACGCCGCCCTTGGTGTCGAAGCCGTCCATCTCGACCAGCAGCTGGTTGAGCGTCTGCTCGCGCTCGTCGTGACCGCCGCCCATGCCGGCGCCGCGGTGGCGGCCGACGGCGTCGATCTCGTCGACGAAGACGATGGCGGGCGCGTTGGCCTTGGCCTGCTCGAACAGGTCGCGGACGCGGGAGGCGCCGACACCGACGAACATCTCGACGAAGTCCGAGCCGGAGATCGAGTAGAACGGCACGCCCGCCTCGCCGGCGACAGCCCGCGCGAGCAGCGTCTTACCGGTTCCGGGCGGCCCGTAGAGCAGCACGCCCTTCGGGATCTTCGCGCCGAGCGCCTGGTACTTCGCCGGCGCCTGCAGGAAGTCCTTGATCTCGTGGAGCTCCTCCACCGCCTCGTCCGAGCCGGCCACGTCGGCGAACGTCGTCTTCGGGGTGTCCTTGGAGATCAGTTTCGCCTTGGACTTGCCGAAGTTGAGCACCCGGGAGCCGCCGCCCTGCATCTGCGACATGAACAGCAGCAGCAGAACCACCAGCACCGCGATCGGCAACAGGTTGATCAGCAGGCTGATGAAGATGTTGTCCTGGGTGACGTTGACGTTGTACTCGTCGAGCTTCTTCTCCGACTTGAGCGTGCTGAGCTCGTTCTGGAGATCGTCGGCGCTCTGCGAGGAGAACTGACCCTGGATCTTGTTGGTATCCGTGCCCTTGACCTTGATCTTGTTCCTGAGATCGAGGTTGAGCGTCTGCTCCTTGTCCTGGATCACAGCCTTCTTCGCGTTGCCGCTGCGAAGCTGGTCGAGCACGACGGACGTGTCCGCCTTGGTGTAGCTCGGGCCGGAAGTGAAGAAGGAACTGAGCACGATGGCACCGATGATCACCAGAAGGATCCAGACCACCGGCCGGCGGAACAAACGGGTACGTTCCATGTTGTCGTCGGACGCCGCGGCGCCCGGCCCCTCCATCCGTAAGGCCGTCAACCGCGCCGGACCCACTTTCCGACGCGGTGCCGAAAGCGCCGCCTAGGTTATGGGCTCAGTTGACGCTTGCGACCATTTGACGGTACACCGTGGCACCGACAGTCGCGGATCGGCGTCGGGCGGGGACGAGGTGCTCTCAGCAGACTCTCAGGAAACGTCCGCCGAAAAGCCAGGTCAGCCGCGCCCGTAGACCGACGGCTTCAGGACCCCGACGAACGGCAGGTCACGGTAGCGCTCGGCATAGTCGAGGCCGTATCCGACCACGAACTCGCTCGGGATGTCGAATCCGACATACCGCACCGGGATGCTGACCTTCAGCGCGTCGGGCTTGCGCAGCAGCGCGACGACGTCCACCTGGGCCGCCGAGCGGCTCTCCAGGTATTTGAGCAGCCACGACAGCGTCAGCCCGGAGTCGACGATGTCCTCGACGACGATCACGTGCCGCCCGGCGATGTCCCGGTCGAGGTCCTTGAGAATCCGGACGACTCCCGAGGACGTCGTGCCCTGCCCGTACGACGAAACCGCCATGAACTCGAGCTCCACCGGCGGGCCGACCCGCCCGAGCGCCCGCGCGAAGTCCGCCATGAACATGACGGCGCCCTTCAGCACGCCCACGAGCAGGATCGATTCCGCGTTGGCGTGATCGGCCGCCACCTGCTTGGCGAGCTCCGCGGTCTTCTCGCGGATCTGCTCCTCACTCACGATGACGTGGTCGATGTCGGACGAGTGCCAGGTGGTGCCGTCGGCCATGCGACAAGCCTGCACTATCGGCGGCGCCGGATCGACGCGGGGTGGCCCAATGAGAGACCTGTCTCGCTGCGGGTTTCCCGTCAGTACCCCATCGCCTGCCCGTCCGCGCGAGGCTCCGACCCCGCTGTGTAACCGGCCGGGCTCCGCCAGATCGCCTGCCCCATCCCGAACGTGTCCGGATCGTCCGCGACGAACACGTTGTGACCCCGCCGTCGCAATTCGTCCACCTCGCCGGCCCAGCCCCGGCTCGACCAGTACGTCGAGGCCCCGATGCCAGTACCACCGCGGCCGGTCCAGAGCCGCCTGCGGATCGAGCCGCCCGTCCACGGTGGAAAGGACCACCTGGACGTGCCCCTGCGGCTGCATGTGCCCGCCCATCACGCCGAACGGGCCGACCGGCTCGCCACCACGGGTCAGAAAAGCCGGAATGATCGTGTGGTACGGCCGCCGCCCCGGGCCGACCGCGTTCGGGTGACCCTCGGCCAGCACGAACCCGGCGCCGCGGTCCTGCAGCCCGAGCCCGGTCCCGGGCGGCACCACGTAGGAGCCGAACCCCAGGTAGTTCGACTGGATCAGGCTGACCATCCGCCCCGCCGAGTCGGCCGTGCACAGATATACGGTCCCGCCCCGCCGCGGCTCGCCGGCGCCGTACCGCCCGGCCCGCTGCCCGATCAGCCCCCGCCGTCCGGCCAGGTAGCCGGCCTCCAGCAGCTCCCGAACGGGCCCGCCGGCCCCGGGATCGGCGACGAACGCGTGCGCGTCGGCGAACCCGAGCTTCATCGCCTCGATGTGCTCGTGCAGGGACGACTCCGCGTAGCCGTCGAGGACACCCAGCGCGACGAGGGCCGCGATCCCCTGCCCGTTGGGCGGGATCTCCCAGACCTCGTGCCCGCGATACGACACGGAGATCGGGTCCACCCAGACCGACTCGTGCCCGGCCAGGTCGCCGGCTCGCAGGAGCCCGCCGGTCCGCTCGGCGTGCGTGACGATCGCGTTCGCGATGTCCCCGCGATAGAAGTCCTCACCGTTGGTACCGGCGATCCGCCGCAGCGTGTTCGCCGCGTCCGGGTTGCGCCACCGCTCCCCCGCGCGCGGCGCCCGCCCACCGAGCGTGAACACCCGCCCCCACTCCGCGAACTCCGCCCCCACGAGCGCGGGATACACCTGCTCGGCGTCGACCCGCCACCCTTCGGCAACGCGCGGCGACACCGGGTAACCGTCTTCGGCGTACGCGATCGCGTCGGCGAACAGCTCCGCGAACGGCAGCGACCCGAACCGCGCGTGCAGGTCCCGCCACCCGCCCGGCGCGCCCGGCACTGTGACGGGCAGCCATCCGCGCGTCGGCATCGCGAGCTCGGCATCCCCCTGGTGCCCGCCGAGCCCGTCGGAGGCGCTCGCGGCCCCCGCGAGCGCGAGGTCCCGCGTGAGCAGCGCCGGCGACCGCCCGGACGCGTTCAGCCCGTGCAGCCGCTCCCCGTCCCAGACCAGCGCGAACAGGTCCCCGCCGATGTCGTTCGACCCCGGCTGCACCACGGTGAGCGCGACGGCGGTGGCGATGGCGGCGTCGATCGCGTTCCCCCCGCGCCGCAGCACGGCCAGCCCCGCACCGGCGGCAAGGCCCTGACTGGTCGCGACCACGCCGCGAGGAGCAAAGACCGAAGAGCGCCGGATTTCGTACCCCATGTGCCCACCCGCCCCATCCGGCCACCAGAGTCCACTCAGCAGACCACCGGACCGGCACCGAGAACAGCCCCCGATTCCGCCTCAGCGCTTCGCGCAATCGCGCCCCGGCCTCCCGCTTTGCAAAATCGCGTCTCGGCGTATGCGCGCAGCGCGCCCTGGCGCATATGTGCACAGCGCGCCCCGGCCTCCTGCTTGCGGAATCACGCCCCGATGTATGCGCACAGCGCGGCCCGCGCATGCGTGCACAGCGAGGCCTGGTGCGTGTGCTCAGCGCGCCGCCGGCGGACTGGGACGCCTCAGCGGCTTCCGTGCAGTCTTCCCGCGGCCCGGGCCACGAACAGGCCACCGGGCAGCGCCACGGCACCCTGACCGCGCCAGCGCACGATCAACGCGTCGAGCGCATCCACATGCCGATGCGACAGATCCGTGCCCGGCACCCCGAGGCGCAGCGCCCAAGCATGCAGCACCCGGCTACGGATCGGACCCGGCATGCGCCGCAGCGCCGCCACCGCCAGCCCGCCCGCGTCATCGAGCGCGCCGTTCAGCGCCTCGGCGGCGAGCCCGTCGAGGTACGCGGAGTCCGCCCCGACCAGCCGCGCGGTCCGGGCCAGGTTGCCGACGACGCCATCGCCGAGCGCGGCCACCAGCGGCCGAACCCGCGACCGGGCATAGGCCGCGTCGGCGTTGTGCGGGTCCTCCCACACCACGAGTCCCTCAGCCGCACAGGCCGCCCGGGTCTCGGCCCGGCTGACGTCGAGCAGCGGCCGCACGAAGAGCACCCCGTTGCGCACCCGCCGCAGCGGCATGCCCGCCAGCCCGCGGGGCCCGGACCCCCGAGCCAGCGCCAGCAGCACGGTCTCCGCCTGGTCATCCCGCGTGTGCCCGAGCAACACCATGGAGGCCCCGAGCTCGATCGCGGACGCCTCGAGTGCCGAGTACCGCGCCTCGCGAGCCGCCCCTTCCGGCCCACCGGCACTCCCGACGCGAACGGTCCGCACCTGCACGGGCGCAAACCCGCGATCGACCGCCCAGTCGGCCAGATCCCCGGCCCGCTCCGCGGACCCGTCCTGCAGCCCGTGGTCGACGGTCACGAGCCCGCAGCGAACCCCCATCCGCCGCGCCACGAACAACGCCCCCACGGCCAGCGCCATCGAGTCCGCCCCGCCCGAACAGGCCACGAGCACCGTGTCCCCCGCGGAAACCCCAGCACCAGGCGCACCACCGACGCTTCCGACCGCGCTGACCGCTCCGCCCGAGGCCGCTCCACTCAGAGACACGCTGGACAAGACCGCGCCGCGCAAGGCCACGTCCGGCGGCAGCGTTCCGCCCCGGGAAGCGCCGCGCAGGGGCACCACGCCGGCATCCGGCCCCACCGACGGATCTTCACCGGCCTCGGCGGCGATCGGAGGCGCGTCAGATGCGTTCGCAGCTAGGTGCGCGTCGCCCTCGTGCACCGCGCGCGGGAACTCGCCCCGGGGCGGCACCGGGGCGGGATAGTCGCCGGGGGCGAGCCGAAGCGGCGCGCCGTCATCGGGTCCGGCGGCGGGCGCCCGACCGGCGATAGCCGGGCTCCCGGCCAGCGGCGTGTCGTCCTGGGGCGCCATCGCCGTGGTCGGGTCCAGGAGCCGCGGCGTATCCGCGGACGCCGCGGGCCGAGAGCCCGGAGCTGATTCGCCACCGGCAGACGGCTCAGGGAGCCGCGCCGTGAGCCGTGCGCCGTGAGCCGACTCGCCGTCAGGGAGCCGCGCCGTGGGCCGTGCGCCGTGAGCCGATTCGCCGCCGGTGTCCAGGTCAGGGAGCCGCGCCGGGAGCCGTGAGCCGAGAGCCGACTCGCCGTCAGGGAGCCGCGCCGCGAGCCGGGAACCCGGAGCTGATTCGTTGCCGGTGTCCGGGTCCGGAGCGCCGGTGAGGGCGCGCCGGACCGCGTTGCGTACGGCGGCGACCGCCGGCGACAGCGCCGCCACTCGATCAGATGCCGGTGGCGGGCTTGGCCGAGCCCTCCGCCTTGTCATTGTCCGAGTCAGGGGCGGGCGTGGCCGGGTCGGTCAGGTGCTCGGCGACCTCGGGGTCCGAGGACTCGGCGACGCGCATCGCCTCCCCCGGCTCGAAGGCGCCGATCGGCTCCGGTGCCGAGTCGGTCGCAGCCGGCTCGGAGACCGCCGCCGGCCCGGGCTCGCCGCCGACACTGCCCGGCTCGATCTCGGCCGGCTCGTCGTCAACGTCGGTCGCGGCCCCGGAAGCCGGCGCGGCGCCAGTATCGGCCGCGGAAGCCGGCGCGGCGCCGGTGTCGGTCGCGGCCGCTGAGGTCGGTTCGGCGTCGGTCGCGGCGGAGGATGTGCCGGCCGCAGCCGACCAGGCGTCCGATGCCGTTTCGGGCGCCGGCGGTACGACTGCCGGAGCGACCACAGTCGTGGACTCCTCCGGCGTCAGCCCCGCCACCTCGGTCGGCTCGGCGACGCCCGCCTCCGCCGGGGACTCGTCCAGCGGCTCGGGCACCGTCGGCACCGGGGCCGGCGGCTCCTCCACGGCCGAGTCCGAGCCCGAAGCCGCGACCGAGGACGCCGCGGCGGCCGAACCGTGAGCGGCGATCGAGGACGGCGGGGTCGCGGCGGTCGAGCGGCTCAGGGCGCTCGCCCCGAGGACCCGCACGATCCAGGCGTCGGGGTCGGAGAGCTCGTTGAGGCGCGGGATGGTCAGCGGCGACTGCCAGATGCGGTTGAAGCTCTCCATGCCGACGCGCTCGACGACGGCGTGGACGAACTTGCGGCCCTCCGCATACTGCCGCATCTTCACGTCCACGCCGAGAAGCTTGCGCAGGACACGGTCGAGGGGGTTGCCGGCCTCGCGGCGGCGGTTGAACTTGGCGCGGATGTCGTCAACCGTCGGTACGACATCCGGACCCACGCCATCCATCACGAACTCCGCGTGGCCCTCCAGCACCGTCATGAGTGCGGTCAGGCGGTCGAGCACCGCCTTCTGGCCCGGCGTCTGGACGAGATCGAGCACCGAGACGCGGCTGTCGGGGTCGCGGACCACGTCGGCGAGGGCGGTCACGCCCCGGCGCAGGCGCTCGGCGAGCTGGTCCTGGTTGAGCTGGGACGCGTCGACGAAGGCGCCGACCTCACCCAGGAAGTATCCCCGCATCCACGGCACAGCCGTGAACTGCACGCGGTGGGTGACCTCGTGCAGGCACACCCAGAGGCGGAAGTCGCGCGAGTTGGCGCCCAGCCTGCGCTCGGCCTCGACGATGTTCGGGGCGACGAGCAGCAGCTGGCCGGGGTCGGCGGAGAAGACCTCGTATTGGCCCAGGACCTTGCCGGAGAGGTAGGCCAGCACCGTGCCGGCCTGCACGCCGGTGAAGCGCGAGCCGATGGCCCCGACGATGGCGCCCGGCGGTTTGCCGCCCGCGAGCCGCTCGGCCAGCGGCTGAATGACCTCGCGCAGCCCCGCGATGTTGGTGGCGGCCCAGTCGCGGCGGTCGACAACGCGCACCGGCGGGCCCTGGATCATGGCCTTCAGGCCGGTGAACTCGGTGACGTGCCCGGAGGCCTCATCGGCCAGGCCGCGTAGGTCGGTGACGGCGTCCGCGGCCTCCTCGTATGACACCGCGGGGCCACTCTTGCCCAGCGCCGCGGCGGTTGCTGCGGCCAGATCCCAATCGACGAACTGCGCCATGAACCAACCGTACCCGCGCTGGGCCACCGCTGTGGCGGGTGGAAACCCTGAGTACACCCTGATCGACGCAGCGTCACCGCGGCGGTGCTCAGTGACACCCACAGGCGGCAAGAGCTGCGGCAACTCTGTCAAGGGCGATCACGGCCTGATCCGCGTTGGTGGTCTGGTCGGCCATGAACGCGAACGCGAGCGTGCGTCCGTCGGCGTCCACGACGACGCCGGCCAGCGAGTTGACACCGGTCAGGGTGCCGGTTTTGGCGCGCACGAGCCCGGCGGCCGACCCGCCCTGGTCCGGCTTGAGGTAGCGGGTGGTGAGTGTCCCGGAGTACGCCGCGACCGGCAGACCACTGAAGATCGAGTGCAGGTCGGCGCGGTCGGGCCGGGCGGCCATCGCCAGGACGGCCGTGAGCAGGGCCGGGGAGAGCCGGTCGTTGCGCGAGAAGCCGCTGCCGTCGACCAGTCCGTAGCCGGTGACCGGCAGCCCGAGCTCCTCCAGGACGCTCTTCGTGGCCGCCGCCCCGCCCTCGAAGGAGGCCGGCTGGCTCTTGGCCAGCGCCACCTGCCGCGCGAGCGCGTCGGCGAGCACGTTGTCGCTCTCCTGCAGCATGAACTCGACCATGCGCGACATGGGCGCGGACTCGACCTTGCCAAGTTCCTTCGCGCCCTGCGGGGCGTTTCCGGCCGCGACGGCATTCGTCGGTACGCCCAATGCGCTCGCGAATGCCTGAGCCGCCTGAAGATCGGGCTTCGGGTACCGCTGGGCGTACTTCTGCTGCTTCTGCCGCCCGCCCTCGGTCATGATCGGCGTCATCACGGCACCGGAGCCGCCGGTCGTCGCGTCGGAGTCCCAGCCCGGCCCGATGCCGGAGCCGGTGTAGATGCTGACGTCGTAGGTCACCTTGGTGGGAGCCTGGCCGCCGAGCGCCTCTTTCACCTGCTTGGCGAGATCGTCGATGCGGGCGGCGCCGGGGTAGTACGACGTCGGGAAGACCGCGAGCGTCGGGTCGCCGCCCGCGACGAGCACGACCTCGCCCGGCTGCGTGCCCGCGACCGCCTTGGTCTCGATGCGGTACGCGGGCCCCCGCGCCGCCAGCACGGCCGCCGCGGTCACGAGCTTGGTGGTCGAGGCCGGGGTCATCGCCGCGTCCGGCTCCGAGGAGTAGATGGTCTGCCCGGTCGAGACGTCCACGACCGACGCGGTGATGTGCGGCCCGAGCTGGGGCACGGCCAGCAGCGACTGCAGCGCCGAGGTGACCCCGCCCTGGGTCGGCATCGGGGCCTGGGCGTCCGCCGCGGCGAGCACCGCCGGCGGCGCGGCCGGGGCCGTCCCGTCCGTCCAGTGCGTCTTCTGCCCGCCTGCGAGGCCGAGCCCATTGACGATCTGCGTTCCGGCGAAGACCGAGGCCAGGGCCGCACCGAGCGCCAGGACCAGCGCGACGACGGCGGCGATCAGGCCGGCCCCGGCGCGTCGTTGTGGTGTTTCCCTCGCCATCCGACCCTCCCCGCGATGCCCCACCGTGCCGTACGCGAGACTAATGGTCGGCGCAGCGGTGCGAGGGTGAGGAGTCGTCAGATGGACTTCGACGTCACGGTCGAAATCCCCAAGGGTCAGCGCAACAAGTACGAGGTCGACCACGCCACCGGCCGGATCCGGCTGGACCGGACTCTGTTCACCTCGACGCAGTACCCGGCCGACTACGGCTACATCGAGGGCACGCTCGGCCAGGACGAGGACCCGCTCGACGCGCTCGTGCTCGTGCAGTCCCCGACCTTCCCGGGCTGCCTGATCCGTTCCCGGGCGATCGGGATGTTCCGCATGACGGACGAGAAGGGCGGCGACGACAAGGTCCTGTGCGTCCCGGCCGACGACCCGCGGCTGGAGCACCTGCGGGACATCCACCACCTCGGCGAGTTCGACCGCCTGGAGATCCAGCACTTCTTCGAGGTCTACAAGGACCTCGAGCCCGGCAAGAGCGTCGAGGGCGCGACCTGGGTCGGTCGCGTCGAGGCGGAGGCGGAGATCGCCGAGTCCCGGCGCCGTTATGCCGAGGCCATCGCCGCGGGCACGTACCACGACCCCGGCGTGGCCCCGATCGCCCGCCCGGTCGACTAGACCGGCGGGTCACCGCGAAGGCGCCCGGTCGTCCGACACCGGGCGCCTTCGCGTTTCATAGGAACAAGCCGTACAACCCGAAAACCGCGCAGGCGAGCGGCACCACCGCGACCACGCACAGGGTGTCGAGCAGATCCGCCGCGCGCCCGAGGTAGGGCGAGGCCGGACGCGACGCGGCCCGCGTTCCCGCCACGGCGACGCCGAGCGCCACCAGCGGCGCCACGGCCGCGACGATCCGGGCGTCGAACCCGGCGAACAGCGCGAGCAGGGCGAAACCCGCCAGCCCGGCCAGGATGAGCGGCAGCCGTTGCCGGATGGTCAGGAACGTGCGGGCCCGCAGCAGCAGCGCGGCCGCGCCGACCGCGACGAGCACCATGCCGGAGACGTCCCCGGACCGGGCGAGCACGACCGACCCGCCCACGGCGGCCGCGGCGAGCCCGAGCAGCATGCCCGTGAGCAGTTCGTCCGTGCGCGCGACGGCGGCGAAGATCCGGCCCCGGTCAGCGGCCGGCCCGCGCCCGCCCGGGGAGAGGTCGGCCGGCGTGGCCACGACCGGCATCGGCAGGCGGCCGAGCCGGATGGCCAGCAGCGGCAGCCCGGCCACGCCCGCCACCAGCACGGCGAGCAGCACCGCGGCCGCGGCGGCCGGACGGGTCGCGGCGGCGAGCAGCCCGGTCAGCGAGCCGAGCACGCCCACGGTCGCGCCGGCCGCGAACAGGCGCATCAGGTGCGCGACGCCGACGGCGCCGAAGAGCGCGGCGAGCAGGAGCGCCACGGCCCCGAGCAGCGCGCGGGCCGCCGGCGCGGCGGCCGCGGGCGCCGCCAGCCAGCCACCGGCGGCGGCGAACGGCAGGGCGAAGGCGGCCAGGTTCGCACCGACCAGTGCGTCGCCGTAGGCCCGCGACGCCGTGACGCCGGCCAGCAGCAGCCCGGCGGTGACGGCCGCGGCGACCAGGGGCAGGTCGGCCCGGACGACGGCGATCAGCGCGACGAGCAGCCCGGCCCCGGCGGCTCCGATCGCGGCCGCCCGGGTCGCGGCCGGACCCCACGGCAGGCCCTGCCGGCGTGCGCCCGCGGCGATGGCCTCGACCACGTCGTCGTATTCCAGCTCCGGCCAGCCGGTGCGGGCCGGGACCAGGTGCAGGACGGTGCCGTCGCGCACCCCCTGCCCCGCCAGCCCGGCGGCGGCCGACAGCGTGGTGCCGTCGGCCCGCCGCAGCAGCCAGCCGCCGTGCCGTTCACCCTCGTCGGCGAGCCCGTCGCCCGCATGCTGCAGGAGCTCGGGAAGCAATTCAGCCAGCGGTACCGCATCAGGCACCGCAACATCGACGCGCCGCCCGGGCGCGTTGATCGTGATGCGGGCCAGACCGGCCGCTGCAGTCGACATGGGCATAGAACTACCACGATCCGTCGGCACGCGTCGCCCCCGAGCGCCCGCCGATTCCACAGCGTGACGAAGTCGTCACGATCAATGGTCCGGGGCGGAAAAGTGTCGTACCCCTCACTTAGGGTTTCCGGCGTGACCACGGTCGTCGTGAAGCGTTCCCCGCGCCGGCCCGCTCCGGAGATCCCGAGCGGGGAGATCGTCGTGGCCGCCCCGCCGGAGCTCCCGCCGGCCCCCGCGTCGCGCTGGCAACAGCTGGTGCAGGTGGTGCCGATGCTCACCGGCACCGTCGCGACGGCCCTGCTCTTCGCCGGGCGCGAGGGCGGGACGTATTCCTATGTCATCGGCGCCATCTTCGGCTTCTCGACGCTCGGCATGCTGTTGACGTCCACCGGCGCCGGCTCGCCGAAGAAGGCCGAGATGGTCGTGGCGCGCCGGGAATACCTGCGCCACCTCGCCCAGCTGCGCCGGCGCGTCCGCGAGACCGCGGCCCGGCAGCGCACCGGCCTGCACTACCGGCACCCGGACCCGCACGCGCTCTGGTCCTCGGTCGACGGCTATCGCCTGTGGGAGCGGCGCGCGACCGACGGTGACTTCGCCATCGTGCGGGTCGCCACCGGCCCGCAGACCCTCGCCACCCCGCTCATCCCGCCGACGACCCGCCCCCTGCAGGACCTGGAGCCGATGACCGCGGCCGCGCTGCGGCGGTTCCTCGACGCCTACTCGGTGGTCCCCGGCCTCCCGGTGGCCGTCTCCCTGCGCAGCTTCGCCCGCGTCCACCTGCGCGCCGGGCGGGCCGCCTCCGGCCCGACCGGCGAGCACGACCCGGCGCGGGCGCTGGCCCGGGCCGTCCTCGCCCAGCTCACGGTGTTCCACGCCCCCGACGACCTGCTCGTCGCGGTCTGCGCCGGGCCCGACCGGCGCGCGTGGTGGGAATGGACGAAGTGGCTGCCCCACGCCCTGCACCCGACCCGGGCCGACGCGCTCGGCCCGGTCCGCCTCTTCGCCGAGACCGCCGGGGAGCTCGAGGAGCGCCTTGACGACCTGCTGCGCAGCCGGGGCCGGTTCGACGCCGAGCGGGAGGGCCCGCCGGCCGCGCCCTACATCGTGGTGGTGCTCGACGGCGGCGACCTGTCCGGCAGCGCGCACCTGGGCACCGACGGCGGCATCGACGGGGTGACCATCGTGGACCTCGACCGGGAGCCGCCGCGGCTGCTCGACCGGTCCGCGATCGTCCTGGAGACCGTCGGCGGCCGGCTCGCCACGATCACCGCCGACCACGACGTCGCCGAGCCGCCGCCGGCGATCGGGGTCGTCGACGCGCTCGACGTCGCCGAGGCCGAGGTCGTCGCCCGCCGGCTGGCGCCGCTGCGGCTGGCGGTCGCAACCGGCCTCGACGGGCCGCCGGGCGAGGGGCGGGAGGCCGGCGCCGAGCTGGACTTCCCGGCGCTGCTGGAGATCGGCGACCCGGAGACGCTGGACCCCGCGAAGTCGTGGGCGCCGCGGCCGCACCGCGACCGGCTGCGCATCGCGATCGGCGTCGGGCAGCAGGGCCAGCCGGTCGACCTGGACCTCAAGGAGTCGGCCGAGGACGGCATGGGGCCGCACGGGCTGCTCATCGGGGCGACCGGCTCCGGCAAGTCGGAGCTGCTGCGCACGCTGGTGCTCGGCCTCGCCGCGACGCACTCCTCCGAGACGCTCAACTTCGTGCTCATCGACTACAAGGGCGGCGCGACCTTCGCCCGGATGGACCGCCTCCCGCACGTCGCCGCGTTCATCTCCAACCTGCGCTCGGAGCTGCTGCTGGTCGACCGCATGACCGACGCGATCACCGGCGAGGTGGTCCGCCGCCAGGAGGTGCTGCGCCGGGCGGGCGACTACGACTCGGTCCGCGACTACGAGCGAGCCCGGGCCGGGGGTGCGCCGCTGGCCCCGCTGCCGAGCCTGCTGGTCGTCGTCGACGAGTTCAGCGAGCTGCTGGAGGCCAAGCCGGACTTCATCGACCTGTTCGTGCAGATCGGGCGGGTGGGCCGGTCGCTGGGCATCCACCTGCTGCTCGCCTCGCAGCGGCTGGAGGAGGGCCGGCTGCGCGGGCTGGACACGCACCTGTCGTATCGCATCGGCCTGCGCACCTTCAACTCGCTCGAGTCGCGGACGGTGCTGGGGGTGCCGGATGCGTACGAGCTGCCGAAGAAGCCCGGCGGGCACGGCATCCTCAAGTCCGGCACCGAGCCGCTGACCCGGTTCAAGGGCGCCTACGTCGGCGGGGTGTGGCGACGGGCGGGGCGGGCCGCGACGAGCGCCGGCGGCGGCGGGCGGCCGCGGGTGATGGCATACGGGACGCGGTACGTGCCGGCGCCGCCCGCGCCCGGGCCCGAGCTGGAGCCGTCGGTGGCGCCGGAGGGCGAGAGCCTGCTCGACATCATCGTCGACCAGCTCGCCGGGCGGGGCGTGCCCGCCCACCAGGTGTGGCTGCCGCCGCTGGCCCCCTCGGCACCGCTGGACGACGTGCTCGGGCCGCTGACGATCGACCCCGGCCGCGGGCTGACCGTCACCACCCCGCAGCTGCAGGGGGCGCTGCAGGTGCCGGTCGCGCTCATCGACAACCCGCTCGAGCAGCGCCGGGACGTGCTGTGGTTCCGGCTCGACGGCGCCCAGGGGCACGTCGCGGTGGTCGGCGGGCCGCACAGCGGCAAGTCGGTGGCGCTGCGCACGCTGGTCACGGCGCTGGCGCTCACCCACACACCGGAGGAGATCCAGGTGTACTGCCTGGACTTCGGCGGCGGCCAGCTCGCCGGGCTGCGGGAGCTGCCCCACGTCGGCGGGGTCGCGGGGCGCCTGGACGCCAATGCGGTCCGGCGCACGATCGGCGAGGTCGCCGCCCTGCTCGCGGCGCGCGAGCAGCGCTTCGCCGCGGCCGGGATCGACGGGATGCCCACCTACCGGCGGCGGCGCGCGGCCGGCGGGCCCGGGAGCCCCGACGACGGCTGGGGCGACGTGTTCCTGGTCGTCGACGGCTGGCCCAGCGTGCGCAAGGACTACGAGGATCTCGTGGCGGTAGTGGTCGACATCGCCACGCGCGGGCTGTCCTACGGCATCCACGTGGTCGTCTCCGCCTCGCGCTGGATGGATTTCCAGTCCGGCCTCCGCGACCTGCTCGGAGCGCGGATCGAGCTGCGGCTCGGCGACCCCGGCGACTCGCTCGGCCAGCGCCGGGCGGCCGCGGCCGTGCCGCTCGAGACGCCGGGCCGCGGGATGACGCAGGAAGGGCTGCATCTGCTCGTGGTGCAGCCGCGGCTGAACGGGGCCGAGCCCGGTGAGCTGGTGCGGACGATCGCCTCGGCCTGGCCCGGCGCGCCCGCCCGGCCGGTGCGGATGCTGCCCGCGTCGGTGCCCTGGTCCGAGATCGCCGGCGACGCCGACCCGGAGAACCCGCTCGCGCTGCCGATCGGCATCGCCGAGTCCGACCTGCGCCCGGTGCGCATCGACTTCGCGGTCGAACCGCATCTGCTGGCCTTCGGCGACGCCGAGTGCGGCAAGTCGACGCTGCTGCGCGGCCTGGCGACCTCGATCAGCGCCCGGTTCACGCCGGAGGAGGCGCGGATCGTGCTGATCGACCATCGGCGCAGCCTGCTCGGGGCGGTGCGGACGGAGCACCTGATCGGCTACGGCACGGGGACGCAGCAGACCGTCGACCTCATCGCCTCGGTCGCGGACTACATGCAGCGGCGCCTGCCCGGCCCGGACGTGACCGAGGACCAGCTGCGCAACCGCAGCTGGTGGACCGGGCCGCAGTGCTTCGTGCTCGTCGACGACTACGACCTGGTGCCGACGGCCGCCGGGAACCCGCTCACGCCGCTGCTGCCTTACCTCGCGCAGGCCCGCGACATCGGGCTGCACCTGATCGTCGCCCGGCACAGCGGGGGCGTGGGGCGCGCGCTCTTCGAGCCGGTGCTGCAGCGGCTGCGCGAGCTCGCTTCGCCGGTCGTGCTCATGTCGGGCGATCGCGACGAGAGTCTGGCCTTGAACAACGTGCGGTTCAGCGCTCTGCCGCCGGGCCGCGCTCGGCTGGTCACGCGGAAGGAGAGCGGCACGCTTATTCAGATCGCCGACTGCCCCGTCGCCTGAGCCCTCCGCCGCGGGCCGGGACCGGCCGCGCCAGATTGGGCCGCGCCGCTTGGAGCTGAGCCGCGCCAGGCCGGACTGGTCTGCGCCTGACTGGATCGGGCCGCGCCGGGCTGGGTCCGGCCGGGCTGGACTGGGCCAGTCTGCGCCACGCAGCGCCGAGGGCTGGGGCCGCGCCCGGCTGGGCCGCGCAGGCCCAGATCGGGACACGCAGGGCCAGGTCGGCCGCGTCAGGCTGGCCGAGCCGAGCCAGGCCACGCCAGGCGCGCGCGCAGGCTGGGGCTGGTCCACGCCTGACTGGGCCGATTGATGCTGGGCACCGCGGCGCCCAGCTGGTCGCGCTCGCCAAGGCCGTGCGGAGGCGTGGGGGCGCGCCGGGCGGGTCGCGCCTGGAGCACCAATCGGGGTTGGGCCGCATGGAGCCGAGCGCAGGAGGGCTCGTTGATGCCGAGCCGCGCCGCATCAGCCAGGCCACGCGTGCCGGGCCGGGCGTGCCGGGCCACGCGTGCCGGGCCGGGCGTGCCGGGCCACGCGTGCCGGGCCGGGCGTGCCGGGCCGGGCGTGCCGGGCCGGGCGTGCCGGGCCACGCGTGCCGGGCCGGGCGTGCCGGGCCACGCGTGCCGGGCCGGGCGTGCCGGGCCACGCGTGCCGGGCCACGCGTGCCGGGCCACGCGTGCCGGGCCGGGCGTGCCGGGCCACGCGTGCCGGGCCGGGCGTGCCGGGCGTGCCGGGCCGATTGATGCTGGGCACCGCGGCGCCCAGCTGGTCGCGCTCGCCGAGGCCGTGCCGAGCCGTGGTGCGCGCCGAGCGGGTTGCGCCCGGACCATCCATCGGAAGTGGGCCGCGTGGGGCCGAGCAGCAGGAGGACTCGACTATGCCGAGCCGGCCGATCAGCCAGGCCGCGCACCGACGGCCCGAACCGCCCACCGCGCCCCGCCGCACCTGCCAGGCCGCACGCAGACGCCTCGAACCGCTCGCCGCACCTGCCGGGCCGCACGCAAAAGGCCTCTAACCGCCCCGCCGCATCTGCCAGGCCGCACGCAGACGCCTCGAACCGCCCCGCCGCGCACTGGCGGCCGCGCGCGCAAACGCCTCGGAGCGGTCCGGCGCGGCCGCTGGATCTGTGCGAGTGGGGTTGCTCGCTGAGCCAGAGTTGCCGGACGTCCGCTGGCGCCGAGTGCTCCCCCTCGTGGTGTGAGTCGGCCGGCGGTCGCGGCGGCTGCGGGGCGAGCGGCGACCGTCTGCGCGGAGGGAGGGGTGTAGGCGCTGCTGGGCGGGCGTCACCGGGCCGAACGGGTTACCACCTTTCGGCGAGGTGGGGCCAGAGGCCTGACAGATCCGACCAAGACGGTCCAGAATGTCTCCATCGCGCTCACCTCCATCGCCCGCGCCGCCGGCCGTGCCCTTGCTCTGGGGCTGTCGGCGGCGCTCGCCTGTGCGGTGGGAGTCGGGGTTGGGCCGGTGGCCGCGGTCGCCTTCGAGGCCCGCAGCGAGCAGTGGCAGCTCACCGCCCTCGACGCGCGGGACGCCTGGAAGGTCTCGACCGGGAAGGGCGTGATCGTCGCCGTCATCGACAGCGGGGTCGACGCCACGCACCCGGATCTCGCCGGGCAGGTGCTGCCCGGGCTCGACCTCGTCGACCCCGCGGCGGGGGACGAGGGGAAGGTCGATCCGGTCGGGCACGGTACGACCGTTGCCGCCCTCATCGCGGGCAACAACCGGGATCGTTCGGGGGCCGGGGGGATCGCGCCCGGGGCCAAGATCCTGCCGATCCGGGTTCTGGACGAGGCGAACAAGTACGACGATCCGGGTGTCGTGGCCAAGGCGGTGCGCTGGGCGGTGGATCACCGGGCTTCCGTGATCAACCTTTCGCTCGGCGGGGCGCTGCGCAGCGAGGCGATCGCGGAGGCGCTGCAGTACGCGGCGGCGCACGATGTCGTGGTTGTCGCTTGTACCGGCAACATCGCCACCGACCCGTCGATCCACCAGGTGTGGTATCCGGCGCGGGAGCCCGGGGTCGTGGCGGTGGCCGGCCTCGGCGCGCGTACCAAGACCTCCAAGGGTGACGTGCTCTGGTCCGGCTCCCTCACCGGGCCCGAGACGGTGCTGACCGCGCCCGCGGTGGATCTCATCGGGGCGAAGCCCGGCGGCGGGTACTGGCAGGTCCAGGGCACCAGCTTCGCGACCCCCCTCGTGGCCGGGGCGGCCTCGCTGGTGCGCGCCCGGTTCCCGAAGATGAGCGCCGCGAACGTCATCAACCGGCTCATCGGCACGGCCAAGGACCTCGGGCCCAAGGGGCGCGACGACCGGTTCGGCTACGGCGAGGTGGACCCGGTCGCGGCGCTGCGCGACACCGTCGGCGAGGTCGCGACCAACCCGCTCGCCGAGGACGCCTCCGGGCCGGGACCGGCCGCGACCCCGGCCGGCGACGAGGCGGAGGCCGAGCAGGCCGGGCCGCTGCGGCCGGGCGGGGCGGCGCCGATGCCGAGCACGTCCGCGGAGCCGGATCTGCGGCAGCTGGCGAGCGACGTGCGCACGGAGGCCGGCGCGGTCGCGGGCCTCACGGCGGTGCTGCTGATCTCCATCGCGGGAGCTTCCGGCGTACTACTCCATCACCGCCGCCGCGCCCGGCACTCGACCACCCTGTAGCCACCACGCAGGAGACCAGAAGGCTAGGCGCACTCCCCCGTCTGCGTCGGGTCCGTGTGCTGCTTGCCCGCCTCGGCGACCTGCGACGCCTCGTCCGCCGTCACCGCGAAGCCCGTCTGCGGATCGTCCGCCGCCGCGGCGAAGATGACCCCGATGACCTCGCCGTCGGTGGAGAGCAGCGGGCCGCCAGAGTTGCCGGAGCGGACCAGCGCCCGGATCGTGTAGATCTCCCGGGTCACCTTGTCCTTGTCGTAGATGTCCGGGCCGGTGATGTCGCGGTGGTCGCGGATGCGGGCCGACTGCGCGTCGTACGGCCCGTCGAGCGGGTAGCCGAGCACGATCGCGTCGTCGTTGGACTCGGCCTTCTTCGCGGCGAAGGGCAGGACCGGGGCGTTGAGGCTCTTGACGTAGAGGACCGCGATGTCCCGCTTCGGGTCGTAGGCGACCACGGTCGCGGGCAGCGGGCGCGAGGAGCCGTCGACGAGGACGCTCACGGTCTTGGTGCCGGCCACGACGTGGGCGTTGGTCATGACGCGGTTCTGCGAGTAGACGAAGCCGGAGCCCTCGATGCGCCGCGAGCAGCTCGGTGCCTGGCCGAGGACCTTGACCACGGACTTCTTGGCACTCTTGACCAGCTCGGAGCCCGCGAGCTTCGGGTCCGGCGGGGAGACCTCCTTGACCCGGGTCGGCGAAAGGCCGTCGAACACGTCCGGGAAGCCGCGGGTGTCCACGGTGTCGCGCAGCGCCTGGGAGAGCGCGTCGGCCTGGGCCGGCATCGCCTTGTCGACCACGTTCAGGATGATCGAGTTGCTGACCGAGCGGGCCAGCCAGGGCAGCGACGACGTGCTCAGCGGGGCGGCGACCAGCCAGACGACGAGGAGCACGGCCACGACCGAGACGACGGCGCCGCCCGCGTTGTCGACGGCCTGGGCGTTACGGCTGACGATCGCGTTGCGCAGCCGGTTGCCGACGAAGCTCGCGAGGGCCTGGCCGGCGACGGCGAGGCCGAAGACCGCGGAGAGCGACACGACCACGCGGGCCTGGTCGGAGGAGAAGAACTGCTCGGCGATCATCGGGCCGAGCTGCAGGCCGAGCAGCGCGCCCCCGAAGAAGCCGACGAATGACAGCAGACCCACAAGAAAGCCCTGGCGATATCCGTTGATAGCGAACATCACCATGAGGAGCAGGAGGACGAGGTCGATCACGCTGCCGGACACGCATTCAACGTACAGGTGCGGCACCAGATGTCGGCATCTCCTCAACCCGGCCGGTCGGCCACTCCACCGCCCATCCGCCGAGTTCCAGCAGCGTGGACAGCACGCCGGCGGTGAAGCCCCAGACCAACATGTCGTGAATCCGAAACGCCGGGCCGATCCAGCCGCTGGGGTGGCGAAGCCGCAGGCGGTGGGCGGGGTCGACCAGCTCGCGGATGGGGAGGCGCTCGACGCGGGCCACCTCGCGCGGGTCGGCCGGGCCGACCGGGTGCGGCTCGCGCCACCAGGCGAGGACGGGTGTGACGAGGAAGTTACTCACCGGGATCCACAGCGTCGGCAGGGTCGTGATGACCTCGACCGTGCTCGCGTCCAGGCCGACCTCCTCCTCGGCCTCGCGCAGCGCGCACGCGATCGAGTCGGCGTCGCCGGGGTCGACCGCGCCGCCGGGGAACGCGGGCTGGCCGGCGTGGTTGCGCATGTCCGCGGCGCGCTGGAGCAGCAGGATGTCGGGGCCGGTGGCGGGGTCCTCGCCGAAGAGCACGAGCACCGCGCTCTGCCGGCGGCCCTCCCCGTCGGGCGTGGGCAGGCGGGTGAAGTCGGCCGCGTCGGTGTTGCGGATGTTGCTGAGCAGCGGCTCGAACCAGCCGGGCAGCTCGGTCGGCAGCTCGGTCACGCGGTCACCCCCAGATACTGCCGGGCCAGCTCCCGAGCCTTGTCCGAGGTGAGCGCCGGGCCTTGGTACGTGTACACGATGCGCCCACCGGGGGCCACGAACAGCGTGGAGGGCAGCGTGACCAGCGCCTTGGACACCAGCGGGCTCGCCGCCACCGCGAACTGCTGGCCCTGGTCCTCCAGCATCGGGAAGGTCAGCTTCGCGTCCGCGATCACGGACTGGGCCTGGTCGTGGCGGTCCTTGGTGACGATGCCGACCACGCGCACCTTCCCGGCCGCCGCGACCTGCTCGAGCGCGGGCAGCTCCTCGCGGCACGGCGCGCACCACGAGGCCCAGAGGTTCACGATCGTCGGCTCGGAGCCGAGGTCGGCCACGTCGATGAACCGGCCGCCGTCGAAGCAGGGCAGCGCCATCGCCGGCAACAGCGGGCCGCTGCCCGGCGACGCCGGGGCGGACTCGGTGACCTTCTCGATGCAGCGCGGGCCGGCGCTCGCCGCGGTGTCGCCGGCCGAAGGGGCCTTCACGTCCGCGGTGCAGGCCGCGAGCGCCGCGACCGTTGCGAGCAGGGCCGCGGCGTGACGAAGCCGCTTCACAGGACCAGCTCCGCGAGCTCGCCCGCGCGCGGGCCCTTGAGCAGCTTGATGGCCGCCTCCACCTCGGTCGGGCCCAGACCGTACGACGGGCAGTCTTTGCGCAGCGTGCACGCCCCGCAGGCCGGTTTGCGCGCGTGGCAGACGCGGCGGCCGTGGAAGATCATCCGGTGCGAGAGCATCGTCCAGTCCCGCGGCGCGAACAGCACCGCGACGGCGAACTCGATCTTCACCGGGTCGGTCTCGTCCGTCCACTTCCAGCGGTGGACCAGGCGCTGGAAGTGGGTGTCGACGGTGATCCCGGGCACGTCGAAGGCGTTGCCGAGGATCACGTTGGCGGTCTTGCGCCCGATCCCGGGCAGCGCGACGAGCTCGTTCAGCGTCCCCGGTACCTCACCGTCATGCCGCTGCACCAGCGCCTGCCCGAGCCCGATGAGCGACTCGGTCTTGTTGCGGAAGAAGCCGGTCGGCTTGATGAGCTCCTGCATCTCGATCGGGTCGGCCGCGGCGTACGCGGCGGCGTCCGGGTATCGCGCGAACAGCTTCGGCGTCACCTGGTTGACGCGCTCGTCGGTGCACTGGGCGGACAGGATGGTGGCGACGGCGAGCTCGAGCGGGTTGGTGAAGTCGAGCTCGCAGTGCGCGTCGGGGTGGATCGTCACGAGGGCGCGGCCCATCCGCCGCGCCCGCCGCTTCAACGCCAACGCGGTCTCGGTCACGCAACGACAATACGTCGCCCGGTACGCCCCCCGATCGAGCGACTCCGTCACAGTCGACCAAGCGCTTGGTCCGCCCAGCCCGAGCGCGTCAGGAGGCGGCGGGCTGCGTGATCGTGCCGTCCCCCGCGATCTGGGCGCCCGTCTTCGGGAAGTCCTGCTTCGTCAGGTTGGAGACGAACGGGATGGCCTGCTTCTTCGGGTCGGGCTTGGGCAGCCCGGGCGCGACCATGTAGGTGGCGGTGAGCGTCCCGGCCTTGAACGTACCGTCGCCGAGCAGCGTCACCTTCAGCACGCCGCCGATGCCGACCGTCCCGTTGTAGGACAGCGCCTTGTAGCCCGCGAAGTTGCCGAGGCTGTAGGCGATCAGCCGGCCCTTGTAGAACTCCATCGCGCGCATCACGTGCGGCCCGTGCCCGATGACCAGGTCGGCTCCGGCGTCGATGACGCGGTGGCTGAAGGCGACCGGGTTGCAGCGGTTCTCGCCGAGGAACATCTCGGTCTCGTTCTTGGCGTGGGTCTTGTCGGAGCCCTCGGCGCCCATGTGGACCTGCACGACCACGAGGTCGGCCTTGGTCGTGGCCTCCTTGACGATCTTCTCCGCGGCGTCGAGGTCGGAGCACAGGTTCGACCACTTGTAGGAGGCGAACCCGATCACCGCGATCTTCACGCCCTTGGCCTCGCCGACGGAGATGTCGCCCGGCCAGCCGGTGTACTTGATGCCGGCCCCGTCCAGCGTCTTCTGCGAGTTCTTGTAGCCGACCTCGCCGTAGTCGTAGGCGTGGTTGTTGGCCATGTTCATCATCTTGAAGCCGGCGTCCGTGAGGTTCTGCACGTAGGCCGGCGGGGTGCGGAAGGCGAAGCAGGTCTTGCCGGCGGTGTCGGCCGAGCACTTGCCCACGCCGGTGTCGTCGGTCAGGACCTGCTCGAGGTTGCCCATCTGGAAGTCCGCGACCAGGTACTCCTTCACCGGGTCGAAGAAGCCCTTGCCGTTGTTCGGCGGCAGCCCGCCCGGGGCCATGCCCATGACGATGTCGCCGGTCGCGCTCAGCGTGATGCCCTCGGCCGGGCCGGGGACCGCGCCGGCGGCGGGCGCGGACGAGCCGCCGCCGGCCGCGTCGGAGCCGCCGCCGCCGCCCTTCGGCTGCTGGGCCGGGCCCTGGGTCGAGGCGGGCTTGTCGTCGCCGCCGCCGAGGAAGGTGGCCGCGCCCGCGGTGCCGGCGCCGATGACCACGGCGGCCACCGCGCCCAGGATGATCGCGGTGCGCCGCCCGCCGCCGGCGCGGACGGGCGGCGGATCGCCGGGCAGCGGCAGCTTGCGCCGGCCCGCGCGCTCCTCGGGCTCGTAGGCCCGGGCGGAGTAGAGGTCCTCGGGGCGCCGTTGCTGCCCGGGCGCCGGCTCGAACAGTGGCGCGACCGGCGGGGAGCCGTAGACTTGACCGGAGACCGGACCGGTGCGGTCGCCGCCGAACGAGCCGCCCCAGACGTTGCCGGAACCGGCCTCCGGGGTGGGTTCCGGGCGCGGGGTGCGGCCCGCCGCGAATCCGTCGAAACGACCCGTGGGCGCCCCGTAACCTCCGGCCGGTCCCGTCGGTTGCTCAGGGTGAGAGGGCGCAGGGCCGCGCCGCTCCGGCTGTTCGGGCTGCTCGTCCGGCCAGCGGGAGGGTCCGCCGTACACCGTCATGCGATCCACTCCACCACTCGGCGACGCTCCGCGCTCACGGTGAGCACGGGTCGGTTGTGTCCGACGCGAAGATATCGCACCCCCGCGAACGGCGGGCCGCCCTTGCGGAGGACGACCCAGCCGCAGGTCGCGCGGTACCATCTCCGCCTGCCCACCCTCGGTGAACGCGATCCCGTATGCATAAACTGGCGTTCGCGCGATCGCTTCGCAGAGGAGAGGACGCGCCGAGGATACGAGGTGGACGCGATGGACGAGACACTGGCGCGGAGCGGAATCTTCCAGGGGGTCGAGGCCGACGCCGCGGAATCGCTCGCCAAGGAGATGGAGACGATCGACGTCCGCAAGGGCGAGGTCGTGTTCAGCGAGGGCGAGCCGGGCGACAGTCTCTACATCGTGCTGTCCGGCAAGATCAAGGTCGGGCGCCGGGCGGCCGACGGCCGGCAGAACCTGATCGCCGTGATGGGCCCGAGTGACATGGTCGGCGAGCTCTCGCTGTTCGACCCCGGCCCGCGCACCGCCACCGCCACCGCCGTGCTCGACACGCGGCTGGCCCGGCTGCGCAAGCAGGCGCTGCGGCCGTGGCTGACCAACCGGCCGGAGATCGCCGAGCAGCTGCTGCGCGTGCTGGCCCGCCGCCTGCGCCGCACCAACGACTCGCTGGCCGACCTCATCTTCACCGACGTGCCCGGCCGCGTGGCCAAGACGCTGCTGCAGATGGCGGGCCGCTTCGGCACCCGCGACGGCGGCGTGCTGCGGGTCAACCACGACCTCACGCAGGAGGAGATGGCCCAGCTCGTCGGCGCCTCCCGGGAGACGGTCAACAAGGCCCTGGCCGACTTCGCCTCCCGCGGCTGGCTGCGGCTGGACGGCAAGAGCGTGATCATCATGGACCCCGAGCGCCTCGCACGCCGAGCCCGAGTCTGAGAGCGCTCAGCGCGGGCAGAGCATGACTCGGGTCCGCCGGGGGCACGACCGTCGCTCCCGCCAGGCACCGCTGGGCGCTGCGCGCCGACGCTGCCAGGTCCGCCGCTGGTCGCCCTCACCGCACTGGGAGAAGAAAACCGGACAGCTCCGAGAAGAAAAGGCCGCCCAGACACCCCGGGCGGCTTTTTTCGGTCCGGAAAACAATCAGTCTTGACTGTTTGTTTTCGGGCGAGGACCCTGGGAGGCATGCAGGAACGCAGCCGGGTCACGCAACGGCGCCTGCTCGAGGCCACCGTCGAGTGCCTCTACGAGTTCGGCTGGTCCGGCGCCACCACCACGGTCATCGCCGAGCGCGCCGGCGTCTCCCGCGGCGCCCAGCTGCACCACTACCCCACCCGCGCCGCCCTGGTGCTGGCCGCCGTCCAGCACCTGGCCGAGCGCCGGGCCGAGGAGATCCGGGTCGAGGCCGCCGCGCTGACCGGCGACCGCGAGGAGCGCCTGGACCGGGTCATCGAGCTGCTCGCGGCCGCGTTCACCGGCCCGCTGTTCGTCGCGGCCCTGGAGGTCTGGGTCGCCGCGCGCACCGACGCCGAGCTGCGCGACGCGCTCGTGCCGCTCGAGGCGCGGGTCGGCCGCGAGATGCACCGCCTCACCGTCGACGTGCTGGGCGCGGACGAGTCGCGGCCGGGCGTGCGCGAGGCCGTGCAGGCGACGCTCGACCTGCTGCGCGGGCTGGGCGTGGCGAACCTGCTCACCGACGACACCCCGCGCCGCACCCTGCTCCTCGCGGCCTGGAAGCACCAGCTGGCGAAGCTGATATAGGAGGCGCGACCATGCAGCTCGACGAGGTGCTGCGAGACCTGGCGGCGGAGTCGGAGGCGCTCGACCGGCTGGTCGGCGGCCTCGACCCGCAGCAGTGGAGCCGCCCGACGCCCGCGCCCGGCTGGACCGTGGCGCACCAGATCGCGCACCTGCACTGGACGGACGAGGCGGCCACGCTGGCCAACGCGGACCCGGACGGCTTCTACGCCCGGCTGTCGGAGTCGCTGGACGACCCGCTGACCTACGTGGATCGGGCCGCGGCCGCGGGCGTCGCGCCGCCGGACGAGCTGCTGGCGCGCTGGCGGGCCGGGCGCGCGGCGCTGGCCGAGGCGCTGCGACAGGTACCCCCCGGAGAGAAACGGCCCTGGTTCGGCCCCGCGATGTCGCCCGTCTCGTGCGCGACGGCGCGGATCATGGAGACCTGGGCGCACGGGCGCGACATCGCCGAGACGTTCCCGGACGACGAGCCCGCGCGGGAGCACCTGCGCCCGACCGAGCGGCTGCGGCACGTCGCCTTCATCGGGTACCGGACGATCGGCCACGGCTTCGCCAGCCACGGGCAACCGGCCCCACCGGCCCCCTTCCGCGTGGAGCTGAGCCTGGGCGGCGACCTGCTGACCTTCGGGCCGGAGGCGTCCGGCGATCGCGTGACCGGCCCGATCCTGGACTTCTGCCTGCTGGTGACCCAGCGGCGGCACCCGGCCGACCTGGCGCTGCAGGCCACCGGCGACCACGCGGCCGCCTGGCTCGGCGTGGCGCAGGCGTTCGCGGGCCCGCCGGGAGCCAAGCGCGAGCCGCGGGCGAGGACCCGATGACGCTCAGGATCGGCAACGCGTCCGGGTTCTACGGCGACCGGGCCACGGCCTGGCGCGAGATGCTCGACGGCGGCGAGCTCGACGTGCTCACCGGCGACTACCTGGCCGAGCTCACGATGCTCATCCTCGGCCGGGACCGGCTCAAGGACCCGGCGACCGGATACGCCAAGACGTTCCTGCGCCAGCTGGAGTCCGTCATCGGAAGCGCCCAGGAGCGCGGCGTGCGCCTGGTGACCAACGCCGGCGGGCTGAACCCGGCCGGGCTCGCCGACGCCGTGCGGGCCCTCGCCGCGCGGCTCGGCCTGGACGTGGCCGTCGCGCACGTGGAGGGCGACGACGTGCGCGCGCTGGTGCCGGGCCTCACCGCCAACGCGTACCTCGGCGCCTTCGGCATCGCCGAGTGCCTGAACGCGGGCGCGGACATCGTGGTCACCGGCCGGGTCACCGACGCCTCGCTGGTCGTCGGCCCGGGCATCGCCCGCTTCGGCTGGACCCGCGACGACCTCGACGCGCTCGCGGGGGCCACGGTCGCCGGGCACGTGCTGGAGTGCGGCGCCCAGGCGACGGGCGGCAACTACGCGTTCTTCACCGAGCTGCCCGACCGCGCCCGCCGCCCCGGCTTCCCGCTCGCCGAGCTGCACGCCGACGGCTCCGCGGTGATCACCAAGCACCCGGGCACCGGCGGGGCGGTGACGGTGGAGACGGTGACCGCGCAGCTGCTCTACGAGATCGGCGCGCCCGCGTACGCCGGGCCCGACGTGGTCGCCGACTTCGCCTCCATCCGCCTGGCCGCCGACGGGCCGGACCGGGTGCGCGTCTCGGGCGTCCGCGGCGCCCCGCCGCCGCCCTCGCTGAAGGTCGGCGTCAACTCGCTGGGCGGCTTCCGCAACGCGATGACGTTCGTGCTGTGCGGGCTCGAGATCGAGTCCAAGTCCGATCTGGTACGCGCCCAGCTCACCGACGCCCTGGGCCCCGACGGCCTCGAGTTCACCCTGGCCCGCACCGACCGCCCGGACGCCGACTCGGAGGCGGCCGCCAGCGCCCTGCTGACCGTATCGATCAAGGACTCCGACCCGAAGCGGGCCGGCCGCACCTTCTCCCAGGCCGCGGTGGAGCTCGCGCTCGCCTCCTACCCCGGGCTCGCGCTGACCGCCCCACCCGGCGACGCCACCCCGTTCGGCGTGTTCACCGGGCACTTCGTCCCGCAGGAGGCGGTCGAGCACGTGGCCGTCCGGCCCGACGGCACCCGCCGCACGATCCCGCCCCCCGCCACGACAGAACCTCTCGCGATCGCCAGCACTTCACCGGGCTCGCAACCGCCGCCGCCGGGCGTCATGGTCGCGCTGGGCACGGTGTTCGGGGCCCGCTCCGGGGACAAGGGCGGCGACGCGAACATCGGCGTCTGGGCCCGCGCCGAGCCCGCCTACGCGTGGCTGCGCGATCACCTCACCGCCGACCGGCTCCGGGAGCTGCTGCCCGAGGCGCGGCCGCTGCCGATCGAGCGGTACGAGCTGCCGAATCTCCTCGCCGTCAACTTCGTCGTGCGCGGCATCCTCGGCGAGGGGGTCGCGGCCAGCACCCGCTTCGACCCCCAGGGCAAGGCCCTCGGCGAGTGGCTGCGCTCCCGGGTCGTCGAGCTGCCGCCGGAGCTCGTGGCATGACGGACCCTTTCGAGACCGAGGAGCGGCGGCGGCTGCGGGAGCTGACCCGCGCCTTCGTCACCCGCGAGGTGCTCCCCCACCTCGACGCCTGGGAGCGCGCCGGCGAGGTGCCCCGCGCGCTGCACCGGCGGGCCGCTGAGCTCGGGCTGCTCGGCATCGGCTTCCCCGAGTCGGCCGGCGGCTCCGGCGGCGACCTCGTCGACACCGTCGTGGTCACCGAGGAGCTGATCCAGGCCGGCGGGTCCTCCGGGCTCGTGGCCGCGCTGTTCACGCACGGCATCGCGCTGCCACACATCGTCGCGACCGGGCGGGCGGACCTGATCGAGCGGTTCGCGCGCCCGACGCTCGCCGGGGAGCGGATCGGCTGCCTGGCCGTCACCGAGCCCGACGGCGGCTCCGACGTGGCCGGCATCCGCACGCGGGCGGACGACCACGGCGATCACTACGTCGTCAGCGGTACGAAGACGTTCATCACCAGCGGGGCGCGGGCCGACTTCGCGACCGTGGCCGCCCGGACCGGCGAGGGCCTGCGCCTCCTCGTGGTCGAGGACTTCGCGGTCACCCGGAGGCTGGACAAGATGGGCTGGCACTGCTCGGACACCGCGGAGCTGGCCTTCGTGGACGCGCGGGTGCCCAAGGACCACGTCGTGGGCGGGTTCGCCGAGCTCATGGCCCACTTCGCGACCGAGCGCATCTCGTTGGCGGTGCAGTCCTACGCCACCGCCCAGCGCTGCCTCGACCTGACGCTGGCCTGGGTGCGCGACCGGCACACCTTCGGCCGCCCGCTGGCGAGCCGGCAGCTCGTGCGGCACCGCCTCGCCGAGATGGCGCGGCTGGTCGCGGTGGCCCGCACATACGTACGTCACGTCGCCGTCCGTGTCGCAAGCGGCGAGCGGCTCGTTACGGAGGTGGCGATGGCGAAGAACACCGCGGTCGCGACCTGCGACCACGTCGTCGATCAGGCCGTGCAGCTCCACGGCGGCCTGGGCTACGTCCGCGACGCCGAGGTCGAGCGCCACTACCGCGACGCTCGGATCATGGGCATCGGCGGCGGGACCACGGAGATCATGAACGAGATCATCGCGAAGCAGTTGGGGGTCTGAGGGCCATGCCAGTGTTGACGAGCAACCTCGACCCGCGCGGGACCGTGTACTCGGAGAACCGCGCGGCGATGCTGGAGCGCCTGACCGAGCTGGAATCGGCGCTGCGCCAGGCGCGCGGCGGCGGGGGCGACAAGTACGCGGCGCGCCACCACGCGCGGGGCAAGTTACTGCCGCGCGAGCGCATCGAGCTGCTGGTGGACCGCGACTCGCCGTTCCTGGAGATCTGCCCGGTCGCGGCCTGGGGCACCGACTACCCGGTCGGCGCGAGCGTGGTGGCCGGCATCGGGATCGTCGAGGGCGTGCCCTGCGTGATCGTGGCCAACGACCCGACGGTGCGCGGCGGCGCGGTCAACCCGTTCTCGCTGAAGAAGACCCAGCGGGCCTCGCAGATCGCGCGGGAGAACCGGCTGCCACTGATCAACCTGGTCGAGTCGGGCGGGGCGGACCTGCCCCAGCAGGCCGAGATCTTCATCCCGGGCGGTGCCGCGTTCCGCGACCTGACCCGGCTCTCGGCGGCGCAGATCCCCACGGTCGCGGTGGTCTTCGGCAACGCGACGGCCGGCGGGGCGTACGTCCCCGGCATGTCCGACTACACGATCTTCGTGCGCGACCGGGCCAAGGTGTTCCTGGCCGGGCCGCCGCTGGTGAAGATGGCCACCGGCGAGACGGTCGACGACGAGACGCTGGGCGGCGCCGCGATGCACGGCACGCGCTCGGGCCTGGCCGACTTCGTGGCCGAGGACGAGCGCGACGGCCTGCGGCTGGCCCGCGCCTGCGTGCGCAACTTCGGCCGCACGGCCACCCGCACCTACGGCACGGAGCCGAAGTACGACGCCGACGACCTGCTGGGCATCCCGAGCGCGGACCTGCGGGTGCCGTTCGACCCGCGGGAGATCCTGGCCCGGGTGCTCGACGGCAGCGAGTTCGACGAGTTCAAGCCGGCCTACGGCCCGGCGCTGTGCACCGGGTGGGGCGCGATCCACGGCCACCGCGTCGGCGTGCTGGCCAACGTGCGCGGCGTGCTGTTCTCGGCCGAGGCGCAGAAGGCGGCCCAGTTCATCCAGCTCGCGAACGCGAGCGGCACCCCGCTGGTCTTCCTGCAGAACACGACCGGCTACATGGTCGGCAGCGAGTACGAGCAGGGCGGCATCATCAAGCACGGCGCACTCATGATCAACGCGGTGGCCAACTCGCGGGTGCCCCACCTGACGGTCAACATCGGCGCCTCCTACGGCGCCGGCAACTACGGCATGTGCGGCCGCGCCTTCGAGCCCCGGTTCCTGTTCACCTGGCCAAACGCCAAGTCCGCGGTCATGGGACCGCAGCAGCTGGCCGGCGTGCTGTCGATCGTGGCCCGCCAGGCGGCCGAGGCCAAGGGCCACGCCTACGACGAGGAGCAGGACCGCACCATGCGGTTCATGGTCGAGCACAAGGTCGAGCAGGAGTCGGCGGCGCTGTTCCTCTCCGGCCGCCTGTACGACGACGGCGTGATCGACCCACGCGACACCCGCACCGTCCTGGGCATGTGCCTGGCGCTCGTCGGCACCGGCGACCGCGCGAACTTCGGTGTATTCCGGCATTAGGGGAGCGACAGTGATCAGAAGGCTGCTGGTAGCCAACCGCGGCGAGATCGCCCGCCGGGTGTTCGCCACCTGCCGGGCGATGGGGATCGAGACGGTCGCCGTCTACTCCGACGCCGATGCCGACTCGCCCCACGTGGCCGAGGCGGACTACGCCGTCCACCTGCCCGGGAACGCACCGACCGCCACGTACCTGCGCGGCGATCTGCTCATCGCGGCCGCGCGCAAGTGCGGGGCGGATGCGGTACACCCGGGCTATGGCTTTCTGTCGGAGAACGCCGAGTTCGCCCGCGCGGTCATCGACGCCGGCCTGACCTGGGTCGGCCCGTCGCCCAAGGCCATCGCGATGATGGGCTCGAAGCTGGAGGCGAAGGCGCTGCTGGCCGACGCCGGGGTGCCGATGCTGCCCACCGCCGTCGAGCCCGAGGACGTCGACTCCTTCCCGGTGCTGGTCAAGGCGTCCGCGGGCGGGGGCGGGCGGGGCATGCGCATCGTGCGCGACCGCGATTCGCTCGCCGAGGCCGTGGCCGCCGCCCGGCACGAGGCCGCGTCGGCGTTCGGCGACGGGACGGTGTTCTGCGAGCGGTACGTCGAGCGCGCCCGCCACATCGAGGTCCAGATCATGGCCGACTCGCACGGCAACGTGGTCCCCCTCGGCGAGCGCGAGTGCTCGATCCAGCGGCGGCACCAGAAGATCGTCGAGGAGACCCCGTCGCCGGCGGTCGACCCGCAGCTGCGCGACCGGCTCTGCCAGGCGGCGATCGCGGCCGCCCGGGCCGTGTCCTACGTCGGCGCCGGCACCGTGGAGTTCCTGCTCGCGCCGAACGGCGAGTTCTTCTTCCTGGAGATGAACACGCGGCTGCAGGTCGAGCACCCGGTGACCGAGTGCGTGATCGGCGTCGACATGGTCCGCCTCCAGCTCGTCGTGGCCGAGGGCGGCCCGCTGCCGTTCAACGGCCCGCCGCCGCTGCGCGGGCACGCGATCGAGGTCCGGCTCTACGCCGAGGACCCCGCGTACGCCTGGATGCCCTCGACCGGCACCCTGCACCGCTTCGACGTCGCCGGGGTCACGCACACGTTCGGCCCGCTGCCCGCGCCCGGGCTCCGGCTGGACTCGGGCGTCGCCGACGGTTCGGTCATCGGCGTGCACTACGACCCGATGCTGGCCAAGCTCATCGCCTGGGCGCCGACCCGCGCCGAGGCCGCGCGCATGCTCGGCGGGGCCCTGGCCCGCGCGCACATCCACGGCGTGACCACCAACCGGGACCTGCTCGTGCGGGTGCTGCGGCACTCGGCGTTCCTGTCCGGCGGCACCGACACCGGGTTCCTGGATCGTCACCCCGAGGTCTTCGCGCCGCTGCTGTCCTCGGTCGACGCGGTGCGCCTGTCCTGTCTCGCCGCCGCGCTCGCGGGGGCCGCGCGGCGGGCCAAGACCGCGCTCCTGCCGGGGCTGCCCTCGGGCTGGCGCAACGTGCCCAGCGCGCTGCAGACGGTGGTGTACGAGGGGCCGACCGGCACGATCGAGGTCGGCTACCGGCTCGACCGGGCCAACGACCTCGCGGCCTGGGCGGTGCGCCGCATCGACCCCGAGGACATCGGCCTGCCCGGCGCCGCGCTCGACCCCTCCGGCGCGCCCGACCACCCGCCGGCGGCGATCCTCTCCGCCACCGGCGAGCGGGTCGTGCTCGACGTCGGCGGGGTGCGGCTGCAGTTCTCGGTGCACGAGGTCGACGGAGTGTCCTTCGTGGACAGTTCCGAGGGCTCGGTGACGCTGAGCGAGCTGCCGCGCTTCCCCCTGCCCTCGGCCGACCAGCCGGAGGGCTCGCTGGTCGCGCCGCTGCCCGGCGCGGTCGGCCGGGTGCTCGTGGTGCCCGGCCAGCGGGTCGCGGCCGGCGACCTGCTGCTGACGGTGGAGGCGATGAAGCTCGAGCACCCCGTGCACGCCCCCACCGACGGCGTCATCAGCGACCTTCGGGTCGCGGCCGGCTCGCAGGTCGAGTCCGGCGCACTGCTGGCGGTGCTGTCCCCCTCATAGCCCTTGGAGTTTGCGTGGACTTCGACTACACCCCTCAACAGCAGGACCTGCGCGACGCGGTGGCCAAGCTGGGCAAGCGCTTCGGCCACGAGTACTTCGTGCGCAAGGCCAAGGCCGACGAGCACTCCGACGAGCTCTGGCAGGAGGCGGCCAAGCTCGGCTACCTCGGCGTCAGCGTGCCCGAGCGCTACGACGGCGGGGGCGGCGGCATCACCGAGCTCGCGATCGTCTGCGAGGAGCTGGCCGCGGCCGGCTGTCCGCTGCTGCTGCTCGTCGTCTCCCCCGCGATCGCCGCGACGATCATCGCCAAGCACGGCACCGAGGCCCAGCGGCAGAGCCTGCTGCCCGGCTTCGCGTCCGGCACCCTCAAGGTCTGCTTCGCCATCACCGAGCCCGACGCCGGCTCGAACTTCCACAAGCTCACGACGGTCGCCCGGCCCTTCGAGGGGGGCTATTCCCTGACGGGCCGGAAGGTGTACATCTCCGGCGTCGACGAATCCGACAAGATCATGGTCGTGGCGCGCCTGGAGGACGAGCGCACCGGCAAGCTGAAGCCCGCGATCTTCGTGGTGCCGTCCAACGCCCCCGGACTGACCGCGACGAAGATCGACATGGAGATCGTCAGCCCGGAGAACCAGTTCCAGCTGTACCTCGACGACGTGCGCGTCCCCGCCGAGGCGCTCGTGGGCGAGGATCCCGAGGCGGGCCTCCCCGCACTGTTCTCCGGCCTCAACCCCGAGCGCATCACCGTGGCGGCGATGGCGTGCGGGACCGCGCGCTATGCCCTCGAGCGCGCCTCCGCCTACACCGCCACCCGCGCGGTGTGGGGCCGGCCGATCGGCAGCCACCAGGGCGTCGCGCACCCGCTGGCGCACGCGCACATCCAGGTCGAGCTCGCCCGGCTCATGGTGGCGAAGGCCGCGACCCTCTACGACGCGGGTCGCGATCTCGAGGCCGGGGGTCGCGGCGAACATGGCCAAGTACGCCGCCGCCGAGGCCGCCGCGCTCGCGGTCGACACGGCGATCCAGTCGCTGGGCGGGAACGGGATGACGACCGAGTACGGCGTGTCGACCCTGCTCGGAGCCGTGCGCGCGGGCCGGATCGCGCCCGTGTCGCGGGAGATGATCCTGAACTTCGTCTCGCAGCACCTGCTGGGGCAGGAGAAGTCGTACTGACGACACCACCGGGGAGCGCTGGGCTCATTCGTGCCCATCGCTCCCCGGCCCGCGTTTGACCCGCCCGACCTGCGCAAACACGACCCCGGACGACGCGGGGACGCACACCTGCCGCACCGACCGCCTCACACTCGCCGCGAACCCGGTCTTCGCGATCGACGACCACGCGGCCGAAGCCACGATCGTCCAGCGCTCGGCGGCGAGGCTGAGCCCGGAGGCGGGCAACCGCTGCCGGCGCATGCGGTTCGAGACGCGCTGGACGGTAGCCGGCCAGAACGCCTGACCTCCTTTACACAGCGACTCACCCCGACGCGGCCCGTCGGCCCGGCACAGCGACTCACCCCGCCGCGACGACTCGACCCGCACATCGACGCGGCCCGGCACGGCGACGCACCCGACGCGGCCTGCCTGCCTGGCACAGCGACTCGACCCGACGCGACGACTCGACCCGCACAGCGACGCGGCCCGGCACGGCGACGCACCCGACGCGGCCTGCCTGCCTGGCACAGCGACTCGACCCGACGCGACGACTCGACCCGCACAGCGACGCGGCCCGGCACGGCGACGCACCGCGACACGGCGATTCGGCCCGACGCGGCCACGCGGCCCCTGACACGGCACGACAGGCCCGCGGCTCGGCGGGCGCTCGGCGTCGCGGCGTCCCGAGCCGGCGGCCGGTCGGTGCTAGCGGCTCTTGTGCAGCTGCTCGCCGGTCATCGCGTTGTCGCCGCGGCCGGCCAGGCAGCGGAACGTCGTCGGGCCGGTCCGCTGCTCCGCCGTGCTCGGCAGCATGACCGAGATCTCCCAGCTGGCCGCGCCGATGTTCACCGCCACCAGGGTGTTGATGCTGCACACCGCGGACACGGCCGGGTCCTTGCGGCTGGTCACCTTGCTGCCGGCGGGCAGGTCGCCGTAGGCGAACGCCTCCCACGTGTGCACCCCGTCGCAGGAGGTCACCGTGAGTTTGACGTCGAAGCACTCCGGGGTGCTCGAGCAGTGCGCCTCCGTGGCGGCGACCGGGCCGCAGCCGGTGGTCGGCGGGGCGACGAGCGCCGAGGCGGAGGGGGTCGGGCCTGGGGAGCCGTCGCCGAAACCGTAGGCGATGGCGACGCCCACCAGCGCCGCCACCGCCACCAGTCCGATGGTCACGCCGACCCACAGGCCGCGGCGGCTCCCCGCCGGAGGCTTGACCGGCGCGACGAACGGGTCCGACGGCGGCGCGGCCGGCGGGCCCGCATCAGCGACCGCCGCCACGCCACCCGAGCCGGAGCCGAAGACCCCGCCGCCGGAGCCGAACGCGCCAACGCCGGAGCCCGACGACGGAGCCGAACCAGAGCCGAACACGCCGGAGCCCGACGACGGAGCCGAACCAGAGCCAGAGCCAGAACCGAAAGCGCCCACACCCGAAGACGGAGCCGAGCCCGAGCCAGAACCGAGAACACCCGCGCCCGACGACGGAGCCGAACCGGAGCCGGAGCGGTGCAGGGGATCGGTCGCGGGCTCCTCGGGGCCGGCCTCGTGCGGCACGGTCTGCTCCGGGTCGCGGGGGAAGCCGCCCAGGAACGGCGAGTCCAGCAGGCGGTCCGCGGGTGGCGGAGGGGGCGTGGGCGGCAGCGGCGGCGAGGTGTAGACGGGCTCGACCGGTGGGGAGCCGAGCGGGGGCACGATCACCGGCGGCGTGGGCGCGAGCTGCAGGGCGATCAGGGCGTCGCGCAGCTGCAGGGCGGTCGGGCGCCTGGTGTCGTCGTTGGCCATGCCCGCGCGCAGGATCGCCATCAGCTCCGGGGGGCAGCCGGGCAGGTCGGGGATGTTCTCGTTGAACATGTCGACCAGCGAGAGCAGGCTCGGCATCTGGTCCTCGCGCCAGCGGGGCGGGCGGCCGCGCATCAGGGCATAGAGGGTGGCGCAGAGCGCATAGACGTCGGCGGCGGGCCCGGGCGGGGCGTGGCGGAAGGTCTCGGGCGGGGCGTAGGCGGGCGTGAGCACGTCGAGGGTGATCGACACGTCGCGCCACTCGGCGAGGATGGCCAGGCCGAAGTCGGCGAGGGCGGGCTCGCCGAAGCGGCTGAAGAGGATGTTGGCGGGCTTGACGTCGCGGTGCAGGACGCCCAGGGAGTGCGCGTCCGCGAGGGCGTCGGCGATCTTGAAGCCGACCTCGCGGACCTCGGTCGCGCTCAGCGGGGCGGAGCGCATGCGCTCGGCGTAGGAGCCGTCGCAGAGCTCCATGATCAGGTAGGGGTGGCCGTCGCCGGTGATGCCCGCGTCGAAGAGGTCGACCACGTGCGGGTGGCTGGACATGCGGCCGGCCGCGCGCGCCTCGCGCATGAAGCGGCGGCGGTCGCGCTCGGTCTCCAGGGTGCGGTTCTCGACCTTGACGGCGACGTCGCGCCCGACCGACTCCTGCTGGGCCCGGTAGACGGTGGCATACCCGCCACGGGCCAGCACCGAGAACCCGGTCAAGCCGGGCACCGAGGGGAGCGGAGCCGATGCGGTCACGCTAAGACGGTACGGCAGGGGTATGACAGTTCTCCGTCACGCATCGGCCACAGCCGACTTTCAGGACTCGGCCCCCGCCGCAACGGAGTCGTCCGCGCACGCTCGGTTGGCTTCGAGGGCCTCGGCCAGTACCGCTGCCGCATAATCGCGACCGCGAACGTCCTCGCCCGCCGCGCCCTGTGCCTGCCGCGCCCAGTCCAGCGCCTCGGCGTTGCGCCCGGCCGCCAGCAGGGCCGCGGCGTAGGCGGCGATGGCCTGGCGGCGGGAGAAGATCACCGAGGGGCCGGGGCGCTCGGCGGCGACGCAGCCCAGCGTCTCCAGCGCCGTGGGCAGGTCGCCCTGGGCCAGGCGGGCCAGGCCGAAAAGCACCCGCGGTCCGACCTTGGCCGGCTCCAGCACGTCGTGGGTCTCGACGACCTGCAGGACCGCCCGCGCGTCGGCCTCGGCCGCGACGGGGTCGCCCCGGTCGAGCGAGACGAAGCCGCGCATCGTGCGCGACATGCCGAGCAGCAGCGGGTGCCCGGTCTTCTCGCCCCACTCGGTGGCGTCGCTGAGCAGGTCGTACGCGTGTGCCGGCTCGGACAGCTCGCGCGCGACCACGCCGCGCACGACCAGCGCCAGGCCGCGGCCCCAGTCGTCGCCGGCCGCGGCGAACTCGCGGTAGGCCCGCCGCGCCTCCCGGTCGGCCTCGGCGAGGTCGCCGCTCTCGGCCGCCGCGAACGCCTCGACCGCGCGCAGGGTGCCGACCGCCCACGCGTCGCCGACCCGCTCGCCGAACGGCAGGAACGCCTTGGCCAGCCGCCGCGCCTCGCCGAGCCGGCCCGCGAGCAGCCGCACGAACGCCGTGGTGCCCCGCAGCCAGGCCCGCCCGACCGGGTCGCCGAGCTCGGCGAAGCGGCGGGCGGCCCGCCCGAGCGCCGCGTCGGCGCCGGCGAAGTCGCCGCGGGTGGTGGTGACCCAGGCCAGGTGCTGCAGCGACCACGCCTGGGCGCGCCGGTCGCCGGCGGTGACCGCGATCTGGAACGACTCGGCGAACCGGCCCCCGGCCTCGGCCAGGCGCCCCTCGAGGAAGTCGGCCATGCCGAGGCGGCGCATGGCGTCGCCGCGCTCGTACGTCAGGTGCGCCGCCGTCGCCGCGTCGAGGGCCTCGGACAGCGTGCCGTAGCTGCGCCGGTGATCGCCCATGGCCCGGTAGGACCGCCCGGCCACGAGCAACGCGCCCACCCGCACGGCCGCGTCGTCGCCCGCGTTCGCCGTGATCTTCTCGGCGTACCCCAGCGCCTCCGCCGACCGCCCGAGCTGCAGCAGCGCCCGGGCGTGCACGAGCCGGTCGGCCGCGGGCAGCGCGCCGCCGCCGAGCACCGCGGCCCGATCGGCGGCCTGCGCGGCCTGGGCCGGCTCGCCGGAGGCCAGCGCGGCCCGGGCGGTGCGGCCCAGCGCCTGCACGCCCAGCGGCGCGGCGGAGCGGGCGAGCGAGTCCGGCCGCAGCCCGACGACGTCGGCGAGCCGGCTGGCCCGCTCGGCGTGCTCGGCGATGAACGCGTCCGCGGAGCCGAGGGTCAGGTTGAGCCCCGCGACGTTCCCGGTGCCGCCGGCGGCCAGGAAGCTCGTGACGGCCGCGGCCGCCCAGCGCGAGAGCGCGGCGTGCCGCTCGGCCAGGTCGGCCTTGCCGATGCCCGCGTAGGCGGCCTCGCGCAGCAGCGGGGTGGCGAAGGCGAACCCGCCCCGCCCCCGGCGCAGCATGCGCCGCTGCAGCAGCTCCTCCACGGCCCGCTCCAGCTCGACCGCGGCCACGACCGCGGGCCGGGCCGGCTGGCCGGGCGGGTTGAACCGCAGCGCCTCGAGCGCCCGGGCGGGCACGGTGTCGCCGATGACGGCGGCGTCGCGCAGCACGGCCCGGGTGTCGGCGGGCAGCGCGTCGATGCGGGCCGCGAGCACGGCGGCGAGGTCGCGGGAGAGCAGGCGGCCGCCGAGCGAGCCGGGCGCGAGCCGCCAGCCGGGCGGGTCGGTGCCGGCGACGGTGGTGAGCGCGCCCCGCTCCTGCAGCAGGGTGACGAGCTCGGCGAGGTAGAACGGGTTGCCCTGGGCGGTCGCGAGGAGCCGGTCCTCGTCGGCCGGGGCGAGCCGCCCGCCCCCGAGATAGGCCGTCAGCAGCCGGGCGGCGTCCGCGCCTCGAAGCGGCGGAATCGGTACGACCTCAGCATCCGCGATCCGGGTCAGCACCCCCGCCGAGCGCACCAGCTCCGGCCGGCCGAGCAGCACGATGAGCACCGGGCCCTCGAGCCGCTCGATGGTGGCCCCGAGCGCGTCCAGCGTCTCGGCGGTCGCGTCGTGCAGGTCGTCGACGATCACCACGAGCGGCGTCTCGGCGGCCAGCCCCGACAGCAGCTCGGCCACGGCGGCCGGCACGACGTCGAGGTCCAGCTCGTCGGGCTTGCCGCCGGGCGCCACCCACGCGGTGTCGCCGACGACCTCGGTGTAGCCGATCAGGCTCAGCAGCAGGTCGCTGGCGAACCGCGGCGGCTCCGGGCGCCCGCGCGCGGCCCGGGCCAGGCGCTGAGCGAGCCGGCGCAGCCGCTCCTCGACCGCCTCGCGGGTCAGCGCGGCGTCCGGGGGCAGGCCGATCGCGGCGCGCACGAGGTCGGCCAGCGGGGCCAGGCGCCGCCGCTCGCCGAACGCCGCGCAGTGCACGGAGAGCACGCGGGCGCCGCCGCCCGGGGCGAACCCGGCGCTCGGGGTGTAGCCGGCGCCGCCGAGGTATCCGGCGGCGAAGCGCTCGATCTCGCCGGCCAGCCGCGACTTGCCCAGGCCCGCCTCGCCGGTGAAGACCAGCACCCGCGACTCCTGCCGGTCCGCGATCTCGGCGAGGCGGCCCGACACGCGGCCGAGCTCGGGCTCGCGGCCCACGAACGGCGCCTCGTCGCCGAGGCCGGAGCGGGTGCCGGGCGCGTCGAGCAGGCCGAGCAGCTCGTAGGCGTCGACCGGCTCCCGCTTGCCCTTCAGCCGCAGCGGGCGCAGCGCCCGCCAGGAGGCCAGGCGGCGGGTGGAGCTCGAGGTGCGGTCGCCCGCGTACACCGCGCCGATCGCGGCCGCGTCGGCGAGCCGGGCGGCGGTGTTCACGGTGTCGCCGATGACCGTGTATTCGATGCCGGCCTGCACGCCCGCGACGACCGGGCCGGTGTTGAGGCCGATGCGCAGGCCGAGCGGGGCGCCGCCGCCGCGCTCGTCGTCGAGGACCCGGCGGACCGCCCGCTGCATCGACAGCGCGGCGCGCACGGCCCGCTCGGCGTCGTCCTCGTGCGCGACCGGCGCGCCGAACACGGCCATGATGCCGTCGCCGGTGAGCTTGTCGACGTGCCCGCCGAAGGTCTTCACCGCGCCCGCGAGCGCGGCGAGCACCCGGTCGGTGACGGCGCCGACACGCTCCGGGTCGAGATCCTCCGACCAGGCGGTGAAGTCCGACAGGTCACCGAAGAGCACGGTGACGATGCGCCGCTCGGCCGCCGGCAGGGTGGCGGCCGCGGGCAGCGCCGAGCCGCAGTGGTGGCAGAACCGCGCACCGGGAACGGCCACGGTCCCGCACACCGAACACGTCACGCCGTCACCTCCGCTGCGCTCCGGTGCCGCCGCGACCCCCGGGCTGAGTTTGCCGGTGAGCGGCCCCTCCGCGTCGCTGCGGACCGCTCACGTTGCATCCAAACCATCAGGGCCCGGGTGTGATTCCCGTCGCAGAAAATCGAGCTGCGCGCGCACGCTCATCTCGGCGGCGAACCAGAGCGAGCGGTCCACGTCGGCGTACACCTTGGCCACGACCTCGGGCGCGTCGGTCGCGCCGGCCGCCACCGCCGCCCGCACCTGCTCCAGCCGCGCCTCGCGGTGCTGCCGGTAGAACCGGGCCGCGACCCCGGTGTCGTCGAGCGCGGGGCCGTGCCCGGGCAGCGCGGGGCGCCCGTCGAGCGCGGCCAGCCGGCCGAGGCTGCCCAGGTAGTCGCCGAGGTCCCCGTCGGGCCAGGCCACGACGGTGGTCCCGCGCCCGAGGATAGTGTCGCCGGTCAGGACGATCTCCTCGCCGCCCAGCCGCACCAGGAAGCACACCGAGTCCTTCGTGTGCCCGGGGGTGGCCAGCGGCTCGACCGTGAGGCCGTCGGCGTCGAGGTGCTCGAGCACCGGCGGGTGGTACACCCGTGCCCCGGTGAGCCCGGCCAGCCGCTCGACACCCTCGGTGTGGTCGATGTGGCCGTGGGTGAGCACGATCGCGGCGACGGGCGCGTGCGCGGCGACGGCCCGCAGGTGCCCCTCGTCGAGCGGGCCCGGGTCGACCACGACGCTGCCGCCGCCGGGGGCGCGCAGCAGCCAGGTGTTGGTGCCGTCGAGCGTCATCGGGCCCGGGTTGGGCGCACGGACGAGCGTCACCCAGTCGGGCAACGTCTCGAGCACTTCGGCGGCGGGGGTGGTGACGTGGCTTACCACGAAAGTGATCCTACGGCGGGGTACTTCGCCTCACACGTCCCCCGACCGGCCAGTAGCCGACCCCGCGAGCGGTACGCCACGGGGTCGGCCGGCCACCCGGCGTCAGGCCACTTCGAGGATCGCCTCGACCTCGACGGGCGCGTTCAGCGGCAGTGCGGAGACCCCCACGGCGCTGCGCGCGTGCTTCCCGGCGTCGCCGAACACCTCGCCGAGGAGCTCGGAGGCGCCGTTGACCACGCCTGGCTGCCCGGTGAAGCCCGGCGCCGAGGCGACGAACCCGACGATCTTCACGACCCGCACGACGCTGCCGAGGCCGACGAGGGCCTCGACCGCCGCGAGGACGTTGATGGCGCAGGTGCGGGCGAGGTCCTTGGCCTGCTCCGGGGTGACCTCGGCGCCGACGAGCCCGGTGGCGGGCAGGGCCCCGTCGACCATGGGCAGCTGGCCCGAGACGTACACGTGGTTGCCCGTGCGCACGGCGGGGACGTACGCGGCGACCGGCGGTACGACGGGCGGAACGGCGATCCCGAGCTCGGCCAGGCGGGCGTGGACGTCACCCATGTCAGCCGGCCTTCGGGCGCTTGAAGTAGGCGACCAGGTTCTCCGGGTTGGGGCCGGGCACGATCGCCACCAGCTCCCAGCCCTCCTCGCCGAAGTTGTCGAGGATCATCTTCGTGTTGTGGACCAGCAGCGGTGCGGTCAGGTACTCCCATTTCTGCATGTGGGGACAGTAACGCCGGGCCGTCCGGGTTTGTCGGGCACAGCCTGATATCAGGACCCCCACGGGTGGCCCCATGACGCTACTGTGAGGGCCGCCGTCGCGAGTGTCGCACAAAGGTGGGAGAAATGACGCAACCGCCCCCGTATCCGGGCCAGCCGGAGTATCCGGGCCAACCCGGACAACCCGGGCAGTCGGGTTGGCCGCCGCCTCCGCCGGTGCAGGACCCGTTCGCGCTGCCGCCGCAGCCCGAGCAGTACACGGTGCAGCCGCCGAACCCGGACCCGTACGCGCCGCCGCCCACCTCGGCCCCGCCGATCTCCGGGCAGCCCTACGCCCAGCCCTACCCGCCGACCGGCGCGATGCCGCCCACGGGCGCGTTCGGGCAGCCCACGGGGCAGTTCCCGCCGCCCACCGGCCAGTTCCCGACCGGGCCGATGGCCCCGGTCAGCGGGGTGCCGCACCCGGGCATGGCGCCGCCGTTCTCCGGCCCGCCGGCCCAGGGCTACCCGGTCTACCCGCAGCAGGCGCCGGTCAAGAAGAAGCGCGGCCTGATGATCACGCTGATCATCCTGGGCGTCGTGATCGTGCTCTGCGGCGGTGGCGGCGCCGCGGCCTACTTCGTGGTCCAGAACAACCAGGGCACGGGCGCGCCGACGGCCTCCGAGGCGGTCAACAGCTTCCTCACGGCGGTGTACAAGAACAAGAGCGTCGACGACGCGCTCAAGTACGTCTGCTCCTCCTCCCGCGACAAGGCGAAGCTGACCGCGCGCATCCAGGAGATCCGCACCTACGACGGCAGCCTCAGCAGCCCGACGTACACCTGGCCCGCGCCGACGGTCGAGAAGCAGAGCAGCGACGAGGCGACGCTCACGACCACGGTCAAGGTGACCACCAGCGACGAGAAGGTCGCGGAGACGAAGTACCGGTACATCGCCTCCCACGGCAAGGGCTGGTTCGTGTGCGAGATCACCGCCGCGTGACGACGGGCCTCGACCAGGTAGCGTCGAGGGTGTGACGGCGCGCGAGTCTTCCGACGGGCGGGGCGGCTACGGCTGGCCCGCCCGTCTGCATGTGGTCACCGGCAAGGGCGGCACGGGCAAGACGACCGTGGCCGGCGCCCTCGCGCTGGCGCTGGCCCGCGACGGGAAACGGACCCTGCTGATCGAGGTCGAGGCGCGGCAGGGCATCGCGCAGCTCTTCGACCGCGACCCGCTGCCTTACCGGGAGGTCCGCATCGCCTCGGCCCGCGGCGGCGGGGAGGTGCGGGCGCTGGCGGTCGACGTCGAAGAGGCGCTGCTGGAGTACCTCGAGATGTTCTACCGCCTCGGCGTCGCCGGACGGGCCCTGCGCAAGGTCGGCGCCGTCGACTTCGCCACCACGGTCGCCCCGGGCCTGCGCGACGTGCTGCTGACCGGCAAGATCAAGGAGGCGGTCACGCGCACCGCCGACGGCCGCCGGGCCTACGACGCCGTCGTGCTCGACGCGCCGCCGACCGGGCGGGTGGGCCGGTTCCTCAACGTGACGGCCGAGACGGCGCGGCTGGCCAAGGTCGGGCCGATCAAGACCCAGAGCGAGGGCGTGGCGGCCATCCTGCGCTCGCCGATGACCGCCGTGCACGTGGTCACCCTCCTGGAGGAGATGCCGGTCCAGGAGACCTCGGACGCGATCGAGGAGCTGACCCGGCTGGGCATCCCGATCGGCACCGTGATCGTCAACGCCACCCGCCCGCCGGTGCTGGCCGGGGTGAAGGTGACCCAGGCCGACCTGCGCCGGGGCCTGGCCGCGGCCGGCGTGACGGCCGACAAGGAGATGCTGGGCGGGCTGGCCGGGGAGGCGCGGGCCTACCAGACCAAGGTCGCCGCCGAGTCCTCCCTGCGCGCGGAGCTGCTCGGTCTCGGCCGGCCGGTGGTCGAGCTGCCGGTGATACCCGAGGGTGTGACCGTGGCGACCCTCGAGTCGCTCGGTGATCTGCTCCTCACGTCTGCTTGAGGATGCTCGCAGCGGATACGCTCGCAGGGTGCCTCCCACTGCCGAGACGCCCGGATCGCCCGACCTGGATCTTGACGCGATCCTCGCCGACCGCGCGATCCGGATCGTGGTCTGCTGCGGCTCGGGCGGAGTCGGAAAGACGACAACGGCCGCGGCTCTGGCGCTGCGAGCGGCCGAGGAGCACGGCCGCCGCACGGTCGTCCTGACCATCGACCCGGCCCGGCGGCTGGCCCAGGCGCTCGGCCTGACCGAGCTGGACAACACGCCCCGCCAGGTCAAGGGCCTCCAGCCGGACTCGGCCGAGCTGCAGGCCATGATGCTGGACATGAAGCGGACCTTCGACGAGGTCGTGCTCGCGCACACCGACCCGAAGAAGGCCGAGGAGATCTTCGCCAACCCCTTCTACCAGGCCATGAGCTCGACGTTCTCGGGCACGCAGGAATACATGGCGATGGAGAAGCTGGGCCAGCTGCGCGCCCGCGACGAGTGGGACCTCATCGTCGTCGACACCCCGCCGTCGCGCTCGGCGCTGGACTTCCTCGACGCGCCGGCCCGGCTGTCGCGGTTCCTCGACGGCAAGATGCTGCGCCTGCTGCTCGCGCCCGCCCGGACCGGCGGCCGCAGCGTGTTCAACCTGGTCTCGGCCTCGTTCGGGCTGTTCAGCCGGACCGTGCAGAAGATCCTCGGCGCCCAGTTGCTGACCGACCTGTCGGGCTTCGTCGGCGCGCTGGACTCGATGTTCGGCGGTTTCCGGGAGCGCGCCGAGCAGACGTACCGCGTGCTGCAGGCCCCCGAGACGGCGTTCCTGGTCGTGGCGGCGCCCGAGCCCGACGCCGTGCGCGAGGCGGTCTACTTCGCCGGGCGCCTGGGCGCGGACCGGATGCCGCTCGCGGGCCTGGTGCTCAACCGGGTCGTGCCGGTCGCGGCGCCGGCGCTGTCCTCCGCCGACGCCCGGGCGGCCGCGGAGCGTCTCGACGAGCTCGGCGGCCACCAGGCGACGGCGGACGTGCTGCGCGTGCACGCGGAACTGACCGACCAGCACGATCGGCAGGCGGCGGTCTCCGGCCGGTTCCTGCGCGCCCACCCCGGCGTGCCGGTCGTCCGCGTGCCCGCACAGCCCGCCGACGTCCATGACCTCGACGGGCTGCGCGCGATCGGCGCGACCTTCGCGTAGAGCGCGCCCGGCGCGACCCCCGCGTGAAGCAAGCGGCTGCGATCAGCCGGTCGGCACCAGCTCCTTGGCGTCCTTGCTGGTGCCGTTGCGGTCCATGGCCGCTTCGAACATCTTGCGCCAGCTCGGCACCTGCGGGTGGCGGCGCAGCAGGGCGCGGCGCTCGCGCTCGGTCATGCCTCCCCACACCCCGAACTCGATCCGGTTGTCGAGGGCGTCCGCCAGGCACTCGTACCGCACGGGGCAGCTCCGGCAGATCCGCTTCGCCACGTTCTGCTCGGCACCCTGGACGAACAAGGCGTCCGGGTCGCCATTGCGACACGCGGCGATGCTGGGCCAGTCGACGACCATGCTCATATTTCCTCTTCCCCCCTTGGACTCCCCCCGGGTCCATCCGCCGTGCTTGCCCCGGCGAAAAGCGCCCAAACCACGTCCCCCCATGGCATTCGGGTGCAGTTCGCCGGATTGCCCGGCGCGACAGCAGGGTCCCCGGCCACGGGAACCCCGAGAGGAGCTTTCCGGAACATCATGCTCTGTAGTCGTCCAGTTACGCAACGTTGTTGCACCAGGTTAACCGGCCTTTCGCGTTCCACCAAAGGGCCGATCCGTGCTACCACTCGGCCACTACCGGGTGCGATTTGCCCAAAATGCCGACGGCCCCCGCGCGGCTTGCCGCAGAATCGGAACTGGGTCAACCTCACGCTCGACGTGACGCGTCTAGGACAACGAGGACGCCTCCATCTGGACGCGGCCTTATGACGTCGTCACGTAGTCTGAGGCGGTGACCTGGATGCGCAAACGCGAGCACGGCCTGCTGCCCAACGCGGCTTCGTTGCTGCTGTGTGGGCTCTTGGCGGGGCTCGTGGTCGCTGCGGCGGCTTTCCCCGCGGTGGCCATGTCGGGACTGGCCGCGAAGGCCGGTTCGGATACGTTCGAGAACCTCCCGACCGACATCGACGTGCTGCCGTCGCCGCAGATCTCCTACGTGTTCGCCGCGGACGGCAAGACGCTGCTGGCGATGATGTACGACGAGAACCGCCGGGACGTGAAGATCGACGACGTCGCCCAGGTCATGCAGCAGGCGATGGTCGCGGCCGAGGACAACCGGTTCTACGAGCACCGCGGCGTGGACGTGAAGGGTGTGGCCCGCGCGTTCGTGGCCAACCAGAACGCCGGCGGGCAGACCGAGCAGGGCGCCTCGACGCTCACGATGCAATACGTGCGGCAGGCCATCGCCTACTCGGCGCGCACGCCGCAGGAGGTCGTCGACGCGACCGACAAGACCCCGACGCGCAAGCTGCGCGAGATGAAGTACGCGATCGACCTCGAGAAGAAGCTCTCCAAGAAGGAGATCCTCGAGCGGTACCTGAACATCGCGCCCTTCGGCCACGGCGCCTACGGCGTCTACGCGGCCGCGCACGTGTACTTCGAGAAGGACCCCAAGGACCTGACGCTCCCCGAGGCCGCGCTCATCGCCGGCCTCGTGAAGGCGCCCGGCACCAACGACCCGGCCACGGCCGAGGGCCTGCCGCGGGCGATGGACCGGCAGAAGTACGTGCTGAACCAGATGGTCTCGATGGGCTACATCGACCGGGCCACGGCCGACGCCGCCGGCAAGGAGAAGCTCAACATCGTCGGCAAGCGGACCCCCGAGGGCTGCGAGTCGATCCAGCGCCCCGAACTCGGCGCCGGGTTCTTCTGCGACTACCTGCGGCGCTGGTGGATCGGGCAGAAGGTGTTCGGCGAGGACGAGTACCAGCGCGCCAACCGGCTGCGGGCCGGCGGCTACACGGTCGTCTCCTCGCTCGACATCCAGACGCAGACGGCGGCCTTCAAGTACGCGCAGGACCAGCCGTTCGTGTCCAAGGACCAGAAGGTCACCATGGGCCAGTCCAACGCGATGATGCTCGCGGCGGTCCAGCCCGGCACCGGCCGCGTCACCGCCCTGGCCACCAACCGCAACTTCAGCAACGACCAGACCAACAACGGCAAGAACACCAACCCGGACAAGAAGAACCAGAAGGGGAACTACCCCAACACCACGGTTCCGATCATCACGGGCGACAAGGACATCCCCGGCTACCAGGCCGGCTCCGCCTTCAAGATCTTCACCGCGGTCGCGGCCCTCGAGTCCGGGCTCCCGCTGGCCACCACGATCCAGACCGAGAAGCAGTTCGTCTCGGACTTCCCGATCGACCCGAAGAGCCCGGCCGCGTGCAACGGCCCGCACTACTGCCCGAAGAACTCCGGCGGGCAGTCCGGGCCGTACAACATGTGGACCGGCTTCGGCAGCTCCATCAACACGTTCTTCGTGCCGCTGGAGCAGCAGGTCGGCGTCGACCACGTGGTCGACGTGGCCAAGCGGCTCGGCATCCAGTTCAACGCCCCGAACGACGCCCAGCTCGCGGCCAACCCCAAGCAGTGGGGCGCCTTCACCCTCGGCGTCTCGGCCACGACCCCGCTGCAGCTGGCCAACGCCTACGGCACGCTCGCCGCGGACGGCCTCTACTGCGAGCCGACCCCGATCCTCGAGGTCAAGGACAACAGCGGCAAGAAGGTCGACGGGCTCGACCCGAAGTGCAAGCAGGCCGTCGACCCCGAGGTCGCCCGCGCGGCCGTCGACATGGCCCGCTGCCCGGTCGGCGACCAGTCGGCCCAGGGCAAGTGCGCCGGCGCCACCGCCGGCTACTCCCGCGACTTCGTGAAGCGGCCGATCGCCGGCAAGACGGGCACGACGGACTCCGAGAAGAGCGCCACGTTCACCGTCATGACCAAGCAGCTCGCGGTCTCCGGCTTCCTGACCGACCCGGACTGGCCCGAGACCAACAAGGACATGAAGCACCCGCCGGTCAACTACGCCGCGCTGGGCGTGCTCCGCGACGGCCTGGCCGGCCAGCCCGTCGTGCAGTTCACCCCGCCGACGAAGGACCGCTCGCAGGGCAAGCTGGTCGACATCCCGTCGGTCAAGTGCCTCTCCGTCGACCAGGCGCGGGCGAAGATCAAGAACGCGGGCTTCTCGGTCTCGGTCGCGTCCGGCCAGGTCGCCTCGCAGTGCCCGGCCGGCACGGTCGACCGCACCAACCCGGCGGGCTCGACGGCCAAGGGCAGCTCGGTCCAGCTCGTCGTGAGCAAGGGCCCGGGCGCGCCGGCCGCGCCGTACCTCGGCGGCGACAACAACAACGGGGTGCCCAACGGCGACGTCCCGAACCAGTGCCCCATTCCGTGGGTCTGCTGATCACCTGAACGCATGAACAAGGCGGGCGTCCCTCTCCCGAGGGCGCCCGCCTTTGTTCACTCAGTTGGACGTCAACTGGGCCTTGACGATCGCGGCCACCCGGCCGCCCTCGGCGCGACCGGCGACCGCCGCCTGCGCGGCCTTCATCGCCGGGCCCATCTGCTGCGGACCGGCGAACCCGCCGGCCGCGAGAGCCTCGCGCACGATGTCGTCGAGCTCGTCGTCGGAGAGCTGCTTCGGCAGGTATCCCGCGATGACCTCCTCCTCGGCGCGCTCCTTCGCGGCCTGGGCCTCGCGGCCGGCCCCGGCGAACGCGTCCGCGGCCTCGCGGCGCTTCTTGGCCTCCTTGGTGAGCACCGACAGGATCTCGTCGTCGGAGAGCTCACGGGCGGACTTCCCGGCGACCTCCGCGTTGCGCACCGCGGCGATCGCCATCCGCAGGGTCGACGTCACCAGCTCGTCGCGAGCCTTCATGGCGTCGTGCAGGTCGGACTCCAGGCGTGCCTTCAAGGACGACGCCCCGGGCGACGCCTGAGCACCGTTCGGCTTCAACATGAGAAAAGTCTATCCGTCGGATCTTGCTCATATTCTGTTGTAAGCGCGCCGGTAGGCTGAGTAAATGCGCTCGAAGACCGTTCTGCGACTCGCGGCGGGCACCGTCGCCGCCGGGGCCGCCACCTTTGCCTACGCCTCGCTCGTCGAGCGCAACATGTTCACCCTGCGCCGCTTCGACGTGCCGGTGCTCGCCCCCGACGCCGAGCCGCTGCGGGTGCTGCACATCAGCGATATGCACATGACCCCGGGCCAGCACCGCAAGCAGCGCTGGGTGGCCGAGCTGGCCGGCACCGACCCGGACCTGGTCATCGTGACCGGCGACAACATGGCCCACGTGGACGCCGTGCCCGGCGTGGTCCGCGCGCTCACCCCGCTGCTGGACCGGCCCGGCGCGTTCGTCTTCGGTTCCAACGACTACAACGGCCCCGTGTTCAAGAACCCGCTGGGGTACTTCAACAGGCACAAGCCCTACGTGCAGGGCGCCGCGCTGCCCGCCGAGGAGCTGCGCGACCTGCTGTCCGGCTCCGGCTGGGCCGACCTGAACAACGCGCGCACCACGATCAAGGCGGGCGGCCGCACGATCGAGCTCGTCGGCGTCGACGACCCGCACGTCGGCCGCGACGACTACGACGTCGTCGTCGGCCCGGCCTCGCCCGACGTGGACCTGCGCATCGGGCTGACCCACTCCCCCGAGCCGCGCATCCTCGACCGCATGGCCGACGACGGCTTCGACCTGCTGCTGGCCGGGCACACGCACGGCGGGCAGGTCGCGGTGCCGTTCTACGGCGCCCTGGTCACCAACTGCGGCCTCGACCGCAGCATGGCCAAGGGACTGCACCGATGGCCATATTCCGAGTCGTACCTGCACGTCTCGGCCGGCCTCGGCACGCACCCGACCGCGCCGATCCGCTTCGCCTGCCCGCCCGAGGCGACGATCCTGACCCTCATCCCGCGGTGACCGCCGAGACTGCGGCGCCCGTGCGGAAATGGCCGCGGCGCGCCGCGTATGCGGGCCTCGCCGGGGCCGCCGGGCTCGCGGTGCTCCTGCCCACGGGCACCGCCGGGGCGGGCTGGTTCCTGGCCGGCCACGTGCTCAACGTCAACGGCCCGCGGGTGTACCCCGTGCGCGTACGCGCCTACGCGGGCAACCGGATCACGCTGACCCGCACCCCCGACACGGCGCGGAGCATCCCGCTGTCGTTCGTCTGGGCCGAGGGGCACGCCATCCTCGGGGACGTCATCTCCGTCGACCGGGCCACCGTGACCCGCGAGATCACCGAGGTCACGCGGGGTTCGCTGACGACGGGCGTGCGCGGGTACACCTCGGGCTATGTCTTCGAGGGCGATCCGTCGACCGCCCGCGGCCTGTCCTTCGACGAGGTGGTCGTGCCGGGCGAGCTCGGGCCGCTGCCCGCGTGGCTCGTCCCGCCCACGACCGAGCCGGTGGACGACACCTGGATCATCGCGGTGCACGGCCGCGGCGCCCCGCGCGGCGAGGCCCTGCGCGTCCTGCCCACGCTCGCCGCCTCGGGCCGCCGCACGCTCGTGGTGTCGTACCGCAACGACGCCGACGCCCCGCCGTCGTACGACCGCCGCTTCCACCTGGGCCACACGGAGTGGCGTGACGTCCGGTCCGCGATCGACTACGCACGGTCGGCGGGCGCCCGCAACGTGATCCTCATGGGCTGGTCCATGGGCGGCGCGGCGATCCTGAACCTGCTGCGCGAGTGGGACCACGACGGCTATCTGCGCGGCCTGGTGCTGGACTGCCCGGTGGTCGACTGGACCGAGACGCTGCGCATGAACGCCCGCCAGCTCAACGTGCCGCCGGTGTGGACCTGGACGGCGCTGCGGCTCATCCAGCACCGCCTGGGCGTGCGCGGGACCGACCTCGACTACCGCCCGCTGGCGGCCCGGCTCGACGTGCCCACGCTGCTCTACGTCGACCACGACGACCGCACCGTGGCGCCGGCCCCGACAATCGAGTTCGCCCAAGCCGCGGCGCCGCTCGTGACCCTGGTCGAGACACGTGAGGCGGGTCACTGCCGAAGCTGGAACCTGGACCCGGAGGCCTACGAAAAGCGCCTCGCGGACTTCCTGCGCTCCCTGTAGTCCCAGGTCAGGCCCCCTTCGCCCGACACGGGGGATACCGAGTTGGGGATGCGGCGGGCGTGGGCTACGATTACTCGGCACGCTCGGGGTATAGCGCAGCTTGGTAGCGCGCTTCGTTCGGGACGAAGAGGCCGTCGGTTCAAATCCGGCTACCCCGACTTCGTGAAACACCAGGCCAGGGCCGGTTTCCTCGCTACGAGGGACCGGCCCTGAGTTGTCTCTTGATCTCCGTTGGGAGCAATGTGGGAGACGATCTTGAAAGCTAGTCGTCCAGGACCCGCACCGCCGTCAGACCGTCCCTGAGCCGCTGCCGCATCTTCCGGGGCGGTGTGGGGAGCACCGCGCCTGCACCGAGCCGTCCAAGTGGCCGAGCTGCTCGTCCGGGGCCGCCAAGCGTGGGCACGGACGTCACGGTCCGCGCTCACGAGGGCACGCCCCGCCGCCGACCTGTTCGCCGAAGGGTGGACGACGGGATACGGAGGGCTGGAGCGCTAGGAGGGTGGAGACGCGAGGGCCTGCAACCACTGGCTCAAGGTGGTCACCACCAAGGCCACGTCGCTCACCCGAAACAGTGAATCGGTATCCGACTCCAAGACGAAGGGCGGCTGACCGTCCTCCGCCGTATCGATCTGCACGTCCGAATCGGCTCCCGCACGCGTCAGCCAATAGACGTTGTCGTCATCGCCCGGGTGGGTCCCTGGTCCCGACCGCTGGATGGACAGATCGGAAAACCGCTCCCGCAATGCGTCGAAGATCTCGTCAAGCGGTCCGCCGGTCCTGTCCTCCGACGACCAGACGATCGTGTTCCACCTGTCCGCGCTACGCGGCACCCGCCTCACCTCGTTCCCAAGCGAGCAATGCAGGAGCAGAGTACGGCGACGCCCCGTCGACCCGTCAGGATGCGGTGCGGCGAGCGGCCAGCGCAGCGATGTCGAGGCGGATCGCGAACGGCTCGTCGGACGCCGGCGTCTCCCCGGCGCCGACGGCCAGGTGCTCAACGTAGGGCTTGCCCTCCAGACGGAGCAGGCGCAGCGCGGCCGAGGACGGCCAGCCGCGCGCGGGCGGGCCGGCGCCCGGAATGTGAGGACGAGTCGTTTTCGCGCTTCGGAGGACTCCCCCGGGTGAGGGGACGTGCTAAGTTCGCCGTCGCGCGTCCCATGGCTCGGAGGTAACAAGTGGCGAACCGGTCGATCCAGACGGATCCGGAGCCCGAGGTCACGATTCGGTTCAGCGACCGGCAGGTGGTCTGGGCGCTGATGGCACTCGCGGCGGTGCTCTACGCGATCGCCGCCAAGATGCGCCTCGGCATGCCGCCGCTCGGCGACGAGCCGCACTACCTCATCGAGAGCATCGCGCTGGGCAAGTATCACACGTTCGACCTCACGCAGGCCTACGCCAACGGTGACTTCCGGGTCTTCTACCCGGAGGACATCCAGGCCCATGTGTACCCGAACGCCGACGGCATCATGGTGCCGCTGCACAACTTCGGCGGACCGATCCTGTGGACGATCCCGTTCATGATCTGGGGGCGCATCGGGGCCCAGGCGGTCGTCGTGCTCGCCAGCGTGCTCACCGTCGGGGTCATGTTCCGGATCATGCGCGAGATGGGCATCGCGCGCTCCTACGCGACGATCGTCACCGGGATCTTCGTGGTCGCGACGCCGATCTACATGTACGCGTCCATGCTCTTCATCGACCCGTTCGGCGCGCTGTTCGTCGCCTACGCCGTGCGCGTGCTGGTGGCCGCCCGCCCGGCGAAGTGGCAGGTCGCGCTGGCCTCGGCGGGGCTGGGCTGGATGCCCTGGGTGCACGGCCGGTTCACGCTGTTCACCGTGGTCCTCGGGGTGCTGCTGCTCCTGCGGGTCGACCGGGGCGGCGCGAAGGGCGTGCGGGCGCTGACCGCCTACATCCCGGCCGCGGTGCCGATGCTCGTGCTGCTGCTCGCGCTCGAGATCTTCAACTACACCCACTACCAGTCGCTGAACCCGGCCCCCGGCAACTCGGCGCTCGGCGACGGGGTGTTGCAGATCCCGCCGCAGCGGGGGCTCGCGGGGCTTCTGTTCGATCGGCAGTACGGCCTGATCAGTCATTTCCCTGTGCTCGCGCTCGCGGTGCCGGGCATGTTCCTGGTGGGCCGGCGCAACAGCCGGATGCAGGCGCACTGGATGCTGCTCGCGGTGATCCTGCCGTACATGCTCGCCATCTCCACCTTCCGCACCTGGTGGGCCGGGTTCACGCCGCCCGGGCGCCTGCCGGTCGTGCTCGTGCCGATCCTCGCGTTCTACGTGGCGGTGACCCTCCAGCGCCTGCACAGCTGGTTCCCGCTGGCGCTGGCCCTGGCCACCGGCGTGTTCGGCTTCCTGATCACCTTCACGGGTGACGTCAACCTGTTCTGGCGCTTCACCTCCGGCGGCGGCGACGGCAACGACCCGATCTTCACCTGGCTGGCCGGCAAGATCCGGCAGCCCGACATCGCGCGGTTCATACCGGCGGTCGAGACGAACCCGGGCACCGGCGAGAACTACTGGCCGTTCGTCCTCGCCTTCGCCGTCTGCGTGGTCGTCGCGGTCCTGTGGGGCAAGCTGGCCCCGGCCGACCGCATCCCCGACCGCGCGCTGTGGAACTACCTCCCGACGCCGCGCGAACTGCTGGCCTCGGTCCGCCGCCGCCCGGCTCCGGCCGCCCCGGCCCCGGCTGCGGCCCGCGCTCCCGAGGCCCCGGCGCGGCCCGCGTCCGCCCTCGAGCCGGTGGCCGTCCCCGCCGCCGAGGCGGAGCAGTCCGAGGGCGAGTCGGACAAGCCCAAGCTGGAATGGCCGTTCCCTCCGACGGACCGGACCTCTCAGCACTAGCGTTGAGGGGCGTGAACGACTACCTCACGTCCGAGGTCGTGGTCGACTACGCCGACGGCCTCATCAACCGCCGCGAGGCCCTGCGGCGCCTCTCCCTGCTGGGTGTGGGCGCCGCGCTGGCCACCTCGATGCTCGCCGCCTGCACGGACCCGGCCCCCGCCCCGGGCGCGTCCGCGTCCGCCCCGGTGAGCGCGGCCGGCCCGGCCCCGCTGCCCGCCGAGCCCATCACCTTCGACGGGCTCCAGGCCGCGTGGGCCGCGGCGCCGAACCCGCGCGGCGCCGTGCTCGTCATCCACGAGAACCGCGGCCTGACCGACCACATCCGCTCGGTCGCCGGCCGCCTGGCCGCGAGCGGGTTCTCGGCGCTCGCCCTGGACCTGCTCTCGGAGGAGGGCGGCACCTCGCGGTTCACGGACCCGGCCCAGGCCACAGCGGCCCTGAACGCCGCCGACCCGGCCCGGTTCATCAGGGACATGCGCTCGGCCCTCGACGAGCTGCACCGCCGCGCGCCGGCGGCCCGGCTCGCGGCGATGGGGTTCTGCTTCGGCGGCGGCGAGGTCTGGCAGCTCCTGGCCGCGGGCGAGCCCCGGCTGGCGGCCGCGGCCCCGTTCTACGGCCCGTTCCCCGACGGCGCGACGCTCACCGGCTCGAAGCAGGCCGCGGTCCTGGGCATCTACGGCGAGCTGGACACGCGGGTCAACGCGACCCGCGGCGCGGCGGAGGCGGCCCTGTCGGCGGCGGGGATGACGCACGAGCTGGTGACGTTCCCGGGCGCGAACCACGCGTTCTTCAACGACACCGGCGAGCGCTACGACGCCGCGGCCGCGTCGGAGGCGTACACCCGGCTCATCCAGTGGTTCACCGAGCACCTGGCCTGAGCTAGGTCTGCGGCAGGCCCTTGAACCGCTCCCACGGTCCGATCGCGGTCCGGTTGGCGATCAGCGGCTGCGCGCCGCCCGCCTCCGCGGTGACGAACCGGCCGTTGGCGTTCGCGAGCAGCGACTGCGTGCCGTCGTCCGGGTTGAAGAGGATCTTGAACTTCTCCCAGGCGCCGACGGCGGTCCGGTTGGCGATCAGCGGCTGCGCGCCACCCGCCTCCGCGGTGACGAAGCGGTAGCCGGCGTGGGCGAAGATCGCGACCTGCCCGTCGCCGGCGTCGATGAGGTCGTACGTCTCCCACGAGCCGGCCACCGAGCGGTTCGCGATCAGCGGCTTGCGGCCGCCGTCCTCCGCGCAGACGAGCCCCCGGACCACCGAGCCCCAGGACACGTCGGTGGCGACCGTCCCGGCGAACCGCTCCCACGGCCCGATCGCGGTGCGGTCGGCCGTCAGCTCGCGGTCGAAGTTCGTGCTCACGTACCTGCCGGTGGCCTTGTACCGGAGGCTGAACGCGCCGTCGGCGCCGGCGACGAACTCGAACGGGACCGCGTTCTCCGCGCTCGCGACCACCTTCGAGGTGGCGGGGTCGACGGTCAGGTATCGGTTGTTGACCGGGGCGAACAGCGCGACATCGCCGCCGCCGAGGTCGCTCACCCGGACCTTCTCCCACGCCCCGGCCGCGGTGCGGTTCGGGATCAGGGGCTTGCGGCCGGCGTCCTCGGCGGTGACGTACCGCAGATTGCTCAGCGCCAGCAGCGAGAACGTCCGGCTCGGCGAGGCCGCTCGCACCTGCTTGCGCACGGTGGCCGCGCGCCCCTCGGCGTCGGTGACGGTGAGCGAGGCCGTGTAGGTGCCGGGCGCCCGGTACGTGTGCGTGAAGAAGCTCGGCACCGGCGACTTGTACGTGAAGCCGTCACCGGTGTCGAGCGCCGACGAGACGATCCGGACCAGCCCGGAGGCGCTCGGGTCGAACCTGAAGGTGTTGGGCGGGTCGCCGGCGACGGGCTCGACGGAGAGGTCCGCCGCGGGGCCCGCCGGGTCGGCGACGTCGACGAAGACCGCGCTGCCGGGGACGCGGGAGATCCGCATGGGCGCCCCGGTCGCGTTGGTGGCCAGGTCGAACGGCACCAGCAGACCGCCGGAGCCGTCCTCGACGCCGATGTACGCCCTCCGGCCGTCCGGCGCGATCGTGACGCCGTGGGCGTGCCCGGCGAGCGGCACCCGCTCCACGATCGCGTTCGTCGCCGTGTCGATGACCGACACCGAGTTCCCGGCGTAGTTGCTGACGTAGATCCGCGCCCAGTCCGGCGAGGCCACCACGGCCGTCGGCTGGGCCCCGACGCCGATGGTCGCGGCGATCCGGTTCGCCACCAGATCGACCACCGACACGGTGGAGTCGTCCATGTTGGCGACGTAGGCGCGCGAGCCGTCCGGCGCGACGGCGATCGACCGCGGCTGCCGGCCGACCCGGATGCTCGCCGTGACCGTGTTCGTCGCCGTGTCGATGACCGCCACGGTGCCGAGGTCGGCGTAGAGCTCCTGGGCGACGGCGTAGGCGTGCCCGCCGTCCGAGGCGACGGCGATGTCCGCCGGATTCCGGCCGACGACGATCGTCGCGACCGTCGCGTAGCTCGTGGTGTCGATGACCGTCACGGTCTTGCCGGCGGAGTTGGCGGTGTAGACGCGACCACCGCCGGGGGCGAGCGCCGCGCCCAGCGGGCCGAAGGTGAGGCCGATGGACTTGATGATCCGGCTCTGGGCGACGTCGACGACGTTGAGGTCGTTGCCGGTCGCGACGTAGGCCCGGCCCGTGCCGGCGTCGAACGCGATCCGCCCGGTGACGCCCTGGGGGTTGTCGTCGCCGATCCGGTTGAGGTCCCGGCCGGTCGCCGGGTCGATCACCGACGCGAGGCCGGTGCCATACCCGCCGACGTAGAGCACCTGCCTGGGGGCCGCCGCGGAGGCGGGGGCGGCGACGCCGACGAGCGCGGCCGCCGCGCCGGCCGCCGCCAGGAGTCCGGCGATGAGGGGCCTCTGCACGAGGACATTGTGCGGCGACCGTCACCACCGCGTTGTCCCGTGCGATCAATCCGGACAGACCGGCCATGACGCCGAACGAGATGCGGCCCGCCGGTTGGCGGGCCGCATCTCGGGTGTCAGTGCTTTTTTCAGTTGGCGGCTTCGAGCTCGGCGTTGCTGCCGCTGAACATGGCGCCGCTTTCGAAGCCGGAGGCGAAGCGCTCCTTGAGCATGTCGAGCTCGGAGAACTGGGCCTGGTGCGAGGACTCGGAGCCCTCGGCGGCGAAGACGTGGTCGTCGACGGAGGCGTCGTGGGAGTAGTTGGTGTAGTCGTCCGACTCGTAGTGCACGGCGCCCGGGGCGTCGTACTCGACGTGGTGGCCCTGCGAGAAGTCGGTGGACTCGGCCGCGGAGTGGTCCTGCTCGTACACGCCGAACTGGCTGTTGTAGTCGGCCTCGGAACCCTCGGCCTGGTGCAGCTGGTCCAGCTCGGCGCTCTCCTGGCCGGCCTCGTACTGCCCGTAGTCGACGTCGCTCATGTCGCTATCTCCCCTGCATCAAACTTCGTTTTGGTGGTACCGAGAACAGTAGGGAAGCCGGGAGCCGCACAAATCCCGGAAACGTGCCACGGCCGAGGGAGGGCTCATGGACATGGACGCGAGCCTGGACGAGCTGCGGCGGGCCGTGCAGGGGTGCCACGCGTGCCAGCTCTTCCGGGACGCGACCCAGGCCGTGTTCGGGGAGGGGCCCGAGGACGCGCGGGTGCTCGTCGTCGGGGAGCAGCCCGGTGACGTCGAGGACCGGCGCGGGCATCCCTTCGTCGGGCCGGCCGGGAAGGTGCTCGACCGCGCGTTCGACGCGGCCGGGCTCGACCGGGGCGGCATCTACCTCACCAACGCCGTCAAGCACTTCAAGCACCGTCCGGCGGCGCCCGGGAAGCGGCGGCTGCACCAGACGCCCGACCGGACCGAGATCGTGGCGTGCCGGCCCTGGCTCGTGGCCGAGTTCGCGCGCATACGGCCCGCGAAGGTCGTGGTGCTCGGGGCCACGGCGGCCAAGGCACTGCTCGGGCCGGCGTTCCGGGTCACCCGCGAGCACGGCAAGGCGCTGCCGTGGCCGGCCAGTGCCGAGCACCCCGAGGACTTCGAGGGCGACGGCGTGCTCGTGGCGACCATCCACCCCTCGGCGGTCCTGCGCTCCGACGACCGCGAGGCCGCGTTCGCGGGGCTGGTCGAGGATCTCAAGGCGGTCCGGGGCTAGCAGGCCCAGCGGACCGCGACGATCGGGTCGTTCTTGGCCTTGAAGAGGAAGCCGGCCACGAGCCGGCCGTCCGCGCTCGCCGACGTCACGGTCGCGGACTGGCCCGGCGACAGCACCGGAAGGTCCAGCACCTCGCCGTCGCGCCACAGCGCGGGCGGAGTGTTCTCCGGCCCGAGCATCCGCGTGCCGAACATGCGCCCCGTCGCGTCGATCGCGCCCGGCATGAAGTCGCCGAGCTCCTTGGACTCACCGGTGCGCAGATTCCACCGCACGCCGTGGTTGAACCACATCCCAGGGTCCTCGTAGAAGCCGAAGGCCCAGTCGCCGGCGAGGCCCGACGCGCCGAGCGCGGGGCGGCCGGACGGGCGGTTGAGCGGCCGTACCGTGCCGTCGGGGCTCCACCGCGCGGCCTGCGCGCCGCCCTGGGTCCCCACGATCGTGCCGTCGTCGCCGATGGCCGCGGCCACGGCGGGCGTGGCGGCGCTCGTCACGTAGGTGACCTGGTCGGGGTGGGCCGCGTTCCACCGCACGATGCGCCCCGTCCTCCCGGTCGTGGCGGTGCCGGCGATGTCACCGCCGGCGTTGATCGCGGCCACCGTGACCTGCTCGGCGCCCGGCGGGGTGGCCAGCCGCGTGAAGGAGCCGTCGCGCAGCATCCACGGGCCGGCGCCGGAGTTGCCGACCACGATGCCCGCGGCGTTGACGGCGGCCGGGAGCGGGTCGGGCTGCGGCGCCCCCTCGGCCGCCTGGAGCACTCCGCTCGCCCACACCAGCACGCGGCCGTCGGTGTCCAGGCGCCCCACCGCGTAGCCGCCCCCGGGGTCGACCGCCGCGACGGTGCCGGGGTCGTCGCCCGGGGTCGGCAGGCGGTACACGCCGCAGCCGCTGGGCGACGGCGTCTCGTCGGCGGGCGGCGCGGGTGCCCGGCGGTCCAGCGCGAACGCGGAGACGCCGGCGAGCGTGGCGCCCACCGCGATCGCGGCCGCGGCGACGGCGACGATGCGCCGGTTGCGCTCGCGGCGGCGGCCGTCGCGCAGGGCGCGCCCGATGTCCACCTTGGACGGTGGCAGCGAGGCCGGGCGGCGCAACGGATCCAGGAGACTCATCGGGTACCTCCACCAAACGCCGAAGCCGCCCGGTCACCGGGTTCGAGAAGCCGGCGCAGCGCGGCCAGCCCGTCCGAGGTGTGGCTCTTCACGGTGCCCGGCGAGCAGCCGAGGGTCGCGGCGACCTCGTTGACCGGCAGGTCGCACAGGAACCGCAGCACCAGCACCGCCTGCTGCCGGGGCGGGAGGCGGCGCAGCGCGGCCCGCACGACGATCGCGTCGTCGGTGGGCGGGGCGGCCGCAGGGCGCTCGGGCAGCCGGTCGGTGAGCCAGGTCCGGGCCCAGGCCAGCCGCCGCTCGCCGAGGAAGGTGTGCACGAGCATCCGGCGCACGTACGCGTCGATGTTCCCGGCCGCGCGGACCTGGCGCCACTTGAGGTACAGCGTCGTCGCCGTCGCCTGCACGACGTCGTCGGCCCGGTCGAAGTCGCCGGTCAGCAGGTACGCGAGCCGGCGCAGGTGCGGCATGCGGACGCGGAGGTACTCCTCGAGCTCCCGCTCGTGTTCCTGGCGCAACCGGGTCCCCTTCCGCCGCCTCGCCCCGAAGATGCGCCCGGGCCGCCGATCGGTTGGGTGGAAACGAAGAAAGGGGGCCGAGGCCCCCTTTCCCGCCGCCCGTCCATCAGCCGATCTTGGTGAACTTCTCCCAGTCGCCGACCGCGGTGCGGTTCGCGGTGAGCTTGCCGCCGTTGTTCATGTCGGCCGTGACGTAGGTGCCGTTGGCCCCGGCGAGCACGCTCACGCTGCCGTCGGCGTTGGTGACGAGCTTGAAGCGCTCCCACGGGCCGACGGCCGCGCGGTTGGCGATCAGCAGCCCGCCCTTGGTGAGCTCGGCGGTCACGTACGCCGAGTTGGCGTGCGCGCGCAGGGCCACGTCGCCGTTGCCGAGGTCGACGACGTCGTACTGCTCCCAGGGCCCCGCCGAGTCCCGGTTCGCCGTCAGCGTCGCGGTGTTGTTGAGGTCCGCGGTGACGAACTTGCCGTTGATGTTCGCCTTCAGGCTCAGCAGCGCCGGGAACGGCACCTTGGTGAACTTCTCCCAGGCGCCGGCCGCGGTGCGGTTGGCCACGAGCCGGCCCGCGTTGTCGAGGTCGGCGGTCACGTACTTGCACCGAGTAGCCGGCCGGCGGGGTGGCCGCGGCCGCGGAGGTGACGGCGCCGGCGCACGCCCCCGGCGGCAGGCCGGCCTGAGCGTGCCCGCCGCCGTCGCCCGGCGACTGGGCCGAGGCGGGCGCCACCCCGATCGAAAGCAGGCCGCAGGCGACGACGACCGCGGCGGCGGCCAGCTTGGGTACGGATAACCGTGACGACATGCCGGAGAATGTACGCACGAAAGGAAATCCGCGATGTCCCGCAACAGCAGCGGGGCGGACGGGGCCGGCGGGGCGGACGGGGCCGATGCGGTGATCACGGGCTCCCCCGATCGTCGGTCGCCGCGCGCCGAAAGGGACGAACGGCGCCCCGGGATCGTCCGGCCGCCGGACACCGAAGACCCGACACGTGTAACCCGATGCGCCAATTGCTCCCGAACACCTCAGCGGGGCCCGGGAAAGGCCGATCAAGCTGGCGATGAACGTGCAGGATCCCGTCACCGGCGCCCAGTCGCGCGCCGCCCTGGACGCCGCCCTGCACGAGGTCGGCGGGGCCAGCCTGCTGCTGTTCGACGTCGACCACTTCAAGACCGTCAACGACGCCTTCGGGCACCTGCGCGGCGACATGCTGCTGCGTCAGCTCGCCGAGCGCATCCAGGAGCTCATCCGGGCCGACGACGTGCTGTTCCGCTACGGCGGCGACGAGTTCGTGCTGCTGCTGCCGGGCACCGCGGCGGACGAGGCGCTGCGGCTGGCCATCCGGCTGACCGATGAGGTGCGGGCGCGGGAGTTCGCGGGCACGCCGCCGCTGCACCTGTCGATCAGCATGGGGGTGGCGTCCAGCCCGGCCGACGGTACCGATGGCGAAACCCTCATCGCCGTGGCGGACCGCCGCAACTATCTGGCCAAGCGGCGGGGCCGGGGCCAGGCGGTCGGCGACGACATCGAGGCCGACCCGGCCGCCGGCTCGTCGCGCCTGTGGGAGCGCGACGCCGCGCTCAGCGCCACGCAGGAGTTCATGACCCGCGTGTCGGCGGGCCTGCGCGGGGCGCTGCGCATCACGGGCCCCAAGGGCGCGGGGCACACGCGGTTCCTGCGCGAGGTGGCCCAGATCGCGCGGCTTCGGGGCTTCGCGACGGAGCTTGCCGGCAGTACGACGGCGGAACCTGGCAAACCCGTGATCCTCCTCGCGGACGTGGGCGAGCCCGTGCCCGCGCTCGGGGACGCCTGCGCGGTCGTCTACGCCACCACCGACCTCGGCGCTCCCGCGGACAGCAGCGAGACCGCGATCGAGCTGACGCCGTGGTCGCCGGCGACGCTGCGGATCTGGCTGCGCATCGCGCTCGCCGGGGAGCCGACCCGGGCGCTGCTGGACCGGCTGGTCGAGCGCTCGGGCGGGCTGCCGGCCCGGGCCGAGGCCGAGCTGCAGCGGCTGCGGGCCCGGGGCGAGCTCGTCGCGGCCGGGGACGGCACCTGGGGCGTGAAACCGGCCGCCCCCAAGCGGCGGCGCAGCCGGCTGCCGGTGCCGATGACCAAGCTCGTCGGCCGCGACCGCGAGACCGCGCGGGTCGCCGGGCTGATCCGCGACGGGCGGCTGGTGACGCTGGTGGGGCCGGGCGGGATCGGCAAGACCCGGCTGTCGCTGGCCGCGGCCGGCGCGGTCGCGGACGAGTTCGCCGACGGCGCGGTGTTCGTCCCGCTGGCGGACACCACGAACGCCGAGCTGCTCACCGCCGCCCTGGCCCGCGCCCTGCACGTGGCCGAGCTGCCCGACCAGCACCTGTTCGACACGGTGCTCGACCAGCTGGCCGAGGCCGAGCAGCTGCTCGTGCTCGACAACTTCGAGCAGGTCGTCGACGACGGCGCGGCGCTGGTCAGCGACCTGCTGGCCGCGGCGCCGGGGGTGCGCGCGCTGATCACGAGCCGTGAGCGGCTGTCGTTGTACGGCGAGCAGGTCTACCAGGTCCCGACGCTCGCCGACTCGCCCGCCGTGACGCTGTTCGAGCAGCGGGCGCGCGCGGTCGACGCCGACTTCGAGATCACCATCGACACCGCGCTGCCCGTCGCGCAGCTGTGCCGCCGCCTCGACGGCCTGCCGCTGGCGATCGAGCTGGCCGCGGCCCGCGTCGACCGGTGGAGCCCGGACGAGCTGCTCGACCACCTCACCGAGCACCTCGACCGGGAGCTGGACACGCTCGGCGGCTCCGGCCCGCGCGACCTCCCGGCCCGCCAGCAGACCCTGCGCGGCGCGATCGACTGGAGCTTCGTGCTGCTCGACGCCGAGGAGCAGCGGCTCATGACCGAGCTGTCGGTCTTCGTCGGCGGCTGGACGGGGGCGGCGGCGCTGGCCGTCGCGCTGCCGGGCGGGGATCTCGACCTGCTGGAAAAGCGGCTCGCCGCGCTGGTCGACAAGCACCTGGTGGTGCGCGATGACGACGACGGGCGCTATCACCTGCTGTCGACGATCCGCGCGTACGCCCGCAACCGCCTCGGCGACGAGCGCGGCCCGGCGGACCGGCACGCCGGCTTCTACGCGGCGTTCGCCGAGGCCTCCGCGGCCGGGCTCACCGGGCCGGAGCAGGTGGAGTGGACCGGGCGGATCGAGACCGACTACGAGAACGTGCGGGCCGCGTTCGGGCACTCCGACGCCCCGACGCGCACGAGGATCTGCCTGGGGCTGTGGCGCTACTGGCGCAACGGCGCGCACATCGGCGAGGGCCGCGACTGGCTCGCCCGCGTCCTCGAGCAGGACGCGGACGACGACGGCACCCGGGCGCGGCTGCTGCACGCGGCGGCGATCCTGGCCGCGACCCAGGACGAGCACGAGGTCGCGTTCGGGCTCGGGGCGGAGAGCCTGCGGCGCGCGACCGCGGCCGGCGACCGGGCCACGATCGGCCACGCGCACAACGCGATGGGCATCGCCGCGATCGGCGGCGGCGACCACGACGAGGCCACCGCGCACTTCGGCGAGAGCCTCGCGGTGTGGCGCGAGCTGGAGGTGCCGCAGGGCGTGGCCGCGTCGCTGGGCAACCTCAGCAAGGTCTCGCTCAGCCGGGGCGACTACGCGGCGGCGGAGCGGTACGCGCACGAGTGCCTCGACCTGGAGCGCGCCAACGGCAACACGCGCGGGATCCTGCTCGCGCTCGAGTGCGTCGGGCAGGCCCTGCTGGGCCGGGGCGACGTGGCGGGCGCCCGCGCGGCGCTGGACGAGAGCCTGGCCCTGAGCCGGCAGATCGGCGACGCGTTCGGCGCGGCGATGGCCCAGCACCAGCTCGGGCTGGCCGCGCTGGCCGAGGGCGACCGCGTGGAGGCGCTGCGGCTGCTCGTGGCGGCGCTGGCCACCCGGCACGAGGTCGGCGACCGGCTGGACCTGGCGATCTCGCTGGACGTGGTCGCGGCCCTGCTCGCCGCGGACGACCCGGCGCACGCGGCCCGGCTGGTCGGGGCGGCGGACGGGCTGCGGGGCCGGCACCGGCTGCCGGAGCCGCCGGACGCGCAGACGCTGCGCTCGCAGACCCTGCCGCGCCTCGCCGCGCACCAGCGCGACCGGGCGGCCGGGCGCGCGGTGAGCCTCGACCACATCGTGGAGAGCGTGGGGCACCTAAGCTCGTGACGTGATCGAGGCTTGGCAGCGGATCTTCCCGGGCGAGGAGACGGTCGGACGCGACCTGCTGGCGCGCTGGTCGCAGCCGCATCGGCGCTACCACACGCCCGAGCATCTGGCGCTCATGCTGCGCGTGATCGACGAGCACGCGCGGCTCGCCGACGACCCGGACGCGGTGCGCCTGGCGGCGTGGTTCCACGACGCGGTCTACGAGGTGTTCGCGGCGGACAACGAGGAGCGCAGCGCGGAACTGGCCGAGACGACCCTGGCCGCGCTCGGCTTCCCCGAGCGGCGGGCGTCGGAGGTCGCGCGGCTGGTGCGCCTGACGGCCGGCCACGCGGTCGAGCCGGGCGATCGCAACGGCGCGCTGCTGGCCGACGCGGACCTGGCCATCCTGGCGTCGGAGCAGCCGGACTACGACCGTTATGCCGAGGCCGTGCGCGCGGAATACGCGGCGGTGCCGGATGACGTCTTCCGGCCGGGGCGCGCGGCCATTCTGCGCAATTTGGCGGATTTGCCGGAGATCTTCAGAATTGTACCGGCACGGGCGGAGTGGACCGCCCGTGCACGGGTGAACCTGGAGGCCGAGATCGCTACGCTTCTGGGTGCTCGGTGACGTTCTGCAGATACAGCGCCTCGCCGAACTTCTCGATGAGCGCGAGCTGCGTCTCGAGATAGTCGACGTGGTGCTCCTCGTCGGCGAGGATCTCCTCGAAGATGTTCGCCGAGGTCACGTCGCCGATGGAGCGCATGTACTCGATGCCGCGACGCAGCCGGTCGACCGCCTCCAGCTCGATCTGCATGTCGCACTTGAACTGCTCCGGCACCGACTCGCCGATGCGCAGCGGGAACAGGCGCTGGTAGTTGGGCAGGCCTTCCAGGAACAGGATGCGATCGGTGAGCACCTCGGCGTGCTTCATCTCGTCGATCGACTCGTGTTTGGTGTGCTTGGCCAGAATCGTGTATCCCCAGTTCTCCTGCATCTTGGCGTGCAGGAAGTACTGGTTGATCGCCGTCAGCTCGGCAGTGAGCTGCTCGTTCAGAAACTCGATGACTCGTGCGTCCCCTTGCATGCTGGCAGGTTACGCCTCTTATGCCCGTTTCTAGTGGAAAACGGGCACCGGGGCCGGGCTTTCGGCGTCGATCAGGTCGGCGATGCGGTCGAGACACGTGCCGCAACCCGTGCCGGCACCGCACTCGTCACCGACGGCATCCTCGGTATGTGCGCCGGACTGGATGACCCGGCGGATCTCGCACTCCCGCACGCGGTGGCAGATGCAGACATACACGGCCCGTACTCCTCGCTTAGCCTTACCTAAGCAAGGGTTACCTAATCGATTCGCGGAAACAAGGGCTGACCAGGCTTTTTCTTGCCCCTTGAATCGGACAAATGCCGCGGCCGACGCAGCCCGGACACAACCAGGCGCTCGACGATCACCCGCGAGGGAACCGGCCTGGCCCCCAGCCAGACGGCGACCTGCGCGCGCTCGGCCGTCACGTCGTAGTGGTCGCGCTCGAACGCCCGCGGCGGCACCCCGATCAGCTCGGCGAACGCATGCAGCTCGGCCGCCGACACGTCGCTGATGAGATGGGCGAACAGGCGCCCGTGCGCGGGCCACCTTGGCGTGTCGATGTAGAGCACACGCACTAGCGTGCCAGGTATGAGCCTCGTCGAGGAGTTGCGTGCGGCCCTGCCCCACGAGGGCGGTGTCCTGACCGATCCGGACCTGCTGCACTCCTATGAGCACGACGAGGCGGACCTGGTGCCCTTCGGCACCCCGGCGGTCGTCGTGCGCCCGCGCACCACGGGCCAGGTCTGCGCCGTCCTGCGCGCCGCGAGCCGGCACAGGGTGCCGGTCATCCCGCAGGGTGCCCGCTCGGGCCTGGCCGGGGGCGCCAACGCGATCGACGGCGCGATCGTGCTGTCCCTGGTGCTGATGAACGAGATCATCGACATCGACACCGAGAACCGCATCGCCGTCGTCCAGCCGGGCGTGGTCAACGCCCAGCTGCGCCGCGCGGTGGCCGAGCGGGGCCTGTACTACCCGCCCGACCCCGGCTCCTGGGAGCAGTCGACCATCGGCGGCAACGTCTCGACCGACGCCGGGGGCATGTGCTGCGTGAAGTACGGGGTCACCAGCGACCACGTGCTCGGCCTCGAGGTCGTGCTCGCCAGCGGCGAGGTGCTCACGTGCGGCCGGCGCACCGCCAAGGGGGTCGCCGGCTACGACCTGACCAGCCTCTTCGTCGGCTCCGAGGGCACCCTGGGGGTGATCACCGAGGTCACCGTCCGGCTCCGCCCGGCCCCGGAGCCCTCGCTGACCCTGGTCGCCGTCTTCGACACGTTCCCGGCGGCCGGGGCCGCGGTCTCGGCCATCGTCGGCTCCGGGCTCCAGCCGAGCATGCTCGAGGTCATCGACCGGGTGGCGATGGGGGCGATCGAGGCGTACCGCCCGATGGACCTCCCCACGAGCGCCGCCGCGCTGCTGATCGCCTCGGTCGACTCGGGCCCGCGCGCGCCCGACGACCTGGCGGCGATCTCGGCCATGTGCCACACGGCCCAGGCCGCGGACGTCTTCGTGGCCGCGGACGCCGCCGAGGCCGACGCGTTGCTCGCCGCCCGCCGCCTGGCCCACCCGGCCCTGGAGCATTTCGCGGCGCACCTGTTCCCGCTGGGCGGGGGGATCATGGTGGACGACGTGGCGGTACCGCGAACCCGCCTGGTCGAGCTGATCGAGGGCATCGAGCGCATCTCCCAGGAGCACGGCGTGGTGGTCGCGACGGTCGGCCACGCCGGGGACGGCAACCTGCACCCGGTCCTGGTGATCGACCGCTCGGACCCGGTGAGCCTGGCGCAGGGCCAGAAGGTCTTCGACGCCATCATGTCGCTGGGCCTGTCCCTCGGCGGGACGTCGACCGGCGAGCACGGCGTGGGCCTGCTCAAGCGCGACTGGCTGGCGCGCGAGATCGGCCCGACGGGCCTCAAGGCCCACCGCTCGATCAAGGCCGCCCTGGACCCCGACAACATCCTCAACCCCGGCAAGATCTTCTGACGGCACGTTTCCGGGATTCAGCCCGGCCCCGGATTCCCTACCGTTCTTGTCATCACCGAGTTGCCTTTGATGACAGGGAGATAGCGACATGAGCGACGTCGACTACGGGCAGTACGAGGCCGGCCAGGAGAGCGCCGAGCTGGACCAGCTGCACCAGGCCGAGGGTTCCGAGGCCGACTACAACAGCCAGTTCGGCGTGTACGAGCAGGACCACTCCGCCGCCGAGTCCACCGACTTCTCGCAGGGCCACCACGTCGAGTACGACGCCCCCGGCGCCGTGCACTACGAGTCGGACGACTACACCAACTACTCCCACGACGCCTCCGTCGACGACCACGTCTTCGCCGCCGAGGGCTCCGAGTCCTCGCACCAGGCCCAGTTCTCCGAGCTCGACATGCTCAAGGAGCGCTTCGCCTCCGGCTTCGAAAGCGGCACCATGTTCAGCGGCACCAACACCGAGCTCGAAGCCGCCAACTGACCCACTGACACCTCATGCACCGACACCCGAGATGCGGCCCGCCAACCGGCGGGCCGCATCTGGCTTTGCGCGGGCGGACACGAGGTGGCGCGGCGGCCGCACACTGCTGACCATGGGTACTGGAGCCGCCGTCATCTCCGCCGTCGCCGCCTCGATCGCCGCGGTGCTGACCGCCGTGAACCTGTACATCACGGGGCGTCGTGATCACACCAAGTGGGCGCGCGAAGCGCTGGTCGAGGTCATGGTCGCCTTCGTGGACGCCAGCTTCGAGGGCAAGGACGCGGTGAAGCACGGCATCCGCGACGGCAAGCCCGATGCCTGGCCGCCCGCCCCGGATGCCCAGTGCCGCACCGATGCCCTGGCCGCGAAGCAGCAGATGGGGGTGATGCAGTCACGCCTGCGCCTGCTGGCGACGCCCGAGGTGGTCGATGCCGCTCAGGTCCTCAGGGCGGCGAGCGCGGAGTACGTGAAGCTGCTCGACGCCGACCACGCGGTCGCCGTCGAACAGGACGCCGGCCAGCGCAGCAGGCTGTGGACGCTCCGCCAGGACTTCATGAACGAGTCCAAGCGGGCCCTCACGCTTCCGCGGGCCTGGCGCAAGACGCCGCGCACGAAGCCTTCGGAGGCCGCCGAGCTCGAAGCCGCCGGCTAGAGCACGGACGCGCGGTCCGCCTGGAAGCCTCGGACGTCCGGGGCGCCCAGGCGGGCCGCGTCCGCGGTCAGGTCGTCCGGCATGCGCTGGGACTCCTGCTCGGCCGCCACCCGCGCCAGGTAGTGGTCCACCTCGCGCGAGCGCGTCGCGGCGTCCCAGCCCAGCACGTCGCCCATCACGCGGGCCGCGTCCTGGGCCGTGGCCGTCCCGCGGTGCTCCGTCTCGAACGAGATGCGCGTGCGCCGGGTCAGCACGTCCTCCAGGTGCAGGGCGCCCTCGGCCAGGGCCGCGTACGCCACCTCCGCCGCCAGGTACTCCGGCGCGCCCGCGACCGGGCGGCGCAGCTGCGGGTCGAGCGCGAGGACCTCGAAGGCCAGCGAACCGTAGCGCTCGAGCAGGTGCTCGAGCACGCCCACGGGCAGGCCGTGACGGCGGGCCAGATCCGCCCGGTTCGTCCACAATGGATGGTACCCGTCCGCGCCGAGCAGAGGCAGGTCCGCCGTCCGCGACTCCGGCACCAGGCCGCCGTGCCGGCGCAGGCCGCCCAGGCGATGGGCCACCCGGTCGATGACGTCCGCCGCCATCACGCGATACGTCGTGTACTTGCCGCCGGCGATGAGCATCAGGCCCAGCATGGGCTCGACCACGGCGTGGGTGCGGGAGAGCGCCGACGTCTGCTCGTCGCGGCTGTGGGGCTGGCGGTGCCGCGCCTCCCGGGAGAGCAGGGGGCGCAGGCCCGCGTAGACGCCCTCGATGTCCTCCGTGCCCAGGGGGCGGTCCAGCACGGCGTTGACCTGGCCCAGCAGGTATGCGATGTCCGTCGCCGACGCCGCGGGGTGGCCCCGGTCCAGGGTCCAGTCCGTGTCCGTGGTCCCGATGATCCAGTGCCCGCCCCACGGGATGACGAAGAGGACCGACGTGGGCGTACGCAGGATGAGTCCGGCTTCTCCCGTGATGGCCGAGCGCGGTACGACCAGATGCACCCCCTTGCTGGCCCGCACCTGCAGGCCGGCGGACTCGCGCGGGCCCTGACCGGAGAGCATGCCGGCGATGTCGTCCATCCACACGCCGGTCGCGGCGACGACCGTGCGCGCCCGCACCTCGAACTCCTCGCGCGACTCCAGGTCCCGCACGCGCACGCCGGTGACCTCGCGGGCGTCGCGCAGCAGGCCGACCGCCCGGGCGCTGGGCACGATCGCGGCGCCGAGGCCGGCCGCGGTGCGGGCGAGCGTCGCGACCAGCCGGGCGTCGTCGACCTGGCCGTCGTAGTACTGGATCGCGCCGCTGATCGCGTCCTCGCGCAGCGACGGGAAGCGGCGGTGCGTCTCCGCCCGCGACAGGTGCCGGTGCAGGGGCATCCCGCGCGGCGACGAGCGGCGCAGGCGCGCGGTCGCGGCGAAGGCGTCGTAGAGCCCGACGCCGGCACCGTAGTAGGCGCGCTGCCAGACCCGCTGCCCCAGCCCGGCGAAGCCGCGGTGGGACGGCAGCGGCACCAGGATCGGCACCGGACGCACGAGGTGCGGTGCGAGCCGGGACGCGAGCAGGCCGCGCTCCTGGAGGGCCTCGGCGACCAGGCCGAACTCGAGCTGCTCGAGATAGCGCAGGCCGCCGTGGATGAGCTTCGACGAGCGGCTCGACGTGCCGGCGGCCAGGTCGCGGGCCTCGATCAGCGCGACCGACAGGCCGCGGGAGGCGGCGTCGAGCGCGGCCCCGGCGCCCGTCACGCCACCACCGATGATCAGGACGTCGAAACGCTCCCGGCGCAGGCGGGCCACATCGCCGGCGCGGCGCGCGGGCGACAGGCGGGAAGCCTCGAAGCGGGACGTGGAGGGTTCACGGCGCACTACTACACGGTAGCCGCGCCCGTCACGCCGCTGGTGTGAGATGCCCGGGCGGGGGAATGAGACGTGACGTGTCCATCACCGAGCGCATCGTGCGCGCACCCGCCGAGACCGTGTACTCCGTGCTCGCCGACGGCTGGTCGTACTCCGACTGGGTGGTCGGCACCGCACACGTCCGGGAAGTCGACGAGGCCTGGCCGGCGCCCGGGTCGCGGCTGCACCACAAGGCCGGCCCCTGGCCGGTGTCGATCAAGGACCGCAGCGAGTCCCTGGACTGGGACCCGGGGCGGATGCTGCTGCTGAAGGTCCACGTCTGGCCGCTCGGCGCGGGCCACGTCCGGTTCACCCTCGACCCGCTCGACGAGCAGGCGACCCGGATCACGATGCAGGAGCACTTCACCGAGGGCCCGATGCTGGGCGTGCGCAACAAGGTCGGCGACGTCTTCCTGCACTTCCGCAACAATGAGGCCCTCCAGCGCCTGGCCGACCTCGCCGAGCGCCGCCAGGGGTAGTCAGGGGTAGATGCGGCGCAGGGCCGCGTGGATCGCGGCCTGGTACGCGTCGCCGAGCAGGATTCGGTTGCGGGCCAGCGCCGCGCGCGCCGCGTTCGCACCCGGCGCGCCGTGCACACCGCCGCCCGGGTGGGCGCTCGAGCTGGCGAGGTACAACCGGTCGATCGGCGTGTCCGCCCGCCCGAGCCCGGCCGTCGGCCGCCAGACGACCTGCTGGTAGGCCCCGGCCGTCCCGCCGTTGATCGCCCCGTCGACCAGCGAGGGGTTCTTGGCCTGCAACTGCGCGGGGCCGGACACGGAGCGGGCGAGCACCAGGTCGTCGAAGCCCGGCGCGTGGCGCCGCAGCACGTCGGTGACGCGCTCCACGTGGGCGGACACCTGCTCCGCGGTGATGCCGCGCGGGAGATGGGTGTACGCCCACAGCGACTCGGTCCCGAGCGGCGAACGGCTCGGGTCGGCCGTCGTCATCTGGCCCACGAGCAGGAAGGGGTCCTCGGGCGGGCGGCCCGTCGACAGGTCCGCCGCGTATCGCACGGGGTCCGCGCCCACGTGCACCGTGCCGGCCCCGGCGACGTCCGGCGAGATCCACGGCACCGGCCCGGAGAGCGCCCAGTCGATCTTCAGCGTGGCGTTGTCCCAGCGGAAGCCGGCCAGATCCGCCAGCAGCCGCCCGGGCAGATGCTCCGGCTTGATCATCGATTGGTACAGCGGGAGCGCGGGCACGTCCGCGACGACCGCCCGGCGGGCCCGGAAGAGCCGCCCGTCCGCGCAGCGCACGCCGAGCGCCCGGCCGCCGCCCACGATCACCTCCTCGACCGCCGCGCGGCGGTGCACGACGCCGGGGAAGCGGCGCAGCAGGGCCTCGGTGATCTGCTGCGCGCCGCCCTCGGGGACCGGGAAACCGTGCTGCTGCGCCAGCATCGCCAGCAGCCAGCCGAAGCCGCCGCCGGCCGCGTCGTCGGGGGCCAGATCGGTGTGCAGGGCCAGGCCGGTGAGCAGCATCCGGGCCCCCTCTCCCGCGAACAGCTCCTCGCCGAGCACGCGCGCGGGCACCAGGAAGCGCCGCCCGAGCCGCAGCGCGCCGCCGACGCCCGCGGTCCGCGCGAGGCGGGCACCGGCGCGGATCGGTGGGAACGGGGTGAGCAGGGCGGGGACGAGATCGGGGGCGAGGTTGCGCCATTCGGAGTACCACTGCCGCCACGCCTTGCCGTCGCCCGGCGCGAACCGTTCGAGCGACTCGGCCGTGAGGTCGAGCTCGCGACTGATCACGGCGGCGCGGCCGTCGGGGAACTGGTGCGCCACCACCTCGGGCGCGTGCGTCCAGCGCAGGCCGTGCGACTCCAGGCCGAGCGCGAGCAGCGGCGGCGAGGCGGCCGACAGCGGGTAGAACGCGCTGCACAGGTCGCTGAGGAACCCGGGCGCGGTGATCTCGGCCGAGCGGACCGCCCCGCCGGCGTGCTCGGTCGCCTCGAGCACGACCACGTCCCAGCCCGCGTCGGCGAGCATGTTCGCGGCGACCAGGCCGTTGTGCCCGGCGCCGATGACGACAGCGTCGACGGTTTCGGTCATGCCCCTGAGTCTCCCTCTTGCGTCCTCACGTTTTGTCATACCCGACCCGTAGCATCCGGACCATGACAGCGCCGTCGAGACGAAGCTGGGGTTGGTCGCTCGCCCTCACCATCGTGCTCGGCCTCTGGGTGCCGTTCGTCGTCGTGGTGCCGAATGCGGGCCTCTGGCTCGTCGCCGACGCGCTCACCATCGAGGGCGAGTCGGCGCCGCGCGCGCTGTGGCTCGCGGTCGCGGTGACCAGCCTGGTGCTGGCCGGGGTGCCGGCGCTGCTGCTCGGCCTGCTGTCACCGGTGTGGTTCGCGCGGCTGGCGGGACGGCAGTGGGCCCTCGCCGCCGGTTTCGGGGCGCTGCTGGGCGTCGCGCGGCTGGTGCCGCCGACCTATCACGAGGTGTATCTCGCCGTCCTGGCCGCGCTCGCCGCCGCGGCGGCCCTGGTCCACCGGCTCGTCACCGGGCCGCTGCAGCCGCGCATCGAGCCGGACCGCTGGATGCCCTGGCTGTCGCTCGCCGCCGGGCTGCTGCTCCTGCTGCCGTGGCTGTGGGTGGGTGCGCTCGGCGGGGCGGCCGAGACCGTGCTCGCCCTGGTGGCGGCGCTCGCGATCGCCTGGCTCGCGACCCGCCCGCTGCTCACGCTCACCATCCGCACGCCGACGGGCGGCAACGCCTGGGGCCGGGCGGCGGTGGGCGGCCTGCTCGCGGGAGTGGCGCTGGTGCCGCTCGCGGCCGGGGTCGGCGAGCCGGCGGTGCAGCTCCTCGCCCTGCTGTGCGTGCCCCCGGCCGGGTTCGCCCTGGCCGCGCTGCGCCGGGCCGGGATGCCCTCGGTCGTCGCGCTGCTCACGCCGGTGCTGTTCGGCCCGCTCGCGCTCGTCGACCCCGACGAGACCTCGCTCATCCTGGGCCTGCGCGACGGGCTCTTCTGGGGTGCCGTCGGCGCCGCCGTGGCGGGCGTGCTGGCCGTGCTCACCGCGATCGTGCTGCTGATCGCGTTCCGGCGGTGGCGCTGGCACGCCTGGCTCGCCGGGGCGCTCGCGCTCGTGGTGGCCGCGGCGGGCGCGACGGTGTATGTCGGGCTCGGGCGGCCCGGGCTCTACGGCGAGCGGCTCTTCGTGGTCATGCGCGAGCAGGCCGACCTGAGCGGGCTCGCCTCGATGCCCGATCGCGGCGCGCGGGCGCGGGCGACCTACGAGCGGCTGGTCTCGACGGCCGAGCGCACCCAGGCCGCGCTGCGGGCCGACCTGCGCTCCAAGCACGTCGCGTTCACCCCGTTCTACCTGGTCAACGGCGTCGAGGTGGACGCCGGCCCGGTCGCCCGGCAATGGCTCGCGGGCCGCTCCGACGTCGCCCACGTGCTGCTCAACCCGCAGCTGCGCCCGCTGCCGGCCGTCGCCGAGCCGATGCACGGGTCGCGGCCCGCCCCGGCGTCGACGCCCTGGAACCTGACGCTGATCGGGGCGGATCGGGTCTGGGAGCGGTATTCCACCGGCAAGGGCATCGTCGTGGGCAGCTCGGACTCGGGCGTCGACGGCACCCACCCGGCCCTGCGCGGCAACTTCCGCGGCGGCGACGACTCGTGGCTCGACCCCTACGACGGCGCGCGCACGCCCACGGACCACAACGGCCACGGCACGCACACGATGGCCACCGCGGTCGGCAAGGGCGTCGGCGTCGCGCCCGGCGCCGAGTGGACCGCGTGCGAGAACCTGCCCCGCAACCTGGGCAGCATGGCCAACTACGTGACGTGCCTGCAGTTCATGCTCGCCCCCTACGCGCCGGGCGCCGACCCTTGGCACGCGGGCCACCCGGAGCGCGCCCCGCAGGTGCTGACGAACTCATGGGGCTGCCCGGCGGTCGAGGGCTGCGACGAGTTCTCGATGCGCCCCGCGATCGACGCCTTCACGGCCGCGGGCATCTTCTTCGTCGCGGCGGCGGGCAACACCGGCCCGCGCTGCGAGTCCGTCACCGACCCACCGGCGAACTACGCCGCGACCCTGACGGTCGGCGCCGTGGACCGCGCCACGCGCGTGGCCGACTTCTCCAGCCGCGGCCCGACGGCCGACGGCCTGTCGAAGCCGGACCTGATGGCCCCCGGCGTGGACATCCTGTCGGCCCTGCCGGGCGGCGGCTACGACGTGCTGAGCGGCACATCGATGGCCACGCCGCACGTGGCGGGCGTGGTCGCGCTGATGTGGTCGGCCAACCCGTCGCTGATCGGCAACATCGCCAGGACGCGCGACATCCTCCGCACAACGACCCGCCCGGCGACGCCGTCGGGCACCGCGTGCGGCGCCCTGTCGAACACCGTCGGCGCCGGCCTGATCGACGCTTACGCAGCCGTCCAGGCCGCGGTCGCACTCAAAACCCCCTGACTCCCTCAAACCCTGCCCGCCCAGCCCCTCAGAAACCCACCGCCCAGCTCGCACGACTACGCAGAGTATCGATCAAGCCAATCAGTTTTTGTCAATCCTGTATGGTGCTTTTAGCAAGTCGGAACGGGGCACCCTGGAGCCACGTGAACCCCCTCGCCCACCCCTTACCTCTTTCGTGAATCAGGAACTTCCTCCGAGCCTTGCCGCGCGTGACTTCGGGGCGGCGCATCCGCCCAGCCGCAGCGCGGCACACCATCCGCCACACCCGGACGAAGTCGGGGTTGGCCGAGGCGCCGCCGGCGCCCACGAAGACAGGCGTGGTCGGGGCGCCGATGCGCTCGGAGCGGCCCAGCAGTTGCGGGGCCGGCCTCGCCGCCGGACCGACCTCCGCTGCTGGCCTCCGCCGCCGGACCAGCCTCCGCCGCAGGACCAGCCTCCGCTGCTGGCCGAGCTGGCCGGCGGCGCGGCAAGGTGACCGCGGTCGGCCACTCACCGTCGCGCCGACGAGGCCGCTGCAACCGGCCTTTGTCACGGCCGCCCTGGCTGGGGCGGCCGTGACACTGGTGGCGCGCCTCATCCGCCGCTCGGCCCGCACTGGTCGGCGCCGCGACTCGCAACGGAGAGGAAGCCTCCGACACTCGACGTCGTCCTCGCCGACGTGGTGTTGATGTCGGACGGCGACGGCCCGGCTCCGCTCGCCGCCCCGCACGCGGGCGGACATCGAATGCCGCCCGAAGCCCCGATCCGCGGTGCTCGAGCCCACACTGGCCCGCACGAGACTTCTGCGGCATTCGCGGCATTCGCGGCATTCGCGCCGCTCGGGCGGGCCCGCGCTGGCCCGCACGGGGCTTCTGGCGGCATTCACGGCACCGCGCCACGCCGCGCGGCGGCGGGGGCGGTAAGCGGCGGGGGCGGGCGGCGGTGGCGGTGGGTGGTGGCGGTGGCGGTGGCGGCGGTCCAGCCTGACCGGTGCTGCCGGTTTTGTCGGCGCGATAAGTCGGGCATTTCGCTTCTGCCGTGTGTTTGGAGCGTCCGTGGGTGGTCGTTGCCCCCCGCGCGCCGTTGGCCACGCCCGACCGCTCAGGGCCGTCGGTTCTTGGCGCAAAAAGTCGAGCGGTTCGCGCCGTGAAATATCGGATTTATGGCCTGTAGTGCGATATTTGGCTTTTTCTGTTTTTGTCGGATTCCGGAGCGAGGAGATCCGTGGTTTGCGTTTTGCTCACATCCGTGTGACGTGGGCGGACGCGGCCGCAAACAGTTAGGTATGTTTACCAAATGATCGTGGATCTCGACGGGTTTGCCGGGGCCGGGGCGCTGCTCGCCCGGGCGCTCGACCTACCGGAGGACGCCGCCGAGGCCGATGTGCTCGCGGCCCGGCTCGCGGCGCCGCCGAGCGGGCGGGTGGGGGTGCGGGTGGGGGCTTCGGACGGTACCGCCGTCGCGTTCGCGTCCATCAGCGATGCCGACCCGCGGCTCGGGCACGTCGAGCTCCTCGCCGTGCTGCCGGAGGCTCGCCGTCGTGGCGTCGGGGCGGCGCTGCTGCGGGCCGCCGAGGAGCGCCTCGCGGACCTGGGCGCTACGCGAGTGCGGCTCGGCGGCAACCCGCCGTGCTATGCGTGGCCGGGCGTCGACGTGCGGTACACGCCGGCGGTGTGTCTGGCGCGGCGCGCCGGGTACGAGGTGACCGACACCGCCTGGAACATGACCGCGGATCTCACCCGGCTGGCCCCGGCAAACGAGTCGGGGATGGGCGAGTCGCGGCAGGACGAAAAGCGGGCGGAAGAAGCGCGGGTCGACGAAGCGCGGCTCGACGGGCAGGGCGTCAAGGTCCTGCCGGCCGGACCCGACACGGCCTCGTGGGTACGCTCGATCTGGGGCAACGGCTGGGCGTGGGAGGTCGAGGAGTCGCTGGGCCGCGACGGCGCCGGCTGTTACGTGGCCGTGCGCGACGGCGAGATCCTGGGCTTCGCGGCGTACGGCGCCAATCGCCCGAGCTGGTTCGGCCCCATGGGCACCGCTCCGGCCGCGGAGGGGCTCGGCGTGGGACGAGTCCTGCTGCGTCGCTGCCTCGTCGACCAGTATTCGCTGGGTCTGCGGTCGGCGCAGATCGGCTGGGCGGGGCCGATCGGGTTCTACTCCAAGGCCGTTGGCGCCAGGGTGGAGCGCGTGTTCTGGATCTACACAAAGGAGCTGTAAACGCATGTAGGGCAGGCCGTGGGTTCGCCACGGTCCTACCCCACACACGTGCCGCCGGTGCCCGTGATCCCCCGTCATGCCACGGGCGCCGACGTCGTCTACATGTCCGGCTGGTTGCCGCGCTTCTTCTGCAGCGAGGACTGCGTCTTGGTGCGCGCGCGCATCGTCGCCGTGTTCGCGTTGGTGGACTCGCCCGTCATGATCGAGTCGGGCGTGATCGTCATGTCGTCGGTGAGGTCCTGGTCCAGGTAGCCGAGATCGTCTTCGCTGCGGTGCATGCCGCGCTCGATGCTCTGGCCGGAGTCGAAGCTGCTGCTGTTCTTCTTGGACTTGCCCATGATCCCCCCCTCATGTCGGCCCGACCTCACCATATGAGGACCGTTCGCATGTTGACGGCAAAACGCGCATATCCGGGACCTAAGGTCGGGCTATGAACGGCTCAGTGGTGCTGGACGGCTTGCTGGTGATGGACGGGCACAACGATCTGCCGTGGCGCCTGCGGGTGCGTGGGGCCGACGTGGATCTGAGCACCGACCTCTCGAGCACCGGCCTGCACACCGATCTGCCCCGCCTGCGCCGCGGCGGCGTGGGTGCGCAGTTCTGGAGCGTGTACGTGCCGAACGACCGCCCCGAGCCCCAGGCCGCCGTCCAGGTCGTCGAGCAGGTCGAACTGGTCCGGAGCCTGGTCGAGCGCTACCCCTCGGCCCTCGCGCTGGCCACGAACGCCTACGAGGTCGAGCGGGCCCGCTCCAGCGGCCGCATAGCGTGCCTGCTGGGCGCCGAGGGCGGCCACTGCCTCGACAACTCCCTGGTGGTCCTGCGCTCATTGCACAAGCTCGGGATTCGGTACCTCACGCTGACGCACTCCCGCAACACCGACTGGGCCGACAGCGCGACGGACACGCCCGCGTCCAACGGCCTGTCGACGTTCGGCCGCGAGGTCGTGCGCGAGCTGAACCGCCTGGGGATGCTCTGCGACCTGTCGCACGTGTCCGACCAGACCATGCACGCGGCCCTGGACACCTCGGCGCACCCGGCCTTCTTCTCGCACTCCTCGGCCCGGGCGCTGTGCGACCACCGCCGCAACGTCCCCGACGACGTGCTCCTGCGCGTGCGGGACTCCGGCGGCGTGGTGATGGTGACGTTCGTGCCGTTCTTCCTGACCAACGCCTGCCGCGAGTGGGGCGAGGAGCTGGCGCGGGTGGAGGACGCCATCGCCGCACCGTGGGACTCGCCGGAGTTCCTGCGCGAGCGCCAGGCCTGGATAACCGCCAACCCGAGCCCGCCCACGACGGTGCGGGACGTGGCCGACCACATCGAACACGTGCGCGCCGTGGCGGGCGTGGACGCGGTCGGCCTGGGCGGCGACTTCGACGGCACCGAGATCGTGCCCGAGGGCCTGCCGGACGTGTCGGCGTATCCGGCCCTGCTGGCCGAGCTGTCCGAGCGCGGCTGGTCGGAACCGGACCTGCGGAAGCTGGCCTGGGACAACACCATGCGAGTCTTCAAGGCCACCTGCGGCTGAGGACAGCAAAGCGGGCCGGCCCCCAAGGGGAGCCGGCCCGCGTTGTTGGAGCTGGTGGACTCAGAAGTCCATGTCGCCGCCGCCGGGCGCGGCCGGCGCCTTCTCCTTCTCCGGCTTGTCCGCCACCACGGCCTCCGTGGTGAGGAACAGCGCCGCGATGGAGGCGGCGTTCTGCAGCGCGGAGCGCGTCACCTTGGCCGGGTCGATGATGCCCTCGGCGAGCAGGTTGACGTACTCGCCGCTGGCGGCGTTGAGACCGTGGCCGGCCTCCAGGTTGCGCACGCGCTCGACGACGACGCCGCCCTCGAGGCCCGCGTTCACCGCGATCTGACGCAGCGGGGCGTCGAGCGCGACCTTGACGATGTTCGCGCCGGTGGCCTCGTCGCCGACGAGGTCCAGCTTGTCGAACGCGGTCTTGCCGGCCTGCACGAGGGCCACGCCACCGCCGGGCACGATGCCCTCCTCGACGGCCGCCTTCGCGTTGCGCACGGCGTCCTCGATGCGGTGCTTGCGCTCCTTGAGCTCGACCTCGGTGGCCGCGCCGACCTTGATGACCGCAACGCCGCCGGCCAGCTTGGCCAGGCGCTCCTGCAGCTTCTCGCGGTCGTAGTCCGAGTCGCTCTTCTCGATCTCGGCGCGGATCTCGGCGACCCGGCCGTTGATCGCCTCGGCGTCACCGGCACCGTCGACGATGGTGGTCTCGTCCCGGCTCACCACGACCTTGCGGGCGCGGCCGAGCAGACCCAGGTCGGCGTTCTCGATCTTGAGGCCGAGGGTCTCGCTGATGACCTGGCCACCGGTGAGGATGCCGATGTCGGCGAGCATCGCCTTGCGGCGGTCACCGAAGCCGGGAGCCTTGACGGCGACCGACTTGAACGTGCCGCGGATCTTGTTCACGACGAGGGTCGCCAGGGCCTCGGCCTCGACGTCCTCGGCGATGATCGCGAGCGGCTTGCCCGCCTGCATGACCTTCTCCAGCACCGGGAGGAGGTCCTTCACGGCGGAGATCTTCGACTCGACGATCAGGATGTAGGGGTCGTCGAGGACGGCCTCCATCCGGTCGCTGTCGGTCGCGAAGTAGGGCGAGATGTAGCCCTTGTCGAAGCGCATGCCCTCGGTGAGCTCGAGCTCGAGGCCGAAGGTGTTGCTCTCCTCGACGGTGATGACGCCTTCCTTGCCGACCTTGTCCATCGCCTCGGCGATGATCTCGCCGACGGTGCTGTCACCGGCGGAGATGGAGGCGGTGGAGGCGATCTGCTCCTTGGTCTCCACGTCCTTGGCGAGGTTGGCCAGCTCGTCGGCGACGGAGGCGACAGCCGCCTCGATGCCGCGCTTGAGGGCCATCGGGTTCGCGCCGGCCGCGACGTTGCGCAGGCCCTCGCGGACCAGCGCCTGCGCGAGCACGGTGGCCGTCGTCGTGCCGTCACCGGCGACGTCGTCGGTCTTCTTCGCGACCTCCTTGACCAGCTCAGCGCCGATCTTCTCGTACGGGTCCTCGAGCTCGATCTCCTTGGCGATGCTCACACCATCGTTGGTGATGGTGGGGGCGCCCCACTTCTTCTCGAGCACGACGTTGCGGCCCTTAGGGCCGAGGGTCACCTTGACGGCGTCGGCGAGCTGGTTCATGCCCCGCTCGAGACCGCGGCGCGCCTCTTCGTCGAACGCGATAATCTTGGCCATTCGGCGTTGTCCTCCTGGACACTCACGATTCGCCACGACCCCGTGGGGCCGGCGGCTCACCGCCTGCTTTCGCACCTTCGAGGACCCAGGCGGGATCCCCGGCGGTCGGGCCGGATGAGCCCGCGACGACCAGCCTCAGGTGGTTGCCCACCAGAGGACTGCACCGTCCCGACCTTGGCACTCACCGGTTGGGAGTGCCAAGTCCTTGTTTAGCACTCTGGCCCGTCGAGTGCAAGCAATCAGGCAAGCCCGCCAGGTGAACCGGCGGAGGAGGCCCGGCGGGCGCTGAGCCGCACCTCATCGACCAGTTCCGCGGTGCGCAGCGTGGCCGGATCCGGCTCGTGGCGGCCCTCGCGCACCTGCGCCGCGAAGGCCTCGAACGCGCGCCGGAACTGGTCGTCGGCGGGCAGCCGCTCCTCGTGCTCGCCCTGGGCGTCCGTGATACGCACCACTGGCTCGAGGCCGGCCGGGGCGGTGAACGCCCGGTCGAGCAGGAGCCGGCCGGTGGAGCCCCAGGCCGTGTACCACGACCCGTACGCGTGCTCCAGCCCGAACCGGACCCCGACCATCACCCCGCCGGCCGAGACCAGCAGCGCGCTGCCGCCCACGTCGACCCCCGTGCCCGGGTCCTCGCGCAGGCAGGCGCCGACGAGCTCCAGCTCGCCGAAGAGGTCCTGGGCGGCCCGGATCGGGTACACCCCGAGGTCGAGCAGCGCCCCGCCGCCGAGCTGCGGGGAGTACCGGACGTCGGTCGAGGGCAGCGGCGGGATGCAGAACACGGCGTCGAACGAGCGCGGCTCGCCGATCCGCCCGGCGGCCAGCAGCTCCCGGACCGCCCGGTGCTGGGCGTGGTGCGGGAAGACGAAGTTCTCCCGCAGCACCAGCCCGCGCGCCGCGGCCAGCTCCACCAGCTCGCGGGTGTCCGCGGCCGAGGTGGTCAGCGGCTTCTCGGCGAGCACGTGCTTGCCGGCCTCGAGCGCGGCCCGCGTCCACTCGTGGTGCAGGCCGGTCGGCACCGCGAGGTACACGGCGTCGACGCCGGGGTGGGCGAGCAGCTCCTCGTAGCCGACCGGCTCGCCGCCGAACTCGGCGGCGTACCGGGCCGCCTTGTCCTTGTCCCGGCTGGCGACCGCCGCCACGACGGTGCCCGGGCACGCGACCAGGGCCGGCAGCGCCTTGCGCTTGGCGATGCCGCCGCAGCCCAGCACGCCGACCCGCAGCGGGGCGCTCACCAGGCCCCCCGCAGACCGGTCACGAGCGTGCGGGCCTGCACGTTGACGTAGTGGCTGTGCCGCAGCAGGTCGGCGAGCTGGTCCAGGGTCATCCAGCGGTGGTCAGGCGTCTCCTCGATCTCGACGTCGTCGGCGGGCTCGACCACGACGTAGCGGCTCTCCGCGCGGTAGAAGCGGCCGCCCTCCTCCGACAGCACGGTGTCGTACCGGATGCTCTCCCGCGGCGCGTTGAGCACCGTGTCGAGGTGGGCCGGGCGCTCATGCGCGGGCCGGTGCCGGTAGCTGTCCGGGGTGCACTGCACCGTCGGGGCGAGCTCGACCACGTCCAGGTAGCCGGGCTCGACCCGGGCGTTGACCAGCACGTGGAGCACGTCGTCGATGCGCCGGGCCAGGAACGCGGCCAGGCCGAGCCCGTGCGGCTCCAGCAGCGGCTGGCGCCACGCGGCGATCTCGCGGCCGCGGGCCTCGACGTCGACCGCGATGACGCTGAAGTACCGCCCCTCCTCGTGCGAGATCGCGTCGTCCTCCCGGTGCCAGCGCTCGACCTGGTTGAGCGGGACCAGCCGGGTGACGACCTCGTGCCGGCTCTGGCAGTCGGTGATCCAGCTCATGATCTCGCCGGTGGTGTGCTGGGCCCGCTCCCCGGTCAGCGAGCGCACGGTGGCCACCGCCCAGTCGTCGTCGGCGTGCGAGAACGCGCCGCCGAGGCCGGGGCCGGAGAACGGCAGGCAGGACAGCACCGTGCGGGAGTCCATGTTCACCAGGTTGTCCACGTTGAGCAGCCGGTGCAGCTGACCGATGGTCACCCAGCGGAAGTCCTCGCCGACCGGCACGTCCTCGTCGATCTCGACGATCATGTTGCGGTTGCGCTTGCGGAAGAACCAGGAGCCCTGCTCGGACTGCAGCACGTCGGCGATGATCTGCTCCGGCCGCGCCTCGCGGAAGTGCCGCAGGTAGGGCACCGCCCGGCCGCCGTGCACCTGGGTGTAGTTGCTGCGGGTGGCCTGGACAGTGGGCGAGAGCTGCAGGTCGTTACAGTTGCCCGGCTCGGTCTTGGCCTGCATCAGGCAGTGCAGCACCCCGTCGAACTCGCGCACGAGGATGCCGAGGATGCCGATCTCGGGCTGGTGGATGATCGGCTGGCTCCACTGCGGCACCGGGCCGTAGTCGCTGCGCACGTGCAGGCCCTCGATGAGGAAGTACCGGCCGCTGGCGTGCCCGAGGTTGCCCGTCGCCGGGTCGAAGGACCACTGCCCCAGCTCGGCGAAGGGGATGCGGGTCACCTGCTGGCGCAGCGCGGCCGCGCGGCCGGCCCACCAGTCGTGGAACTCGTCGTTGGGGGTGACGGGGCTGTCCAGGGCCATCGCCGAGCGGGCGATCCGCTCGGCGAGGGACACCCGCAGGTCCCGCACGCCGGTTGCCGTGTTCATGCTTGGTCTCCGATCCGTGAGAGGTGACTCAGGACTTCGGTAGGACTGGGAGCCGCCTCGGCCTCGGCGCGCAGAACACCGGCGCGGGACGCGAACGAGGGCTCCTCCAACAGCCGCTCGACGGCGTCGCGGATGAGCGAGTCGTCGGGGTCGGGCGAGCCGAGGTCGATCGCCGCGCCGGCCTTCGCGAGCTGGGCGGCGTTGAGCTTCTGGTCGGGTACGCCCGGGCAGACCACCTGCGGCACGCCCTGCACCACCGCGGTCATGAAGGTGCCGCCGCCGCCCGGCGAGACGATCGCCGCGCAGCCGGGCAGCAGCTGGGCGAGCGGGGCGTGCTCGAGCAGCACGACGTTGTCCGGCACCGCCCCGAAGCCGGCCCGGTCGCGCGCGGCCACGGTGACGACCACGTCGACGCCGAGCTTGGCCACGGCGGCCACCACCCGGGCGGCGTCGCTCCCGCCGCCGCCGTAGCGGCCCAGGACCGAGCCCCAGGTCACGCAGACCCGCGGCCGGCCCGAGTTCCGCGGAAGTGGTCCGGGCCAGATGGCGTCGCGGTTGTACGGCACGTGCCGCACCGCCTGCCGGGGCCCGTCGGGCTCGAGCTGCAGGCCGGGCGGGCAGGGGTCGATGGTGAACGCCCCGCGCGGGTCCGGCACCGCGACCCCGGCGCGCTCGGCGAGCGGGGCGAGGGCCTCGACCTCCCACCGGCGCAGCGTCTGCGGGAAGTCGACGCCCCACAGGTGGCGCACGTGCGGGAGGCCGGCCCGGGCGGCCACGATCGGGGCCGCGTACGTCGTCGGCTCGTGCACGATGACGTCCGGCCGCCACCGCTCGACGAGCTCGGTCAGGCCGGGCAGCATCGCCCCGGCCATCGCGGTGAAGATCGACAGCGGGTGCCCGACCGGGCGATCGGCCGCGCGGGCGCGGGAGGGCGCGGCGGGCATGTTCGGGATGAGGGCCGCGAGGTCCACGTCGGCGCCGATGCGCGCGGCCGGCAGCCCGGCCGCGCAGATCTCGGGCACGATCGCGGGCTGGCCGGCGACGAGGACGTCGTGGCCGGCCAGGCGAGCGGCCCAGGCGAGCGGGATCATCGGGTGCAGGTGGGACGGCCACGCCCAGCTGGTGAAGAGCAGGCGCATCAGCGGGTCTCCGTCCGGCCGAGGACGCGCCCGGGGTGCACGGGCAGCGCCAGCGGGGACCGCACGATCGGGCTGTGCTGCCAGCCGACTTCCCGCGGCGGTACGGCCAGGGTCAGCTCCGGGCACCGGGCGGCCAGCGCGGCCAGGCCGGCGCTCGCCTCGACCCGGGCCAGCGGGGCACCCAGGCAGTAGTGCGGCCCGTGCCCGAAGGCGAGATGCCGGGGCTCCGCGCGGCCCAGCAGCAGCCGGTCGGGCTCGGCGTTGGCCGCCGGGTCGCGGTTGGCGGCGGCGAAGGACACCATGACCGGGTCGCCGGGCCGCAGCTCGGCCCCGCCGAGGTGGACGGGCTCGGTCGGGAACATCCAGAACGACGTCTTGACCGACCCGTCGTAGCGCAGCAGCTCCTCGACCGCGTCCGCGCAGCGCCCGGGCTCGGCGTGCAGGGCCCGCCACCGGCCGGGGTCGGCCAGCAGGTGCAGCACGCTCGTGGCGAGGAACCCGAGGGTGGTCTCGTAGCCGCCGATGAGCAGCACGAACAGCGTCGAGCGCAGCTCGGGCCCGGTGAGCCGGTCGCCGTCGGCCGCCGCGGCGGCGAGGGTCGACACGAGCCCCTCCCCCGGCGCGCGGCGGGCCGCGGCGATCAGCTCGTCGAGGTAGTCGAACAGGCCCCGCACCGCCGCCTTGCGCCGCCGCGCCGACTCCTCGGGCCCGGCCTCGGCGTCGTCGGCCACGATCGCGCGGATCCAGCCGCGGAACCGGTCCCGGTCCGCCTCGGGCACGCCGAGCAGCTCGCAGATCACCATCGCCGGCAGCGGCTCGGCGAACGCCGTCACGAGGTCTGCCGCGTCCCGCCCGGCGAGCCCGTCGACGAGGTCGTGGGCGAGCCGGTCGACCTGGGCCCGCAGGCGCCGGACCGGCCCGGCCGCGAAGACGCCGGAGACGAGCCGGCGCAGCCGCGCGTGGTCGGCGCCGTCGGTGATGCCCACGTGCGGCGCCATGACGCTCGGGTCGGCCGTCGGGTTGGCCCGGTTGGCGGCCAGCCAGTCGGCGCGGGCGTTGCGCGGGTCGCGGCTCATCCGCGGGTCGGTGAGCAGGGCGCGCGCCTCGGCGTAGCGGGTCACGAGCCACACCCACTGCCCGTCGCCGGTGCGGGCGCGGTGCACGGGGCCGGCCTCGCGCAGCCCGGCCAGGAACGCGTACGGGTCGGCGTCGTGGACGGCCGCGAACGGGTCCGGGAGCACCTCGACCGTCACGACGCCACCTCCGCGAGCAGCGGCACCAGGGCGGGCGGCGGCGGGGCGGCGGCGTTGTCGGCCGCCAGGCGGCCCGTGGCCGACGCCACCGTGGGGTCGCCGAGCAGCTCCTCCACCGCGGCCGCGACGAGCGCCGGGTCGGCCTCGGCACCGGGCACGCAGCGGCCCGCGCCGGCCTCGGCGACCCGCTCGCCGTGGTCGAAGTTGTCGTTCACGAACGGCATCGCGATCTGCGGGACCCCGTGGGCGACGCACGTCATGGTGGTGCCGGCGCCGCCGTGGTGGATCGCGACGGCGGCCCGGGGCAGCACCTGGTCGAGCGAGAGCCAGCCGGCCGCGACGACGTGCGCCGGCAGCGGGCCCAGCTGGTCGCGCACGGCCGGGTCGACGGCGAGGGCGACCGCGAGGCCGAGGGTGCCGAGGCGCTCGACGATGCCGAGCAGCAGCGCCTGCACGGCGGGCGCGCGGCCGAGGAACGATCCCGCGGTCACCACGGCGAGCGGGCGCCCCGGGTCCCCGAGGTCCCCCGGAGCCTCGGCAGCGCCGTTGTACGGCACGTAGCGCATCCGGCGGCTCGCAGGCTGCCGCGGCAGCTGGAGCTCCGCGGGGCAGACGTCGAGGCGGAGCGCCTCGCGGGGGCGGCCGGGCAGGCCGAAGCGGGCGTAGACCGGCGCCAGTTCGTCGTGCGCGGCGTCGTGCAGCTCGCGGCGGCTGGCGATGCCGTACGTCTGGATCGCGAACGGCACCCCGAGCGCGGCGGCGGCGATCGGCCCCGCGAACTCGGTCGGCTCGGTCAGCACCAGGCCAGGACGCCAGGACTCGACCAGGCCGGCGAGTCCGTCGACGGTCCGCGCGGCGAGCCGGCCGAAGCCACGGCCGGTGCCGGTCAGCAGCTCCCGCCGGTCGGCCGACGGTTCCGGGCGCATCACGGCGCGCGGGTCGAAGGGGTCGGTCGCGGCCACGACCGGCAGTCCGGCGGTGGCGGCGTAGGCGACGAAGGGCTCGGGCGTGGCGACGAGCACGTCGTGGCCGGCCGCGCGCAGCGACCAGCACAGGGATACGAGGGGCAGGAAGTGTCCGTGCGCCGGACACGTGGTCACGAGGACGCGCATGCGGGAAACTCCAGACGACGGGGGCCCGCGGCCGCGGGGACGTGACCGCGGGCTCCAAGCAAGCACTGGAGCGGGGCTCAGGCCCGCTCGGCGACCAGCACGTGGAACGGCAGCCCGGGCACCTGCCGCTGGACGATGTTCGTGAAGCCCGCGTTCGTGATCATGTCGTGGTGGGCCTGCTGCGAGTGCACCTCGCCGGCGGCCGTCCACGACAGCATGAGGATCGAGAAGAGGTACGGCTCCGGGTCCTCGGCCGGGGCACCGTCGCGCACGAAGCTCACGACGCCGAGCCGGCCGCCGGGCTTGAGCGCCCGGGCGGCCCGGGCCAGCAGCTCGGTGCACCGCTCCTCGTCGAAGTGGTGCAGCACGTTGGTGACGAGCACCAGGTCGTGCGGGCCTTCGTAGCCGACCTCGAACATGTCGCCGGCGATGAACCCGGCCCGGTCGTGCACGCCGAGCTCGACCGCGTGCTTCTCGGTGATCGGCAGCACGTTGTCCCAGTCGAGCCCGGTCACCCGGGACTGCGGGAAGCGGCGGGCGAGGGTGAAGCCGTAGAGGCCGTGCCCGCAGGCGACGTCGAGGATCGACAGCGGGTCGCGGCCGGCCGCCCACGGCTCGAGCAGGTCGCCCATGACCTTCGCGGTCGGCAGGGTGACGGCGGAGGCGTACTCCGCGAACGTCTCCCAGTAGGCGAAGCCCGGCGTCTCGGCGTTCTGCTCCTCGACGGTGCCGCCGTGGCGCACGGCGTCGGCGAGGCGGCCGAGCGAGTCCCACTCGAAGCGGCTGACCACGACGCGGGTCATGTCGCCGAGGTAGCCCGGGGCGGAGCTGACGAGCACGTCGGCCGCCCCGTCGGCGAGGGCGTACCGCTCGCCGTCGGCGGTGAGCAGCCCGACCGCCGCCAGGGCGTCGAGCAGGATGCGCATGCCGCGCGGGTCGGCCCCTGCGTGTTCGGCCACCGCCGCGGCCGTGCCGGCACCGCCGTGCACGGCGTCGAACACGCCCAGCTCGACGGCGGTACGCAACAGGCTCGTCTTCTTGTAGGCGCGCATCATCTCGTTGACGCTCGCGCGAGTAACGGTCATGGCAACTGCGCCGACCACTCGTAGAACGGCTTCGCCTCGGCGTCGCGCATGGTCGGCCACTGCGGGTCGTACGGCGTGATGAGTGTCGACATCTGCCGGTTCACCTCCTGGAACAAGGGGTGGTCACGGTTCTCGTAGAGGCGCTGCCGGAACTCCCCGTCGGCCTCGACCAGGTGCAGGTACAGGCCGCGGAAGCCGTAGAGGGTGCGCCGTTGCGCGCCGATCTGCCGGGGCAGGTCGGTGCCGTCGTGGGCGCCGAAGACCTCGGCGATCCGCTGCTCGTTGCCCTCCGGCAGGCGGCCGATCATCAGAATCTTGTGCTTCACGCGGCCAGCTTGGCAGCGACGGATTGAACCGGGATGGACTCGCGCCGGACCGGGCCGGGTGCGTCCATCAGCTCTCAAGGAGCACTCCAGCGACGGCCTTTACGTTCCGCTCATGGCCATCACCGCTTTCGATAGACCCGATGTCCCGGACGGCTGCGCCGAGCTGAGCGAACGCGCGCGGGAGCCGGTGGCCGCCGTGCTCGCCTTCCTGCTCACGACCGAACAGCTCACGACCGGACAGCACAGCCCGGACGACCCGGCCGCGGACTACGTCGCCGGCCTGCTCGGTGTCCCGCCCGAACGCCGGGCGCCGCTGCTGGCCTGGGCCCGCGGCGAGCTGTCCGGCGAGGACCTGCTGGCCGCGCTGCGGCACCTGGTCGCCTCCCCCGACCTGCTGGAGCAGGGGGTGCTCATCCACTGCCTGCGGGGCATCCGCGCGGGCGCGCTGGAGCCGGAGGAGCTGGTGCGCACGGCGGTCGTCCTGCTGTCCCAGGCGCCCGCGCTGGCCGCCGGGCGGGACCCGGTATGAGCGAGGAGACCGACTGCTGCGTGGTCGGCGGCGGGCCGGCCGGGCTGTTCCTCGGGCTGCTGCTGGCCCGCTGCGGCGTGCGGGTCACGGTGCTGGAGAAGCACGGCGACTTCCTGCGCGACTTCCGCGGCGACACCGTGCACGCCTCGACGCTGCGCCTGCTCGACGAGCTCGGCCTGGGCGAGCGGTTCCAGAAGATCCCGCACCAGCGGCTGGACCGGGTGCGGGTCCAGCTCGACGGGGGCACGTTCGTGCTGCCCGACTTCACGCAACTGCCGCCGCCGTACTCGTACCTGGCCATGGCCCCGCAGTGGGACCTGCTGAACCTGCTGGCCGAGGCGGGCGCCGCCGAGCCGACGTTCCGGCTGGTCATGCGGGCGACGGTGACCGGGCTGCGGGAGTCGGACGGGCGCGTGGCCGGCGTCGAGTACACCGACGCGCAGGGCGAGACCCACCGGCTCGCGGCCGCGCTGACCGTGGCCTGCGACGGGCGCTCGTCGGACGTGCGGCGGCTGGCGGGGCTGGACCCGTACCGCCGCCACTTCGGCGCCCCCGAGGACACCCTGTGGTTCCGGCTGCCCCGGCACCCGGACGATCCCGGGGGTCTCGTCATCCGTTTCTCCAACGGCCGCGGCATGGTGCTCGTCGACCGCGGCGACTACTGGCAGGTGGCGTACCTCATCCAGAAGGGCTCCTACGAGCGCCTCCGGACCCAGGACGTCGACGTGGTGCGGCGCACCGCCGTGGCGCTCCTGCCGTGGCTGGCCGACCGGATCGGCGAGCTGGGCTCGTGGGACGACGTGCGCGTGCTGGACGTGCGGATCGACCGGCTGCGCCGCTGGTACGCCCCGGGCGTGCTCTGCATCGGCGACGCCGCGCACGCCATGTCCCCGATCGCCGGGGTCGGCATCAACCTGGCCGTGCAGGACGCGGTCGCCACCGCCCGGCTCCTCGGCGGCGTGCTCGCGGCCGGGCGCGTGCCCACCGTGCGGCAGCTGGCCGCGGTGCAGCGCCGCCGCCGGTGGCCGACCGTGCTCGTGCAGGGGCTGCAGCGGGTGATCCAGCGCGACGTGTTCACGGCCGACGACCCCGACGCCGAGCCGAACATCGGCCGCACCGGCGCGAAGCCCGCGCCGCCGATCCGGCTGATGCAGCGGTTCCCGGCGCTGGGCGGCCCGCCGGCCCGGCTGGTCGGCCTCGGCCTGCTCCGCGAACGCCCGCCGCGCCCCGCACTGCGCGACGGGACCACCACAACCGTGAGGGAGATCGCATGACCGAACAGCAAACGGTGGAGGCGTTGATCCTCGCCGTGGGCGGCCGGCCGGACGACGTGCGCGCCGCCGTCGACCGGCTCGGCCCCGAGCCGGTCGCCGAGGCCGTTGTGGCGGAGCTGCGCTTCCGCGCCGCGCCGCCGGCGGACCTGCCCGAGGTGAACATCCAGCTCGACCTGGTGCACGGCGCGCGGACGCTCGGGTTCGTCGTCACCCTGTCCGGCAAGGGGGCCACCGCCGCCGCCGGGCTGGACCCGGACGCGCCGATGTGGATGTCGTACGAGCTCGCCGACCTCGTCCACGCGGTCTACGGCCCCGCCGGCGCCCGGGCCGGGCACACCCGCCGGGTGGAGCTGCGCCTGGGGCGCGACGAGGACGGGCCGCCGAACCCGAAGGCGTACCTCGTGAAGCTCGAACCGGTCGCCCGGGCCGCCGACGCGCTGCTCGGCGCCGTCGACCCGCGCGAGCCGAGCCTGGGCGAGCTGGCCGTGCGCTACGGCACCGACAAGTGGGGCGGCCTGCACTGGTTCGCCCCGCACTACCAGCGGCACTTCAGCGAGCTGCGCGACGAGCCGGTCCGGCTGCTCGAGATCGGCATCGGCGGCTACGAGCAGCCGCACCTCGGCGGCGGCTCGCTGCGCACGTGGAAGCGGTACTTCCGCCGCGGCCTCATCTACGGGCTGGACATCTTCGACAAGTCCGCGCACGACGAGCCCCGCGTCACCACGCTGCGCGGCGACCAGAGCGACCCCGCCTACCTGCGCGAGATGGCCGAGCAGTACGGCCCGTTCGACATCATCGTGGACGACGGCAGCCACATGTCCGGGCACGTCGTGGTGTCGCTGCGCGCGCTGCTGCCCTACGTGCGCCCGGGCGGCTACTACGTGGTGGAGGACCTGATGTTCTCCTACTTCCAGGGCTTCGGTGGCAGCCCGGCGGACCTGAACTCGCCGGACACGTCGGTCGGCTTCCTCAAGACGCTCGCCGACGGCCTGCACTACGAGGACCGGCCCGGCCTCGATCCGGCGCAGGCGCGGTACTTCGACCGCAACATCGGCGCCGTGCACTTCTACCGCGGCGTGGCGGTGATCGAGAAGTCGGTCAACGCCGAGGGCTCGCTGCCGCCGTGGATCCCGCGCTCCGGCCTCCCACCCCGCCGAGCGCAATGAACGAAGGGGGCCCGCCACTCGGCGGGCCCCCTTTTTGTCACTGTTCAGCGTGCCGCTTCGACCAGCGATTTGATCCGGCCCATCTGCACGGCGCTGTTGCGGTTGATCCGCGCGGTCATGCCGGCGTCGTCGACGGGGGCCGTGGGCTTCATCGCGAAGTCCTGCACCCACCGCATCCGGACCCCGCCCGGGACCTCGGTGTAGTCCCAGTGGATCCGCATGTACTCGAACGGCCCGGTCTCCACCCGGTGCGCGCTGACCGTGCGGGTCGCCGCGTCCGGGGTGCGCTCCGACACCCAGCTCCAGACCCGGCCCTCCTCGTCCGGGTGCATGGTGAGCCGGAAGCGGACGGTCTCGCCCTCGCGGGCCAGCACCTCGGCCGAGGCGTACTCGCTGAACAGCTCCGGCCAGCCCGGCACGTCGTTGGTCAGCCGCCAGACGAGGTCCATGGGCGCGTCGATGACGATTTCGTTCTCCGTGTGCCCGGCCACGGCTCAGGCCGCCGATCGGGCGCGCAGCAGGGTCACGGTGTCCTGCAGCGTGGTCTCTTTCTCCACCAGGCCCTCGGGGATCTCCCGGCCCGTGCGCTGGGCCAGCCGGGCGGTGATCTCCAGCACCGCGAGCGAGTCGAGGCCGATCTCCTCGTAGGTGGCGCCCGGCGCGGCGCCCTCGACGTCGACGCCCGCGTCGGCGCCGGCCACCTCCCGCACGACCTGTCGCAGGTCGTCCACAGTGAACTCGGACATGGTCCGTCTCCTTTCGTCGTTCGTTACAGCGACAGCACCAGCGCCGCGTTGAACCCGCCGAAGCCGCGGGCCAGCACGAGCGCGTGGCGCAGGGGGGCCGGGCGAGGGGCGCCGAGGACAAGGTCGATCTCGTACTCCGGCGCGGGCGCGGCGGTGCCGGTGGTCGGCGGGATCACCTGATCCCGCAGGGCCAGCAGCGCCGTCGCGGTGTCGAGGGCGGAGCCGCCCGCGTACAGCCGCCCGGTCATGGACTTGGGCGCCGTCACCGGCACCCCGCCCGGGCCGAAGACCGCCCGCAGCGCCTCGGCCTCCAGCCGGTCGGGCTCGGGCGCGCCGTGCCCGTCGGCGAAGACCACGCCGATGTCGCCCGGCCCGAGGCCGGCGTCGGCCAGGGCCAGCTCGATCGCCCGGCGCAGCCCCGGCGGGCGGGCCGGCCGTCCGGGCGCGCCGCCCGGGGGCGGGTCGAAGGTGGCGGCGTAGCCGGCGACCCGGCCGTAGACCCGCGCGCCGCGCTCGGCGGCGCCCGCGGCCGACTCGACGACCAGGATCGCGCCGCCCTCGCCCGGCACGTATCCGGCCGCCGCCGCGTCGAAGGGCCGGTAGTGCCCGTCGCCGCTGAGCAGCCCGCTCGCGCCCTGGCAGACCAGCGCGTACGGCGAGAGCGGCGCCTCGGTGCCGCCGGTGAGCACCAGCCGGGAGCCGGTGCGCACGGCCCGGCGGGCGTCGGCGATCGCGTCGAGCCCGCCCGCCTGCTCGGTCACCCGCACCCCGCACGGGCCCCGCAGGCCGTGCCGGATGGACAGCTGGCCGGTGGTCGCGGCGTAGAACCAGGCGATCGACTGGTACACCCCGACGAACTGCGGCCCCTGGCCCCACAGCTTCTGGATCTCCCGCTGGCCGAACTCGTTGCCGCCGGACGAGCCGGCGGTGATGACGGCGAGCTCGTACTCGGGCCGGCCGTCGAGCTCCGCCCCGGCGTCGAGCAGGGCCAGGTCGGCGCCGCCGAAGGCCAGGTGCGTCCAGCGGTCGGTCTGCACCGCCAGCCGGCCCGGCACCCGCTCCTCGGCGCTGAAGGCCTCGACCTGCCCGGCGACGCGCACCGGGAACCCGTCCGGGTCGAAGCGGGTGATGGCCGTGATCCCGTCGCGGCCGGCCAGCGTCGCCGCCCAGTACTCCTCGTGGCCGATCCCGTTCGGGGCCACGATCCCGAGGCCCGTGAAGACCGCCTCGTCAGCGCTCATGCCGTCGGCATTCATGCCGTCAGCGCTCATGCCGCCACCGCCCGGTCCGAGGTGAGCACCACGGCGGTCTGGAAGCCGCCGAAGCCGCTGCCGACGCTGAGCACCGTGTCGACGCGCCGCTCGCGCGCGGTGAGCGGCACGTAGTCCAGGTCGCACTCGGGGTCGGCGTGGTGCAGGTTCGCGGTCGGCGGCACGACGTTGCGGTCCATGGCCAGCGCGCACGCGGCCAGCTCGATGGAGCCGATCGCGCCGAGGGAGTGCCCGACCATGGACTTGATCGAGCTGACCGGGGTGCGGTAGGCGTGCGCGCCGAGGCTGTCCTTGAACGCCGCGGTCTCGTGGCGGTCGTTCTGCTTGGTGCCGGAGCCGTGGGCGTTGATGTAGTCCACCGCCTCGGGGTCGAGGCGGGCCTCGCCGAGCGCCTGCCGGATCGCCTCGGCCATCTCGCGGCCGTCGGGCTTGAGGCCGGTCATGTGGAACGCGTTGCTGCGGCCGGCGAAGCCCGCGATCCGGCCGTACACGTGCGCGCCCCGCCGCCGCGCCGCCCCGGCCTCCTCCAGCACCAGCACGGCCGCCCCCTCGCCGAGCACGAACCCGTTGCGGGTGCGGTCGAACGGCCGGGAGGCGTGCTCCGGGTCGGCGTTGTCCGGCGAGGTGGCCCGGATGGCGTCGAAGCACGCGACCGTGATCGGCGAGATGGGCGCGTCGGTCGCGCCGGCCAGCACGATGTCGGCCGTGCCCTCCTGCACCAGCCGGAAGCCGTGCCCGACGGCGTCCAGGCCGGAGGTGCACCCGGTGGAGGTGAGCGAGACCGGGCCCTCGGCCCCGGCCAGCCACGCCACCTCGCGCGCCATGGAGCTCGGCACCAGGTAGTCGTAGAGCGGCGCGACCGCGCGGGCCGGGTCGACCCGCCAGTGCTTGCCGCCGTCGCTGACCTCGACGTAGTGGTCCTCGAGCTTGATGGTGCAGCCGACCGCGCTGCCGAGGCTCACCCCGACGCGCTCGGGCGGCACCCGGCCGAACTCCACGCCGCTGTCGCCGAGCGCCTCGCGGGCCGCGACGAGGGCGAACTGGGCCGCCCGGTCGAGCGTGCGCGCCTGCTCGGGGCTCAGCCCGTGGGCGAGTGGGTCGAAGTCGACCTCGGCGGCGATGCGCGAGCGGAAGCCGGTCGCGTCGAACAGCGAGATCGCGCGGGTCGCGGTGCGGCCGGCGGTGAGCAGGTCCCAGAAGGCCTTGCGCCCGACGCCACCGGGCGCGACCACGCCGATCCCGGTGACGACCACCTCGCGCCCGCTCATTCGGCCGGCGCCAGCCGCATCGGGGCCTCCCCGGGGTTCGGCTGCGGCTCGGTGTCGACGTGGCCCAGCTCCGGGCGCGGCGCGAGCGGTCCGAGGTGGAAGACCACGAACGCGTCCGTCGTACCGCGGTTCTCCACCCGGTGCCGCACCTCCTTCGCCACGAAGACGGACTCGTCCGGCCCGAGCGGCACGGGCTCCCCGTCCAGGCGCACGGTGACATCGCCGCGGACGACGAAGAGGAACTCCTCCGAGTACGGGTGGTAGTGCTCCGAGACGAACTCACCCGGCCGCAGCGTCAGCGCGCCCATGAAGCCCGAGGTGGCGCCGACGGTGGCCGGGCCGAGCAGCACCCGCAGGTCACCGCCGCGGCGGCGGTTCGGGGTCGCGTCGGACAGGCGGATTGCCGGTGGTGTGTGCTTCACGATTGATCTCCCCTTGCTGGGTCTCAGCACCCGGGCGACCGGCGGTGAACCTCGCAACGGCCGGCCGGCAGACACGAGCGATCGTTCCAGCGCCTTCTGGACCGGCCCTCGCGGCGAACTTGAACGCCGCCCGCACGGCCGCGGCCCGCCCCGCGCGCCCGGCGGCGGCGCCGCCGCCCGACCAGCCTGTTCGAAGGCAACTCCCAGGCAGGCAGTGGCGTTCGTCACGCATCCGGCAAATCGCCAGGAAGGGGTCGAGCCGCTCCAGTTCGGCTCCAGTCCGGTTCTGCATATTCACAGAGGTGAACATCGCGAGGAGGCATCAATGAGGGTCCTTTTCACGTTGGCCGCCGCGGAGGCGCACCTGTATCCGCTGGTGCCGCTCGGCTGGGCGTTTCGCGCCGCCGGGCACTCGGTGCTGATGGCGACGAGCGCGGACTTCGTGCCCGCGGTCACCGCCACCGGGCTGCCGGCCGCGGCCGTCGCGGACGAGGTCGACCTGGTCGGGTGGCTGCGGCCGCCGGGCCCACCACCTGACTCACCGTCGAGCCCACCACCTGGCTCACCGTCGAGCCCGCCCCCGGGCTCACCGCCGGGTCCGCCGCCGGGCTCACCGCCGGGTCCGCCGCCGGGCTCACCGCCGGGCGCCGGCCGGGCCGGGCCGCCGTCGCCCGGGGAGATGGCGGCGCGCACCGGCAGGCGCTTCGGCGAGCTCGCGGTGCGGGCCCTCGCCGGCACCCGGGCGCTGGTCGAGCGGTGGCGGCCGGACCTGGTCATCGCCGAGCCGGCCGAGTTCGCGGGCCCGTCGGCGGCGGCCGCGGCCGGTCGGCCCTGGGTGCGCCATCAGTGGGGCCTGCCGCTGCGGCCGGAGCTGGCCGCGAACGCGGTCGAGGCGCTCGCGGCCGGGGGCGGCGACTGGGCCGAGCCCGCGCGGACGCTGGACGTGTGCCCGGGCAGCGTGCAGTACCCGGGCGTGGACGGCGGGCTGCGGATGCGCTACGTGCCGTTCAACGGCACCGCGGTCGTCGAGCCCTGGCTGCTGGAGCCGCCGGCCCGCCCGCGCGTGCTGCTCACCCTGGGCACGATCCTGCCCCGCGACGAGCGGGCCGAGCCGCTGTGGCGCCGGCTGCTCGAGCAGCTGTCGGGGCTCGGCGCGCAGGTGTGCATCGCGGTTCCCGACCGGCACCGCGCGTCGCTCGGCCCGCTGCCGGACGGGGTGCGGGCGGGCCGGGTGCCGCTGGCCCAGGCCCTCGCGGGGTGCTCGATGATCGTGCACCACGGCGGATCGGGCACCGCGATGACGGCGATGGCCGCGGGCGTGCCGCAGGTGATCCTGCCGCACTTCGCCGACCAGTTCGGCAACGCCGAGCGCTTCTCGGCCGTCGGGGCGGCCCGGTCGCTGCCGCCGCACGAGGCCTCCGACGCCGAGCTGCGGGAGGCGTGCGAGGCGGTGCTGACCGACCCGGCGCACCGGCGCGCGGCCGAGTCCGTGGCGGCCGAGAACGCCGCCGCGCCGGACCCGCACGAGATCGCCGGGCTATTTCCGTCAAACCTTCAACAGATCCATGCATGACAATGTTACGCGCCGCAATTGTTCGCGCCGCAACTTTCCGGACCGACAAAATCCCTGCTGAACTGGCCCGGCGCGCGGCGAAACCACGCGGGCGCGAGCGATCACGGCCGGAAATTCACGGAGGTGCGACCCGCGTCTTACAATAGAGAAATGTCAATTTGCTGACGTTGTTGAAAGCGCACCAACTTACGGGGAGTACACGTGCATTTTCGCGTCCTGGGCCCTCTGGAGGTCGAGCACAACGGGAAAGACCTGACACCGCGGGCGGCGAAGCAACGCAAGGTACTCGCGGCGCTCCTCCTGCAGGGCAACCGCCCGGTGAAGATCTCGGAGCTCATCCGCGAGCTCTGGGACGACGAACCACCGGCCAGCGCGGTGAACACGCTGCAGACCTACGTGCTGCGCATCCGGCGCATGCTGGACGCCGCGGCACCGGAGGGCGGCCGGCCCTCCGGCAAGCACGTCCTGCTCACCGCGCCCGTCGGCTACCAGTTCCGGCTCGGCCACGGCCAGCTCGACCTGCACGACTTCGAGCGGCTCTCCGAGGCCGGCGTCGAGGCCATGCAGCACAACCAGTTCCACATCGCGGCGATGCAGTTCCGCGCCGCGCTCGAGCGCTCGCGCGGACCGGCGCTCGCCGACGTGCAGGCCGGGCCGCTGCTCAGGGTGCACGTGGCCCGCCTGGCCGAGCAGGTGCTGCGGGTGCGCGAGCTGCGCATCGAGGCCAACCTGCGGCTGGGGCGGCACGCGATGCTGATCAGCGAGCTGACCGGCCTCGCCGCCGAGCACCCGACCCACGAGCGGTTCCACGGCCAGCTCATGGTGGCCCTCTACACGGCGGGCCGGCGCGCGGAGGCGCTGGACCTCTTCCGCCGGCTGCGCGCCTCGATGGTGCGCGAACTCGGCCTCGAGCCGGCCGACTGGCTCACGCGGCTGCAGCACGCCATCCTCACCGGCGAGTCCGGGCCGTTGAACCCGGTGGCGACCCCCGCCTACCAGGCCGCCTCGTCGTGGTGAAACGGCGCGAGCGGCGCGATTGGCGAAAATTCGGGCATTGACGTGCATGCCGGAGAAAGGGCGCAGGGCACCGCTCCTCACAAATGAGGACGGTGCCCCGGCGCGGTATTTCGGAGTCTGGGTCAGGCGAGGAGCCGGACCCCTTCGGCCTGCGGACCCTTCTGACCCTGCGCGATCTCGAACTCGACGCGCTGTCCGTCCTCCAGCGACTTGTAGCCGTCCATCTGAATCGCGGAGAAGTGGACGAAGACGTCCTGCCCCCCGTCGACCGCGATGAACCCGTAGCCCTTCTCGCTGTTGAACCACTTGACGGTGCCCTGTGCCACGGTGCACTTCCTCTACTTCAGACCTTCTGCCTCCCGGCCGGCTGTGGGAAACCGAGCCGCGGTCTTCGACCACAGCCGCCGGGACCGGGGGTGGCTCCAGCGAGAGGAACGACGACCGAACCGCACGGTACAGGAGTAGCCGAGGCGCCGACAGGCCCAAATCGGACAGCAAGGTCACGAATCAAACAGCCGGAAAAGGTCGCCGAGCATGCCTTCTCGCAATTTTTCCTTGCAGAGTCAAGCATCGCCCGGCGACTACGTGTTACTGACTTTCGGCGCTACACGTGACGGCGTGACTGAACTACACGGAAGCGGCTCGCGACGTAGGCACCGTCGGTGAGCGCGGCATTGGCGGCGGGATTGGCGCCGCTGGCGTGGAAGTCGGAAAACGCGGCCGATTGGTTCACGAAGACGCCGCCCGTAAGGTTGACTGACAAATGCACACCTGCAAGTAGTGCGGCCTCTTCCACGGCGTCGAGGACCTCCGGCGACGTCGAATACACCGAAGCGGTCAATGCGCCCTTCTTCCCGACGGTGTCCGCGAAGATCCGCAAACTGCCCGCCGTGGAATCGGTCGCGACAACGAAGGAAATGGGGCCGAACCACTCCGACCCATAAGTATCCGCATCGCCCGCGCCGAGTTTCCGGATGAGCGGTGTACGGACCGTCGCCGACGCATAGGCCGGATGTGAAACGTCTGATGATTCGAGCACCGCGTCGCCGACCGTCGCGGCTTTCTGGAGCCTTTCCAGAACGCCCTCGTTCACGATTGCGCCGGTAAGTTCCACGCCCTTCGCGGGCTCCGCGGTGAGCGCCGAGACGGCCCCGGCAATGCCCTGGGCGACCTCGTCGAGACTCTTGTGCCCCTCGTTCGTGGCGATGCCGGCGGCGGGCACGAGAATGTTCTGCGGAGTGGTGCACATCTGCCCGGAGTACAGCACCAACGAGAACCCGATGTTGCGGCACATTCCGGCGAAGTCGTCGGTCGAGTCGACCACGACGGTGTTCACGCCGGCCTTCTCGGTGTAGACCACGGCCTGGCGGGCGTTGGCCTCCAGCCAGTCGCCGAACTCGGTCGAGCCGGTGAAGTCGATGATGCGCACCTCGGGCCGCAGGGCCAGGGTCTTCGCGAGCCCCTCGCCGGGCGCCTCGGCGGCCAGCAGCACGAGGTTGGGGTCGAAGCCGGCGTCGGCGAGCGTCTCGCGGGCGATCTTCACGGTGATCGCCAGCGGCAGGACGGCCCCCGGGTGCGGCTTGACGATCACCGGGTTGCCCGTGGCCAGGGACGCGAAGAAGCCCGGGTACGAGTTCCAGGTCGGGAACGTGTTGCAGCCGACGACCAGGGCGGCACCGCGCGGTACGACATGGAAGGTCTTGGACATGTGCAGCGTCTGGCCCTTGCCCGCGGGCTTCTGCCAGTCGGCCGTGGCCGGGGTGCGCGTCATCTCGCGGTAGGCGTAGGCGACCGCCTCGAGGGCCCGGTCGAACGCGTGCGGCGCGCCGGCCTGGAAGGCCATGACGAAGGCCTGGCCGGTGGTGGCGTGCACGGCGTTGGCGAGCTCGAACGCGGCCTTGTGCAGGCGCGCCAGGATCTCCAGGCACACGCCGGTGCGGGCCTGCGGGCCGGCCGCGCGCCAGGCGGGCATGCCCTCGGCGAGCGCGGCGAACGCGGTGTCGAGGTCGAGGTGGGGGTAGCGCACGTCGAGCGCGATGCCGAAGGGCGAGGCCTCGGTCGCGACCCAGTCGGTGATGCCGGGCTGATCCTTGAGGGGGAAGTCGGCGCCGAGGTAGGCCTTGTACGCCGCCTCGCCGTCGGCGGCGGCGTGCTCGCCGTAGATGCGCGGGCTGGGCGACTCGGGATAGTTTGACCAGTACGCACGCTCGGCGATCGCGGTCAGCGCCCGCTCCAGCGTGTCGGCGTGGCTGGCGAACATGGGGTGTGAGTTCTCCATGGCGCCATCCTGCCACCGCGGAGCGGGCCCGCCGACCATCTGACGAGTTCCCGCGACGGTTCCCCCGGCCGGCAACCTCAGTCCCGGATCGGCCCCTGCCAGTTGGCCCAGTGGTCGACGAGGCGGAAGCCCATCGCCTCGTTGATCGCGATCATGTACGAGTTGTCGACCGCGTTGAACGTGTCGATCGTGGTCACCGCCGGCTCGGCCGCGCGCATCGCCCGCAGGTTGGCGACCTTGGCCACGATGCCGAGCCGGCGGCCGCGGTGCGCGGGGTCCACGAGGGTGATGAGCTGCCAGGCGTGCCAGTCGACGGTCCGGGCGACCCTGATCGCGGTCCAGGCCACCAGGCGGCCGCTCGCCTCGTGGACGAGCCCGGCCTCGTAGCGCCGCGAGCCCCAGGCCACAAACGCGGCGTGCTGGGCGCGCAGCCGCTCCGCGTCGACCCGCTCGGGCTCGTAGTCGAGCTCACCCATCGGGGTCTCGGTCACGAACGAGCTGTCCAGTGCGGCGAGGTCCTCGACGTGCTCCTCCGGCAGCGCGTCGCCCCAGTGCACGAGGCGATAGCCGGCGGCCCTCGCCCGGCCCTCCGCGTAGAGCCGGTCGAGCGCGGCCTCGTCGGCGTCGGCGAGCAGCAGCCGGCGGCGGGCGTCGAGCAGGCCGTTCGTCATGCCGCACGACTCGGCGAACCCGGCGGGTTCGGCCGGGCCGAAGCCGAGCACCCGCGTGCGGCCGTCGGCGCGGGCGACGGCGGTCGCGTGCGCGAAGAGGGCCCGGCCGACGCCCCGCCGCCGGTGGGCCGGGCGGACGTGGATGTCGACGTGGGCCTTGTCGAGGTTCTCGTGGCGGGGCAGGTCGAGCTGGACGGCACCGACCGGCTCGCCGCCCTGCCGGGCCAGGAAACGGTGGCGGAATTCTCGGGGCGGCGGGACGCGCCACTGCATGTCGTACTGATACCGGCATTCCGGCGGCAGATCGGGCCGGTCCGCGTGGACCGACTCACCGACGATCTCGAACGCCGCGTCGACGGCCGCCGGGTCATCGGCGCGCACCTCGACGATCTCGAGCGTGTGCGGGGTCATGGGCCTCAGGGTGTCGCCGAGCGGCGGCTCCCGGCAATCCATTTATCCCCGGAAATGGTCGGGAGGACGCTCGCCAGCACCTCCGGTGCTGTGGTCGCGGATCCAGGGATCTCGCGGCGACACGTCCTCCCGCACCGAGCATCCTGAACCCCGGGACCTAGGGCGTCAAGTCACCCATCCGACATTCCGCGCAGCAACGACTACGCTCGGTATCGATCGTCTCCCCCACTCGGGCGAGGTACCCCTCGTCCGAGCGTGGAAGCGCTCTCCGCAGATCAACGGACCGTGATCGCGGGAGCGAAAAAATCATCCGAGCAGACCGGCCTCGCGGGCCGACTTCAGCGATGGCTTGACCCGGTGCGTGGGAACGGCCCGGTCGGCGACCGCATCGAGGGTCTTGAGGCCGTCGCCGGTGTTGAAGATGACCGTCTCCGCGTTCGGGTCGAGCTTGCCGGACTCGACGAGCTTCTTGAGCACCGCTGTGGTGACCCCGCCGGCCGTCTCGGCGTAGACGCCGGCGGTCCGGGCGAGCAGCTGGATGCCCTCGCGGATCTCGTCGTCGCCGACGTACTCCATCCATCCGCCGGTGCGCCGCACGGACTCCAGCGCGTAGACCCCGGCGGCCGGGTCGCCGATGTTGAGGGACTTGGCGATGCCGGTCGGCTTCACCGGGGTGATCTCGTCGGTGCCGTCGTGCAGCGCCTTCGCGATCGGGTTGCAGCCGGCCGACTGGGCGCCGAACACCTTCCACTCGCTCGGCGGGACGAGCCCGATCTCGACCAGCTCGGCGAACGCCTTGTCGATCTTCGTGAGCAGCTCGCCGCTGGCCATCGGGATGACCACCTGGGCCGGGATGCGCCAGCCGAGCTGCTCGGCCACCTCGTAGCCGAGCGTCTTGGAGCCCTCGGCGTAGAAGGGCCGCACGTTGACGTTGACGAACGCGGTGTCCTCGAACTCGTCGGTCTCGGTGAGCTCCGAGCACAGGCGGTTGACCTCGTCGTAGGAGCCCTCGATGGCGACGACCTCGCCGCCGTACACGGCGGTCATGACGACCTTGCCGGGCTCCAGGTCGGCCGGGATGAACACGGTCGAGGGGACGCCGGCCCGCGCGGCGTGCGCGGCGACGCTGTTGGCGAGGTTGCCGGTGGAGGCGCAGGAGTAGCGCGTGAAGCCCAGGGCCTTCGCCGCGGTCAGGGCCACGGACACGACGCGGTCCTTGAACGAGTGCGTCGGGTTGGCGGAGTCGTCCTTGACGTACAGCGGCGCGGTGAACCCGAGCTCCCGGCCCAGTCCGTCGGCCCGCACCAGCGGCGTCAGGCCCGGGTCCAGGGTCACGCGGGTCTCGGGGTCCAGCCCGACGGGCAGCAGCGGCGCGTAGCGCCAGATGTTCTTCGGCCCCGCCTCGATCTGCGCCCGGGTCACCTTGGCCAGCGCCGCCGCGTCGTAGCCGACCTCGAGCGGGCCGAAACACTCGTAACACGCGTGCTGCGCGGCGAGCGGGAACGTCGCCCCACACCCGCGGCAGACCAGGTTGCGGGCGGGCGAGTCGGTGAAGACGCTGAGCGTCGAGGTCATGGCAGAGGCCTTCCTCTCATCTTTCCCAAAGCGCACGGGCGTGCACCGGGACGGATTTGGCACCTACCGCGACAAGCCTCGTCTTCGAGCACGCGTCGCAGGGGTTGCCGGGGCTTCATCGGGCCGTATCCCTCTGCCCCTCTGGATGAGGTATTGAGTTGTGGGTGCAGCTGTACCCGAGTGTAAGGGGCACCACCGGCCCCCGGGTATGAGTCATCTCACGAGCTGGGCCGGGCTAGCGTTTCAGGCATGCACCCTGCGGCGGCGGACTGGTTCACGCGGCGCACCTCCCGCTGGCCCGACTGGCCGGCCGACGAGGTGCTCGCGGCGAAGGGTGACACCCGGGTCAGCGTGGTGCTGCCCGCGCTCGACGAGGAGCCCACGGTCGGGGAGATCGTCAGCGGGGTGCGCAGCCTCGGCCCCCTGGTCGACGAGCTGATCGTGGTCGACTCCGGCTCGGTGGACCGCACCGCCGAGGTCGCCGCGGCCGCGGGCGCCACCGTGCACCACCGCGACGACATCCTCCCGGCGACCGGCTCCCGGCCGGGCAAGGGCGAGGTGCTGTGGAAGGCGCTCGCCGTCACCAAGGGCGACATCCTGGTGTACGTCGACGCGGACCTCACCGACTTCCGGCCCCACTTCGTGACCGGGCTGCTGGGCCCGCTGCTGGCCGACCCGGCGACCCTGATGGTGAAGGCGTTCTACGACCGGCCTCTGCTCGACGTCTCCGCGGCCGGCGGCGGCCGGGTCACCGAGCTGGCCGCCCGCCCGCTGCTCAACGCGCACTTCCCGGAGCTGGCCGGAGTCGTGCAGCCGCTCGCCGGCGAGTACGCGGCCCGCCGCACCCTGCTCGAGTCGCTGCCGTTCGCGGCCGGCTACGGCGTGGAGACCGGCCTGCTCATCGACGCCTGGCGCGCGCACGGGCTCGACGCGGTGGCCCAGGTCGACCTGGGCCAGCGCACCCACGGCCACCAGGACACGGCCGCGCTGGGCCGCATGGCGGCGACGATCCTGCAGACGATCAACGCCCGCGTGTCGCCGGGCCGCTCCCTCTGGCCGACGTTGACGCAGTTCGAGCGGCGGGATTCGGCGGTGGTACCGCACGAGACGGCCGTCGCCCACCCCGACCGCCCCCCGATGGTGACCGTCCCCGGCTACACCGCCTGAGCCTCGCCCCGCGCTCGTTCTGCTTACCCGTTACCCGGCTTCTGTCGCGGCTTCCGCTTCTGCCGCGGCCTCCGCCTCTGCCGCGGCCTCCGCCTCTGCCGCGGCCTCCGCCTCTGCCGCGGCCTCCGCCTCCGCCGCGGCCTCCGCCTCCGCCGCGACCTCCGCCTCCGCCGCGACCTCCGCCTCCGCCGCGACCTCCGCCTCCGCCGCGACCTCCGCCTCCGCCGCGACCTCCGCCTCCGCCGCGACCTCCGCCTCCGCCGCGACCTCCGCCTCTGCCGCGGTTTCCGCTTCTGCTGCGGCTTCCGCCCGGCGCGGGTCGGGGCCGAGCAGCATCGCCGCCAGCCCGGCGGTGACCAGCACCGAGACGCCCGCCGTCGCCGGCCCCGGCCCGCCCGCGACCAGGGCGCCGAGCGCGAGCCCGGCCCCGGCGCCGGCCGCGACCACCAGCCGCACCGCGAGGCGCGCGGCCACCGGCCCGTCGAGGTACGCCGCCGCCGCCACCGCGAGCGCGCCCCCGAACAGCACCAGCGGGGCCGCGATCGACCAGCCGTCGGCGAGCCCGGACGGCCCGAGCACCGCCCCCGCGGCCGCGTGCAGCGCGGCGACCGGCAGCGCGATCGCGGCCCCGGTTCCGGCCGAGACGCCGACCCGCCGCCGGGCGAGCGCGTCCGGGCGCGGCTGGAGCCACCCCAGCGGCACCGGCCGGTACTCCTCGTTCAGCCCGTGCCGGTCGCGGGGCAGCCGCAGCACCGCGAGCCCGGCGGCCCCGGCCAGCGCCGCGACCACCAGCCCGGCGGGCGCCCAGGCGGTCAGGTAGCCGGCGGCGAGCCCGAACCCGAGCGCGACCAGCGCCCGCAGGCGGTGCAGGGAGGCCGGGCGTCCGATGAGGTACTGCACCAGCACCGCGAGCGTGAGCGCCGCCAGGCCCGCGAGCGTCCAGCCCAGCACCGGCCCGCCCGGGCGCCACGGCTCGGCCGCGAACCCGAGCGCGGCCACGACCAGCCCGGCCACCTCGGCCAGCACCGCCGCGGCGACCGCGAGCATCACGCCCACGACTCCTCCAGCCCGTGCCGCTCGCGGGGGCGGCCCAGCACGACCAGCGCGACGATGCCGGTGAGCAGCGCGGCCACCAGGGTCCAGGAGTGCTCCCGCCACGGCTCCTGCGGCGGCCCAGTTCGAACCACGACGCAGCGAGGCCGTCCGTCCACCGCCGCCGGCTACGCCACCGCCCACGGCCGCGCTGCTAGGCCGATCCAGCGGAGCCTGCCGAGCACCAGCATCATGAGCGTGCCGCCCGCGTAAAGCTGCCCGGGTCGAGCGCCTCGGCGATCGCCTGGCTCGCGGAGACCTGGCGCATGAAGCCGGGCAGGGACAGCGCCAGGGCGATCAGCTCCGCGCTCACGGCGGCGATGACGGCGAGCATCAGCCTCACGGCGACGACGATAAGGGTCAGGCGGCCCGGGCGTCGTCCGTCGCGGGCACGAAGCGCCACAGCTGGGCGGTCGCGGTGCCGGCGCCCAGGATGGCGACGCCGAGGGCGGCCCACTCGGCGGTCAGCAGCCACCACGGCGTCTCGATGATCGCGACCGGCGGCTCGCCGGAGATCGAGGCGACCACCAGCACGACCGCGACCAGGAGCATCAGCACCAGCAGCAGGACCGAGACCAGCCGCAGCATCCACCGGCCGGTGCGGCCGCCGAGGCGGGCCATGACCGTGCTGCCCGCGGCCACCGTGGCGCCGAACGCGCTCGCGATCGCGCCGATGAGCGTGAAGATCTTCGCGGTCTGCGCCTCCACCGGGCCCCGGGTCAGGTTCGAGCTCTGGGCGAAGTGGGTCCACTCGTAGAGGTGGGTCTGGTCGTAGTACAGCCCGGCCGCGAGGGCGGCGAGCCCCACGGCCAGGGCACATGCGCCGGCTAAGGCGGAGATCCGCATGGACGGGCACCCTACCCGCCGGTAGGGGCCCGTCCAATGCGGGTCAGCTCACGACGTCCTTGCGCAGGAAGCGCCACCAGGCCAATGAGAAGAACACGGTGGCGTAGACCAGGGACGCGATCGTGCCCTTGACCAGGTCGTCGGTCTGCATCGGGCTCGACAGCAGGCCGAGCCAGGCGTCGGCGTAGTGCGTCGGCAGCACGGTGCGCAGGTTTCCGAGCGCGGTGATCTGGTCGAGGATGTTCGACAGGATCTGCAGGAGCACCGCCCCGCCGACGGCGCCGAGCGGGGCGTCGGTCGACACCGAGAGCAGGAACGCGAGGGAGGCGACGACGAGCAGGGTGACGCAGAGGTACGCCACGATCTCCATCAGCCGCACGATGCTCGTCCCGGCCGCGATCTCGCCGCCGATCGGTGCGCTCAGTGGCGCCCAGCCGTAGCGCAGGGTGCCCGCGGCGAGCGCCGTCGCCACCAGGATCAGGATCGCCGCGAGGCTGTAGAGCATCGACACGGCGAGCTTGATGCCCAGCAGGCGGGAGCGCGGGACCGGCATCGCCAGGAGGTACCGCAGACTCCCCCAGCTCGCCTCGGACGCCACGGTGTCGCCGTGGAAGAGCGCCACCACGACGACGAGCAGGAAGCCGGCCGAGACGAGCAGGGTGAAGAGGGTGAAGTTCGGCCCGCCGCTCGTGGCCAGGTCGGACAGGCGGGAGAACTCGCCGCCCCCGCCGCCGTTGTCGTTCGAGTTGCCGCTGTCGAGCTGGAACGCGGTCAGGATGATCAGCGGGAGCAGCACCATGAAGCCCAGCGCGAGCTGGGTGCGCCGCCGTGAGCCCTGCCGGCGGATCTCCGTCCACAGCGAGAGGGTCGCGCCGGGCCGATACCCGGCAGCGCCCCCGACGACCTCCGTGGTGCTCATGCCGACACCTCCGCTTCGCTCCGGCGCCGGCCTGAGCTGAACCTGTGTTGCTGATGAGCGGCCACTCCGCTTCGCTCCGTACCGCTCATTCCCGCTCTCCGCTCGCCTTGGTGTCCCCGCCCACCAGGGACAGGAACGCGTCCTCCAGCCGCCGCCGCGGCGTGACCCGGTCGATGCCGACCCCGGCCCGCACGAGCGCCGCGACGACCTCGGCCCGCGGCGTGCCGTCGATGTCGATGACCAGCCCGCGCCCGCCGGACCAGGCCACCGAGCGCACCCCGGCCACCTCGCCCAGCACCTTCTCGGCCTCGTCGACGTCGGAGACGTCCAGCTGCACCGTCGGCGAGTCGCCCACGATGTCCTCGACCGGCCCGGCCGCGACCACCTCGCCCCGGTGCATGACCACCACGTCGGTGCAGGTCTGCTCCACCTCGGCGAGCAGGTGGCTGGAGACCAGCACGGCCCGGCCGCCGGTGGCGTAGCGGCGCAGCACCTTGCGCATCTCGGCGATCTGCGGCGGGTCGAGCCCGTCCGTCGGCTCGTCGAGCACCAGCAGCTCCGGCAGGCCGAGCATGGCCTGGGCGATCGCGAGGCGCTGGCGCATGCCGTGGCTGTACGTCTTCACCCGCCGGTGCACCGCGTTGCCGAGCCCGGCGATGTCGTACGCCTCCTCGAAGTGCGCGTCCGCCGCGGGCCGGCCGGTGGCGCGCCAGTACAGCTCCAGGTTCTGCGCCCCGGTCAGGTGGGGCAGGAAGCCCGGCCCCTCGACGAGCGCGCCGACCCGGGACAGCACCGGCGAGCCGGGCAGCAGCCGGTGCCCGAAGACCAGGATCTCGCCGGCCGTGGGCCGGGTCAGGCCCATGAGCACGCGCAGCGAGGTGGTCTTGCCGGCGCCGTTCGGCCCCAGCAGGCCGACGACCTGTCCCCTGTGGACGGTGAAGTCCACCTTGGCGACGGCGACGAAGTCCTTGTACTCCTTGCGCAGCCCCCGCACCACGAGCGGCGTGTCCACGTGCTCGGTGTCGACGCTGCGATCGATGCGCCGGGCCCGGCCGCGGGCCACCAGCAGCGCGATCACGAGCGCGAGGGCGATCGCGGCGACGAGGGCGGCCAGGACGTACCGCCAGATGACGTCCGGGTTCGCGATCGGCGTCCCGGCGGCGGCGGGCAGGGTGATCGCCCCGTCGACCGCGACGGTGTAGACGACCGGCTCGGGCGGCGACCAGTAGGCGGTGTCGGCGGTCGCCACGGTGATCCCGACCCGGCTGCCGGCCTCGAAGCGGTGCACGACGGCGGGGAGGATGACGGTGATCGGTACCGCATCCGCGATGTCCTTCGGCAGGCCCGTCAGCTTGATCGGGGCGATCAGCCCGTCCGGGATCGACGGGGTGCCCTTGGACGGCAGGTCGTAGAGCTTCACGAACAGCGTCGCCTCGCCGGTCGGGGACGCCGCGCGGATCTTGACCCGCGGCGCGCCGGCGGTGTCGAGCGCGGCGCCCAGCGGGGCCGAGACGAAGTCGGCGTGCTGGCCCGGGATCTCCCGCGAGACGCCCGAGGCCAGGCCGCTGGAGCCGAGCAGGCTCGACAGCCCGGCGAGCGGCAGCGACGAGATCCCCGCCGGGTTGCCGTCGGGCGGGTTGGCGATCGGCTGGGCCGGCCCGCTCAGGTCCACCGTGGTCCCCGCGCCGGTGATGCCCGGGTAGGTGTCCACCTTCGAGGCGGCGGTGACCAGGCCGCGGCCCTGGGCGTTGAGGCCGGAGACGCGCGAGTAGGTGAAGCTGTTCTCCGGCGCCTTGCCGTTGCCCTTCACGTAGTGGTCGAGCCACTGCCCGGTGAGCAGCTTCAGCCGGTCGACCTCGGACTGCGGGCCGGTGCCGCCGTCGTGACCGCCGGTGAACCACGCGACCCGCACCGGGGTGCCCGTGGCCGCGATGCCGCGCGCGTTCGCGTCGCCCTCGCTGAGCGGGAACAGCGTGTCGACCTGCCCCTGGACCAGCAGCGTCGGCGCCTTGATCTTCTCCAGCACCGACGACGGCGAGGACTTGCGCAGCAGGGCCTCCGCGGCCGGGGTGGCCTTCCCGGTCGTGGCGATGTCGAGGTAGGCCCGGCAGATGTCGGCCGCGAAGCGCCCGCACTGCGGGTTCGCCGGGTTCTCGGAGGCGCCGAAGAACTGCCCGGCCCACTGCTTCTTGAACACCCCGCCGGGCAGGAACACGTTGACCAGGTCGTTCCACGTGATCATCGGCACGATGGCGTCGACCCGGGTGTCCTGGGCGGCCAGCAGCAGCGCCAGCGCCCCGCCGTAGGAGCCGCCGACCGCGGCCACCTTGGGGTCGTTGCCGGACTTGGCGATGTCGGGCCGCGCGGCGAGCCAGTCGATGAGCCGCTGGGCGTCCTTCACCTCCCAGTCGGGGCTGTCGAGGTGGATCTCGCCGGTCGAGCGGCCGAAGCCCTGGGCCGTCCAGGCCAGGACGGCGTAGCCCTGCTCGGCGTACAACTCGGCGTCGCTCTTCACGCTCTGCTTCGTGCCGCCGAAGCCGTGCGCGAGCAGGATCGCCGGCACCGGGGCCGCCACGCTCGCGGACTTGGGCAGGTAGAGCGTCGTGTCGAGGGTGACCTCGTCGGTGTCGCCGGGCCCGGTGCGGACCGTGAGCATCTGGTCGGTGGTGCGGTAGCTCTTCGGCGCGGGCGCCGCGGCCCACCCCACCAGCCCCGCGACCAGCACGATCCCGACGGCGCCGGCGATGATCTGGCGCCGGCTGAGGCTCGGGAGACGAAATCGCATTGACCAAACGTACGCACCGGATGTTGCGGAAAGTGGAAAGACTCAGCCCCTTCACAGCAACAGCTACGCTCGAACGCGTGTCGGCGACCTTGACCCTGACTGCCAGCCTGCGCCCGGCCGCGCTCGACGCCCGCCGCGGGGTCGTGCGCCTGCACCCGGAGGTGCTCACGGCGCTCGGGCTGCGCCCCGGCGACCCGGTCACGCTCACCGGGCGGCGAACCTCGGCCGGAATCGTCGCGGTGGCCGAGCCCGGGGCCAGCCGCGCCCTGCTCTACGCCGACGACCTGCTGCTGGGCAACCTCGGCCTGCGCGACGGCGGCCAGGTCACCGTCGCGACCGCCCCGCTGCGCGCGGCCGGGACGGTCACGCTGTCCGGGCCGTCCGAGATCATGGCGGTCGTGTCGCCGGAGATGCTGCGCCTGGCGCTGCTGGGCAAGGTCGTCACGGTGGGCGACAACGTGTCGCTGCTGCCCCAGGACGTCTCGCTGGGCACCCTGTCGGTGTCGGCGCCGGCGGTCCACATGGTCGACCGCGGTCTCGTCGAGGCGGCCCGGCGCAGCCTGTCCAACACCGTCGGCTACGCGTTCACCAGCGCGCTGCTGAGCGTCGAGGCGGCCGAGCCGGCCGGCGCCGCGCTGGTCACCATGGACACTGCGGTCGGCTGGCTGCATGGCCACGCGACACACGCCCCGGGCGGCGTGATGGCCACGCCCAGCTCCGCCCCGGCCCCGGCCACGCCGACCGTGACCCCGGCCGGTCCGGCGCCGACCCTCGACGACCTGCCGGGCCTGCGCGCCCAGGGCGAACAGCTCATCGAGCTGCTCGACCTCGGCTTCCACCACGGCGAGGTGCTGGCCAAGCTCGGCACCACGGTCTCGCTCGGCGTGCTGGTCACCGGGCCGGCCGGCTCGGGCAAGTCGGCGCTCGTGCACGCGGTCGCGGCCCAGGTCGAGGCCCAGGTGGTGGCGCTGTGGGCGCCCGAGATCGCCGCCCTGACCAACAACGACGCGGCCGGGCGGCTGCGCAAGGCCGCCGACGAGATGCGAGGGCCGGGCCCGGCCATCCTGCTCATCTCCGACGTCGACGCGCTCGCCCCGCGCGACCAGCCCGGCCCGCTGTCCACCGTCTTCCGTCAGCTGCTCGGCGAGCTGATCCGCGAGGGCGAGGCGGTCGTGTGCACCACCAGCCGCCCCGAGTCGGTCGATCCGGCCCTGCACTCCCCGGAGCTGCTGGCCCACGAGATCTCGCTGCCGCTGCCCGACGCCGCCCTGCGCCGCGAGCAGCTCACGGTGCTCACCCGCGGCATGCCGCTGGCCGACGACGTGAAGCTCGACGACGTCGCCTCCCGCACGCCCGGCTTCGTGGCCGCGGACCTCGCCGCGCTGGCCCGGGAGGCGGGTGTACGCGCCGCGCTGCGCCATCGCCGCGAGGCCGAGACCCCGAAGGTCGTGATGGCCGACTTCGAGGCCGCCCTGGAGGTGGTCCGGCCGACGTCGATGGCCGAGAGCTCGCTGGAGCTGGCCAAGGTGACCCTGGACGACGTCGGCGACATGGTGGAGGTGAAGCAGACGCTGACCGAGTCGGTGCTGTGGCCGCTGTCCTACCCCGACGCCTTCTCCCGCCTCGGCGTCGAGCCCCCGCGCGGGGTGCTGCTCTACGGCCCGCCCGGCTGCGGCAAGACCTTCCTGGTCAAGGCGATCGCGGGCACCGGCAAGGCCAACGTGCTCTCGGTGAAGGGCGCCGAGCTGCTGTCGAAGTGGGTCGGCGAGTCGGAGCGGGCGGTCCGCGAGCTGTTCCGCCGGGCCCGCGAGGCCGCCCCCACCCTCGTCTTCCTCGACGAGGTGGACGCCCTGGCCCCGACCCGTGGCCAGGCGACCGACGGCGGCACGACCGACCGCGTGGTCGCGGCCCTGCTCACCGAGCTCGACGGCGTCGAGTCGCTGCGCAACGTCGTGGTCATCGGCGCCACGAACCGCCCCGACCTGGTCGACCCGGCCCTGCTGCGCCCAGGCCGCCTGGAGCGCCTGGTCTTCGTGCCGCCGCCGGACGCCGACGCGCGCGCCGAGATCCTGCGCGCGGCGGCCAAGTCGGTCCCGCTCGCGCCGGACGTGGACCTCGCCGCCCTGGCCGCATCGCTGGACCGCTTCTCGGCCGCGGACTGCGCGGCGCTGGTGCGGGAGTCGGCCCTGGCCGCCATGCGCGAGTCCCTGGACGCGACCGAGGTGACGGCGGCGCACGTGGAGCTGGCCCGCTCGCGCGTGCGGCCGTCGCTCGACCCGACGCAGGTGGAGTGGCTGGCCAACTACGCGGAGCAGCAGCAGGCCCGCTGAGCGGCCGGCGCGGCCGGCTCAGCGGCGGCGGGCGCGCGAGGCTCGCAGGCGGCGCAGGCGCTGGACCACGATCGGGTCGTGGGCCAGCGCCAGCGGGTTGTCCAGCAGGCCGTTGAGCAGCTGGTAGTAGCGGGTCGCGCTGAGGCCGAAGGTGTCCCGGATGGCCTGCTCCTTGGCGCCCGCCTGCCGCCACCACCGCTTCTCGAAGGCCAGGATCCCCTTGCCGCGCTCGTCGAGCTCGGCCGGCTCCTCGGCGACCGCGATGTCCGGCGCCGGGGCCGGCTCGTCGCCGTCGAGGAAGTCGTCGATGTCCTCTGTGGACGGTTGCGCGGGCACGCGGGCAGCAGCGACGTCGTCGCGCCGCAACCTCCGCACCTCACCCACGCCGACCACCCTATCGGGTGAGGGCCTCGATCACCCGCTACGCAACGCGGCCGCCGACCCAGCTCAGGTCCGGGTCCCTGAACGCCAGGTCCATCAGGGCCTGGTCCGCCTCGTCCCGGGTGAAGTTGGCGCTGGGATCCTGCTCGTCCGCAACCCACAGCGTGATGCCTCCGGGGCGGCCGACCTGGGCATATGTGTGCTTCGGGGCCTCTCCCGTCGAGGCGAGCACCATGGCGGACCGGGTGCGGTCGAGCGTCTCCGAGGTGAGCGAGGTCAGCCAGCCGCCGGGGCGCGGGTGCACGGCCAGCGTCAGCCGGCCGCCGAAGCGGGCGGGGAAGCCGACGGTCAGGTTGATCGGGAGCGCGGAAGTGCTGCGGGTCAGGGAGCGGGCGACGCGCACGGCGAGGTCGGCCTGGTTCGGCAGCTGATACGCCGTGACCCGGATCGGCGTCCCCTCGTGCTCCCACGACACCGTGGCCATGTCCGTCACCGCGAGACGGCCGCGGGCCTGGCCCAGGGTGACCGGCTCGCCGGCGTCGGCGTTGCCGAACCGCTCGCCGATGGTCAGGGTGATGCCGGGCGCCAGCGAGTGGTCCTCCGGGTAGGCGACGCCGGGCGGCAGCCAGCTGCGCCGCGAGCCGAAGAACGCCGCGTCCGAGGGCACGACGGTGACCTGGCGATACTGCTCGGAGACCCCGTCGGGCAGCCAGCCGGGGCCGAAGCGGAACGCGGTGCCGGCCGCCACCGAGGGGGCGGCGGGACCGGCCGGAACGCCGGAGCCGGAGCGGGCCAGCAGCGGCACGCCCACGGCGGTCACGGCCGCGACGCCGCCGAGGGCACCCGCGCCGACCAGGAGCGTGCGACGCTGGCGGTGGACCCGGGCCCGGGCCGCGATCCGGGCGCGCACCCGCTCGGGCGGCGGCGCGGTCGCGGCGATGGCCTCGAAGGCGGCGTGGATGAGCGGTTCGTCGGTCACGTCGTGCTCCTCGAATATTCGCGCAGGGTGGCGAGGCCGCGGGCGGCGTGGCTGCGGACGGTCGCCGGGCGGCAGCCGATCAGGTCGGCGATCTCCGGGTCCGACAGGCCCTCGTAGTAGCGCAGGGCGATGACGATCCGCTGGCGCACCGGCAGCGCGGCCAGGCGGCGGATCATGGCGTCGCGCTCGTCGACGGCGGTCGCCGGGTCGTCCAGCGGGGCGCCGACGGTGTCCAGGGCGGACAGGGACATGGGCACGACCCGGGCCGCCCGGCGGCGGCGCCACGAGGCGAGCTCGTTGACGATCATGCGCTTGACGTACGCCTCGGGCACATCGGCGGCGCTGATCCGCGCCCAGCGGGTCTGCACGCGGGACAGCACCTCCTGCACGATGTCCTCCGCGAGATGCGGATCGCACGCGAGCACGGTGGCGTACCGCAGCAGCGCGGCCAGCCGTGCACTGAGAAACTCCTCGAATTCCACCGGCGCCCCCTTCGCCCCTATGACGCGGGTGGAGCCGGGAAATGTGGAGTCAGGCGGTGACGATCTTCACGCCGGCCTCGCGGAAGGCGCCCAGCGTGGCATCGGTCGCGTTGGAGTCGGTGACCAGGGTGTCGATGCGGTCGATCGGGCAGATGCGCGCGAAGGCGTGCCCGCCGAGCTTCGAGCTGTCCGCGATGATCACGACCCGGCGGGCGCGGGCGACCATGAGGCTGTTCATCGCCGCCTCGCCCTCGTGGTGGGCCGCGGCGCCGAGGGTCACGTCGAGCGCGTCGACGCCGAGCAGCGCGATGTCCAGCGTGACGTCGCGCAGGATGTTGCCGCCGAGCGGGCCGACGAGCTCGAAGGACTGCGGGCGGACCACGCCGCCGGTGACCACGATCTTCATCCGCGAGCGCACGAGCAGCTCGTTGGCGATGTTGAGCGCGTTGGTGACCACCGTGAGCTGGGCGTCGTCCACGCCCCCGGTCAGCTCCGGGCGCACCGCGAGCGCGCGGGCGACCTCGGTCGTGGTGGTGCCGCCGTTGAGCGCGACCACCATGCCCGGCGAGACCAGGGCCGCCGCGGCCGTGCCGATGCGCTGCTTCTCCGGGGCGTGCTTGGCCGTCTTGTACCGCAGGGGCAGGTCGTACGACACCCCGTTGGCGACGGCCCCGCCCCGGGTACGCGTGATCATCTGCTGCTGCGCGAGCTGATCGAAGTCGCGCCGGATGGTGGCCTGGGACACGTCGAGGCGCTCGGCCGCGTCCTCCACGCTGATCCGGCCGCTGTCCGTGAGGATCTCGAGGAGCGCGTTCCAGCGCGCGTAACGGTCCACGCGGCCCCTCCCTGCGCGTACGGTGCGAGATGTGTGCACAATAATGCGCGAAACGGCCGGTAAACGCAAAGGCAACTGCTCGAACCAACGGATGGGCGACAGTTGCAGCCCGACGGCCGGTGCGCGATGATGCGCCAACCGGAAGGTTTGTTCACAGTAACGATGGGGCGAGGACAGAGCCGCACATGACGCAGACCGTGATCGCTCTGGACGTCGGGGGCACCGGCATCAAGTGCGCGCTCGTCGGCGCCGACGGCGACGCGCTGCACACGGTGCAGCACGCCGAGCGCCACCCGACCGGGGCCGAGCGCGGCGGCGAGGCCGTCATCGCGACCATCCTGGACATCGCCGAGGGGCTCGCCGCCACCGCGCGGGCCAAGGGGCTGGAGCCGGTCGGCGCCGGGCTGGTGGTGCCCGGGGTCATCGACGAGGTCAACGGCATCGCGGTCTGGGCGGCGAACGTCGGCTTCCGGGACGTACCGCTGCAGGCCCTGCTGGAATCCCGCCTCGGGCTGCCCGCGGCCCTCGGCCACGACGTGCGGGCCGGCGGGCTGGCCGAGGCGCGGCTGGGCGCCGGGCGGGGCCGCGACTACGTGCTCGTCATCCCGATCGGCACCGGGATCGCCGCGGCCAACGTGGTGCACGGGCAGGTCTACACGGGCGGGCACGGCGCCGGCGGCGAGATCGGCCACATCGTGGTGCGCCCGGGCGGCCCGGAGTGCGGCTGCGGCCAGCGCGGCTGCCTGGAGGCGATCGCCTCGGCGTCGGCGGTCGGCCGGCGCTACTCCGAGCAGGCCGGCCGCACCGCCACCGCCGAGGAGGTCGCGCGCCTGGCCGCCGAGGGCGAGGCGACCGCGGTCGAGGTGTGGCGCGAGACGATCGACGCCCTCGCCGACGGGCTCATGACCGGCATCGCGCTGTTCGACCCGGCGGTGATCGTGCTCGGCGGCGGCCTGGCCGAGGCCGGCGAGGCCCTGCTCGCACCGCTGCGGGCCGGCGTGCACGCGCGGGTGACGTTCCACCGCGAGCCCGAGATCACCCGCGCGGCGCTCGGCGACGAGGCCGGCTGCCTGGGCGCGGCCCTGATCGCGCTCGACCACCTGCACATGAAGGAGAGCACCGCATGACAGTGGTATCCGGGGTCCGGGTCGTCGCGGGCGGCCGCGTCATCGACAACGGTTTCGTCCGCGTCGAGGGCTCACGGATCGCCGAGGTCGGCGAGTCGCCCTCCGGCCAGGCAACGGATGCCGCCCTGGTCGTGCCCGGGTTCGTCGACATCCACGTGCACGGCGGCGGGGGCGCGACCTTCACCACCGGCGACGCGGACGAGGCGCGCAAGGCGGCCGCGTACCACCTCGGCCACGGCACCACCACGATGCTCGCCAGCCTCGTCACCTCGTCGCCGGAGCTGATGATGAGCGCCACCAGGGCGTTCGCCCCGCTCGCGGCCGAGGGCCCGATCGCCGGCATCCACTTCGAGGGCCCGTACCTGTCCCAGGCCCGCTGCGGCGCCCAGAACCCGGCCCACCTGCGCCACCCGGACCTCGGCGAGCTCAAGTCGCTCATCGACGCGGGTGAGGGTGCGGTACGGCTGGTGACGGTCGCCCCCGAGCTCCCCGGCGCCCTGGATGCGATCCGCCTGCTGGTCGAGCGCGGGGTCGTCGCCGCGATCGGGCACACCGACGCCACCTACGAGGAGACGCTCGCCGGCGTCGAGGCGGGCGCGACGGTCGGCACGCACGTGTTCAACGGCATGCGCCCGCCGCACCACCGCCAGCCCGGCCCGGTCTTCGCCCTGCTCGGCGCGGCCGGCGTGGTCTGCGAGTTCGTCGCCGACGGCATCCACCTGCACGACGGCACCCTGGCCTTCGCCGCCTCGGTCACCGGCCCGGCCCGCGCGGCCCTCATCACCGACGCCATGGCCGCGGCCGGCATGCCCGACGGCACCTACGACCTCGGCGGGCAGACCGTCGACGTGGCCGAGGGCGTGGCCCGGCTGACCCGCGACGGGGCGATCGCCGGGAGCACCCTGACCATGGACCGCGCGTTCCGCCGGGCCGTGGGCGCGGGGCTGTCGCTGGTGCACGCCTCGCGGATGGCCTCGGGCACGCCCGCCCGGGCGATCGGCCTGGACGCCACCGGCGAGCTTCGCGAGGGCGCCACCGCGGATCTGGTGCTGCTCGACGCGGAGCTGCACGTTCAGCGCGTGATGCGCGCCGGCTCCTGGGTGTCGTAGAACGGGCCGGACCAACTCTTGAAAACGCCCAGGGGGATCGCGTCCCACGGCACCCGCCGCAGGATCCGGTCGAGGAGCACGCCGACCATGAGCGCGGCGAGCCCGTCGGTGAGCCAGTGGAAGCTCAGATACGTCGTGGTGAACAGGACCACCAGCGGGACCGTGTAGCGGATCGCGGTCACGAACCCCGGGCGCAGCACCCCGGTGAGCAGGGTGGCAAGCACGCCGTAGAACACGATGGTGTTGATGACGTGGCCCGACGGATAGGACATGCCCGAGTCGATCCGGAAGAGCCACTCGGGATGGCTGAGCACGTGGTTGCTCGGCGCGGTGCGGTCCGTCCACAGCTTCACCGGGCCGATGGTCACGTAGGTGATCAGCTCGGCCCCGATGAGCGGCAGGAACGGGCGGACCGTGTGCCGGGCCCGGCTCATGAAGAAGGCGACGATCGCGACCAGCGGCGTCAGGACGGCCCCGCCCTGGCCGAGCAGGTTGCCCCCGCGCAGCACGAGGTAGAACCACCGGGGCCGGTGCGCGTCGACGAAGTCGCGCACGGCGAGATCCAGACCCAGCAGCGGGGTCTTCGCCGCGAGCAGGATCGTGATGAGCGCGAAGCCCGCGAGCAGCAGCGCGTCGAGCCACCAGCCGGCGGGACGGACGGGTCGAAGCTCGATGCGCACGAGGGCAAACGGTACCCGAACACGACGAAGGGCCCGGTCGCCCGGGCCCTTCGTGCACAGGTTCTCTACATGAGGTTGCGCAGCTGGGCGGCGATCCGGTCGATGCGCACGCCCGAGTTGGGGCAGCCGCCGAAGTGGTGCAGCGCGATGACCTTGTTCGTGCGGCGGGAGATGACCGGGGAGCCCGAGGAGCCGCCGTCGGTGTCGCAGTAGTACGACATGTCGGTGTTGGCGGCGTAGCCGTCGTAGGACGGGTCGCTCACGGCGCAGTTGCCGCTGCGCTCGGTGCTGTCCTGGCTGGTGATCACCGTCGGGGCGCCGCGCGGGTGCTGCGGGATGTAGAGCTCCTCGCCGCGCACCGGCGCCCGGTCGTCGATCTGCAGGTAGCCGAACTGCTGGATCTGCGCGAAGTTCTTCACGCTGAACAGCGTGTAGTCGAGGATGTCGTCGGTCGCGAGCACCTGGTCGCCCATGACCTTGACCGGGCGCAGCGTGTTGCCGCCGTTGCACTGCGCGCACTCGTAGTTGAACCAGACCTCGGTGCTGCGCGCCTCGCGGCTCGTGGTGAAGCAGTGGTGGTTGGTCAGCATCCGGTTCTGGGTGCCGACCCGCCACGCGGTGCACAGCTCCACCCCGTTGATGAGCAACCGCGCGACCGGCTTCGAGTTGGCGTACGCCACCGGGTCCGACGACTTGTAGCAGGCGGCGTTCTCGGTCTCGTTGGCCCGGCCGCAGATGCTCTCCTCGTGCGGCGCGGCGGCGAGCGCGGCCTTGCGGTCGGCGTCGGCCTTGGCGCGCTCGGTCGCCGTCTGCCCGCGGGCCACCTTGTCGACGGTCACGCCCATGCTGGCCAGCCGCGAGCGGATGCCGAAGACGTCCTTGCCCGCCTTCCGCACGCGCACGACCGCGCGGTCGCCCGACACGGACATCGTCCAGTTGTCGGATCCGCTCAGTTCTTCCGCGGTGTACTCGTACTGCTCCGCCCCGCTCGCGTCGCTCACGACGACCTTGTCGCCGTCGCCGAGCGCGAGCCGCGAGAAGTGCACCTTGACGTAGTCGGCGCCGGCGTAGGTGAACGTGCGCGACGCGGCCCGCTCGATGCTGCCGCCGGTCACCGACTCGAGCACGCCGGTCTGGGTCGCGCCCGGCTCCTCGAGCCCCGACACGTCGTGGAACAGGCGCAGCTGCGGCGCGGCGGCCGGCGCTCTCTGCGGCTGCGGCGAGCCGGAGGAGGCCATGGCGACCCCCGCCCCGGTGACTCCGAGCAGGGCACAGACCCCTGCCACCAGCAACGACTTACGCCGCATGAGCGCGTCCTTCCATGGGTTCGCAGAGCAGAAGGGATACGCCCGCCGGAGGGCGGGTTAAATCGGGCGATCCGCCCATTCAACGACCGATCCCCGCACAAGGGATCGGGATCCGGCCGCTCTGACCGCCTGGTTAGGAAATGCGGTCGACCGTCCCACCGGTATGGGCCAGAAGGCCACCCAGCCCCACCCGCGTCGTTACCACGGTCAGCAGATCGTCGGCGCGCAGCACGTAGGTGCCCGGCGGGGCCCAGACCGTGCGGCGCTCCTCGTCGGTGGCGACCGCGAGGACCTGGACCTCGCCGACGTCCTGGGCCGCCTCGACCGGGCTCCCGTCCAGCCGCGAGCCGGCGACGATCGGCACCTCGGCGAGCAGCAGCACCCGGCGGCCGACCGGGATGGTGCCGATCACCTCCCGCTCGAGCAGGGCGGCGGCAAAGGCGGGGGCGGCCAGGAAGGACACGCTGCGCGAGGCGGTGATGCCGAAGGCGCGCTGCACCCGGTCGGCGAAGCGGCCGTCGAAGAGCCGCAGGATGACCCGCAGGTCGGGCTTGAGCGTGCGGCCCTCCAGCGCGGCCTCGAGGTTGGCCTGGTCGTCGGTGGAGACCACCACCAGCGCCCGGCAGGTGTCCACGGACGCGGCCCGCAGCGTCTCGACGTTGCTCGCGTCGCCGACGATGAACGGCACCCCGCGGCTGCGGGCAGCCTCCGCGCCGCGGGCGTTCTCGTTGCGGTCGATCACCACCACGGGCACGCCGAGGTCGACGAAGGCGTGCATGACGCGGGTGCCGACGTTGCCGAGCCCGACCACGACCACGTGCCCGGAGACCGGCTCGCGCAGCCGGCCGAGCGCGAGCGCCAGCCGCGCGTTGACCACCGCCTCGACCACCGCCGCCGTGATCACCGGGATCAGTGCCACGTTGACCAGCCCGAGCAGGGTGGTGACCACCTTCTCGGGCCAGTGCGACTCGAGCTCGGGGCTCGCCCCGGTCAGCTCGGCCAGCAGCGTCACGTAGGCGGCGTTCCACCAGCTCACGTGCTTGTAGTGGGCGATGACCGCGGTGCCGGCGACGAGCATGACCACCAGCACGAGCGCGGTCAGCCAGAGCTTGCGGCTCACCAGGCCGCGCAGCGCGCGCAGGGGATGGCGCAGCTGATGGCGCCACCAGCGGCGGAACCGGCTCTCGCGCACCGCGGGCGGCCGGTCCGGGCGCTCGCCGCGCTCGACCACCGTGGCGGCGCGCTCGCCGTTGGCCACGGCCAGGACCAGATCGGCGTCCCCCCGGGGCAACAGCTCGGGCTCGTCCTCCGCCCGGGTGCGGGCCAGGCCGCAGACGACGTCCTCGGGGCGGACCTCGGCGCGGCGGGCCACGAACAGGGTGCGCTGCGCGACCCGGACGTGCACCGGCGCGACCTCGCCCAGTGCCTCGGAGACGAAGGCGGGCGCGGCCATCTGGGCGTCGGAGAGCACCCGCACGTCGGCGAAGTTGCGCCGCACGCTGTGCCCGAGGCGCAGGTTGAACATCCGGATCACCAGCCGGATGCGCGGGTTGACCTCCTGCGCCTGCAGGGCCGCGTCGAGGTTGCCGATGTCGTCCTGCTTGACCAGCGCGAGGGCGTCGGCCCCGGCCAGGTCGGCCCGCTCGAACGCCTCGGTGTCGGGCTTCTCCGCCTCGATCACCCGGCCGCCGTGCTCGGCCACGAGCCGGGCGATGTCGGGGCCGTACCGCCGCCGGGTGCTGGGCAGGATGGCGGTGACGTGCACCCCGTACTGCAGGATCAGCTCATTGATCAGCCGCACCGCCAGGGGATCGTCCCCGCACACCACGACCCGCTTCGCAGGCGCGTGCACGATGTGTCGCTCGGGCCCGGCGACCGGCTCGATCGACCACGGACGGGTGATCGCCTGAACGCGTGGAAGGTTCCCCCGCAACCGCCTCATCAGCCACGACTCGGACGTCACCGGCCGATCCTAGCGAAGATCACCAGTTTCCGATGACCGGCGATCTCGTTGGTCCCGGCGAATCGCATTGTCGACCAGATTGGTTTTCGAGGATGAACACGTGGCTTCGCCGGACGGTAGGGACCGTCGGCATCGCGGGCGGCATGCTGCTGCTCGGCGCCGGCGCCGCACACGCCGATGACACCGCGCTGGCGCCCGGTCAGCTGGACGACCTGTTCTCGCCCGCCGGCGGCCCGAACAACCAGTCCCTGCAGCTGCAGGCGCACACCGACCGCATCGACACCAGCACCGAGGCGACGACGTCGGCCCCGCTGAGCCGCAACCGCATCAACCGCCAGGCCGTTCCGGGCATGCTCCAGGGCCTGCCGGTGTCGAGCCTCGTGCCGACCGACAGCCTGGGCCTGCCGCGCACGACGTCGAGCCGGCTGCCGAACCTGCCGGCCCTGCCGACCGACGCCGTCGCCGCCAACGCCCTGCCGGGCGCGGGCCAGGCGCCGTCGCTGGCCGACACCGAGGACTCGCTGTCGACCCTGCCGCTCGTCGGCGGGCTGACGGACCTGTCGCAGCTGGGCCTGCCCGGCACCGACACGCTGCGGGGCACCTCCATCGCGGACACCTCCACCGCGTTCCCGTCGGTCAAGCCGTCGCCGCGCAAGGCGAAGCAGGGCAAGACCGAGGACCTTCCGCTCGTCGGGGGCCTGCCGCTGCTCAGCGGCGGCCTGCCGGTGCGCGGCACGCTCAACCCCGTCGACAACCTCGGCCTCCCGATCGGCGGCGGCCTGCCGGGCGCGGGCCGCGGCGCCACCGAGGCGGGCGGCCTGCCCCTGGTGGACGACCTCCCGCTCGGCGGCAGCGACGTGCTCAAGAACGACTCGATCACCGGCGTCCCGGTGATCGGCGGCGTGGGCCCGACGCCGGGCGTGAGCACGACCGCGGTGGCGAACCGGCTCGTGCCGACGACGGGCGCCCTGCCGCAGGCGGCGAGCAACCTGCCGCTGGTGACGGAGTCGGCGGCGTACGCGCCGCGGCACGCGGAGTCGGACTCCTACGCGCCGCGGCACGCGCAGACCGAGGCCCTGCCCGTGGTGACGGGCCTGCCCGTGGTGGGCGGCCTGGCTCAGGGCGCGCTGCCCTTCTTCAGCGGCATCGTCGGCTAGCTGCTGCTGGTTTCGCGAAGGGCCGGGCGCTGAGCGTCCGGCCCTTCGCGTCCTTCGCGTTCGAGCCCTTCGCGTCCTTCGCGTTCCAGCCCTTCGCGTCCTTCGCGTTCCAGCCCTTCGCGTCCTTCGCGTTCCAGCCCTTCGCGTCCTTCGCGTTCCGGGCCTTCGCGTCCGGCCCGGCGTTCCTGCACCGCGAGCGCGGCGACGCAGGCCAGCAGGATCGCGCCGCCGGCGGCGGACCACGGCGTCAGCCGCTCGTGCAGCACCAGGGCCCCGAGCGCGACGGCCGCGAAGGGTTCACTCAGCGCGACCACGGACGCCGTCGTCGCCCGCACCACGGTCAGCCCGCGGAAGAACAGCGCGTAGGCGAGGGCCGTGGGCACCGCGCCCTGGAACGCCAGCAGCGCCAGCGTCTCGCCCAGGCCGTCCGTCCTCGGCAGCAGGCCCTCGAACGCGGCGATGGGCAGCAGCGCGACGGCGCCGACGGCGAAGCCGGTGAGGGCGGAGTCGAAGGGGTCGTCGGCCTGGGCCCGGTTGAGCAGGGTCACCGCGGCGTAGCCGGCCGCCGAGACCAGGGCCACCGCGATGCCGGCCACGGGGTGAGGACCAGCGCCCGGGCTCCGCAGGACCAGCAGGACCAGGCCCGCGACCGAGGCGGCGACCGTGGCCAGGCCCGCCCGGCCGAGACGCTCGCCGAGGAACAGGCGGGCGCCGATGGCGATCAGGATCGGGCCGGAGCCGAGGGTGACCACGGTGACGATGCCGACGCCGCCGAGCGCGATGGCCACGTAGTAGGCGGTCTGGTACACGGCCATGCCGAGGCCGTTGAGGATGCGCGTCGCCGGCTTGGCGCGCCGGCCGGTCGCGGTGCGCAGGAACGGCCGGAGCGCCGCCAGCAGGGCCAGGCCCCCGGCGTAGCGCCAGAACGTGACGGCGATCGGGCCGAGGCCGCTGTGGTCGTACAGCACGGCGGCCACGAAGCCGCCGAAGCCCCACGACACGGCGGCGAGGGCGATGAAGAACAGATTGAGGCCAACGGAATTTCGCATACGGGTGTGCTCCCGGGTCATCGGCTGGGCTGGACGCGTTTCCGAACGCGGGCAGCCGCCACCGACCCGGGGTCACGCCGCCGGGTGCCGTGGTCTTCGGGCCTGCCCGCTACCGAATGGGCGGCGGGCACACGACGCGCAAGCACATGCGCGGGACCTTAGCGATCACCCCGCGGACGGACACCCGATTTTCCCGGCCGATCACGATGTGATGACAAGTCGCCGACACCCACCCGTCGATCGGCACGGACCGCGACCGCGACACGCCGCCCGACACGCCGTTGAGCGGCGGTTTCTTGCCCGAGGGTCACTATTCGTGTACGTAACTTCGCCGAATAGTCACGTCTCGATGGGGTGCCCGCCTGGGTCGCGGCGATTACGCTGAGGCAACACGCACAGCCGGAGGTCGCGCCGTGGCCATTGACACCCCCGCCACGTTGGCACAATCCCCCCGTGACCTGCCGTGGACCCTCACGGGCGGGCGCGGAATCTTTGGTCTCGACCCGGTCACCGGGGCCATCGTGCTCTGGGTCGGGTTGATGGCCGTCATCGTGTTGTTCGTCCTCCTCGCCGCGTTCCTGTCGCGCTGGAGCCTCTACCGGCTCAACCGCGCCGACCGCCGGGCCGCCGTCGAGCAGGCCGAGGCGAGCCTGAGCCCGGCCGAGCGTTCCCGGCTGCGGGTCGAGGCCGGCGAGCTCATCCGCCAGGCCGCCGCGACCGCCGCCGCCGCGAAGCGCGCCCAGCTCACCGTGGTCGAGGCGCAGGCCCGCAGCCTGGCCGCGCAGACCGCCCGCGAGCACGCGTGGAACGTGTTCGACGTGGCCCAGAAGGCCTACCAGGAGGCCCTGCAGGCCGCCGGTCAGGTCGCCGCCGAGCCGCAGCAGCCGGTGCTCGACCAGGACGACGAGACCAAGCGCGAGGTCTCGCGCGCGGCCCTGGACGCCTTCAAGCGCGGCGACATCACCGTGGACGCGCTCGAGCAGGTGTTCAAGGGCGTGGCCGGGGCCGATCCGCTGCAGGAACTCGCGGCCCGCGAGGTCGAGCTGCGCCGCACCGCGGAGAGCCGCGCGCGGCGGCTCTACGACGCGGCGGCCGCCACCGAGCGCGCCGCGGTGAAGGCGGCGGACGTGGCCGTGGTGGCCGCGGCGGCGCTGGCCCAGGAGGCGGCGGAGGTGGCCGCGGAGGCCGCGGAGCTTCGCGACACGCTCGACGCGGCCCGGCAGGCGGGAATCACGGCGTCGACGATCCTGCCCAGGACCCGGGTGCCGCGGCAGCGCAACCGGAACCTGCGATCGGACGCGGCGGACAAGGCGACGCTCGCGACCGGCGAGGCCGTCTGACCTCGGGCGGACGCTCGCGTAGGACGGCAAGGGCTCAGCGCGACCACCCCGGACCCGGCAACGTCGGCGCGCGGCCCCAACCTGCGGCCGGCGAGGCCGTCTGACCTCAGGCGGACGCTCGCGTAGAACGGATGAGGCTCAGCGCGACCACCCCCGGACCTGGCAGCGTCGGCGCGCAGCGCCGAGCGGTGTCTGGCGGGAGCAACGGTCCGCACCCCCGCGGACCCGAGTCATGCCCTGCTGACACCCGGCGCGGACGGTCCGGTGCCGTGGGTCAGGACGCGCGTCAGGCCGTGTCGGAAAGGGCGTCCGCCGGCCGCTCGAACCGCATCTCGGCCAGGGCCTCCCGCAGCCGCGGGAGGTCGTCCTCCGCGAGCTGGAACGACGCCCGGCAGATCTTGTCCACCCACAGCGACACCACCACGGTGCCCCGCTCCGGGTGGCCCGTCACGCGCATGGTGCGGTCGCCGCCGCGGCGGTCTTCGAACACGTCGCCCGATTTGGGCAAAGCCACGAGCTCACCCATGCATCGATGGTGCGGCACCTAACGCCGGTTCAGCAAGTGTTCGGTGCCGCCTCATCCACAAGATCGCCCAGGGCGAGGGCGGGGTCAGGCAGCGACGGGGATCACTGCGCTCGGCGACGGGTGCTCGATCACGACGGTGGCCGGGGACGGTACGCCGGAGTCGGGATCCAGATCGAGGACCGCCACGGTGTTCGAGTGCTGGTTCGCCACGCACAGGGCGCCGTCCAGCACCGCGAAGTGCCGCGGCCAGGTGCCGCCGGTGCTCACCTCGTCGACGGGCAGCAGGCCGCCGCCCTCGACGGCGAACGTGGTGATCGTGTCGTTGCCGCGGTTGGCCACGTAGAGGTGCCGGCCGTCGCGGGACAGCGCGAGCTCGCTGGGCAGGTTGTTGCCGACCGGCTGCACGAGGCAGGAGGGCTTGACGTCGAGCAGTTCGAAGCCGGAGGTGTACGTCGAGACGGTCGACGCCAGCTCGTTGGCGACGAACACGCGCCCGTCGGGGTGGAACACGAGGTGCCGCGGCCCGGTGCCCAGCGGCTGCACCGTCGTGGTGCGCAGGTGCTCCAGGCGGCCCTCGGGCGTGACGCGGTAGTGCACGATCGCGTCCATGCCGAGGTCGACGGCGTGCAGCATCGCGCCGCGAACGGTCACCTGGTGCGCGTGCGGCCCCTCCTGCCGGTCCGGGTTGACGCTCGCCCCGGCGTGCTGGGCCAGGTCGGTCTGCCGATCGAGCCCGCCGTCGGCCCGCAGCGCGAACACCGCGACGCTGCCGGTGGCGTAGTTGGCCACGAACAGCCGGTCGTCCGCGACCACGGCGTGGCACGGGGAGCCGCCGCCGGTCGGCAGCGTGTTGATCAGCTCACCGCCGGGGGTGAAGGCCGAGACCTGCCCGCCGTCGAGCTCGCCGACGGCGTACCGGACCCCGCCCGCGCCCACCGCGAGGAAGCTCGGCGCGGGCGAGCGCACCGGCGGGGCGAGCGGCTTGAAGTCGTCGTCGTAGGTGGAGTACTGGTCTGCGTAGGAGCCGATGAGCAATGGCACCCGTCAAACCTATCGACCCTTAAGGGTGGGGGCAGCACTACCATCAATCGCGGGGGCTGCCGGGTTCGATCACGGCCCATGAAACCGGAACGCTGAAACGCATGACAGTTCTGGTCTCTGCGGAGCGAACGAGCGACTTCACCGCCCTGTCCCAGCGGATCCGCGCGGCCGGACTGCTCGACCGGCGGCCCGGCTATTACGCCCTCCGGCTCACCCTGGTCGTCGCCCTCTACGCCGGCGGCTGGGCCGGGCTGGCGGTCACGCACAGCCTGTGGTTCGCGGCCGTGCTCGCGGTCGCGTACGCCCAGGTCGCCCTCGTCGCCCACGACCTCGCCCACAAGCAGGTCTTCCGCGGCCGCCGCTGGTCGGAGGCGCTGGGCATGCTCGCGGGCAACGCCGGCATCGGGATGAGCTACGGCTGGTGGATGAACAAGCACACCCGCCACCACGCCAACCCCAACCACGAGGAGCACGACCCGGACGTCGCGCCGGACATCCTCGTGTGGTCGACGCGGCAGGCCGAGCGCGCCCGCGGCCTCGCGCGGATCATCGGCGGCCATCAGGCGCTGCTGTTCTTCCCGCTGCTGCTCCTGGAGGGCTTCAACCTGCACGTGTCGAGCGCGCGGGCCCTGCCCACCGTGAAGCGCCGCCGCCTGGAGGGCTTCCTGTTGTACGGCCACATCGCCGTCTACCTCGCGGCCGCCTTCCTGCTGTTCTCCCCCGGCATGGCGATCGCGTTCATCCTCATCCACCAGGGGCTCTTCGGGCTGTACCTCGGGATGACCTTCGCACCGAACCACAAGGGCATGCCGGTGCTGACGTCCGAGGACGAGCTCGACTTCCTGCGCAAGCAGGTGCTCACGTCGCGCAACGTGCGCGGCGGCGTGTGGCTCGACGTCGTGCTCGGCGGCCTGAACTACCAGATCGAGCACCACCTGTTCCCGAACATGCCCACGCCGAACCTGCGCAAGGCCCAGCCGATCGTGCAGCGGTACTGCGCGGAGATCGGCGTCCCGTACCACTCGGCCACGTTCGTGGACTCCTACGCCCAGGCCCTCCGCCACCTCCACGAGGCCGGGGCGCCGCTGCGGCGGTAACTTCGGGGGCGTGGACCATCTCGCACTGGCCGACTACCGGGCCCGGGTCGCCGCCATGTACCTCTCCGACGAGGACCTGGCGGGATTCCGGGCCCTTCGCGACGACCTCTTCGCCACCCACTCCCAGTCGGCCGCGCCGGGCCCGCTGCGCTACTTCCCCGCGTCGGACGAGTTCGTCGCCACGGTGCCCCTGACGCCCGCGTCCGGCACCCTGGAGATCGCCACGGGCGGCCCCGACGGCGTCCTGACCTACGAGCGGGCCGGCATCCTCGACACCCCGTGGGGCAGGCTGACCCTGTTCTGGCTCGCGGCCTACGGCGGCGGCCTGTTCCTGCCGTTCCGCGACGGCACGAGCGGCCACGAGACCTACGGCGCGGGCCGCTACCTGACCGACTCCGTGAAGGGCACCCACGGCCGCGGCGTGGTCACCCTGCCGGACGGCCGCGTACGGCTGGACTTCAACTACGCGTACAACCCGAGCTGCGCCTACGACGACGCCTGGGCCTGCCCGCTGGCCCCGTTCGAGAACCGCCTCGAGCACCCGATCCGCGCCGGCGAGCTCTCCTACCACTGACCGGCCGTCGCGGGGGCGCCTATTCCGGCGACCGGAAGCGCTGAAAGGGCCACACCTCGGCCAGGTCCTCGTCGTTGATCGCCATCTCCAGCAGATGGTTGTGCAGTTCCCGGACGACGGACTCGGAGGAGCGGAACAGTTCGCGGCCGGACTGTTCGGCCGCCTCGCGTTGCATTCTGAGCTCTGCCCGCTGCATGCGCAGCTCGTTGAACTGCACCCACAGCGTCACGAGCACCACGATGAGGGCGAACGCCGAGAAGATCCCGTTCACCACCGAGAAGGCGTCGCTCAGTTCGTCCCAGCCCCGCGGCGCGCGCGTGCCGGTGGCCATTTCCGCGGCGCCGATTCCGGCCAGGCCCAGCACGCCGGCGAGCAGCACGGCGGCCAGCAATGCGCCGGACACGATCAGCGGTCGCGCCGAAACGACGCGACCGGCAGGAATTCTGCCCATCGCTCACCCGACCTCATGAACGCCTTCGCACGGCCGGAGCCGGGCGACCAAGGATCCATCATGGGCGTCGACGATGATATTCGGTGATCGTATTCCGGGACTCATGGTTGAATGAATCGTGAATGAGCCGGAACCGCACGTCCGCACGTCACATTAGCATCGGAAATTGCTCGGAACCAAACGATCGCCGCCGAATTCACGGCGCGTCGGCACGTGCATTCACGAAGCTACTGCATGGTCCAGATCTGGCTCGAGGCGGCCGCGCAGTCCCAGATGACCACGACCGCGCCCGAGCCGGTGCCGGCCGCCGTCAGGCAGCGTTTCGCGTTCGGGTTCTGCCACGTGTTGTCCGCGCGGCGGACGAAGACCTGCGCCGGCGTGCCGTTGCACGCGTACACCTGGACCGGCGTCCCGTTCGCGGTGTCCCGGTTCACCACGTCCAGGCAGTAGCCGTTGTCCGCGAGCAGGGTCGCGCCCGTCGCCGCGTTGCCCTGGATGCGGAAGACCTGGGCCGAGCCGCCGCAGGCGTCGATGACCACGCGGTTGGCGGAGCCGGGGCGGTATTCGAGGCACTTGCGCGACTGCGCGCCCATCAGGCGGCCCTGGGTGAGCGGGGCGGGCGGCGCAGTGGTCGTCGTCTTGGTCGCGGCCGGCGAGGCGGTCGGCGAGGACGCCGGCTGGGAGGCGGCCGGGGCGGTCGTCGCGGTGTGGGCGCGGGTCGTCGTCGGGGCCGCGGCCTCGGTCGCCGCATCCTCCGTCGACTCCGCCGACGCGGACGGGGACGAGACGGCGGCGCCGCCCGGGGCCCGGCCGCCGGGCATGTCCACGCCCGGGACCCGGCCCGGCAGGGCGTTGTCGTTGCCGCCGGAGTCGTCGCCGCGCATGGCCTGGAACGCCACGGCGCCCGTGATGAGCAGCAGGAGCACCGCCACGGCGACGGCGCCGACCGGGTACTTCTTCCACGGCATCACGCGCCGGCGACGGCTGCCGCGGTAGTCCTCGGCGTCCTCATGGTCGTAGTCCGTGACGATCGCCAGCGCCGGTGCGTGAAAGTCAGCCACCGTCGGGGAGTCGTCGCCGGGAACCACGGGACCGACGGGAAGCAGCTCGCCCTCGACCGTCTCGACCACCGTCTCGTCCGGTGGCGAGGGGTCGGCGGCCGGCGAGGAGTCGTCGGTCAGCTCCGGGTCGTTGGAGATGCCCGGGAGCGAGACGATGAACGCCAGGTTCTCGGCGTTCTCGGCGTCGCTGAGGTCGGCCGCGTCCGCGCGCCGCTCGCCGGCCAGGGTCGCCACCGGGGACGGGTCCGGCTCGTCCGCCATGACCGCCGGCACCGTCGCCATGGCGACAGCGGTCGGGCCGTCGGGGCGGCGCTGGTGCGGAACCGCCGGAATCGTCGGCTTCGGCGGGGTGAACGGCTCCGGCAGCACGCGCGCGGCGGCCGAGGCCGTCGGGGGCACGCGGTGGCGGGAGTTGGGACCGGCGGCGGGGGGCAGCGGGCCGGCGAGTGAGGACTGCGCGCCCGAATCGCCCGCGTTGTCCCCGTCTCCAGCGACGGACATGCCGTGATCCCCCTCAAGGAGCCGAAGAAAGCCGAGAGCACCGTAGCTGCTTGCGCAACAAAAGGCGACCGGCCGGAAGTCCAATCCCGGTCTTACGCGCAGTGCGTTGCGATCCCCCGGTAAGTTTTCCCGCATGGTGCCAACGGGCTGGGAAACGATCGCGGGGCAGCATACGGTTTGGGGTCGCGTGGACGACGCGTCGACGCATCGTGACCAAGCCGTTGCGCTGGTGCGGGAACTCGCCGCCGCGCGCGGCCGGGCCGCGGCCTCGCTGGGTGATGACCCGTGGCAGGACGACGACTTCGGCGATCGCATGTCGAACCAGATCAGCAAGCTGATCGAGCAGCTGCCGCCGGACGTGCGGTTCACGGGACCCGAGGCGTTGCTACTGGTGACGCTGCCGCTGCTGCATGACACCCTGTGGTCGGGCCTGGCCGCCCAGGAGCGCGGGGTGCAGCCCGGCGACCTGGAGCCCTCGCAGGACGCGAGCAGCGACCGGGCCGCGTTCGAGCGCTTCACGCAGACCTATGCGCAGCCGCACCGCCGGGCCCTGGCCGCGATCCGCGCCGGGCGCCGCGAGACCGCGGCCGAGCTCGGCTGGTGGCTGCTGCACCGGTGGATCGGCCGCCGGCCGCAGGCCTACCAGCCGGCGACGATCGCGGCGCTGACCGGCGCGACGCAGGACGCGCGCACCGCCGAGCTGCTGCGCGCGATCCGGGCCGACCCGGCGTTCCTCAACCGGCACGACCGGCCCGAGTCGCTGCTGTCGCGGCAGGGAGCAGTACGGGAGCGGCTCATCGGTTTCCTGCTGGCCATCGCGCGCGGCCTGGCGATCGAGGTCACCGTGCTGCCGGAGGTCGTCGGCGAGCACCTCGGCATCGGCGACCCGGTCACCGCGGATCAGGTCCTGGACACCGTCCGCGACTCGCACTGGGACCTGCGGGGCGCGACGCTGGTGCTCACCGCCGCGTGCGCGCACCCGTCGATCGAGGTCGCCCTGCGCGCGCACATCGACACGCTGAACCAGCTGCTGGCCGAGGCGCAGCGGGCGGCCAGCCGCGACGAGGCGCTGCAGCCGCTGCGGCACCTGCCCAACCGGGCCGCCACCGACGACGTCGGGCCGCTGGTGCGCGACGGCGTGCCCGCCTACCAGTCCGCCGGCGTGCGTTTCCGGCTGGCCGAGGACCGGGTCCGCGAGCTGCTCATGGGCGAGCAGCTCTACGGTGATCCGGCACTGGCGATCCGGGAGCTGTACCAGAACGCGCTGGACGCCTGCCGATACCGCGAGGCGCGCACGGAGTACCTGACCCGCGCCCACGATCGCAAGCTCCCGTGGGACGGGCACATCACATTCACCCAGGGCGTCGACGAGCACGGCCGCGGCTACCTCGACTGCTCCGACAACGGCATCGGCATGGGCGTGCGCGAGCTCAGCGAGGTCTTCTCGCAGGCCGGCGTGCGCCTGGCCGACCTGCCCGAGTTCCTGGAGGAGCAGGCCGAGTGGGCGCGGCTCGACCCGCCGGTCCAGCTGTTCCCGAACAGCCGCTTCGGCATCGGCGTGCTCAGCTACTTCATGCTCGCCGACGAGCTGACCGTGCAGACGTGCCGGATGGGCCGCGACGGGCAGTCCGGCGAGCGGCTGCGGGTCTCGATCGCGGGCCCGGGCAGCCTGTTCCGCATCCAGGACCTCGGGCCGGGCACCGAGACCGGCACGACGGTCCGGCTGCACCTGCGCGAGGGCGTGACCGTCAGCGCCGTCGAGGAGCTGCGCAAGCTGCTGTGGGTGGCCGAGTTCGCCACCGACGCGACCGACGGGGTGCAGAGCCAGGCCTGGGCGCCCGGCGTGCTGTCCAGCGCGGCCGAGAACCTCGGCGACGACGAGGACGACGAGGACCGCGTCGGGCCGGGCGTGGTCGCGGCCGAGGGATCGCGGGTCTGGTGGTGCCGCAACAACGGCGCGCTGCTGGCCGACGGGCTCTACGCCGGCCGGGAGATCTTCGGGGCGGTGGTCAACCTCAACCGGGACCTGGCGCCGCGCCTGTCCGTCGATCGCACGAAGATCCTGGCGTACCGCGAGGACGACGTCGACCGCCTGCTCTGGGAGGCCGTCCCCGCGCTCACGGCACCCGGCACGACCCTGCTGGGCTACGAGTGGCTGTGCCGGCTCGCCCCCGTCCGCCCGCTCGTCGCCGACCTGATCTACGAGCAGGCGATCGAGCGCGGCCACGGCCGGTGGGAGATGGACGGCGAGACCGTCGACGCCGCGGTGACCGGCTGCTTCGTGGCCAACGACGGCCCCGTCGGCGGCCCGGACGAGCTCGTCGAGTGGCGGCTCACCGCGCTGGCCGCGGGCGGGCGCTACCGCAAGGTGCTGCGCCCCGGCCCGGACTGGAAGCGGGCGCTGCGGGCGCGGCCGTCCGACGCGCTGCTGCTCAGCGTCGACGTCGACGGCACCGGCCCGTGGCTGGACCCGGTGGACATCGTGCCGCTCGTGCACCTCGTGCGGGCGGCGCGCAAGACCGGCCGCTCGGCCCCGGAGGTCGCCGCGCGGCTGGACGCGCTCGGCTTCGAGCCGTCGGTGGGCGCCGAGTCCGTGGGCGTGGACCCCGACGACCTGATCTTCACCAGCCGGGACGTGGACGGGACGCGGCCGTGGCTGCAGCCCGATCAGCCGGTACATCTGGTGCACCTCCTGCGGGCCGCCCATCGCAGCGGCCGGATCGTGCACCAGGTGGTGGCCCGGCTGCGGCAGCTGGGCTTCGAGGTGGACGTGGACGTCGACGTGCTGCCGCTGGAGCAGTTCGACGCGCGCGACCTGATCATCGCCAGCCGCGACCTGGACGGCTCGCACCCGTGGCTCGACCCGCGGGAGCCGGTGACGCTGCTGCACCTGCTGCGCGCCGCGCACAAGGTCGGGCTGCCGGCCGACGAGACCGCGGCCCGCCTGGCGCTGCTGGGCTACCCGCTGGACAGCGGCTGGGAGACGCTCACCACCGAGCCCGACGACCTGGTGCTCATCTCCCGCGACCTGGACAGCACCTCGCCGTGGCTGGACCTGAGCGAGGAGGTGGCGCCGGTGCACGTGCTGCGCGCCGCCGAGCGGGCCTCACGGCCGGTGACCGAGGTCGCGGCGCGGCTGCGCTCGTTCGGCTTCTCCCTCGGCGGGAACCTCGACGCGATCGAGGTCGTGAAGCTGGAGCCGGAGGACCTGCAGCTGGCCAGCCGCGACCTGGACGGGTCGCAGCCGTGGCTGGACTCGTCCCGCCCGGTGCCGCTGATCCACCTGCTGCGGGCCGCGGAGTCGACCGGCCGCGAGGTGCGGGAGGTGGCGGCGCGGCTCTCGGCGTGCGGGTACCGCGTCGACGTCGACCCGGACGCGATCCTCATCGACCACCTCGAGCCCGACGACCTGACCATCACCAGCGAGGACCTCGACGGCTCGGACCCCTGGCTGGACCCGATGAAGCCGATCCCGACGATCCGCGTCCTGCGCGCCGCCCAGCGGACCCGCCGCAGCGTGCACGACATCGCCGCCCGGCTCACGTTCCTGGGCTACGCGGTGAGCCTGCACGGCGCCGGGCCCACGCTGGACCAGGTGGAGCCCGACGACCTGCTCATCACCAGCCGGGACCTGGACGGGTCGCAGCCGTGGCTGGACCTCGACGAGCAGGTGCCGCTGCCGCACCTGCTGCAGGCCGCCCGGCGGGTGCGCCGGCCCGTGCACGAGATCGCGGCCCGGCTGGAGACGCTGGGGTACACCGTGGACGTGGATCTTTCGAGCATCGCCGTCGACTCGGTGAAGCCGAACGACCTGCTGCTGGCCAGCACCGACCTCGACGGCTCGCGCCCGTGGCTCGACGCCTCCCAGCCGGTGCCGCTCAACCACCTGCTGGCCGCGGCCCAGAAGATCCGCAAGCCGATCGAGGAGGTCAGCGCGCGGCTGCGGGCGCTGGGCTACTCGGTGCCGGACGTCGACTCGCGCCTGCCCCGCCTGCGCCCCGGCGGCGTGTAGCAAACCTCACGAGGCATCGACCCCCATGCCTGCCATGGGACAGAATTACATCGATGCCTCCCTATTGGCCGGTCGTGCGCGACCGGGTCTTCGGCCGGGTGCTGCCCGGCCTGGCCCTCTCCGCGCTCGGCGACGGGATGAGCGCGGTCGCGATCGGCTGGCTCGCCCTGCAGTGCGCGCCGCCGGGGCAGCGCGGGCTGTGGATCGGGCTGGCGATCGCGGCCTACACGCTGCCCGGCGCGTTCGGCGCGGTGCTGCTGGCGCCGCTGCTGCGCGGGCGCAGCGGGGCGCACCTCGCCGCGCTCGACGCGGCCCTGCGCGCGCTGCTGCTCGGGGCCGTGCCCGTGCTGGCCTGGACGGGCGCGCTCACCATCGGCCGGTACACCGCCCTGCTGGCCGGCTCCGCGCTGCTGTCGGCGTGGGGGTCGGCGGGGCGGTACACCCTCGTCGTCCAGGTCCTCCCGGCCGAGCTCCACGTGCCGGCGAACGCGCTGCTCACGCTGCTCAACGAGGCCGCCACGGTGGCCGGGCCGGTGCTCGCCGGGCCGCTCATCGCCTGGCTCGGCGCGCCCGCCGTGCTCGCGGCCGACGCGGCGACCTTCGCGGTGCTGGCCGTCTCGTTCGCGCTCGTGGGCGCGCGGGCGCCCCTGCCGCGGCGGGAGCGCCGCTCGGCCGGGTTCGCCGCGATCCGCAAGGATCGGCGGCTTCTCGCGCTCACGAGCCTGTCGGCGGGGTTCTTCCTGCTCTTCGGGCCGTTGCCGGTGGCTATGCCGCTCTTCGCGTCCTCGGCGCCGGAGGTGGCGCTGCTGTACATCTCCTTCGGCGTCGGCGCCGTCATCGGCGCGATCGCCATCGGGCACCTGGCGCGCCTGCCGCTGTGGCCGGCCGCGATCGGCTCCGTGCTCGCGTTCGGCCTGCTGCTCCTGCCGCTCGGCCTCGGCCTGCCGCGCTGGGCCGGCCTGCTCACGCTGGCCCTGGCCGGGCTCGCCTGGGCGCCCTTCCCGACCGCGAGCATGTCGCTCTTCCAGCGGCTGGTGCCGGCCGATCGGCTGCCGGCGGTGCTGGCGGCCCGCGGCGCGGTGCTCGTCGTCGCCACGCCGCTGGGCACGCTGCTGGGCGCGCCCCTGGTGCAGGCGGCCGGGCCGGCCGCGACGCTGGTGGCGTGCGGCGCGGCGACCACGGTGCTCGGCCTGGTGGCGCTGGTCGTGCGGTTACGCGCCCGGCTCGAGCCGGGCGGCTTCTCAGGCGACCTCGTCCAGCACGCTGAGGTGAGCGCAGAGCCGCCGGGTGTACTCCCGCAGCGCCGCGATCGCCTCGTCGACGTCCTCGGTGAGCACGTCGGGCAGGTCGATGAGCATCCGGCGCCCGTCGACGGTGGCGTACCCGCTCACCTCGAAGTTGCCCTCGCGCACCCACACGTCCACGCCGAGGTCCACGGTGGTCCGCTCGTAGCGCAGCACGACCCCGACGAGCGCGAAAGGCGACTCGCCGGGGCCGATCCGGCCGATGCGGCCGATGAGCTCCCAGTGCAGCGGACCCTGCGTCCGCCCGTGCGTCGCCGCGGCCTGCTGGCCGAAGCGCTGGAAGTCCTCGCACGCCTCGTTGAGAGCGGCGAGCAGCGTGGCGGCCCCACTCGATCTCGCGTCCATGGTCATCCTCCTGCGGCTCGATAGGCGGCGCCCACCTGGGTGGGGGTGGTGCCGTTGCTGTAGAGGCCGGTGTCGCCGGGCTTGCTGGTGTAGAGCAGGAACCAGCTGTACCGCTCGACGTAGGACAGGCCCTGGAGCATGGCCGTCGAGCTGTTGACGAACGCGACCTGCTGGTCCGTCGAGGGGTAGACGGTGCCGTTGTCGAAGCGCATCAGCGCGTACTCGGTCAGCCAGATCGGCAGGTGGTAGCGGTTGTAGACGTTCTGGATGTAGGTCTTGAGCTGACCGGCCGCGTTCGGGCCGAAGTCGCCGCCGTACCAGTGCAGGGTGATGAAGTCGACCCGGTAGCCGCGCTCCTTCACGCCCTGCATGAACTGGTCGAACCAGCCACCGGGGGTGTCCGCGCCGTAGGCGGGCGCGGGGCTGCCCAGCCGCATCCCGGTCGCCTGCAGCTGCGGCCACAGGTCGAGGACCTGCTGTGGGGTCATGTTCGACTGTTCCTTGAGATCCGGCTCGTTGAACGCGAGCAGGGTCTTGCCGTTGGCCTTGGCCTTGGCGAGGTCGCCGCTCACGTTGCCGCCGCCCCAGATCATGGGCACGAACTCGGCCCCGGAGACGCCGGACATCGGGTTCGGGGACCAGTCGTAGTACCAGCCGGCCCGCACGTCCTTGATCGCCGGGCCGTTGCTCGCGCCGAACTTCTCGTTGGTGCTGACGCCCTTCTTCGCGCTCTTGGTCGGCGGGGGCAGCGCCGCGACGGTGCTCTTGGCCGGGGTCGCGCTGGGCGGCGCGCTGCTGGGCGGCGGGGACGGCGCCTCACTGGCCGGGGCCGGGGCGGCGCTGGTGGACGGGGCCGCCGCCACCACGGCCGGCTTCTCGTCGCCCTGGGTGGCGATGTAGGCCGCGCCCGCGGTGCCGGCGATGGCGGCCGTCGCCGCGAGACCGACCAGCGCCGGCTTCGAGGCGGCGAACCAGCCGAACAGCACCGCCTTGAGCCCGCCCGCCTTCCCCGTGGTGACCGCGGCCGTCGTGGTGGCCGCGGTCCCGGCGCCCGAGGCCATGGCGCTGAACACGAACGGGACCGGGACGAGCGCGATGCCGGCCAGCAGGCGCTCGGCCGCGACCATGTCCGACCACGCCCGGTCGCACTGGTGACACTCCCGGGTGTGCCGGGCCAGCCGCTTGCGCCACAGCGCGCTCGGGCGGCCGTCCCAGCTGTGCAGCACCGCGCCGAGCTCGGGGCAGCGGGGCCGGGCGGCCAGCGCGCGCACGACCGCCCGGGCCGCGTCGAGCTGGGCCTTCATCCGCTGGATGCGCACGGCCGCGTGCTGGCGGGTCAGGTGCAGCGCGTCGACGACCTCCTCCCGGTCGAGCTGCCCGGCGGCCTCCAGCCACCACAGCGAGAGCAGCTCGCGGTCGTCGTGGTCGAGCCAGCGGGTGGCCTCGGCGACCTCCTGGCGCTGGCCGGACAGGCGCAGCCGGGTGATCGCGAGGTCGGCGAAGTCGGCGCCGGGGTCGGCGGTGTCGGTCGGGTCGGCCCAGTCCCCGACCAGCGGCGCCTGGGTCTGGCGGCGGTGGCGGTCGCGGACCTGCGACATCGCGATGGCCACGGCCCAGGAGCGGAAGCTCTCCGGCTCGCGGAGGCGGGGCAGCCCGTCGACGACCCGCAGCATCGTCTCCTGCACGACGTCGTCGACGTCCGCGTGCCCCTGCAGCGCGCGCCCGACGATGTTGTAGATCAGCGGCAGGTACTCGCCGACCAGGGCATCCAGTGCCCGCTGGTCACCGGCTCGCGCCGCGATCACCGTGGCCGTGCTCATTCGCGCCTCCTGTCGAACCTATTCAGGAGACGTGGTGGCCCGGGGTCAATAACGCTTCCCCGAAAACTACTTTGCGTGACTGACCCGTTCCGTTATTTGGTGTTGTGGCTGATGGGCCCCCGCGGGGCGCGTGGGGCAGAATGCATGGTCGTGACGGTCTCGATTCACCAGCGCATCGCGGAAGAGCTCGGCGTCAGGGAACGGCAGGTGACCGCCGCGGTCGACCTGCTCGACGGCGGCGCCACGGTGCCCTTCATCGCCCGGTACCGCAAAGAGGCGACCGAGATGCTCGACGACGCCCAGTTGCGCACGCTGGAGGAGCGGCTGCGGTACCTGCGCGAGATGGAAGAGCGCCGCGCCGCGATCCTCGAGTCGATCCGCAGCCAGGGCAAGCTCGACGACGCCCTGGAGGCGCAGATCAACGCGGCCGACTCCAAGGCCCGGCTCGAGGACATCTACCTGCCGTTCAAGCCCAAGCGCCGCACCAAGGCCATGATCGCCCGCGAGGCCGGGCTGGAGCCGCTCGCCGACGGGCTGCTCGCCGACCCGACGGTGGACCCGCAGGCGGCCGCGGCCGTCTTCGTCGACGCCGAGAAGGGCGTGGCCGACGCCGCCGCGGCGCTGGACGGCGCCCGGGCGATCCTCGTCGAGCGCTTCTCCGAGGACGCGGACCTCATCGGCGAGCTGCGCGAGAAGATGTGGGGCCAGGGCCGGCTCGTCTCCAAGGTCCGCGAGGGCAAGGAGACCGACGGGGCCAAGTTCTCCGACTACTTCGACTTCAGCGAGCCGTACACCAAGCTGCCCTCCCACCGCATCCTCGCCATGTTCCGCGGCGAGAAGGAGGAGATGCTCGACCTGGTGATGGAGCCGACCCAGGACCCGGAGGCGCCGTCGCTCTACGAGCCGGCCATCGCCTCGAAGTTCGGCATCCGCGACGAGGGCCGCGCCGGCGACAAGTGGCTCGCCGACACCGTCCGCTGGGCCTGGCGCACCCGCATCCTCGTGCACCTCGGCATCGACCTGCGGATGCGGCTGTGGCAGGCGGCCGAGGAGGAGGCGGTGCGGGTCTTCGCCGCCAACCTGCGCGACCTGCTGCTGGCCGCCCCGGCCGGCACCCGCGCCACGATGGGCCTCGACCCCGGCTTCCGCACCGGCGTGAAGGTCGCGGTCGTGGACGCCACCGGCAAGGTCGTCGACACGCACACGATCTACCCGCACGTGCCGCAGAACAAGTGGAACGAGTCGATCGCGATCCTGGCCGCGCTGTGCCAGAAGCACAAGGTCGAGCTCATCGCGATCGGCAACGGCACCGCCTCGCGCGAGACCGACAAGCTCGCCGCGGACCTGGTCAAGCAGTTCCCGCAGCTGTCGGTCGTGAAGGTGATGGTGTCCGAGGCGGGCGCCTCGGTCTACTCCGCCTCCGCGTACGCCTCCCAGGAGCTGCCCGGCCTCGACGTGTCGCTGCGCGGCGCGGTGTCGATCGCCCGGCGGCTGCAGGACCCGCTCGCGGAGCTGGTCAAGATCGATCCGAAGTCGATCGGGGTCGGGCAGTACCAGCACGACCTGTCGGAGTCGAAGCTCAGCCGCTCGCTCGACGCGGTCGTGGAGGACTGCGTGAACGGCGTCGGCGTCGACGTCAACACCGCCTCCGCCCCGCTGCTGACCCGCGTCTCCGGCATCGGCTCGACCCTGGCCACCGCGATCGTCGCGCACCGCGACGCCAACGGCCCGTTCCGCAACCGCCGGGCGCTGAAGGACGTGGCCCGGCTCGGCCCGAAGGCGTTCGAGCAGTGCGCCGGCTTCCTGCGCATCCCGGACGGTGACGACCCGCTGGACTCGTCCTCGGTGCACCCCGAGGCCTACCCGGTGGTCCGGCGCATCCTGGCGACGACCGGCGGGGACCTGAAGGGGCTCATCGGCAACGGTACGGCGCTGGGCCGGCTCAAGCCCGCGGACTACGTCGACGACACCTTCGGCCTGCCGACCGTGACGGACATCCTGAAGGAGCTCGAGAAGCCGGGCCGCGACCCGCGCCCGGCCTTCAAGACCGCCGAGTTCGCCGAGGGCGTCGAGAAGATCTCGGACCTGACCCCCGGCATGCTGCTGGAGGGCGTGGTCACGAACGTGGCCGCGTTCGGCGCGTTCGTCGACGTGGGCGTGCACCAGGACGGGCTCGTGCACGTGTCGGCGCTGTCGCGCACGTTCGTGAAGGACCCGCGCGAGGTGGTCAAGCCCGGCGACATCGTGCGCGTGAAGGTGCTCGACGTGGACATCCCGCGCAAGCGCATCTCGCTGACGCTGCGCCTGGAGGACGAGGCCACCACCGCGTCCAAGCCCCGGGAGAACCGCGAGTCCCGCGGTGGTGGCGGCGGCGGTGGTGGCGGCCGGCCGCGCGGTGGCGGCGGCGGTGGCGGCGACTCGCGCCGCTCCGGTTCCGGGGGCGGCGGCGGCTCCTTCACGGGCGGCGGGGCGCTCGCCGACGCGCTGCGGCGGGCCGGGCTCGACAAGGGCCTCGACGGGCTCAAGGACCAGCAGCCGAAGCAGCGGCGGAAGTAGCGAGCCGCCACACCGTCGTACGCATGACGTCCCCGTCCTCCAGTGCCCGGCGGACGGGGACGTCGTATGTGGCCAGCTTCTCGAAGAGCCGCTCGGGCAGAAACCCCCGGCCGGGATCGCCGACGTAGGCGTCCGCGCGGCGCAGGAGCTTCAGCACCGTCTGCGCGACGCCGGCCGAGTAGAACACGTCGCCGGCCAGGATCACATCGGCCGGCACCGGCTCGGCGGCCGTTTCGATGACGACGTCATTGGCGACGGCATTCCTGACGGCGGCCGCTCGCGCCTCGGCATCGGTGTCGACGGCGATGACTTCGCGCGCACCGGCGAGTTTGGCCGCGATGGCGACGACACCGGAGCCGCTGCCGAGATCGACGACGCTTCTGCCGCTGACGACGTCCGGCCGGTCCAGGACGAACCGCGCGAGAGCCACTCCCCCGGGCCACGCGAATGCCCAGAACGGTGGCGGGGTGTCGCTGCGGTACCCATCGGTGGCATCAAACAACCGCACCCCCTCCGCGGCCAGTTCCAGCTCGACCTCCGGCAACAACGGCACCCGCACACAGCCCACCCTATCCGGCATCGGCGCGGGATCCGTCAATAACGTGATCGCGCTAATCGCGAATGGCACCGGGTCCGATTGTGCCAATCTTTTCATTGATCATCGCCGGTCAATGCCACACGGCTAGACTGAACTACGGCTCAGGGTGGAGCGAGTCGAGCAGCGCGCGGCCAGGGGGGTTTGACCGTGGGCCACTACTTCTTCTTCAGCTATGCCCGCCTGGACTGGAATAGGCACGTCGAACGGTTCTTCAACGAGCTGACGGCCGAAATCCGCAGCCATGCCGGCGTGGGCGGCGATGTCACCATCGGCTTTCGCGACAATGTGAACATCGAGCTGGGCGGCGCGTGGGAGAGCGCACTGATGCAGGCGTTGTCGGACAGCGCCACGTTTGTCGCTTTGTGCACACCGACCTATTTCAAGAGCCTCCAGTGCGGGCGGGAGTGGTCACTGTTCGCCGACCGGCTGTCGGGCTTTGCCGCCGGCGAACGGCCGCCGGTCATGCTGCCGCTGCTGTGGGTCCGCAACACACGATTGCCGGCGGTGGCGCAGCAGGTCCAGTACGCGACCGACCATCTCGGCCCCCGCTACCCGAAGGACGGTCTGCTCAACTGGTTCCGGCGGGGCCTCTACCAACGGCGGGCACAGCTCGTCGAGGCGCTGGCCGAGCACATCATCCAGGTCAAGGAGCGTCACAGCCTGCCGCCGCTGTCGCCGGCCGAGCGGTTCGAGTCCGCCATCAGCGCCTTCGGCTTGTCCGACGCCGCGCTGAGCACCCCGGCGATCCCCGACCCGCCCGTCGTGGCCACGCCGGCGTCCGCCCCGGCACTCGCCGGCGGCGCCCGCCCCGCGACCGGAACCGCCGCGCGTGCGGAGCCGAAGGCCCGGATGGTCAACTTCGTGATCGCGGCCGGCACCCGCAACGAGATGGACGGCGTCCGCCAGCAGATCGAGTTCTACAAGGACCGCGACCGCGACTGGGAGCCGTACCCGCTCGCCGATCCGCCCGCCCTGGCCAGGATGGCGACGAACGTCGCCCTCGACCACGACTTCGGCGCGCGGATCAGCACGATCGAGGACCTGCCGGGGCTGCGCGACGACATTCGCGAGCACAACGAGCTCGTCGTGTTGCTGATGGACGCCTGGGTGACCCGCTCCTCCAAGCGGGCGGCCGTGGACCGGTTCAACGAGGAGGTCAAGCGGCGCGACCTCGTGCTCGTACCGCTCAACGAGGACGACCTCGAGACCTATCTGGAATGGCGCACGCTCAAGCCCGAGGTGCTCGACCTGCTCGGGCCCTACTTCGCGAAGGTCGGCGAGCATCGGCCGCTGCCACTGCCGGTTCAGGACGTCGTCGCGCTCCCCCGGATGCTGCACGAGGCGCTGGTCACGGCGAACAACGACCTGTTCCGCGACGGCAACCTGCGCCGCCGGCTGCCGGGCGACGACGAGGGTGAGCCGCCGATGCTCGCGGCTCCGACCAGATGATGCGGGGGCAGGTTGGCATGGCGAGTGCGAAGGGGGTGAGGTGACATGGGCACCGGCAGGATTGTCACCTTCTACTCGTACAAGGGCGGCACCGGCCGGACGATGGCGTTGGCGAACGTCGCGTGGATTCTCGCCAGTCGCGGGTTTCGTGTGCTGGCCGTCGACTGGGATCTCGATGCGCCGGCGCTGCATCGATACTTCCGCCCGTTCCTCGACGACGACTACACCACCGCCACCGACGGCGTCATCGACCTGATCCGCAAGTTCAGCAACGCGATGCTCGACGAGCCGGCGGACGGGGAGAGCGCGGACTGGTACCTCGACTACACGCGGATCGAGGACTACGCGACCCGGCTGGCGTGGGACTTCGGCGGCGAGGGATACCTGGAGATCGTCTCCGCGGGGCGCCAGGACGGCGTGTACGAACAACGCATCCGCTCATTCGACTGGTGGTCCTTCTTCCGGCGGATGAGCGGCGCGACGCTGCTGCGGGCCCTCGCGGAGGACATGCGGGCCAACTACGACTTCGTCCTGATCGACAGCGCGGCCGGCATCAGCGCGATCTCGAGCCTGTGCACCCTGTCCCTCCCCGACGAGGTCGTCAACTGCTTCCGGCTCAACCTGCAAGGCATCGAGGGCTCGGCCGCCGCCGCCGAGTCGATCGCCCGGCACCGGGAGAGCGCGCCCATCCGGATGTTCCCGGTACCGATGTGTGTCGATCCGTCCGACGAGGGCCACGTCCAGCCGCTGCGCAGCCTGGCCCGCTTCCGGTTCGAGGGCTACCCGGCCGGGCTGGACGACCTGCTGGTGGAGGCCTACTGGGCCGATGTGGAGGTGCCGTACCACCCGCGGTACGCCTACGAGGAGACACTCGCCGTGTTCGGCGATCCCGGCGGTGACGAGCACGTCGTGCTGCGCGCCTACGAGCGCCTCGCCGGCGTCGTCAGTGGCGGCCTGGTCGACCGTCTCGCGCCGATCGCCGAGGCCGAGCGGCGGCGCGTGCTCGGCGACTTCGAGGTCGGCACCTCCAGGGCCCCGTCGGAGGTGCTGATCGGCTACGCGGCGGTCGATCGCATGTGGGCCGAATGGCTGCGGTCGATCCTGGCGCTCGCCGGAGTGCGGGCGACCTATCGCGAGATCGGTGACCACCTCGACCTGCAGCGGGCCGCCGAGTTCACGGACAGCGTCGGCCGCGCCAGCCGGCTGCTGCTCCTGCTCTCCGACGACCTGGTGCGCTCGTCGAGCGGGACCGAGGCCTGGAAGCACGGTCTCGACCGCGAGTGGGGCGGCCGCCGGCGCTTCCTGCTGCCGATCCGCACCGGCCAGATCCAGCTCACCGGCCCCTTCGCCGACCGTCCACCGATCGAGGTCGTGGGACGAAGCTGGCACGACGTGCGCACGGCGCTCTTCGACGCGCTGCACATCGCGGGCTCGCAGCCTGTCGCGGCGATCACGGCCGAGCCGTCGCTGGCCCCACGCTTCCCCGGCGACAAGCCGGCGGTGTGGAACGTGCCGACCCGCAGCACCACGTTCATCGGCCGGGCCCGGCTGCTGGAGAAGCTGCGCAACGAGCTGGCCGGGCAGACCGCTGCCGTCGTGCCCCAGGCGCTGTACGGCCTCGGCGGCGTCGGCAAGACCGTCGTGGCACACGAGTACGCCAATCGGTTCAGCGCCGACTACGACCTCGTCTGGTGGATTCCGGCCGAGGACCCGTCGGAGATCCCCGGCCACCTGGAGCAACTGGCCCATGCCATCGGCACGCCGATCGCGGCCAACCTCCAGGACACCGCCGCCGAGGCGGTCCGCGCTCTCGGCGAGAGCCGCCCGACGGGCCGCTGGCTTCTGATCTTCGACAACGCCGAGGACCCGGAGCAGATCCTGCCCTACATCCCCGCCGGCACCGGCCACGTCCTGGTGACCTCCCGCAGCCCGGCCTGGACCGACCTCGCCCGGCCGGTCCGCGTCGGCGTCTTCTCCCGCCCCGAGAGTGTCGCGCTGCTGCGGCGCATGGTGGAGGACCTGTCGGCGGAAGACGCCGACCGCATCGCGGCCAAGCTCGGCGACCTGCCACTGGCGGTCGAACAGGCCGCCGCCTACCTGGTGGCCGAGTCGACCAGCGGCGCGGCCGGGTCGCCGCAGACCGTGGAGGAGTACCTGCACCTGCTCGACGCGGAACCTCAGGCCGCGCTGCCGACCCGCCGCGAGGGCGGCTACCCGGAGCGCGCCGCGGCGATCTGGACCGTGTCGCTGGAACGCATCCGAGCCCGCGACGCGGCGGCCGCCAAGCTGATCGAGCTCTGCTCCTTCTTCGGGCCGGACCGGATCCCGCTGTCGCTGCTCTACAGCGAGGTCTGCGTCGACATCCTGGCCGAGTACGACCCGGAGATCGCGGAGTTCCGCGACCCGACCTCGATCGCGCCGAAGGTCCAGGAGCTGGCCCGGTACGCGCTGCTGCAGGAGGACGTCAGCGACTCCGGCGGCCAGGGCGTCGTCTACGTCCACCGCCTCGTCCAGGCCGTGATCAGGGACAACCTGGGGCGCGACGCGTGGGAGGCCAACCGCGCGCAGGTACATCGCATCCTGGCCCACACCCGCCCCGGCGACCCGGCCGACAGCCGGTCCTGGGAGGGGTACCGGGCGATCATCCCGCACCTCGGGCCCTCGAAGGCCCATCTGTCGAAGGTCGCCGACGTGCGGCGCATGGTCATCGATGCGGTCGTGTACCACCGCCGGCGGGGCGACTACGACAGCTCCGTGCGACTGGCTGACCTGGCGGTCGAGGAATGGACGCGGGAGTCGGGACCGGACCACCTGCAGGTTCTGCTCGTGCGGTATCAGCGTTCGGTCGCCATGCGCGCCCGAGGTGACTACCGGGAGGCGTATGACGAGAACCGCGAGGTGTACGAGCGGCTCAACGCGGTGGCCGGCCCGAACCACACGTACACGCTCGTGGCTGGCAACGGCCTCGGCAGTCACCACCGCACGTTCGGCCACTACGCCGAGGCCAGGGCCCTCGACGAGACGACGGTGGCCCGCTACAAGGAAAAGTTCGGCGAGAACAACCGCCTCACGCTGATGTCGATGAACAACCTCGCCGTCAGCCTCCGGCTCGTGGGCGAGTTCCGCGAGGCCGAACAGCTGGATCGCGAGATCTGGGAACGGCGGCGCCGAATCCTGCCCTACGACACGTACACGCTGTTCCAGGCCGGCAACTACGGGCGGGACCTGCGCGAGATCGGAAGGTTCCGCGAGTCCCGCGAGCTGCTGGAGAAGGTTCTGGACGACTGTCGCCGGATGCTCGGCGGCGAGCACGCCGATACGCTGCGCACGGCCAAGAGCCTGGCGGTCACCTTGCGGAAGCTCGGTGAGCCGGCCCAGGCGCGCGAGCTGACGACCTGGGCCTGGGAGACCTATCAGCGGACCGTCCAGACCGACGAGCTGGACTTCCTGGCGTGTCAGCTCAACCTCGCCTGCGACCTCTCGGCGCACGACGACGACGCGCTGGCCCAGCGGTACGCCGAGGAGGTGCTGGACCGCTACACCACCCTGCTCGGGCCGGCGCATGCCTTCACGCTCGCGTGCCTGAACAATCTCGGCATCTTCGTGCGGCGTCAAGGCGACCACGTCTCGGCCCGCGTGATGTCCGAGGCGGTCGTGGCGGGCCTGCACGGCACACTCGGACCCCAGCACCCGTACGTCTACGCCGCCGAGCTCAATCTCGCCAACGACCTGTTCGCGCTGGGGGAGATCGACAGCGCCCTCGAGTTCGACCAGCAGACGGTCAGCAACTTCACCCGGTCGCTCGGCCAGGACCATCCGGACACGCTGGCGGCGAGCATGAACCTGACCATCAGCCGAGCCCGGGCCGGCGACGCCACCGGGGCAACGGCGCTGTTCCAGCCGACCCTGGCCCGCATGCTCGAGGCGCTGGGACCAGGGCATCCGAACGTGCTGCAGATCAAGATCGAGGAGACGGCCCCGCCGGCCGTACAGACTCGGTTCAACTGCGATATCGAGCCGCCGCCGACGTGATCCATTCGGCGAGCCGGTGAGGGTCGGCGCCGGTGGCGGCGGATACCGCCCGGACGACCTCCGGATGCTCCACGAGCGGGCCCGTCCCGGCCTCGAGGGCGAGGCGAATCCAGGGATCGGCGCCACCGTCCGGCGCGAGCATCGCTTCGCCCAGGATCTGCTGGCGCTTCCGGTCGGCGACGGCCGGCACGCGGGCCGGGCGCGCCGCGGCCGGGCGGATGGTGGCTTCGGGCGTCGACGGGCAGCCCGTGCCGTCGTTCCAGGCGTCGGCCAAGCGCTGGACGCCGCCCGGGTCGGGCTCGGCGTTGTCCAGGCGCCATTGGACCCCGACCGCCAGCACCGAAGCCGACACGGCGGCGCGCACGTCAGCGCGCACCGGCTCCGCCTCCCAACGGCGCAGGGTCTCGGCCAGCCTGGTCACGAAACGATCGCCATGCGGCGTCAGCTCGCCCGACGCCAGCAGGCTGCGCGCTCCCGCCGACGTCTGCGCAAGCCAGTAGGCGAACTCGAACTCGGCGGCGGCGGAACCCGTTCTCATCCGCTCGACGCGCCAGAAGTCGGTCACGCCGACGTGCGCGTACGTGCCTTGCAACAACGCGCTGACGGTCCGCGGGTCGGCTCGCCACGGCGCGAAGTGCCGGGCGGGCCCGCCGGCCTCGTAGAGATCGACCAGGTCGAGCACGGCGCCCAAGGTCATGTGACGACACTCGTGGATCAGCGACAGCGCCAGGTCGGCCGGTCCGCTTCGGGCTTGGAGCGCGATCGCGCCGAACGCCTGGCGAGAGGCGGCGCTGACATTGGCACCACCGGGCGCGGTGACCGGCACCAGGGACCGCAGCGTGGCTCGGATGCCGGCCGCGTATTCGGGATGGTGCTCGTCGAGCAGATCCAGCGCCGCCCGGAGGTTGCGAACGAACTGCGCGGCGGTCGCGTCGTCAAGACGAGTCGCCGGCGCCCAGTCGAAGCAATTGCGATGTGGATCAGCGTCGTCCACCACGATTCCGGAGCCGAGCCGCCGCAGCGGGGCCCAGCCCGGGCGCGGCACGCTCAGCGGAGTGCCGGCCACGACCGAGCCGGCGCGCAGGCCCTCGGGACCGCTCTCGACCACCGCGGAACCGCCCTCGACACCGGAGAAGGTGCCGAGGCCGGGAAGTGTCACGCGATCCCCTGCGACTGGCACCTCGATGCGGAACGGCAGGCCGGCTCGTGCCGCCGCAGACGCGGCGTAGACGGCGAACAACCGCAGCCGGCCCGCCGGCTGACGGATCGCCTCCTCCGCCCAGACTCCGAAGAAGGGGTCGTACAGCACCTCGTCTGCGGCCTCCGGCGCCGCCGCCTGGGTGCGGACGAACAGTGTGAGGGCGGTGTCGAAGCCCTCGGCCCGGCGAAGAGCCGCGTCGCGGGCCGAGTCGTGCAGTGCCCTGACGAGCAGCATGCGCCTCGACTTCTGCGAAGCGGCGAGGAGCCGGTGCGTCTCGACCGTCCCGTAACCGGCGGCGAGGTCGTCGAGCTCGCCGGTTGTCAGTGCGTACGGCCGGATCACGCCGTGGTCTCCACCTTGGCCGCGCGCAGGCGTTCGAGGTCGGCCATCAGGCGATGCCGCACGTGAGCGATCAATCGGAACAGATCGGGACAGTAGACCGACGGGTGGTCGAGGCTTCCGGAGCCGAACCGGTGCGCGGGAAGACCGCCCCCGCAGATGCCGACGACAGGGCAGGACCGGCAGACCGCACAGAGCCCTTCCAGCCCGGCCGGGGTGTTCCAGGCGGGGTGGGCGAGCACGTCGCCGAAGCTGTGATCGAAGACGTTCAGGCCCGTGTCCGCGCCGCCGTCAACAGTGATCTTGAAGAAGTCGTTGTGCCCGATCGACCCGTCGGGCTCCACGGTCACCGCCATGTCCCGGCCGAGGCCGACGACCTCACTCTCACCACGGCCGCCGAGCAGCAGATCACAGATGGACTCGAAGAGCCGTATGGAGGTCTCTCGGATCGGAGCGTCGTACCAGCGGTCGAATACGGCGATCAGCCAGTCGGCGTACGGGGTCCGGGTCACATCGGCGCCGCGCCCGGGTGGCGGCCGGTCCCAGGTTCCGTGCGGAAGCAACAGGTCCATCCGAGGCGGAGCGAACCGGAGCAGATCCTCGTAGACCTGTACGGGATCGTTGGCGACGTCGATCGTGCACAAGATTCCGGCATAGAGATCGGGTTCGAGGCGGAGCAGGTCCAGCCCTCGCGCCACGAGGTCGAAGCTTCCGCGGCCGTCGGCGTAACGACGGTGGCGATCGGTGGCCCGTTCACCCCCGTCGAGGGACACACCCACCCGAATGCCATGCCGGCGGAACACGTCGAGAAACTCGTCGCTGATCAGCGTTCCGTTCGTCTGGGCGATGAACGAGACAGGCACCGGCACCACATCCCGGAGCACCTCGGCGGCGCGGTCAAGACGCCCGGGGCCGACGAGGAGCGGCTCGCCGCCATGGAAGACGATCTCCACGCCCGCGCACCGCCGCTCGGTGGCATACTCGGCCAGCCGACGAGCCGTCTGCATGACGATCGCCTCTGACATCGCCGCCGGCCTCCGCCGCCAGCCCTGATCCATATGCTCGTATATGTAGCAATAGTCGCATTGGAGATTGCAGCGACCGTTGATCTTGAGGAGCACCTGGCCGATCGGTAATGCGCTGACAGCCACCGGGCCCCCACCCTGTTCAGAGCGCCGCTTGGAAACGCGAAACATTCTCCGATTGATCGGAGTTCAGGTGCTCACGAACGCGCAGCAGCGACTCCGCGAGAACGGAGCGATCGAGACCCAGCAGGTCCTCGATGGACATGTCATGCAATGCCGGAATGTTGGCGATGACACCGGCCTCACGGGCCGTGGTGGTGGTCACCGGGCGCATCTTAGTGCGCGTCGCACACACCAGTATCGGTGGCTTACTCATGACTTCGCGCCTCCGCGTGACCGGGCTCCATACACAGACGGCCCACTGCACACTCTGCACCGCCTACCCAGCCCATGAGGCGTAAACGCACCGGTGTCGTGACCCTTGCTCCAGTCAACTTCGCCCGGCCGGCAAGGACGCTCCCTCGGCCGGTGGAAACACATGGTCAGACGTCATCGAACCCCCGCCGGGAAGCGGGCGATGTTCTGCTCGACCCAGGTCCGGAGCAGGGACAGCGGACCGTTGGCGTCGCGGCCCAGCGGGGTGAGGCTGTACACCACCCGGGGCGGAACCTCGGCGAAGACCTCGCGCTCGATCAGCCCGTGCTCCTCGAGCCGGCGCAGGGTCGCCGTCAGCACCTTCGGGCTCACGCCCTGCAGCCGCGCCCGCAGCGCCCCGAACCGCTGCGGGCCTGCCTCGAGCGCGCCGAGGGCGAGGGCGCTCCACTTGTTCGCCAGCAGGTCGAGCATGTCGCGGCAGGGGCAGCAGGCGGCGTAGACGTCATCGCGGTTCGGCATGCTGTGACGGTACCCAATGGGAAGTAATGACCCTTGCGGGTAACCACCGGTGCCGGAATAGCGTCGGAGGCATGAGCATGCGAGCTGTCGGGTATCGGACCGCTGGGCCGGTCGCCGTACTTGAGGACCTCGAACTGGCGGTTCCCTCGCCCGGGCCGCGCGATCTGCTGGTGCGGGTCGAGGCGGTGTCGGTCAACCCCGTCGACGTGAAGGTGCGCGCGAGCGCGAACCCCGGCGCGCAGCCGCGCGTGCTGGGCTTCGACGCGGCCGGGATCGTCGAGGCGGTCGGGCCCGAGGTCACCCTGTTCGCGCCGGGCGACGCGGTGTACTACGCCGGCTCCATCGACAAGCCCGGCAGCAACCAGCAGCTGCACCTGGTCGACGAGCGGATCGCCGGGCGCAAGCCGGCCTCGCTGAGCTTCGCCCAGGCGGCCGCCCTGCCGCTGACCACGATCACCGCGTGGGAGACCCTCTTCGACCGCTTCCGCCTCGGCCCGGACAGCACCGGCACGCTCGTGGTCCTCGGGGCCGCGGGCGGGGTGGGCTCGATGATCATCCAGCTCGCCCGGGCCCTCACGAAGACCCACGTCATCGGTACCGCCTCACGCCCCGACTCGCGCCAGTGGGCGCTCGACCTCGGCGCGCACGAGGTGGTCGGGCACGACGAGTTGCCGTCGGGCGTGGACTACATCTTCTCGCCGTTCACCGCGGGGCAGATCGAGCACTTCGCGCGGATCCTGCGCCCGGGCGGCGAGATCACGGCGATCGACGAGCCGCCCGGCCTCGACCTGCTCCCGCTGAAGGCCAAGAGCATCACGTTCCACTGGGAGCTGATGTTCACGCGCCCGTTGTTCCAGACGCCGGACATGGTCGTACAGCACGAGCTCCTGAACCGCACCGCCGAGCTGGTCGACGCCGGCTCCGTGCGGCACACCATGACCTCGAACCTGGGCGCGATCAACGCGGCCGGCCTGGCCAAGGCGCACGAGATGGTCGAGGACGGGCACATGGTCGGCAAGGTCGTCCTCGGCGGCTTCTGAGGAGTCGGGCTCGACGGTTTAAGGTGGTTGGGCCCTGCCCCTTTCGGCGGGGCCCGACGATCCGCCCGCCCGACGATCCGCCCCCGCCCGGAGGTTCCCCGTGGACTGGCCCCCGTTCCTGCAGCTCAGCGTGCCCGTCACGCTCGCGGTGTGGGTGCTGCTGACGGTCGTGGCACTCTGGCGCTCGCGGCCGCGGCTGCCCGAGGCCGGGGAGGCGCTGGACACTCCACCGGGTGAAGAGCCTCCGGCGGTGGTGAGCCTCATGGTCAACCGGTGGCGCTCCGACGAGGACGCGATCGACAGCACGCTGCTCGACCTGGCCGCCCGCGGCTTCCTGGAGCTGCGCCAGCCCGGCGATGATCCGGAGGAAACGACCGTACGCCTGCGCAAGGGGGACGGGCGGAGCCTGACGCCGTACGAGCAGCAGGTTCTCGACCGTGTCAACCAGCTCTCGGTCAACGGCGAGGCATCCTTGACCAGCCTGGCGTTCCGCAGCTGGACGGAGGCCCGCCGCTGGCGAGGCGCGTTCTACCGCGCGGTGATCGAGGAGGCCCGCACCCGCGGCCTCTCCCAGCGCCGCCTCTCCCGCCCGACGCGGCGCACCCTGCTGGGCACGGCCGCGATCCCGGCGGCGTTCATGTTCGCCACGTGGATGTGGGCGGCGTACAAGCTCCACGCGAACCTGGCCGACCAGATCACCGGCTCCCTGATGGCCGCGGGCGCGGTCTACCTCGCCATGTACCTGGTGGTCGAGATGCGCTGGAGCGACCAGAACACGCCGGAGGGCACGCGGACGGCGACGGCGTGGCTCGCGTACCGGGCGCATCTGCTCGCGGTCGAGGGCGTCAAGGACCTCGCCCCGGCCGACGTGGCGTCGTGGGGTCGCGAGATGGCCTTCGCCTCGGCGCTGGGCGTGCTGCCCACTGAGGAGGCCCTGATGCGGTCCCGGGTCGCCCTGTAGCGCTCGCGCAGCCGGCTCCTACTTTTCGCAGCCAGCCGCTCCCCCACCTGCGCCTTCTCGCACGCGCTAGCACTTCGCGCGTGCCGTGACCGAGCGGCCTCGCCAAACCCGCGGATCGCGCGATTCCGCGCGTGCCGCGACCGAGCGGGTGCCCCGCGCCCAGTTCGCGAGCGGCCTCAACCTCACCGCTCACACTCTTCCGCGCGCCGTTGGTCGCGAGCGGCCCTCGAACCCGCCGCTCGCACTTTTCCGCGCGCCGCGACCGAGCGGGCGCCCCGCACCCAGTTCGCGAGCGGCCTCAACCTCACCGCTCACACTCTTCCGCGCGCCGTTGGTCGCGAGCGGCCCTCGAACCCGCCGCTCGCACTTTTCCGCGCGCCGCGACCGAGCGGGCGCCCCGCACCCAGTTCGCGAGCGGCCTCAACCTCACCACTCACACTCTTCCGCGCGCCGTTGGTCGCGAGCGGCCCTCGAACCCGCCGCTCGCACTTTTCCGCGCGCCGCGACCGAGCGGGCGCCCCGCACCCAGTTCGCGAGCGGCCTCAACCTCACCACTCACACTCTTCCGCGCGCCGTGGCCGGTCGGTCGTCCGGCGCGCCCGCCTCGAACTCACCGCTCGCAGGTCCGCGCGTGCCGTGCGTGCGCCCAACTCGCGGGCAACCCTCGGCACATCACCGCCCGCACACCACCGCGCTCGCCACTCTGCGTGCGCCGTGGCCGATCCGGCGTTACAGACGACCGCGCTGGCCACCCTGCGTGCGCCGTGGCCGATCCGGCGTTACACACCACCGCGCTCGCCATTCCACGCGCGCCGTGGCCGATCATCCGGTGTCCCGCGCCACCGCGCTCGCCACTCTGCGTGCGCCGTGGCCGATCCGGCGTTACACACCACCGCGCTCGCCATTCGACGTGCGCCGTGGCCGATCCGGCGTCCAGCGCCCACCGCGCGAGCGGGCTCGACACTCACCGACCTGCCCGGCCCGTCCTCATCGACTCGGGCCGGCCTCGTGACGTTCGCCGAACCGAAATTTGGCCATGGCTCGGCGGGCGTTCCGATATCCCTACGCTACCACCCTCGAAAAAGTTCGATCTTGTAATCTCACGAGGGGTCAGCGTCGCATCACTGAGTGGCGTTAGGCCTGACCACGCAGCAGGAGGGTGAGGAACTCGGCGTTCGACTGGGTCTTCGACAGGCGGTCGATCAACTGCTCCGTCGCCGGCGAGCCCGTCGCGCTCAGGGCCTTGCGCAGGCGCTGGACGGCCATGAGCTCGTCCGGGTGCAGGATCACGTCGTCGCGGCGGGTGCTCGAGCCGTCGATGTCGATCGCCGGGAAGACTCGGCGGTCGGCCAGCTTGCGGTCCAGCTTGAGCTCGGCGTTGCCGGTGCCCTTGAACTCCTCGAAGATGACCGTGTCGCCCATCGAGCCGGTCTCGACCAGCGCCGACGCGATGATGGTCAGCGAGCCGCCGTTCTCGATGTTGCGAGCGGCACCGAGGAGGCGCTTCGGCGGGTAGAGCGCGTTCGCGTCGATGCCGCCGGTCAGGATGCGGCCGGAGGCCGGGGCCGAGTTGTTGTACGCGCGGCCGAGCCGGGTGATGGAGTCGAGCAGCAGGACCACGTCGTGGCCGAGCTCGACCAGGCGCTTCGCCCGCTCGATGGCGAGCTCGGCGATGCCGGTGTGCTCGGCGGCCGGGCGGTCGAAGGTCGAGGCGATGACCTCGCCCTGCACGGAGCGCTGCATCTCGGTGACCTCTTCGGGCCGCTCGTCGACCAGCAGCACCATGAGGTGGCACTCGGGGTTGTTCGTGGCGATGGCGTTCGCGATCGCCTGGATGACCATGGTCTTGCCGGCCTTCGGCGGCGACACGATGAGCGCGCGCTGGCCCTTGCCGATCGGCATGACGAGGTCGATGAGGCGGGTGGTGAGCCGGCGCGGGGTGGTCTCCAGGCGCAGGCGCTCCTGCGGGAACAGCGCGGTCAGCTTGCTGAACTCGGGGCGGTTGCGCGCCCACTCCGGGTCGTTGCCGTGGACGGTGTCGAGCCGGGTGAGCGTGCCGCCGTTGGCGCTGCCGGTGACGGCGTCGCCGTGGCGCAGGCCGTATTTGCGGACCATCGCGGCGGGAATCGCGACGTCGTCGGGGCCGGGCAGGTAGCTGTCGACCCGCAGGATCATCTTGTCGCGGTGGACGTCGACGATGCCGGCGACGTCGCGCGCCTCGCCCGGGGTGGGCGGCTGCGGCTGGTTGGCCGGGCGGCTGTGGTCGCGGTTGCGCTGCGAGGAGCGGGTCCTGCGACGGCTCTGGCCTGCGGGATTCTGTTTCTGGGCGGTACGATCCAACACTTCGGTTGGGGCCATATGCGTCCTCCTAGGACTGTGCGGCCTGAGGAAAGGGTGCTCTTCGGGTACGCGTGTATCCGAGGAACGGGCTGCGCTGCGTGTACGGTGGCCGCCTGGCTTCCTACGCGAGAGCGTGACACGCGGTGGCGAAAGGGCGTCCCCGGGCGGCAGATTGCCGACTTCCGCGGGACTGGCTCGACCGTAACGCGAACACGATCGGTCGGCAAGCCCTGCGCGTGGCGTGGCGGGCAACCGGCCACTCCCGGGCGGGTCGGCGCGGCCCTCGGGGCGGGTCCACGCGACCTATGCGGCGAATCGGCACATAAGCCCCGCGAGGCATCCAGACACACCGGGCCGACCCCCACTCACCGTCCGGCAACCGAACGGGCACCGGCGCCCTACACGGGTGCGGACGGCGCGCTACCGTCCGGCACCCGAACGGGTCCCGGCACGGCACCGAGCCGACGGTTTTCTGATTGGTGTCAGGGAGCACACCAACCGGGGGGTTGACATGAACACGACGTTTGACGCGGCGCGAGCCGAGGCCCTGTTCGCGTCCGCCCTGCAGGCCTCGCAGGAGCCGACCCCGCTGCAGGTGCGCGCCGCCGTGACGACGACGCTGCGCCGCTACGGCGTCAACGGCTGCGCGGCCCGGGTCGCGGGCGAGTTCGGCGAATACCCCGAGACGGCCGCCCGCCGCATGTCCTGGGCGCTGGAGATGGTGCGCGAGGCCTACGAGCAGCTCGCCGCCCGCGAGTTCGCATTCGCCGGCTGAGGCAGGCTGAAGCAGAACAGCTGAAGCAGGACAGGCTGAAGCAGGACAGGCTGAAGCAGAAAGCTGAAGCAGGACGGACCGAGGCGGGACCCGATACCCGCCGACCGCCAACCGGCTATGAACCAGTCGGCCCCCGGCCGCAAGTCGGGGACGAAGAGCTTGATCCAATTGCGACCAGACCGACGTTTCCTTGTTGAACGGCTGCGGTAACAGTTGGTTTGTGGACCTTCGCCTCACCGTTGACCTGCCTCGCGATCTTGATCGCATGAATACGCTCCGGCACATCCTGGACGGGGCGTTGAGCGGGCTCGGCGTGTCCGAACAGGCCCGAACAGACATCGGCCTCATCGTGAGCGAAACGTGGGCGAACGTGATCGCTCATGTGCGCGTCGGTGTTGCCTTTCAAGTCCGCGCGACGGTCGACGAGCTCCAGTGTGTGATTGAAGTCACTCACCCCGGGGAGCAGGCCGCCGACACCGTCAACGCGCTCACCACCTCCGGGCATTCCCTCAAGGTCGTCCGGAGCCTCGCCGACGCCGTCGACGTGGACCGCGACGGCCTGCTGATGAAGGTCACGAAGCTGCTATGACCGAGTTCGCCGCCCAGGCCACCCCCTCCCCGGACGGCACGGTCACCGTGACCGCCTCCGGCGAGCTCGACATGACCAGCGCCCCGCACCTGATCAACGTGCTGCGGGACGCTATCCACCGCCACGGCCCGTCCCGGGTCGACCTCGATCTGACCGGCGTGACCTTCATGGACTCGACCGGCCTGCAGGTGCTCGTCGCGGCGAACACCGACGTCGGAGGCGGTCTGCGCATCACCGGCACGAGCCCGGCGGTGCACCGGCTCCTCCAGCTCACGGGTGTGCTCCAGGAATTCGGGCTCCCCGCCGAGCGTTCTAGTTGAAGCAGGGTTCTCCGAGCGCACGATGAAGACGCAAGGGGACCCGAACCATTTCGCAACCGAACAGTTCCCGACCCGGCACCTGGACAGGAGTTAGCTGGAACACAGCAGGGAGACGTTCGGCAGGAGGTTGTGATGGAGTCCACGTTCGAAGCGGTCCGCGCCGAGGCGCTTTTCGCTTCCACGCTGCAGATGTCCGAGTTCCCGGCGGACCTGGCCGTCCGCGCGGCGGTCACCAGCACCTTGCGCCGCATCGGCGCGCAGGGCTGCGCGGCCAACGTGGCGACGGAGTTCGGTGACCACCCCGAGTGCGCCACCAACCGGATGGGCTGGGCCCTGCAGATGATCCGCCACGCGTATGCCGATTCCTGCACCCCCGAGGTCTTCGCCCGCGCAAAGGCGGCCATGGCGTAGAACCGGAAGAAACCGGCACCACGGAGAAGCCACGCCAAGACGGCCACGGCGGAGAACCGGAAGAAACCGGCACCACGGAGAAGCCACGCCAAGACGGCCACGGCGTAGAGACGCGAGAAAGCCGGCACGGCGCAGAAGCCAAGCCAAGGCGGCCCGGCGTAGAAGTCAGGCCAAGGCGGCCGGCAAGAAAGCCCGAAACGCCGCGAACTGCGAATTCGTGAAACTCTCACGACACCGAACCGTCAAGCCGAACTGCAAAGCCCCCGCCGAGTGTGCTCGGACGGGGGCTTGCTACTCCTTCGGCCGTGAAGCGGGTCTCGGCCTACGACTTGGGGTGTGTGTCAGACCGCGCGGATGTTGTCGGCCTGCGGCCCCTTCTGGCCCTGCGTGATCTCGAACTCGACCTTCTGACCCTCGGTCAGCTCGCGGTAGCCGGTGGCCTGGATCGCCGAGTAGTGCGCGAACACATCGGGTCCACCGTTGTCCTGCGAGATGAAGCCGTAGCCCTTCTCCGAGTTGAACCACTTCACCGTGCCTGATGCCACGTGTAACTCCTTAGCGACGCCGCCCCGATCCGCACCTCACGGATCAATGTTGAAACAGGCACACGCCACGGGTGAGACGGTAGCCTGCGCGCTGCGAAAACGCAGCCCCGGTATCGGCATGCGGACCAGATCGACGGTCAAACTGAAATGCACATCCGGCACTTCTGGATACTCAGTGTATTGCCCTACTCGACAGTCAGTGATATAGCGACCAACTTCAACGCCTGACTCTCGCGCATCGCGCGAGCATCTAGTACAGTCGGGTCAGCTCACCTCAGCCGAACGGACAGTTCGGCGGCGGGGTGCCGTCCAGCAGCGGCGGCGTGATCCCCGTGGGCGACGCAGGTCTTGCACCGGCGCTCAAGAAACGGGTGCCGAGTAGCGATTCCCGACCGGCGTGGCGGCGCATGCCTTCCTTCCTTCCCGGGCGCAGCACGAGTCTGCGCGCAGGCAGCCGACCACGGAAACCGCCGGTCAAGCACCAGAAGGGCCACAAACCCCATGACCACCATCTCCGTCGACCGTGCCATCGACCGCGCCCTCGCCGAGGCCCGCCCCAGCACGCAGGCCTCCGCCGACAACGCCACGAGCACCCGCGCCACCGACGCGCAGGCCCGCGCGCTGCTGTCGCTGATGGCCGACCTCCCGGCCGGCGCCGACCGCGACCGCGTCCGGGCCCGGTTCATCGAGCTCTACATCCCGCTCGCCGAATACCTCGCGCGCCGCTTCCGCAACCGCGGCGAGCACTTCGACGACCTCGTCCAGGTCGCCAACCTCGGCCTGATCAAGTCCGTCGACGGCTACGACCCGTCCCGCGGGGCGGCGTTCACCAGCTACGCGATCCCCATGATCGTCGGCGAGCTCAAGCGGCACTTCCGCGACAAGGGCTGGGACGTGCGCGTCCCGCGCCGGCTGCAGGAGCTGCGCCTGGAGATCAGCAAGGTCTCCGGCGACCTGGCCCAGGACCTCGGCCGCTCGCCGACCGTCGCCGACCTCGCCGGGCGGCTCGGGGTCAGCGAGGAAGAGATCATCGAGGGTCTCGACTGCGGGCAGGCGTACCGCGCGCTCTCCCTCGACGCCCCGGCGGGCGAGGGCAGCGACCCGGGCGCGGCCGGCCTCGGCGACATGCTCGGCTCCGAGGACCCGGACATGCAGAACGTCGAGAACCGCGAGGCCCTGCGCCCGCTGCTGGCCAAGCTGCCGGAGCGCGAGCAGAAGATCATCGCGATGCGCTTCCACGGCAACCTGACCCAGTCGCAGATCGCGGCCGAGCTCGGCATCTCGCAGATGCACGTGTCCCGGCTACTGGCTGCGGCCCTGCGCACGCTGCGCACCGAGCTCAGCGCCGTCGCCGAATAGAGCCCACTGGGGGGATGGAGAGCGGGTGCCCGTCGGGGGGAGATCGACGGGCACCCGCTGTAACTACGAGGAGCCGACGATCCCCTGGTGGCCCAGCACGAACTCGGGGACCGTCTTCGAGCGCACCGCCGCCAGCAGATCGAGCGTGGTCTGATCCAGCGCCTCCGCGCCCGGGTTCTCGCTGGACTGGTGGAACCCGCCGTTGTTCGTCTTGAGCGTCAGCAGCCGGTCGCCGTCGATCCCGCGCATCGCGAAGATCCAGTCGTCCAGCCCGAACGGGCCGGTGTCGATCGTCATCGCGCGGCCCACGACGTCGAGGACCTTGTTGAGCTTGCCCGGGTTGCCGAGCACCTCCTTGCTGGCGATCTTCTTCAGCAGCGCCTTGATGAACTGCTGCTGGTGGCGCTGCCGGTCGTAGTCGCTGTTGGGCAGCGTCTCGCGCTGGCGCACGAAGTCCAGCGCCTGCCAGGCGTCGAGGTGCTGGTACCCCACCTCGTACACCACCGGCGTCACGCCCTTGATCGGGATCAGCTGGGTGCCACCGCCCGGCGCGTCGCGCTGCTCGAACGGCGTCTTGGTGTTGCCCTGCGCGTCGTGGCCGATGTGCACCGAGACCGTGCGCTGGTCGACGTACATGTCGACGCCCTCCAGCACCTTGACCACGTCCTGGAATCCGACGAAGTCGACGATCGCCGCCGCGTCGAACGTCACGCCCCAGTTCTGCTTGATGGTCGAGGCGAGCAGCGTGGTGCCGTGCTTGCGCTGGTCCTTGCCGGTCAGCCCGTAGCCGCCCTCGGCGAACGCACCGTTGATCTTGTCCTTGCCACCCTTGTAGACGCGTTTGCCGTTGTCGTACCGCGGAATCGACACCCACGTGTCCCGCGGAATCGAAATCAGGAACGCCATGTCGTGCGACGCGGGAATGTGCAGAATCAGGATCGAATCGGAGCGAATCGCATCTGTCGGATCCTGGTTCGGCCGCGGGTCGATGCCGATGAGGAGCAGATTCTTCGCCCCGTTGATCGAGGCGTGCCGCCCCTGGTTCTCGACCGGCAGCAGATCCTCGTTGTGCACGCTGCGTGTCGCGAAGCCGAACACCGTGTCCTTCACCACGAACGTGCCGCCCGCGACGATCATCATGAGGGCGCCGACGATGACCAGCGTCCGGGCCCAGGCCGGATCCCGCCGACGTTTCTTGCGTTTCTTCGGACGCACCGCGCCGGGCGAAGCCAAGACACCTCCATCACCATCAGTCACTGAGATGACGCCGGAACCGACGGTACCGGGGCGACGCGATATCGTCACCTCCCAGCGGCCGACGCGAATCGACTGACGGGGCCAGTAACGGAGCGTGTTTGTGGTGACGGTGATGCGGCCCGAAACCGAGCGGGCGCCGGCGCGGACCAGCCCGAAGACGGTCGCGCTCGCCCTCGTCCTCGCCTGGGTCGTCCCCCTGGCCGCCCACCCGCTGCGCCTCGACGTGCTGCTGCCGCTGCTCGCGCTCGCCGGCACGATGGCCGTCCAGCGCGGCGCGACCGGGCTCATCGACCGGTTCCTGCTCGCCTGCGCCCAGCTCTTCGGCGCCGCGTGCGTCTTCGGTCTCGGCCTGACCCTCTGGCCCGGGCACCTGCACCCGACGCTGGTCGCGGGCGTCGCCTTCACCGTGCTCGTGATCATCGCGGCCGCCACGGGCCGCCTGGAGCGCCCGGGCAAGGCCCGCCTCGACCGGCTGCTCGCGCTCGCCGTGGCCGGGGTCAGCGCGGTGTCGCTCATCCCGTACGCCGCGCGGGACCTCGGCGGCCGCCTGGGCCTGCCGCTGGCGGGCGAGGACATCGCCCGGCACTACCTGCTCTACGACGTGATCGGGCGCAACGGGGGATACCTCTTCCTGCGCCCGGAGGCGCTGCGCCCCTTCGTGCCGGACGAGGAGCTCACCGGCATCGCGAACTACCCCCAGGGCCTGCACTTCGCCTACGCGGTGCTGTTCAAGTTCGTCTCCTCGACCACGGGCCGCACCTCGGCCGCGGCGAGCGCCGACGTCATGATGTGGCTGCTCGTCGGCACCTTCCTGCTGCTCGCGCTGGCCGTGCTGTGGGCCGTGCGCCGGCTGGCCGGCCCGGGCACCACGAACGCCCGGCTGCTGCCCGTCCTGCTCGTCGCGGCCGCCTGGCTGGTGCTGGGCGACCCCGTGACCGTGCTGTCCCGGGGGTACCCGAACGAACTGGCCGGCCTCGCCTGCTGCGCGGTGCTCACGGCGATCGTGGTCCGGCCCCTGCACCGCCTCGGCGAGCAGACCGTGACCGTGGCCCTGCTCCTGGTCGGCATCTCGTTCAGCTACCCGCTGTTCCTGCCCTTCGGCGGCCTGGCCGCGCTGTGGTGGATCTGGCGGGCCCGGCTGTGGCGGTTCTGGTGGGGCTGGCTGACCGCGGCGCTGGTCGCGCTCGTGAGCGCGATCGGCCCGCTGACCGCGATGACCGCCTCCAGCGGCACGCAGCTGCTGCTCAACGGCACGGCCCGGGTGGTGGACCGGCCGGCCACGGCGGCGCTGGCCGGGCTCGCGGTCCTCGCCGTGCTCGTGCGCCGGGGGCTGCGCGCGCCGAGCCACCGGGCCGCCCTGTTCACCGTCGCGGTGGCGTTCACGCTGGCCGCCGGGCTGGGGCTGTACCAGACCGCCACGATCGGCCGCCCGGTGTACTACTTCGACAAGCTGCTGCACCTGCTGATCGTGGTCTGCCTGTGCGCGCTCGGCGGCCTGGTCCGGTTCCTGCCGGGCCTGTCGGTCGCGGCGCGCGTGGCCGTGGCCCTGCCCGTGGTCGCCGCGCTGGCGGTCGCGGGCGGCGAGTGGCACGCCGAGCCCGTCGCGCCCGGCGTGAAGCTCGCGCTCGGCAAGGACCGCGGCTCGCCCGAGGCCGCCCGCGACGCCCTGCTCATGGCCCGCATGTTCCCCGACGGCGGCGGCGCGGTGAACGTCGATCTCATGGGCAGCCCGTGGCGCAACTGGTCCGCGACGCTGGGCGCGGCGGCGCTGCAGCACCAGTACCGCTACTTCCCGGCCTGGTCCGGGCTGCTGTACCCGGGGTCCGCCGGGAAGGCGAGCACGATGGACGACCTGGACCGGCTGGTGCGGGAGAGCCCGGTGCCCGTGCGCTTCTTCGTGCACGACCCGGAGGCGAGCCTGCTCGTTGTCGATGGAGAGCGCCCGCACCGGCCGAACGTGAAGCCTGGTCAGCCGCTCCCGGTGGCGTTCGGCGACCCGGCCGCGCCGACCAACATCGCCGCGGCCCGGGCGCTGGCTGCGAAATATCCGACGAAAGTGCAGGTCGTGTACGCTACGCCAGCGAACCCATAGGACCCCGTGTGGTGGCGCAGCACCGCAACCGAGACGGATTGGTCATCGTGCAAAGACCCGAGGTCAGCGTCGTTATCCCCACGCGCAACCGGCCCGAGCTGGTGGTGCGTGCCGTGCGCAGTGCGCTGGCCCAGACCCTCACCGACATCGAGATCGTGGTCGTCGTCGACGGCCCGGACCCGGCGACGATCGCGGCGCTGGAGGCGGTCGGCGACGATCGCATCCGCCCGGTCGAGCTGCCCGAGTCCGGGGGCGCGCCCAACGCCCGCAACCGCGGCGTGGACAACGCCCGGGCCGACTGGGTGGCGTTCCTCGACGACGACGACGAGTGGCTGCCGGAGAAGCTCGCCACGCAGCTGGAGCGCGCCCGCGCCTCGGGTGTGGCCCAGCCTATCGTGGGTAGCCGGCTCTACATGCGCACGCCACGGGCCGAGCTGATCATGCCCCGCCGGGTGCCGGCGCCGGGCGAGCCGATCAGCGAATACCTCGCGGTGCGCCACGGCCTGTTCCACGGCGACGGCTTCATCCAGACCTCGACGATCCTGGCCCCGACGGCCCTGCTGCGGAAGGTGCCGTTCGCCGACGGGCTGCGGCGGCTGCAGGAGCTGGACTGGACCCTGCGCAGCCTGCAGGAGGACGGCGTGGATCTGATCTACGCCGAGGAGCCGCTCGTCATCTGGTACGCCGACGAGAACCGCCCCCGCATCAGCTTCGACGCCCCGTGGAAGCAGTCGCTGGAGTGGCTGCGCCAGACCCGCCCGCGCGTGACCCCGCGGGCCTACGCCGCGCTGGCGATGAGCGTCGTCGGCTCGATGGCCGCGGCCAGCCGCAGCCCGCGAGTCTTCTTCGACCTGCTGCACGAGGCGCGCAAGCACGGCAAGCCGAGCTTCACCGACTACGTCACCTTCCTGCAGGTCTGGCTGGTGCCGGCCGGACCTCGCCGGGTGGTGCGCGACTTCTTCCTCAGCCGCCGCCGCGCAGGGACCAACGCCTGATGATCACCGCCAGGGGACGCGCGACCTTCGCCGTCGTCGCTGTCGTCGTCGCGCTCCTCGCGGGCGTGCTGGAGTACACCCGGACCGACTCGATCGGCCAGTCGGCGGCGGCGTTCGCGGCGGGCCTGATCGCGATGGCCGTGGCCGGGATCGCCCTGAGCCTGCCGGGCATCACGCTGCAGGGGCTGGTGCTCGGCGGGCTCTTCGTGCTCGCGGGCATCCTGACCTGGACGGCGACGAAGCGCCCCGGCATCATCTGGGCCGTCCTCGCGGTCGAGGTGGTCGTCTTCGCGGTGTGGGCGTGGCCGTGGCTGCGCTCGCTGAAGTCCCTGTCGCGGCTCGGCACCGCGTGGCTCGGCCTGGCGTACTGGTTCCTCGGCATCCTCGGCGCCGTGCTCGTCGCGCAGTGGAAGGTGGCGGGGCAGCGGGTCGCCTACGCCGGCGTCTTCACCCTCGCGGTGCTCGCGCTCATCGCCCTGAACACCGCCGCCAAGCGCCGCGGCGGCGCGCACGGCAAGGACCTCTCGGTCGGCATGGCCGCCGCGATCCTGCTCGGCATCGCCGCGCTGCTGCTCGCCGGCTCCGGCAGCCTCTTCGACAAGGTCCACGCCATCCCGGACAACGCCTCGGCGAAGGTGATGACGGACCGCTTCTGGGGCGGGCCGGGCCTGTTCTACCACCCGAACTCCCTCGCCGGGCTGATGGCCGTGGCCGGCATCCGGATCGGCTTCGACCGCGCGATGCTGTGGTGGCAGCGGCTCGGCGTGGCCGCGCTGGCCGCGTTCGTGCTGTCGATCTGCGAGTCCCGCACCGGCTTCGTCTTCGCCACCGCGGCCGCGGTCGTGCACCTCGGCCTGGCCCTGTGGAAGCGCCACGAGCACGCCGAGGGCCTCGACCGGCGGTGGCCCGCGCTGGCCCTCCCGTTCGCGGTGATCGCGATCGTGCTGACGCTCGGCGGCGGCTACCAGTGGGTGCTCAAGGACCGCTTCGCCGACAACCCGGGCGACGTCACCAGCGGCCGCACCGACACCTGGCGCCAGGTCTGGGTGGACTGGAAGGACGCGGGGTGGGCCGAGAAGACCTTCGGCGACGCGCGGACCTCCCGGGCCGTGGTCGAGCGCCTCGACGACGGCAACCCGATCGAGGGCCCGCGGCGTCAGCTCAACACCGACAACGCCGCCGTGGGCGCCTTCCGCCGCGGCGGCGTCCTGGGCGCGGCCGCCTTCCTGCTCGGCCTCGCCCTGCTGCTCTGGCACGCGATCCGGCGCCGCCCGAACGGCGCGCTCCCGGCCGCCTGGTTCACCGTCGGCGCTCTGGCGGTGGTCCCGACCATCGCGACCGAGGACTGGCTCATCGGCGGCACCAACGGCGCCATCTGGCTCCTGCTCGCCGCGGGCGAGGCGAGGACGCTCCTGCGCCGCGACGAGCCGGCCGACGTGACCCCCGAGCCCGAGCTCGCCGTCTCCTAGCCGGCCAGGCCCTGTCCTAGGCCGGCGGCCCGAGGACGAACGGCGGGGCGAGGTCCGGGTCGTCCACGGGCCACTCGGACACCCGGGTGCCGTCCGGTCGCAGCACCGCCACCCCGTTGCCCACGGGCGCCAGCAGCGTGGTGTCGTCGACCCACACCGCCTCGGCATCCGGGGCGAACGTCTCGGACCTGCCGGTGGTCAGGTCGACGCGCTGGTACTGCCCGGTAGCCCGATCGCCCGGGGCGATCAGGTAGCGGCCGTCCGGCGAGAAGGCGTACGCGCTCGCCGCGGTCCACACCCGGGCCGGGACCGAGCGGGTCGGGGCCCCGGTCGTGGCGTCGAAGAACTGCAGGCCGCCCGGCAGGTCCCCGGCCTCGCCGAGCGAGCGGTCGGCCAGGGTCATGTAGACCTCCCGGCCGTCGCGGGTGAACGCGAACTCGCACTGGCTGCAGTCGTACTTCGTGTGGTCGAACGCGTGCCTGGTCGCCTCGCCGGTGCGGGCGTCGAAGATCGAGAAGCCGAACTCGCCGGTGTCCTTCACGGAGTAGGCGGAGACCAGACGGTCGCCGCTCGGGGACCAGCGGATCAGGTCGCCGAAGACGTCGGTGGGCCCGAGCTGCGCCGGCTGGCCGCCGTTGACGTCGATGACCACCGGCGGGTCGCCCGAACCGTCCTGGCTCAGCGCGCGGTACCCGGCCGGGGCCACCACCGGCCGCCGGGAACCGGACTCCAGCAGGACGTAGGCGCCCTTGGCGTTCAGGGCCTGGCGGCCCGCTCCCATCAGCCGCCAGCCGCCGGGCAACGTGACCGCGGGCCCCGGGGACGCGACGACCGGGGGAACCGGCCGCCGGTCGGCGTCGTGCCGCACCGCGAACGGCAGCAGGATCGCGACCACGGCGGCGAGCGCGCCCGCACCGGCGGCGACGCGCCGGCGGCGGCGGATGCTCCGGCCGCGGGCCATGGCGGCGCCGGCGAAGTCGACCGCGGGCACCCCCTCGCGGACTACACGCGCGGGGGGCCCGGAACCTTTGCATCAGCGGGGACGAATGGCGTAGGTCACTTCGCCCCGGGTCTGCGGGTTCCAGCTCGCCGGGATGTGGAAGCCGCAGCCGTTGGGCGGGTCCACGCAGACGACCGCGTCGACGGACTCGATCGGCGGGGGCGGGTGATCCGGCTGCAGCGACTGCATCGACACCAGGTCGTCGCCCTTGAGCAGGATCCACCAGGGGTACTCCCAGCTGTTGTACCCCTGGATGATGCCGACGCGCCGGGCCCCCGAGGCGTTGATCGCGTCCGCCGCCCACCGGTAGTCGCGGCCCCACTCCGGCCGGCGGACGAACCGCTCGTCCAGCGTGGACGTGGTGAACACCGAGCCGGGCCCGACCAGCCGCCGCGGCCACCCGACGGTCACGGCCGCGGCCCCGGCCAGGGCGCCGATCACGAGCAGCCCGGCCATGAGGCGGGCGACCGCCCGGCGGCGCAGGACCAGCAGCGGCTCGACCCAGAGCGCGGCCAGCGGCGTGCCCAGCAGGATCAGGAAGACGATGAGCCGGTTGCCCCACGGCTGCCACTTGACCAGCACGACGTACGCGAGCATGGCCAGCCAGAAGAGGGACGCGTAGACCCGCGCCGGGCTCCGCCGCCACAGCAGGACGGCCGCGCCGATCAGGATCAGGGCGCCCTGCACCGGCAGGGAGACCCGGTCCTCGTCGGGGGGCCAGGAGGTGTACGGGTAGGTCGCGCCCCAGTACGTGATGTCGCGCGCGTCCGGGTCGACGCCGATCGCGTGGGCCAGGCCGCGGATCGCGCCCGCGCCCACGGGCCCGGCCGGCGTCTGCAGGGCCGTCTCGGCGATCCGCAGCGCGTTGATCAGCACCGAGGCGGGGTTGTGGCGCTGCATCGAGATCGAATCGCGCAGGTGGTCGGGGCCGAGCGGGTTGCTGTAGGTGGTCTCGACGCGCCACAGGTACGGGCCGGCGATGAGCGCCATCATGGCCACGACGATCGCGGTGCCGGCCCCGGCCCGCAGCCACTCGCGGCGGCGCACCTGCTCCACGAACCACCACACGAGCAGGGGACCCGCGGCGAGCAGGCCGGTCGCCTTGGTGAGCAGGGTCAGGCCCGCGGCCGCGCCGAGCAGGACCACCGCCGGCCAGGGGGTCGCGCGCCCGCGCTCGTCGAGCACCAGGGTCGCGACCGCGCCGACCCAGAGGGCCACGACCAGGTCGGTCTGGGTGCTGGTCGCCTCGAGCAGGACGATCGGGGTCGTACCGAAGATCAGCGCCGCGACGAGCTGGGCCCGGCGGTTGCCGCCGAGCTGGGCGGCGATCCGCGACGCGATCAGCGTGCCGAACACGCCCGCCGCGAGCTGGACGAGGTTGTAGAGCGCGTCGCCGCCGGTGAGCAGGCGCAGGTGCAGGAGGATGTACTCCGCGCCGGGCGCCATGGCGAGCTGCCGGTCGATGATCGTGGGGTAGAACCCCACCCCGCCCTGCGCCACCCAGTGCTCGACCTTGGGCAGGTGGTAGGTCTGCGAGTCGAAGTTGTTCGGCGGCGCCATCAGCGCGATGACGAGGTCGGCCAGGAACAGCCCGCCGAGCGCGACCGCGACCACGCGCTCGAGCCGGTCGGCGCTTCCCCAGAAGTCCCGAAATTTCGGGTGAAAACCGGCAAGGCGGTGCCGCCCGAGCCAGCCGACGGCCAGGGCGGCGGCCACCCACAGCACGATGACGACGGGGCGGTTCAGCCAGCCGAGCGCCGAGAGGAGCTCGACGAGCGCGACCGCCGCGGTGCCGAAGACGACGCCGGCGCGAATGAGCAGGAGTCGGGTCGGCGCAACGGGCACCGCGGCAGGCTATCGAACTTTCCTGAGAGGCCTACAACCGCTCGACGACGCGCCCCTGGCAGCGGTTGCGGGTGTCGAAGATGTACTGCGCGTGCTCCTCGACGAGCGAGTAGTCGAAGTCGTCGTGGTCGGTGAGCAGCACCACCGCGTCCGCGGCCATCACCTCGACCGGGGTCAGATCGACCAGCGTCACCCCGCCGAGGGTGCCCACGTCGCGGGGCAGGGCGTGCGGCTCGACCGCGCGCACGTCGGCGCCCAGGTCAACGAGCAGCTCGGCGACCGCCCGGGCCGGGGACTCGCGCAGGTCGCCGACGTTGCTCTTGTACGCCAGCCCCAGCAGCAGGATCCGGCTGCCATTGACGGGCTTGAAGCGGGTGTTGAGCCCGGCGGCGATGCGCTGCACCACGTAGCGGGGCATGCCCTCGTTGACGTCGTTGGCCAGCTCGATGAACCGGAAGCGCTGTCCCACCTCCCTTTTCACCTGCCACGACAGGTAGGAGGGGTCGATCGGCAGGCAGTGCCCGCCGACGCCGGGGCCGGGGTCGAAGGCCATGAAGCCGAAGGGCTTGGTCGCGGCCGCGCCGATGGCCTCGCGCACGTCCACGCCGAGCTGGTTGGCGACGATCGCGAGCTCGTTGACCAGCGCGATGTTGATGTGCCGGAACGTGTTCTCGAAGAGCTTCGTGAGCTCGGCGGTGCGCGGGGCCGACACCGGTACCGTGCGATCCACGAACCGCTCGTAGAACGCCTTCGTGGCCGCGAGCGAGCTCTCGTCGATGCCGGACACGAGCTTCGGCGTGTTCTCCAGGTGCCACGTCGGGTTGCCCGGGTCGATGCGCTCGGGGCTGTAGCCGAGGTGGAAGTCGTCGGGGGTGCGCAGCCCGCTGGCGTGCTCCAGCAGCGGCCGCAGCACCTGCTCGGTGGTGCCCGGATACGTGGTCGACTCGAGGATCACCGTGCAGCCGGGGCGCAGGTACGGCGCGATCTGCAGCGCCGCGTGCTCGATGTGACTGATGTCGGGCACCCCGTCGGTGAGCGGGGTGGGCACGGTGATCGCGCAGGTGTCGAAGCCGGCCGCGTCCGCGTAGTCGTCGGTCGGGCGGTAGCGCCCGGTCTCCAGCGCCCGGCCGAGGCGCTCGTCGGAGATGTCCTCGACGAACGAGATCCCGGCGCCGAGCGACTTGATGCGGTCCGTGTCGACGTCGAGCCCGACGACGTCGTCGCCCGCCTCGACGGCGCGGATGGCCAGCGGCAGGCCGACGTACCCCTGCCCGATGATGACGACTTTGCCCATGATCATCCTATCCGGGAAGCACTCGGCCCGCCGGGCGAGCAACACCCGACGGGCCATGGAGGTACTGCAGAAGCGTCAGTTCGTGCGGCGGCGGCGGAACGAGATCCAGCCGCTGCCCACCAGCGCGGTGAGCCCGAGGATGCCCGGGATCAGGTCCGCACCGTAGGTCTTGTGCTGCTCCGGCGCGGCGAGCGCGGTCTCGTTCGCCTGGAGCTTGAACGGCGACCAGCCGCTGCGGAACGGCCCGTAGAAGCCGACCGGGCGGTCGTGGCCGTCCCAGTGCCCGCGCGCCGGGCTGGAGGCCAGCGGCGTGCCGTCGAAGATGTCGTCCGGCCAGCCGCCCCAGTTGAAGTGCTGGAGGTCCTTGACGCGCACGGTGGCCTTGAGCGTCTTGTGCGACTTCTTGCCGGTCACCTTGATGACGGCGTATCCGGGCGCCTCGAACCGGATGCGGGCCGAGAATCGGCCCTCGTCGTCCGCGCGGCGGTCGCCGTTGATGATGACATCGCACGGCTCCCCGTCGGCGTTGCGGTAGTGCACGTTGATGCCGATCGGCTCGCCGGCCACGAAGCTGCGCCCCTGGAGCCGGACCGCGCCACCGACGGAGATCGACGCGGCGCTCACCCGGATCTGCGGCGCGGGCGCCGGGTATGAAGCCTCCGGGGCGGCCTGAGCGCTGGTCGGCGCGCCGAGCACGGCCGCCGCGACGACGGCACCGGCAAGGCCGGCCAGTGTTGACAGCGACGTTCTTGTTCGGGCTCGCATGACTCTCCCTTTCCTCTCCCCGGGAATTACCGTAAACCCGCATTAGGGGTGAACCGGACTATTTCTCGCAACTCGGGCCAGGTTGCAACCGAGTGGCCCACGGCGAGATGCCCGGCGTCGTGATGAGCCGCGGTTCCACGGCCCCCTTGGTCCCCGTCGGACCCGAGACCAGATCCACGACGAGGGTGCTCTTCGCCCCGGGCGCGAGGTCCACGGGCAGCACGGCGACCTCGCGGCCCTTCTCGTAGCCGGTGCCGAAGTCGACTTCGGCGCCGTCCTGCTTCGCCGCGATGGGCGAGCCGCCGGTCGGGGCGTAGACGAGCACGTTGGTGCGCAGGACGCCCTCCCCGGCCAGGCTCAGGCCGAGCACGCTGCGCGACAGGCCGGTCTTGGGCGCGGTGGAGCCGAGCTCGACGGTCAGCCGCAGCGGGCGGGTGCCGTCGTCGAGGCAGCGGCCGGTCTCCAGTGCGACCGAGTGGGTCAGGTAGTAGCCGAGCTTCGCGCCGGTGCCGTCGTTGAGGAACACACCCACCGTGGGATGGGCGCCGTCGTCGGCCGGCAGCGTGCCCGCGAACGGGGTCCGGGCGATCTCCGCCTGCTCCTCGGGGTGCGCGCTCCAGGCCAGCAGCCGCCGCTCGTCCATCGCCCGGGTCAGGGCCTGCACGATGCTCCGGCTCATCGGCACCCCGCCCATGAGCTTGTCGAGCACCGCCTTGGCCGCCCCGGCGAAGAAGGCGTCCTGGTCCGGCTCGGCGGCGATCTTGAGGTACACCTCGGACAGCAGCTGCCGCACCGCCGTCGCCCCGGTCAGCTGCGCGCCGCCGGGCAGGCTCACCGGGCCGGTCGCGCCGAGCAGGTAGGCGAGCGCGACCGGGTCGGTGGCGAGCACGCCGTCGACGGCCCGGCCGGAGCGCTGGCGGTACATCTCCCGGATCAGCGCGGCCGCGGTCGGGAAGTCGGGGGTCAGGTTCACGTCGGCCGGGTAGGTGCCGAGCCGGTTGGTGAACAGGTCCTCCTGGTCCGGGTCGAGCGGCAGCACCGGCGCGTCGAAGTCGCGCAGCGTCTTGGCCGCGGTGCCCTGCTCCACGAGGGAGACCCGGCCGTGGTCGGTCCGCACGACGGCGAAGGCGCCGGGCATGCCGCCGGTGGCGCGGGCCTCGGCGAGGTTCTGGAACAGCACGAGGTAGGTCCGCGGCCCGTCGGCCCCGAGCAGCGCCGGCAGCAGCTTGGCGGCCTGGGCGGCCGGGTCGAGCATCGGCACGACCCGGTCCAGGCCGGCGTCGACCTGGTCCAGCGCGGTGCGCACCCGGGCGTTGAGGCCGCCGCGGTCGAGCCCGGCGAGCCGGTGCCGGGCGGCCTTGGCGACGGTGGCGGCCTCGGCGATCCGCGGTGCGGCGCCCGCCACCGATGTGAGCCGCGTGGCGTCCCCGTCCATGGCGGCGGTCATGCCGTCGGCGGCGTCCAGCAGCGGCGGCAGCACCTCCCGGGCGAGCGCGTCGATCGCGTCGGCGACCGCCCCCACCGCGGTGAGATCGTCCCCGGCCACGGGCAGGCGGCTGCCCAGCCACCAACTCGGGCCGTGCGCGTCGGCCCGGGCCGCACCGGTCTGCCGTTGCAGATCCGCCGTGGTGCGCCGGGCCGCGGCCAGGTCCCCGGCGCGCAGCTGCGCCTCGAGGTCCCCGACCAGCGTCGCGGCCCGCTGCAGATGCCCGGCCGCGTCCGCGCCCACCGTCGCCAGGCGCAGCCCGAACCCGGCGAGCACCACCAGCACGACCACGGCCGCGGCGACGATCCGCCGTCGCCGGGTCCGCAGCAGGCGCTTGAGCTGTTCAATCGGCACCGCTGACCACCTCCTCGACTCGATCGGGGGCGGTGAGGACACGCAGGGCGCGGTAGAAGTCCGCGCGCCTTCGCTCGAGGGTCTCGGCGGCGTAGGCGCGGGCCCGGCCGAGGTTGCGGGCCGAGGCGGCGGCCATCGCGGCGGGGTCGGCCGCGAGCGCGGTGATCGCGCGGGCCAGCGCCGCCGGGTCCCCGGGCGGGACCAGGCGGGCGCCGCCGAGCAGCTCGGGCACGCCCCCGACGGCGGAGGCGACGGCGGGCAGGCCGCGGGCCATCGCCTCGATCAGGGCCCGGGGCAGGCCCTCGGTGCGCGAGGGGAGCACGAAGAGGTCGGCGTCGTCGAGGAACAGGCGCACGGGCGCGCCCGGCGGGACGGCCCCGGCGAAGGAGACCCGGCCGCCGAGCCGGCGCTCGCGCACCAGCCGCTCCAGGTCGGCCCGGCACCGGCCGTCGCCGACGTGCACCAGGCTCGCCTCGATGCCGTTGCCGGCCAGCAGCGGCAGCGCCTCGATGAGCGTGTCGATCCCCTTGTACGGCTGCTCCAGCGAGCCGACGGTGACCAGCCGCAGCGCGACGCGCGCCGAGCCGGTGTCCCGCCGGGGCGCCCCGGCGAACGCGGCCTCCTCCAGCTGGATGCTCGAGTACGCGGCGGTGACGGCGCCGGGCGCGGCCGGGTAGCGGGCCTGCAGCGCGCGCTCGGTGACGTAGGAGACCGCGGACGCGGCCCGGCACTGGGCGCGCAGGCGGCGCGTGAACCACCAGCGCAGCAGCGGCCGCAGCGGGTGCCGGGAGGCGCCGGGGGCGAAGACGTCGTGCGGGTCGCCGACGACCTCGAGCCCGAACGGCGCCGCCCGCAGGCGCTTGCGCAGGAGCGTGCCGATCGCCGAGGGCACCCGCAGCAGCACGGCGTCGCCGGGCGCCACGGCTTCCCGCAGCGCGCGCCTGATGCGCGGCAGCCGCAGCAGGTACCGCCCCGGGCCGACGTAGTGCGGGAGCGGGTACACCTCGACCCCGTTGCCGTCGACGCGGACGGCCCCGGGCGGGTGACCGGGGCTCTCCTCGCAGCGGGCCACCACCCGGACCTCGCCGAAGACGGCCCGGTAGCGCTGCCAGAAGTCGTTGGGGGCGCCCGTCGTGGACCAGACGGCGCCGTCCGGGGTGCGCAGGTACCGCTGCTCGGTCGTCACGACGAGACGCATGCGAGGGGCTCCTCATCGTCGGCGCGAGCCGAATCATGGGCACGAGCCGAGACCATGCGGATCACGCCGAAGAACACCGCGCCGTAGACGACCGTCTTGAGCAGCGACTGGCTCTCGCCGCGGAAGCCGTACATCCAGGCGACCGTGAACAGGATGCTGGCGTAGGCGTACACCGGCGCCCGGTCCACGCGGTTGACGAGCCAGCGGTGCACGGCGGTGAGCAGCGCGAAGAGCACCGGGATGCCGGCCAGCCCGAAGTTCGCGTACGCCTCCCCGGTGAGCGAGAACCCGTAGCCGGAGTCGCTGCCGGGCGCGTACCGGTCCACGAGCCACTGCGCGAGCGGGGTCTGGTGCTGGCCCGGGATCAGGTTCACGAGCGCGTGCAGGTAGCTGGCGCCGTGCATGTACGGCTCCGTCGACGGCACGTGCCCCATCACCCAGGTGTCGACGAACAGCACCGAGCCCTGGTTGAGAATCGCGCTCGCGTCCGTGCCGCCCTGCGTGCCGCTCCCCCGCAGTGCGAAGAGGGCGGTCGCGCCGAGCAGCAGCCCGGCGCCCCACAGCACCGAGCGCGGCAGCCGGCGCTCGGTGCGCACCAGCTCCCGGTGCAGGACCAGGGCGAAGAGCACGAAGACGAAGTCGCGCTCGCCGGTGGCCAGGCAGTAGGCGATGTAGGCGCCCAGGTTGACCCGGTAGGCGAAGCGGCCGGTCGAGCTCTCCTGCGCGATGAAGTACAGCGCGCAGGCGCACATCTCCAGCAACAGGTAGTCGTAGTGCAACGGGCCGGCGACGGCGATGCGGTCCAGCTTGTTGCCGGCCAGGAACGCGGGGCCGCCCCAGGCCAGGACCCCCAGCGCGTACAGCGCCAGCAGCGCCAGCACCGCGGGCACGAGCGGCATCCGCCGGCCGGTCTCGAGCAGCTGGATGGGGTCGCGGATGTCGCGGCGCTGACGCAGCAGCAGCCCGGCCGCGGCGACCCCGGCGAAGGCGAGCAGGAGCCCGAGCGCGGCCCGGCCGATGAGCAGCGTGTTCGTGCCGAAGTAGATGGTGCCGCCGAGCAGGTAGCTCACCACCGGGCCGAAGCCGAAGAGCAGGAAGTACGCGGCGAGGTAGGCCAGCATGTCCCGCCGGCCCCCCGCGAACAGCAGCACCGGCACGGCCAGGGCGGCGAGGCCGGCCGACCACCAGGGCTGGGCCGCGAGGTCAAAGGGCACGCCGCAGCACCTCCCACTTCAGCGCGCAGTGCACGATCGCGGCGGCCGCGGTGGCCCACGCCGCCCCGAGCACCCCGTAGCGGGGCACCAGCAGCAGCGCGGCCAGCCCGGCGGCGAGGAGCACGGCCGCGTTCACGGCGAGCTGGCCGGTGAAGCGGCGCGCGGCGGAGAGGCCGGCGTCGAGCACGAAGCAGACGCCGCCGACCACGGTGGCCAGGGTCAGCACCGTGAGCACCCGGCCCTGACCGGCGTACTCCTCGCCGTACAGCCGCCGCAGGAGCTCGGAGCCGAAGAGCCACGCGGCCCACACGCCCAGCCCGCCGGCCACCGCGACGCCGAGCAGCGACTGCCACAGCAGGCTGCGGAAGCCGGCCGGGGTGCCGTTGACGCGCAGCTCGGTCAGGCGGGGCAGCAGGGTCTGGGCGATCGCGGAGAAGAAGACGTTGCCGGTGAGCACGAGGTACCCGGCCGCGGCGAACACGCCGAGCGCGGTGGCGCCGAGGCGGTGCTCGAGGGCGTACCGCGGCACGTTCACGGTCAGCGAGGAGAGCCCGGAGGCCAGGCCCAGCGGCAGCGCGGTCCACAGCAGCTCGGCGACCCCGCCCGCGGCGCGGTGGGTGTGCTGCTTGGCCCGCGGGTCGGGGCGGTTGTGGAAGCGGCCCGCGAACGGCGCGCAGCACATGAGCCAGGTCAGCGCGGACGCGGCCGCGGAGCCGGCGGCGGCCCACGCGACGCTGCTGGTGCCCCAGAGCAGGGCGGCGACCAGCGCGACGGTCAGGCCGCCGTTGACGAGCTGGGCGACCGCGATGCTGCGCTGGTCGTGGTGGCGCTGGAGCAGGCCCAGGTAGATGTCGCCGATGCCGTCGAAGGCCTTGGCCGCACCCACCAGGAGTACGACGGCCGGGGGCAGGCCGAAGGTGATCACGATCGCCGAGATCACGCCCATGGCCACGCCCATGCCGACCAGCCGGACGCTCAGGTAGCGGCGGAACGGGTGCTCGCCGTTCGGGTCGGTCACCAGGACCGTGCGCAGCGACAGGTTGGCCAGCAGCACGACCGGCGCCCCGATCGCGAGCCCCAGCGCGTAGTCGCCGACCATGGCGGGCGTGCCCAGCCGGGCGACCACCACGAGCACGAGCCACTGGCACAGCGCGTAGCCGCCGTTGCCGGCCACGCTCCAGGCCAGGTTGCCCGTGAAGGACGGCCGCCTGACGGGGCTGGTGCGGTGCCTGGTCGTCGTCATCGCGCGGCGTTCTCCAGGACGTCCGCGACCGCGCGGGCGGCGGGGCGCTGGGCGAACAGTCGCTCGGCCCGCTCCCGGGCGAGCTCGCCGCGGCGGGCCAGGGTGCCGGCGCGGAAGTCGGCGTACGCCTCCCGCAGCGCGCCCAGCAGCGCCTCGGGGTCGTCGCGGGGCACCACCCAGCCCGACGCCGGATCGACGGTCTCCGGCAGCGCGCCAGCGTCGGAGACGATGCTCGGCACGCCCATGGCGGCGGCCTCGACCGCGGCGCCGTGGTTCTCCGACAGCGACGGGCTCACGCTGAGGTCCGCGGCCGCATAGCAGTCGCGCACGTCGAGAACGGACTCGTGCCAGTCGATGCTCGGGTCGCCCGCGACGTCGAAGCGGGCCAGCAGCTCGCGCTTGTGCGCCGCGCCGGTCGCGTCGAAGCCGCCGCCGAGCAGCACCAGGCGCGCGTCCGGGCGGTCCCGCGCGAACGCCTTCCAGGCGGTCAGGAGCACGTCGTGGCCCTTCACGCCGCGGCCGGGGCGGATCAGGCGCTTCGGGGCGTAGACGTAGGCGACCATGCCCACCACGAACGTGTCGTCGCCGGCGCCGAGGGCCTCGCGGGACGCGGCCCGGTAGGCGGGCGAGGGCGGGGTGAAATCGTCGGTGTCGACGCCGTACGGGATCGCCGGGGTGCGCTCGTCGGCCAGGCCGATCTCGCGGTACAGGCGGGCGATGTGCTCGCTGCCGCCGATGACCACGTCGTCGAGCCGGCACAGGAAGCGCTCCACCGACCGGATCAGCGGCGACTCCAGGAACAGCGGGCCGGGCACCATGTGCACCTTGGCCGCGTCGAGGCCGAGGGCGGCCAGGCGGCAGGCCAGCGCGGAGGCGTACAGGTGGTAGTGCAGCACGTCCGGGTCGATCCCGCGCAGCTGCCGGCGCAGCCCGAGCAGGCCGGTCAGGGTGGCGGGCGACGGGCGGAAGCGGAAGTCGAACGCGGACTGCACCACGTCGACGCCCCGGTCGTGCAGTGCCTTGCGCAGCCGCCCTTCGTGCCCCGGGGGCAACACCGCGACGACCTCGTGGCCGCGCTCGCGCAGCTCGTCGACGTGCGGCAGGGTCCAGCGCCCGCCCTCGTCCGTCTTGAGGACCAGAGCCACCTTCATTTCGCGGGTACCCCCTTGACGGTCGTCTTCGCGCCGACGTCCCGGGTCACGCAGGCCCCGGCGCCGACGGTCGCGTCCGCGCCCACCCGCAGCCCCTGCAGCACGCACGCGGTGGTGCCGATGAGCACCCCGGGGCCGACGTGGCAGTCGCCGGAGATCGCCGCGAGCGGGTTGACCTGGACGAAGTCCTCCAGCACCGAGTCGTGCCCGACGGTGCAGTTCTGGTTGAGGTGCACGTGGCGGCCGATGGTGACGTTGGTGGTGACCCGGGCGCCCGGGAACGCCACGAACCCCTCGCCGAGCACCGCGTCGGCGCCGATCGTCGCCGCCGGGTGCACCAGGGTCGCCGCGGCCAGCCCGTGCAGGCGCAGGTCGTCGTCGATGCGCGCGCGGATGCGCGGGTCGCCGATGCCGATGACGTAGCCGATCGAGGGCCGCTCGTCGCTCAGCCGGGAGCTGGGGCCCAGGAACGGCACCCCGAGCGCGGCGATGCGGTCGAGGTTGCGCTGGCTCGGCCCGTCGTCGACGAAGCCGCGCACCGGCATCCCGGCCGCCCGGGCGATCATGAGCAGCTCCCGCCCGTGCCCGCCGCAGCCGACGATGACCAGACCGTTCTTCATCGCGGTAGACCTTCGAACTCGTGGGCGGTGGCCGCCCCCTGCGCGGTGATGCCGTCGCGGCGCAGCACCGTGCGCACGGTCTCGGCGAGGATGCGCAGGTCCAGCCCGAGCGACCGGTTGCGCACGTATTCGAGGTCGTAGGCGAACTTCTGCTCCCAGCTCAGCGCGTTGCGCCCGCGCACCTGGGCCAGGCCGGTGATCCCGGGGCGCACGTCGTGGCGGCGGCGCTGCTCGGCGGAGTAGCGCTCGAGGTAGGCCACCGGCAGCGGCCGCGGCCCGATCAGGCTCATGTCCCCGCGCAGCACGTTCCACAGGGCCGGCAGCTCGTCGAGGCTAGACGCGCGCAGGAACCGCCCGGCCGCCGTGAGCCGCTCGGCGTCCGAGCCCGGCCCCTCCCGCATCGAGCGGAACTTGACCAGCGTGAACGGCTCGCCGTGGCGCCCGGCCCGCTCCTGGCGGAACAGCACCGGCCCGCCCAGCGTGGCGCGGACGAAGACCGCGGTGGCCGCGATGACCGGGGCCAGCAGGAGCGCGGCGGCCGAGGCGGCGAGCAGGTCGAGCGGGCGCCTCATCGCGCGTCCAGGAAGTCGCCGATCGCGTCGAAGACCCGCCGCTGGGCGTCGTCGCGCATCCCCGAGCCGCTGGGCAGGTTGAGGCCGGTGGCGAAGAGCCGGTCGGCCACGCCGGTGAGGGCGGCCCGGTGGCCGCGGAACACCGGCTGGGCGTGCATCGGCTTCCACACCGGCCGCGTCTCGATGTCGCGGGCGGCCAGCCACGCGCCGAGGTCGGCGGCGGCCCAGCCGGCCCGCTCGGGCTCGACGATCAGCGTGGTGAGCCAGCAGTTCGCGCTGAGGTCGCCCTCACCCAGCAGGCGGGTGCCGTCCGTTGCCGCGAAGATTTTGGCGTACCGCTCCCGCAGAGCCCTTCGCCGCCCGATCATCTCGTCCAGGCGGGACAGCTGGGCCCGGCCGAGCGCGGCGAGCAGGTTCGACAGGCGGTAGTTGTAGCCGATGTCGCGGTGCTCGTAGTGCGCGACCGGCTCCCGGGCCTGGGTGGCCAGGTGCCGGCAGCGGGCCGCGAGGTCCTTGTCGTCGGTGACGACCATGCCGCCGCCCGAGCTCGTAATGATCTTGTTGCCGTTGAACGACAGCGCGGCCGCCCGGCCGAAGGAGCCCGCCGGCCGCCCGTCCCGGCTCGCCCCGAGCGCCTCCGCGGCGTCCTCGATCACGGGCACGCCGAGGTCGGTCAGCGACGCGTACTCGGCGACCGAGCCGAACAGGTCCACCGGCACGATCGCGCTCACGATCCGGCCCTCGCGCCGCAGCTCGGCGACGGTGGCCGCGGTGAGATCCGGGTCGAGGTTGCCGTCGCCCGGCAGGCTGTCCACGAAGACCGGCTCGGCGCCGGTGTAGACGACCGCGTTGGCCGTGGCCGCGAACGTCAGCGTCGGCACGATCACCGCGTCGCCCGGCCCGACGCCGATCGCGAGCAGGGCCAGGTGCAGGGCCGCGGTGCCGGAGCTGACCCCGACGGCGTGCGCGGTGCCGCACCGGCGGGCGACCTCGGCCTCGAAAGCGTCGAGATCCGGGCCGACGGGCGCGACCCACCCGGACCTCAGCGCGTTGACCAGGTAGCGCTCCTCGACACCCGAGACGTCGGGCGCCGACAGGAAGATCCGCGTGTTCACCACATACCCCCGCTGGAGTCGGCCCTGATGCTGTTCGTCTGCCGGGCCAACCGGTGCCGGTCCGCGATGGCCGAGCGGCTGGCCCGCGCGCTCGGCCTGGACGCCGCGAGCGCCGGAACCCACGCCGTGCCGGGCCTCGAGATGCCCGAGCACGCCGAGACCGTCCTGCGCGAGCACGGCGCGGACCCGTCGGCCTTCGTCAGCCGCCGCGTGGTGCCGTCGCTGCTGCTGACCGCGCCGCTGGTGCTGACCGCGACGCGGGCCGAGCGCGCGCACTGCGTGACCTTGGCCCCGGCCACCGCGGGCCGGACGTTCACGCTGCGGCAGTACGCGCGGTACGTCGCGGCGCTGCCGCCCGGGCCGGTGTCGCCGCGGGACATCTCCGCGGTTCGCGGGCGCCTGCAGCCCGGCACCCCGGCCGACGACGATCTCGAGGATCCCTTCGGCGGCCCGATCGAGGGCTTCCGCGAGTGCGCCGCGACGATCGAGGGCATCCTCAGGCTCCCCGCGTTCCGGCCTTGACCGGCTGGGGCTCCTCGTCGACCGGCTTCGCCGGGGCCGCGGGCAGGGCGCGCTGCGGGCGGTGGGCGCCCTCGTGGGGGCCGTAGTACGCGTAGGTGTAGCCGTCCCCGTTGCCGCCCTTGGCCCCGTTGAGCACGCAGCCGAACAGCCGCGCCGAGACGGCCTCGATCGCCTCGACGGCCGCCTGGGCCTGGGTGACCGTGGTCCGCCCGGCCCGCGTGACCAGCACCGCCCCGTCGGCCCGGCTGGCGACCACGGCCGCGTCGGTGACGACGAGCAGCGGCGAGGTGTCCACCACGACGTACTCGAAGTCCTCGCTGACCTCGGCCAGCAGCCGGGTCATCTGCTGGGAGCCGAGCAGTTCGCTCGGGTTGGGCGGGATCGTGCCGCTGGGCAGCACGTAGAGCTCCTGCTCGCCCCAGCGCTGCACCGCCGTGTCGACGTCGACCTGCCCGACGAGGACATTGGTCAGGCCGACCGCGCCCTCCAGGTCGAGATATTCGGCGAGCTTCGGGCGGCGTACGTCCGCGTCCACCAGCAGCACCCGGTGCCCCGCCTCGGCGAGCACGATCGCCAGGTTGCACGCGATCGTGGACTTGCCCTCGTCCGGCAGCGCGCTGGTCACCACGACGCAGCGGGCCCGCCGGTCCGGGTCGACGAACTGCAGGTTGGTGCGCAGGTGCCGCATCGCCTCCCCGCGCGGGGACCAGGCGGCGTCCTCGACGAGCAGGGGCGACTCGACGGCGTGGGCATCGTGCGGTACCGCGGCCAGAATCGCCTTCTTCGTGGCCTGCCGCAGCGCCGCGACCGAGCGGATGCTGTTGTCCAGCAACTCCCGCAGCACCGCGGCGGCGGCGCCCGCGACCAGGCCGAGCAGGAGCGCGACCGCGAAGTTGCGGGCCGGCTGGGGGCTGATGGGGTCGGTACTGACCGAGGGCCCGGTGACCACGTCGACGCGCACGGTCGGGTTGGTGCCGCCGGGCGGGGTCTCCAGCGTCGCCACGAGCGCGGCGAACTTCGTCGCGACCGCGTCGGTGATCCGCAGGGCCCGCGCGCTGTCGGTGTCCATGACGGTGACCTCCAGCAGCACCGTGTCCGGCACCGTGCGCGCGCTGATCCGCCGGCGCACCCCGGCGGCGTCGAGGCCGACGCTCGGGTCGGCGGCGACCGCCGTCGCGAGCCGGTCGCTGCCGACGAGGTTCACGTAGGAGCGGGCGCGCTGCTGTGAGAACAGGCCGCCCTGGTAGGCGTCGGTGACCCCGCTGCTCGGGGTGCTCACGAAGAAGGTGACGCTCGCGGCGTAGGTCGGCGCCGTCTGGGCGGTCACCACCACCGCGGCGACCAGCGCGAGGCACGCCGTCGTGGCCACCAGCCACCAGCGTTTGCGGACCGCGCTGACGTAGTCGCGCAGCTCCATACGCCATGACCTCCCGTAGCCGTTAGCTCAACACAGCGTGACATCTCGACCGGGGGTTCGGGAGCGATACGGGCTTTTACGCCGAAATGGGACGGTTATTCATGAAGAATCGTCGCGTGGACGATCACCGACCCGCGGGGCCCGGGGACTGGCCGGCCGACCTGTACGCCTGGACCGGAGGGCTCGCCCTCGCCGCGGCCCTGACGCACCCGCCTCTGCATGTCGCGGCGGGAACGATCCTGCTGGCGGCCGCCCTGCATTCGCTGGCGGCGTGGCCGATCCAGCTCTACCGGCGGCGGTACGAGCGCGCCTCGATGAGCGAGCTGCGGGCGCTCGTCGCCACTGTGGTGATCGCCGGCGGCCTGCTGACCGCCCTCGCGCCCGTCTCGCGGGCGATTCCGTTGCTCGGCGGCGCGGCGGCCCTGACCGCCATGGTCGCGATCCGCTGGACCCGGCTGGCCCGGCGCCCGTCGCGGGCGTCCGAGGGCGTTGCGGTGCTCATCTACGGCGCGGGCGCGGCCGGGCACCGGCTGCTGCGGGCGATGTCGCGGGACCCGCACTGCCGCTACCGCCCGGTGGGCTTCCTGGACGACGACCCGCACAAGCACCGGCTGCGCATCTGCGGCATCCCCGTGCTCGGCGGCCGCGGCGCCCTGCGCACGGCGCTCGCCGCGACCGGAGCCGCGGGCGTGATCTTCGCCGTGCGCAACGAGGACGGCTCGCTGCTGCGCGCCCTGCGCTTCGACCTGTCCAAAATTTCGGGATATTTCGTGAAGGTGCTGCCCTCGCTCGACGCCTCGCTCGACCTGGACCAGGTGCGCGACGTCCAGCTGGCCGACCTGCTCGGCCGGCGGCAGATCGAGACCGACCTCGCCGCGATCGGCGACTACCTGACCGGCCGCCGGGTGCTCGTCACCGGCGCCGGCGGCTCGATCGGCTCCGAGCTGTGCCGCCAGCTGCACCGGTTCGCGCCGGCCGAGCTCATGATGCTCGACCGCGACGAGTCCGCCCTGCACGCGGTCCAGCTCTCCATCCACGGCCGGGCCCTGCTCGACGACCCGTCGCTGATCCTGGCCGACCTGCGCGACGCGGCCACCATCCGGCGCGTCTTCGAGGACCGCCGGCCCGAGGTGGTCTTCCACGCGGCCGCGCTCAAGCACCTCACGCTGCTCGAGCGCCACCCCGCCGAGGCGCTGCAGACCAACGTGCTGGGCACGCTGAACGTGCTGGAGGCGGCCGCGGCCACCGGCGTACGGCGGCTGGTCAACATCTCCACCGACAAGGCGGCCGCCCCGACCAGCGTGCTGGGGTACTCGAAGCGGATCACCGAGCGGCTGACCGCGCACCACGGCTTCCTCAACGTGCGCTTCGGCAACGTGCTGGGCAGCCGGGGCTCGGTGGTGACCGCGTTCCGCTCACAGATCGCCGAGGGCGGCCCGGTCACGGTCACGAGCCCGGACGTGACGCGGTACTTCATGACCATCCCCGAGGCCGTCGAGCTGGTCATCCAGGCCGCGGCCATCGGCTCGGGCGGGGAGGCGCTGGTGCTCGACATGGGCTCGCCGGTGCGCATCGCCGACCTGGCGCGCCAGCTCATCGGCGACGCGCCCGTCGAGATCGTCTTCACCGGCCTGCGCCCGGGCGAGAAGCTGCACGAGGAGCTGTTCGCCCCGGGCGAGGCCGACGTGCGGCCGCTGCACCCGCTCATCTCGCACGTCCAGGTCCCGCCGCTCGACCCCCCGCTGGCCCGGGCCCTGCACGGGGACGGGGCCGCGCTCGTCGGCGCGATGGCCGACCTGTGCGTGGTGCCCGCGCTGCCGGCTATTGCGGCGCCGGCGTTGCCTGACCTTGAAACTGCCGCGCGTACCAGCTGACCGTCTCGGCCAGGCCCTCGTCCAGCGGCACCGGGCCGTGCCCGGGGAACAGCTCCTGCAGCCGGGTCGAGTCGGCCTGGGAGTCGCGCACGTCGCCGGGGCGGGCCGGGTCGAAGACCACCTCGACCGGCCGGTCGACGAGGACGCGGATCTTGTCGACCAGCTCCAGCAGCGAGGTCCGCGTGCCGAAGGCGAGATTCACCGGCGTCGGGCTGGTGACCCGGCGCACGGCGGCGTCGGTGAGCAGGCGGGCGACCGAGCCCACGAAGGTGAAGTCCCGCGTCTGCCGCCCGTCGCCGTGCACGTGGACGGGCTGCCCGCGCAGGGCGGCGTCGGTGAAGGTGGGGATGACGGCGGCGTACGCGTGCCCGACCGACTGCAGCGGCCCGTACACGTTGAAGAACCGCAGCGCGAGCACCGGCAGCCCGTAGGTGGCCCCGTAGGCGAGGATCGCGGACTCGGCGGCCAGCTTGCTCGCCGCGTACGGGCTCTGCGGCCGGGTCGGCAGCTCCTCGTGCTTGGGCAGCGTGCGGGTCGGCCCGTACACCGAGGACGAGGACGCCGCGATGATCGGGGTGCCGCCGAGCCGGCACGCCTCGAGCACGTGCATGGTCCCGTTGGCGTTGACCAGGTGGCTGCGCATCGGATCGGCGACCGAGCGCGGCACGCTGGGCCGCGCGGCGAGGTGCACGACGACGTCGGCCTCGCCCACGGCCGAGTCGATCGCGGGCCGGTCGAGGATGCTGCCCACGACCAGCCGCGCGTCGACGCCGTCGAGATTGCGCTCGCTGCCCGTGCTGAGATCGTCGAACGCGACGACCTCGGAGACTCTTGGGTGCGCGGCCAGCTCACGGCACAGATTCCCGCCGATGAACCCCGCCCCGCCGGTAACCAGAACTCTCATCGTTCAAGTCCAACGCGCGCGAAGCCGGACAGATACCCCCTTCGCCGTATTTCGGACTTTTCGGCGACCCCGGTTGACCGTTAGACGGACGCCACACGTGCGCGCGAAACGGTTTCCGGCCCCGATCCGGCACGGATCGGGGCCGGCCCGTGCCTAGCGGCGGACGAGCGCCGCGGTGTCGATCCGGAAAGGAAACGGCTCGTCGGCGATCAGCACGTCACCGCTCGAGATCACCGCGTGCTCGACATAGTGAGCGCCGTCGAGCCGACATGCACGCAGTGCGATACCGCCCGCCTCCTGTTCGACCAGCAGGTACCACTCGATCCCGGCGGCGGCACAGAGCTGCATCTTGACGAGCCGGTCCGCGGCCGCATTACCGGGCGAAACGACCTCGGCGACCAATCGCACGTCAACGGACTCGACCAACGCACCCTCATCGTCCGTGTCCGCGACGACGACGTCCGGGATGACGATCCTGCCTGCGGCGAGACGAACGTTGACGGCCTCGTAGACCCACAGGCCCGCCACGGCCGCCGACTGGTCGAGCGCATTGGCGAGGCGCCGCGAGACATGCTGGTGACGCTTGCTCGGCGCGGGGCTCACCAACAGGCTCCCATCGATCAGCTCGATCCGGTCCACCGTCTCACCCAGCGCGAGGTAGTCACCTTCGCTCCACGGGCCGACGTGCTCAAGCACCGCGACGCTCATTGCTGACCACCTCCCACCGACGACCGCTTCAAGCTTCTCACGCAAACCCCGGACGAGGCTGCCCCGCTAGATGGAGGCCAGGCGGGGCAGGATCTTCTCGGCCAAGCCGTTGGCGAACTCGACCGGGTTGCGGTCGGGCATGGTCATGACCTCGGTGATGCCCAGCGCCTTGAAGGACTCGACGTCCTTGAGCCAGGCGTCCGGGTCGGTCAGGGCCGGGCGCGTCACCAGGGCGGTCTTCACGATCGAGTCGTAGTCGCGGCCCTCGGCGGCGCAGTGCTCGCGCAGCACGTCGAGCTTGTGGGCCACGTCCTCGGCCGAGGTGCCGAAGAGGTTGCAGGCGTCGGCGTACTTGGCCACGAGGCGCAGCGTCTTCTTCTCGCCGCCGCCGCCGATCATGATCATCGGGTGCGGGGTGCTGATCGCGGCCGGGGAGTTCAGGATCTCCGTCAGCCGGTAGTGGGTGCCGTCGAACGTGCCGCCCTCGCCGCTCCACATCCGCAGGCAGATCTGCAGCGTCTCCTCCAGGCGCTCGAAGCGCTCGGCCATCGGTACCACCGGCACGCCCAGGCCCCGCTGCTCCCGCTCGTACCAGGAGGCGCCGATGCCGAGCCGCGCGCGGCCGCCGGAGAGCACGTCCAGCGTGGTGACGATCTTCGCGAGGAGGCCCGGGTGGCGGTACATCACGCCGGTCACGAGCAGGCCCAGCGTCATCTTCTGGGTCAGCGCCGCGACGTACCCGAGGGTCGTGTACCCCTCGAGCATCGGCTCCTCGGCCGGCGCGTACTGATCCATCTGGAAGTAGTGATCCATGACCGTGAAGGAGGCGACCCCCGCCTGCTCGGCGACGAGCGCCGTCTCGCGCAGCGTGGGCGCGATGGCCACGGGCTCGGCGGGGTTGGAGAAGTTCCAGTAGTGCAGACCCAGCTTCATAGGCCCATTCTTACGCGCTCGGCGACGGCCCCGCCGCGATCCGCCCGCAACCGTTTCCGTCAGTGGCCGAAGGCGCCGAGCACGTCGAAGTCGAGCCCGTCCGCGCGGGCCAGGTACACGGGCGGGTCCACGTGACGGCCACGAACGGTGAGCATGCCGCGGCCACCGGTGATCGTCGTGCCGTCGGCCACGGCGTCCATGGCCGCCGGGTGCAGGCCGCCGGCCCTCGACGCCAGGGCCGCGAGCAGGCGGACGCCGTCGTAGCAGGCCTCCGCGTGGCCGTTGAGGACCGGGGCCTGCCAGCCGTACCGGTGCGTGTAGCGCTCGACGAAGGCCAGGCCCGCGTCCGTGGCCACGGCGCCGAAGTAGCCCATCGTCGCGTACAGCTCCCCCGTGTCATCCCCGCCCGTCGCCAGCAGCCCGTTCTCCTCCAGCGCCGCGCACAGTCGCGGTGCGCGCAGCTTGGAGCCGGCGTAGGCGCGGTTGAAGGCGGCCAGGTCGCTGCCCACCAGCGTCAGCAGGACGGCGTCGGCGCGGCGGCGGGCGATCAGGTCCAGCAGCGCCTCCGGGTCCAGCGCCCCGAACGGCACGTACCGCGCGGCCACGACCCGGGCCTGGGCCGCCCGCAGGTAGGCGACCGCCGCGTGGTGGAGCATCCGCGGCCACACGTAGTCGTTGCCGATCAGTGCCCAGCGGCGGGCGCGGCGGTGCCGGACCAGCCAGTCCATCGCCGGGCGCACCTGGCTCGCGGGGGTCTCGCCGAGCAGGTACACGCCCGGGGAGCGCTCGCCGCCCTCGTACGGGGGCGTGAAGACGTACGGGACCCGGCCGCGCAGGGCGCTCACGGCGGCCACGCGCACGTCGCTGGCGTGGGTGCCGACGACCGCCGCGATCGCGCCCGAGCGGGCCAGGTCGGCCAGGTCCTCGGCCACGGCGGCGGGGGGCCGGCCGGCATCGAGCAGTACCAACTCCATCGGACGGCCCAGAAGACCGCCGGTCGTGTTGAGCTCGGCCACGGCGAGCCGGGCGCAGTTCAGCACCGCCGGGCCCATCATGCCCAGCGTGCCCGACGTGGGCACGGCCAGCGCCACGCGCACGGCGCCGCCCGGCTCGGGCGGCAGCAGCCGCGCCTCGAGCGGATCGCAGATGACCCGGACCTCGTCCACGCGCCGAGTATCTTTCCAATGGCGGGCGGGTGGAAGGGTGACCATGGTGGATGCGGTCGGGCTGCGGTCCCACCTCGGATACGTGCTGAGCGAGGCCGAGCGCGCGGTCAACCGCGGCCTCGCGGCGGCGCTTTCGGAGAAGGGCGTCTCCGTCGAGCAGTGGCGCATCCTCCAGGCGCTCTCCGACGGGCGCGGGCACTCGATGGGTGACCTCGCCGAGGCCGCGCTCATGCCGCACCCGACGCTGACCAAGGCCGTCGACCGGCTCGTGGACGGCGCGCTGGTCTACCGCCGCCAGGACCCGAACGACCGCCGGCGGGTCGCGGTGTACCTCTCCGAGGCCGGCACCACGCTGCTCGACCGCCTCGACCACACGGCCACGGCCCACCACCGCGCGGTCGAGGCCGTGTTCGGCGCCGCCCGGGCCGAGCGGCTCATGCGCGAACTCACCCAGCTCATCGAGACCGTCCGATAATTGCTCACGGCGGCGGCGCTCCCCGCTTGTCATCCGGTCGGCGGCGCAGACCGTCCCGCGCTGACGACAACGCTCCTGCACCCGGCCCGCTACCTTAAGTGGACCAGCCCGGCGACGGGCTGACGGGAAGGCAACGATCCGCCGGGCGCACCATTCTTGGTCGCCGAATCGGCCCGGCGGGGAGCCAGTGGCGAAACCGGCCCCGGACAACTGTGTGTGTTCCATGGGGATCCGGCGTGTCCTGACGCTCGAATCTCCGACGCATCCGCTCACAGCGCAAGCCGCGTGCCCCGCGGTCGCTGCGCCGTGCCCGCACGCCCAGGAGGAACCGTCGTGCTCAAGAAGGTCGTCATCGGCATCGCCGCAGCGGTCTCGGCCGGCGCGCTCGCCCTCGGCATCGGGTTCGGCATCGCGGCCGACCGGGACACCGCCCAGCACGCGCCGACGGCGGAGAGCCGGCCCGCGAAGGACGGCGAGATGCCGGCGCCACCCGCGCCGCCGCAGCTCAAGCCGTCCGAACGCGTCGTCGTCATCGGCAAGTAGCACCCAGTACCGCCACTGAGATTCGGGAGAGCTCGTGTTCCAGTCCAAGAAGCAGAAGATCGCCGCCATCGGCGCGACCGCCGCGGCCGTGCTCGTCGGCGTCGGCGCCACCGCGTACGGCGCGGTTCCGGACTCCGGCACCGGCGTGATCACCGGCTGCCGCAACTCCAGCAGCGGCGCGCTGCGGGTCATCGACTACCAGGGCGGCCAGCGCTGCAAGAGCGGCGAGAAGCAGATCCAGTGGAACAACCAGGGCCCGAAGGGCGCCACGGGCGCGACCGGCGCGACGGGTTCCATGGGCGCCCAGGGCCCGGCCGGCCCCGTCGGCCCGCCCGGAGCCAAGGGCGCGACCGGCGCGACAGGTGCCACCGGCGCGACGGGCGCCACGGGTGCCACCGGCGCGACCGGGGCCAAGGGCGCGACCGGCGCCACCGGCGCTCAGGGTGAGAAGGGTGCCCAGGGCGCCCAGGGCGAGAAGGGCGAGACCGGCGCGGCCGGTGCCACCGGAGCCCAGGGCGTGCAGGGTGAGAAGGGCGAGACCGGTGCCGCCGGTGCTCAGGGCGCTCAGGGCGAAAAGGGCGAGACCGGCGAGACCGGCGCGACCGGCGCCCAGGGCGAGCAGGGCATCCAGGGCATCCCCGGCGTCAACGGCAAGGACGGCGCCCCCGGCCCGCAGGGTGAGAAGGGCGAGAAGGGCGACACCGGAGACGCCGGGGCGACCGGCGCCCAGGGCGAGAAGGGCGAGACCGGTGCCACCGGTGCGCAGGGCATCCCGGGCATGCCCGGCGCCAGCGCGTACGACATCGCCAAGTCGGCCGACCCGAGCATCGGCACCATCGAGGAGTGGCTGCAGTCGCTCATCGGCCACGGCACCGACGGCAAGGACGTCTACCAGACCGCGCGCGACAACGGGTACACCGGAAGCGAGACGGAGTGGCTCGACTCGCTGAAGGGCGCGACGGGCGCGACCGGTGCCGCGGGTGCCCAGGGCGAGCAGGGCAAGGACGGCGCGGCGGGCAAGGACGGCGCCGTCGGCAAGGACGGCGTCGCGGGCAAGGACGGCGCCAACGGCAGCTCGATCCTCACGGGCGCGGGCGCCCCGGCCGCGGCCCTCGGCTCGGTCGGCGACGTGTACCTGAACACGACGGACTTCTCGATGTACAAGAAGACCGACGCGAGCACGTGGGCCTCGATCGGCAGCATCAAGGGCTCGACGGGCCCCGCGGGTGCCACGGGCGCCACCGGTGCGGCGGGTGCCCAGGGCCCGGCCGGTGCCGGCTACACGAAGGTCACCGCGACCTCGGCCACCACGATCACCTCGACGGGCTCGCGGACGTACACCTTCTCCTGCACGAGCGGCGTGGTCCTCGGCGGCTCCATCACGATCAACTCGGGCAGCCTCTCGCAGTCCGGCTCGAAGCGCGACGAGACCGACGAGTCCGGCAAGAGCTGGGTCTTCACGATCGCCCGGTCCGGCAGCGGCTCGGCGAGCTTCACCCCCACCCTCTACTGCGCCGGCTGACGAAGCACCCCCACGGGGCCCCGGCTCGACACCTCGGAGCCGGGGCCCTTCCATCAAGCCAGAAAGGCGAACCGTGCGGATTTCGGTGAAGCTGGTGGGGTCGGCGGTCGTCGGCACCCTCGCCGCGAGCGGACTCGGGACGGTGGCACACGCCGCGGCCCCGGGCATCGCGGCGGTCACCCCGAAGGGCGGCAGCACGGGGGTCGCGACCTCCGTCAAGCCGACCGTGACGTTCAACGACGCGACCGACCCGGCCTCGTTGCGGTACTCGTTCGTCAAGACCGCCGGCGGCGCGGCCGTGGCGTCCTACTACACGTACGACGCCCCGACGCACACCTTCACGCTCGTCCCGCGCACGGCGCTCGCCGACTCGACGCGGTACACGATCACGGTGAAGGTGAAGGGCAGCTCCGGGGTGCTGAGCGACCAGTACGTGTGGTCGTTCACGACCGGCGTCACCGACCGCACCGCCCCGACGGCCCCGGGCGCGCCCAGCGTGACCGACGTGACCACGACGGCCGCGACCGTGAGCTGGGCGGCCTCCACGGACGACACCGGCGTCACGGGATATCAGCTCTTCGACGGGGCGGGCACGGCGCCGATCGCCACGCTGACCGGCAACCCGCCCGCGACCACCACGACGCTGTCGGGCCTCACGCCCACGACCGCGCACTCGATCACGGTGAAGGCCGTCGACGCCGCCGGTAACGTCTCGCCGGCCAGCGCCGCCGCCGCGTTCACCACCCTCACCCCGCCGCCCCCGCCGGACGTGACGCCGCCGAGCACCCCCGGCGCGCCGGTGGTGGGCGAGCTCACCTCGACCACCGTGGCGCTGTCGTGGGCGGCGTCCACCGACGACCGGGGCGTGGTGTCGTACCGCATCACCGGCGGCCCCGCCGTGCAGACCGTCACGGCGACGAACGCGACGATCACCGGCCTGGCCGCGAAGACCTCCTACTCGTTCACCGTCGAGGCCCTCGACGCGGCCGGCAACGTCTCCGCCGCCTCGCCCGCGACGCTCGTGACGACCCCGGCCGCGCCGCTGGTCAACGCGCGCGACGGCGCCGGCATCCCGGGTGCGAGCGGCAAGACCCTGGTGCTCTACGACACCACGGGCCCCTACGGCTTCCTCGGCGAGCAGTACGCCATCGCGACCGCGCAGCTGGCCTCGCACTTCGGCGACTGGACGGCCCAGCCCGTCGTGGACTACTCGGCCGGCGAGCTCGACGCGTACCAGGCCGTCATCTACATGGGCTCGACCTACGACGAGCCGATCCCGGCCGCCTTCCTCGACGACGTGACGGCCACGAGCAAGCCGGTCATCTGGGTGTACGACAACATCTGGCAGCTGACCGCGCGCGACCCGAACTTCGCCGCCAACCGCGGCTTCACCTGGACGCAGTTCGACGTCTCGGCGGTGTCGAAGGTCAACTACGAGGGCCGGACGTTCACCCGCGACCCGCAGAACCTGGCGGGCATCATGGGCACGACGATCTACGACACCACCAAGGCCACCCCGATCGGCACCGCGGTGCGCGACACCGACGGCTCGGCGTTCGACTGGGGCGTGCGGGCCGGCAACTTCACCTACCTCGGCGAGATCCCGTACGCGTACATGGCCACCAACGACCGGTACGTCGCCTTCGCCGCGCTGCTCGAGCAGACCCTGTCCAGCTCCACGGTCGAGCGGCACCGGGCGCTGGTGCGCATCGAGGACGTCGGCCCGGACGCGGACCCGGCCGAGCTCAACGCGATCACGACCTACCTGTCCAGCCGGAACGTGCCGTTCACGGTCGCGGTGTACCCGCGCTACGTGGACGCCAAGGGCGCGAACAACAACGGCGTGCCCGAGAGCTACACCCTCGCGGACCGGCCGCAGGTGGTCGCGGCGCTGAAGAACATGCAGGCGCACGGGGGCACGCTGCTGATGCACGGGTACACGCACCAGTACGCGGCGAAGGACAACCCGTACAACGGCGTGAGCGCGGACGACTTCGAGTTCTACCAGGCCCACGTGGACCCGGTCACGAACAACGTGATCTACGACGGCCCGGTGGCGGAGGACTCGCAGGCCTGGGCGCAGTCGCGCATCGACGCCTCGTTCCAGGCGTTCGCGGCGGCCGGCCTGGGCAAGCCGACGATCTTCGAGTTCCCGCACTACGCCGGCTCCGACCCGGACAACCGCGCGGTCGCCGCGACGTTCTCGACTCGCTACGACCGGGGGCTGTACCCGTCCGGCGCGCTGCGCGGCTCGACGGTGGACAACTCGCGGATCATCGGGCAGTTCTTCCCGTACACGGTGCGTGACATCTACGGCGTGCTCACCTACCCGGAGAACCTCGGCAACATCGAGCTGGAGCCGTACAACAACCACCCGGCGATGCTGCCGGCCGACCTGATCGCGTCGGCCCAGCTCAACACCGCGGTCAAGGACGGCGTGGCGAGCTTCTTCTTCCACCCGTACGTGGACGTCAGCTACCTGAAGGCGACCGTCGAGGGCATCCAGGCGGCCGGCTACACCTTCGTCCCGGCGTCATCGATGTAGCGCTGTCCGGCAAGGTTTGGGGCGGTCCCGAGAATTTCGGCGAAAGCTGAAACGGGGCCGCCCCTTGTGTCCGTCTAGCCCTCGCGACGATTGGAGCACTGACTGGTGAACCGCGACGACGAGGTGGCATACCGGGAGTTCGTGTCCGTGCAGATGGATCAGCTGCGCGGGCTGGCGTACCTCACCTGCGGGGACTGGCAGCTGGCCGAGGACGCCGTGTGCACGGCCCTGGCGAAGCTGTACGCCCGCTGGCACAAGGTCGACCGGCCGGAGAGCTACGCCCGCACGATGGTGGTGCGGGCGGCGGTCGACGAGGTCCGGCGCCCGTGGTGGCGTCGCGAGCAGGCGGTGGGCGACGCGATGCCCGAGCCCGCCGTGCGCGACGGCACGCCGGACGTCATCGATCGGGTCACGGTCCTCGGCGCGCTGCGCACCCTGCCGGTGCACCAGCGCGCGGTGCTGGTGCTGCGGTACCTCGAGGGCCGGACCGTGCAGGAGACCGCCGAGGCGCTGCGGTGCCCCGAGGGAACCGTCAAGACCCACACGGCGCGCGGCCTCGCCAAGCTGCGTGAGCGGCTCGACGTCGCCGAACCCCTGGGCACCATCGCGGGATCCGGACATATCGAGAGGGCGTCATGACCCAGAACATGCAGGACTTGCTGGCGCAGGCGCGCACCGACGCCCTGGCCGAGGCGCCCCCGATGCGCCGCGACATCGAAGACTTCGTGACCGAGGGCAAGCGGCGCCGCACCCGCCACCGCCTGCTCCAGGGCGGCGGCGGAGCGGCGGCGCTGCTCGTCGCCCTGGCGCTGGTGCCCGCCCTTTCGTCCCCGTCGCCGGCCCCCACTCCCGTCGCGGCCCCCGTGTCGTATCCGGACACCGGGTGGACCTACGGGTTCAAGGGCTACAAGACCGGCGAGTTCACGGTCACCGCGCCGGAGCACATCACGCCGGGCTACCAGGAGCTCTACGTGCGGCGCGGCAAGCAGGTGTCCGACCTGTACGACGGCAACGGCGGCGGCGTGGTCGCGTCCTCCCCGCTCTACAGCGCGAACATCACGGTGTACCGCCCCGGCGTCTTCCAGCCTTCGCGCTTCAGCGGCGGCGAGGCGGTCACGGTCAAGGGCCGGCCGGGGCTGTTCAAGCCGAGCCTCAAGTACATCGGCTCCTCCGACCTGGCGCCGGGCGTGGCGCTCGCGTGGCAGTACGCCGACGACGCGTGGGCGGTCGCGAGCTCGGTGGTGCAGGGCGAGTACAACAAGGCCGAGCTGCTCCAGCTGGCCTCGGGCCTCGCGCCCGCGGCGGCGACCCCCGCGACCGTGGCCATCAAGGCGTCCTTCGTGCCGGCCGGATACACGCTGGTGTCCGCCGGGCGCACCGACGACTTTCCGAGCGGCGCCTCGTACATGGCGGCGAGCATCCGCCTGAGCAAGACGGTCCCGTCGTACGCGTCCCTGACGGAGCCGATCGACGCCTCGACGGGCCACGGCCCGACGGTGCGCATCGCCCTGTACCCGGTCGAGTTCACCGACTCCACGCACCGCAAGCCGGGCGGCGCGGCCTTCTGCAACTCCGGCAACGCCAACCTGTGCTTCAGGATGACCGCCGACGGCAGGTACCTGGCCGAGATCTACGCCGACGGCGGCGCGGCGATCCCCCAGTCCGACCTGCTCAAGACGCTGGACGGTCTGCAGTTCGCGGACCCGAAGCAGCCCTCGACCTGGTTCCCGATCGGCTGAGCCCGGTCGGCTGCTACGGACCCGGCACCCGTTGGGGTGCCGGGTCTTTCGCGTCAGCGCCGGGTCTTTCGCGTCCTTTGCGGGCGCATCGGGGGACAGATCTGCACCCTTTTCGCACCTAGCCTGGTTTTGTACCGATTACCTGGCGGAGCAGAAGCGGGGTTGCCCAGTGGCCACGATCGTCGACAAGCCCTCGAGCACGACCACTCCCACCGCACCGGCTCCCCGCCGTGGCCGGCTCGTCCTGGCCGGCGTGGCCCTGGCCGCCGTGGCGGGCGTCGCGGGCTGGCAGGCACCGACCGCGATCGCGGCCCTGACGAAGCCCCCGTACCTCGGCGAGAACGCGGACAAGGTGGCCACGAAGCTGGCGTGCACCGGCTACACCCAGTCGAGCAAGCACGACAACGCCGTCTACGACTACCGCGACCAGGGCACCTGCACGCTGAACGGCGTGGTCGTCACCATCACGACCTTCGACACCGTCGCGGACGGCAAGACCTTCGACGCGGTGATGTCCGCGGTGATCCCGGTGCTGCACCCGACCTGGTCGGGCGCGTCCTATGCCTCGGGCGACGGCTGGAACGTGGCGGACACGCGCAACCTGACGCCGGAGATCGCCACGGAGGTCGTGACCCGCCTCGGCGTCGGCGCCACGCACGTCATCCCCGCGGGCGCCTCCTCCTGACCCCAGCGCACCGCCGGGCCTACTCGGTGGTCGCGGGCAGGGGGCGGACGGCGCTCGCGACGAGGGACGCGACCGCCATGAGGACCGCCACGGCGGCCAGTGCCCGCACCACCGTGATGTGGTCGCCCAGGAAGCCGATCAAGGGCGGGCCACCGAGGAAGGCGCAGTACCCGATCGACGCCACCACGCTCACCCGCGGCGCCGCGAAGGCCGGGTCGTCCGAGGCCGCGCTCATCCCCACCGGGAACCCGAGCGACGTCCCCACGCCCCAGAGCAGGGCGCCCACGAAGGCCAGCGGCGTGTTCGGGCCGAAGACGAACAGCAGCAGCCCCGCGACGGTCAGGACGGCCAGGGCCCGGACCACCGGCACCCGGCCGAAGCGGTCCAGCAGGTTCGGGCCGAACCAGCGGCCGGTCGTCATCGCGGCCAGGAACACCGCGAACGCCAGGGTGCCCACCGCCGCCGGGGCGTGGTAGCCGTCGATGACCGCGATGCCGATCCAGTCGATGCCGGTGCCCTCCGCGAAGGCGAACGCGAGCACGAAGACGCCGACGAGGAGGGTGCGGGGCTCGCGCCAGAAGCGCAGCGTGTGCGCCAGGCCGCCCTCCGTGGGCGCGTCCGGGGAGGCGCCGTCGGGCATGAAGTTGCGCACGGCGTACGCGGTGCTCGCGCCGACCACGAGGGCCGTCAGGGACAGGTGGAGCGTCACCGGTACGTGCATGGCGACCATGGCCGCGCCGAGGAGGGCGCCGGCGACGGTACCGACGGAGAATCCCGCGTGGAATCGGGCCATGATCGAACGGCCCACCGCGCGTTCGACCACCGCGCCCTGCACGTTCATGGCGACGTCCCAGGCGCCGTTGGCGAAGCCGAACAGCAGCAGGCTCAGCACCACGGGCACCACGCCGAAGTGGTAGCCCGATGCGGCGCCGGCCAGGGCGAGCATCAGCAGCAGCGCCATCGTCGCCACTGTCTTGCGCGAGCCGAAGCGGGCGACGATGTGGCCGGACGCGAGCAGCGAGACGATCGAGCCGGCCGCGATCGAGAGCAGGACGAGGCCGAGCTTCGACGGCTCGAGGTGCAGGGCGTCGCGGATCTGCGGGATGCGCGAGGCCCAGCTGGCCATGGCCACGCCGGACCAGATGAACGCGGCGTAGGTGGCTCGGGTGGCGGGGCGGGGGTCGGCGGTGACGGGGGCGGAGAGGGTCATGAACTTCCGATCGCTCGGTCGACGATGACGCGGATGTCCTGGCGGGACACCGGCCCGGTCGACAGGGTTTTGTGCATGACCAGGCCCTCGATCAGGGCGTCGATGCCCCGGGCCGTGGTCGGGTCGACGAACCGCTCGAGCACGGCCCGGCTGGCGCGCATCCAGGTCTCGGTGACCTCGCGCAGGGCGGGCTCGCGCAGGGCGGCGAGATACAGCTCATAGGCGATCGCCCAGTCCGACGCGTCCGCGCCGGCGTCGCCCTCGATGAGGTCGGTGACCGCTTCGACCAGGGCTTCACGGGTGTGTACGGCCCGGAAGTGCGCCTCGTAGATGACCGACATGCGCTCGGCGTGGCGCCGGAACGCCTGGCAGCGCAGGTCCTCGAGGCTCGTGAAGTGGTACGTCAGCGACCCCAGCGGCACGTCGGCCGCCTTGGCGATGAGCCGGTGGGTCGTGCCCGCGACCCCGTGCTCGGCGATGACCGCGATGGCCGCGTCGATGATGCGGTCCTTGCGGTCGGGGTCGTGGCGCCGGACGGACATCTCAGATCTCGCGGATGACCCGGGCCGGGTTGCCGACGGCGACGACGTTGGCGGGCAGGTCCTTGACCACGACCGCACCCGCGCCGACGACGGTGTTCGCGCCGATGGTGACGCCCGGGCAGACGATGACCCCGCCGCCGAGCCAGACGTTGTCGCCGATGGTGATCGGCGAGGCGGCCTCCCACTTGGCGCGCCGCGCCTCGGGCTCGACCGGGTGCCAGGCGGTGAGCAGCTGCACGTTCGAGGCGATCTGCACGTCGTCGCCGATCGTCACCCGGGCCACGTCGAGGCAGACGAGGCCGAAGTTGACGAAGGTCCGCGCGCCGAAGAAGGTCTGGAAGCCGTAGTCGAACTGCACCGGCGTGCGGAGATCGGTGTCCTCGCCGAGCGCACCGAGGAGCTCGGTGAGCAGCTCGCGCCTGGTCGCGCCGTCGGCGGCGGGCAGCGCGTTGATGCGGTGGGTCAGGTCCTGCGCGCGCAGGTAGTCCCGGGCGATCTCCCCGTCCGATATGTACAGCTCCCCGTCCAGCATGCGCTGGCGCATGGACTTCTCGGTCATGTGTACAAACGTACGCTAGTTGTGTACGCCTGTACACAAGCTCCGTCGCCGACCGGACATACCGCCCGTCGGGGTATAAATCCGAAAAGTCGTGGCGCGGAGTGCCCGACTTTTCGATCAAGCGTCCGTGAACGTCTCGGTGCCGAGGACTCGCAGCAGTTCCAGGCGCTCCCGGGCGTCGGCGTTCGCCGGGGTCAGGACCAGCAGCTGCTGCCCCAGGTCCGGGGTCACCAGCGTCTCGCAGTCCAGCGTGATCGGGCCCACCCGCGGGTTGACCAGCGTCTTGCGGTCGGCCCGGCGCACCGCCACCGCGTGCTCCTCCCACAGCGCGCGGAAGTCCTCGCTCTCGGACCGCAGCCGCTCCACGAGCTCGGTCACGTCCGCGTCTCCCGCCCGGCGGCCGGCCACGGCGCGCAGGTCGGCGACGTGCTGGCGGGACTGGCGCTCCGCGTCGCCCTCCGGGTGGACGGCCCGGGCCTCGGGCTCGGTGAACCAGCGGTAGACGGTGTAGCGGCGCAGGCCGGTGAAGCGGGTCAGGTCGCCGGAGAGCAGCAGCGCGGCCCGGTTCTGGGCCAGGATCTCCCCCAGGTCGGACATGACCAGCGCGGGGGTGTCGGCCAGCAGGTCCAGCATGCGCAGGAGGCCGGCCCGGGCCAGCCTCGCCACGCCCTCGGCCGGGGGCGGGCGGTGGCCGGCGAGGTGGAAGAGGTGGGTGCGCTCGTCGTCGCTGAGACGCAGTGCCCGCGCGAGGGCGGCCAGCAGCTGCGTCGACGGCTGGCTGGAGCGGGCCTGCTCGAGGCGCACCACGTAGTCGACGGACATGCCGGCGAGCATCGCGACCTCCTCGCGGCGCAGGCCGGCGGTGCGGCGGCGGGGGCCGTCGGCCAGGCCCACGTCGGCCGGGTGGATGGCCTCGCGGCGCCGGCGCAGGAAGTCGGCGAGCTGCTCACGCTGCATGTGCTCCATGGTGCTCCTCCTCGCGGGCGCAGCCAGGGAGCGTCGCTCCCACGATGCACGCTCCGCTGCCGAGCGGGCGGGATCGGGGGCATCGTCGCAACCATGCAGACACGACAGTTGGGAACGGCCGGGCCGGTGGTCTCGGCGCTCGGGCTCGGGGCGATGGGGCTGTCCGGCGAGGCGTACGGGGCCAGCGATCGCGGCGAGAGCATCGCCACGGTGCACGCGGCGCTCGACGCCGGCATCACGCTCATCGACACCGGGGACTTCTACGGGATGGGCGCCAACGAGCTGCTGCTCGCCGAGGCGCTGCGCGGGCGGCCGCGGGACAGCTATGTGCTCAGCGTGAAGTTCGGGCAGCTGCGCGGGCCCGGGCCGGTGTTCGGGCCGCAGGACAACCGGCCCGAGGCGGTGAAGAACTTCCTCGCGTACTCCCTCAACCGCCTCGGCGTCGAGTACGTCGACGTGTACCGCCCCGCGCGGCTCGATCCCGCGGTGCCAATCGAGGACACCGTGGGCGCGGTCAAGGAGATGGTCGAGGCCGGGTACGTGCGCCACCTCGGGCTCTCCGAGGTCGGGGCCGAGACCATCCGCCGCGCGCACGCGGTGCACCCCGTCGCCGACCTGCAGATCGAGTACTCCCTGCTGTCCCGCGCGGTCGAGGCCGAGGTGCTGCCGGTCCTGCGCGAGCTCGGGATCGGGATGACGGCGTACGGCGTGCTGGCCCGCGGGCTCATCTCCGGCCACTGGAGCGCGCGGCGCCCCGCGGCGCCCGGGGACTTCCGCGTCCACACCCCGCGCTTCGCGCCCGGCAACGTCGAGCACAACCTCGGGCTCGTCGAGGCGCTGCGCAGGGTCGCCGCGGCCAAGGGGTGCACGGTCGCCCAGCTCGCCATCGCCTGGGTCGCCGCCCAGGGGCCGGACGTCGTGCCGCTGGTCGGCGCCCGCACCCGCGAGCGCCTGTCGGAGGCGCTGGCCGACGTGTCGTTGTCCGCCGCCGACCTCGCCGAGATCGAAGAGGCCGTCCCGGCCGGCTCGGCCCGCGGCGACCGGTATCCGACGGCGTTCATGGACAGCCTGGGAGTCGGCAACTGATTGCGCCACCCACGGACGTCGGGATTCCTGGCGGGAGTGCCCTGTGGGGTCAAGGGGTTTGGGTGAGGACTTTTTGCAGGGCGTTGTGCTGGTCGGGGTTGTAGGGGGTGTTGGTGGTCCAGCATTTCCAGATGATGCCGAGCCAGGCGCGGGCGAGGATTCTGACGGCGTGTGGGTGGCGGTGGCCGCGGGCTCGTGCCTGCTGGTAGAGGTGGGCGGCCCAGGGGTTGGTGTGGCGGGAGTCGGCGGCGAAGTCGCAGACCGCGCCGCGGAGTTGTTTGTTCACAGCCCACCGGAACGCGATGATGGTGACCTTGCCGGATTGGCGGGTTGATGGGGTGACGCCGGCCAGGCCGGCCAGTGCTGCCGGGTTTGGGTAACGCCCGCGGGCGTCGCCGATCTCGGCGAGCAGCCGTGCCGCGCGGACCGTCCCCGCCCGGGGCAGTGAGGTGAAGATCGGCCCGTCCGGGTGCGCGGCCAGGGCGTCGGCGATCTGGTCCTCGAGTGCGGTGATCTGGTCGATCAGGGCGGTCACGGCGGTGAGGTAGGCGGTGGTGACCCCGGCCAGGGCCTGCCCGGCGGGGCCGGTCACCCCGGCCGGGGCGTCGTGCAGCCGGGCGAGGAGAACGCCGGGTTTGATGCGGCGGTAGCGTTGCCCGGCCAGCCAGGCGGTCAGCGTGTCCAGGGTGAGCGCGTCGACCGCGTCCTGGGTGCCGAACGCGGTCAGGAACGCCCGGCTGATCGGCGAGGTCAGCTCACAGAACAACCCGACCGCCCCGGGCAGCACGCTCAGCAGATGCGCCCGCAGCTGGTTGACCATGCCGACCCGATGCCCGACCAGGTCCGCCCGGGCCCGCACCAGCGTGCGGAGGCTGGTCGTCGCGGCCGTGTCGGGCCGCAACGGCGTCAGCCGGCGCCGGTCCGTGCGCACCGTGTCAGCCAGCACATAGGCATCGAACCGGTCATCCTTGTGTCCCGCCGACCCATACCGGCCCCGCAAGCTCTTGACCTGCGACGGCGGCACCACGAACACCTCCAGGCCCGCCGCGAGCAACCCCGCAACCAGCGGCCCGTCCGGCCGTTCGATCCCGACCCCGGCCACCCCGTGACGGACCAGGACCGCCACCGCTTTCCCGATCCCGGCCTTCGAATGGCCCACGACCAGCCGCTCGACCGGCTCCCCAGCCCCGTCGATCACGCATATCGCGTGGGAGTCCTCAGCCCAGTCGATACCCGCGAACCGCTCACCTGTCACACTCAACACCGCTCCAACCGCTGCACAGATCAGTGGAAGGCGCACCTGGTGGTTCGGGACATCACTGCCGGACGCTCATTGACGGGCGCTCTCCACGGCGCAGTAGCCCTGTTGCCAGTCGGGATGCCCCGGACCGCCAAACCCCGCAGAAACTCCCGCAAGCCCTCACACCGGGGGCGGCAACGGTTGGCAGTGACCTAGCGGCCCAGGTGCCACCCAACCCCACCAAGAGCCGGGCAGCACCAGTTCTACCAATGAGCGACGGTCAGATACTGACGCGGCCCGAGCCATGAGGCTCTTCGGCTTGTGTCTCATGTGGACGGTTCTTGAGGGCCCACTCGACCGTCGGGGGCATGGCCGCACCGGCGAGCGCGAAGGCGACGGCGAGCAGGAGCCAGCCCGGGTCGCCCCAGCCGAGGGCGAGCGTCGTGACGACGAACGGGGCCAGCATCTGGCCGAGCTGCATGCCGATGGCGTACGCACCCTGGTACTGCCCGTGCTTGTCCGACGGCGACAGCCCGAACGAGATGCCCCAGCCCGACGCCGCGTGCCACAGCTCGCCCACCACGTGGACCAGCGCGCCCGCCACCAGCAGGGCGATCGTGACCGCGTGGTGGGCGTGGCCCGACAGGGCGTAGAGGCCGCACGCGACCAGCAGGGTCAGCCCGGCGCGGCGGGCGGCCCGGGCGGCGCCCCGCGGCTCGTCGGTGCCGCGGGCGGCCCGCACCTGCAGGAGCACGACCGCCGTGGTGTTGGTCAGGTACACCACCGCGACCAGCCACTCCGGGGCGTCCGTGCGGTGTGCGATCCACAGCGGCAGCCCGACCTCGAACAGCCCGAAGTGCGTCGACAGCAGGCCGTCGAGCAGGACGAACACGAGGAACGGCCGGTCGCGCAGGGCGACCAGGCGCGGGGCGCCGGGGGTGTGGACCTGGCGCGGGATGTGCTCGAGGCGGCTCGCCAGGGCCGCGGCGACCAGGTAGGTGAGCGCGTCGCCGAGGATGAGCACGACGTAGGCCGCGCGGGTGTCCATCGCCAGGGCTACGCCGGCCAGGGCCGAGCCGAGCGCGATGCCTACGTTGGTGACGGAGCGCAGGTACGCACGGGTGCGTACGCGCTGCTCGGGCGGGACCGCGCCGCCGATCACGGCCCCCCTTGGCGGCGCGCTGGGCGGCGTCGGCGACCGCGAGCGGGGCGCCGATCAGCAGGTACACCCACACGCTGTGCACCAGCGCGAACGCGGCGGTGCCCAGCGCCTGGGCGAGCAGGCCGGCGACGAAGACCTCCCGCGCGCCGAGCCGGTCGGCGACGTAGCCCATCGGGGCGCTCGCCACCATGCACACCAGGCCGGTCGCGGTCAGGGCCAGGCCCGTCTGCGCGATCGACAGGCCCGCGAACCGGGTCAGGTACAGCGCGCTCGACACCATCCACAGGCCGCTTCCGGTGGTGTTGACGAGCGAGATGAGCGAGAGCAACCGCAGCGGTGGCATGGCGACACTCTAACAAGACGTACGTACGGTTTGCTATACCCGTCAATCTCAACACGCCCTTAACAGATCGTTGGGTCTTGTTGGTGTCCGTTGACACGCGTTCGCGCTGCCCCGGAAGCTGAGAGCGCTCTCACGATCCAACCTAGGAGTTCCCGTGCGATTGAGGACGAAGCTGCTCGGCGCCGCGGCCGTGGTCGCCGCCGCGATACCCGTGGCCATCGCCGCCCTGCCCTCGGCCCAGGCGGCCGGACCATCGCTCCTGCCGTTCACCGTCACGAACTCGACCGGGCGCGGGGACGCGGTCTACCTGTACGTGCTCGGCACCAACCTCAGCACCGGCAAGCTCGGGTACGTCTCCGCCAACGGGACGTTCACCCAGTGGTCCTCCGGCACCAACCCGCCCATGCCCGCCCCGGACGTTTCGATCCCCGGCCCGGCCAACGGCGGCAGCAAGACGATCCAGCTGCCGAAGAACCTCTCCGGCCGCGTCTACATGTCACTGGGCGAGCGGCTCAAGTTCTTCCTGACCCCCGACGGGCTGGTCCAGCCGGCGCCGTGGGCCTCGGGCGACCCGAACCACAACATCCTGTTCGACTGGAGCGAGTTCACGTACAACGACGCCGGCCTGTGGCTCAACAGCTCGCAGGTCGACATGTTCGCGGTGCCGCACGCGGTCAGCGTCACCGGCGCGAACGGCGCGACCTCGACGACCGGCGCGCTCAAGGCCGACGGGCGCCAGAACGTCATCAACCAGATCAAGGCCCAGGCCGGCTGGGGCAACACCGTGGTGACCCGCTCGGACGGCACGGTGCTGCGGGTGCTCTCGCCCGGCAAGGCGGCCGACGCCGGGCTGTTCAGCGCGACGTACCTCGACCCGTACATCGCCAACGCCTGGAACGCGTACACCACCAAGACGCTCACCGTGGTGCCCTTCACCGACCAGCCGAACGTCAAGTACTTCGGCCGCACCAGCGGCACCGTGATGACGTTCACGAACGCCTCCGGCCAGAAGGTCGCCTCGTTCAACCGGCCCTCCACCGCCAACGTGTGGGGCTGCGACGGGGCCCTCGGCGCACCCAACGACCAGGTCGTCGGGCCGATCGCGCGCACCCTCTGCGCGGCGCTGCACCGCAGCACCCTCGGCACCATCGACACCCAGCCGGGCGGGACCGCGGCCGACTTCTACAAGAGCGCGCTCACGAACCACTACTCGCGGATCGTGCACGCGAACATGGCCGACGGCCGGGCGTACGGCTTCGCCTTCGACGACGTGCAGAACCAGGAGTCGCTCGTGCACGACGGCGACCCGCGCGCGGCCGGCATCACGCTCTCGCCCTTCACCGGCGGCGGCAGCACCGGCGGAGGCGGCAACACCGGCGGTGGCGGCGGCACCACCACCCCGCCGCCCACCGGCGGCGGCAACAGCTCGGTGAAGTCGATCGCCAGCAACTGGAACAACAAGTGCATCGACGTGCCGAACTGGAACTTCTCGGACGGGCAGCGCCTGATCGTGTGGAACTGCACGGGCGGCACCAACCAGAAGTGGAACTTCGTCGACGGCACGCTGCGCACCGAGAACGGCAAGTGCATGGACGTCGCCTGGGGCTCCTCGGCCAACGGCACCGCGATCCAGATCGCGAACTGCTCCGGCAACGCGGCCCAGAAGTTCGTGCTCAGCGCAGCCGGGGACCTGGTGAACCCGCAGGCGAACAAGTGCGTCGACATCAAGGACTGGAACCCGAACAACGACGCGCTGCTGCAGCTGTGGGACTGTGCCGGCACGGCGAACCAGAAGTGGCACACGGTCTAATACCCATGTGACCCACGTCGAGATCTACACGGACGGCGCCTGCAGCGGAAACCCGGGACCGGGGGGCTGGGGCGCCGTCCTGCGCTACGGCACCGTCGAGAAGGAGCTGTGCGGCGGGGAGGCGACGGCGACCACGAACAACCGCATGGAGCTCACCGCGCCGATCCGCGCGCTGGAGAGCCTGACCCGGCCCGTGGTCGTGCACCTCTACACCGACAGCTCCTACGTGCGCAACGGCATCACCGCCTGGGTGGCCCGCTGGAAGCGCAACGGCTGGCAGACGAGCGACAAGCAGCCGGTCAAGAACGTCGACCTGTGGCAGGAGCTCGACGCGCTCGTCGCCAAGCACCAGGTCGAGTGGCACTGGGTCAAGGGCCACAACGGGCACCCGGAGAACGAGCGGGCCGACCGCCTGGCCGCCAAGGGTCTGCGTCTGGCCACCGGTCGTCCTGCTCGGTAGCGCCGCGTTCACGCTCGGTGCGATTGCCCGTATCTGGGTGGCCTGGCGACAGGTTGCACCGCTGCGACGGATTCCGCCCGGAAGCGCGGCACGGTACGGTCTACGGGTGAAGGTCGAGCGGCACTGGTGGAACGGCGTCCACGGTCCGCGTGGTCGCCGCGACGTATATCTGAGCACCGACGGGACCCAGTGGGAGGTCCTGGCGCAGACCGGCGGCGCCTCCGGCCCGTCGAAGACCCACCACTGCCCGAGCCGGGCGGCGGCGGAGATCCTCGCCAACGCCTGGATGGGCGGCCGCCCGGAGTGGCGCGAGCTCGCGGCCTGAGCGGTCCGTCGAGCCCGATCGGCTAGAGGGAGTCCACGAACCGGCCCATGCGTTTGACGGCCTCCTCCAGCAGCGGGAGCGCCGTCGCGTAGCTGCACCGCACGTGGCCCTCGCCACCCGGGCCGAAGACGCTTCCCGGGACCACCGCCACCCGTTCCGCCTGCAGCAGGCGCTCCGCGAACGTCTCCGAATCCAGGCCCGTCGAGCGGATGGACGGGAAGGCGTAGAAGGCGCCCTGCGGCTCGTGGCACGTCAGGCCGATCGCGTTCAGGCCCTTCACGAACAGGCGGCGCCGGCGGTCGTAGTCGGCCACCATCTCCGCCACCTGGCCGTCGCCCGAGCGCAGGCCCTCCAGGGCCGCGGCCTGGGAGACGTGCGGGGCGCACAGCATCGTGTACTGATGGATGCGTCCCGCCAGCTCCAGCACGAACGCCGGGGCGCACACGAAACCGACCCGCCAGCCCGTCATCGCGTGGGCCTTGGAGAAGCCGCCCAGGACGATCGACCGGGACGGGGCCAGCGACGCCATGCACGTGTGCGGCGCGTCATAGCTCAGGCGCTCGTAGATCTCGTCCGAGACCAGGTACAGGTCGTGGCGCTCCGCCAGGTCGGCCAGGGCCTCCAGGACCTCGCGCGGCTGGATCGCGCCCGTCGGGTTGGACGGCGACGAGACCAGGATCGCCTTCGTGCGCGGCGTGATCGCCCGCTCGATCTCGTCGATCAGGATCTCGAAGGCCGGGGACGACGGGACGTACACGGGGGTGCCGCCGGCGAAGGTCACGCACGGGCCGTACGCCACGTAGCACGGCTCGGGGATGATCACCTCGTCGCCGGCGTCGAGCAGGGTGCGCATCACCAGGTCCAGGCCCTGCGACACCCCGGACGTGATCAGGCACTCGGAGACGGCGTCGAAGGTCACGGAGTATCGGCGAGAGAGATCCTCGACGATGGCCGAGCGGAGCTCCAGCAGGCCCGCGTTCGAGGTGTACGTCGTGAAGCCCTGCTCCAGCGCGTAGATCCCGGCCTCGCGCACGTGCCAGGGCGTCACGTAGTCGGGCTCGCCCACGCCCAGGGAGATGACGTTGTCCATGGTCGCCGCGATGTCGAAGAACCGCCGGATCCCCGACGGCGGGCACGCGGCGACGATCGGGTTGAGCGGCTTCACGGCGTGACCGGGAGGCGTCGGTCGACCTCGGCGGTCGCGTAGAGCTCGTCGTCTTCCTTGTAGGTCTTCATCACGAAGTGCGTGGCCGTGGCCGTCACCCGCTCGATCGTCGAGAGCTTCTGGGCCACGAAGTCGGCGATGTCGTGCATGCTGCGGCCCGTGACCACGCAGCGCAGGTCCTGGGCGCCGGACACGAGGTACACCGACCGCACCTCGGGGAAGCGGGAGATCCGCAGCGCGACGTCGTCGAAGCCCAGGCCGCGGGCGGGCATCACGGCGACGTCGATGAACGCGGTGATCACCTGCTCGCCGCTGAGCTCGCGCAGCCGGTCGGCGTCGACGACGGCCTTGTACCGCCGGATCACGCCCTGCTGCTCCCAGGCCGTAATCTGCGCCCGGACGCGCTCGACGTCGATTCCGGTCAAATCCGAGATGCGCTCCGGGGTAGCGTGGGCATCCTTCCGGAGGATCTCCATGATCTCCAACACCGGGCAATCTTACTGTCCGTGCAGCGGCGCACTCCAGACTACTATTCGCCGAATGGACCCAGTCTCGGTCGCCGAGGTGGCGTCGATCGTCGGCGGAACGGTGCACTTCCCCGGGGAAGAGCGCGCGGTCGGCAGCGTCGCCATTCACTCGGACCGGTTGCAGGCCGACAGTCTCTTCTTCGCTCTCCAGGGTGTCACGGACGGTCACCGGTTCGTGGCGCGGGCGCTCGCCAACGGGGCCATCGCCGCGGTCGTGGACCGGCGCCGGCTGGCCGAGTTCCCCGGGCAGACCGTGATCGCCGTCGAGGATCCGCTCGCCGCGCTGCAGGAGATGGCGGTGTGGTGGCGGCGCCAGCTCAGCTCGACGACGTTCGTGGCGGTCGTCGGCAGCAACGGCAAGACGCTCACCAAGGACGCGCTCGTCGGGCTGCTGGCGGGGCATCGCACGACGTACGGCAGCCCGGGTAGCTACAACAGCCAGCTCGGCGTGGCCCTGTCGGTGCTGCAGTGCCCGGCCGATGTGCCGGTCGCCGTGATCGAGGCGGCCGCGACCGAGCCCGGCGAGATGGCCCGCCTCGCGCGGATGGTCGACCCGCGCGCGGTCGTGTTCACCAACCTCGGCCGCAGCGGGCAGAGCTTCGGCAGCCGCGAGGAGCACGCCCGCGAGCTGCTGAGCATGGCGGCCGGGTTGCCCGAGGACGGGTGGCTGCTCATGGGCGAGGAAGACGCTTCGGTACACGACATGGCCCGGCAGATCTCGAAGGCGCGGCTGCTGCCGGCCGGGGACCCCGCGCTGCCCCGGCTGACCAGGCTGCGGCACGTCGAGCGCTCCTCGCTGGTCCGCGCCGCGCTGCCCGGCGGCACGGAGGAGGACCTGCTGGTCGCGACCCCGTCGCCGGAGGTGCTCAGCGACCTCGAGCTCGCGATGGGCGCCGCGACCCTGCTCGGGATCGGGCCGGCCGACCTGCTCACGGCGGTCGCCGACTACACACCGCCGTCGACGCGCATGCAGATGTGGCGCCGCCCCGATGGCGCGACCGTCGTCGGTGAGCTGGCCAACACCGACCCGCTCGCGCTGAGCAGCGCCCTGCGCACGGCCCGGTCCCTCATGGGGGCCCAGGGCCGCACCCTCATGATCATCGGTGATCCGCTGACCGGCCTGACCGCCGAGGGCGCCGACGCGATGGCCCGGTGCCTGCGGGCCGAGAACGTGCGGCTGGTCTGCGGCCTGGACGACGAGGCGCACGGCCTGATCGAGGCCGCGCTCGCGGGCAGCGACGTGCCCGTGCACCGCTTCCCGGACGAGGACCGCATGCGCGCGTTCGTCGCGACCGAGCTGCGCCCCGACGACGTGGCGCTGGTGCACGTACCGCGGGACACCATGGTCACCGACTCCTGGATGCACCTCGTGGAGGCCGCGGCCGCGACCCGGCTCTACGTGGACCTCGCGGCCATCCGGGACAACGTCGCCGCCTTCCGCAAGCTCGTGGGCCCGCACACGCGGCTCATGGGGGTCGTGAAGGCGGAGGCGTACGGCACCAATCCCGTCACCGTCGCGCACACCCTGCGGGAGGCGGGCGTCGACTGGCTCGGCGTGGCCACCGCGGACGAGGGCGTCGCGCTGCGCCGGGCGGGCGTGCAGATGCCGATCCTGGTCTTCCTCGCCGTGCCCGGCGACCTCGAGCGGCTGGTCCGGCACCGGTTGACGCCGTCGCTGTACTCCGTGGAGATGTACGACGCCGCCTGCCGGGCCGCCGCCGTGAGCGGCCGCCGGCTGGACGTGCACGTCGAGGTGGACTCGGGGATGCACCGCAGCGGGCTGTACCCGGAGGCCGCGATCGAGCTGCTGGGCAAGCTCAAGGGCAGCGAGCACCTGCGCCTGGCCGGGCTCATGAGCCACCTCGGCTGCCCCGACGACCCCGCCGAGGACGACCTGACCCGGGAGCAGCTCAAGCGCTTCGGCTCGGTGTGCGCGGCGGCGGACGAGATGGGGTTCGAGGATGTCGTACGGCACACCGCCGCCACGGCCGCCACGATCCGCTTCCCGGAGGCGCGCTACGACATGGTGCGCCTCGGCATCGGCCTCTACGGCCTGCAGCCCTCGACCGCGACCAGCAGCCTGATCACGCTCACGCCCGGCGTCGGCCTGGTGTCACGGATCGTCGAGATCCACGACATGGCGCCCGGGGAGCGGGTCGGCTACGGCGGCCTGTTCCGCGCCCAGTCCCCGGACACGCGGATCGCGCTCATCGCCGCGGGCTACTACGACGCCGTCCCGCGCGCCTTCCGCAAGGTCGGCTACGTGCTGGTCAACGGCCGCCGCTGCGAGATCGCGGGCACGATCTCGATGGACTCGATGGCGATCGACATCACCGGCCACCCGGACGCGGAGGTGGGCTCGGACGTGCTCATCTTCGGCCAGTACGCGGGCTTCTCGACCCCGATCGAGCAGGCCGCCGCGGCCATGGACACCGTCTCGCACGAGGTGCTGACCCAGGTCGGCCCCCGCGTCCAGCGCATCTTCACCCAGCACTGAGGTATTCGCGCACGGCCGCGGCGAAGGCGCCCGCGGGCAGCGTGAGGTTCCCGTCGGCCGGCTCGCCGGTGCCGCGCAGGGCCGGCGGGACCACCTCGGCCCAGGCGAACAGCCCGCGGCGGTGCCAGCGCTCGGCGATCGCGCGCCCCGCCTCCGTGTGCCAGTAGCGATCGGCCGCGGGGTCGGCCCCGATGAGCCCGGCCGCGACGAGCCGCGGCACGGCCCGGACGAACTCGTCCTCGGTCAGGATCGCGTGGTTGATGCCGTCGGCCGCGCCGATGATCCGCGCGAGCGTCGCGCCCTCCTCGGGGCCGGACCCGAAGACGGCCGCGAACACCCACGCGTCCGCGACCTCCCACTCGGCGCCCACGTCTTTACGAGTGGGTGGCGAGGTCCAGGATGCGCTCGAGGATCTGGCGCGGGGGAACCGGCGGCTCCTCGGCCAGGCCCTGGTGGTAGAAGACCGTCGCCGGGGTCAGGCCCGGCAGGGAGTTGGCCTCGATGATGATGACCTCGCCCGTCTTGCGGTGCATGAAGGCGTCGATCCGGCCGTACCCCTCCATGCCCAGCACGTTCGCCGTCCGTGCGATGCGTGCGCGCACGGCGTCGACCGCGCCGGGCTCGACGCGGCCGAGCGGGGCGCCGGGCGGGGGCGTGATGTTGATGCCGGTGCCGCCCATGAACTTCTCCTCGAGCGACAGGATGCCCGCGCTCGCGACGGTGATCGAGGGGTTCATGGCGACCATCGCGCCGCGCGGGCCGATCACGCCGACGGTCACCTCGATCCAGCCGGTGTCGCGCTCGCGGCCCCAGAGCAGCTCGGCGTCGCCCGAGTGGTCCTCGACCCGCACGTCGTCGGTGTCGATGTAGTCCTCGAAGAGCAGGTGGTGCGGGCGGCTCGTCGGCATCTCGACCAGCTGGTCGGGGCTGAGCAGGGAGAACCCGGCGCCCTTGATGCGCCTCGCGCCGGCGTTGATCAGCTCCAGGTAGCGCTGCAGGTCCGCGGCGTTGCCCAGCGGGAGAATGCCGGCCGAGCAGCCGTCGTCCAGGGGCTTGACGACCACCCGGGTGTCGGTGACCTCGGTGATGATGTCGTGCCAGAGGGTCTCGATCACCGACTCCTCGACCGACGCGGGGACGTCGACGCGGACGCGGCGGGCGGTGTGGATGCCCTCGCTCTCCAGGGTCGCGACGACCTTGCCGGTCTCGTACTTGTCGGCGCACAGGCGGGACGCGGCCGGGCCGGAGCCGTTGTACCGGATGCTGTGCGCGTCCAGCAGCTCCTGCAATGTCCCGTTCTCGCCCGCGCCGCCGTGCAGGGCGATGAAGACGAGCTCGTGACGGTCGAGGAACTCCTCCATCGACAGCTGCACCGGCGGCGCGACGGAGGTGCTGCGGGCCTCGGCGGGCAGCCGGAGGCGCTCGATGATCCGCTCGGCCAGGCGGCTGCGGCGCTCCTCGAGGCGCAGGCCGTCGCGGCAGGCGTACACGATCTCCTCGACGGAGTGGCGCAGGGCCGACGAGTACGACACCTGCCAGACGGATCCGTCGGGCGACAGCAGGTAGGGAACCGGCGCGTATTTCTGCGAACGGGCCAGCTTCAGCCACACGTTGGTCCCGCTCAGCACCGACACCTGGCGCTCGGCCGTGGCGCCGCCGAAGAGCACGGCCACCGGCTCGCCGGTCTGGATCGTGGTGTCGTAGGGCGCGGCGAACTCGAGGCCGTTGCGCAGCGACGCGGCGCGCAGGACCTCGCGCAGGACGTCGGCGTGGGTCATGCCGAGCTGCGCGGCCTGGACGAACAGGAAGCTGTTCTGCTCCATGCCGCTGATCACGTTGACGTCGGAGACGAGCACGGTGCCGTCTTCTTCGAGCCACGCGTCGATGCGGGCGAAGTCGCGCAGGCCGAGGGTCTTGAACACGGCCTCGGCGGTGGCCTGGATGCGCGCGATCGTCTCGTCGTCCCGGGGCGGCGGGCAGTGGTAGTGCGAGTCGTTGCTGGCCAGATACTTGCGGCGGTAGTCGAAGATCTCGTCCTCGGTCGCCTGGTTCTGCAGCTCGATCTCGACCGGGATGAGCGCGACCGGCCCGTCGGGCCCGTCGAGCACGATGGTGGTCACCTCGACGCCGTGCATCCGCGGCTGGATGACGATCCGGTCGTGGCGGGTGCGCAGGGTGCGCAGGATGTCGACGGCCGCGGCGCGGTCCCGGGCGACGAAGACGTCGATGCTGGAGCCGCCGGTGGCCGGCTTCAACACCAGCTTGGCGACGTCCGGGAAGGCCTCGGTGACGACCCGCTCGGCCTCGGCGTCGGACATGGCGGCGTCGACGATCGCCGAGGGCACCGCGCCGATGCCGACGGCGTCGAGGGCCTGCTTGGCCTTGTACTTGTCGAAGGCGGTCGCGCACGCCTGCGCCCCGGTGCCGACGAAGGGCACCCCGGCCTTCTCCAGCAGCGCCTGGACCTGCCCGTCCTCGCCGAACTCGCCGTGCATGCAGGGGAAGACCAGCCCGGCCGTGCGCAGGCGGGCGATGAGCTCGTCCTCGGTGAGCGGCCGGCCCTCGTGCGCGAGCTTGAAGTCGAAGTCGCTCGGAGTGTTGCAGTAGAGCAGGCCACGGGGGATGGAGTAGGGCCGCACCTGGCGGTCGAAGAAGATGATCTCGGTCAGGTTGACGACCGCGCCCTCGAGGTGGTCCGCTACGGAGCGTGCGGAGTTGAGCGAGATCCCGCGCTCCTCGGACGGGCCGCCCAGCAGCAGCGCAACGTCGACCATCGTTTCCTCTTCATTTGGGCCACTTCGACGGGGCTACATTACACCGGGGCCTGATCACGCACTGTCGGCAAAGCGAAGCGCCCTCGCGACCGGGCAGCGAATCACGATCACCGCCACCCCGGGCAGGACGGCACGAGCGACGTCGATGACCCGGGTTGCCGCGGAACGGCCCGGCGAACCTAACCTGGACGTCGTCGCCCCGGCGGTGCCGGGTCCACCTGGAGATCTGAGGACGATTACGCTCATGCGCGGCAGGTCGTAGTGCAGAGGTCGTCACGCCACCTTGCGAAGTTGGAGGACGCCGGTTCGAATCCGGCCGATCTGCCCTTCCTGGCTCGTGAGCTGCCGCTCTGGCGCAAGATCCGGGCCGAGATGCCACCGCCCGCGCTCGTCGCGGCGGCGGCCTCGGCCCGGTCGGCCGGCGATTGGCGGGCCGCCGCGAACCTCCTGCCGGTCACGATCGACGTCGACCTGGCCGCGGTCCGCGCCCGGTTCGGCACCGCCTCCGCCGACCGGCTGGAGGACGACCTGCACCACCTCTGTCTCGACCTGCTGTGGTGGCACCTCCCCCGGCACCGCGGCGGCCGGTCCACCCTGCAGGCCCAGGTGAGCGCCGTCCTCGCCCCCCGATCCGGCGCCGCCACCGAACCGCTGGTGCGCCTGCGGCTGCCGAAGTCCCCGACCGGCCCGCAGCGCGTCCACCTGAGCGTGTCGACGCTGGCCGAACTCGAGCACGAGCGCTGGTACTACGCCCCGCGCCCCACCTGGGACGCCCGCGAGGCTTCTTCGCTGGCGCGGCTGTGGGACGCACCGCCGGTCTTCGCGCTACTGGAGTCCGGCGACTACCGCGAGGCCTGGCAGCAGTGCGGCATCACGCTGGACTTCGACGACCTGAGCTGCCTGCAGTCTCCCTCGATGTCCCCGACGAGCCCGGTCGGCGTCGCGGAGCTGGCCACGGAGGCGGGCGCCGCCTTCGGCGTGGACCAGGTCGCGACCCTGTTCGGCGCGTACTTGACGATCAACCTGCCGTCGCTGCGGGCCGAGGCGTCGGACCCGAGCGATTACCTCGAGGTTCCCGTCCGGATTCCCACGTCGTCGGTACCTCCTGATCTCGCGCTCATCGCCGCGGGCCTGCTGTCACCGGACGCCCTGCACCCACTCATGCTGCCGGCGGCCTCACGCGCGGGCTTCGCCAGCCCCGGCACCGACCCGGACGGCACTGCCACTGCCACTGCTACCGCTGTTGCCACTGCCGCCGCCACCCCCACTGCTGCCGCCACTGCCTCTGACGCCGCCACTCCCACTGCTGCCGCCGCCCCTCACGCTGCCGCCCCTCCCACCTCCGCTGCCGCTCCCGCTTCTGCCGCTGCCACTGCCGCCGCCCCTCACGCTGCCGCCCCTCCCACCTCCGCTGCCGCTCCCGCTTCTGCCACTGCCACTGCCACTGCCGCCGCCCCTCACGCTGCCGCCCCTCCCACCTCCGCTGCCGCTCCCGCTTCTGCCGCTGCCGCTGCCACGAAAAGTCCGACACTTCGTGATCGGACTTTTCGGACATTTACCCTGTCAGGAGATATGTCAGATACGCCGGATTCTGGCCGGCAAGATCCGCGGCTCGGGTCGCGGGCGAGCGGGCAACTGGCGCGGGGCGACCAGGCGGCGTTCCGCGTTCGTTGCGGCGGCGACTGGCACCGGCTCGGCATCGCCGGCGGCGCGCTCACCCTGCACGACCACGACGAGCAGGAACAAGTGCGCGAATCCGCACTGCGCGCCCTCGGCGGCGACAGCCACGGCTGCTTCGGCGTCGAACAGGCCTGGCAGCAGGGCGGCGGGCGGCTGCCGCGGGCGCTGCACGAGCACCGTCGCGCGCTCATGCACCGCCTGCAGTTCGGCGACACGGGGCACCTCCTGCGCGGATTGAGCGACGGCACCGTCGATCCGCGCATGCGCGCGCACAACGGATGGTCGCTCATGCACATGGCGGTCTGGCTCGACCACGAGCGGGTCCTGCCGGTGCTGCTCGACGCGGGCGTGCCCGTGGACGGCGCGGACCGGATCGGCCGGACACCGCTGTACGAGGCGGTCATGCAGGGTGGCGACCCCGCCTTCGTCCGCGACCTGCTGGCGGCGGGCGCGGACCCGAAGGCCGAGACCGTGCACGGAACGACCCCGGCCCACGTCGCGCGCTACTACCACGCCGGCCGCGACCTGGAGTTCCTGGCGAATCTGTGACTCCGGCGGCCACCGGAGTGCACGAATGAGCAGCACCGCCGCCGGACTGCGCGAATGGACACCCCGCCGCCGACGGAGTGCGCGAATGAGCAGCACCGCCGCCGGACTGCGCGAATGGACACCCCGCCGCCGACGGAGTGCGCGAATGAGCAGCACCGCCGCCGGACTGCGCGAATGGACACCCCGCCGCCGACGGAGTGCGCGAATGAGCAGCACCGCCGCCGGACTGCGCGAATGGACACCCCGCCGCCGACGGAGTGCACGAATGAGCAGCACCGCCGCCGGACTGCGCGAATGGACACCCCGCCGCCGACGGAGTGCACGAATGAGCAGCACCGCCGCCGGACTGCGCGAATGGACACCCCGCCGCCGACGGAGTGCGCGAATGAGCAGCGCCGCCGCCGGACTGCGCGAGCCCGCGCGAATGGACACCCCAACCGTCGGCGGAGTGCGCGAGCCTGCGCGAATGGGCGGCGTGGACGCCGGCCTGCACTAATCTGCGCGGCATGGCGGACGTGTTCGAGATTCTGGTGACGCTCAACCTGAGCGCTGAGATCCCCGGCGACGAGCTGGCGGAGCTGCGCTGGCACCTCGGGCTCGGCGAGCAGCGACCCGAGGTGCTGCCGCTGACCGGGCCGTTCGACCCGGAGCCGGTGTTCGCCGCGCGCGGGGCCGCGTGGAAGGTGGGCGGAGCCGTAGTCGGCGAGCTGGTCGAGCGCGGGAAAGGGTGGGCGCTGACCGTTTTGCAGGAGGTACACCCGGATGAACTTCCGACCCTGCACGCCCTGCTCACCGGCGTCGCCCGGCACGCGGATCAGGTCGGGTTCGCCGGGTTCGTGCGGTTCTATGAGGACGATGCGCCGGAGTCGTTCACGGTGAGCGGCGGGCAGCTCGCACTGCCCGCCGCCGTGACCGACTACTTGTAGGTGATGTCCGAGGACTTGAAGTTGCAGTGGCCGTCGCCCATGCCGTCACCGAGGTACTTCGGCTCGCTGCCCTTGGCCACGCCCGTGTACTCGGCGCAGACGTGGATGCCCGACGAGTTCGTGACGGTCACCCGGGTCAGCGTGGCGGTGTCGCCCCAGTTGGTGTTGATCCCAACGACGTACTTCGTCTTGTCCAGCAGCACGTTGTCCACCGTCACGTGGCGCTCGTAGTGGTTCGTGCAGTTGCCGCAGCCCCGGTAGAGCTTGCCGATGTTGCTGGCGTAGAAGCCGCTGATGTGCACGGTGCCGTTGCCGTTGTGCTGGAACACCTTGTCGGTCGCCGACTTGGCGCCGCCGCCGATGACGTAGGAGTCGCCGCCGCTGGTGCCCAGGAACGTGGCCGCGTCCTCGCCCACGTCCTCCCACCACACGTTCTGGATGGTGCAGCGGCCGAGGCAGTGCACGCCGTCGCCCGCGGGCGAGCCGATGATGACGTTCTTGAGCGTCGCGCCGTCGGACAGCTCGAACATCGGGTCCTGGCTCTCGCTCTGGCCGCCGTCGCCGATGCAGCAGTAGCGCTTCATCCCACCGTCGAGCGAGCTGGTCACCTTGATGGTGCCGCTCACCGAGACCGAGCCGGTGCTGCTCGGCCACGAGCCGGTCGGGGTGCTGCCGCCGCCCGACGTCGGGGTGCTGCCGCCGCCGCCCGAGCCGAGCTTGACCAGCTGCCACTGCTGGTTGGCGCCGTCGAGGTTCTGGTAGCCGTCGAGCTTGGCGCCGTCGGCGGTCGACCACTCCCAGGTCTCGATGACCTTGTTGCTGTGGCGGTTGACGAAGCGGACGTACCCGTTCGCCGAGTCCTGGAGGCGGAAGTGCTGGGTCGTCGAGCCGCTGTCGGCGTTCTGCACGAGCTGCAGGCCGTCGGTGGCGTTGGGCAGGTCGAGGACCTTGCCGCTCATCACTGACTTGATCTTGTAGTAGCCGGAGCCGGCGTCGACGAACTTCCACTGCTGGACGGCGAGATCGTTGCGCGACCACTGGTTGACCGGCGCGCCGTCGTTCGTGGCCCAGTTGTAGACGTCGATGACCTTGCCGCTGTTGCGGTTGACGAAGACGTACGTCGCGCTGGTGTCGACGGTCGCCGCGGACGCCGAGTTCGTGGCGACCAGCGTCACCCCCGCCACCGCGACGACGCCGGACGCGGCCGCGAGTGCGAGCCGCACCCGCCGCCGCGTGGGACTGGATTGCATCTGCTCCTCCATTCAGGGGAAAGCGCTTTCCTGAACGGGGACCGTAGACGGATTTCGAAATGCGCGTCAACGGCCTGCAACAAGCCTGCAACGCGCCTGCGGAATGTGACGTAACATCGGCGATGGTCGCTGTAAATTACACCTCGTGCTGACCGTCGGCGTGGACCTCGCGGCCGCCGACGAGCGGACCGCGCTCGCGGTGCTGGAGTGGGAAGCCGGCCGCGCCACCGTGCGTGAGCTGCACTTCGGCGTCGACGACGGCGCGATCGTGGACGCCGTGGCGGCGTCGGACAAGGCCGGGATCGACTGCGCGCTCGGCTGGCCGGAGCCGTTCACGCGCATGATCGTGGCGCACGGGGAGGGGCGGCCGGTCGTCGGATCCGGGGCCGCCTGGCGCCGAACAATGGTGTACCGCACCACGGACGAGGTCATTCGCGCGACCATTCCCGGACTCATTCCGCTGAGCGTGTCGGCGGATCGGCTGGCGCACGCGGCGATGCGGTGCGCGGCGCTGCTGTCGTCCCTCGCGGCGCGGGACGTGGACGTGGACCGCTCCGGCGCCGGGCGGATCGTCGAGGCCTACCCGTCGGCGTCGCTCTTCCGGTGGGGATTGACGCACCGGGGGTACAAGGGAAAGAACTCCGTGCCGGTGGAGGCCCTGCTGGCCGCCGCACCATGGCTCGGCCTCGGCGCGTTCGAGCCGCTGATGCGCGAGAGCCACGACGCGTTCGACTCGGTGATCGCCGCGCTGACGGCCCGCGCGGCGGCGCTCGGGCTCGTGACGCGACCGGCGCCGGAGCAGCTGCGGCTCGCGCGGATCGAGGGCTGGATCGCGGTGCCGACGACGCCCCTTCGCGATCTGCCCTGAAGGCCGCCGCTACACGTTGCCGACGTCGGCCAGGATTTCGGCCAGCACCAGAGGATTGAGGTAGTCGCGGTACGAGACGACCAGGCCGTCCCTGATCCGCAGGACGGCAATGACCGTCTGGTGCAGCGGGGCGCCGGTGGGGATCACGGTGCCGTGAGCCTCGTACTCGACGATCACCACCTGCGGGTCAACGGTCTCGTGGATCACCGTGTCGCGGTATTCGTCGAACTCGACGAGGCCGCTGGCCTGCATGGTGAGGAACTCGCGAAGCCGGTCGCGGCCCTCCACGCGGCCCGGGACGCCCGCCGGCCGGAATGGCCACTCGATATAGCCGTCGGGCGCGAACAGTTCGACGAACGTCTCGGTGTCCCGCTCGCGACTCGCGCGCAGGAGCTGCTCGACAACGTCGCGTGACGTGGCGGTCATGGCCACTCCCAGTCATTCAACGCTTGTTGATTGAACGAGCGTAGAACGTACGGAGGCGCCGGTCAACAGCCGTAGAATGAACTCCTCTAGGTGAGGTCCAGGCGGGCTAGCTGTGTGCGGCTGGTGACGCCGAGCTTCGGGAACGCGCGGTACAGGTGGTAAGCCACCGTCTTCGGGCTGATGAACAGCATCGTGGCGATCTCGCGGTTCGTCCGGCCCGCCGCGACCAGCCGCACGATCTGCAGCTCCTGCGGCGACAGCGCGGCCAGCGCGTCGTCGGCCGGGGCGGGAGCGGCCACCCGCTCGCCCGCCGCGCGCAGCTCGAAGCGCGCCCGCGCCGACCACGGGGCGGCCCCCAGGCGGTCGAAGAGCTCGGCGGCCGCCCGCAGGTGCGTGCGGGCCTCGGTCTTGCGGCGCTCGCGACGCAGGCGTTCGCCGATCGCCAACCGGGTGCGGGCGGCCTCCCACGGGAATCCGCCGGGCACCTCCAGCGAGTCCGTCAGCAGCGCCCGGCACCGGGTCAGGGCCACGTCCGCCCACGGCGACGTGCCGGTGGCGGCCCACGCCTCGAGCCGCGCGCAGGCCGCCTCGGCCCGCTCCCGCCGGCCCGCCCGCACGGCCGCCTCGACGCGGTCGGGGGTGGCGAAGACCGAGCGGCACTCCTCCAGGCGATCGGAGGCCTCGGCGGCCCGGCCGCGGCCCAGATCGACAAGCGCGAGGGCCCACTCCGTCCACGCCGGCTCGGCCGCCCGGCCCCGGCCCAGACCGGCGAACCCCGGGGCCGGCATCGTCCCGACCGCCTCGGCCAGGTCCTCCCCCCGGACGGCGGCCAGCCAGGCCAGCATGCCCTCGACCGGCCCGCCCAGCGGCCGGGCCTCGAAGGCCGCGACGGCCGCGTCGCGGAACAGGCCCAGGTGCAGCTCGGCCGCGGCCAGCGTGGCCAGGGCCCGCGGCAGGCGTCCGGGCGCGCCGTCGGCCCGGGCCCGGGCCACCACCGCCGTGGCGATCGTGCGGCTCGCCGCGAAGTCGCCGAGCAACCCGGCGACGAAGGCCGCGTCGAGCTCCTGTCCGGCCGCGCGCAGCTCGGCCACTGCGTCGGGGTTGGCGTCGGGGTCGGCCTGCCGGGTCGCGGTGCCCTCGATCGTCGCCCGGGCCGCGTCCAGACCGGCGGCCACCAGCTCGGCCATCGCGTCCAGGCCCGCGCGCGGGGGCGTGGTGCCCTCGACGATGGCCAGGGCGGCGTCGAGGCCGGCGGCCGCGCGGGCGCCGCGCGCGTGCAGGAGGCGTGACACCTCGGCCAGCCGCGCCCGGTCGCCCAGTTGCCAGGCGTTGCGGGCGGCGGTGAACAGCATCGGCCCGGTGCCGCCGGCGAGCAGCAGGTCGTGCGCGGCGGCCGCGTCGCCCTCGTCGAAGGCGAGCTTCGCCCGCAGCGCGACCGCCGCGCCGGGCGGGAGGCGGTCCAGCAGCGCCCGGGCCCGGTCCGGCTGCCCGGCGATGTCCGCGGCCCCGGCGGCGGCCTCCAGGCGCGCGGCGCGCCGGGCGGGGTCCACGCTCAGGTCGGCGGCGCGCTGGAGGGCGGCGGCGGTGGCCGCGAAGCCGTTGCGGCCGCGGGCCCGCTCGGCCGCCTGCTCCAGGGCCGTCGCGGCCTCCTCGTCGGCACCGGCCGCGGCGGCGGCCAGGTGCCAGGCGCGGCGGTCCGGGTCGCCGACGGCGGCGGCGAGCGCGCGGTGAGCGGCCAGGCGGCGCTCGAAGGTCGGGTGCCGGTAGGCGGCGGCGCGCAGGAGCGGGTGCGTGAAGACGACCCGGCCGTCGGCGACCTCGATCAGGCGGGCGCGCTCGGCCTGCGCGAGCGCGTCCACGTGCGCACCCGCGCGCAGGAGGGTGGCGAGGTCGGCCTCGTCGTCGGCGGCGGCCAGGAGCAGGGCGTCGGGCGGCAGCGCGTCGAGCCGGGCAGCGAAGGCCTGCTGGATGCGGTCGGGCAACGGCAGCGGGCGACGGTCGGCGTCCGGCGGGCTCACGCCTGCGGCCGCGGCGGCCGAGTGGGGCAGCTCGAGCAGGGCGAGGGGGTTGCCGGCGGCCTCGGCGAGGACCCGGGCGCGCACGGTCGCGGGGAGGGCCGCGACCAGGTGCTCAGCCGCGTCCGCGCCCAGCGGCGGCAGGACGTGCGTGGGCAGGTCGGACGCGAAGACGTCGCGCGTGGCGACGAGCAGGGCGACCGACTCGGCCTCCAGGCGGCGCGCGGCGAAGCGCAGGGCCTGCGCGGAGGCGTGGTCGAGCCAGTGCGCGTCGTCGACGAGGCAGGCGACGGGGCGCCGCTCGGCCAGGTTGGCCAGGACGGTCAGCAGCGCGACGCCGATCAGGAGCTGGTCGCCGCCGGTGGACGGGCCGAGGCCGAGGGCCGCCCGCAGGGCCGGCGGCGGGTCGGCCTCGGGCAGGACGGGCCTGAGGAGCTGGTGGAGGGCGGCGAACGGTACCTCCGCCTCGGTCTGAACCCCCGTGCAGCGCAGGACCGTCATGCCCGTCGCCGCCGCGGCGGCCTGGCGCAGGAGCGCGGTCTTGCCGATGCCGGGGTCGCCGCGCAGGACCAGGACGGCGCTGTGCCCCGCGCGGGCCCGGGCGAGCAGCCCGGCGACCAGCGCCTGATCGGCCTCCCGCCCCCAGAGCACGACCACCGACCCTACCGCCACTAGGGGCACGACTGGTCATGTGTCCGGTACCGGCTCGGACCCGGCCGTTCCTACCTTTTCGGGCATGGGAGTGCGGTTGGAAGCGGTTTGCAGACGGTACGACAACGGGGTCACGGCGCTGGACGACGTCTCGGTGGACCTCGAACGGGGCGCGTTCACCGCGATCATGGGGCCGTCGGGCTCGGGGAAGTCGACGCTGCTGCAGTGCGCGGCCGGGCTGGACCGCCCGACGAGCGGGCGGGTGGTGCTCGACGGGCAGGACCTCACGGGGCTCAGCGAGCGGCGGCTGACCCTGCTGCGGAGGCGGCGGATCGGGTTCGTGTTCCAGGGGTTCAACCTGCTCCCGGCGCTTACGGCGCGGCAGAACGTCGGCCTGCCCCTGCGCCTGGCCGGCCGGCGCCCCGACCCCGGCGCGATCCAGCGGAGCCTGGCGGAGGTCGGGCTCGGCGAGCGCGGCGGGCACCGGCCCCACGAGCTCTCCGGCGGGCAGCAGCAGCGGGTCGCGATCGCCCGGGCTCTCGTCGCGAGACCCGCGGTGCTGTTCGCGGACGAGCCGACCGGGGCGCTGGACTCCGCGAGCGGGCAGGATGTGCTGCGGCTGCTGCGCGGGCTGGTCGACGAGCACGGGCAGACGATCGTGATGGTGACCCACGATCCGGGTGCCGCGTCGTACGCGGACCGCATCGTCACCATGCGCGACGGGCGGGTGGCGGCGTGATCCGCATCGCCGCGGAGACGATCCGCCTGCGCCGGCTGTCGTTCGCGGGCACCTTCGTCGCGCTCGCGCTCGGCTCGGCCCTGATGGCCGCGCTCGGGCTGGTTCTGGACGCGACGGTTACCGCGCCGCAGAGGCCTCCGCAGCGGTACTCCGCGGTGCCCGTCGTCGTCGCGGCCGACCAGACGCTCACCGTGGCGACGCCGCGGGGCGGGGCGAGCGCGCCGCTGGCCGTGCCGCGGGGCGTGCCGGCGGACGTGGTCGCCGCGCTGCCGGACGCGGTCGTGGACCGGGTGTTCCGGGTGGATGCCACCGGGGACGCGGTCGGGCGGCCGTGGTCGGCGCTCGCGCTGGCCGGGCAGACACTCCACAGTGGACGGCCACCGGCGGCGGACGACGAGATCGCGGTCGAGAACGGCACGCTCGGCGATCGGCTGCTCGGGCAGTACACCATCGTCGGCATCGTCAGCCGTGGACCGCAGCCGGCCGTCTTCTTCACCGACGCCCGCGCCGCGGCCCTCTCGCCCCGCGTCGACGCCCTCGCCCTGACGCGGCCGGCCGAGGAGGTGCGGGCCGTCGTCGGCGACCGCGCGCTCGTGCTCACCGGCGACCGGCGCGCCCGCCTCGACGCCAACCGCGAGCCCGACGCCCGCGCCCGCAACAACGCCGCCACCATCGTGGGCATCGCGCTCGGGTTCGCCGCGTTCGTGGCCGTCTTCGTCGTCGCGTCCACCTTCGCCTTCGCCGTGGCCCAGCGCCGGCCCGAGTTCGCCCTCCTGCGGGCCACGGGGGCGACACCGGGCCAGATCAGGCGGATGGTGTACGCCGAATCGCTCCTCGTCGCCGTCGCCGCCTCGGCCACAGGGGTCGCCGCGGGCCCTTTGCTGGCCGGAAAGGTCCAGCCGCACCTGGTCCCGGGCTGGATCTCGGCCACGAGCTCCGCCCACTGGCCATTGTGGACCGCATTCGGTACCGGCGTGGCGGTCGCATTCCTCGGCGCGCTCGCGGCGGCCTGGCGGGCCGGCCGGGTGCGTCCGGGCGAGGCGCTGCGCGAGTCGGTGGTCGAGCCGCGGGTCATGCCGGTCACCCGGTGGGTGCTCGGGCTCGGGGTGCTGGGCACGGCGCTGGTCACCATGGCGGTCACGGCGATCGGGGACCCGGGTTCGGCCACCAACCGCAAGACCTTCATGCCGGTCGTCATGCTCCTCGTCGCCGCGGCCGGGCTCCTTGCGCCCGCGCTGGTCCGGCCGGCGGCCCGGGTGCTGACGGCACCCCTGGACCGGCTGCCCGGCGCGTCCGGGCTCGTCGCGTCGGCCTCGGCGCGGGCGTCGGCCCGGCGTACGGCGGCGATCGCGGCGCCGGTGCTCGTGACCGTCGGGCTGGCGGCCGCCCTGCTCACCGCGTCGGCGCTGACCGACACCGCGAAGTCCGCACTCGACCGTCAGGAAGCCAGGCCCGCCGTGCCGACCACGGTGTACACCCTGGAGGGCGACACGGCGCTCATCCGGCGTCCGGCGGCGGCGGTCGCGTGGGTGCCCGACGACGCCATCATGGTCACCCGCGACCTGCGGTTGCCGGTCGGCTCGACGGCGCACGTGTGGCTCGCCGACGGGACACCGGCCGCGCTGCGCGTGATCGGGGAGCTGCCGGTCGGCAGTCCGTCCGATGCGCTGGTGGGTGCGGGAAATGCTTTTTCGGATTTATCCGTATCGACGCCGCGGTCCAACGCCAGCCGGACCGGACTGTTCATCGTGCTCGGGATCGTGCTCGGCTACACCGCACTGAGCCTCGTGAACACGCTGCTCATGGCCGCTCCCGACCGCGCCGGGGAGCGCCGCGCCCTGCGGCTGCTCGGCGCCCTGCGCGCGCAGGTCCGGCGCATCGCGCTGCTGGAGGTGCTCGTGGCGGTGGCCGTCGGGGTCGCCCTCGCCGCGCTGTGTGCGCTGGTCGCGGTGGGTGGGCTGTGGCTCACGCTGCTGCGGGTGACGGGCCCGCTGCCGATCGCCGTCCCGTGGGCGGAGCTCGGTGCGATCACGGCCGGCACGATCATCTTGGCTGCACTGTGTAGCCTAGCCGACACTAAGGGATAGATTTACATGTTTCTATCTCTGCCATGATGAGACTGCTGGCCCGTGGGGCCACACTCCTGATGGCGCTCTCCGCCGGCGCCCTGGCCTGGAGCGCACCCGCCAGTGCGGCCATGCCCGACCGCTTCGCCTTCGTGCTGTGGAACGGCTCCGCCACCGTCGCCACCGGCACGACCCCCTCCGCGACGACCGTCGTGACCGGCCCGCCCGGGCGCTACCGCATCCTGTTCCCGGGCGCGGCCGCCGCGCGGGGCGTGGTACACGTGACGGCGATCAACGACATCCCGCACTGGTGCCAGGCGAACACGTGGGGCCCGTCCGGCGTGGACGAGATCGTGTACGTCGACTGCTACAAGGCCGGCGGCACGCCCGACTTCACGCCGTTCACCGCGTTCTTCGAGAGCAGCTCGCCGCCGTCCGCCGCGATCTCGGGCCACTTCGGCTACGTGGACGCCCAGCCGACCGGCGCCCTGGTGAGCTCGTTCAACTCCGCGGGCGCGCTCAACACCGTCACCCCGGGCGTGCCCGGCCAGTGGCTCGTGAAGTTCCCGGGCCTCGCGACGCCGGGCCCGATCGACGGCAGCCTGCAGGCGACGGCCGTCTCGGCGACCGCGGCCCGGTGCAAGGTCTTCAAGTGGAGCTCGGGCGCGGCGGGGCAGACCGTCCTCGTCGGCTGCTTCGACGCGTCCGGGGCGCCCGTCAACACGCGGTTCACGCTGACGTACCAGTGGCAGACCTCCCTCTACGGCGCGAAGATCCCGCCGAAGTACTTCGGCTACCTGTGGAACGCCCCGCCGCTCGGCCCCGCCGCGACGAACTTCAACTCGGTGCTGGGCGCGGGCGCGAACACCATCACCTCCGCGGGTCTGGGCCTGTCGCTGCTGAAGTTCCCGCAGCTGGCCATCACGCCCGACACCGTGCAGGTGACGGCGGCCGGCCCGACGTCGGACTTCTGCGGCCTGAACACGGCGTGGTTCCACTTCCCGCCGGATACCGTGGTCCGCGACGTGAACTGCTTCACCAACGCCGGCGCACCGGTCAACACCGGCTTCCTGATCAGCGTGAACTCGCAGTTCTGAGCATCCACCGTTCGCGGCGGCCGGCCCCCGCCAGTGGGCCGGCCGTCGCTCAGCGCTCACCCGCCGGACTCCCACCTCCGGCGGCGGCGCACGACATGGCACTACTTCGCTGCCGCGGCCTCGGCCACAGCGGCGGCGCCGATCAGCGCTCGTCGACGGCCGGGTCGTCCCGCCGCCGGTGCCGCCGGACGGGCACCTCGGCGTCCCGTTCGAGCCGCTTGACGGCGTCGTCTTCACGCTCCGGCGATTTGCCGGCGGACTCTTCGCGCCGCGTCACATCGCGCTCCATGACGCCCTCCTCAACGGAGCCGGTCTGTAATTCTATCATCACCTTATGCAACCTTATCCATGATCCGCGCCCGGGTCTCGTCCGGTTTCCGGGCCGCGACGATGAGGCGCGACCATGCCTCGAAGTACGGGTCGGACTGCCACGCGTCGGTGAAGAACTGCGCGCTTTCGAGCTGCTCCAGGTAGACGACGTCGAGCAACTTCGCGTTGCGCAGCCGCAGGATCGAGAACGAGGTGCCGGTGCCCGCCCGGCCGGCGGCACTGTCGGGAAGCACCTGGATGCGGATGTACGGGCGCGCGCTGTCCCGCACCAGCGACTCGATCTGCTCCCGCATGACGTCCGGGCCGCCGATCCGCTTGCGCAGCGCCGCCTCCTCGACGACCGCCCAGACGTGGGTCGAGCGCTGCTCGTGCAGGATGCGCCGGCGCTCCATGCGCACCTCGACCCGGCGCTGGACCTCGGCCTCGTCGGTGTACCGGGTGCGCATGACGGCCTCGGCGTACGCCCGGGTCTGCAGCAGCCCGGGCACGAACTGCACCTCGTAGGTGCGGATGGAGGCGGCGGCGGACTCGAGCAGCAGGTAGGAACAGAACCAGTCGGCGAGCACGTCGCGGTGCCGATACCACCACTGGCGATCGCTCGCCCGGCGCACGAGGTCCACGATCGCCCGCCGCTCGTCCGCGTCCGCGATCCGGTACAGGTCGAGCAGGCGCTCCAGATCGTCTTCCTTGACCTTCACGCGCCCGCATTCGAGCCGGCTGATCTTCGAGCGGTCGGCGCCGAGGTGCTCGCCGGCGTCGTCGCTGCTGATGCCGCGGGCGATGCGGAAGTCCCGCAGCTGGCGGCCGATCATCTCCCAGACGGCCTGCGGACGGGCCGTGATCTGAGTCATCACGGACTGTATGGTGCCGAGCGGTGGGACGAAAACGCAAGGGCATCTGCACGCGTGCATGCACGTGCAGATGCCCTCGGGCGGCGGGGTGGCCGCGCGTCAGCCCATGGACTTCTGGCCGTCGATGGACTCGCGGATGATGTCGGCGTGGCCGGCGTGCTGGGCCGTCTCGGCGATGATGTGCGTGAACACGCGGCGGGCCGAGCGGCGGGCGCCCGGCTCGAACCAGGGCGCCGGCGGGAGCTCGTGCGACGCGTCGAGGTCGCACGTGCGCACGAGGTCGTCGGTCTGGGCGGCGATCTCCTCGTACCGCTGCAGCAGCCCCGGAAGCGTCTCACCCTCGAGCATCTTGAAGCCGTTGGCCCACTCCTCGTAGCCGTCCTCGCTCTCGGGCGGGGCCACGGCCGCCGGGCCCTCGGTGACGAAGCGGGCCCAGCCGTGCTCGATGTCGCTCACGTGCTTGATCAGGCCGCCGAGGGTCAGCTCGCTCGCCGTCGGGCGCAGCCGCGCCTGCTCGTCGGTCAGGCCGCGGACGGTGTTGCGGAGGAAGAAGCGGGCCATACCCAGGGACTCCAGCAGGTCGGAGCGCTCGGCGGTGAGAGTCATCGTGGTCATCCCTTGTTCGTAGAACTCGACGGGGATGACGTTACGCAGGAATGCGGTCAGGTTCTGGCCGCTTTCGCAGGACCCACAGGGCGGATCCGTACAGTCCGATTCCCAGCAGGATGAACGCGATCGCCACGACGGAGTTCCACGGGCCGGGCAGGTAGGTGGCCAGGAACCACGACATGTCCGTCCGCCCCGCGTGCACGAAGCCCAGCGCCACGATGCCCTGCGGGAAGAGCGGGATGGCGCCGAGGCCGAAGCCCACGCCGGCGACGTTCTTCTGCACCGCCGACAGCTCCTCGAAGCGGCGCATCGACGTGGCCGTCACGGGCTTGCGGCCGGTGCGCATGGTGTCCAGCAGCTCGGGGCCGTGGGTGCGCAGCCGGTCCTCGGCCAGGCGCCCGAAGAGCCAGTAGCACAGGGCGCCCGTGGCCAGGCCCACCGGCACGCCCACCCAGCCGAGCCAGTGGGCGGCGAGGCCCGCGGGCAGGCCGGTCACGAGGACGAGGGCCAGCATGAGGTACGCGAGGCCGGTCAGCCCGCCCTCGTCCTCGCTGGTGCGCAGCGGGTTGCCCGAGCGGCGGTGCGGGTCCGTGGCCGGGACGAGCGCGTAGACCGAGACCAGCGGCACGAGGCCGGCCGCGCCGCCGAGCAGGGCCGGCAGCAGCGCGAGGACCAGCGGCCAGGGACCGCCGACGATCGCGGTGCACACGACGGTCAGCACGATCGCGATGGCGCCCTGGGTGGCGACCCAGGCGAGCTGGCGGCCGCGGACGTCGGTCGCGCCCGGGCTCATCATCGTGAGCCATAGTGCGGTGCCGTCGGTGCCGTACAGGTTCGAGGCCATCCCGGCCGCCATCACGATGAAGATCGGCCCGGCGTACGGCAGCATCCCGTTCCAGCCGATGACGAGCGGGCTCGCGGCGAACCACAGGCCGTAGGCGAGCGAGAAGGCCAGCTGGTGGTTGCGGACCAGATCGCGCGACCAGGTGCGCAGCTCCTTGGCGACCACGGCCCCGGCCGCGGTGGACGCGGCGATCGGGCGCCGGGCGCGACCGGAGACCCGCGGGCGACCGGCCCGGCGGCCGAGCAGCGCCGCCCACAGGCCGAGCAGGAGCAGTACCAGGGCGGCCAGCGCGGCCAGGGCCCACCACTGGCCACGCACGGCGAGCAGACCCCAGGCCGAGGGGAGGTACCACACCACCGCCGGCGTGCCCGACACGCCGAACGCGATCATGAACACCCAGATCTGGCCGAGCGAGCTGAGGATGACGCCGTTGATCACACCCGCGGCGATCGCGCCGATCCGGCTGCGCAGGGCGACGCCGACCACGGCCACCGAGATCTTCGACAGCAGCACGAAGACCGCGAGTTGCAGCAGCATCGCCGGTACCGCCACCAGCGTGTTGACCACCCCCACGCGCGTCCCGGCGACGATCAGCCCCGCGAGCGCGCCCAGCGACACCAGCGGCGCGACGCCGACGAAGGACGCGGTGAGCAGGCCGGCCGCGAGGCGCCGGGGCGAGATGCCGAGCATCGCGAAGTACTCGGGGCGCAGCGTCTCGTCGCCCCCGCCCATGAACACCGGGCCGAGCATCCAGCCGAGCAGCCACACGGCGAGCCCGGCGGCGAGATAATCGGGGCTGAGATAGCCGAGGTACGCGGTCCCGGCCGCGAGCACGACCCCGATGGTCGCGCCGGTGCCGGCGGCCTGGGCGCGCTGGCCGCGGTACGCGTGGCGCATGACCGCGAGCTTCATCTGCGCCATCGTCAGTTCGACAGCCACGACAGCTCCTTGCCCATCCCGGCCCGCTCCCCGCCGACCAGCCCGACGAACGTCTCCTCCAGCGTCCGCGCGCCGCGCACCGCGTCGAGCGGACCGGCCGCGACAACCTTGCCGTCATCGACCACGCCGACGTGGTCGCACAACTGCTCGACCAGCGCCATCACGTGGCTGGAGAGCACAATGGACCCGCCGGTGGCGACGAATCCGCGCAGGATCGTCTTGATGGTCGAGGCCGACACCGGATCGACGGCCTCGAACGGCTCGTCGAGCACCAGCAGCCGAGGCGCGTGCAACAACGCCGTGGCGAGCCCGATCTTCTTGCGCATGCCCGTGCTGTACTCGATCACGAGCGTGCGTTCGGCACTGTCCAGTTCGAGCACCGCCAGCAGCTCGTCCGCCCGCTGGTCGACGACCTCGCGCGGCATCCCGCGCAGCAGGCCGAGATACGTCAGGACCTCGCGCCCGGTCAGCCGCTCGGGCATCGCGAGCCCGTCGGGCAGCACGCCGACGAGCGCCTTGGCCTTGGCCGGCTCCGCCCAGACGTCCCGGCCGAAGATGCGCGCGGACCCACCGTCGGGGCGCAGCAGCCCGACCGCCATCGAGAGGGTCGTCGTCTTGCCGGCCCCGTTCTGCCCGACGAGCCCGAAGAAGGAGCCCTTGGGCACGGCGAGGTCGATCGCGTCGACGGCGACCTTGTCCCCGAAGCGCTTGGTCAGCCCGGCGATCTCGAGCGCCGGCCCCGTTTCCTGTGACATGCATTCACGGTAAGAGATCTATGCGACGACCGGATTGAGGCTGCTTCCCGATTGGGAGGTGCAGTTATCTGCACCGCAGAGCCATATGGCCATTCTCCGGAATGCACGCGGCCTGTGGTGATCTCACCCGGGTGACGAATGAGTGGCCCGCTCAAGTCCAGCAGGAACTGCGCCGCTTCGCGGAGGAGCGAGACTGGCCGCGGTACCACACGCCGCGCAACCTGCTGCTGGCCCTGGTCGGCGAGGTCGGCGAACTGGCCGAGCTGTACCAGTGGGACCCCGAGGAGCCACCCCCGCACCCGCGCGTCGCGGAGGAGGTCGCCGACGTGATGATCTACCTCCTGCGCTTCGCGGACGTCACGGGCATCGACGTCGCCCGGGCGGTCGCGGACAAGATCGCCTTCAACGAGACCCGCTTCCCCAAGGCGGGCGACCGGTGACCCGCTACCTGTACATCCACGTCGGCCGCGACGCCGACGAGAACTTCGAGATCGGGATGCGCCGCAACATCTGGGGCTGGAAGACCTTCCACCGTGGTGGCGCGACGGTCGCCGAGGCCGAGGACTGGCTGCGCAACCCGGACCTGGCCGAGCCGACGTGGCTCGTGTTCGTGCGCGGCGTCCGGCCGGTGCTGCCGGCCCCGACCGGCTGGCCGCGCACCCGTCCGGAGGATTTCGGCGCGTGGGAGACCGCGACGATCGATTCGATGACGTACCGGCTGCTGATCGCCCCGCTGCACGAGGATCACGCGAGCACGGTCTGGCCCGATGACCAGTATCCGTACCGCGTCGAACTGGATCCCGAGCCCGAGGAGAACGTCGAGTCGATCCGTGCGGACACGCTCGACGAGCAGGCCCTCCGCGCGATCCGGCACTCGACAGTGCAGAAGGGCTGGCCGGTCCTCGGGCCGCCGCCCTTTCCTGTCGCCTCGCTCAAGCCCGACAAGCGCATCCCGTTCGCCGATGGCCGCGAGGCGCGCGTCCGCACGATCCCGATCGAGCGCAACTTGACGACGACGTTCGAGCGCCGCCCCGGCGAGACCGTGATCGCCGCACGTACGGAGGCCGCGCTCGTCGAGCGGTACCAGGAGTTCCTGCGCACCGAGCACGGGCAGCACGCCGTGCGCAACGAGATCGCCCTGCCGGGCCGGCTGGACACGTTCTTCACCGACATGTATGTCGAGGAGACCGACGAGCTCCTCGAGGCCAAGTCCTCGACTCGGCGCGAGCACATCCGGCTCGCGATCGGCCAGCTCTGCGACTACGCGCGCTTCGTCGAGCCGGCCTCCCGCGCGGTCCTGCTCCCGAAGCGACCGGAGCAGGACCTGATCGACCTCCTCGCGACCCAGGACATCGCCTGCGTCTACGAGGCGTCGCACGGCCAGTTCGTTCGAGAAGGCGGACGAGGCGCTCAGGTCAGCGGCGAGCGCGCTCGATGACCTCCTCGGGAGACAGCGGCGCCTTCGGGTGGTGCGTCAGGCACAGCGGCGTCCGAACCTTCACGAACGAGAAGCCCTCTCCCGCCGCATAGAACTGCCCGCTGCCGAGCAATCCGATGTCCGGCAGCCTCCCGCCCTTGGCCTGCGCCAGCTCCTTGGCGGCGTCGATCTGCGCCGGGGCATTGAGCAGCCCGAAGAACTGCGTGGTGGCGTTGCCCGAGATCTGGTTGTGCAGCCCCTTGGGCGCCTGGGTGGCAAAGACGAGCCCGAGCCCGTACTTGCGCGCCTGCGACGCGAGCGTGATCGTGCTCGCGGTCGAAGCGGTCGTGCCCGTAGCCGGCGCCAGCGTCTGCGCCTCGTCCATGATGAACAGCCCGCCAAGCGGCCGATCCCCGGCCGGATTGCGCTTGAGCCAGGTGAACAGCGCCATCTGCAGCTGGTTGACGAAGCCCTGCTTCTCCTCGTCGGACATCAGCCCGATGAAGCTGATCACGGACACGCGAGCGCGCTTGCCTGCGGGAGGGGTCAGCAGTACCGCCGGATCCGCCGACGCGCCCCGCCCGCCGAACAGCGGATCGTTGACCATCGCCGCCTTGAGCGTCTCGGCGAGGTCATTGGCGAGCTTGCCGGCCCTGGCCATCCGGCTCACGTCGTCCGGCAGATCCGCCAGGAAGTCCGTGAAGCCCTCGAGGCCGACCTCGCTGCCGCGCGCGTACGCCCGCAGCGCCTCATTGAGCACCGCCTTGCCCTGCTGGGCGGCTTTCGTTGTGCCCCCGACCCCGGCCCGCGGCGCGAGCGCCTCCACCGCCGCGCGGACCGCCTGGTTGAACTCGTCCGGCGAGTCCCGCACCGGCGTGAAGTCCGGCAACGGCTGGAAACTCAACGGCCGGCCCCCGCTGACCGCGGGCGTCCACACCGTGACGTCGGTGTGCTCGAGGTAGTCCCGCGCTCGCTCCTCGTCGCCAGGCCCCCAGCCGGCGGGCGGCTCGGGCCACGGGTCCCCCAGCCGGGCCAGATCGTTGTTGGGGTCGAGCACGATCGAGGACACACCCTGCCGTGCGCACTCCTCCACGAGCCGCCGGATGAGCACGGTCTTGCCGGAGCCGGAACCCGCGAACACGACCGTGTGCCGGCGCAGCGACTCCAGGTCGATGACGAACGGCGCCTCGTCCTCGATCACCTTGCCGAGCCGAATCGTCCGGCCGTCCGGCGGCGACTCCTGCTGCTGCGGTACCGCGGGGGACGAACGCGCAGACGCAGGCTGGTGCTCGCCGAACAGCGCGGCGAAGAGCTCCGTCCCGCTCGCGGGGCGCCGGGAGACCAGCCACTCGCCGAACAGCGCATTCGGAACGGCCTGCATGCGCCGCAGCGCGTCGAACACCTTGAGATCGGCGTCGTCGATCCGGTGCCAGATGCCCCCGGCCGCGATGAACTTGTCGATCGTCTCCTTGGTCCGCGCACCGGTCGGCCACTCGCCCCGCCGCAGCAGCACGAGCCGCCGCTGCGGCACGGCGAGATCGAGCCCGGACATGACGCACGCGTTCTTGATGCGCGTGGTCACCGCGCGGGCGTTGGGGTGCGCGATGGCCCGGATGGCCCAGTGCGCCTCGTTCTCGGTCGTCTCGTTGAGCACCTGGATGAGCCGCCCGTGCAGCGCGGGCTTGGCCCCCGGCTGCGGGTCCTGCTTGAACACCGCGCCGGTCGGCGCCTGCTCGCCGATCCACGCGTTGATCCCGGCCGCGAGCAGCCGCGGCATCTCGATGTCCTCGGTGAGATAGTCGAGCGCCCCGTGTACGTCCGCGGAGGCGACCAGCTCCCGGAACATCGCGTCGAGCGGCGCCAGGTCGCCGGTGACCGGCGGCGGCAGCGGCGGCAGGTCTTCGTCGAAGCGGCTCAGCTCGACGATCTCGTCCTCGACCAGGCAGCGGTGCAGGTGCTCCTCGACCCGGCGCAGGAGTGCCCGCGGGGTGTAGTCGCGCGCATCGTCGAAGGCCTCGGGCCGGATGGGCCACGTGGGATATGGACTCGGCACGTGGTACTCGGCGTACGTCTTCGTCAGCCGCTTCTCGACGATGGCCCGGGCGATCTCGGCGCTGTCGATACGGTCGTGCAGGACCGTCGCCCGGAAGCGCTGGGTCACCGGGCCGGCCGTACTGCGCTCGAACAGCGCCCAGGTGTCGGGCAGGCACGACATCACCACGAGGGTGCGCTGGGTGATGTCGCGCAACGTCAGGAGCCCGTCCGCGATCGGACCGACCACGGCGTGCAGTTCCTCGTCCAGTCCCTGATCGCGCTTGAAGAAGGTGTTGCTGGTCTGCGCGAACAACGTGTCGAGCTGGTCGATCGCGATCACGCTCGGGCTCAGCGTCAGCGCGATGAGTCGGGAGATGTCGGCCACCACCTCGGCCGGCTTCCGCGTGGCGGTCGTGAATCCCCAGTCGGTGCGATCCGACGGCTCCGGGGGCTCCGAGATGAGGTGGGCCTGACCGATGTCCTGGTGCTCGAAGTCGGGGGAGTTGAACAGCACGAGCGCCCGGGCGGTGTCCTGACACTCGCGCCCGGTGACGGCGTCGAACCGCCGGAGTCCGGCGATGAAGGCGTCCAACTGCGGGCGGGTCACGGGCGTCTGCCCCGCGATCGCGTCCCGGACCTCCGGCGTGAGGCCGAGCTGCGGGGTCAGCCGGCGCAGGAACGTCTTGAGCTGCGTGCCCCATCCGAAGGCATCCCGGCTGAGCCCGCTGATGATGCCCTGGACGGTGCTCTCCCAGAAGTTCCGGCCGCTGATCATGTTGACCAGGAAGAAGTACCCGCCGCCGTCGGCCCGCTGGATCGTCTCCCGCACGGCGCCGAGCAGGTGCGTCTTGCCCGAGCCGGCGCGACCCTGCAGCGCCACGGCGAGCGGGGTCGTGGTGTCGCTGCGCCGGGCTCGCTGGACGCCGCTGAGGATTTCGCGAACCGACCTCTCGTGCAGCTCCGGCACGTCGTACGGCGACGAGTGCCAGATGTCGTCCGGCGTCGGGGCGGGGTTGAAGTGCAGTGCCTCGAGCGCCGCCCGCGCGGCCGGGCTGATCACGGCCGGCCGATCGACAGGGCGTGGCTGTCCTCACCGCCGATGCTCAGGGCGGCGGCGCGGTCACGTGGCTCGAGCGCCTTCGTGTTGGCGACGGGGATGATGCGGACACCGTCCTGGCGCAGGAGCGATCGCAGCGCCTCGTCGACAGCGTCCCGGCTCAGCTCGGTCAGCTGGTCGCGCAGGTCGGCCAGCCCGACCCACTCCCCCGGCCGCCCGGCAAGCTGGGCATATGCCGCGCGCACACGGGCTTCGGTATCGGCATCAGCAACGACCGGCTCGACGTAGTCCTCGCCTGCGGTCGCAAGCGGGCGGAAGAACTCCCCTTCAGTGATCTTCACGCTGTGGCTGGTCTGCAACTGCTCCAGCCCGCGGCGGATGTTACCGAGCAGGGTGATGAGGGTGCGGGTGGCACTCTTGCTCGCCTTCGGCGGCTCCATCGTGTGCAGCTCGCGCACGACTCGCCAGCCGCGGTCGGTGAGCGAGTGCGAGAACGGACGGTGGCTGCGGTCCGTCGCCACCAGGCCGAGCTTCGACTCCAGCTTGGTGTTGTCGGTTCCGGTCAGGGAGAAGCCGGCCAGCTCCTTGAGCTCGTTGTTGTTCAGCTCGCGGGCCTCCGACATGAGGACGACCAGCGCGAGGATCTGGTTCGGGGTGAGGCTCGGGACGTCGTCGGCGGGCATGGGGCCTCATTTCTGGGTGAGAGGGGTACGGCGAAGCAGCAGCAGGCGTTGGATCGTCAGCGCCGCGGCCGACGGATCCGCGAGAACCTGCTCGTTGGTGAAGCGCAGAACGTCGTGCCCGAGCAGCTGGAGCCGAGCGTCGCGCAGGCGGTCGTCGGCGTACTTCCAGCGGCCGCGATGGTCATCCCCGTCGACCTCGACCACGAGTCCGTCGTCGGGCCAGAACAGGTCCAGGCGGTACGACTTGCCCAGCGCGTGCCAGGAGAGCTCCTCGTTCCAGCGGCGCCCGCGGGCCCAGTCATGCGGGGCGAGTGCTCGCTCCAGCGCCTGCTCGGCCGGGCTGTCGGCGCGGGGCCGGCCAGCCAGCGGTGGATACGTCAGCAGCGGCGGCCTGGGCTCGTCGCCGTCGACCTCGGCCGGCGGAAGGCGGGTCAGCTCGGACGGCAGGGTGATCCGGATCGTCCGGATCCGGTCCACGCCGCCGAGCGCGCCGCCGGCCAGCCAGACGCCGAAGCGCCCGTGCTCGGCCAGCCACTCCGCGGCGGCGACGAGCGCGTTCACGCCCGGCCCGGCCGGCACGTCGAGCAGAACCGCGACGGACGATCGCCGATACGCGTCGGCCAGGATGAGCCCGAGCCCGCGGGCGCGGACCTCGGCCGGGAAATGCGGCGAGCCAGCCCCTCCGCCGCGCAGGGAACGCTCGGCCGCGGCCATGAGAAACGGCCCGAAGTGATCCGACTGCGCCGAGACGCGGGCCGCGATCGCGCGAGCGGCCGCGATGCCGAGCGCCGACGGACCGTCGAGGCGCTCGGCGCCGGGCAGCCAGGCCGGGAAGAGACTGTCCGCGGCACGGTCCAACGCGTCGAGGAAGGCGGCGATGTACTGCCCGACGCCTAGCCTCGGTGGCGGGCAGAACCGGACGATCGCCGGAGCGTCGGCGGGCAGGGGATCGAGCCCGACGCTCAGCAACGACGGATCGACGTCAGCCAGGAAACAGACCTGGCCGGACGGCGGCTCGGCCCACCACCCGACCCCCGATGTCACAGTTTCCGACCGTACGCGGGGGGCCTGATCGACCGCAGTCATCTCTTCACCCGACCCATTCCGGGACCTCGAGCGCGGCGAGCTGCACCCGCGAGACGATGTCGAGCTTCTTGAAGATCCGGCGCAGGTGATGGTTCACGGTGTGCGGCGTGATGCCGAGCCGGCGGGCGATCTGCTGGTTGGTCAGGCCCTTGCGCACGAGCCCGGCCACCTCGCGCTCCCGCTTGCTCAGCACCGGCCGGCCGGTCTGGTCGGGCTGTCCGGCCGGCATGACGGCAACGATCACGATCTCGCGATCGCCGGCCACGCCGGCCAGGGCTCCTCGCAGTACCGCCTCCAGTGCGGCGATGTCGTGCATCTAGACCCCCCTCGGTCCGGAAACCGGACGCCTGGCGATTGCTGGAACTTACTGGAAGATACTGGAGGCGTGCAACACCACTTCTGGGCGCGAGTGGGGATTGCTGGAAATTACTGGAGGGCGTACGGTCGATGGCATGCCGGATGACGCCGAGGAGATCGAGCAACGGCTCGCGGCGCTCCGAGCCGAGGTCCGGCAGGCGCGCGTCGCCGGCGATCGGCCGCGTGAGCGGGCGCTCCGCGCACAGCAGCGCGCACTCGAAGAGGCGTGGGAGGAGGCGCTCGCCCCGGAGCCGGCCGACATGCTCGCGCCGCGCGAGGCCGGGTCGCTGCTGCCCCTGCGCGAGCAGGTGCACGGGGCGCTCACCCTGCTCACCGTGCCCGCGGCACCGAAGCTCATCGCGCAGGTCTACAACGCCTGCTTCGGCGGGGACATCAACAGCGCGAAGCTCACGAGCCTGCGCCGCGACGAGGAGCGGTCGTTCCGGGCGGCCGCGTTCTCCCGGCCGTACTACCTCTGCGCCGCCCTCACCGCCGACCGCCTCGCCCCGGTCCGCGGCCTGCTCGCGATCTCCACGTGGCCGCTCGAGCAGCGCGTCATCGGCGCGCTCAGCCCGCGGGTCGACTTCCTGAAAGCCGCGGTCAGGATCGCGGAACACGTCGATCGTCTGCCTGATACCGATCGGGGCGCCGCGCGCCTATTGTGGCTGTTCGCCGAGAACATCCCGGGCGCCGCGGACGGCGTCGGCTCGGCGAAACCGCAGGTCGTCATCCGCGCCGCCGAGGCCGAGCTGGCGACGCACGAACCGGTCGACCGGTCGCACCGCGAAGCGGCCGCCGCCCGGGCCCGGGCCCAGCTCGACGACGCCGGCCAGCTGTTCGGCGCCAGCCTGAGGGCGGTGCCCGAAACCGGCACGTGAACCACCGCGAAGGAAGTGCCAGCGTGAACAGCATCGAAGACCGGCTCGCCGAGATCCGCGGTCCGGTACCGCCCGTGGCCCACAACGCCCGCACGATCGCCGCGCTCACCACCAACCCCGGCTGCGCGCGCCGAGCAATCATGGACGCCGCGGGCGTCGACAAACGCGCAATCGCCGCGCGGGCCGGACACGCTCCGCCCTATGGCCAGTCCCCGTTCGCCATCACGCGCACCCGCTCGTTCGTGTCGCAGGTGAAGGCGAACGGCTGCGCGGAACTGCTGCGCCTGCTGCGCGAAACGCTGCGCCTGGACATCAAGGAAGTCGCATACCAGGACCTCGAGGACGCGGCCGGCAACGAGAGCCAGGAGGTGCGCCACCAACTGGCCCGCCAGGTCCTCGGCACCGCCGCCGCGCACTCGGACGAGGCCGGCACCCTGTTCGACCACCCGCTGCTCAAGCTCCCGGTCGGCGGCCGCCAGGTGTTCCTCGAACCGGACCTCATCGCGTTTCAGTACCGCGGCGTCTTCCACATCATCGAGATCAAGTCGTTCGCCGTGATCGACGGCCAGGCCGACGGCGGCAAGGTGGCCGCCGCGGCGGTGCAGTCCGCCGTGTACGTCGTGGCGCTGCGGCACCTCCTGCAAGAACTCGGACACAATCCGGCGGCCGTTTCCGATCGAGTCGTGCTCGTCTGCCCCGAGAACTTCTCCAACCACGCGGTCGCCACGCCGCTGGACGTACGACGGCAGCTGACGGTGCTGAAACGACAGCTGGGCAACATGGAACGCATCGACCAGCGCCTGTCCCATGTGGACGATGGCATCACGTTCGATCTCGCGCCCGACCGTGACGGGCGCCCGACACGCGCGATCGGCGAGCTGTGCGACGCGATCGAGCACATCCCCGCGCGTTACTCCCCCGAGTGCCTGTCGACGTGCGAGATGTCGTACTTCTGCCGCCACGAGGCCCGCGGCAGCACGCACGCGCTCGGCAAGTCGGTGAGCGAGGAGCTCGGCAGCGTGGAGACCGTCGACACCGCGCTGCGCCTCGCCGCGGGCGAGCTCGAGCCGTCCCCGGAGCAGCAGGAGGCGGCGGCGGTACTGCGCACCGCCCTCCGCCTGCGCGAGGAGTGCCTGGCGTGAGCTCGCTGACCGCACTTGCAAGAGCGCTGGCCGTTCGCGCGCAGGCCGCCCAGCCCATCACCACGGTGCGACACGTTCACGTGTCCGATCGACCACTCGTCCTCATCCCGCTCGCCCTGGCCGGCGAGGCGAACGCGCCGCTGGCCGCGATGCTGGGCTCCGCCGTGGACGAGCCGCGCCTGCTGTTCGTCGCGCAGCCGCGCAACCGAGACCAGCGCTTCCAGTTCGCGGCCGAGCTCGGGCGCGTCATTGTGTCCTATGTGGACGGATTTGCGCGGCACCAGGAGGACGTGCGCGGGCGGAGGCGCTTCGCGGAGGCGCCGCAGCTGCTGGTACCGAATCCGGGCGGCGTGGATTTCGTCCGGCTCTTCGGCCGCTCGACCAGGCTCCGCCGCACGTACGGCGAGCACGCCGTCAAGCCCGTCGTTCCCCTGCTGGGCCGGTGGCTGACGTTCTTCGCCGAGCGCGCCGAGCACCCAGGCTCGTCGCTGATGCTCGCGATGACCTCGGCGCTGAGCCAGCACTGGGCCACGGGCCAGAGCGCGATGGAGGACGCCAACCTCGCGGCCCTCCTGTCCTGGTTCGGCGAGGACCCCTTCGAGGCCGCGCTGGCCGCCGAGGATCCGGAGATCTGGCCGCCGGCGGGCCCGGCGACCGACCCGACGTTCGACTCGGCCACGCTGATGCCGGCGATCGAGCGGTATGCGAAAACGGACGCCGACTCGAGCGCGCGCAAGATGGCACTCGAACGCCTGAGCGTCGCCTTGCGCAGTCAACTCGAACCAACCTGGCAGTTGATGTGGCGCGGCGTTGCACAACTGCGCAGTCTGCAGCCGGGCGCGACCGTCGTGGAGCGCTGGGCCGAGGACCGCGACGCGTTCACGAACTACGTCGAGTACCTAGGCAGCGCCGGCTCCCTGCCCCAGGCCCGCCGCGACTCCGCCGTGGCCGCGGCACGCCGCCTGAATCACCTGGAGCGCGCGCAGGCCAAGTTTGACGCGCAACGGGCGCTGGACGACCCGCTGGTGATGGCCGAGTTCCGTCTGACCGGCGAGGCTTTCGCGGGCGAGGTCGTCGCGGCGGAGCCGAACCGCCTGGACGCCTCGGGCCCGCGCCGCAAGCTCCGTCCACACGTGACGGTGCGCACGGCGGATCCGTTGCGGCTTGGCATCGGTACCGATGTGCAATGCCCTTCCCGCCGCACCCAGACCGGCCGGATCGTCGCCATCGACGGCCCCGATGTCGTGCTGGAGCTCACGGGCGGCATGGGCCGGGCGCTCACGCCGGCGCCGGGCAGCGTGCCCGAGGTGGGCGAGCACGTCACGTACGGCACCGTGTCGACGAGCTTCCAGCCCGGCGGCAACTTCCCGCCCGTCGAGGACACGCCGTGGACGCACGGCGGCCCGCCCCCACCCCCGGAACCGACCGAAGAGGACGCCGTGGAGGCCTGGTCATGAAGGACGTCTTCCCGGCCGTAATGGAGGATCTCCAGTTCTCGGACGCGCGCGGCGTGGTGGTCGACTCCCCGCCGGGCGCGGGAAAGTCCACATTGGTCGTTCGCGCCGCGCGGCACATCGCCGAGACCGGCGAGCCGCTGGCCATCGTGGCGCAGACCAACGAGCAGGTCGACGACCTGATCGCCAACCTGGCCCGGTCCTCCCCCACACTGCCGATCGGCCGCCTGTCGGCCCAGAACTACGTCCCGGTTCCGCGCATCGCGACCCACAACAACGTGACCGTGGACAACGCGATCGCCGGCCTGGCGGGCTCCGCCGTGGTCATCGGCACCGCGGCCAAGTGGTCGACCGTGACCCAGGGCGACTGGCCGTGGGCCATCGTCGACGAGGCGTACCAGATGCGCTCGGACGCGTTGCTCCAGATCGCGGGCCGCTTCGACCGCACCCTGTTCGTCGGCGACCCGGGTCAGCTGGACCCGTTCTCGACGGTCGAAACGGAGCGCTGGGCGGGCCTGTCTTGGGACCCGCAGCTGAGCGCAGTGGCGGTGCTGCTGCGCCACAACCCCGAGATCGAGCCCCACCGCCTGCCGGTCTCCTGGCGCCTGCCCGCCACGGCCGCCCCGGTCGTGTCGGAGGCCTTCTATCCGTTCACGGGCTTCACCGCGGGCACGTCGCTGTCCGACCGCTCGCTGTCCTTCTCGACGCACGCCTTCGGAACGTCCCCTGTAGACAGAACGCTCGAGACGGCCGCGGCGACGGGCTGGGCCCTGCACGAACTGCCGGCGCGGCACAGCATGCGCACGGACGCCGAGATCGCCCGGGCCTGCGCGGACGTCGCCCTGCGCCTGCTGGCTCGCGGCCCCATCGCCGTTTCGGAGCGGGCCCGCACCGGCACGCCCGTGACGGCGGACCGAATCGCGATCGGCACGGCGCATCGCGACCAGGCGGCGGCGGTACGGCAGTTCCTGCCCCCGGACTCGGGCATCACCGTGGACACGGCGAATCGCCTGCAGGGCCGCGAGTACGACGTGACGGTGGTGTGGCACCCACTGTCGGGCCGGCGCGACGCGACCGCTTTCCACCTGGAGGCGGGCCGCTTGTGCGTGCTGACGTCGCGCCATCGGCACGCCTGCATCGCGGTGGCGAGAGCCGGCATCACGGAACTGCTGAACGCCCACCCGTCGACCGGCCGCGTCTATCTGAACGAGATCGTCAAGTTCCCGGACGGCTGGGAAGCCAACCAGGCCGTGATGTCCTACCTCGAACAACACCGCGTGCCGGCCTGACTGGCTGGTACCGCGCCGTCCACGAAACTATTGCGAAACTCCCCGGCTGGACGAGCGTGAACGCCCGCGACGACCTCGGATACAACCAGGACGCGCTCGCCGGCTGGGTGCACGAGATGCTCCACCAGCTCGGCGAGCAGTACTACTTCCAGCAGCTGCACGTGCCCGGCGAGGTCGGCGTGCACGACGGCGAGGCGAAGGGCTACAACCAGAACAGCAATGGCCTGCCGTACTGGCTGGGCTGGTACAAGGACTACCTGAACGGCACCATCCCCGGCAACCTGGGCCTGGGCGCGAAGGCCTGGACGCGCGGCAACCGCCGCGGCGTGAACGACCTGCCGACGGGTCAGATGATCGTCGGCACGGGCTCGAGCCGCTGCGTCGACGTGTCCGGGGGCCGCGACGCCGACGGCACGAAGGTCCAGCTGTGGGACTTCCACGGTGGCCCGGAGGTCCGCTGGCGCTGGAACGGCAGCGCGCTGGTCAACACCAAGACGAACAAATGCCTGGATGTCTCCGGCGGTCGTACGTCGTCAGGCACCGTCGTCCAGTTGTGGACGTGCCTCGGCAACACCGCGCAGCAATGGCAGCTCGTGAACGGCAACCTGCGCAACCCGAACTCGGGCAAGTGCCTGGACGCCGACGGCTGGGGCACCGCCAACGGCACCCAGCTCATCATCTGGGACTGCGGCAACGCCCAGTCGAACCAGACCTGGCGCTTCCAGCAGTAGGCATCAATCGCGCCCTGACCGCCACTCGGAGGCGGTCAGGGCGTACTGCACCTCGCTGTCGCCCTCGCGATCGAACGTGGCCACGTGCCGCAGCCCGGCCTTCTCCATCACGCGGCGCGAGCCGGCGTTGACGGCCATGGTCTCGGCGAAGACCCGGTCAACGCCCACGACGTCGAAGCCGCGCGCGATCAGGGCACGGCTCGCCTCGGTCGCATAGCCCTTGCCCCACGCCTCACGCCGCAGCCGATACCCCACCTCGATGCCCGAACGGTCGACGTCGGCGGGCGGGCCGTCATGGCGGTACGGCCGGAAGAAGACCCACCCGAGGAACCGCCCGTCGGCCTCGACGGCCCAGTAGCCGAGGTCGTCGCCCCGCTCGTAGTGGGCCAGGATGAACGGCATCATGCCGCGGATCGTCTCCCGCGGCGTCGGATGGCCGCCGTTGAGGTACCGCATGACCTCCGGATCACTGTCCAGCTCGACGAGGTTGTCCAGGTCGTCCGACGTGAGCCGGCGCAGCACCAGCCGCTCGGTTTCCAGATGTATCACAGCAGCGTTCCTTGGATCGGGAAGGTCAGGCGGGCGGTGGTGATGCCCTCCAGGATCTGGTCCTCGTTCAGCTCGCGCTCCATCACCCGCGCGTAGTTGCGGCCCCGGTTGTGCGTGTTGCGCATGCGCACCACGTTCGGGAAGCGGCCCACCGCGCGCATGTCGCCCAAGCCCGACAAGAAGATCAACTGGATGCCGTTCGCGGCGGCGACTCGGCGTTGCAGGTCCAGGAAGGCCACGTAGTTCGCGGTGCCCAGGGGGTTGTCCATCGGCAGGACGCCCAGGCCTGGCACGTCGCCGCCGCGGTTCGCCGCGCGCAGGCGGGCGAGCATGCAGAACAGCAGCAGGCTGATCGTCACCTTCTCGCCGCCGCTCCACTTGCTCATCAGCTCGACCGGCTGGCGGTCGTCGGTCAGCTCGGTCGACGGCTTCAGCACGCGCGCGACGAAGTTACCGCGGCCCACCACCGCCGCGATCGCCTCCCAGGCCAGGCTCAGGCCGTCCGGGATCGGGTCCTTGCCCGCGACGAGCTTGTCCACCAACCGTTCCACCCGGCTGCGCAAGGTCGCGTCGCTGGTGTCCACACTGGAGCGTGGGCCGACGTCGAGGAAGCGCCGGTTGCGCAGGTGATCCGCGAGTCCGGCGGGAAGCTGAGCGTGGTGCTGAGCCCGTTGCAGGGTCTTCAATCCCTCTCGTACCTCCGCACACAGCGCCGTCACCACCAGGTGCTTGTCCTTCTCGACGGCGTCGAGCTCGCCGGCGAGGCCGTGGCGGTACGTCGAGAGCTGCTCGCCCAGCAGCTCGGTCCCGTCGAAGTCGAGGCGGCCGAGCTGGAAGCGGTCGCGCACCTCGGGGCTCACGGTGGCGAAGCGCTCCTCGGACGCCCAGCGGTCCACCCGGTGCGCCTCGGCGTTGAGCCGGTTGCGGGCCGCGGTCACGGACCGGTCGGCGGCCTGCAGCGCCCGGCGCGCGCCCCGGGCCGACTCGCGGGCCGCGTCCACGTCGCCCGCGAACGGGGCCGACTCCGTGGGCTCGGTGTCCTCGGTCAGGTCCGTGACGAGCTGCTGGAAGTCGTCCGCGCGGCGGCGCGCCGAGGCGGCCTCGGACTCGGCCCCCGCCGCGCGGTCGCGGGAGGACTGCTCCTGCTGGCGCGAGTCCGCGAGCCGGCGCGCGGCCGCGTCGGCCAGGCGCGTCGCCTCGTCGGCGTCGGCGGCGACCGGGAGGGTGGGTGTCGACTGTGGACGCTCGTTCAGGCTCCGGCGCGCGTCCGCGAGCTCGGCGTCGGCGGCCGGAAGGGCGAGCGTCGACTGTGGACACGCGTCCAGGTTCCGGCGCGCGTTCGCGGGCTCGGCGTCGGCGGCCGGGAGGGCGAGTGTCGACTGTGGACACGCGTCCAGGTTCCGGCGCGCGTTCGCGAGCGCGGCGCCGGCCAGGGTGGCGTCGCGCTGGGCGTCCAGGAAGGCGCGCTCGGCCTGCGCGATTTCATGTCGTACCGTCACCGGATCCGAAGCATCCAGCAGACGTTGCGCGGTCGCGCGCTCGTCCGGGGCGAACTGCTGGATCTCCTCGTCGAGCCCGGCCAGCCGGCTGGTGATCTCGGCGATCGTCGCCTCCAGCGCGGAGCCCGACGTCTGCCGGAGGTAGGCGTCGTGCGCGGCCTGGTAGGCGTTCGTGGCCTCGACCAGGCTCGGCAGCTCACCGGGCACCTCGTCCGCGGCGACGCGCTGGAGGTCCTCGCACCGGACGCGGTGCTCGCGCACGGTGGCGGCATCGCGGTCCGCCTCGGCGGCGTGGGCGTGGGCCGCGGTCGCCGCCGTGCGCTCCTCGGCCTCGGCCGAGGCCAGCTCCGCGTGCAGCGAGGCGCGCACCGACGGCAGTTCGTCCAGCTCGCCGCGCATTCGCGCGGCCTCCGGGGCGCGGCGAGCGAGATCGGACAGCGCGGCGAGGCGGATCGTCAACCGGCGGCGGCGCTCGGCCAGGTCGCGGCGCATGTGCTCGAGCAGGGCCGCGCGCTCGTCGAGCACGAGGCGGGTCTCCTGCAGCTCGGCGAGGCGCTGCTCGGACTCGCGCAGCGAGCGGCCGAGCCTCTCCGAGACCGCCTCGAGGTGCTCGAGGTGCCCGGCCGGGCAGCGCTCGGCCAGCGCGAGCAGCTGACCCCGCAGCTGCAGGTCGCGGTCGCGGGACTCGATCAGCTCGTGGACGCGCTGGTTGCGCTCGTCGCGGCCCCGGTTGCGCCGGTCGGTCTCGGAGGCGGCGGCGGTGCGGTCGTACATCGCGGGCGCCGGCGGCAGCACGAAGCCGACGGGCTTGGCCGGGTCCGAGTCCACAATGGACTGCAGGTCGCCGACCGCGGCGACCTGGACGGCCGAGGTCGGGAACAGGCGCGCCTCCTCGAGCGCGGTGCGGGCCCGTTCCAGGTCGGCCGGGTCGTGCACGAGCAGCCCGCCCACCAGGTGGGGCGCGTCGGCGATGGCGGCCGGCCAGGCGGCGGACGGTACCGAATCCGCCAGATGGTGCCAGCCCGTCGTCGCCGGGATCCGCTCCGCGGCCAGGACGTCCGCGGCCCGGGCGAGGTCCAGCGCGGCCGGGAGCAGCCCGCGCGCGGAGGCGAGCGCCTGCACCGCGCGGTCGTCCTCGGCGTCGGCGACGGCGAGCTGGATGCGGTGCCGGTCGGCGGTGATGACGGCCTCGGTGAGCAGGTCGGTGAGCGCGCGCTGCGAGTCGATCGGGTCGACGCGGTCCCGCTCGGCGAGCGCGGTCAGCCTCGGGTCCGTGGCCAGGGCCTCGATCTCGGCGAACAGCGGGCCGCGCTCGGCGTCGAGCACGGCCTTGTCGCGGGACAGCTCGGTGAGCGCTGTCTGCGCGTCCGCGCGATCGCGTTCGTATGCGGCGCGGTCCGCGTCGAGGCGCGCGGCCTCGGCCGGCAGTTCGTGCTCGATTCGCTGCGCGGCCTCGGCTTCGGCCGATCGGGCGAGCTCGAGGGCGCGATCGAGCTCGTCGCCGTCGAGATGGTCGGCCGCGGCGGCCAGGTCGCGGTCGTAGACGGCCAGCTGCGACTCGATCGTGCGCTGCTGCGCGTCGAGGCTGCCGAGCCGGCCCCGCAGCGAGTCGGCCAGGGTGCGCGCGGTGGCCTGACGCTCACGAGCGGATGACGCTTCGTGCGAGGTGGTCTCGATGCGCGCGCTCAATTCGTCGGCGGCGTTGCGCAACACGGCCAGGAGCACCGCGGCCGCGGCGGCCCGGGAGCGGCGCAACGGGGCCGCGCCCGCCTCGGCCTGTTCCTGCTGGCGGCGGGCGACCTCGAGGCGCTGGGCCTGCTCGACGTGGCGGATGAGGGCCGGCACGAGCTGCCAGGACCGGTGCAGGTGGCGGCGCTCGGCGACCAGCGCGTCGGCCGACAGCGCGGCCGCGGCGGCGTGCTCGTGGGTCAGGTCGGCGGCCCGGTATCGATAATGCCGTACGTGCTCGTCCAAAGTCGCGGACTCGGCGGCTGCGCGCTGTACCGCCGCATGAGCCTCCTCGGCGTGGGCGTCATGGCGCTCGGCGGCGGTCGCGGCGGACTGCACGGCGGCGCTCAACGCGCCCGCCAGACCGGCGGCGTCGAGGCGGGCCGCCCGCGCCGCGAGCTCGGCGTCGACGAGCGTGTCCCGGGCCGTGGCCAGGTCGGTGAGCAGCGTCGTGGCCTCGTCGCAGAAGGCGACCTCGGCGCGCAGCCGCGGCTGGCGGGCGAGGCGGTCGCGGGTGGTGCGCAGGATGGCGGCGACCTTGCCGGCCGAGGTGGGCTCCGTGACCAGCGTCAGCAGGTACTGCACAAACTCGTCGGCGGTCTTGAACCGGAAGTGATGCTCGATCCCGCCCTCGGTCGCGTTGATCTTCAGGATGGCGGTGAACAGGCCCGGGTCGAGCCCGCGGTCCTGCAGCGCCTGGGCCCAGCGCTCCTGCTTGGTGGTGACGATCGGCTCGGTCTCGTACGCCAGCCCCTCGACCGCCTTCGCGAAGTCCTTGAGCTCGGCCGAGTCGTACGGGAGCTGCTCGAGCTCGACGCCGGCGGCGGGCGTGAACGCGTACCAGGTCTGGCGCAGCCGCTCGTGCGAACCGTTCGGGTCCGAAGGCTGTGCGCGGTCGGCCCACTCGTAGACGCCGCCGGTGACCAGCCGCTGCCCCGCCGGGTCGATCCACTCGACGACGACGTGCGCGGTGTCGGAGCCCAGGATGCAGTCCTCGAGGTGGCGCCCGGTCGTGCCGGTGGCGAGGAAGTCGCGCCGGTCCGGGCGGATCAGCGCGCACAGCAGCGCGATCAGGGTCGACTTGCCGCCGCCGTTGCGCATCCACAGGATGGTGTCGAGCGGGGCGCCGTCGCGTCCCGTCAAATCCAGCCACACCTCGCGAAAACGCGCGGCGGGCGAGCCGATCCGGTCAAGGTAGATCCGCCGGATTCTCCAGAGCCTCGCGGGAGCTGCCATCAGTGCTGTACCGACCTCATCGCCTCGAGGGCCTCGCCACCCGCCACATCAGCGACCAGCAGACGGAAGCGGTCCGTGAGCTGGAACGTGCTCGGCCCGAGCTGCGGCATCGGCCGCGCGGCGCCCCGCTCCACGAGCCAGCCGAGCACCTCGGCGACCGCGAACTGCGTGCACCCCTTGGCCGGGCCGGGCTGGCGGTCCTTGGGCCGGAACGCGGCCGTGCGACGGTAGACCTCGGCCGCCTGCCGCGCCTGACCGTCCACCGTGTCGTCGTCGCCGGGTATCGCGAGCACCCGGTCGATCGTGTCGCGGATGAACTTGTCCAGCGCCGCGACCTCGACCGTCTTGACCTCGGTGCTGTCGAGGTCGACCTCCTGCGGAAACGCGTACGCCGCCACGCCGAGCACGATCAGTCCGGCGAGGAGCTTCTCGTCCGCGGACATGCCGGTGCTGCGCAGATCGCCCATCCGGACCGCGAAAACGCTCCCCGGGTAGGTGCTGAGCACGAGCCCGGTGCGCGGCGGCGCGCCGAGCACGACCAGCCCGAGCCCGCTCGCGAGCGTGTCCACCGTGTCACGGAACAGGGTCTGGGTGCGGTACCGCTCCAGCAGCTTCCCGTACGGGTTGCCGTCCGTCGGACGCGCGCCCGTGCGCAGGCCCAGCGCGACCAGCTCCGCCGCGGCCCGGACGTCCTCGATGGGTACGGTCACGCTTCCTGCTCCTCCTCGGTGTACTGCACGCGAAGGTCGTCGCCCCACGCCAACGGGTGGTCGAGCCGGGTGCCCGTCCGCTCGGTCTGCAGCGCGCTCAGGTCCTTGTGCTGCTCGCCGGGCTCGACGACGTCGGGCGCGTAGGCCCACAGCGCGGACAGCAGCACCAGCTCCGTGGTCTGGTCGTCCTTGGCGTCCTTGAGCAGCTCGGAGAGCAGCACCGGCTCCCGCTCGGCGCGCTTCAGGATGCGCGTCACCTCGGCGACCACAGTGGACGGATAGGCCTGGAGCTCGACGCCCTCGGTCTCCCCCGGGTCCTCGCTGTCCTCCTCGTCACCGGCGACCGGCCGCGGCGGCGCGAGCAGCACGTCGACGAGGTTGTCCAGCTGCAGCAGGCGTGGGATCCGCAGCCCGACGACGCGGTCCCCGAACGCCTCGACGACCTCGGTCGCCGCCTCCCGGTGCAGCTTCAGGACCGGATGGAGCAGTTCTCGCTCGACATGCAACAGCCGCAGGTGTACCCGACGGGCGAACACCTGCTGCAGCTGCGCCTGGAGGAAGATCGTCCGGGCGTCGCTGACGCGTTCGGCCAGGTCCAGATGCACCTGCCGAATGCGCCGCAGCGTGTCGACAAGGTCCCCGGAAGCCCGCCTGACCTCGGGATCCGTCTCGGTGTCGATGCCGGCGGCGACGTGGTTGAGCACCTCGGCGTCGGCGGCGATGCGCGCTTCGACATGCTCGCGTGCGCGTTGGAGTCGCTGCGGCACGTCGTTCACCCAGTCGATGGAACGCACATCCCGCTGTGTCGCATCGAGGATGTCCGCGAGCGAGGCGGACATCGCGACGGACACGCGCTCGGCCTGCATCGCGGTGCGCCCGGCGGCCTCGAACCGCCGGTCGCGCAGCTGCCGCTGGAGCACGACGGAGAACGCGGCCTCGGCGTCGTCGACGTCGAGATCGAGCCCGTTGAGGTAGAGCATGACGGCCTGCGGCGAGGCGAGCACCAGGGCACCGTCGGGCCCGTCCTGCAGCTGCAGGAGCCGGAAGGCGTACTCCTCGGTGTTGTCGAAGACGTACACGAACGCGCGCTGGTTGTCGGTGTCGTTGAGCAGTCCCCGGACCACCCACCGCGCGGCGTCCTCGTGCGCGCCGGTGTCGCCCGGCCGCATCCGCGCGGCGAGCTCGGCGATCGACTCGATCAGCTCGGCGAGCGTGAGCGCCCGCGCGAACCCGAGCGAGGCGACCGCGAGGTCGATCGCCGCGAGCGCAAGTTGCCGCAGGTCATAGGCCTCGTGGATGTCCGCGTGGACGGCGTTGCGCACGAGCCGCGCGACCGGGTCGGTGAGGATGAGCGCCCGCCACCGGGCGCGCATCGAGGCATGCCCCACCGGCGAGGCCACGAAGGGCTCGGTCACCCGCTGCCCTCCCCCGCCTCGCCGACACGTCCGCCTACCGTAGCAACCACGCTCGGCGGATCCGGAACAGCGAAAGCGGGTGTGACGTGCGCCCGAACCGTCCCGCCCCGGCGCCGCGCCAGGCCGCCAAAGACAGAACGAAGAATCCCGCGCGACGGAACGCGGGGCCCGGCGCATGTGACAAGCTCGACGGCGTGGTCGATCCCCAGTCGCTCACCCGGGACCTCAGGGCGTTTCGCAAAGGCCGGGCCGCCGGGAACCCGGTCTTCGCGAGCCGGCTGGGCGGCGCACTGCGCACGCTTGCCGGCATCACCGGCGCCGACACCACGGCGCAAGCGCGGACCAAGCTGCGCGAGGCTCTCGAGCCGGTGCTGCGCGAGCACGCGCCCGCGCTCCTGCTGCCGGGACTGGCGCAGTTCGCGCTGCTGCCGGACGCGATGCTGGAGACGCTCGAGGAGCGGCAGGCGTGGCTGGCCGAGCGGGAGCGGTACGGCATCAGGACCGCCCGCCGGCGCATGGACGAGGCGCTCGATGCCTTCGTCGCCGCGGCCGCCGGCACGACGGGGAGCGCGGCCGGTGGCCGGGCGCCCGGCGGCTGGCGGACCCGCTCGCTGGAGGGCGTGCTGGATCTGACCACCGACGGACCGCGGCTGACCGAGCGGCGGGTGGTCGAGTTCGTGGACGACGGGGTCGACGAGATCGCATGCCGGCTCAGCGCGCCCGGCCGGGACGGCTCCCGGCCGGCGCCCGCGCCGCCCGCGGTCGACGTGCTCTTCGGCGTCGCGATCGCCGGGCAGACGCATCCGAGCGCGGACCACCATCAGTACCGGCTCCGGCTGCCGCGGGCGTTCGGCGCCGGTGACCGCCATGAGTACGCGATGGCCTTCCGGTTCCCGCCGGGTACCGCCGTCGCGCCGCACTACGTCATGCAGCCGCTGACGCCGTGCGAGCACTTCAAGCTGATCGTGCGCTTCGACCCGGGCCGGCCGCCGCGGCAGGCCTGGAAGCTGGACGGCGTCGCACCGCGCGTCGTCGACGGCGGCCGCCAGGGCGAACGGCTCTCGCCCGACGGCCTCGGGGAGCTGCACCACGAGTTCTGGCGGCTGCACGAGGGGCTGGCGTACGGCGTTCGATGGACCCCGCAGGCCAGCCCGCCGTGATCATCGGTCGTGCGACTCCATGGAACCCTCCACTGATCCCCCCGGGGCGGTTGCACCCGCTCATCAGCATGTGCCGCGCGGCCCGCATGCGGCAGGGGTTGCCCGTTGGCAACACGGGTCAACGCTCGGCGACCGCGGCAGTGAGCCGGGGCAGGAGCTCGCGCACGTGCGGCCGCGCCGTCCAGCGGTTCAGCTCGCGACCCAGGCGGCGCAGGTCGGCGGCGATCGTCACCGACCCGGTGCCGGCGCACCAGCGCAGCACCCGCTGCGCCTCGGCGCATCCCCGCTCGACGTCGCCGATGCCGACCAGGGCCAGCGTGTATCGGGCCCCGATCCGGGCCCGCATCCGGTGCGCGTAACGCGGTGTGCGGTCCAGCTGGGCACTGAGCAGCTCACCGGCCCGCGCCGCGTCGCCGAGGTCGACGAGCGCGAAGCCGGCCGCCATGTCGTTGAGATCGATCACGTTGGTCGTGCCGAGCTCCGGCAGCGCGCCGTGCGTCTCCGGCTCGGACAACCACCGCTCGGCCCGCTCGAGCGCCCGGTGACACTCGGACACGGCCCCGGCCAGCGCATGCCCCTGGGCCTCCCGCTGCGCGGCGAGCCCCCGGACCCGGCTGCCGCAGTCGAGCAGTTGCGCCTGCCGCGCCAGCGCGACCGTCTCGTCCGAGCGCAGCTGGTACATCGCCATCTCGGCTCGCCGCACGAGCGCGTACCCGCGCAGGCTGCGGTCGCCGCCCCGATCGGCGAATCGCACCGCGAGCTCGGTCCAGTGCCACGCGTGCTCGTCGTCGCCGCTCTCCTGCGCCATCCAGCCGGTGTACTCCGCGAACCTGGCCGCGAGCTGCCACAACGGCCCGCCCTCGGCCTCGGTCGCGGCGCCGGCGATGGCCGCGAGCTCGCGGGTGTGCAGGATGAGGTGCGGCAGCAGCGACGAGGGCGCGGTGGACTGCCCTCGGCCCCGCAGCAGGTCGAACACCATCCGGTACCACGCGAAGGTGTCGTCGCCGGCGTCGTGCGCGCTTGCCGCGAGCCAGGAGAACCGGCCGGCGTAGCCGCCGGCGCCGTCGCCGCCGACGCGCAGGACGTCGACGTCCTCGACGGGCCGTCGCTGCGGTCGCCGGGCCCTGCGGCGCCGGCCCGGCGCCGGCCTTCCGACCAGCGCGGCGAGCCGCCCCTCGGCCTTGAACGCGGTGTCGACCGCCCGAGCGAACTCCGGGCTGGGCAGCTGCACACCGTTCTCGATCTTACTGAGATGACTCTTGTGGTAGTGAACCTCGCCGGATAGATCGCTCAGGGACCATCCCTCCGCGAGTCGTCGCCGTCGCATTTCCGGGCCGAATTGCTCCACCACCGTGCCTCCGAGTGATGTTTCCGTCGCGTATAGTCGCGCCGTCGACCGGCGACTTACACCAAGCATCGGGGTGGCACGCAAGCATCGCCAAGTACTATTCCGGGCCCAAGCCTCGGGCACCCGGAATGGCACGGAAATTGGCCAGTCACCGATGGCCCTTCCGGCCGATTTCGTGGCCAATTTGCTGGCCAGACCGGCTGGCCGAGCGAACGCGCGGTTGCCCGCACCCGGGACCCGGGGCCCGAACGGCCGACTCGGCCGACCCGACCGGGCATAACCCGAAGCGTCCCCGAATGAGCTACAGGAAACACCTTGCCGATGCATGAATCACCGGCAAAGCTGTGCATTCGCAACCCCCCAGCCTTTCACCGGTAGCCCCGGCCGATCACCGATCGCGATCATTCAGAAAGAGGCTGACCCACCGATGATCGACATTATGATCAGCTACCGAACCGCAGACGAACCCCTCGCCGCAGTGCTGATCGACGAGGCCCTGACCAAACGAATCGGCCCGCGCGTCTTCCGCGACCATCGGTCGATCGCCCCCGGCGCCGCCTATCCGGCCGAGATCTGGACCGCGGTCGGGCAGTGCCAGATCCTCGCGGCCGTGATCGGCACCCGCTGGCTGGAGCGCGACGAGCACGGTCGCCGGCGCATCGACGACCCCAAGGACTACGTCCGCCGCGAGGTCGCCGAGGCCCTGCGCCGCCGGGTCGTCGTGGTCCCGATCCTGGTCGGCGACGCGGAGCTGCCCGCGGCGGGCGACCTGCCGCTGGAGCTGCGCGGCCTCGCGCTGTGTCAGTACCGCACGCTGCGCTTCCGTGACGCCGCCCAGGACGCCGACCGTCTGGCCGACGAGCTCGTCGGGCTGCTCGCGGCCCCGGCGACCGAGCCGGCTCCGGCGTCGCCCACCACCTCCGACCCCGCCACCGTGGCCGGCACGCCGAGCGTGGTCACCACCTTCAGCGGGCCCGTGGACATCCAGCGCGGCATCTTCGGCATCGTCAATCACTACCAGGAGTGAGGCGTGAGCACGCAGGACGAGCCGGTGGAGCCGGACGACCCGAGTGAGGAGCCGGCGGCGGAGCAGCCGGAAGCGGACGAGCCGGAGCAGGCCGAGCCTCAGCCCGCCGAGCCACAGCCCAAGCCCGGGGAGGCCGCCGAGCCGGCCGGGCAGCCCACGGAGAAGCCCAAGGATGCGCCCGATCTCGATCTGGGCCGCGTGGTCGAGGAGCAGGCCAAGGCCGCCCGCATCGAGAACGAGAAGATCCGCGAGCAGGTCAGCAACGTCAACATGCACTTCTACGCGGACGTCAACGCCACGGGCGCACAGTTCGGCGTGCTGGACGACGGCGAGCGCCGGGCCGGTGGCCAACGCAAGGTCACCGGCAAGCTCGCCGCGGCCGAGGTCGAGGCGATCGTCTCGACCTACGCGGAGCCGGAGTGCTTCGCCGACACGGTGGCCAAGCTGCAGAGGGACCGGGTGGTCATCATCGAGGGCCGTCCCGGTCTCGGCCGGCGGGCCGGCGCGATCAGCCTGCTGCGCCGGGTCACCCGCGAGCAGATCGTGGTGCTGTCACCGCTGAGTTCGCCGCAGCAGCTCACCGAGCGCACGTACGAGCAGGCCAAGGGCTACCTGGTGCTCGACCAGGTGCGCGAACGCGTCCGGGCGGACCTGGAGTTCAGCTGGTCGAGCCTCCGGCAGCAGGTCCAGGCGGCCGGGGCCTTCCTCGTCATCACGAATGACTACGTCGGCGTGGCGGCGGGGGCGATCGCGCGCGTGCCCTGGGCCTGCCCGCCCGTCGCGGACGTGCTGCGCGCCCATCTGGCCGGACGCGCGGACCTCGAGGAGGTCGTGACGTGCGTGCTCGCCACGCTCCCGGAGGACGCCTCGCTGGCCAAGGTCGTGGCGCTCGCCGCGATGATCCGCGACGAGGGGCTCACGGTCGAGGAGGCGCTGCGCAAGCAGGACGAGAGCGCGGAGCGGCAGGTGCGGGAGTGGTTCGCCGGCGGTCCGAGCCAGCGGGAGCTGCACGCCGTGACCGCCGCGTGCTTCCTCGCCGGCACCGACGTGCGCACGTACGAGACGCTCCTGGAGCTGCTGCACGAGATCATGGCGCGGCGGGTGGAGGGCCGCACGGCCAGGTCGGAGCTGCGCCGCCGGGACACCTCGATCTTCGGCGAGCGCGAGGCACGCCTGCACGACACCAGCCTGATCGTCATGTCCGACCTGCCGTGGCGCGGCGGCACCATCCAGCGGATCGGGTTCAAGGAGCCGGCCTACCGCCGATACGTCCTGGCCGTGCTGTGGCGCACGCAGACCATCCACTTCTGGAACGCCGTCCGTGAGTGGCTCGACGCCGCGGTGGCGACCGACGCCGGCGACGTGACCGCGATCAGCAGCGGCCTGGCCTGGCTGGCCTGCTGCAGCGTCGACGAGGTCCAGCGCTCCTTTCTGGAGCGGTGGTCGAAGGGCGACATCGGGCTGCCGGGCCAGATCATGACCGCCTACGTGCTGTGGCTGCTGTGCCACCGCGACGGGCTCGAGCCGGTCGCCCTGGATACGGCGGTGCGCTGGGCCCAGGACAAGAGCCCGCAGCGACGGTGGACGGCCGCCGTCGCCCTCGGCGGCGAGCTGGGGATGTTCTTCCCCGCGGACGCGGTCAACGGGCTCTGGCAACTCGGCTCGCAGACCCGCGACGAGCTGCTGTTCACGGTCAGCTGCATCGCGATGTCCAATCTCTTCGCCACGCTGCGCGACGACGAGCACGGGGACCCGACCATCGTGCTCGGCCTGCTCGAGAAGAAGATGACCAGCTTCGGCACCGGCGACGGGCGCCGCCCTGGCAAGCGCCCGATGCCGTGGAACCAGCTCATGCACCTGCGCGAGCTCACGATGCTGATGACGCTGTCGGTCCTGAGCGCCCGCAGCTTCCGCACCAACCGCCCGGCGGTCGCCGAGTACCTCTACACCGACCCGGACCGGATGGCCCAGATCGCCCGGATCTGGGCCGGCGTCCTCGTCTACCGCCCGCTGCGCTGGGAGGCCTTCGCCGCACTCCGAAGCGCCCTGCACGCGCTGCGGGACATCAGCGAGAACCCGCCGGAGACCGCCCGGGCGTTCGGCCTCGCCCTCGCCGCGGCGCTGCCGACGAGCGAGCGGGAGGCGTTCCACGACACCTTCGTCCGCGTCGACGAGCGCCTCCGCAAGGGGCGACGGGAACCGCTGGCCGAGGTCCTCGTCGCCTGTCTTGAAGCCATCGCAGTGAAGATCCGGTCCAGAGGAGCACGATGAGCCGTCCTTACCCCATCATCGAATCCCGTGTCCTGACCAAGGCGGAGAAGTCGCGGTGGTTCAGCCGCCGCAGCCGCCGCGCGGATGAGATTCCGCGGCCGTCGGCGCACGAGTCGCTGGTCTACCGCGTCGGCAACGACTTCATCCTCGACGAGGACCGCATGTCGCCGGTCGACGAGCGCGTCGTCAACGCCACCAACGTCTGCGTGGTCGACACGAGCCGCGACGCGCTGGTCACCGTGCAGTTCACGATCCCGTCCGAGGACGCGTCGCACTTCGACGTCTTCGTGACCTTCACGTGCACCGTCACCGACCCCGCGCTCGTCGTCAAGGGCGGCGTCAACGCCGTCTCGTCGCTGACCGGGCACCTGAAGGCACACCACCGCATCTTCGAGCTCGGGCTGGACTACAAGCTCACCGACGTCAACGACGTCCGGCGAATGGTCAGCGCGCAGGTGCGGGCCTACCTGACGCACGTGCCGGCCCGCGTGCCGGGCCTCCAGGTCCGCTTCGCGAACGTCGAGGTCAGCAGCCCCAAGTCGCTGATCGACTTCGAGAGCAAGCGGCGCGACACCGACTTCGCCCACCAGCTCGACATCTACGAGCTGGAGCACCTCCAGCGCAAGGAGACGCAGACCGCCCGGCACGGCGCGCATCTCCAGCGCGGCAGGCACTCGCTCGACCTGGAGCTGGACGGCGACACTCACGCGCACGGCCAGCGCAAGTCCCGGCTCGACCTCGAGCTCGACGAGGAGCAGCACGCCTCGACGCTGCGCCAGGCGCGCGCGGACACGGCGCAGGAGCTCTGGCTGGTGCACCAGCGCAACGAGGCCGCCCGGGCCGAGTTCGAGGCGAACGCCGAAATGATCAACGGCGACCCGAAGCGGGCGCTGCTCGCCGCCTACGCCGCCGGACAGCTCGACGCCCAGGGTCTCTCCGCCGGGCTCAAGGCCCTCGACGACAGCGCCCGCGAGGCGACGCTGCAGGAGGCGCTGGCGAAGCGGGACGAGACCCTGGCGCTGCAGGAGGCCGGCCTGAAGGCGGAGGGGGCACGGCACTCCTGGTCGGCCGAGGACCGGCGGCAGACGCGGGAGTTCGACCAGCGCCGCCTCGACCAGGAACGCGAGGAGCGGCTCGAGGACAAGCGGGAGGCCCGCGAGGACGCCCGGCTGCTGCAGGAGCGGCAGTTCGAGATGGCCAAGCACCTGGCGGCGCAGGGCCACTTCAACACGTCGGACCTCGGCGCCGACCGGATCTTCGCCAAGGTGATGGACATGCCCGAGCCGGCGCTGGCTGGGCGGGACGCGCGCGGCGGCCGGGCCGTCGGGTCCGGCGTCGATGCCGAGCTGGAGGGCGACCCGGGCGGAATGGATGAGGCCCAGTGACTGAGACCGTACTGATCCGCCCGCAGTCCGACGAGGACACCGTCGAGATCAAGCGGGAGCCGTACCGCCCTTCCCGCCCCGCTCGCATGGGCCCGGGGCGCTGGCTGCGGCACATCGCCGGCGTCGACGAGACGATCCTGGACTGGGCGCCGGAGGAGCGGCACCGGTACACGCGGCTGGGCGCGATCGTGCTCAACACCGGGATCATGGCCGCGCTGTCGATGTACGTCCTGCTCGGCTCGCACGAGATCTCGCCCCTGATCCTCGTGCCAGCCGCGCTGACCTGGGGGTACATCGTCCTGAGCTTCGACCGCTGGCTGGTGTCGAACACGCACGGCACCGGCGGCATGAGCACCGGAACCTTCATCGCCCGCACGGCGATCTCCGTGCTCATGGGCCTCGTCGTCGCCGAGCCGCTGCTGCTGTGGATGTTCAGCTCGGACATTCATTCGCAGGTCAACAAGACCCGCAGCGCGACCGTCGAGACGTACGAAAGCACCCTCAAGCGCTGCAACCCGCTCGACGGCGAGGCACCGAAGGACCCCACGGGCTGCTCGAAGGAGTTCACCCTCAACGTCGCGGGGGCACCGCGGCCGCTGCTGGACGCGAAGGCGGCTGCCGAGCGCGAGCGGGACAAGGCCAAGTCGGACATCGCCGCGATCGACGCCGAGATCAACCGGCGCGAGGACCTGGCCCGGCAGGAGTGCAACGGCACCAAGGGCACCGGGCTCAGCGGCCGGGTCGGCGAGGGGCCGAACTGCCGGCAGCTGCGCGGTGAGACGCAGCAGTACAAGGCGAGCAGCGGCCGCGCGGATCGCCAGAAGGAGCTCGACACGGCCAACGCCAAGATCGCCGAAATCGACGCGCAGCTGACCGCGGCGAGCCGGACGTACTCCGAGAACGTCACCGCGACCATCAAGCAGCGCGTCGACCAGAAGCGCGACGAGATGGAGCGGCCCGGCCTGCTCGACCAGGAGAAGGCGCTGGACGAGCTCGGCCGGGAGAACTCCTTCGTGCTCTTCCAGAGCTACCTGCTGCGACTGCTGCTGGTGGTGCTGGACTGCCTGCCCGTGCTGGTCAAGAAAATGACCCGGCCGACCACCTACGACGGTCTGCTCTCGCGGCAGCTCACCGTCGACAACCGGCTGCACGAGAAGACGCTGAAGAACCACTCCGAGCGCGAGATCGGCGACCTCGACGTGCAGATCCAGCAGAACGAGCACAACGTCCGGGTGCGCAAGGAGCGCATCGAGGAGCAGGGCCGCGACGCCGAGGCGGACCGCCAGGCGAACCTCGACGCCCAGATCGAGGAGCTGGCCCGCCGGCTGCGCGGCGACGTCTGACAACGCGGTGGCCGCCCCGTTCGCGAGGGGCGGCCACCTTCATGCGCAAGACCTTCGGCGCTCAGAAGAGCTTCTTGGCCGATCCCAGCCGCAGGAAGACCGTCTCGCCGGTGGCGTCCTGGACGCCGTCGTTGTCGGTGATCGCGTACACCTGGCCGTCGCCGGCGATCGTCAGGCCCTCGAGCTTCTCCTGCGTCCAGCCGTTGTCGGCGCGCAGGTAGGGCAGCACGTCGACGGCCAGGCGCTTCTGCAGCACCGGGAACGTGTCGGTGTCGGGGAGCTTGACCGTGTACACCCGCTTGATCTTGGCGTTCGGGCCGTTGAGCTTGTCGCGCTCGATCACCGCGAGGGTGTTCTCGTCGACGGCGACGACCTCCGACAGCCCGATCCAGTCGCCCGGCGTCGTGGTGGTCTCCAGCCGGTACCCGTACCACCGCCACGTCTTGTTCGTGAGGTCGTAGCGCCCGATGCGGGCAATGCCCTTGGGGTCGGTGCCGAGCTCGCGCTGAAGGGCCACGAACAGATAGTTGCCCGCGCCCGTCACGCCCTCGATGCCCCATTTCGAAAGGCCCGCGGCGATATCCTGCGGCAGCGGCACGGTCTCGACCGTCCGCCCGTTCGCGTCGAGCCGGACGAGCTTGTTGCCATCGCCCGTCGCGCCCTCGACACCGAGCCAGAAACCGCCCTGCGGCCGCGCGTAAATCCCCTCGGCGTCGTATCCGACCGGCGCCCCAGCCGCGTCCGTCACGGTCAGCTCGGTCGTGATCTCGGCCGGCTTCCGCGCCGCGTCGATCGTCAGGATTCGGGTCGGCGAGTAGGCCGCGTCGGTCACGGAGTACAGCTTCGAGGGCTTTCCGGGAACGGCGGACAATGCGCCGAGCGCGCCCCAGCCGATGAGGTCGCGGCTCACGATGCCCGGGAATCCGGGCTCGTCGCGGCCCAGCTCGAACAGGCCGACGCTCGAGCGCACATTCACCGAGGCGTCGTCGACCTCGCTGGAAACGGCGAGCATGTCCCGCGAGGGAATGGGGAGCAGTCCTTCGGGCCCGTTCGTCGTGGGCAGGATCTGCTTGAAGACCGGCTTCGCGGGGTTGTCGATGTCGTACACCGCGACGAAGTTGCTGCGCTCCGACCCGACGAACGCGTAGCGCGTGCCGTGGAACGTGGCGATCGCGAGACCCTCGGGCTCGGTGCCCTTCTTGCCGGCCCGGCCCTCGTTGTGCAGCCCATAGGTGACCGCGAGGTTTTCGAAGCTGTTTCCGGCGTCCCAGACGACCCGGCCGGTGTACGTGTCGAAAACGGTCCAGCCGCGGGTCCCGCCCTTCCAGTCGCCCTCGTTCGCGGTGGCCACATACCGGTCATCCACCCAGGCGACCGAATCGGGTTCGCGCGGCACGTCGGTGATCTGCCCGGTGAGGTCGAGCTTGCCGTCGTTCTTGACGTCGATGCCCTTGACGGTGGCGGTACCGGCGGAGAATGCCTTCTCCACCCGGCCCGTCCGCAGATCGATGACGACGATGCCGTTGTTCTCCTGCAGCGTGACAACGGCCTTGTCGCGCGCGTTGATCGAGACGTATTCGGGCTCGGCGTCCCCGGGCGCGGTGAGCCCCTGAAGCTTCTCCGCGGGCAGCTCGACCTTGCGCACTCCCCAGCGCGCCGGATTGTCCGACGGGAAGTCGACGATCCGCACGAATCCGGCCGGCGCCTGCGGCAGATCCCCGCCGTTCACGCTTTCGTCGCGCTGATTCTCGATGGCGATGGCGGCGTAGCGCTTGCTCTTGCCGATCGCGATCGAGTCCGGCTGCCCGCCGAGGTCGATGGTGCGCACAATCCGGCGGTCCTTGATGCGGACGACCAGCAGCACACCGGACGGGTTCGTGAAGCTCGCGCTCGTGTCGACGACGACGAGCGCGTATTCGCCCCGGACGGTGACCGAGGTCGGCTCCCCGTCGACCCCGAGCGTGCCGAGCCCCTGCGGCTTCTTCGCGTTGCGGATGTCGAGGAACCCGACGCGCTTGCCGAGCGCGTCGGTGTAGATCAGCCTCTTGCCGTCCTCGGTGACCGCGGAGATCTCGGCGGCCGTCGGGGCGGCGGCGTCCTGCCCGGCGGGCCGGTTCTGGAAGACGGGATAGGTGGCCTGACGATCCCAATAGACGGGGCGACTGCCGTGCGCGCTGGCGGCCGTGCCGGGAACAAGCCCGGCCGAGGTGACCGCGAGCGTCACGAGCGCGAGAGAAATCTTGCGACGGGACATGCGTCGTGATCTTGGCAGGCGACGTTGCCCGTCGGGTGCCAATCGGCTGAACGGCGAGCAACGAGGCCGTGACGGCTCTCCAGGCCCAGCGGACTCTTCGACGCCCTGGCGCCCATCCTCGGCATGACGCCGCTGACCGAGGCCGACGGGCGGCTCATGCGGGTCCGCCGCGAGCTGAGCGACAGGGTCGCGACCGTCAAGGCCCGGCGCGAGGCCCTGCGCCTGGCGCTGGCAGAGGTCGACGACCAGCGGGCCGCGGACGCCGTCGCCATCCTGGCCAAGCGGACGCCCGACCTCGACGCCCTCGATCAGCTGCTCGCCGACGCGGGCGAGGACGCCGCCGACCCGGTCGCGGTCGCCGGTCGTCGCGTGGTCGCCGTCGAGTTCCCCGAGCTCGAGCAGGTCAATCGGCTGGGCGAGGAGCTCGCGGAGGCGTCGCGGCGAGCCGATGAGCTGGTCGCCGCCGGCGCGGGCGCCGCCGACGAGGCCGCGCGGCTGCTGCGAATGGCGGTCGCCTTCCATGATGAGCATGGCGACGTCGTCTGCCCGGTCTGTGGTGCCGGGACACTCGACGCCGCCTGGCGCGCGAACGCCGGCGAGACCGTCGCTCGGCTTCAACGCGGTACCGCGGCGGTCGACCGGCTGCGGGAGGTGCGCGCTCGGGCCGAGCGCCTGCTCGATGTGGGCCCGCGAATCCGTTCCGAGGATCTCGAAGCGCTCGGCGAACCCGCGACGCGGTTCCGCGCGCTGCTCGATGCGTGGGATGCGAAAGCACTCTCCGCCTATCCCCCGCTGCTGGATGCGCTCACCGAACTCCAGGAGCACACTCGCGCCTGGCTGCGTCAGCGCCACGACGCCTGGCGCGAACAGGGGGCCGCGTTGCAGGAATGGCTGCCGCAGGCCCGCGCCGCCTCCGAGGCCGACGCGCGGCTGAAGCGCGTCAACGCCGCCCGGGACTGGCTGAAGCCCGCCATCACCGCGCTGCGGGACGAGCGGTTCGAGCCGTTCGCACAGCGCTCGCAGGAGATCTGGGACGCGTTGCGCCAGGAGAGCAACGTCGAGCTGGCCGGGATGCGACTCGCCGCCGCCAACACCCGCCGCACCATCGCCTTTCCGGCCAAGGTGGACGGCACGAGTACGTCTGCCATGGCCGTGATGAGCCGGTCCAGAGCATGGACCCGTCGAAGGTCGACGGCCTCGCTCAGGTGCTGGCCGGCCTGGCCCAAACCCGGCAGGTCGTCGTCTTCACGCACGACAACCGGCTGCCCGAGGCCATCCGCCGCCTCCGCATCGACGCGATCATCTGGGCCGTCACGCGCCGCGACCGGTCCGAGATCGAGATCCGCAAGAACAGCGACCCGATCGACCGGTACATCGCGGACGCCGTCGCCATCCTGAAGGCCGACGAACTCGCCGACAACGCCCGGTATCCGCTCGTGTCCGGCTTCTGCCGCTCCGCGCTGGAGGCCGCCTGCCACGAGCGCATCCGCCGCATCTTCATCCGCCGCGGCGACAAGCACGCCGACGTCGAAGAACTCATCGAGAAGGCGCTGACCCTGAACCAGGTCGCGGCGCTGGCACTCTTCGGCGACATGCACGAGAGCGGCAAGGTCCTCACGAAGCTCAACGGGGAACTGGGACGTTGGGCGGGCGATGCCTTCATGGCGTGCAAGCAGGGCGTCCATCGAGCCGGGACCGTGGACCTCGCAACACTGGTCCACGACAGCCGCCGCCTGGCGGGAGCCCTGCGATGACCGGTGGCGGATCGCAGGACTGCCTCGCCGCGGCGGACAAGATGCTGACCAGCGTGGTGAGCGGTGCCCGGGGCACATGGCCGCGAGCCTGCGCGTGGCTCCTGCGGATGGCCCTGGAGTCGGCGATGGACGACTACTGGCGGCGCTGTCACCCCGGCGTGGCCGGCCTCAGGGCGAGGGCACCGCAGTTCCTCGTGCTCGAGCGGTACGCCGGCCGTCGGATCGCCGCCAACGCCGGCTACACGTGGTGGGCCCTGTCCCGCGCCGGGCACCATCACTGCTACGAGCTCGGCCTCACCGCCGGCGAACTTCGCCGGCTGCGGGACACGGTGACGGAGCTCGTCGCCGACCTCCGCAGCGCGGAGGCCGGGCCGATCGCGCCGTGAAGGTCGCGGGTTCGTTACGAGGCCAGGGCGGCGCGGAGGGCGGTCAGGTCCTCGGGCGCCTTGCGGCGGGCCTCGTCGAGGCGGCGGCACAGCTCCGCCAGGGACTGCCGCTCCTGCTCCACCATCTTGTCGGCCCGCTCCCGGGCGCCGCGCAGGCGCTCCTGCCGCTCGCCGGCCTCCATGCGATCGGCGAAGATGCGGCGCACGCCCACGAAGGCGAAGATCAGGGCGACGATCACCAGCACGACCGCGAAGCCCAGCGGCACGGCCAGGGCGCCCAGGAGCAGCACGGCCGCGGCGGCGAACCAGGCGTACCGCTGCCAGATCTTGGAAGGTGGCTCGGGGTAGCGCGACTCGATCGCCTTGGCCAGCTCGGCGGCGTCGGCCGGGGCCGGGCCGCCCGCGCGAACGCGCACCGTCTGCCGCTCGATCGTGACCGTCTGCTCCTGCGGGTCCGGCACGTCGGTCTCGGCGCGCAGGGCCTCGCCGACCGCCAGCACCCGGTCCCGCAGGACGCGCCGGGCCAGCGCGCGGGGGCCCGGGGCCTCGCCGAACGCGTCCGTCACGAGCAGGCCCAGGGGCAGGCCGGCCGGGTCGTCCCAGCGCGCGGCCGGCGTGACCTCGCGATCGTCGATCACCGCGCGCAGCTCCGCGATGCGCCGGAGGGTCGCGGCCTCCTCCTTGCTGCCCTCGTCCACGAGGCCGGGCAGCAGCGCCTCCAGCGCCAGCCGCGACTCCGCCGGAGCGTCCGCGGCAACCGGCGCCTGCGCCCAATCGCGGAGGGCGGCCAGGCGGGAGCCCGCGGTGAGGGCGGCGACGGCCCCGCGATCGGCGGAGGTGGTCACGCCCGTCACCGGGACGGCGTGAATCCGGTCCGACAGCGAGCGGTCGAGCTCCGCGCGGCGCTCGTCGCCCAGGCCCGCGACCAGCGCGGACAGGCGCGCGGCGACGAGCTCGAGGGCCGCGTCGCCGAGGTGGCCGTCGGCGGCGGCGATCCAGACCGCGCGCTCGGCCGCCGTGAGCCGCGTGTCGGCCAGCAGGTCCCCGAAGGCCGCGCCGACCCAGCGGGGGTCGGCGGCGGCGCCGGACATCACGAGCAGCAGCGCGGTGCGGCGGGAGTCGCGGCCGGCGGCCCGCTCCAGGTCGGCGGCGGCGTCGTCGCCGCGGGTGAGGGCGGTCAGGGCGGAGGCGGCGGGCGCCAGCCAGTACCCGTCGACATCCTCCGGAGCCGTGGGGAGGGCTGGAACGGCACCGGCGCGAAAGGCCAGAACCTGACGCATTCGGTACCGTGTGCGAGCCGCCTCATCGAATCCCGCCAGCTCTGCGCGCAGGTCACTGAGCTCGACGAACGCGTCGAAGGAGCGGATCAGGCGGCTGAGGCGCTGCTCCAGGGAGCCCTGCAGCCGCGACAGCTGCGAGCGCAGGGCCCGGCTCTCGGCGCGCTGACCGTCGAGGGAGGACTCGATCTCGCGGATCGCCCGCTGTTGCTTGTAGTCCTGCCAGCTGTCGCTGACCAGCCAGTCCTGGAACGCGCTGTCGGACACCGGGGCGACCTCCTCATGATCGGTCTCCTCCGGCACCGTACCGACACCGCGCCAGTCCCGCCGGTCAGGCGATGGACGCGTCCCGCTCGCTCGGAGCGACGGCGGCCTCGGCCGGCATCAGCACCCACAGGATCGGGTAGATGAGGATCTGGGTGCCGGGGATGGCCAGCAGGATCAGCGCGAACAGCAGCCGCGCGGGCCACGGGTCGATGCCGAACCGCTGTCCGAGACCGGCGACGACACCGCCGAGCACCCGGCCCTGCGTCGGACGAACGAGGCCGTGCTGACGCATCGTGCCGTAGACGGTTTCCATTGTCGGCTCCCTTTCGAGGTACCAAATCTGATGCATTCAGCTTGGCCGTCGAAGGGGTTTCCGAGCATCAGGGACCGACCCCGGTCGGCCCCTGATGCCTTCACCCCGAGAGCTGTCAGTGGTAGAAGCAGACGAGGTCCATGTCGTCGCGGCGGCACTCCAGCAGCCAGGACTTCACCTGTTCGACGGCCTCCACGACCTGGCGATCGTCGAGCTTGGCGAGGTCGATGCCGCCCAGACGGTCGAGGTGCGACTGGAGGCGGTCCCGGGTGATGTGCCCCATGAGGGGGAAGTCGTCCGGCGCGGGGCAGTCGACGCCGGGTCCGCCGATGATGAGGTCGGTGAAGTCGTACTTGACGCCGGCTCGCGCGACCGCTTCGGAGACGGTGCCGAACCAGCCGTACCGCATCCCCCACCAGCCCTCGTTCGCCAGGTGCGCGCCCCAGAGCTCGCAGAGCGCCTTGACGCAGTACCCGTACAGATGAACGCTCCTCTCGACGGGGAATCGTCCGAGCACCAGGTCGGCCAGGAACTCCCTCGCCGGGCGTTCGGTGTCGCTCCAGTCGTCGAGGTCGGCGAGCTCGGCCCGGCAGCGGTCGCGAAGCCAGGCGAAGAGCGCCTCGTCGCGCAGGGCCAGCACCTCGTTCAGGGCGCCCAGCCGAATCTTGAAGGGCATGATCGCGTAGCTCATCGGCCGGCCTCCTCCAGTCGTACCCAGCCCCAGATCAGCTCGACCACCTTGGCTGGCGCATCGACCGCGGTGGACACGATGTCCGCCTCGATGCCGTCGCGGTGCTCGATCGTGTAGTCGTCCGGGGCGTTGCGGTAGGTCTGGATGAACCGGCAGGCGTCGCCGGGGCGGCCGACGATGAGGAACGGGTTCGGCCCCTGCAGCGCGTGCACCCAGAGGTCCAGCATCGCCTTGGTAAGAAACGGCACCCCGAGATCGTCCCCGCCGACGTTCAACGTCACGCTCGCCCGGTCTTTACTGCTCTCGATCACAGCGGCCACCGTACTGCCTGCCCGCACCCTACGAGTCGCGACGGCCACGCAACACCTGGGCCGCGCTGACCAGGACGGTCAGAAAGTCGATCACAAGTGCCGCGATGTTGTACCAAGCGGTGTCCTTGATGGGCTGCACGATGCCGGAGGAGTCAGGATCCGTTCGGTGCAGATCCGCCGGAATCACCGGCGTGGCCACCTGCGGACCCGTCGGTGCGGGCGTGAAGTAGTAGATCACCATCACAATCACGACCAGCAGCGCCAAGGAGATCGCCAGCACGACACCCGCTCGCGAGCGGCGGAGCCGTGCGGCGTTCTGCTCAAACTGGTTCGGCACGGAGGAATCGTAGGTGCCCGCGATCCCGGAATCTTTCGTCCGACCGGGCACCGCAGATCCTCGACCGTCGCTGCTGGGACGCCCCGCTCGGTTGATCCACCCGTCACCGCCCCAGAAATAGACTTCGGGGAATCGTGGCTCTTCACGGACCGGAGGAAGTGTGGCCGACGACGCGACCCCCGATATGAGCATGTTCCGTCAAGGCAACGACCACACCCCGATCGCCGATTCGTTGGCAACCGACCTCGACGAGATCACCGGCGAAATAGCGGTCGGCGTCAAGGTGCCTGAGCCCCGTACGCCCGCCCCGGCCAGTTCCTGGGGTACGGCCAATACAGGATTTCTCGGCTCGACCATCGCCGTGTGGGGCATGCCGGGGAGTGGAAAAACGACCTTTCTGGAGGCGATCGGCGACGCCGTCGACGCCGGACATACTCTCGACGGCAAATGGCGGGCGTATCCGAACGTGGACCCGATGGCCCGGACCACACCGAACAGCTCCCTGGACTTCCCCGCCGCCACCTTCCAGGGCAACCGCCAGAGCTGGATCCTCAGCGGCGACATGCCAGAGCCGGCTCGCTGGTGGCATCGCGTGCTCCGGTTGCCCGGGCCGGAGGTCCGCCAGATCACCGTGAAACTCGAAACGCTGGACCGGCCCGGCGGCGACTTCGCGGATCTTGGTCCCGTAGACGACAACGATCTGCTGCGACTGCTGCAGGCACACGGTTTCGTTTATCTGTTCGATCCACAGCAGGAACGGCACAACCTGCGGGTCAACAAAGAGTACTTCGATGCCTTGCGCGCCAAGCTCCTACAGTACTACGACGCAAGGCCGAAACAGCACGTTGCGGTCTGCGTCGCGAAATTCGACGACGACGCGACGTTTCAAAAGGCCATAGAATTCGGCTGGGTGAATCAGGACCCGGTCAAGCCGAGGCAGCCGCGCATCTTGGACGAGCACGCCCGGGAATATTTCATCTGGCTCTGTGACCAATTCGGGACCCGGCCGTTGTTCGAGGCCATCGAAGCGACGTTCGACCCCCGTCGAATTCGATACTATGCGTCCTCCGCCATTGGATTTCGGATCGGCGGCAACGGCGAATTCGATCCGGACCAGCCACTCAACTATGACCCCACCAACGCCACCGCCGGAACCCTGGGCCGTCGTACGCCGATCAACGTCATCGAGCCGCTGGTCCGCCTCTACCTCGACATCGCCGAAGGTCCCGAATGAGCAACAGCGATGATCGTTGGAGATGGGCGCAATACAGCAAGGAGCACGGCAAGGGTGGCGACTATCGCATCCTGCAGGCGTCGGCACCCGAGGCGGACTGGCCCGAACTTGCCGCATTCGCCCGGAGACTGGTGCCCGGCAACCCGTCGCAGCACGACGGTCTGGCCAAGCCCCCGTGGGTGATGTTCGGAGGCCAGCGATCAGCGACGCACGGTTTCCGGTTCTCAGTCGCCACCCTCGTCTGGACGGACCCGCCCCAGTTCGATGCGGTGCGCCGGCGAATCGCGTCGGTCTCCTATCTCGACTGCGACTTCACGGCGCTCGCCGGCGCCGGAACCGGGCTGCCGGCGCTGATGCCGTTGATCGCGGACTTCCGCATCCCCGGGCCCGCGCCCGCGCTCGTCTTGGCCCCCACCGATACCGGCCCCACATTGGAGGCGCTGGAGCAGGACCTCGAGTGGTACTCCGGCGTCGCGGCAGCGGTGCTCGACGGGCCGGTGACAATCGTCGACAGCGAGGGACTGTCCATCGGCGAGCGGGTCGCGGTGATGGAAACGGTGCTGTCGCTGCTCCCGTTCGGCCTGCGCGGCGACCTTGTGGTCAGCACGTTCTCGGATATCGCAACCAACGTCGAGGTGCGCCTCGGCTTCGGCGATCGCGCCGGCCGGCCCGGCGAAGTCTCCTGGCGGGTGCGCAAACCACCCACGCCCAGTCCCGCGGCCGCGCAGTATGTGAACTGGTTGCGTCGCCTGCCCTCGATCGTCGACGGGGGCCTCGCCGGAACGCTGGCAGCACTGCGCTCGCTGACCGCGGTGCGGCCGGCGACGGGAACCGCGGCGAGCGAAGCGATACGGCCGCTGTACCTGCCGCGGGTCGTCTGGGAAGCCAGCGGCACCAATCAGGTTCGACCCGATCAGATTCGGCTCGCGCTTCGCGACGGCGTCGTGCCCGCACTCAGCGAACCCCGATGGCGAGAACTGCTGGTGCTCGGTGTCGAGGCGGATCTGCCCGACCTCGCCGAACTACTCCGACGCTTTCCCACCGCGCTGCGCAGTTCCGCGCTCGCCATCGCCGCACTGCGAGCCGCGAACCCGACGGCTGTCCAACGCGTGCTCGCGCTGGCCGACACGGTAGGGGTCGGCCAAGCCGATGTGCTCCTGGACGTCCTCGACTGGCTGTCCACCGAAGGGCTCGCGGCGCGAGTGGTCGCGACGTTCGCCGCGACGCCGCCACCGGCCACCGGCAACGTCGACGGTCTCATCAAACAGCTACGCAAGCAGCCGTATCTCATGGCCGATGTCGTCACGGCGTTGTTCGATCAGAAAGAGTACGACCAGGCCCGCCTCTGGATGGAGGCACTTCCCAAGCTGTCGACGCTGCGGGCATTCAAGCAGGCCATCGATGGGAAGGCCATCGTCACCGGCGATCTGATCGGTGTGCGCGACCGCGACCTCGTGCATCTGGCTCGCGCGGCGCGACGATCGAACGGAGTCGGTTCCCTTCTGCGCTCGGCATGGGTCCGCATCGTAGGCATGTTCGAACTGGTCAGCGGCCAGGAACGCGATGAGTTGGCGCGGGCGCTGCACCTGCACGACGCCTCGTCCGCGGCGGACCGGGCTCTGTCAGACCTTCTCGCCGCCTTCACCGCGACCGACAACGGCGACCCTGACCCAGCGGCCTTGCCCGACGGGCAGCAGTGGCGGAACGAGTATGCCCAGCAGGCAGCGCTCGCCCTGGCCGCGCTCGGCCACCATCCGGACCCGGCGGTGGCCGCGTCACGACGCCGCCGCATCATCGCCGGGTTGGTCGAACGCCTGCTTCGCCCGCAGCCGGCTCGGCAGGACGCCGTCGACGTGCTGTTGCGGCTGCTGACGGCGTTGACCGGAGACGCTCGGGCGGACCTGCTGGATCTCATGACGCGCGCGGTGGAGGACGGCCGCCTGCCGCTGGCCGCGCTCGCCGGAGACGATGCCGTGGTCACCGCCGTGGTGGACGCCTCGCCGGCATTGCAGGACCGCAAGCGCACCGCGCTGGATCGTCTCCACCAGATCCTCACCGACCAGGCGATCAGTGAGGAGATGCTCGCGCGAGCCTGGTCGGCCGGCGCGACCGCCTATCAACACGGCGCACGGGCGGACGACCTCGTCGCCGTGGGCGGCGCCACCGCACACAGCTGGGACGCGTGGTTCTGGATAGCCGTCGTCCGCGGCATCTCCGATGTGGTGTTCTACCGGACGCGTGACGGGGGCGGCCGCCGCCTCCGTGAACAGCTCGACGTCCTGCTGCTCGCGGGTCGGGCGCCGCATTTGCGAGTCGAGACGTACCGCGAGCGCCTCGATGCATGGGCGCAGCACTCCGGTGCGAGCCAAAGCCCCCACGCCTGACCTCCCGGAGGAATCCGTGCGCCGCACCTGCAAGCCGTGGTTCAAGCGCGTGGGCGCCCTGCTGGCGCTGCTCACCGGCGTGTTCGTCGCGCTGGTGCCCGCCGCGCCCGCCCGAGCCGACGCTGAGGACATCGAGCGCATGTCCACAGAGCTCGGCTTGCCTCGCGTCGCTGGGCAGTACGTCTTCCTCGTCGATACGTCCGGCTCGATGGAACGCCCGGTCGATCTGTACAGCGGCGTGAAGGAGGCGATCGGCAACATGCTGGCCGCCGCGGATCCCGATGACGACCTGACGCTCGTCTCTTTCGACCGGTCCGCACGGGTTTGGCAGGGCAAAGTCGGCAGCACCCCGGACACCGTCCTCGACCACCTGCCCGAGCACGCCGCCGGTGACTACACGGATATCGGTACGGCCCTGGACAGGGCCGTGGCCGCGCTCGAATCGCCGGAGTCTCCGTCGGTCGCGACGATCGTCCTGCTCACCGACGGTGAGCACAACAAGGCACCCTACTCGGCGTACCCCTACAAAACGGGCTCGTCGTGGGACAGACTGCGCCAGCGGGCCGAGAAGGCCGTGCAGGCGAAGGAGTCGGTGAGCGCATTCGCCGTCCCGCTCGGTGCGAAGACCGATTCGTCGCTGCTCGCGTCCGTGTTCACCGGCGCTCAAGTGCTCCCGGTGGCATCCGTCAACCAGCTCGCGGACCGATTCAGGGAACCGCGTCAGGCGCTGCTCGCCGCGAAAGCCCGTAGTGCGCTGGCGAGCGACGCCGACGCGCCGGTCACCGTCGAGTGGCCGGACCGTGAGTTGTCTCCGGGCGAGACCAAGCTCGATCTGACCTTCCGCAGCACGGCGAAGCGTCTGCCGCTGACCATCAGTCACGTCAGCACCAAGTCAACGAACCCACACGTCGAGATGCGCCTGGTCGCCGACAAGCCGATCGAGCTGCCACCCGGGCAGGCGGTGACCGTGCCGGCCGTGGTCCGCTGGTCGCCACCGTCGAGTCACGCCATGGTCGACACGGCGACGGCCGACGCCCGCATCACCCTGACCGCGGAGTTCGGCTCGAAGTACCTCTCCGTCCTGCAGAACGATCTCGATGTCAAGCTCGGTTGGCGGTTCACCGACAATCCGCGGCCGTTCAAGGGCGCGGTACAGGTGGGTCATCCGTACATATGGTCTTCCGGCATAGGAGCTGTGGTCGTCCTGGCGCTCATGGCCGTGGTGGTCTGGTGGCGGCGGCAGAACCCACAGCTGCACGGACGGCTGCTCATCTCCTGCCCGTATCCGGCTCGAACGCTGGTGAGCGGCCGCAAACTCAGCGGACGCCGGTACGAGTTCAATCCGGAGGTGAGGCGGGCGCTCCAAGGGTCGGCTCGCATCCGGGCGCGCTGGTCGAACAGCCGCCACAACGAGGCGGTGAAGCAGCTCGTCGTCACGTACTGGCCGATCACCGCACCCCATCGCAAGGTCAAGCGGATCATCGAGTGCGACAACTACGTCATCATCAACGGGGTCCGCTTCGACTGGGCCGACGTCTGACCGTCGCCCTGCGCGTGGCGGCTGGATCGAGCGCGTCCGGCACGGGGCTCAGGCGGCGGGGCGGCCGGCCCGGGCGGCGTCGATGGCCGACTGGAGCGATCGGCGATATCCGTCGCTCGTGTACGTCGCCCCCGAGACGGTGTCCAGGTCCGCGCTCTGCCGTTGCAGCGCCTGCTCCCGAAGCCGCGGCGCCGCGCGCTGGCCGATCTCGATTCCGCGCGCCGCGGCCGTGGGCAGCTGGACCGCGGCGACGTCGACCATCCGCCCGTCGTGGACCGTGATGCGCACCTGCACCGGCCCGAAGTGGTTCGGCACGACCGCGCCGAGGTGCTCGCCCTCGGTCATCCGGCTCAGGTCGACGATCCCGACGAGCGGCGCCTTCGTCGGCTCCGTCGGTGAGGGCGATGGCTCGACCGCCGGTTGCGGCCGCGCCTCGGGCGCCCGCGCCTTCACGGCGACGAGGAGCGCGGTCAACAGCGCGGTGCCGAGCAGGGCGATCCCGATCCGGTGCGGGCCGGCCATGCTCAGAACTCGAACGGGTCGAGGTGGATCTGGCGTGGGGGAACCCCGGCACGGCGCAGCGCGATGACCGAGGCGTCGACGAGGGCGGCCGACCCGCACAGGTACACGTCGCGCCGGACCAGATCGGGCACCAGCTCCAGCAGGCCGGCCGGGCTGAACGCCCGCTTCGGGCCGGGGTCGTCGCGCCCGCCGGTGACGTACCAGATGCGGGCGTCCCGCGCCTCGGCCAGCTGCTCGAGCTCCTGGCGGAAGACCAGCTCGTCGGCGCTGCGGGCACGGTACAGCACGACGGTGCGCGGGGGCAGCTCCTCCAGCAGGGCCCGCACCGGGCCGATCCCGCTGCCGCCGGCGACGAGCAGCGCGCGGGCCTGCCGGCGCCGGTCGGCCGTGAAGTCACCGCTCGGGCCCTCGATGTACACCCGTGTCCCGGGCTTCAGGCGCCGCAGTCCCGCCGTGTGGTCGCCGACGACCTTCACGGTGAGCCGCAGCCAGTCGTTGTTCGGCGCCGCCGACATCGAGAACGGATGCGCCTGCCACCAGTTCTCGGCGTCCAGGAACCGCCAGCGGAAGAACTGCCCGGCCCGCACCTCCAGCCCGCGCAGGCGATCCCCGCCGATGTAGATGGAGATCATGTCCGGCCCCTCGTCGACGACCGCACGGACCCGGAACCGGTGGCGCAGATTCAGCCGCAGCGGCGCGGCGATCCGGCCCCACACGACCGCGGCAACGACAAAGATCCAGAGCAAGAGGGAGCTGTACCGCGAAAATCCCGCGACCGACATCTCCTGCCCGACGGCGAACTGGTGCCCGACGGCCAGGACGAGCACCGCATAGGCGCTCAGGTGCAGCAGGTGCCACACCTCGTACCGCAGCCGCCGTTTGATCCTGGGCACGGCCAGCACCGCGAGCGCGACGAGCAGCCCGGTCGCCACGAACGCGCCGGTCATGTACGCGTACTTGTCGACGGTCAGCAGCCGCACGACCTCGTTCGCGGCGGACGTGTGCTCGAACCAGGCGTACCCGGCGACGATGAACCCGGCGTGGGCCACGACGGTCGCGACGACGAACATGCCCAGGTCGCGGTGCCAGTGCAGCAGGTCCCGGGCCCCGAGCCAGCGCTCCAGCCAGCCGACGCGGGACATCAGCAGGACCTGCACCAGCAGCACGTACCCGGCGACCAGCCCGGTGATCCGCCCGACCGCGGTCAGCGAGGCGGCCCCGCCGGCGAGGAACCCGTCCGGCGTGTTCCACCACCACGGCGCCAGCGTCGCCGCCAGCCCGGCCCAGAAGACCGCGATCGTCGCCGCGCGCCACCCGTCGACCGACCTCCGCGGCCGATACGCCCGCCGGAACCGCCACGGGATCCGAGCCTCGTCCAATGCCCCTTGTGCGTCCACCGTGGACGGTTGTACCAGTCCGATGTCACACCGGACGAACGCTTGAAAGTCTTTTAACCAAGCCCTAATCGGACGGGTCCACAACCTTGATTGACTCCAGAATGCCGCCCGGCGCCCGGCCACAGTGACGTATCGCGACGGCCCTATGCGTTGATTGGGGCGATTGTGTCAGGGTTGGCCACCATGGCAGGGCGACTGTTGAACGGCCGGTACGAGCTGCGATCGGTCATCGGCCGGGGCGGCATGGCCGACGTCTGGCTGGCCGTCGACGGGCGGCTGGAACGACCCGTGGCCGTGAAGATTCTGCACGGCGACGGCGGCGCCGACCCATCGCTGCCGGAGCGCTTCGAGCGCGAGGCGCACACCGCCGCACGGCTGTCGCACCCGAGCATCGTGGCCGTGTACGACTTCGGGGTCGACGACGGCACGCCGTACCTCGTGATGGAGCTGGTCCAGGGGCACAGCCTCGCCGACGAGCTGGCCGCGGGCCCGCTCGACCCGCGGCGCGCGGCGCACATCGCCGAGCGGGTGTGCGACGCCTTGGAGGCCGCGCACAACGCCGGAGTGGTGCACCGGGACGTGAAGCCGGCCAACATCCTCATCAGCGGCGAAGGCGAGGTGAAGGTCTGCGACTTCGGCATCGCCAGCATCACCGACCGGGCGCAGACCGCGCTGACCGCACCCGCGACCGTGATCGGCACCAGCTCCTACATGGCGCCGGAGCAGGTCCTCGGTGAGCCCGTGGACGCCCGGACCGATCTGTACGCGCTGGGCTGTGTGCTGTACACGATGCTCACCGGCCGTCCGCCGTTCATCGCCGACTCGCCGGTGCAGACCGCCTGGCAGCAGGTTCATGAGGCGGCGGTACCGGTGGCAGTCCTGCGGCCCGGCCTGCCGCCCCGGCTCGCCGAGCTCGTCGGCGCGCTGCTGGCCAAACGCGCAGCGGATCGCCCGGCCAGCGCGGCACAGGCGGGTGCCGTTCTGGCCGGCGCCGCGACGACTTCCTTTGATCCAGAACCGGCGCCTTTTCGCGGCCGCGCCCCAGTACGAGCGGCAACGCGCAGCCTGCCCATGCTCGCCGAGCCACCCGCGCCGACCGCCCGGCGGCGACGGGGCCGTTCGGTCGGGATCGCCCTGGCGGCGCTCGGCGCGGTCGCCGCCGCCGTGTTCGCGCTCGGGACCCTCCCGGGCCGATCCGACCACCACCCGGCCACGGCGCCCACCCCCGCGGAAACGACCCTGTCCCAGCCGTCCGCGGATGTCTCGAGCGCGGCGCCGAGCGACCCACCGAGCGACACCCCCAGCCCGACGCCGACCGACACGCCGACCGACACCCCGAGCGAGGAACCGAGCCAGACGACCGAGGCGACGCTGGCCGCGGTTCGCGCCGCCCTGCGTGACGGCGGCCTGGACGGTTTCACCGCGCGTGACCTGAACCGCCGGCTGGACAGATTCGCCCGCGAGTACGCGCGCGGCGACGAGGACCGCGCGGCGGCGGAGCTGTCGGGTCTGAACGGCCGGCTCGACGAGCTGCACCAGAACGGCACACTCACCGGCACCGGCTACTCGGCGATCCGCGACCTGACCGACCAGCTCGCGGCGAATCTGCCGGCCTAGTTCAGGACGTCGTGTAGACCTTCCCCACGAACTCGGCGAGCCGGCGCTCGTCGAGGTTGCGAGCCAGGTCAGACTCGCTGATCATGCCGACCAGGCGGTGGTTCTCGATGACCGGCAGCCGCTTGACCTGGTGGTCCTCCATCTGATGCAGCACTTCGTTGACGCCGGCATCGGCGTCGATCCAGACCAGCTCACCCCCGGTCAGGTCACGCACCCTGATATGGCCGGGGTCCTGGCTCTCGGCGATGCACCTCACGACGATGTCGCGATCGGTGATGATGCCGTGCAGCCGGTCGTCCGCGCCGCAGATCGGCAGGGAGCCGACGCCGAGATCGCGCATCTTCCGCGCGGCGTACGCGACGGTCTCCCCTTCATCGACGCACTCGGCTCCCGGGTGCATGATGTCTCTCGCCTGCCGCTCCTGCTTCTCGCGAATCGCCTGCTCGTGGTCGTCCAGAGCACGAAGCCTGCTGGCGACGGCCTCAGGTGTCGCGTGGCCGGTGTGCTCGGCGTAGCTGGCCTCGCCGAGCTCGTGCAGCAGCTTGTCGCGCTGGCGCTGCGCTCGCGTCTCGTCCACTCGGGCCCGGCTCGTCGCCAGGCCACGCTTGGCGGACTCCATCATTTTGTTGAAGGCCATGGTGCCCTCCCTCCGGCGTACCTCAACGCGGGGGTCAACAACGGCGGTGCAAAGCCAACGCTACGTCGCCCCCGCCGAGGAAACACCCGCGCGGATCCATCGGCTCTTTCGGGGAGATGGAGCCGGCGTTGTTCACCTCGGCCTAGGTCATTGCGCCCACCGGAGCGTGGACGGTCGGCTTACAGCTGCCAGATAAGTTCTCGCCCGGAGCCGCATGCGACGATCCTGCCGTGGATGCCGATATCTCCGCGGGCGGCGATCTTGCTCGGCTTCGCCGGGAGTTGGAGCGGTTACGGGCCGAGAATGCGCGCCTGGCGCGACTGCTGGACCTGCGTGGCGAGGACACCGTCCCAGCGCCTGAGCAGGTCCGTGGCGGTCGCGCCGCCTGGTTTCGTCGGCATGGCATCGCCGGTGGCGGAGAAACTGGCCCTTTACGCCGACCGTTTCCGGGCTCGGGCCGATGTGTACGCGGTGCGTTGGGAGAACGCCAGGACCGGCGCGACAGGATGGATGCCCGCGGTCGCCGGAGGATGCACACGTATGGGTGTTCTTCACTGAAGCGATCTCAGCCGCCGTCGCCCGTTCCGTCGGCACCGCATTGATCCACGGGGCCACGGTACTGCGCGGCTCGATGGACCTGCGTTCGTACGACCGGCTGTTCCCGAACCAGGACGTGTTGCCCGAGGGTGGCTTCGGCAACCTGATCGCCGCCCCGTTGCAGGGCCGGCGCCGCAAGGACGGGCTGGCAGCGTTCCTTGACCTGGCCACGCTGGAACCCTACGAGGACCAGTGGGCGTTCCTGTCGACCCTCGACCGGCTCAGCCCCGGGGATGCGGCCAGACTCGCGCGCCGCGCGAAACGGGCGGTGGTCGGCGCGGAAGTCGCCGCCCTGAGCAGGTCCGACGCGACCCGGGTCCATCCGCCGCTACCTGTCGTGGTGCACGCCGAGCTCGGCGCCCCGCTGAGCCTGGACGCGACCCAGCTGACTCCCGCGGCTCTGTCGACGTTCAAGCACGCGGCCTCCATGGCCAACCCGAAGTTCTACGAGCTGCAACGGTTGCGCAAATCCACCTGGGACACGCCACGGTTCGTTCGCGGGTACGACCTCACCGTCGACGAATGCCACCATCTCGCGGCAGCGGCATACGACCATTCGGTCAAGCGCATGGCCGCTCAGTTCTGGCTCGGCCTCACCGCCACCCCGACCCGCCGCGACGGACTCGGCGAACTCGTCACCTGGCAGCTCGGACCCGTCCGGCACACCATCACCCACGAGCCACCCCGCAACGACGATCGAGGGACGCTCTTGGAAGCCTTGAGCACGAATGCCGGGCCTCGGCGCCTGCTGTACGTGCACGAGACCGGCTTCGAGTTCCGCGCCGACGATGCCGATTCGTCCGCTCCCTCCGCGATCGCCGAGGCGCACCGCGCCCTCGCCGTAGATGAGGCACGCAACACTCAGGTCGTCGCCGACGTGACCGCCGCTCTGCGACGCGGGCGCAACTGCCTGGTGCTCACCCGCCGCGTCGCACACGTCGAATCGCTCACCGCCGCGCTCGCCTCGCACGGCCGGCAGGCCCTCGTACTGCAGGGCAACATGTCCACCAGCGACCGGCGCGCCACTGTTCGACTGCTCACCGACGCGAAAGCCGGTGATGGGGTACTAGTCGTCGGTACCACGCCGTTCATCGGTGAAGGCTTCGACGCACCTGCACTGGACACGCTGTTCCTGGCTGCGCCGGTCTCCTACGACGGGCTGCTCGTCCAGTGCGCCGGCCGGGTGATCCGCGCCGCGCCCGGCAAGGAAGTCGCCGAGGTCCACGACTACCACGACCGGGCCGTCCCGATTCTCGCCGCCTCGCTCCAACGCCGCCTGCCCGGCTACCGCGCGCTCGGCTTCACCAGGGCATGACACGTGCCGAGATCACGGAACTGCGCTCATGTCGGCGTCTTCCCGGTGGTGCCAGCGATGAGGCCGGCGCGTTCGAGGCGGTCCAGCAGGCTCGGCTTGCGGGCGTGCTCCAGGCGCAGCTTGGTCCATCCGCCCGTGGAACGGCAACGGAAGGTCCAGGATCGCGATCGCCTGCCGCTCATGCGGCAGAGTATCCCGGCCATCGATCGACCCGCGTGAAAGGCCCGGTCCCACCGCCGGGCCATCTGGGCGCGGATGTTGTCGACGCGCTCGGCGGCACCTCGTCGTGCCCGGCGTTGTCAGCGTGAGGAGCCACCCGATGAGTCACGGAGCCGGTTGGCGATGTGTTCGGCGTTGAGCCGGCCGATCACCTCGTCGACGGCGTCGGAGTCCCGCGGGTCGACGCCGCGGGCCTTCAGCTCGGCGGCGATCTGCTTCGCCGGCCCCCAGGACGTCTCGTCATCGACCGCGTGCTCGAACTGCGGCAGCCACGTGTCGACCGCGGCGGTCACCGGCGTGATCCACTCGTCGGCCACCCCACGGCGCTCCAGCGCGAACCGCAACCAGCCCCGGAGGGCGTCGGGCAGCGCGAGCCGGCCGTCCGCGTCGAGGAACGCCTTCCGCCGGCAGCCAGTCGGCGAGGAATATCGCGACCGCGTCGGGGCTCCAGCGCCGAGCGGTGCGGCCAGCCAGGCCTGGCCGAGCCAGCCGGAGGCCCATCGTTCGGCCTCGAGCGGATCGGTGTATGTGAGCAGATCCTGGGCGGCCCGGACGAGGCGGTCGGAGGGCCGCAGCGAACGCGCGGGCATCTGACGACGAGCCTTCGGACTGCCCCGGCCGGCCGGGCGCCCGCGACTCTTCGGGCTCATTCCAACAGTCCAACACATCGACGAAGGTGCTATCCATTCGGTACGCCGAGCAGCGCCGCCAGCCTTTTGTTGATCGCGTCCACGTCGAACGGCGTCGTACCGTCGCCGTCCTCGGGATGCCAGTCTTCGATCGGAGCATCACCGCGGCCGTCGGTACACGTGATGGCAACAGCCGCGTCCGGCTCCTCCAGCTCGTCGATCTTCTCGACCGTGATCCGATGCTCCCAGCAGTCGCCGAGGTCGTAGACGTACGTCATCGTGGCGCCTTCGCGGGGCATGGCCTTTGCCAGCCGTACATCTGACTCGTCTTCGTGCTCGTCGAGCGCAACATCCGGATCGGAATAGCGGCGCCGGTCGGCCTCGAAGGTGTGCAGATGACTGTCGTCCCATTCGAAGGCGGTCTGGATCGCGTAGTGCAGGACGTCGAGCGGGATTGACGCCGGTACGCGCAGCCGCCGCCACACAGGTGGCCTGACGTCGGACAGGACGATCTTCAGCTGGTACACGCGCTGGCGAGGGCGCCCGGCGGCGATGAGCGCGTCGCGGAGTCCGGGCGCGCCCGGATGGCCGCTCGCGTCGACGACCGCCATGCCGCCGAAGTCCTGCACGAGGTAGTACGCCTCTTCGAGATCCTCGACGGCGAGCGCGTACTCCACGGCCAGCCAGCACCGGTCCGCCTCGCTCGGCTCCGGCTGATCCTCCGCCGCATCCCAGGTGGCCAGGGCCGCACGAGCGTGCGGGGCGAGCATCGGCTGTTCGAGCGCTGCCTGCCACACCGGTCGCATCGACTCACCCAGCGCGCCGACCAGATCGATCCCGGCGACCCGAGCCGCCGGCGTCCCAGCCTCAGCGGCGATCAAAACGTCCGCGACGGCCTCGTTGACGTCCCGACCGGCGAGCCAGCGCTGCGCGTGGCGCAGAAGGTCCTGCTCGGACATGGTTGCCAGCCTGGTCAGCAGTTCGGACGCCGACAGGTCCGGCGAGACCGATGGTGACGTAGTCGCCGCGAAGCGCCCGCTCGCCCACCGGCCCAGCGACGTCAGCCGCGCCGCGGTGTCCACGGCCCCGAACTCGGCCAGCACCTCCAGCCCGCCCTCGACGGGCATCACCCCTCGGCGGAACGCCTCGAAGACCGCGCCGAACTGCCACACGTCCTCCGCACGAAGTCGTTCGTCGACCATGTCTTCGAGCTCGTCGACCTGTGGCTCGCCTTCCAGGACCTTCAGCAGCGTCCGGCACAGTACGACCGCACCCTCGGCGCGGCGATCGTGAGATTCCGCCCGCAGTACCGCGAGTAGCGCGGTCCACCACGCTTCCAGCTGATCGCCGACCGGGCCGGCCGTCGCCGTGGCCCGGGCCGCCCCGACCGCCACAAGTCCCATGGCCTGGGCTGCGATCCATGGCCGGTGGAGCACTTCGATGTCGGCGGCGGTGCGAGCCTTCTCCGGAGCCTCCACGCCCATGGCTGCCGCGGCGGGCGAGATGTCGACCAGCCGGAGGACCCCCTTCGCGGTCACCGGCCGGCCGGCGCCCACCCAATCAGCCAGCCGGCTGGCACGGACCATGATCGTGCAGTTGACGGCGTCCTGGATGAGCGCGACAGTCATCGGGAGAGCATAGGAGGATCGCCGCCATGGTGCTCGCGCGCGACTCGCGCCTGCAGGCCGAAACGTTGCACACCATGGGCGAACCTGAGAAACCTCAGCTCGGGTCCGATGGGGCGACTTGAACACCCAACCTTCCGATTACAAGGCGAGCTATGTCCGTTTTTACGAGTATTACCGGTTCTATTTCGTGCTAGCTTGTCCGGATTTCCGTCCCGCACCATCGGGCGCGTCCAGGATCGCGGGGCGGGGTCCAGGAACAGCGGAGCACGTATTGAGCGCCGACGATTCCACTGTGGACGGTCGGCATTTGGGAAGCCATGCCGCCCGAGAACTGTCGTACCCGGTCGTTAGGCTCCGCTGTGCGGACACCACTGGGGAGCGCCACACTGACCGAGATCGCCGCCGAGCCGGCCTACGGCTCTTCCTTCGAAGACCTCGCCGCCTTCCTGAAGTGGCCGGAAGCCCAGCGGCTACTCAGCCCACGAAATGCGCAAGACCAGCAACAGCATAGGCATCGTGCTCCTAACCATGTATGCCGGAACTGCACGCCTGCCGGAGGGTGAGGAGGTGTCGACCGGGCCGCGCCTACAGCTGTAACGGCGGATAGAGCGCCTTGGTCGGATTCGGCGCGCTACGGAGTCCCGCGAACCAGTCCTCGGCGGCCCGCTTCCGCTCGGCGTGCTCTTCGACGATGCCCGGACCGACCAGACCGGCGATGCACGTGCTGATCGACATTGCCGCCAGCTGCCTGGCGAACGGCTGGACGCTCCCGACGCCGGCCGCCGTGACCGGCCCGCCGTGCACGATGCAGTTCCTCACGCGTTGCAACCGGACCCGAGCGCGGCCCCAGCCTTCGTCGATCGAGTCCGCGAGGTCAGCAATCGCGGCCGGAGACGCCAGCCGGCGCAAGAGCGACCGCACCTGCCTTGCCGTGCGGGTGAACGGCGACAGCGCATCGCCGATCCCCGGCAGGGCCGAGAGTCCTTCGACCATGTTCACCATCTGCTCGCCCTCGCGCCGTTCGAGTACCCGCGCCTGCAGCGATTTCACCGCTGAGGGGGCAAGGCCGGACCTCGTGTCCAGGATGTGGATCGTCGCCAGCAGCATATTGCCGAGGTCATCCTCAATGACGCCACGAATCCAACGCCTCCGCAGCACGATCTGCAGGTAGTCGTACCAGGCGAACTGGTCGACGCGGGCGGCCACGTGCTCGATCACCTGCACGTACTGCGCGAGTGCGGCCGGCGGCTGCTGATCGGCGACGCTCTGCCAGATACGGACAGCGTCCACCAGCACCGACAGGTCACCGTCTGATGCCGTCCAGTGCGCGCCGACCGTCCTGCTCCGAGCCTCCAGCTCGGCACCCGTGTAGTCGATGTTCAGACTCCGCTCCGGCACTTCGAAGGCCGCCACGAACGGCGAAACGCCGGACAGGCGATCGTCCTGGAAGTGCAGGAAGCCATGCATCGCGGTCCAGTTTCGGGTGTCTCCGCCGTAGAACTTGCCGAGCGCCACAGCGCCTTCCGCCATCCGCAACGCCTTGTCCGGCGCATTGGGGATGGCGGCCAGGCCGAGGTCGACCCGCGCGTAGACGACGTCCGCCCCTTCCGCGAGATCGACGGGGATGAACCAGGAGCCGGCGTCCCGCCACTCCGCCGGCAATCTCGGGTCCGTGAACCTCTCCGCCCGGACCAAGCCGTCGATCAAATCGCCCCAGTAGAAGGTCACCGCACCGAATGCAACACTGTCCGTGGGAAGTCGCGCTTTGTCGAAGGCGACCCAGACCACATGGCGGGCCACTCGGGGCGGCGCGGCGATGAAGCGGGCACAGAGCGCCAGGCGATCGCTCTCCTCAAGGTCCGCCCGTTCGAGCGGGCCGGGCCAATCCGCACAGGTGTCGCCGACACGCCGCCGGGCCTCGAACACACTCCTGGCCCGGTTCGCAACAATCCCGGTGACCGCGGACGCGACCTCACGTCGGTTCATGCCGGCGGCCTCAACGATGCGCCAGAAGAGATCCCGGCGGTGCGCCAGCAGGTCGTACTCCGTGCCCGATGCTTCGCAGTCCGCCGCGAGATCCCGCCAGGCGGCCGCCGCGGCCGCCGACGTGGAGATCTTCGACCGCACCGCGAGCACGGCGGCCGACGCGGCAGCACCGGCCGCCGTTGAAACCGCCGTCCGGTCCTTCTCGAAAGCATCTGGGACGACCGAGACAGCGCTCAACAGCACGTCCAGCTCCGGCTCCAGCTCGTCCCGGAGGGCAGGACCGATCAACGTGCCGGCGTGCTGGAGGTCGTCGACGACCGACACCCAGCCCGACTTCTGCTGCCCACCGTAGGGCCGGTCGTGATCCAGCCATGCCTGCAGTTCGGTCAGTGCCACCAGCACGTCGATGTTATGCAGAGCAGCCCACCAAGGGGCACGGTCGGTCCACGTCGACGCGTCCTGCAGTTCATCCAGCCAACTCGATTGCCCGATCCCAAATACCATGGCGTGACTATCGCAAGGTCATGGGTAGTCATAGAGAGCAGGTCCAGGGCCCCGTCCCAGCCGAAGCAACAGCGCCTCCCGCGGCCAGTCGCCATCTACGACAGTGCCTTGCGCCGGATTTCAAGGGTTCGATGATGGAACACGAGTTGGAATACTGATGCAGTGACGTTCATCGGCGGCGAGCACGTATGGGATCGGCTGTGCGCACTGACTGCGGGTGCGGCGCATCGACGAGTGGCGGTTGCCTTCGCCGGTCGAAACGCAGCCGGGATCCTGCCGCTGTCGGTCAACGACACGGTGGTCGTAGACGGCAGCGATGACGCCTTGGCTGCCGGTTCGACGCATCCAGACGCGCTGGCGACGTGGCTGTCGGCTGGAGCTCACGTGTGGTCGCTGCCCGGCCTGCACGCGAAGGTCGTGCTCCTGGAAGGCGCTGACGGTGCCCGCACCGCGATCGTCGGGTCGGCCAACATCTCCGACCGTGCCAACAGCCAACTCATCGAAGCCGTCGTCACCACCGACGATCACGACTGCTGCCAGTCGATCAGCGACGAGTTGGATCGGTGGGTCGGGATGGCCGATCCGGTGGATGCCGCGTGGCTGCAGCGCGCCCGGACCCTGTACCGCGAGCCGAAGCAACCGCGTCAGGGCGGCGGCCGGCGGCGTGGGACACGCCTGGACCGGAAAGCGCCGCTGTGGGTCGGGATGTCCACCCCTGTCGCCGAACCGCTGTCGCCCGCTGCCGAAGCCGAGTACAAGCACGTCGTTCAGGACGACGGGCGGCGCGCCGAGGTCGAGTGGTGGCACCTCAACGATGGCGACGAGGGCATCGTCCTGCCGGGCCACAACGTCATCCTGGTAAGCAACCCGTCGGACCGCGAGGAACCCGTCGGGCAGGCAACCGCGTGGGGCCCGTCCAAGGTAGTCCGCGTTGTTCCCGGCAGCGAACAGCACCGACCGGTGGCGATCCTCGTCCGCGACCCCGAGCTCGCCCGCTACCGCTTCTCCGACGTGCGAGCAACGATCACCGGTACCGGCACGGCGATCGACTGGGAACGCCCGCTCGACGTCCGAGCAGCCGTGGCGCTGTACCGCATGTGGCCGGCCGGCGACGCAGGCCACGGCGAGTGAACCGGGCGCGTCGAACGGTCCCCGGCGGGTTGACGGATTACTTCGCTACCGCGAAGTTGCCGTTTCGGGGTAGTGCGGTCCCTTGGCATCCCACCGCGCCAACGGTCGTCCTCATACGAAACCAGGAGCGAAACCATGCCTCTGTACGAGATCGGTGAGCACGGCCTCCGCCGGCAAGAGGCGGCACAGTTCGCGGCGTTGGGCATCTACGAGCGTGCCGATCTTCAACGACTGCTGCGCGACGACATCGCCGTGCTGGCACCGGATCTGCTGGTCATCGCCGAGGAGTTCGGCAACTGGGAGAACTCCCGGCGCCGCATCGATCTGCTCGCGATCGACAAGGTGGGTCACCTGGTGGTGATCGAACTCAAGCGGACCGACGACGGCGGGCACATGGAACTGCAGGCCCTGCGGTACGCGGCGATGATCGCCGCGATGGGCTTCGAGGAGGTCGTGTCCACCTACGAGGCGCACCTGGCCGCGACGGCTCCGGACGGCGACACGGACGCCCGGTCGGCGCTGCTCGCGTGGCTCGACGCCACCGAGGAGAGCCCGGTCATCTCGTCCGACGTCCGCATCATGCTGGTGTCGGCGGACTTCGGCCGGGAGCTGACCACCACGGTGCTGTGGCTCAACCGCTTCGTCGGCATGGACGTGCGATGCGTCCGCCTGATCCCATACGCGATCGACGGTCGGATTCTGCTCGACATCCAGCAGGTCATTCCGCTGCCCGAGGCCGGCGACTACCAGGTCCGGACCACCCAGAAGGCGGCCACGCAGGAGCGCCACAGCAGCGACAGCCGCGACTGGACGAGGTACCACATCATCGTCGACGGGCAAGCCTCGGAGGATCTCAACAAGCGCCACGCGGTACGCCTGATGATCCAACGCCTCGTCGAGCGCGGCGTGCCGGCCACCGCGATCGCGACGAAGGTGACGCCCGGCCGCTTTCGCCGGCTCGACGGCGAGCACACCACCGACGAGGCGGTCCAGGCGGCGCTGGCCGGACAGTACCCGGATGTCAACGTGCAGGCGTGGTTCACGGAACACGCCATTGTGCAGGACGGCGCTACCTGGCTCGTGCGCCGTATCTGGGGCCGCGCCACCGAGCCGACGCTGATCACCTTGCGCGACGCGTTCCCCGAGGCCAGGGTCTCGTTCCAGCGCGCCGCCGCATCCGCCTGAGTCGCGGAATCCATCGGGCAGTTGTCAGCCCGGCGCCCCCCGCGCGTTGCCGCAAGGCAGCCGAACAGCGCCCCGCCGTGCCGACTCAGCCGTTCCAGCGACCAGCGCCCGCACCTAGGGTCAGCTCGTGCTACCCGCAGTCTCGATCTTGACATGGCGGAAAGCAGGCACCTGACCGTACAAATCGGAGGACGGCGCCGTGAGCGCGGCACCGGCGTGGCAGCTCATCCTGCGGGTAGCCCGGGAACTTTCGGCCCAGTCGCCTGAGTTCAACCGGTCGGAGTTGATCGACGGGGTACGCTGCATCGATCCGGGTCGACAGCCCGGTTCGCTGGGACCAGTGATCCAGGGCATGACGCGCGCGATGCCACCGGCGGCCCGCCAAGTCCTTGCGGCACACCCTTGGTTCGGGTGTCGCACGGCCGGTACCGGCTCATCGAAAGCGACGTCCGCAACGACGCCACCCCGATCGTCCGGATGCCCCTGACGATCGCCCCGGAGCCGACGGTGCCGGGTGACGGCACGCGGGCGCACATCGCGCTCATCGGATGCGTCAAGACCAAACTGGATCGTCCCGCTCCGGCACGAGACCTGTACCGCTCGCCGCTGTTCACGTACCGGCGTGCCTACGCCGAGCGGCACGCCGATCGCTATTACATCCTCAGCGCCGAGCACGGCCTGATCCGGCCGGACGCGCTGCTGACTCCGTACGACACAGCGCTTACGCAGCAGAGCAGCGCATACCGGCGCGCGTGGGGACAGTGGGTCGTGGCGAAACTCCTCACCGCCGAACCATCGCTCCGCGGGCTCGTCATCGACATCCACGCCGGCGACGAGTACGCCACCGCTGTCGCGTCGCTGCTGACGGAGGCCGGGGCGCAGGTACGACGGCCGCTGCTGGGGCTCTCGCTCGGTCGGCAGCTGTCCTGGTACCGGCAGCACGAGCCGGGCCTGTCCACCCGATCGAGCCTTGCCGTCATCGACGGTCCAACCTCGAGCGGAGCCTTCACCTACCAGTGGCCAGCCGAGATCGAGTCCTACGACGCCGGTTGGACGCTGACGGTGGCGCACTCCACCGGGCCACGCCCCATCCGCATCGGCACCGCGGATCGGCCCGCCTATGGCCGGACGCGACGACGGCTCGTCGTCTGGATCGACGGAGAGCCGGTCGCCGAAGCTGCCGGCACCGACGAGTACGGCACGAACCGGCAGCTGGCAAGTCTGCTCAAGGACAGCGCCGGTCAGCTGATCGCGGCTGACGGAGCCGTTCCCGCGCTGTACGCGTCCTTCGCGTTCTTGCCGTTTCGCGAGGTTGTCAGCGGACCGTACGCGCGCGACGGGCTCGCCGTCTGCATGACTGAGGATGACGTCCTCGGCTGGTCTGCATACGCCTTGGCGCGCAGCCAGGTGCGCGGTGCGCTGCCCGACACTCCGGCGCCGGCTCATGCCGACGAGGGCAACAACGCGCCCGCCAAGGCCGTCGTCGCGGCGCTGCTGCATTACGGCAGGGAGCACCGTAGCGAACGGGCCGACACGAAGCCGGCGTTCACCCCGCACGTCGACGCCAACGACTTCCTGCTTGCTGATCCTTTCGCGTTCCTGCTGGCTGTCCTGTTCGACCAGAGCATTCCGGCCGAGCGCGCCTGGCGGGCGCCGTACGACCTGCGGCAGCGACTCGGCCATCTCGACCCGAAGCGGTTCGTCGCAGAACCGGATCAGATCCGCGACGCGGTCGCCCAGCCGTCGGCGCTGCACCGATACGTCAAGATCATGCCGGACTGGCTTGTCCACGCCGCTCGAATCGTGCTTGAGCGATACGACGGCGACGCCAGCAGCATCTGGCGCGACGAACCACGGGCTGTCGAACTCAACGCGCGCCTCCGACGCTTCCCCGGCATCGGGCAGAAGAAGGCCGCCATGGCCGTCGAAATCCTCCACCGCGACCTGGGCGTGAAGATTCGCGATCTGTCCGGCAGTGACATCGCCTACGACGTACACGTACGTCGAGTCTTCCCTCGCACCCGCCTCGCAGAAGTCGATGACCTGAATCATATGGTCGAGGTGGCGCGGTGGCTGCACCCCGAACGTCCCGGTGAGCTCGACTATCCAGCATGGCTCACCGGGCGGCGCTGGTGCGGGCCGGGGACGCCGGACTGCGGCGGCTGCCCGCTGGCTAGCGTCTGCCCGCAGGGCATCCAGCGCGCAGGACGAATGTGATTCCGGCAATTAGGGCAACGTTGGCAGCCGGAGTCAATGAGCCGAACGCCCGTTAACGGAGCCGATACGGCTCTTCGATTCCCAGTCGCGGCTCCATACGGTCATGCAAGTCGGTCTTCGACACGGAATCGCTCGCTGACCGTGAAAGGAGACGCGGATGGCCGAGGATGAGTCGCTGCTCGACCAGCTCTTCGATCGGTTGGCCAAGGACGATGTGGCCGATGACGTAGTCGATCTCGTCCTCGGGGCCTACGTCGGCGACGACGCCCTCGACGGTGTGCTCGGTGGCAAGCCGGTTGACCTTCCGGCCCGCGATCCCGGAATGCGGCCGCGACCGCAGCAGGTCTACCTGGATTCCGTCACGGTCGCCGGGTTCCGCGGCGTCGGGCCACAGCAGAGTCTGCGGCTGCAGCCGCACGCGGGGTTGACGCTCGTCGTCGGGCGTAACGGCTCCGGCAAGTCGAGCTATGCCGAGGCGGTCGAGCTCGCCCTCACCGGCGACAGTGCGCGCTGGGCCGAGCGCAATAGTGTCTTCAAGGACGGCTGGCGCAACCTTCACCACGGGTCGCCTTGCGAGATCGAGGTCCAGCTGCGCGCCGACGGGGCCGCGAAGCCCATCCGGGTACGCCGCAGTTGGCGTGAGGAGCACACCGAGGCCGACCAAGGCGTGGGCAGCATCCTGGCCGACGACGGGCAGCGCTACACGGCCACCGCCGAGCTGGGGTGGCAACAGCCGCTCGAGGCATATCGCCCGTTCCTCACCGCGAGTGACCTGGGCCGACTCGTCACCTCCAAGCCCAGTGGGCTCTTCGACGCGCTGGCGCCAATCCTCGGCATGACCCCACTGACCGACGCCGACGGGCGGCTCATGCGGGTTCGCCGCGAACTGAGCGAGGAGATCGCGGTCGTCAAGGCGGCGCGCGAGCGCCTACGTACGGCGCTGGCCGACGTCGACGACCAGCGGGCCCAAGAAGCGGCCGCCATCCTGGCCAAGCGGGCCCCCGACCTCGACGCCCTCGACCAGCTGCTTGCCGACGCCGGCAACGACACCACCGATCCGGTCGCCGTCGCGGCCCGCCGTCTCGTCGCTGTCGCACTTCCCGACGCCGAATATGCCGTTGGTCTGGCCGACGAGCTCGCCGCCGCGACGGCCCGCGTCGCCGAGTTCGCCACCACCCATGCCGGTACTGCCGACCGTGCGGCCCAGCTGCTGCGGATGGCGGTCGGCTTCCACGACGAGCACGGTGACGGCCCGTGCCCGGTCTGCGGCATCGGCACCCTCGACTCCGCTTGGCGCGCGACCGCCGGGGAAACCCTCGATCGGCTGCAGCGCGACACCGCCGCTATGGAGGAGGCCAGCCGCCGACTGCAGCAGGTGCGGGCCCAAGCCGCACGACTGCTCGACCTCGACGCACGGGTCAGCCTCGACGATCTCGCAGCGGTGGAGGGCGCACTCGACCAGCCAGAGGCGGTACGGCGGTTCCGCGCCAAGGTCGACGAGCTACGTGCCGACCAGCTCGCGACGCACCTGCGTACCGCCTATCCGCCGCTGCTCGCGGCGCTGGCCGAGCTGCAAGACCTAACGAGTGCCTGGCTGCGGCAGCGCCACGACGCCTGGCGAGAACACGGCGCCGCGCTGCAGGAGTGGTCGACGCATGCTCGCACCTCCGGCGAGGCTGAGGTGAAGCTGAAGCGGGTCAACGCCGCTCGGGACTGGTTGCGGCCGGCGATCGCGCAGCTGCGCGACGAGCGGTTCGAGCCGTTCGCCCAGCGCTCCCAGGAAATCTGGGACGAGCTACGCCAGGAGAGCAACGTCGAGCTCAGCGGGATGCGGCTCGACGGCGCCAACACCCGTCGCAAGATTTCCTTCCCGGCCAGGGTCGACGGCACCAGTACCTCTGCGATGGCCGTGATGAGCCAGGGAGAGCTCCAGGCGCTCGGCCTGTCGGTGTTCCTCCCGCGCGCCTGTGCCGATGACAGCCCGTTCCGATTCGTCATCATCGACGACCCGGTACAGAGCATGGACCCATCGAAGGTCGACGGTCTGGCCCGGGTGTTGGCCAGCCTGTCGCAGACCCGGCAGGTCATTGTCTTCACCCATGACAACCGGCTGCCCGAAGCGGTCCGCCGGCTGCGGATAGAGGCCACCATCTGGGCGGTCACCCGCCGCGATCAGTCTGAGGTGGAGATCCGCAAGAACAGCGACCCAATCGAACGGTACCTCAACGACGCCACAGCGATACTCAAGACCGACGAGCTCGCCGACAACGCCCGCTACCCGCTGGTCTCCGGCTTCTGTCGCTCCGCGCTAGAGGCCGCCTGTCACGAGCGAATCCGGCGCGAATTCATCGCCCGGGGCGAACGGCACGGGGAAGTAGAGGAACTGATCGAGAAAGCGTTCACGCTGAACCAGTTGGCCGCTCTCGCGCTCTTCGGCGACATGCACCAGGGCAGCAAAGTGTTCAACCGGCTCAACCAGTACGGCAGGTGGGCCGGTGATGCGTTCAAGGCTTGCAAGGAGGGCGTTCACCGCCCCGGGACGTTCGACCTTGAAAGGCTCGTCCGCGACAGTCGGCGGCTTGCCGAGGAACTGCGATGACAACCGGCCAGGCGACCACGCTGCCCCAGGACTGCCTCGACGCCGCGGACTGGCTACTCACCAGCGTCGTTCGTGGTGCCCGCGGCGCATGGCCGCGCGCCTGCGCCTGGCTGCTCCGGCTGGCACTGGAATCAGCCATGGACAACTACTGGCGGCGCTGCCATCCCGAGATCGCCGCCGTACAGGCCAGGTCGCCGCAGTTCCTCGTCCTCGAGCGATACGCCGGCCGAGGCACCGCTACCCGCGCCGGTTACGCCTGGTGGGCATTGTCGCGCGCGGGCCACCACCACTGCTACGAACTCGGCCTGACGGCAGGCGAGCTGCACCGGCTGAGGGAAGTCGTGGCAGCAGTCATCACCGACCTCGACAACGCCGGCGCGGCCGCGATCGACGCCTGATCGCCCTCTTCACCGTTGGCTCGGCACGCGCCGATTGAAGCGCGGTTTCAGCGCTAGGACCAATGCCTCCTTCACGCCCTCCGGGTTGTCCGTCTCGTACCAGCGGACCGTGCACTGCCCCAGCCAGGCCGCGATCTCGCCGGCCGAGGCAGCGTGGTCCGGCGTATCGAGGAGCTGGCCGACCTGGTCGTGCAGCACCGAGGAGCTGCGGTTGCCGGTCAGGTGCTGCCGGAGCCGGCGCCGCAGGTCGCCCGTCGAGCCGACGTAGACGACCAGATTCCGGTCGAGCACCACGTGCACGCCGGCCGAGCTGCGTGCGGTCGCAGCGACTTCTGGCGTATACGGCTGAGCGTCGGAGAAATCAGCGAGAAGATCGCCGTACGACAAGTCAGGCATCAGCCAACCGTAGCGGCGTCGCGCCAGCCAGCCCTGGCCCCGCACCAGCTCCGACGCTGGACGACCTACAACGCCGTCGTCGACGCGTTGGCTGTCCGCCCATAGTGGCGCGGCCGCCCAGCCGACGACGTCACTGCCTGTGTCGAGCGCTAGGATCCGGCTCCAACCTGGATTCTCCGAGCACGCAAGAGCACGAGCGTCGGCCGATGGACCAGCAAGCAGCCAACTGCAGGATCTGGACTCAATACTTCCGATTTCAAGACGAGCCATGTCCGGTTTTACGAGTATTGAGCGTGCTGTTTAGTGCGGCCTTGTCCGGATTCTGGTCCAGCCGGGCGGTCCGAGTCCAAGGCGCCGGGGTGGTGTCCAGAAACGGCGGAGCACGCGTCGAGCCCGCCCGAATCCACAGTGGACCTGCGCGCTACAACTGGTCGTTGTCGATCAGCTTGACGCGCCACTCTGCGAACCGAGCCCTCAGATTGTCCAGCGCTCGGCCAGTCACCCCGTACTCGGCGAAGTCGGTGGTCGAAAGTTGGTCGATCGCCCCGAGCGCGTCGGCGAACATGCGCGGCTCGAACCCGTTGTCGGCTCGATGGGCCAGCCACAGCAGATCCTCGTGGCTGTATCGACCGGACTCAGCAGCGGCGTCAACGTCGATGAAGTCCCGAGCAAGCGCGCGGCCGAAGAGGGCGCACATCTTGTTCGCGACGGCATCATCGGGGTGCAAGACGGGGCCGATGGACATGCGGACCGGGTCGTTCGCTCGCCAGTCGACGCCCATCTCGACTTTGGCGTTGCTGCCGTCCACCGGGTCGGTGACACGAAGCCGCGCGAAGGAACCAGCGTGCTGAAGCTCGACCGCCACATGAAGGCCGTCGCCGTCATAGGCATTCACGACTGCACCGACGGCGTCGTCGAACTCGTCAGTCCTGTTCCACGCCGTGAAGAGATCGACGTCTTCGCTGGGCCGGTCGAGAAGGCCAGCCGCCTGCACAGCATAGCCGCCCGCCAAAGCGAAACCGTACCGATCCGCGGCCGCGAGTCCGACGCGAGCCAGCCGTTCGTGGAAGGGATGCACCGGCTACCGCTGCCCGGCACCGGCGTGACCGAGCTGAGGAAACCGAGCTTCCCAAAGCCGGCGGACCTTCGGCGGCAGGTACATGCTGGCCCATTCGGCTTCGAGCCTCTCGCGGTTCAGCCACGTGGCGAGGTCGTCGACGCTTTGCGCCTCCTGCAGGACGACCTTGTACATGGTGACCAACCGCTTGGGGTCGTCAAGGTCGTAGATTGCGTGGCCGGACCAGTCGAGATGACTCGGGAGCGTCACCGTCCCGCGCACTGGCCCGACCAGCTGGGAGAGGCTGTCCGCGACGACGACCGGCTTCCGTTCACCGTACGGCCTGTAGTCGGCGGGCGGGGCAGGCGCCGGTGCGGCCTGGCCTCTTCCTCGCGCGCCGCGCTTCCACCGCCGGTGCGGCGGCAGCACCTTCTGGGCGATAGATTCGCGGGTCAGACCGCTATGGCGCGCGAGTTCCGCCTGGGACACATGCGGAGCGGCCTTCACGACCTCGGCGTCGAGTTCGTCGTTCACGCGCCGGAGCTCGGCACGAAGCTCAGCACGTCGCCGGCCGAGCGAGTCGACACGACTGAGGTCGTATCCCGAGGTCACATTCCAACGATAGCCAACCACTAGGCCTAGCACTAGGCAGCCTCTACGGTCTGATCACCGCGGCCCCTGCGCATCCTTCAGCACGGCGACTGCTCACCGGCGTCGCCACGACGCTGTACACCTGCACGAACTGGCCCGGCACAGCCGACGTCGCTCCAACCTCGACATGCACGCCGCACGGCTCGCAACACTCATCGCATCCCTGGTCACCCGACCCGGCTGACGACTTGACCTTCACGGAAAGGCGAGCGTTCATCGACGTCCAGCCGTCCTGCAGGAGCGTCGATGGAGCAGCTCATCATCGGTACCGCCGTCGCCAACGACTTCGGCGTGCTTGTCGCGAACCGTCGACGACGGCTCGGCATGAGTCAGCGCGATCTCGCTGACCGGGTATGCGCGGTGTCCGGGCGGCCAACGGTCACCAGGCACGAGCTGTCGCGGTACGAGCGCGGCACGCGGCTGCCTGGGCGACCCATGATCGCGGTGCTGGCCGACGTGCTGGACGTGCCGATCGCCTCGCTCACTGATGCGATCGAAGCAACGCTGGCGCGGCGCCGGCGCGAGGGCGCCGCGGAACCAAGCCGTCCCGGGTGATCGGCCTGCACGCCGACGCGCGACAAACCCTCCGCAGGTATACCGCGCCCGGTATCGCCACTGGCGGTCAGCCGCACACGCTGCCGCGTCGCTTCCGCAGGCGCAACCGGCGCCACCTCTGTCACGAATGTCCGTTACAGCATATTTTAGCATCGGCCGAGCGGATGATTTCCCGCGGAGGGGGCGTTCGCAGAATCTGACAAGAGCCGATAGGGGTGCGTAGGCGGTCCGCAAGGAGGCCCGTCGGTTCTATCTTATGGTGGCGGTGGCCATGAGCAGCCCGCCGCGCCTCCCGGACACGACGAATACGCTGGGCTCCGATACCAGAGCTGCCCGTCACCGACGCCATCAAAATGCTCAGCCGGTACCGTCGGGCGGTCCATGCGTCCTGCACCACATTCGCAAACAGGTGTCCGCGAAATCTGACAGAAGCCGGTTTGAGGGTGCGGAGATACCTGACGACGTGACCGTGGGCTGCCCCGGTCAGCGTTCCCTCCAGCAGGATGGCCATCCGCGCATGCCACGCCCGATCATCCTGCCGCCGGGCGCCGGTCAGCCGCTCCTCGTCTCGTCCGTAGCGGTACTCCCGGCACGGCTGGAGCGGCACAGCAGTCGCAGCGCCTCGGTCGTCTTCGGCCGGACCCGCTCAATGGCGGCCTGGCATCGGCGTCGTTGCTCCGCCTCCTTGCGCCGTTCCTCGCCGAGGTAGCCCTCGCGGTGGCGGCGCGCCGTCGCACCTCAGATCTACGGGATCCGTTCACGACAAACCAGGAGATTCTCGTGCAGCCGATCTGCTTGCCCTCCGTTGCGGGGCCGGCCTTGCCGTCCCTGTTGACCTCCGCCTTGAACCGGACCTCCGAACGGACCGGTCCGGCAGCTCACAGCCCAGCACAAGGCCACTGTCAGCGTTCGCCGCTTCGCTGCGACAGACCCCCCGGTCTGGGTCTCTCCCCCAGGGAACGTGCTTCATGACTGGGGACTGCTGATGATCGACCCGGTCCTACGGGTCCAGTCCCAGTTGACCGACCGCGATCACGTCCTGCTCGGCTGGCTGGCCGACCACGGCGTCCTGACGTCCTTCCAGCTCGCCTATGCGCTGTTCCCGTCGCTGGACTATGCCCAGGAACGGCTCCGGAAGCTGGTCCGGCTCGGTCTGCTGGACAGGTTCCGCCCGCAGCGGGCCGACGGCGGCTCGTACCCCTACCACTACGTGCTCGCTCAGTTGGGCGTCGAGGTCGTGTCGGCCCAGAGGGGCGAGGAGTTGCCGCGCCGGGACCGGGCGAAGCGCCGGCGCTGGCACCTGACGAACCGCGCCAACCTGCCGCACCTGTTGGGCGTCAACGGGTTCTTCACCCAACTGGCCGGCTACGCGCGCACCCACGCCGACTGTGAACTGGTCCGCTGGTGGTCCGCGGCGCGGTGCCAGCGGATGGGCGAGTTCGTGGAGGAGCACGACGACGTGCACGTCCGCGCGTACACACCGCGCTCCCGGCCCGACGGGCACGGCATGTGGGCCGAGAACGGCCGTACAGCCGTGTTCTTCCTTGAGTTCGACCTGGGTACAGAGCGGCCGATCAGCCGGCTCGTCGACAAGCTCGACGGCTACGCCGATCTGGCGCGGGTCACCCGGCGGGTATGGCCGGTGCTGTTCTGGCTGCCGAACCCTGCCCGCGAGCGGCATCTGCAGCAGGAGTTGAGCCGCTGCGGTGTGCGTTACCCGGTCGCCACCGCCGTGCACGAACCCGGCGCAGGCAACCCGGCCGAGCCGGTGTGGTGGGTGCACCAGCGGCCCGGCGCACCTGTGCGCCTCGTGGACGTGGCCGGGCAACCCTCCCAGACCGAGCGCGGACTGTAGCGCTCCACCGCGGTCGACCACCAGGCCCGCGATCTGTCACCGGTCTGTCAACGACGCCGGAACCGCGCGACTGCGACCGCGCTGGTGCAAACTCCTCCGCCGTGACAGAGGCCAGAGGTACCGTCCGTCGCCGTCGCACGGCCCAACTGTCCGTCCGCACTTCTCCCTACCGGAAGGTACTGATGTCCACATCCGCAGCGCCATGAGCCGGCGCCCGCGTTCCGCATTCCATCCACGAGTCCGACCCGCACTGCGGACGGGGGTGGTCACGTAGCAGCCGCAACCCCGCGGGACCAACAGTCCCGGACGGGCCGGGTCGAGGGAACGGTCCAGGTCCTCATCATGTTCGTCGTCGCCGGGGCCGCCGGTCCGGCGAGCTTCACCCACGTCCACAACGTCGCCAGCAACCACGGCCAGCCCGGGTGGCTCGCCTGGGCCGACGCCATCGTCCTCGAACTGATGTCGGTCGCATCCGGCCTGGAACTCCGCCGCCGCAAACGGTCCGGCAACACCACAACGTTTCCCGCGGTCGTCCTGGGCTGCGCCGTAGCGCTCTCCCTGGCCGCGCAGGTCGTCGAGGCCGAAGCATCCCTGATCGGCTGGGTCGCCGCCGCGATCCCAGCGCTGGGCTTCCTGGTCATGGTGAAGATCGCGCTCGGGCACACCACCGCCAAGCCGCCGGACGAGCGGACCGACGCCATCGAGCATCCCCGGTCCCCTCGTACGTCGTCCCAGGTCGACGAACCGGGACCGCCGACCGGCCGAGAACGGGACGGTCCGCGCATCCAGCGGACCGGCTCCCAGGACCGGTCCGCTGAACGGTCCCACAACGGGGACCACGACGCGGTCCTCGGGTTACTGCCTGCGGCCCGATCCGCCCGGGACCGGCTGACCGCGAACGGCGACCCGTTCACCCGGGGCGCACTGGCTCGTCAGCTGCGCGCCGATGGCCACCGCGTCTCCAACAACCGGGCGTCCGCGCTGCTGAGGATCCTCAACGCCGAGGAACCACCATGACGGCGCCCTCACCTCCCGGCCCACCAGCTTCGCCCGCTGCGGTGCACCACGCCCAGCGGGTGGTACCAGCGGCACCGGCCACCGCTTCATGAGGCCGGCGCTGAATTCACACAGGAAGGAGGTGATACATCATGACCACGCCTACAACGCTTGCCACCCCGGCCCAGCCGCCCGTCGACTACCAGGCGGCCGAGTTCGCGGTCCAGTGGCTGTGCGGTGCCCGGCACCTCGCAGTACGGTCGGCACCGATCATTGCGGTGGTACAGGAACTGTCGAGCATCCTCCGCGACGAGTCGGTTCCGGCGCCGCAGGCCATGCTCGCCGCGCGGCGCGCGGTCCGGTTGCTCGGCGCGCTCACCGGCAACGCCCACAGCGATGACCGCGACGCGATCGAGCGCATCCGCGTGCACGATCGAGTCCTGGACGAGGACGACGTGACCGGCTCCGCGGAGTCGGTCCGTTTCGCGAACCAATGGCTGCGCGGAGACCCGGCCGAGGCGATCCGGACTGAACCGGTCATCGCCCTCGTCGAAAGCCTGCTGGGCAGCATGCTCAACGTGAAGGTCCGGCCGGAAGATGCCTACGACCGCCTGCGGCGCACCGTTCAGGTGCTGAGCGTCCTGGTCCGCGAAGACCGGTCCGCCGCCGTCAACGCCGCCGCGTGACCCGCCGATAGGTCGGCGTGTGCGGAAACAGGTGAGCCCGTCCAAACAGCGGCACCGGGCGGGCTCACCTGCGCACCTGTGCAAGAGCGTCCAAGAGTTCGCTGTCGTCGGGATGATGTCGCAGTGCCTCGCTGAGGACTCGTACGGCCTCGTCGGGCCGCCCAGTCAGGTTCTTGGCGAGAGCGGCCACCGCGTCGACGTAATCGCGACGGGCCGACTCGCGGTACCGCTCGATCCACAGGTACCGGGTGCCAGCCGACAACGGTCCGCCATACGCGGCCATCGCCCGGTACACCGCCCCAGCGTCCATCTCCGCCTCGGCGAGGGCGTCGCGGAACGTCCAAAGGTCGACATCGAAGGCGTCGCGGTCCAGGACGTACTGGTGACGCTTCAGCCGCAGGTACGGCCGCTCGCCACCGACCAGCACGAACGTGCGGCGCAGGTTGTAGGTGTACGTGTGCAGCCGTTGCGCCGCCAGCCGCCGTGACGGCTCCGGCATCAGGTCATCGAAGATGTCCTCCTGCCAGGCCGAGCCACCTCGGACGACCAGATACGTCAAGAACTCCAGCGACTGCGGGCGGACGTGATGGTCCTCGGGAACGCCCTCGATCGTCGGCCGCCCAAGCACCCGCAGCCGGACGGGCAGTGCGATGCGCCTCGGATCGCCCGTCACCAGATCCGCCCCGTGGGACCGGTTCTCTTCGACTCCTTGGTGAACGGCTCAGCCGATGAACGGAGATCCGCGGCGGCCCAGACACCGCCGGTCAAGCCCCCGCTTCCCATAGACAAGACGGTAGCGCCGGCATGCCATACCACGCCGGTTCACCGGTTGGCTGACGTGTGCACCAAGCCGTCCGGTCCTGGCAGTGCGATCGCCTCCCAGCGTTGCTCAGGCAGCCCGGCCGCGAACGAGGCGGCGTCCTTCCCGGCGTCGATCTCGAACCCGATCACGGCGCAGGCGATGCCAACCTCCGCGTGAACGGCATCCGCGACGGTGCCCAGCCAGGCATCGAGCGGATGCCGCCAGCGCAACGACACCGGGCCCCCGTCATCACCGAACGGGAACCCACCGATCCGCCGATCGGTACGAGCAAGGGCGCCGAGCGGCAGATGCAACGTCAGCCAGCGCTGCCCACCGTCAAACTCAACCGACGTACACGCACAAACCACCCGATGCCCGGACGGCAACGCCACCGCCCCCGCAAGCAGTCCGTGCTCCTCGAGTGAAGACGCCCGCAGCGGTACCGAGACCAGCCGGTCCGTGCCGAGCGTCCGCGGATCGGCGTAGCAGCCCTCAATACGCGCGACAGCCCACAGGCACATCAGCGCCGACTGCAGCCGGTCCGGACCCACGTTGCCGAGCTCGATGTCCAGCTCATAGAAGCCACCAGACCAGTTCTCGCGGTCAACCAGCCGCGCGGGGTCATGCACTGCGCAATCGTCCCAGCCCATGCCCGAGAGGAACCACCGTGCCCACCACCAAACCACGCATCTGGACCGTCGACGACATCCGCGCCCTCGGCGCCGTCACCGACCTGCCCACCGCCGCCGCCGTACTCGGTATCGGCCGCTCCACCGCCTACGCCCTCGCCGCCGCCGGCGACTTCCCCGTCCCGGTCCTGCGAGTCGGCCGCCGCTACCGCGTCGCCGTCGCCCACCTGCTCACCATCGTCGACCCCACCGGTACCGGCGACTTGACCACCACGCGAAGTGGAGCGTCGATCGACACGACCCGCAACCCGCACCGACCGCCCGTGAGGAGGCATGGTTGAACGGCACCACCTACAAGCGGTGCAGCTGCACCAACCCCGCCACCGGCCGCCCATACGGCCGCGCGTGCCCGAAACTGCGCCGACCCGGCGGTTCGTGGCACCCGACGCACGGCATCTGGCAGTACCAATGCGAACTCCCGCCAACCGCGGACGGCAAACGCCGCCCGCTGCGCCGCGGCGGCTTCGCCACCAAAGCCGACGCCGACACCGAACTCGACCGCATCCGCACCCTGCTCGCCCTCGCCGACGACCCGTCCGACGCGACCCGCATCGGCGACCTCATCGCCGCCGCCATCAGCCGCCGCGAACCCCTCCCCGACCAGACCACCGCCCGCCGCCTGCTGCACAGCGACGGCGAACATGACGACGTCACCGTCGGCGAATGGCTCGACGTGTGGCTCGCCGGCCGCCGCTCACTGCGCGAGACGACCCGCCGCAACTACGCCGACAACATCCGCAAGTACCTCAAGCCCCACCTCGGCCACATCAAACTGGTCCGCCTCACCGGCAAACACGTCGCCGCCATGTTCGACGCGATCAACGCTCACAACGAAGCCTTCCAGGCGTACCTCGCCGACCCCGACCTGGACCTCGGCCAGCGCTTCGACGGCGACCGCCGCACTATGAAGCCCGCCGGACCGGCCGCGCAACGACGCATCCAGGCCACGCTGCGGGCTGCGCTCAACGCCGCCATGCGCCGCCAGATGATCACGTACAACGCGGCCACCCACGTCGAACTGCCGCCGGTACGGTCCGCGAAGCCACTCATCTGGACCGACCAGCGCGTCGCCGAATGGCGGCGCACTGGCCACATCCCGTCACCGGTCATGGTATGGACCGCTGAACAGACCGGCGCGTTCCTCGACCACATCATCGACGACCCGCTCTACGCCATGTACCACCTGATCGCCCTCCGCGGACTGCGCCGCGGCGAGGCGTGCGGCCTGCACCGCGCCGACCTCGACCTCGACGCTCTCACCCTGACCGTCCGGCACCAGGTGGTCGTCGAAGCCTGGAAACTCAACCTCACCGCCCCAAAGACCGACGGCAGCGAAGCCACCATCGCCCTGGACACCATCACCGTTCGGCTGCTCCGCGAACACCTCGAACTCCAGGACGACCTCCGCGAGCAAGCCGGCGCAGCCTGGGTCGAAACCGGCCTCGTCTTCACACGCGAAGACGGCAGCATGATCCACCCTGACTACGTCACCCGCCGCTTCAAGGAAGCTGTCGCCGAAACCGGCCTACCACCGATACGGCTCCACGACCTCCGACACGGCGCCGCCACACTCGCCCTCGCCGGCGGCGCCGACATCAAAACCGTCCAGGCGATGCTGCGCCACTCGACCATCGTGCTGACCGCGAACACGTACACATCGGTCCTGCCACAGGTCGCCAAGGATGCTGCCGAGGCGGCAGCCGCGTTGGTGCCCAGGCGGCGGTAGGCAGCAGGTGGTCGAGCCCGGCGCAGCGGCCAGCTTCCGGGTGTTAGTCCAGCCTGGAGATCGTACTGAGCGACTCCGCGACGGACAGCGACAGCCAGGCAGGTCCGATTGCTGATGCTCTCGCGAATCTAGCCAGACCGCCTCGTGTCCGGCTACGCCACGGCATCCACCTCTGTGCGGGGCCGGTACCAGCGGCCCTTGGCCGACACAAGACGCCGTACGCCGGGTCGGTGAGGCCCGCGACGACCCGGGTCAGGAATGCGCGGTAGTGCTCGGGCAGGCTCACCCTCGTTCAACAGCAACTCAACCAGGCCCACAACGCTACCCGCGCCGTCGCCGAACGCGGCAACGCCCTGTTCAAGATGACCTTCAAGGCATGCGCAACGTCAGCCTGTCTCCCTGGCGGCTCGGGAAGACCGTCGCCGCAGCACTCGTCCTGCTCCACACCGAACGCCAGCCGCACCATATGAAACCCTCACCGATCAACACGTTACGCGGAAGGACTCAATGATCCCCCGGTGGCAACCTTGCTGTCGCCGTGGTGGCGGACGTCCGAGCAACCACGGAGCACATGGCCGCTCCGGCCATGCCACTCGATGGCCCCCAGCGCACAGCAACATCGGCTCGACCACTACTCCAGCACCAGCATCGGACCGACGTGGGTTGCAAGGCGCCGAGGGTTGGCAAGGCTCCGCGCATCGTCAGCTATCGGGCGGGCGTGGTGGCATCTGCAACCAGATCGTCGGCGGTCCTGGCCGGAAGGACGACGCCGAGCATGTCGGCCGGCGCGTACCGGCCTGGACGCAGGTCGACGTCGACGACCAGATGGTCGGTGATCGAATCGAGCAGGTCGGCGACATGCACGCCAAGCTCGGCGTCGACGACTGCATCACCGGTGCTGGTTGCTGCGGCGTCGACACGTAAGGCGAGCCAACGCCCGAGGCGGCGCTCGACCCGGTGCATGGTGCGTAGTGCCCACACGACCTGCGGCGCGTACCGCTCAAGGGTCGCGTCGCCAACCGCGCGAGCGAACCTGGTGATGTCGTCGCCGTCTGCCGGTCCGTCGACCGCACCGTTGACCCAGTTGCCGATCGTGCCGGGTGAGCTGATCGTGGTCCCTGCCATCCGCGCAAGAATCCCCTTGTACGTCATCCCCGAGGTCTGCCCGGCCAGCGCGGCACGTTCGTGCCACAAATCGATCATGGCGGTCAGCACCGCATACTCGGGTCGCTCGGCCAGCTTTGCCGAGATCGTCTCGCGCAGGTCACGCCGCGCGGCGTTGTCGACCAGGACGACTGTGTCGCCGGCCTCGAGGCTCTTGGCCGCGACCCGGTGCAGCTCGACGCCACAGCGGCGCGTCAGTAGGTCGTTCGCCTTCGCCAGAAGCGCAGTCCGTTCCCCGGTCCCCATTTCGTCGAGGTACACCGTGATGACCTCGGTAACGCCCCCGGGGTCACGCTGTGCTGCGGCCCGTGTGCCGTCATCGTCTCGGGCGCGGATTGCTTCGATCAGCGCGATCAGGTCAACGGCGAACGGCTGCCACACCCCAGGGCCGTCACCAGTCTCCTGGTCGGTCAGTACACGCTCGACGTCGTTCTCGACTACGTACACGGCATCGGCAGGGTGCTCGTCCAGCTCGACCGATGCCAGCCGGACGCCGAGCACCGGCGCGGACACCTCAACGGTCTCGCGCCGCAGCGACGCTAGCGCGCGTCGCGCCGCCGCGGCTTGGCGAGCCATGCGGGCACCCTCGGCAGGCCCACAAGCCACGACAGTGACCGTTGACGCGGGCGGCGCGGCCAGCAACCCCGCCCGAGAGCGCGGGATCGTTCCGGCGACGACGAGTTGGTCCCAGACCGAGACGGCGGCGACCTTGCCGAGCTGCTCCAGCCCGAGCACGCTGACCCAGTCGTCCCATCCGAGCGGCGTGTGCGGCGATTCGCGCAGTGCCGCACGCAGCGCCGATGCAGCAATGCGATTACGGACTACAACAGCACACCGGCGCCGCTGTTCGGCTGCGGCACCGACGACGGGCGCCAACTCATGCTCCCGCGGCAGGGTCTCAGCGGCGGCTACCGCTGAGCGGATCGCGGCGGCGACTGACGCCCACGCCACCTGGCTGCTGGAAGGCGCGTGCGACGCGTGCCGACGGGCGATCTCAGGTGCGTCGGTGATCGTAAGGAGATAAGGGTTTCGGCCGACATGCCGGTCGTACCGAGCCGGGGTGACCGGCAGGAGCGCGAGGGTGTTGAACACTCCCCACGCCCATCGCACGGCGCCCAGGGATGCCTCCAATGTTCCAACGGCGCGTGCAAGCGCGCCGAGGGCCGACCACAACGCGGCTAGGGCGTCGTCAAGGTCGCTACCGCGTGTCGGGATGTGCACAGCGATCGTGGACGACCCGGCCGCTGCCAGCGTTGGGGATGCCATTAGTAGCGGCGGCAGCGGACCTGTGTCCTTGGGGCTAACCACCGAGTGCGAGAGCATCCCGAGCGCGGTCGCGTCCCACGACCACACCAGACCGCCGGCAGCGCGCACGGTTGCGAGTGCGGCGTCGAATGGGTCGTCGGTGGCGTACACTACGGGCGCGCGGCGACGGGCGTTGACCAGCAGCGCCTCCAGCACGCGCCCGTCGACGGCGCCCGCGTCGACGATGATGGCTTCCAGCGTGTCCAGCAGGGGCAGCAGTCGTTCGGCATCGCTCGTGAGAAATAATCGCCCCGGAACCCGTGCGGGCTCGCCACCGGCGACGTCGATCGTCCCGTCGGCTGAGATCCGCGCCCGCGGTACCAGCGACGCGAGCCGCTGGCCGCGAAGCGTCAGCTGATCATATAGGGCTCGGTCGGTCAGCGCGGCCGAGGCGACGGCGATCCGCACGTCCGTCCGGCCGCGGTTGAGTGCGGCGCGCAGCACCGTCTCCGCGCCCAGGACGACCGCAGCAGGACTACCCGACACCGGAAGAACGACCGCCAGCGGGGTCCGGGTCGTCAGCGCACGGTCGGCCGCGTCGAGCAGTTCGACGTCGACCCCCGTCGGGCCGAGACGCTGCGTTCGGGCGCCGACCTGCCGCCCGAGATGCCCCGCAATCAGCAGTTGCGCAAACCGCGACGAGGGCTGGATTAGCATTTGGCTACCCTAACTACTTCGACCTGGAAAGTAGATCGACGGTGGTCGGCGTGTCCGGCCGTGCCGGACACGCCGGGTGACCACAATGAACGGGGGCAGGAAAGTCGTTGACGCGCAAGGCATTGCGTCATGTTGCGGACGCGGAACGTGCAGCCGTCGTTGTGGGAGTCGGTGCTGCCCGAGGTGTGCCTGCGGTTCCCGGCGGACCCGGAGCGGGTCGATGCGTGGCTGGACGATGAGCGGTTCGTCGCCCCGTTCGTCCCGCACTTCTCGGCCCGGATGGGCCGGCCGAGCGTGCCAATGGAGACCTACCTGCGGCTGATGTTCCTCAAACACCGCTACCGCCTCGGCTACGAGTCGCGTGCGCGGAGGTGTTCGACTCGATCTCGTGGCGGCGGTTCTGCCGCATCGATATCGACGGTCGGCTGCCACACCCGACGACGCTGATGAAGATCACCACCCGCTGTGGTGAGCCGGCGATCGCCGCGCTCAACGAAGAACTCCTCGCGAAGGCGGTCGAGGCGAGGGTGGTGAAGACGGGAAAAGTCCGCGCCGACACCACCGTGGTGTCGGCGAACGTTGACTACCCCACCGACACCGGGCTCCTCGCCCGGGCGGTGTCGCGGATCTCCCGCTTCGTCAGCCGGATCAGGGCCGTAGGCGCCGCGTCGTGGACCCCGTTCCGGGACCGCACCCGGGCGGCTGGGCGGCGCGTCCGTTCGATCGCCGCGCCCCTGCGGTTGCGTGGTGCTCAGGCCCGTGAACAGGCGCAAGCCGTCGTCGCCCGAATCACCGGGCAACTTGTCAGCCTGGCCCGGTAGAGCGCGACCGAGGCGCAGGCAGTGCTAATTAGACGAAGCCCGACGCGCCGTGGCCCGCATGACAGGTCGGGCCAGAGGACGGCTGCGCCGGGCGGTCAACGAACTAACCGTGATGCTCCACCGTACCGACACCGTGATCGCTCAGGCGTGCATCCGCCTGGCCGGCAGCAAGCCCGACTCCGCGACCCGCCTGGTCAGCCTCCACGCCCCGATGGCCGCCCGATCGTCGAGGGACGCTTCGGCAAACCCATTGAGTTCGGCTACAAGGCTTAGATCGTCGACAACGCCGACGGCATCGTCCTGGACCACACAGTCGAGGAGGGCAACCCAGCCGACGCCCCGCAACTGCCACCCGCGATCGAACGGATCACCCGCCGCACCGGTGGTGCTCCACGGGCCGCGGCCGCGGACCGCTGCTACGGCGAAGCCAGCGTCGAGACCACCCTGCTCGACGCCGGCATGCAAACGGTCGCCATCCCACGCAAGGGCACCACCGACACCGCCCGCCGAGCCCACGCGCGGCAACCGGCTTCCGGCGCCTCGTCAAATGCCGAACCGGCTGCGAAGGCCGCATCCGCCACCTCAAACACCGCTACGACCTGCACCACACCCGCCTCGACGGACTCACCGGCGCCGGGATCTGGTGCGGCTACGGCATCCTCGCCCACAACCTCACCAAATCACTGCTCTCACCGCCGCCAGAGTGTGAGACCAGATCCAGCAAGCCGCCCAGACAGCAACCCACAACCTCGGCCGACGCTCCCATCTGGCGCCACTCACATCTTCAGGTTGAAGTAACTACCCGCCTCGGCATGACTGAGCGACGAACCGGTGGCGCCAAGATCTTCGCCACCCTGTGTACCGTATGGAGCACGCACGGCGTCGATGGCCACCACCCAAACCGTCAAGCCTGCCTCGACACATGATCATCGGCGCCAGGCAGATTCTTGGAGGGGACCTAAGGGCGTACCGCCGGGGTCGGCAGCCTCTCGCAGGAGTCGGCTTGGTCGAACGAAGGAGTACACGTGGCGGAATTGTCGCAGCGAATTGGCATCGTCCACGGGCCGGATCTCGCTGGCGTTCACTCCGACGATGACAGACACGCCGACACACACGACCTCGGCCTGACGGCCGACGAGCAGCGGGCGCTCCGCCCAGCGCGGCTAGGCAAAACAGCGGCTACCCGGTTACCCCTGCGAGAGTTGACCACGGAGATACATCGGCTGTCCGTGCGCGATAAAGCCCGTGTCACCCGCACCCTCCAAAAGAGTGCCACGGCGCCATCGGCTGCGATAGCGCAAGCCTTGCGAACTGCTTTCGCCAAACTTGACGAGGACCGCGTGGAGTGGGCGCTGCATGATGCCCTCCACTACGGGGTCACTTCGGCTATGCAGAGCTCCGAGCTTGAGCGCGCCGAACTCGCGGCGCTGCTCCGCGCCGACGGGCCAAGGCTGGGCTTCCTCACCCGCTACGCCCTCCGGGACGTACTAGCAACGGGTGTCGACGAGTTCGGGGTGTCTGGCGAGGTGCGCACCGCGGTGTGGTCGTCGATGATCTGCACCGGCCACGCCGGGGCCGTCGCTGCGCTCGCGTGGCTGATCGCCGAGCCGCCGACGTTCTGGACCAATGCCCAGCACCAGACGGTGGCCGACGTCTGGACCCTGGTTCGCGAGCGGCTACCCGAACTTCCCGAGCGGCCGGTGCCATTGTCGCAGCTGTGCGATTTGGTGGCTGACCTCGAACGGACCAGTAAGATCGACGCGATGGGCGCCGAAGCGGACGGCGCCACCGACACCAAGGCCGACAGCGACGACTCGCTCAGCCTCATTGGGGCGCTGACCACCGCCGTAACGGATTTCCAAGCCCGCCACAGCGAGGTTTTCCAGGTCGCGCTCACAGCTCTCAACGCCGACGTAGCCGCCGGACGCGCTCCTTCATCGAGTGCCATCGAAACGCTGGGCTCGCTCGCGACGGACATGGGAGCGCTGCTTGCATCCGTCGCCGATACCACCGGCTCACCAGTGGCCGACACCCTTGAACAAGCCCTGGACGACCTTGCCACCGCCGCGTCGGTGCATACGGCCGCGACTGTCCTGGACCGCGTGTCGCGGCTGACCAGCCTAAGCGCGCCTGAATACGTCGTAGCAGAGGCGTCGCAGATCGGCGAACTCGCCGCCAGCGTCGACGCCGACACCGACCCGGTCCTCCTTGCGGCGCTCGACGCGCTCGTCACCGCCATCGACCTCGGCGGCAGCGATCCGCAGCGGTCCGCTGACCTGGTCCGGATTGTGCAGACCGGACTGCCGACGGCCGCGGTGCTCGTCATGCTCGCCTCCAACGGCGTCCTCGCCCTGAATCCGCCCGCCACAGAAGACCACGGTGCAGCCCTACTCGGACCCACCTCAGCCGTGAGTGGCAGCGACAACCAGGCCGACATGCCGATCGGAACCAATGCCGTCAACGCGGCTGCGGGCGACCGGGCGCTAGCAGTTGAGCGGGCAAACAGGTCTGAGCTCGCATTCGAGAGGACCGGCGGACCCGGCCGCGAAAACGTCGGGGATGTCGCTGCTCCCGCAGCCGAGGCGTTGGTGGTCACCGCGTCCGATGCCGAGTGGGACGGCACCGGCGTTCCCGACAACACTGCCGACTACGACCTTACAGCGGCGGACGGCTTCGACGGCGCTCCGGACCCGGTCGAGTCGTCGGAGGCGGCTGTGGCCTACGCAACCGCCTGGGACGCACAGGCCGGGCAGGAACCGAGTATCGATGAGGTGCTCGCGGATCTCGACCTCGCGGTTCCGATCGCTGACGACGCCCGCGTCCACAGCGCCCCCGGCCCCATCACACCGGACGCCTCCGACGCCGATACCGTGGTTCAGGAGACCGGCGCCCATAACGAAATCGACGTGACCGCGCTGTACGAGTCACTGATGACCTCGCGGCAGTATGCGCTTGCCGGCTGGCTTTGCCAGACCGTGGGCGAACCCGATGTTGTCGGCGCGGCACACCGTATGGCGGCGCACGCGCTGGCAATGCGCACCTCGATCGGCCCCAACGCCGCCGTGTTCAAGGATCTCGTCGCCAACCTCGACGCTTCCGCGCTGCGCGAGCTTCCCGGCGCCCAAATGGTTGCGTACGCCGCGTCCGTCCGAGCGGGCCTGCTGTCGCCGACCACCGGCGCGGCCGACCTGCTGCGTGACATGTGCCCAGCCGTCGTAAAGTCCGGACCAGCAGCCGAACAACTCACCGACGCGCTCCTGACGTGCATCTACAGCGGCGCCTACCTCACCCCACACAGCTCCAACGCTGTCGCCGAGGCCGCCAAGCTTGAGAGCGAACACGCCGACCTCGTCGAGACAGCCCGTACGATGCTCGATACCGCGTACGCCCGCAGTATCCGGTACGCTGCCGCGACCGAACTCTTCAAGGCATGGATGGAAACTACCGGCTACCTCGGCGCGGCTCTGTCGATCGTCGCGTCAGGCTCGCGCCGGCCTGAGGACCTCAAGTTCGTCCGTTCCCGTGTCACCGAGCTCCGCTCGCGCAGCGAACTCGAGGCCGCTATCGACCGCGGAGCCCCGCACGCGCGGCAGACGAGGCGAATCGAGGCCCGCTCTCGCGACAAGATCATCGAACGTGCCACGGACGTCGCGGACCTTCTCGCCTCCTGGGTCGAGACGACCGAGGGGCTGACGCAGTCGACCAAGACTGGATGGATGTCTGGACAGATTGCCGAGCTGCGTGCCCGGGTCGGCGCCACCCGCGAGGCCGCCCTTTCGGAGCTCGCGCCGCTGGCCGGCGCTGACCGTGCCATCCAAAACGTCGCCACCGACGCCGGTCTGGAACTGCTCAAGAGCTCATTGGACCTGCTCACGGTCGGCGCGCAGCCGGACTCCGGCACAGAGCTGGCCGCTGACCGGGTCGACCACGGCATGCTTGCGCTCGCGCACGACCTGCCACTCACCACCGTTCCGATGCTCGCACCTCGCCGGGCGGTCACCGTCACCGACATCGCCGCGGCTGCGGCGGCGCTACGCGCTGACGCCGCCGGCTGGACCGCCGCGTTCAACCGACGGGCCGAACGCGGTGACCACGTCGGGACCGCCGTCATAATTGAGATGCTTCGCGGACACGACGCTCAGCAGGCACGCCGGATCTCCACCATTCGCGACCGGGACGTCGCCGCCGCTACAGACACCCTCGACGAGCACGTCGCCGCGCTCGCCGCACGCATCGACTCCGACCGCCGCTTCGGGCGCCTCGACGCCGATGCGTGGTCACGGCTGTCGATTCGCGCCCGCGCGCTCGAGCCCAACAGCCGTGGCGCACGACCAGATTTCGACGTCATGGAGGCCGAGCTCGCAGTCGTCGAGGAGGAACGCTCGAAAGCCGTCGGGGCAACTATTGAAGCGAAGTGGCAGCAACTGGCCGACCTGCAGTCCGCTTCTGTGCTCACCGACGAACAGGCTGCCCGCATATCAGACTGCATCGCCTCCGAGGACATCACGACCGCCGACGAGTACATCGAGACGATCCGTTCGCGCGGTGAGCTGCCTGCCCCGCGAACCGATGCCGACCACCTCGCTCTCTTCTTCCCGGCGTTCCCGGCGATGTTCGCCGCCGCCCGCGGACGCTCGGCGCTCCCCGAACTCAAGCGCGCCATCGACGCCGGCCGCAACCCCGACGCCGGCCCGCTCGCGGACGTCCTGGACGGCGCTGGCATCGACCTGGGCGCCATTGCTCGACGCTCCACATCCGCCAGCCGCCTCGATCAATGGGTGAACCTCGCCGGGGCGCGCACCCTCGATGCAAAGGTGTCGCAGGTCAAACCGGTCCTTGAGCAGCTCGGGTTCCTCGCCGCGAAGGCGAACACGCCGCCGCACCGTAAGGGACAGGTGTTGGGGGTCAGCTCATGGATGCACCTGACGGGTGTGCGGGGCACCGAAGGCGACGCGCTCATTCCGGCGTTCGGGTCCAAGATCAGCCCGACTGGCGACACGCTCCGCGTCCTCGCTGTGTGGGGCTCACCGACACCGGGGCGTCTGGTCGAGCTACTGCGCGACGAGCCGGCAGACCATTCGGTGCTGGTACTGTACTTCGGCACTCTCGGAGTCGATGCCCGCCGCGACCTCGCCACACGGATGCGCTCGGGTCCGAAGCTGCCAACAACCGTGGTCGTCGATCAGGCCGCGTTCGGCTACCTCGCCGCGCAGCCCACCCCGCGGCGCGACACCACCATGGCCATCACATTGCCGTTCGCCTCCTCGACGCCGTTCACGCCGGACGTCGCCGGACTAGTGCCCGTCGAGATGTTCCACGGGCGCACCGAGGAACTCGACCGGGTCGCGAACATGATGGGCTCATGCATTGTCTACGGCGGGCGGCAGCTTGGTAAGTCTGCCCTACTCCGCGCCGCAGCCCGCAAGTTCAACGAGGGCGAGCATCGCGAGGCGATCTACCAGTCGATCTATAAGGTCGGACAAGGCGTCATCCCCGCGCACAAGGTGTGGACGACGCTGTGGCCGCGGCTGGCGGAGAAGGCGATAGTGCCCGAGGACATGCCCGCCGGCGATGTCGCCGCCGCCGTAACCGGCCACATCATCAGCTGGGTCAAAGCCGTCCCAGGGCGGCAGCTGCTCCTGCTGCTGGACGAGTCCGACTTCTTTCTCGACGCCGATGCTAAAGAGGGCAAATTCACGCATGTCAACGCGTTCCGTGAACTCATGGAGCGGACCGAGCGTGCCGTCAAGGTCGTCTTCGCTGGACTGCACCAGACCGCACGATTCGAACGGCTCGCGAACCACCCGCTCGCGCACTTCGGCGACCCAGTGTGCGTCGGCCCTCTCACCCCGCAGCACGCCTACGACCTGCTCACCGATCCTCTGCACGCGCTCGGGTACCGGTTTGAGGACGGCAACGTCGCCGCCCGCGTCCTCGCCCTGGCGAACAATCAGCCGTCGCTCATCCAACTGTTCGGCGCCAAGCTGTTGATGCACCTGCAGCGACGAGGCGCGCTTGCCACGCTGCCGCAGATCGTCATGGTCGACGATGTCGAGGCAGTATGGTCGGACGAAAGCCTGCGCGAGAGCTTCCGCAAGCGATTCGACTGGACGCTCAACCTCGACCCCCGATACAAGATCATCGCCTATGCCGTCGCCTACTATGCACATACGTATGGCGTCGGGTCTGCGCTCACCCCGACCGAACTGCGCGGCCAATGCGAGCTGTGGTGGCCGCAGGGTTTCGCGGCAGAGGAGGTACGCACAGGCGAGTTCCGCGCCCTGCTCGACGAGTGCGTCGCGCTCGGCGTGCTGTCATACGCCTCGACCGAGGGCAGGTACCGGTTACGCACGCCGAACGTGCTCTCGCTCCTCGGCTCCCGCGAGGAGGTGGACGATGTGCTCGATGCGGCAGAGTCGACACCGCTGCCCGACAGCTTCGACGGGTCGCTGCTGCGCCCGCCGTTCGCGGGCAACGTAAACATGCGTAGCCCGCTCACTTCGGCGCAAATCGCGGACCTGCTCGCCACCCGGAACCAGGTCCGAGTCATCGCCGGCAGCGAGGCGCTCACCGTTGACTACTGTGCACGCGTGCTGCGCGACGAGAGCGAGCACGCCGTGTACGGCGCCCGGTCGATCCCGATCAAGGAAGCGACCACCACTAACCTCGACAACGTCTGCCGCTCGGCGGCAATGAACCCAGGGCACACCGTCGTGCTTGTCAACCTTCGGAGCGCCCCTCATGCGTTGGCGCTCGACGCATGGTCGCTCGCCCGCCAGCAGATCGCGGCCCGCGCTGGCGGAACGGTCGGTATCATCCTCATCACCGACGCCATGCAGGCGCCGCTATGGGTACGGGCAAACGCCGAAGCTGACGCCTCGTCGAACCTGACCGCTCTACACCGCTACGACAACACCGGCCTGCGCCTATGGCTGAACGAGACCACCATCCCCTTCCAGGACGACGCCTCCCGGGCCGACCTCCTGTCGGTGTCGGGCGGCTGGCCGATGCTGCTCAACCGGGTCGCTCAGGCGTCCACCGGTGAGCCGGACACCGACCGCACAGACGCGCTCGGTGACCTTCGCACCTGGCTGGGTCAGCCCGCCAACGCCAACGTGTTCCTCGCCGCGCTCGGTGTACACGCCGACGAAGTGCTGCGCGCGGGATGGGACTTCCTCGTCACCGAACTGTTGGACGATGTAGCCGACGCTCGCACCTTCGCCGAGCTCATGGAGTCGTCCGCCGGCGACCAGCGCTACGCGGCCCTTACCCCAGAACGGCTCGGCGCAGCTGGATACGGAACAACCAGCGCGGTCATCGACGTGTTCCGCACCCTAGGCGTCCTGATCGTCGCCACCGAGGACGGGCAGCTGCGCCTCGAGCCGGTCGCAGCCAGAGCTGCTGGAGCTGCCCGGTGACGTTCAGTAGTCCCGGGCAGCTGCTCGTCACTTTGATCGGCGAGGCGGCCGACGTAGCGCTGTCCAGCAGCACGCTGGCAGGCAAGAACATCGACCGGAACGAGTTCATCTCCCTGAATCGGACGAACCTGCTGACCATCATCGCCGCCCAGCCGAGCCTGCGCGTCAAGCTGTCCCGCGACTACGAAGACCACCTGCGCGCCGCGCAGAGCTGCCATGTCCTGCTCGACAACCTGCTGTCGCCCGACGCAGAGACGTCCGCTACCGCCGCCAGACAGCTCAGTACCGACCAGGCCGCGCTCGTGCCCCCAGCGACCGAGCAGCTCGCGCGGCAATCTGCTACGGAACGCCGGCGGGCAACCGCAACAAGCTCGCCCAGCCCGAATGGGCGCTCCGCCGACGATCGACGCGCGACGCGTCTACAACGCGACCTCGAACGTGTTCGCGTCCACCGCGACCAGGCTCGCGGGCAGCTTGAGTATGCCCGGCAAGAATTGCGCGATGTCAAGGCTGAACGCGACGCCGCCCTGTCCGACCGTGATGAGGCGCTCACCGCAGCCGAGGCGCTGCGCGTCGAGCTAATCGCTGTCCGTGCGCATACTGCCGCCCTGTCCGGCGACGTCGTCCACGCCGCGGCCGTCCTTGCCCGAGCGTTGCGTCCGGCACAGGCGCCCGAGCCCGAACACGACGTCCGCGAGCTGGACCGACAGGACAGCCTAGAGATCGGACCTGACACGGGGCCTGAAAAGGCGGGCACGGTCACGGCCCGTGCGCCCGTCGAGGAACTCGTCGCCGAAGCGCTCACCCGAGCAGCCATCGATGTCGATGCATTCCTCGCCGCGCTCGACGCCATCACCGTTCCCGCCGCACCGGTCAGACGGCCGGCAGACCTATTCATTCATCCACGCGAGATCACTGTGACCCCACTTGGGGGCGGCACCGACATCGGTGGGTCGTGCATCCTCGTCGAGGCCGGCGACGCCCGGATCCTCGTCGACTGCGGCACCCGCCCCAAACAGCGGTTGTCACGGATCGGACCGCCCGAACTCGACGCCGTCCTTGGCGACGGCCGCGAGGTCGACGCAGTCATCATCACACACGCGCACAACGACCACGCTGGCTTCGTGCCAGTGCTGGTATCCCGGTACCCGTTCATGGACGTGCTCGCCACCGCCGACACTGCAGCGCTGCTGCCAACAATGTGGAACGACTCGGTCAAAGTGTTTGAACGGACCGGTCACGAGCGCGTGCAGTCGGGCGAGCCTGCCGACGAACCGCCATACCGCACTGCGCAGGTGCTCGCCGCTCTCAACCGCATCCGCCGGGTCGATCTCGGGCGCGTCGTCGAGATTGCTGACGGGGTGACCGCCGAGCTGTTTCCGGCGGGGCACATTCTCGGCGCCGCAGGCGTCGTCATCACCGCCGGCCCGTCGCGTGTCACCGTCACCGGCGACGTGTCACATCCCGCTCAGGCCCAGGCGTCGGTGTCGGGACTCGTCGTGCCCGACGCCGCTCGCGGCAGCGACCTTCTTGTCATCGAGTCCACCTACTGCAGGAAGGGCGGCGCGCCCCGTGCCCGCGAGCTAGAAAACTTCATCCGCACCGTCCGGGACACCGTCAACGACGGCGGACGTGTCCTAGTCCCGGCATTCGCGCTCGGGCGCGCCCAAGAGGTCATCCTTACCCTCCGCAAAGAGCTCCCGGGCGTCCCGGTCCTCGTCGACGGCCTCGCCAAGGAGATCTCGCGTATCTACGAACAGCAGACCGCCGGTAGGGACAACCCATTGACCATCTTCAGCGAAGACGTCCGCGAGGTCGCTCCAGGTACCCGACGTGAGCAGTACCTCGCGATGCGCCGAGGAGTCATCGTCACCACCTCGGGAATGCTGGTCGGCGGACCCGCGGTGACCTGGGCCCGGTGGCTGCTGCCCGACCCGAAGGCGGCCCTGCTGGTATCTGGCTACCAGGACGAGGAGTCCGCTGGCGCCGAGTTGCTCGCCCTCGCCGAGAACCAGTCCTCGATGTTCAGCCTTGAGGGCGACCCGATAGAGGTCCGGGCCACCGTGAAGCAATTCGCCTTGTCCGCCCACGCCGATCGTGGCGGGCTCACCTCGATCATCGCCGACGTCAGCCCTCGTCAGGTCATGCTCGTCCACGGCATCGCCTCCGCACAGCGCGACTTCGCCGACCACCTACGCTGGCATGGCCATGCGGTCGTACCCACCGCGCGCTGGACAACGCACCGGTAGGCTGGCTCGGCCGTCGTCGGGGCAGCCCTCAACGCCCCACTTCTACTTCGAAGGCACATGCTCTGTCGCATTCGGCGGAGGCTGCCGTGCGATACGCCGGAGCCACGCGTCGAGCTGGCGGGCAAGCGGCCCATGGAGCAGGACTCCGGCTTCAGCGTGGAAGAGCGCGCCGTGGGACGTGAGGTTGGCACTGCCCAGGTATCCGTGCGCCTTGTCCGCGATGAGGGCCTTGAGATGAAGGCCGATCGTCGGACCCGGCCACGACCAGACCGCGAAGGCGCCGGGGTGCGCGGCGGCCTGCTGGAGCACGCGAACTGCGTCGGCGTTTCCGTATGGTCCCGGGACTTCGGCTACGCGGGTGATGACCAAAACGCTTCCGCCGTTACGCGTCAGTCGTGTGACGTGTGGCGCCAAGGTCCTGCATTGCTTGATATCGAGGTAGGGCGCTGACAGCAGGAGCGTGTGGGTCGCCTGAGCTGCGACGTCGATGAGGGCCGGCGAGGTCTCGCGGGGCCATTCGGTTGGAGGGGTCTGCCGGAGGTGTTCCTGCCAAGCGGAGCGAAGGAAATCAGGGACCGTCAAGACGAGAGTCGTGCTGGTGGTGCGTCGGTCGGCGAACAGCAGGGCGAGAGCCTCGGCCTGGGCGAGTGCTCGTGTCCCATCGGGAAGAAGATGACCTTGTGCTGTTACTCCCGCATGTTGCAGGGCTGCGGCGGCGTGATCGGCGTCCCGCCCGATGTGGCGGCGTAGGGCAACCACGGCCGCGGCTTCGCGACCCGAGCGGAGTGCGTCACCAGCGTCCTGGGCCGCCGCGCTGGGGTCGGCGGCCCGGGACAGCAGTGATGCCAGCGGTGTCAGGGACTCCAGAAGCGAATCCATTGCGCTCCTCTGGCGGTGCCGCTTGGCGTGACCCGCTGTGGCGCTCCAAACAGCACGTTACGCGACAGGGCGCTGTTGAAGCGGGCGCAGCTGATCTCCGACACGTGCAGACAGGCCACGCATGCGGCTTCCCGGTCGCGACAGACGGGGTCGAAGAGGCACCGTGTCTCCGCCTTCAGCTCTGTAAGAGCGTCGGACAGGTCGTAGCGGAACACGTGCTCGAGGCCGCCCAGCGTGAACTGGCTACGGGTGTTTGCGTAGATCAGGAAGCTGCCCGTGAGCGGAAACAGGTACTCAGCGAGGCTGTCAATGTTCAGGCCGCAGCGTGCGGCGAGCGACTTCATCATACGGTGCGCCACCGAGTGCACCAAGGTGAGCGCGGCTGCAGTCGGACCGTGCGACGGCGGCTCGAAGATGTCGGTGACCGGCTCAAGGTTGCTCAGCATCCACCGTTGGGCGTCCCCCTCACTATCGACCATGACCTTCGGCGCGTAACCGTTACTGCTGAGCCAGCGGACGATCTCGACCGGGTCGAGCCGGAACAGAAGACCCTCGGTGTCGCTGCGGATGCCGTACATCGGTATCCGTCCGTCGCCGAGGCTAGGGAAGTAGCGAAAACCGACCGGCTGGGGACCGCGTTTGGTGTCCGTCATGGACCGGCTGCTGCCGCGTGTGAAACCGGCTATGACGTACGCGATCGGCAGGGTGCGAAGCAATGTCACCTCTGCGATGCCGAACTCGGCGTGCAGTCTTCTGTCGAGGTGGTCGATCGCTGGGCGCTGCTCGGCCGCCACAGTGTTACGGAGTTCCCCCAGCGTCAACGCGTCGGCGTCACGGGCGAGCGTGAGCTGGAGGCACTCGTCGCCCGCGACGCGCAATCGGTCGGGATCGAGGTTGAGGTCGTCGACCGCAGCACGCCACGCCGGTCCGGCGTCTGCGCTTCCCCGTGCTTTGTTTAGCAGTTGCTGCACGAGCGGGTCATCGGACTCCAAGCCGAGCTTGGCGGCGGTCTGGCGTACCAGCTGCTCACCGTCGCTGTCTGCGATAAGACCGGCCTCTCGGAGCCCTTTTTTGCCAGGCCGCATGGCCCCAAGCGTCTGGGCGAGTGCGGCCGGTCCGAGGTGGGCCGAGGCGAGCCCAGCATGTTCGCTGCGGGTGGGTGGGTTGAGCACGGTGAGCTGCTGTGGGTAGTGCAGCCCTTGTGCGGTCGACCGACCGAGGATCATGGATCCGTTGCCGCACGAGCGGCACCACAGGGTCGACACACTACGTCCGTCTGGGGCACCACATGTGTTGCAGCGCCACACCCACCGGGCGCCGCGTTCGCGCCAGTTCTGCAGTCGCCAACTGCCCCGGTGGCCCTTCGGGCACGGGGTGCGGGGTGCGCTCAGCTCGGCCATCTCGCCACAGGTATGGGTGTACACCCAGTTGAACTGCATGAGCGCCCGCTTGCAGCGCGGGCAGGTCCCAGACGGACCTGTGGTCTGCCTGAAGTAGTCGCACGTTTCGCATAGAAAGGTGTTGGGGAACCGGGTGGCGGTCAGATCGAGGGCGGTGACGAGCCTGTACTGTCCCCTGTCGATGACCGCGCCGACAGCGGGTGCGTTGGGCAGTCCGTTGAGCGTGAACGGCTCGACGAGGCGTCGTAGCCGCTCGACGAGCCATTCCTCCGGCACGTCGAGGGGACTGGTGGTGCGAGGGTTGCCGCCGATGGCGCCGCCGCGATGCCGGCTGGTGGCCCACGGATAGGGCTGCCCGGGCATGTTGCGGAACAGGGTCTGGATGGGCGACCGCTTGAGCCGGTCGGTGGTCATGGTGAACTCCTCCCGGCTGGGTCAGTAATCGAGGAAAATGTCGATCGGCTCCTCCACGTCGCGCAGCGAGTTCGGCACGCGCGGGTCGAGCAGCTCTGGTGTCTTGCGCTTGTCGCTGCCCTGCACCTGTACGAGCCGCAGGATGTCGTCCACCCACTGCTGGACGGTGCTGCGGTGCAGGTCGTGGTAGGCGCTTCGGGGGGCGAGTCCGAAGCCCTCCTGCAGATTCCGCGTCAGGGTCTCGGGCGTTAGGTAGCCGCTGGTCAACGCGTCGCGGAGCATGTCGCTGTCGCGCAGGGTGCGTCGCCGTTGGCCGCTGGTGAGCCAGCCGCGGTCATAGATCTGTAGCAGCCAGGCCATTAGTCCACCCGGAAGGACACGTTTGAGGACTGGCAGCGACTCCCGGTTGATCGGCACCTTGTGGATCAGCCGGTCCAAATAGGCGACCCAGTACTTGTAGTACCGGTGTGTGGAGACGTCGCGGTCGCGCGTGGGGTTGGCGATGCTGACGACGAGCCCGGGATGGACTCGCCCTACGCGTGCCGAAGCCTGGATCACCTCGCTTGCCTGGGTGGGAGTGCCCATCATGACCATCACGCCGAGCCGGCCGACGTCGAAGCCGTGCCCGATCGCCTTCGTCGCTACGACGGTCTTGATCTGCTCCTCGTCCGGGTAGGCGCGTGGGTTGACGAGCCGGCGCACTGCGCGGCGGATGTAGCCGGGGTCCGCGTCGCCGTTTACCTGCGCCCAGTTACGGTCGGCGTGGAAATCGCGCAACCGTTCCTCGCGCATAAAGCGGCCTAGGTCCTCGTTGCGCAGGGCGTAGGCGAGGAAGACTTCGTACAAGTCGGTGGCCGCTTCTCGGGCCACCTCCAGCGTCCGCGGGTCAGCCGGCAGGTCGGCGAGGCGCAGGTAGTGCCCAGGGTCGCTATGCAGCCGGGCCAACCAGCGCTTGTGGGTGAGGGCCACCTCTATGCTGGCCGTGGTGTAGGCGATGCGGCGCGGCCTGAGGCCTAGGTATCGACGCAGCGGACGATCCTGGCGCGTGTAGGACCAGAAGTTCTCGTTCACGGTGGGTCCGTTGGCGGGAAAGCGCCGGCCTAGGCGCTGGTAGAGGTGCTGCACCTGCTGCTGGTAGCCCTCTAGCGTTGCTGTCGCGCCGACGATACGGAGCGGCGGGTTCTTCGCCGCTTCGTTAATCTTTCCAAGCAAGGTCTCGTACATGCCGTCGAGGGCGCCGAGTTCTTCGTCGAGTAGGTGCATCTCATCGGCGATCTCTAGTCGGAGGCCGCCGAGCCCGGCCCTTGCAGGCAGGCGGTCGCCAGGCCGGGTGTCGCACCCAAATACCGCGCACCATTGCGGGCTCGTGGTTAGCCCATGGGCGGGGCAGCGGCTGGCAGCCCTGCCGAGAAGGGTACCGAACTGGGCCTGCAAGGCGATCTGGGCGAGCTTGTCAACGGTCCCCACAAGCACCGACGGGGTGCGCCGGTAGATGTCGTCGTCGACGACATAGACCGGCAGGTTCCCCAGCGCGGGGCACCCTGGGGCGTCGCAGATGTGGTGCATCGTCCAACTGGTCACGTCGAAGGCAAGCCGCAGCCCTCGCTGCTCGCCGGTGACAGGCCGCGGTTGAAGCTCGTCGAAGGTCGGCGCATGCCCGGTGCTTGTCGCATCGGCGGCGACCCGCACGCTGTGGGCACCGGCTGCGCCGTAGCCAGCACATGTAGGGCAGTAGTCGAGCACGCGGCAGCGTTCAGCTACTTTCGGGTCCTCGGGGTTTTCGAGCGCGTACGGGCTGTTGGCCGCGTAGAACTTGTTCGGGGTGTTGCCGCTGCCTACGTAGTAGCCGACGGAGAACGGTTCGCCGGCCGCGGTGAGCGGATCGGCACGGCGGATCTGCTCGGCGACGGCGATGACCTCACCGAAGCGCTCCGTCTGCTGCAGCGACAGCAGGCGCAGCGGGAACCGCGCCCACACCAGGGTTCCGGCCGTGGTGCCGGTGCGGCGGGCGTAGAAGAGCGTGACGAGCATCAGGCCGAGGTACGCCTCGCTCTTGCCGCCGCCGGTGGCGAACCAGACGATGTCTACGGTGAGGTCGGCAGCTGGGTCCTTGACACCGGGAAGGCAGCCCACGATCCAAGCCACCTGAAACAGGTGCAGGCCGCGGTAGCCTTTGCGCGCCCCGATCACTTGCATCGCGCGCATAGCCTGCCGGAACGCTTCGACGAGCTCCGGGTCGCTCTCGAGCGCCTTCAGTCCGCTGCGGACCCACGCAACTTCCGCCTGGGCTGCTTCGGCATCGCGGTCCGCCTGCTCACGCGCGTCGTCGTTCCACCTCTTGCGGTTGTGCAACTTCGCCAGGTTGGCCGCTGACCAGGCTTGCCGGACCCAGTCGTCTGCGGCGTCAACGATGGCCCTCAGTGCCGGGACGGGGTCGGTGATCAGGGTTTGGAAGGTGGCGTCCAAGACGGTGCCGTCTGGCGCGGTCTGGCGCGGAAAGATGCGCGTGGTCCGCGCGTCGGCGGAGAACCTGGTCGACATCACCACTCGACCCTCGTCGCCGACCCGCTCCAGTTCGGCAGCGGTCGCCTCGCCGAACAGTGGCACGTCGCGGTCGTAGCGGTATGACTTCTCCACTTGTTCGAGTTCGTAGGGCAGCACCGGGCTCGACGTCGTGACGGTCAGCTCCACCTCGTAGAGGTGCGTGTCCAGCCGGTCGGCCGGCCAAAGGACTTTCCCCGCCTTGTCGGCGAACTGGTCCTGACCCGCTGGGGTCGTGTTGACGACTGTGACGGTGATCTCGGCGTGGTCGTGGTGCTGTCGCGCCTCGATCTCGACCTCGGCGTCGTAACAGGGTAGGACCAAGTCCCCTGGGGCGACGAGGCTCGCGTGGAGGTAGGACTGCCAGGTCGCGTCATCGCGGAGGTCCGGGTCGGCGGGTCGGGGTGCCGACCTTCGCGTCGGCGGCCTGAACAGGCCGAGCGGGTGGCTACGGTGGGCGGTCTCGACCGCTCGTCGAAGTGCCGACGACAGTCGGCGGGTACCGCCGCGGGTCAAGCCTTCGCGCACAGTCGTGTGCAGGTGCACTGGGGCCACCACGGTCTTGGTGGTGTAGGTCGTCAGCGGGATGCTCGCGTTGTTGGAGCCTCCTGGCGTCAGCCCGGAGGTCTGGGCGTCGCCGGTCGGCGACAGGTCCTCGATCGGGTCGCGGGCGGCGTTCCGTTGCTCCTCGACGGTAGGTAGGAGCGGCAGGTACAACGCCGCACCGACCGTGATGTCCAAGTCGATAGGTAACGACTTCACCCGAAAGGTGAAGCCTTGCGCGGCCGGGACGCGCTTGTCGGCGAGGAACTGCGGCTTTTCCGCCAACTCGTGCTCGCTGGCGAGCATGCCGAGCCATAAGTTGAATTGCGGCCGTTGAGAAAGCCTGGCGCCTGGCCTCAGGGTGCGGCCGGTCGCATCATCGACGATCTCGTCGGAGAGGGTGCCGAGGATCTTGTCGAGAACCTCGGCGCGCCATGTCTCGTCCCTGGGCGCCGGACCAGGCTGGCTGGCTGCCTGGGTGAGCTTACCGCTACGCGACGAGCTGGACGGAGGCACGTTCGTCACAGGACTCTCCTTGTTCGGTCAAGGCGGAAAGTGGCCTGTCGGCCCTGAGCAGGTCCGGCGGTGCTCGCCTGCTCGTGCGATGTGTGTGGCGGTTCGAGAGCTGTGCGTTTCTCGCCGATCACCGTACGGCACGTGCGGTCCGGTGGCTAGTAACCGGGCTGGCGAGTCGCGTCCCACCGTGGCGAGCCGAATCGCGACACCTCCGACGCGTTCGGGCTGACTGCGGCCACTATCAGATGTTGTCGAACATCGCCCGAAGCGGCTTACCTACCGCCTCGGCCAGTTTGGGCGGGACCGCGTTTCCGATTTGCCAAAACTGTGACGATCGCGTGCCTTTAAAGGTGGTCTTGCGTTTAAACGTCTGCAGGAGGGCGGCCTCCGCGATCGTGATCCGGCGAGCCCCATGCACTCGTCCCGAGCGTGGGGCCCCGCCACTGAGTAGGTATTGGTGGTACTCCGCGAGAATTCCCTCGGTGTCGATCCAGGGCGTGCGATTCCACCCCATGCTTGCGAGGACCGTCGGGGCTGGCGCGGACAGGTTGATCGGACGTCCTCCACCGTTGAACAGTAAGCCGGCGTGCGGGCTCGGTCGCAGGACCGGGTTGCGGGCGTAGGTTACCGGCGAAGGGTTCGGCTCGCCAATGATGGTGTGGGTGCTGAGCACGTCGCCGGCAGTCGGCTGACGGCGGGCGCGGGTCCGGCCTTTGGCGCCGGGCCCATCGAACGAACCCTTGCGGGTGCCGACGACGAACAGGCGCCGACGCCGTTGCGGCACTCCGTACTGCGGTGCGTCAAGCACGTCCCACCACACCCGGTAGCCTAAGCCGATCATCGTCGCGACTAGACCGTCTAGGTGGCCGCGGCGCGGTTCGCTGAGGATTCCAGCGACGTTCTCCATCAGGAACGCCAAGGGTCGTATCTCCGCAACCGCCCGTGCGAAGGTTGGCAATCCGTCACGTTCGTCCTCCGCGCCGAGGCGTTTGCCGCCAACGGACCACGGCTGGCAAGGTGGGCCACCTGCGACGAGTTCGACCTGTCCACGAAACCGCCGAAAGTCGATCTTTTCTGCGTCGCCGTCGAGGATCTCGGTGTGTGGGTGGTGGCCGGCGAAGGTGGCCTGGGCGTCTTCATTGCGCTCGCAAGCAGCGACGATGGAGAAACCTACGGCGGTCAGCCCGAGTGATAAGCCCCCGGCTCCGCTAAAGATGTCCAACGTCGGAACACCTGCGACAGCCTCCGGCACGGCGTCGATCATTCCAGACATCCCCCGGCTACTCCATCGTGGGTGCCCGCGCGTCGCCGAACGCCGATGCGAGGTGCGCTCGCCAGCGTTCGTTCTTCTGCAGGCATCGTGCCCATGGCGCCATGCCTGGCCGCGTGGATCAAGTCGGCCATTGGATGGACTGCTCGTCGGCCGGGCTGACCAGCCACTTGCTCGGCCTGCCCACCGCGACGTTCGCCGAACTCGGTGATGGCGGCGTGGGCCGCCCGGTCGGCGTGTAGGCCGGCCGGTGGTGCGGTAGATCTCGATCAGTCCGTCGACGAGTTCCTCGACGAGGTCGAAGGGCAGTCGCCGGGCGGGCGCTGTGCGGTGGGCGCTCCCGCGGCGGCGAGCTGGTAGCTGCGTTCAGCCCGGCTGCCTTGAGCGCGCCGCGCTCACCTCGCGGTCGCGGTCGGGCAAGTGGCGCGCGAGCCACCTCGAGGCTGCCCCGCTGCGTGAGGCGGCCGACCGGATCGAGTGCTACCGGCGGTTCCGGGACTTGTCCCTCACTCGCCTCGATGCTCGCCTCGCCGCGGTGGAGGCCGCCGGACCGGCGACGGACCGGATGGCCGACGACCCTGGGGGCTCGAATGAACGCCGGAGCTGCGCAGCTCGTCATTTCCCGCGTGTTCGACGCGCCGCGGGAGCTCGTCTACCGGGCCTTCACCGATCCCGATCACCTGGCGGCGTGGTGGGGCCCGACCGGCAACTCACTGCCGCACCACGAGATCGAGTTCGACGTTCGCCCCGGCGTCTATGAACGTTGGACTGAGGTCAACGCGGCCGAACCCGACCTTCGCGTGCACATCCAAGTTGCTCTCACCCGACGTCGCCGATGGCGAGCTGCTCGAAGGCGTCATGCACGTCAGCGGCCGGCTGCAGGAGGGCATTGAGCCGTTCGAGACGAGACTCCGGGTCGAGTTCCACGACGAGGCCGACGGACGGACGCGAATCGAGATCCGCCAGTGTCTCCCGGGACGACTGGCCTACGGATCAGAAGGTCTGAAGTGCGAGTTGGACCTAGCCTTGGGCGTGCTGCACTCATGATTCAGTTACTCAATGATTGACTCGCATTACGAGGCCATTTGGACGCGCAAATTCATTGGCCGAGACGAGCAGACTGGATAGCCAGATGCCTGGTATGGCCCGACCCACCGGCCAGTGAGGCGGATCGCGCCGACACCCGTACATCCAACGTGCCACCGTTCGCACACGCGTCCAGCAAGAGGCGCAATGTGCCGCGCATGGCCAGTCCGTCCGAGCACGGAATGAGCACAAACCACGACGCCACGGACCGCCCAGAATCATGATCTGCTCAAGGAGCGACAGGTCAGAGGCTTGGGCGGGAGAGCCGACGGGGGGACTTGAACCCCCAACCTTCCGATTACAAGTCGGGTGCGCTGCCAGTTGCGCCACGTCGGCCTAGACCCACGATCGTACTTGGTCACATCGCTCCCTCGCGCGGGAGATGCCTCTGGGCGGAAGTGGGCGAAGGCGGGCAAAAGTGGAGCATGACCTTGGCATACGGTCCGTAAGCGCTTAAGGTGAACCCCACTCCGTGTCTGGCATCGTCGCCCGGCTCGGTGAGCTTCTACTCGGATCGTCCGGCACGTTCCTGCCGGTGGAAGGTGGATACCCCATGGCTACGGTCACTTACGCGAAGGCGTCCCGGATTTACCCGGGCACCCCGCGTCCCGCGGTTGACCAGCTCGACCTCCAGATCGGTGACGGCGAGTTCCTCGTGCTCGTCGGGCCCTCCGGCTGTGGCAAGTCGACGTCGCTGCGCATGCTCGCCGGCCTCGAGGACGTCGACGCCGGTGACATTCTCATCAACGACCGCAACGTCACGCACCTGCCGCCCAAGGCGCGCGACATCGCGATGGTGTTCCAGAACTACGCGCTGTACCCGCACATGACGGTGTACGAGAACATGGCGTTCGCGCTCAAGCTGCGCAAGACGCCGAAGCACGAGATCGACCGGCGCGTGAAGGAAGCGGCCGCGATGCTGCAGCTCGAGGACTACCTCGGCCGCAAGCCCAAGGCGCTCTCCGGTGGTCAGCGGCAGCGTGTCGCCATGGGTCGCGCCATCGTGCGTGAGCCGCAGGTCTTCCTCATGGATGAGCCGCTGTCGAACCTCGACGCGAAGCTGCGTGTGCAGACCCGTTCGCAGATCGCCACGCTGCAGGCCAAGCTCGGCATCACCACCGTGTACGTCACGCACGACCAGGTCGAGGCCATGACCATGGGTCACCGCGTGGCCGTTCTGCTGGACGGCGTACTGCAGCAGGTCGACTCGCCGCGCGCGCTGTACGACCGGCCGGCCAACGTCTTCGTCGCGGGCTTCATGGGCTCGCCGGCGATGAACATCAAGACCGTTCCGCTCACCGAGCAGGGCGGCCGCTTCGGCGACGTCATCCTCCCGCTGACCCGCGAGCAGATCGCCGCGGCGCAGCAGGACGGCTCCAACGGCCGCGTCACGGTCGGGTTCCGGCCCGAGGACACGGACCTGGTCGGGCCGAACGACGGTGGCATCCCGATCACGGTCGACCTGGTCGAGGAGCTCGGCTCGGACGCCTACGTGCACGGCACCGTCGCGCTCGAGGGCCAGGACGAGCGCTTCGTGGTCCGTGCCGACCCGCGCCGCACGCCGCGCCTGACCGAGATCGTGTACGTTCGCCCGCACGCGAACACCCACCACGCGTTCAACGCCGCGACCGGCCGCCGGATCTGAGGATCCCGCTAAGTCCGGAAAAATCGGGCGGAAGTTAGCACGCAACGAGGGGGCGGCGCCGAAAGCGCCGCCCCTTTCGCGTCGGCCACGCGAGCGAAAAGGCCGCCGGAAGCGGCAAAGCAGCGAACAAGAAGCCGCCGCGACCGGCACGGCAGCGAAGAAGAAGCCGCCGCGAGAAGCCGCCGCGAGCGGCACGGCACCGGACAAGAGGCCGCCGCGACCGGCTCAGGCCACAGCGCAACAGCGACGAGCGAGGGCCCAAGCGCAAGAGCTGAGAGACAAGAGGCTCAAGCGCAACAGCGGACCAGCAGACAGCGGCCCAGCGGAAACAGCTCAGGCGAACGACCAGACCTGCAGCTTCCCCCCGCCCACACAGGCGATCTTCGAGACGTTCCAGGAGCAGCTCGCCGACGCCACCTTGTTCAGCGTCCCCAGCGCCACCCGCTCCCCAGACGACGACGTAACCCCGGTCAGCGTCACGTTGTCCTCGATCGAGCTAGGCGCCTTCGCGAAGAAGAGCAGGCTCCCGTTGGTGATGCGGACGCCGTACCCCTCCTGATCCTCCGGCTTCAGCAGCTGCCCGCCGTCCTCGCCGAAGAGCCGGCTCGTCTCGCTGCTCCCGCGAGGCGTCGTGGCCAGGATCTCCTTGCCCACCGGAACCAGCCCGGACGTGCCCTTCGCGTCGCCCTGCCACACCTGCTTCTTGTCCGCGATCGAGATCGACCGCAGCACGGTGTCGTCCGACGACGACGAGTCCAGCACGCACAGCCGATCGGAGCCGCACGCGGCCACGTCCACGATGCGGCGCTTGTCGTCCGGCGCGGTGTAGAGCTGCTCGGGCTCCCCCGTCTTCGTGAGGTCATAGGCCTTGATCGTGTACTTCGAGCTGGTCCCGTACACGAAGAGCCGCTGGTCGTACATGGCGTAGCCGGCGGAGCTGTCGGCCGTGTCGTTCCACGAGCGCACGACCTTGCCGCTGCCCGAGTCCCGCAGGTTGATCTTGTCGTCGTCGATGGTGACGAACTGGGTGCGGGACTTCAGCTCGCGGTTCGCCGGGGCGCCCACCAGGTCGGACGGGCCGCGCTCGTCGCCGGCCACGATCGGCCCGAGCACGCTGGTGCCCCTGGCGTTGTCGTCGAGCGTCCACTTGTTGGCGCCGTCCCAGCCGTACGCATTCGTCTTCTTCGCCTTCGTGGAGTGCCAGATCCACACGGAGTCGAGGAAGTACACGGAGTCGCCCGTGGCGAACGGCTGCTTGCCCCGCTCCTTGCCCGAGCTGTTGAGCATGATGAGCACCGGGCTGGTCCCGGAGGTGCCGATCAGGATGATGCCGTTCGGGTTCGGGTAGATCTGCCACCGGTAGTTGTCGTCCGCGAGGTCGTACTGCCAGGCCTTCTTGCGATCGTCGAGGTCGTACGCCACCACGTGCACGTTCTTGTCCAGGGTGTAGAGCGCGTACGTGCGCGAGGCAAGCGTCGCCGTCACCGGGTAGTCGAGCTTGGCGTCGAGGTCCAGCGAGCCGGCGGTCGCGACCGTCTTGAAGTCGATCGAGTTGATCTTGTCGCGGAAGAAGAACCAGTAGGTCCCGGCGCCCACCAGCGCGATCACGACCAGCGCCGCGACCGCCCCGACGAGCAGCCCGGCCCGGCCCCGGCGGCGGGGAGGTGCGGCAGGTGCCGCGGGCGCGGCGGACGGCGGCGCGGAGAAGGGCGCCGGGGGTGCGGAGGACGGCGGCGCCGAGAAGGGTGCCGTGTGCGGGCCGACCGGCGAGATCGGCGCCGTGGGCGGTGCGGAGGGGGGCGCCGATCGCGGAGCGGACACCGGCACCGCCGAGACGGGGATGCTTTCGGTCTGGTAGCCGGTGACCGGTACCAACTCCGCCAAAGCGCCTTCCGCGACGGGCAGTTCGGGCTGCTCCAGTACAGTCGGCGCAATTCCCAACTCGGCGTGCAGCAGCCGCGCGGCCAAGGGCAGGCGCGACGAGCCGCCCACCAGGAACAGGCCGGCGAGCTGGTCGGGGCGCAGGCCGGCGCCGTGCAGGACCTTGCCGGTCTCCCACACGGCGCGGCGGATGAGCGGCTCCGTGACCCGCTCCAGCTCCTCGCGCGTGAGGTGCAGCGCGGCGTCCTGGCCGGGAATCGCGATCGGCGCCACCGTCGCGCGCGAGAGCATCTCCTTGGCCCCGCGGATGTCGTCCCAGAAGAGGCGCCGGTCGCGGCGCTGCGTGGTGGACTGCGGGTTGCGCAGCGCGGCCCACGCGCCCGGCGCGGTCTGGTTGATCACGGCGCCGAGGTGCTCGACGATCGCCGCGTCGACGTCGAGGCCGCCGAGGTCCTCGAGGCCGCCGGAGCCGATGACCGTGAACCGGCCGTTGTCGTTGCGCACGACGGCGATGTCGAGCGTGCCGCCGCCGAAGTCGAACACGGCGAGCGAGGAGCCGACGGCGACGGGGCGGCGCAGGACGTCGGCGAAGTACCGGGCCGCGGCCACGGGCTCGGGCACCAGGCGCACCGGCGGCCAGCCCGCCCGCCGCGCGGCCTCGGCGAGCGTGTCGCGGCGGCGGTTGCCCCAGGCCGCGGGGTACGTCAGGATCGCCGCGGGCAGGAACCCGACGGCCTCGACGGCGGCGCGCGCGACCGCCGCGAGGATCGCCGCCAGCAGGTCGACGGTCGCGAGCTCGCGGTCGCCGAGCAGGACGGTCGGCTCGTCGATGCGCCGCTTCGGGTTGGGCTCGAAGCGCGACGGGTCGAGGCCGGCCATCCGGTACGCGTCCCGGCCCACGTGGATGCGGCCCTGCTCGTCGACGTACACGCCGCTCGGCATGATCGGCGCGCCGTCGACGAGCAGGGGCCGCGTCCGGCCGTCGGGGTGGCGAACCACCGCGACGGTGTTGGACGTGCCGAGGTCGACCCCGATGGCGAAGCCCTGCTGAGGCTGAGTCACCGGCCCATCCTAGGGTCGGGGGTAAAGATCTACATTCGGCGACGACGGCTGACTTCGGCCAACGTAACGGCGGCCGCGACCGATGCGTTCAGCGACTCGACATCGGACACCATGGGGATGCTGACCCGCAGGTCGCAGGTCTGGCCGACGAGTCGCGACATGCCACGGCCCTCGGAGCCCACGACGACGACCATCGGGCCGACCGCGGCCTCCAGCTCGTAGAGCGAGGCCTCACCGTCGGCGTCGAGCCCGGCGACGACGAAGCCCTCCTCCTGGCACTGCTTCAGGGTGCGTGTCAGATTCGTGACTTGGGAGACCTTGACCCGCGCGGCGGCGCCCGCGCTCGTGCGCCAGGCGGTCGCGGTGATCGCGGCCGAGCGGCGCTCGGTGAGGAAGACGCCGTCGGCCCCGAACGCGGCCGCGGAGCGGATGATCGCGCCGAGGTTGCGCGGGTCGGTGATCCCGTCGAGCGCGATGAGCAGCGGTGCGGCGGACTCGAGCGAGGCGGCCAGCAGGTCGTGGAACGGCTCGTAGGCGAACGGGGGGACCTGCAGGCCGAGGCCCTGGTGCAGGACCCCGCCGGTCATGCGGTCGAGCTCGTTGCGCGTGATCTCGAGGATCGCGATGCCCCGCTCGGCCGAGGTGCGCACGGCCTCCTTGACGCGCTCGTCCATGTCGATGCCGAGCGCGACGTAGAGCGCCGTGGCCGGCACGTGCGTGCGCAGCGCCTCGACGACGGGGTTGCGCCCGACGAGCAGCTCCGGGCCGTCCTTGGGCGTGGCCGACTTCCGGCCCGGCGAGACCCTGGTCTTCGCGATGGGCGAGGATCGCTTGGCGCCGAACGGGCCCTTGCCGGCGGTCCGCTTCGTCCCCGGCTGCCCGATCTTGGGCGCGCGCCCCTCGGCCGCGGCCGCCCGGCGCTCGTTGTCCTGCTTGCGGGCGGTCTTCTGCGGCAGCGGCTCGTCGCCGGAGTAGCCCTTGTGCCACGGGCGCTCGTCCGCGGGCAGGGTGCGGCCACGCCCGGCGAGGGACTGCCGGTTCTTGCCGCCGGACCCCTTGACGGCGCCCTTCTTCGATACGACCCGCTTGCCGCGGCGTTCGGAGTTTCCTGGCATCAGTTTCTCAGTGCTCCAACGTCCATCGTGGACCGGCCGCGGTGTCCTCCACCACGACGCCGGCGGTCTTGAGCTGGTCGCGGACCGCGTCGGCGGCGGCCCAGTCCTTGCGTGTGCGAGCCGCGGCGCGCTGCTCCAGGGCGAGCGCGACGAGCGAGTCGACGACCTTGGTCAGGTCGCCGGCGTCGGTCGAGCGCCACTGCGGGTGCAGCGGATCCACCCCGAGAACGTCAAGCATCGCTCGTACTTCCCGCAGCGCCCGCTCGACCTGAGGCCGATCGGCGGCGTTGAGGGCGGCGTTGGCGTCGCGCACCGCGTCGTGCACGACCGCGAGCGCCCGCGAGGTGTTGAGGTCGTCGTCCATGGCCTCGGCGAACGCGCTCGGCACGGTGCCGAGCTCGCCCTCGCCGACCTGCTCGGCGGCGCGCAGCACGAAGTTCTCGAGCCGGCGATACCCCAGCGCCGACTCCGCGAGCGACTCCGGCGTGTATTCGATGACCGAGCGGTAATGGGGGCCGAGGAGGTAGTAGCGCACCTCCACAGGACGTACACCCGAATCCACCAGCGACTCGAGGGACACGACGTTGCCGACGGACTTGGCCATCTTGGTGTTGCCCAGGTTCAGCAGCGCGTGGTGCACCCAGTAGCGCGCGAACCCGTGCCCGGCCGCCTTGGACTGCGCGATCTCGTTCTCGTGGTGCGGGAACTGCAGGTCGAGCCCGCCGCCGTGAATGTCGAACTCGGTGCCGAGGTATCGCCAGCACATCGCCGAGCACTCGATGTGCCACCCGGGCCGCCCGGGCCCCCACGGCGACGGCCAGTTGGCGTCGGTGGGCTCGTCGGCCTTGATGCCCTTCCACAGCGCGAAGTCGAGCGGGTCGCGCTTGGCCCGCACCGGCCCGTCCTGCGCCGCCTCCATCGCGTCCGGCCGCTGCCCCGACAGCGCTCCGTAGGCGGGGTAGGAGCGCACGTCGAAGTACACGTCGCCGCTGCCGTCGACCGCCTCGTACGCGTGCCCGTCCGCGATCAGCTGCTTGATCAGCTCGTGCATCTCGGGGATGTGCCCGGTCGCCCGCGGCTCGTAGGTCGGCGGCAGCACCCCGAGGCGCTGGTAGGTCGCGGACAGGAGGCGCTCGTTGGCATACGCGATGGCCCAGAAGGGCTTGCCCGCCTCAATCGCCTTGACCAGGATCTTGTCGTCGACGTCGGTGATGTTGCGGATGAACGTCACGTCGTAGCCGGACGCGAGGAACCATCGACGCAGGACGTCATAGTTGACGCCGGAGCGCAGGTGGCCGATGTGCGGCCCACCCTGCACCGTGAGCCCACACAGGTAGATGCCGACCTGCCCGGGCGTCAACGGGACGAAGTCCCGGACCGATCGGCTGGCGGTGTCGTACAGGCGTAGGGTCACACGTCCAAGGGTAACCGCCGATACTGATCATCCTTGCGTCCGCCGTCGGCCTTATACCCTGAGCCCCGTGGCTACCGAGACGGCGCAGACCCTGGATCGGGGACTGCGTCTCCTCCACCTCGTCGCCGACACCCCCGCCGGCCTGACCATGACCGAGGCCGCGACGGCCCTGGGCGTGGGCCGCGCGGTGGTGTACCGCCTGGCCGCCACCCTCACCGAGCACGGCATGATCCGCCGCGACCGCTCCGGCCGCCTGCGCCTCGGCGCCGGCCTGCTGCACCTCGCCCGCCGCGCCCAGCCGCTGGTCGCCGACGCGGCGCTGCCCGCCCTGCGCCGCCTCGCCGAGACCGTGGGCGCCACCGCCCACCTCACGATCGCCGACGGCGGGGAGGCCTACGCGCTGGCCGTGGTCGAGCCGAGCTGGACCCAGTTCCACGTGGCGTATCGCACCGGGTCGCGTCACCCCCTGGAGCAGGGCGCCGCGGGCAAGGCGATCCTGGCGGGCCGCCGCGGCGACTACAACCCGGTGACGACAACGGGCGAACTGCAACCGGGCGCCCACGGCGTCGCGGCGGCCGTCCCGCGCGTGGAGGGCCTCGACGCGAGCGTCGGCGTGGTGGCGCTCACCGAGCTGGATCCGGCTACGGTACCGGCTGAGGTGGCCAACGCCGCCGCCGCGATCGCGAGGGCCTTGTCCTGACAACCGGCGGGGCGGGTCGCGCGTCTCCGTTGCCATGGGTGTTGTGCTGGCGTGGTCGGCGATCGCGCTGCCGTGGCTCGGGCTGGGCGTGCCGGCGCTGTTCGGGATCGCGGTCTGGCGGCGGTCGCTCTCGGCGTACGTGGCCGTGCTGGTGTGTGCCTCGGGCTGGCTCGCGGCCTTCGGCGGATCGCTCCTGCCGGCCTCGGCCGCGCCCGGCGATCTCGTCGTCGTGCAGCACAACTTCAGCGACGAGAACCGGGATCCGGCCGGGACGATCGCGACGCTCATGGCGGTGCGGCCGGACCTGATCGGGCTCGAGGAGGTCACCGTCGACCTCGAGGTGCCGCTCCCGCATCACGTGGTCTTCGGGACCGTCGGGCTCTGGTCGCGGTACCCGATCTCGAGCGCCGCGCCCGTGGACATCAAGCCGCACGGGCTGGACGCGGACTGGCGGCGCGGGCTGCGGGCGGTCGTGCGGGGCGTGGTCGTCTACGTGGTACACCTGCCGTCCGTGCGCTTGGACACCGCATGGCGCGACGACAGCGCGGCTCAGCTCGGGCGGTGGCTGGCCGGTGAGCGGGGGCCGGTCGTGCTCATGGGCGATCTCAACGGCGTCGTCGAGGATCGCGGGCTCCGGCCGATCACGGCACGCATGTCCACCGCGCGGGGCGGGTTCGCGTGGAGCTTCCCGGCCGCGTTTCCCGTCGGGCGTATCGATCAGGTCATGGTGCGCGGCGGGGAGGTGTCCGGGGTCTGGACGCTCGCCCGGACCGGGAGCGACCACCTTCCTGTTGCCGCGCGCGTCACAGTGGGCGGTGCAGGCGCTCCCGCGTCCGCTCGCTGAGCATGCCGGCCGCCGCCTTCCCATTGCCGCGCGCGTCACAGTAGACGCTGCAGGCGCTCCCGCGTCCGCTCGCTGAGCATGCCGGCCGCGTGCGCCACCCTCGGCCGAGAGCCAGTCGCTGATGTCGATCCGTGCGAGGTCCCCCACGATCTCGCGATTGCGCTGGTTGCGGCGGAATCCGCGCTGGGCCAGCACGCGATCCCGGCGGTTCCACCGTTGCGCGCGTTCGGGATTCGGCCCGATGGCCAGATCGAGCCGCGCCCGCCAGCCGTGCAAAGATCCGCCGCAGCTGCCGCAGTGGCAGGCATGCCTGCGCCCGTTCGGGCAACTGTCATTGTGACGACCGGTAGCCACGCTGCATCACCGACTCTTCACTCACGAACACTCAGCGTCACACGCCTGTCACCCCAGTCCATAGGCATGAGGAGATGCATGCTTTGGGTTCGTACGTGTGTTCGAAAAGGAGTAGGGTTGAGGGGTCGGTTCGGACCGTCGCGGGAGGTTTTCGCCAGTGCTGTTCAACCCGGTCGCGAACTTGGGCGGCGCCCATGACCTGCGCATCATCGCCGGCGACGCCGCGGTGGGGCAGGCCTTCTGCGACCCGCTGACCTTCGGCGGGCCGCGCTTCGACGCCCGGGTGCGGGAGCTGCTCCGGCTGGTCTGGCCGAGCACGCCGACTCAGGCACGGCTCATGTGGGGCGGCCGGATCGCGGCTCGGGCGCGGCAGCATCCGGTGGACGAGTTCGTGGCGGAGGCGGTGGCCGACGTGATGGGCGTGCCGGCCGCGGTGCTGCGCGCCATCGAGTCCCAGTGGCGCGCCGCGGCCTTGTCCACGACCTTGCCCACCGCCGCGCCGGCGGCTTCGGGCCCTGCTTCGACTTCGTTTTCGGCTTCGGCTCCGGGTTCGGGTTCGGCGTCCGCTCCGGGTTCGGGTTTTGCTCCGGGTTCGGGTTTTGCGCCGGGTTCGGTCTCCGCTTCGACTTCCGGTTCTGCTCCGGGGCATGCGCTGGCCACGTTGCCGATGGAGTTGCTGCGCGCCGCGGTGGCTCGGGCGGTTCGCGATCGGGGTGTGGGGCGGCCGGAGACGGTGCTGGACGAGCTGCTGTTCTGGCGCGGGCTCGGGCCGGAGCGGGTCTCGCTGGACGATGTCGCGGAGCTGGTCACCGCGCTGACCGCCGCGCTGTGGGACGCCGCCTCGATGCTGCTGCCGGCGCTGCTCGACGCGGCGCTCACGCATCCGGCCGCCGACCGCGCCTCGCTGGTGGAGCGGGTGCTGAGCGACGGGCCGGGAGTGATCGGTTGGCTGCGGGAGAGCACCCAGGCGGTACTGCTGGACGGTGATCTGATCCCCGCCGGCGAGCGGTGTCTGTTGCTGGTCGAGGCGATCGAGCCGGCCGGTCGCCGGGCGCGGGAACCGTTGCGGACGCTGCGATGGCTGGCACCTGAGTCGCCCTCGGGCGCCGGCGCGACCTTCGCGCGGCTGGTGGGCAACGCGCTGCCGGTGCTGCCGACGGAGTTGCCAGGGGTGCCGCCGCTGGAGGAATTACGGACCGCACCACCGCGGCGGCTGCAACTGCTCCTCCAGGCGGCGGATCAGAGCGGGACGACGTCGGCGTCGGCCAAGGCGAGCGGCCGATTCCAGACGAGGAGGTCGCGGAGGGTCTGACCACGCCCGCCCAGCCGCGCCGGGTCCGACCGCGACCGCCCGGCTGGGTCCGCGCCCGCCCAGCCGCGCCGGACCTGACCGCGCCCGCCCGACAGGCCTGGGTCCGCGCCCGCCCAACCGGGCCGGGCCGGGCCGGGCCTGCGCGCGCCCGCCCGAAGGGCCGGGTCCGACCGCGACTGCCCGCCTAGGTCCGCGCCCACCCAAACGGGCCGGGCCTGACCGCGCCCGCCCGACAGGGCCGGGTCCAACCACGCCCGCCCGCCTGGGTCCGCGCCCACCCAGCCGCGCCGGGAGCCGCGCTCGCGCACCCACGAGGTCGAGCCCGATCGGACCACGGCCACCGGTCAGGCCGCGATCGAAGCCCGCACAACGCCGTCGCGGACGGAAACGATCGAGCCGGACCCGACCGCAACCACCGGCCACGCGAAGACCTGCGCTCACACAAACGCGATCGCCAAAATGAGAGCCGTCGGACGTGTCGGTCAGATCGTGGCGCCGGTCCAGGCCAGGCGGTCGCGGAGGGTCTGGCCCCGCGCGTCGCGGGCGTGGCGGTCCATGCCCGACTCCACCGCGGCCCGCAGCGCCCACACGTCGCCGTGCTGGGCCAGCAGCATCACCTCGTCGCGGAGGCGGCGCATCGCCCGCGGCATGCGTATCCGTCCGTCCCGCCAGCCGTCCAGGGCGGCCAGGCAACCGGTACGCCCCCCGCCCAGGGCGATCAACGCCCGCTCCCGCCGAATCTCCTCCTCGGTGTGCGGGATGACGATCCGGCCGTCGCGCATCTGGATCGTGTGCGTGGCGGTGCCGCACCGGACCCGGATGTCGGTGGGTAGGCGCACCGGCGGGGGCGGGTGCGGGCCCGGCAGGCCGGGGAACAGGGTCTCGAACGTCACCGGGTGCAGGTCGCCCGGGCCGAGCTCGCCGCGCAGCAGGGCCGTGAGCTCGGGTGGGCGGCGGGCCAGGGCCAGGGGCATCGACGGGACCCGCGACAGCTCCACGCCGAACTCCTCGAGCTCGGCGCCAGCCGCGGGGGTGCCGTTGAGCAGCCACGCTCGGGGGCCGCCGGCCTCCAGCACCAGGCGGCGGCCCCGCAGGTCGATGCGGACGAGGCCGGTCGCGTCCGCCACGCGCCGGGTCGCCTCGGGCAGGAACGCGAAGGCCGGGCGGAGCCAGGCCAGCGATTGATCGACGGCTCGCGCGCGGCGGGCCGGGTCGGTCCACGCGGCCGGGTCGGTGCGGTCGCGGCCCCAGCGGTCGTCGAACAGCAGGACGCGCAGGTCGAAGCCGGCGGCCGCCCAGGCCTCGGCGTGCCGGCCCGACTCGTCCAGCAGCAGCGGGCGGGAGGCCAGAAAGCCGGGGCCGCCGCAGCGGGTCAGCAGCTCGCCGGTGCGGCGGGCGTCCCACCGGTCGCGCAGCTCGAAGAAGCGGAGGTCGGTGCGCGAGAGGCGGTCGAGGGCCTCGACGCTCAGGGTGACGCGCTGCGGCTGCTGTGCCGAGGGGGTGCGGGCGACCAGGACGTAGTCGTCGGGCAGCGCGGTCAGCGGGTAGCACATGTCGGGAACGAGCACGCCGGTGTCCGGGCGGCGCGGGAGGTGCCAGCGCAGGAGGTCCGGGATCACGTGGCGCAGCTCCGCCTCGACCGTCTTGGCGAACCGGGGCCCGTAGTGCCGGTGGAGATCCGTCGGGGCGACCGTGACGTAGGCGGCCTCGAACGCGCCGAGCCAGTCGCCGGCGAAACGGCACTCGGTGGCGCGCTCGATCATGCCTGGCGGGGCCACGGACGGGTGCATTCGCCGAACGTACGGCATCTGCGGCACCCCCTCGACGCCGCAGATGCCCGGACAAAAAACGGCCAAATTCGGCGAATACCCCGTCGGGCGATAAGTCCGTCTAGTCGACGACCCAAAACGCCGGTTGTACGAAGATTTGGGGGCCACACACGGCGTCGGGCGCGGCCCCGCATCAAATGTTTCGCCCGCTCGGACCGAAATATCCCCGTTCGTCCAGCGTGACGCGCTGGTCTTGACTGAGTAAGACCAGCGCACTGGACGCATTCCGGCACAAGCATGCGCTCCGATGAAAAAGGGTCGCCGCCCGTGCTCTTTCCTGCCTCTCATCTGACTACCATCAAGTTTCCAGTGCAGCTTCGAGGGGAGGCGGCGGCCGCACAGAGGGTGATGATGCGCGATTCGACCCGATTTTCAATCCTCGGCCCGGTGCAGATCCGCACACCGGCCGCGGAGATCACGGTCGCTGCGCCGCGGGAACGGGTGCTGCTCGCGCTCCTGCTCCTGCGCGAGGGGCAGCTCGTACCGGTACAACAGGTCATCACCGCGCTCTGGGACACCAACCCGCCGTTGACCGCGCGGGCCCAGGTGCACAGCTGCGTCTCGCGGCTGCGACAGGTGCTGCGCAAGGCCGGGCTGCCCGAGGACCTGGTGGTGACGGAGCCGGCGGGGTACCGGATCAAGGTCGGCCCCGAAGATCTCGACGCCGCGCTCTTCGCCTCGCTGGTCGAGCGCGCCCGGGCCGCCGCCGCGGACGGGGACCTCGCCGGCGGCCGCGACGATCTGCGCACCGCCCTGGCGCTGTGGCGGGGCCGGCCGCTCACCGACGTCGACTCGGAGGTGGTGCGGGCCGCGGCCGCGCACCTCGAGGAGCAGTGGACCGCCGCCACCGCGCTCTGCCTCGACCTGGAGCTGCAGCTGGACCTGGCCGAGGAGGTCCTGGCCGAGGTCGCCGACCTGGTCGAGCGCTATCCGCACCACGAGCAGTTCCGCGGCCACCTCATGACCGCGCTGGCCCGCACCGGCCGGCGCGCCGACGCCCTCGCGGTGTTCCGCCGCGGCCGGGCGCTGCTGGCCGAGGAGCTCGGCATCGAGCCGGGCGCCGAGCTGGCCGACCTGCACCGGCGCATCCTCAACGGCGACGCGGAGCTGCTGCTGGCGCAGGCGCCGCGCACGCTCGGCCGCCGGGCCGCCCGCTGCCTGCCCCGCGACGTCGCCGACTTCTCGGGCCGGGCCGAGTTGGTACGGCGGCTGGTCGGGGCGCTGCGCGACGAGCGGCCCGAGGTGATCGCGATCGACGGCATGGCCGGCATGGGCAAGACCTCCCTCGCGGTGCGGGTCGCCCACGCCGCGGCCGAGCGCTACCCGGACGGTCAGCTGTACCTCGACCTGCGCGGCCACAGCGACCGCGCCCCGCTCGACCCCGGCGAGGCGCTCGGGTCCCTGCTGCGGCAGCTGGGCGTGCCGGCCGAGCGGGTGCCGCCGGGGCTGGACGACCGCGCGGTGCTCTGGCGCACCGAGCTCGCCGACCGCCAGGTGCTCGTCCTGCTGGACAACGCGCTGGACACGCGGCAGGTCCTGCCGATGCTCCCCGGCACCGCGCACACCGGCGTCGTCATCACGAGCCGGCGCCGGCTGGCCGGGCTCGACGGGGCGCAGACCGTGTCGCTGGACGTGCTGCCGGTCGAGGACGCCGTCGAGCTGCTGCGGCGGACCGTCGGCGAGCGGGCCTACGCCGATCCCGCGTGCACCATCGAGGTCGCCGAGCTGTGCGGGCGACTGCCGCTGGCGGTGCGGCTGGCGGGGGCGAGGCTGCAGCACCGGCACGGCTGGAGCGTGTCCGACCTGGCCCAGCGGCTGCGCACCGCGAACCGGCGGCTGCCGGAGCTCGCGGTCGACGGAAGGACCGTCGCGGCGGCGTTCACGCTGTCGTACCAGCAGCTGGCGGTACCGTTGCAGCAGCTCTTCGCCGTTCTCGGCCTTCACCCGGCGGGCGATTTCGAGCCCGCGGCGGCCGCGGCCCTGGCCGGCCTGCCGGTTTCGCGCTGTGAGGATCTGCTCGAGGACCTGGTCGACGTGCACCTCGTGGAGGCGCCGGCGGCGGGCCGGTATCGGCTGCACGACCTGTTGCGCGATTTCGCGGCCGAACTCGCACAAGACGACACCGCGGCGGTCGGAAGACTGCTCGATCATTATCTGTACAGCGTCGTCAGCGCCACGAAGTTCATGGAGCTCTCGGACGCGAAGTCGCTGCTGCGCCTCGAGACGCCACCGCCGACGGCACTGGATTTCGCGGCTCCACCGGCGGCTCGCCGCTGGCTCGAGCGCGAGCTGCCGAACGTGCTCAGCGTCGCCCGGCTCGCGGCCGAGTCCGGGCACCATCGCCATACGTGCATGCTCACGCGCGCGGTCTCGCCGTTCCTGTTCGGGTTCGGGTTCGGTTCGCACCAACTCGACCTGTACGAACGCGCGATCGAGGCCGCCGTGACCCTGCCCGACGCCGAGCTCGAGGCCGAGTCGCGCAACTACCTCGCGGCGGTGTACTTCCGGATGGGGCGCCTCTCGGACGCGCTCACCACGTTGCAGGCGGTCATTCGCATCGCCGAGCGGGAGGGCCTGCCGCGGCTGGTCGGGACGGCGCTGACGAACCTGGCGATGCTGCACAGCCGGCTCGGACAGTATCCGGAGGCGATCGCGTCCGCCGAGGCGGCGGCGCGGGTGCGGCTGGCGGAGATGCCGCCCAGCCTCGAGTTCAAGCTGCACAACACGGTCGCCCTCGTGCACACGCAGGCGGGCAACTATGCGCAGGCGCTCACCGCGAACCGCCGGGCCATGGCCGTCGCGCGGCGCATCGGCGGGATTCGGCCGTTCTCGATCAGCCTCGGCGAGCTCGGGCTGGTACACCTGCACCTCGGCCACCTGCACGTCGCCACCGCCCTGCTGCGGCGGGCCCTGGCGCTGAAGAAGGACTCGGTCAACCAGTACGGGGCGGCCGAGACGCTGAGCAAGCTCGGCACCGCGTACCGGCTGGCGGGGCGGCTCGCCGACGCCGAAACGTGCCAGCGGGCCGCTCGCGATCAGATGGAGCGCGTCGCGGACGTATCCGGACAGTGCCTGACGGCGAACGACCTGGCGCTGACCCTGCGCGCCCTCGGGCGCTCGCAGGAGGCCGACTGGCTCAACAAGGAGGCGTTCGCCAAGGCCTCGCGCATCGGCGACCGCTACGAGCAGGCCCGCGCGCTGTTCGGGCTCGGCGACACGGACGACGCTGTTGCGCTGTTCACATCCCTCGGCGCACGGGATCTTTTGGCCCTCTCCCGCTGAAAGATGGATCCATGGAGTACCGCATCGAGCACGACACCATGGGTGAGGTCCGCGTTCCCGCGTCCGCCTTGTGGCGAGCTCAGACCCAGCGCGCGGTGGAGAACTTCCCCATCTCCGGCACGGTGCTGGAAGGCGCCCTGATCCGCGCCCTGGCCTCGGTCAAGGCGGCCGCCGCCGCCGTCAACGGATCGCTCGGCGTGATCGACGCCGACATCGCCGACGCGATCGCCGACGCGGCGCGCGCGGTGGCCGACGGCGAGCACGCCGACCAGTTCCCGATCGACGTCTTCCAGACCGGCTCCGGCACCTCGTCGAACATGAACGTCAACGAGGTGGTCGCCACGCTCGCGACCCGCGCCCTGGACAAGCCGGTCCACCCGAACGACCACGTGAACGCGTCGCAGTCGTCCAACGACGTCTTCCCGTCGGCGATCCACATCGCGGTCGCCGGCGAGCTGGCCCACACCCTCTCCCCCGCGCTGACCTCCCTGGCCGGCGCCCTGTCCCGCAAATCGGCCGAGTTCGCGACGCTCGTGAAGGCGGGCCGCACGCACCTCATGGACGCGACGCCGGTGACCCTGGGCCAGGAGTTCTCGGGGTACGCCGCGCAGGTCTCCTACGGCGTCGAGCGCATCTCGGCCGTGCTCCCCCGCGTGGCCGAGCTGCCGCTGGGCGGTACCGCGGTCGGAACCGGCCTGAACACGCCTCCGGGCTTCGCCGAGCGGGTGATCGCCCTGCTGGCCGAGGCCACGTCGCTGCCCCTGACCGAGGCGCGCAACCACTTCGAGGCCCAGGGCGCCCGCGACTCCCTCGTCGAGGCGTCGGGCGTGATCCGCACGATCGCCGTGGGGCTGTACAAGATCGCCAACGACATCCGCTGGATGGGCTCGGGTCCCCGGGCCGGCCTGCGGGAGCTCGCGATCCCGGACCTGCAGCCGGGCTCGTCGATCATGCCCGGCAAGGTCAACCCGGTCATTCCCGAGGCCCTGCGCCAGGTCGTCGCCCAGGTGATCGGCAACGACGCGGCGGTGGCGTTCGCGGGCTCCCAGGGCGACTTCGAGCTCAACGTGATGCTCCCGGTGATCGCGCGCAACCTGCTGGAGTCGATCCGTCTGCTGGCGAACGTGTCCCGCCTGTTCGAGGAGCGCTGCGTCGCGGACCTCGCGGCGAACGCGGACGTGCTGGAGGCCTATGCGGCCGGCTCGCCCTCGATCGTGACGCCGCTGAACCGTTACCTCGGCTACGAGGAGGCCGCGGCGATCGCCAAGCAGGCGCTGAAGTCGGGCCGGACCATCCGCGAGGTGGTGCTGGAGCGCGGCCACGTCGAGCGGGGCACGCTGAGCGAACAGCAGCTGGACGAGGCCCTCGACCTGCTCGGGATGACCAATTCCCGCTGAGCCGGCGACCACTACGATGTGCCGGTGCGCTGGGTCGTGTTCGGCACGTACGACAAGGAGCGCCACCCCCGGGTGGCCGTGCTGGTCGAGGGGCTGCGCGCCTGCGGGGACGAGGTCGTCGAGATCAACGCACCGCTGCGGCTGGACACCGCCGGCCGGGTCGCGATGCTGCGCCAGCCGTGGCGGCTCCCGATCCTCGCCGCGAAGCTGCTCGGCGGCTGGTCCGGGCTGCTGCGGGGGCGCCGCCGCTACGCGCGCCGGCCGGGCGGCGAACCGCCCGACGCCGTGCTGGTCGGATACCTGGGCCACTTCGACGTCCGGCTGGCCCGGCGGCTCTTTCCCCGCACGCTGATCGTCCTGGACCACCTCGTCTCGGCGGCCGGGACCGCCCGCGACCGGAACCTGGCCGAGAGCGGCGGTCTCAAGGATCGGCTCATGCGCGGCATCGACGCCCGCGCACTGCGCGCCGCGGACGTCGTCGTCGTCGACACCGCCGAGCATCGCGCCGCGCTGCCCGCCGCCGCGGCCCCGGACGCCGTCGTGGCGCCGGTCGGCGCGACGGACGAGTGGTTCCGCCGCGGGCGGGCGCCCGGCCGCGAGGCCGGCCCGCTGCGGGTGATCTTCGTCGGGGTGTTCACGCCGCTGCACGGCGCGCCGACCATCGCCGAGGCGGTGGCCGAGCTGGCCGGCGACGAGATCGAGGTGACCATGGTCGGCACCGGACAGGACCATGCCCGGTGCCGGCAGCTCGCCGCGGGCAACGGGCGGGTGCGCTGGGTGGACTGGGTCGAGGGCACCGAGCTTCCCGCGCTCGTGGCCTCCCACCACGTGAGCCTCGGCATCTTCGGTACCACGGCGAAGGCGCGTGCCGTCGTGCCGACCAAGGTGTACCAGGGCGCCGCGGCGGGATGCGCGATCGTCACCTCGGACACGCCGCCGCAGCGGGCCGCGCTCGGCGAGGCCGCCGTGTACGTGCCGCCCGGCGACGCCGCCGCGCTCGCCGCGGCGCTGCGGGCGCTCGCCGCGGACCGGGCCGAGGTGGAGCGGCTCGGCGCCGCCGCGCACCGGATCGCTGTCGACCGGTTCACCCCGGCCGGCGTCGTGAGCCGGCTGCGCGAGCGCGCGGCCGCGGTGCGGGGCGGGCGCGGTGCAGGCGAGGATGTACCCCATGCGGCTTGAACCGGCGCCCCCGCTCCCGCCGCGGGCCCGCCTTCGCTGGACCGTCGTGCGGTCGCTGGTCGCCCGGCTGCGGCCGGCCACGATCCTCGAACTGGGCTGCGGGCTGGGCGCCGTTGGCGTCCGGCTCGCCCGCACCGCGACGTACGTGGCGGCCGAGCCCGACGCGCAGTCCTACTCGGTCGCGAAGCCGCGCATCGCGGCGGCGGGCGGCGAGGTGATCCACGGCGATCACACCGCGGTCCCCGACGGACAGCGCTTCGACCTGGTGGCCGCGTTCGAGGTGCTGGAGCACATCGAGCACGACGCCGCGGTACTCGCGCAGTGGCTCCGGCTCGTCAAGCCGGACGGCCACATCCTGCTGTCGGTCCCGGCGGATCCGCGCCTGTTCGGGCCGCACGACGCGCTCGTCGGGCACTACCGCCGCTACACCGCCGAGGACCTGCGGCGGCTGCTGACGGACGCCGGCGCGGTGGACGTGCGGGTCCGCCACTACGGCTGGCCGCTGGCCTACCTGCTGGAGCACGTGCGCAACGGCGCGGCCCGCCGGCGCGAGGGCGCCGCCGCGGACACGGCCGCCGAGCGCACCGCGGGCTCGGGCCGGTTCCTCCAGCCTCGCTCGGCCGTGCTCGGGCACGCGATCCGGGTCGCGGTCATGCCCTTCGGCGTGCTGCAGCGGCTGCGGCCCGGAACGGGACCCGGGCTCGTCGCGCTGGCACGGATTCCGGGGCCGGTGACCGACGGCTGATCAAGGCCGCGCGGGCCACCACCATGACGGCCGTCAGTCCGGGCGGGACCGGACGATCAGATCGGCCAGCAGCGCGACCGAGCCGACGAGCAGCCCGCTCACGACGAGCAGGAGCGCGTTGGTGGTGACCCGGAAGTCGTACCGCACGACGTCGACGACGGCCTTGACCGCCCCCACGCCGAACAGCAGCAACGCGACCGGCATCAGCACCTTGATGGGGTTGAAGTACATCACCATCCGCAGCACCTGCAGGATGTACCGGTAGGCGTCGGCGACGAAGTGGAACTTCGACTTCCCGGCCCGCTTGGCGTACTCGATCGGCACGTACTCGACCGCGCGGTGGTTGGACAGGAACGCCAGCGTGATCGTCGTGACGCAGCTGAAGCCGGCCGGCAGCAGCCGCAGGTAGGGCAGGGCGGCCTGGCGCCGGAACGCGCGCAGCCCGGAGTTGAGGTCGGGGATCCGTGTGCCGGAGAGGGTCTCGGCGAGCTTGCGGATCATCCACTTGGCGGGGACGCGCAGCGCGCGGTACGAGCCGCGCTCGCTGGTCCGGGCGCCGACGATCTGGTCGACGTACGGCCGCTCGTGCAGCATCTGGACGAACTCGGGGATGCGCTCGTTCGGGTAGGTCATGTCGGCGTCGGTCCACACGACGATGCGACCGAGCGCCTCCGCCGTGCCGATCCGGCGCGCGGTGCCGGAGCCGCCGTTGCGCTGGAACGGGATCAGGCGCATCCGCGGGAAGCGGTGCGCGGCCGCGGTGAGCACGGGCAGCGTGTCGTCGGTCGACTTGTCGTCGATCACCAGCAGCTCGTACGAGTGCGGGCTCGCGTCCATCGCCGCCGTGATGCGCTCGAGCTCCCGCACCACGTGGTCCTGCTCGTTGTAGCAGGGCAGCACGATCGTCACGTCGAGGGTCTCGGCGCGCTGCGCGGGTTCCAGGTACGTCCGGGGCGCAGTGTCGAAGCTGGTCATCGAAGTACCGCCTCTCGCTGTGATTGCCGGCGCCCCCGTCGGTGCCATCGGCCGGCGAGCAACAGGCCGGCCGCCGCGAGGGCCGCGGCGAGCGTGATCCAGCCGCCGGCGCCCGAGTAGGGCGAAGAATACCGAAGGTCCACGGTGTGCACGCCGGCCGGGACCGCGACGGCGACCACCGCCTGGTCGGCCGGGAGCAGCGGCGCCGGGCGGCCGTCGACCCACGCCGCCCAGCCGGCCTGGATCGCGTCCGCGACGACCAGGTAGCCCGCGCCCTCGGCGCGCACCGTCACGCGGATGCTGTCCGTGCCGTCGATGTCCGGGTGAACGTCCGCGCCGCGCCCGTCCGCGCCGGGGCCGGGGCGGTCGAGCACGACCTCGCCGGCGGGCAGGGCTCCGGAGGCCAGCAGCGCGACGCGCCGGTCGCGGTCCGGCTCGACCAGTTCCGACGACGCCCAGCGGATCCGGGGCAGCGCGGTGCGCCGCTCGTAGACGACCGACGACCCGGCGTAGACCAGCGCGAGGCCGTCCGAGCCGGGGGAGATCACCGACGTCGCGGGCAGCCCGGCGACGCCGGCGACACGCACCGCGGCCCCGGCGTGCAACGTCATCGTCACCGTCGGACGCGGCGCGGACGCGATGCCCTCGCCCGCGACCGGGACCAGGAACGGCTCGCCCGCCCGCAGGCCGGCCAGCAGGCGGCGCGCCTCGGCGAGCACCCGCCCGGACTCGTCGCGGATCACGACGTCGAGGCGCGCGCCGGGGTCGGACGCCGGTGCCGACAGCGGGGCGACGCCGACCGCCCGCAGCGGGCCGCCCGCGGGCAGCGGCGCGGTGACGGGCTGTTCGGGCCGCAGCTCGTACGCCGAGCCGTCGGAGCCGGTCTCGCGATAGGCGCCGAACGCGCGGTCCCGGGGCGAGGCGACGAGGTACCGCACGCCCAGCCGGTCGAGCACCGGGCTCGCCGCGTCCTCGGGCGTCGGGTCGGCGAACACCTGGGTCGGGGCGTGCAGGGCGCTGTGCGGCATGGCGTTGAGCAGGGCGACCAGCCGCGCGTCGACGAACGTGTGCCCGGACAGGGAGCGCAGCCGGTACGCCGAGTTCTCGCCCTGGAACATCGCGTACCCGGTCCCGACGTACCGGTCGTCGCCCAGATGCTCGGCGAGGAACCGGTGCGTGTCGGTCACCGGGTAGTAGGTCTCGCGTGGGGCTCGAGGCCAGTACGGCCCGACGTAGCTCAGCGCCTGGCCCGCGACGAGCCCGAAGACCGCCGTCGCCGCGCCGAGCCGGATGGCGGCCGCCCCGCGCGCGGGCGCGGCCGGGCCGCCGGTGCGCCGCAGCAGCGCCGCGGCGGCCACGGCGGCCGCGATCAGCACCAGCCCGAGCACCGCCTGGCGGTCGGCGTACGGCAAGGCGGAGACGCCGGGATAGTGCCCGTCAGCGGTCGCGGCCACGCCGCGGGCCTTCACGACCAGCAGCGCAACGCCGGCCGTCGCGCCGAGGACGACCGCCGGGCCCCACCACCGGCCGACCCGCGACCGCCCCGCAGGCTCGGGCGCCGGCCGGCGCAGCAGCACCTCGAAGCCCACCGCGGCGAGCACGGCGAGCAGGAAGCCGAGCACGCTGCGGGCGCGTCCCACGAAGTTCGCCGAGAACACCGGGAGCTCGACCAGCAGGCGCAGCGGCACGGCCGTGTAGATGACGGCGAGCCACGCGGCGGCGGCCGCGACCAGGAACGTCCACGCCCCCTGGGGCAGCAGCGAGCGCGCCGGCCGCGCGGCGGCCACGGCGACGACGACCAGGACGAGCGCGGCCGCGCCGAGATAGGAGGACGCCTCGACCATGTTGTCCGCCGGGTACCACCTCGGCGCGTCGGCCGGTTGCCCCGCCGAGCCGAAGGTCCAGGGCGCGAACATGGTGACCAGGTACGCGGGGGACAGATGGTCGGCCGGTGTCTGGGCCCGGCCGTCGATCCACCAGGTCTGGTAGAAGTACAGCCACGGCAGCAGCTGCACCGCCGACAGGGCGACGCCGCCGGCCACACCGCCGCCGAAGAGCACCAGCGGGCGCACCAGGCCCACGCCGTCGGCCCGCCGGAGTGCGAGCGCCCGGACGAGCACGTACGGCCCGACCGTCAGCATCGCGTAGGCGGTGACGGAGGGGAAGCCGGCGAGCAGCATGCCCGCCAGCGCGCCGGCGACGGGGACCGCGTCGCTCGGCCGGCGGTACCGAACCAGGCGCTCGGCGCCCCAGAACAGCCACGGGATCAGGGCCGCCACGCGGGTCTGCGGCCAGTTCGTCCACATGACCATGAAGGCGCTGCTGGCGAAGACGATGCCGCCCAGGACCGCGGCCGGGGTCCGGAGCCCGAGCAGGCGCAGGAACAGCACACAGCCGGCGATCGCGACGGCCATCTCGAACAGCTTGATGTAGGCCGGGGCCAGCCAGCCGGGCAGCACGTACCGGGGCAGGGTCATCGGGGAGTAGAGCGCGTAGTTCGGCGTCGAACCCAGCGGGGTGCCCGCCGCGACGTAGGGGTTCCAGTCCGCGCCGGTCTGCGCGTACAGGTCGGTGGCGGGCAGCTCGGCGGTGTAGATGTCGTCCATGTACATGTTCTGCGTGGCCTGGGCGTGGTAGCCCGCATCGAGGTACGGGCTCTTCTCGGCCATCCCGTCGGTCCCCGCGAACACCGTCGTGCCCAGCAGCGGCGAGCCGATGCCGAACAGGACGAACATGGCCGCGGCGACGAGCGCCACGACGGTGAGCGCGCGCGGCCGGCGCCGCGACCCGGCGGTTTCGCCGGGCTCGCCGTCAACCGTCATCGCGTGCTCCTCGAAAAGGTCCGCCGTGCCACCGCCGGTGGACTCTATCCAGCCGTGACGCAGGCGGCGGCCCGCCCCCTCGGGGACGGGCCGCCGCGTCGATCCGGTTCAGCTGCGGAAGTAGCCCGACACGTCGGCCACCATCCGGCAGGTGCCGTCGCTGCCGTTGTACAGCACCACCTCACCGCTGGTGCCGATGCGGACGGTCACCAGGTTGGGCACCGTCGTGCCCGCGCCGAAGTTGAGGTTCGACGCCACCGGCCGGGCGATGCCGTTGGGGTAAACCGTGACGAAGCCGTCGTGGCCGGTCTGCGCGACCGTCACGTTCATCATCACCGCCACGGCGCCACCGGCCGGGACGCCCCCGTGCCCGGCGACGCCGAGCTGGACCGACCCGAAGTTGGGCACGAGACCGGCGGCCGGAACCCCGGTGCCGTCGCGGGTGTCGAGGATCCGCGTGGGCGACAGCGCCACGAAGGTGCCCGGGAGCGTCGGCGTGCCGGCCAGGAAGTACCCGGCGACGTCGGCGACCAGGTGCAGGGTGTCGGCGGAGCCGTTGTACAGCACCGCCTTCCCGTCACCGCCCAGCTTCACGGTCACCAGGTTCGGCACCGTCTGATTGGCCACGAAGTTCAGGTTCGACGCCACCGGACGGGTCGTCCCCGACGGATACGCCGTCACGTACCCATCGTGCTTCGTCTGCGTCACCGTCACATTCATCATCACCGCCGAGACACCGGACGCCGGAACCCCGCCCTGCCCGGCAACCGTGAGCGTCACCGACCCGAACGCCGGCACCGCCGTCGTCGTACCGACCCCGACCGCGTTACGGGTGTCGAGAATCCGTGTCGGCGTCAGCGAGGCGAACGTGCCGGGCGCGGTCGGCGTGCCGGCCCGGAAATAGCCGGCGACGTCGGCGACCAGGTGCAGGGTGTCGGCCGAGCCGTTGTACAGCACGACCTTCCCGTCACCGCCCAGCTTCACGGTCACCAGGTTCGGCACCGTCTGATTGGCCACGAAGTTCAGGTTCGACGCCACCGGACGGGTCGTCCCCGACGGATACGCCGTCACGTACCCATCGTGCTTCGTCTGCGTCACCGTCACATTCATCATCACCGCCGAGACACCGGACGCCGGAACCCCGCCCTGCCCGGCAACCGTGAGCGTCACCGACCCGAACGCCGGCACCGCCGTCGTCGTACCGACCCCGACCGCATTGCGGGTGTCGAGAATCCGCGCCGGCGGCAACGTGACGAACGACCCCGGCACGAGCGGGTCGCAGTCGAGCCGGATCTGGATGCCCAGGGCCGGCGGCGGGATCTCGTACACGTCGGTCAGGGACACGTCCTCCCCCGTGCCCGGTGAGCGGCAGCCGGTCTTGGCCGCCGACAACCGGTAGAAGCCGGCCAGCACGTCCCAGTGGAATCCGCCGTCCGCCCCGGTGGTGACCGGGTTGCTGCGGTTGCTCGGGCTCATGACCGCGGACTGGTCGGGCACGGGCAGGAACGGTCCGGCCTCCGTGTCGGCGCGCAGCAGCGTCACCGTCGCCCCGCTGACCGGGTTGCCGTGGATGTCCACGACGGTGCCCGAGGGGTCGATGTAGATGTCGAAGTCGATGTGCTGGTCCGGCGTGGACGGGCAGTCGACCGCGATGCTGACCTGGGCGTCACCGTGGACGGGGTACAGCGACGGGACGGTGGCGTGGTAGTGGCCCGAGCCGGCCGGCGTCTCGGTCATGCCGCCCGAGCGCACCGTCGATCCGGCGAGGCGCATCTGGTATGTCACGGTCGCGCCGGCGCAGCCCGTCGTGTCCAGCGACAGGTCGTCGGTCCACAGGATGATCGGTACCGATCCCGTCGAGCCGTGGTTGGTGATGGTCGTGCCGGGCGGGGGGCCCTGCGGCTGCGCCAGCACGATGTCCTGGTGGACCGTCGCCCCGGTGGTGACCGTCACCGGCCCGGCGTGGCCCGGCAGCCCGTTGAAGCCGCTCGGCGGGAACGCGGTGAGCGTCCAGGGCCCCGGCGAGACCCCGACGATCGTGTAGGTGCCGTCGCCGCCGGAGAACCCGATGAGGCAGGACCCGGTGGCTGGGCACGCCTGCACGGTCGCTCCCGCGAGGGGCGTTCCGCCGGAGTCCTTCACGACGCCCGTGATGAGCGCTCCGCCGGGCGCGTTGCCGTTGCGGATCTCGAAGATGTACCGACCCTTCTGCAACGAGTTGCGGCTGCCGTTGACCAGGCCGGTGGAAGGGTTGCCGTCGAGCAGCCCGTTGGCCGCGAGGCTGCCGGGGAGCTGGAAGAAGTGCGCCGGGTTGCCGTCGCCGGCCGAGTAGCCGGCCCCGGCGGGCGTGCCGCCGTAGCCGCCGTAGCCGCCCGAGGCGTCGCCCGTCTCCCAGCTGAGGTTGTCGTAGTTCATCACGATGTCGAAGTCGCCGGCACCGACGTCGCCGCGATCGACCATCAGCAGCTGGAACGAGTTCAGCTTGTCGGTGTGCCCGGTGAAGTAGCCGACGTTGTTCCAGTCCACGCAGAACGCGCTACGGCTGCCGAACGTCGTGGTGCCGTACGTCACCAGGCTGGAGCCCGGTCCCCGGGTGTCCACGTCGGCGAAGAACGGCGCGATGATCGGCGGAACGCTGGCGTTGATGGTGAACGGCGTGTAGGTGACCTGCGGGCTGCGGAACGTCACGTTGCCGTTGTTGTTGACGTACAGCGAGGAGTAGTTCGTGCCGTAGAAGTCGGCGACGAACGGCAGCGTGACCGCGGAGGTGGACCCGTCGTCGTTGGCGGGCAGCGAGTTCGTGGTGCAGCCGGGCGTGCTGACCTCGGCCGGCGGCCCGGCGTTGACGAGGCTGGCCGCGGCGTCGGGAATGTCGAGCCGGTGCCGCACGATGTGCTGGTCACGCGGATCGGTGACCAGCGGCCCGGTCGACCGCAGCGCGTGCACGACCTGGTCGGACGTCGCGTTCGAGCGGGCGCTGATCAGGTCGGCGATCGCCCCCGCGACGTGCGGGGTGGCCTGTGACGTGCCGCTCATCGTGATGCCGGCCCCGGTGACCAGGACGCCGGGGGCAAGCACGTCGAGCCGGTCACCGGTCTGCGAGAAGCAGGCGACCGCGTCGGCCGCCGACGCGCTCTGGGTGCCGCAGTCGGTCCACTCGGTGTACGGGCCGTCGTCGGACAGGTGGTGGTCCCAGACCGCGCCGACGGTGAGCGCGCCGTCCGCGCACGCCGGCGACGACACGCCCTCGTGGAATCCGCCGGTCATGGCATCGTTGCCGGCCGCGACGACGGGAACCACGCCGAGCGCGCGCAGGTTGCGAAACGCCGGGCCGAAGACGCTGCCGGTGCACGTCGTCGTCCAGTACGTGCTGTCGCCGAGGCTGAGGTTGACCGCGCGGATGTTGGCCGACGCGGCCGAGGCGGCGACGGCGTTCAGCGCGTTGAGGATCGCCTGGTCGGGCGCCGAAAGGTCGCCGTTGTCGTTGGTGAAGACACGGTAGACGGCGACCTTCGACGCGGGTGCGACGGTGGTCACCAGCCCCGCGACGTTGGTGCCGTGCCGCTGCGGGTCGGCGTCGCCGATCGTCGACGCACCGCCGGCCGTGTCGGCGAACGACCGGACCTTGCAGGTGCCGGTGTTGACCCCGCCCGAGCAGTTGCCGAACGCCGACCCGGTGCCGTTCAGGTCGATGCCGGTGTCCAGCACGGCCACGGTCACGCCGGAGCCCGTGTACCCCGAGCTCACCGCGGCCGGCTGGCGGATGAGCTCGAGATCGGAGCTCGCCGCCCGGTGGTTGACGCCGGGCAGCGCGATGGCCCGCACCCCGGCCGAGGCGGCCAGCGCGCTCAGCGCGGACGGCGAGTCGACCCGCACGAGCTGGACCGGGAGGTTGCCGTAGTCGGTCTGGACGTGCACACCCGACCCGGCGGCGCCGAGCACGGCGCTCTTGACCGTGGCCAGCGCCGAGGCGCTCTCCTGCGCGGCCGTCGTCCGGTTCGACGTGCTGTACCCCGACTTGGTGGCCGCACGAATGCGGGCGATGCCGGCCGAGGGGTCGACGGCGACGAGGACGTCGGTCGGCCCCTTGGCGACGGCGCTGGTGACGTTGGCCGGCACCGGCACCGGCACCGCGGCCGGCTTCGGCGGTGCCTTGGGAGCGGCCGCCGCCGGCGCGGACGGGGCCGTTGTGATGCCGATCAGGAGCAGCAAGACGCCGGCGGTGACCGTACCCCGCCGGCGCCACGACAATCTGTGCGTTCTCATACCGTTGTCCGCTCCGCTCTTGGGACTGGACTGGGAAAACGCGGATCGACCGCCGGCCTTCTCACAAAATGGCCGGGCGTGACGATATCCCCGGGGCCGCTTTGGACCCGGCGTCCACTATGGATGGAGGGAAATCCGGCGGCAATCCATGGCCGTAAGGTCTGGACGAAGGTTGCCCGCCATCCACCGAACGTCAGGTCATTCCGAATGTCGCTCGCCGCTCACGTGACCGTTATCGTCGTTTCGACGTAGTTGATGGATTGAAGGCCGGATGCGGGCCAACATGTGCCGGTGACGATATGCGGCCCGGTGGCGAACGTCGAGGGGATCGGCACATCGACCGACCAGAGCCCGTCGGCTCCCGAGGTGGCGGTCCCGGTGGGCCCGGAGCCTTCCGTCAGGACCGCGGCCCCGGCGGGCGTATTCCCAGCTGGGCAGGGGTTCAGCGCGGTCACCGTGACCGTTGCTCCCCGCGGCACACTGGTCGCCGAGACCTTCAGGTGCAGCGAGGGGCTGACGGTGATGAACGGCGCCGGCGGATAGGTGGCCGTAACCACCCATTCGCCACCATTCAACCGGACGCATTGGGCCTCGAACCTTCCGCGCCGGGTGCCGGATCGCCGCCGGCCGGCTTTCCCGGGTATGCGGGTCCGTCATACGGCAGGCCCCATACCTGGTTGTTACTCCACGAACCGTCCGCGGCGAGGGCATAGGGGCCGGACGGTGCGAATCGATTGCCTCGCGAATCGACAAACGTAAAGGCGATGGCCGACATTACGTCGCTCGCCGGTGCCGGACAATTCCCTGAATGCCGGACAAGGAACCATGAGCCCGCGGGACCGCCGCCGGCCGAAAGCGTGAGATCACGCTGGTCGCCGCCACCACCACCGCCGAAGCAGTGCTGGTACAGGTCGGTGCGGCCGAAGACGCCACTGGCAATGGCGAAGGACCAGTTCTTGACGAACACGCTGGCGTTCGCGCTGAGCTCGGCCTTGGTCTGGCCGAAGACCGAGACGCACTGCGTCGACGCGTCGTACTCCACGCCGAGGTCCGGGCCCACCGCGCCCTCGACGCCGAGCCGCCCCGCGAGCGACAGCTCCACGGAGAGGCCGAGGAAGACGTCGGCGCCCACGGTCGAGCTGAGGGTCACCGAGCTGCTGCTGCCGAACGCATGCACGTCGGTGTTGATGTTCGGAGAGCGCACGAAGCCGACCGCCATTCTCGGCGCCCACTGGAAGTCGAGACTCACCTGACCGCCGACGGTGATCTTCAGGACCGGCTTGAGGACGACCATCAGCCCGGGGAAGGCCGGAATCGCGATGTGCACCGCGAAGGTGCCGTTGTTGGCGTCCTTGAGCGTGCAGGTCAGCTGACCCGTGAACCCGACCTGGAGGTCGAACGTCGGGTACGACGTGACCAGGAAGTTGATGTTCGGGTACGCCGGGTTCGCGTCGAGGCTGAAGTCGATGTGGGTGCGGGAGAGGTCGGCGGTGATGCTGTCGCCCCCGGCTGCACCGCGGCCTTGGGCGCGCCGGTCCCGTTGCGGGTGTCCAGCACCCGGAACGGCGCCACCGAGCCGAACGAGCCCGCCGCGGCGGTCGACGCATCACCGTCGACCGCGGCGTTCGCCGTCGGCACGGTGACCGGCGACGGTACGGCGTACAGCGCCGCGGCGAGCAGCAGAGCCGCGGTACCGAAGCGGAAAGGAGTCCGCATCGACGGCCTCCGGCTCAGCGCAGGTAGATCTGGTCGTTGTACTGGTAGACGAGCCGCCCACCGCCGGTCAGCGCGTGCCTGGTGCACCACGACGATCCGCCGTCGCCGGAGCCGATCGGGGACACCCGGGTCACCTGGTTGGTCGCGCGGTCGAACCGGAAGATGTCCCGTCCGCCGGTGGTGCCGCCGGTCAGGAGGTCCGAGTTCGTCGAGTAGAAGACCGAGCCGCCGGAGTCGGTGATGCCGCACAGGCCGATGCTGTCCCCGGTGACCGGGCCGGCCTGCACTCCGTCGAGCAGCAGCCGCTCCGACCAGGTCGACGGCCCGTTGGCGATGACGGTTATTGCCCGGTGCGCGTCGTCGAGGGTCGGCGCGACCTCGCTCACGCACGCGTTGCCGCCGTTGAAGTAGCAGTTGGCCTTCAGGACCTCGGTGGTGGTTCCGGCGGTCCGGTCGAAGCGGAACGCGCTGTACTGATACTCGCCGCAGGCGTCGTCGATGTAGTAGACGACATTCGCGTTGCCGACGAACGTGATTCGCGGGTAGAAGGGCCCCGGCCTGGTTGCTCCGGGACAGGGCATCTCGATCCCGGTACCGTCGCTGATGCGGTAAAGGGAGCCACCGAGGTCGACGAGGCCGCCGTCGTCGGAGATCTCCCCGGGGCCGGGGCTGTAGACGTTCGGCGCGATGGCGGTGAATGTCGCGGTGACCCGGTCGTAGCGCCACCAGCCGGTGTCGTGGGAGTTGTTCGTCTGGAGCAGTGCGAAGCGGCCGTTGGACGACACCCCCTTGAGCCGGTTGATCGACCCGTCGTCGCCCGGGATGTCGAGGCGGCGGGTGGTGCCGGCGGCCACGTCCCGCAGGTACACCGCCGGGCTCCTGCCGATGCCGTCGGCGGTGAGGTTCGTCGCCGAGGACTCGAAGTAGACGTACGCGCCGTCGCCGGAGACCTGGGCGTTGGACGACGGGGCGTTGCCCGGCGCGCCGCTGGGCGACGCCGAGAGCAGGCTCGCCTCCGCGGGCAGGACCCGGCCGATCGACAGCGTGACGAACTCCGTCGCCGTCGCTCCACTGTGGTCGGTGACCTTCACGGTGAGCTGGGACCAGCTCGGTGCGGCCGGAGTGCCGCCGATGTGTCCGGCGGCGTCGGCGGTCAGGCCGGCCGGCAGCCCGCTGACCTGCCACGTGTAGGGCGCGGCGCCGCCGTCGGCCAGCAGCGACGCGGAGTACCCGGTTCCGGCCGTGCCGCTGGGCAGCGACGTGCTCGCGACGGTCAGCGGGTCGGTGCCCCCGCCACCGCCGTCGCTGGCGCAGCGTCGCCACAGGGTCCACGGGCCGACGCCGAGCGTCACCAGCGACTTGCGGAACTCCTTGATGATCAGGTCGAGCCGGATGTCGAACTCGGCCTTGATGCTGACCTTCAGCGAGGCGCAGAGGTGGGTGTCGACCGAGGCGACGAACTGCGGCCCGAGGGTCACGCCGAGGCCGGCCACGTCGAGCACCTTGAGCGACATGTCGGCCCCGATGAGCAGCGACACCGAGGCGCCGGCGCTGACGTCCACGCTCTCCGGCCGTTGCGACGCGGCATTGATGACGTGGATCGACAGGTCGGGGTTCGTCCGGATGCCGACCATCCGGTAGAAGTGCTCGGTGAAGCTCACCGTGCCGGCCACCGTCGCCTCGAACTTCAGCGCCGGGGCGAGATCGACGGTCACCGGCACCTCGGTCGGCAACCGCCACACGATCCGGTGCGAGCGCCGGAACGCGGCCGACAGCTCGCAGCTGACCTTGCCGTGCACCTCGCCGCTGAACTCCACGATCGGCTCGGTCATGAGGTAGAAGCTCACGTACGGGGCCACGAACAGCCCGACGCGCTTCTCGAAGTGGACCTTCGTGTTGTCGAAGCGCACCGCGGCCACGGAGGGCGTGAAGCCGGTGGCGCCGCTGCAGGTCCACGCCGACGACTCGAACAGCAGCTTGGACCGGTCGAAGTCCCGCTCCGCGCTCACGTCCGCCGCCCGCACCGTGCCGGCCGCTCGGGCGCCGGTGGTGCCGGTGACCGTCTCGACCGCGACCTGGGCGGCGCCGTCGTAGCCCAGGTCCAGGTTGTTCACCACCTGGTCGACCGGCACCGCGCCGGCGGTGACGCTCGTCGTGCCGTCGGAGTTCGGGGTGTGCGCGGTGACCTTCGCGGCCAGGCCGTCCGGGTACGCGTCACCGCCGCCCTTGAGCAGGATGTTCTGCCCCACGGCCGGCACCGACCCGCCGGGCGCGAGGGTGAGCCGGTAGCCGTTCGCGGCGTCGCCGGTGACGGCCCGGACCGCTGTCGGATCCAGCACGGCGGTCCCGCTCGCGGGCGTGACGGTCGCGTGCTGGGACGGGGCCGGCGCCGGGTCGAGGTCGGCCGTGAAGTATCCGGCGACGTCGGCGATGAGGTGCGTGGAGACCGACGTGTACAGGTCGATCGAGCCGGCGCCCAGCGGCGTGGTGACCAGGTTCGGCCGCGTCTGCCCGGCCGTCTCCAGGTTCAGGTTGGACGCGAGCGGCCGGGCCTGCCCGGTGGCGTACGCGGTCACGTAGCCGTCCCCGGTGGACTCGGTCGCGGTCACGTTCGTGACGACGGCGGCGGCCCCGGTCGCCGGCACCGGGCCCCGGCCGGCCGTCACCAGCGGCAGCGTCGCGCCGGCCGCGGGCTTCGAGCCCGTGTATCCGGTCTGGTTCGGGCCGCCGCGGGTGTCCAGCAGGCGCGTGGGCTGGGTCGGCACGAACAGGCCCGCGGTGCTGACCGTCATGTCCGGCCCGGTGAACCAGCCGGCGACGTCGACCACCAGGTGCGTGGCGGAGTAGGTGTACAGGCTGACCGTGCCGTCCGGCGCCAGCGGCACCCACACGGCGTTGGCGATGGTCTGGTTGTCGTGCGTCGCGTTGAGGTTGGACGCCACCGGCCGGGGCCGGTCCGAGGGCCAGACGGTGACGTAGCCGCCGCTGTCCGCCCCGGTCATGGTCACGTTGAGCACGACACCGGCCGCGCCGGACGCCGGGACGCCACCCCGCCCGGCCACCGCCAGCTTCACCGTGGCGTCCGCCGCCGGCTTGGGACCCGTGTATCCGTTGCCGTTGCGCGTGTCGAGCAGGCGGCTCGGGTTCAGCGCGACGAACCGGCCCTGCGCGCTGGACGTCGCGGGCGCGAAGTAGCCGGACACGTCGGCGATCAGGTGCGTCGACGGCCAGGTGAAGATGTTCACCGTCCCGCTCGCCGAGAGCGGCACCACCACGAGGTTCGGGATCGTCTGCCCGACCGTCTCCAGGTTCAGGTTCGACGCGACCGGCCGCGGCCGGTCCGACGGCCAGACGGTGACATAGCCGCTGCTCTCGGCCTGGGTCGCGGTGACGTTCAGGACGACCGCCGTGGCGCCGGTGGCCGGGACCCCGCCACGGCCGGCGATCTGCAGGGTCACGGTGCCGCCGGCGGCCGGCTTGTCCCCGGTGTACCCGTTCAGCCGCCCCGGCCGCGTGTCGAGCACCCGGGCCGGCGTGACCGGCACGAACGACGCCGTGCCGGCCGGCACCACGACCTCGGTGAGGCCCGGCCCGGCGTCGGACGCGGCGAAGGTGGCGTCGCCCGAGTAGGTGGCCGAGACGGCGTGCGAGCCGACCGGCAGGTTCTCCAGCACGACCGCGCCCTGGCCGCCGACCAGCGACACGGCGGACCCGAAGTTCGCACCGTCCACAGTGAACCGGACCGTGCCGGTGGGCACGCCGTCGGCCGCGTCGGCGGCGGTGACGACCGCGGTCGCGGTCGCGAGCTGGCCCGCGGCGATCGGGTCGGCGGACAGGCTGACGGCGACGCCGGCCGCTTTCGTGCCGGCGGCCGCGGCGGACTCGCGCGGCGCGGCGACCACGACGAGGAGCGTGGCGAGCACCGCCAGCGCCACCGCCGTCGGCAGCGGACGAGAGCTTCGGCGGGCACGGTGAGTCGAGATCACCATCACGCGCGTCAGTATGTGTCAGGGGGCAAGCACCCCGGCATCGACGAACAGCCCCGGTGCGTCTGCCGATCCGGCCGGGGGCCATGATCCGGACAGCCCAATGGATCCGGCTGCCGAATCCCTTCACAACCGATCGCCGTCCTGGCCCACTCTTAGTTGTTCGGGAGGCCTGGATTGCGTGATGAGCAGGAGTTCGTGGAGTACGTCCGCGCGCGGATGCCCGTGCTGCGGCGGCTCGCGTACCGGTTGTGCGGGCAGTGGGCGGCCGCCGATGACCTGGTGCAGGAGTGCCTCGTCGCGCTGTACCGGCACTGGCGCAAGGCCGCCGCGGCCGAGTCGGTCGACGCGTACGTGCGGGCGATCCTCGTCCACGCGTACCTCGCCGAGCGGCGGCGACCGTGGGCGCGGCGGGTGCAGCCGGCCGCCGAGGTGCCGGTGCCCGCGATGAGCGCGCCCGGGATCGAGGACCGGGTCGACGTGCGGGCCGCGCTCGGCCGGCTCACCCGAGGGCAGCGGGCCGTGCTCGTGCTGCGGTACTGGGAGGACCTCGACGTCGCCCAGACCGCGGCCGCGCTCGGCTGCTCGCCCGGCACGGTCAAGAGCCAGACGTCCTACGCGATGGCCGCGCTGCGCCGCCTGCTGGGAGGGGAAGCGTCATGAGGGACCTCTTCACCGCCCTGCCCGACGATCCCGCCCCGCCGCTCGCCGACGGCTACCTCGACCGGGTGCTCGTGCGCGGAAGGCGTTCGGTCCGGCGCCGCCGCATCGGTACCGCCGCCGCCTGGACCGCCGTCGTCCTGGCCTTCGCCGCGCTGCTGGTTCCGGTCGTACCGCAGGCCGAGCGCCCGGCCGCCCCGGCTCGCCATCCCTCCGTGCCCGACCACTTCGCCGGGTACTCCACCCTCACCAGCACCGTGGAACGCTCCGCGCCCGGGCGCGCGATCGCCATGTACACGTACGGCAACGGCGAGCTGTTCAACATGTTCCAGCCGCTGGTCGTGGGCGCGGACAAGGACACGTACCGCCGCGTCGGCGCGGTCGAGGAGCGCGGCAAGCCGCAGAGCCTCCTGTCGCCGGACGGCACCCGGGTCCTTGTCGGCGAGCGGCGCGGCGAGACGACCGACCTGCTGCTCGTCGACCTCACGACCGGCGACCGGCGCTCGATCGACCTCGGCGCGTCGTTCGAGGTGCGGCTCCTCGCCTGGTCCCCCGACGGACGGTACGTCGCCCTCGGCGCGGCCGTGACCGACCCGTCCCAGGGCCAGCCGGACAGCGCCGAGTACGACGCTCTGCGCCACGGCACCCTGCGCCTGCTGGACCTGTCGACCGGCCGCAGCACCGCGGTCCCGTCGGTCAGGTCGCCGTTCGCCGCCGCGTTCGCTCCCGACGGTGCGCGGGTGGCGGTGCAGTCGGCACAGGAGGTACACCTGCTGGATCTTCTTGGAACGGAGCAGGCCGTGGTGCCCGTCGGCGCCGGTCGGGGCCTGGTCGCGCGGGCCGGCTGGTCCGCGGACGGCCGCTTCCTGGCCACCGTGCCGTGGGACGGCACGGCGGTCGAGGACGGGACCTTCCTCACCGAGAACGCGCAGGTCACCTTCGTCCCGATCGCGGCCGGGACGCCGACCCCGGCCCCCGTGGCCGACGTGGTCCGGCTGCTGGGCTGGCGCGACCCCGACCATGTGATCGCCGCGACGACGGACGCGCAGGGGCACATGAGCCTGCACGAGCTCACCCTGTCCTCGGGCGACCGGCGGGTGCTGTCCCGCTTCGACACCGGCATGACCTGCGAGTTCCACCTCCAGCACTGCGAGGTGGCCGACCTGCAGCTCGCGACGGGGCTGCTGGCGGACCTGGGCACGCGCCCCGCGGAGTCCACGGACCACGGGCCGTGGCCCTGGGCGCTGCGCGCGCTCGCCGCCCTTCCCCTGGCGGGGCTGGTGCTGCTCTACTTCCTGCTGCGCCGCCGCAGGAGCTAGGAACGCACTCGCGCGGGCGGGCGCAGCACGAAGGCCGCCCCCGGACAGTGGGGCGGCCTTCGCGTTGATCGACGGGTGTCAGTAGGCCCGGCGGCCCGCCTTCAGCAGAGCCGCGCCGGTGAGGGCCAGGGCCAGGCCGGTCAGCAGCAGCAGGCCGATCGGCGGGCCGGTCACCGGGAGGGTGCCGCCGCCCGTGGCCACCGGACTCGTGACCACGGGAGCGGCCGCGACGGTGACCGTCAGGGCCATCGAGCGCGGGCTGCCGTCCGGGGCCGCACCCTGCGCGACCACCGTGTGCTGGGCCGCCGCCAGCTGCTGGGGCAGCGTGATCGGCGTCTGGAAGGCGCCCGTCGCGTCCGTGGTGACCCGGCCGAGCTCGATGGGGGTCGAGTAGATGGTCACCAGGACGGTGGAGTGCGGCGCGAAGCCGGTGCCGACGAAGACGATCTGCTGGCCGGGCTCGGCGGTGGAGATGTCGCCGTCGGTCGTGGTCAGCGTGAGGTTCGTCGACGGCGGGGTGTCCGGCGCCGTCGGGGCCGCCGGGGTGACCGCGGTCGACGGCTCGCTCGGGGCCGAGTCGCCGGCCTCCGAGTGGGCGACGACGGTGTACGTGTAGGTCGTCCCCGCGACCGCCCCCAGCACGCACGTCTTGGCGCCGGTCGTGCTGCACGTCTGCGGGCCCGGGCTCGCGGTGACCGTGTACCCGGTCACGTCGGCGCCCGTCGCCGGCGCGTCCCAGCTCACGGTGACCGACGAGGCACTCGCGGTCGCGGTGACGTTGCGCGGCTGACTCGGCGCCGGCTGAGACGGATTCGAGTCGTTCACCGTCACGCTCGTCGTGCCCGAGGAGACGGCGAAGTCGGCGGCACCGTTGTACGCGGCGTTGATCGTGCCCGTCGCCAGCGACGTGCTCGTCGTGCACGCCTCGCCGGCGCTCAGCGGCACCGTGTCGGTGAGGCCGGCGCCGGTGAAGGTGACCGTGCCCGTCGGGGTACCGCTCGCCGGCGCCTCGACGGCGACCGTCGCGCAGACCTGGACCGACTGCCCGGCCGTCGACGGGTCGGGGGTCGCCGACACCGTCGTCGTGGTGGTGGCCGGGTCGACCGTCGCCGGGAAGGTGTCCGTCGAGCCGCTGAAGTCGGCGTCGCCGCCGTACGTCGCGGTGATGGTGCCGCCGGTGAGGGCGGTCGTGGTGGTGCAGCCCTTGCCGGTGCCGTTCAGCGTGACCGTCTGGTTGAACCCGCCCGCGGCGGTGAAGGTCAAGGTGCCGGTGGGGACTCCGCTGCCCGGCGGCAGCGCCTGCACGGTCGCGCAGACCTCGACCGACTGGCCGGTCACCGACGGGTCGGGGGTCACGCTGCCCAAGGTGCTCGTGTCGGCCTTGTCCACGGTCAGCGACTTGGTCCCCACGGAGCTGTTGAAGCTCTTGTCGCCGGAGTAGGTGGCCGTGACCGTGCCGGTGGCCAGGGTCGCGGTCGTGATGCAGGCCTGACCGGTGCCGTCGAGGAGCTTGTCCTCGTTGAGTCCGCCCGGGCCGGAGAAGTTGACCTCACCCTTCGGCGTGCCGCTGCCGGGGGCGGCCGCCGTGACCGTGGCGCACACCTCCACGCTCGCGCCGTGCGACGACGGGTCGGGCGTCGCGGTGACCGCGGTGGTGGTGTCGGCCTGGTCACGGGTCACCGTCGTGGTGCCGGTGGACCCGGCGAAGTCGTTGTCGCCGTCGTAGGTCGCCTCGACCGTACCGGTGGTCAGCTCGGAGTCCGTGACGCACGCCTCGCCGGCGCTGAGGGTCGCGGACTGGCTCCCGCCCGGGTACGTGAAGGTCACCGTGCCGGTCGGCCCGGTGTCCTCGGGCAGTTGCTCCGCGGTGACCGTGGCGCACAGCTGCACCGACTGGCCGCTGACGGACGGGTCGGGCGTCGCGGTGACCGTGGTGGTGGTGCTCGCCGGCTCGATCGTCACCGTCGCGGTCCCGGATTCGGATTCGTAGGTGCTGTCGCCGCTGTACGTCGCCATGACCGTGCCGCTTTGCAGGTCGGTGCTGGTGATGCAGGCCTCGCCGGACTGGTTCAGCGCGACGGTGCCCGAGGCGCCGGCGCCGCTGAAGGTCACCGTGCCCGTGGCCTCGGTCAGGCTCACCTCCGCGCACACCTTCACGGCCTGACCGCGGACCGAGGGGTTGGGCGTGACGTTGACGACCACGGCCCCTGGCTGCGCGAGGGCAGGAGTGGCGCCGGCGGTCAAGGCCGCGACGCTGACGATGGCCGCGAGCGCGGCTCCTATGCTGACCCTGCCCATGCACTCCCCCGCGATTAGTAGTCAATCGGTCACGCTAAGCGACTTCGACGCCGCGTGTGGGGGATTACGAATCACACCAGCCGAATGGTCTGATCTTTGTTTTCGAGCCCGTTCCATCGGCGCACGGTCACCGAGAAATCTGACCCGACCTGGCCTACCGTGTGCTAGTGACGGCGTCGGTGCGAGGGGTGCGGGACGAGGACCTCACCGTGCCGCTGGCCGCCGCGATCGACGGGGATGCCGAGGCGTTCGCGGTGCTGTGGCGGTCGCTGCATCCACTCGTGCTGCGCTACCTGCGCGTCGTGTGCGGCGACGCGGCCGAGGACGTCGCCTCCGAGACCTGGTTGCAGGTCTCTCGGGATATGGGGCGATTTGACGGTACGGCCACCGCTTTTCGGATTTGGTTGTTCCGCATCGCCAGGCATCGCGGCATCGACGAGAACCGCAAGGCGTGGCGCCGGCACGAGGAACCGCACGAGGCCGTGGACCAGCTGCGCGTGGTGGCGACGCGCGACGCGGCGACCGAGGTCCTCGAACTGGACGACACGGACCGCGCCCTGCGGCTCATCGCGGGCCTGCCCCGCGACCAGGCCGAGGCCGTGATGCTGCGGGTGGTGGCCGGGCTGGACGTCGCCGGAACCGCGCGGGTGCTGGGGAAACGCCCCGGCGCGGTGCGGATCGCGGCGATGCGGGGCCTGCGGAAACTGGCCGAGCATCCCGAGGTCCAGGCCGGGCGCCCCGCCACCTCCGCCGGTCCAGCCGGTTATGTCAATGGCGGCCGCGGAAGCTCGAACGAGTTGCCGGGCCAGCGCGAACGTGCTCATTCCGCCGACGAGAGGCGGGCGGGATGAGGCGAAAGCACCAGCGCCCCGGGGACCGGCTGGACGACCTACTGTCCGCGGCGGCCGCGCCGGGCCGCCGGCATGAGCTGCGCGGCGAGGAGGAGGCGGTCGCGGGGTTCCGCCAGGAGTACCGGCCGCGCAACGCCCCCGCGCGCCGCCCCCGTCGCAAGCGCCGCCTGCTCGCGGTCGTGGCCGCGGCGGTGGTGGCGGTCGGCGTGGGCGGCACGGCGTTCGCGGCGAGCACGGGCCGCCTCCCGGCGCCGGTCCAGACCTGGTTCGACAGCCACACGTCGTCCGGCTCCTCCCCGACGTCGAACATGTCGGCGCCCCAACTCCCGCGCGTGTCGCCGTCGCCGTCGCTGTCGCCCTCACTGCGCCCGAGCACGACGCCGGTCGAGTCCTGCCGCGCCTGGAACTCCCGCGACGACGAGCCGGTCTCCGAGGAGCTGCGTCGGGAACTGTCCCGGTTGGCCGGCAGCGAGGCGTCGATCGACTCCTACTGTCACCGCGTACTCGGCACCGCATCCACCTCGCCCTCGGCGCCCCTGCCCCGCCCGTCGAGCAGCACGGGCGCCCCACCGACCGGCGCTCGAAACGGCGGAAATCAGGGCGAAAACGACAATTCGGGCGGCGACGAGGACGGCTGAGGCCTGTTTCACGGAGCGAGGCGGAGGTCCAGGTTGCGCGGCCATTCGCCCCGCCGGCCGCCGCCGGCGGCGGCAATCCCGCATCCTGGCCTGGCGGCCGGCGCCGCCGAGCTCGAACGCGCGCACGTCCGCGGCCCCGCTGCCGGTTGCAACCCTGCCCCTCGGCGGCGATTCGGCACGGGGCGCGCGGCCGGGGTGTAACACAGCGCGGGGCGGCGACGCTGTTTTCTCTCGTGCTCACCGCAGGCGTCGATCTCGCTCCCACCGACGAGCGGACCGCCCTCGCGACCATCGCATGGTCGCGAGGCCGGGCCATGCTGCGCGAGTTGGCCGTCGGCGTGCCCGACGCGCGGATCGTGGCGGCCGTTCGCGGGGCCGCCAAATCCGGCCTGAACTGCGCACTCGGCTGGCCGGAACCGTTCGCCGCGCTCGTGAACGCGCACCGCGTCGGGCACACCGCGTCGCTGCCCAGCAAGGAGAACGGCGCGAACTGGCGGCGGGCGATGATGTACCGCGCGACCGACGAGGTCGTCCGCGCCAACGTCCCCGGCGTCGTGCCGGCCAGCGTCGCCGCGGACCGCCAGGGCCACGCCGCCGTGCGGTGCGCCGCCCTCCAGGCCATGCTCGCCCGCTCCGGCCAGGACGTCGACCGCAGCGGCACCGGGCTGATCGTCGAGACCCACCCGGCGGCGTCGCTCTACCGCTGGGGCGTCACCCGCCGCTACAAGGGCCGCCACGAGGGCCTGGCCGCCGCCCTGCTCGATTCCGCGCCGTGGCTCGACCTCGGCTCGTTCGGCCCGCTGGTGAGCACCAACCGCGACGCGTTCGACGCGGTGGTCGCCGCCCTGACCGCGCGTGCCGCGGCGCTGGGCCTCACGATCCGCCCGGACGGCAACCAACTCGCCCTGGCGAAGATCGAGGGCTGGACCGCCATCCCGTCGGCCGGACTCGAGCACCTGCCGTAGCCACGAAAAGCCCCTTGCCCTAGCCACGAAGAGCACCTGACGTAGGCACCAAGCGAACGCCGAGACGCGCGATAGATCAAAAAGGAAACGCGCGCATGCCTGGGCGGTGCCGGCTCCCATCTTTCAAACCTAAGCATAATTACTGAGAGAAATTCACATCCGCCGCGAGCACGCTGCGTGAATCAGCGTCACGCTCAGTTGCTAGATCGACTCGTCCAAGTGGGCGTTCCAGACCGCGTTGGCCTCCTCGTGGGAGTCGACGCCGTTGAAGAACGCGTCCGCCAGATTCCCGGCCTCCGACTCCGGCACCCCCTCGATCTCCAGGAACTTGGGGCGGTGCACCGCAAACGGCTCCGGACGGTACGGCACGGCGATGACCAGCTTCTTCCGAACCGGGCCGTATTCGACCGCCTCGGCGATCAAGGCGTCCACCTTGCCCGCCTCCAGGTGGATGTACGCGTCGAGGACGAGAACCGCCCGCGCCCAGCCCTCCGCGTTGGACTCCAGCGCCTCCCGGCCCTTGCGCGCGCCCTCGGCCAGGTCGTCCGCGACGAAGCGGGTGAGGCCGCGCTGGCCGCTCGCCTCCTCGTAGCCGAGGATCGGGGTCAGCGGGCCGCCCTCGGACACACTCCACACCCCGTGCGCGGCGAAGAATCCGGCAAGTCTCGCGAAGCCGTACATGAACTCCAGCATCGCACGCGAGCCCCGGCCCGCGCCGACCTGAAGCCGCAGAACAGGGGCCGGTTGCCAGAGATCCTTAGACTCTCCTCGGCGGGGTCGTAGCGCAGAGGTAGACGCATCGGAATCCGGATCCGAAGAACGCCGGTTCGACTCCGGTCGACCCCGCCCTCGAAGAATGACTCGCCCCCGAAGAATGGAGGATGGATGCGACCGCTGCATCCGTCCGCGGTACCGGCGACGATGATCGAGCGCGCGACCGAGCGCCGCGAGGCGGGTGACTGGCAGGGCGCGTGCGCGGCCGCGGGTGTGCTGCTCGGCTTCGAGCTCCGCTCGGTCGAGCGCCAGCTCGGGCCCGAGGCCGTCGACAAGGCCGAGGACGACCTGCGCCATCTGGTGCCGGACCTGCTGCGCTGGCACATCCCCCGCGATCACGCCGGCCTCCCCCGCACCGACGCCTTCTACCCGCTCACGCTCCTGCCCGACGACCACGCGGTGTTCGCGCAGGCCGAGGCGCGCACGCAGCGGATTCAGCTGTGCTTCGGGCGCATGATCGAGCAGCCGGGCCGGCGGGACGACACGTTCGTGCTCCTGCGGGATCGGTGGGATTCCCGGTGTACCGCCGAAAAACTCACGAGATCCGGCGGAGTCACCCGGTTGCCGTTCTTCGCCGCGACCGGGGAACGGCTGCCCGAGGACGCGCTCGGCGACGACTCCCCCGAGGGGCGGGTCGAGCGCGCGCTGCGGGCCCGGACCCAGGCGGCCGCGTGGGCGATCGCCGGGTACGACCTGCGCGTCCTGCTCTTCGACCGCCGCTTCGGCCGCGAGCGCGTCGACCCCGCCGCGTTCGCGATCGACCCCCGCCGGCGCAACCACGCGCGCGGGGTCGCGGTCGAGCACTCGCTGGCCCCGCTGCGCCCGGTGCAGGCCACGCTGGCCGACGCCGCGCGGCGCACCCTCGAATACGTGGCCGAGCTGCGCTACAGCGCGCCGCATCGCAATCCGCGCGTCATCCCGCCCCCGCCGCACCCGATGACCGAGGTCGACGACCACCGGGGCCTGGTGCGGCTCGATGTGCGGGGCCGCACCGTCGTGCTCGACGGCACCCGCGCCCGGCTGCTGACCCGTGCGCCCTACCACGAGGCCGACGGGTCCCGCTTCGACGCCGAGCTCGACGAGTTCGGCACGCTGCTCGAGCGCATCCCGGTCGTGCCGCCGGCGCTGGTCCGCCGCCCGGAGGAGTTCGACGCGCTGCTCAACGGGCCGGTGCACCTGCACCCGCTGGCGCATCGGGCACTGTTTCCAGAAGCCCCGGCAGCGGTACCGCCAGAGCCCACCCGCCTCCCCACCGCCATCCGCGTGCGTTGCGACCACGCGACCCACGAGGTCGTCATGCGCGACGGCGCGACCGTCATCCCGCACACCCCCGTCGAGATCGACCGCGAGCTGGCCCTGGCCGCGCTCGGCGGCGAGCTGCAGGGCTGCGTGGCCGCGCGGGAGGGCTGGCGCGACCCCGAGCACCGCCCGCCGCGGCGGGTGCTGCGGCTGCAGGTCGAGCTCATGCACGTCATCCAGCACGGCGACACCGCCGCCGTGCTCGACGCGCTGGAGCGTGGCCTCGACCCGCACGTGCGCTTCCGAGCGCACGGCGAGACCCTCCTGCACCTGCTCCCGCTGCTGCCGGGCGGCGAACCGCTGCTGCCCCGCCTGCTCGCGGCCGGCCTGGACCCGAACGCCCGCGACTCCCGCGGCCGCACCCCGCTGCACGAGGCCGTGGCCCTGGGCTCGACGGCCCTGGTACGCCGCCTGCTGAAGGCGGGCGCCGACCCGACGGCCCGCGCGAACCCCGGCGGCTACACGGACATGGCGGGCTTCACGGGCCGCCCGGACCTGGACTTCCTGCGCGCCATGATCCGATGAGCGCTCCCGCCGCCCCGGCCTGGCCTTCGCGCACGCATCGACCGTCTACACTCCGCTCGGGCAGGGCCGTAGCGCAGAGGTCGACGCACCGCCTTCGCATGGCGGGGAACGCCGGTTCGATTCCGGCCGGCTCTGCCCCTCGTGCCGTCCCGGACAGCCAAGCGGTTCTGCATGTTCGGCCGCCCGGCCCACCGCCGCACCTGATCCATTCCGGCTGCCGGTTCGCGACGATCGGGGTGTGATCGTTCGCCGCTGGATCGTCGCCGTCCTCGCCGTTGCCGCGCTCGCCGCCTGTGACCCGAACACGCCGGCCAAGCCGAACAACCTCGTGGGCGTCGCGCCCTCGGCCGAGGCGAGCCCCAGCGAGTCGCCGAGCCCGTCACCATCGGCCTCACCGACGCCGACGCCGTCCGCGGAGATCCCGACCACGGCCGCGGCCGTGCCGACACCGCCGCCGCCCGCGGCCACGACGAAGAAGCCCGCCCCGGCGAAGACGACGACGAAGCCGCCCGCGCCGAAGACCACCCCACCGGCGGCCGTCTACTACAAGAACTGCGACGACGTCCGCGCCCACGGAGCCGCCCCGCTGTATCGAGGCCAGCCCGGATACCGCTCGGGCCTGGACCGGGACAACGACGGCGTGGCGTGCGAGTAAGGCAGCGGCGTCTGGCACAGCCACTACGAACTACGATGTCCCGCCATGGCGGCGGACGGGGCGACCGGCGGGGCTGAGGCGTTCGAGCGGTTCGCGCGGCACATGTACGAGCAGGCCCCGGAGGGCTGGCACACGGCGGTGCTCTCGGCCGACATCGTGCGCAACGGGCACGGCGGCGAGGGGGTGCGCTACCTCCGCGCGGACGGCAGCGGCATCTTCCAGTCGTCGATGGATCACCGCTCGGTCGGCCCGGGCCTCACCGAGCTCTTCCGCGAGCTCGCCGCCGGTGAGCGGTTCCGCAACGTGATGGTGCACCTCACGCTCGACGCCGCCGGCCGGTTCGATGCGGTCGCCCGGTTCAACCTGCGCGGCTCCAACGTCGGTAACACCTACACGGCGGTACTGCCCCCGGAGGCGCTCGACCCGGAGCCGGTCGTGGCGGATCCCTCCTACGCCGGCGATCCCGAGCGGGCCGTGGCCCTTCTGCGCGTGCTGGAGCCGGCCGGCCTGCGCGCACCGGCGGGCGAGGCGGCCATCGCCGCGGCCGAGGCGGCGCTCGGCTTCCCGCTGCCCCCGGACCTGCGCGCGCTGTACGCCATCGCGGACGGCGGCGGCGAGATCATGGACGGCCGGCAGTGGTACTCGCTGGCCGAGCTCGGCAATGCCGAGCTCACCTCGGCGCCGCGGCCGGGCGGCTGGACCGAACGCTGGGAGCGGGTCGTGCTCGACGCCGAGCCGTTCGACACGGTACGCCGGGCCACCGGCCGCCCCGGGTGGATCCCGATCGCCGAAGACCACGACGGCAACTTCATCGCCATCGACCTGGCGCCGGCCCGGCTGGGCCGCCCCGGTCAGGTGATCCGGGTCGGCAAAGCCTACGACGACGGCCCGGCCTACGTGGCCGACTCGGTCACGTCACTGCTCGCCGCCGCGGCCGCCGAAGACGACGGTGAGGGCGAAGGCGAAGGCGAAGAAGAACCGGAGCTGATGGTGGGCTCGCTGCGCCTGCGGCCCGGCCGGCAGGAGCTGCGGCTGTACGAGGCCGGCGTGGACACCGAGCCGGTCGCCGCGCTGCACCGCCTGCGTCGGCTGTGGTGCAGCGGCCCGCTCGACCTCGGCCCGGTGCGGGACCTGCCGGTCGAGAACCTGCGGGTCAACGGGGGCAGCTCGCTGGCGCCGCTGGCCGGGCACCCGACCCTGCGGTCGCTGGCCGTGTCGCGCGGCGCCGTCCCGGTCACGCTGGCGCCGCTGCGCGACGTGCCGAACCTGCACGGGCTCGCCCTGGCCGACGCCGCGGCGGTCGCCGACCTGGAGACCGTCGCCGAGCTGTCCGGCCTGTGGTACCTGGAGCTGTCGTTCGAGCAGTGGCAGAGGATCCGTCCGGCGCTGGACCGGCTCGACGGCCTGCGGGCGGTGACGCTCGCCGGCCGGCCGAGCGCGCGGCAGGCGATTGCGTGGCGGTCCTTCTTCGATGCCGGCCCGCACATCACGGCCCGGCTGACCCGCGCCGCGAACGGCCTGGTCGGCTAGCGCACTACCGAAACCGCCTCCCACGTTCGGGTGAATCGGCTCGACACGGGTAAATGGGGCGATCCGCCGGAGTAGGGTGCCGCGGCGCTACGCTCGCGGCCGTGGCTAGGGGAGCTGTCCGCAACTTCGAGACGGCGCTCGGCGCGATCGGTGTGCTGGCGCTCATCATCACCGCGATCATCGTGACCGGCTGGAACCCGCTGCCCAAGGTCACCGACTGGTGGGACAAGGTCGCCGACAACACCGGCAAGCTGTCGACCCCGGACACGACGTGGACCGAGCGCGTGGGCGGGCAGCCCTCGTCGGCCGTGATCGCCGGTACGGCCGCCATCGTCAGCATGCGGGGCACCGTCGAGGGGCGGTCGCTGAGCTCGGGCCAGGTGTTGTGGACCAAGGAGGCCGACTGGGCCGGGGTCGCGGGCGACGGCTCGAACGCGGTCGCGATCGTCGGGCGCCGCGGTGTCGGGCTCGAGGCGCTGGACCCGGCGAGCGGGGCGGCGAAGTGGAAGGACGGCGACGCGGTCGGGGCGTGGACGTATCGGGACTCGGTGCTGACGCTGTCGTGCGGGGGGCTCAGCGACTGCACGCTCACCGCGCGGGCGCCGCGCGACGGGGCGCAGATCTGGAAGCTCACGCTGCCGGGGATCGGGCGGGTGCTGAACGGCATCAACAGCGATCTGCTCGGGACCGAGGTCAAGGCCGACGCGTACCGCGACGCCATCGACGCCATGCCGCGGGCGATCCCGGCGATGCTCGGGTTCCCGATCGAGCAGAAGGTCAAGGTCGTCGACACCGGGCGCGGCAAGCTGCTGCCCGAGGCGAGCCCGTCGAAGACGTCGCGGGTCGTCGTCGCGGGCGGGCGGGTGCTGGTGTCGACGGCGGCGCCGAAGGACGGCAACTGCCGGTACACCCTCGAAGCCCGCGACGCGAGCACCGGCAAGACCGTGTGGAAGAAGGACGGCTACGACCTGCACACCGCCTCCGGCGCCGGGTGTGAGCAGCGCCGGGACCCGGCTGGGGCCGACTCCGTGCTCATCGCGACCCGCGGCGACAACCGCGAGGTGTTCCTCTCCCCGCGCGACGGGCGCGAGATGTGGGCCGGCGCCGACGGGGACGAGATCGTGGCGGCCGACAGCCAGTACGGGCTGGTGCGCTCCAACGGCGGCAAGACGCTCTCGGTCGTCGGCTTCGACAAGGGCGGACGGCTCTGGCAGCACGAGGTCCCGGAGAAGGCGGACATCGCGGTGTCGCGCTATGCGGTGCTCGTGCGCGACTCCGCCGGCGGGCGGCTGCTCGCCTACGCGCCGGACAGCGGGCGCACCCTCGTGGACGCGAAGACCACCGCGGACGTGCTCGGCATCAGCGACCGGGGCATGATGATCGGCCGCGGCCGGACGATCGGCTATCTCCCGTTCAATTAGCGGATTCGGTACCGGCGTCAGCGATGCTCCATGACCAGCGCGAACGAGGTGTGCGGGGCCAGCGCCTCGTATCCGTGCGCGACGTCGCCGGCGAAGGAGGCGTAGTCATGGACGTCGAGGTCGACCGGTGAGTCCTCGGGCCCGACCCGCAGCCGCCCGCTGATCATCACCACGTGCTCGACGGTGCCGGCCAGGTGCGCGTCGGCCTTGCGGGCGCCGACGGGCTCGACGCGCATCAGGTAGATGTCCCGGCGCACTCCCGGCGGGGAGGTCGCCAGGAGGGTACCGATGAAATCCGCCTGTCCGGACTTCACCGTCGGGCCCTCTCCGGCCCGGATCACGCGGGGCGCGGTCGGCGGCGGCTCGACCAGGCGGCTGAAGGGCACGTTGAGCGCGACGGCGAGGGCCCAGAGCGTCTCGATGTTCGGGTTGCCGGCCCCGGACTCGAGCTGGCTGAGCGTCGACTTCGCGATACCCGCGCGCTTGGCGACCTCGCTCAGGGACAGCTTTTCCCGCTCCCGCTCGCGGCGCAGGGCGGCGGCGATGAGGTCGATCGGGGGCTTGGTGGGGTCCAAGGCACATCCGTTCGGTACAGCGAACGACTTATTCGGCTTGACGAACACTCGGTAGCGGGTCCAGCATACCGAACTATGCGTTCGATTCTCCGAACAGATCCCATCGCCCGGGACGTCGCGGCGCTGTGCGCGGCGGGTGTGGTCGTCGGGCTGTCGTTCGGCGCGATCGCCTCGGCCGCCGGGGTGCCGTTGTCGCAGATCATCGCCATGAACGCGTTCGTGTACGCGGGCGGCGCCCAGTTCCTCGCCGTCGGCATGGCCGGCGCCGGGGCCACCGCGGCCGCGATCGTGCTCGCCGGGCTGCTGCTCAACGCCCGGCACCTGCCGTTCGGCCTGGCGATCGGCAACGAGGTGCTCGGCGAGCGCCGCGGCGCGCGGCTGCTCGGCAGCCACCTCATGACCGACGAGTCGGTCGCCTTCGCGCTGGCCCAGTCCGACCCGGCCCGCCGCCGTCGCGCGTACTGGCTGACCGGGATCTGCCTGTACCTGACCTGGAACGTCGCCGCGGCCGCCGGGGCGATCGTGGGCTCCGCGCTCGGCGACACGGAGACGTTCGGCATCGACGCGGCGTTCCCGGCCGCGCTGCTGGCGCTCACGCTGCCCTCGCTGAAGGACCGGCCGTCGTTGCGCGTCGCGATCGGCGGGGCCGCGCTCGCCCTGGTCGCGACCCCTTTTCTGCCCGCGGGGCTTCCCGTCCTGGCCGCACTGCTCGCCCTCGTCCTCGGAAGGAAGCGACCGTCATGAGCTGGATCGCGATCGTCGTGCTCGCCGCCGGGACCTACGCGTTCCGCTTCGCCGGACCCGTGCTGCGCGACCGGATCACGGTGTCGGACGAGCTGAAGCGGTACCTCTCGCTCGCGGCCGTCGCCCTGCTGGCCGCGCTCATCGCCACCGCCGCGCTGGTGGAGGGCGGCCGGTTCGTCGGCATCGCGCGCCCGGCCGGGGTCCTGGTCGGGGCCGTGCTCGCGTGGCGCAAGGCGCCGTTCGTGGTCGTTGTGGTGGCCGCAGCACTGACGGCCGCCCTGCTCAGGGTCGCCGGAGTCGAGTAATACAGTCGAGGGCATGCCCGACTTCGCGTTCTCCCCGCTGCTGCCGCTCGGACCCGACACCACCGAATACCGCCTGGTCACCAGCGACGGGGTCGGCCGCGACGGACGGTTCCTGACCGTCGAGCCGGAGGCGCTGACCCGCCTCACGGACGAGGCCATGCACGACATCGCGCACTTCCTGCGCCCGGCCCACCTCACCCAGCTGCGCTCGATCATCGACGACCCGCTGGCCTCGCCGAACGACCGGTTCGTGGCCCTCGACCTGCTGCGCAACGCCAACATCGCCGCGGGCGGGGTGCTGCCGATGTGCCAGGACACCGGCACGGCGATCGTCATGGGCAAGCGCGGCCGGTTCGTGCTCACCGACGGCAACGACGAGGAGGCGATCGCCCGCGGCGTCTTCGACGCCTACACGCGCCTCAACCTGCGCTACTCGCAGCTCGCCCCGCTGACCATGTGGGACGAGAAGAACACGGGCTCCAACCTGCCGGCGCAGATCGAGCTGTACGCCGAGGGCGACGACGCGTACAAGTTCCTCTTCATGGCCAAGGGCGGCGGATCGGCCAACAAGAGCTACCTGTACCAGGAGACCAAGGCCCTGCTCAACCCGACCCGCATGATGCAGTTCCTCGAGGAGAAGCTGCGCCTCATCGGCACGGCCGCCTGCCCGCCCTACCACCTGGCGATCGTGATCGGCGGCACGTCGGCCGAGCACGCGCTGAAGACGGCGAAGCTGGCCTCGGCGAAGTACCTCGACACCCTGCCCCTGGAGGGCTCGCCCGTCGGCCACGGCTTCCGGGACGTGGCGCTGGAGGCCGAGGTGCTCCAGCTCACGCGCGAGTTCGGCATCGGGGCGCAGTTCGGCGGGCGGTACTTCTGCCACGACGTCCGCGTCGTGCGCCTCCCGCGCCACGGCGCCTCCTGCCCGGTCGCGATCGCGGTCTCCTGCTCCGCCGACCGCCAGGCCGTCGCGAAGATCAACGAGCAGGGCGTGTGGCTCGAGCAGCTCGAGCGCGACCCGGCCCGCTTCCTGCCCGACGTCACCGACGAGCACCTCGACGACGACGTCGTGGCCGTGGACCTCAACCGCCCGATGGCCGAGATCCGCGCCCAGCTCTCGCAGCTGCCGGTGAAGACGCGGCTGTCGCTGACCGGCCCGCTGGTCGTGGCCCGGGACATCGCCCACGCGAAGATCGCCGAGCGCCTCGACGCGGGCGAGCCGATGCCGCAGTACATGCGCGACCACGCCGTCTACTACGCCGGCCCGGCGAAGACCCCCGAGGGCTACGCGTCGGGCTCGTTCGGCCCGACGACCGCGGGGCGCATGGACTCGTACGTCGAGAAGTTCCAGGCCGCCGGCGGCTCGATGGTCATGCTGGCCAAGGGCAACCGCTCGAAGCAGGTGACGAACGCCTGCCACCAGTACGGCGGCTTCTACCTGGGCTCGATCGGCGGCCCGGCCGCGCGGCTGGCGCAGGACTGCATCAAGCACGTCGAGGTGCTGGAGTATCCGGAGCTCGGCATGGAGGCGGTCTGGAAGATCGACGTGGTCGACTTCCCGGCCTTCATCGTGGTCGACGACAAGGGCAACGACTTCTTCGCCGAGGTGACACAGCCTAGGCTGACCCTTCAGATCGGCAAGCGGTAGCCGTTCGCGTTGCTCCAGGTCAGGGGCGTCCTATGGGCGCCCCTGAGGTACTTGCCGTCCGTGCGAAAGGGCGTCAACAGCTGTCCACGTGCACGATGGATTCGATTGCGGCGACCGGCACGAGTCTCTGTACGTAGGTCGCCTTGGGCCGGCGGCCGTCGCTGTCGAGCACTCCCCCGGATGTCGACGCATCGCGTACCCACTGAGTTATTGCGACGAAGTCGTAATCCATGGACGTGATGTCGCCGCATACCAATTCGTGGTCGGCTTTGAGCTGTACAAGACCGGGAAGGCGATCCCTCGGTACCGCCGGTGCCGACCATGAGACGACAAGCGCGATGCCCAGCGCGACGACAGCGATTCCCCCAACCGCCAGCGGATTGAAGCTGAGGGGGACGACGCCGACCCCGAGCGACGCGAATGACAGAAACGCCATGATCAGGGCAACGAGGACAACGTCCCGCCAGCCCGACGACGCCCCGGTCACCAGATTTGCTCCGCCAAAGACGATGGCCAGGGCGAACACCGCACTCGTCGCACCCAGCCAACGAGTGGAGCGGCGAGGCAGGGCATCCGGAGCCGTGGGCTCCCGCACGTCGGTCACGGCGTGAGCCTAACGTTCAACGACCAGCGTCGCTGTCCCGTGCGCGACGGCGGTGACGGCGCTGGCTGCGACTTCTTCGCCGAGGTCACCAAGCCGGTTGACCGTCGGCCGCCGCTAGCGACGCCGCGGCCCCCTCGGCGTCGATGAGCCGAGGGGGCCGGACCACGTGCTAGGCGTCGGCGGCCGCGGCGACGAGGGGCAGGACGCGGTAGGGGATCTGCGCCGCCAGGGCGATGATCGTCGAGGAGCGGACGATCCCCTCGAAGCTCATCACCCGGTCGATCACCCGCTGCAGGTCGGCGTTCGAGCGGGCCACGATCCGGCACAGCAGGTCGCCCGAGCCGGTGATCGTGTGGACCTCCAGCACCTCCGGGATGTCGCGCAGGTGGGCCGAGACCGGGTCGTGGCCGAAGCGCTGGCGGATCTCCAGGGTCACGAACGCGGTCACCGCGTAGCCGAGCGCGGCCGGGTCGATGTCCGGGCCGTGGCCGCGGATCACGCCGCGGGCGGCCAGGCGGTCCAGGCGCGCCTGCACGGTGCCGCGCGCGACCCCGAGGCGGCGGGAGCACTCCAGGACGCCGATGCGCGGCTCGGCGTACAGCAGGCTGATCAAGCGTGCATCGAGAACGTCGATTTCACCGGACAATATGCTCACCCGTACCCGCGAAACAGCCAGCTAATTGTGCAACTTGACCAAGCAGAATAGCGTTCCTTGCCCAGCCCGGGAATGCCGGGCGACGCTTGGTCGTATGACCCGCGCCATCGAAGACCTGAACGAGCTCATCGGGGCCGTCGAGCACGACGTCTCCCACGACCCCTTCCCGCTCACCGGCCTCGATCACGTCCGGTTCTACGTCGGCAACGCGAAACAGTCGGCGCACTACTACTCGACCGCGTTCGGCATGACGCTGCTGGCGTACCGCGGGCCGGAGCAGGGCTACCGCGACCACGCCGAATACGTGCTCAAGTCCGGCTCCGCGATCTTCGTCCTCGCCGGCGGGGTGCACCGCGAGGCCGAGGCCACCCAGCACTACGAGCGCCACGGCGACGGCATCGCCGACATCGCGCTCGAGGTGCCCGACGTCGACACCGCGTTCGCGTTCGCCGTGCGCCAGGGCGCCCAGCCGCTCGAGCAGCCGCACGACGAGGAGGACGAGCACGGCGTCGTCCGGCGGGCGGCGATCGCGACGTACGGCGAGACCCGCCACACCCTCATCGACCGCTCGCGCTACTCAGGCCCGTTCCTGCCCGGGTTCGTCGCGCGCAAGCCGGTCGTCGCGCCGCCGGCCAAGCGCTACTTCCAGGCCGTCGACCACGTGGTCGGCAACGTGGAGCTCGGCCGGATGGACGAGTGGGTCGAGTTCTACCGCCGGGTCATGGGCTTCACGAACATGGCCGAGTTCGTCGGCGACGACATCGCCACCGAGTACTCGGCGCTCATGAGCAAGGTCGTCGCGAGCGGCACGCGCAAGGTCAAGTTCCCGCTGAACGAGCCGGCGGTGTCGCGCAAGAAGTCGCAGATCGACGAGTACCTCGAGTTCTACGGCGGCCCCGGGGCGCAGCACATCGCGCTGGCGACCAACGACATCCTGCGCACCGTCGACGAGATGACGGCCGCCGGCGTCGAGTTCCTCGTGACCCCCGACTCGTACTACGACGATCCCGAACTGCGCGAGCGCATCGGCCAGGTGCGGGCGCCGATCGAGGAGCTGAAGTCGCGCGGCATCCTGGTCGACCGCGACGAGGACGGATACCTCCTGCAGATCTTCACCAAGCCCGTCCAGGACCGCCCGACGGTCTTCTTCGAGCTGATCGAGCGGCACGGGTCGCTCGGCTTCGGCAAGGGCAACTTCAAGGCGCTCTTCGAAGCGATCGAGCGCGAGCAGGAACTTCGCGGAAACCTGTAACACTGTTCGGGTGACGTATCCGGGTCAGCCGCAACCGGGTGGTGTCCCGAACTACGGGCCGCCATCCGGCAATCCGCAGGGTTATCAACAAGGTTATCCACAGGGCGGACCGTCACCTGCGGGTTATCCACAGGTCAGTGGCGCTCCGGCGGGTTATCCACAACCCGGTTATCCACAGCCTGGCGGTTATCCACAGGGCGCCTACGCGGTACCGCCACCCGTGCCCCGGGCCCCGAACGGCATGCCGCTGGCGAACTTCGGCGACCGGCTCGTCGCCGTGCTCATCGACGGCGCCGTGCTGGTCGGCGTCGCGCTGGTGCTGGCGATCCCGATGTTCATCGCGATCTTCGCGGTGATCGCCGGCGCGACGGCGGCCGCCTCGTCCACCGAGACCCCCAACGCCGGCCTGCTGTTCGGGCTGCCGCTGCTCATCGAGCTGCTCTACCTGGTTCTGGTCCTCGCGGCCGGGTACGTCTACCACGTCGAGATGTTCCGCCGCACCGGCGTCACGTGGGGCAAGCGGGCGATGAAGCTGCGGCTGATCCGGGCCGACGACCCCTCCGCGCCCATCGGCCGCGGCGTGCTCGCCCGGCGCTGGGCCACGCAGAGCCTGGTCGGCGCCATCGTGCCGTTCTTCTCGTGGATCGACGGGCTTTGGCAGCTCTGGGACAAGCCGTACCAGCAGTGCCTGCACGACAAGGCGGCGGGGACAATCGTGGTGAAGGTCGGATGAGCGGCACGGAGGCTTTGTGACAGCGCCTGGGTGGTACAAGGACCCTGCGGACCCGGATGTCCAGCGGTACTGGGACGGCGAGGGCTGGATCGGGGAGCCCGTTCCGGCCTCGGAACCGGCCCCGGCGGCCCCGCCCGTGATCGCCGAGAAACCGGTGACCCCGGCGGCGCCGCAGATGCCGGTCGTCACGACGCCCGGAGCGCCGCTGCCGCAGGGCGCCGTCGTGCTGCCGCCCGGCACGCCGATCCCGCCGGGCGGGTTTCCCCCGGGGCAGCTGCCACCGGGCGCGATCGTGCTGCCCCCGGGCACGCCGCTGCCGGCCGGACTCCTGCCGCAGGGCCAGCTGCCGGCGGGCGCGGTGCAGGTGCTGCTGCCGCCGCAGGCCGGGTTCGCGGTGCCGGCGCAGGTCCGCCCGCACGGCTACGCGCTCGCCCCGCTCGGCAAGCGGTTCGTCGCCCGCCTGGTCGACATCCTCGCGGTCGCCGCGATCATCGCCGCGGCCACGGGCTTCCTGGTCTACCAGTGGATCCAGGAGGTCGGCCCGGTCATGGCGGAGATCTACCGCCGCCAGTCCCGCGGCGAGTCGATCGGCGACCTGACGACCTCCGACCGCGCGCAATACCTGCAGATCGTCATCCTGCTGCTCATCGCCGCGATCTGGTTCGCCTACGAGGTCCCGGCGCACGCCGGCAGCGGCCAGACCCTCGGCAAGCGGATCATGAAGATCAAGGTCGTCGGGCTGGAGGCCGATCAGCCGCTCGGCTTCGGCCGCGCCATCCGCCGCTGGAACCCGATGGGCCTCGGCGTGCTGCTGTGGACGTGCGGGGTCGGCTTCGTGCTGCAGTTCGTCGACGCCATCTCGCCGGTGGTCGACTGGCCGCTGCACCGCGCGCTGCACGACCGCGCGGCCCGCACCGTCGTGGTGATGGCCGAGCGGCACCCCGACCACGCCCTCACCCCCGAGTCCATCCCCGGAGACCAACGATGAGCCTCACCCGCCCGGATCTCGACGCCCTGCCCGCCTACGTCCCGGGCCGCAGCGTGCCCGGCGCCATCAAGCTGGCCAGCAACGAGGTGCCCTACGGCCCCCTGCCCGGCGTGGTGGAGGCGGTGACCGAGGCCGTCGCCGGCGTGCACCGCTACCCCGACATGGGCGTGACCGAGCTGCGCGGACGCCTGGCCGAGCGGCTGGGCGTCGACGCCGAGCGGATCGCGACCGGCTGCGGCTCCGTGGCGCTGTTCGAGCACCTGTTCCGCGTCGCCTGCCTGCCCGGCGACGAGGTGGTCTACCCGTGGCGTTCCTTCGAGGCGTACCCGATCATCGGCGCCACCACCGCCGCGAAGAGCGTGCGCGTGCCCAACACCGCGGACCACGGTCACGATCTGGACGCGATGGCCGAGGCGATCACCGAGCGCACGCGCATCGTGATCGTGTGCAACCCGAACAACCCGACGGGCACCGTGGTCCGCAAGGCCGAGCTGGACGCCTTCATCGACCGGGTGCCGGCCAACGTGATCGTGGCGCTGGACGAGGCCTACCGCGAGTTCGTGACCGACCCCTCGGTGCCGGACGGGCTGGTGGAGTACGGTGACCGCCCCAACGTGGTGGTCCTGCGCACCCTGTCGAAGGCGTGGGGGCTGGCCGGCCTGCGCATCGGCTACCTGATCGGCTCGCCCGAGGTGGCGGCGGCGGTGCGCAAGGTCGTCACGCCGTTCTCGACCTCGCTGGCGGCCCAGGCCGCGGCCCTCGCCGCGCTCGACCAGGAACCGGAGATGCGCCGCCGGGTCGAGCTCGTCGTGGCCGAGCGCGCGCGGGTCGTCGAGACGGTGCGCAAGGTCCACCCCGACGTGCCCGAGACCCAGGCGAACTTCTTCTGGCTGCCGCTGGGCGAGCAGTCGGCCGCGTTCGCGGCGCAGTGCGAGCGCGCGGGCGTGATCGTGCGCGCCTTCCAGGGCGACGGCGTGCGGGTCACCATCGGCACGCCCGAGGAGAACGACGCCTTCCTCGGCGCCCTCTGACGTTGTGACTCCTGGTCGGGGCGGGTTCAGCCCATCCCGACCAGGACCACGGTGTCCTGGCTGAAGTAGTACTTGTCGTCGATCTCGGACTCCTTGGTGGTCTGCAGGCGCTCGATCACCAGGTATCCCGCGTGCAGGTAGTACATGCTGTAGACGAACCGGTCCGCGGGCCGGATGCGCAGCTCGGTGCTCGACGTCACCGCGCCGGTCTCCAGGTTCAGGACCAGCAGCTGGTACTCGTTGTTGATCACGTAGAAGTTGCGCTGGTCGCCGCCGATGAGCCGGCCGGCGACCTCCGACATCCACAGGCGCTGGCCCGTCGAGCGGGAGAACGCCCAGATGTACCCGCCGGTCATCTGCTGGGCGATGACGTCCCCGACCGCGATCACCGTGTCCTTGTCCGCGACCGGCTCCGCTTTCACGGTGCGGTCGGCGGCGAGCGACCAGTACGAGGCCGTGATCGTGCCCAGTCCGGCGGCGGCGTCGGTGTACGTCACGACGCCCTCCCCCGTCGGGGCGGCCTTGAACATCGTGCAGCCGGACCGGCCCAGCTCGCACGAGGCCGGATCGACGAACCAGTTGGAGACGCCGTCGGTGCCGATCGAGGCCCCCGGCGGCCGCCAGGTGCTCAGCAGCGCGCCGCTGGCCGCGTCGTAGATCTCCAGCGTGGCGGGCTTCGCGCAGGTGTTCTTCACCATGTACGTGTCCGGGCCCGTCCAGTCGTTGGTGCGGCACCCGGGCTCGGCCGTGAACGAGCGCGTCCACTTGATCGTCCCGTTGACCGGATCGATCCCCTCGACGACGTCCTTGCCGGTCGCGATCACGACGGGCTGGCGGTCGAGCACGGACGCGCTGACGAACAGATCCTCGGGCGACCACATGGTCTTCGCCCCGGTCCGGCGCCCCTTGAACGACTCGCCGTCCGCGGGGTCGATCTTGGCCTGCCAGACGATGTCGCCCTTCTCGGCGTCGAGCGCGACGATGTCCCCGTCCGACCACTTCGTGACCACGACGGACATGCCGACCCCGCTGGCGGGCTTCTCCACCTCGACGATCGACACCACCTCGGCCGGCCACCGCCGGTACGACCAGTGCGGCGTGTTCAACCGCTGCGACGTCACCGGCGTGTCGGCGAAGACCCGCCGCTGCTCCGTGTAGACCCGCAGCCGCCCCTCGACGATCAGCGGCGCCGAGGGCAGCTCCGAGTACTGGATCGCCTTGATCGGCTCGGCCGACGGCACCGGCTTGTCCGCGCGGCTCACGGTCTCGGCCGGCTTGAGCGTGCGGTAGGCGGTGATGCCCATCGCGAAGAGCACCACGAGAACGAGCAGCCCGGTCAGCACGAACCGCACCGGCCGCGACCAGCTACGCGGCGAAACCAGCCGGCGCAGCCCCGCTGCACTCGTCCCCATAACCACCTCCGCCGCGCACGATACCTGCCGAGCACCAAACAACGCGCACGGCGACCGTCGATCCGCAGAAGACTCACACCGCGTTCCCACCGCCCCGTGACATTCCCGCACGCCACTCGACCCGCGGCTCGGCAAGCGCGGCGACGCCCACGCACGGCACCCGATCACCCGTTCGTGGCAACGCTCCCTCTGCCCGCGGCGGCCTGACCGCCTGCCTGCCACGGCCTCAACTCGCCGCGACTCGCCACTGCGCCGGGTTGCCGCTTGCCGCTTGCCGCTTGCCGCTTGCCGCTGGCCACAACCGCGACTCGGCACCGCCACCACCACGATCGCGACTCGACACCGCCACTGCTACGGCTTCCCCACGGCCGCGGTCGCGACTCGCTGCGGCCGCGGTCGCGACTCGCCACGGCTACGGTCGCGACTCGCTGCGGCCGCGGTCGCGACTCGCTGGCGCTGTGGTCCGACGAGACCGTGGTCACGCGTGCGAGGTTGACTCGGCGCAGGGGTGCACACCGAAGCGGTCGCGGCCGGCGATCGCTGCGGCCCGCCGTCCGGCGAAGAGCGTGACTCATCACCGCGCGGCAAGGCGAACGGCCCGCGCGCGTGGTCGAGCCGCGGCCGAACTCCAGGTCACTCGGGCTTGGTGATCGTCCCGGTCACCTCCCCGAACCCGATCCGCGACCCGCCCGGCCCCGGCGCCGTGGCGGTGATCGTCACCGTGTCGCCGTCGAGCAGGAACGACCGCGCGGTGCCGTCGGCCAGCTGCACCGGCCGCGCCCCGTTCCACGTGCGCTCGATGAACGATCCGGTCTGCTCGGCCTCGGCCCCGCTCACCGTCCCCGAGGCATACAGATCCCCGGTCCGCGCCCAGGCCCCGTTGACGGTCAGATGCGCCAGCTGCTGCGCCGGCGTCCAATACATCCCGCCGAACGGCGGCCGGGAGACCAGCGTGCCGTTCCAGAAAACCTCCATGCCGATGTCGTACCCGTAGTGCTCCCCCGCCCGCAGATAAGGCAGCACGGGCGGCTCTTGGACCGGTCCCGGCACCCGAGCCGCGTCGAGCGCGTCGAGCGGCACCACCCACGGCGAGATCGACGTCCGGAAGGACTTGCCCAGGAACGGCCCCAGCGGCTGATACTCCCAGGCCTGCAGATCCCGCGCCGACCAGTCGTTCACGAGCACCGCCCCGAACACGTGCGAGCGGAAGTCGTCGATCGCGACCGCCCCCTCGGACGGCACCCCGACCACGAACCCGACCTCGGCCTCGATGTCCAGCCGCCGCGAGGGCCCGAACCCCGGCCCGTCCTCGTCGGGCGACTTGCGCTGCCCGAACGGCCGCGGCACGTCGGTGCCGGAGACGACCACGGTCCCGGCCCGCCCGTGGTACCCGACCGGCAGATGCTTCCAGTTCGGCAGCAGCGGCTCCCCGCCGGGCCGGAACAGCTTCCCGAGGTTGGTCGCGTGCTCCTCGGACGAGTAGAAATCGACGTAGTCGGCGACCTCGAACGGCAGCTGGAGCCGCACATCGGCCACGGACAACAGCAGCGGCTCGATCGATTCCTGATACCGCCCGGCGCTCAGCAGCTCGCTCAGCCGCTCCCGCACCCGGGACCAGACCGGCCGCCCGGCCGCCATGAACCGATTGAGCGTCCCCTGCCCGAGAAACGTCCCACCGGCGTCGATCAGCCCCCGCCCCTCGGCCGCGGCCAGGTTCAGAATCCGATCCCCGATGCGCACGCCGGTCCAGCGAAACCGATCCTGCCCGAACGCGCAGTACGGCAGGCTGCCCACCCCGAACGCATCATCCTCGGCGAGCTCCAGCCAAGCGGCACCACTCATCGCGCACCTCCAACAACCGGAACCCGCTCCCGCGAGACGACCCCGACTCCAGCACCGAACCCAAGCGAAAGCTCATCCGGCAACCCCGCCGCCGACGGCCGCGAGAGCACCAGCACCCGCGGCCCCGACCCCGCGGCCATGGAAAGCGCCCGAGGAAGCCCCCGTCGCCGCCGCAGCAACCCGGAACGCGACGACCCGAAGCCGAACGCCGACACCGCCCGCGGACGCACCGCCCAACCGCGCAGCACCCCGAAGCCCGACGACCTGATGCCGAACGCCGGCAACACCTGCGGACGCACCGCCCGTTCGCGCGGCAGCCCGGAACACGACGCCTCGGAGCAGGGCAGCCCGGAACGCGACGCCTCGGAGCGGGGCAGCCCGGAACGCGACGCCTCGGAGCGGGGCGGCAACGGCACCCGCACGAGCAAGGGCCGGCGCTCCGGCACCCCCGAGCGGAACGGCCACGAGCGCAACCGCGACCGATCCGGCGAGGGCAACGACCGCCGCGTGCGCAAGGAAGACATCCGGGCGGTCGACGTGTGCAACGGCGAAGCCCCCGACCACGACGACGGCAAGCGGGACGCCACCACGGCCGGACGCGCTTGCGAAGTGCCGGATCGCCACCAGCGCGGCCACGACCAACGCAAGCGAGACTCCGCCCGGGCCGGATCGGGCGGCGACGAGCGGGACGGTACCCGGGCCGGGTGAGGCGGCGGAGAGGACAGCGCCCGCGGGAGGGCGAGCCACCGCAGCGTGCGCAGCAGCGTCCTCATCGCGGGTCCTGCGGTCGCGGACGGTCCAGCAGGCCCAGCGTCACCAGGTCGCCGACCGGGTCCTGGACGCTGCAGCTGCCAAACCCGGCCCACAACGGCCGCTCGCGGTCGAGATGCGGCCGGACGCGGTCGGCCAGCGGATGGGCCTCGGCCGAGGACAGCAGCGCCGCGAGGTCGGAAGGGTCGGCGCCGTCGGCGGCGGCCAGCACGGCGGCCAGGATGTTCACGAAGCCGTGGTGGACCAGGCCCGTCTCGGCGTCGGTGTGGCGGACCGCGTGGTGCAGGCCCGCGGTGAGCTTGAACGGCAGGTCGCGGTCGCGGCAGGCGATGATGACGGCGGCGAGCTCGGACGGGCTCGGGAAGAGCTCCGCGGCCAGCCCGCCGGTGCGGAACTTCGCGGCCACGGGCAGGCCCTCGGCCCGCAGCGCGGCGATGGCGTCCAGGCCGGACATCAGGCCCCAGGCGAGCGGCACCTCCAGATACCACTGCAGGGGCGACTCGCGTCCGCGCATCAGCCGCGCGAGCCGCTCGATGCCGGGCAGCGGGTCCTCGCCCCGCTTCGCGACCGGGCTCTCGAGCTGCCTGGTGCCCGCGGGGAGGTCGCCGAGCGCGGCCTCGAGGGCGGCCGGCTCACCGATCAAGCCGAGCGAGACGGCCGCCTCGGAACCGGGCGCGACCGAAGGCGACACCTGCGAGGCAGCCACGAGCAGTCCGGCCGCGTAGGAACCAGCCGCATGAGAACCGGCCGGATAGGAAGCAGGTGCGGGTGAATCCGGCGGGTGAGATGCGGAAGCGATCGCCAGGAAGGCGGCCCGGTCGGCGACGGGGAGGAGAAGGGGGCCGATGAGCTCGGAATACCAGCTCCGGCGGTGGCCCGCGTGCGCGGGCACGGCGTCGGTCAGTGGCGCGCTGCCCGGCGGAAACACGGCGGCGTCGTCGACCAGTGCGGTCAGCAGGGTTGGCACTGCGTTTGACACGGCTTCCGAATCTAGTGGACGCTTTACAGGGCGGACAACTTCGTCCGTTATCCGGACACTCCATGAAGCACGACCTGGAGGGCCGTGATGCCGTACTACCGCCGCGTCGGCGAGGTGCCGCCGAAGCGCCACACCCAGTTTCGCCAGCCCGACGGCTCGTTGTTCGCGGAAGAGCTGATGGGGCAGGAGGGATTTTCGAGCGACTCCTCCCTGCTCTACCACCGCAACCGGCCGACGGCGATCACCTCGGCGGTGCCGTTCGAGCCGCCGGCCTGGTCGCGAGTGCCGAACCTGCCGCTCAAGCCGCGCCACCTGCAGACCGGCAAGATCGGCGGGGGCAAGGTGGACGCGGTGCTCGGACGGCAGCACCTGCTCGCGAACGACGATGTCCGGATCTCGTACGTCGAGGCGACCGAACCCTCGCCCCTCTACCGCAACGCGGCCGGCGACGAGTGCCTCTACGTGTCGGCGGGCGCGGTCACCCTGGAGTCCACGTTCGGCGTGCTGGACCTGGTCGAGGGCGACTACGCGATCATCCCGACATCGGTCATCCATCGACTGGTGCCCAAGAACGGGCCGGTGAAGCTGCTGGCGATCGAAGCGACCGGACACATCGGACCCCCGCGGCGCTATCTCTCCGTGCGTGGACAGTTCCTGGAGCACGCGCCCTACTGCGAACGGGATCTCCGTGGTCCAGCGGAGCCCATCATCGCGGAGGGGTACGACATTTCCGTGCTGGTGCAGCACCGCCGGGGCTGGACCGAGCACATTTACGCAAATCACCCATTCGACGTCGTCGGCTGGGACGGCTGCCTCTACCCGTGGGCCTTCTCGATCCACGACTTCGAGCCCATCACCGGGCGCGTGCATCAGCCGCCGCCGGTGCACCAGACGTTCGAGGGGCCGAACTTCGTGATCTGCTCGTTCGTACCGCGCAAGGTCGACTACCACCCGCTGGCGATCCCGGTCCCGTACAACCACCACAACGTCGACTCCGACGAGGTGCTCTTCTACACGGGCGGCAACTACGAGGCCCGCCGCGGCTCCGGCATCGAGCAGGGCTCCATCTCGCTGCACCCGAGCGGATTCACCCACGGACCACAGCCGGGCGCGGTCGAGCGCGCGATCGGCGCCGAGGCCTTCGACGAACTCGCGGTGATGGTCGACACCTTCCGGCCGCTGGACCTGTGTGAGCCGGCCCTGGCGATCGAGGACACCGGGTACGCCTGGACGTGGGCCCGCCAGGCCTGACCGTCCTAGTGGGAGACCGGGTAGATCAACGCGACGGCCGTGGCGGCCAGTCCCTCGCCGCGGCCGGTGAACCCGAGGCCGTCGGTGGTGGTGCCGGACAGCCGCACGATCGCCCCGAGGGCGTCGTGCAGCACCCGCTCGGCCTCCGATCGCCGCTTACTGATCTTCGGCTTCACCCCGATGACCTGCACGGACACGTTGCCGATCTCGAAGCCGGCCTGCCGGATCAGGCGCGCGGTCTCGCGCAGCAGCGTGACGCCCGAGGCTCCCGCCCACTCGGGCCGTGACGTGCCGAAGTTCGCCCCGAGATCACCCAGCCCGGCCGCGGAGAGCAGCGCGTCGCAGATCGCGTGCGCGGCGACGTCGCCGTCGGAATGCCCGGCGAGCCCGTCGACGCCCTCCCACCGCAGCCCGGCGACCCAGCACTCGCGGCCGGACTCAAACGCGTGGACGTCGGTGCCGTTCCCGATCAACATCACGACGGGAGGGTACGACGTTTTGGTGCACAACCGTGAACCTTCGGTTGCCGAACCGACGCACGGGTCGGCATATGGGCGAATCGGGCCTAGGCTGGGTGGGGTGCGCAGCGATCAGACGACCCCGACGAGCCCCAGTCCGTGGTGGCGCACCGGAGCCGCGATTCGCTTCGGTCTGCTTGCCGTGATCGTGGTGTCCCTGTCCGTGGCGATCATCATTGCCCACCCGACCCGCTCGTCGCTGGCCCACGCGGTCGGCAGCAATCACCCGCTGGCCCCGTTCATCGCGATCGGCGGCTCGGCCGTGCTCACCACCGCGCTCGCCCCCCGCACGCTGCTGGCCGGCGTGGGCGGGCTGGTGTTCGGCTTCGTGGGCGGGGCGCTGTACATCATGCTCGGCATCACCATCGGCGCGCTGATCGCGCACACGGTGGGCCGGCTCCTGGGCCGCGAGTTCATGGCCCGCCACCTGAGCGGTCGCATGCTCGCCATGGAGCAGGCCGTCGCCAAACGCGGGATGCTCGCGATCTTGATTTCCCGAATGGTACCGATCGTGCCCTTCGGCATCGCCAACTACGTCTTCGGGACCACGAGCGTGCGCATGAGCGCGTTCATCACCGGCACGGTCGTGGGCGCTCTCCCGGCCACCCTGGCGTACTCGGCGCTCGGCTCGGCCACGGCCCGCGGCGACGCGGTGGGCATGTCGATCGCGGGCGTCATGATCGCCACGCTGGGCATCGGCGGCTCGGTCGGCAGCTTCCTGCTCTGGCGCCGCCGCCCGAAGAGGGCGACGACCCCGGCCCCCGCCGCGGCGTAAAGCGACCGGCACGACTGACATTCCGGAAATATCGGAATCCAGCACAAGGCACGACGGTGCCACGGCGCCGAAAGCGGGCAGCGGCGGTGACAGCGGCACCAGGCGGCGCGGCGGCGACAGCAGCGCCCAGCGGCGCGGCGGCGACACCATCGCGGTGCGCTAACAGCAGCATCCAGCGTCGGGGCGACAAGCAGCGAGGCGCGGCGACAGCGCCAGGCAAGAAGCAACAACGCTAGGCAAGAAGCAACAACGCCAGGCCAGAAGCAACAACGCCAGGCCAGAAGCAGCAGTGCCAGGTCAGAGCAGCAGCGAGGCCACAGCCAGGTCGAACGGCCGGGTGATCTTCAGCGCCGCCTCGGACCCGGGCACGGTGTACACCGGCTCACCGATCCGCTCGGCCATCCCGGCGTCGTCGGTGTGCTCGTCGATCGCGGCCGAGTGCGCCTTCTCCAGCACCCCGCGCCGGAACCCCTGCGGCGTCTGCACCGCACGCAGGGACGACCGGTCCACGGTCGCCACGACCGAGCCGGAATCCGAAACCTGCTTGATGGTGTCGACCACCGGAAGAACGGGTATGACGGCGCCGTGCCCCCCTCGCACCGCCGCCGCCACGGACTCCACCAGCTCCGGTGGGGTCAATGCGCGCGCCGCGTCGTGGACGAGCACGATGTCGAAGCCGTCGGGGACCGCCGCGAGCGCCGCGGCGACCGAGGCCTGCCGGGTCGCCCCGCCGGGCACTACCGTGACCGGGGCCACGGGCTCCAAGAGCTCCGCGACGAAGGACACGGCATCGGCCGGCGCGGCGACCACGATGCAGCCGACACTGGGCGCGAGCGCAAGACGCCGCACGGCGTGCACAAGAAGCGGCTCGCCGCCCAGGAGGCGAAGTGCCTTGGGGCCGCCAGGTCCGAGTCGGACCCCCATGCCGGCCGCAGGCACGAGGACCGCGACGTCACCACGCACAGACACGTGCGCCGTCACGTCGCGGTCCTCGATATCGAAGGGATAGCCAGGCTGGATTCGTCAGGCCTCGGTCAACACCTTGTCGAGCAGCGACTCCGCCTCGTCCTTGGTGCTCTTCTCGGCGAGCGCCACCTCGCCGACCAGAATGTCCCGCGCCTTGGCGAGCATGCGCTTCTCGCCGGCCGACAGACCACGCTCACGGTCGCGACGCCACAGGTCGCGGACGACCTCAGCAACCTTGAGCGGATTGCCGGAGGCCAGCTTCTCCAGATTCGCCTTGTACCGCCGCGACCAGTTGGTCGGCTCCTCGGTGTGCGGAGCGCGGAGGACGTCGAAGACCTTCGTCAGGCCTTCCTCGCCAACCACCTCGCGCACGCCGACGATTTCGGCGTTTTCGGCGGGCACCCGCACCGTCAGGTCACCCTGAGCGACCCTGAGGACGAGGTACTGCTTCTCCTCGCCCTTGATGACGCGAGTCTCGATTGCCTCGATGAGTGCGGCCCCGTGGTGGGGGTAGACAACGGTCTCGCCGACACTGAAAACCATAGGTTCGAAACCCCTTTCGCTGTGTCTAGGGTAACACGGTCACGCGCTGTCGTCCCACCCCAGAGAGCAGCATTCGCGCAGGTCAGAACACATGTGAGTCCCCTTTCTCCTGCTTGACAGGAAACGCCGGACCTGCTGTGTAGCGGATCAACAACCGGGAGCACGCACAAATGACCTGGCAGTCGGACATATCCGATTGATTACGGCAAGTGTCCTCCGTAGTGCGCCGCCGGTCCAGAACCGACACGCTGCGTGACGTGACCAGCGGCGGAGCGTAGATGATACGCACAGATCTCGATGTAGTCACCTCTGGCGCGGGACCGGAAGGTGAGGGAAAGTTGAGGCAGGTGCGAGGAGAACAGCGATGGGCGCGCTGCGGGATGACAACGGCGGTGGTGAGCGACCACAAGAGGGTGGTGGCCTCCCCGATCTCCCGCCTGAGTGGGGAACGATCATCATTCCCGACGATCCCGCCGCACTCGACGACGAAGGCGCACCGATCCGCCGGCAATTCCGCCGTGACGCAATCCACCGGCGCTGGCGGCGTCGACTGCACCTGAGGCCGAAGCCGGCCCGGCGTGTGTCGGACGATTCACCCGGACTCGTCGTACCGCTGCTGATCATGACGATCGCGGTCATCGCGACCCTCGTGAGCCTGTTCGCCGTCGCGTGGCCCGGGCGCGCCCCGAAGACGAGCCCCAAGGTCGGCTCCCCGACGAGCGCCCCGGCCGTGGTGTCGCTGACCGGCGTGAGCCTGCAGGACCCGGACGGCAAGCCGGTCGGGCTCGTGGAGATCTCCCCGGCCGTGGTGCTGCTCGTGGACGGGTGCTCCTGCGAGCAGCTCATCCGCAGCACCGTCGACGCCGTCGCGACGGCGAAGAACACCGTCAAGGTCATCGTGGTCGCCGCTCGCCCGCCTACGCTGCCCGGCGGGCTCAGGGAGGGCGTGACCGTGCGCTCCCTCGCCGACCCGAACAACTCGCTGCGCGCCTCGGTGCCCGAGCTGGCCGGCGACCGGACCACCGCCGCGGTGCTCGTCAGCTTCCACGGCAAGCTGGTGAAGGCGGTCCGATCGGTGACCACGCCGAACTCGTTCGAAGCCGAACTGTCAGACCTGTAGGAGCAGCGCGGAGGGCGCAAGGCGTCACTGTCAGACCTGTAGGAGCACCCCGTAGAGGGTGAGGCCGGGGCCGAACGCGAGCGCGACCGTGGTGCGCGGCGGACCGGCGGCGCGGCGGCGCAGGGCGTCGAGGATCAGCAGCACCGTCGGCGAGGAGCAGTTCCCGTGCGCCGCGAGGGTGTCGCGCGACGCGGCCAGGGCCGACTCGGGCAGCGCGAGCTCGTCGCGGACGACGTCCAGGATTCGGGGGCCTCCGGGATGTACCGCCCAGGCATCCACGTCCCGAGGAGACATCCCGCGCGGGCGCAGCAGCCGCTCGACCAGGTCGGCGACGTAGATCGACAGCACGTCGGGCACCCGCGGCGACAGCCCCATGCGGAAGCCCAGATCGGTCACGTCCCACGTCATATGGTCCGCGGTGGCCGTGTCGGTGACCGCGGCGATGTCGGCCACGAGCGCGCCGGGGCCGTCCGGCACGAGCACCACGGCGGCCGCGGCGTCGGAGAACAGCGCGTGCGCCACGATCTGCTGCGGGTCGTCGGTGGGCGGCTGCACGTGCAGGCTGGTCAGCTCGAGGCAGAGCAGCACCGCGGGGCGGCCGCGCGCGGACACGTAGTCCGAGACGGCGCCGAGCCCGGGCAGCGCCGCGTAGCAGCCCATGTGCCCGATGAACAGCCGCTGCGTGTCGTCGGCCATGCCCAGGTCGCGGGCGAGCAGGATGTCGAGGCCCGGCGTGGCGTATCCGGTGCACGAGCACACCGCGAACAGCCCGATCTCGTCCGGGCGCAGTCCCGCGGCGTCCAGGGCGCCCGCGACCGCGTCCTTGCCGAGCGGGAGGGCCTCCGTGAGGTACCGATGCATGCGTTTGGCGGTTGACCAGGAGGACGCGTCCTCCAGCAGCGGATTGACCGCCCCGTGACGGGTGACGACGCCCGAGTTGGCGAAGATCCGTTTCGCCAGCCCACGGCGGGGCCCGTCGTAGTGCCGCCTGAAGTAGCCGTCCCACACCTCGTCCTGGCGCATCTGCCCGGGAAACGTCACGTGCATCCCCGCTATGGCGGCACCCGTCACTGGCTCACCTTCCTGCCGCGCCCCTGGTAGAGGATCGCGGTCGAGAACGTCGGCACGATCGGCACGCGACCGCGGCGGGTCACCAGCCAGCGGGCGAGGGAGGGCAGGGAAGGGCGCACGCCGCGGACGACCAGCGGCACCCCGTGGCGCGCGCACTCGGCCCGCAGCCGCTGCGGGTCCACGAACAGCGCGGGGTCGTGGATGCCGCGCACCGCGGGGACGACGGCCTCGGCGAGGCGCACGGCCACGAGTCGCGACAGCGCGGTGTCGGCGAGCGTGTCGAGCACGAGCCAGCCGCCCGGGCGCAGGATCCGGCACGCCTCGGCGACCACGCGCGGCAGGTCGGGGACGTGCTCGAGCAGTTCCCCGGCGCTGACGACGTCGGCGCTGCCGTCGGCGAAGGGCAGGTGCCTCACGTCGCCGAGCACCGGGGTGACGCCGTGCGCGGCGGCCTGCTCGAGGCCGGAGACGACGAGGTCGACGCCGACGTGGGTGTACCCCTTGCCGGCCACGTGCGGCGCGAGCAGCCCGCCGCCGCAGCCGAGATCCACCAGCACGGCCCCGTCGCGCTCGGCGGGCGGGATCAGCCGCGCGCGGGCGCGCGCGAGCCAGTAGAGCATCGAGAACGGGCTGCCGGGGCGCCACCATTCCCCGGCCAGGTCGTCATACTGACCAGGGTCGTTGCGAGCGCGCCTCGGCGACGGCATGAGACGAGCCTGACATGGGACCCCTCCGCCCGCCACACTTGCCGGATGTGGGTTGCGATCCCGCTCCTGCGGGCGAGTCATCCAGAGCCTGCCGCCGGGGTCACCGCGGTGGCCGTGCTGCTCTCCATCGGGCTGGATCGGCCGCTCGGCGGGGTGATTTCGGCCGGGGCGGCGGTACTGACGAGTCAACTGTCGATCGGATGGGTCAACGACGCTCTCGACGCGGAGCGGGACGCCGCGGCCGGGCGCTCCGACAAGCCCGTGGCGGCCGGGAAGGTCTCCCGGCGGCTCGTGGCGGTGCTGGGCGCCGTCGCGGCCGCGGTGTGCGTGCCGCTGGGCTTCCTCTCCGGCTGGGAGGCGGGCCTGGTGTCGGCGCTCGCGCTCGGCTCGGCGCTGCTCTACGACTGGCCGCTGAAGTCGACGGCGGCCTCGGTCGTGCCCTACGCCGTCTCCTTCACCTGCCTGCCCGCGTTCGTCGTGCTCGGCGCGGGTAAGACTCCGCCGCTGTGGCTGCTCGCCGCCGGCGGCCTGCTGGGCGCGGGCGCGCACTTCGTCAACACGCTGCCGGACCTCGACGCCGACGAGCGCAGCGGCGTGCGCGGGCTCCCGCAGCGCTTCGGCCGCCGGGGGTCGCTGGCCGCGGCCGCGGTGCTGCTGCCGGCCGCCACCGCTGCGCTGGCGTTCGGGCCCCCCGGTCCGCCGCCGGTGCTGTTCTGGCCGGCGCTCGGGGTGTCACTCATCGCGCTTTCCTGGGGGTGGTACCGCATGAATCGCGACACAACATCGCGGGCCCCGTTCCTCGCCGTCATCGCCGTCGCTCTGATCGATGTCGTGTTTCTCCTGATCAGCGGCCTGAATCTGGATTGAGTCACCATTGCCAGGGTGCGCGTAATCCACCGATCAAGGGCATCTAGGCTGTAGTGCGGCTGCCCCTTGATTTGGAGGAACCACGGTGACGCGTTCGACTCAGGCCAAGCCGCTGGCTCGCCGCCGCACGGTGCTGGGCGCCGCGCTCCTGGCAACGGCCGCGTTCGGCGTCGGCCTGCTCTCCGCCTGCGGCTCGGGTCAGATCACCCAGACCGACCAGCAGACGGCCGCGGTGCCGGGCGTCAACGCCCAGAGCGCCGACGGCAAGATCGCGCTGCGCGACGGCGGCGTCGCCTACGCCGACCAGTACAAGCCCGGCTCGACGGTCCCGCTCAACATCCGGCTGTTCAACAACGCCCAGCAGGCCGTGAAGCTGACCGGCGCGACCAGCGACAACGGCAAGATCGTCCTCGTCGGCGGCCCGCAGCCGGCCGCGGCCCCGACCATGCCGGCGGCGCCGGCCGTCCTTCCCTCCGGCAGCAAGAAGCCGTCCGGCTCGCCCTCGGAGCCGGCCGCCGCGCCCTCGCTGGCGCCCACCTCCGCGGGTTCGTCGACGATCGCCGTCAGCATCCCGGTCTCGGGGGTGGCACTGCTCACCCACGACAACGGCGGCGAGAAGTACCTGGCGGTCGACAAGCTGACCGGCGAGCCGCTGCTGCCCGGCGGCGCGCTGACCAACGTGACCTTCACGTTCACCTACGCCGACGGCAGCACCACCACGATGAAGCTGCCCAACCTGCCGATGACGCCGCCCGGCACGGCGCTGCCGAAGCCGAGCTCGGTCGTGCACGGCGAGGGCGGCGAGGAGTAAGCCCGGTTTTTTGTCGTACCCCTTCGTTAGGTTGGGGGCGTGACGAAGACCAAGGGCTCGATCTATCAGTGCGACGTCTGCGGGCATCGGCCACCCAAGTGGATCGGCCGGTGCCCGGAGTGCGGTGAGTGGGGGGCGATCCTCGAGCTCGCCGGCGGCGCCGCCGTCACCGGTCCGGCCGCCCTGCGCTCCGTGCCGTCCCGCGCCCCGCTCGAGCCCGCCCGCCCGATCGCCGAGATCAGCGCGGCCCCGGCCAAGGCCCGCCCGACCGGCGTCGGCGAGTTCGACCGCGTCCTGGGCGGCGGCATCGTCCCCGGTGGTGTGGTCCTCCTGGCCGGCGAGCCCGGCGTCGGCAAGTCCACCCTCCTGCTGGACGTGGCCCAGCAGTGGGCGGTGCAGGGCGAGAGCCCGTCGCTGGTCGTCAGCGGCGAGGAGTCCACGAGCCAGGTCCGCCTGCGGGCCGAGCGCATCGGTGCCCTGCACGAGCGCCTCTACCTCGCCTCGGAGACCGACCTCTCGGCCGTCCTCGGTCACCTCGACGCGGTGAAGCCCGGCCTGCTCATCCTCGACTCGGTGCAGACGATCTCGGCCCCCGGCGTCGACGGGGTCGCGGGCGGCGTCACCCAGGTCCGCGCCGTCACCGCGGCCCTGGTCGCCATCGCCAAGGAGCGCGGCCTGGCCACGGTGCTGGTCGGCCACGTCACCAAGGACGGCAACGTCGCCGGCCCGCGCGTCCTCGAGCACCTCGTCGACGTGGTCCTCAACTTCGAGGGCGACAAGCACTCGTCGCTGCGCATGGTCCGCGGCCTCAAGAACCGCTTCGGCGCCGCCGACGAGGTGGGCTGCTTCGAGATGCACGAGGGCGGCATCACGAGCCTGCCCGACCCGAGCGGCCTCTTCCTCACCCGCTATGCGGACGCCGTCTCGGGCACGTGCGTCTGCGTGGCCATGGAGGGCCGCCGCGCCCTCGTGACCGAGGTGCAGACCCTCATCGGCGCCCAGATGCCGGGCTCACCCCGCCGCACCGTCTCCGGCCTCGACTCGGCCCGCCTGGCCATGGTCCTGGCCGTCCTCCAGCGCCGGGCGGGCATCCAGCTGCACGACCGCGAGGTCTACGCGGCGACCGTCGGCGGCCTGCGCGTCACCGAGCCGGCGGCGGACCTGGCCCTCGCGCTCGCCGCGGCTTCCGCGGCGCACGAGCTGCCCATGCCTCCGGACCTCGTGGCGCTGGGCGAGGTGGGGCTGACGGGCGAGGTCCGGCGGGTGGGCGCGGTGCCCCGCCGCCTGGCCGAGGCCGCCCGGCTCGGCTTCCGCTTCGCCCTGGTGCCGCCGGGCTGCGGGCCCGCGGCCACCGGGGTGACCCCGCCGGGCATGCGCGTGCTGGAGGTCAACGACGTGCGGACGGCCCTGCACTACGCGGTGAAGGCAACGGCGGAGGATGTGTAAGCCCTGTCCCGCGCTGCCTCAGGCCCTGGTCAGACGTAGCGCTCCAGTATTGAGGCCTCCGCGAGCCGCGACAGTCCCTCGCGAACCCCTCGGGCGCGGGCGTCGCCGACACCCTCGACGGCCTGCAGGTCCTCGACCGTGGCACCGAGCAGCCGCTGCAGGCTCCCGAAGTGCTCCACGAGCCGGTCCACCACGAGGCTCGGCAGCCGCGGCACCTTCGCCAGCAGGCGGAAGCCGCGCGGAGAGACCGCCGCGTCCAGGGCGTCGCTCGCCCCCGGGTAGCCGAGGGACTTGGCCACCGCCACGAGGTCGATCAGCTCCGTCGCCGTCAGGGCGTCGAGCTCCTCCAGCCCGAAGTCGGACGCGCGCGTGCGGCGCACCGCGGGGATGTAGTCGCGGATGACCAGGGTCCGGTCGGCCTCCACGCCGGCCATGAGCTCCTCGAGCTGCAGGGCCAGCAGCCGGCCGTCGGTGCCGAGCTCCACGACGTAGCCCGCGATCTCGTCCGCGATCCGGCGCACCATCTCCAGGCGCTGCACCACGGCCACGGCGTCGCGGACGGTGACGAGGTCCTCGATCTCCAGCGCGGACAGGGTGCCGCTGACCTCGTCGAGGCGCAGCTTGTAGCGCTCCAGCGTCGCCAACGCCTGGTTGGCCTTCGACAGGATGGCGGCCGAGTCGTCGATGACGTGACGCTGGCCGTTGACGTAGAGCCCGATGATCCGCATCGACTGGCTCACCGAGATCACCGGGTAGCCGGTCTGCTTCGCGACCCGCTCGGCGGTGCGGTGGCGGGTGCCGGACTCCTCGGACGGGATCGTCGGGTCGGGCATGAGGTGCACGGCCGCCCGGACGATTCTCGTGCCGTCACTCGACAGGACGACGGCGCCGTCCATCTTGCACAGCTCGCGCAGCCGGGTCGCGGAGAACTCGACGTCCAGCGGGAAGCCGCCGGTGCAGATCTGCTCGACCACGCGGTCGTGGCCGAGCACGATGAGGGCCCCGGTCCGGCCCCGCAGGATGCGTTCCAGGCCGTCGCGCAGCACGGTGCCCGGGGCCATCAGGGCCAGCGTCGCGCGCAGGGGGTCGGCGCCGGGCAGCGCGGCGGCCCAGCCCCCGATGAGGCCGGTGTTGGCGGCGCCCCTGCCGGGCTCGCGGTCAATCGGCACCCGCACAGTCTACGGATGCCCGGTCATCAGGTGCTGGTGCGGTATCGACCCAGCCCGTAGAGTGGTCGGATGCCCTCCACAAATGGACGGCGGTTGATTTTCGAAAGCCAAGGGGTTTGTCGCCGGTGGCCGGTCCGGAGCGGATCGAGTGGCGACGGAGTTTTCCGTCCCGGTCTCTAGGAACCCTGGCGTGGTATGCCGTGTCGGCGACGCTCGCCGTCCTGCTCGTCCGGGCGCTGTTCAGCGACGAGCCCGAGACGCTGGACTCGGGCGCGCACAACCCGCTCGCCGGCGTTCCCATGTGGACGGCCGGCCTGGCCGTGGTGGGAGCGGTGCCGATCGCGCTCGCCGTGCTGCGCCGGCCGCGGGTCGGGGCCAACCACTTCGCGCTCACCCTGCGGCCCGGCTGGGTGCGCACACTCGTCCTGCCCTGGTCACGGGTCGGCGAGGTGGCGGCGATCGAGGTGGGCGACGAGCGGTTCCTGGTCGTACGGCTGCTGGCAGGCCTCGACCGCACCGGCACCAACCCGGCCTGGATCGACCAGAACGTGCTGCGCGACCTGGCCAGGCTCGACGAGCGGCGGACCCGGGGCGTCGGGGTGGCGGTGCGCCTGCGGGACTTCAACGGCACGCCCGATGGTCAGCTGGCCGCCCTCGCCGCGTTCGCCCCCGACCAGGTGCAGATCGCGAACAAGCTGTAAAGGCGGCATGACTCGGGTCCGCCGGGGTGCGGACCGTCGCTCCCGCCAGACACCGCTGGGCGCTGGCGCGCCGACGCTGCCAGGCCCGCGGTTGGTCACCCCACCCGAATGTCAGTCCCTCGGCACCGTCAGGTCAGCTGGACCTGAACGGGCTCGCTGAGCTTGGTGTCGAGCCGGCCGACCAGCTCGTACTTGCCCGCCGGAGGCGTCTCCCGGTTGGCGCAGCCGTTGTTCGTGGCCTTCCCGCTCCACGTGGTGCTGAACTGCACCTCGATGCCGGGCTTCAGCACCGTCAGCTGGCTGCCGTGCGGCGGGTCGCACGCGTCGGAGGACCAGATCTTGCTGGCCGCGACCTGGAGGTACAACTCCTGGGAATCGGCGCCGAGATCCCGCACGCAATCGTGGGTCGCGACGTTCTTGATCTTCAGGAAGAACTTCAGGTAGGCGCCCCGGAACTGTACCGCCTGCTCGGGCGAGGCCACGAGCGTCAGGTCGGCGTCGGCGCACGGCGGCACCGTGGCGGTGGGCGCCGGCGGCGCGGCGGCCGAGGAGGAGACCGGCGGGGCCACGGACTCGGGCGCTCCGCCGGTCGTCGGCACCTGGATCGTCACCGTCGGTGTCGGGTCGCCGGTCGCCGGGCCGCCCGAGGCAGCGCCCGAAGTGCGTTTCTGGTCGTCACCGCCGCTGCCGCCGCAGGACGCCCACAGCATCAGGGACGCGACGACGAGCACGCCACCGATGATCGCCCGGCGCCGCCAGTAGACGCCTGCGGGCAGTGGGCCAACCGTCAGCTTCATGATGCACTCACCGTATCGGGGGAATGCCCCATGGCCGGGAAGGCTCGCCGCTCAGAGATAAACCTTCCGGGCATATACCGCGTGCGCCCCCGCGACCCGATCGAGAAACAGCAGCCCGGCGCAGTGGTCGATCTCGTGCTGCAGTGCCCGCGCCTCGAAGGCATCCGTCGTGATCTCGATTTCTTCGGTACCGCCCGGTGCATACCCGGCCACCACGAGCCGGTTGGCCCGCTTGACATCGCCGGTGAGATCCGGCACCGACATGCACCCCTCGCGGCCCTTCTGCCACTGCGACGCCTCGACGATCCGGGCGTTGCACAGGACGAAGGCGCCGTGCACCGTACGCGCCTTGGGGTGCCCGGTCACGTCCACGGCGAACACCTGCGCGCCGACGCCGACCTGCGGCGCGGCCAGCCCGACGCAGCCGGGCGAGACGCGCATGGTCGCCAGCAGGTCCTCGGCGAGCTGGAGGATCTCGGGGGCGGTGGGGTCGACGGGCTCGGCGGCGGTGCCGAGAACCGGGGCGGGCGCGCGAACGACAGGCAGGACCACCCCGCTCACGCCGCCACCTCCGCGACCGCCCGGTGATCGGCCCCGGCGCCGCGCTGCCGATCGCCCACGAGAGAGCCGCGCTGCCGATCGCTCACAAGAGATCCGCGTCGGCCGGGCGCATCGAGACCTCGACGCCGAGCCGCTGCGCCGCGGTGCGCAGGGCCTCGTCGAGCCGCTCGGCGTCGGTGACGTCGACCTCGGCGACGATCACGTACAGGCTGCCGGAGAGCCGCGTCGTGAGGTCGGTGATGTTGCCGCCGCACTCGGCAACGGTGCGGGCCAGCGTCGCGACGATCCCGAGCCGGTCGGCGCCGTGCACGGTGACGACGTGGTGGGTGCCGGCGGGCTCGTAGACGGGCTCCTCAACGACCCCGCGCACGGTCACCAGCAGCGTCCGCTCGGCGGTGAGCGGCTCCAGCGCCGCCTCGATCTCCGCGCCGGCCGGCGGCCCCGAGCACACGAGCGTCATCGCGAAGTGTCCGCGCAGGCGGGTCATGGTCGAGTCGGTCAGGTTGAGGCCAAGGCGGGCCAGGATCTCGGCGACATCGGCGATGATGCCGGGCCGGTCGTGGCCGATGACCGTGACGGCGTACTCGTTCACGAGCTATATCCTTGCGTATCGCCAGTCACCCGAATGCACAGACCGCCATCGCGTCCACCCTGACGCGGTGGTACAACGCCAACGCCCGCGACCTCGCCTGGCGCCGGCCCGGCGCCTCCCCGTGGGGCGTCCTCGTCTCCGAGGTCATGCTCCAGCAGACCCAGGTGTCGCGGGTCGAGCCGGCCTGGGAGCGCTGGATGGAGCGCTGGCCGACGCCGGCGCACCTGGCCGCCGACCCGCCCGGCGAGGCCATCCGCGCCTGGGACCGCCTCGGCTACCCGCGCCGCGCCCTGCGCCTGCACGCGTGCGCGACCGCGATCGTGGAGCGGCACGACGGAGTGGTGCCCGACGACGTGGAAGCACTCCTCGCGCTGCCCGGCATCGGCGTCTACACGGCCCGCGCCGTGGCCGCGTTCGCCTTCCGCCAGCGCCACCCCGTCGTCGACACGAACGTGCGCCGCGTCGTGGCCCGCGCGGTCACCGGCACCGCGGACGGCGGCGCGAACACCACGCCCGCGGACCTGCGCGCCGTGGAGGTCCTGCTGCCGGAGGACCACGAGGCGGCGGCCCGCGCCTCGATCGCGTTCATGGAGCTGGGCGCGCTCGTCTGCACGGCCCGCGCCCCGCGCTGCGCCGAGTGCCCGCTGACCGCCGTCTGCGCGTGGCGGCTCGCCGGTTCGCCGCCGTCGGACGAGAAGGGCCGGCCCTCGCAGCGGTACCACGGCACGGACCGATACGTCCGCGGGCTGCTCATGGCCGTCCTGCGAGCGAGCGACGACCCGGTGCCCGCCGAGCGCCTCGACGCCGTGTGGCCCGACGCCGACCAACGCCGGCGAGCGCTGGAGGGACTGCTGGTCGACGGATTGGTGAACCGGCGGGCCGAGACGTACACCCTGCCCGGCTGAGCCCCCGACTCTCCCTCCCCCGCACACGCGCGACGATCAGCGCTGGCACCGACTCCCACACGCACGACGCGGAACAACCGGCGCGGGCAGCACGCCCGGCGCGGGCCGGTCAGCGCGGAACGTCCGGCGCGGGGCGGTCAGCGTGCGGCGGCCGGCGCGGCGCGGCGCGGTGGGATCGGCGCTGGGGACCGCCGGCGCAGGGCCGCCGACCCCCAGTGTGCGCGACGACACCTTGTCCATGGGCTCGCGAACGGCGGGAAAAGACGTACACCCTGCCGGGTTAGGTTGCAGGCCCTTCGGGTGGCGTTATTCACCGGAGCAGATGCCCGAAATGGGTGGTCCTTCAAGCGAATTCCAACGCTAATCTCAGGTTCGTGCTTGTTACCGGCAGAACGGGCCGCCTCGGGGCGCTGATCGGCGTGGTCACCGCGCTGGCGCTCGCGGTCACCGCCTGCGACGACAAGGCCGCACCCGGCCATTCCCAGCTCAACGGCAGCGGTTCGGCCGCCTCGGCGTCGGCCGCGCCCGGCGCCTCCACCGCGTCCTCCTCCGACGCCGCCACCGATGGCGGCGGCGGGGCACCCCAGGCCTCCGGCTCGGCGAACCCCGGCGGCAAGCCGGGCGCGACGAAGACCACCCAGGCCCCGCCGCCCGGCAACACCTTCGCGGGCCGCCTGCCCAAGTTCGGCGCGGTTCCGGCCCCGGTGCGCATCAACTTCCCGGAGAGCGGCGCGGGCGCGGCCTACTACTCCCGCATCCCGACCGACCAGCCGGTGGCGTTCCTGACCATCGACGACGGCTGGGTGAAGCGCCCGGAGGCCCTCGAGCTCCTGCGCGAGTCGGGCGTGAAGGTCACCCTGTTCCTGACGATCAACGCGATCCGCGACAATCCGGGCTACTTCCAGCAGCTCCGCGACGCCGGCGCCGACATCGAGGCGCACACGCTCACGCACCCGAACCTCAAGGGCAAGTCGTACGACTTCCAGAAGCGCGAGATCTGCGGCTCGGCCGACCAGCTCGCCGGGCTGTACGGTCAGCGCCCCAAGCTCTTCCGCCCACCCTTCGGCGACAAGGACTCAACCACGCTGAAGGTGGCGCGCGACTGCGGTCTGCAGGCCGGCTTCTTCTGGAAGGAGACGGTGGACAAGGGGATCGTCCGCTACCAGGAGGGCCACTCCGTGCAGAAGGGCGACATCATCCTGATGCACTTCCGGGACCGCTTCGTGGACGACTTCATCGCGGCGCTGCAGGCCATCTCGGACGCGGGCCTGACCCCGGCCCTGCTGACCGACTACATGCCGGCCGCGTAGTTCCGCACGCGATCCGCGGGGCACCCACCGCCCCGCGGAAACCGGCCGCTCGGTCGACGTCGCCGCAAGCACGGCCCCGAACACAGCGCGGCCGGAGCGGCGTCAAAAGCCGGCGGCCGCAGCGCGCCTCGAGGTAGCTAGCGGCTCTGACCGAGAACGGCCATGAAGCCGCCGGCCAGACGTTCTGCTTCGGCGGCGCTCAAGGGCAACTCCGCCCTGAGCGCCGCCTTCCATCCCTCTGGAACCACGAACCACCCGGGCCGGCGCAACAGCCTTTGCACGAACGGAGCAACGGGCCCGAGGTCCTCGGTGATGTCGAGCCGGTCGGCGGTGCGCGCGTCGAGCCCCGGCAGCCCCGCCATCCGCCGCACGAGCTCCCGGTCGTGCTCGGTGAGCCCCGCGACGACGGCCGGAATCAGGTACTCGGCGAGCCCCAGCTCGGACCGGGCCAGCGCGACCAGCCGCTCCCGCCGCTTGAGGGCCGGATGCTGGGCGAGCCAGGCGGCCGCGAGCGATACGAGCCCCGGCCACCCGTTGGTCAGCAGATGCAGATCTGGCGCGAGCACGTCGGCCGCCTCGGCGTCCCCGAACGCGGCGGCCAGCACCTGATAGGTCTCGTCCTCGGCGAACCCCAGCTCATATGGTGAGACCCGGACAACCCCGGCGATTCCGGGATCGTGTTCGACGGCCACCACGACACCCCGCCGCCGTCTGAGCGCCGCGACGTCCCCGGCCGTCGCCGAGTCGACGGCCACGACCCCGTCGTCGGGCACCGCGTCCAGCGACTCGAACGCGAGGTCGACGAAGACTCCCCCGCGCCCGACCACCCAGGCATCGAGCAGCGTGCTCTTCCCGGCCCCCGCACCGCCCACGAGCACAACCATCTCGTCGGCGTCATCGAGCCGGGCCATCAACCCGGGCCGCGCGATGGGCCGCCCCGCCGCCCGGCGCACGAACCGTCCGGACTCAAACGGGAACCGCCCCTTACTCACGCCGCGCAACATACCCGCCCGGTCGGGAGATCACGCGTTTCGAGTCTCTTGTACGACTGAGGAACCCGACAAACTCCCCACCCGAGCATCGATTAGACGACGCACACAAAAGGGCAAGAAACGCGAGGTGCAAATCGACACCTGGCCCGAAAACGAATGGAACGGACGCCCCACCGAGGGCGACAGGGCCACACGCGATTGCGCCCCGAAACCGAGCGACTCGAAACCGCGCCAACCCAACCGGCGAGCCGGACACGCGAGGGTCAGCGAACCGCCGACCGGGCAGCCAGGCCGAAACCGGCGGCGCATCGAACGATCCGCCGAGCGACCGCCATGCCAGCCGAACAGCACGGCGCACCGCCCGACGCCCGGCCCGGAAGCGAACCAGGCGAAGCACCGCGCGAGGCCCGGCCCCGAAAGCGAGCCGGACGAACGCGTGGACGACCGCGCGGGAAGCGGGCCGGGGCAAAGGCCGAGGCCGCGCTGCGAAGGAATCGCGGCGCGGCCTCGGAACGTGCAGGCAGTGCGATGGTGCGGTGGTGCGTGACGGTCGAGCGTCAGGCCGAAGCCTCGTCCGAGCCGCCGCCGGCCAGCTCGGCCGGCACCGCGTCGGGCACATCGCCCGGGCGCTCCGCACCGTTGAAGACCAGCTTGGACTTCTCGAACTGGGCCGGGTCGCCCTCGCAGTCGATGACCACGATCTGACCCGGGCGCAGCTCGTTGAACAGGATGCGCTCGGACAGCGAGTCCTCGATCTCGCGCTGGATCGTGCGACGCAGCGGCCGCGCGCCCAGCACCGGGTCGTAGCCCTTGTTCGCCAGGAACTTCTTGGCGTTGTCCGTCAGCTCGAGGCCCATGTCCTTGTTGCGCAGCTGGGTCTCGATCCGGGCGATCATCAGGTCGACGATGCCGAGGATCTGGTCCTGCATGAGCTGGTGGAAGACGATCGTGTCGTCGATGCGGTTGAGGAACTCCGGGCGGAAGTGCTGCTTCAGCTCGTCGTTGACCTTCTGCTTCATCCGCTCGTAGTTCGACTCGTTGTCCTCCGACGCCTGGAAGCCCAGGGACACGGCCTTGGCCACGTCGCGGGTGCCCAGGTTGGTGGTCAGGATGATCACCGTGTTCTTGAAGTCCACGATGCGGCCCTGACCGTCGGTGAGCCGGCCGTCCTCCAGGATCTGCAGGAGGGTGTTGAACACGTCCGGGTGGGCCTTCTCGATCTCGTCGAAGAGCACCACCGAGAACGGACGCCGGCGGACCTTCTCGGTCAGCTGGCCGCCCTCGTCGTAGCCCACGTATCCGGGGGGCGCACCGACGAGTCGGGACACCGTGTACCGGTCGTGGAACTCGGACATGTCGAGCTGGATGAGCGCGTCCTCGGAGCCGAACAGGAACTCGGCGAGCGCCTTGGACAGCTCGGTCTTACCCACGCCGGACGGGCCGGCGAAGATGAACGAGCCGGACGGGCGCTTCGGGTCCTTCAGGCCGGCCCGGGTGCGCCGGATCGCCTTCGAGACCGCGCGGACCGCGTCCTCCTGGCCGACGAGGCGCTTGTGCAGCTCGTCCTCCATGCGGAGCAGGCGGGCCGTCTCCTCCTCGGTCAGCTTGTAGACCGGGATGCCGGTCCAGTTCGCCAGGACCTCGGCGATCTGCTCGTCGTCGACCTCGGACACGACGTCGAGGTCGCCGGCCTTCCACTCCTTCTCGCGCTGCGCCTTCTGCCCGAGCAGCTGCTTCTCCTTGTCCCGCAGCTGCGCGGCGCGCTCGAAGTCCTGCGCGTCGATCGCGGACTCCTTGTCGCGGCGGACCTGGGCGATGCGCTCGTCGAAGTCGCGGAGGTCTGGCGGCGCGGTCATCCGGCGGATGCGCATCCGGGCCCCGGCCTCGTCGATCAGGTCGATCGCCTTGTCCGGCAGGTAGCGGTCGGAGATGTAGCGGTCGGCGAGGGTCGCCGCGGCCACCAGGGCGGCGTCGGTGATCGTCACCCGGTGGTGCGCCTCGTAGCGGTCCCGCAGGCCCTTGAGGATCTCGATGGTATGCGCCAGCGACGGCTCACCCACCTGGATCGGCTGGAAGCGCCGCTCGAGCGCGGCGTCCTTCTCGAGGTGCTTGCGGTATTCGTCCAGCGTGGTCGCGCCGATCGTCTGCAGCTCGCCACGGGCCAGCATCGGCTTGAGGATGCTCGCCGCGTCGATGGCGCCCTCGGCGGCACCCGCCCCGACGAGCGTGTGGATCTCGTCGATGAACAGGATGATGTCGCCGCGGGTGCGGATCTCCTTGAGCACCTTCTTGAGGCGCTCCTCGAAGTCACCGCGGTAGCGGGAGCCCGCGACCAGCGCGCCCAGGTCGAGGGTGTAGAGCTGCTTGTCCTTGAGGGTCTCGGGCACCTCGCCCTTGACGATCCGCTGGGACAGCCCCTCGACCACGGCCGTCTTGCCGACGCCGGGCTCGCCGATGAGAACGGGGTTGTTCTTGGTGCGGCGGGAGAGCACCTGCATGACCCGCTCGATTTCCTTCTCCCGGCCGATGACCGGGTCGAGCTTGCCCTCGCGAGCGGCCTGGGTGAGGTTGCGACCGAACTGGTCAAGCACCAGGCTCGTGGACGGGGCGGCCTCGCCGGGGGCACCGGTGCCGGCCGCGGCCGGCTCCTTGCCCTGGTAGCCGGAGAGCAGCTGAATGACCTGCTGGCGGACCCGGTTGAGGTCGGCGCCCAGCTTCACCAGCACCTGGGCCGCGACGCCCTCACCCTCCCGGATCAGGCCGAGGAGGATGTGCTCGGTTCCGATGTAGTTGTGCCCGAGCTGCAGGGCCTCCCGCAACGACAGCTCCAGCACCTTCTTGGCGCGTGGCGTGAACGGGATGTGCCCGCTCGGCGCCTGCTGGCCCTGGCCGATGATCTCCTCGACCTGCTGGCGAACACCCTCCAGCGAGATGCCGAGGCTCTCGAGCGCCTTGGCCGCCACGCCCTCACCCTCGTGGATGAGGCCGAGCAGGATGTGCTCGGTGCCGATGTAGTTGTGGTTGAGCATCCGGGCTTCTTCCTGCGCCAGGACGACAACCCGTCGTGCTCGGTCGGTGAACCGCTCGAACATCCCTGCTCCTCACGTGCCGTGTCCGTCGCCGCCGCTTCTCGCGGAACCCCGTATCAGGGGGTCGCCACGCCGAAGCTCTGTCGGACGCCAACGTGACCGTGCCATCACTCTATCGCCGCGGGCCGACTCATTGCGGGGTGTGCGGCGTTGCCGCACCCCGCAATCGGTCGCCGGAACCCCCGGTCCTTGACTGCCTACCCTCCGGGAACCACGTGTACCCGGCGCTTTCGACCAACGTTCGCACCCGCCGGCATGTTCCTGCACCCCCGCCCGTACGCCAAGAGCGAAATCGGACTCCCGGATACACAACACCCACCGTAACTGAACCGCTACGGTGGGTGTCTGGAGCGTCTAGAATCGTACGGGCCGCAACAAACGGCGCTATCGCCCCGCTTCGGCGTTAAAACGGTCGACGATTTCCTGCTTGATGCGACCACGGTCGGACACCTTGATGCCCTTGTTCTGCGCCCATTCCCGAATCGCCTTGTTCTGCTCGCGATCCGCCGCGGCGCCGCCCCGGCCACGGGCGCTGGCCGCACGGCCGCCGACCACCACGCCACCCCGCCCGACCTTGGTTCCAGCGGACAGGAAGGGGCCGAACGCATCGCGCAGCTTCGTTGCGTTCTTCTTGGACAGGTCGATCTCGTACTGCACGCCGTCGAGCGCGAACTTCACCGTCTCGTCGGCGTCTCCGCCGTCGAGGTCGTCGACCAGCACGTGGATGGTCCGCTTGGCCACTGTCGTATTCCCTTCGAGGAAGCCCGCCCCGCGTTGTGCGATTGCAAAGATAACGTAGTAAGGCCGCGCCGCGTCAACGGTACGCCGAAACTGCGCGGCTGCACCAAGGCCAAAGGGTTCGTTTCCCTGTCGCAAAGGGCGACGGATTCGCGAGGGCGATGTCCGAGGTCGGGTGCGGGGTGAGCCACCCGGCGACCGGTTCAGGAATAGCTCACAAGCAATATGCAACGTACAGATCCGTGTCGAGCGCATTGCTATGTGTGACGAGCCGGAGAATGACCGGCGGCGTACGGTTGGCGACGTGGACTTGAGCAAACACGCGTCTTCGTTCGGGGCGGCCGCCGACCTCTACGACCGAATCCGCCCGCGCTATCCCCTCGAGGCCCTGCGCTGGGCGCTCGGCGCGCGGCCGGCCGAGATCGTGGACCTGGGCGCCGGCACGGGCATTCTGACCCGCCAGCTGCGCGAGCTCGGGCACCGCGTCATCGCGGTCGAGCCCGACGACGAAATGCGGCGGCAGATCGACGGCGACGCGCGCGCGGGCAGCGCCACCGCCATTCCGGTCGAGGCGGGAAGCCAGGATGCGGTCACCGCCGGGCAGGCCTATCACTGGTTCGCCGGTGAGCCCGCGCACACCGAGATCGCCCGGGTGCTGAAGCCGGGCGGCTGGTTCATCCCGATCTGGAACGTCCGCGACGAATCGGTGCCGTGGGTCGCCGAGCTGTCCGAGGTTTTCGACGGCCACCGCGCCCGCTCGGCGATCGACGAGCGCACGATGACGCCCGAGCAGTTCGGGCCATTGTTCGGTACCGCCGAACTCGAACTCTTCCACTGGAGCGCGACGCACACGACGGAGTCGCTGGTCGACCTGATCAAGTCCCGCTCGTATTACCTCGTGTCCGACGCCGGCGCCCGGGCGGTGCTGGAACAGCGCGTGCGCGAGCTCACCGCGGCGAACTTCGAGGCCGGCGAGCACTTCGAGCTGCCGTACGTCACATACACGTACCGCGCGGAAAAGCTCTAGGTGTTTCGCTCGAAGATCAGGCGCAGCCCGATGAGTGTGAGCATCGGCTCGTGATGCGTCACACTCTGGCACTCCCCGATCACGATCGAGGCGAGGCCACCGGTCGCGACCACGGCCTTCACATCGCCACCGAGCTCCGCGGTCACCCCGCGCACGACCCCGTCGACCTGGCCCGCGAACCCGTAGACGACGCCGGACTGCAGGCACTCGACGGTGTTCTTGCCGATCACCCGCGGCGGCTTGACCAGCTCGACCTTGCGAAGCTGGGCCGCGCGCCCGGCCAGCGCGTCGACCGAGATCTCGATCCCCGGGGCGAGCACGCCGCCCAGGAACTCGCCCCGGGCCGACACCACGTCGAAGTTGGTCGAGGTGCCGAAGTCGACCACGATCGAGGGGCCGCCGTAGAGCGTGTAGGCCGCCAGCGTGTTCGCCACGCGGTCGGTGCCGACCTCTTTCGGGTTGTCGATGGCCAGCTGGACGCCGGTCCGGACCCCGGGTTCGACGATGACGGTGGGCACGTTCGCGTAGTACCGCTGCAGCATCGTGCGCAGCGAGCGCAGTGCGGCGGGCACGGTCGAACACGCCGCGATGCCGGTCAGGGACACCGCGTCGGTGGCCAGCAAGCCCCGGTAGAGCAGCCCGAGCTCGTCCGCGGTGGCGCGCGAGTCGGTCTTGATCCGCCAGGAGTGGACGATCTTCTCACCCTCGAACGTGGCGAGCACCGTGTTGGTGTTTCCGATGTCGATGCACAGCAGCACCCCGGAAGCCTAACCAACGACCGTTCAATTACGATCGCGTGCCAATGATCCCCAACGCCCGCGTGCTGCTCGCGCTGCTGCCGGTGCTCACGCTGGCGTTCGCGGCGGTCGCGCTGCGTCCACGGGCCGAGGCCGACCGCGCCCTGATGATCATCCGCGCCGCGATCGCCGTCGCCGTCGGCGCGGTGCTCACCGCCGAGCTGTTTTCGCTGGTGCATTGGATTTCGCCGGTACCGTTCGTGCTCGCCTGGCTCGCCGCCGCCCTCGCCACCGGGTGGCTCGCGTGGCGCTCCCTGCCCGACAAAGCGCGGAAAATCACAAAAAATCCGGCACGGTGGTGGCCGAGAAGCCCGTTCGCGGGTGCGGCCGGCGCCGAAAAGAGCAGTTCAGAGGGCGGTTCAGAGCGCGGCCGCTGGCTCGTGGCCGGGCTGCGGGTCGCCGTCGGACTGCTGGTGGCCAGCGAGCTCGTGCTGGCCCTCGCGAGCTCGCCGAACAACTTCGACTCGAACTCCTACCACCTGGCCAAGATCGAGCACTGGGTCGCCGACGGCAGCCTCGGCAACTTCGCCACCGTGCAGACCCAGCAGATCATCCTGGTGCCGGGGGCCGAACTGCTCCTGCTCCATCTGCGCCTGCTGACCGGCTTCGACGGGCAGTACAACCTGCTGCAGTGGGCCGCGGGGCTGCTCGGCGCCCTGGCCGTGGCCCGCTGCGCCCGCCAGCTCGGCGCCGGCCGCGCCGGCCGCTGGCTGACCGCGGCCGTGTTCCTCACCGCGCCCGCGGTCGCCCTGGAGTCCACGAGCACCCAGAACGACCTGGTGGTGACCGCCTGGGTCGCCTGCGCCGCGACCCTCGCCCTGGACGCGCGCCGAACCTTTGGGCTCGGCCCCCGCAAGGCGGCCGCCGCGCTCGCCGCCGACCAAGCCCCCGCGGCCGACGCGCGTGAGATCCCGGCGATGACTCGTCGCGCCCCGGTGGACTGGCCGAACGTGCTCGGGCTGGCCGGGGCCGCGGGGCTGGTCATGGTGACGAAGTCCACCGGCGCCATGGCGCTGCTGCCGGTGCTCGCCTACTGGGGCGTCTGCCGGTTGCGCCAGAAGAGCTTCAAGCAGGTGTCGTACGCCCTGTGCTCCGTCATCCTCGCCACCGCCGCCCTCGCGGGACCGTCGCTGCTGCGGGTGCACGACGCGTTCGGATCGCCGTTCGGGCCGCCGGGCTATCGCGAGGCGCTGTCCAACACCCGCCACGATCCGCCCGCGATCCTCGTCAACGGGCTGCGGCTCGGCGCCTCGACGCTGCTGACCCCGGTCGCGGCGGTCAACGAGGCGATCGGCGGCTCGGTGGTGCGCATCGCCGACGCGGTGGGCGTGGACCCGAACGACCCCGGCATCACCCAGTGGCGCAGCACCTTCCCCGGCGACCGCTGGAAGCCCGACGAGGACCGCTCCCCCTATCCGGTCCAGTCCGCGCTCGTGCTGCTCGGCACCGTGGCCGGCCTCTGCTGGCGCCGGACCCGCGGCTACGCGCTGCTCGTGCTCGGCGCCCTGCTCGCCACCGCGGCGGTCGTGAAGTGGCAGGACTGGGGCAACCGCCTGATCCTGCCCGCCTTCGCGGTGGCCGCCCCGCTGGCCGGGTACGCGCTCGAGCGGGCCTTCACGATCGAGCGGGCCGCGCTCCGGCGGGCGCTCGGCACGCTGGTGGTGCTGGCGATGCTCGCCGGGACCGCGCACGGGCTCGTCGCGGTCTACTACGGCCAGCCGCGCCGGCTCGTCGGGCACGCCTCGGTGTTCACGCTCGACGACTGGCAGGAGCGCTTCGTGCGCATGCCGGACCAGGCCGCGAGCTACCGCACGGCGATCGACCAGGTGCGGGCCAGCGGGGCGAAGCGGGTGGGACTGGTGCTGGAGGGGGACCTCTGGGAGTACCCCCTGCAAATCGAACTGCGGGACATGGAACTGATCGAGCTCGAGTCCGAGGTGCCGGGACACCCGGCCGGGGACGTCACATCGGTCGATGCGGTCATCTGCGTGAGCAGCGCCGAGCGCTGCCACCGGATTGTGCCGGCGAGCTGGCAGTACAACCGCATCGACCAATATGTGGTGACGGTCTTTCCGAACCGCTAGTGCAGGCGCAGGTCCATGGCGATGTCGAGGATCGGCGAGGAGTGGGTCAGGCCGCCGACGGAGAGATAGTCGACGCCCGTGGCCGCGTACTCGGCCGCCGTGGCCAGGGTCAGGTTCCCGGTCGCCTCGAGCTCCGCGCGGCCGCCCACGGCGCTCACGACCTCGCGCAGCGTCTCCGGCCGCATGTTGTCCAGCAGCAGGAAGCTCGCGCCGGCGGTGACCGCCTCGACCGCCTCGCCGACGGTGGTCACCTCGACCTGCACGGGGACGTCGGGGAAGGTGGCGCGCACGCGCTCGTACGCGGCCGTGATCCCGCCCGCGGCCAGCTTGTGGTTGTCCTTGATCATGGCGACGTCGTAGAGGCCCATGCGCTTGTTGGTGCCGCCGCCCGCGCGCACCGCGTACTTCTCGAGGATGCGCAGCCCCGGGGTGGTCTTGCGGGTGTCGAGCACGAGCGCCTTGGTGCCCTCCAGCAGGTCCGCCCAGCGCCGGGTGTGGGTGGCGACGCCCGACATCCGACAGAGCAGGTTGAGCGCCGAGCGCTCGGCGGTGAGCAGGCCCCGGGTCGGCCCGTGGATCGTGGCGAGGACGTCGCCGCGCACGACACGGTCGCCGTCGCGCTTGCGGACCTCGGCGGTGATGCCGCCCGAGGCGGCCTCGAAGACCGCGACGGCGACCCAGAGGCCGGCGACGACCCCGTCCGCGCGGGCGACGATGTCGGCGTCGTCGGTCTGGTCATCGGGGATCGTGGCCACGCTGGTGACGTCCAGCCGGTCCGGCCCGAGGTCCTCGGTCAGGGTGCGCTGGACGATCTCCTCGACCGCCACGGGATCGAGTCCGACCTTGCGCAGTTCGGCCTCGGTCTGCAACTTCACGCGTCCTCCCAGGTCTCCGTGAGTGCGCCGGCGTCGTCGAGGGCGGCGAGGAAGTGCCCCCGGAACACGTCGCTGGCGTCGGGAAAGTCCTCGCGCCAGTGGCAGCCCCGGGTTTCCTGCCGCTGCGTTGCGGCCGCGACCAGGGCACTGGCGACGGTGAGCAGGTTGGTGGCCTCCCAGGCGGCCATGTTCGCGGTGGCGTTCGGGTCTCGGTCGAGCGAGAGCTTGGTGAGCGCCTGCGCGGCGTGCTCCAGCGAGTCGGCGCTGCGCAGCACCGAGGCGTGGGCGGACATGGCGGCCTGCAGCTGCGGGCGGATGGCGGGGTCGGCCGACCAGGCGGGCAGGTCCACGGCGATCGGCTCGGCCTGCGGCGGCAGGTCGCGGGCGATGTCCTCGGCGATGCGGCGGGAGAAGACCAGCCCCTCCAGCAGCGAGTTGGACGCCAGGCGGTTGGCGCCGTGGACGCCGGTGCAGGCGACCTCGCCGCACGCGTACAGGCCGGGGATCGAGGTGCGGCCGTGCAGGTCGGTGCGCACGCCGCCGGAGGCGTAGTGGGCGGCGGGCGAGACGGGGATCAGGTCGGCGGCGGGGTCGACGCCGGCGGCGCGGCAGGAGGCGACGATGGTCGGGAAGCGCGCCTCGAGGAACTCGCGGCCGAGGTGGCGGGCGTCGAGCCAGACGTTGCTCGTGCCCTCGGCCCGCATGACCCGGTAGATGCCCTTGGCGACCACGTCACGCGGGGCCAGCTCGGCGAGCTCGTGCTTGCCGACCATGAACCGGTTGCCGTCGCCGTCGCGCAGGTAGGCGCCCTCGCCCCGCAGCGCCTCGCTCACGAGCGGCTGCTGCGAGTCGTGGTTGCCCAGCGCCAGCGCGGTCGGGTGGAACTGCACGAACTCCAGGTCGGTGACCCGCGCCCCGGCCCGCAGCGCGAGCGCGACGCCGTCGCCGGTGGAGACGATCGGGTTGGTGGTCGCGGCGAAGATCTGCCCCATGCCGCCGGTGGCGAGCACGACCGCGCGGGCGTGGACGGCGCCGACGCCGTCCTCGGCGCCCTCGCCGAGCACGTGCAGCGTCACGCCGCAGGCCCGTCCCTTGGCGTCGGTGAGCAGGTCGAGCACCAGCGCGTGCTCGATGAGGCGAATCCAGGGATCACGGTGTACCGCCGCGTGCAGCGCCCGCTGCACCTCGGCCCCGGTGGCGTCCCCGCCGGCGTGGATGATCCGGTTGGCGTGGTGCCCGCCCTCGCGGGTGAGCATGAGCGAGCCGTCGTTGTTCCGGTCGAACTCGGCGCCCCAGCGGATCAGCTCCCGGACCCGCGTCGGCCCCTCGCGCACCAGCACGTCGACGGCGGCCGCGTCGCACAGCCCGACCCCGGCCACGAGCGTGTCCTGCGCGTGCGCCTCGGGCGTGTCGAGCGGATCGAGCACCGCGGCGATCCCGCCCTGCGCCCACCGCGTCGACCCGTCATCGATGTTGACCTTGGTTACGACGGTGACGTGGAGCCCGGCCTCGCGCAGGTGCAGCGCGGCGGTCAGGCCCGCGACGCCGGACCCGATGACGACGACGTCGGTCGGCTCCGCCCAGCCGGGCGGTGGCCCGGCAAGCCGGCGCGGGGCGATCGGCCCGTTCATGCCTGCTGTCATCACTACAGTCAACATCACTCACCCGTACGACGGGTGGTGATGCTCGTCGCCCTCCCGTAACGGTCCGTTCGTCGGTTTTCGCACTCGTCCACAATCGTTTCACGCTCTTGCGCGGTCGCCCGCTTTCCGCGCTCGAGGCATTGCGCCCGCTTGCCCCTCGCGGCCGACGCCGCACTCGAAGCCGGCCCGGCCGACGCCGCACTCGAAGCCGGCCCGGCCGACGCCGCACTCGAAGCCGGCCCGGCCGATATGTCGGGCGCTTCGCGCCGCGACATATCGGATTTTTCGTATAAGTCCGAGTCGGCGGAGCTCAGGCCAGTGGGAGCGGGGCGGCGCCGAGGTTGTGGACCGACGACTTCAAGGGCTTCGCGCTCATCAGGTAGCAGGTGAACGCCTGGTCGCTGCCGAGCCACTCGTTCGCCGTCTTCGGGCCGACGGAGCCCGCGGTCAGGTCCGCCCGGCCACCGTCGGCGGGGAGGCCGAGATAGCTCAGGCCCACCGAGGTGCAGCCCTTCGCCGTGGCGGACCGCACGGCGGCCTCATCGAACGGGGCCTCGGGCGGAGTGATGGTGTAGACGCCCGAGTACTCGCCGTCGTGGGGATCGGAGCACTGGACGTACCGGAGCTGATTGATGCAGGCGATGGCCAGGGGCGAATCCTGCGCCAGCGCGCCCTTGAGCGTGCCGGAGTGCGGCGCGAACTGGTCCCCGGCCGGGCCGGTCACCTCGGCCAGGCCGCACCCGAAGAATCCGTCGGTCGCGGGCTTGATCCACGCGGCCACGATCTGCAGGCGGGCCTCGTGCCAGCCGCCGCCGAGGAAGATCGGGCCCTCCACCAGACAGGCGCGGCGGGCCTGGGCGTACAGCAGGGCCTGGGTCACCTTCACGTCGTCGCCCTTGGCGTCGTCGAGCCGGTGCAGCAGGTCCTTGCCGACCTGGCCGACGTGGAAGAGCTCGACGGTGTGCGGGCCCGCGCAGTCGACGGGGTCGCCGGCCCAGGGCAGCGCCGCCTTGGCCCCGCCGGCGTCGACCTTGTAGCAGGTCCCGGCCTTGGGCGCGCCCGCCGGCGGCGTGCTGGGGATGTCGCGACCCTGCCCGCGCTCGTACATCCAGTAGAGCCCGCCACCGATGAGCGCCACGACCACGGCGATGAGGGCGACCCGCTTCATGAGGAAGCAGTCTGCGTTACTGACCGGTAACTGTCCACCCCAGCGATACATGCTGATATTTCGGATAAGTCCGGATGCGGAGCGTTCGGACTTATCCGCCGCAATCCCCACGAACAAAGAACGCCCCGGACCGCACAAGGAGAGCGGCCCGGGGCGTCCAAGCAAGCAAGCGTCAGATCGCCCCGCTGCCCATGCCCTTGATGGACTTCGTGACGGTCTTCTTGTCAAAGAGCATCGCGTAGCACCGCGCCGACCGGTTGCCTCGGTTCCAGTTCTCCTCGTCGACCATCCAGAAGCCGATGCCGACCTGCTGGTGGTTGGTCAGCTGCGACGCCGTCATCCCGAGATACTTGGCGCCGAGCGCCTCGCAGCCGGGTCGCATCGCCGTCTTGCGCTCGTCGGAGTTCGACGGGAACGGGCGGTCGGTCGATGTGTAGGTGCCGACGTATTCCATGTTGTGCGTCGCCGTGCAAGTCGTCGGCGTGTAGTCCAGCCACGTCTTGCCGTCGGTGTCGTACACCTCCATGGCACACCCGAGCGCGAGCGGCTTGTCCCCGCTCAGCGCGCCCTTGAGGCTGCCCGAGCGGCTGACCGGCTTGTCGCCGTCGCTGACCACCTCGGCGAGGTCGCAGCGCAGGTAACGCGCGCCGGCCGCCCACTGGGTCGAGGAAGGGACGAGCACGAGCAGCTCGAGGCGGCCGTCGTAGTAGCTGCCGCCGAGGAACTTCTCGGCCTCGGTGTTGCACTTGGTCCAGCCGTCCTTGAGCGCCTCGCCCTTCGGCGGGGTCGTGCCGCTCGCGGCCGCGCCGGTGAGGTCGCCGACGTAGAAGGTCTCGCTCGCGTGCGACGAGGAGCACGAGTCCACCGACTTGAAGGAGAACTGGGTGGTCGTCGCGGTGGCGAAGTAGTCGACGGACGTCGAATAGCACGCACCGACCGGCGGCGGCGGGATCTTGGGCGTGGCAAGCATCGCCCAGTCGTCGGTCAGATCCTTGTCGGTGCCGGCCGGCGTGCCGCAGCCAGCCAGCACGGCCAGGGCCATCACCGGCACCAGCGCCGCGATCAGCTTGCGCGCCATCCTCGTCTGTCCCTCCCCCGGGCCTCGGCAGATGCCACGGCCGTCCGCCCCACCATAGACGGACTTGGCAACGGGCCGATAAAGGCGCTTAAGAGCGGACGAGGTCGCCCCGGACGGGAGAACCGGCCATTCCGGGCACGGCGTCGGCGGGGTCGGAGCCGAGCTCGATCACGCGGTTGTCGGCGTCGACGTGGACGATCCGCGGCTGGTAGGAACGGGCCTCGGCGTCGGCGAGCTGGGCGTAGGAGATCAGGATGACCAGATCGCCCGGATGCACCAGGTGCGCCGCGGCGCCGTTGATGCCGATCACGCCCGAGCCGCGCGGTCCGGCGATGACGTACGTCTCCAGCCGAGCCCCGTTCGTGACGTCCACGATCGCGACCTGCTCGCCGGCGAGCAGGTCCGCCGCGTCCATCAGATCCTCGTCGACTGTCACGGATCCGACATAGTGCAGGTCGGCCTGTGTGACCGTGGCGCGGTGGATCTTGGACTTGAGCATCGTGCGGATCACAGCTCGGCTCCCAGGTTGTCGATCAGTCGGGTGCCGCCGACCCAGGCGGCGGTCAGGGCGCGGGCGGGACCGTGCGCGGGCGCGGGCCCGAGCATCGGGTCGGTGAGCACCAGGTAGTCGGGCTTGACCTCGGGCACCGCGGCGAACTCCGCCAGCCCGGCCTCCACCGAGCCCGCGGCCACCGTGGCGGTCAGCGCCCGGTGCAGGACCAGCGCGGCCTCGCGCTCGTCCGGGGCGAGGTACCGGTTGCGGCTGGACAACGCCAGCCCGTCGGCCTCGCGCACGGTCGGCACCCCGCGGACCTCGATCGGCAGGTCGAAGTCGCGGACCATCGCGCGAATGAGCGTGACCTGCTGGTAGTCCTTCTCGCCGAAGTACGCCAGGTCGGGCCGGGTGAGCTGGAAGAGCTTGTTGACCACGGTGAGCACCCCGTGGAAGAAGCCCGGACGGCTGGCGCCCTCGAGCACATCGCCGAGCGGGCCGGGATCGACGCGGACCGCGGGCTCGCCCAGCGGGTACAACTCCTCGCGCGTCGGGGCGAAGACCATGTCGACACCCTCGGCGCGGGCCAGCTCGAGATCGGCCTCCATGGTCCGCGGGTAGCGGTCGAAGTCCTCGTTGGGGCCGAACTGCAGCGGGTTCACGAAGATCGTGAGCAGCACCGACCTCGCCTCGGCGCGGGCCTGCCGGATGAGCGCCGCGTGCCCCGCGTGCAGCGCGCCCATGGTCATCACGACGGCGACGTCGCCCGGGAGGGCACCGGCACGCAGCGAGGCGCGATCGGAAACGACCTTCATACGATGCGCTCTTTCTGTGCGGTGGCCAGAACGTCGAGCAGGGGCGAGGCGTCCTGCGGGCGCAGGCGGCCCGCGGCGATGACGCGATCGGCGGTCCTTCGGGCCAGCGCGAGATATGGCGGTACCGAACCCGGATCCACGGCATCGAGAGCTTGAAGGTGCTTGCGAACGGTCCCGGCGTCCCCGCGCGAGACCGGCCCGGTGATCGCGGCGTCGCCGAGCCGGAGCGTGTTGTCCAGGGCGGCGCCCAGCAGCGGGGCCAGCACCCGCTCGGGCTGGTGCACGCCCGCGTCACGCAGCCGGTCCATCGCCTCGGCGACGAGCGTGGCGAGGTGGTTGGCGCCGTGGGCGAGCGCGGCGTGGTACAGCGGCCGCCGCTCCTCGTCGATCCACTCGACGATGCCGTGCAGGTCGCGGACCAGCCCCTCCGCGAACGCGTGCAGCTCGTCCGGGGCGGTCACGCCGAAGGAGATGCCGGCCGCGAGGCGCTCGAGGTCGGCCGCGGTGCCGGTGAAGGTCATGGCCGGGTGCAGCGCGAGCGGGAACGCGCCGGCCGCCGCGACCGGGGCGAGCACGGCCAGCCCGTGGGCGCCGGAGGTGTGGGCGACGATCTGGCCCGGGCGCAGCGCGCCGGTCTCGGCGAGGCCGGCGACCAGGGCGGCGAGGGCGTCATCGGGGACCGCCAGGATGACGAGGTCCGCGGCGGCGGTCACCTCGTCGGCGGGCCGCAGGCGCGCGTTCGGTATCAGTGCCGCGGCGCGGGCCTTGGAAGCGGCCGAGACGGCCACGGCGGCGACAACGGTGTGGCCGGCTCTCTCCAGGAGAGCGCCGAGCACCGCACCTACTCGCCCGGCACCGATGATGCCGATGTTCCTGCTGGTGGCAGCGTTGTGCATGCGATCGATCCAGTCCTCGGAAGTGGGTACCGGTCGATCAGAAGTATGCGTCGCAGCGGGCAAAGCGGACAGTTGTTTGTGGGATTCTCAACAGCCCGCCTCGCCCGCCGTGATGCACTAGAGCCGGTGGTGCAGGTACTCCTTGATCAGCGCCTTCGCCTCGCCCAGCACGACGGGGTCGCCGTCGGTGGACTTGCGGAAGGCGAGCTTGATCAGCGCGTCCGCGGCCTCGACCGCGATCGCCAGCACGAACTGCAGCCGCTGCGGGTCGAGGATGCCGAAGCGCTCGATGAGCAGGCCGGACAGCTGCGAGACGATCACGTCGTTGTTGTCCCGCTCGTCGTCGAGCAGGTGGATGTCCACGACGTCGCCGAAGTGCAGCGTGCGGAAGCCCGGCACGGTGCGGTGCATGTCGATGTACTCGTCGATGGCCGCGTCCACCGCGTCCCACCAGTGCGAGATGCTCTCGTCCTCGGACAGCCGAGCGCCGAGGCGCTGCAGGTAGCCCTCGAGGCTGCGCAGCGTCAGCGCCTGGACGATGGCGCGCTTGTCCGGGAAGAACTGGTAGACCGAGCCGATCGCCACCCCCGCCCGCTCCGCCAGCAGCGTCGTGGTGAGGCCGTCGTAGCCCACCTCGTCGACGAGCTCGGCGCAGGCGTCGAGCATCCGCCCGACCCGCGCCACGCTGCGCCCCTGCACCGGCACCCGACGCAGCGGCTTCGTCCCGGCGCCGGCCGATGAACCCTTTTCAACCTGGCCTCGGGCCGGATCGGCCCGGTCCGCCAACCGGGGCCGGGTGGCCTCGCCCTCGCCACGTTGAAAAGGGTTCACTGTCTGCGTCGCCACCCGGTCTTCCCCCTCTACCTCGTCGGGCCTGGCCCATAGCCCAGTTGCCCGCCTTTGAAACCTACTCACGTCAACGACCGGGCACGATCGACGGATAGGGCATTTCACCCTTGTGATTGACGGGGGGCATACATGAAGGGTACTCAGGTTTCGTGACTTCTCCGTGGACCAACTGGGCCGGCAACCAGACCGCGACCCCCGCCCGGGTCGCCCACCCCGGCAGCGCCTCTGAGCTGGGAGAACTCCTCCGTGCGGCGGCCGCCGAGGGGCTGGCGGTGAAGGCCGTCGGCAGCGGCCACAGCTTCACCCCGACGGCCCTGACGGATGGTATTCGGGTGGAGCTGGACCGGATGGCGTCCCTCGTCCGGGTGGACGAAAGCCTGGTCACGGTCCAGGCGGGCATGAAGCTTTCCACGCTGAACGCCACGCTGGCCGCCAACGGGCTGGCGATGCCCAACCTCGGCGACATCGACGCGCAGACCATCTCCGGCGCGCTGTCGACGGGCACGCACGGCACCGGGGCCAAGTACGGCTGCCTGTCCACGTTCATCGAGGCGCTGACCCTGGTCACCGCGGACGGCACGGAGCTGTCCTGCTCGGCGACGCAGAATCCGGACCTGTTCGCCGCGGCGCGGGTCAACATCGGCGCGCTCGGCGTGCTCACCTCGGTGACCCTGCGCTGCGTGCCGACGTTCACGCTGCGGGCCGACGAGCGCCCGGCGAGCCTCGACGACGTCTGGTCGGGCCTGGACGAGCACGTCGGGGGCAACGACCACTTCGAGTTCTACTGGTTCCCCTACACCGATCGCGTGCAGATGAAGCGCAACAACGTCGTGCCGGCCGCGGACACCCCGCTGCCGGGCTGGCGCCGGTGGCTGGACGACGACTTCCTGTCCAACACGGTCTTCGGGGCCGCGTGCCGTCTCGGTCGCGCGGTTCCTTCGACGGTACCGACGGTCAGCCGCATCTCCGCCCGGGCGCTCTCCGCCCGCACGTACACCGCGACCTCCCACGAGGTCTTCTGCACCCCGCGCCGGGTCCGGTTCGTGGAGATGGAGTACGGGCTGCCCCGGGAGGCGCTGCGGGAGGCCTTCGACGGGCTCCGGAAGATCGTGGACGGGCTGCCGTACAAGATCCAGTTCCCGGTCGAGGTGCGCTTCACGGCGGCCGACGACATCTGGCTGTCGCACGGCTACGGGCGCGACAACGCGTACATCGCCATCCACCAGTACGCCGGCGCGCCCTACGAGGAGTACTTCCGCCGGTTCGAGGAGGTCACGACGCCGCTGGGCGGGCGCCCGCACTGGGGCAAGATGAACTTCCGCACGGCCGAGTCGCTGGCCCAGGCGTACCCGCGCTTCGCCGACTTCACCGCGATGCGCGACAAGCTGGACCCGAACCGTGTGTTCGCGAACGTCTACACGGAACGGGTCCTCGGCGCCTAGTCCTCTGCCTTCTTGCGCGACGAGGTGGCCTTCTTCGGGGCCGCCTTCTTCGCGGGCGTCGCCTTCTTCGCGGCGGTCGTGGTCTTCTTGGCGGCCGCGGCCTTGGTCGCCTTCTTCTCCGGAGCCGCCTTCTTCGCCGCCGGGCGGGCCTTCTTCGGCGCCGGGCCCTTCGCGCGCTTCTCGGCCAGCATCTCGCTCGCCTCGTCCAGGGTGAGCGTGTCGACCGCCTGGCCGCGGCGCAGCGAGGCGTTGAACTCGCCGTCGGTGACGTACGGGCCGAATCGCCCGTCCTTGATGACCAGCGGCTTCTCGGTCGCCGGGTCCGCGCCCATCTCGCGCAGGGGCGGCTTGGCGGCGGCGCGCCCGCGGGTCTTCGGCGCGGCCAGCAGCTCCAGCGCCTCCTCGACCGTCAGGGTGAACAGCTGCGCCTCGTCGGCCAGCGAGCGGGTGTCGGTGCCGCGCTTGATGTACGGCCCGTAGCGCCCCGGCGAAGCGGTGATCTCGTTGCCCTCGGCGTCCTTGCCGACCACCCGCGGCAGGGTGAGCAGCTGCAGGGCCTGCTCGAGGGTCAGCTCCTCCGGGCTCTGGCTGCCCAGCAGCGAGGAGGTCTTGTCGCCGCTGGCCACGTAGGGCCCGTAGCGGCCGGCCTTGACCACGATCAGCTCGCCGGTGTCCGGGTGCTCGCCCAGCTTGCGCTCGCCGCCCTGGCCGCCGACGAAGAGCTCGGCGACCTTCTCGGGGGTGAGCTCGTCCGGCGCGATGCCGTCGGGCACCGGCGCACGGTCGCCCTCCTCGCCCTCGGGCGGGTTGGGGAGCGTGCGCTGCAGGTAGGGGCCGTAGCGGCCGACCCGGACCACGACGTCGCGCCCGGCCTCGTCCCGGAACAGCGGGATGGAGTTGATGCCGCGCGCGTCGATCTCGCCGAGGCGCTCGGTGACCATCCGCTGCAGGCCGCCCTGGCGGGGCACGGAGCCCTCGTCGCCGGTGTCGCCGCCGAAGTAGAACGGGTGCAGGAAGTTCACCGCGCTCTCGTCGCCGTTGGCGATCTCGTCGAGCACGTTCTCCATCGAGGCGGTGAAGTCGTAGTCGACCAGCCGCGGGAAGTGCTGCTCGAGCAGCCCGATCACCGCGAAGGCCAGGAACGACGGGATCAGCGCCTGGCCGCGCTTGAACACGTAGCCGCGGTTGTTGATCGTCTCCATGATCGACGCGTAGGTCGACGGGCGCCCGATGCCGAGCTCCTCCATCGCCTTGACCAGCGAGGCCTCGGTGTAGCGGGGCGGCGGCTGGGTGGTGTGGCCGGCCGGGGTGAGCCCCTTCTCGGTCAGCGGCTGGCCCTTGACCAGCACCGGCAGCCGGCGCTCGGCGTCGTCGGCCTCGGCGGTCTCGTCGTCGGAGGACTCGACGTAGGCCCGCAGGAAGCCGGGGTCGGTGATCGTCTTGCCGGTGGCGCCGAAGTCGACGGACTCCTGGGCCGGGGTGACCGCGTTGATGCGCACCGAGGTCGAGTTCCCGACCGCGTCGTTCATCTGCGAGGCGATCGTGCGCTGCCAGATGAGCTCGTACAGCTTCAGCTCGTCGGCGCTGAGCTCCTTGGCCACGTCGCCGGGCGTGCGGAAGCTGTCGCCCGCGGGGCGGATGGCCTCGTGCGCCTCCTGGGCGTTCTTGACCTTGCCCGTGTACCGCCGGGGCTGCGGCGGCACCGCGGCCGCCCCGTAGAGGTCGTGGATCTGCTGGCGCGCGGCCGCGATCGCCGCCTCGGACAGGTTCACCGAGTCGGTACGCATGTAGGTGATGTAGCCGTTCTCGTACAGCCGCTGCGCGATGCGCATGGTCTGCGCCGAGGAGATCCGCAGCTTGCGGGCCGACTCCTGCTGCAGCGTCGAGGTGATGAACGGCGGATACGGCTTGCGGCGGTAAGGCTTCTCCTCGACCCGGGTGACCGTGAACCGCTGGCCCTCCAGCCGGGCGGCCAGCCCGCGGGCGCCGGTCTCGTCGAGGTGGATGACCCCGGCGTTCGGCCGGACCCGGCCGGTCTCCGGGTCGAAGTCGCGCCCGGTCGCCACGCGGTCGCCGTCGATCGCGATCAGCGTCGCGTTGAACGTGCGCGTGTCGTTCTCGGGGAGCAGGCGGGCGATGATGTCCCAGTACTCGGCCGAGCGGAACTTCATCCGCTGCCGCTCCCGCTCGACCACGATCCGGGTCGCCACCGACTGCACACGGCCGGCGGACAGGCCCCGCTGGACCTTCTTCCACAGCACGGTGGACACGTCGTAGCCGTAGAGGCGGTCCAGGATGCGCCGCGCCTCCTGGGCGTCGACCAGCGAGCGGTTGATCTCGCGCGGGTTGGCGACGGCGGCCTGGATGGCGGGGCGCGTGATCTCGTGGAAGACCATCCGCTTGACCGGCACCTTGGGCTTGAGCGTCTCGAGCAGGTGCCAGGCGATGGCCTCGCCCTCGCGGTCCTCATCTGTGGCGAGGTAGACCTCGCTCGCCTGCTTCAGCAGGTCCTTCAGCCGCGAAATCTGCTTCCGGCGGTCGGCCGAGATGATATAGACCGGGGTGAAATCGTTGTCGATGTCGACGCCGAGGTACGCCCAGGGCTTGCTCTTGAGCGCGTCGGGCATGTCCTTCTTGCCCACCGGCAGGTCACGGACATGGCCGAAACTCGCCTCGACGAGGTAATTCGGGCCGAGATAACCCGAAATCGTCTTGGCCTTCGCCGGCGACTCCACGATCACCAGCCGCTTTGTGTTGGCGGAGTTCGGCACAGTTCTCCCCGGTGCGGACGGACAGACGTCAAACGTAACGCTCGCTTTGGCGCCGAGTTGCGCAATGGGGCGTCCCGGCAGTCGGCTTACGACACGCCGATCGGCGCCACGGTACACCCATGCACAACCGCGACCTGCCGGATCTTGTCAACGTGTCGCGCTACGTGCCTGGTTTATGCCGTTTTGTCGGGGCCGTTCGCGGGAAATCACATATACGGAGCGGCTCGATCATCCTACGGGGGGTGAGCTGCGACTAGGCGGGCCAGACGCCGGCGGGCGCCTCGGCCGGAACCTCGCCCACCAGCTCCGCGAGGCGGCTGATGCGCCTGGGTCCCACGATGCGGTACGCCGGGTCGCCGGAGTCGGCCCCGACGAGCACCGCGGGCAGCCCGACCGCCACGAGCGCGTCGCCGACGGCGATCCAGTTGTCGGCCACCTGCCGGTCGATGACCGCCGGCTCGCGCTCGACGTCGGGCGTGATGGGGTCCAGCTCGACCGCGGGCAGGTCGTCGACCCACTCGCCGGCGTCGAAGACCTCCTCGGCATCGGCGAACTCGTCCGGCCCGGGATCGAAGGATGTGATTTTGCTCTCGCTCTTGCGCCTGCGGACGTTCGGAACCTCGCTTTTCGGCCTCGGGGGCGCCTGAGGGGGTGGTTCCTCCAGCTCAAGCGGCTCGAAGACGATCTCGTCGATCTCGAGGACCTCCGGCGGCGTCACCGGGCGCGGGGCGAGGCGCAGCAGATAGGAGCGCGGCCCGTCGTAGGTGCCCGCCGCCGCCACCCACAGCCGCAGCCGGCGCCCGTCCAGCGCCAGCGTGGGCGGGGACACCTTCGCGCCACTGTCGTCCAGCCAGACGGCGGCGAGGGGGGCGAGCAGGGCGGAGTACGACGTCCGCAGTTGCCACCGGTCCTCCTCGCCGGTCGGCTCGCAGGTCACGGTCAGCCCGCGCAGCTCCAGCTCGGCCCGCAGCACCGCGCCGCGCCAGGCGTCGTCGACCACGATCGAGACCCGCCCCGTGCCGCCCATCCGGCCCACCTGCCCGGCCCCGGCCAGCAGCCCCTCGAGGTCGAGCGGCGCCGGCGGGCGCGCCTCGACCCCGAACAGCGACAGCTGCCGGGCGCGGGTGGGGGTCATCGGCACTCGGGCACCTCGTCGAACGCCTTCTGCAGGTCGGACGGGCCGACGTGGGCCGGGTCGATGGCGCTGCGCTCGTATTCGTCCTTGAGCGTCGTGAACGCCTTGCCGACCTCGCCGTAGAAGGTCTTCGCGTTGTCGGTGGGGATCCCGGACACGGTCCGCTTGGCGTTGCCGTAGGCGTCGCGGGCCTTGGCCAGCGACGCGGTGAACCGCTCGGCCACCTGCGCGCCGTCGTCGACCCGGGGCACCCCGGCGCCGTCGACCCCGGCCCGGGCCTTCTCGCTGGACGCCTCGGCCCCCGAGAGCAGGTCCACGATGTTCGTCTTGGTCTGGGCCGGCGTCTTGGCCGCCTGGAGCTGCTGCTGGGCCTTGCTGGTCAGGTCGGCGATCTCGGCCCGCCACGGGGTCAGCGCGACACACACCTGCTTCGCCCACTGCTTCGGTTCCACGCCGTCCTGGCCGCACCCGGCTAGAGACCCGGCCAGACACAGGGTCAGGGCGGCGACTAGGACCCGGACGGCTCGCATAGATGCAGCGTAGATCCGATCGTCTGTTCGAGAAAACACAACGCCCCGGCCGAGTGTCGGCCGGGGCGTTGTCGTGCGGGTGCTTCGTTACGCGGTGACCTTCTCCGACGTGCTCTCCGTGGAGGCGGCGCCGTTGCCGTCGCCGGCGTCGACCGCCACCGACTTGCGCTTGCTGACCAGCACCGCGACGGCGATGACCAGCACCGCGACGATCGCGATGGCGTAGCGGGCGAACTGGTTGCCGTTGCCGACGGTCATGGTGACCACGGCGGGGGCGATCAGCAGGGCGACCAGGTTCATCACCTTGATCAGCGGGTTGATGGCCGGGCCGGCGGTGTCCTTGAACGGGTCGCCGACGGTGTCGCCGATGACCGTCGCGGCGTGGGCCGGCGAGCCCTTGCCGCCGTGGACCCCGTCCTCGACCAGCTTCTTCGCGTTGTCCCACGCGCCGCCGGAGTTGGACAGGAAGACCGCCATGAGCGTGCCCGTGCCGATCGCGCCGGCGAGGTAGGCCGCCAGCGGGCCGACGCCGAGGCCGAAGCCGACGGCGATGGGCGCCATGACCGCGAGCAGACCCGGCGTGATCAGCTCACGCTGCGCGTCGCGGGTGCAGATGTCGACGACCTTGCCGTACTCCGGCCGCTGCGAGCCGTCCATGATGCCCGGGAACTCGCGGAACTGCCGCCGGACCTCGAACACGACCGAACCCGCGGAGCGGGCCACGGCGTTGATGGCGAGGCCGGAGAACAGGAACACGACCGCGGCGCCCACGAGCAGGCCGACCAGGTTGCCCGGGTTGGCCACGTTGAGCAGGATCGCGGTGGCCGCGTCGTCGGCCTTCTCCCCGGCGGTGAGGAGCGCGTTCTTCATCGTGTCGGTGTACGAGCCGAAGAGGGCGGTCGCGGCCAGCACGGCGGTGGCGATCGCGATGCCCTTGGTGATCGCCTTGGTGGTGTTGCCCACCGCGTCGAGCTCGGTCAGGGTGCGGGCCCCGGTCTCGTCGATGTCGCCGGACATCTCGGCGATGCCCTGCGCGTTGTCGCTGATCGGGCCGAAGGTGTCCATGGCGACGATGACACCGACGGTGGTGAGCAGGCCGGTGCCGGCCATGGCGACGGCGAACAGCGAGAGGGTGATCGAGCCGCCACCGAGCAGGAAGGCGCCGAAGACGCCCGCGCCGATGACGATGGCCGAGTAGACGGCCGACTCGAAGCCGACGCTCACGCCCGCGAGCACGACCGTGGCGGGGCCGGTCAGCGCGCTCTTGCCGATGTCCTTGACCGGGCGGCGCTCGGTCTCGGTGAAGTACCCGGTCAGGGCCTGGATGATCGCGGCGAGCGCGATGCCGATGACGACGGCGATGATGGCCGTGACGTGCGGGCCGAACGGCGGCGCGTCGTCACCCGAGGCGTTCTTGAGGGCGTCGAGCGCGGTGGTGCTGCCGGTCAGGCCGCTCCACTTGGCGGGCAGGTAGAACAGCGCGGCCGCGCTGACCAGGATCGCCGAGACGACGGCGGAGATGTAGAACGCCCGGTTGATCGCGACGAGCCCGTTGCGGTCGGACTTGCGCAGGCGGGTGAGCGCCACGCCGAGGATCGCGATGATCACGCCGACGGTCGAGACGATCAGCGGGAACACCAGGCCCTGCTCGCCGTAGGCGGCGCGGCCCAGGATCAGCGCCGCGACCAGCGTGACGGCGTAGGACTCGAAGAGGTCCGCCGCCATACCGGCGCAGTCACCCACATTGTCACCCACGTTGTCGGCGATGGTCGCCGCGTTGCGCGGGTCGTCCTCGGGGATGCCCTGCTCGACCTTGCCGACCAGGTCGGCGCCGACGTCCGCGGCCTTGGTGAAGATGCCGCCGCCGACCCGCATGAACATCGCGAGCAGCGCCGCGCCGAAGCCGAAGCCCTCGAGCACGATCGGCGCGCGGTCCTTGAAGATCAGCACCACGAGGGCGGCGCCGAAGAGGCCCAGGCCCACGGTGAGGAAGCCGACCACACCACCGGTGCGGAACGCGATCTGCATCGCCTTCTCGCGGCCGCCGTCCTCCCGGGCCGCCGCCGCGACGCGCAGGTTGGCGCGGGTGGCCAGCGCCATGCCGGCGCCGCCGATGAAGGCCGAGAAGACCGCGCCGACGACGAAGAACGCCGACCGGCCGATCTTGATCATCGTCTCGTTGTCACCGGCATCGTTGACCGGGAGCAGGAACAGCAGCACCACCGCGATGACGACGAAGATGCCGAGGGTCCGGAACTGACGCACGAGGTACGCGCTGGCGCCCTCCTGCACCGCCCCGGCAATCTCCTGCATCTTCGGGGTGCCTCGACCTGTCGACAGGACCGCCTTGACCAGCGCGGCGGCGAAGCCGAGCGCCACGAGGGCGATGACCAGCGCGACGACGATGTAGGTCAGATTGCTCCCGGATAGGGAAATCTCGCCGGCTGCGACGAGTTGTACGGACATTCGTTGTCCTCCTGTACCGACACATGACAGCGCCGCGAGCGGTCAGGCCGGCGGCGATTCTCCCCGCGGGGAGCGTGCTGAGCGCCCGAGGTACCCAATGACCAGGGACGTCATACACGATCGCCGTACTCTAGCCGGATCACGTGTCAGTGGTCACACCGACTTGCGTGTTTGCATAATCGCTCTTTGTCGATTTTCTCACGTCGGCCAACCGCGCGTCAGTCGCTGGACCGCTCCAGTGGCCAGGACATACGGACCTCGGTGCCGACACCCTCGGATAATTCGGACACGTTCAGGTCGTCCACAAGGCCGGCCAGCAGGGCCAGGCCCATCCGGGCCGCGACCGCCTCCTCCGCCAGCAGGTCCGGCGGCGTGGTCAGCGGCAGGGCGGGATCGGAGAGCAGCACGACGGCCTCGTCCTGCGGCGTGCGGTGCACCATCGCGCCGTTGGCCGCCCGGTCCACGACCCGCACGGTGAAGCGGTCGCCGTCGGCCATCGCCACGTCGACCAGGGCGTCGAGGCCGTGGGAGCGGTGCAGCGCGACGGCCCGGGAGCACGCCTCGCCGATCGCCAGGCGAACCTCCTCGAGCAGCTCCTCGGCCACGCCGGCACGGCGCGCGACGGCCACCCCGACGAGCCGGGCGGTCCGGACGTGCGCCGGCGCGGGAGAGAAGGAGAGTCGTACCGTCGGCATGGACCTACGCCGGGGAGTCGGTGCCCGCGCCGCTCGCGGCGATCGCGGCATCGACGGTGTCGTACAGCTGGAAGACGCGGTCCAGGGCGGTGATGCGGAAGATCTTCAGCAGCCGCTCGTGCGCGCAGACCAGCCCGAACGACCCGTTGACCGCGCGAAGCCGCTTGAGCGCGCCGACGAGCACGCCGAGCCCGGTCGAGTCGAGGAACTCCACTCGGCTCAGGTCGACCACCACGTGCCGGGCGCCCTGCTCCACGAGCTCGACGAGCTTCTCGCGCAGGCGAGGGGCGGTGTAGACGTCCACCTCACCGCCGACTTCGAGCACCTTGTGGTCGCCGGAGTCGTACGCCGACAACGACAGCTCCATGCGGACCTCCTCCTCTGGCGGCCAGAATGTGCGAGCCCTCCAGGGGCATCTAACCATCGACGCCCCCGCCAGGCGACGCTCCACCCCCATTCCCATATCCGCCCGGCGTGTACCGTGATTCACCTTTCGAACAGGTGTTTTAGAGTGCTGACGTGCTGCTCCACACCGAAACGCTCCCGCGCCGCGCCGGCACCGTCGTCCCGTGGCCGGACTGGGTGCCGCCGGATCTGCGTGCGGCCTTCGGCTTCGAGCCCTGGCGGCACCAGGCGGAGGCGGCCACCGCGGCCTGGGAGGGCACCCACACGGTGGTCGCGACCGGCACCGGGTCCGGCAAGTCGCTGGCCTACCAGCTGCCCGCGCTCGCCCGGCTGCTCACCGATCCGCGGGCCACGGTGCTGTACGTCGCCCCGACCAAGGCCCTCGCCGCCGACCAGCTCCGCTCGCTGACCGAGCTCGGCGTTCCCGGCCTCTACCCGGCCACGTACGACGGCGACACCTCCCGCGAGGAGCGCGACTGGGTCCGCCAGCACGCACGGGTGGTCCTCACCAACCCCGATATGCTCCATCACGGCATCCTGCCCGGCCACGGGGCCTGGTCGCGGTTCCTGCGCGGGCTCGCCTACGTTGTGGTCGACGAGTGCCACGCGTACCGCGGCGTCTTCGGCTCCCACGTCGCGCACGTCCTGCGCCGCCTGCGCCGGGTGGCGGCCCGCTACCGCAGCGCTCCGGTGTTCGTCCTGGCCTCGGCGACCTCGGGCGATCCCGCCGCGTCGGCGCTGCGCCTGACCGGGGTCCGCTGCGAGCCCTTCGTCGACGACGCCTCCCCGCGCGGCGAGATCACCTTCCGCCTCTGGGAGCCGCCGCTGCTGACCGACGACGGCCCCCGCCGCTCGTCACTCAGCGAGACGGCCTCGCTGCTGGCCGACTCCGTCGCCCGGGGCACCCCCACCCTGGCGTTCGTCCGTTCCCGCAAGGGCGCCGAGCTCGTCGCCACCATGGCCCGGCACAACCTCGACCTGGCCGTCCCCGGCCTGGGCGCGCGGGTCGCCGCCTACCGCTCCGGCTACCTCCGCGAGGACCGCCGCGCCCTCGAACGCGACCTCCTGGACGGGCGCCTCCTGGGCCTGGCCTCCACGAACGCCCTGGAGCTCGGCGTCGACCTGACCGGCCTCGACGCGGTGCTCATGTGCGGCTACCCCGGCACGATGGCGTCGCTGTGGCAGCAGGCCGGTCGCGCCGGAAGAGCGGGAAGAGCCGCCAGTTGTACTCTCATCGCCCGCGACGATCCCCTGGACACCTACCTCGTCCATCACCCGGAGGCCCTCTTCGGCCGCCCGGTCGAGGCGACGGTCTTCGATCCGGCCAACCCGCACGTCCTGGCCCCGCAGCTCTGCTGCGCCGCCGCCGACATCCCCCTGACCGAGGCCGACGTCGAGCTCTTCGGCCCGACCACCCGCGACCTCCTGGACGCGCTGGTCGCCGCCGGCATGCTCCGCAAGCGCCCCGCCGGCTGGTACTGGACCGAACGCGACCGCCCCGACGTCGACCTCCGCGGCGCGGGCGGCGGCCCGATCGCCGTGGTCGAGTCGGCGACCGGCCGCCTGCTGGGCACCGTGGACACCGGCTCGGCCCACCAGCAGGTGCACGACGGCGCCGTGTACCTCCACCGCGGCGCCACCTACGTGGTCGACAAGCTCGACCTCGCGGACAACTGCGCCCTGGTCCACGCGGAGGACCCGGACTGGAGCACTCACCCGCGCGATGTGACCTCGATGGTGATCCTCTCCGTGCGCTCGACCCGGACCGCGGGGCCCATCACCCTGTCGCTGGGCGAGGTCGAGGTGACCAACCAGGTGGTGAGCTATCAGCGCCGCAAGCTCATGTCGGGCGAGGTGATCGACAGCGTCCAGCTCGACCTGCCGGAGCGAATCCTGCGTACCGTCGCCGTCTGGTGGACCATCGACCCCGACGCCCTGGACGAGGCCGGAATCCCCGACGTGGAGTGGCCGGGCGCCCTGCACGCCGCGGAGCACGCGGCGATCGGCCTGCTGCCGCTGATCGCGACGTGCGATCGTTGGGACATCGGCGGCCTGTCGACCGCGGCCCACGCGGACACCGGCCTGCCCACGATCTTCGTGTACGACGGCCACCCCGGCGGCGCCGGCTTCGCCGAACGAGCCTTCGAGACGGCCGCGACCTGGCTACGAGCAACGCACGACGCAATCCGGGCATGCCGCTGCGAGCACGGCTGCCCGTCGTGCGTGCAGTCGCCGAAGTGCGGCAACGGCAACAACCCCTTGAACAAGCCCGAGTCCGCGCGCCTCCTGTCCCTGGTCCTGCAACACCTCTGACGGACGCCACGCAGCGACTCCGCACCGCCGTGGTGCCCCGCGACGCTCTGGTCCTGCAACGCACCTGACGGGACGCAGCGTCAGGCGAGGACCGCGAGCCTTAGGCCTGGTCGCGGGTCGATGGAGCCCGGATTCGCCAGTCCGGGCCCCATCACTAATTCAACGTTCGCTCAAACGCACTCCCCTCTCCCGGCTCTCTCGGCCCGTCACTCCGGTCCCTCGCGCGTGCCGCTCAGCCCGCGCCCCGACGGGACCACCCACGGACCCTGGTCTTCCCCGCCCTGCTCTGCGGCTTCCTCGCCCCGCTCTGTGGCATCCACGCCCTGCGCCGGCCCGGCCCGAGCTCTGGCCTTGGCCACGATCCCGCTCCGAGTGCGCACCTCCACCGTCACCGTGACGATCGGCCCGCCGACCTCGCACTCCGCGAGCCGCCCTCCGTTCTCCGCCGCGAACCGCTCGGCCGCCGCACAGGCCGCCCCCTTTCCACGGACCGCCGTCAGCGCCCCGGCCAGCGCCGCGAAGTCGGCCGCGTTCTGCGCCCGATGCCGAGCCACGACGACCTCACCCCCGGCCAAGATCCCGATGGCCAGCGCCACCAACGCCAGCCCGACCCCGAGACAGATCAGCGACGCCGACCCACGCTCGCGCCCTCCTCTCCCCAGCCCGGCTCCCAGTCCCCGCCTCACGGCCCGGCGGCGGCCTGCGGCTCGACCATCGCCACCGCCGTCTGCTCGACGAAGAACCCCGCGAAGATCGGGCTGGTCACCTTCCGCCGCACGGTCACCCGCACCACATCGCCGTCGTGCACAACGGCGACCACCTCGGTTCCCGAGCCCAGCTCCGGCACCTTCTCCCCCCGAGCCACGGCCCGAGCCGCCGTCCCGGCACTGTCGATCACCGAGATCTTGTTGGTCAGCACCGTGAGCGAGATGACCCCGGTCATCAGGAGCAGCAGCAGGATGGGGATCGTCATCGCCACCTCGAGCGCGGCCGACCCACGCTCGCGATGCCCTCGATGACTGGCCGCCACCGCCCGTCTTCGCCGATGCCGCGCGCTCTTCCCCGACGCCGACGCCGGAGACGGAGACGGCTCCGGGACGGTCTCGACCGGAAGCGTGACCGGCGTGACGGGCGCGAAGAACCCGCGCCACGGCCGAACGGCCGCCCTCCCCCGGGCAGTCACGCCGGGTCTTTCATGATCAGCTCGGTCAGGTGGACCCGCATCGCATCGGAGTGCGCGATGCCGAGCAGCACCCCGACGATGATGATCCCGACGATGACCAACGCCGCGTACTCGATGGAAATCGCCCCGTCGTCCCGCCGAACCAGGGCCAGGAAACGGTCTTTTGCCACGTGCATGTCTCTCCTTCAGGGATTGGGACTTCTCGTTGTGTCACTTCAGCTAGGCGAGGCAGCGCGCCAGACGGAGCGCGGACTCCCAGCACCGCGGAAGCAGCCCTCGCCGCGCTGTGAGAGCAGCCCTCGCGGCGCGGCGGGAACGGCACACTCACAGCGCCGTGAAGACGCCACGGACGAACGCGGCAAGAAGGGGCACGATCCCGACAAGGACGAACGCGGGCACGAAGCACATCGCCACCGGCAGGATCGCGAGCACCCCCACGCGCCGCACCGAGGCGCCGGCCGCCGCCGCCCGGGCCACCCGCAGGTCGGAAGCCTGCCGGTCGAGCGTCCGCGTGAGCGCGAGCCCATGCTCCGCACTACGAGTCGCGGCCCGAGCGAACCGCTCCCCGCCCGGCAGATCGGCCAGCTGCCCCCAGGCCCTCTCGGGTGACGCCCCGAGCCGCAGCGCCCTCCCGGCCCGGACGAGCCGCTCGCCGACCGGCCCGCCGAGCGCCTCCCCGACCGCGAGCGCGGCGCGATCGGGCGGCGCACCGGCCCGCAGCGCGGCCGCGAGCAGATCCGCCGCGAAGGGCAGATCGGACCGGGCGGTGGCCCGCTCCCGCCGCACATGAGCCGGCTCCGCGCGGCCGAGCAGCACGAAGCACCCGCCGGCCACGACCAACCCGACGAGGACCCCGTTGCCTCCGCCGACGGCCAGCGCCGTCGCCGCCCCGGCCGCCAACGCGGCCGGCCAGCGCTTCCAGGCCTTCACGACCACACCTCCACCCGGCCACCGACCAGGACGCCGATCCCGAGGCCGCCGCGAGCCACGTGCGGCCCCACGAGCCAGCAGCCGAACGACACGGACACCCGCGGGCCGAGCGGGAGCCGCCAGCAGATCCAGGCCCCCATCAGCGGACCTCCGCCGTCGCCGCGCTGACCATCCGGCTCGTCCACAGCAGGCCCAGCCACTGCATCCCGACCGCGGTCACCGCGCACGCGGCGCCCAGATTTGTGTGCAGGAGCTGCCGGGCCGGGTCGACGCCGACCGACGCGCCCACCCACAGGCCGAGCAGGGGCAACGGGAGCAGCACCGCGGTCGAGGTCTGGGCCCCGGCCAGCTGCGCGGCCGTGTCGGCGCGCAGGGCCTGCCCGGACCGCAGGTCGGCCTCGACGCGTTCGAGCAGTTCGACGAGTGGGACGCCGAGGCTCTCGCTGAGCCGGTACGCCGCACCGAGCCGAGCCCGGGCCGCCTCCACCGCGGGCCTGTCCGAGCGCACCGGACCACCGCTCGCGGTGGAGCCCGCGAACGGGGCGCCCTTCGAGGGAGCCGGGTCCGCGAGCAGAGCGGTCAGGTTCGAGCCGTCGGACAGCGCTCCCGCCCGCAGGCCCTCGGCCGTTGCGTCCACGGCGTCGAGCAGGCCCGTGACGAGCCGCTCGCCGTCTCGCCGGAGCAGGTGGCGGCGGACGGCGAGGAGGGCCATCAGGGAGTACACCCCGATGAGCAGCGCCGCGACCGGCCCCTCGAACACGAGTGCCCCGCCCGCGCCCAGCAGCGGCACCGCCGAACACACGCGCGCCGGCCGCCGCAGCAGCAGTTGCTCCAGCCGGGGCCGCGTATCGGGACGCCGCCGCGCCTCCCGGCTCACGCGCGCCAGGCGAGCGGCCGGGCTCCGGGCGCGCAGCCAGAAGGCGACCCAACCCGTCACCAGCAGTGCCCCGGCCACCAGGGCCAGGTCGATGGCGGTCACGACCAGCCGCCCTCGGGCGTGTACTTCCAGCGCCCCTCCGCCTTGGGCGCCTCCACGCCCCGAGCCGCCAGCATCTCGGCGAGATCGGTAGCGCCCGGCCCCGGCCCGGTCCCGCGCCGCCAAGCGGTGATCACGACCGCGGTGTGACGGTCCGGGTGCCGCGCGAGCACACAGATCTCGGTGAGCTCGCGACGGCCGGTGGCGGTGCGGTGCAGGTGCACGACGATCCGCAGCGCGGAGACGACCATCGCGTGCAGGGCCGCCCGCGGCACGCCCCCCCAGCAGCCCCAGCGCCTCCAGCCGGGCCGGCACGTCGGCGGGTGAGTTGGCGTGCAGCGTGGCCGCGCCGCCCTCGTGCCCGGTGTTCAAGGCGCCGAGCAGGTCGATGATCTCCGCGCCGCGGCACTCGCCCACGATGAGCCGGTCGGGGCGCATCCGCAGGGCCTGGCGCACCAGGTCGCGCAGGGTCACCTGGCCGGCGCCCTCGACGTTGGCGGCCCGGGCCTGCAGCGCGACCACGTGCGGGTGGGCCGGGCGCAGCTCCGCGGCGTCCTCGACGATCACGAGGCGCTCGCCGAACGGCACGATCGACAGCAGCGAGGCGAGCACGGTGGTCTTGCCGGTGCCGGTGCCGCCGGTCACGAGATACGGCAGCCGGGCCGCCACCACCGCCCGCAGCAGCCCCGCCGCGCCCGGGTCGAGCGTGCCGCAGCGCACGAGCTCGTCGAGGGTGAACGCACGCCGGCGGAAGGTGCGCAGCGACAGGTACGGTCCGCGCAGCGCCACCGGCGGCAAAACCGCGTGCATGCGGGTGCCGTCGGGCAGGCGCACGTCCACGAACGGGCTCGCGTCGTCCAGGCGCCGGCCGGCGTTGGAGGCGAGACGCTGCGCGAGCTTGCGCACGTAGGCCTCGTCGCCCATCGACCCGGCCACGCGCCGCAGGCCGCCATCGCCGCGGTCGACCCAGATCTCGCCGCCGTTGACGAGCACGTCCGTCACGCTCGGGTCGGCCAGCAGCGTCGCGAGCGGGCCGGTGCCGGCCATCTCGTCGGCGAGCCGTCCGGCGATGGCGGGCAGGGCCGGGGGTGTCGCGAGGCGCGGGGTCGTGCCGGTTTTCGCGAGGCGCGGGGTCGTGCCTGTCTTCGCGAGGCGCGGGGTCGTGCCGGTCTTCACGCCGCCGCTCCCGCCTCGGGACTGACCGGGCCGAGGCCGACGCCGCCGAGGATGTGGCGGCAGAGCGCGACGAGCGAGCCGCGGCGGTCGTGCGCCGGGCCGCCGCCGCGCTCGAGGCGGGCGGGCAGCTCGCGCTCGGAGTGCAGGGCGCCCGCGACGGGCAGCCGCAGCACGTCGCCGATCTGGCGGGGCCGCACCTGGCCCGGGTCCCGCACGACGATCTGGACGGCATCGGTGTGCGGGGCAAGGGTCGCGGCGACGCGCGCGGCCGCCATGCAGGCGCGCATCTCGGCCGGGACGACGAGCAGCACCAGGTCGGCGGCCCGCAGCGCCAGGGTCGCGGCGTCGTCGAGGCGCCGGGGCAGGTCGGCCACCACGAGGTCGCGGCCGCGGCCGCCGGCGTCGAGCGCGGTGGCCATGGCCGCGGGCGGGAGCCCGCCGGCGGTGTCCGGGTCGCGGCCGCAGGACAGCAGCGCCACGCCCTCGCGGCTGGGCAGGGCGGCGAGCAGGTCGGCGGGGTCGGCGGCGTCCTCGAGCGCGGGCCAGCGCAGGCCCTTGAGCTTCTCCCAGCCGAGCGCGAGGTCGGCGCCGCCGCCGAGCGGGTCGGCGTCCACGAGCAGGGTGCTCAGTCCGGCGCGACCGGCGGTGAGCGCGAGCCCGGCGGCGAGCACCGTCGCGCCGGCACCGCCCCGGCCGCCGATGCACGCCAGCACCCGCCCGCGGACGGCGGTGGCGACGCGGCGGAGCTCGCGCACGAGGTACGGCTCCCCGTCGGGGATTCGCACGATCCGCTCGGCGCCGAGGTGCTCGGCGAGGCCCGCGACCCGTTCCATCCCACGGCTTCGGGTCAGCAGCATCACCCCCGCGCGCTCGGGCAGCCCGGCGCGCACGAGCGCGGGCGCGGCCTCGTCGCCGATGAGCACGAGCGGTGCGGAGCGATATCGGCGCCGGGCGGCATCGGGGCCGGGCGCCACGTCGAGCTCGAGCGCGTGCCGGTTGGCGAGGTCGACGAGCTGGTCGAGCAGCGCGGGGTCGTCGGAGACGAGCAGTGGTCGGTGCACGGAGGGCTCCACGGTCGTGAGCGGTTCGGCTGACTGCGCTCACCCTGGACTGCTCGGGCCGCCGCCCGCTCGACGCCGGGGCCGGATCTGTGGATAACCAACCGCTTGTGGACAACGTCTCCGGACGCTGTCGATCTGCTATGAGAAAGCTGACAAATTCGGACAGGACGGGCGTGGGCTCGCGCCGGTACCGAATCGAAAACATGAAACCGTGAACGCTCAACAAAGCACCCGGCGTCAATACGGGCTAACCACCGCGAATGTCCGCAGCCGCCGCCCAAAAGGCCATGTGGCCGAAATCCGGCAACTCACACGAAGCGCGAAAGCGCCTGAGAAGGGGACGACCCCCGCCGGGGGGTGACGGGGGTCGCCGGGGGTTCGGCTCCGGGGGGGTCGAGCCGAACCCGCTCAGCGGTTACGGGGGGTGCAACCGCCGAGGGTCAATAACGGGGCTCCGCCATGATGACGTGAAACCTCGTCGCAAACATAAGCATGCCTGAGTCGACCGCCATACGTCGAGTAGGACCGGCCCGCAACACGCCCAGGACACCAATCAATATTTCACTGTGGGGTAACTCAGGCGTGATCGCACGCGACCGAGCGTGATCCAGTCGGGCTTTGGACTGGCTTTGGACAAGTCCGGACACCACGGACCGCCTCGCGACGCTACACTTGCCCGCCGTGGGGCGTAGCGCCGCGTTTTTCGATCTGGACAAAACGGTGATCGCCAAGTCGAGTGCCTTGGCCTTCGGTCGACCGTTCTATCGCGACGGGCTGATCAGCCGCCGCGATGTCATCAAAGGCGCCTACGCACAACTGATTTTCCGCGTCGGCGGCGGCTCCGACGAACAGACCATGGCTCGCACCAGGGACTATCTCGCGGCGCTGGTCAAAGGCTGGCGCGCCGAGCAGGTGCGGCAGATCGTGCGGGAAACACTCGACGAGTTGATCAATCCGTATATCTATGCCGAGGCCGCACTGTTGATCGAGGAACACCGCGCCGCGGGCCGCGACGTGGTACTCGTCTCCACCTCCGGCGACGAGATGGTCCGGCCGATCGGCGAGCAGCTCGGCATCACCGACATCATCGCCACGCGCATGAACGTCGGCGAGGACGGTTGCTACACGGGAGAGATCGACTTCTACGCGGCGGGCCCGAACAAGGTCGTCGCGGTCAAGGAGCTCGCCACCGAGCGCGACTACGACCTGACGTCCTGCTATGCCTACTCCGACTCGGTCACCGACGCCGGGCTGCTGAGCCTGGTCGGGCACCCCACCGCGGTCAACCCCGACCGGGGGCTGCGCCGGATCGCGGTCGAACGCGGCTGGCCGATGCTCGACTTCCGCCACCCGATCCCGCTGAGCCGGCGCCTGCGCGAACGCCCTGCCGTGCCGGTGGCGGCGGCCGCGATCGGGCTGGGCGCGGTCGTGGCGATCGGGCTCGCGCTCTACAGCAAGCACCGCAAGGCCCGGGCCGCCCAGCTGGCCGCGGCGCCCGCCTCCTGAGCCGCGCGGACGGCGATCAGGCCCGCCGCGGCTACAGCAAGCACCGCAAGGCCCAGCTCGCCGCAGCGCCCGCCTCCTGAGCCCCACCAGTCACATTCTGGCGCGCGGGGGTTCCGATCGGACCTCACGCGGCGTAGAAAAGGAAGTGCGAGGTCAAGGCCTCGTGCACGGCCGCCGGGCACCCACGAGCGATCAGCCGCGGTAGGCGCGTTGCAGCGGAACCGCAAGGACCGCTGACAACGGACTCAAGGTGCACGCATGGTAACCCGGATCGGACGTGTGTGGCGGCGCCTCCCAACCGAGGCGCCGTCCACTGTGTCCGGGGAAAACGGGGCACAAAAGATCGCAGACGCGATCTAGGCTGTCGCAGCCATACCCCCATTCCATCCCCGGAGGCAACACCCATGAACGCTGCTCTAGGTGAGATCAGCGCGGGCCAGGAGCTGGCCTACATCGGCCTGCTCTGCGTCAGCGGCCTCATCTGCATCGCCATCGGCGCGATCGGCTTCGGCCTCAACTCGGTCGGCCAGCGCGTGCTCAACGTCGTGATCGGCGTAGCTTTCATCGGCTACGGGCTGTACCTGCTGATCGGCGACCCCGAGTCGGTCTACATCATCTGGTACGTGTTCATCGTGCCGATCGTGCTGATCATCAACGTGGTCAAGGCGGCTCGGGCCCGCAGCAGCAACTAAGTGCCGGAAGGCCGCGGGGACCCCCTACCCTGCGGCCTTCTCGCACACGTCGAGCAACTCCTCAGCGGCGCGCTCGGTCGCCGTGGAGAAATGACGCAGCCATGAGCGAATGCCATCAGGTGTACCGGTGGCAAACGCGTTGGCCGACCCGACGTACTCGGGTTCGCGGCTGCGGTGCCCCACATCCATCGCGAGCAGTCCCCGCGGGTCCAGCCCGCCCGCCACGAGGGTCAGCCGGGCCGCGGCTCGGGCGACGACCCCGTTGGGCCCGGCGAAGGCCTTGAGCGCCAGCAATTCCCCGTGTACCACCGCCGCCTGCAACAACACCGGCGCGCTCGTGCCCCCGGTGACCAGCGCGGCCAGCGCGTCCAGGCGCGGCACGACACCCGGGTCGGCCGGCCGGCCCAGCTCACCGGCGGCCACCACGTCCCGCGCGACCAGCGTGTGCAGCTTGGCCAGCACCTGCCGCGGCGCCTTCGTCCACGTCCCCGACAGCCCGTCCAGCGCGGCCGTGGCCCGCAGCGCACCCTGCACGACGGGGTCGGTGACCACGCCCGCCCGCACGCCCTCCAGATCGAAGCCGTGGGTGTCGAGCGCGGCGCTGGCGACCGAGGTGCGCAGGGCGATCTCGGCTGCCACCGGCCCGCCCGAGCGGCGCAGCGCCCGATGGCGCATGGCGGCGTCGACCGCCGCGCGGGCCTGATCGAGCGCGGGGCGGACGTCGGCGAGATCCAGCAGCGGGGCGAGGGGGTCGGACGGCACCCGTTGACGGTACAGTCCCGCTACTGTGAACAAAGTTTAGAGAAGAGGCGCCTTCTTTTCTGTCACACCCCCCAACTAGCCTCAGTGCGAGAGCTGGACCACATCGAGGAGCCATCTGCGATGAGCGAGACCTTGGAAAACCTTCTCAACGAGACACGGCAGTTCCCGCCGCCTGCCGAGTTCGCCGCCGCCGCCAACCTCACCGAAGGCGCCTACGCCGAGGCCCGGGCGGACCGCCTCGCGTTCTGGGAGCAGCAGGCACACCGGCTGAGCTGGGCCAAGGAGTGGGACCAGGTGCTGGACTGGTCCAACCCGCCGTTCGCGAAGTGGTTCGTGGGCGGGCAGCTCAACGTGGCCTACAACTGCCTCGACCGCCACATCGAGGCCGGCCGCGGCGACAAGGTCGCCATCCACTTCGAGGGCGAGCCGGGCGACACCCGCACGATCACCTACTCCGACCTGCACCGCTCGGTCTGCCAGGCCGCCAACGCGCTCACCGACCTCGGCGTCGTCGCCGGCGACCGGGTCGCGATCTACCTGCCGATGATCCCCGAGGCCGCGGTCGCGATGCTCGCCTGCGCCCGCATCGGCGCCACGCACTCGGTCGTCTTCGGCGGCTTCTCGGCCGACTCGCTCAGCGGCCGCATCAACGACGCCAGCGCCAAGCTGGTCATCACCGCCGACGGCGGCTTCCGCCGCGGCAAGCCCAGCGGTCTCAAGAGCATCGTCGACGAGGCCGTCGTCAACACGCCGAGCATCGAGAAGGTCCTCGTGGTCCGGCGCACCGGCCAGGACGTCGAGTGGAACGCCGAGCGCGACCTGTGGTGGCACGAGACGGTGGAGACCGCCGCCCCCGAGCACGCCGCGCAGCCGTTCGACGCCGAGCACCCGCTCTTCATCCTCTACACCTCGGGCACCACGGCCAAGCCCAAGGGCATCCTGCACACGTCGGGCGGCTACCTCACCCAGGCCAGCTTCACCCACCACGCCGTGTTCGACCTCAAGCCCGACAGCGATGTCTACTGGTGCACCGCCGACATCGGCTGGGTCACCGGGCACAGCTACATCGTCTACGGGCCGCTGTCCAACGGCGCCACCCAGGTCATGTACGAGGGAACGCCCGACACCCCGCACCGCGGCCGGTTCTGGGAGATCGTGCAGAAATACGGCGTGACGATCCTCTACACCGCGCCGACCGCGATCCGCACCTTCATGAAGTGGGGCGACGACATCCCCAAGCAGTTCGACCTGTCGTCGCTGCGCCTGCTGGGCTCGGTCGGGGAGCCGATCAACCCCGAGGCCTGGATGTGGTATCGCGAGAACATCGGCGGCGACCGCTGCCCGATCGTGGACACGTGGTGGCAGACCGAGACCGGCGCCATCATGATCTCCCCGCTGCCCGGCGTGACGGCGGCCAAGCCCGGCTCGGCCATGCGGCCTCTGCCCGGCATCTCCGCCGACGTGGTCGACGACCAGGCCAACTCGGTGCCCAACGGCGGCGGCGGTTACCTCGTGCTCCGCGAGCCGTGGCCCTCGATGCTCCGCACGATCTGGGGCGACGACGAGCGGTTCAAGGAGACCTACTGGTCGCGCTTCGACGGCATGTACTTCGCCGGCGACGGCGCCAAGAAGGACAACGACGGCGACCTGTGGCTGCTGGGCCGGGTCGACGACGTCATGCTCGTCTCGGGCCACAACATCTCCACCACCGAGGTCGAGTCGGCGCTGGTCAGCCACCCGAAGGTGGCCGAGGCGGCGGTCGTGGGCGCGACCGACCCGACCACGGGCCAGGCGATCGTCGCGTTCACCATCCCGCGCGGCGGCGTCGAGACCGAGGGCGAGGCGGGCGAGGCCCTGATCCAGGAGCTGCGCAACCACGTCGCGAAGACCCTCGGCCCGATCGCGAAGCCCCGCCAGATCATGCTCGTCGCGGAGCTGCCGAAGACCCGCTCGGGCAAGATCATGCGCCGCCTCCTGCGCGACGTCGCCGAGAACCGCAGCCTCGGCGACGTGACCACGCTGCAGGACTCGACCGTCATGGACCTCATCGCGTCGGGCATGCAGTCCGGCAAGGCCGAGGACTGACGCTCACTCGCTGACACGGCCGCCGGATTCGGGACGCACAACGCCCCGAGTCCGGCGGCCGACGCGTCGACACCCCACCAAAAGAACGTCGCCGCCCCACCAGAAGAACCGAGCACGAGCCAATTTCCTGCCGCTGAGCGACGCCGAGCGGCGCGCGCACGCCGATGCTCAATGGGCGGTTCCGGGTGCGCCAGACGCTGGGCCTGCCGGCAGGCCACCGAGGTTCTCGCAGAATCGGGCTGAAAGCCGGGACGCACGTAAAGAGGGGCGGCCCCCGGGACCGGGGCCGCCCCTGGAACGCGTAGGTGGAGCTACGCGTAGATCTTCACTGGAGTGTAGGTCTGGCGCGGGAAGATCTGGCCGACCTCCGCATCCGTCAGCCCGAAGCGGCCCTGCGCGACGGAGCCGAACACCGAGAACATGTTGTTCATCTCCGGCACGTCGCCGTTGACCAGGGTGTCGAGGCCGTTCCAGGTGCCCAGCAGCTTGCCCGCGAGCTTCTTGCCGGACAGCACGATCACGCCGCCGCCGTGGCCGTGGTCGCTGCCGCCGCCGTTCTCGGCTACGCGCCGGCCGAACTCGCTGGAGACCATCACGGTGACGTTGGCGGAGAGGTCGGCGCCGAGGTCGTCGAAGAACGCGGCCATGCCGGACGCGAGCTCGCCGAAGTGCTGGGCCAGGTAGCCGCCCCGGGTGCCCTGGTTCTCGTGGGTGTCCCAGCCGCCCATGCCGATCGTGGCGATGCGGACGTTGGCGCCGCCCTTGATCAGCTGGGCGAGCTCCTTGAAGGCGTTGCCGACGCCGGTGTACTTCGCGTTGTTCGCCGGCGTGTAGCCCTCCTGCGCCAGCTTGCTCGCGAGCGTGAGCGCGTCGATGCCGGCCTTGACCGGGGTCGCGATCGGGTGGTCGACGCCGGTGAAGAGCGTCTTGATCGCGTCGACGGTCGGCTGGCGGAACTTGCCGTCGCCGTTGACGTTCAGCGACGCCACGCTGTTGAGGGCCAGGGCGCCGCCGCCGCCGACGAGGGAGCGGGGCAGCGTCGAGCCGATGCCGACCGCGCGGAATGCCGTGCCGGGGCCGAGCTTGTCGGCCAGGTTCGTCAGCCAGCCCATGCCGCCCGTCTCGGCCGGGAGCCCGCCGAGCTGGCAGGTGTCCGTGGCGGCGAAGTGGCTGCGGTCGAGCCGGCGGTCGCTGACGCCGGGGATGAACGCGAGCTGGCCGGCGTCGAGGTACTTCTTCAGCGGCGCGAACGACTCGTTGAGCCCGAACCCGCGGTCGAGCGCGATCGAGGTGTTCTCCGGCAGCGTGAAGCTCGGCCGGACCCGGTTCAGGGTGGCGTCGTTCATCGGCGCGAAGAGCGAGAGGGCGTCGGCCCCGCCGTAGAGGAACACGTGGATGAGCGTGCCCGTCGGGGTGGCCGCGAACGAGGCCTGCGTGGTGATGAACTGGCTCGTCGCCAGGGCCGTGGTGGTGGCCGCGGCGCCGACGAAGAACTTGCGGCGGGTGACGCCCCGGCCGTCCTCCTGCTCGTCCTCCTGCCGGGACAGCTCGAGGTACCGGTCGCGAACGCTCTTCTGCTCTTCCTTCACCACCTCGGCCTCGGCCCGCAGGGCGGCCTCGAAGCGGTTGGGACCGAGCCGCAGCAGGTCCGGGACCTCCGGGTGGAGCAACTTCTTCCGCACTGGCTTCTCCATGGTGTGCCGCCTACCGGAGGTGGTGGTGGGGAGTGGCGAAGATCGCGCGCACGACCGACGCGATGCCGCCGTTGAACGTGGCGTCCACCGGGGTGGAGGCGGTCATCGTCGGGCTCACGATGTGCAGGATCGCGGTCTTGCGGTCGTTGTCGAGCGTCACGTTGATGAGCTTCTTGGTGAGCGCGTCGAGGTATGCGCCCGCGGTGCCCGGCGGGTTGGCGATGAGCGCCTCGGGCTTGGTCCACGTGAACTGGCGCCGGCCGCCGGTGATCGCGGTGTACGCGTCGTTCCACTGGTTGACCATGGTGCCGGCCGAGGTCCAGGCGACGTACACGTCGGCGTACCCGTTCGGCGTGGGCAGCTCCATCGGCGCGTGGCCGAACTCCTCGAGCTTGCGCATGATGTCGCCGAGGCCCTGGACCATCGGGCTCATGTTCGTGTTGTTCGACGTGAAGTTGGCCGGGGCGTCCGCGCCGATGTCGAGCGCGCGGTAGGTGGCGGTCAGGTACTCGCCCGGCCGGCGCACCTTCTGCCCGACGGACTCCCAGAACTCCGTGCGCGACAGCATCGTCATCAGTACCGCCGACATGTTGCTCTTCTTGTCGAGGTACGTCTTGGCCATCGCGTCGACGAGGGTCTTCGGCGGGACGTCGGACACGAATCGCGTCGCGAGGTTCTGCGCCATGTACTGCGCCGTGTTCGGGTGCAGCGCGATGTACCGGAAGTACGCCTCCTGCACCGCCTCGCCCGCCTTGGCGTCGCCGTTCGGGTGCGTGAAGCCCATGATCTTCACGGGGCCGACGTAGTGCTGCTCCGGCCGGTACACGTACTGGTTGTCCCGGATGCTGCGCCCGGTCTGCAGCATGGCGGCCTGGCGCACGTCGGTCTCGTTGTACCCGTTGAAGGCCCCGACGGTGTAGAGCTCGAGGTTCTCGCGGGCGAGGTTCTCGTTGATCTGGTCCTTCGTCGAGTCCTGCTGGTCGAGGTAGCGCAGCAGCGCCGGGTGCTTGTTCGCGGCGACGAACATGTCGACGTAGTTGCCGAGCGCGTACTTGCGGATCACGTCGCGGTCGAAGGACGCGCGGGTCAGCTCGTTGCCGTCGTGGAAGGCCGCGACGTGCAGGAAGTCCTGGAAGAAGTCGACCATCATCTCGAAGAGCTGGCGGTCGCTGAAGATCTGCTTGGCGATCGCGTACCGGACGTTCTGGTCATCCGCGTGGATGCCCTTCTTGTCCAGGTCGTCGCGCTGGGCCTTGAGCTGGTCGTACGACATCGCGTAGGTCACGAGCTCGGCGTCGGCCTTCTGCTCGCCGCGGGTCAGCGGGATCGTCTCGGGCTTGAGCTGCTTGTCGATCCAGCCGTTGATGCCCAGCTTGTTGATGTCGCTGATGACCTTGGTGGTCGGCCCGAACGTGAGCCGGCTGGCCAGGTGGCGAACCGGGTCCTTCTTCGGCAGCACGGTGTTCGCCTTGACCACGGCGGCCTTGGAGGCGTCGGCCGGGGTGCCGAAGGAGGCGCCGGACGTGGGCGTGTTCTTGCGGATGCCCAGGCCCGCCTCGCCGTTCATGAGGCTCTGGTTCTGGTCGACGTACGCCGGGATGGTGTTGTCCACCGGGGCGTCGGCCGCGGCCGGGTCGGTGCCCGGGTGCGCGCCCTTGCCGAAGAACTGCGTCACGGCGTACGCGCCGCCGCCGATCAGCGCGGCCGCGCCGCCACCGATCGCGACCATCGCGGTGCGCCGGCGCCAGCTCGACGGCTCGTCGTCGTAGTCCGCCTCGTCGTCGATGTCCGGCAGGCCCTCGCGGCCGCGGGGCATCGCGTTCGGGTCGTAGAAGTGCGGGCCGGAGCCGCCGCGGTCGGCGGGCATCGAACCGTTCCCGCGCGGCCCGGCGGAGCGGGGGTCGCCGTAGCCCGGCCGGCCGTAGCGACCGGTCTGGTCCTCGTAGCCCGACTCGTAGTACGAGTCGTCGGCGTACGGGTCGTAACGCTCGTTCATCTACCGGTCCCGATCAGACGAATGGGGGCGCGCATTTGTCGATCGGAAGGTAGTGGCTGCTCAGATGCCGTACAACCCGAGCTTGAAGTGCGCTGACCAGGACTTAAGACAACCGCGGTGACCCAAGGTCACCGGCGCTGTGACAGCAGCCTTGAATGCGCTCCTGAGCTGCTGAAACACTTGTAACAACGGCGCGGTTCAGGAACGGTTTACACAGGTACATTTAAGGTGTCGTTGCAATTCGTCAACCGCCCTGATTCGATGTCCGGTTCAGGACGATTCGTCCATGCGAATGTGTCGGTACTCCACCCCGGCGCACGTGGGCCCGTGGGCGATCGACATACGCCGTTCGTCGAGGTCGAGGACGAGCGCGAACAGCGATTCGGTCCGGTCCGCCTCGGCGGCGCCCGGCTCGTCGTGGCGGCAGATGGACTGCGGGAACCCGCCGTGGTCGCGCAGCACCGCCTTGATCCGGTCCTCGTCGATGAGCCCGTCCCCGAGCAGGCGGCGCGCCCGGGCCGAGCGGAAGAACGAGGAGCTGCCGATGTACTTGAGCGTGTCGACGGCGCGCAGCGCGCTCTCGAAGTGGTTCGCGTGCGTGATCACGCCGTCGGACGGGTGCAGGAATCCCACGTCACCGGGGGCGACCTCGACGTCGATCGCCTCGCCCGGCGTGCCGTCGGCGAAGGCCTGGCCCATGAGCAGGTTGATGCTCGCGCCGCGCGGGACGGCGCACACGGCCCTGAGCGCGGCGCCCAGGTGCGGGGCGTCCAGGGCGGCCCGGAGCAGGACGTGGTAGGGCACGCCGCCATCTCGCCGGTCGTGCTCGGTGCCGAGCATGTTGACGCAGACGCCGAGCCCGGCGTCGTTGAGCCCGGCCTTGGCGAGCATGCCGGCCTCGGTGAGCGCGAGCACGCGGCGGCCGAGCTCGTCGGTCGTGTCGAGCAGCAGCGCGTAGGGGCGCTGGTCGGGGTGCCAGTCCCAGTTCTGCGCGAGCAGGGTGTGCCCGCCGGCGGTGCGCTGCCCGAGCACGGCGATCGCGGTGCACTCGCTCGGCTCGGCACCGGGGTTGGCGCTGTACAGCAGCTCCGTGCGGCCGTTGAGGGCGTAGATCTCATCGACATCCACCCGGGCGCCCTCGGCCACGCCGTCGAGCATTTCGGCCACTCGCGGTGCGTGACGGTGGGCCGCCTCGCGAAACAGCGCTCCGTAACCGCGGGCCTGCTCGACGTCGATGCCGACCGCGGCGAAACGGGTCAGGTAGTTCGCGGTGTTCGCGGCAATTGCGTGTGCTGCGACCGAACCGTACGTGATGCCGCACTTACGGGGAGTGCCAGTGGCGGAAATCAACGGCAACGGCGGGTACATGGGCTGAACGCTAGCCGGTCGACTGGCGTGATTTCGACCGGCTTGGCCCTACGCTGAGCGGCATGAACCCCGCGATAGACGACACGTGCGTCATGATCGACGGGCCGTGGTCGCACCGTTTCGTGAGCGCCAACGGCAACCGATTCCACGTGGTGGAGGCCGGCACCGGACCGCTGGTGCTGTTCCTGCACGGGTTCCCGGAGTTCTGGTACGCCTGGCACAACCAGCTCCCGGCCCTCGCCGACGCCGGCTTCCGCGCGGTCGCCGTCGACCTGCGCGGCTACGGGGCGAGCGACAAGCCGCCGCGCGGTTACGACGGGTACACGATGGCCGGCGACGTCGCCGGGCTCATCCGCGCCCTGGGCGAGCGCAGCGCGATCCTGGTCGGCTCCGGGTACGGCGGGATGATCGGCTGGGCCACCGCCGCGTTCCACCCGAAGATGGTCCGCCGCCTGGTCGTCCTGGGCGCCGCCCACCCGCTGCGGCTGCGCGCCGGGCTCGCGACCGACCCGCGGGGCCAGCTGGCCGCGGCCAAGCCGGTGCTGCGCTTCCAGGTGCCCCGCTTCGAGCACGTCCTGACGCGCCACGACGCCGCGCTGGTCGGTGACTACCTGCGCCGGTGGGGTTCCCCGGAATGGACTTCCCGGGAGTCGTACCGCGAGTACGAGGCCTGCTGCCGCTCCGCGATGCAGATCCCGCAGGCGGCCTTCTGCGCCCTGGAGACCTATCGCTGGGCGGTCCGCTCGGCGCTGCGGCTGCAGGGCTACCGCTTCGTGAAGCTCCTGCAGCAGCCGGTCACGGCCCCGACGCTCCAACTGCACGGCGCGCTGGACCCGGCGGTGCTGCCCCGCACGGCCCAGGGATCCGGCCGATACGTGCTGGCCGAATACGAGTGGCGGCTCCTGCCGAACGCGGCGCACTTCCCGCACCTCGAGCAGCCCGACCTCGTGACGGGCGAGATCATCCGCTGGGCCAAGGCCGGCTGAGCGCGGGTTTTCCGGCTCTTGCCCCGCGGACCTGGCTAGGGCGATCCCTCCGGCCGAAGGCCCGCGGATCGCCCTATTGTCTGGCGGGAGCAACGGTCCGCAAGTGACGCGGCCCGAGCCATGGTCATACGCGGTATTCGCGCAGGTCACTGACCTCGGCGCGCGGGGCCCAGCCCTGGTAGACGCCGTAGTCGAACTCCTCGAGGCCGAGCTCGGCGGCGACCGGGGCGCGGCCGCCGGTGTATTCGACGCGGAACCAGCCGTCGTGCTCGCCCAGGACGATGAACGGCTGGTCGCGCCAGAAGCAGGTCGTTCGGACGTAGACGAGTTCGTCGACGTCGCCGCGCGCGACGATGCGGCGGTAGCGGCCCGGGCGGACCTCCTCGAAGCCGTCGCTCGAGTCGGGGCGGTAGAGCCGGACGTCGTCGCCGTCGGGGCTGGCCTCGTACTCGGCGCCGTGCCACCGCGCCGCGTAGCCGTCTCGGATCACGGGGTCGCCCTTCGCCAGGCCGGCCCGTCGGCGTCGAGGCGGGCGATGAGGTCCTGACGGCCGTCGCGGCGCAGGCGCCACAGCTCGGCGTCGTGCGGCAGGCGCGCGCTGTCGACCTTGAACTCGGCGATGACGTCGCTCGTCTCGCTCGGGGCGAAGCCGTTGCCGCGGAACGGCGGGCGCTCGATGACCCAGCCCTCCATCGCGCGCATGGCTTCGGGCGACGACCCGCCGTAAGGGATCCGGTACAGGTCGCCGCGGTAGGCGATCCAGCGCAGGACGTAGGCCTCGTCGGCGTCGGGCTTGAACGACGACCCGGCGTAACCGAGGCCCAGCGCGTTGTAGAGCTGCTCGGGCGTCTCGAGGTGGGCGACCTCGCCGGCGCGGTGCACGAAGCCCGAGACGCGGTCGTAGTTGCGCTCGAGGTAGTACGAGAGCTGTTCGGGCGAGATCGGCTTCTGCATGACCTGCTCGAGGCCGGAGCCGGGCGGCTCGTACGCGGGACGCTGAGCCGGCTGCGGCTCCGGCTTGGGCGCCGCGGCGACGGGCTGCTCGTCCGGGTCGTCGACGCCGAGTCCCATCTCGGTCGCCCAGCTCGCGAGCTGGATGACCTCGGTGCCGGGCAGGACGGCGCCGGAGGGCGACTCCGGGTTGATCGCGAATGCCAGCTGGTCGCCGGGCGGCCACTGCCGGATCAGGCGCGTGAACTTGATCCAGCTGCCGCGCGCGTCCTCGCCGAGCCGCTCGGTCATGCGCTCCTGCGACGTGAACACGACGAGGTGCGGCAGGCCGTTCATGTGCTCGGTGCGCCACTTCGCCGGCTCGACGGGCCCGTCGCCGGTCCAGAACGGGATCAGCACCTTGGCCAGCAGCAGCGTGGACAGGAACCGGTCGGTGCTGTTGGCCTGGACGGCCTCGAACAGGTCCTTCTCGACCGTGTTCGCCGGGTGGAAGTCGGCCGCGGGCACCTTCGGCCGCTCCGGCTCCGGCTCCGGTTCAGGCGCGGGGGCCGGCGACGGCGGGGTCACGACCTCGGCGTCGACGATCTCGTCGTGCAGCCGCACCGGGGCGTCGTCGACGATCTCGGGCTCGACCACGGACTCCGGCGGCTGCGGGGTTTCGTCCTGGTACGCCCACGAGAACCCGGCGTCCTGACCCGCCTCGGCGCCGGCCTGGTACCCCTGCCCCGTGGTCGGCAGCGCGTCATCCATCACGGGCCGGAACCCGCTGGCGGACGCGGCCTCGCTCGGCGGCGCAATGCTCTGGTCGTCGAGCTTCGGGAGGTCCTGGACCACGGACTGCTGGAAGTCGGGGCGCTCGGCCTCGCCGTCCTCGAAGAACGAGCGGAGTGCGGGTGACGGCTCGGCCGCGGCGGGCGCGGACTCGGCGTCGCGGGCAGGGCCGGGCAGGAAGAACGAGCCGGTGCTCTCGCCCGTGGGCGCGTCCGCCGGCGGGCGCGTGTCCGTCCACGTCGACTCCGGGCGCTCGTTCCAGGCCGGAGCGGGCTCGGGATCGGTCGCGGGAGGGTGCTCGGCGAGCGACTGCATGCCCGAGGCGAACGACGGCTGAGCCGGCTCGTCCTCGGGCTCGGAGCGGAGGTCGGCGAGCGCGGCGTACGGGTCGCGGATCGGCGGGTCGTCCGTCCGGGACCCGCCGAATGCGTTGAACGGCCGCGGCTCCGCCTCGTCCTCGAAGAACGGGCGCTGCTCGTCCTCGCGGGCCGGCGGGTCCCCGAAGAAGCCCCGCGGCGGCTCCGCGGCCGGCGGCTGCACCTCGGCCCGCCCGCTGAAGAACGCCCCCGGGGCCTCGTCGACGACCGGCTCGGCCGACGATTGGGTGCCCCAGGCGGAGAACGGCTGCTCGGCGGGCTGACTGTTCGCCCACGCACTGTCCGCCCAGGAGGTCTGGCTACTTTCGGGGCGCGCCGGCTCGGCGGGCGGCTGCTGCGGGCGCGAAGGCGGATCGAAGCTGTCCGCCCAGGAGGTCTGGCCACCCTCGGGGCGCGCCGGCTCGGCGGGCGGCTGCTGCGGGCGCGAAGGCGGATCGAACAGGCCCCGGCCGCCCGCGTCGGGCCCGTCGGCGAAGAACGGGTGCTCGTCGAGGCCGGCCGCGCGGCCGAAGCCGGCGCTGTGCGCTCCCGCGGACGTGTCGCCGAAGGACTTGGACGGGGTCTCGTCGGCCTCGGGGCTCTCGACGTCGAGGCGGCTGAAGCCGGGGCGGTCGAACACCGGGCGATCGAACGGCAGCGGCGCGGACGGGTCCGGCTCGGGCGCCGGCGCCGGCGATACCGGCGTCGGGGTGGTGGGCGCGGCGGCAGACGCGGCCTGCGACCACGACTGGCCGCCGTTCGGGGGCTCGGCGGGCTGGAAGGCCTCGCCACCGCTGCGGGCGGCGAGTCCGGGCCGGCCGGGGCGAACATCCGCGGAGCCGGTCCACCCGGACCGGATCGGCTGCGTCGCCTCGCTGGGCGCGACGGGCTCGGCGGGCGGGTAGGGCGCCGGCTCGGCGGGGGCCGGCCGGGACGGCAGTGGGTCGCCGGAGCGATAGGCGCCGGAGCGGTACGAACCGGAGTCCGCGGCACCCGGCCGCGGCGGCAGGACCTCGCCCGAAAGCGGCCGGGACGGCAGCGGCTCGCCCTGGACCGGCCGGGACGGCAGCGGCTCCCCCGAGCGCGGGCCGGTGCCCGAACCCGGTCGCTGCGGCAGCGTGCCACCGGGGCGGAACGTCGGCTGCGAGTCGGCCTCGGGCCGGGAGGTCTGCGGCTGCCGCGTCGGCAACGGCGGCCCCGACGTCAGCGGAAGGTCCGGCGGCGGCTGCCACGCGGCCGGAATGACCGGCTCCGCGTGCTCGGTGTAGATCTCGCCGAGGCTGCGCGCGGGCTCGCGGCGCGGCCAGTACCGACGCGGATCCCCGCCCTCGTCGCCGCCCCCGGCGGACCTGGAGGGCAACCCGGAGTCGCCGGCCGGTCGCTGCGGCAGGCCGGAGTCTCCCGCGGGCCGCTGGGGCAGCCCGGAGTCTCCGGCCGGGCGCTGGGGCAGGCCGGAGTCGTTGGCGGGTCGCTGGGGCAAGCCGGGATCGGCCGCCGGCCGTATGGGCGGGCCGGGGTCGCTGAGCGCGCGGGAGGGGCGGCCGGTCGGACGCCCGGGCAGGCCGGTCGGCGGGCGCTCGGCGGGCGGGCCCGAGGCGGGACGCTCGACGCCCGAGAACAGCTCGCGCTCCGCCGGCACGTCCAGCGGCTTGCGGTCGGAGTCGTCGAAGAGCGCGCGCGGGGCCGCGCCCGGGAACGACGCACGGCCGCGGACCGATCCGGCACCCGAGGTGGGCGCGGGCGAGGTCGGGCCGTTGTCGGCGGGGGGCGGAGGGGCGGGACGAGCGGGCGCGGCCGGCGGGGGCGTGAAGGACCGGCCCGCGGAGCGCTCGAAGTTGATCGGGCGATCCGCCCGAGTGGGCAGGAAGGCCCCCGGAGGCGCCACATCCGGCATCGGTACCTCACGCCGAGGCGGCGCGGGCGGGACCGGGGGCACCGGGGGCTGCTCCGCCTTCATGCGCTGCCGCTCGATCGGCGTCGGCGCGGGCTGGTTGGGCACCGGGCGGACGGGCACCTGCGCGGTCGCGCGGGTCCGCTGCGACGCCTGCTCCATGCGCGCCCGCGCCCCGAGGGTGCGCCCGGGCAGCCGGACATCGCCGCGGCTGATCTGGGTCACGAACCACGACGGCAGGTAGCCCTCGATGGGCAGCCCCGGATTGACCGCGAGCCACCACTCGACGTTGGGCCAGATCCCCGCGAGATCGCGGAACGGCACCCGCCGGTGGGTGCCGGGGTGCCCCGCGAGGCACTCCTGCAGCGCGGACGGGGAGGTGAAGGCGAGCACGTGCGTGCGGCCCTCGGTGGTCCAGGTGCCCCACCCGCCGTCGCTGCCGGGCGAGCTGTCGGGCGCGATCGGCAGCAGGACGTCGGTGCGCGCCAGGATGCGGAAATACTGCTCCTGGTCGTTTGCGCGCAGCGCGTCACGCATGGCGACCTCGGCCTCGGTGGCCGGCTCCCACTCGCTCAACGGCCACCCCCTCTTCGGGCTCGGAAACCGCCGCGTCGCGAAACCTAACCTATATGGCCACGGCAATTCGAGGGGTACGACGCGGGCAAGCGCTTCGGCCAGCATAGCGATCGAAGGCCGGGGGCTCACAGGGCTGTCTCATTCGCGGCACCCGTACGAGCCATTCGACGTCTGAACCCGTCGAGTCGGACGACAGGAGCGCAGCAACGGGGCAGCCCATCGATGCCTCAGCCCCTAGCATGACGCCCATGCCCCGCCGGCGCATCTCGACCGCTTTGGTGGCTTTGTCGACTTTTGCGGCAATGCTCAGCATGAGCCCGATCGCGCACGCTTGGGCCCCCGGCGCCTGCCCGAGCCCGCCACGCCGGCCCGAGCCCGCGCCGACCGGGGTGCCGTGGCCTTCGCAGCGGTACGACCAATCAAGGCTCAACGCTCTTGCCGACGGCCACGGCATCGTGGTCGCGGTCGTCGACTCCGGCGTCGACGCGCGCAATCCCCAGCTGCGCGATGCCGTCCAGCCCGGCCCCGACCAGCTCGACGGCGGCGACTCCGCGCTCGACTGCGTCGGCCACGGCACCGGCGTCGCGGGCATCATCGCGGCCCGCCCGTCCCCGGCGACGGCGTTTCGCGGCCTGGCCCCGGCGGCCACGATCCTCGCCCTGCGCGTCAGCGAGCAGATCGAGGGCGACAACGGCACCCTGACCGGCCGCCGCGGCACGCCCGCCGGGCTCGCCAACGCGATCCGCGACGCCGTCGCCCACAAGGCGCGGGTCATCAACCTCTCGCTGGTGTCGTACTCCGACGATGCCTCCGTCCGCGACGCCGTCGCCTTCGCCCAGCGCAACGACGTCGTGGTCGTGGCCGCGGTGGGCAACGGCGCCGAGCGGGGCAACCGCACCCCGTACCCGGCGGCCTACGACGGTGTCCTCGGCGTCGGCTCGATCACGCCGGACGGGCGGCGGGCCCCGTCGTCGCAGACCGGCGCGTACGTGGACCTGGTCGCCCCCGGCTCGGGGATTGTGACGACCGCAACACCGGAGGGATGGGCGACGATGGACGGCACCAGCTTCGCCGCCCCGTTCGTGTCGGCGGCGGCCGCGCTCCTGCGCCAGTACCGTCCCGAGCTCTCCGCCCCGGAAGTCGCCGCCCGCCTCATCGCCACCGCGGACGGCGGACCGGCCGGGCCGGGCTACGGCGCCGGGGTCCTGAACCCCTTCCGCGCCCTCACCGAGCTCACCGGCGCCTCGCCGGACCCGGGCACCCGCACCCTGGCCGAACCCGGCCGGCGCGACGCCACCGCGCGAGCCGCGGCCACCCGAACGACGCTGGGCTGGGCCTGCGCGGCCCTGGCCGCGATGCTCCTGGCGCTCGCCGTGGCCGTGATCCTCCCCCGGGGCCGCCGGCGCGGCTGGCGGCCCGGCCTCCGAGCGCTCCGGCCCGCACCCGAGCCGCCTGCGGACCGCACGGCACCGGCGTTCGGCTCTCAGAGCTGAGGGCAGCGCCCCTCTTCCGCAGAGGTACGCCGCCCACTGACGCCTTCTTCAGAGGTGCGCCGCCCACTGACGCCGGGAGCCGTGCGTCAGCCACTGCCCGGGAAGAGGTGCGTGTTGCGGGCCTCGGTCTCCTGGTACCGCTGCATCGCCTCTTCGACACCCACCTTGATGTCGCGCAGCATCTGCGCGAGGTCGGCGCCGGCCCGCTCCCAGTTTGCCTGCCGCAGCGCGTAGGCGTCCTTGGCGTCGCCCTCCCAGCCGCCCGTGAGGCGCTTGCCGAGCTGCGACACCTCGTCGAGGCGCGAGTGCAGCGTGTTGAGCGCGGTCTGGATGGACTGGCTCGTGTGCTCGAGCGCCCCGAAGTCGACTACCAGCATGTCGTCCATGTGAGCCTCCGGCCTCAGCCGCCGAGCGCGGACAGGTCGGCGTTCCCGGCGCGGCGCATCGCCCCGGCCGCCTCGGCATCGGTGGCGCCGTAGTTGCGTCCCGCCGTGCGCAGGCCCTCGGACGTCTCGAGCAGGTTCCGGTTGAGCACGCCCTGGTCGTGCTTGAACGCGAGCTTCACCTGCTCGAAGGTGCGCCCGCCGGCCCCCTGCCACCCCGCGCGGGTCACTTCCAACTCCCGCATCAACGTGTTGAGCATGCCCTGCAGCTCGCCGTTGACCTGCTCGAACCGCTGCGCGGCCGAGCTGAGCTCGGCCTGTTGCGCCTGCGTGGTCTGCACCACCGGCGATCACCCCGTTTCTCCTCGTGGACGTGGGCCGGCCCGGAGCCCCGCACGCAACGACAGCGGCCGATAACCCTTGGTCAGCCCGAAAACAGGCCGACCGTATCGGCCTCGACCGATCCCCCACCAGCCCCAATGCTTCGCTGTGGATAACTTCCGGCATTTCGCCCACCCCGCTTCGCCACGCTCATGACTGCCGGAGCCCCGAATCTCCCGCCCCGACCAGCGCACGCCGGCCACAGCTGGCCGCGGCGCTCGCTTTACGGAGGCCCTCCGCCCTGCCGGGCTCTAAGATGTCCGGCATGGCGGAGGGCCGCTCGTTCATCAAGTGGGCCGGCGGCAAGACGCGGTACGCGGCCCAGCTCGTCGCCGCCGCGCCGCCGTTCACCGGCCGCTACTGGGAACCGTTCATGGGCAGCGCCGCCGTCTTCTTCGAGCTGCGCCCGGCCAAGGCGGTGCTCTCCGACGCCAACCCCGAGCTCGTGGCCTGCTTCCAGGCCGTCGCGGCCCAGCCGGAGGCGGTGATGGAGCGCCTGGACGCGATGGCGAACACGCCCGAGGAGTTCGAGCTCGTCCGGCGCCAGGACCCCGCGAGCCTGGGCCCGGTCGAGCGGGCCGCGCGCGTCATCTACCTCAACAAGACCTCCTTCCGGGGCCTGTGGCGCGTCAACCGCCGCGGCGCGTTCAACGCTCCCTACGGGGCCTACGACCGCCCGTACTATCGCCGCGAAACGCTCCTGGAGGCCTCCCAGGCGCTCGCGGGAGCCGACGTGCGCCTGTGCGACTTCGCCGACGCACTGCGCGAGGCGGCCGCGGGCGACTGGGTGTTCCTGGACCCTCCGTATCTGCCCGAGGGTGGGTTCGCGGATTTCAAGCGGTACACGCCGGGGCAGTTCCGAAACGCCGACCACGAACGGCTGGCGGCCGAGATGCACGACGCGTCGAGGCGCGGGGTGTTCCTGACGATGACGAACAGCGACACCGACGCGACACGGCGGATCTACGCCGGGTTCAACGAGACTCGCATGGCCACCCGCCGCGACATCAACCTGCGCGCATCCGCCCGAGCGAGCTTCGACCTGGTACTGACGAACTACTGATCAGCCCACGACGGCGGCGGCCGCGCCCGGGTCGAGGGCCGGACCCGCGGGCAGCAGCGCGACCAGCTGACTCGGCACGGTGACGGGCTGCTCGCCGCCGAACCCGAGAGCGCCCAACGCGTCGGGCACCGGCACGGTGTGGCGCCTCCCGAGATCGGTGACCAGGGTGACCACACCCGTGTCCGTCCGCACCAGCGCGCCGCTTCCGGGCCGGATCACCACGCGGTCGGCCAGCACCGTGCCCTCCGCCGTGGCCGCGGCCGTGCGCAGCGCGTGCGTGAGGTCGGGGAGCCGGGGGTCGAGGGTGAGGGCATCGGCGGTACACACGGCGTGGGGAGGGCTGTCGACCAGCTCCGGCGGCGCGGCGGGCAGCGCACCGTCGCCGCCCGGGTCCGGCGCGAACGCCTTGACCTGCCGGCCCTGCACCAGCGCGGAGAACTCCGCGGGGCTGAGCGGCAGGAGCTTCCCGCCCGGCTGCAGGCTCTGCGTCTCGGGCGCGGCGAGCAGGAGCTGGGCCTGCAGCGGCGTGACCGATGCGAGCCCGTCGGCGGTGACGACGAACGCGTCGGTGCGTTGCCCGGCCGACACGCCGTACAGCTGCCCGATTCGGCCGGCGGGCACCGACCTTCCGCGGTCCGGGACGGCCGGGGTGACGAGGTCGGTTCCGCTCGGTACCGCGTGCAGCAGCGCCTGCGCCGCCGCCACCCGTGGTCGCGCGGACCAGACCAGCGCGGGCAGGGCCGCGCCGGGCTGCCGGACGAGGTGCTTGAACCCGTGCCACAGCAGATAGGTCTGCTGGTCCGCGGAGGTCATCAGCAGGCCTTTGTCGGCTGCGGGTGTACCGCCCGAAGGCCCCCCACCCACGAAAAGCACCGACCCATCAGGCGTCGAGCACACCGCCCACGGGCCCTTGAGCAGGGCGGAAGCGGGCGGCAGCGAGCTCGGCGCGCCCGGGATGCCCAGGGTCTCGCCGCGCGGCGCCCCGGACAGCGCCGAGCGGGACACGACGACCGTCGGCGCGCCGGCCGAGCCGAGGATGAGCAGCGCGGACGCCTGGTTGAGGACGGGATGGAGGACGTCGTCGCGGTACACGAACAGGGCTCCCGACTCCTGCTCGACGATCACCGCCTTGTCGTTGCGCCATTTGCCAGAACTCCCAGGGCGCAGCGCCCCGACCACGGCCGCGCCGCCGACCCCGAGCGCGGCGAGCAGAACGCCGACCAGCGTGGCCCCCGCGACCCGGCGAAATGGCGGCTGAGCAGGGTCGGTGTCACGGACGACGAGGGCGGAGACGACCCGCTGGACCACGAACTGGTACGACTGCAGCTGGTCCTGCCGCGACGCCATCGGCCCCCCAAAATTGTCGTACCGGCGCCATACGATAAGTCCCTCACAACATCGGCGGGGGGCGATATGTCGGCGGGGACGCGAGTGGCGCTCGGCCAGGGCGCGGTCGCGCTGCCGGCCGTGGCCTGGGCGCTCGGCGGCCGGGCGCTCGCGGCGATCCCGGTCGCCCTGCTGCTCCTCGTGCTCGCGCTCCTGCCGCTGGCGCGCCACTTCCGCCGGCGCGATCTTCCCGTCGGCGCCGGACCGGCCGCGCTGCTCGGCCTGGTCCGGCCGGGCGCGACGACCTCGACCATCGACCTCGACGGCGCCGACGTGGGCGTGCTCGAGGACACCGACGGCCTGGCGGCGATTATCCGCGTCGGCGACCTGTCCGGCCTGGTCGGCACCGCCCTACCGCCCTTACCCGCGCTCAGCTCATTGCTGCCGGCGCCGGGGCCGGATGTGCCGGAGGTGCGCGTCCAACTCCTGATCAGCGCGGTCACGGCCGCCGCACCGTCGGCCACACCGGCCGCGACGTCATATCGCCAGCTCACGACCGGCCGGGTGCTCGCGCGCCAACGAGTGCTCGTCGCCGTGCGAGTGCGCCGAGCGGGCGGCTTCCGGCGGGCCGATCTGGAGCAGTCGCTCCTGGTTGCGCTGCGTCGTGTCGATCGCCTGCTCGCCCGAGCGAGACTGCCGGCTCGGCCGCTCTCGGCGCTCTCGGCGCTGGCGGCGATCGCGGAGGCGGCCCAGCACGACCCGGCTCACGCCGTGCGCGAGACGTGGTCGGGCCTGCGGCTCGGCGGCCTGCACCAGGCGGTGTTCCGGGTCCGGCGGTGGCCCGAGCAGGGGCCGCTGATGAGCCGCCTGCTGACGCTGCCGGCCTCGGTGACGACGCTTTCGCTGGCCGCCCAGCCCGTCGCCTCCGGCTCCGGCCCGCCCGCCGGAGCTGACGGGCCGCCGGTTCGGGCCGAGCTCGTCGTGCGGCTGGCGACGCCGGACGCGGCCACGCTGACGCAGGCGAGCACGGCGCTGCACCGGCTGGCCGAGAGCATGGGGGCGCAGGTGGCGCGGCTCGACGGCGCTCAGCTCGACGGGCTCGCGGCGACGCTGCCGCTGGGCGGGGGCGCGCCGCGCGACGACGCGGTGCTCGCCGGGCTCGTGGCGGGGCGCGACGGGCTCGCGCCGGGCGGGGCCGAGCCGGTGAGCGTGAGCGCGCCGCGGCTGGCGGCGGCCGCGCCGGTGATCGGCGGCGAGGGGGTCATGCTCGGCGTCAACCGCGGCGGGGAGCCGATGGTCGTGCGCCTGTTCCGGCCGGAGCCGACGCGGGCGACGCTGATCGGCGGCGCGCGGTGCGCCCAAGTGGTCATCCTGCGCACGCTGGCCACCGGCGCGCGGGTCGTGGTCCAGTCCGCGCGCCCGCACGAGTGGGAGCCGTTCCGCCGCAGCCTGGGCAACGCGGAGTCCCTGGCCCTGGTCCCCCCGGGCCGCGTGGCCGACCCACCCCCGGCCACGTCCACGTGCCCGCAGCTGCTGGTCGTGGACGTGGGCCCGGTCCCGGGCCGGGCAACCCCGGTACCGGAGACCGCCTGGCGCTCGATCCTGTTCGTGCGCGACGAGCTGACCTCGGCGGACGTCGACCTGCTGACCCGCTCCGACCTCGCGCTCCTCCAGCCCTTGAGCCCCCACGAGGCCGCCCTGGCCGGCGAGGCCCTGGGCCTGGGCGTGTCCCGCGACTGGCTGACCAAAATCGGCCCGGAGATGCTGGCCGTGGTGGTGAGCCGCAAGACCGTGCGCTGGACCCACCTGTCGCCGACGCCGATCGAGCTCCAACTGACGGGAGGCCCCGCCCGCTGACCAACCACCGCCCCCTCTCACAACGGCCAGCGCGCACCCACGACGGACGCCGGGCGCCGGGCTGCGCGAGCCCACGGCAGGCAGCGAACAGCGGACGGCCCGAGCCCACAGCGGGCGGCGGCGGCCGGCGGGCGCCACAGAACGGCCCTTGCCGTCACGAGCCCGCAGCGGCGGCGGCCGGCAGGCGGCGGGCGGCGCGAACCCCGGCCGGCGGGCGGCCACAGCGGCGGGGGGCGCCCCGGAACGGCCCTTGCCGACGCGAGCCCGCAGCGAACGGGGGACGGCGACAGCGGGGCGGCCGGCACGAGTCCGCAGACGGCGGGCTGCGGGCGGCGGGCGGCGGGTGCCGGGCGGCCACGCGGGCGGCGGGCGCCCCGGAACGCTCCTTGCCGACGCGAGCCCGCGACGGGCGACGGGCGACGGGCGACGGGCGGCGGGCGGCGCGAACCCGCAGCAGACGGCGGCCGGCAGGCGGCAGGCGCCGGGCGGCGGGCGGCGGGCGGCGAGCGGCGAGCGCCCTGGAACGCTCCTTGCCGACGCGAGCCCGCAGCGGGCGGCGGCGGCCGGCGACAGCGGCAGCGAGCAGCGCGAGCCACGGCGAGCGGCCACAGCGGCAGCGAGCAGCGCGAGCCACGGCGAGCGGCCACAGCGGCAGCGAGCAGCGCGAGCCACGGCGAGCGGCCACAGCGGGGGCGGCCGGTGCGACTCCGCAGACGGCGGGCTGCGGGCGGCGGGCGCCGGGCGGCCACGCGGGCGGCGGGCGCTGGGCGGCCACGCGGGCGGCGGGCGCCACGGCGGGCGGCGGGCGCCACGGCGGGCGGCGGGCGCCACGGCGGGCGGCGATGAAGGGTGCGGCACTGGAGACGACAACGACGGCGGACGAGGGCGGCCGGCGACGGCAGGCAGGGGGCGGGCTACGACGGCCACGACAGCGTGCGGGACAGCATTGGACTACCGCGATGGCCACGGTGGCGGACGAAGGCGAACCGCGGGCGGTGGCGGGGCGGGCGGCGACGACGGCCGCCGCGAGCGACGGGAGAGAGGGGCCGCAGCGGGCGGACGAGGACGGCCAGCGATGCTGGGCGACGGGGGCCTGGGAGCTACGGGCCGGGGGTAACGGGAGACGGCGGGCAGCGGGCAGCGGGCAGCGGGCAGCGACGATGGTCACGGCCACGGACACAGCGGGCGGCAACGGCCACAGGCGCAGCGGGCGACGGCAGCTGTGAGCGAAGGGCGACGGCGGGGATCGCGAACGGGCGGCTTGCGGGTGCTACTCGGCGGTAGGTGAGGCGGCTGGGTGAGCTTCGGTCTCGTTGCGTGGGCATTGGGGTGATAGCGGGGTGTTCCGGACTGGCCGCGACGTGGCACGATCACCCGCATGGGAATCCTCATCCGGCTCGCCGTGAGCGCGTTCACGGTCTGGCTGGCGACGCTCGTGATCTCGGGGATCACGGTTGAGGGCGACACCGGGCGCAAGGTGGTCACGCTCGTCGCGGTGGCGGTGATCTTCGGGGTCGTCAACGCGGTGCTGCGGCCGATCATCAAGACGATCGGGTGCTTCGCGTACATCCTCACGCTCGGGCTCATCTCGCTCGTCGTCAACGGGGCGTTGCTGCTGCTCACGAGCAAGATTGCCGAGTATCTGGATCTGCCGTTCCGGGTCGACAAGTTCTGGCCCACGGCCGTGCTCGGGGCGCTGTTCATCGGCGTCGTCAGCTGGCTGCTCAACTTCTTCGTGCCGGACGGCAAGGACAAGAAGCGCCGGCGGGACGATCGGGACGACTACGACCGGCGGCCCCCTCGCCCGCAGCAGCAGTACGGCGGTGGGTACCAGCAGGGCTACGGCGACCGAAGCAACCAGGGATACCGCGACTATCGCTGAACCCGGGCACGACCGAGCGCCGTAGGGCCAAAAGCACACGACTGGCCGGAGCGCGACAAGAAAGCCGAGAACGGGAGGCCGGAATGGGTCGCCCACGGTGACGAAGACCATCACGTGAGGGGCGGGTCCGCGACCCGCCCCTTACCGTTTGGGCATACGGTGTATGGCGTGGACCCGCTGCGCCGTGGATATCTCTCCGCGTTCTCCGCCAACGTGCTCTGGGGCGTCTTTCCGCTGTACTTCCACGCACTGCGCCCCGCCGGCGCGGTCGAGGTGCTCGCGCACCGCATCGTGTGGTCGGTCGTGACGATGACGCTCGTGCTCGTGGCCATCCGGCACTGGCGACAGGTCCGGGAGTTGGTGCGGCAGAAGAAGCGCATGGCGGGCCTCGCGGTCGCGGCGGTGCTCATCGCCGTCAACTGGGGTGTCTACATCTTCGCGGTGAACACGGATCGGGTGGTGGAGGCCTCGCTCGGGTACTTCATCAACCCCCTCTTCGTCATCCTGCTCGGCGTGCTCGTCCTGCGCGAGCGCCTCCGCCCGCTGCAGTGGACCGCGCTCGGCATCGGCGCGGTCGCGGTGGTCGTGCTCAGCGTGGACTACGGGCACCTGCCGTGGATCGCGCTCACCCTGGCCGCGTCCTTCGGCTGCTACGGGCTGGTCAAGAAGCGGCTCGGGCTCCCCGCGGCCGAGGGGCTGTTCCTGGAGTCGGGCGTGCTGACCCTGCCCGCGCTCGTGTACCTCACCTGGCTCACGACCCAGCACCAGTCGACGTTCGGCACCGTCTCAGCGTGGCACTCGGTGATGCTGGCCGGCAGTGGCGTGCTGACCGCGGTACCGCTGCTGCTGTTCGCGGAGGCCGCCAATCGCGTGCCGCTGTCCGGGCTCGGGATGCTGCAGTACCTGACGCCGACCCTGCAGCTGGTCATCGGCGTCGCGGTCTTCAGCGAACCCCTCCCGCCCGCGCGGCTTGCGGGCTTCGCGATCGTCTGGCTCGCGCTGGCCGTCTTCAGCTGGGACGCGATCCGAGTGGCCCGCCGAAACCGGGCCCGGCGCGACGCGGCGGCGGCCGCCCAGAAGGAAGCGACCGCCGCGGCGATGTGAGTGAGGAGAGGGCCGAGCGTCAGGTTCGCAGCAGCGCCGTCCCGTCGCCCTTGCGGATCTCGATGTGGTCGATGTTCGACTCCTTGATGCCGCTGTGCGCCGACAGCTGCATCTCGTCCCCCGGCCGGGCGGTCCACGTGCTGACCACTTCGGCCTGACCGGACTTCGGTACCACCACGAGCGTGTACGTCCACTTGGCGTACTCGTCGCCCTCGCCGCTCTTGTACGCGCACCGCATCCGCACGGTCGCCCCGTCCGAGTCCGGCGAGACGGCGAGCGACGCCGTGATCGGCACGGTCGAGGCCACCTCGCGCATCGACTCGTAGTCCGGCTGCCCGACGCCCACGGCGCGCACGCCGACGACCGCGAGCACCCCGAGGAACGCGGCCACGAGCGCGGTGCCGACCGTCTGCCAGCGCCGCCGGCGACGGGCCGTGCGGCGGGCGCTCTGGGCCCGGTCGAGCACGCGCGGCAGCAACGGGTCGACCGCGCTGCCGTTGACGGTGGCGGGCACCGCGGTGGGACCGGCCCAGCGTGCGTCGGCCGGGAACGGCGGGCCGTCCGGGTCCGGGGAGTCCTCGTCCGGCTCCAGGGCGATCTGCGCGGCGATCTCCGGATCGAGCCGGCCGAGCAGCCCCGGCAGGTCGGAGAACTCCGCCACCTCCGCACGGCACTGCGCACAGTCGGCGAGATGCCGCTCGTATGCCTCGCGCTCGGGCGGCGACAACGCCCCCAGCACGTAGACGGCCGAGTCATGGAGGTGCTCACACCTCATTGCGTCACCCCCAACTCCTCTAGGACGACCTTCAGCGATCGCAGTGCGTAGTATGTGCGCGACTTGACCGTGCCCGCTGGCACGCCGAGCCGCTCCGCCGCCTCGGCCACGGAGCGCCCCTGGTAGAAGCACTCCACCAGGACCTCGCGGTGCGGGCGGGAGAGCCGGGTCAGCGCCTCCGCGATCACCCAGGACTCCACCGCGCGCTCGGTCTCGTCGACCACGACCGGAGTCTCCGGCATCTGGTCGGTGTAGACCTCGCCCACCCGCGCCGAGCGTCTTCGCCACGCGTCGATGGCGAGATTGCGGGCGGTGGTGAAGAGCCAGGCTCGGACCGAGCCACGGGCCGGGTCGAGCGCCTCCGGGTGTTGCCAGGCCCGCAGCAGGGTTTCCTGCACGAGGTCCTCGGCCCGTTGGCGGTCGCCGGTCAGTCGCAGGGTGTGCGCGAACAGCGCGTCGCCGTGCTCCGCGTGGAGCGCCTTCAGCAGGTCAGCATCGTCTCTACTCACGCTTCGTTATGGTTCCGATCCCTTCCACCAGCTTCTACGCACTAATACGCAGAGAGGTTCAGGTGGAGAACACATGTCGCCGATGCGACACGGGTCACGTGGGCGCGAGCGAGTCCGGGATGCGGGCAAAAGCCGCGGAAGGGCCTATTCGGCGAGGACCGTGGCCAGGTGGTGGGCCGTGGCCAGGAGCCGCGTGCGCACGACCTTGGCCGACGACATCAGCTCCGCCGGCGGCAGCGCGCACGCCAGCACCACCCGCCGGTCCTGGTCGCGATCGTTGACCACCATCACGGCGGCACACGCGAGGCCCTGGCGGAACTGCCCGATCTCGATCTGCATCCCGCGGCGGTCGCCGGCGGCCAGGTCCGAGTCCAGCGCCTCCGGAGAGGTCAGCGTCGCCGAGGTGTAGGCGCGCATGCCGTACTCCTTCAGGAACCGCCAGCGCTGGTCCGCACTCATCGTGGCGAGCAGCGCCTTGCCCAGCGCGGTCGCGTGTGCGGCCTCGTCGTAGCCCGGCACGAGATCGTCCGCCGGCGGGGTGCGCGGCCCCTCGGCCATCGCGGTCACCGCCACCCGGCCGCCGACGAAGCGGCCCAGGTAGTGCGAGTACCCGGTCTCGGCCGCCGCGCGACGCAGACGGTCGATGACGGCGCCCGGGCCGCGGAACGCGAGCACGAGCTCGCGGTAGCGGTCGGCGATCTCCAGGCCGACCACATAGGTGCCGTTCTCGCGGCGAATCACGTAGCCCTCGTAGGCCAGGGTCCGCACCAGGTGGTACGTGGTGGCGACGGTGAAGTCACATCGGCGCGCGATCTGCTTCACGGTCAGACCACGGGGCGACTGACCGACCGCCTCCAACACTCGTAGGGCCCTCGAAACGCTTCGAATCAAATCCGAGGGCTCGGCTTGTGGATCCCGCACCGCCGCCCCTCCCAGACCACAGCAGCAACTGGAGTCACACCATATGAAATCGGAGAGGGTGGAGGGAACATTCTGATCATTTATGGAGCGAGGTCAGGGGAAATGCAAGGGCTGCACATAGCGATGAATGCACCATTTTGGACATCGTGATCGTGTTACTCACCTTGCGACACGCCGAACTGCATGAGTAATGGCCATAAGTAAAGGTTAACAACCTGAGTAGGTAATCACACATCACGGGAGTACTGCGAGCGGAAGTGCGCATGCGTCACTTCGGGGCGTCATCGAGCCGTCGCGCCCCGATGTCGGGCCGGGTATCGCGCTATATGGCGTTGAGCAATGTGTACGGTGACAAGTTGCACGCGGTCCGGCCGGTACCAGCGCATGAAAAAGCGACCGACGCCGGTGAACTTACATTGACCGGCGTCGGTCGATACCTTGAAAGGTCAGTTGGTGCGGTCCGCGATGAAGTCGCAGAGAGAGTCCAGGGCGGCCCGGGCGGGCACGTCCGGCAGCACCGTCAGGGAGGCCCGGGCGGCGTCCGCGTAGCCCCGCACGGTCTCCCTGGCCTGCTTCAGGGCGACCGAGTCGCGCAGCAGGCCGAGGGCCTCGGCGTGCAGGGCGTCGTCGGTCACCGGGCCGGCCGCGAGGATCTCGCGCAGTCGCACCGAGGCCGCGTCGTCGTCGGAGGACGCCAGCGCGTACAGCACCGGAAGCGTCGGCACCCCCTCGCGCAGGTCGGTGCCGGGCGTCTTGCCCGACTCCGTGGCGTCGCTGGCGATGTCGATGAGGTCGTCGGAGAGCTGGAAGGCGATGCCGAAGGTCTCCGCGAACGTCGCCAGCGCCTCGACCTGCTCCGGCGGGCACCCGCCGAACATCGCGCCGAAGCGGGCGCTGGTCGAGATCAGCGAGCCGGTCTTGTGCTCGAGGACGCGCAGGTAGTGCTGGATCGCGTCCTCGCCGTCCAGCGGGCCGGCGGTCTCGTCGATCTGGCCGTGCACCAGGCGGGAGAACGTGCTCGCCTGGATCTTCACGGCGTCGACCCCCAGCTCCGCCGCGAGGTCGGCGGCGCGGGAGAAGAGGTAGTCGCCGACCAGGATGGCCAGCGCGTTGCCCCAGCGGGAGTTGGCACTGGGCGCGCCGCGGCGCACCTCGGCCTCGTCCATGACGTCGTCGTGGTAGAGCGTCGCCAGGTGAGTCAGCTCGACGACCGCGCCGGCGATGACGACCTCGCGGGACGTCGCGTCGCCGAACTGCGCCGCCAGGCCGACCAGCAGCGGGCGCACCCGCTTGCCACCCGCGTCGACGAGGTGGCGGGCCGCCTCGGTGACCATCGGGTTGGCGCTGTGCACGGAGTCGATCAGCACCGCCTCGACGTCCCGCAGGATCGCCGCCACGTTGCGCTCAAGCTCCGGATCGGCCAGGGTCAAGCCCACCGACGCGACCGACTGCACGGTTCCCGTACTCACCACAGCTCCAACGATGCCATACGAACTCCCGACTCCCGATACAGGGACGTCCCCACGTGGCAGGCCACGGGGGACGTCACCGTCGGTGTTGCTGACAGGCTAGCTGAGGAACTTGCCGGCGTTCTGCGTGACCTCGAGCAGCGCCCCCGGCGCGATGCCCAGGACCAGCGTCGCGACCGTCCCGATGACCAGCGCGGCCGCCGTCATGGCGCCCGGGATGGACACGGCCGGCGTGGCCTCGCCCGGCTCGGACAGCCACATCATGACGACCACACGCAGGTAAGGGAAGGCAAGGATGGCGGAGCTCACCACGCCGGCGATCACCAGCCAGGTCTGGTTCCCGTCGACCGCAGCCGCGAACACGCCCACCTTAGCGGTGAATCCGCTGGTCAGAGGGAGACCGGCGAAGGCCAGCAGGATGAACGTGAAGAGCGAGGCGTACAGCGGCGAGCGCCGCCCCAGCCCGGCCCAGCGCGACAGGTGCGTGGCCTCGCCGTCGGCGTCGCGCACCAGGGTGACGACCCCGAACGCGGCGAGCACGGTGAAGCCGTACGCCACGAGGTAGAACAGCGAGCTGGACAGGCCCTTCTCGTTCAGCGAGATCACGCCGATGAGCAGGTACCCGGCGTTGGCGATCGACGAGTAGGCCAGGAGGCGCTTGATGTCGGTCTGGGTGACCGCCAGGATCGCGCCGATGATCATCGTCAGCACCGCGATGGTGCCCAGCACCGGCTGGATCGTCCACTCGGTGCGGTGGAAGCCCACGTAGACCAGGCGCAGCAGGCCACCGAACGCGGCGACCTTCGTGCAGGCCGCCATGAGCGCGGTGATCGGCGTCGGGGCGCCCTGGTACACGTCCGGCGTCCACACGTGGAAGGGCACCGCGGCCGCCTTGAACAGCAGGCCGATGGCGAGCATGGCCAGCCCGACGTACAGCAGGATGTCGTCCCTGCCCCCGGACTGGATGGCCGCGTCGATCGCCTTGAAGTCGACCTGGCCCGCGTAGCCGTAGACCAGCGCGATGCCGAACAGGAAGAACGCCGACGCGAACGAGCCGAGCAGGAAGTACTTCATCGCGGCCTCCTGCGACAGCAGTCGCCGGCGGCGAGCCAGCGCGCAGAGCAGGTACAGCGGCAGCGAGAAGACCTCGAGCGCGACGAACATCGTCAGCAGGTCGTTCGCCGTGGTGAACAGCAGCATGCCGCCCAGGGCGAACATGGCCAGCGGGAAGACCTCGGTCGCGCCGCCCGTGCGCTGGGCCTGCTCGCGGTCCCGGTCCGTGTTGGCCGTGACCGCGGCCTGGGCGACGAACGCGCCGCCCGGCTCCAGCGTCCGCTCGCCGATCAGCAGCAGCGCGACGATGCCGAGCACGATGATCGCGCCGGAGAGGAACAGGCCCGGCTTGTCCACGGCGACCGCGGACGCGGCGGTGATGACCGGCTTGTCGCCCTGGCGGATCACCATGACCAGCGCGGCCACGAGGCCGGCCAGCGCAAGGGGAAGCTGGACGGTGTGCCGCACCCGCTTGGGCACGAAGCCCTCGACGAGGACCCCGACGCAGGCGACACCGAAGAGGATCAGCATCGGGGCCAGCGCCGCGTAGTCCAGGTGCGGCAGTTGGAGTTTGTCGTTCACTTGCCGGCCTCCACGGTACCCACGGTGGGTTTCGGGTCTTGCTTGCCGACGTCCTGCATCGTCGCCTTCACCGCCGGGTTGATCACGTCGGTGAGCGGCTTCGGGTAGAAGCCGAAGAGCAGGATCAGGGCAATCAGCGGGGCGACCACGACCGCCTCGCGCACTGACAGGTCGCGCCCCATGGCCTTGATCTCGGCCAGCTGCGGGTTCGGGGTGCCCTGCGTGGTGCGCTGGATCATCCAGAGCACGTATCCGGCCGCCAGGATGATGCCGGCGGTGGCGATGATCGCGACCGTCTTGTTCACCGTGAACGTGCCGATGAGCACCAGGAACTCGGAGACGAAGGGCGAGGTGCCGGGCAGCGCCAGCGAGGCGAGACCGGCGATGAAGAACACGCCCGCCAGCACCGGCATGAGCTTGCCGGCGCCACCGAAGTCGGTCACCAGCGCGCTGCCCCGGCGGGCCACCAGCATGCCGACGACCAGGAACAGCAGGCCGGTCGCGAGGCCGTGGTTGACCATGTACAGCACCGCGCCCGTGCCCGCCTGGCTGGTGAAGGCGAAGATGCCGATGCCGATGAAGCCGAAGTGCGCGATGGACGTGTAGGAGACCAGGCGCTTGAGGTCCTTCTGCCCGATCGCCACGAGCGCGCCGTAGATGATGCCGACCAGCGCGAGCGTGAGCCCGAGCCACGCGAAGTGCTTCGACGCGTTCGGGAAGAGCGGGAGGCAGTACCGCAGGATGCCGAACGTCCCGACCTTGTCCAGCACGCCGACCAGCAGCGCGGCCGCACCGGCGGGCGCGGCGCCACCGGCGTCGGGCAGCCAGGTGTGGAACGGGAAGAAGGGCGCCTTGATCGCGAAGGCGACGAAGAACCCGAGGAACAGCCAGCGCTCGGTGTTGGTGGAGAAGTCGGCGTTGACCAGCGTCTGCCAGTCGAACGTCTCGCCGCCCAGCACCCACAGCCCGACGAGCGCGGCCAGCATGAACAGGCCGCCGAGCAGCGAGTAGAGGAAGAACTTCACGGCGGCGTACTGCTTGTTCTTCCCGCCGTAGGAGCCGATCAGGAAGTACATCGGCACCAGCATGACCTCGAAGAACACGTAGAACAGGAACACGTCCTGGGCGGCGAAGACGCCGATCATCGTGCACTCGAGGGCGAGGAGCAGGGCGAAGTACGCCGGAACCGACCGCTTGCTGTTCTCCGCGTCGTGCCAGGAGGCCAGGATGACCAGCGGCACCAGCAGAGCGATCAGCGCGATCATGACCAGCGCGATGCCGTCGACGGCGAACGTGAACTTGGCCCCCCACTGCGGGATCCAGGTCCAGGAGTCCTTGAGCTGGAAGCGGTCGCCGTTCGGCTTGAACTGCGTCCACAGGCCCACACCGAGCGCCAGGACCACGACCGACCAGCCCAGCGCGACGCGCTTGGCGAGCTCGGGCTTGTCCTTGGGCAGCAGCGCGACCCCCGCCGCGCCGACGAGCGGCGCGGCCGTGAGGACGGTCAGGTATGGAAAGTGGCTCATCCGAACCTCACCGCGAGCGTGGCGGCCACCACGAGCACCGCACCTCCGAGAATGGAAAGGGCGTAGGAGCGCACGAACCCGGTCTGGGCCCGGCGCATTCGGCCCGATCCGCCGCCGACGCCCGCGGCGAGGCCGTTGACCAGCCCGTCGATGCCGCGGTTGTCGAGGTAGACCAGGGCGCGGGTCAGGTAGCGACCGGGCGCCTCGAACACGATCTCGTTGAACGCGTCCGTGTACAGGTTCTGGCGGGCGGCCGTGACCAGCGCACCGGCCGGCTGCTCTTCCTCCGCGGTGCCCTTGTTGAACAGCGCGATCGCCAGGCCGGCGCCGACGACGGTGACGACGAGCGACAGGATCGTGATCAGCGTGTGCGACAGCACCGGCTCGTGCGCGGCCGGCTCGTTGCCGAAGGTCGGCGTGAGCCAGTCCGGCACCGAGGTCGACAGCAGCCAACCGGCCGCCACCGAGCCGACCGCCAGGACGATCAGCGGGATCGTCATGACCGCCGGCGACTCGTGCGGGTGCTTGATGTCGTCGGTCCAGCGCTCCGGGCCGTGGAAGGTCAGCCAGAACAGCCGGGTCATGTAGAAGGCGGTCAGGCCCGCGCCCAGCATCGCCGCCCCGCCGAAGAGCCAGGCGGTCCAGCCCTCGCGCTCGAACGCGGCGGCGATGATCGGCTCCTTGGAGAAGAAGCCGGACAGCGGCGGGAAGCCGATGATCGCCAGCCAGCCGAGGCCGAACGTGATCCAGGTGATCGGCATGTACTTGCGCAGGTTGCCGAAGCGGCGGATGTCGGTCTGGTCGTGCATGCCGTGCATGACCGAGCCGGCCCCGAGGAACATGCCGGCCTTGAAGAAGCCGTGCGCGAGCAGGTGGATCAGGGCGAGCGCGTAGGCGCCGCCGCCGAGCCCGACGCCCAGGAACATGTACCCGATCTGGCTCACCGTCGACCAGGCCAGCACCCGCTTGATGTCGTCCTTGGCGCAGCCGATGATGCAGCCGATCAGCAGCGTCAGCGCACCGACAGCGACCACCACGGTCTGCGCGTCGGGCGAGGCATTGAAGATCGGGTGGGAGCGGGCGACGAGGTACACGCCCGCGGTCACCATCGTGGCCGCGTGGATCAGGGCCGAGACCGGGGTCGGGCCCTCCATCGCGTCGGGGAGCCAGGCCTGCAGCGGGAACTGGCCGGACTTGCCGGCCGCGCCGAGCAGGAGCAGCAGCGCCATCATCAGCACCGTGCCCTGGCCCAGGCCGCCGACGCTGTTGAAGACCTCGTCGTAGTTCACCGTGCCGAGGTAGGCGAACATGATGAAGATGGCGATCGCGAAGCCCGCGTCACCGACGCGGTTCATCAGGAACGCCTTCTTACCGGCGGTCGCCGCGCTCGGGCGCAGGTACCAGAAGGAGATCAGCAGGTAGGAGGCGAGACCGACGCCCTCCCAGCCGAAGTAGAGCATCACGTAGTTGTTGCCGAGGACCAGCAACAGCATCGCCGCGATGAACAGGTTGAAGTACCCGAAGAACTTCCGCCGGCCCGGGTCGTGCTCCATGTAGCCCACCGCGTACAGGTGGATCAGGGAGCCGACGCCGGTGATGAGCAGGACGAACATCGCCGACAGCGGGTCGAAGAGCAGCCCCATGTCCACGTGGAAGTTCCCGACGTGGATGTAGTCCCAGAGCGTGATCTCGACGCCGGAGCGGTTCTCCAGCCCGCGGAGGGTGAAGAAGTACGTCAGGCCGAGCACGAATGACGCGGCGACGCTCAGGACGCCGAGCCAGTGACCCCAGCGATCGGCCCGCTTGCCGAGCAGCAGCAGGATCGCCGCGCTGGCCAGCGGGATCACCGGAAGCAGCCAGAACGAGCCCAGCCACCCGGTCGCCGCCGAGTAGGCGATATGTTCCACCACCCGCTCCTTAGTACTTCAGCAGGTTCGCGTCGTCGACGCTGGCCGAGCGCCGAGTCCGGAAGATCGACATGATGATCGCCAGGCCGACGACGACCTCGGCCGCCGCCACGACCATGACGAAGAACGCCATGATCTGCCCGTCGAGCGTGCCGTTGATCCGGCTGAACGTGACCAGCGCGAGGTTGGCCGCGTTCAGCATCAACTCGATGCACATGAACAGCACGATGGCGTTTCGGCGGACGAGCACGCCCATCGCGCCGATCGTGAACAGGATCGCCGCGAGGACGATGTAGTACGTCGGAGTCACTTCTCGGTCCCCTTTGGTGCGACGTCGGCGGACGTCAACTCCCGGGTCGGGAGGATCTTGGAGATGCTGCGGTCGGACGGCGTGCCGTCGGGCAGCCGCGCCGGGGTCGCCACCGAGTCGGAGCCGGCGAACACGCCGGGGCCGGGCTTCGGCGCCGGGTAGTTGCCCGGGCGGAAGCGCGCCACCATGCGCTCCGGCTGGCTGATCTTCTCTTCCTTGCGCTTCTCGATGTGCGCCAGGATCATCGCGCCCACCGCGGCGGTGATGAGCAGCGCGGACGTGACTTCGAAGACCCAGACGTACTTGGTGAAGAGCAGGCGGGAGATGCCCACCACGTTGCCGGGCGCGTTCGCCTCGACCAGGCCCTTCGGCTCGATGCCGCCGAGCGCCCGGTAGAGCCCGATGCCCAGCAGCAGCGCGAGGCCGACGCCCAGGATGATGGCCGCCATCCGCTGCCCGCGCAGGGTCTCGATCAGCGAGTCCGAGGAGTCGCGGCCGACCAGCATGAGCACGAACAGGAACAGCATCATGATCGCGCCGGTGTAGACGATGATCTGCACCATGCCGATGAACGGACCGGCCTGCAGGATGTAGAACACGCCCAGGCTGAGCATCGTGATGACGAGCGACAGCGCGGAGTGCACCGCGTTGCGAGCCCAGACCATGCCGATCGCGCCGAGCACGGCGAGCGGCCCGAGGATCCAGAAGGTGACGGCCTCGCCGCCCTTCACCTCGCCCGCGGACGCAAGCGTCTGCAGCGCCAGGGTACTGGTCACGAGTGGACCCCCTTGTACCGCTCGGCACCCGCGGAGGTGCCCGGGTTCTCCAGCGCCCCGACGTAGTAGTCCTTCTCGGAGTTGCCCAGGCGCATGTCGTGCGGCGGGCGCTCCATCCCCGGCAGCAGCGGCGCGAGCAGCTGCTCCTTGGTGAAGATCAGGTCGCGGCGGTTGTCGCGGGCCAGCTCGTACTCGTTGCTCATGGTCAGCGAGCGGGTCGGGCAGGCCTCGATGCACAGCCCGCAGAAGATGCAGCGGGCGTAGTTGATCTGGTACGTCTGGGCGTAGCGCTCACCGGGCGAGAAGCGCTCGTCCTCGGTGTTGTCCGCGCCCTCGACGTAGATCGCGTCCGCCGGGCAGGCCCACGCGCACAGCTCGCAGCCGATGCACTTCTCGAGCCCGTCCGGCCAGCGGTTGAGAATGTGCCGGCCGTGGTACCGCGGAGCCGGCGGCTTGCGCTGCTCGGGGTACTCCTCGGTGACCACCTTCTTGAACATGTGCGAGAAGGTGACCCCGAACCCCTTCAGGGTTCCACCAATAGACACGTCAGTTCTCCTTGCCGGTCGGGACGGTTTCCCGCTCGACGATCACGCGCTTGGCCCGCGGGCTGGGCGGCACCTCGAGGTTCATCGGCGGCAGCGGGAAGCCGTTCGCTCCGCCGACGCGGCCGCCCGGGTGGACCTTCGGCAACTCGACGACGCTCCGGCGGGAGCGCTGCAGCGCGACGAGCGCCAGGACCAGCACCACCAGGACGACGATGCCGATGATCACGCCGGTGCGGGCGCCCGTGCTGATGCCGCCGTTCTGCAGCACCCGGATGCCGGACAGCGCCAGGATCCAGACCAGGTTGGCCGGGATGAGCACCTTCCAGCCGAAGCGCATGAACTGGTCGTAGCGCAGCCGGGGCAGGGTGCCGCGGAGCCAGACGAACACGAACAGCAGCAGCAGCACCTTGATCGTGAACCAGAGCACCGGCCACCAGCCGTGGTTCGCGCCGTCCCACAGGGACAGCGGCCACGGGGCGCGCCAGCCGCCGAGGAAGAGCGTGGTGCACAGGCCGGAGACGGTGACCATGTTGACGTACTCGGCGAGGAAGAACAGCGCGAACTTCAGCGACGAGTACTCGGTGTGGAAGCCGCCCACCAGCTCGGACTCGGCCTCGGGGAGGTCGAACGGCGCCCGGTTGGTCTCACCGACCGCGGAGGTGAAGTAGATCAGGAAGCTCGGGATGAGCAGGACGCCGTACCAGGCCGGCAGGTGCCAGGTCATGCCGAAGACCTCGGCGGTGCCGTTGCCGGCCTGCGCCGCGACGATCTGCGAGGTGGACATCGTGCCCGAGACCAGGAAGACCGAGACGATCGACAGGCCCATCGCGACCTCGTAGGAGATCATCTGGGCGCTCGAGCGCAGACCGCCGAGCAGCGGGTACGTCGAGCCGGAGGCCCAGCCGCCGAGCACGATGCCGTAGATGCCCATCGAGGAGCAGGCGAGCACCAGCAGCACGGCCACCGGGATGTCGGTGAGCTGCAGCGGCGTGTGGTTGCCGAAGACCGAGACCACCGGGCCGAACGGGATCACCGAGAACGCGGTGAACGCGGTGATCGTCGAGATGACCGGCGCGAAGAAGAAGACGACCTTGTCCGCGAGGCGCGGCATGATGTCTTCCTTGAACGCGAGCTTGAGCCCGTCGGCCAGCGACTGCAGCAGACCGAACGGGCCGTTGCGGTTCGGGCCCGGCCGCACCTGCATGCGGGCGACGACGCGGCGCTCGTACCAGATGGCGAAGAGCGTCATGACGACCAGGAACGCGAAGATAATGACGACCTTCGCGAGCACCAGCCACCAGACGTCTTTGCCGAACTCGTCGAGGTTGCCTGCAGCGGATGTCATCGTGCGCTACCCCCAGTGCTGATCTCGACCAGCGCGCCCTCCGTGACGCCGAGCGTCCGGCGCAGGGTCGAGCCCGGTGAGTTCGTCGGGATCCACACGACCCCGTCGACCATGTCGGTGACGAGCGCCGGCAGGGTGATCGCACCCCGCTCGGTGCCGACCGTCACCGCGTCCCCGTCCACCACGCCGAGGTCGGCCGCGGTGCTCTTGGAGATCCGGACCACGGCGGGGCGGGCGGTCCCGGCCAGGTGGCCGTCCCCGTCCTGCAACGAGCCGCCGTCGATCAGGTGGTGCCAGGAGGCGAGGATCGCCTGGCCGCTCGCGGGCCGCGCGGGCGCGCCCGGGGCGACGTCCGGCGCGGTGCCGCGGACCAGGCTCGGGTTGCCCGCGCCCACGGTGCCGACCGCGACCGTGCCCGGCAGCGGCAGCTGCGCCAGCGCGGCCAGCTGGGCCCTCACCAAGGCTACGTCGCCGACGCCGAGCTGCACGCCGAGCTCGCGGCCCAGCGTGTCCAGCACGCGCGCGTCGGTCATGGCCTGCGTCTTGAGCACGGTGCCGAACGGGCGGACCCGGCCCTCCCAGTTGACGTAGGAGCCGGACTTCTCGGCCGCCGGGGCGATCGGCAGGACGACGTCGGCGCGCTTGGCGACGGCGCTCATCCGCAGCTCCAGGCTGACCAGGAAGCCGACCTTGTCGAGGGCCTCCTCGGCCGCGACCGGGTCGGCCAGGTCCGCGGGGTCCACGGCGCCGACCACCAGCGCGCCGAGCCGGCCCTCGCGGGCGGCGGCGACGATGGCGTCGGTGTCGCGGCCGGAGGCGCTGGGCAGCACGCCCGCGTCCAGCCCCCACGCGGTGGCCACCTCGGCGCGGGCGGCCGGGTCGAAGACCTGGCGACCGCCGGGCAGCAGGGTCGGCAGCACGCCGGCCTCGACCGCGCCCCGGTCACCCGCGCGGCGGGGGACCCAGGCGATGCGAGCGCCGGTGGACTCGGCCAGGCGCGCGGCGGCGGAGAGCCCGCCCGGCACGCTCGCCAGGCGCTCGCCGACGAACAGGATCGCGCCCTCCTCCGACAGCGCGGTGCGCAGCTGCTCGGACTCGGCGAGCACCTCCGCCTCGGCGCCGGGGGCGGTGAGCAGGACCGTCGCGCCGAGCTTGGTGTAGCCGCGGCTCACGAACGGGGCGACCGCGTAGCTGGGCAGGGCCCGCTTGAGGTACGCCTTGCGCGCCCGAAGGAAGATGATCGGGCACTCCTCCTCGGGCTCCAGCCCGACGAAGACGACCGCGGGGGCCCGCTCGATGTCGGCGTAGGTGACCTCGGCCCGCCCGACGACGTTGGAGCCGAGGAACTCGGTCTCCTCCGTCGACAGCGGCCGGGCGCGGAAGTCGACGTCGTTGGTGCCGAGGGCGACGCGGGCGAACTTGGCGTACGCGTAGGCGTCCTCGACCGTGAGCCGTCCGCCGGCCAGCACGCCGACGCCGCCCTGTTCCTTCGCGGCGGCCAGGCCGGCCGCGGCGACGCTGAGCGCCTCGGGCCAGCTCGCGGTGCGCAGCTCGCCGGTCTTGCGGTCGCGCACGAGCGGCGTGGTCAGGCGGTCGGTGGCGGTGACGTACTGGAACGCGAAGCGCCCCTTGTCACAGTTCCACTCCTCGTTCACCGCCGGGTCGTCGCCGGCCAGGCGCCGCATGACCTTGCCGCGGCGGTGGTCCGCCCGCTGGTCGCAGCCCGCAGCGCAGTGCTCGCACGTGTTGGGCGTCGAGACCAGGTCGAAGGGCCGGGCGCGGAATCGGTACTGCGAGCTGGTGAGCGCCCCGACCGGGCAGATCTGGATCGTGTTGCCGGAGAAGTAGCTGTTGAAGGGAGCGTCGTCCTCGGGCGACTCCGGGTTGCCCCGGAACACGCCGATCTGCTCGTTGCTCGAGCGCTCCATCAGGTCGATGAACTTGTCGCCGGCGATCTCGTCCGAGAACCGGGTGCAGCGCTGGCAGAGCACGCACCGCTCGCGGTCGAGCAGCACCTGGGTGCTGATCGGCAGCGGCTTGGGGTATTCCCGCTTGTGCTCGACGAACCGGGACTCGGACTGGCCGTTGCTCATCGCCTGGTTCTGCAGCGGGCACTCGCCGCCCTTGTCGCAGACCGGGCAGTCGAGCGGGTGGTTGATCAGGAGGAACTCCATGATTCCCTCCTGGGCCTTCTTGGCCACTTCGGAGGTCACCTGGGTCTTGACCACCATGCCCTCGGCCACCGGCTGGGTGCACGAGGCGACCGGCTTGCGCTGGCCCTCGATGTCGACCAGGCACTGGCGGCAGGCGCCGGCCGGGGCGAGCAGCGGGTGGTCACAGAAGCGCGGGATCGAGATGCCCACCTGCTCGGCGGCCCGGATGACGAGCGCGCCCTTCGGCGCCTCGACCTCGATGCCGTCGATGGTGAGCTTGACGGTTTCGACCGCCGGCACTACGTCCGTCATCAGTGAGCTCCTACCAGCTCGCCATGGAACATCGGCGCCTTGCGACCCTCGATGTAGTCCAGGTAGTCCTGCTTGAAGTACTTGATCGAGGACGTCACCGGGCTGGTCGCGCCGTCGCCGAGCGCGCAGAACGAGCGGCCCAGCAGGTTGTCGCAGGCGTCCAGGAGGGTGTCGAGATCCTGGTGAGTGCCCTGGCCGGCCAGGATGCGGTGCAGGATGCGGACCATCCAGTAGTTGCCCTCGCGGCACGGCGTGCACTTGCCGCAGGACTCGTGGTGGTAGAAGGCGATCCAGCGGTACGTCGCGTAGACGATGTCGTCCTGGTCGGAGAAGACCTGCACGGCGGTGGTGCCGAGCATGGTCCCGACGCTCATCATGCCCTCGAAGTCCATCGGGGTGTCGAGGTGCTCGTCGGTCAGCATCGGCGTGGAGGAGCCGCCCGGCGTCCAGAACTTGAGCTGGTGGCCGTCCTGCATGCCGCCGGCCAGGTCGATGAGCTGCCGCAGCGTGACGCCGAGGCCGCACTCGAACTGGCCCGGGTGCTTGACCCGCCCGGAGATCGAGTAGATCTTCGGGCCGGGGGACTTCTCGGTGCCCATGCTGCGGAACCACGCCGAGCCGCCGAGCACGATGTACGGCACGCTGGCGATCGTCTCGACGTTGTTCACGACGGTCGGGGAGGCGTAGAGGCCGTGCGTCGCCGGGAAGGGCGGGCGGAGCCGGGGCTGGCCGCGGTAGCCCTCCAGCGAGTCCAGCAGCGCCGTCTCCTCGCCGCAGATGTAGGCGCCCGCGCCGCTGTGCACCACCAGGTCGAGCGAGAAGCCGCTGCCCAGGATGTTCGTGCCGAGGTAGCCCTTGGCGTAGGCCTGCTCGACCGCCGAGCGCAGCCGCCGGGCCGCGTGCACCGCCTCGCCGCGGATGTAGATCGCGGCGAAGTTCGCGCGGATCGCGTAGGAGGCGATGATGACGCCCTCGACCAGCGCGTGCGGGTCGGCCATCATCAGCGGCAGGTCCTTGCAGGTGCCCGGCTCGCCCTCGTCGGCGTTGACGACGAGGTAGTGCGGCTTGCCGTCGTTCTGCGGGATGAAGCCCCACTTCATGCCGGTCGGGAAGCCGGCGCCGCCGCGGCCGCGCAGCCCGGAGTCCTTGATCAGCTGGATCAGGTCGTCCGGGTGGGCCTTGAGCGCCTTGCGCAGGCCGGTGTAGCCGTCGAGCCGCTCGTACACGTCGATCTTCCACGCGTCCGGCGAGAGCCAGCGCTTGGTGAGCACCGGCGTGAGCTTCGACAGCGCCTCCTGCGAGGGCTGGTAGTCAACCGTCATGACTTCGCCTCGTCCTTCTTGGCGATGGGCGTCTCCGGGTCGAAGCCCGGCACCGAGATCCCGAAGCGCTCGGCGAGCCGGTTGCCCGCGAGGGTCGGCTCACCGGCGGGGCCGTCGGCCATGACCTCGTCGCCGCGGTCGTCGGCGAAGCCCGCGAGCTGCACGGCCATCTCCTTGAGCGTGCAGAGCCGGGTGCCGCGCGAGGGCTGCGGGCGCTCGCCGTCCTGCAGCTGCTTGACCAGCTTCAGCGCGGTGTCGTCGCTCACCTGGTCGAAGAACTCGTAGTTGACCGTCATGACCGGCGCGTAGTCGCAGGCCGCGAGGCACTCGGCGTGCTCGAGGGTGATCTTGCCGTCGGCCGTGGTCTCGTCGTGCCCGACGCCCAGGTATTCGCTCAGGGCCTCGTACGCCTTGTCGCCGCCGAGCACGCCGCACATCGTGTTGGTGCAGACGCTCACCAGCCAGTCGCCGGTCGGCTTGCGCTTGTACATGGTGTAGAACGTCGCGACCGCGCCGACCTGGGCCTTGGTGATCCCGAGGGTCTCGGCACAGAAGGCGATGCCGTCCGGGGACACGTACCCCTCCTCCGACTGCACCAGGTGCAGCAGGGGCAGCAGCGCCGAACGCGAGCGGCCCTCGGGGTAGCGCGCGATGATCTGACGCGCGCGTTCGCGCGTGAGCTCACTGAACACCATTAACGATCACACCCACCCATGACGGGGTCGAGCGAGGCGCCACCCACGATGACGTCGGCGAGCAGGCCGCCCTCCGCCATCGCCGGGATCGCCTGCAGGTTGACGAAGCTGGGCTCGCGGTAGTGCACCCGGAAGGGGCGCGTGCCGCCGTCGGAGATCGCGTGCACGCCGAGCTCGCCGCGGGGCGCCTCGATCGGCACGTAGACCTGGCCGGGCGGCACCCGGAAGCCCTCGGTCACCAGCTTGAAGTGGTGGATCAGGGCCTCCATCGACTGGCCCATGATCTTCGCGACGTGCTCGAGCGAGTTGCCGAGGCCGTCGCCGCCGATCGCGAGCTGGGCCGGCCACGAGATCTTCTTGTCGGCGATCATGATCGGGCCCGGCTCGAGCCGGTCCATCGCCTGCTGAATGATCTTCAGCGACTCGCGCATCTCGTTGAGCCGCACCTTGTACCGGCCCCACGCGTCGGCGGTGTTCTCGGTCGGGACCTCGAAGTCGTAGGTCTCGTAGCCGCAGTAGGGCTGCTGCTTGCGGATGTCCCAGCCGAGGCCGGCCGAGCGCAGCACCGGCCCGGTGATGCCCAGGGCCAGGCAGCCGGTGACGTCGAGCACGGCGACACCCTGGGTGCGCTCGCGCCAGATCGTGTTGCCGGAGAGCAGGTCCTCGTACATGTCGATGCGGTCCGGCATCCAGCCGAGCAGCTCGCGGATCTTGACGATGGCCTCGTCGTTGAGGTCCTGGGCGAGTCCGCCCGGGCGCACGTAGGCCATGTTCATCCGCAGGCCGGAGACCAGCTCGAAGATGTCGAGGATGTACTCACGCTCGCGGAAGCCGTAGATCATCATCGACAGGGCGCCGAGCTCCATGCCGGTCGTGGCGAGCCAGACCAGGTGCGAGGAGATCCGGTTGAGCTCCATCATCAGCACGCGGATCGTCGTGGCGCGCTGGGTGATCTGGTCCTCGATGCCGAGGAGCTTCTCGACCGCCATGCAGTAGCCGGTCTCGTTGAAGATCGGCGCCAGGTAGTCCATGCGGGTCACGAACGTCGTGCCCTGGGTCCAGTTGCGGAACTCCAGGTTCTTCTCGATACCCGTGTGGAGGTAGCCGATGACGGTCCGCGCCTCGGTGACCGTCTCGCCCTCGAGCTCGAGGACCAGGCGGAGCACTCCGTGGGTGGACGGGTGCTGCGGGCCCATGTTGACGACGATGCGCTCTTCGGAGCCGGCCTCGTTGACGACCGTGTCCCAGTCCCCGCCCGTGACGGTGAAGACCTTGCCCTCGGTGGTCTCGCGAGCGGCCGCGTAGTCGGTGGTCACTGGTAACTCCTCCGCTGGTCCGGCGGCGGGATCTCCGCACCCTTGTACTCGACCGGCACGCCGCCGAGCGGGTAGTCCTTCCGCTGCGGGAAGCCCTCCCAGTCGTCCGGCATGAGGATCCGGGTCAGGTTCGGGTGGCCGTCGAAGATGATGCCGAACATGTCGTAGGTCTCCCGCTCCTGCCAGTCGGCGGTCGGGTAGACCTGGGTGACGCTCGGCAGGTGCGGGTCCTCGGCGGTCACGGCGGCCTCGAGGCGGATCCGGCGGCGGAACGTCATCGACGTGAGGTGGTAGACCGCGTGCAGCCGGCGGCCGTCGCTGCCCAGGTAGTCCACGCCGGAGACCGAGGAGCACAGCTCGTAGCGCAGCGCGTGGTCGTCCCGCATCGCCTGGCAGACCTCGGCGATGCGCTCCGGCACGATGTGCAGCGTCAGCTCGCCGCGGTCGACGACGATCCGCTCGATCGCGTCGTGGAAGCCCGGGTAGGCCTCCTCGAGGGCGTCCACGACCTCGTCGTGCTCGCCGCCGAAGGGCCGCGGCGAGTCGAGGTCGCCCGTGCGCCGGCGGCGCAGACCGCCGAAGCCGGAGGTGTCGCCGGTGCCCTGCACGCCGAACATGCCGCGCCCGGCGCCGCCCGAGGGCGGGGTCTGGGCGGCGGACCCGAGCTGGGCGCCGACCGGCTCTACATCAGTCACTTCATGCCCCCTTGTTCCCGGGGTTCGCCAGGCTCGCCCGCTCTTCCATCCACTTCTGGATGCGCAGCTGCTCCTCGTTGCCCGCGGCCACGGCCTTGGTCCACTCGGCGCGCTTGACCTTGTCGTAGCGGTAGCTCGACGGCATCGCGCCCGGCGCCACCACCGGCGCGCCGTCGCGCTCGACCCGGGCCTCGATCATGCGGCGGCGCCGGTCACCCAGCGGCTCGGCCATGACCTTCTCGTGCAGGCGCAGGATGGCATCGATGAGCATCTCCGGCCGCGGCGGGCAGCCCGGCAGGTACATGTCCACGGGCACGATGTGATCGACGCCCTGGACGATCGCGTAGTTGTTGAACATGCCGCCGCTGGAGGCACAGACGCCCATCGAGAGCACCCAGCGGGGCTCCGGCATCTGGTCGTAGATCTGGCGCAGGACCGGGGCCATCTTCTGGCTCACCCGACCGGCCACGATCATCAGGTCGGCCTGGCGGGGGCTGGCCCGGAAGACCTCCATGCCGAAGCGCGCCAGGTCGTAGCGGGCGGCGCCGGTCGCCATCATCTCGATGGCGCAGCAGGCCAGGCCGAACGTGGCCGGCCAGAAGCTCGCCTTGCGAGACCAGTTGACCAGCTTCTCGACCGTCGTCAGCAGGACGCCGGTCGGAACCTTTTCCTCGATGCCCATGGCTCAGTCCCAATCCAGCCCGCCGCGACGCCAGACATAGGCGAACGCGACGAACACGGTGACGATGAACAGCACCATCTCCACGAACCCGAAGAGACCGAGCGCGTTGAAGTTCACGGCCCACGGGTAGAGGAAGATGATCTCGATGTCGAAGACGATGAACAGCATCGCGGTCAGGTAGAACTTGACCGGGAAGCGGCCACCGCCCACGGGCTGCGGAGTCGGCTCGATGCCGCACTCGTAGGCGTCGAGCTTCGCGCGGTTGTACCGGCGGGGGCCGACGAACGGGGCGGCCGCCACCGAGAACAAGGCGAATGCGGCGGCGAGGGCGAAGAGCCCAAGAATCGGTACGTACGGCGCGAGCGACATCGTGCTGCTCCGTCCTTTCGGCGAGCCCGAGGGGCGTTCAGCCCCGGGGGACCACTCAAGCTGTATGCGGTTTAACACTATTCGGTGAGCCCTGGACGGCTTCGTCCGGGGCACCCCAAATGTGGCTTTGGCCAGTGCCTTTGGGGTTCAGGCAGCCGGCGCGAGCCGGGTCATCGCGTTGATCACGCGGTCCATGGCGTCTCCGCCTCGCGGGTCCGTGAGGTTGGCGAGGAGCTTGAGCACGAACCGCATGAGGGTCGGGTGGGGCATGCCGTGCTTGGTGGCGATCCGCATGACCTGTGGATTGCCGATGAGCTTCACGAACACGTTCCCGAGCCGGTAATACCCGCCGTAGCGGGCCTTGAGCTCGGTCGGGTAGTTGGCGAGCACCCGCTCGCGAGCGGTGCCCTGCGGCCGGGCCAGCGCCTGGACGGCGATCTCCGCCGCCAGCTCGCCGGACTCCATGGCGTAGGCGATCCCTTCGCCGTTGAAGGGGTTGACCATGCCGCCGGTGTCGCCGACGAGGAGCACGCCCCGGGAGTAGTGCGGCACCCGGTTGAAGCCCATCGGCAGCGCCGCCCCCTGGGGCTTGCCGTCGGCGTTCGCCGGGTCGGACAGGCCCCAGTCGGCCGGCGTGTTGTCCAGCCAGTCGGCGAGCAGCGTCTTGTAGTTGGTCTTGCCGTAGGCGACGCTGCTGTTGAGCACGCCCAAGCCGACGTTGACCCGGCCGTCACCGAGGCCGAAGATCCAGCCGTAGCCCGGCAGGAGCTTGTCCCCGGACTCGCGGCTGCGCAGCTCCAGCCAGGACTCCAAGTAGTCGTCGTCGTGGCGGGTCTCGCTGCGGAAATACTGCCGGACGGCCACGCCCATCGGCCGGTCGTCGCGCTTGGCGATGCCCAGCGCGAGCGCGAACCGCCCGGAGACGCCGTCGGCCGCGATGACCAGGGGCGCGCGATACTCCCGCGGCTCCCGGTCCGGCCCGACGGCCGTGACGCCCACCACTCGGCCGGTCCGGTCGAGGATCGGCCCGGTCACGTTCGTGCCGCTGCGCAGCTCGGCGCCGGCGTCGGTCGCGGCCGTGGCCAGCATGTGGTCGAAGTCCATGCGGGTGCGGGTCAGCCCGTAGTCGGGGAAGCTCGCGAGCTCCGGCCAGTCCAGCTCCAGGCGCACGCCGCCACCGATCACGCGCAGGCCGCGGTTGCGCAGCCAGCCCTTCTCCTCGGTGGTGTCGATGCCCATCTTGACCAGCTGCTTCACCGCGCGCGGGGTGAGGCCGTCGCCGCACACCTTCTCGCGCGGGAACTCGGTCTTCTCCAGCAGCAGGACCTTCAGTCCGTGCCGGGCGAGATGAAACGCCGCGGCCGACCCGCCCGGTCCGGCGCCAACGACGATGACATCCGCGTCATTTCCGGTGTCGGTCACAGCCGTCACACCTCCAACCGTTCTGCTTCTGCCCGGCTCGTGAAAGTCTTCACAAAGTCATCCGTGGAGCAGTCTAGAACCGTGAAGTGCGCCGCTGTCGGTAAGGCGACCCTAATTTTTCACCCGGTCGGGGGGACGCTTGACCGGTCCACCCGACGCGCGTTTCGTGATCCACTGCCCCAGCTTGTCGCGGACAGCACGTAGCCGCACGGTTATTGCGAGTAACCGCGCGGCGTGAACGTGAAAGAACTCAGATCCGGTAACTCAGATCCGGAAGCCGCGGTGGAGCGCCACCACGCCGCCGGTGAGGTTGCGCCAGGCGACCTTGCGCCAGCCGTTGTCGGCGATCTTCGCGGACAGCCCCGCCTGATCGGGCCACGCCTTGATCGACTCGGCCAGGTAGACGTAGGCGTCCGGGTTGGACGAGACCCGCTTGGCGATCGGCGGGATCGCGCCCACCAGGTAGCCCTGGTAGACGGCCCGGAACGGCCGCCACGTCGGGGTCGAGAACTCGCAGATCACCAGGCGCCCGCCCGGCTTGGTCACGCGGGCCATCTCGGCCAGCGCGGCGTCGGTGTCCGCGATGTTGCGCAGCGCGAAGGAGATCGTGACCGCGTCGAACGTCTGGTCGGCGAACGGCAGGTGCAGCGCGTCGGCGGCCAGCAGCGGCACCTCGGGGCGCTTGGCCTGCCCGGCCTGCAGCATGCCGACCGAGATGTCGGCGCCCACCGCGTAGGCGCCCGAGCGGCTCAGCTCCAGCGTCGAGACCCCGGTGCCGGCGCCGAGGTCGAGCACCTTCTCGCCCGGCTTGAGCCCCAGCGCCAGCCGGGTCTCCTTGCGCCACATGCGGTCGCGGCCGCCCGAGAGGACCGTGTTGGTCAGGTCGTAACGGCGGGCCACGCCGTCGAACATCGCCGCAACCTCGTGCGGCTCCTTGTCCAGGCTGGCGCGCGTCATGAGTTCACCGGAGTCAGAGGAAGGCTGCGGCCCGTGCCGCCGCCGGGGATGGCGATGGAGGAGAAGTGCGACTGGACCCGCTCGTCGGTCGGGTCGTCCGCCTCGGTCCAGTGGACCTGCAGGTGGCGGTACTGCGTGTCCCGCTGCGCCGGGATGCGATCGGCCCCGCGGATCATCTGCACGAGCTCGGTCAGCCGCGAGCGGTGCCGGGCGCCGGCCGAGGAGATCACGTTCTCCTCCAGCATGATCGAGCCCAGGTCGTCGACGCCCAGGTGCAGCGACAACTGGCCGACGTCCTTGCCGGTGGTCAGCCACGACGACTGCAGGTGCGGGATGTTGTCCATGAACAGCCGGGCGACCGCGACGAGCCGCAGGTATTCCATGCTCGTGGCCTGCGTGCGCCCCTTGAGGTGGTTGTTCTCCGGCTGGTAGGTCCACGGGATGAAGGAGCGGAACCCGCCCACGGTCCCGGCGAGGTCGGCCTCGACGGAGTAGCCGTTGGCGACCGCCTTGTCCTGCACCTCGCGGATCAGCCGCAGGTGCTCGATGCGCTCGGCGTTGGTCTCGCCGGTGCCCATCATCATGGTCGCGGTCGAGGACACGCCGAGGCGGTGCGCGACGGTCATGACCTCCAGCCAGCGGGCGCCGGACTCCTTGAGCGGCGCGATCGCCTTGCGGGGCCGCTCGGGCAGCATCTCCGCGCCGGCACCGGCGATGGAGGCCAGGCCCGCCGCCTTGATGCGCAGGATCGCCTCCTCGATCGTGGTGCTCGAGACCTTGGCCATGTGCAGCACCTCGGACGGGCCGATCGAGTGCACGACCAGGCCGGGGAAGGCCTCGTGGACGGCGGAGAAGAGCTCCTCGTAGTACTCGACGCCGTAGTCGGGGTGGTGCCCGCCCTGCAGCATCACCTGCGTCGCGCCGAGCTCGACCGCCTCCGCGCAGCGGCGCAGGATCTCCTCGGTGCTGTGCGTCCAGCCCTCGGCGTGCTTCGGCGCCCGGAAGAAGGCGCAGAACTTGCAGGCCGTGACGCACACGTTCGTGTAGTTGATGTTGCGGTCGATGATGTAGGTGACGATGTTGTCCGGGTAGCGGCGGCGGCGCACGGTGTCGGCGGCCTCGCCCAGCGCGTGGAAGGGCGCCTCCGTGTAGAGCAGGAGCGCCTCGTCCGGGCCGATCCGCCCGCCGTCGGCGGCACGCTGCAGAATCTCGCTGATCACCGGAGCAGTCACACCCAGAGCGTACCCAGCTCGCCCGGCCGGTCGAGCAGGCGTGCCTAGGATCATAGGAGTGACTGATATGCGCTACCGGCGCCTCGGGCGCTCCGGGCTCACCGTCTCCGTGGTCGGCATCGGCTGCAACCAGTTCGGCCGGATCGACGCCGCGAGCAGCGCGGAGGTCGTCGGGGCGGCCCTCGACCACGGCGTCACCCTGTTCGACACCGCCGACATCTACGGCGCCATGCCCGGCGCGTCCGAGGAGGCGCTCGGCGCGGCCCTCGGCAAGCACCGCGACGAGGTGGTCGTGGCCACCAAGTTCGGCATGGACGCCCGCGGGCTGCACGGGCCGGACTGGGGCGCCCGCGGCGGCCGCCGCTACATCGTGCGCGCCGCCGAGGCCTCGCTGCGCCGGCTCGGCACCGACTACATCGACCTCTACCAGCTGCACCAGCCGGACCCGGCCACCCCGATCGAGGAGACCCTGGCCGCGCTGGACGACCTGGTCCGCTCGGGCAAGGTCCGCTACATCGGGCACTCGAACTTCTCCGGCTGGCAGACCGCCGACGCGGCCTGGGTCGCCGAGACCGGGCGCCTGACCCCGTTCGTGAGCGCCCAGAACCGGTACTCGCTGCTCGACCGCTCGGTCGAGGCCGAGCTCGTGCCGGCCCTGGAGCGCTTCGGGCTCGGCCTGCTGCCGTTCTTCCCGCTCGAGATGGGCCTGCTCACGGGCAAGTACCGGCGCGGCGACGCCCCGCCGGCGGGCACCCGCCTGGCCCGCGAAGGCATGGAGCGCGTGCTCGCCGAGGCGCCCTGGGACCGCATCGAGCGGCTGGCCGCGTTCGGCGCCGAGCGCGGGCTGGACCCGCTGACCGTCGCGATCGGCGGGCTCGCCGCCAAGCCGACCGTGACCAGCGTCATCGCCGGGGCGACCCGGGCCGAGCAGGTCGCGGCGAACGCCGCCGCGGCGGACTGGCAGCCCACCGCGGACGACATGGCCGAGCTAGCGCAGATCTAGCTTCCCGACGACCTCGGTCGGAGCGGGGGGGTCGCGAGCCCTTGCGCTCCCTGCTCAGGCCGAACTTCGGGGTCAGGCCCTTGACGTAGAACCGGCCGCTGCCCGTGGTCGCCTCGCCGACCTGCCGGAACCCTGAGTCGATCATCCAGAGCTGATACGACTCGTCCGGGCCGGGCGGCGTGAGGCCGGACAGCAGGGCGACGCCGGCGTCGTGGGACGGCGAGATGATCATCGTGATCCTCCCGCCCTCGACGTCCTGGGTGACCGCGTGCGCGTCGGCCGCCGCGAGCACCGCGTCGACCTGCGAGGTCTGGTTGATGAAGTGCTGCCGGGTGAGGGCCCACGTCCCGGTGCCCACGCCGGCGGCGAACAGCACGGCGGCCGCGGCGATCCAGGGCCGCCAGCGGCCGGGCTCCGCGCGCCGCCCCGCCGGCTGCTTCGAACGCTCCTGGGGCGTGTGCGCGACCCGCGCCAGCACCGAGTCCCGCAGTCGCGGCGGCGGCGCCTCGGCGACCGGCTCCGCCAGCCGGGCCGCGGTCTCACGCAGCTCGGCGACCTCGACCGCACAGGTCGGGCAGTCGCGCAGGTGCCGCTCGAACGCGACCCGCTCGAGATCGTCGACGGCGTCGAGGGCGTATGCGCCGACGAGCGAGTGAATGTCCACGGCGGTCATGCGAGCCTCACCCCCAGGCAGTCGCGCATGCGGATGAGTCCGTCGCGCATTCGGGTCTTGATCGTCGGCAGGGCCGTACCCAGGAGATCCGCGACCTCCCGATAGCTGTTCCCGCCGTAGTAGGCCAGCGTGATCGCCTCGCGCTGCAGCTCCGTCAGCGCGCCGAGGCACCGGCGCACCTGCTGCTGCTCGATGCGGGCGGTCGCGGCCTCGACCACGTCGTCGTAGGGCGTCTCGGCGCTGGCCGCGGCGGCCCGCCGGACCCGCTCGACCCCGGCCTGCTCGGAGCGCACCCGGTCCACGGCCCGGCGGTGCGCGATGGTGAAGACCCAGGCGGTGGCCGAGCCGCGACCGGGGTCGTAGCGGGCGGCGGTGCGCCAGACCTCGACCATCACCTCCTGAGCGACCTCCTCGGACTGGGCCGGGTCCCGCAGCACCCGGCGGATCAGGCCGAAGACCCGCGCGGACACCAGGTCGTAGAGCTCGGCGAAGGCCCGCTCGTCGCCGCGGGCCACCCGGGCCAGCAGCTCGTTGGCGTCCGGCCCGCGAACGAATTGCTGGCCGTGCGGCGCGGGCACCGCGACGAGCCGCTGCGTGGGCAGCTCCTGTTCCGGTCTCATGCCGCTCATTCGGGGCGGCGGTCGACGCGGATGGGTGTGACTCCCGTCATACGTCGAAGTCGACCACGACCCGGTCGGTGATCGGCATCGCCTGACAGGTCAGGACATATCCGGCGGCGAGCTCGTCGGGCTCCAGCGCGAAGTTGCGCGCCATCTCGACCCGGCCCTCGATCACCTTCGCGCGGCAGGTCGAGCAGACGCCGCCCTTGCACGCGTAGGGCAGCTCGGGCCGCGCCCGCAGCGCCGCGTCGAGGACCCGCTCGTCGTGCGCCATCGTGAACGTCGTCGCGCGCCCGTCGAGCACGATGCCGACCTCCGCGCGCTCCGCGGTGTCCTCGGGGGCCGCGGCGGGGCGAGCCGCCGGGGGTGCGTCGTCCACGTGAAAGAGCTCAGTGTGTACCGCCGAATCATCGACGTCCCGCGTGGACAGCGCGACCTTCGCGTCCAGCACCATGCCGTGCGGCCCGCAGAGGAACCACTCGTCGACCGTCCCGGCCGGCAGCAGCGCGTCGAGGACGGCGCCGATGCGCGCCTCGTCGAGCCGGCCGGACAGCAGCGGCGACTCCTGCGCCTCCCGGGACAGCACGTGCACCACGTGCAGCCGCTCCCGATACCGGTCCTTGAGGTCGGCCAGCTCCTCGGCGAACATCACCGTGCCGGCCGCCCGGTTGCCGTAGACCACGGTGACCCGGCTGTCCGGCTCGGTCTCCAGCGCCGTCGCGGCCAGCGAGAGCACCGGGGTGATGCCGGAGCCGGCCGCGATCGCCGCGTAGTGCCGGGCCCGGGCCGGGTCGAACGCGGTCGTGAAGTGCCCGAGCGGGGGCAGCACGTCGACCTCGTCGCCGGGGGCGAGCCCGGACAGCGCGTAGGTCGAGAACGCCCCGCCGACGACCCGCTTGATGCCGACCCGCAGCTCGCCCTCGTCGCGCAGGCGGGAGGGGGTGGAGCAGATGGAGTACGACCGGCGGATCTCCTCCCCCGACTCGGCGTGCCGCCGGACGGTGAGGTGCTGGCCGGCCCGGAACGCGAACAGCTCCCGCAGCGCGACCGGCACCGCGAAGGTGACGGCCACGGCGTCGTCGGTCAGCCGCTCGACGTCGAGCACGGCGAGGCGGTGGAACATGGGCCGCCGCTTCACCGGCCGCCGGATCTCGGAAACGGTCATCGGCTCAGATCGCCTTCACGCGCTCGAACGGTTCGCGGCAGGCCCGGCAGCGCCAGAGCGCCTTGCAGGCCGTGGCGCCGAAGCGGGACAGCTCCTCGGTCTCGGGCGACCCGCAGCGGGGGCAGCGCACGGTCAGCGTCAGGCGCGTTCTCGTCGGGCTGGGCGGCGCGATCCCGGCCGCGGCCAGCTTCTCGAGGCCCGCGGGCGTGATCCAGTCCGTGGTCCACGGCTCGGTCAGCGTGGTGTCGACCCGCACGTCGCCGTACCCGTCGGCGTGCAGGGCCGCGGTGATGTCGGCGCGGATCGCGTCCATCGCGGGGCAGCCGGAGTACGTCGGCGTGATCGTGACCGTCACGCGCCCGTCCCGCTCGGCGACGTCGCGCAGGATGCCGAGCTCCTCGATGGTGACGACGGGCAGCTCCGGGTCGCGCACCGCGGCCACCGTCGAGCGCGCGCTCACCAGGTCGCCCCGGGGTGTGCGCGGTGCAGGACCTGCATCTCGGCGAGCAGTTTGGACAGAGCCTCCGTGTGTACTCCACGCCGCCCGCCCGAGGGCGCCCAGCCGTCGGCCGGCCGGCTCAGCGTCGCCTCCCGCAGCACCTCGGTGATCTCGGCCACCCAGGCATCCCGCAGGCTCGCCGCCTCGCCCTCGAACAGCTCGTGCGTGTAGGGCCACAGCGCGTCGACGGCGGACTGCATGCGCCGGTGCGACTCCTCCGTGCCGTCGCCGAGGCGCACGGTCCAGAGGGCGGCGTGCTCGGCGTGGTAGGCGGACTCCTTGCGCGCCTTGGCCCCGATCTCGGCCAGCCGCTCGTCCTCTCCGGCGGCCAGGCGCTCGTAGCGCAGGCGCTGGTACACCGCCAGGAACAGCAGCTTGCCGATGGTCACCGCGAAGTCGCCGTTGTCCAGCTCGACCAGCAGCGCGTTGCGGAACTCGCGGTCCTCGCGCAGGAACGCCAGGTCGTCCTCGGTCCGGTTCCGGAACTCGCCGGCGTAGGTGAGCAGGAGCCGGGCCGCGCCGAGCTGGTCGAGGGCGATGTTGGCCAGCGCGATGTCCTCCTCCATCTCGGGCGCGCGCGAGCACCACTCGGCGAGGCGCTGGGCCGCGACGAGCGCGTCGTCGCCGAGTTCGAGGGCGATGTCCGGGCTGGTCATGGGTCTGGTCATGGGGCTGGTCATGGGGCTGGTCATATGTGTTCCGCACCCTCGGGGACGGCGTAGAAGGTCGGATGGCGGTACACCTTGTCGGCCGCCGGCTCGAAGAACGCGTCCTTCTCGTCGGGGCTGCTCGCGGTGATGGCCGTCGCCGGCACCACCCAGATCGACACCCCCTCCTGGCGGCGGGTGTAGACGTCGCGGGCGTTGCGCAGGGCCATCTCGGCGTCGGGCGCGTGCAGGGAGCCGACGTGCGCGTGCGACAGCCCGCGGCGCGGCCGGACGAACACTTCCCAGAGCGGCTCAGACACCGACGGCCCTCTTCTCGGCGTGCTTTCTCGCGGCCTCACGGACCCACGCACCCTCTTCGTAGGCGCGCCGGCGGTGGTCCATCCGCTGACGGTTGCAGGGACCCTCGCCCTTGATGACGCGCATCAGCTCGTCGTAGTCGGGCTGGGTGTAGTCGTACCTGTTCTCCTGCTCGTTCCACCGCAGGTCGGGGTCGGGCAGGCGCAGGCCCAGGATCTCGGCCTGCTGGACGCACATGTCCACGAACCGCTGCCGGAGCTCGTCGTTGGAGAAGCGCTTGATCTTCCAGGCCATCGAGCGCTCGGAGTGCGTGGAGTCGCCGTCGGGCGGGCCGAACATGGCCAGCGACGGATACCACCACCGGTCGACGGCGTCCTGCGCCATGGCCTTCTGCGCCTCGGTGCCGTGCGAGAGCGTGTGCAGGATCTCGTACCCCTGCCGCTGGTGGAACGACTCCTCCTTGCAGATGCGGATCATGGCGCGCGCGTAGGGCCCGTAGGAGCAGCGGCACAGCGGGACCTGGTTCACGATCGCGGCCCCGTCCACGAGCCAGCCGATCGCCCCGATGTCGGCCCAGGTCAGCGTGGGGTAGTTGAAGATCGAGCTGTACTTCTGGCGCCCCTCGACCAGCATCTCGACCAGCTCCTCGCGGGACACGCCGAGGGTCTCGGCGGCCGCGTAGAGATACAGCCCGTGCCCGGCCTCGTCCTGCACCTTGGCCAGCAGGATCGCCTTGCGCTTGAGCGTGGGCGCGCGCGAGATCCAGTTGCCCTCGGGCTGCATGCCGATGATCTCGGAGTGGGCGTGCTGGGCGATCTGCCGGATCAGCGTCTTGCGGTACGCCTCCGGCATCCAGTCCCGCGGCTCGATCTTCTGGTCGGCCGCCACGATCGCGTCGAAGTACTCCTGCAGGTCGCCGTCCTTGACCAGGACCCGCTCGTTCGTCAGCTCGCGCTCGGCGCTGTCGACCTCGTCGTCGTACACCCCTTCAGTGTTACAGCTTCCGACACGAGCGGCAAGAAGGTGTCACATCGCATCGAGCCAACTACCAGGGACTTTTGAGCGCGTCCGGGCTGCGGGTGATTCGGGTGAACGACAGGATGGGTGGGCAATAGCTCACGCCGGGTGAACGTTCCGTTCGCTTACGTCGTGTTAACACCGGGAACACCTGTTCATGACCGGCGGTCGATGGAATTCGATCTCACGCACCGCCAGGGAGGGACCACCGACTCATGCGCAAGCGTGTCGGACTGACCGCATTCGTACTGTTCGCGGCGGCGCTGCTGGTCGGCGTGCCCTTCGTGTGGGGCAGCGACCTGCTCGGCGCCACCGCCGACTACGCGGCACCGGCGGCCCCGGCCGTCGAGAGCCCGGCGGCCAGCGAGGCACCCACGCGCAAGGCGGCCCCGGCCCCGCCGACCGCCCCGGCGCTCCCGCCCGCCCTGCTGCACCCGGCGACCGTCGCCGTCGACGCGACCGGCTTCTGGTCGTGGACCGTGCTGGACCGCCGCACGGGCGCGATGGCCGGCTCGGACAACGCGAACTCCGCGCAGCGCACCGCCTCGATGATCAAGGCCTGGCTCGCGTCGGACTACCTGCGCCGCAACCCCAACCCGAGCAAGTCGAACCTGTCCGAGCTCAGCGAGATGATCCGCAACAGCGACAACGACGCGGCCTCGTACTTCTGGGGACTCGACGGCAAGAACGCCAGCATCACGCGGCTGATTCAGACCTGCGGGCTGACGGACTCGAAGGCGTACATCGACTGGGCCTCGACCCTCGTGTCGGCGCGCGATGCCGCTCGGATGGGCGCGTGCATCGGCGACGGGCGCGCGGCCGGCCCGAAGTGGACGGACTGGCTGCTCAACGAGATGCGCAATGTCGCGAAGGACCAGAAGTTCGGGATCACGCCGGCGCTGCCCGCTTCGGAGCAGGCGGGGACGGCGGTGAAGAACGGGTGGATCGCGCGCAGCGACGGGAAGTGGCACGTGAACTGCCTGGCCATCGGGGGCGACTGGGTGCTGAGCGTGCTGACGGTGTACCCGGCCTCGAAGGGGCAGGGCTACGGCGAGAACATCTGCTCCAGCGTGACCAAGCAGTTGCAGGCTTGATGCGGGCGCTCGGCGTTGGCGCGATATGTCGGGCGCTTCGCGCCACGACATATCGGACTTATCGCCTGCCGGGTTATATGTCGGAAAAGTCGTGGTGCGGAGCGCCCGACTCTTCGCAAAGCGCACTTTTCGGGCGCCGTATCCGCCTTCGAACACCGGGCCGCCTGCGCCGGGCCAGCCCCGAAGAACGCCAGGCCGAGGGAGAGCAGCGGGAACTCGCGCCCGCCCGCACCGCGAGTCAGCCCGCGAAGAGAGACGCGGAGCAGCGGAACGGCAGCGTCGGCAACACTCGCCCCGCGAACGCGGGCCGCCGGAGAGCAGCGCCGGCAACACTCGCCGCGCGAACCCGCGGCCGCCAGCGCCGGGTCAGCCCCGAGAAGGGCAGCGCGGCCTCGGTCAGCCCTCGAAGAACGCCGGGCCGCCGGAGAGCAGCGCCGGCACCGCTCGCCGCGCGAACCCGCGGCCGCCCGCGCCGAGTCGGCCCCGAGAAGGGCAGCGCGGCCCCGATCAGCCCTCGAAGAACGCCGGGCCGCCGGACGGCAGCGCCGGCACCGCCCCACGCTCCGCCGCCCGCCGCGCGAACTCGCGCACGCCCGCGACCTGGCGCTCGCCCAGCGAGAAGTCCAGCACGCGGAAGTAGGTCGCCAGCGTCTCGGCCGACAGCGTCTCCCAGCGCGCCGCCGCCGCCGCGACCTCGTCCAGCTCGGTCAGGCACAGCTCCCGAGAGCGGAGGAACGCCTCGTGCACGTCCTTGACCAGGCCCGGGTGCGCCTCGGCGAAGTCCTTGCGCACGGCCCAGGCCGCGAAGACCATCGGCAGCCCGGTCCACTCGCGCCAGGCCTGGCCGAGGTCGGTGACCCGCCAGCCCTGCTGAGGCGCGTCGTGCATGGCGCGCAGGGCCACGTCGCCGATGATCACCGCGGCGTCGGCCTCGTCGAGCATGCGGGCGAGGTCGGGCGGGCTGTTGAAGTACGTGGGGCGGACGCCGACGTGCGACTCGAGGTACATCTGCGCGAGCATCACACCGGTGCGCGAGGTGGCGCCGAGCGCGACCCGGCGGCCGTCCAGCGACTCCAGCGGCACCGTGGACACGAGGTTCACGGACAGGACCGGGCCGTCGCTGCCCACCGCGAGATCGGGCAGCAGGAGCAGGTCGTCGGCGTTTCGGAGGTACTCCACCAGCGAGATCGGCCCGATGTCGAGATCGCCCGCGACCAGCGCCGCATTGAGCCGCTCCGGAGAGTCCTTGAACAGATCGACGTCGATCAGCGCGCCCGATCGCATCAGACCCCAGTAGATAGGAAGGCAGTTCAGGAACTGGATGTGGCCGACGCGGGGCCGCTGCAATGCAGGCACAACGCCCATGTTGCCCCAACGGCCGGGCGGCACACGGGCGGGGCGGCGATTCTCACAGCGGATACCCTCATCTGATGCGACGCCCCCTCGCTGTGCTCGCACTCGTCCTGGTCACCGCGGCCGGGTGCTCGGCCAACGCCACGCCGAAGGCCGCGGGCAGCCACGTCCCCGCCGCCGCCGACACCTCGGAGTCGCCGGTCGCCGAGCCCAGCGCCGCCCCGAGCACGGCGCCGAGCGGGCCGCTGTTCACGCCGACCCAGCCGGTCACCATGAACGTCAAGGGGTTCTGGTCGTGGGCCTACTACGACCACAAGACGGATCAGATGTACGGCTCCACGCCGTACACCACCAGCGACACGGCATCGATGGCCAAGGCCTGGGTCGCCGCGGACTGGCTGCGGCGCCAGGCGGAGTCCAACAAGCAGCCCGGCAGCACCGCGCTGAACGAGCTGAGCCGCATGATCCGCGATTCCGAGACCGAGAACACGTTCAAGTACCACGTGCAGAACGGCAATCTCACGTCGATCAAGCGCATGATCTCGCTCTGCGGCCTGACCGAGACCAAGGGCACCCAGAACTCGTGGAGCCTGACCCAGATGTCGGCCCGCGACGTGGCGCGCCTGGCCAAGTGCATCGGCGACGGGCGCGCGGCCGGCCCGAAGTGGACGGGCTGGCTGCTCAACGAGATGCGCAGCGTGCGCGGGCCGGGGCGGTTCGGGCCGATCGAGGTGCTGCCGGCCGACGTGCAGAAGACCACGGCGATCAAGAACGGCTGGCTGGCCCGCGACGACGGCCAGTGGCACATCGCGTGCATGGCGCTCGGCGACGGGTGGAGCATGGCGGTCATGGCGCACTACCCGAGCTCGCTGGGCAAGGACTACGGCGTCAAGACCTGCCGCGAGGTCACGAAGCAGTTGCTGACCCAGCACTGAGCGGCCGCCCCGTGGCGCCAGGGATTCACGTGAAACGGTCCCTTCAGACGATCAAGAACGTCTGACGTTTTGCTTACCCTGCTTCCGTGCGAGTACGAGGCTATGCGCCCGCGACGCCCTGCTGGTCGGTGCTGACCAGCCCCGACACGGCCGCCGCGGCCGCGTTCTACGCCGGCCTGTTCGGCTGGACGACGAGCGAGGCCGAGGACGGGACCACGCTGCTCCTGCTGCGCGACCTGGTCGTGGCGGGCGTCGCCGCCGGCGATCGGGCGGCCTGGCTGACGTACGTGGCAACCCAGGACACCGACGCGACCGCGCGCGCGGTCCTCGACGCGGGCGGCACCGTGCTCGGGCAGTCGGCCTCGGGCCTCGGCCGCGCGGCCCTGTTCGCCGACCCGGCCGGCGCGGTCTTCGGCGCCTGGCAGAAGGAGCGCTTCGCCGGCGCCCAGGTCCACGACGAGCCGGGCTCGATCTGCTGGAGCGAGGTGGTGACCCGCGACATCGCGGCGACGGCCGCCTTCTACGGCAAGGTCTTCGGCTGGGTCGACCAGCAGGGCACCTCCGCGGGGACGATCCACGAGTACCACGAATGGATCTTGAACAACCGCGTGGTCGGCGGCCTGAGCATCATGGACGCGAACTACCCGCCGGCGACCCCGCACCACTGGCGCACGATCTTCTCGATCGACGACTGCTCCGGCTTCATCGCGCGCGCCGGGGAGCTGGGCGGCCGCGTGCTGGCGGGGCCGGTGGACGCGGGCATCGGCCAGGCCTGCCAGATCCTCGACCCGACCGGCGGCCCGTTCCTGGCCATCGAGGTCATCCCCGAACTCCGCGACCTGATGGGCTGACCCACCGGCAGTCACCGTCGGCGCAGCAGCGCTCGCGTCTCGATCTCGATGGCGAAGGGTCCGTCCGCGGTGAGCGTCTCGCCGTCCTTCGCCACCGCGTGCTCGACGTAGTGGTGGCCGTCGAGCCGGAGCAGCCGCAATGTGATCGAGCCCGTCTGCTCCGGCTCGACGAGCAGATACCACTCGATCCGCGCGGCCGCGTAAAGCTGCATCTCGAGCACGCGATCGGCACCCGCATTGCCCGGCGAGACGACCTCGCCGACCAGGACCACGTCAGCGGCATCGAAGACCGTGGCGTTCTCGACCGGGGTCACCACCAGATCGGGAATGAAGATCCGCCCACTGGCGAGACGAACGTTCACCGCCTCGTAGACCCACAGACCGAGCGCATCGGCAGCCTCATCGATCAGGCCCGCCAGCCGCCGGGAAATGTGCTGATGCCGCGAGGTCGGCGCCGGGCTCACCAGCAGACTCCCATCGAACAGCTCGATTCGATTCGAGGTCTCGCCGAGGGCGAGATACTCGTCTTCGGTCCATGGGCCGACGTGTTCCAGCACGGCCACGCTCATCGGCGACTCACCTCCTGACGGATCCTTCCATAAGGTTGCCACGCCCATCGCCCTGAATCTGCGGAAAACTCGGTGGACAGGCCGAGAAGATCGCGTAGGATGAATGGCCGCTTGACGGCCGCGGTGAGACAGCCACCGCAGCGGACGTCCCCAGGCGCCGGGTGGAGCAAGGCCCCGGATACGCGAGCGAGCCGAACGCGACCTCGAAGAGGATCACCGTGCCCTCACTCGAAACCGAGCTCGCCCAGGAGCGAGCGCACCTCGACGCCTCCCGGCTGGCGCTCAAGCGCATGCGCGAACGCGCCGAGGACCTGTTCGCGACCGGGGATCAGGTCGCGGGAGATCCGTTCGCGGCCGAGACGCTCGGGCGGGCCCTCGCGCGGAGGATCGCCGATCTCGCCGACAACCCCGATACACCGCTGTTCTTCGGGCGGCTCGACATCGACGAGCACCAGTACCACGTCGGCCGGCGGCACGTCACCGACGCCGTCGGGGAGCCGATGGTGCTCGACTGGCGCGCGCCTATAAGCCGCAAGTTCTACCAGGCCAGCGCCGTCGACCCGCAGGACGTCGAGGTGCGGCGGCGTTTCGGGTTCGTCAAGGGCGAGCTCACCAGCTTCGAGGACGAGCACCTGGGCCGGGGCGAGGAGCAGGGGACCAGCCAGATCCTGCTCGACGAGATCGAGCGGCCGCGCGTCGGGCCGATGCGCGACATCGTCGCCACCATCCAGCCGGAGCAGGACGCGCTCGTGCGCGCCGAGCTCGACGAGTCCATCTGCGTGCAGGGCGCGCCCGGCACCGGGAAGACGGCCGTGGGGCTGCACCGTGCCGCGTACCTGCTGTATCTGCACCGCGAGCGCCTCCGCCGCGCCGGCGTGCTCATCGTGGGGCCCAACTCCGCGTTCCTGCAGTACATCGCGAGCGTTCTGCCCACCCTCGGGGAGCTCGAGGTGCGCCAGTCCACGATCGACGGCCTGCTCACCACGCCGGTCCGCGGCACCGATTCCGAGGCCGCCGCCGAGGTCAAGAACCAGGAAAAGATGGCAGCCGTACTGCAGCGGCGCCTGCTGGCCAAGATCGGGCGCCCCGAGGAGTCGCTCACGGTGTCGGACGGCTCGTATCGCTGGCGGATCTCGGCCGACGCGCTCCGGCGGGTCGTCGACGACGTGCGGCGGGAGGCCCCGCCCTACGGCATCGGCCGCGAACGCGTCCGCGCCCGGATCGTGAGCCTGCTCATGCGCCAGTCCGAGGCGCGCCGCGGCGACTCCCCCAGCGAGGGCTGGCAGCGCCGGATGGGCAAGGCCACCCCGGTGACCGACGTGCTCGACGCGGTCTGGCCCGCGGTCACGCCGGAGCAGCTCGTGTTCGAGGTCCTGACCGACCCGAGCGACGACGAGCTGGACGAGGCCGAGCGCGCGGCGCTCGCGTGGGCCAAGCCGCCGAAGACGGCGAAGTCGGCGCGCTGGAGCCTGGCCGACGCGGTGCTCATCGACGAGGCCGCCGGGCTGATCGACCGGGTGGCGAGCTTCGGGCACGTCGTCGTCGACGAGGCGCAGGACCTCTCCCCGATGCAGGCCCGCGTGATCGCGCGGCGCAGCGAGCACGGCTCGATCACGCTGCTCGGCGACCTCGCGCAGGGCACGGCGCCGTGGGCCGCGCGGGACTGGCGGGTGCTGCTGGCGCACCTCGGCAAGCCGGAGGCCCGGGTGGTACCGCTGACCACCGGTTTCCGGGTGCCCGCGGCCGTCATCGCGCTCGCCAACCGCCTGCTGCCCGCGCTCGGGGTGCAGGTGCCCGAGGCGCGCTCGCTGCGGACGGATGGGGCGCTCACGGTCAGTACCGTTGCCGCCGTCGAGGAATCCGTCGTGGACGCCACCCTGGCCGCGCTCGGCCACCTCGGCTCGGTCGGGGTCATCGCCGCCGACGCGACCGTCGACGTGCTGGCCGAGTCGCTGCGCAAGGCCGGCGTGGCGCTCGCCGAGGACGACCCCGAGGCCCGGGTGACGGTACTGCCCGCGACCCTGGCCAAGGGCCTCGAGTACGACCACGTGATCGTGGTCGAGCCGGCCGACATCGTGTCCGCCGAGCCCCGCGGCCTCAACCGGCTCTTCGTGGTGCTGACACGCGCCGTCTCCCGGCTCGATGTGCTGCACTCCCGCCCGCTGCCTACCGCGTTGGAGGGATCCGCCGTCTGATGACACCATCTCGCCATGCGAATTCGGGGTTATGCGCCGGGCACGCCGTGCTGGGCGGAGCTGGTCAGCCCTGACCCGGCCGCGGCCGAACGCTTCTACGGGGAGCTGTTCGGCTGGGCCCGCAACGCCGACGGGCACTTCACGCTGGGCGGGCGGGCCGCGGCCGGCCTGCGCGCGGGGCGCCCGGGCGGCTCGGCGGCCTGGCTGATCTCGATCTCCACGGACGACCCCTCGGGCACCGCGGAGGCCGTCGAGCGCTCCGGCGGGGCCGTGCGCGTCCCGCCGGCCAGCGTGCGTGATCTCGGTACCGCCGCCACCTTCTCCGACCCCGGCGGAGCGCTCTTCGGCACCTGGCTGCGCAGCCGGTTCGGCGGGGCCCAGGTGTCCTTCGAGCCCGGCGCGATCTGCTGGTACGAGCTGGCGGCCCACGACCTCGACCGGACCGGCGCCTTCTACAAGGAGGTGTTCGGCTGGCACACCGTCGAGGCGCCCAGCGACGGCCAGCCGTACTTCGAGCTGCACCACCACAACGACACCGTCGGCGGCCTGCTGCCGATCGACGGCCGCTTCCCGCCCGGCATCCCCGACCACTGGACGGTCTGCTTCATGGTCGAGGACGCGGCCGCCGCATGCGCACGGGCCACCGAGCTCGGCGGCTCGGTGGCCCGTGCGGCTGAACCGGCCTCGGCCGGCCGCTATGCGCGCCTGGCCGACCCGACCGGCGGGCACTTCGCGGTCATCGAGTTCACCGAGGACTGGGCGCTGTAGCGCACAGCTGCTGCTTGCCGATCACGCGGTACGCGCAGTCCGCGTACTCGGCGAGCGTCAGGCTGGCGTCCTTGTTGCGGGCGGTCTGCGCGTCGATGACGCTCGCGGACGGGTAGAAGCCGCCCTTGGACGGCGAGTTCGGGTACATCTCGAACGTGAACGCCCAGACGCCCTGGGTCGCCCAGAGCCAGTCGATGATCGAGCCGTCGGTGATGTACAGGCTGCTGGACTGCTCGGGCGTGTACCCGTTGCTCCGGGCGAACGCGCGGCCCAGGGCCGAGAAGGTCTTCTGCTGGTCCGAGCCGAGCCCCACGGCCGTGGTGTTCATCGTGTACCCGTACGGCCAGAGGATCAGCTCGGAGTACGTGTGGAAATCGATGGCCGCCTTGATCTGCTGCACCCCGCCGACCCGGCGGCTCAGCACGAAGTCGCGCAGCCGCTGGGTCTCGGGAGCGGAGAACGCCTGCGGGCCGTGGTAGGTCTCCGACGACAGCGACGAGCTCGACCCGTTGCAGCAGGCGAACTTGTAGCCCCAGTTGCGGTTGAGGTCGACGCCCTTGTAGCCGCCGCCGACGGGCTGCCGGTTCTTGCGCCAGTTGTGGTACTTGCCGCCGGTGAGGTCGTACTCGCCGCCGTCCGGGTTCATGTCCGGCACGATCCAGATCTCGCGGGTGTCGACGAGCCTGGTGATGCGCGGGTCCTTGCCGTAGCCCTCGGTGAACATCCTCACCAGGTAGAGCGCCATCTCGACGGTGAGGTGCTCCCGGGCGTGCTGGTGGGCGTCGTAGAGGATCTCGGGCTCGTCCTCGTCCTTCGCCACGTTGTCCGAGATCTTGATCAGCGGCAGGTCCCGGCCCTCGTACGACTTGCCGAGGCTGAGCTTCTGCATGATCTTCGGGTACGCCTTGGCCGCCCGGTCGAGCTCGGCCTGCATCTCGGCGTGGTCGTGGTAGCCGGAGTCGGCGGCCGGGAAGCCCTCGGTCTGGGTCCGGCTGACGCTGAACCCGAGCCGCTCGATCTGCCTCGCCTCGTCCGGCGTGGCCGTCACGGTGGCCGTGCCGTTCTCGATGCTGTCGATGCTGGCTCCGGTACCGCCGACACGGTTGCGATCCGCGGCGCTGTCGACACCGCGGACGACGTAGGGTCCGGACTTCTGCTGATATTTCGGACTAGCCGGGCTCGCGTCGGCCGGGTTGACCGCGAAGAGCGTCACCACCCCGACGACTGCGAAGGACACCACCGACACGAACCTGCGACCCATCAAGCCCCCTGGAGTGACTAAGCGCCATCCAAGGCTTAAGTGGTTTTAGTCCGATTTGGTGGCGCTTTCACCCCCATCATCATCCCCGTTGAGGGCGGCACGCAGCCGTTCCTTGTTATCGGCGCGCTTCTGCGCCATGCCGACGGCCTGCACGGAGGCCTCCTCGCGGAGTCCGCGGAGCAGGAAGAACGCGGCCACGGCCGAGACGATCACGGCGATCATGAGCTTGAGGAGCACGCTGACGTCGAGCGGGATGGAGAGCATCACGAGCGCGGCGAGCCCGAAGAGGCCGAGCCGCGCGAGCGTGTACTTCAGAAACGGTGACATGGTGACCCCAGCCTAGCCTCAGGCCCAGACCTTCTGCGGTTCGCTGCGGCGCTCGGCCAGGGGCGTCGGCTTGTCGTACTCGCGCACGACCTCGTATTTCGTGTTGCGCTCGACCGGCTGGAAGCCCGCGTCCCAGATGAGGTGCAGCAGGTCCTCGCGGTGCATGGTGTTCGGCGTGCCGTAGCTGTCCGCGTCGTGCGTGATCTTGTACTCGACCACGGAGCCGTCCAGGTCGTCCACGCCGAAGTTCAGCGACAGCTGGGCGACCGAGAGCCCGTGCATGACCCAGAAGCACTTCACGTGCGGCACGTTGTCGAACATCAGGCGCGACACCGCGAAGGTCTTCAGGCTCTCCGCCGGCGAGGCCATCTTCGTGCGGGCCTGCAGCCGGTTGCGGATCTTGCCGTCGGCGGAGTCGACGAAGTCGTGCTGGTAGCGCAGCGGGATGAACACGCTGAAGCCGCCGGTCTCGTCCTGCAGCTCGCGCAGGCGCATGACGTGGTCGACGCGGTGGCGGGGCTCCTCGATGTGGCCGTACAGCATCGTCGAGGGGGTCCGCAGGCCCTTGCTGTGGGCCAGCCGGTGGATGCGCGACCAGTCCTCCCAGTGCGTCGCGTGATCGACGATGTGCTGGCGGATCTCCCAGTCGAAGATCTCCGCGCCGCCGCCGGTCAGCGACTCCAGGCCGGCGTCGATGAGCTCGTCGAGGATCTCGTCGGCGGGCAGGCCGGAGATCTTCTCGAACCACTGGATCTCGGTCGCCGTGAACGCCTTCAGGTTCACGCCGGGCAGGGCGCTCTTGAGCTCGCGCAGGACCTTCGGGTAGTACTTCCACGGCAGCGTCGGGTGCAGCCCGTTGACGATGTGCAGCTCCGTGAGCTGCTCACCCTCCATCTCCTTGGCCTTCTCGACGGCCTCGTGGATCCGCATGGTGTACGCGTCCTTCTCGCCCGGCTTGCGCTGGAAGGAGCAGTACGCGCAGCTGGCCGAGCACACGTTCGTGAGGTTGAGGTGCCGGTTGACGTTGAACATCACCCGGTCGCCGTTCTTCTCGGTGCGCACCTGGTGCGCGAGCCGGCCGAGCCAGACCAGGTCGTCGGACTCGTAGAGCGCGACACCGTCCTCCCGGCTCAACCGCTCACCGGCGGTGACCTTGGCCTCGAGTTCGCGCTTCAACCCTGCATCCACGGGCGCCAGCCTACTTCGGACCGCTCGTTACCCCTGCATTCACCTCGCGACGACGAAGCTGACATTGATCGCCACTCGACGCATGTCGCTTCGTACGGTAAACAAAAGTGGGCAGGAACACGGTCGGGCGGCAGACCGGCTGATCGATCGGTGACGATCGACCATGTGGCATGGCTAACCGACTGGGGACGGTGGCGATGAGCGGGTTGGTGCTGAGGGCTGCGTATCCGGGCGAGATCCCGGCAACGCCTTCGGTTGAAAAGGCGCGTCCGCCTGCGGTTATGCGGCAACGCACCCGCTTGCGGCCGGGACCGGTGAGGACCGCGGTCGTGGTGTGCGGGATGCTCTGCGCCCTGATCGCGCGCCCCGCCTACGCCGACCCGGGAAGCGACATTCCGGACACCGGCTCGCGGCCGGTCGCCTCCGGCGAGCTCCTCCTGCCGGGCGCCTCCGGCGCGGCCACCCCGCCGCCGGCCACCACGACCACCCAGCGCGGGCCCAAGGCCGCCGAGCTCGCCCAGCTCGAGCTGACCGTCGCCCAGCTCGGGGAGAAACGCAACCGGGCCTCGACCGACCTCGACACCGCGCGCAATACGCTGGCCGACGCCCAGGTCAAGCTCACCGAGGCGGGCAAGCGCGTCGAGGAGCAGCGGCAGCGGGCCGACGACGCCGCGGCCGAGGCGTACAAGCGCGCCCAGCAGCTCGGACCGCTGAACGGCTACGCCAACGACCTGCACCAGTTCGGGCTGATCGCGCCCGGGCTCGGCGGCCAGCCGGGCGGCCAGGGGGCGGCCCGCGACCTGCTGCGCGCCCAGGAGGCCGAGTCGGCCGCGCGCCAGGAGGTCCAGGCGGCCCAGGACGCGATGCAGGCCGCGCAGGGCACCTACACGCCGATCGACACCGAGTTCCAGGCCAAGAACACCGAATACGTCAACCTGCGCGCCCAGAACGACCAGCTCGTGCTCCAGCTCGAGGCCGAGCAGGACGCGGCCGAGCAGGCGCTGAGCCCCAACCTGGCCGACAACCCGAACATCGACGGGATGGTCGCCAACCCGAAGGCCGTCCAGGCGCTGAACTACGCGCTGAGCAAGGTCAACATCGCCTGGTACGTCTGGGGCGACGAGGGCCCCGACACGTTCGACTGCTCCGGTCTCGCCTACTGGGCGTACGGCAAGGTCGGCGTCCGCGTCCCGCGCGTCGCCGCCGACATGTACCACGGCACCCACGCCATCCAGGTGACCAAGAACAGCCTCGGCGACCAGCTGCTCCCCGGCGACCTCGTGTACTTCGCCACCGACAAGAGCGACTGGCGCTCGATCTACCACATGGGCATCTACATCGGCGGCGGCAAGATGGTCAACGCCCCGACGAGCGGCCAGAAGGTCAAGATCGCCGAGGTACGCTGGTCGAAGCTGTACGGCGCGACCCGGATCTTCGACGCGGTCCCCGGCCCCGGCGCGAACCCGACGACCTCCGCACCGCCGACCAACGGTGGCGGCGGCGGGACAACCCCGTCGAACTCGGCCTCGCCGACGCCGTCCAACTCGACGTCGCCGTCGCCGACGCAGAGCACCTCGCCCTCGCCGTCGACCGAGCCGTCTTCGTCGGCGCCGCCCTCGCCCACGGCCAGCCCGTCGGAGAGCCCGTCGGTGAACGAGTCGGAGCCGCCGAAGACGCCGACCAAGCCCTCCGCGGGCGCGGCGTCCTCGCAGCCGGCCACGGCCCAGTCCTCGGCGGCCGGCGCGAGCACGGAGGCCAAGACGTCGGCGAGCGCCTCGGGAAGCTGACCCCTTTCCGGGGGTTGTGATGCGGAACCCTCGCTGAGGGTTGTGATCCAAAACCCGACGGACTCCGATCCAGCGCTGCGTGACTCGATGTGGCACCGTGGACCCGTTGACTGACGGACGGGGAGCCCGTCGGGCACGCAATGATGCCCGTCTCATGGAGGCAGCGATGGACGATCGGGAGACTCGGGACGGTACACGCGGCGAGGCGGCTCGCAGCGGCCCGCCGCCGGGCGACGGCGCCGACCTGCCGCCGTTGCCGCCCCCACCCCCCGTGGGCGCGGAGCTGCCGCCGGAGCCCTCGGACGAGGAACTGCCCGACCAGGCGTACGAGCCGCCGCCGACCCCGGTGGACGGCGCGCTCTGGCCCGGAGCGAACCCGTTCGAGTCGGCGGGTGGCCAGGAGGAGGACGATCCGGAGCTGGCGGCGATGATGGCTGCCTTCGGCGACGCCTCGGACGCGGCCCCTTCCTCTGCGGCGCCGGCCCCTTCAGCGCCGGCCCCTTCGGCGTCGGCCCCTGAGTCGGCCCCGCCCGCGGCGGCTCCGTCCTCGTGGGACCCGTTCGCGCCGTCGTCCGCACCCCCCCGCGCCCTCTTGGGATGCGTTCGCCCCACCGGCTCCGGCGCCCTACTCGGTGCCGACCTCGGAGCCTTTTGCGGGTGGACAGCAGGGAGCCCACGCCGACGAGCCGAGCTCCGCGCCACCGTCTCACGAGCCGCCGCCCTTCGCGTCCTCCTCGGCACCTCCGGCCCACGAGCCGCCGGCTTACGCGCCCTCCTCGGCGCCTCCCGCCTACGAGCCGTCCTCCTCGGCGCCTCCGGCCTACCAGCCTGGCGTCTATGAGCCCGACGCCTACGCGCCCCGCTCCTCGTCGCCGGCCCCCGATCCCGACTCCGAGGTGATCTCGGCCGCGGTCGACGACTCCCCGGCGTTCCAGCTGCCGAGCCTGAACCCGTCCGCCGGCGTGTACGGGCCGCCCCCGACCGACCCGACGCCACCTCCCCCGTCGGCCCCTGAGCCCCACGCAGCGGACGAACCTTCGGACGGCCTGGCGCCCCCGTTCGCCCCGACGCCGCTGGAGGGCTTCGCCCCGGCGGCCGAGGAGTCGGACTCATCGGACATTTCGGGCTCGTCGACCCCGCTGACCCCGGTGGTGGGCCGCGCCACAGTGGCGGGCATCACGTCCCCGAACGCGGACTACGAGGAGATGCGACACGAGGCCGGCACGTACCGCGCCACCGTCTACTCGTCCTCCGAGCCCGAGCCCGAGCCCCCGGCCTCTGCTCCGGCGGAGCCGCCGCCCTACCAGCCCTTCGGCACCACCTCGGCCGAGCCGGACGCCCCGTCGTCCTACGAGCCCCCGGCCTCTGCCTCGGCGGAGCCGCCGCCCTACCAGCCCTTCGGCGCGACCACCGCAGAGCCGGGCGCCCCGTCGTCGGCGCCCGCCGAGGAGGAGCAGCCGCCGCTGCCGAGCCGCTCGCGCACTCCTCGCCCCGCGATGGAGTCGTCGTGGGACGCGTTCGCACGCCCGTGGAAGGCTCCCGAGCAGCCGGCCGCCGAGGCCGAGCCCCCGGCCTACAACCAGCCGGCCGACCCGGCCCCGTCCTACAACCCGCCGGGCGAGTCGGCACCGTCCTCCGCGCCTCCCGCGTACGACCCGCTCAACGACCCCGCACCGGCATACGGCCAGGCCGCCGAGCCCGCACCGTCGTACGGTCCGCCGGGTGAGTCGGCCCCGTCCTACTCGCCGCCCGGCGAATCGGCCCCGTCCTACTCGCCGCTCGGCGAGCCCGCGCCCGCGCATGGGCAGGCCGACGAGCCGGCTCCCGCGTTCGCGCAGGTGAGCGAGTCGGCGCCGGTGGTCCACCCGTTCGCGATTCAGCGCTCGCAGGTGCCCGCGGCCGATGCGCCGAGCGACGGTCTCCCGAACGCCGGTTCGCCGTTCGCCGGAGCCGGAGCCGCGGCTGGTGCCGCGGTCGCTGGAGCCGGGGCCGCGGCCGCCGGGGCTGCCGTCGCGGCCGCGCGGGCCAGCGCTTCGGTGCCGGGCCTGCACACGGTCAGTGCCGAGGAGGCGGCTCAGGCGGCGCGGGGGTCGACGCCCACCGTGTACCGCGGTGGCGGCGCCGTCCCCACCGGCCAGTCCGCCGCGAGCGATTCGCCGTCCGAGGACGAGCCGGCCGAGCCGATCCCCGGCCCGACGCCCTCGCCGTTCCCGAGCCCGGAGCCGACCCCGCAGCCCGAGCCCTCGCCGTTCCCGCCGGCGCCGACTCCCGAGCCGATCCCGCACCCGTACCCGCCCGCGCCCCAGCCGGAGCCCATCCCCCAGCCGGAGCCCACGCCGCAGCCCGGCCCGGAGCCGGGGCCGTTCCCGCCGCCCCAGCCGCAGCCGCCGTTCCCCGGCCCGTCGCCGTTCCAGCCCAGCCCGTTCCAGCCCGGCCCGTTCCAGGCCCCGGACGCACCCGACGCTCCCGCCTACAACCCGCCCCCGATCCCGGGCACGCCCGACGCACCGGCGTACAACCCCCCGCCGATCCCGGGCACCCCCGACGCACCGGCGTACAACCCCCCGCCGATCCCGGGCACCCCCGCCTACAACCCACCGCCGATCCCCGGCACTCCGGACGCACCGGCGTACAACCCGCCGCCGATCCCGGGCACCCCGGCCTACAACCCGGCCGGCTTCCCGCCCCCGATCCCCGGCACGCCCGAGGCACCGGCGTACAACCCGCCACCCATCCCGACCACGCCCGACGCACCGGCCCCGGCGTACAACCCGCCGCCGATCCCGGGCGCCCCGGCGTACAACCCGGCGGGCTTCCCACCGCCGATCCCGAGCACGCCCGAGGCACCGGCCTACAACCCGGCCGGCTTCCCACCGCCGATCCCGAGCACGCCCGGCTACCCGGGCGCGCCCGGCCTGTCGACGCCGCCCGAGCCGCCCGGCCCGCCGAGCTTCAGCCCGCCGCCGATCCCGGATGCCCCGGCCTACGGAGTGCCCGACTCGCAGCCCGGCCCGTCGTTCGGCGGAGCCGGCGCACCATCGTCCGGAGCCCCGTCCTTCGGCGGGGCCAGCGCACCATCGTCCGGCGCGCCCTCCTACGGAGTGCCCGACTCCCAGCCCGGCCCGTCGTTCGGCGGAGCCAGCGCACCATCATCCGGAGCCCCGGCCTACGGAGTGCCGGACTCGCAGCCCGGCCCGTCGTTCGGCGGAGCCAGCGCGCCCTCCTACGGCGTCCCGGACTCGCAGCCGGCCTCCTCGTTCGGGCCCGGCGGCGGATCGGCGTACGGGCTGCCCGACAACAGCCCCGCCCCGCCCTTCGGCGGCGACCGAACCCCGCCACCCGTCTCCAGCTCCCCGTTCCTCGTGGCCGAGGAGCCGCCCCCGCTGCCGGCCAACGCGGGCACGGACACGAGCGACGACGCCCAGCCCGACGACGGCAACCGGGGCGGCGCGGAGGGTGGCAGCCAGCCGCAGACGCCCGCGTACTCGATGCCCTCCGCGGAGCACCCGTGGGGCCAGAACGGCGAGGCGTCCGCAGAGCAGCCGCCGCCGGTGCAGCAGGGGTGGAACCGCCCCGGGTACGTCGCGCCGCTCCCCGGCCAGCAGAGCTGGGGCCCGCCGCCCGGCCAGCCCCCGCACGGGCAGCCCCCGCACGGGCAGCCCCCGCACGGGCAGCCGCAGCACGGGCAGCCGCAGCCGGGCTGGCAGGGTCAGCCGCAGCCGCCCCAGCCTCAGCCGGGCCAGCCGGGCTGGCAGCCGCCGCAGCACCCGCCCCAGCAGCAGGGCTGGAACCCGCCCGGCCAGCAGCCCCCCGTCCAGGGCTGGCAGCCCCAGCCCGGGCAGCCCCAGCCGGGCTGGCAGGGCCAACAGCCTCAGCCCCAGCCGGGCCAGCCGGGCTGGCGCCCACCGCAGCCCCAGCAACCGGGCTGGCAGCAGCAACCGGGCTGGAACGCACCCCAGTCGGCGCCCCCGGCCCAGCAAGGCTGGAACCAGCCCCAGTCGGCCCCACCGGCCCAGCAGCCGGGCTGGAACGCACCCCAGTCGGCGCCCCCGGCCCAGCAGGGCTGGAATGCGCCGCAGTCGGCCCCGCCCGCGCAGCAGCCGGGCTGGAACCAGCCTCAGTCGGCCCCGCCGGCCCAGCAGGGCTGGAACCAGCCGCAGAGCGCACCCCCGGCCCAGCAGGGCTGGAACCCGCAGCAGCCGCCCCAGTACGGTCAGCAGCCCCCGCAGTACGGGCAGCCGGCGTACGGGCAGCAGCCGCCACCCCAGTACGGACAACCGCAGTACGGCCAGCAGCAGCCGGGCTGGAACCCGCCCGGCCAGCCGCCCGCCTGGGCACCGCCGCCGGTGCCGGGCGCGCCGGGAACGGAGAGCGACGAACATGAGGTACAGCAGCAGAACTGGCCCGGCACCGGGGGCTACCCGCCGCCGGCCAACCGCGCGCCCGGCAGCGTCTACCCGTCCAGCGGCGCGCCTTCGCAGCACGGACCGGAGCACGGCCAGCCCCCGGCCATCCCTCCGCCCGACAAGGAGGGCGAATTAGCCGAGGATGAGGCGGAGTCCGAGCAGGACGAGGCCGAAGTCGCGGAACCGGCCCCAGCGGCCGACAGCTACGGGAAGTGGGCCCGCAACGAACGGGCCTCCGCCGGCACGGTTTACGGCGGGAAGGGCGGCGCATCGCCGACGCCCCTCCCCGCCGTCGACGGCGAGGGCAGCTCGTTCGAGAACACCGGGTCACTCACCGGGCACATTCTGAGTCAGGGCACCGAGGAGTCCGACGACGACGAGGAGCCCCGCAAGTCCGGCAACGGCCGGGTGTTCATCCTGATCGCCGTCATGGTGGTCGTACTGCTCGTAGGCGGCTACTTCACCGTCACGCTCGCCCACAACTTCATCGACAGCGTTTTCGGCGGCGTCAAGTCGCCCAAGTGAGGCGCGACACGGCGGCTGGGACCGTCCGGGGGAGATCGGATACTCTTAACCGTTCTCCAATCGGAAGGTCCCAGCTCCTTGCTGCTCGCTGACCCCAGCTCGTATCCCTCCCTCTTCGAATCGACCACCGAGCAAGAGCCGGCCACCGGGCCAGGGTTCGCGAGCCTCGGACTGCCGCACAAGCTGGTGCGGGCGCTGGCCAAAGAGGGCATCACCGATCCGTTCCCGATCCAGTCGGCGACCATCCCCGATGTGCTCGCCGGCCGCGACGTGCTCGGCCGCGGCCGCACCGGCTCGGGCAAGACGCTCGCGTTCGGCCTGCCGCTGCTCGCCCGGCTCGCCGCCTCCGGCCGCTCCCGGCCGCACGCGCCCAAGGCCCTGGTCCTGGTGCCGACCCGCGAGCTCGCGATGCAGGTCAACGACGCGCTGACCCCGCTGGCCAAGGTGCTCGGCCTGTTCTGCAAGACCGCCGTGGGCGGCGTGCCGTACGACCGGCAGATCTGGTCCTTGGAACGCGGTGTCGATGTGCTGGTGGCGACGCCGGGCCGGCTCGGGGACCTCATCAAGCGGGGCGCCTGCCGCCTCGACGCGGTCGAGGTCACCGTGCTCGACGAGGCCGACCAGATGGCCGACATGGGCTTCCTGCCCGAGGTCACCGAGATCCTGAGCCAGACGCCCGCGACCGGACAGCGGCTGCTGTTCTCCGCGACGCTGGACAAGGACGTCGACGCGCTGGTGGCGAAGTTCCTGGTCGACCCGGTGACGCACTCGATCGAGCCGCCGGTGGCCTCGGTGGGGTCGATGGATCACCACGTGCTGCTGGTACCGCCGCATGACAAGGTGGCCATCGCCGCCTCCATCGCCGCTCGCAAGGGTCGCACGATCCTGTTCGTGAAGACCCAGCTGGCCGTGGACGAGCTGGTGGAGCAGTTCGCGCGGGTCGGCGTGCGGGCCGGGGCGTTGCACGGCGGCAAGACGCAGCGGGTGCGGACCCGCACGCTGGCCGAGTTCCGCGAGGGCACGGTCGACGTGCTGGTCGCGACCGATGTGGCGGCGCGCGGGATTCACATCGACGATGTTTCTCTGGTCGTACACGTGGATCTCCCGCGGGACCAGAAGGACTATCTGCACCGGGCCGGCCGCACGGCTCGGGCCGGGGCCGCGGGCACGGTCGTCTCGCTGGTGCTGCCGCGGCAGCGACGGCGGGCGGCGGCGCTGCTGGCCAAGGCCGGCGTCACCCCCAACGAGCTGCGCGTTCGCGCGGGCGACCCGGCGCTGGCCGAGGTCACCGGCGCTCGTCAGCCGAGCGGGGTGCCGGTGCGCATCTCGTACAACGCGAACCCGGCCGCCCACGCGGGAGCGCCCGGCCGCCGGCGCATGAACGACCGGCGCCCGCCCCGCAATCGATAACCCTCGGTAGCGAGGCCCACACGAACGCTCGCGGTCGAGTACGGTCCGGGGATGACCGTGCTACCGCGGGCGTTCGCCTGGCAGCGGACCGACACCGTCGGCGGAGAGTTCGTCACCCTGGACGACAGGCGAGGCCTGCACGCCAAGGGGGTCGCGTTCGCGGCGGACAACGCGCTGTACACCTGCCGCTACGATCTGCACACCGACGAGTCGTGGGTGAGCACCCGGCTGGAGGTCGCCGTCGAGGGCGCCGGCTGGCTGCGGACCCTGCGCATGGAGCGGGCCGCCGGGCGCTGGCGGGTCACCACCAGCGAGCAGGGCAACCTCGAGCGGGTCCTGCCGACCGCGCCGATGTCGGGCATCGAGGAGCCGGATCGGCTGCACACGGTACTCGACGTGGACCTGCACAACTCGCCGCTGACCAACACGCTGCCGATTCGGCGCCTGGGGCTGCACCGCGCCGAACCCGGCACCAAGGTCGACATCGAGGCGGCGTGGGTCCTGCTGCCGAGCCTGGCCGTCCTGCCCTATGCGCAGAGTTACGAGGTCGTGGCGAAGAGCCGGATACGGTACCGCTCTGAGAACTTCGTCGCCGACCTCGACATCACCGACGACGGTTACGTCGCCGAATATTCGGGCCTGGCGACGCTGGCATGAACCGCCTTCGCGGCCCGGACCTACCTCGCCGGATTCGTTCAGCCGGCCGGCCGGATCCGCCCCTCCCATTTCGTGGAAAGCGCGACGGTGGTGCGGGTCCGGGCCACGCCCTTGACGCGGTTCAGGTCCACGATGAGCCGTTCGAGGTCACCGATCGTTTTCACCCGCGCCTTGCACAGAAACGATTCCTCGCCGGCCATGAAGTAGCACGACTCGATCTCTTCGCGTTCGCGCAGGGCATCGAGAACGGCATCGGTGTCACCGCTGCTGTCCTGCACGATTCCGATCACGGCGGTCAGCGGCAGGCCCAGCGTCTCGGGCTCGACCTCGGCCCGGTAGGCGCGGATGACGCCGGAGGACTCGAGCTTGCCGACGCGTTCGTGCACGGCCGGGGCGGAGAGGCCGACCTTCCGGGCGAGCTCCGCATATGGAAGCCGGGCGTTGTCCCGCAGGAGGTCGATGAGTTGTCGGTCGATCGCATCCATCGCGACAAGCCTAACGGTCCGGCTTTTAACACAGCTAAATACCCAGAAGTGCGTTTTCCTCGTTTCCCGGACACGGCACGTGAGCGGTGCTGTAATGGGCGTACATCCCAGGATGACTCGCGCTTTCAGACTCGCAGCATGGGGGTGCGCGAGCCCGGCGAGCCACCCAGGGTAAAGGAGGGGCCGTGGAGACGGGAGATCGTCTGCTGACGCCCGGTGAGGTCGCTGCCTTGTTTCGCGTCGATCCGAAGACGGTGACACGTTGGGCCGCGGCCGGCCGGATCAGCAGCATCCGAACCCCGGGTGGACACCGGCGGTTCCGGGAATCCGAGGTGAGGGCGTTGCTCGAAGGGGATGACGCTCTTGATGACACCTCTAACGGGAATGGCCGAGCTCACCCGACCAACGAGTGAACAGGCTGTGCGATACGGCGACGGCGTCGAGAACTTTGCCGGCGACGAAATCGACCAGCTGAGCGGCCGTGGCCGCGGCACCGGCGGCATAGAAGCCGGGGCTCGCGGGCAGGATCACCGCACCCGCGTCGTGTAATGCGATGAGGTGCTCCAGGTGACTGCGTGTCACCGGGGTCTCGCGTGGCACGACCACGACCGGGCGGCGTTCCTTGAGGTTCACCTCAGCGGCGCGCTGAAGGAGGTCCTTGGACAAACCGATGGCGATACCGGCACATGCGGCCGTGCTCGCCGGCACTACCAGCATGCCCTTGACCGGGTATGAACCGCTGCTCGGCCCGGCCGCCAGGTCACCGGCCGGCCAGTAGGCGACGTCGGCGCCCTCGAGCGGCCGGCCGAGCCAGGCGGCGAGATCGTCCTTCCAGTGCGCGTCCCGGAAGGACACTCGGGTCTCGTCGAGGATCGTGAGCCGCGCCGCGCGGGACACGACGAGGTCGACGGCCTCGCCGGCGTCGAACAACGCCCGGATCACGGCCGCCGCATACGGCGTGCCGGACGCCCCGGACACCCCGACGACCCACGGCCTGCGCTGATACACGCGACAACTCTGCCACGGCGGCTGCGAAAGGCCGGGCAGGGAGGGGCGCCGACGAAAATGTCGTACCCGGTTGCGAGGATGCAGGCATGGCTCGCGGATTTCCCTATGCAGACCTCAACGAGTTTTTGGACGCCCTGCAGAAGGCGGGAGAGCTGCATCGGGTCGCGGCGCCGGTCGACCCGCACCTGGAGATCAGCGAGATCGTCACCCGCACCGTGCGGGCCGGCGGTCCCGCCCTGCTCTTCGACAAGCCGACCCGCGGCGACATGCCGGTGGCGATCAACCTGTTCGGCACCGAGCGGCGCACGGCGATGGCGCTCGGCGTCGAGCACCTCAACGAGGTCGGGGCGCGCATCGGCGAGCTGGTCAAGCCCGAGCTGCCGGTCGGCTGGGCGGGCATCCGCGACGGCATCGGCAAGCTCATGCAGCTCAAGTCGGTGCCGCCGAAGCACGTCAAGACCGCGCCCTGCCAGGAGGTCGTCTACAAGGGCGACCGGGTCGACCTCAACAGGCTGCCCGGCCTGCAGGTGTGGCCCGACGACGGCGGGATCTACCACAACTTCGGCCTGACCCACACCCGGCACCCGGAGACCGGCAAGCGCAACCTGGGGCTCTACCGCCTCCAGCAGCACAGCCACAACACGATCGGCATGCACTGGCAGATCCACAAGGACTCCACGGCGCACCACGCGGTCGCGGAGCGCCTCGGCCAGCGGCTGCCGGTGGCGGTCGCGATCGGGGCCGACCCCGTGGTCTGCTACACCGCGAGCGCGCCGCTGCCCTCCGACATCGACGAATACCTGTTCGCGGGCTTCCTGCGCGGCGAGCGGGTCGAGATGGTCGACTGCCTCACGGTGCCGCTGCAGGTGCCGGCCAACGCGCAGATCGTGCTGGAGGGCTATCTCGAGCCCGGCGAGCGGCTGCCCGAGGGCCCGTTCGGCGACCACACCGGCTTCTACACGCCGGTCGAGGACTTTCCGGTGCTGCACGTGACGTGCATGACGACCCGGAAGCAGCCGATCTACCACTCGATCATCACCTCGAAGCCGCCGCAGGAGGACCACGGCCTGGGCAAGGCGACCGAGCGCATCTTCCTGCCGCTGCTCAAGCTGCTGATCCCGGACATCGTGGACTACGACCTGCCGGCCGCCGGGGTGTTCCACAACTGCGTGATCGTCTCCATCCGCAAGCGATACCCGAAGCACGCGCAGAAGGTGATGAGCGCCGTCTGGGGTGCCCATCTGCTGTCGCTGTCCAAGCTGATCGTGGTCGTGGACGACGACTGCGACGTGCACGACTACGCCGAGGTCGCCTTCCGCGCGTTCGGCAACGTCGACTACAAGCACGACCTGCTGCTGACCGAGGGCCCCGTCGACCACCTCGACCACGCCTCCTACCAGCAGTTCTGGGGTGGCAAGGCGGGGCTGGACGCCACGCGGAAGACGCCGGCCGAGGGCTACCATCGCGGCTGGCCGGAAGAGATGATCATGTCCCCCGATGTCGTGGCTCGGGTCGACAAGCGCTGGAGAGAGTATGGGTTCAAGTGACGATCGCTGAGGCTTCCCCGAGCCGGGTCAAGGCGTTCCTTCGGCTGGTCGCGATCGAGCACTCGGTGTTCGCGCTGCCGTTCGCCTACCTGGCCGCCCTGACGGTGATGACCACCACCGGCGGCGACCGGCCCCGCGTCGGCTGGCTCGACCTGCTGCTGGTCACGATCGCGATGGTCGGCGCGCGCACGTTCGCGATGGCCGCCAACCGGATCATCGACCGGCACATCGACGCGCGGAACCCGCGCACGGCCCGGCGCGAGCTCGTGACCGGCGCGGTGAGCGTGCGCACGGCGTGGACGGGCGCGATCGTCGCCATCGTCGTGTTCCTGGGGGCCGCGGCCCTGCTCAACCCGCTCTGCCTCGCCTTGGCGCCGCTGGCGGTGGTGCCCCTGATCGTGTACCCATATGGCAAACGCTTCACCAACTGGCCCCACGCCATCCTGGGCATCGCGCAGCTGGTCGGGCCGGTCGGCGCCTGGCTCGCGGTCACCGGCGACCTGCGCGGCTCCGGCCCGGCCTGGGTGCTCGGCGCCGCGGTCGGGCTCTGGATCGGCGGCTTCGACCTGATCTACGCCTGCCAGGACACCGAGGTCGACCGGGAGATCGGCGTGCACTCGGTGCCGGCCCGCTTCGGCGTGCCCTTCGCTCTGCGGCTGTCGAGCATCGCCCACGTCGTCACGTTCGGCCTGTTCGTCTGGTTCGGCCAGCTCGTCGGCCTCGGCTGGCTGTGGTGGATCGGCCTCGCGATCACGGCCGTGGCCTTCGTCTACGAGCACGCGATCGTGCGCCCGAGCGACCTGTCCCGCGTGAACCGCGCCTTCTTCACGGCGAACGGGTTCGTGGGGATCGCCCTGTTCGTGTTCGCGCTGCTCGACCTCGTGGTCCGCGGCGGGCTACGAATCTGACGATGGGCGCCTCTACGATGCCGCAGATGGCCGACGACCCCGAGGACCGCTCAAGCACCCACCCGTCCCCCGCTCGGGCTGGGGCGCCCGCCACGGGACCGTCGCCGGCTGCGGAGTCGACGCCCCACGGATGGGCTGAGTCGGCCGCAGGGGGACCGTCGGCCGCGGAGTCGACGCCCTACGGACGGGCTGGGGCGCCCGCCGGCGGACCGCCGTCGGCCGCGGAGTCGCTCGCCACCGCCCGGCCCCGCACCGCCCCGGACGCGGCAGAGCCCCCCTCCATCGCCGAGTCGCTTCCCGACTCCGGGTCCTCCGCAGCGGTGTCGCCCGCAGCCGCATCTCTGGCCGCGGTATCTCCCGCCACCACATCTCCCGCCGCCACATCTCCGGCCGCCGCATCACCCGCCGCCGTGTCTTCCGCGGCTGGGTCCTCTGCGGCTGGGTCCTCTGCCGCCGTGTCCGAACGGCTGCCGGCGGCGCTCACGCGGTCGACGGCCGACCAGCCGGCGGGGCTGAGCCGGGGGGCAGCGACGGGCGCGGTGGCGGACGGACGAGCGTCCCTGGAAGCGGCGCCGGGCGACGAAGTGCCGACGGGGCCGAAGAGCAGCGCGACGGCGGGCGGGGATCGGCCGTGGCGGCGGGCGTTGCTCGCCGGGTTCGGGATCTTCGTCGCCAGCAAGATCGCGCTCGCGGTCGTCACGGCGTTCGCGTGGATCGGGGAGAAGCGGCCCAACGTCACGGCGACGTACATCGCGGCGCAGTGGGCCTCGCAGTGGGACTCGAAGTGGTTCATCGACATCGCGCAGCGCGGGTACTACGCGGATCCGGACAAGGCGCCCGCCGCGTTCTTCCCGATGTACCCGATGCTCATCCGCGCGCTCACCCCGCTCTGCCTCGGCAAGCCGTGGGTGGCCGCCTTGCTCGTCGCCAACCTCGCGTCGTTCGGGGCGCTGGTGGTGCTCTACCGGCTCACCGAACGCGAGCTCGATCGCGTCGTGGCCGGCCGCACGGTGCTCTACCTGGTGGCGTTCCCGACCGCGTTCTTCCTGACCGCGGGCTACAACGAGGGGCTGTTCATCGGGCTCATGCTCGCGTCGCTGTACTGCCTGCGCCAGCAGCACTGGTGGTGGGCCGGCGCGTTCGGCGGGCTCGCGGTCTTCACCCGGTCCGCCGGGGTGCTGCTGGCGGCGGCGTTCGTATGGGAGTACGTCCGCGTCAATCGCTTCAAACTGCGCAGTAGCGCGCTCGCGGTGCTGCTCATCCCGGTCGGGGTGGCCGGCGTCGCGGCGTTCTCGATGAACGCGTACGGGGAGCCGTTCGCGTTCCTGAAGGCTCAGCGCTATTGGGGACGGCACCTGGACTGGCCGTGGGCGCCGGTCTGGCGCGGGTTCCAGTCGCTGCACAGCGGGTTCGGCCTGCGCTTCGGCTTCAGCGACGTGTGGGTGCACAACCTGCTGGAGCTGGCGACCGCGCTCGCGTGCATCGCGCTGCTCGCGCTGTGCTTCGTCGGGCCGTGGCGGCTGCGGCGCGACCAGTGGGTGCTGCCCCTGGTCGGCATCGGGCTCACGCTGCTCATGATCAGCTTCCCGTCGTCGCACATGCCATATCCGCTGTACTCGGCCTCGCGCTTCGGTCTCGAGGTCTTCCCGGCGTTCATGATCCTGGCGCGCATCGGGGCGCGGCCTTGGCTCGATCGGATCGTGATCGCCCTCTTCTTCATGCTGCAGGCGATTCTGGCCGCTTACTTCGTGCGGGGCGGCTGGGTCGCGTAATCGTAGGGATGTGCGGATGCGCAGTGGTGCCTTCTCCGAGCAGCCCGCCGCCGATGAGCCGGACGGCCCCGAGCCGACGACCATGCGGTGGCGGGTCTCGCCCGGCTTCACGGCCCTCAAGTGCGCGGTCACGGTCGCGCTCGCACTCGGCGCCGCGTTCCTCGCCGAGGACCGGCCGGCCCTGAGCGCGGCCATCGTCGCGGCCGTCGTCGCCGGGGCCTACGCGCTGCGCGACCTCCTCGCGCCCGTCCGCCTCGCCGCGGATCCCGACGGCGTGACGGTCGTGTCGGGCTACGCGGGCCACCGCCGCCTGGCCTGGCCCGAGATCGAGCGCGTACGGCTCGAGTCGCGCACCCGCGCGGGCCTGCGCAGCGAGTTCCTGGAGATCGACACGGGCGAAAACCTGCACCTGCTCAGCACGTACGACCTGAACGCCCGCCCGGCCGACGTCGCCGTCGCCCTGGACCGCATCCGGGCCGCCAGTGGCGCCACCGGCTGACCCGAGCCCGCCCCCGCCCGCGACTCCAGCGACGGAGCCGCCGGGCGAGCCGAGCACGACGAGCCCGACGCTCAATCCGAGCGCGGCCGAGACAGCGACGGCGACCCGGTCGAACGCCGGCCAGACGGCGACGGCGGCCAACCCGAGCGCGGCCGAGACGATGAGGGCGGCCCAGCCGAGCGCGACTCAGACGGAGCCGGCGGCGCAGACGGCGACGCAGACGGAGCCGGCGACGCAGACGGCGACGCAGACGGAGCCGGCGACGCAGACGGCGACGCAGACGGAGCCGGCGGCTCAGCTGAACGCGGCACAGACTACGACGGCGGCCCCGCCGAGCAGGGCCGAGACGACGGCGGCGACCCGGCCCAGCGCATCGACGGCCGTGCACGATAAGCGCCGGAAGGCACCTGGTCAGAGGCGGCCGACCAGCGCCGGCAGCGAGCCGGACGCGACCGGCGGGCGGGTCGGGGATCGTCCTTGGCGGCGGGCGGTACTCGTCGGCGGCGGAACCTTCGCCGCGAGCCGGGCCGGCCTCGCGGCCGTCTCCGTGTTCGCGTGGATCGGCGACCAGCAACCGCACAGGACGCCCAGCCAGGTGGCCCGGCTGTGGGCATCGCAGTGGGACTCCAAGTGGTTCGTCGCGATCGCCGAGCACGGCTACCAGCCCACGCCCGATGCCTCGCCCGCGGCCTTCTTCCCGCTCTACCCGCTCCTCATCCGAGCCGCCACGCCCCTGTGCCTCGGCCGGCCCTGGGTCGCGGCGCTGCTCGTCGCCAACGGAGCCCTGCTGGCCGCGCTCATCCTGTTGTACCGCCTCACAGACCTCGAACTCGGCCGAGCCGCCGCCGCCCGGGCGACGTTCTACCTCGTCGCGTTCCCGACCGGCTTCTTCCTGAGCGCCGCCTACAACGAGGGCCTGTTCCTCGCGCTCATGCTCGCGACCGTGTACTGCCTGCGCCGCCGCCTCTGGTGGTCCGCCGCCGCGCTGGGCGCCCTGGCCGCGACCACCCGCTCGGCGGGAATCCTGCTCGCGGCGGCCTTCGCGTTCGAGTACGTGCGGGTGCACCGTGGCATCCCCGCCTTCCGCCTCAGGGCCGCCGAAAAGCTCAGCACCACCGAAAAGGCCAGCGCCACCGAAAAGCTCAGTGCCACCGAAAAGCTCGAGGCCACCGGAAAGCTCAGCGCCACCGCCAAGCTCCACGCTGCCGAAAAGCTCAACACTGCCGAAGTGCCCAACGCTGCTGCCAAGCACAGGGCCGCCGGGAAGCTCAGAGGCGCCGGAAATCTGCGGCACTGGTCCGAAATATGCGCTTTTATCGGCATCCCGTGCGGGCTCGGGGTGGTGATGATCGTGAACCAGAAGGCGTACGGCGACCCGCTCGCGTTCTCCCACACCCAGGCCGCGCACTGGGGCCGCCACCTGACCTGGCCCTGGGTGGCGCCCATGAACGCCGCCCGGCACGCCGGCCCATGGTTCACGGAGATCTGGGCCCACAACGTTCTCGAGCTCGCAACGGTCGCGACCCTCGCCGTGCTGCTGATCCCCTGGTTGAGACGAACGCTGGACCAGGCGATCTACCCGCTACTCGGCCTGGCCCTGGTGGCGTTCATGGTGAGCTTTCCCAGCCGGTACACGAGCGATATCCCGTATCCGCTCTACTCCGCGTCCCGCATCGGGCTCGAGGTGTTCCCCGCGTTCATGGCCCTCGGCGCGCTCGGGAGGCGCCCCTGGCTCGACCGCGCCGTGCTCGCCACGTTCCTGAGCACCCAGGGCGTGCTCGCCGCCCACTTTCTGCACTCCGGCTGGGTGGCCTGAACGACACCGAACGACAAACAACCGCAGATCATGAGATGAGGCGAAAAAACGGCGCAAACACGACGGTCGGTCGCGAAAGGGCTAAACCGCCAGCACAGCGGGGAGCGCGCCGACGAAGCGGGGAACGCGTCCGCAAGCCGGGAGGCACGTCCGCGAGGCGGACGCACGCCAGCAAAGCGGGAAACGCACCGGTGAAGCGCGAAACGCGCGGGCGAAGCCGGAAAGCGCGGGCGCGAAGCGGAAAACACGGGCGAAGCCGGAACGCACGGGCGAAGCGGAAAACACGGGCGAAGCGGAAAACGCGCCGGTGAAGCGGGGCACGCGCGGGCGGAGCCGCGGAAGCGTCAGGCGTCGTTGCGCACCGCGAAGATGGCGATGTCGTCCCGCGGGATCTCCGGCGAATAGCTCAGCGTCCGCGCCCGCAGCCGCGCCGCCACCACGTCCGCCGGGAAGCCGGCCAGGTTCGCCGCCTCCTCGCGCAGCCGTTCGACCCCGAACAGGTCGATGCCGCGGCGCCGCTCGGTAACCCCGTCGGTGAAGAAGATCAGCGTGTCACCGGGGTCGAGCAGGACCTGGCTGCGCGGGGTGTTGATGGTGTCGAGCAGGCCCAGGGCGGTGCCGCAGGCGCCGACCAGCTCCGTGCTGCCATCCGCGCGCAGCAGGACCGGCTGGTCGTGCCCGGCGAGGTGCAGCGTCACATCGAGCCGGTTGTCCCCGCGGCGCAGGATCTGGGCCAGGCAGAGCGTGCAGAACCGCCCGCCGCCGCGCTCGAGTAGGGTCTCGTTCAGCCGTACGAGCACCTCGGGCAGCGGCCGCCCGTCGCGGACGAGGACCCTGGTCACGTCGCGGACCAGGCCCGTCACGGTGGCGGCCTGCACGCCCTTGCCGGAGACGTCGCCGACGACGACCATCCAGCGGCGGGCGGAGAGCGACACCACGTCGTAGAAGTCGCCGCCGACGTCGACGCCCTCGCCCGTGGGCACGTACTCGGCGCCGAACTCGATCCCCTCGGCCTTCGGCAGCTGGGGCGGCAGCAGCGAGCGCTGGAGGGTCTGGGCCACGCGGCGGCGCTCGGCGTGGATGTTGGCGTTGTCGATGGCGAGCGCGGCGCGGCGGGCCACGTCCTCGACGACGGCCACCTCCTCGGCGCGCTGCCAGGTGTCCCCCTTGCCGCCGACCACCAGCGTGCCGAGGTGCTGGTTGCGGGCGATGAGCGCGACGATGTAGCCCTCCAGGGGAGCACCGAGCGGTACCACGGCGTCGGTCCCCATCGCCTCCTTGAGCTGCGGCGCGGCCTGGGCAAGGGCGTCGAGGAGGCCGGCGACCTGGGACTCGTCGGCGTGCGTGGCCGCGGCCAGGCGCAGCTCGCCCCCGGCGTCCACGGCGTGAATGGCGCACCACTGCCCGAGCCGCGGCACCACCAGCCGCGGGATCAGCGCCAGCGTGAGCTCGACGTCGAGGGACTGGGCCAGCAGCTCGCTCGCGTCGGCGAGGAACGTCAGCCAGGTCCGGCGCTCGGCGTCGGCGCGGCGCAGCCGGTGGTTCTCGACCAGGAGCGTGAGCCGGTCGGCGGCCAGGGCGGTGAGCGGCCGCGCGTAGGGGCTGTTCGCTCCCCCGGCCACGAACAGCTCGGCGCGCCACGGGCGGGCCACGCGCAGCGGCACCCGGCGGCCAAATCCGCCGCCGGCCGACTGGGTCTCGCCGCCGACGCGACCATACGCCGTGACGGTGTGCGGCCCGTCGCCCTCGTCCACGGTGAGCGCCGCGCCCTGGGCCCCGATCGCCCGGCACAGCCGCTGCAGCAGCTCCTCGGCGAGCTCCTCCAGCGAGACGCCGGTGCCGGACCAGATCAGCGAGTCCACGGCGGAGGGCAGGTCGAACGCGGGCACGTCGGGGAGATCGACCGGCGTGACGTCGAGGCGGAACCAGACGCCCTTGCCGCCGGAGAAGTGCACAGTGCCCCAGGCCGTGGCCATCTGCTCGACGAGGAGCAGGCCCCGCCCGCGCTCGGGCAGCTCACCGCCGGTCTCCACGGACCTGGGCGTGACGACGCCCGGGCTGAAGTCCAGCACGGCGACGGTGAGCGAGGTGTCGCTCGCGGTGATCTCGAGGTCGACCTCGGTCCCGGCGTGCACGACACTGTTGGTGGTGAGCTCGGTGACGAGCAGCAATGCCTCGTCGAGCACCGGGAGGAGGTCCCGTTCGTGCGCGATCGTCCGGATCGCCTCGCGGGCCAGACCGGGAGAGCTATGGTCGGCCGGGAGCCTGAGCCTCCGGACGGTCTGGGTTGTCACATCTCGCAGTCTCCACTGAACGGTGGTAACAATCCAACCTGAAGGACGACGATGGGTGGACACCGCCTGCCCCCGAGACCGGTGGAGACGCCATGACCACAGTCGACGAAGTCACCCGGAAGAGTCCGGAAACGCTGCTCCTGGAGGAGCTCTCCAAGGCGCTGGATCAGATGCTGTCCGGCAACCTGAAGATCAGGTTGAGCCGGCGCGACGGATTGCCGGGCGAGGTGGTCGAACGCTTCAACCGGCTCGCCGAGACCAAGCAGCGCCAGAATCGCGAGCTGCTGCGGATCAGCCGGGTCGTCGGCCGCGAGGGCCGGATGACCGAGCGGCTCGACGAGGAGGGCTTCGAGGGGGCGTGGCTCGACCACATCCGCGCGGTCAACTCGCTCATCGACGACCTCGGCCGCCCGACCACCGAGATCGCCCGCGTGATCGTGGCGGTGGCCGAGGGCGACCTGTCGCAGCAGCTGGCCCTGGAGATCGACGGGCGGCCGCTGCGGGGCGAGTTCCTCACCATCGGCCGCACCGTGAACACGATGGTCGACCAGCTCTCGTCGTTCGCCGACGAGGTCACGCGCGTGGCCCGCGAGGTCGGCACCGAGGGCAAGCTCGGCGGCCAGGCCCAGGTCACCGGCGTCGCCGGCACCTGGCGCGACCTCACGGACTCGGTGAACTCGATGGCCGCCAACCTCACGGGGCAGGTGCGGTCGATCTCGACGGCGGCGACGGCGGTGGCCCGCGGCGACCTCTCGCAGAAGATCACGGTGAGCGCGAAGGGCGAGATCGCCGAGCTGTCGGAGACGATCAACTCCCTGGTCGACACGCTGCGGATCTTCGCCGAGCAGGTGACCCGGGTGGCCCGCGAGGTCGGCACCGAGGGCAACCTGGGCGGCCAGGCGGAGGTGCCCGGCGTGGCCGGCACCTGGAAGGACCTGACCGACAACGTCAACTCGATGGCGTCCAACCTGACCAGCCAGGTCCGCAACATCGCCCAGGTCGCGACCGCGGTGGCCCGGGGCGACCTCTCGCAGAAGATCACGGTGGCCGCCCAGGGCGAGATCCTGGAGCTCAAGGACACCGTGAACACGATGGTCGACCAGCTCTCCTCGTTCGCCGACGAGGTCACGCGTGTGGCCCGCGAGGTCGGCACCGAGGGCAAGCTGGGCGGCCAGGCCCAGGTCACCGGCGTCGCCGGCACCTGGCGCGACCTCACCGACAACGTCAACTTCATGGCCTCGAACCTGACCAGCCAGGTGCGGAACATCGCCCAGGTGTCCACGGCGGTCGCGCGGGGCGACCTCTCGCAGAAGATCACGGTCGACGCCCGCGGCGAGATCCTCGAGCTCAAGAGCACCGTGAACACGATGGTCGACCAGCTCTCCTCGTTCGCCGACGAGGTCACCCGCGTGGCCCGCGAGGTCGGCACCGAGGGCAAGCTCGGCGGCCAGGCCCAGGTCACCGGCGTCGCCGGCACCTGGCGCGACCTCACCGACAACGTCAACTTCATGGCGTCCAACCTGACCAGCCAGGTCCGCAACATCGCCCAGGTCGCGACCGCGGTGGCCCGGGGCGACCTCTCGCAGAAGATCACCGTCGACGCCCGCGGCGAGATCCTCGAGCTCAAGAGCACCGTGAACACGATGGTCGACCAGCTCTCGTCCTTCGCCGACGAGGTCACCCGCGTGGCCCGCGAGGTCGGCACCGAAGGCAAGCTCGGCGGCCAGGCCCAGGTGCGCGGGGTGGCCGGCACCTGGCGCGACCTGACCGACAACGTGAACTTCATGGGCTCGAACCTCACCGCCCAGGTCCGCAACATCTCGCAGGTCGCGACGGCCGTGGCCCGGGGCGACCTCTCGCAGAAGATCACCGTCGACGCCCAGGGCGAGATCCTGGAGCTGAAGTCGACGGTGAACACGATGGTCGACCAGCTCTCGTCGTTCGCCGACGAGGTCACACGCGTGGCCCGCGAGGTCGGCACCGAGGGCAAGCTGGGCGGTCAGGCCCAGGTGAAGGGCGTCTCCGGCACCTGGCGCGACCTCACCGACAACGTCAACTCGATGGCGTCCAACCTGACCAGCCAGGTCCGCAACATCGCCCAGGTGACGACGGCCGTGGCCCGCGGCGACCTGTCGCAGAAGATCACCGTCGACGCGCACGGCGAGATCCTGGAGCTGAAGTCGACCGTCAACACCATGGTCGACCAGCTCTCGTCGTTCGCCGACGAGGTCACCCGCGTGGCCCGCGAGGTCGGCTCGGAGGGCAAGCTCGGCGGTCAGGCCCAGGTGAAGGGCGTCTCCGGCACCTGGCGGGACCTCACCGAGAACGTGAACCAGCTCGCCTCGACGCTGACCACGCAGCTGCGCGCCATCTCGCAGGTGTCCACCGCGGTGACCCGCGGCGACCTGACCCAGCGGATCGCGGTCGAGGCGCTCGGCGAGGTGGCCGAGCTCAAGGACAACATCAACCAGATGATCGTCACGCTCCGCGAGACCACGAAGAAGAACGCGGAGCAGGGCTGGCTGGACTCCAACCTGGCCCGCGTCGGCGGCCTGCTGCAGGGCCAGCGCGACCTCGGCGAGGTCTGCCGCATGATCATGGCCGAGGTGACGCCCCTGGTCGACGCCCAGATCGGCGCGTTCTTCCTGTCCGGCGCCGACCCGGAGATCGGGCTGCGGCTGCGCCTCGAGGCCTCGTACGGCTACGTCGCCCCCGGCGCCGACATCAGCTTCGCGCCCGGCGAGGGCCTCATCGGCCAGGCGTCGCTGTCCCGCCGGGCGATCCGCGTGCAGGCCGCGCCCGAGGCGCGCCTGCGAGTGCGCTCGGGCGTGACCGAGACGGCCCCGGCCGACCTCGTCGTGCTGCCGGTGCTCTTCGAGGGCGAGCCGCTCGGCGTGATCGAGTTCGGCAGCGTCTCGCCGTTCAGCGACCTGCACCTGTCCTTCCTCGACCGGCTCGTGGTCACCATCGGCGTCGCGCTCAAGACGATCCTGGCCAACCGGCGCACGGAGGAGCTGCTGTCCCAGTCGCAGCGGCTCACCGAGGAGCTGCAGGACCAGTCGGCCGAGCTGCAGCGAACCAACGCCGAGCTGGAGGAGAAGGCGACGCTGCTGTCGGAGCAGAAGGGCAACATCGAGAAGCAGAACCGCGAGATCGAGATGGCGCGGCTCGGCCTGGAGGAGAAGGCGCAGCAGCTCGCGCAGGCGTCGCAGTACAAGTCGGAGTTCCTGGCCAACATGAGCCACGAGCTGCGGACCCCGCTCAACTCGATGCTGCTGCTGTCCCGGCTGCTGGCCGACAACCCGGACACCAACCTGACCGCACGGCAGATCGAGTTCGCGGCGACGATCCACAACGCCGGCTCCGACCTGCTCGCGCTCATCGACGACATCCTCGACCTGTCCAAGATCGAGGCGGGCCGGATGGACGTCGAGCCGGGTGAGGTCTCGTTCGATGAGATCCGGGCGTACGTCGAGCAGGCCTTCGCCCCGCAGGCCGAGGACAAGGGCCTGGACTTCACCGTGGCCACCGACACCGCGCTGCCCCCGGCCATCGTCACCGACCCGCAGCGGCTCCAGCAGATCCTGCGCAACCTGGTCTCCAACGCCGTCAAGTTCACCGACCACGGCACGGTGACGCTGGCCATCGGGGTCGCCCCGGCCGGCCTGGACTTCCAGGCGCCGACGCTCGCCGGGGCCCGCCGAGTGATCCAGTTCGCCGTCTCCGACACCGGCATCGGCATCTCGGACGACAAGGTGGCGCTCATCTTTGAGGCGTTCCAGCAGGCGGACGGGACGACCAGCCGGAAGTACGGCGGAACCGGCCTCGGCCTGTCGATCAGCCGCGAGCTCGCCCGCCTGCTCGGCGGCGCGATCGGGGTGACCTCGCAGGTCGGGCACGGGGCGACGTTCACGCTCTACCTGCCCGACGTCATCGCGACCGAGGTCACGCCGACCCTGCACCAGCAGTTGCACCAGTCGCTGCACCCGTCGCTGCCGATCCAGTCGCAGGCGCTGCCGCCGGCGAACCGGCCGATGCCCTCGGCCCCGCCGATGCTGCGCTCGCTGCCGTCGGCGGATCGCCGCTCGACCACCGCCGCGGCCCACCAGCTCGACGGCGCCACCGTGCTCATCGTCGACGACGACGTTCGCAACGTCTTCGCCCTCACCAGCGCGCTGGAGCTGCACGGGATGACGGTGCTCTACGCGGACAACGGCGCCGACGGCGTGCGCATCCTCTCCGAGCACCCCGACGTCGACATCGTGCTGATGGACGCGATGATGCCCGACCAGGACGGCAACGAGACGACCCGCGCGATCCGGCGCAACCGCCGCTTCGCGGAGCTGCCGGTGGTGTTCCTGACCGCCAAGGCGATGCCGGGCGACCGCGAGTCGTCCCTCGCCGCGGGGGCCAGCGACTACATCACCAAGCCGGTCGACCTGGACGAGTTGCTCGACGTCATGGCCGCGTGGGTGAACGGGGAGGGGCGGGCCGTCTGAGGTCTGTGTCGAAGTGGAGGTCGGACGGGGTCAGCCGCTGCCCGGCCATCCACTCCGACCCAGCCGCGGGGTGTAGGTTGCTGTGGTGACTGGACCGGACCGGCCCGCGAAGGTGCTGCTCGTCGACGACCGGCGGGACAACCTGCTGGCCCTCGAGGCGATCCTGCAGGGCCTTCCGGTGCAGACGGTCGGGGCGGACAGCGGCGAGGACGCGCTCAAGCGGCTGCTCGTGGACGACTTCGCGCTGATCCTGCTCGACGCCCAGATGCCCACGATGGACGGCTTCGAGACCGCCCGGCACATCAAGCGCCGCGAGAAGACCCGGCACGTGCCGATCATCTTCCTCACGGCCGCCGACCGGGACTCTCACCTCGCCCTGCGCGGCTACGCGGCCGGGGCCGTGGACTACCTCACGAAGCCGTTCGACCCGTGGGTGCTGCGCGCCAAGGTCTCCGTCTTCGTCGAGCTCTGGACGATGACGCAGCAGCTCGCGGCCCAGTCGGAGCTCGTGCGGGTGCGCGAGGCCGAGCTGCGCGCGGCCGGCCTGGCCGTGGACGAGGCCACCGCGCTGCTCAAGGGCGCGCTGGCGGCCGACGGCGAGCTCGGCCGGGAGCAGGTGGAGAAGGCGATGGCCGCGCTGGCGAAGGCGCGCTCGAGGTTCTAGACCTCCTGAATCATCAGCGCGTTGCGCAGCCCGGTGATGTCCAGCACCCGGATCAGGAACGCGCCCACGTTGACCAGCACCAGGTAGCTCTGCGCCAGGGTGGCCTTGCGGCTGAGCACCACCAGCGTCCCGAGGCCCTGGGAGTCACAGAACGTCACGCCCGCCATGTCGAGCACCACGCGCGCCGGCGGCTCGTTCAGCACGTCGTCCACGGCCGCGGCCAGGCGGGGAACGGTCGACATGTCGATCTCACCGGTCAGCGACACGACGGTCTCACTCGGTGCGCGGCGCACGGATACGGAGAGATCGGGTCGATCCACGACACCAGCCTATATCTGATCAGGCCTGGCAGTGGTGTCGGGCACACGGGCCCGAGGGCCGCGCGTCGCACGCCCGGAGCGGCTGTCAGAATGGGCAGGCTGTGACCGATATTGACACCGCCGGTCTCGGCCCGTTCTCGGGCGACGCGCCGGCCTCGCAGGCCCTGTTCGACCGTGCCCAGGCCATCGTGCCGGGTGGGGTGAATTCACCTGTCCGGGCCTTCCGGGCAGTCGGGGGCACCCCGCGCTTCATGGTCGGCGGCTCCGGCTGCTGGCTCACCGACGCCGACGGCCGGCGCTACCTGGACCTCGTCTGCTCGTGGGGGCCGCTGATCCTCGGCCACGCCCACCCCGAGGTCGTCGCCGCCATCACCGAGGCCGCCGCGCGCGGCACCAGCTTCGGCACCCCGACGCCCGGCGAGGTCGCCCTCGCCGAGGAGATCGTCGCCCGGACCCCGATCGACCAGGTGCGCCTGGTCAACTCGGGCACCGAGGCGACGATGAGCGCCCTGCGCCTGGCGCGCGGGTTCACCGGGCGGCCCAAGGTGATCAAGTTCGCCGGCTGCTACCACGGGCACGTCGACGCGCTGCTCGTCGCGGCCGGGTCCGGGGTGGCCACGCTGGCCCTGCCGGACTCGCCCGGCGTCACGGGTGCGGCCGCGGGCGACACGATCGTCCTGCCGTACAACGACGTCGCCGCGCTCGAGGAGGCCTTCGCGGCCCACGGGGACCAGGTCGCCGCGGTGATCACCGAGGCCGCCGCCGGCAACATGGGCGTGGTCGCGCCCCGCGACGGGTTCAACGCGAAGCTCGCCGAGCTCGCGCACCGCCACGGCGCCCTGCTCATCCTCGACGAGGTCATGACCGGGTTCCGGGTCAGCCGCGGCGGCTGGGCCGGGCTCGCGCCCGTGGACGCCGACCTCTACACGTTCGGCAAGGTCATGGGCGGCGGCATGCCGGCCGCGGCGTTCGGCGGACGGGCCGAGATCATGTCGCGGCTCGCCCCGGCCGGCCCGGTGTACCAGGCCGGAACCCTCTCCGGCAATCCGCTGGCGTGCGCGGCGGGCCTCGCGACCCTCCGGCTGGCGACCCCGGACGTCTACGCGCGCCTGGACGCCACCGCCGCGACGGTGTCGAAGCTGGCCTCCGACGCCCTGGCCGCTGCGGGTGTACCGCACGTGCTGTCCACGGCCGGCAGCATGTTCTCGATCTTCTTCACCGACCGGCCGGTGCACTCGTTCGCCGAGGCGCAGACGCAGGACGTGGCCGCGTTCCGGGCCTTCTTCCACGAGATGCTCTCGCGCGGCGTCTACCTGCCGCCGAGCGCGTACGAGTCCTGGTTCGTCTCCACCGCGATCGACGACGAGGCGCTCGGCGTGCTCGAGGCGGCCCTGCCGCACGCGGCCCGGGCGGCGGCGCGGGTGGCGGCATGAAGACGATCGTCCACGTGCTGCGCCACGGCGAGGTCTACAACCCGACGAAGATCCTCTACGGGCGCCTGCCCGGCTTCCGGCTCTCCGAGCTCGGCGTGCAGATGGCCAAGGCCGCGGCCGAGTCGCTGGCCGGCCACGACATCACGCACCTGGTCGCGAGCCCGCTGGAGCGCGCGCAGCAGACCGCCGAGCCGTTCGCCGAGCAGCTCGGGCTGCCGGTGGCGGTCGACGAGCGGCTGATCGAGAGCGCGAACTTCTTCGAGGGCAAGCAGGTCGGCGTCGGCGACGGTTCGCTCAAGGACCCGCGCAACTGGTGGGTGCTGCGTGACCCGAGGACCCCGTCCTGGGGCGAGCCCTACAACGTCATCGCGGCACGGATGTATCAGGCCATCCTGACCGCCCGCGAGGCGGCGGAGGGGCACGAGGCCGTGTGCGTCTCGCACCAGCTGCCGATCTGGACGCTGCGCCGGCACATCGAGAAGAAGCGGCTCTGGCACGACCCGCGGCGCCGCGAGTGCTCGCTGGCCAGCCTCACCAGCTTCCACTTCGACGACACGAAGATCGTCGGCATCGCCTACTCGGAGCCGGCCGCGCACCTGGTCGCCCTGTCGGCCTCGGCCCGCAACGCCAAGGGCGCCTGAGATGCGCCGGGCCCTCGTGCTGGTTCTCGTGCTGTTCCTGGCCGCCTGCACCAGCAGCACACCCAAGAACGCCCTCGGCAGCCGCAAGATCGACGTGGCCAAGCGGGTCGCGGCGCCCACCATGGGCGGCGAGCTCATGGACGGCTCCGGCCGGTTCGAGCTGGCCCAGCACAAGGGCCAGGTCGTGGTCGTGAACTTCTGGGCCTCGTACTGCCCGCCCTGCCGCTCCGAGGCCCCCGAGCTGGAGAAGGTGCTCGCGGCGACCAAGTCCGAGGGCGTCACCTTCATCGGGGTCAACATCCGCGACCAGCGCGACCCGGCCGAGGCGTACCTGGCCGACATCAAGCCGACGTACGGCAGCATCTTCGACCCGTCCGGATCGCTCGCGCTCAACTTCGACGTGCCGCCGAACTCGATCCCCGCCACGCTGGTGATCGACAAGGCCGGGCGCATCGCGGCCGTCATGCGCTCCGAGGTCGACCAGGCGCTGCTCGAACCGGTCGTTCGCGACCTGCTGGCCGAGAAGGCCTGATGGACGCCGGCTCGGTCGCCGCGAGCGGTCCCCTGCTGCTGGCCGTCGGGGTGGCCGCGCTCGCCGGGCTGGTCAGCTTCCTGTCGCCGTGCATCCTGCCGCTCGTGCCGGGCTACCTGTCCTACGTCACCGGCCTGGCCGGCGCGGACCTCGACTCCGGCAAGCGCCGCGGCCGGGTGCTCGCCGGCGTGGGCCTGTTCGTCGCGGGCTTCGGCGTGGTGTTCGTCGGGCTGATCGTGCTCGCCACCCAGGCCGCGATGACGATGGTCGTGCACCGCCGGACGATCGAGATCGTGGTCGGTGTCGCCGTGATCGTGCTCGGCCTGGCCTTCATGGGCCTGGTGCCGGGCCTGGAGCGGCAGTGGCGCATCCAGCGGCTGCCCTCCGCGGGCCTGGTCGGCGCGCCCGTGCTCGGCGTGGTCTTCGCGCTGTCGTGGGCGCCGTGCACCGGCCCCACCCTCGGCGCGATGATCGCGCTCGGCTCGACCAGCGGCTCGCAGGCCCGGGCGGTCACGCTCGCGGTCGCGTACTCGCTCGGCCTCGGCATCCCGTTCATCGCCATGGGGCTGGGCTTCCAGCGGCTCATCGGGGTCGTGAAGTTCATCCGGCGCAACAGCCGCTGGGTGACCCGCATCGGCGGCGCCCTGCTCGTGCTGATCGGCCTCGCCCTGGTCACCGGCGTCTGGAGCTACCTCATGACCGCCCTGCAGGCGAACATCGGCCCGGCCGGAACGGTGCCGATCTGATGCGCCGGCTCTACCACACCGTCGTCGCCGTGAGCCGCCGCGCCTGGCGTCAGCTGACGAGCATGCGCACCGCCCTGGTGCTGCTGTTCCTGCTCGCCGTGGCCGCGATCCCGGGCTCGGTGCTGCCGCAGCGCAACGTGTCGCCGGAGAAGGTCGACACCTATCTCGACACGCACCAGCAGTGGGGGCCGACGCTCGACCGGCTCTCGTTCTTCGACGTGTACGGCTCGCCCTGGTTCTCGGCGATCTACCTGCTGCTGTTCATCTCGCTCGTCGGGTGCCTGGTGCCGCGGTTCCGGCAGCACTTCGTCGCGCTGGTGAAGGTACCGCCGAAAGCTCCCGCTCGTTTCGAGCGGCTGCCGCAGCACGCCGTGCTCGCCGGGTCGGGGACCGCCGAGGATGCCGACCGCATCCGTCGCATGCTGCGCAAGCGCCGCTTCCGCACCACGGTGCGCAAGGACGGCGAGGTGCTGGAGATCTCCGCCGAGAAGGGCTACCTGAAGGAGACCGGCAACCTGGTCTTCCACTTCGCCCTGCTGTCGCTGCTCTTCGGCGTCGCGTTCGGCTCGTGGTTCGGCTGGCACGGCAACCGCCTGCTGGTGGAGGGCGACGACTTCGCCTTCTGCAACACGCTGCTCAACTACGACGAGCACGCGCTGGGCGCCCAGGTCGGCGAGAACGACCTGCCCCGGTTCTGCCTGCGGCTGGACAAGTTCACCGCGAGCTACCTCGACAACGGGCAGCCGGTGACGTACAAGGCCGACGTCCACGTGACCGAGAACGGCAAGTCTTCCGAGCGCCGGCTGCAGGTCAACGACCCGTTGCGCCTCGACGGGGCGAACGTGTCGCTGCTCGGGCACGGGTACGCGCCGATCCTGCGGTACACCGACAAGTACGGCAAGACCTCGGAGAACGTGTCGAACTTCCTGCCCTCGGACGGCCTGCTCACCAGCCAGGGCGTGGCCACGTTCCCCGACGTGAACATCAACCCGGAGACGCACACCCGCGACGACAAGGCGCAGATCGGATTCTCGGGCATCTACCTGCCCACGGTCCCGTCCGACCCGTCCGTCAACTCCTCCGCGTTCCCGGCCGAGAACGATCCCCGCCTCATGTTGCAGCCGTACCGCGGAGTGCTCGGCTTCGACGCGGGCGCCCCCTTGTCCGTCTACACCCTCGACACCCGCCAGATCGAGGCCGGACGGCTCGCGAAGTTCGGCGACCCGCTGATGCTCAAGCCCGGGCAGAGCGCGACCCTGCCCGACGGCACCACCGTGCAGTTCGTCGGCACCCGCCAGTGGATCAGCATCTCGGTGCGCCACGACCCCGGCCAGCCGATCGTGCTGGGCGGCGCCATCGCGCTGCTCGCCGGCCTGCTCGGTTCGCTGTCGGGCAAGCGCCGCCGGGTCTTCTTCCGCATCGCACCCACCGGCATCACGGCCGGCGGCCTGCCGCGCAGCGACCACCCCGGCTTCGCCGAGGAGTTCGCCGAGATCGTGCGCGCGGCCGCCCCCGCCGCTTCGGTGCCGGAGCAGGTGGCGCAGACTGAGACCGTCGAGGAGGTTGTGTGATGGGCGGGTTGTCGAACCAGCTGTTGGTGGTCACGATCTTCAGCTACGTGCTGGCGATGATGGCCTACGCGGTTGAGTACGCCTTCGGCGGCCGCGGCGTGGTCGCCCGCCTGGCCGTGCGGGAGCTGGCAACCGTGGGCGGCGGTGGCGTCTCGTCGGAGGTCGCGGCCGAGGAGGTCGCCTCGGCTCCCTCCCCCGGCGCCCGTCGGGCCGGCGTCACCGCGGTCGTCCTCATGGTGATCGGCTACCTGGCCCACGTGGGCGCCCTGGTCACGCGGGGCATCGCCGCGGACCGCGCCCCCTGGGGCAACATGTACGAGTTCGTCATGATGGCCACCGCCGTGGGCATGACGGCCTGGCTGTTCACGATGGTCCGCCTGCCCAACCTGCGCCACCTGGGCCTGTTCGTCACCCTGGTCGCCGCGGTCCTGCTCTCGATCGCCGGCATGAGCCTCTACGTGCCGGTCGGCCCCCTGGTGCCCGCCCTGCACTCCTACTGGCTGGTCATCCACGTGGGCGCCGCGTCGACGTCGTCGGGCATCTTCCTGGTCGGCTTCGTGGCCGCCGCGATGCACCTGATCCGCATGGGCTACGACGCCGGCAAGACCCGCTTCCCGTACTCCCTGGGCGAGCGCCTCCCGGCCGCCGCGACCCTGGAGCGCGTGACCTTCCGGGTCCACGCCTTCGCCTTCCCGATCTGGACCTTCGGCGTGATCTCGGGCGCGATCTGGGCCGAGGCGGCCTGGGGCCGGTACTGGAACTGGGACCCGAAGGAGATCTGGTCCTTCATCGCCTGGGTCGTGTACGCCGGCTACCTGCACGCGCGGTCAACCCCGAGCGTGAGCCGCCGGGTGACGTCCTGGATCGCCGTGATCGGCTGGGGCACCATGCTGGTCAACCTGTTCGGCGTCAACCTGGTGGCGAACGGCCTGCACTCCTACGCCGGCGTCTGACCTCCGCGTCCGGCGTTCCTGGCGCCGCGTGCGGGGAGTCGTCGGCTTCGTCCGCCGGGGAAGCCACCGCACCACCGCGCGGCGGATTCGCAGCGCCGTGACCACCGCGGCCCGCACCGGTCGCGGAGGGTCCGGCAGGCCCACGGCGGCCCGCACCGACGGCAGGAGCAGCGCGGCCACCACCGGGCGGACCAGGAAGCGCAGCCAGGGGCGGACCCGAGCGCGGGCCATCGCCAGCGTCTGCTCGCTGCACACGCGCCCGGCCTCGGAGAAGGCGAACTCCGCCTCGCGAGCGGCGAGGTAGGCGAACGGGTCGCTCGGGAAGTCGCGCACGCCCATGCGGTGCGCCAGCGCGGCGTAGAAGCCGATCAGCGCGTCCCGCTCCGGCGGCGTCAACGGGCGCCAGCCGTAGGCGTCCAGCCACCGGATCAGCGTCACGGCGAGGGCGGCCAGGGCGAAGCGGTTGTGCGCGGCCGTCACCGGGGTGCCCCGGTGGCTGCGGTTCACGAAGCGCAGGATCTCCCGGCCGCGCGGGGAGTCCAGGCCGTGCTCGACCAGGTCGCCGAAGGTCAGCGACGTGATCTCGGCCCGCGTGAGCAGGTCGGAGGTCGAGCCCACCGCGGCCGCCGTCGATGGCCAGGCGTACAGGTGCCAGATCATCAGGCGGCCGGCCATGCGCACGTCCCACGGGAAGTCGTAGAACATGATCCGCTGAACCGGCATGCCGCCCGAGGGTAGCTACTTCGTCTTCGTAATCGAGGTTGCTGTCACGGAACCGTCAGCCTGCTGGCCCTGGATCGTCACCGTCGAGCCCGCGGTCAGGTCCTTCAGGGCGCCGGGGGCCGAGACCGTGGTCTTGTCGCTGGTCTTCACGATCACCGTCTGGCCGTCCGCGGTCTCCACGTACACCGTGGTGCCGTCGACCAGCTTGACCGTGCCGGTCACGCCGCCGCGAGTGCCCGTGTTGCCCTGGCCGCCGCCCTGCGTGCCGCCGCCCGGGAACTGGCCGCCGTTGCGGCCCGCGAAGGCGCTCGCGAGCGCGGCCGGGTTGGCGCCGCCCGGGCCCGACGCGGCGGGGGCGGTGCCGTAGGACTTCTGCACCTGGGCGCCGCCGACGAAGCCGACCACCAGCAGGGCCAGGCCGGCCAGGACGTAGGTGGCCCGGTTGGCCAGGCGCCGGGGTGCGGCCTTCGCGATCCGCTCGTTCAGGTCGTCGTCCAGCGGCGGCTCGGCCAGGAGGTCGGGCTCGGGCTCCTCCAGGAGGTCGGGCTCGGGCCCGTCCAGGACGGCGGGGAGAAACTCCGTGTCGTCGTCGGAGGCGGCCGGGCGCTCGTACGGCGACGCGTCCGGACGGCGGAAAGGCGAAGCGGCGTGGGTCACGGGAACTCCTTTTGGAACACCGGCCGTGCGGGTGGGACCAGGTTGCGATGCCCGCGGGGGGTTTTGGCACCGCAACCGGGACCTACCCGCGCGGAGAACGACAGGGCATTTACTCGTACCGAAGGGCCTCGATCGGGCGCAGGCCGGCCGCCCGGGAGGCGGGGTAGCTGCCGAAGAACAGGCCGATCGCGACCGAGAAGCCCAGCGCCAGGGCGACCGAGCTGGGCACGATGACCGGCTTGATGCTCACGATCGTGAACTGGCTGCCGATGATGGCCGCGGCCACGCCGAGCAGGCCGCCGATCAGCGACAACACCGTCGCCTCGACCAGGAACTGGGTGAGGATGGTGCGCTTTGGGGCGCCGAGCGCCTTGCGGATGCCGATCTCGCGGGTCCGCTCGGTGACGGTCACCATCATGATGTTCGTGATGCCGATGCCGCCGACCAGGAGGCTGATGCCGGCCACGGCGCCGAGCAGCAGCGTGAAGGTCTCGGCGGTGTTGGCCCGGGTCTCCAGCAGCTGCGACTGGTTGAGGATGCGGTACGCCGACGTCGTCGAGGACCCGCTGATGTTCAGCTTCTCGTTGAGGATCGCGGTGATCTCGGACTGCGCCGCGCTGACCGCGTCCGGCGAGGTCGCCTGCACGAGGAGCTGGTTGAGCGAGCCGTACCCGGTCAGCGACTCCTGCACCGCGGAGACCGGCGCCATGGCCACGTCGTTCGGGTCGTTGAAGCCGCTGCCGCCCTTCTCCGCGAGCACCCCGATGACCGTGAAGAGCTTGCCGGAGACGGTGACCTGCTTGGACAGCGGGTCGACGTTGCCGAAGAGCTCCTCGGCGACGGTCGAGCCGATCACCACGACCTTGCGCGAGTCCTTCACGTCGTCGTCGGTGAACAGCGTGCCCTTCGAGATCTTGAAGTTGGACGCCGCGACATAGCCCGGATACGTACCGACGAACTGCGGGATGGTGTGATCCGTGCCCTCGTAGGTCGCCGCCTGCGAGCCGGTCACCACCGGCGAGACGCTCTTGACGTGCGGGGCCTCGTCCTTGTTCTCCAGGGCCGGCACGAGGTCCATGTTCAGCGCGGTGTTCTGGGTCGAGGCCGCCCCGCGCGCCCCGCCGCCGGCCCCGGCCGTGACGGTCAGCGTGTTGGTGCCCAGCGACTCGATCTGGTTCTGCACCGCCTGGGCCGAGCCGTTGCCGACCGCGACGAGCAGGATGACCGCGGCGACGCCGATCAGGATGCCCAGCACCGTGAGGCTGGAGCGCAGCTTGTTCGCCGTGATCGCGCGCAGCGCGAAGCGGATGGTCTCGAAGATGTTCACTTCAGCCGCTCATCCTGGACGATGCGTCCGTCGACCAGCCGGATCAGCCGCTTGGCGTGCTCGGCGACGTCCGGCTCGTGAGTGATCAGCACGATGGTGCGGCCCGACCGGTTGAGCTGGTCGAACACCGCGAGCACGTCGTTGGTGGACTGGGTGTCGAGGTTGCCCGTGGGCTCGTCGGCCAGCACCAGGGCCGGCGCGGTGACCAGCGCCCGGGCGACCGCGACGCGCTGCTGCTGGCCGCCGGAGAGCTGGTTGGGCTCGTGGTCCTCGCGCTGGGCCAGGCCGACCATGTTCAGGGCGGCCCGGGCGCGGCGGCGGCGCTCGGCGGCCTTGACCCCGGCGTAGGCGAGCGGCAGCTCCACGTTGGCCAGCGCGGTGGTGCGGGCGATGAGGTTGAACGACTGGAACACGAAGCCGATCCGGCGGTTGCGCACGAGCGCGAGCTGGCGGTCGTTGAGCCGGCTGACGTCGACGCCGTCCAGGAGGTACTGCCCGGACGTCGGAATGTCGAGGCAGCCCAGGATGTTCATGAGCGTCGACTTGCCCGAGCCCGACGAGCCCATGATCGCGACGTAGTCGCCGCGCTCGACGGTGAGCGTCACGCCTCGCAGCGCGTGCACCTCGGTCTCGCCCTGGCCGTAGATCTTCTTGACGTTCTGGATGTCGAGCACCGGCTTGGTGGTCGACTCGACCACGGTCATCGTCTGCGTGGTCATGTCAGTTGCCCCCACGACCGCCGCCGCCGAAGTTGCCGCCGCCCCCGCCGAAGTTGCCGGCACCACCGCCGGGGAAGTTGCCCCCGCCGGGGAACTGGTTCGTCGTGCCGGTGGTCGAGTTCGTCGTCGTCGTGGTGATCACGACCTGCTCGCCGGCCTGCAGCCCGGACTTGACCTCCACGAAGCCGCCGCCGGTGATGCCGACCTCGACCTGGCGCTCCTCGGTCTGCCCGTTGACCGACACCTGCACCGTGCGCTGGCCGCCGGCGGTGCGCAGGGCGGTGCTCGGGATGCGCAGCACGTTCTGCGCCTCGGCGATCGTCACGACCGCGGTGGTGCTCTGACCCAGCCGTACCCCCTCCGGAAGCGAGTCCAGCGAGATCGTCACGGCGTAGGAGTTCACGTTGTTGCTGGTCGTGGCCGTCGGAGAGATGGTGGCCACCTTGCCCGTCGCCCGCGTGCCGGACAGCGCGCTCCAGGTGATGTTGGCGGCCTGGCCCGCCTTGAGCTTGGTCGCGTCCGACTCGGCGAAGCTCGCGTTGATCTGCAGCTTCGACAGGTCCGCGATCTGCACGAAGCCGCTGCCGGAGCTCGAGGAGCTCGACGTCGTCGAGCCGGTGGTGCCGTTCCCGCCGCCCCCGCCGCTGGACGAGCTCGAGCCGCCCGACGAGGAGCCGACCGCGCCGCTGACCGCGGTGACCGTGCCGGCGATCGGGGCCGTCAGCACCGTGCCGTTGACGTTGGTCTGCGCCGAGGTCACGTTCGCCTGCGCGGTCGCGACCTGGGCCTGGGCCGAGGCGATCGTGGCGTCGTCGGCGGAGTTGTTCTGGTCGCGGGTCAGCGCCGCCTTGGCCGCGGTCAGGTTCGCCTTCGCGGTGTCCAGCGCGGCCTGGGCCGAGGTCGGGTCCACCTTGGCGAGCGTCTGGCCCTTCGTGACCACGTCGCCGACCTTCACGTCGACCTCGGTGACCGTGCCCGAGGTGGCGAAGTTGGCGTTCGCGGTCGAGGCGCTGGCCACCGAGCCGGTCGCCGAGACCGTCTGGGAGACCGTGCCCTCGGTGACCGCCACGTTCCGGGTGCGCGTGGTGCTCGTCCCGGTGTCGGCGTTCGCGGCCGGTCCGCTGACGATCTGGTACGCCCAGAACGCCCCGCCGACCGCGGCGAGCACGAGCACGGTGTTCACAAGGGTCACGGAGTTGAGCCGTGGCTTGCCCACAGAAGGCAGCGACAAACGCATGAGGGGAATGGTGGTGGAAATCGCTCGGAGCAAACCTCAGCGAACCTCGGAGTTGCCTCGGAATCCCGTTGCCCGCATTTCCACCGATTCGTCGGGGCGTTCGGGCCCCGGTTCGACGCCCTCATCGAGGTCGATGTCGACGAACTCATCGGGAAGATCCAGAGCCGGCAGCAGTACCCGGAATGTCGCGCCCTGCCCCGGAGCCGTCCACAGCTCCACGCGCCCGCCGTGCGCCTGCACGATCGAGGCGACGATCGACAGCCCGAGGCCGGCGCCGCCGTAGCGGCGGGAGCGGGAACCCTCGGCGCGGTACAGCCGCTCGAAGACCCGCACGGCGTCCTCCGGCTTCATGCCCGGGCCGGTGTCGCTGACCTCGACGCAGCCCAGCGGCGCGCCCTCGGGCAGCGTGGCCCCGACGGCCGCGATCGGCAGCATCTTCGGCGGCCCGGCGCGCCCGACCTTGACCACGATCCGGGTGTCCTCCGGCGTGTGCTGCAGCGCGTTGCTGACCAGGTTGGCCACCACCTGCCGCAGCCGGGCCTCGTCGCCCTCGACCGTGATCGGCTCGAAGGTCACCGAGCGCTCCTCCAGCGCCGCGAGCTGCACGAACCGCGTCGGCACCCGCACGTGCGCGTCCCGCACGGTGTCGGCGGCGACGGCGAGCAGGTCGACGGGGTGCTGCTGCAGCGGGCGCTCCTCGTCCAGGCGGGCCAGCGTCAGCAGGTCGTTGACGAGCAGGCGCATCCGGCTGACCTCGGCCTCGATGCACTCCATCGCCTCGTCCAGGGCCGGACCGGGCGGGGCGCCGCCGCGCCGGTACAGCTCGGCGAAGCCCTGCACGCTGGTGAGCGGGGTGCGCAGCTCGTGCGCGGCGTCGGCGAGGAACTGCCGGAGCCGCCGCTCCGAGGCCGCGCTGTCGTCGACCGCGCCCTCGATGCGGGTCATCATCGTGTTGAGCGCGATGCCGAGGCGGCCCGACTCGGTGTGCGAGTCGGCGTCGTCGATGCGGCGGGACAGATTGCCGGCGGCGATGTCGGCCGCGGCCTCCTCCATGCGCGTCAGCGGCGCCAGCCCGACCCGCACCAGCGCGGCGGTGGCGATGCCGACCAGCGCGAGGAGGAAGAGGCTGATGCCGGAGGTGTACTGCACCATCTGGTCCCGCGTCGCCGCGACGTCCTTCAGGGAGATCGCGAACGCCCCGTAGCCCGGAGTGCCGGCCCAGGTCGCCGGGAACACGCGCACCCGCCACTGCGCGCCGGGCCCGTCGACGGTGAACGGCTGCCCGTTTTCGGCCCGCGCCTTGAGGTCGCCGAAGAGCTTCGGGTCGACCAGCGGCGTCTCGGTCGTGTTGTCGAGCCGGCCGTCGGCGTCGAAGTGGTAGATCTGGAACTCGGGGCCGGGCGAGAACTGGCCCTCGGGGCGCTTGTTCTGCGTGGCGCTGCTCGGCGGACGACCCCGGAACGGTCCGGCGAGCTGCTGGTCGACGCGCTGCATGAGGTACCAGTTGAGGAACAGCACGCCGATCACGTTCGCGGTGATCAAGGCGACCGCGGCGATCGACACGACCGAGACGACGATCCGGGTCCGGACCGTCCAGTGCCGCCAGAGCCGCAGGTTCACCCCTCGGTTCTCGGCAGTCTCAGCGCGTAGCCGACGCCGCGGACCGTGTGGATCAGCGGCGGGTCCCACTTGTCGATCTTGCGGCGCAGGTAGTAGACGTAGCTCTCCACGATCCGCCCGTCGCCGCCGAAGTCGTAGTTCCAGACCCGGTCGAGGATCTGGGCCTTGCTCACCACGCGGCCGGCGTTCGTCAGGAGGTACCGCAGCAGATTGAACTCGGTCGGGGACAGGTCGACGCGAATGCCGCCGCGGCGCACCTCGTGCGCGTCCTCGTCCATCTCCAGGTCGGCGTAGCGCAGCACCCCGCCGTCGACGAGCTGCTGCTGCTCGCCCAGGCTGCGGCGCAGGATCGCGCGGATCCGCAGCACGACCTCCTCGAGGCTGAACGGCTTGGCCACGTAGTCGTCGGCGCCGACGGTCAGCCCGGAGATGCGGTCCTCGACGGAGTCGCGCGCGGTCAGGAACAGCACCGGCACCGGCCGGCCGCTCGTGCGCAGCCGCTGGGCGACCTCGAAGCCGTCCAGGTCGGGCATCATGACGTCGAGCACGACGAGATCGGGGCAGTACTCGGCGGCCGTGGCCAGCGCCTCGTTGCCCCCGGTGGCGACCCGGACCTCGAAGCCGGTCAGCCGCAGCGTGGCCGAGAGCAGGGCGCGGATGCTCGCCTCGTCGTCGACGACGAGCACCTTCGGCTGGCGTTCGGTCGCCTGCGTCGCGATCGGCATCGGCTCCATCGTCACTGACCCGCCGCCAGGATCTCGTCGCCCTGGGCAAGTCCGCTCTTGATCTCGGTGTTGACGTCGCCGCGCAGCCCGGTCTCGACGGCCCGCCGCTCGTCCTTGCCGTTGACGCGCACGGTGACAAAGCCGTCGTGCACGGCGGTCGAGGGGACGAACAGCACGTCGTCCGCGGACGCGGTGACTACTGCGACAGTAGCGCTCTGACCGTAGAGCAGCGTGTCGGGCACCTTGTCGAAGGAGATCAGGGCCGCGTAGCGCACCAGGCGGTTCGACACCGTGCCGGCCGGATCGATCTGCAGGACCTTTCCGGCGTACTTCTCCGAAGCGTTGTCCGGCAGGCTGACCTGCGCCGTCTGGCCGACCTTGAGCGCGGCCACCTCGGCCTCGGTGAACTGGGCCTTGACGACCGCGTCGCCGGTGCCGGCGAGCGTGATCACGTTGGAGCCGGCCTGGCTGCCGACCGAGCCGCTGACCGAGAGGATCTTGCCGCCGACGGGGGCCGTGATGACGGTGCCGGCGAGCTTGGCGTTGGCCTGCGTGAGGCTCAGCTTGGCGTTGTTGAGCCGCTGCTGGGCGTTCATGAGGTTGTCGCTGGTCTGCTGCACCTGGTTGGCGCGGGTCTGCGCGGCATTTTGTCCGCTTTGTCCGCCGCTCTGCGTATTTTGCCCGCCTTGACCGGTCTGCCCGCCGGTCTGGCCGCCGGTCTGGCCACCCGTCTGCCCGCCGGCCGATCTCGACGGATTCGCCGCGGCCGTCGTCGGGTTGCTCGTGGGCAGGGCCAGCGCGGTGTCGTGCGCGGTCACCGCCTTGGTCAGCGCGTCCTGCGCGTTGGAGACGCTCTCGGCGGCCTGGTCGACCGCGTCCTGGGCCGACGCGTCGTCGATCTTCGCCAGCACCGCGCCCTCGGCGACGACGTCGCCGGCCTTGACGTTGAGCTCGGTGAGCGTGCCGCTGGTGGTGAACCCGAGATTGCGGGTGGCCTGGGCCTGCACCGTGCCGGACGCGGACACCGTGCTGCTGACCTGCCCCCGGCCCACCTTCGCGGTGCTGACCTGCACCGGAGCCTTCGCGTCGGAACTCGTCAGCACGACCGTCGTCACGGCTGCGGCCGCGAGCACGGCGACCCCTCCGGCCAGCCACCAGACCTTCATGGGAACGTAGTTCAGCGGGTTCTCCTCCCGGCCAGCTAGGCCCGACCTCAAAGTTCCCTGGGAGCCGCCGTCCGGCCGAATCGCGGCATTTACGCGCCTTGCGGTTATGAGGAAACTTTGAGCTTCGGCCGACTTGCCATCGAGCTTGGCGACGTTCCATCACACGGGTGATGAACAAGCGGATCGGCGGCGCCGCTCTGGCGCTCGCCGCGGTGGCGCTCTTCGCCGCCGCCTGCGGCTCCTCCGACGACAACACCCCGACCGCCGCGGGTGCGTCGGGCGGCACGGACTACGTGTCCTGCCTGCGGAACAACGGCGTCGATCTCGGACAGTTCAACAATGCCTCCGGCCGGCCCACCGCCCGCCCGTCGGGTTTCCCGGACAGCCGCCCGTCCGGCCAGCCCCGGTTCTCCGGCGAGCCGCGCCCGTCCGGCAGCGGCGGCTTCCGCGGCGGCGGCCCTGGTGGAGGCCCCGGTGGCTTCTTCGGCAGCGAGGCCCCGAACGGCGTCGACCAGCAGGTGTGGGAGAAGGCCCAGAAGGCGTGCGCGTCGCTGCGCCCGAGCGGCTTCCCCGGCGGCGGCTTCGGCAACGGCGGCGGCAACCGCGGCAACGGCCAGGACGCGGCGTACCGCAACTGCCTCACCGAGCACGGCGTCACCATCACCGGCTCCACCGAGCAGCTCGACACCTCGGACGCGAAGGTCGCGGCCGCGGTGCAGGCGTGCGCCCCGCTGAAGCCCAGCCCGCGCGCGTCCTGACCCATCGACCACCCGCCCGGCTGGTCGCTGGACCCGGCGGTGCACGCCGCCGGGTCACTGCGCCCAGCGCCCAGCCGGGCGGGTCGACCCTTTCGGGTACACCGGACTGGTGACCGGTTGCCCGGCGGGTCACCGGGTAACCGGTCACCGCGAACCATTCGGGCATGTCCGACACGCCGGACTCGCCCGAACGCATGAAGTCTTCACTCCAGGGTGCGTCGGCGTCGCACCCCCTGTGCGCCGGTCTCGCGGCCGCGAATCGGCCAATCCGGACATCGTGGGAGTGTCCGGGTACCGAGGCCGCGAGATCGGCGCTCAAAACGCGTGTCGGTGCGCGAGCCCCGTCGTTGCGCACGGTATGGAAGCGCTGGACACCTTCTCACGGACGTTCCTGCCGGCCACCGCGCTGGCGAAGCTGCCGGGCGGCACCGTCGCGCGCCATGTCCAGGTGCTGCGCCGCTGCGCCGGGGACCGCGACGCGGTCGCCGTGATCGCGCGGTGCACGACGAGCCACGGCCGGCGCAACGTGCTCATGCTGACGCGCAACCGCCTCGTGGTGACGAGCGAGTCCGCGGTACTGCGCCGAGTCAGCCTCCACCTCAACGCCGACCTCCACCAGCTGGCCGACGTGGCTTGGACGCCGGAGCCGGCGCGCAACGGGATTCAGCTGGGCGTGACGGCCATCGACGGGGTGCGCGAGAACCTTTGGATCCGCCTCGGCTCGACGGCCGAGATGTGGCGGTTGGACGAGGCTCTGAAGCAGGCGTTCCGGACGCCGTGGGGCGTCATCGAGCCGGCTCGCGCCGCGACTTCTTCGGCCTCCACGGTCCGCGCCACGGCGCCGGTCAAGTCCCGCCCCGAACTGCGCCTCGCCTGACCCTTCTCGGCCGCGGCTCGCACCGTCCGCCGCCGCACCGTTCGCCAAGCATCTTCGCAGCGCGCGCAAGCAGCAGGGCTGGGTCGGACCGACTCTTGCGTGGCACGATCCTGCTCACCTTCCTGGTGAGCAGGATCGTTAGCAGGATGGTGGTGCGGTGAACGTGGAAGAGCTTGCGGAGATCGTCGAGAACCTCCGCGTGCTGGGCATGTCGCCGACGTGGAAGTCAAGAAGGCACATGGCGGCCTTCCGAAGAGCTTGCGCGAGACGATGTCGGCCTTCTCCAACACTCGTGGAGGGGTACTCGGGGTCGACCCGGCACCGACGCAGCAGTGAACGTGAGCGGCCATGAAGCGACTAGTTGACCGCTCAGGGGTGACACGAGCGCTCGACGCGCGGCGAGCGGTCGGAGTCCACTCGCCCTCCGACCATCAGCACGCGCGACCGCTCGCGCGATCCAATTCTGCTGAAATCGGGTTTGAAGCCCTTAAGGTGAAAATCAGACAATCATGACAGGAGCACTCAGGGGCAATGTGATCGGCCCGCCTCGACTGCGGGCGCTGGCTGCCGCTGCGAGGGGGCCGATCGCCACATTGATTTCCGCGGCGGGGCGTTCCCAAACATCTCCCGAACATGCCCCACACGCGAAAACCGTCAGAATGAGACGGTGGATCAGGGCAAAGGCCTCGTGGTCGTCGTCGAGGACGAGAAGCCGATCGCCGACCTCCTGCGGATGTACCTCGCCCGCGAAGGCTTCGGCGTGCACGTCGAGCACGACGGCCCCGGCGGACTCGCGGCCGCGCGCAAGCTCCGGCCCGTGGCCTGCGTTCTCGACATCGCGCTACCCGGCCTGGACGGCACCGAGATCTGCCGGCGGCTGCGGGAAGCGGGCGACTGGACGCCGGTGCTGTTCCTGACCGCCCGCGACGACGAGGTCGACCGCATCCTCGGGCTCGAGCTCGGCGGGGACGACTACATCACCAAGCCGTTCAGCCCGCGGGAGCTGGTGTCGCGCGTGAAGGCGGTGCTGCGCCGCACCCAGGGGCCGCCGGACGTGGAGCAGGTGCGCACGGTCGGGCCGATCACGATCGACCCCGCGCGCCGGGAGTGCCGGGTCGGCGACGCCCCGGTGAGCCTGACGTCCACCGAGTTCTCCCTGCTGGCGCACCTCATGGGCCGGCCCGGGCGGGTCTTCACGCGGGAGGAGCTGCTGGGGTCGGTCTGGGGGTACGCGGCACACAGCGGCACCCGCACCGTCGACGTCCACGTGGCCCAGGTGCGCGGCAAGCTGGGCCAGGCCGCTTCGGTGATCCGTACCGTGCGCGGCGTCGGATACACCGCCGATGCTTAAGTCCCTGGCCGCCCGCACGGCGCTCGTCACCTGCGTCGTCGCCGTGATGTCGGTGCTCGTCACGGCGGCGGTCGGCATCCCGCTCACCGCGACCCAGGCCAACAAGGCCGCCCGCCAGCGGCTCGCCGACGACACCAAGCTCACCGCCGAGCTGCTGCGCCCGCGCTTCGTGAACACGCCCCGCAACCCGACCGACGAGGAGAACGTCGCCAAGCGCCTGGCAGAGCAGAACATCGAGGTGTACCTCATCCGCTCCGGCAAGCCCGATCGCGAGGGACTGCCCGCGAACGTGGTCAAGGCGATCGCCGTCGGCCAGAACGTCGAGGTGCGCCTGGCCAAGGTGGGCGGGCGGATCCGCCTGATCGCCGGGCGCCCGATCGGCAAGGACGGCAACGGCGTGGTGCTGGCCGAGGCGCCGCCGGGCGGGGCGCTCGAGCGGTTCTCCAGCCAGCTGTGGATCGCGCTGCTGGCCGGGCTCGCCGCCGGGCTCATCGCCGGGCCGCTGCTCGCCCGGCGTATCGCGCGGCCGATCCGCAACGTGGCGACGGCGGCGAAGCGGCTCAGCGCGGGCGACCGCACGGTGACGCTCTCCCCCGACGGGCCGACCGAGGTCGCCGAGCTCGCGCACGCGGTCAACGCGCTCACCGCCGCCCTGGCCACGAGCGAGGGGCGGGAGCGGGAGTTCCTGCTGTCGGTCTCGCACGAGCTGCGCACGCCGCTGACGACGATCCGCGGCTACGCCGAGGCGCTCGCGGACGGGGTGGTCGGCGAGGAGGGCGCGCAGCGGGCCGGGCAGACGGTGCTCGACGAGGCCGAGCGGCTCGACCGGCTCATCGCCGATCTGCTCGTGCTGGCCCGGCTCGAGGCCGCGGACCTGCCGATCGAGGTCGTGGACGTCGACCTCACGCAGCTGCTCGCCACGACCGCCGAGGCGTGGGGCGGGCGGGTCGCGAGCGCCGGGCTGGTCCTGCGCACGGAGCTGCCGCCGTTTCCGGTCCCGGTGTCGACCGACCCGGGGCGCATCCGGCAGATCCTGGACGGGTTGCTGGAGAACGCGCTGCGTGTGGTACCCGCACAGGCCCCCCTGGTGCTGGCGCTCTACACGAGCCCGTCGGCGGCCTGGATCGAGGTGCGCGACGGCGGGCCCGGGTTCACGGACGAGGACCTGGCGGTGGCGTTCGAGCGGGGGGCACTGTCGCGGCGGTACCAGGGCGTGCGGAAGGTCGGCAGCGGGCTCGGGCTGGCGCTGGCGGCGCGGCTGTCGCGGCGGCTCGGGGCCCGCATCGACGCCGGGCACGCGCCCGAGGGCGGGGCCAGATTCACGGTCACCTTCCCGTTGCGCACCGTGTCATGATGACTGTCTATGCATACCTGGTGGGTCGTCCTGGGGCTCGGCGGCGCCGGCGCGTCGCTGGGGATCCTGCTCGTCCAGGTGCTGTTCTGGCAGCGGCTGCGCCGCGTGGGCGCCGATCCGGTCGGGATCTTCACGCAGGGCGTCGCGCTGGGCTGGGTCGGCGTGCCGCTCACGGTGCTGCACGTGATCCTGTTCCTGCTGCTGACCCGGCTCGACCAGCCCGGCTGGTGGATCGGCGGCGTGGTCACGGTCCTGTCGATGCCGGTGCGCCGGCTGCTGAACCTGCGCGCGATCGCCGTGATCGTGCGCGGGATCGGATACGAGCACGGTCCCGTCGTCGACCGTGACGGCGTCCGCGTCGACGGGCAGCCCTACTGGCGGCTCGTCCTCAGTTGGTACCGCCACGAGTACACCGGCCGCGCGGTCGGCGACGTGGTCGCCATCAAGATCCTGGGCCTGCTCGTCCACCTGCTCTTCTGGCCGCTGGCCGCGCTCGGCGCGCAGGCCTCGCACGTGCTCATGTGCCAGGACCCGGCCGACGCGCTCGGCCACTCCACCGACGGTCACGAGCGCCCGGGCGACGCGTTCCGCGCGCTGGGCACGCCCTACGTCAAGTTTGCGGCGCGGGATCCGAGGTAGGGCACACCCTCGCCCTCTTGCGAGGAGGTACCCCGATGAAACGACTTGGCCTGCTCTGCGGCGCGGCGGTCCTCACCCTCGCCGGCGCGCTGCCGCCCGTCGCAGCGGCCGCGCAGCCGACGCCGGAGCCCAGCGCGCCCTCGACCGCGGGACACGGTGACATGCTCAAGGACGTGCTGCACGGCGAGGGGCTCGTGCAGACGAAGCACGGCCCCGTGCGCGTCGCCATCCAGAACGGCGACGCGACGAAGGTGACCGACACCGCGCTGACCGTCCGCTCGTCCGACGGCTTCACACGCACCTGGCAGCTGCCGAAGGACCTGAAGGTGTACGCCAAGCGGCAGACCATTCAGCCCAGCGGCATCATGCCCGGCACCGAACTGACGGTCGCGGGCACCGCACCGGCCACGAAGTCGGCCACGTGGACCGCGAAGCGGGTAGTCGTGCGGAGTGCCTCCGAGCCGGCCGAGCCCAACAGTTAGCCGGCCGACCCCCAGCGGTCAGCCGCGCAGTTCGGCGACGCAGCACTTCACGCTGCCGCCGCCCTTCTTGAGTTCGCTCAGCTCGACGGGGACCGGGACGTAGCCGGCCTCGCGCAGCCGCGCCGCCAGCCCGGTCGCCTCGCTGTTGAGCACCACGTTGCGCCCGTCGGAGACGAGGTTGAGGCCGAACGCGAGCGCGTCGGACTCCGTCGCGACCACGGCGTCCGGGAAGAGCTGGGCGAGCACTCGCCGCGAAGACTCGGAGAACGCCTCCGGGTAGTACACGATGTTCGCGTCGTCCAGCGGGGCCAGCGCCACGTCGAGGTGGTAGAAGCGCGGGTCGACGAGCCGGAGCGAGACCACCGGCCGGCCCAGCGTCTCCTGCGCCTCGGCGTGCGCGGCGACCTCGGTGCGGAAGCCGTGCCCGGCCAGCACCAGGCCCCCGAGCGCCGCGGGCAGGTAGGTGAAGTCGCCCTCGCCCTCGTTGGTCTCCGACGCCAGGTGGTAGCGCCAGCCGAGCGTGTCGTAGAACCGCCGGTGCGCGGCCGCCTCGGCGGTGCGCTGCGGGTATTTGAACTTCGCGCCGTAGACGACTCCGTCGACCGAGAAGGCGCCGTTGGCCGCGTAGACCATGTCCGGCAGGCCGATCTCCGGCAGCAGCACGTGGACCTCGTGGCCCAGGCGGACCAGCGTCTCGCGCAGGCCCTCCCACTGCTTCACGGCCAGCTCGGTGTCCACCGAGGCGGTGGTGTCCATCCAGGGATTGATCGCATATTCCACCACGAAGTGCTCGGGTGGCGACATCAGGTACGACCGCGTCACGAGATCAAACGGTAGATTTCCTGTGTTTCATAAAACAGCGAGAAAAGTTGCTTTCGAGGAGGGATTCGTTGCGGCTGGACCCGATCGACCAGCGAATCATTGCGCTGCTGCAGGAAGACGCCCGCTCATCGTATGCGGACATCGGCGAGCGGGTGGCGCTGTCCGCCCCGGCCGTGAAGCGACGCGTCGACCGGCTCCGATCCAGCGGTGTGATCCGCGGCTATACGGCCCTGATCGACCCCGGCGCGGTGGGTTGGACCACGGAGGCGTTCGTCGAGCTCTTCTGCACCGGGCGCACCTCCCCGGCCCAGCTGAAGGCGGCGGCCAAGCGGCATCCGGCGGTCGTGGGGGCGTACACCATCTCCGGCGAGGCCGACGCGCTCGTCCATCTGCGGGCGATGGACATGGCCGGCCTCGAGGAGGCCCTCGAGCGGCTGCGCGCCGAGCCGTTCGTGACCTCGACCCGCAGCATGATCGTGCTGTCGCGGCTGGTGGAGACGCTGGCCCCGCGAATCGCGCCCGACACGGGAACCGCGGGAGGCCCGGCGCCGTCCTAGAGCCATGAAACGCGCCGCCGCCACGCTGAGCGCCCTGTGCCTGGTGCTTTCCGGATGTACCGCGACAGCGTCGGACCTGTCCGAAGTAGCCCAGAGCGGCCCGGCCCCCGCGCTGCGCCTCGTCGCCTTCGACGACTGCGAGGAGCTGGCCAAGGGGCTGCGCAAGGCCACCATGGACGCGGTCGGCCCGTGGGGCTTCAACACCCTGCCCGGGGGCATGCGCACCACGCTGAACAGCGGTGTCGTGCCCGAGGCGCAGGCGAAGGCCGCCGGCGGCGATCAGAGCTTTTCCGGTACCAACACCCATGAAGCGGGCGTCGACGAGCCCGACGTGGTGAAGACCGACGGCAAGCGGATCGTGACCCTCGCGCGCGGCCGCCTCGTGGTGGTCGACGCCGCCTCGCGGAAGGTCACCGGCACGCTGGCGCTGAACGGCGCGAGCGACGGCGCCAAGCCCGCCGCCGGCGCCGACCGGCTGCTGCTGGCGGGCGACCGGGCGCTGGTGCTCGGCTTCGACTACTCCGACCCGGAGCGGGGCGGGCCGCTGCTCACACTCGTCGACCTGGCCGGCGCGCCGAAGATCGTGAGCACGTACCGCATCGACGGCGCCCTGCTCGACGCGCGCCAGGTCGGCAGCGTCGCCCGGGTAGTGATCCGCTCGGCGCCGCGGCTGGCGTTCCCGGACTCCTCGAAGTTCCAGGACGACGAGGCCCGGCTGGCCGCCAACCGCTCGGCCGTCGCCGCCGCGCCGGTCGAGGACTGGCTGCCCCGGTGGACCTCGACGGACGCCGCGGGGAAGAAGACCGACGGGCAGGTCGGGTGTGGGGCGGTACAGCTGCCGGAAACGTATTCGGGGACGTCGCTGCTCACCGTGGCCTCGTTCGACCTCGGGGCGGCCGGCCTCGGCTCCGGCGAGCCCGTCTCGGTCGCGGTCGACGGCGGCATCGTCTACGCCAACGGCCCGAGCCTCTACGTCGCCAACGACCAGCGCTGGCGTGTGAGCGGGCCGCTGGTCAAGCGGGCCGGCCCGGCGCCGGACCCGAAGACGCAGCTGTTCAAGTTCACGATCGCGGGGGCGGCCAGGCCGAAGTACGTGGCGGCGGGCGAGGTGCCCGGGTGGCTGCTCAACCAGTACTCGATGTCGGAGTGGGACGGCCGGCTGCGGGTGGCGACGACCGCGAACGACGCCTCGACCGTCTACGTGCTCGAGCAGCGCGCCGGCACGCTCGCCGAGACCGGCAAGGTCGGCGGCCTCGGCCGGGGCGAGAAGATCTACTCGGTGCGGTTCATCGGCACGACGGCCTACGTGGTCACGTTCCGTCAGACCGACCCGCTCTACACGCTGGACCTGAGCGACCCGTCCGCGCCCCGCACGCTGGGCGAACTCAAGATCACCGGGTACTCCGCCTACCTGCACCCGGCCGGCGACGGGCTCCTGCTCGGCGTCGGGCAGGAGGCCAACGAGAAGGGCCGCGTGCAGGGCCTGCAGGTGTCGCTGTTCGACGTGCACGACCTGACCAAGCCGGCGCGGCTGGCCCAGTTCCAGGTGCCGGGGTCCGGCTCCGAGGCCGAGTTCGACCCGCACGCGTTCCTGTTCTGGCCCGCGACGGGTGCGGTGGTACTGCCGGTGCGCGGCGAGCAGCCCAGCGCCCTGGTCCTGTCGGTGCACGACAACCAGGTCACGAAGGCGGGGTCGATCACGCACCCGGCGGCGCGCTACGCCCAGATGCAGCGCTCGCTCGTGATCGGCGGGACGCTGTGGACGCTGTCCGACCAGGGCCTGCAGGCGAACGATCTCGTGACGCTCGCCCAGCAGGCCTGGCTGCCGCTGGTCTAGAGGTTCCTAGAGGTACATGCCCGTTCGCTCGCTGTCGCTGGTGATCGCCTGCTTCGGCTTGTCGCCCTCGCCGAAGAAGCGCTTCCCGCCGAACTCGCCGTGCAGCCGGTCGTCGAGCTCGTCCGCGAGCCCGGTCATCACCTGCACGGCGAGCATGAGGTGCGTGGCCTGGAAGTCGCGGCCGAACACGGGGACGCTGGCCCAGACCGTGTCGTTGGTGCAGTACAGCCGGCCGATCGGCATCCGGTTGGTGAGCTCCGAGAGCTTGACGTACAACCGCTCGGTCGGCTCGATCTCGGTCAGGATCGGCGAGAAGACGTCGACCAGGGGCGGGTTGTCGCGCACCCGCACGAACACCATCGCCGAGCCGGAGCGGATGCCGATGTCCCCGTCGGGGTCGATCGGCAGCTCCTCGGGCGTGGTCTTCATGAGCTTCGCGACGACCGTGGTCACCTTGTCGTACAGCGGCAGGTCCTCGGTCTGCTCGTTGAGCTCCGCGAGGCTGCCCGCGCCGGTGCGGACCACGTCCGCGGCGTCCACGAGCGACGCCAGCGACCGCGCCACCCCGAGCGCCGGCACCGGGGCGATGAGCCCCTCGGCGTCGTGCGCCAGATAGGTCAGGAACGCCGGGTGCGGAGCGCCGTAGATGTCGCGCAGCGTGCGCGTGATCAACCGGCTCAGCTGCTGCGCCTCGCCCTTGCCGACCCGCAGCCCGAACGACTCGCCGGAGCCGGCCACGACTCCCGGCGGCGACCAGCCCAGCGCCACGATCTCCGCGATGACGGTGCGGTCCAGCCGGTACGCGGTGGGCAGATCGGCATTGCTCACGGCCGTCGCCGCGAGCTGGTCGCCCTCCTCGCCGGTGACCTGGACCGAGTAGATCGCGTCCCCGGTCCCGGAGGCCGTGGGGTCGAGCGTCAGGTCGAGCGTGGTCCCGGGCGCGAGGTCACGCAGCCCGTCCACGAGGTGCCGCGCAAAGTCCCGCCAGGCCTCGGCCACCTTCTCCTTGAGGTTGCCGCCCGCGGGATCCTCGTCGTCGAACAGCGCACTCTCGAACACCGCGCCGCCGTCGCCGGGCTCACCAGCCATGATCGCCTCCCTATCCCCGCGCCCTCACCCTATCCAGAGTCGATCGCTCACTCGGCGCGGGTGGCCAGGCGGGTGAACTCAGCGCCCGCGGCCTGCACATCCGCCTCATGGACCACCGCCAGCCGCACGGGAACCGGTCCAGCCGATCGCCCACACACCACCGCCGGCACCCGGTCGCTCACTCCCCGCCGACGGCCAACCGGCTCAACTCAGCGCTCGCCGCGTGCACATCCGCCCCGCGCCCCACCGCGAGCCCCAGCAGAAACGCCGTGAGCGGCGCCCCCGGCCGGGCCACGTTGTGCGCCACGTCCCGAGCGAGGTCGAGCACCACCTTGCGCGTCTCGCCGTCGGGCGCGTCGACGCCGAGCGCCGCCGCCGCGGTGTCCAGCCACTCCCCGAGCACGTTCTCGCTCACGGCCCCACCCTTCGGAGATCTTCCTCGGTATCGCAGTCAACGTACGGCGCCTTCTCCCCGTCCCACCGCACCTCGACAATGTCCAGGCCTCGGACGAGCCGCCGGAGCGACCCACCGCCGGTGTCCCCGAACGCGTCGATCGCCCCCCGCAGCGCGGCGCGGTTCCAGACCCCGCAGAGCAGCTGCCGCCGCCCGTGCTCGTCCACAAACAGCGCCCCGTCGGCGTTTCCAAGAGCATCCATCAGTACGAGGAGCGCGGCGGCGGACATATAGGGCAAATCGGAGGCAAGCAGCGCAACCACACCGACTGGTTCGATCGCGGCCATCCCGGCAGCGGCCGCGGCGACCGGCCCTCCCCCGGCGGGCTCCTCCCGGACGACCCGAACCCCGGCCGGCATCTCGTCCCGGTCGGGCCCGACCACGACGACGGGCGCGGCTCCCACCTCCACCACGGCCCGGACGACCCGCGTCAGCATGGGCACCCCACCGACGGCGATCATCGGCTTGTCCCGTCCGTGGAGCCGCGAGGCCCTGCCGCCGGCGAGAATGACCGCCGCGAGCGTCCCCAGTTGGCCGTCGAGCACAACGAGAACCTACCGTCGGACGGGAACGGAGAAACGCCGACGAACGCCGCCGTCAGGAGGGCCGCACCATGGGCCGCGTCACGCAACGCCGCACCATCGTCCGGATACACCTGACCACGGCCGACCAACCCGCCGCTGCGCCCCACACCTCCGACCGCCCGCCGGCACCAGCAGCGCCCACCAACTCCGCGCCACCCACACCCGCTCCCGGCACCTCTTTCCTCGCCGCCGCGCCCACCAACTCCGCTCCGCCGCCTGCTTCCGACGCCCCCTCTCGCATCGCCCCACCCACCCCCTCCGACGCCGCCGCCGGATCGATCAACGCCACCGCCACGATCACGCGGCCGACCAACGCGCAGCACGCGGCCACAGAGCCGAGCACCGCCGCGGCGGCATCCACGAGCGCGAGCGACCCAGCCAGCGCGAGCCCGACCAGCGCGGGCGACCCAGCCAGCGCGAGCCCGACCAGCGCGAGCGACCCAGCCAGCGCGAGCCCGACCAGCGCGAGCGACCCAGCCAGCGCGAGCCCGACCAGCGCGAGCGACCCAGCCAGCACGAGCCCGACCAGCGCGAGCGACCCAGCCAGCGCGAGCCCGACCAGCGCGAGCGACCCAGCCAGCGCGGCGCGGGTCGAGGCGCGGGTCGGGCCGGACACGCTCGCCGCCGAGGAGCCGCTCGAGATCCGCGTCGGCGGCCAGGCCCTCGCCGTCACCATGCGCACGCCCGGCGACGACCTCGACCTCGCGATCGGCTTTCTGCTGACCGAGGGCGTCATCGCGCGCGCCGCGGACGTGGTCACCGCGAAGCTGTGCGCCGGCGACGAGGAGCCGAACTCCTACAACGTCGTGGACATCCGGCTGAGCGCCGACGTCCCCGCGCCGGTCGCTCAGCAGGCCGCCCGCAACTTCTACACCACCTCCTCGTGCGGCGTGTGCGGCAAGGCGAGCATCGACGCCGTGCGCACCCGGTCGGCGTTCGACGTGAGCCGCGACCCCCTCACCGTCGCGCCCGCGGTCCTGGCCGGGCTCCCCGCCGCGCTCCGGCGTCGCCAGCGCGCGTTCGACACGACCGGCGGCCTGCACGCGGCGGGGCTGTTCACGGCCGGCGGCGAGCTCGTCTGCCTCCGCGAGGACATCGGGCGGCACAACGCGGTCGACAAGGTCGTCGGGTGGGCCGTGCGCCAGGAACGCCTCCCCCTCGCCGGGCACATCCTCATGGTCAGCGGGCGGGCCGGCTTCGAGCTGTGCCAGAAGGCGTGGATGGCCGGCATCCCGATGCTCGCCGCCGTGTCCGCGCCGAGCACCCTCGCCGTCGACATCGCGGCCGAGGCGGGGCTCACGCTCGTCGGCTTCCTGCGCGGGTCGACGTTCAACGTGTACGCCTCCCCTCATCGAGTCCAGGGCGCTCCGGCCCTCCCTCGCCACCGTTGACCCCTGGCCCGCCGTCCCCGAAGACCCGAAAAGCGCCCGGACAGAGCTTCGAACGCGGCCCGGACCGCGCGAAGGAGTGCGCCCGCACGGCCACCCGCCGAGTGGTCCGGCGGCGGGAGCGCCCGATCGGCGGCACCTGCCGCGGCGACAGCCCGCGCGCGAGGATCTCGGCCATGAGGGCGGCCGCGGAGTACCCGGGATCGGCGGCCAGCGCCCGATCCAGCGCCAGCGAGGCGTGCAGGCCGTTGCCGGTGCGCCAGGACAGGTACGACAGCAGGGTCGCCGACGGCGCGACCGAGGACGGTTCGCAGCGGCGCACCAGGTCGGTCCACAGCTCGCGGTGCGCCTCGGCCAGGCCGTTCGCGCGGCGCACGTCGCGGTCGAGGCGCTCCCAGGCCCGGTCGCGGAAGTCGACCACGAGCAGGAGCACCTGCAGCCACGCGATCTCGTCGTCGGTGAGCCGGTGCCCGGCCGCGTAGCAGGCCAGGGCCGCGTCGAGGGCGGCCCGGCCCGCGACCACGGCGGCGGTGCGGACGCCGATCGGGTCGCGGCCGGTCACAAGGCGCAGTACACGAAGATTGGCCCGGTTCCCCGCCTCCTCGATCGCCTCGAGGGCCGGTCCGCTCGGCCCGGCGAACGTGGCGGCGACGGCGGCCCGATCGGGCAGCGCGACCAGCCCGGCGAGGGTGGCCTCGGCCGCCGCGATCGACGTCGCCGGGTCGAACGCGCGGCCCTCGGGCGGGCAGCAGCCGGGTACCTCGCACAGGAGCGACCAGTACCGGCCCTCGTGGGTGCGCAGGAGGTCCAGCACCGCGATGCCCCGCTCCGTCATCGCCGCGCCCACCGCGCGCAGGAACGGCTCGGTCCGCTCGGGCGGGCCGTAGCCGATGAGCATGGCGCCGTCCATCGCGTTGCGCCGGAACAGGCGTCCGTAGTGCTCGGCCAGCACCGCGGCGGCATCGTGGTCGTCGGGCAGGTCGCCACGCAGTTGCAGGTGCAGGCCGGAGCCGCGCAGACCGAGCGCGACGAGGCTGTCGGTGGGGTGGAACCCCATGAGGTAGGGCATGGCCGAGAGGAGCTCGGCGGGTCCGCGCAGACGCAGTCGGGAAGCCATGCCGACGAGCCTGGACCGCTCCGGGCCGGCCCGGAAGCCCGAACCGTGGCCTGTGGATAACGGTCCACAGGGGACCACGCCGCCGCGCGACATGTGCTAACGCGCGCCCGGAAACGGACTAAAGCCAGATTATTACGAAATAAGCGATAAGTCGTGGCGCGGAGCGCCCGACTTATCGACTAATACCGAAACCGAAGGTCATACAGGTCGATGCCATCGTCGAACGACGCGCTCGAAGGCCGCAGATCGATCGCCAGCGTCACCCGAGCCAGCGCGTCGTACCCGGCCGCGTGCAGGCATCGAATGGCGTCCAGGTTCCGCGCGGACGGCGAGATGCTCAGCTGGCCCAGACCGCGCCGCCGGGCCTGGTCGGCCACGTGGGCCAGCAGGGTGCGGCCGATGCCCTCGCCGCGCCGGGAAGCGGAGACGACCAGCGGCTCGACCTCGCCGCCCCGGCCGTCCAGCAGCAACCCGACCATGCCGAGGACCCCGCCGCTCACGTCGGCGGCGACCCACATGCCGGAGAGGTCGAGCCGGGTGAGGTACTCCTCGAAGGCCGCCCCGGAGTCGTCGTCGGACGGGCCTCCGTAGAGCCCGGCATCCGCCGCGGTCATCTCGGCCCACAGCTGCCGGCACTCGCGATGGTCGGTCGGACGGTACGACCGGATCGTGAGCGCGGACACCTGCGTCGCCGTCGACACCTGAGTGCTCATAACTCATAGTTACCCCGCCCGGCCGGATCGCGACACCCACATCGCAGGATTGCTACCGGGCCCGATTCGCCGCTTTTTGCTGCATCCCGCGACTGAAGACCAGGCGGTATCCGGGCCCCGATGTGCGGGATAGCATCGAAAACGGCTCGCAGCTACGACGAAGGGACGACCCGGTCGGGGGTCGTCCCTTCGCTGTTCACCGATCCATTCGCACCGCCCCGACAGATGGGGCGGGAGTTCACATTACGGAAGGCGGAATTCGCCGTCCACGTCGACCGCGGCGATGAAGGTGTCCCATTCCGCGCGGGTGAAGCGAACCAGGCCCGCGTCGGGGGAGTTGGAGTTGCGGACCTCGACGACGCCGTCGACGAACCGCGCTTCGACGCACTGTCCGTTGTTACCGCTTCGCGTGGGCTTGTGCCACTGCTCGTTCAGCGCAGCCATCTGCGCACTCCTTCGGGTTGGGCCGGACTCAGTTCGCAGAATCCTCGATCAGCTTGATCGACTCCAACGGGCTGAGCGCGGCAGCTCGCAGATTCTCGAACACGTCGGCGTACCGCAGGACATCATCGGCGTCCGGGTAGATATCGCCGGTCATGGCCTCGGCGTACACGACGCTTGGTGCATCTTGGAACTTGAGAATCGCGAACGATCCGGCCATGCCGGCATATGCCCCTCCGGAGAAGGGCAGGACCTGGATCGTCACGTTTCTCGCCCGGCCCATGTCGGCCAGGTGCTTGAGCTGCGACCGCATGACGTCCGGTCCCCCGATGCTGCGCCGGATGACGCTCTCATCGAGGACCGCGATGAGCTGCAGTGGCTGTTCGGCGCGGCTGAGGAGGTTCTGCCGCTCACGACGCGCCTTGACGTGCGCCTCGACGGCATCCTCGGACTCGCTGGGAGAGGCCGCGAGCAGCGCCCGCGTGTACTCCTCCGTCTGGAGCATCCCCGGCACCACGAGCGCCTCGTAGTCACGCATCTCGATTGCGTTGGACTCCAACCCGATGTAACGGGAGTAGCTCGCGGGCAGGTCGCCGTAGCGGGCGAACCAGCCTCGCGTCTTGCCCTGCCGGGCGAGGACGACCAGCGTGTCGATCTGTGCCTGGTCGGTGACCTCGTAGATCTCCAGCAGGCGTTCCAGCGTGCTGCGCCGGATGCCGACCTTGCCGCCTTCCATCCGGCTGATCGTGCTCGGTGAGCAGTCCAGTTGCAGGCCGACGTCCTCCGTGGTGAGCCGAGCCCTCTCGCGCAACTCGCGCAGCTGCTTGCCCAACTGGAAACGGGGGAACGTGGGGCTGTGGGCGCTGGACACCGCTCACCTCCATTACTCAGGACGAGTGTGTCCGTTACCGGGGTGGCGCGCAAGCGCGGGTTGGGTAAGCGATTGCCTTGCTCTACTCAAGTTCGAAAGCCCGTATTGCCGTGCGTAACTTGCACGTGCATTCTGGATGCGTCAGATCGCACCTCGGCCGGGAGGGAGATCAGTGGTGTCCAGTGGTGTTTGAAGACGACACGCTCCTGCTCGAAGGCGCACCACGGCTCTTCGGCATTGTCGCTGATCCACTCGACGACGACCACCCGCAAGTCGTCGCCTGGGGGCACGAGCTGCCCGACCAGGCGGTGCTCAGCTGGCGTCTGGGCAACGGCAAGACGGAGGTCGCCGTGTTCCGGTCCGCCGAGGCCGCGCTGGCCACGGCGCAACAGCTCTACAACGCGCGCCTGCTGTGGACCGCGCCCGCGGTCCAGGGGGTCTGAGGAGCATCATGCCCGTCATCTACGACCACGCGGTCACGGACGCGCGGCGCCGGGTCGAGCGCCACCAGCCCGTCACCGGCCGGCCCGGCGGCGGCTGCACGGCGGGGTGCGCGCACTGGCCGTGCAAGCCCTTCGCCACGGCATGGGCGGTCGTGACGCGCAACTCGAACACGCGCGCCGGACGGTGACGCCCCAAAAGCCGAATCGGCCGACCGGAAGTGTCCGATCGACCGACCCTGATGGATACCGAATGACGACTCTTTGATGCTGCTGTCCCAGCCGGGCCACGCCCTATCCTGTATCGGCGTCTCGTCCGTCTTCGGGGGCGACGCCTCCATCGAGGGGTTGAGGCGATGGGGCGTTCGGCTCGAAGTACCGCCGCCACCTCCCGATCCCCCGGAGCCCTGCGTGGACCGTGGAGTCGTGCGGGGGCGCAGCGGCGGCTGAGGCGCGGTCGGCACGGCGGCGATCGAGTGGCCACCCGCCGGCCCCGAGGCGTGCGGGCCGGACGTCGGGCCCGAGCCCACCACGACCGGGCCCGGCTGCGGGTCGGCCACGACGGGCGTGCGGGTCGGCGGGGCACTGTCCAGCGTCGCGCTGCCGGCCACCACGACGATCATCGTCGGCACCGAGGTGAGCAGAACCAGCAGCGCGGAGATCAGCAGCGGCCGCCGGTTGGGCGAGAACAGCCGATGATGGCGCACGTCCGAGGACAACGGGGCTCCAAACCTAGCGGGGTCATTCGGACTAACGTGACGTAACGCGGAGAAGATCTGCCCGACGTGGGGGGATTTTTCGGTATTAGCCCGTCGGTGAGGGCCGACTCCAGGGTGTCGATCCACACGCCTTCTGCGATGCTGGACACACACCGGCAACGGGGCCGTAGCCTCCGCATACCCTGCGAGGCAGAGCCCGGGGTCGGCTCCCGGGCACGAATCCTCGTGCCCACCCGCGACGCGCCGATCCCACCGGGTCGCCGCGTGGCAGACACCCCCCGCCGCGTGGCAGGGTCAACCCCCGCTGCCGACGCGAGAGACGACAGGGAGATACGGATGGCGAAGGGCGAAGTCAAGGCCCGGGCGTCAGGAACACGGGCCGCGCCGGAACCCGCGTTCGTGCAGCTGCTCACCCCCGAGGGCGACCGGGTCGAACACCCCGACTACACGGTCGACTTCACCGACGATGAGTTCCGCGCGCTCTACCACGACCTCGTCGTGGTCCGGAAGCTCGACGCCGAGGCCACCGCGCTGCAGCGCCAGGGCGAGCTCGGCATCTGGGCGAGCCTGCTGGGCCAGGAGGCGGCCCAGGTCGGATCGGGCCGGGCCCTGCGCGCGCAGGACATGGCGTTCCCGACCTACCGGGAGCACGGCGTGCTCTACACCCGCGGCATCGACCCGATCATGCCGTTGAGCCTGTTCCGCGGGGTCGACCAGGGCGCCTGGGACCCCAACGAGTTCAAGTTCAACATGTACACGATCGTCATCGGCGCGCAGACGCTGCACGCGACCGGCTACGCCATGGGCATCACCAAGGACGGCAAGGTCGGCTCGGACGACGGCGAGGCGGTCATCGCCTACTTCGGCGACGGCGCCACGAGCCAGGGCGACGTGAACGAGGCCTTCATCTGGGCGTCGGTCTTCAACGCGCCGCTGGTGTTCTTCTGCCAGAACAACCAGTACGCGATCTCCGAGCCGCTCGAGCGCCAGACGCGCGTCCCGCTGTACCACCGCGCCAGCGGCTTCGGCTTCCCCGGCCTGCGCGTGGACGGCAACGACGTGCTCGCCTGCTACGCGGTCACCCGCAAGGCGCTGGACGACGCGCGGCACGGCCAGGGCCCGTCGCTCATCGAGGCGTACACCTACCGCATGGGCGCCCACACCACCTCCGACGACCCGACCCGCTATCGCATCGCGAGCGAGGTCGAGGCCTGGCAGGCGAAGGATCCCATCAAGCGGCTCCGTGCGTTCCTGACCAAGCAGGGCATGGCGAAGGACGACTACTTCGACGCCATCGACGAGGAGGCCCGGGTGGCCGCCGTCACCCTGCGCGAGCGCGTGCTCTCGATGCCGGACCCCGACCCGATGACGCTGTTCGACCACGTGTACCCGCACGGCTCCCCCGAGCTCGCGCAGCAGAAGGAACAGTTCGCCAAGTACCTCGCGTCCTTCGAGGGGAGTGGGCACTGATGGCCGCCGCGGAGAACCTCACGATCGGCAAGGCGCTCAACACCGGCCTGCGCCGCGCCATGGAGCGCGACGACAAGGTCCTCATCATGGGCGAGGACGTCGGCAAGCTCGGCGGCGTCTTCCGGATCACCGACGGGCTGCAGAAGGACTTCGGCGACGAGCGGGTCATCGACACCCCGCTGGCCGAGTCGGGCATCGTCGGCACCGCGGTCGGCCTCGCGATCCGCGGCTACCGCCCGGTGTGCGAGATCCAGTTCGACGGGTTCGTCTACCCGGCGTACGACCAGATCGTCTCCCAGGTAGCCAAGATCCACTACCGCTCCGGGGGCAAGCTCAGCCTGCCGATCGTCATCCGCATCCCGTTCGGCGGCGGCATCGGCGCGGTGGAGCACCACTCGGAGTCCCCGGAGGCGTACTTCGCCCACACCGCCGGCCTCAAGGTCGTCTCGCCCGCCACTCCCGACGACGCGTACTGGATGATCCAGCAGTCGATCGAGTCCGACGACCCGATCGTCTTCATGGAGCCCAAGCGCCGCTACTGGGAGAAGGGCGAGGTCAACGTCGACTCGGCCAGCCTGCCCCTGCACGCCTCGCGCGTCGCCCGGGCCGGCACCGACGCCACCGTGATCGCCTACGGCCCGATGGTCCGCACCGCGCTGGACGCCGCCACCGCCGCGGCCGAGGACGGGCGCTCCATCGAGGTCATCGACCTGCGCACGCTCTCGCCGCTGGACATGGCGCCGGTGTACGAGTCGGTGCGCCGCACGGGCCGGGCGGTCGTCGTGCACGAGGCGCCCGGGAACCTGGGCCTCGGTTCGGAGGTCGCGGCCCGGGTCACCGAGGAGTGCTTCTACTCCCTCGAGGCCCCGGTCCTGCGCGTCACCGGCTTCGACACTCCGTACCCGGCCGCGCGCCTGGAGGAGGAGTACCTGCCGGACCTCGACCGGGTGCTCGACGCCGTCGACCGCTCGTTCGGGTTCTAGGGGGCCGCGCGCAGATGACCAGGGTCAAGGAGTTCAACCTGCCCGACCTGGGCGAGGGCCTCACCGAGGGCGAGATCCTCAAGTGGCTGGTGGCCGAGGGCGACACGATCACCCTCAACCAGCCGATCGTCGAGGTCGAGACCGCCAAGGCCGCGGTCGAGATCCCGGCGAAGTGGGCCGGCAAGGTGATCCGGATCTTCCACCCCGAGGGCACCATGGTCGAGGTCGGCCACCCGATCATCTCGATCGACACCGACCCGGCCGCGGGCGACCTGCCCGCCGGCGCGCCGACCCCGTCGGCCGCCTCGCTCGCCGCCGTCGAGGTGGCCGGCGACGGCCCGGTGGAGCCCGGCATGATCGGCGGCCCCGCGCCCGGCGGCCGCACGGCGGTGCTGGTCGGCTACGGCCCCCGCACGACCGCCGCGAAGCGCCGGCCTCGGGTGTCCGCTTCGGAGCCCGCGCCCGTCGCCGCGACCCCGCCTCCCCCGGCGCCACCGGCTCCGACTCCGGCCCCGCCGGCTCCCGCCGCTCCGGCTCCGGCCGCCCGGAACGGCTCGGTGCTCGCCAAGCCCCCGGTGCGCAAGCTGGCCCGGGATCTCGGCGTCGACCTGAGCACGATCGCCGGCACGGGCCCGTCGGGCTCGATCACGCGCGACGACGTGCTCGGCGCCCAGTCCGCCCCCCGCTCCCGCCGAGGCCGCGGCCCCGGCCCGGGCACCCGGGCGGCGTGAGGAGCGCATCCCGGTCAAGGGCGTGCGCAAGCTGACCGCCGAGAACATGGTGGCCAGCGCGTTCACGGCCCCGCACGTGACCGAGTTCCTCACGGTCGACGTGACCCGGTCGATGAAGGCGCTCGAGCGGCTCAAGGCGCACCGCGACTGGAGGGACGCGCGGGTTTCGCCGCTGCTCATCGTGGCCAAGGCGTGCCTGCTGGCCCTGCGCCGCTACCCGATGGTCAACTCGACCTGGGCCGGCGACGAGATCGTGGTCAAGCACTACGTCAACCTGGGCATCGCCGCCGCCACCCAGCGGGGGCTCATCGTGCCGAACATCAAGGACGCCCAGGACCTGACCACCCGCGAGCTCGCCGACGCGATGACCGCCTTGGTCGGCACCGCGCGCGACGGCAAGACCCCGCCGGCCGACATGACGGGCGGCACCTTCACGATCACGAGCGTTGGCGTCTTCGGCGTCGACTCCGGCACCCCGATCCTGCCCCCGGGCGAGTCGGCGATCCTCGTGTTCGGCGCCGTACGCGAGCAGCCCTGGGTCCACAAGGGCAAGATCAAGATCCGCCAGGTGACCACCCTCGGCCTGTCGTTCGACCATCGGATCATCGACGGCGAACTGGGCTCGAAGTTCCTCCGCGACGTGGGCGCGTTCCTGGAAGACCCCGAGGGCGCCCTGCTCGCCTGGGGCTGACCCGGCACCCGCAACGCCAACGGTGGCCTCGCGCACTCGCGCGGGGCCACCGTTCTCTTTCGGTTCGATAAGTCGGGCGCTCCGCGCCACGACTTATCGCCTTTATCGCCCGGCAGGTTATAAGTCCGACTTCCGCGCTTTGGTGCTCCAAGCTCGCCACCGCGAGCGGATCGCGCCGGAAAAGGGGCTCCGAGCAGGCCAATTCGCGCGCGGTGGACTGCCCCCGGGCTGTCACATGGCCGACGAACAGGACGTTTTCGCAGGACAAGAGCCTACGAATCTTCGGCGGGTGGGCCGCATCACCTAGTAATCGCTGGCTCTGGATCATCGTTTCGGCGTGTAATGGATGTGAAGCGAGTACATCCCTTACACCGCCCCGAGGAGCCACCGTGAGCACCCTGTTCGAGCGCATCAAGGCCCGCCGCAGCGCCGCCCGTCGCATGGACGCCATTGAGCGCGCCATCGCCAAGAACCCGTCCAGCGCCCTGCGCGACGAGCTCTACACCATGATCAACCGCAGCTAGGCCGAAGACCTTGCGCACCCCCGAACCGCCCCGGTCCGACCTCCCCGGACCGGGGCGGTTGTGCGTCTGTTGTCCGGTCCTGGTTTGCTGAGCATCCGAACCGACGAACGTCGGTACCGGCTCTGGGATGTCACACTCCGGTCGACTACGGTCGGGGTCTGACCTACAGGAGGCACGCATGACGTCCGACCAGCAGCACCCGTCCGAGCAGCCGGACGAGGCTGCGTCGAGCACGCCCCCGCCCGGCCGTCCCCCGGCCGTGCGCGCGAAGGCGTCGGTCCCCGTCCCGTCCTCGCCCGCCCCGGGTCAGCAGCAGCCCGGCCAAGACCCCGCCGACGCGGCCGCCGCCCGCCCCGGCCCGTTCCCGCCGGCCGGCCCGACCGCACCACCGGCCGCCATCCCGTCACAGGCCCCGCCCTACCCGCCGGCCGCCGCGCCCCCTCCGCCGCCGTACCCCCCGGCCGCCGCGCCCCCGCCGTCTTACCCGCCGGCCGCCGCGCCGCCGCCATACCCGCCGGCCACGGGCGCCGCCGCACCGGTGCCGCCGCCGTACGCGCCGGCCGCCGGCTCCGCCCAGCCCTACCCCCCGGCCGCCCCGGTTCCGCCGTCGTCGGCCCCGCCGTACTCCGCGGCCGCCTCGGTGCCGCCCACGAGCGCGCCCCCCGCGGCCCAGTTCCCGATGCCGGCCCAGGCGCTGCCGAACGTGCCGCCGACCGCCGACGCAGGCCCGCCCGCCTCCGGCTCCGCCCGAGTCCCGGGCGCCAGCGGCTCGGCCAGCGTCCCCGGGGCCAGCGGCTCCGCGAGCGTCCCGGGTGTCTCCGGCGCCGCGAGCGTCCCGACCTCGGGCGCCGGCACCACCTACGGCTCGGCGAGCGTCCCCACCACCTACGGCCAGCCCACGACGTACGGCCAGAGCCCCGCCCCGGCCGCCGTCCCGGGCCCGCCCGGAAGCTTCCCGGGATTCACGCCCACGAATCAGAACCCGCCGAAGGACGAGCCGAGCCCCGCCCCCGCTGACCCGAGCCCGAACCCCTGGGCCCCGACCTCCGGCGCGGGCGCGTCGGGATCGGCGAAGGTCCCGACGGGCAGCGCCAAGGTCCCGCCCCCACCCGCCAACCCCGAGGTCCCCGCCCCGGTCAACCTGGGCCAGATCCCACCGGAGCCGGGCCCGCGGACCTACGGCGCGAGAGCCCAGGTCACCCCGACGTCGGCCCCTCCGGCGGGCTACCAGGCAGCCACCCCGGCCAGCGCCCCGCCGTTCCCGGCACAGCCGTTCGGCGACGCCCCCCGCCGGAGCCACCCAGCCGTCGAGCGCCCCGCCGTTCCAGGCGCAGCCATTCGCAGGCGCCCCGTCGAGCGCCCCGCCGTTCCAGGCGCAGCCGTTCAGCGGCGCCCCCGCCGGAGCCGCTCCGGTCAGCGGCGCGGGCACCGGCATCTACCAGGCCTCCGCTCCCCCGGCGGCCGGCGGCACCTACCAGACCTCGGCCCCGCCCGCGACCGGCCAGTTCCCGACGTCCGGCGCCCCCCGGTACGGCGACCTCGTCACCATGCCCGGCGAGAACCCGTACGACGCCGGGCCCATCGACGGCGAGCCGATCCCGACCCCCGAGCCCCCGGTCAAGAGCCGCCGCGGCCTGCTCGTCGGCCTGCTCATCGTGGCCGCGGTGTTCCTGGTCGCGGTCGCCGGCACGGCCATCATCGTGAAGATCAGCGGCGCGGGCGGCACGAGCTTCGCGGTCAACTCCTGCGTGAAGCAGGACGGCGACTCGGCGACCGGCGTCGACTGCTCGAGCAAGGACGCCTTCAAGATCGTGTCGAAGGTCGACAAGCCCGAGAGCTGCTCCGACGCCAGTCAGCCGTACATCGTGCTCCAGCACAAGGGCGAGAAGGACCAGGTGCTCTGCCTCCGCCCGGCCAGCGAGAAATAAGGGAAATGCCGGAAAAGTACGCCCGAGTCCGCGCGCCCGAGCTCAAGGGGCGCGGCTGGCTCAACGTCGAGCAGCTGAGCCTCCAGGACCTGCGCGGCAAGATCGTGCTGCTCGACTTCTGGACCTTCTGCTGCATCAACTGCCTGCACGTGCTCGACGAGCTCCGCCCGCTCGAGGAGCGCTTCGGCGACGTCCTCGTCACGATCGGCGTGCACAGCCCCAAGTTCGAGCACGAGAAGGACCCGGACGCGCTGGCCGCCGCGGTCGAGCGCTACGGCGTGGACCATCCGGTGCTGGACGACCCCGAGCTGAACATGTGGCAGCAGTACGCCGCGAAGGCGTGGCCCACGCTGACGGTGATCGACCCCGAGGGCTACGTCGTGGCCAACATGGCCGGCGAGGGCCACGCGCAGGGGCTCACCAGGCTCATCGAGGACCTGATCGACGTCCACGAGGGCAAGGGGACGCTACGGCGAGGGAACGCGCCTCATGCCGTACAGAACAGTGATCTGACGCTTCTGCGGTTTCCCGGCAAGGCGCTCGCGCTGCCCGACGGGCATTTCCTCGTGGCCGACGCCACGCACCAGTCGCTCGCCGAGCTCGACGCCGACAACGAGACGCTCGTGCGGCGCATCGGCACCGGCAAGCGCGGCCGCAACGACGGCACCGAGCCGGAGTTCTCCGAGCCGGGCGGGCTGTGCCTGCTGCCGCCGCACGTGGCCGAGGTCGCAGGCTACGACGTCGTCGTCGCCGACACCGTCAACCACCTGCTGCGCGGGCTCAAGCTCAAGACCGGCGAGGTGAGCACGGTCGCCGGCAGCGGGCGGCAGTGGCGCGGGACGGTGGACTTCGACGCGCACGACTCGCTCGCGGTGGATCTCTCCTCGCCGTGGGACGTGGCCTGGTACGACGACCGCGTGGTCATCGCGATGGCCGGCATCCACCAGCTGTGGTGGTTCGACCCGGTGCGGCGAACGGCCGGCATGTACGCCGGGACGACCGTCGAGGCCCTCAAGGACGGCCCGCTGCACGAGGTCTGGATGGCCCAGCCGTCCGGCCTGTCGGCGTCGCCCGACGGCTCCCGGCTGTGGATCGCCGACAGCGAGTCCTCGGCCGTGCGCTGGATCGAGGACGGCGAGATGCACACCGCGGCCGGCCAGGGGCTGTTCGACTTCGGCCACGTCGACGGGCCCGCGGACGAGGCGCTGCTGCAGCACCCGCTCGGCGTGCTGGCGCTGGCCGACGGCAGCGTGCTCGTCGCCGACACCTACAACGGCGCCGTCCGCCGCATCGCCGGCGGGCGCGTCTCGACGGTGCTCGACGGGCTGTCGGAGCCGAGCGACCTGGTGCTGACCGCGGACGGGGACATCGTCGTGGTCGAGTCGGGCGCGCACCGGCTGGTGCGGCTGGGCGCGGGCACGCTCGCGGCGGCCGGCATCGACGTGGCCGGGGTGCGGCACCGCACCGAGCGCCCGCCGACCATGCTGGCGCCCGGCGAGGTCGAGCTCGACCTGATCTTCGAGCCCGCGCCGGGGCAGAAGCTGGACGAGTCGTTCGGCCCGTCGACCCGGCTCGAGGTCTCGGCCTCGCCGCCGGAGCTGCTCCTGGAGGGCGCGGGCGTGACCACGGACCTGCGCCGCCGCCTGGTCCTCTCGGCGGATGTCGCCTCGGGTGTACTGCAGGTCGTCGCCCAGGCCGCGACCTGCGACGTCGACGCCGAGTTCCCGGCCTGCCACCTCACCCGCCAGGACTGGGGCGTGCCGATCCGCGTGGTGCACGACGGCGCGGCCCGCCTGCCCCTGATCCTGCGCGGGATGGACGCCTAAGCCCGGTCCCGGACAAAGGTCGCCACCGGGACGCCCGCCTCGGCGAGCGCGTCCCGCACGGCCCGGGCCATGTCCACCGCGCCCGGGGTGTCGCCGTGCACGCACAGCGACTCGATCGGCATCGGGATCACCGAGCCGTCGACCGCCTCGACCACGCCGTCGACCGCCATGCGCACGGCCCGGGCGGTCACCGCGGCCACGTCGGTGACGAGCGCGCCGGGCTGGGAGCGCGGGACGAGCCGGCCGTCGGGAAGGTACCCGCGGTCGGCGAACCCCTCCGCGACCACCCGCAGCCCGCGCTCGGCCGCGAGCCCGGCGAGCACCGAGCCCGGCTGGCACAGCACCGGCAGCTCCCCGGCGGCCGCGGCCGCGGTCACGACCGCCGCGGCGTGGTCGGCGTCGACCGCCGCGGCGTTGTAGAGCGCGCCGTGCGGCTTGACGTACGCGACCGGCCCGAACGCGGCCAGGGCGCCGATCTGGTAGCGCAGCTCGTCGGCGAGCTCGTCCGTCGGCACGTCGATCCGGCGCCGGCCGAAGCCGGCCAGGTCGCGGTAGCTCACCTGCGCGCCGACCCGCACCCCGAGCGTCCCCGAGCGGTCGCTGACCCGCCGCATGGTCGCCGGGTCGCCCGCGTGGAAGCCGCAGGCGACGTTGGCGCTGGTCACGATCGTTAGGAGGGCGTCGTCGTCGCCGAGGCGCCAGATGCCGAAGCCCTCGCCGAGGTCACTGTTGAGGTCCACGAAAGCGAACGCTATCTCCCGGCCGGGCCTGGGCGAGCAGCGGCAGATCGGCGGCGCGGACGACCGCGACCACCGGGTATCCGCCGGTCGTCGGGTGGTCGGCGAGGAAGACCAGCGGCCGGCCGTCGGCCGGGACCTGCACCGCGCCGAGCACGATCCCCTCGCTGGGCAGCTCCCCGGCGTCCGCGCGGGTCAGGGCCGGACCGTCCAGCCGGGTGCCGACCCGGTTGCTCTCGCTGCGGATCCTGTACTCCCCGGTGCCGAGCCGCCCCGCGTCCGTGAACAGATCGGCTCGCGGCCCCCACGCGATCCGCAGCACGATCGGCCCGCCGAGCGCGGCACGGGGCGCCAGGTCCACGGGCGCCGGTTCGCACCCGGGCGCGCCGAGCGGGAGCCGGTCCCCGGCGCGCAGCACGGGCGGGCCGAGCAGCGACAGCGTGTCCGTCGAGCGGCTGCCCAGCACCGGGTCGGGGGCGAGGCCGCCGCCGACGGTGAGGTACGCCCGCAGCCCCGAGATCGCCCGTCCGACCTCGATGCGATCGCCCGCCCGCACCGGGACGGGCGCGTTGAGCGGGGCCGGGCGGCCGCCGACCCGCAGCGGCGTGACGGCCCCGGTGAGCGCGACGGTGCCGGCCCGGGTCGCGACCGCCGCGAACGGCCCGAGCGTGATCTCCAGCCCGGCCGCGCCCGGCGGGTTGCCCACGAGCCGGTTGCCGAGCTCGAGCGCCGGCCGGTCCAGCGCGCCCGAGCGCGCCACGCCGAGGTGCGCGAAGCCGGGCCGGCCGAGGTCCTGCACGGTGGTGAGCGGGCCGGCGACCTCGACCCGCAGCTCGGCGCTCATGCGACCCGGAATCGCACGGTGCGGCCCGGCGTCATGAGCGCGGGGGGCGTGCGGGCCACGTCGAAGAGCTCGGCCTCGGTCCGCCCGACGATCCGCCAGCCGCCCGGGGAGGCGGTCGGATAGACGCCGGAGAACTCGGCGGCGAGCGCGACCGAGCCGGCCGGGACCCGGGTGCGCGGGGTGGGGAGGCGGGGGATATTCCAGGGCAGGCCGCGCAGGTAGGCGAAGCCGGGCGCGAAGCCGCAGAACGCGACCGTAAGGTCGGTGCTCGTGAGCGTGTCGACCACGCCGGCGACGCTCAGCCCGGCGAGCTCGGCGACGAACGGCAGGTCCTCCCCGTCGAAGCGGACGTCGACGGTCAGGGGTGGCTCGGGCCGTACCGATGCCGGATCGAAGGCCCAGTCGGACAGCCGGGCGGCCAGTCCCGCCGGGTCGGCCACCCCGTCTAGCAGGATCGTGCGGGCGCCGGGCACGATGTCCACCACCGAAAGCCGGCCGGCGGCCCGCTCGGCGTCCAGCGCCGTGAACCAGTCGAGAGGGGTGTCGACCTCGATGAGGAGCGCGTCGGCGCCGACCCGGCGAAACTGCACGCCGCCACGATAGACGTCACATCGCCGCTACTTGCGAGTAGCCTACGGTACCGTAACCTTGGAGTCGTGACCGTGAAGACCGAAACCCGCCTGCGCCCGGTCGACCTCGGCAAGCCGCGGATGCGCGGCTGGCTGCACGCCTACGCCGCGGGCGTGGCCGTGATCTGCGGCATCGTCCTGTGCTCGCTCGCCGCCACCCGGCCCGGCTGGGCCCCGTTCGTGAGCTGCGTCATCTACAGCCTGACGGTCGTCGCGCTCTTCGGCACCAGCGCGCTGTACCACCGCCGGGTCTGGTCCGAGCGCGGCTACAAGATCATGCGCCGGCTCGACCACTCCATGATCTTCATCTTCATCGCCGGCACCTACACGCCGTTCAGCGTGCTGCTGCTCAGCGGCAACACCCGGATGGCGATCCTGGCCACGGTGTGGACGGGCGCCGTGCTGGGGGTCGCGATGAAGATGGGCACGGCGATGAGCAAGCGGCGGTGGCTCTCGGCGCCGCTGTACGTCGCGCTGGGCTGGGTCGCCGTCGCCGTGCTGCCGGACATCCTGCACGTGGGCGGCGTGACCGCGCTGGTCCTGACCCTGGCGGGCGGGGCCTTCTACACGGTCGGGGCGGTGTTCTACGCCCTGCGCCGCCCCAACCCGTGGCCGACCGTCTTCGGCCACCACGAGTTCTTCCACGCGTGCACGCTCGTGGCCGCGATCTGCCACCACATCGCGATCTACTTCGCCCTTTACGCGCGCTGAAAAAGGGGGCCGGTCCGAGACCGACCCCCTTGCATGTCCAACGCTCAGTAGCGCCGCGTGCGCCGCTCGATGACCTCGTCGGCCGAGGGCGGGATCACGGTGCCGGCCGCGGGCGGGGGCGGCGGCGGGGCCGCCGAGACCACCGTGCGGCGGCGCGAGTTCCAGAAGTACAGGGTCAGGACCAGGCCGATGAGCCCGGCGATCTGGAGGATCCAGCCGATCGTGTCGAGGTTGAACGGACCGACGTCCGTGTCCTTGAGCCCGAACGTCAGGATCGCACCGACAACAATCAGTAGGATGCTTCCGCCGATACCCATCGAAGGCCTCCCGAGGCGTCTGTTGGGTAACTGTCTGTCGCAGGGTTACCCACGCGGGACATTCTTCAATCGGGGAGGCTTGTGCCATGACCGTCCGCACGCTCATCCTTCTGCGGCACGCCAAGGCGGCCGACCCGGACGACTACGCCACCGACATCGAGCGGCCGCTCGCCCCGCGCGGGCACCGCGACGCCGCCGCGGCCGGGGCGTGGCTCGAGGAGCAGGACCTCCGGCCCGACGCCGTGCTGTGCTCGACCGCCGTGCGCACCCGGGAGACGCTCGCGGAGCTGGGCGTCGAGGTGCCGGCCGTCTTCGAGCACCGGATCTACACCGGCCCGGCCTCCGACACCCTGGAGCTGCTCCAGCAGGTCGGCGCGACGGTCGAGACCCTGCTGCTGGTGGGGCACAACCCGACGCTGTCCGACTTGTCGCACGAGCTGGCCCCGTACGCCCTCAAGGACCGCGGCCTGGCCACCTCCGGCATCGCGGTGCACCGCTTCGAGGGCGCCTGGTCGGGCTTGTCCACGGCGGAACTCACCGCGGAGCACACGGGGCGGGGTTAAGTGGGAGGGCTCCGTTGCCCTCCCACTTAAGCATCAGAACGAGTCTTCGCCGACCTGCATCGCGTCCAGCGTCGTCGACTCGATGACCCGCCGGTCGGCGCCAACGCGCGGCAGCACCTCGTGCGCGAAGAACTTCGCCGCGGCCACCTTGCCCTCGTAGAAGGCCTTGTCCGCGGGCGACACCGCGCCGGCGAGGGCCTTCAGCGCCACCTCGGCCTGTCGCTGCAGCAGCCAGCCGACCACGATGTCGCCGAGGTCGAGCAGGAACCGCCGGGTGTTGAGGCCGACCTTGTAGAGCGCCTGCGGGTCGCCGGCCTGGGCCTCGCCCAGCCAGCCGGTGAAGATGCCCAGGATCTGCTGCACCTCGGCGAGCGCCTTGCCCAGCGCCGCACGCTCGACCTTGAGCTGCCCGTTGCCGCCCTCGGACTCGAGGAACTGCTGGATCTCGCCGGCCACGGTGAGCAGCGCCTTGCCCTGGTCCTTCACGATCTTGCGGAACACCAGGTCGAGGCTCTGGATCGCGGTCGTGCCCTCGTAGAGCGTGTCGATCTTCGAGTCGCGCACGTACTGCTCGAGCGGGTAGTCCTGCAGGAACCCGGAGCCGCCGAAGGTCTGCAGCGCCTCGTGGCTCAGCATCTCGTAGGCGCGCTCCGAGCCGACGCCCTTGACCAGCGGCAGGAGCAGGTCGTTGACCCGCTTGGCGATCTTCGCGGCCTTCTCGTCGCCCGCGGCCTCGGCCAGGGCCACCTTATCCTGCCAGGTCGCCGTGTAGCAGACCAGGGCGCGCAGGCCCTCGGCGTAGGACTTCTGCATGAACAGCGAGCGGCGCACGTCCGGGTGGTTGATGATCGTGACCCGCGGCGCGGCCTTGTCCGTGGAGACCAGGTCGGCACCCTGCACGCGGCTCTTGGCGTATTCGAGCGCGTTGAGGTAGCCCGTCGACAACGTGGCGATCGCCTTGGTGCCGACCATCATCCGGGCGTACTCGATGATGAGGAACATCTGCCGGATGCCCTCGTGCACGTCACCGAGCAGCCAGCCCTGGGCCGGCACCCCGTGCCCGCCGAAGGTGACCTCGCACGTGGTGGACACCTTGAGGCCCATCTTGTGCTCGACGTTGGTCACGAAGACGCCGTTGCGGTCCTTGAGCTCGCCGGTGTCGGTGTCGAAGTGGAACTTCGGCACGACGAAGAGCGAGAGCCCCTTGGTGCCGGGCCCGCCCGCGCCGGGCGTGTCGACCGGCCGAGCCAGCACGTAGTGCACGATGTTCTCGGCCAGGTCGTGCTCGCCGCTGGTGATGAAGCGCTTGACGCCCTCGATGTGCCAGGACCCGTCGGCCTGCGGGATCGCCTTGGTGCGGCCCGCGCCGACGTCGGAGCCGGCGTCCGGCTCGGTCAGCACCATCGTGGAGCCCCACTGCTTGTCGACGAAGAGCTTGGCCCACTTCTTCTGCTCTTCGGTGCCCTCGATCCGCAGCGTGTTGGCGAACGAGGGGCCGGAGGCGTACATCCAGATCGGCGCGTTGGACCCGAGCACGAGCTCGGCCAGCGCCCACCACAGCGCGCGCGGCGCCGCGGTCCCGTCGAGCTCGGCGGGCAGGTCGAGGCGCCAGAACTCGGCGGCCATGAACGCGTCGTAGGACTGGCGGAACTTCTCGGGCATGCGCACCGAGAACGTCGCCGGGTCGTAGACGGGCGGGTTGCGGTCGCCGTCGACGTAGCTCGCCGCGAGGTCCTCGCGCGCCAGCCGGTCCACCTCGCCGAGGATGCTGCGGGCGGTGTCGACGTCGATGTCGCCGTACGGTCCCTGACCGAGGACCTTCTCGACACCGAAGACCTCGAACAGGTTGAACTCGAGGTCCCGCAGGTTGCTCTTGTAATGGGTCATCGCGGAGTGGCCCCCGTCTCTGGGTCGCAGCATCTCGTGCCAAGGAGCATGGCCGACGTGAGTTACCAGTCGGTAACAGCCATCTTATTACTCGCTAGTAACGAGGAACAAGGCACACCTGCGAGTGAACCGGACCACAGCAGAGCCTGCTGAGTACCGCCCGGGAGCAGTTGAGTAGCGGACACGCCGTCACCCCCGGGTGACGTGGTCGTTGATCGGTTACTCCCAGTCAGAAGGAGGGCCGCCGCCATGATCGTCCGGCTCATGGGCTCGCTCTTCGCCCCCAAGTACCCGCGCTTCTACACGGGCCGCCACCGCGCCCCGATGCGCCGACTCATTCCCCGCCAAAGAGCCATCGAAGCCGCTTAGGGTTTTTGCTCGGGCCGCGTCAGTATCTAACCGTCGCTCCCGCCAGGAATCCCGACGTCCGTGGTGTCAAGAGCCACTCAGCCGAGGTCATCCGATCGCCCAGCCTCGAGCCGCGACCAATGGGCGATCGGCCGCCCGTCGAGCCGGTGGAACGAGCCGTCGACGGGCCACGGCTGCGGCCACCCCACCGGCGACTCCTCCTGCTCCTCCTGGCGCCCCCAGACCGTGAGGTCCATCAGCGAGTAGCTGTTGTCCATGATCTCGACGCCGCGCCGGGTGGTCCAGTACGTCTCGAAGACCCGGTCCCCGTCGCGCACGTAGCAGACCAGGTGCATCATCCCGACCACGCGGCCGACCAGCAGCCGGTCGAGCGAGGGCAGCGCCGAGTACCACGGCATCGTCCAGCCCATGAAGTCGCGGTAGCGCCGGCTCGGCTCGTACGGCCCCTGCGCGAAGACCGCGTAGGTGATGTCCCGCGAGTGCAGGTACGCCAGCTCCGCCACGTGCGTGTTGCACCACGTGCAGCCTTCGCACTGCTCCGCGGCCGGCTTCCCGTCGTGCCACATGAAGTAGTAGGCGATCAGCTGGCGACGCCCCTCGAACACGTCCAGCAGCGTCACCGGCCCGTCCGGCCCGGTCACGGTCAGGCCCGCGTCGACCTCGACCATGGGCAGCCGCCGGCGGGCCGCGGCGATCGCGTCACCCTCGCGCGTGTGGGCCTTCTCCCGCTGCCGCAGCCGCGCCACCTCGGCCTCGAACTCGGCCCGGTCGACGGCGGGCGGCAGTCCCTGCGCAGCACTCACAGCTACGAGGATGCCACTCCGGCACCGCCGATTTCCCAGCTTGGCACCGCGGCCTGCGGCTTCACACCCTGGTACTCCACCAGCACGAGCGCGATGTCGTCGTCGAGCCGCCCCCGCACCCACTCCACGAGCGCGCTCTCGAGCGACTTCAGCCCGTCGGCGACTGTACCGTGCCCGAGCAGCCGCTGAGCCCGCTCGGCGGTCGGGAAGAACTGCCCGTCGCGGCGCGCCTCGGCCAGCCCGTCGGTGAAGAACAGCAGCCGGTCGCCCGGCTCCAGCCGCTCCACGCGCGGCTTGACCACCGGCATGAAGCCCAGCGGGGGCGCGTTGGCCGGCGGGTCGAGCGGGATCACGCGACCCCGGCGCAGCAGCAGCGGGGCCGGGTGGCCGCAGTTGACGATGGTCAGGGTGCCACCGCGCTCCTCGATCAGCGCGGCCGTCACGAAGTCCTCGTCGCCCAGCGAGCGGGCCACCGCGCGGTCGAGGTCGGCGACGATCGCGCGCAGGTCGGCGCGCTCGAAGGCGACATGGCGGTACGACCCCAGCACGATGCTCGCCAGGCGCACCGCGTCGAGGCCCTTGCCGCGGACGTCGCCGATGATCATGCGCACGCCGTACGGGGTGTCGAGGGCCTCGTACAGGTCGCCGCCGATGTCCGCGGCGGCGCTGGCCGAGATGTAGCGGGCCGCGACCGTCAGCGGGCCGACCTGGGGGCCCAGCGGCCGCAGCACGGCGCCCTGGGCGACCTGGGCGAGGTGGGAGAGCTCGGCGTACCGCGCGATCTGCCGCTGCCGGATCGCCCCCACGGCGGATCCGATCCCGCTGGCCACGAGCACGCCGCCGAGGTTCAGCATCAGCACGAGCAGGCGATCGCGGCTGTGCATCAGCTCGATCGAGCAGAAGACGAAGGCCAGCAGCGTGGCGGTGCTGCCGACGGCGAGCACCTCCGGCCACGACGCGAACGCCGCGGCGAGGAAGGGCGCGGCCGCGAGCAGGCCGACGTAGTCGGCCCGGAAGCCGTCCGCCACCTCCGCGGTGAAGACGAGCGCGAGCAGCACGAAGGCCGCGCCGACTCCGGCACGGGCTTCGGGAAGCAGCTGACGTTTCATAGGTCCGGCCAACAGCATGCCACCAACCGACCGCCAGACCGTTCCATCAAACGGCCGGGTCTGCCTTACTTCAGTACTTCATACTTCGCGTTGATTACTCCAGCGCTCACCGAAGCGACCTTCACGAAGGCGCCCTTGGCGAGATCGAGACAGCGTCCCGCTACGAAGGGTCCCCGATCGTTGATCCGTACGTCGACGGACTTGCCGTTGGCCAGGTTCGTGACCCGGACGATCGTGCCGAACTTCAGCGTCTTGTGAGCCGCGGTCAGCCCGTTGGGGTCGAAGTTCTCGCCGTTGGCGGTCTTCTGCCCATCAGCGTAATACGACACCTGGCAGGTGCCACTGTCCGCCACCTCGGTCGGCGCCTTGGTGGTCGGGCTCTTGCTCGGCGTCTTGGTCTTGCTCGGCGTCTTCGAGGGCGTCGGCGAGGCCGTGACCGGCACAGACTCCAGTCCCTGGCCGAGGCTCGGCTCGGCCGAGGGCGACGGGCGCTCGCCGCGGTCCGCACGCTCCTGCGGGCTGCGCGGGGCGTCGACCGCCGCGACCGGCTTGGGATCGCCCCCGCCGAGATTGATGGTCGCCACCGCGACTCCGACGAGCACGGCGACGGCACCGACCCCCGCGATTATCGGGATGAGGTGACGGCGACCCACAAAGGAATGTCGGCCGGACAACGTCTGCACCCTTCGTCGACAGCAAGGCCGTGACTGAACGTATCCGCCCCTCCCGCTCGCCCGTCAAACCGAAGAGTGCTTCATGTGGTGATTTGCCCGCATACTTCCGTCCGTTCGGCCGACCCGCCAAGGAGCCGATCGGCCGAACCCGAAAATGCCGAAACTGTACGGATAGCGAACTAGGAGCGAACGGCCGCCACGACCGCGTCGACCGCGGCGCCGAGCTCGATCTCCGTCTTCTCGCCCGACTTGCGGTCGCGGAGCTCGACCACGCCGTCGGCGAGCCGCTTGCCGACCACCACGATCGTCGGCACGCCGATGAGCTCGGAGTCGTTGAACTTCACGCCCGGCGAGACATCCTTGCGGTCGTCGAGCAGCACGGTCAGCCCGGCCGCCTCGAGGTCCGCGGCCAGCTGCGCGGCGCCGTCGCGGATCTCCTCGGTCTTGCCCGCGGCGACCACGTGCACGTCGGCCGGGGCCAGCTCGCGGGGCCAGCACAGGCCGCGCTCGTCGGCGGTCTGCTCGGCGACCACGGCGACCGCGCGGGTCACGCCGACGCCGTAGGAGCCCATCGTGACGACCTGCGCCTTGCCGTTCTGGTCGAGCACCGACAGGCCCAGGGCCTTCGCGTATTTGCGGCCGAGCTGGAAGATGTGCCCGATCTCGATGCCGCGCGCCTGCTCCAGCCGGCCGCCGTCGACCGGGCAGATGTCGCCGTCGACGATCCGGACCGCCTCGATGGTGCCGTCGGGGGTGAAGTCCCGGCCGGCGACGAGGTGCACGACGTGCTTGCCCGGCTCGTCGGCGCCGGTGATCCAGCTCGTGCCGTCGACGACCCGGGGGTCCACCAGGTACTTGATGCCGGAGGAGTTCTTCTCGCCCAGCACGCCGGGGCCGATGTACCCCTTCACGAGCGCCGGGTGCTGCGCGAACTCGGCCTCGGTCATGGGCGCCACCTCGGCCGGCGCGACGACCGCCGCGACCCGGCCCAGGTCTACCTCGCGGTCGCCGGGCACGCCGACGGCCAGCGGCTCGCGCTTGCCGTCGGGCATGGTCAGCATGAGCATGACGTTCTTGAGCGTGTCGCCGCCGGTCCAGGCGCGATCCTCGCGCTTGAGGTCCGCGCGGGCGTTGAACAGGTCGACCAGCGTCTCGATCGTCGGCGTGTCGGGCGTGTCGGCGACCCGGGCCGCGGGCTGGCCCTCGATCGGCAGCGCGGCGGGGGGCGGGGTCACGACCGCCTCGACGTTGGCCGCGTAGTCGCCGTTGGCGCAGCGCACGAACGTGTCCTCGCCGATGTCGCAGAGGGCCAGGAACTCCTCGGAGGCGCTGCCGCCCATCGCGCCGCTCGTCGCCGAGCAGATCACGTAGTCGAGGCCGAGCCGGTCGAAGATCTTGACGTAGGCCTCGCGGTGGCGGCCGTACGCCGCGCGCAGGCCGTCGTCGTCGACGTCGAAGGAGTACGAATCCTTCATGACGAACTCGCGGCCGCGCAGGATGCCGGCCCGGGGGCGCGCCTCGTCGCGGTACTTCGACTGGATCTGGTACAGCGTCAGCGGCAGGTCCTTGTACGAGGAGTAGAACTCCTTCACGGCGAGCGTGAACATCTCCTCGTGCGTGGGGCCGAGCAGGTAGTCGCCCTGGCGGCGGTCCTTGAGGCGGAAGATGTTGGGGCCGTACTCCGTCCAGCGCCCGGTCGCCTCGTAGGGCTCGCGCGGCAGGAGGGCCGGGAACGTGAGCTCCTGGCCGCTGATCGCGTCCATCTCCTCGCGGATCACCCGCTCGACGTTGCGCAGCACCCGCAGGCCCATCGGCAGCATGGTGAAGATGCCCGGCGCGACGCGGCGCACGTAGCCCGCGCGGACCAGCAGCTTGTGGCTGGTGACCTCGGCGTCGGCAGGATCCTCGCGCAGTGTCCGCAGGAACAGCGAGGACATCTTCAGGACCATCAGTGTCCACCTTCTTGTGGCCGTATCCGTCACGTTGGACGATACCGAACCGGCCGTTTTGCGGTCTTCCGGGTTTCGCCGTCCCGGGTGCTTCCCAGGGCGCTACCAGCTTTCACCCGACCTCGGGCGGCCGCGGGCCGATCTCGGGGCCATGCGTCGACTCCTCATGAGCGCCCTGGCCGCGACGGCCGCCGTCCTCGCCGTGGCCGCCCCCGCCCGGGCCGCCACCCCGAGCCGCTGGAAGCCCGCCGTCGGCCTGACCTGGCAGATGCAGTTCAGCGGGAAGCTTGACACGAGCGTCAAGGCGCAGGTGTACGACATCGACGGCGCCGACTCCACGAAGGCCCAGGTCGCCGCGCTGCACAAGGCGGGCCGGAAGGTCGTCTGCTACGTGGACGCCGGCTCCTACGAGAACTGGCGCGCGGACGCCGGGAAGTACCCGGCCTCGGTACGCGGCAAGGCGCTGGACGGCTGGCCCGGCGAGCAGTGGCTCGACGTGCGCAACTGGACCGTGCTCCGGCCGATCCTGGCCGCGCGCTTCGCCGACTGCAAGGCCAAGGGCTTCGACGCGGTCGACCCGGACAACATGGACGGCTACAGCAACGACTCCGGTTTCCCGCTCACCGCCGCCGACCAGCTCACGTTCAACCGCCGGGTGGCCGACCTCGCGCACGGTCTGGGCCTGGCGGTCGGGCTCAAGAACGACCTCGACCAGGTCAAGGCGCTGCAGCCGGCGTTCGACTTCGCGGTCAACGAGTCCTGCCGCGAATACGGCGAGTGCGGTCAGATCAAGCCGTTCATCGCCGCCGGTAAGCCGGTGTTCCACGTGGAGTACAGCGCGGCCCAGTGCCCGGCCCCGGCTTCGTTGCGGTTCAGCAACATCCGCAAGAACCTGAACCTGGATGCCTTCCGCGCCACCTGCTAGGACCGGCGCGGCGTGTCGGCGGTAATCACCCTCGCCTACACTCCACCGGGTGAGAATTCGGGGGCGGGTGACGGGGAAGACCGTCGACGCGCTGGTCATGGTCGGTTTTGTCCTCGGTGCCGTCTACGTGCTGGGACGCCTCTGGGTGGACCCGAACGGGCGCTATCTGACGCTGAACTTTCAGGACAGCTTCACGTTCGAGTGGTTCCTGACCCACGCGACCGAGCTGTTCACGAAGGGTGAGTCACCCTTCTTCTCCGACGACATCAACGCGCCCCTGGGCGTCAACCTGATGGCGAACACGTCGGTCCTGACGCTCGCGCTGCCGCTGACCCCGGTGACGCTGTGGCTCGGCGCCGGGGTGACCTTCGCGTTCATCTCCACGCTGGCCCTGGCCGCGACCGCGATCGCCTGGTACTGGGTGCTGACCCGCGAGTTCGGCCGCTCCCGCCTCGCCGCCGCGGTCGGCGCCGCGTTCCTGGGCTTCGCGCCTGCCATGATGTCGCAGATCGCCGGGCACCCGAACATCGCCGGGCAGTACTTCATCCCGCTGATCATCGCCGCGGTCTTCCGGATGCGCCACCCCGGCAACGTGTGGCGGCAGGGCCTCTGGCTCGCCCTGCTCGTGGTGCTGCAGGCCGGCATCAACGAGGAGATGCTGTTCTTCACGGCGATGGCCCTGTTCGTGTTCATCCTGGCCTACGTGCCGTGGAAGCAGCTGCCCGGCTTCGCGAAGGTCCTGCTGCCCAAGTGCGGCGTGACGCTGCTCGTCGCCGGAGCCGTGCTCGCCTACCCGCTGTACTTCCAGTTCACCGGCCCCCAGCACTACAGCGGCCTGGACGCGGGCGTGCGCGCGATCAACCTCGACGCGTACTCCTACGTCACCTTCGGCCGCTACTCGATCGCCGGCGACGTCGCCGAGGCGGCCCGGCTGAACAAGAACAACGCCAGCGAGGAGAACGGCTTCTTCGGCTGGCCGCTCGCCATCGTGCTGGTCGCCGGCGCGGTCGCCCTGTGGCGCAACCGGCTGTCCCGGGCCCTGTTCCTCACCGCCGCCCTCTTCGCCGTCTTCTCCCTCGGCGACGTGATCCGCTTCAACGGCGTCGAGCACACCCACGTGCACGGCCCGTGGAAGTGGATCAGCAAGCTGCCGCTGTTCGACTCGGTGGTGCCGACGCGGCTGGGGCTCATCGTGACCGTGTGCGTGGGTGTCGGCCTGGCCCTGCTGGTCGACAAGCTCGTGGTCGAGCGCCTGCGTCCCGCCAATGTTTCTGCTGCCGTTCCCGCAGCGGTTCCGGCCCTTGAGCTCGAGCCCGCACTGGTTGGCTCCGGTTCGTCTGGGGAAGTTTCCGAGGAGCCGCCGCCTCCGCCGGTCCGCAGCGAGGAGCCGGCCCCGCGCCGGAGCCCGAAGCTCGCCCTGATCTGGGGCATCGCGCTGCTCGCCGCGCTCGTCCCGCTGTTCCCGACCCCCCAGCCCGCCACCGGCCGCCCGCCGCTGCCGGCGCTGTTCACCAACGGCAACTGGCGCACCAAGCTGCCCCCGAACCCGGTCGTGGCCCCGCTGCCGGGCGGCTGGGACGACAACATCAAGATGATGCGCTGGTCGACCGAGACCAACTTCGAGGTCAAGCTGACGGCCGGATACTTCCTCGGCCCCAACGACACCGAGCCGGACGACAAGTTCGCGCACTTCGGCCCCGGGTACCGCGACACGGTCATCTACCTGAGCTGGGTCGCACGCCAGCGCACCTCGCCGGACGTGACCGAGGCGCAGAAGGCCGCGATCCGGGCCGACATCAAGCACTGGAAGGCCACCAACCTGGTGATGCCGGTGGGCTACTGGAACGAGAAGGTCCTGCGCGAGACGATCGACAAGCTCGTCGCCCCGGACGCGGCCCCGTCCCAGGTCGTCGATGGGGTCTACCTCTGGGACGTGCGCTCGATCAGCGGCGCCTGAGCACCAGCTCCGCGGCTCGGCGGGGGTGCATCTCCGGAATCCAGTGGCGCACGCCACGCAGGATTTCGAAGGTGTACTCCCCGTCGACCCACCGTTCACACCGGCGCGCGAGCCGCTCGGTGACGAACTCGTCCCCGTCCCCCCACGCGAAGACGGTCGGCACCTCGACCCGCGGGAAGGCGGCTTGTAGCGGCATCGCCCGGTACCAGTTCAATGCCCGCCGGTTCTTCGCCCGCGCATAGCGGCGTGCGTGTTCGACCCCGAGCCCGCTGCGGACGAGCCGGCGCTCGAGTCGCGCGGGCGTCAGCACCAGTTCGGGCAGCCACGGAAGCTGAAAGAACCCGACGTAGGCCGACCGCCACAGCTGCCGTGCCCCGGCCCCGGCCCACGCCCCGCGATGCGGCACCGAGAAGGCGGTGAGGGTCCGCACGAGCTCGGGATGCCGCCCGGCCACATGAAACGCCAGCGCAGCGCCCCAGTCGTGCCCGGCGAGATCAAACCGTTCGACGCCGGCCGTTCTCGCCAGCGCCAGGACGTCGGTCGCCAGGACATCGAGGGTGTACTTTCCGCGCTCCTTCGGACTCGCCTGCTCGCCATATCCCCGCAGCTCGGGCACGAGCACGCGCCGGCCGGCCCGGGTCAGCAGTTCCGCGACCTCGGCCCAGGCCCGCCGATCCTGCGGAAACCCGTGCAGCAGCACGACCGCGGGCGCGTTCTCGTCGCCCAGGTCGTCGACCTCGAACGCAAGCCCGTCGTTGCGAAACCGCTCCATCGCATCATCTTGCGCCGCTTTTCGGCCGTTTCAAGCCGGATGTCGACAACGCGCAGCGGGGCGGCACAGGATCGGCGGCGAGATTTACGCTCGTCATGATCCGCGGGGGAATCCGCCACCCGCGGTAACGGGAGGGCGTGGTCCTGTGTCACGACGTCCGCGCCGCGGTGCGCTGTTGTCCGCCGTGGTGCTGTCCGTGGCTGCCGGTCTGTTCGGCACCGCCACACCGGCTCAAGCCGGCCAAACCAACCTCGATGCGATCCGGATCTCGTGGGCCTACACGGACTCGGCGCATCCCGACACCACGTACCTCAACCCCGCCGGCGACGCGCCGCTCGGCGCCTGGCGAGACGGCAGCAACCGGCAGCACGTGTCGCGCGTCTACGCGACCTTCGACGTCGCCGCGGTGCTGAGCAAGCACATCCTGTCGGCGAAGCTCGCCGTGCCGGAGACCCAGGCCACGGACTGCGCGAACCGCCAGATCGAGGTCTGGGCGACCGCCGAGAGCGCGCGGCCGACGTGGCGCAACCCGCCGCGCGAGCTGCTCAAGCTGGGCACCCTCGGCCCGGTCGAACAGTGTCCGACCACCTATCCGCTGCTCGACCTCATCGGCCTCGTCAACCAGGCGACCGCGGCGGGCGTCCACCTGCCGTCGCACGTCACGATCGAGGTGCGGCTGCCCGGGGCGCTCGAGCACCGCGTGCCCCTCGGCCGACGCGTCGCCGCGCCGGCGCTGTACCTCGGCTACAACACGCCGCCCGCCGCGCCGGCCCCGATGTTCAACGCCCTCCGGCCGTGCGCGACCGGCGCCCCGTACCCGTACCTGAGCGGCCTGACGCCGGAGCTCGCGGCCCAGGCGCACGACGCCGACCAGGACGATGTGCAGCTCACCGGCGAGTTCGCCATCTGGCCGGTAGACCACCCCGACCAGCGCACGACGGTCACGCAGCAGTACATGCCGAACGGCCACGTCGGAGGCGTCACCCCGCCGACCGGCGCACTCGCCGACAACACGACCTACGCGTGGCAGGTGCGGACCAACGACGGCACCGACAACTCGCCGTGGTCGCAGACGTGCTACTTCACCACCGACGCCGCAGCGCCGGACAACGCGCCCGAGGTAACGTCGCCCAACTACCCGAGCCACACCAGCCGCTACCCGGGCGGCGACCCGATCGTCTACAACCTGTCCCCGAACGGTGCCGACGATGTCTACGGTTACCAGTACAGCTGGAACGGCGTGTTCTCCGGCTTCGGCGCCAACATCGGCCCGAACGGCGTGCCCGAGTGGATCGACCCGTTCTCGATCCCGGGCGTCGTGCACGCCGACCAGACCGGCGGCGCGACCCTAACCCTGTCGCCACCGACCAGCGGATTCGTGACGCTGAGCGTGCGCAGCTTCGACCGGGCATTCAACCTCTCGCCGATCACGTCGTACCGAGTGATCATCGCGAGCACCGCCCCGACGGTGACCGCCGCGGCCGCTCCGGTCGTCGGCGTACCGTTCCGGGTCGACTTCACGCCCGGCCCGAACACGGGCACCGTCACGGACTACGTGTACACGGTGAACGGCGGGGCCGAGCAGACGATCGCCGCGGCCCCTGACGGCACCGCGTTCATCGAGGTCACGGCCGACCGGCCGGGCGCGTTCCAGGTCGACGTCTCCAGCCGCAGCGCGAACGGCTGGGTGTCGCCCGCGGCCCACGGGCTCTGGTCCCCGACCGCCTCCTAGGCCTCGAGATGCGCTGACCGCGTGACCAACGGTGAGGGCCCGCGCTGCTTGAGCGCGGGCCCTCACTCGCATCGCTCTAGGCGTCTGACCGGATCAGCGGTCGAACTTCTCCCACGGACCGATCGCCGTGCGGTTCGCGATCAGCGACGAGTTGCCGCCGTTCTCCGCCGTGACGTACCGGTTGTTGACCCCGGCCTGCAGGCTGATGCTGCCGTCGGCGTTGGCGATCACCTTGAACTTCTCCCACGGCCCGACGACCGCCCGGTTGGCGATGAGCGGCTGGTTGCCGCCCGCCTCCGCGGTGACGAAGAGGCCGTTGGCCCGCGAGTACAGCGCCACCCAGCCGCCGCCCACGTCGACCAGGTCGAACTGCTCCCAGAAGCCGACCGCGGTGCGGTTCGCGATCAGCGGCGAGTTGCCGCCGTTCTCCGCCGTGACGTACCGGTTGTTGACCCGGGCCCGCAGCGTGACGGCGACGTTGGCCGCGTCGACCGGGCTGAACTCCTCCCACGGGCCGATCGCGGCCCGGTCGGCGGTCATCATGCTGCCGCCGTGGTTGCTGCTCAGGTACTTCCCGTTGACCACCGAACGCAGGCTGAACGTGCCGTCGGCGTTGTTCGTGACCGTGAACCGCGTGTCGTCGCTGCTCGTGGACGCGCTCCAGGCCCCCACGACGTTCGACCCCGCGGGAACTTCCGGGCCGACGAGCACCGTGAAGTACAGGCCGTTGACGCGGGACCGCAACGCGACCAGGTCGCCACCGACCTTCACGAGGTCGAACAGCTCGGCGTCGCCGATCGTGGGCTGGTACGCGCGCATCTGCATGTTGCCACCCTCGGTGGCGCTGACGTAGCGGTTGTTGTCGTGTGCCAGCAGGGCGAACGTCCGGGCCGCCGGCCACAGCGACTTGGACTGTTGCTGAGTCCCGCTGAAACCGTTGACGTCGACGGCCGTGACCGAGATGGAGTAGGTCCCCGGCGTCGAGTAGTGGTGGGTGGCGACCGGCGACGGCTGCGACACCAGGCCGGTGGAGTCGCCGAAGTCGAAGCGGTACGTGGTGATGGGCACGTAGCCGGGGACGCTGCGCGACGCGTCCACCGTGACCGAGTTGCCGGCCTGGTCCGCCGTGATGGTCACGATCGGGTACGGGCCCGGGATCATCTCGGAGTTTCCGCGGTCGGCGTAGGTGACCGGGCCGGCGCCCGTGTTGGGCTGCGCCGGATTGTCCTCGCGCGGCTTGCCGAAGGAGTCGGTGCTCTGGTAGCCGGGCGCGGCCGAGTTCGCCGAGTCCTCCAGGTGCGCCTGGTCGACGACGTCGGTGTCGTGCGCGGCCTGACCGGAGGCGGCCCGGAAGCCGGCCAGACTCAGCGGACCGTTCCACCAGTACAGCGAGTTCGGCGCCGCCGACCGGGAGACGGCGTTGTAGTCGACCACGGTGGTGCCCGCCGCGCCGTCGTACAGGCCGATCTCGGGGCCGCTCGGGGCTCCCGGGTCGCAGCCGGTCGTGGAGGACACGTTGCTGGTCGCGACGTTGTTCTGCACGGACACGCCGCTGGACGCGCCCGCCACGCGGATGCCCCCGAGGCAGTTGAAGTCCAACGAGTTGTTCGTGATCGCGGTACCGGTGGCACCGTTGTTGAGGATGCCGACGCCGTGTCCGCTCATCACCGTGCTGTTGACGATCGTGTTGCCCGCCGCCCCGGGCCGCAGCGCGATGACCGCGACCGCTCCGCCGTAGACGCTGCTGTTGACGATCGTGTTGTTCGAGCCGGCGACGTCGACGGCCGTGCTGCCGGCCGGGCTGCCGACGCTGACGTTCAGCGCCTTGAGCACGGTCCGGGACGTAGCCGCGTCCAGGGCCACGCCGGCCGACACCGCGCCGCCACTGACTTTCACGCCGTTGAGCGCCGAGTCCGTCACGGCGGAGAGCTGGATCGCCGGCCCGGTCGCGCCGTTCGCCATGGTCACGCTCGTGTCGGCGACCGAGATCCGCGCGCCGTTGCTCACCGCGAACGCGGGCGCACTCACCACGTTCAGCACGTTGATGCCGAGGATGGCGACGTCGTGCTGCCCGTCGATGGTGAACCCGGCGTTCGGCCCGGCCACCCGCGCGGCCCCCGCCTCGGAGGCCTGCAGCACGACGTCGGACTTGTTGACGTTCACGCGCTCGTTGAACACGCCGGTGATCTGGGCCGTCTGCCCGGGCGCCAACGCCGCGACCGCGGCCGTGATCGTGCAGAACGGCTTGCTCTGGCTGCCGCCGCCGCTGTCGGAACAGCCGGAGTCGAAGGTGTTGTTGACGTACAACGGGGTCGTTGCGGCGAATGCGGAGCCGGCCCCCGCGACCAGCCCCACACCGGCGGCCAGCACGACGGTCGTGAGGCCGGAAAGAATAGATTTACCCACGCTGCTCCTCTTTCGGGGGCACTCGGCGGGATTGCATTGCCGCTGATCATTCAGCGGCGCGCGCCGATTATGCGCGGCCCAATCACATCGGACAACCCTGAAAGCGATCACCGGGCTTTTTCACTGCGCGGACTGCGCCCCAACGTCGTCACGACCGGGGCCGGCGCACCAGCGACAGGCCCCGGTGCGGCTCCTCGGCGTGGCGGTGGCGCCCAGCGCCGTGCTGGATGGTCAGCGCCCTACCGGCGGCTCGTCGACGGTACCCATAGGCACATCACACCGGCACCGCGCGATCCGGGCCGCAGCCAGTCTGCCGCCGGTCACCAGCCCGAAGCGGTCCACCACAGTCAGCCCGTACGCGCTGCACGACGGCGAATACCGGCACCGGACGGGCAGCCGGGGCGAGAGCCAGCGCTGATACCCACGGATCGCCCGAACGCCCAACCGACCCGCCGAAGAAGGCCGGGACGGCACACCGAGGCGGTACGGCGCCACAACCAACAGCAGCGCGCTCAGCCGGCCCAGCCCGAGCACACTGCTACAGGGCGCCAGCACGCTCTGACAGGGGGCGCAGGCGACATCGAAGCAGTTACACATCTCGTACACAGTGCTCGGCACCGGCTTTTCTTACTGCCCAGATCGCCCAAGGTCAACTACCGCCCGCGATCCTGCCGCTCGCCTCACGTAGCTCACGGAGTACGCCAAGAGCGAAGCGACGGCCGGCATTCTTGCCGAGACGCTCGGTGACAGGCAGGCACATCCACAGTCGCCTACGCCTTGGCAACCGGGGTTCCGAGTGGCCAGAGGCAGCCTCGACCGACCTGCAGTAATGGCACGCCAACGACACGACGCCGCGGTCACGCCGCGTCGGGCCTGGCCTGGACCCCAACGGCCAACTCCACATCGAGTGCCCGCGCCAGGCGCTCGAGCACCGGCAAGGTCGGCACGGTGCCGCCCGCCTCGAAACGCGCGACGGCGGACTGCGTCATCGCGGCCGCGTCGGCCAACTCGGTCTGGCTCCAGCCGCGCCGCTCCCGGAGTTCCCGGACCGCCCGGCCCAGCTCAAACGCGAGCTTCGTCGACCCGCTGGCGGCGAGCGGCCTGGAGCGGCCAGCCTTCGCCTGGGCTAATGGCCCGCTAATGGCCCGGACGCGGCTTGCCGGATATACCAAGAACGGTATACCGTTCGAAGGGTGAGACGCTACGTTATCGAGCTGGAGCCAGAGGTGCGGGACTGGCTCGAAACCTTGCGGCTCACGGAGTATGCCAAGGTCGAGGCGATGGCCGACATCCTGGCCGAGCGCGCCGAGACGCTCGGCGAACCCTACTCACGCCATCTCAGCGGCAAGACGCGCGAACTGCGGTTCCACCTCGACAGGTCGGCCGTCCGCATCAGCTACTGGCTTGCACCACAGACCCGGGTGGTACTGCTGACCGTGTTCCGAAAGTCCCGCCAGGTCGAACGTGCCGAGGTCGTGCGAGCCATCACCGCTCAGCAGACATGCGAACTGGGACATGAAGACCATGCGCCGGCGACCGAGATCTTCGAGCGCAAATGGCAGTGAAGCACAACGGAAGGGCGGAAGGACCATGACGGCACGCCACTCTCGCTGGGAACGCACCGGCGCCGAGCAGCACAACTCCGCCTACGAGGAGGCACGAGCAGCGCTCCTGCTCGGCCAAATGGTCCACGATCGTCGCACCGAACTTGGACTCACACAGGGCGAACTCGCCGAACGCGCCGGCATGACTCAGCCCCAACTGTCCCGCCTGGAATCAGGCGGTGCCACGCCCACCGTGCCGCTCCTGGCAAGACTCGCAGCGGCACTTGATGCGGAACTCGACATCACCTTCAAGCCACACCGCGACGCCGCCGCCTGAAGTCGCTCAGCACCGACCAATTCGGCTCGGCAGTTCGGAACAGCCCAGATCAGGTAGCCCGGAAGGATGCCATGTCGTTCCACCACTCGCTGTACCACTTCAGCGCCACGATCAAGGCAACCGACAAATCTGTTCTTGGCGCACTACGTGGCCTGTCCTTCGAGGTGGAGACTGCCGACTATTCCCAGATCTCCTCTGGCGGGACCACCGGCGATGTGTGGGAGAAGAACGACAAGTAGGTGAAGTTCCGGTTCACGTCCGTCGAGCTCCGAGAGAGATTCCTTGCGGAGGCTGCCCGCATATTCCAGACCGGCCTGTTCGAGCTCATCAACACGGACGATGCAGATCCGGCAACTCCGCGTCACCGCTCATAGTGAAACCCTGAAGGCCGCATGAGGCCGCCGCCCAGCCCCGCCGAGTGCGGCACGCCCTCGCAATCGACCGCGAGCTCGCTTACCAGAGTTGGAGCCTGTCCCCGGCCGCCAGAGGCAGTGCACATCCGACTCCGGGCATGTTCCGGTCCGGGAAGCCCTGAGCACTCACATCCAAGCGATAAAGCAGACCCCGGCGATACAGGTGACAGCACCGGCGGCTGCGAGCGCCAGTTGGCGACCAGCTCAACGCGGTGGTGCTCGCTTGGCTCTACCGGGTCTGTGAGGTAAATCCGGGCGAAGGTCTCCGTTCGGTGGTCGATCTCCACCTGGTAGCCGGCTGCCACGTAGGCGGCGATGACGACCTCGACCGCGGCGGGAAAGTCGGCCCGTCGTTGCCAGTCGGCGAAGAGATCGACGTCCTCGCTCGGACGCTGCAGGATGCCGTGCGCGGCAACGGCGTGACCGCCGGCCAGGGCGAACCCGTGCGGTCCGCCGGCCCGTAGTCCGATCTCCGCGAGCCGTCGGTGCGTCGGCGCTTTGTCGTGCATCACTACGCAGCGGGCCGCCGTGTGGTGGCGAGGTCGGGAAACTGAGCTTCCCAGAGCTGCCGGACCTGCGGCGGCAGCACGAGATCAGGCCAGAGCCTCCGCAACGTCGGGGCGTCGAGCCATGTCTGGAGTTCCTCGACATGTGTGGCCTCGCGAAGCACTGTCTCGTACATGCTCGCCAACCGTCGTGGATTACCGAGGTCGTAGACAGCGCGTCCCGACCAGTTCAACCGCCGGTCAAGCCTTGCCTCACCGGTGGTCGGCCCATGCAACTCGCCCAGCTCGGTCACGACGACGTAGGGACGCTGGTCCGCGTAGCGCGACCCAAGCGGCGCTCGGGCGCCGTCCTTACTCATTCCCGCACCTCCATCGCCATGCGACTCGTATCAACGGTAGTCCACCGACCAGTCGAGACAGCTGACAGTTGAGGTAACGGCACGCCCATGGCACGCGGGCCGTTTCGAGTGGCCTGAGAAGAACGGCCCTGGCTGGACTTGAGTCCTGACCAGGGCCTGAGCGTTGGAGCGGGTGAAGGGAATCGAACCCTCACTGTCAGCTTGGGAAGCTGATGTTCTGCCATTGAACTACACCCGCGAGCGACGCCTACTGTACCGAATCCACGGCGTTAGCGCACGGACCATTATGCCTCGCCCGCGGAACATGCCCCGGGCGGTCCTTCCACACAGTGCGCGTCGACGTCGTCGGCGTGTCGTACCGCACGTACATCGCCAGGTCGACGGTCAGTTCGTACAGCTTCCAGTCGATGCCCGGGGCCGCGTGCATGAGCTGGGCCAGGCGTGCGACCTGACCGGAGTCCGACACGATGCTGGCGTGGCCGGACAGGTACGCCTCGTCGGCGGTGTCCTCCGACGGGAAGCTGTGCAGGGAGTAGCGGCCGTCGCGGTCCAGGTCGTGGCGCTTCGGGGACGGTAGGACGAAGCAGAACAGGCCCTCGTCCGTGATCACCGGCGAGACGGGGTGGATGCGGGGGCCGCCGTCGGGGCGGACCGTTGCCAGGTAGCCCAGGCCCGGGCCGTACTGACACACGAGCGTGTGAATGGCCGACGCCAGCGCGGGGTCGGCGGCGGCGAACTCAGCCCACGATGCCATGCCTCAAAAGTACTCGAACACGTGTACGATCGTTGCCGAATTCCCCGAACGGGGCAAACTGAAGCGGTGACGCCTGCCGACGAGCTCATCGATCTTCTCCGCCGGTTCAACGTCGAGGCGGACCGGTTCGTCGACGTGTTCGCGCGCGCGCACGGGTTGCATCGCACCGACATGAACGCGATCGCGCACATCTGGCGCGCGGCCGAGGAGCGGACGCCGCTGACGCCCGGCGAGCTCGCGCGCCGGCTCTCGCTCAGCCCCGCGGCCACCACGGCGCTCCTCGTGCGGCTCGAGCGCGCCGGCCACGTCGAGCGCCGGCCCGATCCCGAGGACCGCAGGCGAACCCACCTGCACATCCAGCCGAAGGCCCGGGCGCTGGCGGCGGAGTTTTTCGCGCCTCTGGGAGTACATATGCGGGAAGCTTTTTCGCACTTCTCCCAAGAGGCTCTCAGAACCGCGATCGGCGTGACCAAGCAGGCTTTGGAGGCCACCGGCAGGGCAGCCGACGAAGCCAACTCGGTAACCTCAGAAGGTGCTGCTCTCCGACCGTGACCTAGACAAAGAGCTCGAAGCCGGCCAACTGCGCCTCGAGCCCTTCGATCAAGCGCTGGTGCAGCCGTCCAGCATCGACGTGCGGCTCGACCGTTGGTTCCGGGTGTTCAACAACCATCTCTACACCCACATCGACCCCGCGATTCAGCAGGACGAGCTCACCTCCATGGTCGAGGTGCACGACGGCGAGCCCTTCGTGCTGCACCCGGGCGAGTTCGTGCTGGCGTCGACGCTCGAGGTGATCACGCTGGGCGACCAGCTCGCCGGGCGCCTGGAGGGCAAGTCCAGCCTCGGCCGCCTCGGCCTGCTGACCCACTCGACCGCCGGCTTCATCGACCCCGGCTTCAGCGGCCACGTCACGCTGGAGCTGTCGAACGTCGCGAACCTGCCGATCCGCCTCTGGCCGGGCATGAAGATCGGGCAGCTGTGCATCTTCCGGCTGTCCTCGCCGTCCGAGCACCCCTACGGCTCGGCGGTGTACGGCTCGCGGTACCAGGGCCAGCGCGGCCCCACCCCGAGCCGCTCCTGGCAGAACTGGCGCACCTGGCCGACGCAGTAAAAAAGGGTGGGCCCGAAGGCCCACCCTCTTAAGCCACTCGGCCGTATCCGGATATCGGCTCGGAGTCGATCTTCTTCATCTGCACCGGTTGGCTGGGGTTGGGTGCGTGGACCATCCAGCCGTTGCCGACGTAGAGCCCGACGTGGTGCTTGTCGGGGTAGAAGAAGACGAGGTCACCGGCCTTGAGGTCGGCCCGCGAGACGCGCTTGGTGTCCTGGTACTGCCACATCGTGTAGTGCCGCAGGTACGTGACGCCGACCTGTTTCCAGGACCACATCGTCAGGCCCGAGCAGTCGAACGTGTTCGGTCCCTCGGTCGCCCACACGTACTTCTTGCCGATCTGCTGGCATCCGAACTGGGCGGCCCGGCTGCCGGGGCTCCCGTCGTACTGCTGCGGGCACGCGACCGGCTTGAGCGACCCGGTGCCGTTGCCGCTGCCGTAGGCCTGGAGGCGCATGTCCTGCAGGTTCTTGATGTCGGCGTTGATCTGGGTCTCCTGCTGATTGAGCGCGGCCTCCTGCTCGGCCTGCTTCGCGATCAGCTCGTCGAGGGGACCCTTCTGGGCGTCGTACTGCTGCTTGGCGACGAGCACGTCCTTGATCCGGTCCTGCTCGTCCTTGGCCACCATGTTGAGCATCGTCATCTGGTCGATGAACGTGTCCGGCGACCCGGTGGTGAGCATCGCGTCGAGCTTCGAGACGCGCCCGTTCTTGTACTGCATCACGGCGAACGCGCTCACCTTGTCAAAGGCGGCGTCGACCTGTGCCTTCAGCGGGGCGATCTGGTCCTCGAGCTGCTTCTGCTTGGTCTTGTTGGCGGCGAGCTCCAGCTTGAGCTGGTTGTGCTGCTCGATGACGGGCTCGATCGTGTTCCACTTCTCGTCGATCTGCTTCTCGATCTCGCCGGGCGTGGGGTCCGCGTGCGCGAGGCCGGTGACGCCGAGGGCGAGGGACAGACCGCCGAGGGTGGCGACGAGGAGCCGTACCAGTCGGTTGGGCCGCCGCGTCCACCTCAGATGGGTCTCCACCGAGGAGATACTCCTTCTTCCATGGCCGCCTACCGGGTTAGCTGACGGGTTCGGGCGGGAAGGTCGCCCTACCGCAATCTCGCGGATTCACCCCGGTGGAACACGTGGGTCCCCGGCTCGAAATCGACTCGGCGGTGCCGCCTGGCGCGCCCGTGGTGGGCGCGGACATCCAGTCGACGCGAATTCACGTTAAGCGCGCCAGGTTCCCATCGACAAGTGAGTGCGCGATTGTTGTCCGATTTGTCCCGAAGGTCAGGCAATTCGAGTGACGAACACATCATCGATTGCCCCCACGAACTGATCGTTGTTCGCGCTGGTTCCCTTGCCACCAATACAGAGCGGATCGTCGTTCACTATCGACAGTGACGACGGAATGGTGGCCCGCCCCGCTTCGGCCCCGTCGACGGACACCGTGAGCAGGGAGTTACTGCGCGAACACGCGATCCGGTGCCACCGCCCGTCGGCGACGGACTGCGCCGCGAGCGCCACGAAAATATTCGACGAACGAGTGCCGACAATCACACAACTGGGCCGCCCGGCCTCGCCGTCGACCTGCAGCTTGAACTGACTGTCACCGACCGAGAACCCTTTTTGGACAACATTGGCGCCCTTAGAAGTCTCATCCGGCTGAACCAGCACACTGGCACCATACGTAATGGGTCCGCGACCGGGATTGAGAAACCCGGCCGGACCACTCTGCAGGATCACCCGTGCACAACTCTCCGCACCGTAATGCTCACACCGAGGCGGAAAGCGCACCGCAAGTCCGCCGTCGTGGGCCACGGTGGCGAGCTGCCCACCCTCGGCCCGCCGCGACCGCAGCGCCAGCCGCCCGGAGGCGTCCGTGACCGGCTCGGCCAGGCCGTTGTCGAACGTGTACCGCACCGTGACGTCCCCGTGCGCCGACGCGCTGGCCGGCCCGCTGGACGGCGCCGCCACGCCCAGCGCGCTGCCCATGCCCGGCGCCTTCGCGGACGGCCCGACCAGCGGCTCGGCCGCACTCCGCCCCGCCGGCGCCGACGCCCACCGCACCGCAAGGCCGGCAACCACGACAAGACACGCAAGCAGGGCACACAGCAACAACCGACGGCGGCGGCGCATAACCGGACATGATGCCCCGAATCGCCACGCCGGCGCGGCCGTTTCGAGCGCCGTTCCCTCCGATGCGTTACAAGATTCATTGCTCCGGTCCGCCGGGGGCACGACCGTTGCTCCCGTCAGACACCGTTCGGCCCTGGCGGGCCTCTCTGCCGCGTCCGCGTAAGGTGTTCGCCCATGCCCGACGACGAATGGCGCGAGGAGACCCGAGCTTCCTACAACACCGTCGCCAAGAGCTACGCCGAGTTCGTGACCGGCGCCTTGACCGGCGACCCGTACCTGGCCGCCACCCTGAACCTGTTCGCGGCCCTGCTGCCGCTGGGCGCCCCGGTGGCCGACGTCGGCTGCGGCCCCGGCCACGTGACCGCCCACCTGGCGGAGCTGGGCCCGGACGCCTTCGGCATCGACCTGTCCCCGGCCATGATCGACCTGGCCCGCGAGGCCTACCCCCAGCTCACATTCGAGGTCGGCGACATGACGGAGCTGACCCTGCCCCCGGTCGCCGGCATCCTGTCCTTCTGGTCGCTGATCCACATCCCCGACGAGTCGATCCCGCCGACCCTGGCCGGCTTCCACCGAGCCCTGAACCCGGGCGGCGTCCTGCTGCTCGGCTTCCACGCGGGCGACGGCACCCGCCTGAAGACCGAGGGCTACGGCGGCCACCCGATGCGAGTCCACGTCCACCGCCGCCAACCGGCCCGGATGACCGAGTGGCTGACGGAGGCCGGCTTCGCGGTGGAGACAACGCTGCTGCTGGACCAGCACACCAAGTCCCCGGGCGCGGCCATCTTCGCCCGGAAACCCTGACCGAGCGCGTCAGCGGGAACCGCCGTGTGGCCCCTAGGCCCGGCGCGGGAAGCCCATGGTGACGCGCTCCGGACCACCCAGTCCGGCCGAGAGAGCGTCCGCGAGCGGCCAGGCCCCCGTGTTCCGCTGGGTCGCGACCTGCGCCAGGTCGTCCATGACCCTGGTCCAGCGCCGGCCGTTCATCGCGACCATCACCTGGTCCGCCGCCCGCGAGCCGCTCGTGTCGCGCACCGCGGACTCGATCGGCCCGTGCGGCGGCTCGTACCCGTTGACGCGCCGCACCGCCGGCCCGAGCACCGCCAGGATCTCGCGCCACGCTTCGGCGGGCAGGCTGACCTGGTAGGTGTGGTACTCGTCGAGCCGCAGGTCCGCCCGCGCGACGGTGAACTCGCACCACCGCGACCAGCCCGCGGCCGCGACCTGCGGAGGCGTGGCACGAACCCGCCAGCGGTACGACACACCGTGCTCGAGCGGCGCGACCCGCTCGAGCGGCAGCGCCGTGGTGTGCTCCGGCCAGTTGCCGTCGCCGCCGAGCTGCTCGCCCTCCTGCGGGATGGGGCCGTCGAGGCCCTGGAGCTGGAACGCGGTGTCGACATGCGGCACGCCGGGGGCGGCCGGAACCGTCGCGGACAGCACCGGATAGACGGTCGGCACGACGGGCCGGTTCGCTCCGGTCGTACAGCCGCGGTTGTCGGACTGCAGCCCAACGGCGAGCACCACGCCGGCGTACACGGGGTCCTTCGGGTCCGCCGCCGGCGCGGCGGCCGCGCGATCGCGCTCCTCCTGCGGGTAGTCGCAGGTCTCCTTGCCAGTGAGGACGTTGGCCGGCGCGGCGATCCGGGCCTGGCACTCGGCGAGCGTGATCCCGGCGGGCCGCCACGCCGTCTCGGCCGGGGACCCGTCGGTGGGCCGGACCGCGATGGCGGTACCGAGCGCCAGGACCAGGACGCCCGCCGCGCCGATGGCCATCCGGGTCAGCGTTCGCGACGCCTCGGACTCGATCGGCGCGGACGGGAGCGTGGGGGTCGCGGCCGGCTGGGCGGGCACGTGTGCCCAGCCGGCGTAGTCGGGCGGCAGGTCCGGAACCGTCACGGCCCCGTCTATCGGCACCGGCGCCACGAACCTGAGTACCGCGGCGTCAGAACATCAACCAGAACTGCTCCCAATCGCCCATCGCGGTGCGGTTCGCGATCAGCGGCTGGTTGCCGCCCGCCTCGGCGGTGACGTACTTGCCGTTGGCGCCCGCGAGCAGCGACTCCGAGGCCACGTTGTACCAAAGCGGCAGGCGGTCGCGTTTGAAGCGCTCCCAGTCGCCGACGACGGTGCGGTTGGCGATCAGCGGCTGGTTCCCGCCCGCCTCCGCCGCGACGAAGCGGAAGTTGGCGTGCGAGAACAGCGCAATCCAGCCATCGCCGGCGTCGATGACGTCGAAGGTCTCCCAGGAGCCGATCGCGTTGCGGTTGGCGATGAGCGGCTGAGGGCCGCGCGGGTCCGTCGTGACGTAGCGGTTGTTGACCGCGGCCCGCAGGACGGTGTTCGCGCTGTTCTCGTAGTTCGCCAGCTGGTAGAAGCGTTCCCAGGGGCCGAGCGCGGCGCGGTCGGCGGCGAGCGGGGCGGCGCCGTCGTTGCTGCTGAGGTACTTGCCGGTTCGCCGGGACCGCAGCGCGAAGGCGCCGTGGTCGATGGTCACCAGCTCGAACGCGTCGGCGACGGTGCCGTTGGCCGTCAGCCGTCCGGTGCCCGGGTCGACCGTCACGAACTTGCCGTTGGCGAGCGAGCGCAGGCCCACGTCGCCACCGACGTCGACCAGGTCGAAGCGCTCCCAGGTGCCGCCCACGCCGGGGCGGTTGGAGACGAGCGGCTGGTTGCCGCCGTTTTCCGCCGTGACGTACCGCATGTTGCTCGCCAGTAGGGAGATCGGCTTGATCTTCGGGAAGGCCGAGACCTGCCGGCTGGTGGTGCTGGTCGCCCCGTAGTTGTCCGTGATGGTGAGCGTCACGGTGTAGGTGCCGCCGCGCTGGTACGAGTGGCCGCTGTTCGGCCCGTAGACGGTCTCGACGATGCCGTCGCCGAAGTCCCAGGTGTACTTGCCGAAGCCCCCGGTGCCGGGCAGCGAGGCCGACGTGTCGCTGTTGAAGCCGCCGAGCTCGACGACCGGCTTGACGGTGAAGCTCGCGACGGGCGCGACCGGCTCCACGGTGCCGACCGCGAGGCCGATCCCGAAGCCGCCTCCCCAGCCGACGAACGAGGACGCCACGGTGTCGGTGGCCGTGTCGATCTTCGCCACCGTCCCGTCGGTACCGGAGACATAGGCGCGCTTGCCGTCCGGCGTGACGACGACCGCGACCGGAGCGAAGCCGAGCGGAATGGTCGCGGCGACCGCGTTGGTGGTCGTGTCGATCACCGAGACGGTGCGATCGGTCGCGTTGGTGACGTAGGCCCGCGCGCCGTCCGGGGTGGTGGCCACGTACAGCGGACCGCGACCCACGGCGACGGTCGCGACCGCGTTCGTCGCGGTGTTGATGACCGAAACCGTGTTGCCGCCACGGTTGGCGACGTAGGCGTACCTGCCGTCCGGCGTGACGGCCACGCCGACCGGGTTCTGGCCGGCGGTGACGACCCTGGTGAGCGTGTTGGTCGCGGCGTCCACCACGTCGACCCCGTCGGCCGTCGTGACGTAGAGGCGCCGGCCGTCCGGGGTCACCGCGACATCCTCCGGGCCGAGGCCGACGGGGGCGGTGGCCACGACGGTGAAGGTCGTGAGGTCGATGACGGAGAGCGAGTTGGCGCCGTGGTTGGTGACGTAGGCGTGCCGGCGGTCCGCGGCGATCGCGACGCCGCGCGGGGCCGTGCCGACGGGGATCCGCCGCTGGATGGTGCCCCGGCTGGGGCTGGCCACGACTACCTCGTTGTGGTCGGAGTCGGCGATGAGGGCGAGCCCGGCGTCGGGTGCGACGGCGACCTCGCCGGACGCGCTACCGGCCTCGGCCTCGTTGACGTGCTTGCCGAGAGCCGGGTCGACGACGAATGTGGTGGGGCCGTTGGAGGCCGCGATGTAGAGGAGTTCGAGGGGGGTGGCCGCGGCGGCGGGGTGAACGCCGGACAGCAGAACGAGGCCGGCGGCCACGAACGTTGTCGTCAGGCCGGCCACGATTCGAGTGCGCACGGCGCGCATTATGCGCGACAAACCGATCTTGCGCAGCCCCCGCGAACTCCCCGGACCGAAAGTTTCATCGCCGGAAGGCGGCCACTCGACGCAACCCAGGAAAGCGCTTGCCCGACCGGCGGCCGAGCGCCAAATATTGACAGCTCTAGATTCAATGCCCTGGGAGGACAGATGCGTACAGGGAGAATCATGCTCGTCGCCGCCGGTGTCGTGGCGGCGAGCGGGACGCCGGCGTTCGCGGCCACGACCGTCACCGTGGCCGCCGACGGCTCCGGCAACTACCGCACGGTCCAGGCCGCGATCGACGCCGCCCCCGCCAACAGCAGCGGCACCTACACGGTGAACATCAAGGCCGGCACGTACCGCGGCACGGTGAGCATCCCGTCCAACAAGCCGAACATCAGCCTGGTCGGCACCGGGTCCGCCGCAACCGCCGTGGTCATCGTCGAGGGGCACGCGGCCGGGCTCACCAAGCCGGACGGCAGCACCTACGGCACGGCCGGCAGCGCCACCGTCACCATCGCGGCCGCCAACACCACCGTGTCGAACCTGACCATGTCCAACGACTTCGACGAGGCCGCGCACAACCTCAGCGCCGAGCAGGCGGTGGCGGTCAACACCTACGGCGACCGCGTGCAGTTCAGCAACGTGCGGATCCTCGGCAACCAGGACACGCTGCTCGTCAACACCTCGGGAACAGCGGTGCGCCGGCTGTACGTGCGCAACTCCTACGTCGAGGGCGACGTCGACTTCATCTTCGGCGCCGGCACGATGGTCTTCCAGAACGGCGAGGTCCGCTCGCTGACCCGCGGCTCGTCGTCGAACAACGGCTACATCACCGCCGCCGCGACGAACGTCAACAACAAGTACGGCTACCTGTTCTGGGGCACCCACCTGACCAGCAACGCGCCGGCCAAGACGGTCTACCTGGGCCGGCCCTGGCACCCGGGCGGCGACGTGAACGCGATCGCGCAGGTGCTGTACCGCGGCGTCATCATGGACGCCCACATCCGCGACGACCCGTGGACGGACATGTCCGGCTTCTCGTGGCGCAACGCGCGCTTCACGGAGTACAGCAGCACCGGCGCCGGCGCCGTGGTCAACAGCAACCGCCCGCAGATGAGCGCCTCGACCGCGGCCCAGTACACCCCGACCGCGTACCTCGCCGGATCCGACGGCTGGAATCCGATCCACTAGCAGCGAGGCGCGCCGCCGAACCGCTGTCAACCCCGGGCAGGACGCCTCGTCAAGCTGTACCCGCGCTGGCGGCGCGTAGCGCGGAAAGGCGACCCGCACGCGTACCTCCGCCGCATGCTCGTCAACGGAAACGTGAGCCTGTGGCGGCACGCGCGGTGGGAGCGCCTGGTCGCCGAGCCGCCCGACGGCGCCGATCCGCGCGCCGCGCAAGGGGACCCCGATCGCGCCCTGCAGCGGGCCGTGGTCGTGCTGCGCTACTACGCCGACCTGTCCGAGGAGGACGTGGCCGCGGCGCTCGGGTGCGCGGCCGGGACCGTCAAGATCCACAATGCTCGAGCCATGGCCCGGCTGCGGGAACTGCGCGCAGGCGGAGTACCGGAGTGAAGGGGTGCGGCGATGACCATCGACACCGACGAACTGTCCGCCTCGCTGGCGCGGCTCGCCGATCGGGGACCGGTGGGGGAAGCGCCGGTCGGCGTGGTGCTGCGGCGGGCGCATCGAGCGCGCCGGAAGAACGCCACCGCCGGGGTGGTCGCCGCGCTGGTGCTGGCCGGCGGGATCGCCTGGGCGGGCCAGGACCGGGGCCGACCGGACCTGAGCCTGGCCGCGGCCGTGAGCGCGACCACCGAGACCAGCTACAGGTTCACGATGACGGTCAAGATCGACGGCGGCCCCGAGTCGACCCGGCCGGCCCCACCGGTTACCTGCACGGAGCCGTCGGCACGCTCTACATGGACCAGCGTGTCGTCGACGGCGTCTGGTACACCGGCACCAAGCCCGAGGGCCAGGCGATGTTCTGGGTCAAGGAGAAGCCCGGGTTCACCGGCTTCGCGCTCCACCAGGGCACCGAGCTGACGAGCGACCCGGGCGCGCTGCTCAAGTCGTTCAGCACCCTCGGCACGGTCACCCACAGCGGACGCCGCGGCTCCGTGGACACGCACTCGTTCGAGTTCCGGCAGCCGGGAGACATCGAGCCGACGACCGGAACGATCGAGGTCGGCGTGCGGTCCGGCAAGGTCGAGAAGGTCACCTGGCGGACGCGGGGGGACGACTCGCCCAACTACAAGCCCTGGTACACCGTCACCGTCGTCTTCTCCGGCTACGGCATCGAGGTCGAGGTCGACCGGCCGATGTGAGCAGGGGCGCCCGCGGTGCGGGCGCCCCTTTCCGATCACAGGCCGCTGAACTGCTCCCAGCTCGCGGCCTGGGTGCGGTTGGCGATCAGCGCGGACTTGCCGCCGTTCTCCGCCGTCACATAGCGGTTGTTCGCGTAGGCCCGCACTGTGATGGTGCTGTTCCAGCCGTACTCGACGTAGAACTTCTCCCACGGGCCGACCGCGGTGCGGTTGGCGATCAGCGGGGCGTTGCCGCCGTTCTCCGCGACCACGAAGCGCTGGTTGGCGTGGGAGAACAGGGCGATGTACCCATCCCCGGCCTCGATCTCGTCGAAGGTCTCCCACAGGCCGGGCGCGTCGCGGTTGGCGATCAGCGGAGAGTTCCCGCCGTTCTCGGCCGTCGCGTACTTGTAGTTGGTCATCGAGATGAACTGCCGATCCGTCGACCTCGTCGCGTAGAACTGCTCCCACGGGCCGATGGCGGCCCGGTCGGCGGTGAGCGGGCCGGAGCCGTTGTTGCCGCTGACGTACCGGTTGTTGGACACCGACAGCAGGCTGAACAGCCCGTTCCCGCCCGTGACGACCTTGAACCGGGACGCGTCGGCGATCGCCGCGGCGTTCGCGGTCAGCTTGCCGGCCGCGTCGACGGTGAGGTACTTGCCGTTGACCGTGGCCCGGAACACCACCGCGCCGCCGCCCACGTCGATCTGCGCGAGCGCCTCCCACGGCCCGGCCGTCGTCCGGTTGCCGACCAGCGGCTGCGCGCCGGCGCCCTCGGCCGAGACGTACCGCAGGTTGCTGGCCGACAGCATCGCGAACCAGCGGGTCACGGGCTGCAGCGTGATCTGCTGGCTCGTGGTCGCCTTCATCCCCAGCTCGTCGGTCACCGTCAGAGTCACGGTGTAGGTCCCGCCGTGCGCGTACTCGTGGAAGTTCGGCGCGTTGATGCCGGTGTTGCCGTCGCCCCAGTCGATGCTCTGGCCGAAGTAGATGCCGAAGCCGTGCTTCGAACCCGAGGCATCCCAGAAGACGCGGTTCGACTCCGGCTGCGTCGTGAGCACGAGGCTCGCGGTCGGCGGGGCCGGGTGGACGGTCGCGATCGCGAGGCCGACCGGGTTGAAGCCGAGGTCGTCCTCGGTAGCCTTGGCGGTGTTGGTGGCCGTGTCGATCACGACCAGGTTGTGGTCGTCGCCGGTGACGATGGCGCGGGTCCCGTCGGGCGTGATGGCGACCGATTTCGGGGCGGCGAACCCGGTGACCGTCGCGGTGACCGTGTTCGTCGCCGTCGAGATCACCCGCACGGTCCGGTCGCCGGGCACATACGCCCGGGTGCCGTCCGGCGTGATGGCGATGTCGCGGGCGCCGTCGTTCGTCGGGATGGTCGCGGTCACCGTGTTCGTCTCGGTGTCGATCGCCGAAACCGAGCCGGTGCCGGCCGAGTTGGCCACGTAGACCCGGCGGCCGTCGGGCGTCACCGCGAGGTGCTGCGGCTGCCCGGGAACGGAGACGGTTGCGGTGACGGTGTTCGACGCGGTGTCGACGACCTTCACCGAGGCGCCGGATTCGTCGGCGACGTAGGCCCGGCGGCCGTCCGGGGAGACGGCCACGTCGGCCGGCTGGGAGCCGACCTGGACGGTCGCGACGACCGCGTTGGTGCGCGCGTCGATCACCGACAGTTTCGTGGCGCTGGTGACGTAGACGCGGGCGCCGTCCGGTGAGACCGCGACGCTCATCGGCCCCGGGCCGACCTCGACGTTGGCGGTGGTCGTGCTGGTCGCGGTGTCCACCACGGCGACGGTGCTGCCACTGGAGCCGGCGATGTAGGCCCGCGAGCCGTCGGGGCTGACGGTCACGCCGGTCGGCTTCGCGCCGACGCGGTCGAGGTAGGTGAGGAACTCGTAGGTGTTCGCGTCGAGGGCGACCAGGTAGCCGTCGTCCGGGTCTGTTGCGTAGATGACCTGCCGGGTCGCCGCCGCCGCGGCGGCCGGGCTCGCGATGGCGATGAGGGTGGTCGCACCGATCGCAAGCGCGGTGATCCCGGCTAAGAGAGGTTTGTGCACGCACGGATTATGGCCGCGCGTTCCGTTCGGCGCTGCCCCGTTTCAGGCGGGCTGGGGCTCGCTCACGACCGGCTCGCCGACCACGGCCGTGAGCACGTCGTCCAGCGTCACCACGCCGAGCGGCGTCCGGCCGTCGCTGACCAGGACGATGTGCTGGCGCTCGCGGCGCATGGCCAGCAGGAGCTCGGCCAGCGTCCGGGTCGGCGGGACGATCCCCAGCGGGCGGATCAGGTCGGCGGGGATCGGCGCGCGGCGCTGCGGGCCGACGAAGCCCAGCACGTCCTTCACGTGGACGAAGCCCAGCACGCGGCGGCTGGCCCGCTCGACCACGGGGAAGCGCGAGCGGTTGGTGCGGGTGGCCAGGACCTCCAGCGAGGCCGGGGAGACGTCCTCGGCGATCGTGGTGACCTCGGACCAGGGGCGCAGGGCGTCGCGGGCCGTGCGCCGGGACAGGGCCAGGGCGCCGGTGATGCGGGCGTGCTCCTCGGGGGCCAGCAGGCCCTCCGTGGTCGCCTGGGCGGCCAGGCCGGCCAGCTCCTCGGCCGTGAACACCGTCTTCACCGAGCCCGTGGCCTCGATGCGCCACAGCGACAGGATCGTGCGCGACGCCCACTTCATGGCGACGAGGACGGGCTTGGTGGCCATGCAGAAGGCGTACATCGGCGGGCCGAGCCACAGCACCGCGCGCTCGGGCGAGGCCAGGGTCAGGTTCTTCGGCACCATCTCGCCGACCACGGTGTGCGCGAACACCACCACCGCGAGGGCGAGCGCGAAGGCGACCGGGTGCACCAGCTTCTCGGGCAGGTGGACGGCCTCGAACGGGCCCTGCAGGCCGTGGGCCAGCGCGGGCTCGGCCAGGGCGCCGAGACCCAGGGTGCAGATCGTGACGCCGAGCTGGGCGCCGGCGATCATCAGCGGAATCTCGTTCATGGCGCGCATGGCCGTGCGGGCGCGGCGCGACGTGGCCGCCATCGGCTCGATGACGGTGCGGCGGGAGGCGATGAGCGAGAACTCGCCGGCGACGAAGAAGCCGTTGCCGAGCAGCAGCAGGACGGTGACGACCAGCTCAATCATCCTCGGGCACCTCCGGGCGCACCACGCGGACCTGCTCGATGCGCCGACGGTCGACCTCGACCACGGTGAACTCCCAGCCGTCCTCGTTCCAGGTCTCACCGACGGTCGGGATGTGGCCCAGCCGCGCCATCAGGAAGCCCGCAAGCGTCTCGTACGGCCCCGGCGGCACGTGGAACCCGGTGAGCTCGGCCAGCTCGTCCTCGCGGAGCACGCCGTCGACGAGGACGGTGCGCTCGGCGCCGGGGGCGGTCAGGTCGGGCATGCCGTGCATGGTGGCCGGCTCTTCCGGGACGTCGTGCTCGTCGGCGATCTCCCCGACCAGCTCCTCGACGAGGTCCTCGACGGTCACGACGCCGTCGGTCCCGCCGTACTCATCCACGACGATCGCCACATCGGAGTTGCCCTTGCGCAGCGCCGCGAGGACGCCGTCGAGATCGAGGCTCTCCGGCACGAACAGCGGCTCCCGGGCGACCGAGCTGACCCGGGTGGTGGGGCGGCGCACGGGCGGCACGCCGAGCGCGTCGGTGACCGTGACCACCCCGGTGACCTGGTCGAGGGTCTGCTCGTAGATCGGGAAGCGGCTGTAGCCGGTCTGCACCGAGGTGGCCAGCAGGTCGGCGACGGTGGCGTCGGCGCGCAGCGAGACCACGTCGACCCGCGGGGTCATCGCCTCCGCGGCGCGCTTGTCGCCGAAGCGGATCGTGCGCTGCAGCAGCACCGCGGTCTCCTTCGGCAGCGCGCCGGCCTGGGCGGAGATCGCGGCGAGCAGGCCGAGCTCCTCCGGCGAGCGGGCGCTGGCCAGCTCCTCCTGGGGCTCGACGCCGAAGCGGCGCACGACCCAGTTGGCGGTGCCGTTGAGCAGGGTGATCAGCCACGAGAAGAACTTGGAGAAGCCGCGCTGCGGCCCGGCCGTCGCCCGCGCCAGCGGCATGGGCTTGGCCAGGGCGGCGTTCTTGGGGACGAGTTCGCCGAAGAGCATCGAGAGCAGGGTGGCGACGATCAGGCCGCAGACGTGCGCGGCGGTGTCGGTCACCGAGCCGAAGATCGGGTGGAGCACCGGCTCGAACAGATGGGAGATCGCGGGCTCGGCGAGGTAGCCGGTGAGCAGACCCGCGAGAGTGATCCCGAGCTGTGCGCCGGAGAGCTGGAACGACAGCTCGCGCAGGGCCAGGCGGACGGTGCGGGCCTTGCGATCGCCCGCGTTGGCCCGCTGCTCGATCTCCGCGCGGTCCACGGTGACGAGCGAGAACTCGGCGGCGACGAAGCCCGCGTTCGCGGCAGTGAGCAGCGCGAACGCCAGCAGAGGCAACAGTGTGGTCAACACGCTCGCGCGACGATCCCTTCAGGAGTGCCCCGATTGTTCCACGTGAACCCAAGCACCGCCGAGGCCGCCCACAGGTCCGTGTCAAACGAGCCACTTGAAGATCGAGATACGTAGATCACCTTCCCTCTTTCGAGGGCTTTGCCGCGCGTTGAACAGCGCCGATGCTGATGCCAGCGGGGGTCTGGGCAAGCATCGAGGGGGACTTTGATGAGTGCGGCGTTGATCGGCGCCTGTGTGGCGCTCGCGGCCGGCATCGCGGTGGGCAACGCGGCCGCGAAGACGAAGCGGGCACGGCTGGACTACGTGCGGACGAAGGCGCTCGTTCCCGGGGCCCGCAAGGCGGCGCTCGCCGAGGGGCTCAAGGGGCTGCGCGTCGTGGCCACGGCGGCCGCGGTGCTCATCGCGCTGGGCCTGGCCATGAACGTGATCGGCCAGCGCTGATGCGGTCTTGCCACCGCGGACGCCGGGATTCCTGACGGGAGCAACGGTCGTGCCCCCGACGGACCGGAGCCATGGCTTATTGCTTTTGAACCGCCTTGAGCAGCACGGACGCCACGTCGACGACCTCGATCTCCTCCGGCGCGGCCCCGGCGGCCTTCTTGCCGGTGACCCCGTCGCCGAGCATGGTCAGGCAGAACGGGCAGGCCACCGCGACGGTCTTGGCGCCGGTCGACAGCGCCTCCTCGACCCGCTCCACGTTGATCCGCTTGCCGATCCGCTCCTCCATCCACATGCGCGCGCCGCCGGCGCCGCAGCAGAACGAGCGCTCGGCGAACCGGTCCATCTCGACCAGGCCCTTGTTGTCGTCCGCCGGGCCGGCGACGGCGCCGAGCACCTCGCGCGGCGGGGCGAAGACGCGGTTGTGCCGGCCGAGGTAGCACGGGTCGTGGTAGGTGACCGCGCCGTCCAGCGGCTGCACCGGCGTGAGCTTGCCGGCCGCGACGAGCTGGGCGAGCAGCTGCGTGTGGTGGATGACCTCATAGTCGCCGCCGAGCTGGCCGTATTCGTTGGACAGCGTGTTGAAGCAGTGCGGGCAGGTCGCCACGATCTTCTTCACGCCGGCCTCGTTGAGGGTCTCGACGTTCTGCTGGGCGAGCATCTGGAAGACGAACTCGTTGCCGATGCGGCGGGCCGGGTCGCCGGTGCAGGTCTCGCCCTGGCCGAGGATGGCGAACTTGACGCCGGCCTCGTGCAGCAGGGTGGCCACGGCGCGCGTGGTCTTCTTGGCCCGGTCCTCGAAGGCGCCCGCGCAGCCGACCCAGAACAGGTACTCGTAGTCGCCCTCGTTCAGCTCGGCGACGTTGGGGACCTCGAAGCCCAGCCCCTTCGTCCAGTCGTCGCGGGTGGACTGGGCCGCGCCCCAGGGGTTGCCCTTGTTCTCGAGGTTGCGCAGCATGACGCCGGCCTCGGTCGGGAAGTTCGACTCGATGAGCACCTGGTAGCGGCGCATGTCGACGATGTGGTCCACGTGCTCGATGTCCACCGGGCACTGCTCGACGCACGCGCCGCACGTGGTGCACGACCACAGCACGTCCGGGTCGATGATGCCGTTCTCCTCGGCGGTGCCGATCAGCGGGCGCGCCTGCTCCGCCAGCGCGAGCGCGTTGACCTGGGAGTGGTCGTCACCGGCGAGCAGGTAGGGCGCCTTGGCGTACGCGTGGTCGCGCAGGTTGAGGATCAGCAGCTTCGGCGAGAGCGGCTTGCCGGTGTTCCAGGCCGGGCACTGCGACTGGCACCGCCCGCACTCGGTGCAGGTGGTGAAGTCGAGCATGCCCTTCCAGCTGAACTGCTCGACGGTCGCGACGCCGAACTGGTCCTTCTCCGGGTCGGCCTCCTCGAAGTCCAGCGGCTTGCCCTCGCTGGTCATCGGGCGCAGCGCGCCGAGGCCGGAGCCCTTCCGGCCCGGGGCGCGCTTGAAGAAGATGTTGAAGAAGGCGAGGAAGCGGTGCCAGGCCACGCCCATGGTCACGTTGCTGGCGATGACGATGACCCAGGCCATCGAGATGATGATCTTCACCATGGCGATCAGGCTCACCGCGGCCGGCCAGGCGGGCAGGACCGAGCCGAGCGCGTGGCTGACGGGCGCGGCCCAGGTCGGCCACTCGAGCTCGTCGTTGGCGGCCTTGAAGCCGCGGATGAAGAAGCCGCAGAGCAGGACGCCGAGGATCGTGTACTCGACGTAGTACGCCTGCCACATGGTCGAGCCGGTAAAGCGGGACCGCCGGTTGGGGTTGCCCGGCAGGTTGCGCAGCCGGATGCCCATCAGCACCAGAATGCCGATGAACCCGAAGACGCCGATCCACTCGGTGACCAGGCCGTAGATGTTCCAGGCGCCGATCAGCGGCAGGCCCAGGCCGGGCTTGACGACCTCGAAGTAGGCCTCGATCACCAGCAGCGAGAGCGCGATGAACGCGATCATCACGAACCAGTGGGCGGCGCCGACGACGGTCCAGCGCAGCATGCGCGTGTGGCCGAGCGTCTCGGCGAGCATGTTGCGCAGCCGCAGGCCCTTGTCGCCGCTCCGCGTCGGATCGGGCTGACCGAGCCGGATGACGGCGAGCATGCGCCGGACGGTCCGCACGACAAGGATCGCCGCGACGATGGTGATCGCCGCGGCGACACAGGTCGTCACGATCTGCACTGCACCCATGCCGAAGCCTCCCACGATCCGGGCCGAAGATCTTCAAGAAGGACCTTAGCCCCTCGTGTTACCAATCGGTAACGTGAAGTTTGTCGCAGCGGCCCGGAAACGCGAGAAGATCAGCAGGTCAACGCCACTTTGAGAAGACCGCGAGCGACGCGACGAGGAAGCCGAAACCGATGGCCAGGTTCCAGTACTTCAGATCGGCGAGCGTCGACAGCCAGTTGACGTCGAAGAACCCTTGCGTCAGGTAGTAGGACACCAGCCAGGCGATGCCGATCACCACGAACGCGACGGCGAGCGCGGGCACCCACACCGGGCTCGGACGGCGCTTGGCGGCCACAGTCTCCTGCGGTCGCAGCTCCGCCGGAGCGGTGTAGACCTTCTTCTTACGAACTGTCGACTTCGGCACGGCGCTCTCCTGGAGGGGTCGTCTGGCCAACACTATCCACGTGACGCCGCCACCTCCGCCAGCGTCGGCCTGAATAATGTTCTGCGACTAGCGTAGTCAAGTCGGCACGCGCGTGCGGGGAGGGGTCGTGGTGGAGTACACATCAGGCGGCTCCTCGTGGACCCACGCACTGCGCCGGCTCGGTCGCGCTATGCTGCCACGCCGGCCGCAGAAGCGAGGTTTTGCCTGGTCAGTGCTGACACCGGTGGTGCTCGTGGTGGCCGGGATGCTCTTCTCCCTCAGCGCCGCGACCGCCCACGGCACCGACCTTCGCGACGACCGGCGGCCGGAATTGACGAACCTCATCGCCGAGCGAAAAAAATCCATCGCCGACGCCCGGGACCGGGCCGCCCGGCTGCGCTCCGAGATCGACCGGCAGCAGCAGGGCCAGGCCGGCGCCGACGGACAGGTCGACGAGCAGCGCAAGCGCGGCGACGCCGAGCAGGCCGCCGCCGGGCTGACCGCCATGCACGGGCCCGGGCTGGTGGTCCGGCTCGACGACGCCCCGCGCCGCGCCGACGGCACCCGCCCGGCCGGCGCCACCCCCGATGACCTGGTCGTTCACCAGCAGGACGTGCAGGCGGTGGTCAATGCGCTGTGGGCCGGCGGCGCCGAGGCGATGACGCTGATGGGCGTCCGAGTGATCGCAACGAGCGCGGTACGCTGCGTGGGTAACACGCTGCTGCTCGACGGACGGGTCTACTCCCCGCCCTTCGAGGTCGCCGCCATCGGCGATCAGGCCGCCATGCGACGCGCGCTCGAAGGCTCCGAGGGGGTCCGGTTGTTCAGCGAGGCTGCCGATTCCTTCGGGCTCGGCTACCAGGTCAGGGTGGAGGCGGACATCCGCACCCCGGCCTACGACGGCTCGACCGCCCTCCGTGCGGCGCAGGCCGGGTCCTGACGCGATGGAGCACTCGCCCCGTCACCGCGCGCTCGACCAGGACGACATCGCCACCACCGTGATCCCGCGGCTGCCGCCCAAGGACGACGCGACCGCGGTAATCCCGAAAGTCGCCCCGGACGCGACCGAAACTGTCTATATTCCAAAACTCAGCGAGACCGAAGCGGCCGCCCCCGCCGCCGAGGACGAGAAACTTCCACCGACTCCCACCCCCGAGGACGAGGACCAGCCCGCCGCACCCGCGGCATCCAAGGGCGCCGTGGTCGTTCCACTGCGCCCGGTCCGCACCGAGGAAGGGTACCGGAGCGTGTACTCCGAATACACGAGGACCACGTTCGGCTCGGTGGCACGCGCCATCAGCCGCGGCACGGGCGAGGTGCTGATCACCTTCGGCCTGATCGTGCTGCTGTTCGCCGGCTACGAGGTCTGGGGCAAATCCGCGATCGTCGACGCCCACCAGGACGAGCTGAACCGCCAGCTCGAACAGCAGTGGGCCCAGCAACCCACCGTCGGGCCCAGCGCCGGCCCGTCGCCGCAGGTGGTGAAGCCGGCCAACGGCGCCGTCATCGCCTCCGTGCACATCCCGCGGCTCAACAAGAAGTGGGCGGTCGTGCAGGGCGTGACCCCGGCCGACATCCGCTACGCGCCCGGGCACTACCCGGACACGGCCCTGCCCGGCCAGGTCGGCAACTTCTCGATGGCCGGTCACCGCACGCCGGCCATCTGGTGGGACCTCGACCAGCTCAAGCCCGGCGATTCCGTGGTCATCAAGACCGCCGACACCTGGTACGTCTACAGCGTCACCGGCCACGAGATCGTGCTGCCCACCGCCGTGCAGGTGGTGGCGCCCGTGCCCGACAAGCCGGGCGAGGTGCCGACCAAGGCGATGCTGACCATGACCACCTGCAACCCGAAGTTCAACAACTACCAGCGGCTCGTGGTGCACGCCGAGCTCACCCGGTCCCAGCCCGTCACCGACGGCGATCCCGCCGAGCTGAAGGGCTGAGCGCGTGTATTCCTGGCTCTGGCGCCACATCCCCTTCAAGCAGTGGCAGCTCAAGGCGCTCGTCTCGGCCGTGCTCGCGCTCGGCGTGGGCGCCCTGCTGTGGTATCAGGTCTTCCCCGCGGTCGAGCCGATCCTGCCGTTCGACGACGTGCAGGTCGAGACCAACGACCCGGGCGCGGACATCACGATCGAAAGCCCCGCCCCGTCGCAGGCACCGTCGCCGGCGAAGGCCCCCGCCAGCTCCGCCCCCCAGGTGGTCCTGCCCAGCTAGGAGAGCCGTGCGCGTCCTGGTCATCGACAACTACGACTCGTTCGTCTTCAACCTGGTCCAGTACCTCGGCCAACTGGGCGTCGAGTGCGAGGTCCGCCGCAACGACGAGCTCACCGTGGCCGAGGTGGCCGCGGCGAACCCGGCCGGCGTGCTGCTCTCCCCCGGCCCGGGCACCCCGGAGCGGGCCGGCATCTGCATGGACGTCATCACCGAGCTCGCCGGGAAGCTGCCCATCTTCGGCGTGTGCCTCGGCCACCAGGCCTTCGGCGCGGCCTTCGGGGCCACCGTGACCCGCGCGCCGGAACTCCTGCACGGCAAGACCTCGCTCGTGGAGCACACGGGGCAGGGCGTGCTCGCGGGGCTGCCGAATCCGTTCATCGCGACGCGGTACCACTCCCTCGCCGTGCTCGAGGAGACGCTCCCGCCGGAGATCGAGGTGACCGGGCGGACCGAGTCCGGCGTGGTGATGGCGATGCGCCACCGCGAGCTGCCCATCGAGGGCGTGCAGTTCCACCCCGAGTCGGTGCTGACCCAGGGCGGGCACCAGATGCTCGCCAACTGGCTGGCGGCCTGCGGGCTGCCGGGTGCGCTGGAGCGGGCGCCGGAGCTCGTCGCGGAGGTCGAGGCGCGGCGGGTCGCGGCCTTCGCCTGAGGCGCCAGGTTGTGCACAACCCTGTGGATAACTACCGAGTTATCCACAGGGCACGGACGGTGAGGCTCAGCCCCCGGCGCTCTTGCTCGGGTTCGCCGACGCCGGGGTCGACGGGCTGTTGTCACCCTGGCCGATCTTGAGCACGATCTTGTCGGTCTTCAGGTACGTCTTGCCGACCGTCTGCTGCACGGAGACCACGAGCCCGACCTTCGAGTCGTCGGTGACGGTGATGCTCTGCGTGGTCACGTTGGTGAAGCCGGCCGCCTGGAGCAGCCCCTGCGCCTCGCCCGGGCTCTTGTCGAGCACGTTGGGCATGATCGCCTGGTTGAACTTCGAGACGTAGACCGTGACCGTCGAGCCCGGCTTGACCTGGGTGCCGGACGCCGGGTCGGAGCTCTGGACCTCGTCCTTGGGCTCGGTGCCGTCGCGATCCTGGATCTGCGGCACCAGCTTCAGGCTCTGCAGCTGCTGGGTGGCCTCGTCCTTGCTCATCCGGGCCAGCTGCGGCACGGTGACCAGCTGCGGCGCGCCACAGATCTCGTAGTCGATCTGCGTGCCCTGCTTGACCTCGGTGCCGGGCGTCGGGTTCTGCAGGGTCACCACGCCGGGCTGGCAGTTCTCCGTCGAGCCGCCGCGCGGGTCGCCGGTCAGGCCGGACTGGCGCAGCACCTCGGCGGCCTCGCCCTGGCTGCGCCCGGTGATCTGGGGCACCCGCACCGGTGGCTCCTGGTTGGCCAGGTAGAGCCCGATCGCCAGGGCGGACACCGCGAGCAGGCCCAGCACCGTCAGCATCACCACGACGCCGGTGGAGCTCTTGCGCTTCTGCCGCTGGTTGGCCCGGGCCGGCTGGCGCGAGGCGGGCGGCGGCCGGTAGGCGGTGGTCTGCTGCTGGGCCATGACCGCGGCCATCTCGTCCTCGGTCATCACCGGGGGCGCGGAGACCGGGCGGCCGGCCGCGGCGCGCATGACGTCCGCGCGCATCTCGCCGGCCGACTGGTAGCGGTTGAGCGGGTTCTTGGCCAGGGCCTTGAGCACGACCGCGTCGATCTCGGGCGTCACGTCGCGGTTGCTCGAGCTCGGCGGCCGCGGGTCCTCCCGGACGTGTTGGTAGGCCACCGACACCGGGTTGTCCCCGACGAACGGCGGGTGGCCGCAGAGCAGCTCGAAGATCACGCACCCGGTCGCGTAGACGTCGCTGCGGGCGTCGACCGGCTCGCCGCGGGCCTGCTCCGGGGAGAGGTACTGCGCGGTGCCGATCACCGCCGACGTCTGCGTCATCGTCGTGGCCCCGCTGGCCAGCGCCCGGGCGATACCGAAGTCCATCACCTTGACCTGGCCGGTCTGCGTGAGCATCACGTTGCCCGGCTTGATGTCGCGGTGGATGATGCCGTGCCGGTGGCTGAACTCCAGGGCGGCGCAGATGTCCGCCGTGATCTCCAGCGCCCGCCGCGGCATGAGCCGGCCCTCGGCCGCCAGCACCTCCTTGAGGGTGCGGCCGTTGACGAACTCCATGACGATGTACGGCAGTTCCTCGCCCGCCGGACCGCGCTCCTCGCCGGTGTCGTAGACGGCGACGATCGCGGGGTGGTTGAGGGAGGCGGCGTTCTGCGCCTCCCTCCGGAACCGCAGCTGGAAGGTGGCATCGCGGGCCAGGTCGGTCCGCAGTGTCTTGATCGCGACGTCGCGGCCGAGCCGCAGGTCGCGACCCCGATGGACCTCGGCCATTCCGCCATAGCCGAGCAGCTCCCCGACCTGGTAACGGCCGCCGAGGAGGCGTGGCTGGGCGGTCATGTCGTGTCGTCCTTCGGTCATCGACTATCTACCTTGCCACGTCATGCGACGGGGACACATTCCAGCTGGTACGTGTGTTGCCCGGGTCATCCCCCGACGCACTTGCCATCGATGATGATGCCCGGCGGGTTGCAGGTGGCGCTGGTCTTCGGGCCCGGCCCGTTGGACGGTCCGTTGCCCGGGTCGGCGGTGGTACCGGTCGGCTCGGGGTTGTCGTCGATCGCGCCCTGGTTGACCGTCAGCGTGATCGTCGTGCCCTGCGCGATGTTCTCGCCGCACGGGTCGACCTTGGTGACCGCGTTCGGGAACGCGCCCTTGGTCGGCTCGGCGACGATGTTGACCTTCATGCCCTTGCGCTCGAGCTCGCGCTTGACGATGTCCCCGGTGCCGATCGGCCGGCACGCCACGGCGACCGGCTTGCCCGTCGCCTTGGGCGGGGCCGACGACTGGACCGGGGCCGCCGACGTGGGGTTGTCGCCGACCGGGTTCGTCGGCTCGTCGTTGCCCCTATTGGCCAGGTAGAGGCCGCCAATACCGACCAGCACCAGCAGCACGACCGCGGCCACGCCGACCAGGAGCAGGTTGTTGTTGCGCCGGCCGCCACCGTTCGTGGTCCGCGGACCGGGCGGCGGGCCGGGCTGGTAGCCGCCGGTCGAGCCGAGGAAGGTCGCGGTGTCGTTGGACGGCGGCGGGGCCACGCCGGCGGCGCCGCGCGCGTTGTGGGCGCCGAGGCCCGCGGCGGCACCGGCGGCCGCGCCCGGCACGGCGCCGGGCATGATCCGGGTGCCGGCCGCGCCCGAGGTGGGCGGGCCCGACATCGGCGAGCCGGACATCGGGTGGTTGCCGTAGCCGGGCGAGACGGGCGAGGCGGAGACCGGGCCGCCGGAGACCGGGCCGTGGCCCATCGGCGAGCCGGGCGGGCCCATCGGGGCGCCCATCGGCGGGACCACGGGGCCGGCCGCCGTGCCGCCGGAGAGCTGGCCGGAGACGCGGCGCGCGGCCTGGGCGAGTGCCGCGGCGCTCGGCCAGCGGGCGGCCGGGTCCTTGGCCATGGCCCGCTCGACGAGCTGGGCGACCGGCGGCGGGATGTCGGCGGGCAGCGGCGGCGGCATGTCGCGGACGTGCCGCATCGCGATCTCGAGCGGGTTCTCCCCCTCGAACGGCCGCGCGCCGGAGAGGCACTGGTAGGCCACGACGCCGAGCGCGTAGACGTCGGAGAGCGGGGTGGCCTGGGCGCCCGAGGCCTGCTCGGGCGAGATGTAGGAGGCGGTGCCGAGCACCGAGCCGGCCGCGGTGAGCTGGGCGACGGCGGCCGACCGGGCGATGCCGAAGTCGGTGAGCACCAGCGTGCCGTTGGGGCGCACGAGCAGGTTGCCGGGCTTGACGTCGCGGTGGACGATGCCCTTCTCGTGGGCGGCGTGCAGCGCGTCGGCGGCCTGGGCGATGAGCGCCATGGCGCGCGCCGGGGTCAGCCGGCCGACCCGCGAGAGGGTGCGGGAGAGCGCGTCGCCCTCCACGTACTCCATGATCAGGAAGGCGGTGCCGTTCTCGCTGCCGTAGTCGTAGATGTCCACGACGCCCGGGTGGTTGATGGTCGCCATGGTGCGGGCCTCGCCGCGGAAGCGCTCGGCGAATCCCGGCTCCTCCATCAGGGCGGAGAGCAGCACCTTGATGGCCACCGTGCGACCGAGCACCTCGTCGGTGCCCCGCCACACGTCGCCCATTCCGCCGCCGGCGATGCGTTCGTCCAGGCGGTATCGGCCGCCGAGGGTGGTGCCGGCGCTCAACATGTCGCGCACCTCATTATCGAATGCCCTTTTCGTCCGCGTATGCCTTCATGATCAGGCCGGCAATCCGAGCCGCCTCGCCGCTGCCGCCCTTGCCAGCGTTCTCGAGGAAGACCGCGACCGAGACGATCGGCTTGCCATCCTTGAGCGCGAAGCCGATGAACCAGCCGTGGTCCTCCGACTCCTCGCCGTTCTCCGCCGTACCGGTCTTACCACCCACGTCCAAGCCCGAGATGCGCGCGCTGCGGCCGGTGCCGTCGTTCGACGTCACGACGCTGAACATCATGTCCTGCAGCTCTTTGGCCACGCCGTCGTTGATCGGCGTACGCAGCAGCTTGGGCTCGGTGTGGTCGGCGATCGACAGGTCGGAGTTCTGCAGACGGTCGACAATGTAGGGGCGCATCTGCTTTCCACCATTGGCAACCGTCGCCGCAATCATGGCGCCTTGCAGCGGAGACATCTTCACCTCGCGCTGTCCGATGCTCGACTGAGCGACGGCGGGCGGGTCGACGCGGTTGTCGGTGCCGGCGGTCATGGGGCCGGTGTGGCTGGCCACGATGCCGCAGTAGTTGCGATCCTGGTCCTCGATGAGGCGGGGCTCCTGCTCGAACCCGAAGGCCTGGGCCATCGACTTGAGCTTGTCGGCACCCACCCGCTCGACACCGATGCGGGCGAAGACCGTGTTGCAGGAGACGGTCAGCGCCTGCTTCATCGTGATGCTGTCGGGGCAGATGCCTTCGTGGGAGTTCTTGATGCGGAACGTCGAGGTCTCCGGCGGCTGGTAGAACTCGCCACCCTGCACGGTCGATTCGGGCGTGAGGGAGGAGTCGGCGCTCATCGCCGCCGCCGAAGTGATGATCTTGAAGGTCGAGCCGGGCGGGTAGACCTCCGAGGTCGCCCGGTTGAGCAGCGGCTTGTTCGGGTCGTTGTTGAGCGTCTTGTAGTTCGCCGAGGCCGCGTTGATGTCGTGGGTGCTGAGCAGGTTGGGGTCGTAGCTGGGCAGCGAGACCTCGGCCAGGATCTGTCCGGTGGCCGGGTCGAGCGCGATGGCCGCGCCCTTCTTGATGCCGAGCTTGTTGGTCCCCAGCGCCTGGTACGCCGTGTCCTGCGCGGCCTTGGACAGGGTCAGCAGGACGTTGCCGCCGGCCGGCTCCTTGCCGGTGAACATCCCGGCGATCCGGTCGGCCGCCTGCTTGTCCGAGGTGCCGATCAGGAAGTCGTTGTTGAGCTTCTCGAGCTTGGTCGAGCCCAGGTTGACCGGCTTGTAGCCGAGGACGGAGGCGTACTCCTCCTTGAGCGGGTACGTCCGCAGGAACTTCAGCGAGTCCCCGGTCTCCTGCGAGTCGGCCAGCACGTTGCCCTTGGCGTCGACGATCTTGCCGCGGGGCCGCTCGTACTCGGTCGCCTGCACGCGGGCGTTGCGCGGGTTGGTGCGGTAGTCGTCGGCCTTGACCACCTGGCGGTAGTTCAGGTTCAGGAACAGCATGGCGAACAGCACCATGACCACGACCCCGACCCGGCGCAGCGGGGCGTTCATCGCACGACCTCCGTGGGCATCTCTTTGATCTGAACCGGCGCGCCGCCGCCACCGCCGGGCGCCGTGCCGCCGAGCCCGGCCGAGGGGGCACCCCCGGCGGGCCGGCGCGACGCGTCGGAGATGCGCAGCAGCAGGCCGACCAGCAGCCAGTTGGCCACCAGCGACGAGCCACCCGCCGAGAGGAACGGCGTGGTCTGCCCGGTCAGCGGGATGAGCTGGCTGATGCCACCCACGATGACGAACACCTGCAACCCCAGCGTGAACGCGAGGCCGCCGGCGAACAGCTTGCCGAAGGAGTCGCGGACGTTGATCGCCGCGCGCAGGCCCCGCTCGACCAGCAGCAGGTAGGTCACCAGCAGCGCGGTCAGCCCGAAGAGCCCGATCTCCTCGCCGAGGCCGGAGAAGATGAAGTCCGTCCAGACCTCGGGCACCTTGGTCGGCTGCCCGGCGCCGGGGCCGGTGCCGGTCAGCCCGCCGGTGCCCAGCCCGAGTAGCGACTGGACCAGCTGGTAGCCCTTGTTGTCCGCGTCCCCGAACGGGTCGAGCCAGGTGGTCGCGCGCTCGGAGAAGTTCAGGAAGGGGCCGCCGACGGTCTTGCCGAGGAAGTACGCCAGGAACGCGCCGCCGAGGAAGAGCCCGAGGCCGATGATCAGCCAGGACACCCGCTCGGTGGCGACGTAGAGCGTCACGACGAAGAGGCCGAAGTACATGAGCGAGGTGCCGAGGTCCTTCTCGAAGATGAGGACCATCAGCGACATCAGCCACACGAGCACGACCGGCCCGAGGTCGCGGCCGCGGGGGAAGTCGATGCCGAGGAACCGCTTGCTCGCCAGGGAGAGCACCTCGCGCTTGCGCACCAGGTAGTAGGCGAAGAAGACCAGCAGCGCGATCTTGGCGAACTCGCCCGGCTGGATCGTGAAGCCCGGCAGCTTGATCCAGAGCTTGGCGCCGTGGATCGCCGAGTACCTCGCGGGCAGCACCGCCGGGATGAGCACGAGCACGATGCCGGCGAGGCCGAGCGTGTAGGCGTACCGCGACAGCGAACGGTGGTCGCGCACGATCGCCAGGAGCGCGACCGCACCCACCACGGCCGCGGCCGTCCAGCCCAGCTGGCGGAAGCCGTCGCCGCCGAAGACGTTGAGCTCGGGCCGGTCGACCGCCTTGGTGGTGGCCAGGTCGAGCCGGCGCAGGAAGGCGACGCCGATGCCGTTGATGAGCGCCACTGCGGGCAGGATCGTCGGATCGGCATACGGCGCCAGGAACCGCACCGCCATGTGCGCGGCGAAGAAGATCACCGCGATGATCGCGGTCTGGACCCAGAAGTCGCCCGTGACCTGGCCGATCGCGTTGCCCTCGACGACCGCCGCATAGATCGTGAGGATGGCGATCACGAAGAGCAGCAGTCCCAGCTCGACGTTGCGCCGGGTCGCGGGGCGGGAGGGCGCCGAGACGCCCGCTCCGCCGCCCATGGGCGGCGGAGCCGGGATGGCGGTGGCGGTCACGACTTTCTTCCTTCTCGCCTCAGCACGTCAGCAACTGGCGCCGGGGGTCGGGGTCAGCGTGGCGGACGGGTCGTCGGTCGGCGACGGCGGGACGGCGGGATCCCCGGCGGGAGCGCTGACACCGCCGCTCGCGGTCGAGGTGGCCGACACGGAAAGAGACGCCGAGGTGGAGTCGGAAGGTTGCGCCGTCGGGCACGCCTGCTTGCGGTTGGGGTTGGCCGGATCCTCGAGCTGGGCCAGCTTGTCCTGGGCCTGCGCGAGGGTGTCGACCTGGATGCCCTGCTTGACGGTGCCCTGGGCGGCCGGCGTGAGGTCGTCGAGGGTGAGCGTCGGGCTCTCCATGTAGACCTCGGAGAGGTCGAGCCAGGCGACCTTGCCGGGCACGCCCTTGAAGATCGCGATCCGGCCGGCATCCGTGGCACCGACGTAGTAGCGCGACTGGGTCACGCTCCAGCCGTACCAGAGCCCGCCGCCGAGCAGGCCCAGCAGCACCACGAGGAGGATCGCGGTGCGCACCGGGTGACGGCGGGAGCGCTGCTCCCCGTCCTCGCGGACGTTGGCCACGGCGTTGGCGCGCTGCTCGGCCTCGTCGTCCGGCACCGGCGGGCGGGGCGCGGCGAGCGCGGCCCCCCGAGCCGAGGACATGGACTGGTCGGCGGAGGTCGCCATGCCCCGGTCCTGAGCCGCCGCACCGCCGACGATCGGCCGCGCCTCGACGATGTCCTCGTCGGTGACGTCGGCGACGATCACGGTGATGTTGTCGGGCCCGCCGCCGCGCAGGGCCAGCTCGATGAGCCGGCCGGCGCACTGGTTGGGATCGACGTACTCGCGCAGCGTGGACTCGATGGTCTCCGCGCTCACCACGCCCGACAGGCCGTCGCTGCACAGCAGGTAACGGTCTCCGGGCTTGACCTGGCGGACCGAGTACTCGGGGTCGGCGTCGCGGCCGTCGAGCGCTCGGGTCAGAAGCGAACGCTGGGGATGGCTGTTGGCCTCCTCCAGGCTGATGCGGCCCTCGTCGACGAGCATCTGGACGTAGGTGTCGTCCTTGGTGACCTGGGCGAACTCGCCGTCGCGCACGAGATATGCGCGCGAGTCGCCGATGTGCACCATGCCCATCTTGGAGCCGGAGAACAGCATGGCGGTCAGGGTCGTCCCCATGCCCTCCATGGCCGGGTTCTCCTCGACCGCGTCTCGGATCTGCTGGTTCGCCAGGTCGACGGCGCCCCGAAGGGTGTCGATCATGGCGTTGCCGGGCACATCCTCGTCGAGTGGCGCCATGGTGGCGATGACAATGTTGCTGGCGACGTCACCGGCGGCCATGCCGCCCATGCCGTCGGCCACGGCAAGCAGCCGCGGTCCGGCGTAAACGGAATCCTGGTTCCCGCTCCGGATCAGACCGCGGTCGCTGCGAGCCGCATAGCGCAAGGTGAGGGTCATGGCCGTAACTCGAGTGAAGTGCGGCCGATGCGAATCGGCACGCCGAGGGGGACGGGGGTAGGCGCGCTGACCTTGGTCTTGTCGAGGTAGGTCCCGTTGGTGGAGCCCAGATCCTCGAGATACCACTGGCCGGCGCGCGGTACGAGACGGGCGTGCTTGGACGAGGCGTAGTCGTCGGTGATCACCAGCGTCGAGTCCTCGGCGCGCCCGATCGTGATCGGAGCCTCACCAAGGGTGATGCGGGTGCCTGCCAGCGCGCCTGCGGTGACGAAGAGCTGGTTGGCGGTCTTGCCCCGCTTCACCTTCGCCGGACGGCCGGGAGCCGTCACCGCACCAACCCCCCGGGGCGCGGCAACGATCCGGCTCGAACGCGAGCCCGCGAACAGGTCCCGGCGGATCACTCCCACGACCGTGAATACGAAGATCCACAGCAGCACGAGCAGCCCGTACCGGGCGACAGTGATGACGAATTCCATCTACGACGCGCTCATTCAGATCCGCCTACGTGAAAGTACGGTCATCCATCCACGCGGTAGGTCAGCGTGGTCGTGCCGAGCTGGATCATGTCACCCGGGTTCAACGCGACAGCCGAGACGCGTTGACCGTTGACCATCGTGCCGTTGGTGGAGCCGAGATCGGTCAGCACGACCTGTGCCCCGTCGAAGTCGAGCCGCGCGTGGCGACGCGAGATGCCGACGTCGGGGAGCCGCATGTTGGCCTGGTCGCCCCGGCCGATCACGGTCGAACCAATCGACAGAGGGTAGCTTCGCCCGTCGCCGGACACCAGTCGAACGTTGCGCGCCGGGCCGCCGGGTCCGCCGGGCGGAGGCCCGTAGCCGCCGGCCTGCTGCTGGTTGTAGCCACCATACGGGTCCGGGGTCGGCGGGGGCGCGACGTCGGCACCGGTGTAGACCTCGGCGGTCACGCGGAACATGCCGGTGTCGAGCCCATCGCCGCGCTCGATCTCGACGATGACGTCGCCGTAGACCGTCCAGCCCTGCTCGCCGATGAACTCGGCCTGCGACTGGGCGAGCTCCTGCGCGAGCGCGGCGGCGTACGGCGCCAGCCGGCTGTGGTCGTAGGGGGACAGGTCGATCACGTAGCGATTCGGCACGAGCGTGCGCCCGCCGGCCAGAATCGCCTTGTGGGCTTCCGCCTCCCGTTGCATGGCGTTGAGGATCTCCACGGGGTGGACGACCCCCTTGAAGACCTTGGCGAAGGCCCCCTCGACCAGGCCCTCTAGGCGCTTCTCGAAGCGCTGCAGCACACTCACCGGTTCCTCCTCGGGTTCCGAGGTCATGATGGTATCCGGACGTCGCACGCCCGTATGCAAGCTGACCGGCTGGCCCGTGCTACTCTTCCGTGGCGCCCAGGGAAGCCTAGTGCCTACCCGGTGATTCTGCCGAGTGGGACTTGGGTTATGCTCTGACGCGCCGGACCAACCGAAGCTTGCTTCAGATGGTCCAAGGGGAAGTGGCGGAATGGCAGACGCGCACGGTTCAGGTCCGTGTGCCCGAAAGGGCGTGGGGGTTCAACTCCCCCCTTCCCCACCGCTGAGGCAGCTCCTGCTCATGCAGCGGAGCTGCCTTTCGCTTGTCAGCGGTGGATCCTTCGCGCTCCCTTCGGTCGCTCCCCATTGGGGGGCTCCCGCCCACCCAACCCCCCCGGTCACTGGTTGCGGTCCGTCTGCTCGTTGCGGTCCGACTGGTGGTTGCGGTCTCCGCTCTCGGCCTTCGGCCCTCGTTTTGCTCGACTCGCTTTGCTTCGTCGGGTTCGTGACTTGCGTTGTCTGCGGCTGCGGGGGGCTCGGCCTTGCCACGGGTATGCTGCCGTCTCGTGAGCGTTGCACTAGTCACCGGATCGGCCGGACTCATCGGATCTGAAGCCGTGCGCCACTTCGCCTCCCTGGGGCTGGACGTTGTCGGCATCGACAACGACATGCGCAAGCGCTTCTTCGGCGCCGAGGCCTCCACCGCCTGGAACGTGGTCCGCCTTACGAGTGACCTCGGCGAGGCGTACACCCACCACGACGTGGACATCCGGGATCGCGACGCGCTCGCGGCGATCTTCAAGAGGTACGCGAAGGACATCGCGGTCGTCATCCACACGGCGGCCCAGCCGTCGCACGACTGGGCGGTCCGCGACCCCTTCACGGACTTCGACGTCAACGCCGGGGGCACCCTCAACCTGCTGCAGAACGTGCGCGAGCACTGCATCGAGGCGCCGTTCATCCACTGCTCGACCAACAAGGTCTACGGCGACCGCCCCAACTCGCTGCCGCTGCGCGAGCTCGAGACCCGGTGGGAGATCGAGCCCGGGCACGAGTACGAGGGCGGCATCAAGGAGGACATGTCGATCGACGCCTGCCTGCACTCCGTCTTCGGCGCCTCCAAAGTCGCCGCGGACGTGATGGTGCAGGAGTACGGCCGCTACTTCGACATGAAGACCGCCTGCTTCCGCGGTGGCACCCTGACCGGCCCGGCGCACTCCGCGACCGAGCTGCACGGCTTCCTCGGCTACGTCATGCGCTGCAACATGGAGCGCCGGACGTACAAGATCTTCGGCTACAAGGGCAAGATGGTCCGCGACGCGATCCACTCGCACGACGTCGTCGCCGCCTTCGAGGCCTTCTTCCGCAACCCGCGCTCGGCCGCGGTCTACAACCTCGGCGGCGGCCGGCACTCGAACACCTCGCACCTGGAGGTCTTCGCGCTGGCCGAGCGGATCACCGGCAACGAGATGATCACCGAATACCACGAGGCCAACCGCGTCGGCGACCACCAGTGGTGGATCGGGTCGAACGAGCGCTTCCAGATGGACTACCCGGACTGGAAGCAGGTCTACGACGTGCCCATGATCTGCCAGGAGATCTACGAGGCCAACGTCGGCAAGTGGACGCCGGAAGCCTGACGCCGTGATCGATCAGGGCAAGCGCAACGTTCTCGGGGTCGAGGTCAGCGCCGTCGACTACGACAGCGCCGTGGACAAGGTGATGAGCGCGGCCCGTGACGGGCGCTCGCTGGCCGTCACCGCCCTCGCCGTGCACGGGGTCATGACCGGCGTGCAGGACAAGGCGCACGGGGCGCGGCTGAACTCCTTCGACCTCGTGACGCCCGACGGCCAGCCCGTGCGGTGGGCCCTCAACCTGCTCCACCACGCCCAGCTCGCCGACCGGGTGTACGGGCCGGACCTGACCCTCAAGGTGCTCGCCGCGAGCGCCGAGGAGGGCCTGCCGGTGTACTTCTACGGCTCGACCCAGGAGACGCTGGACCGGCTCGCCGGCAAGCTGCACGAGCGCTTCCCGGCCCTGAAGATCGCCGGGATGGAGCCCTCGAAGTTCCGCCCGGCCGCCGAGGGCGAGCCGGAGCAGATCGCGGCCCGGATCAAGGCCTCGGGCGCGCGGGTCGTCATGGTAGGCCTCGGCTGCCCGCGCCAGGAGGTGTTCGTCTACGCGATGAAGCACCTGGTCGACGCGCCGATGCTCGCCGTCGGCGCGGCGTTCGACTACCACGCCGGGGGCCTGAAGAACCCGCCCGCCTGGATGCAGCGCTACGCGCTGGAGTGGCTGTGGCGGCTCGGGCTCGAGCCGAAGCGGCTCTGGCGGCGGTACATCCTGCTCAACCCGAACTACCTGGCTCGCCTCGGCGCCCAGAAGACCCGCCTCTGGCGCGCGGCGCCGCCGGCCCCCGCGACCGAGCCGCTCAAGACGTTCGCGGTCTGAGGATGCTGATGGGCGCCGCAATGGCGCCCATTCCGCATTTTTGGGATTTGTCACATCAAGCGGACAAATCCCGCATGGTGGGAAGGTCAGCGGCCGGTGATGGCGTCGACCTTCGCGGTGCGGCGCTTGAAGGTCCCCCGCTTGTCGAAGGCGCGCTCGGCCGGCCACAGCATCAGGGCGAGCGGGGCCGCGATGTACCAGCGGTCCAGCATCACGTACGCGACGATGTTCGCGACGACGCCAAGGGCGTAGAGACCGATCAGCCAGTCGATTCGCCGATCGCCGAGGCCGCGCTTGTGGTAGGCGTCCAGCACGCCGAAAGCGCCGACACTCAGCGCCAGCAGGCCGAACCCGCTGACACAGGCGAAGATCAGATCCGAATCGGTCACGTCAGTTCCTCCTTGCTCCGCTGCCCGTTACACCGGCAAACTTCGACCCAAGCTAAGCGGACATTTCAAGATCGACCATCAACTTTGCGACACGGCACTCGGCCGAAGGTGGCGCGACCAATCGGACATTCAGCCGATACCACTGATCTTGCCCACCATGCTGATGAATCGGCCGCGTCCCCGCGGTCTTGAGGCGTCTTCGCCTGCACGTGGGCGCCGGCCGCGCCCAGGGATCGAGCCAGGAGGATGTTCGAGCACCGGTGCTCATGACGGGCCCCGGCCACGCTGAGGGCGCACCCGGAGCCCGTCCGACCTCCCCAGGTCGAGTCCTCCCTGCTTTGTACAGGGTGCGGATCGACCTGTCGATAGACAGGCAGGGGCGCACGCTCGCCCTACTTCAGCTGGCGAGACTCCTGGGAGTAGATGAGCTCCAGGATGCTGCGGGCCGCCTCGAACCAGCGGTCCAGCCACTCCTGCTGCGGCATGGTGCCCTTCGGCGGAAGCTCCATAAGCAGGCCGCGCAGCAGCGGGTGGTCGGCCATCGACCCGGTCGGCGTGTCGAGCCAGGAGTCGCGGCCGAACATCGGCTCGGTCAGCGGGGAGGCGGAACTCAGCGAGCTGCTACCCAGCGAGCTGCTGCTCAGCGAGCCCCCGGTGAGCGGGCCGAGGTCCGCGACGAGCGACGACTCGGGAAGCTTGGGCGGCGTCATGTCCAGCGGCATCGTCGCCCGGTCCAGCGGCGAGCCGTTGCGCGGGGACAGGTCGTCGAGCGGCCCGTCGCCGATGCCGTCCCGGCGACCGCCCGGACGGTAGCTACCCAGTTGCCCGGAGAAACGGTCGTCGGTCTTCGACGATCCGTTGCCGAAGTTTTCGGGGCCAATGTTCACGGTAGGAAGCCTTATCTCACTCGGGGGGAAGTGTCGGAATCGGGCGATTCGCGGCACTCACTCCTACAACGACGTTGCTGGTGCAACGGCCACGCTCCGGGGCAAACACTGGGCGAAATACCCCCGCCCGCACCGGCGCGTCGCGCTCCCGGGCCACCAAAAAGCGACCGGCCCGTATCGCGGGCGAGTCGCCACGAAAACGGGCCGGCCGGATTGGCGCGGGGCGCGTGATGTCACGCCAGGTCGAACTCCCCGTCCTTGGTGCCGCCGACGAAGGCGACCCACTCCTCCGGCGTGAACAGCAGAACCGGGCCGGTCTTGTCCTTCGAGTCGCGGAGCGCCACGGCCCCGCCGACGAACGCGACCTCGACGCAGTTGTCCGAATACGGGCCGCTGCGAGTGCTTTTGCGCCACGCGGCACCGTCGAGGTTCACGCTGAAGCCCTTGGCTTCGATCTCCACTACAACTCCTTTGCCAGCTTCACGAACATCGACACTGACTCGTCCGGACGGAGTGCATTGGCGCGCAAGTAGTCAAAGATGAATCCGTAGCGCTGAAGCTCGTCGTCCTTCTCGAGAAAGAGGCCGCCGGCCGCGTTCGAGGCGAACGCGAAGTTCTGCCCGGCAGACTCGTCGTACAGCAACATCGTGAATGCCCCGTCCATCCCGGCGTGCGCACCGGCGGAGAAGGGCAGGACCTGCAAAGTCACGTTCGGCCAGCCGGCCGCCAGAGCCAGATGCTCGAGCTGGCGACGCATGACCGCCCTTCCACCCACCGGGCGGCGCAGAACGGCCTCGTCCAGCACCACCCAGAGATCGATCGGGTCATCCTGAGTGAGTAACGACTGTCGGCTTATTCGGACACGCACGCGTTTCTCGACATCCGTGGCGCTGATGTCGGGGCGGGCGGCGTGGATCATGGCCTGCGCGTATTCCTCGGTCTGCAACAGCCCGGGGACGACGAGCGCCTCGTAGGAGCGGATGTGGTCGGCGGCGGCCTCGAGCCCCACGTAGGCGCTCGTGAGCACGTCACCGTACAGCTGCCACCAGCCCTTCTGCCGCGCCTCGCGCGCGATCTTCAGCAGTTGGTCGGCGTATTCCGGGTCAACCCCGTAGATATCGAGCATGTCGCGCACGTCGCGGGGCGTGACGCCGGTCTGCCCGGTCTCGATCCGCGAGATCTTCGAGCCGGAGCACTCCAGCCGCTCGGCGACCTGGTCGATGGTGACGTGTGCGGCCTCGCGCAGCCGTCGCAGTTCCATGCCCAGCTGCCTGCGCCGGAGGGTTGGGCTGCCTCGTCGACTTGCCACGTTTTGTCGCACCTCCACGCCGCGGGATCTACGTATAGATCAGCGCAACATCGTAGAGCCGCACAAGGCGGCTGAGCACAACATACTGTGACTCATACCTGCGGTGGAAAGTTCGACTTGCAAGTTGCATTGATCACCGTTGTGGGGCAACCTGTCCGTGTGGCTGGGGTCACGGATTGTTCACTTGACCGACCAATCCCCCTCAGGCGGACGCAGCGACCAACGATTCAGCCGATCGGCGGTTACGGACAAGGCCCCCGCGAAGGACCCCGTGACCAGCCCTTTTCCCCCGCAGGCCGACGGAAGACGGGAGTCCCACGTGTTACCGAGGACAGGTGACGTGCTGCGCGTGACGAAGACCGCGAGTGTGCAGTTCACGCAGCCCATGCTGTTCCGAGTGATCCGCGTGCACGACTGGCAGACCTACGACGGCTGGGCCTGGCTGGACGGGTATCAGCTCAACACCTCGGGCGACGCCGTGGAGCGCCGCTCGATCTTCGTCCTGCTCCAGGGCCTGCAGCCGGGTTTCGTCGCCCGCAACCAGCGCTCCGCGGCCCCGGCACGGACCGGCATTCCGGTCACCGTCGGCTGACCGGGTCTTCCGTTTGTCGCGGCCCGTCTCCGCCACGCCCCCAGCGGCTGGCGGAGACCACGCCCCCAGCGGCTGGCGGAGACCACGCCCTCAGCGGCTGGCGGAGACGCTGGGCTGCGGGTTCTCCGACGGTGGCGGGGCCATGGCGACCGAGAGGGTGATCGTCTCGCCCGGCAGCACCGTCGCACCCTCCCCGGGCCGCGAGGACAGCACCTCGCCCGGCGGCAGCGAGTCGTCCACCGTGCGCTCCACCCGCACGTTGAGCCCGAGCGCCTGCAGCTTGACCGTCGCCTCGGCCAGCGAGTTGCCCCGCAGCGGCGGAATCGTCACTGGACCGGGCGGCGCGCTGGTGGGGGCCTCCGTGGACGGCGGGGCCGAGGTCGGAGGCGGGGCACTGGACGGCGGCGGCGCGGGCGAGGCCGCGGCGGACGCGGAGCTCGACTCGACCACCCCGGGCGCGTTGCGGCCCTCGGCGGTCGCGCGGTAGATGAGGTACAGGCCGACGCTGAGCGCGGCGACCAGCACCAGCGCGACGATGCCGACGACGACCGGCATGAGCCAGGAGCGCCCCTGGTACGGGTCCTCTTCCTCCTCCGTCCACTCCGGCTGCGCGGACGGGCGGAGGGCGGGGTCGCCGGGCGCGGGCACGCCGGCGCGGGCCGACCAGCGCTCGCGCTCCGTGTCGGCATAGGTCTCCTCCACGATCCGGGCCGTCGGACGCACCCGGCGCATCGGCTCGGCGTCCGGGAGCCCGACCTGCGTGGCGTCCGAGGGCCTGACCTGGGTGGCATCCGGATCGGGGCGCTGGATCCGCGTCGCGTCGGGGTCAGCGTCGTCCTGGTCGCCCTCGAAGGGCCAGAACGGCTGCGTCGATGACTCGTCGTCGCGCTCGTTCGCCATGCCTCCAGTTCACCACCATGTCCTCCCGGTCCGTCGGATCGCCGCGATATGGCCACCCACGCGGCTCGCCCGGAGGGTCTTGACGAACCCCCGCTTGGACTCGCCGAGGTGGACGGCTGGGCTTATGCTGCGCGGCATGGCGGCGAGAAGCTGGGCTACCTCAATATCTACGGCGATCGGCGTCGCGGCCGGCGCCGGTGCCGCGCAGCTCGGGCTCGGCTACGGACTCGGCATCATCTCCTGGCAGCCGACCGGCGACAGCGCCACCGTCTGGGTCAGCAGCATCGCCTGGGTGACCTGGCTCGCCGCGTCCTCGACGGTCATCGGCGCCATCTGTGCCGACCGGCTCGCCGGCGCCGGAGCCATGGTCCCGGCCGAATCCAAGAGCGTCGGCGGCAGGGCCCACACGGTCGCCTGGCGCGTGGTCATCGCGCTCGCCGCGGCCGTCGGCTCGCTGATCATCGTGCCGCTCGTGGCCATCCCGTCGCGGGTGCCGCGGCCGGACAACGCCGCGCCCTACTTCACCGCCGGCGGCTACGCCGTCGCCGGCCTGATCGTCGGCCTGCTCATGGCCATCGGCGCGCTGTCCGTCCGAGCCGTGGCCGCGAACATCATCGCCTCGTCGGCCTGGCTGTGGACGCTCGCCGTGGTCGCCGTCGCCGACGTCGTGCGCGCCGACGGGAACACCGCCACCGCCGCGCAGCTGGGCACCTGGCAGTTCACCGACGCCACCTGGATCAACGGCATGGTCAACCTGCCGAGCGCCCTGCTCATGATCGTGATCGCGCTGGTCATCGGCGCCCTGGCCGCCTGGCCCGCGAGCCGCCGCGGCGACAACCGCGTGGGCGTGGCCTTCGCCGGCGGCTCCGGCCCGCTGCTGGTGGCCCTGGCGTACTCGCTCTCCAAGCCCGTCCTGGGCGAGCACGACCCGCACCTGTCGGCGTTCTTCATCACGCCGTACGTGGTGCTGGCCGGCCTGGCCGGCTCGGTCATCGTCTCCTCCATCGGCCCGCGCGGCTCGCGGGCGCAGTCCCGGGCCGCCCGCCGCGCCGCCTCCGAGGACCGCGACGCCCGCTCGGCGGCCGAGTACAACGACTGGCACGCCGCGCTGGCCGAGGTGGACGCGGCCGAGAACCGCCGCCGCGACCCCGAGGACGAGGCGGCTTCCAAGGAGCCCGTCACGGTCGGGGCCGCCCCCGCGCTCGACTCGGCCACCGACCTGGAGTCGGACGCCTACGCCCCCTCGCGGGCCTACGGCAGCGGCAGCGCCGAACCCGCGGGCCGCACGTATGCCTCCGACGCCTCGAAGCGCGCCTACGCCGAGGAGACCGTCGACGACCAGCCCGCGATCGCCGCCTCGACCAGCTCGTCGACGACGTCCACCGGGCGCGCATCCGTCGCGCCGCTCTGGCCCGAGGAGCCGAGCACGGAGGACGAGAAGAAGAAGCCCGCCCGAGGACGAGGCCGGGGTCGCGGCAAGCCGTCCGAGTAGCCGATCCGGGCCGCCCGTGCGGCGTGCTTGCATACTGCGGTGTTCGCCGCGTGGGTCGTCAGGTTGCGCTGGGTCGTCGTCGGGTTCTGGCTGGCGGTCACGATCGCCGGGGCCGTGTTCGGCGGCGGGTTGTTCGACCGCCTGAGCAGCACCGGCACCAACCGGCCGGACAGCGAGTCGGCCGTCGGGCAGCGGCACATCGACGAGCTCACGCCCACCGGCTCGCAGGTGTTCGCGGTGGTGGAGGGGGCGGACCCGTACGACCCCGGCCTGGTCGCGAGCATCGGCTCGGCGGCGCGGGAGATCCGCGCGATGCCCGGGGTCAAGGAGGTCAACGACCTCTACACCGGCGTCGGCGGCCGCATCGGCGCGGACAACCGCAGCGTGAGCGTGCAGGTGGAGCTCCAGCCGGGCCTGGCCGACGCGCCGCGCGAGGCCCTCGAGGACCGGGTGCGCGCCCGCCTCGAGCGCATCCAGGCGCCCAGCGTGCAGGTCGGCGGGGACAAGCTGGCCGAGCGCGCGTTCGCCGACCAGTCCGTGCACGACCTCGCGATCGGCGAGAGCGTCGCCTTCGCGGCCCTGCTCGTCGCGCTGTACCTCTTCTTCGGCGGCTTCCTCGCCGCCGCGCTGCCGCTGGCCGTCACGGTCGCGAGCGTCACCGGGTCGCTGCTCGTCCTGCTCGGGCTGAGCCACGCGACGAAGGTCAGCGAGTATTCCCTCAACGTCGTGACGCTGCTCGGAATCGGGCTGGCGGTCGACTATTCCCTGCTCATCGTGGCCCGGTACCGCGAGGAACGGCTCCACCACGAGCCGGACGAGGCGCTGCGGGTCGCCGTGCGCCGGTCCGGCCGCGCGGTCGCGATCTCGGGCCTCGCGGTGACGCTGACCCTGGCCGGGCTGACCGCGTTCGCCGAGCCGCTGCTGGCCTCGGTCGCCCTGGGCGGGGCGGCGGTCGTGGCGCTGGCGACGCTGTCGGCGCTGACGCTGGTCCCCGCGCTGATCTCGCTCACCGGCGACCGGATCAGACCCGCCACCACGGTCCGCTGGGGCGGCCTGCTGGCCCGGCTGGCCGCGCGAGCGCAGCGGGATCCGTCCCGGGTGGCCCTGCTCGCGACCATCGGGCTGCTGGTGCTCGCCGCGCCCCTGCTCGGAGCCAACCTCGCCAACTCCGACGCACGGGCGCTGCCGAGCTCGAACGAGGCGCGCCGGGCGTACGACGTGATGGAGTCGAAGTTCCTCAACGGCACTCCGCCGACGGTCTCGGTGCTGCTGCAGGCCGGCCCGGAGCGCGCGGACGTGCGGGATCTGATGAACCGGATCGCCGGGCAGCTGTCGGCCGAGGTCCTGCGCCAGGACGTGCGCGCCGACGTCCCGGCCGGCTGGACGATCCTCGACCTGACCCCCAAGGGCGGCGTCGGCGACCGGCAGAGCTACGACCTGGTGCGCAACGTCCGCGCCCTGCCCACGCCCTACGCGAAGTGGGTGACCGGCCCGGCGGCCGAGGTCGTGGACTACCGCGACTCCCTCGCCGGACGCCTGCCCGCGGCCGCGCTCGTCGTCCTGCTCGTCACCGTGGTGCTGCTGTTCTGGCTGACCGGCTCGGTGGTCATCCCGCTCAAGGCCGTACTGATGAATCTGCTGACCCTGGCCGCGACGCTCGGCGTGCTGATCGTCGTGTTCCAGTGGGGCTGGGGCCAGGTGCCGCTCTTCTTCGACTCGTGGGGCGGGCTGGACCTGACCACGCCGGTCCTGCTGTTCGTGTTCATCTTCGGGCTGTCCATGGACTACGAGGTCTTTCTGCTCGCGCGGATCAAGGAGGAGTACGACCACCGCCCCGACACCGACCGGGCGGTGCTGCGCGGGATCACCCGCTCGGGCCCGGTCGTCACCGCGGCGGCGATCTGCATCGGGATCGTGTTCCTGGGCTTCGCCGCCGGCGGGCTGGTCGCCGTGAAGGAGATCGGCGTCGGCATGGCGGTGGCGATCCTGCTCGACGTGACCGTCGTGCGCGGCCTGCTGCTGCCGGCGCTCATGGGGATGCTCGACCGCTGGAACTGGTGGCCGCGCAAGTCCTGACCGAATATTGACAATGGTCGTAGTTCCGACGGCTGGCTACTGCCGCGGGCTCCGGCTCAGTAGCCTTCGACAACATGTCTCCCGTTGCGGATCATGATCCGCGCAATGCCGGGGCAGGCTTCGCCGCGACGCTGCGAGCCAGCCGCCTGGAGCGGGGACTCACCCAGGATGAGCTGGCCGCCCGGTCCGGGCTGGGCGTGCGCACCCTTCGCGAGCTCGAACGCGGGCGCGTCGCCCGGCCGCAGCGCAACACCCTCGCCCTGCTGGCCGACGCGCTCGACCTCACCGGCTCGGCCCGCGAGGCGTTCCTGAACTCGGCCACGAACCGCAACCTCGGCCCGCGGCACGACAGCGTGGCCCGCCGCTCCCGGCACGTGGAGAATCCGGTCGTCGCGCCGCTGCCGGTGCCGAGCCACGCGGCCCGCACCGCGCTGCCGCTGCCCACGATGCCGCCCCTGGTCGGGCGCGACGCGGACATCGCCGAGCTGCTGGGCCTGCTCGGGCCGAGCTCGGCCGAGGTCATCGCGCTGATCGGGATGGCCGGGGTCGGCAAGACCGGGCTCGCGCACGCGGTCGCGCACCGCACGGTGGCCGGCGGCTGGACCGCGGTCTCGGTGACCGTCACGAACATCTCCCAGCCCACCGACATCTTCTCCGCCGTCGCGGCCGTCTTCGGCGTGGCCCGGGCCGAGGAGCTCATCGAGCGCTTCGGCGACCATCAGCACGGTGAACGGGCGCCGGCCGCGCTGCTGGTGCTCGACGGGGTGGACCACTCGCCCCGGGCCGCGGCCGAGGCCATCGCGTGGCTGCGGGCCCGGGTGCCGGCCCTGCGCGTGCTGGTCACCAGCCGCCGCCCGCTCGCCGGGGACCTGCCGGGCGTCGTGGACTGGCAGGTGCACCCGCTCGAGGTGCCGGTCGGACGGCGGCTCGGCCCGGCGGAGCTGCGCCGGGTGCCGGCCGTGGCGCTGTTCGTGGAGCGGCTGCGGGCGGTACGGCGCGAGCCGGTCCGGGACGACGAGCTGGCCACGATCGCGGAGCTGGTGCGCCGATTCGACGGGCTGCCGCTCGCCATCGAGCTCGCGGCCGCGCGCGGGCGGGTGCTGGAGCTCGGGGAGCTGCTGGCGCGGTACGGCAACCGCGTCCTCGACCTCGCCGCCACCGACCCGGCCGGCCGCCGGCTGCGCGACGCCGTCGCCGACAGCTACGCGCTGCTGGCCGAGCACGAGCAGGCGGCCCTACGCCGGCTGTCGGCGTTTCGCGGGAAGTGGTCGGTGGAGCTGGCCGAGGCGCTGCTCGACGGGGTGGTCGACGACGTCGAGGCGGTGCTCGACCGGCTGGTCGGGCTGGGGCTGGTGAGCGTGCGCGGCCCGGGCGACCTGCGCTTCCGGCTCCTCGACGTGGTCTTCGACTTCGCCGCCGAGCGCTGCGCCGACGCCGGGGAGCTGCGCCCCGCCCGGCTGCGGCACGCCGAGGTCGTCACGCGCGCGGCGGTGCGGATCTCGGCCGAGCTGACCGGCCCGGGCAGCGCCGCGGCGGTGCTGCGGCTGGACTACCTCAACACCGACATTCGCACGGCGCTGCGGTACGCCTCCGTCCGTGAGCCCGAGCTCGCGCTGCGGCTCGCCGGGGCCATCCCGCGCTGGTGCCGGCTGCGGGGGCGCGATGTCGAGGGCTTCCACCTGCTGCGGCGGCTCCTCGACGACCGGCGCGCGGCGGGCTGCGATCCCGTGACCCGGGCCTGGGCGCAGGTCGGCGCGGCGATGCTCGCGACGGCGCACGGGCGCGGGGTCGGCGAGCTGTGCGCGACCGAGGCGGCCCTGGCCGTGCTCGCCGCGCGGGGCGACGTCACCGGCGAGCTCACCGCGCGGGCCGTCCTCGCCGGGATCTGGCAGGCGCTCGGCGGCAGTGACGAGGCCCGCGGGCACAACGAGGCCGCCCTCAGCCTGGCCATCCGCTCCGGGCGGGCGCGCGAGATCGCGGTCGTGCAGAACAACCTCGCCTGGCACGACGTGCTCGCCGGCGACCTGGCCGCGGCCGGGCGGCGGCTCGAGGGCGCGGGGCGGCGCGCGCTGGAGGCGGGCGACATCCGGCTGCGGGCGCTCACCGAGGCCAACCTCGCCGAGATCGCCCGGCTCGACGGCCGCTTCGATGAGGCGATCGCGCTGGCCCGGCGGGCCGCGACCGCGATCGCCGAGGTCGGGGACCCCACGCACCGGATCCGGGTGCTGGGCACCCTCGGCCAGGCGTTCGCCGAGAGCGGGCAGGCGGGCGAGGCGTCCGCGGTGCTGTCCGAGCTCGCCGCGGTGCCCGGCAGCGCGGGCATGGCGGCGCTCGTCAACGGCTATCTGGCGCTGGCGCGCGGGGCCCGGGCCGCGGCCGCGGCCGCGTTCGAGTCGGCCGCGAACCTCCTGGCCGGCCGCGACGACGTCCGCGACGTGCTCGAGGCGCTCGTCGGCCTGGCGGTGAGCGCCGAGCCGGCGGGGCGGGAGCGGGCGCTGTCAGATCTCGCGGGGGTGCGGGAGCGGGCCCGGATCCGGCTCCTGCCGCGCGAGCACCGGCTGCTCGACCGGCTTGTGGGCACGGACGAAGACCCCCTGGGTGCGTTGACACGCCGGCCCACCTAACTTCGTCCGTGCCGGAAAAACGCTAGACGAGGCACAAGCGGACGAAAGTGGCAAGTCGGACCTTCGTTCCGGACCTGCCGGTGGTTCTGCCGGTGCCCGATTTGTCGAGCGGCATCGACGGGCGTATTGGTTGAGGGGTGCCTCAGGCGGCAGTGCGCATCGACGGAACGCCGGAGGTGGCGTCCGGGCGGACCGCGTCGCGGATGGTCCGCAGGCCGCCGAGCAGGGTCTCCAGCTCGGCCGGGCCCAGGCGCCCGGTGAACCACTGCTCGATCAGGGCGACGTGGCCGGGCAGCACCTCGCGCATCTTGGCCAGCCCGCGCTCGCTGATGACGGTGAAGGAGCCGCGGCGGTCGGTCGGGCAGGCCCGGCGCGCGGCCAGGCCGTCGCGCTCGAGGCGGTCGACCACGCGGGTCACGCCGCTCGTGGACAGGCCGGTCTGCGCGGCGAGGTCGGTCATGCGCAGCTCGCCGCCCGGGGAGCGGGCCAGGCGCACCAGCACCTCGAAGTCGACGTTGCCGAGGCCGTGCTCGGCGAGCTGGACGTTGAGCCGCGCGTTCACGCCGGTGAAGGCCTCCACGAACAGCCCCATGGCGGTGATTCGCGGATCTTCCAGCATTTCGTCGGTCACGGTGCGAGTCTAACAGAGAACTTGACGGACGAGAGTCTGCTGAGTGTATATTTGCGGCGACAATCTTCTTCGCAACAGCACAACCGAGGGAGTCACCATGACGGCACCCACCAACACCCGCGATTACAACGGCCTCACCATCCCGACCGCCGGCAAGTTCGAGATCGACCCGGCCCACACGCGGGTCAGCTTCGTCGCCCGGCACATGATGGTCAGCAAGGTGCGCGGCGGCTTCACCAGCGCCAGCGGCAGCATCGTCGTCGCCGAGGACCCGCTGGAGTCGACCGTCGAGGTCAGCATCGACGCGGCCAGCATCGACACCGGCGTGGCGGACCGGGACGGCCACCTGCGCAGCCCCGACTTCCTGCACGTGGAGCAGTGGCCGACCCTCACCTTCAAGAGCACGCGCGTCGTGGGCCTGTCCGGCAACGAGTTCAAGCTCGTCGGCGACCTGACCATCCGCGACGTCACGCGCGAGGTCGAGCTCGACGTGGAGTTCGAGGGCCACGCGAAGAGCCCGTGGGGCCAGGAGGTCATCGGCTTCTCCGCGACGACCGAGATCGACCGCGAGGAGTTCGGCATCACCTGGAACCAGGCCCTCGAGACCGGCGGCGTGCTCGTCGGCAAGAAGGTCAAGATCGAGATCGGCGCCGAGGCCGTCCGTCAGGGCTGACGCCGAACCGGCGATTGGCCAGGCTTTGCCGGATATAACGGCAAGGCCGGAGTTTGACCATCGTGCAGAGGGTGGGCGAAATCTCCCACCCTCTGCAAGGTTCCGCTCACCCCCTGCTGCCATCACGTCCCTTTTGTCCCTAGCGGTACCTCTGGAACTCCTCCTAACGTGAGGGGTCCAAGAGGGGGCCAGGGGGCGAGGCATGGGCCAGGACGTCACACGGGGTGCTTTCTCGCGTGAGGACCGCGCTCGATACCGGCGCAAGGTACGTAGCTGCCTCGACGTCTTCGCGCTCATGCTCAACGACTTCAGCTTCGACTCCGACCGGCCCATGACGGGCCTGGAGATCGAGGTCAACCTGATCGACCCGGACGCGCAGCCCGCCATGCGCAACGCCGAGGTGCTGGCCGACCTGGCCGACCCGTCGTTCCAGACCGAGCTGGGCCAGTTCAACCTCGAGATCAACGTCGCGCCGCGGGTCATCGAGGGCGACGGCCTGGAGGTGTACGAGCGCGAGGTCCTCGCCAGCCTCCTGCACGCCGACGAGCGGGCCCGCAAATCCGACGCCCGCCTGGTGCTGATCGGCATCCTGCCGACCCTGCGGCCCGAGCACCTGGTGCTCGCGAACATGTCGAACGACCCGCGGTACATGCTGCTCAACGATCAGATCATCAACGCGCGGGGCGAGGACATCGCGCTCGACATCCGCGGGCACGAGCGGCTCGAGGCGCAGTCGGACTCCATCGCCGGCGAGTCGGCGTGCACGAGCGTGCAGTTCCACCTCCAGGTCGCGCCGGAGGCGTTCGCGCAGGCGTGGAACGCGTCGCAGGCGATCGCGGGCATCCAGGTCGCCGTCGGGGCCAACTCGCCGTTCCTCTTCGGCCGGCGCCTGTGGGCCGAGACCCGCATCGCGCTGTTCGAGCAGGCCACCGACACGCGGCCGGAGGAGCTCAAGGCGCAGGGCGTGCGGCCGCGGGTCTGGTTCGGGGAGCGCTGGATCACCTCGATCTTCGACCTGTTCGAGGAGAACGTGCGGTACTTCCCGCCGCTGCTGCCCATCACCGAGGACGAGGACCCGGTCGCGGTGATCGAGGCCGGCGGCGTGCCCCGCCTCGGCGAGCTGCGGCTGCACAACGGCACGATCTACCGCTGGAACCGGCCGGTGTACGACATCATGAACGGCCGCCCGCACCTGCGCGTCGAGAACCGGTGCCTGCCGGCCGGCCCGACCGTCGTCGACCAGCTCGCCAACGCCGCGTTCTACTTCGGGCTGGTGCGGGAGCTGTGCGAGCAGGACCGGCCGATCTGGACGCAGATGTCGTTCTCGGCGGCCGAGGAGAACTTCCACGTCGCCGCCCGCGAGGGGCTGGACGCGCACGTCTGGTGGCCCGACCTCGGCGAGGTGCCGGTCGGCGACCTCGTGCTGCGCGAGCTGCTGCCGCTCGCCGAGGCCGGGCTGGACCGCTTCGGCGTGGCGCCCGCGACCCGCGACCGGCTCCTCGGGGTGATCGAGGGCCGGTGCCGCACCGGGGTCAACGGCGCCGCCTGGCAGACGCGCGTCGTGGCCGACCTCGAGGAGCGCGGTCTCTCGCGGTCCGACGCGCTGCGGACGATGCTGCAGCGGTACGCCGAGGGCCTGCACGAGAACGTTCCCGTGCACACCTGGCCGATCTAGAGACCCATCGAGCGCGAGATGATCATGCGCTGGACCTCGGACGTGCCCTCGCCGATCTCCAGGATCTTGGCGTCGCGGTACATGCGTCCGACCGGCGTCTCGTTCATGAAGCCGTATCCGCCGTGCACCTGCGTCGCCTCGCGCGCGTTGACCATGGCGGCGTCGCTGGACGCGAGCTTGGCGATGGCCGCCTGGCGCTTGAAGTCGCGCCCGGTGACCAGGCGGCTCGCCGCGTCGTAGTAGGCCAGCCGCGCGGTGTGCGCCCGGCTCTCCATATCCGCGATCTTGAACTGGATCGCCTGGTACTCCCCGATCGCCTTGCCGAACGCGCGCCGCTGCCGCGCGTAGGCGACGGACTCGTCCACGCAGCCCTGCGCGAGGCCGACCCCGAGCGCGGCGAACGCGACCCGGCCCTCGTCCAGGATGCGCAGGAACTGGGCGTAGCCGCGGCCCCGCTCGCCGAGCAGGTTCTCGGCCGGCACGCGCACGTCGTCGAAGCTCAACTCGTGGGTGTCCGAGGCGCACCAGCCGACCTTGGAGTAGGCGGGCTGGACGGTGAACCCGGGCGTCCCGCTCGGCACGATGATGGCCGTGAGCTCCTTGCTGCCGTCGGGGTTGACGCCGGTGACCGCGGTGACCGTGACCAGCGCGGTGATGTCGGTGCCGGAGTTGGTGATGAAGGCCTTGGAGCCGTTGATCACCCACTCGCCGGTCTCCTGGTCGAGCACCGCGCGGGTCTGGGTGCCGGAGGCGTCGCTGCCGGCCCCGGGCTCGGTCAGGCCGAACGCGGCCAGGGCCTCGCCCGAGGTGAGCTTGGGCAGCCAGCGCTCCTTCTGGGCCGGCGTGCCGTACCGATAAATGGGCATGGCGCCGAGCGAGATCCCGGCCTCGAGGGTCACCGCGATCGAGGAGTCGACGCGGGCCAGCTCCTCCAGGGCGATGCACAGGGCGAAGTAGTCGCCGCCCATGCCGCCGTACTCCTCCGGGAACGGCAGCCCGAACAGCCCCATCTTGCCCATCTGGCGGACCAGGTCGTAGGGGAAGGCGTGCCGCTCGTAGTAGTCGCCGATCACCGGCGCGACGACGTCGTGGGCGAACTCGCGAACGCTCTCGCGCAGCGCCTCGAGCTCCTCGCCGAGCATGAAGTCGACCATGACGAATGCCCTTCTAAACCGGAGTCACGCCGTGACGGCGACGGGAGAACGTGCGGTCCTTGGCCCGGGCCGCGGTGAAGCGGCGCACCAGCTCGCCGCGCAGGGCCGCCGGCTCGACGATCGTGTCGACGACGAGCTCGCTGGCCAGCCGCATGATGTCGATGTCGCGCTCGTAGTCGGCGCGCATTCGCGCCACGAACGCGGCCCGTTCGCCCTCGTCCGCGATCGCGGCGATCTTGTTCGCGTAGACCGCGTTGACCGCCGCCTCCGCGCCCATCACGGCGATCTTGGCGGTCGGCAGCGCGATGGTGGCGTCGGGCTCGAAGCCCGGGCCGGCCATCGCGTAGAGGCCGGCACCGTAGGCCTTGCGCATGACCACGCAGATCTTGGGTACCGTCGCCTCGGAGATGGCCGTGATCATCTTGGCCCCGTGGCGGATGATGCCCTGCTTCTCCACCGCCGAACCGACCATGAAGCCGGGAACGTCGGCCAGGAACAGCAGTGGCACGTTGAAGGCGTCGCAGAGCTGGACGAACCGTGTGGCCTTGTCGGCGGAGTCGACGAAGAGCACGCCGCCCTTGAACATCGAGTTGTTGGCGACCACCCCGACCACCCGCCCGTCGAGCCGGCCGAAGCCGACGGTGAGCTCGCGGGCCCACAGCGCGTGGATCTCGAAGAAGGAGCCCTCGTCGAGCAGGCCCTTGACGACCTTGCGCATGTCGAAGGCCTGGCGCTCGCTCGCCGGGATCTCGGGCAGGCCGGTCTCGGCGCGGGCCTCGGCGACCGGGGGCTCGGCGGTCCAGTTCGACGGGAGGTAGGAGAGGTAGTGCCGGATGGTCTCGATCGCGTCGTGCTCGGTCTTGCACAGGAAGTGCCCGACGCCGCTCTCGGCGCAGTGCACCCGGGCGCCGCCCATCGCCTCGAGGGTGGTCTTCTCGCCGGTGACCATCTCGACCATGCGGTCGGACCCGAGATACATCGAGGCGTTGCCCTCGACCATGGCCACGACGTCGCAGAAGGCCGGGATGTAGGCGCCGCCCGCCGCGGAGGGGCCGAAGAGCGCGCAGGCCTGCGGGATGCTGCCGCTGGCCCGGACCTGGGTGTGGAAGATCTTGCCGGCGCCGCGCCGGCCGGGGAAGAGCTCGACCTGGTCGGTGATTCGCGCGCCGGCGGAGTCCACGAGGTAGACCATCGGGACACCGGTGTCGTAGGCCCGCTCGATGATGCGAATGATCTTCTCGACGGTGCGGGCGCCCCAGGATCCGGCCTTGACGGTGGAGTCGTTGGCCATGAGGCAGATCGGCCGCCCGTCGACGGTCGCCGCTCCGGTGATCACGCCGTCGGCCGGGAGGCCGTCGGCCAGGGCGTTGGCGTAGAGCCCGTCCTCAACGAAGGATCCCTCGTCGACGAGCAGGGCGACGCGTTCGCGGGCGAAAAGCTTGCCGCGGGCGGCATTGGCCGCGTGGTACTTCTCCGCGCCGCCGGCCTCGACCCGCTTGCGCGTCTGATTGAGGGCATCACCCTCCATGGTGCGACCTCCGCGTCGGCTGCCTGAACGATCGTTCATGTCTAACGATCGTTCAGGTTAGCCGACGCGGAGGTGAAGTTCCAACAGCGTGGACTTCTTCGCTGCTACGACGGACCTTCCGGACACGGGTCGGCGTGCGCCATGGGGTCCGGGTACCCCCTGCGGATCAGGGGGTACCGCTATCGCGTCAGCAGGAGTAGGCCAGCGCCCCGCCCGAGCTCTGCGCCTGCGAGAAGCCCAGGATCGAGACCGCGTTGCCGCTGATGTTGACCGGCAGCTGGATGGTGGTGTTGGCCTGGTTGCCGTTGAGCAGGCCCGCGTTGAACCCGGTGGTCCAGTCGCCGCAGCCGCCCTTCACCGCGGTGGCCCCGCCGTTGCCCATGCCGTTGCCCCGGCCGTCGTGGTGACGGTGGTGACGACGGCCGCCGTTGTCCCAGCCGCCGTTGTCGTCGCCGTTGCCGTTGCCGTTCCCGTTGCCGTTCCCGTTGCCGTCGTACCCGTTGTCGCCGTTCGCGGCGGCGTTGCCGTAGCCCGGGTTGCTGGCGGCGGACAGGCCCGCGCCGGTGCCGTTGTGGTGCTTCTTGCCGGTCTTGGCGTGCTCGCCCAGGTCGATCGACTTCTTCTTGCTCGCCTTGTGCGTCTTCGACGCGTTGTTGGCGGCCGCACCGGTGTCGCTGGCGTCGCCGGACGCGTTGGAGTAGGCACCGTTGCTCTGGCCGTTGTCGTCGCCGTAGCCGCCGTTGGCGTTGCCGTTGCCGTCGTCGCCGTAGCCGCCGTTGCCGTTCCCGTTGCCGTTGCCGTTCCCGTGGCCGTGGCCGTGGCCGTGGTGGCCGCCGCCGTTGCCCTGGCCCTGGCCGTCGCCCATGCCGCCGTCACCCTTGTAGGCGACCGCGCCGCCGCCGCAGCTGGCGCTCGAGAAGCCGAGGATGGCGATCGAGTTGCCGCAGAGGTTGATCGGCAGCTGGAGCGTGGTGTCCAGCTGGTTGCCGTTGAGCAGGCCGGCGTTGTAGCCGGTGGTGTGGCTCGCCTCGGTGGTCGCGCTCTCGGTCTGGGCGCTCTCGCCCTTGACCGCCCAGGCGCCACCCTGGCTGGACGCGCCCGCGAAGCCCAGCAGCGCGATCGCGTTGCCGGAGATGTTGACCGGGGCCTGCAGCGTGGTGTCGAACTGGTTGCCGTTGAGCAGGCCCGCGTTGTAGCCCGAGGTCCAGTCCTCGGTCCGGTTCGCGGCGCTCTCGGTGTAGTCGCCGTTGGCGGCGGCGTTGTAGTCGCCACCGTTGCCGTTGCCGTTGCCCTGGCCGTTGCCGCCACCGTGGTGACGGTGGTGACGACGGCCGCCGTTGTCCGAGCCGTTGACGTCGCCCTTGACGGCGGTCGCGCCGCCGGCCGAGGAGGCGCTGGAGAAGCCGAGCACCGAGACGGCGTTGCCGCTCACGTTGACCGGCACCTGCAGCGTGGTGTCGAGCTGGTTGCCGTTGGCCACACCGGCGTTGTAGCCGGAGGTCCAGTCCTCGGTGGTGGCGCTCTCGGTGGCGCTGGCGCTCTCGGTCTTGACCGCGGTGGCGCCGCCGCCGCAGTTCGCGTCGGCGAAGCCGAGCACGGCGATCGAGTTGCCGCAGACGTTGACCGGCACCTGCAGCGTGGTGTCGAACTGATTGCCGTTCAGCAGGCCGGCGTTGTAACCCGTCGTCCAGTCGGCGTGCGCGGCCCCGCCCGAGACGAGCAGGAAGCCCGCGGAAAGCACACCCACGTTGAGCGACTTACGAACCCACGTCTTCATGGGGATTTGAGACCCTTCGGTAGTTATTGATCCTCGGTACTGCAAGGAAGTGGGCGCGGTACGGAGTCATGAACCCGCGTGCGGGCAGGCTCTATCCGGCTCCGCCCTGTCGACGTGCGCCCTGGTTGTTTCGTATTGCGTGTTTCAGATGCCGCGATGTGCTCAATGCGGGTCCGCTAAGACCTAGGCAACGTTCCGTCGGCCCGCAACGCGTCGCGGCGGCTGGCCGGAACGGCCTCAGTCGGGTGAGACTGTCGGCTTCTCGGCTGCTAGCAGCCGCAATTCGACGTCCTCGACCGCGTCCGGCCGGAAGGTCAGCACCTTCGTGCCGACCGGCGCGGCGGGCAGCACGGCGGCGGAGCCACTCTCGTGGTTGAGGCCCGAGCCGGAGCTCGGCAACCCCGAGGCGAGGCCGGCCGCCGGCGGCGCCGGAATGGGCGCCGGGCGGGGCAGCAGCGGCACGTGGTTCGCGCCCTGCGCAACGTTCCGGTCCACGACCGGCATGGCGTGCGCGCCGTTCAGCGCCTCGGCGGCCCGCAGGACGCGGAGGCGGTCGGCGGCACGTACGGCGACGGCCGGGTCGACGCCGGCACGGGAGGTGCCGGTCGCCGCGGCGGCGATGTCGCTCGCGGACCCGACCCGGACCGGCACGGCCTGGACGGCCGGCTCCTGCATCCGCTTCTGGTGGGTCCTGGTGATGCCGGCCTTTGCCGGCCTCTTGGTGCTCGTGTGCTTGACACTCGACACGTCAGCCGTCGTCGAGCGGGCCGCACGGTCCACGGTTTGGACCGGCGCCTTCGTGAGTGTCACCGTCCGGTACACGGTCCCGGTCACGGCCCCGGTGACCGTACCGGTCACGGGTGCGGCGGCCTGCGCCACCGGGCTCAGCACCGTGAGCACGGTGCCGGTCAGCAGGTCACCTTGCTGGTGGTCCGGACCCGGTTGCGGCCGGGCCGGCCGGTGCTGGAGAACCTGGTGCTGGTCGCCGCTCATGCCGGTGTGCCGCGCGCCGCCGTCGCCGATGAGCAGGTTGGTCACCGGCGTGAGCAGCGTGGGCTGGTCGGAGTCGATCGAGCCGCTGGAGGCGTGCGCCGCGGAGGCCGACAGCAGCCAGGCCACACCGGCAAACCCGGCGACCACCAGACCGCGAACGGCGTATTTCGCGCAGCGGGAAACGGCCGGCAGCGAAGCCGTGCGCGGGTTGCGCTCGCTCCTCGACTGGGCCATGTCCGCCTCTCAGTACGGGCTCAATGTCGGGCATACGCCCCACATGTGACTCTTTCCGTACTGAGCAACGAACCGCCCCGGCCGGGGACACGCCACAACACCGGGCGAATCGGACACAAGCCTCACAGGGGGAGTCTCGGACCCGCTTTCAGCACTCCCGACGGCAGCTCCCGCCCCACGATCTCCTGGGCCAGGCGCGCGGCCTCGATCAGCGCTCCGAGGTCGATTCCGGTGTCGTACCCCATGTCGTGCAGCATGTGCACGACCTCCTCGGTCGCCACGTTGCCGGTGGCGCCCGGCGCGTAGGGGCACCCGCCGAGCCCGCCCACGCTCGCGTCGAACTCGGTGATCCCCAGCCGCATCGCGGTCAGGATGTTGGCCAGCGCCGTGCCCCGGGTGTTGTGGAAGTGCAGCAGCAGTGGCAGGTCCGGGTGCCGTTCACGCACCGGCCCGATGACGTCCTCGACCCGCCGCGGCGTGCCCATCCCGGTGGTGTCGCCGAACGCGACCCGGTCGGCGCCGTCGGCCACCACGCGGTCCACGATCCCGGCGACCCGCTTGGGGTCGATGTCACCCTCGAAGGGGCAGCCGAAGCTGGTCGCGATGATCACCTCGGCGCTCGCGCCGGCCGCGTGGAGCAGATCGATCAGCCCGGCGATGTCGTCCAGCGACTCGTCGGTCGAGCGGTTCACGTTGCGCCGGTTGTGCGTGTCCGACGCGGAGACGACGACCTCGATCTCGGTGAACCCCGCGGCGATCGCGCGCTCGGCGCCCTTCGTGTTGGGCACGAGGGCGCTGTACCGCACGCTGGGGTTCTTCTTCGCCCGCTCCCACACCTCGCCGGCGTCGGCCATCTGCGGGATCGCCTTGGGATGGACGAACGAGACCGCCTCGATCCGCCCGACCCCGGTGCCGGAGAGCGCGTCGAGCAGCTGGACCTTGTCGGCGGCCGGGACGGGGTCCTCGTTCTGCAGCCCGTCCCGCGGTGCCACCTCACGCATCGAAATCATTGCTTCGTCCTCATGCGTCCGACGATTCCAGTGTCGTAGTCGCCGCTGGTGAACTCGGGGTTGTCCAGCAGCTCGGCGAAGAACGGCAGGTTCACCTTCGGCCCGGCGACCTCGAAGCCCGCGACGGCGGCGCGCAGCTTGTCCAGCGCGTCGGCCCGGTCGGCGCCGTGCACGATCAGCTTGGCCAGCAGTGAGTCGTAGTTCGGCGTCACGATGTTGCCGTCGGCATACCCGGAGTCGACGCGAACACCCTCGCCGGCCGGCTCGGTCCACGTGGTGATCGCACCGGGCCCGGGCAGGAAGCGCTTGGGGTCCTCGGCGTTGACCCGCACCTCGATCGCGTGCCCGGTGACCGCGAGCGCGTCCGGGTCGAAGCTCGGCGCGAGCCCGGAGGCGACCCGCAGCTGCTGCTCGACCAGGTCGACGCCGAACACCGCCTCGGTGATCGGGTGCTCGACCTGCAGCCGCGTGTTCATCTCGAGGAAGTAGAACCGGCCCGCGTCGGGGTCGAAGAGGCACTCGACGGTGCCGGCGTTGCGATACGCGACCGCCTCGCCCGCTCGCACGGCCGCCGTCAGCAGGTCGGCGCGCTGCTGCGGGGTCAGCGCGGGCGAGGGGGTTTCCTCGACGAGCTTCTGGTTGCGCCGCTGCACGGAGCACTCGCGCTCGCCCAGCGCCACGACGCGCCCGTCGGCCAGACCCAGAATTTGTACCTCGATGTGCCTGACCCGCGGGAAGTAGCGCTCGATCAGCACGGAGCCGTCGCCGAACATCCGCTCCGCGAACGCGCGCACCTTGTCGTATTCGGCCCGCAGCCCGTCGGCGTCGTTCGCGACCGCCATGCCCATGCCCCCGCCGCCGGCCGCGGCCTTGACCATGACCGGGAACCCGATCGCCTCGGCCGCCCGCAGGGCCGCGTCCGCGCTCGTCGCCGGGTCGGTCGTGCCGGGCGCCACCGGTACCCCCGCCGCCGCCATCAGATTGCGAGCGTTGATCTTGTCGCCCATCGCCGCGATGGCCTCCGGCCCCGGCCCGACCCAGATCAGCCCGTTGTCCACGACGGCCTGGGCGAAGGCCGCGTTCTCCGACAGGAAGCCGTATCCGGGGTGGATGGCCTCGGCGCCGGTCGCCTTCGCCGCAGCGAGCACGGCCTCGGCGTTGCGATACGACTGGGCCGGGTTCGCGGGGCCGATCGGCACCGCCTCGTCGGCCTCCCGGACGAAGGGCAGATCGGCGTCCGCCTCCGAGTGCACCGCGATGGTCCGGATGTTGAGTCGGCGCGCGGTGCGCAGGACCCGGCGGGCGATCTCACCCCGGTTGGCGACGAGCAACGAGGTCAGCATGTTTCTCCTGTGGACAAGTCTGTGGAAAGGAATGCAGCGACCCTGTGGATAACCAGATTTTGGCTGGTCAACACGGTGACGCCTGTCGTTGCGCGTTCAGCCTCACGACGCATTCCGGTCCACCGCTCGTTACCCCTTTTCCGCCTCTGACCCCTGCAGGGCCGACAGCGTCGCGGCCCGCAGCAGCTCGGCGCGGCGGACGCGGTCGACCTCGCCACCCAGGAACGGCGTCGAGTTCATGAGACCGAACGCGGCGTGGGCCAGCACGCGGGCTTCCCCGTCGTTGAGCTCTCCGCCGCGCAGGGCGGTGAGCGTGGCGACCCACTCCTCGACGTAGAGGCGCTGGAGCCGGCGGATCTGGCGCCGCGGCTCCTCGGGCAGCCGGTCGAGCTCATGCAGGTGCAGCGCGATGACCGCGGGGTTGGCCAGCGCGAACTCGACGTGGAAGTCGACGAGCGCGGCGAGCGCGGCCCGCGGGTCGTCGCCCGCCTCGGCGATGTGCGCCTGACCGCCGGCGAGCAGCTGCTCGCTGACCGGGATGAGCGCGGCGGCGAGCATGGCTTCCTTGCCCGCGAAGTGGTGGTAGAGCGCGGGCCCGGTCACGCCGGCGGCCGCCCCGATGTCGTCCATGGACACGCCGTGATACCCGCGCGCGGCGAACAGGCCGACGGCGATCTCGAGGATCTCCTCGCGCCGGGAACGCCGCCCGGCACCGCGAGTCTGAGCGGGCGGACGTACGGCTTGCCGTTCCAGCGTCATTGGAAAAGCCTATCCCCCTGTCAAGCCTCGGGCTGAACGCTCGTTAAGTCAATCACACCTCGTCACTGCCCCTGCGCCGACCCACCCTTGCGTCAACCCGCGCCCGCCGCGCCCCTGTTTCGACGCGAAACCGCGCCCGATTCCACCCACCACGCACTCCCAGCCGCCCCCTCTTCACACGACGGGTCGGCATCGCGGCCGCGAGGCCCTCGGCCCGTCGGAACCACGGCCGCCCAGCACGCCCATCTTGAGCAGGGAACTCTCGCCACCCTCGGGCGCCAGTTCCGGCCACGCACCCGCGCCGCCCAGCCACCCGTGCGTCGTGCAAACCGCACGAAGTCACGAAGGCCCGTTACCGGCAAGGCGGCAGGTGACGTTCCTCGGGCTCGACGTCGGCAAGGACGCCATCACGCGGTGGCGCTGGACCGTGAGGGCGGGCGGCTGCGCGATGCCGCGCTGGTCGTCGGCTTCGGCGGCGGAGCCGGCGCTGATCTGCGCCAGGCTGTGCCGGCAGGCCAGCAGGTCCCGGACCAGATCCCGCAGGACCGGGTTCCCGGCCAGCTTCGGCGTCTTCGGCCGGGCCCGGCGGCGTTCGGCGCGCTGCTGCGCGGCGAACGGCCGGTAGCCGCCGCCGTCCGGGTCCCGGTTCCAGGCGATCTCCCGGCTGACCGTGCACCGCGGCCGACCCAACTCCACCGCGACCGCCGCCTGCGACACACCCGCAAGCAACCGGTCACCGCACGCTCCGCCAACAACGGCATACACCCCTGCAGGCGACGACTCTCCCGAATCTCGAACACGGCAACCCCTGATCAAGCCAGGCGTTGCAACGACCCCCTGAAACCGGGGCCGGGGCATAAGTCCGATATGTCGCGGCGCGAGGCGCCCGACTTGTCGGCAAACTGCCGCGCCGAAGCAACACACGCCCCAGCGCGGCAGCAGCCGACCAACTACTCAGACAGATACTTGCCCCGGACCTCATCGGCCTCGTCGGACCGCCCCTGCGCCTCCAGCGACTCCGCCAGCATCCACGCCGAGTTCTGCTCCAACTGCGACCCCCGCGGCACCGCCCCCAGCACCGACCGCAGCCGAGCCTCGGCCCCCGCCGGGTCGCCCGCGCGCATCAGGGTCTCCGCGTGCAGGAAGTCGGCGTCGAGGGCGTCGCTCAGGGAGCCGATCGCGCGCAGCGCCTCCGCCGCGCTCGCCGAGCGGGTCGCGGCGTCGTCCAGGCGGCCCGCGCCGATGTGGATGCGCGCCGCGTCGGTGTCGAGCATGGCGCGCTGCCAGATCAGCCAGGGCTCGGACTCGTCCACGGTGCCGTCGAGGGAGCGGGCCAGGGCGTCGGCCTCGGCCAGGGCGTCCAGCGCCGCCGGGATGTCGCCCGCCCAGCGCAGGGAGAGTGCGCGCAGGCGCCGGGTGTACATCTCGGCCTGGACGATGCCCGCCGCGCGGAACGCCTCCGCCGCGGCCGCGAACCGCTCGGCGGCCTGGGCGTCGCGGTCGGCCTCGTAGAGCAGCTGGGCCGCCTCCTGCAGCATCCGGCCGCGGGCGGGCAGGTTGTCGTAGCCGTCGAGGTTGGTCGCCAGCGTCTTGAGCAGGCCGAGCGCGAGGTCGAGCTCGCCGAGCTCACGGTAGACGCGGGAGAGCAGGTAGCGGGTCTGGTCCGCCTGGTCCTGGGCGCCGACCCGGTCCAGCGCGTCGAGCGCGCTCTCCGCGGCCTCGGCCGCGTCCATGGACTGGCCGGCCTGGTGGTAGGCGGTGGCGAGGTCGTAGCGCAGCAGCGCCGCGGGCACGTCCTCGCCGTGGGCCACGTGGTCGGCGACCGCCTCCACCAGGTCGTCGATCGCGCTGTCGGGGCGGTCGGCGGCGAGGCGGGAGCGGGCCCGGCCCACGAGGGCGGACAGGCGGTAGTTGCGGTCGGAGGCGAGGGCGAGCGCCTGGTCGAACCCGGCGGTCGCGTCGTCGAAGCGCTCGAGGTTGCCCAGCGCGTGGGCGCGGATCAGCGCCGGAATGCCGGCCGCGGGCGGGGTGCCGATCTCGGCGTATCCGGTCAGCGCCTCCTCCGCCGCGACCACTGCCTCGTCGTAGCGCTCGAGCACGAGCAGTGCCCGGGCGCGCCGGGCCTGCAGCTCGGCCCGCAGCGTGGCCTTGGCCGGCCGCTCGTCGACGGCGGCGTCGACGGCCGCGAGCGCCTCCTCCGGCCGCTCCAGGCGCATGAACGCGCCCTCGGCCCGCAGCCGTGCCTCGGCCCGCAGGTCGGCGTCGGCGTCGGGGTGGGCGACGATCCGCTCGGTCAGCGCGGTGAGCTCGGCCAGCATCTCCTCGTCGGGCCGGCGGGCGAGCACCCCGCGCGAGTCGGCGGCCAGCGCCTGCAGGTCGTGGCCGAGCGCGCGGTGGGCCTCGGCGGTCTCGCGGAACAGGGCCTCGGCCGCCGTGCCGCCGTCGTCGCGGATGGCGGTGAGCCGGGCCCGGCCGTCGAGGCGGCGCACGGCCAGCTCGGCCGGCGGGTCGGGGTGCAGCTCGTCGAAGCGGGCGAACGCGGCCTCGACGGCGTCGATCCGATGCTCGTCGTAGAGCTGCCAGGCCCGATCCATGAGCGCCGTCGCGTCCGTGGGCAACTCCTCGACCGGCACGGGCGGCACCACTGCGGCCTCGGTGCGGCGCGCCACCGCGCTCAGCGGCAGGTGCCCGACCAGCGGCGCCGCGCCGAGCAGCGCCTCGATCCGCCCGGAGACCGCGTCCGAGCCGTTGCGCTCGTCGAACTTCGCGGCCCAGTCGCGGGCCCGCGCGGCCAGGTCGGCGCCGAGCTCGCCGGCGGTCGACGCGCCCAGCGGCAGGGCCGGGTCGAGCCGGCCGAGCAGCAGCGCCGACGCCGCGCAGAACCACATCTCGGCCTGCGGGCTGGGCGAGCGCTCCAGCCACGGCAGGTGCCGCTGCACCATCTCCAGGCCGCGGGTCTCGTTGCCCGTCCGCGCGCAGAACTCGATGTGGTCGGCGACGCTCTGCATGTCGGCGAGGTTGCCGCGCAGCCGGCGGTAGGCCTGCCGGTGGGCGTCCGCCGCCTCGCTCAGCCGGCCGGTGCGCGCGTAGGGCACCATCAGCGAGGTCAGGATCGACTGCGGCTGCTCGACGCAGGTCAGCCGCCCGGCGAGCACCGGCGCGGCCATGGCCACCGCCTCCTCGTCGAGGCCCCGGCTGACGAGGTGGTCGACCTTCTCGCCCGGGTCGCACCCGGCGCAGTCGGAGTTGCCGTCGCGGGGCGCGGCGTTCCACTTCGCATACCAGTCGTCGGCCGACGGATCGCCCACGTGCGCGGCGACCTGGTAGCGGTAGGCGTAGACGGCGTGCAGGCTGTGCCCGCCCGCCCGGAACCGGCGCTCCATGTCGTCGAGCACGTCGTAGGTGCGCCCGAGCGGGACGGCGGGGAACTTCAGCAGGCCGTTGACCATGTACTTGAAATGCCAGAGCAGCATGTGCTCGTCCTGCTCGTCGAAGCGCTCCGGGTGCGCGTCATACTCCGCGCGGCACCACGAGAACGTCACGAACGACTTGGCCGTCTCACCGCCGTGCACGTAGGCCGTGGTCGCGAACAGCCGCGAGGCCAGCCGCAGCTCGTCGTGGCCGCCCGCGTCGGCGTGCTGCATCACCTGCTCGACCAGCGCGATCTGGGCCCCGCCGTAGGGCATCTGGTAGGCCTCGCGGAGCAGCGACCACAGCTCCTCTTCACTCTTCATGTCCGACCGCCTTGTTGAGCAGACCCAGGAAGGAGCCGTTGAGCAGCGCGGCGTCGGCCGGCCGCAGCGGATGATGGCCGAGCAGCAGGGCCTGGCCGTAGAGCCCCTCGACCGCGAGCCGGACCAGGTCCGCGTCGGGGATCTCGGTGACCCGCCGCACGAGCGGGTTGCGGTAGTTGAGCACCAGCTGGGAGCGGTCCTGCTCGTCGGTGCGGGCGAGGGCGTCGAGCACGTCGGCCCACACGTCGTCGACGCGCTCGCGGGTGGCCCGCAGCTCGGCCGCGAAGGAGGCCGAGCGGCTGGTCAGGTACATCGCCGGGACCCCCGCCGGGTCGAAGGAGCGCAGCACCACCTCGCACCCGAGGCGGTCCAGCGCGCGCTGGGCCAGCTGCACGAACGGGCGCTTGGCCAGCTCGACCTCGGGCTCGAGCGCGTCGAAGGCGGTGCTGAGGTCGCCCGGCTCGACCCGCTCGATGAGCGCGCCCGGCTCCACGTGCGGCAGCCGCTCGATGATCTCGGTGTCGTAGATGTATCCGGCGTTGACCAGCGGCAGCCCCTGCGCCGCGGCGACCGCGCCGATCTGGCGGAACTCGTCGAGCTGGGCCGAGTAGCGCACGAGCCCGTGCTGGGCCCGGAAGTCGGCGAGCGTCATGCGGCCGGTGTTGGTCTCCATCGGCCACCAGCGGTCGACCAGGCGCAGCATCTCGTCGTCGTGCAGCGCGAGCGCCTTGACCCCGAGGTGGTGCACGTCGAGGAACTCGCCCAGCCGGCGCGGGTTGCGCCCGGCGAGCTGCATCAGCCAGCCCCGCAGCTGGTCGCCGAGGGCCTCGCGGGTCGCCTCCAGCAGCGAGTCCTCGTAGAGCGCCTCGCGGCTCGCGGTCGGGCGCAGCTCGCTGGTGTCGATCACGCAGCGGGCGAAGAACGCCCAGGGCGGCAGCACCCCCTCGGCCCCCTCGGCGAGCAGCATCCGCTTGAGATAGACCCGGTGGCCGGCCCGTGCCGCCGGGTTGGCCGGCGTGGGCAGCACGAACGCGACCCCGGTGAGCCCGGACTCGGGCACCTTGAGGTCGATCACGTCGAAGGGAACAAAACCGAAGACTTCCCGGCAGTACTCACTGAGCCGCTCCCGGCGCCCCGCGGCCCCCGGCCGCCAGGGCAGCCCCTCGCCGCTGATCGGCACCCCGGCGATCTCGACCCGGAAGGGCAGCAGCGAGCCGTAGAGCGCGGCCAGCTCGACGACGGTCCGCCGCTTCAGCCACTCCTCGGCGTCGCGGCGCGGGACGAGCGTGACCGTCGTGCCGGTCTCGGCCCGATACTGGCCGTCGGTCTCGACGCTGTAGCGCCCGTCGGCGTAGCCCCGCCACAGCACCGCCGGCCCGTCCGCGGCCCTGGTCAGCACCCGGATCTCGTCGGCGACGAGGAAGCAGGACAGCAGGCCGATGCCGAACTGCCCCAGGAAGTCGTGGCGGGCGAAGCCGAGGTCGTCGCGCTTGGAGCTGCGCCCGATGGTGGCGAGGAACTGGTGCACCTGCTCCTCGGTGAGCCCGATGCCGGTGTCGATGACCCGCAGGGTGCCGTCGCCGGTGACGTCGGGCGGCTCGATGGTGATCGCGGCCGGGGCGCCCGGGTCGGCCGAGCGGCGGGCCGTGATCGCATCGACGGCATTCTGCAGCAGCTCCCGGACGTAGACCCGGGGGCTCGCGTAGAGGTGGTGGCTGAGCAGGTCGACGATGCCGCGCAGGTCCACTTGGAACGTCCGATCCACGCGGGCACGCTACCTCGTGGGTGTGACATTTCCCGACCCGTTTCGGTCGCGATGATCGTCCTGCTGGCAGTACACCTGGAAAATCTCCGGCCGTCATCGACTATCTTCGGCCGGTGAATCTTCCCGCCGCGGCCGCGAGCCTGACCGGTCTGTCCGTCGGGGACGCGCTGGGCGCCCCGTTCGAGATGAAGCCCGCGATGGCCGACGGCGCGGTGTTCGAGCCGCCGCCCGCGCCCTGGCGGTGGACCGACGACACGGAGATGGCCTGCACGCTGTTCGAGGCGCTGCGGCGCGACGGGCACGTGGACCAGGATCGCCTGGCCGTCGCGTTCGCCCAGCGCTGGAGCGCCGACCGCGGGTACGGCCGCGGCTCCGTCTCCCTGCTCACCGACATCCGCGCCGGGGTGCCCTGGCGCTCGGCCGCGAGCGCGCTGTTCTCCGGGCGCGGCTCGGCCGGCAACGGGGCCGCGATGCGGGTCGCGCCGCTGGGCGCCTTCTTCCGCGCCGACCCCGATCTCGCCGCGCGCGAGGCGGTGCTGTCCGCCGAGGTGACCCACCGGCACCCGGAGGGCGTGGCCGGCGCGGTCGCGGTCGCCCTGGCCGCCGCGCACGCCGCCGGCGACCGGCCGGCGGGCACGCCGAGCCTCCTGCGCCAGGTGCTGCACCACCTGCCGCCGTCGGACGTGCGGGACGGGATCGCACGGGCGACCCGGATCGCGCCGGGCACCGACTCGCGGGAGGCCGCGGCCGATCTCGGCAACGGCTCCCACGCGCTGGCGCAGGACACGGTGCCGTTCGCGCTGTGGGTGGCGGCGGCGCACCTCGAGGACTACCCGGCGGCGCTGGAGGCCTGTGTGCGGGCGGGCGGCGACGTCGACTCGGTCTGCGCGATCGTGGGCGGGGTGGTCGCGGCTCGGGTCGGTACGGCCGGCATTCCCTCCGAATGGATCGGCGCTCGTGAACCGCTCCCGGATTGGCTCCAGAGGCCGTAGTCACACTACGTGAGCAATGGGCTGTTGCGCAGGCGAATGCGATATATTGACCATTATCCTTGATTCTCTGGGGTGATATCGGGCATGAGCTGCGTAGGAGCTTGATCAGCGCAGGTTCCTCATCCCGGCGAATGAAGGTTTTTCGGAGTCGCCCGGGGTAACAATGTGCTCATGCCACACCCTGCCGCGACCTATCGACTCGGTATCGTGTCGACCTATCTGCCCCGCCAATGCGGTCTCGCGACCTACACCGCGGACCTGCGCGAGGCGCTGGGTGTCGCCACCGACGACCTGGAATCAGTCGTCGTGGCCATCGACCGTGACGGGCACACCTACGGCGACGAGGTCGTCGCCACCATCACCCAGGACCGCATCGAGGACTACTCCTCGGCGGCCCGCATGCTGCGCGAGGCCGGCGTCCAGGTCGTGCTGATCCAGCACGAGTACGGGATCTTCGGCGGGCCCGACGGCTCACACCTGCTCGAGCTCACCCGCGCGCTCAACGCGTGCGGCATCCCGTACCTGTTGACGCTGCACACCGTGCTCCCGCACCCGTCACCCGGCCAGGCCGCCACGCTGCGCGCCCTCTGCGCCCGCGCCGCCCGCGTCACGGTGTTCACCGAGACCGCGCGCCGGGTCGCGATCCGCACCGGCATCGCCGCCGGGCACCAGCTCGTCGTGGTGCCGCACGGCGCGCCGGACGCGATGCGCCGCCCGCCGGAGCCGTCCACGCTGCGGCCGGAGCTGCGCGAGCTGCTCGACAAGGTCCGGGACAAGCCGACGCTCACCACCTTCGGCCTGCTGGGCAAGGGCAAGGGCATCGACATCGCGATCGACTCCCTCGCCGAGGTGGTGGGCAAGCACCCCGACGTGCAGTACATCGTCGCCGGCACGACTCACCCCGAGATCAAGCGGCAGGAGGGTGAGACCTACCGCGACAGCCTGCACGAGCAGGTGCGGCGGCTCGGACTGACCGGCAACGTGCACTTCGTCGACGCCTTCCTGGCCCTCGACGAGCTCTCCGCGATCCTGCACGCGAGCACGCTGTTCGTCACGCCGTACCGCCAGCCCGAGCAGATCTGCTCGGGCGCCCTCACGTTCGCGCTGGGCGCGGGTCTGCCCGCGGTCTCGACGGCGTACTCCTACGCGGAGGACATGCTGGCCGGAGGGGCCGGTCGCGTGGTGCCGATCGGCGACGGGGCCGCCCTCGCCGCCGAGATCATCGACCTGCTCAGCGACGCCCGGGCGCTCGCCGCGGCCAAGACGGTCGCCGAGGCGTGCGCGTCCTGGCTGCCCTGGCCGGCGGTCGCGGCCCGCGAGGCGGATCTCGTCGCCGACGTCGTGCGCCAGGCCGAGGCGGCCACCGCGCGCCCGGGCCACGCGACCGCCGCCGCGCCGCCGCTCAACCTCGACCACCTGAGCCGGCTCACCGACGAGATCGGCATCATCCAGTTCGCCGGCGGCCCGATCCCCGACCCGTCCTCCGGCTACTGCGTCGACGACGTGGCGCGGCTGGCGATCGTGGCCGCGGACCTGCTCGCGGTCGGCGCGGAGGCGCGGCCGACCACGGCGGCGACGCGCTGGCTGCGGCAGTCGATCCGGTTCCTGACCGCGGCCTACGACCCCTCCGGGGCGATGCACAACGTGCTCAGCTACGGCGGCACCTGGCAGGACTGGCCGCACATGGGCGACCACGTCGGTCGTACGGTCTGGGCCCTGGGCGTGCTCGTGGGGACCCCGGCCGTCCCGGACGACATCCGGCGTCCGGCCGCGGCCCTGCTGGACGAGCTCGGCCCGCGCACCGAGGGGCTCGCCGGGCTGGGTCTGCGGGCGGCGGCGTACGCGCTGATCGGCCTCGCCCGCGCCGGCCGCACGGAACAGGCCGCCCCGCTGCTCTACCGGCTCGACGAGGCGCTGACGGAGACGTCGGCCGCCGACCCGTCCTGGCGCTGGTTCGAGCCCGAGCTCACCTACGACAACGCCCGCCTGCCCCAGGCCATGCTCCTGGGCGCGGCCCTGCTCGAGGACGACGCCGCGGCCGCCCGGGCCATCGCCGCCCTCGACTGGTACGTCCAGCACGTGGGCCTGGCCGACGGCACCCTGCGCTGCGTGGGCAACAAGTGGCACCAGCGGGACGAGCCCGCCGCGCACTGGGTGGCCGACGACGGCGACGAGCAGCCGCTCGACGCGGCCGCCGTGACCGAGGCGCTCGTGGACTCGTGGCAGCACACCGCCGACCCGCACCACGCGCGGCTGGCCGGCTGGGCCTTCGCCTGGTTCCTGGGCCGCAACCGGGCCGGGGCCCGGATGTACGTGGACGCGACCGGGGCCTGCCACGACGGTTTGTCTGCCACTGAGCCAAATGGGAACCAAGGGGCCGAGTCCACGCTAGCCTATTACCAAGCGCTTCTCAGCCTGCTCAGGGCCGGTTTGGCCGCGCTGCCGCATCCAGTGGCGGCTACGACCCCGGTCCCGACCTCCCTGCCGACGACCACGCTCTCCAAGCCCACCAACAAGGGCCGCGTGGTCGGGCGGGCATCGGCCGGCTTCAGCGCGACGGCCACACCGCCCCGCCTGCGCACCACGGAGGACCATTCCGATGCACTTTGACGCGGAGCTCTTCCATCGGGAAGCGAGCAACCCCCTGGTCACGGCCAGGGACTTCCCGTATCCGATCAACAGCGTCTTCAACCCGGGCGCCTGCATGCACAACGGCGACACGGTCCTGCTCTGCCGGGTCGAGGATCGCCGCGGCATCTCGCACCTGACCGTCGCCCGCAGCAAGGACGGGCGAACCGGGTGGACGGTCGAGGGCAAGCCGCTCATCGCCGACGACCCGACCGACGCCCACAGCTGCTGGGGCGTGGAGGACCCTCGGGTCACGTACGTCGAGGAGCTCGGCGGCTACGTGATCGCCTACACGGCGTACGGCCCGGGCGGCCCCTGCGTCGCGCTGGCCAGGACCGAGGACTTCCAGACGGTCGAGCCCCTCGGCATCGTGATGCCGCCCGAGGACAAGAACGCGTCGCTGCTCCCGCGGAGGATCGACGGCGACTACGTGCTGTTCCACCGCCCGGTCTCCGTCCTGTCCGCACGCGCCGACGTGTGGCTGTCCAAGTCCAAGGACCTGCGTTCGTGGACGACGCCCGAGCCGGTGATGCAGTCGCGCTCCGGCCCCTGGTGGGACGCCACCCGGATCGGCATGGGCCCGCCGCCGATCGAGACGCCGCACGGCTGGCTCGCGGTGTACCACGGCGTGAAGCAGATGGTCGCGACGTCGATCTACCGCGTCGGGCTGGTCATGCTCGACCTGGACGATCCGACCAAGGTCATCCGCCGTACCCCGAGCTGGCTGCTCGGCCCCGACGCGGACTACGAGCGCGTCGGGGACGTGCCGAACGTGGTCTTCCCGACCGGTCTCGTCCACGACGAGGCGCGCGACGAGCTGCGGCTGTACTACGGCGCGGCCGACCTCACCGTGGCGATGGCGAGCGCCAGGTACTCGGAGGTCGTCGACTACCTGGTCTCGCTGCCACCCGAAGACGAGTGACCCGAGGGGACCGCGCCCGCTACCTGGGCGCGGTCCCTTTCGCTACGGGCACCCGCACCAGGTTGCCCCACTCCGTCCACGACCCGTCGTAGTTACGCACGTGCTCGTAGCCGAGCAGGTGGGTGAGGACGAACCAGGTGTGGGACGAGCGCTCCCCGATGCGGCAGTACGCCACGATGTCGTCGTCCGGCCGCAGCCCGAGCTCGTCGGCGTAGATCGCGCGCAGCTCGTCGGCCGGCTTGAACGAGCCGTCGTCGCGGGTCGCCTGCTTCCACGGCTTGCTGAGCGCCCCCGGGATGTGGCCGCCCCGCAGCGCCCCTTCCTGCGGATAGTCCGGCATGTGGAGCAGTTCGCCGGTGTACTCCCCCGGCGACCGAACATCGACGAGCGGACGATCGGCCTTGATGTGCTCGAGCACGTCCTCGCGGAAGGCCCGAATCCGCAGGTCGTCCCGCTGCGTGACCGGGTAGTCGGTGGCCTCCCGCACGGGCACGTCCCGCGTCATCGCCCGCCCCTCGGCGACCCACTTGGACCGTCCGCCGTCGAGAATGCGCATGTCACGGTGCCCGAACAGCTCGAACACCCACAGCGCGTAGGTCGCCCACCAGTTGAAGTTGTCGCCGTAGAACACGATCGTGTCGTCGGCCTTGATCCCCTTGCGGCGGCAGAGCGCGGCGAAGTTCTCGGCGTCGAGGTAGTCGCGCGTGACCTGGTCGTTGAGCTCGGTGTGCCAGTCGACCTTGACCGCACCGGGGATGTGCCCGGTGTCGTAGAGCAACACGTCCTCGTCGGACTCGACCACGACGAGGCCTGGCTCTCCGAGATGTTCAGCCAGCCAGTCGGTGCTGACAACCCGCTCCGGGTGCGCGTACGCAGTCATTGTTCGATTGTCCCTCTTCCGGCGCCCCGCCGGGCTCGCCTTCAGCTCTGCGACCGAAGCCGCTCGACCACCCACGAGTGCAGCAGGGCCACCTGGTCGCGGCTCGCGGCACGCACGGCGGCGACGAGACCCAAGAAGAGCAGCGCCACGCCTGCGGCCACGCCGGCGACGACCGCGGGGGTGCCGGCGGCCTCGACGTGCCCCGTGACGAGCCGGTAGACCGCCGCGGCCGCACCGCCGACGAGCACGAGCAGCGTGGCGCCGAGCCACACCGAGCCGAAGAGCTGGGCGGGTCGGCTCCAGTCGACGTTGTAGTACAGCGCGCAGCCGGTCGGCGCCGCCCTCAGCCGGCCCCGCAGCGTGGTCGGCGACCAGATGCCGAGGCCGGCGTGCATCGCCACCAGATTGACGGTGTCGTGTCGCACGTTGCCCCGGACGACGCCGGCCGGCCCGAGGCTCGCCCCGGAACCCCGCGCGGCCCGGGGATGGACGCGCGCGGCCGGGTGGGTGCCGGCCGAGGCGACGGCGCCGCCGATGCGGTCCCGCCAGAGGGCCTCCGCCAGCTGCGAGCGGGCCGAGTTGTGCGTGCACACGAACACCACCCGCTCCGCGGGGTCCAGCGCCGGCGGTCGCCTTCCGAGCGGGCGCGGGTGACGAGGCCGGCGCCCAGTGAGGAAAGCTCAGCATCCATTGACTCAATGGTTGCTGAGTTACTTTGCGGGCGTCAAGTGGGGACAATCCGGCTAGGCAATTTGATCTTCAACCGGGGGGCGTTCTGATGGGGACCAGCTACGAAACCGTGCTCGTCGCGGCCGAGTTCGACGACGTCGTCGGAGTCGTCCGGGCGACCGGGCGGGCGGCGCTCGTGGTGCCGGTGGTTGCCGGGCGCGTCGCCGTCATCCCGCGTGAGGAGGAGTGGGGCGGGGCGCTGTTGAAGCCGATCGCGCTGCCCGTCAGCCAGGTGCTGCACTGTTCGGTGCTCACGTTCGAGGTGTTCGACTCCGACGTCGTGACCTGCCGGGTGTACGAGGACGGGCGGCCCACCCACCGGTACGTCTCCGAGCTCGAGATGATCGTCGAGTGGTTCGAGGACTCCGACGGGGAGTTCAAGGCTCGGCTCGACGGAGAGGTACTGCCGACGGATCAGCTGCCCAAGGGGCCGCTCGGGGCCGACGCCGCCGCGTTCGCGCCGTTCGCGGTCGGCGCCGCCGATCTCGGGGCGATCGATGCGGCGCTGCGTAACGTGGACGGCTCCGGCTTCGCCGAGGAGCAGCACGCGGCCATCCTCAGGGCGCTGGGGCTGCCCGTCGAGGCGCTCACCATCGCGTTCCGGCATGTGCGGCGCGACCAGTTCGCCGATGGGGTGGGCCTCAACCTGTAGGCGCCCGGCCCGACCGGATGCCGTGATCGTTAAGAGCATGGTGGGCTGGGTAACAGATCCGCATCGAGGTCGGGAGGTCTTGGCGATGACGATGCAGACGGTCCGGGATGTGATGACCACCAACGTGGTCTACCTGCCGAGCGAGACGACGCTCGCCGAGGCGGCACGGACCATGCGGGAGCAGGATATCGGCGATGTGGTCGTGGCCGATGGACCCGAGCTCAGCGGGCTGGTGACCGACCGGGACATCGTCGTGCGGGCCGTCGCCGAACGGTGCGACCCGGCGGCGACGACGATCGGGGAGATCCTCACCAAGGAGCTGGTCACCGTCCGGCCCGAGGACTCGATCCACTCCGCGGCGCTGCTCATGCGCGACCAGGCCGTGCGCCGCGTGCTGGTCTGCGACGACAACAACGGGCTGGTCGGGATCGTGTCGATCGGGGATCTGGCTGAGGAGATCGACCCCGATTCGGTCCTCGGTGGCATCAGTAAGGCCCAACCCAACAACTGAAGGTCCGCCCGGTGCGCGCGCCTCGATCAGTCACTGTCGAGGCGCGCGTGCACGTGCATGTCGTGCCAGCCGTCGAGGTGCCGCAGCGCCTTACGCTGCACGCCCTCGGCCGCGAAGCCGGCCACGGTCGCGACCCGGCACGACGCGGTGTTCTCCACGGAGTGCCGGACCTCCAGGCGGTGCAGGCCCAGCGTGCCGAAGACCCAGCCCGCCAGCGCCCCGAGCGCCCGCGGGGCGATGCGGCGGCCGCGGAAGGCGGGCAGCACCCAGTACGACACCTCGGCCTGGCCGTCGACCAGTTGCAGGGCGCGGAGCGAGATCTGCCCCGCCACCTCGTCGCCGTCCGTCGTGATCGCCCAGCCGGCCCGGGTCTCGGTGCTCCAGCGCTCCGGCCACGCCGCGACCCACGCGGCCGCCTCGTCGTCGTCCATCGCGCGGCAGTGCCAGCGCTGGATGGCCGGATCGGAATACGCCGCGAGGACCGCGGGCTGGTCGGCGAGCCGCCACGGGCGAAGCGTCAGGCCCTCGGCCGGTAGGACGGGCTGGGTGAGGGCGGCGAGGCTTCCGGGCTTCAGCACATCGGCGACGAGGGTCGGCACAGCGGTACGTTAGCAAGGTGGAGATGCCTGGCAAGCTGGCCGCGATCGTGGAGGAGTTCGCCTCCGCGCCGCGGGACGTGGTGCTCGAGATGCTGCTGGAGTTCTCGGACGCCGTCCCGCCGCTCCCGCCTGAGCTCGCGGAGCACGCCGGCATGGAGCAGGTGCCGGAGTGCCAGACGCCCTTCTTCCTGAAGGCCGACGTCACCGAGCAGAAGACCGTTCAGCTGTACTTCGACTGCCCACCCGAGGCCCCGACCACCCGCGCCTTCGCCGGCATCCTGGCCGAGGGGCTCGAGGGCGCGACGGCCGACGAGGTGCTGGCCGTGCCGGCCGACCTCTACCAGCGGATGGGCCTGGCCAACGCGATCAGCCCGCTGCGGGTGCGGGGCGGCACGGCGATCCTGCAGCGACTCAAGCGCCAGGTCTCAGAGCGCCAGGCCGTCCACGACGGTGGCGCCGGGGATTGAGGCCAGCACGGCGCCGGGCAGCACGATCTTGCTCCCCCGGATGCCGCTGCCGATCACGGCGGCGTCGACGGACTGGACCCGCGCGTCGATGTACACCGGCCAGTCGGCGGGCAGACCGATCGGGGTGATGCCGCCGTACTCCATCCCGCTGAGCCCCACCGCGTCGTCCATGGGCGCGAAGCTGGCCTTGCGGGTGCCCAGCAGCCGCCGGACCGCCCCGTTCACGTCGGCGCGGGTGGTCGCCAGGATGACGCAGGCCGCGTAGATGCCGGCCGGCTTGCCGACGACGATCACGCAGTTCGCGGATTGTTCGAGGGTGACGTCGTACGCCTCGCAGAAGGCCGCGGTGTCGGCGAGCCCGGGATCGATCGGCGCGACCTGAACCCGGCCGGCGTCCGGCAGCGCCTTCAGCGCGGTGTGCACGGGCGGGGCGAGCAGCGCGGGCGCGTCGAGCGCCGGCGAGAGTTCCAAGTTCAAGTTCAGCGTCCGTCGTCGAGTGCGAGGGCCTTCATGAAGATGTCCCCGATCTTAGACGGGTCGGAGGCGATGAAGACCGCGCCGCCCGTGGCGTCGACGATGCGCTGCATCTCGGCCTGGTTCACCTCGGAGCCGACGCCGATGATGATGATCTGCACCGGCTGGTCCTTCTTCTCCGCCTTGTTCAGCGAGCCGACCAGCCCGTCGAGCGACTGCCCGCTCGGGTCGTTGTTGCGGCCGCCGGTCACCACGACGACCGAGTTGCCGCGCCCGGGGTCCCAGCCCTGCTGCACCGTCTGGTAGGCGGCGAGGATGGTGTCGTACAGCCCGCTCCCGCCCTTGGGGTTGGGCTTGAGGCCCCCGAGCGCGCCCCGTAACTGGTCGCGCTGGGTCGTCAGCGGGCCGATCGGCACGAGTTCCTGATAGTCGTGACTGCCCGCCATGGCCGTGGAGAAGCACCACAGCCCGACGGCCCACGAGTCGGGGAACAGGTCCAGGCCCCCCTGCGCCGCCTGGACCGCGACCTCCCCCTTGGTGAGCCCGCCGGCCGTGGGCACCGGCGTCTTCATGGCGGCCGAGACGTCCACGACGGCGAGCATGCGCGACGGCCGCGTGATCTCGGTCCACATCTGCAGGGCCTTGGAGATCACGTTGGCGTCGGGCACCGGGGTGACCTGGCCGCCGGGCGGCGCGCTCGGGCTCAGCGTCATGCCGGTGCCGACCGTGCCGTCGTTGGCGCGCAGCTGGTGCTGGGCCAGCAGGTTGCGGAACGAGGCGCCGGAGAGCTGCTGGCGGAACGCCTCCGCCGCGGCCTCGCGATCCGGGGCCAGCCGGGGCATCGCCGCGTACGGGAAGTCCAGGGCGATGGGGGCCGGGTCGGGGTACACCGCCACGAGCGGCACGGCCGGTCCGGCGGCGTTGTAGGCGTGCAACGCCTGCTCGGACAGCGGCGCGAGGGTCACCGCGGTGGACAGGGTCCGGGGGTCGGCGTCGCGCGGGAAGCGCCCGATGAGGCCGGACTGCTGCTCGGTCTTGCCCGACATCAGCGACTTCACGGCGCCGACGGTCAGCGAGTCGCCCTCGGGGCCGAACTGGTCGCGCACCGAGGCCATCGCGACCAGGGTCGACACGCCGACCGAGTCGCGCTGGGGGTCCACGATGCCCGGCACGACCTGGCTGTTGCCGACGATCTGCTCGAGCACCTGCTTCCAGGTGACCTTGTTCTCGACCCAGCCGAGCTGCTTCGCGGTGGGCTCGGGCACGGCCAGCACGATGGGGCTGCGGGCCAGGGAGGGCGACGCGAGGGTCACGAGATCCTCGCGGGCCGCGCGCATGCGCTGGATCCAGATCGACGAGTCGGGGATCCAGACCTGCGGCACCTGCGTCTTACCGTCGGCCTGGCCGACGCCGGGCACGGTCGCACCGCTCTCGCCGGCGATCGCCGCGGCGACCTCACCGGAGGCGACCGAGACCACGTCGACCGCGACGCACTCGTCGTTGACCCGTGGGTTGGTCTTCACCCACCGGCCCGCGACGTCCTTGATGACCGGCGCGATCTCCGGGCTGGCGGCGATGGACAGGCGCACCGTCCCCGCGCAGCCCGACGTCGACATGGTGCGGTACCCGCCGTAGACGGCACCGATGGCGACGAGGGGAAGGATCATGCCGGCCGCGAGGGCTACGAACCCGTTGCTCCTCAGGTCCGTTGCCCGATGCCGTCCTCTCACAGCTACCAATATTCCCTAGACAAGCGCTTCTCGGGTCACGCGTTCGGCCAATCGTGAAGGTGTTTCGCGGGCGCCAAATACACTGTGCTTTTGTGCGATTACTTTGGGTTCGAAACCCTTTGAGTTTGCTTTAGAGAGCCTTAGTAAGCGCGGCGACCAAATTCCGCCGACGTTCGTTGCCGCCGTCCGGCCGCCAGGTGCAGGCGACGTCGAGCCCGGCCACGCGCCCGGTCGCCACGAGGTCGCGCACGGCGTCCAGGAGCTCGCCGGCGGAGGGCCCGCCATCGACCGGATACATCAACCCCGGGAGTTCCACCGGATCCACGACGTCGAGATCGACGTGAACGAGAAACTTACCGTCCGGGGGTCGAATTGCATTGATGTCGTACCGCATGAGACTAGCGCCGGCGAGATATTCGACCTCCGCGGGATCGAGATCCCGCGCGTCGACGAGCACCGCCCGCTCCTCGGGCACGGCCCGCAGCCCGAGCCGCCCGGCGATGAGTTCGGGACGATACCCGACGAGCAGGCGCAAAGGCATTCCGCCGATGTACCCCGACGTCGACGTCTCCAGCGTCTGCACGTCCCCGTGCGCGTCGAACCACACCACCCCGACGTCCTCGCCGGCGCGCTGGAGCCCGGCCACGGCCGCGAGCGAGACGGTGCAGTCGCCCGAGAGCACGATCGGCGGCCGCTCGGCCCGGGCGACCTCGTCGGCGACCCGCTCGTAGAGCGCCGCGAGCCGCGTCCAGATGTCCCCGTCCGGCAGCTCCGCGGTCACCACGGTGTCGAGCGCGGCCGGAAGGTCGGCCTCGAGCCCGGCGAGGCGCTCGTCGAGGTGGTACGGGACGAGAATCATGCGTTGACCCTAGCCAGGTGAGGACGATTCATCCACAGCGCCGACACGCGCCACCCGGCCGCGTGCAAGAACGCCCTGAGCTGCCTCTTTCACCGCTCCGGGGCCGTCTTGTGCACAGCTTTATCCACATGTGCACAGGCTTCGTCCACAGGCCGGCCTCGCCCTTCGTGTCATGAAGGGTGTGGTGTGCGGCAAAGTCGCTTTCCCACGTACTTGGCCCCTGACAGGATGCCAACGGGGCAGATGACGGGGAGGAGCAGAGGGTGGCGCGGTGGTCGAGTTTCGTGGCGGTGGGCGACAGTTTCACCGAAGGCCTTGACGATCCCCAGCCCGACGGGCGCGGCTACCGAGGATGGGCCGACCTGGTCGCCGGTGTGCTGGCGGCGTCGAGCCCCGAGTTCCGGTACGCCAACTTGGCCGTCCGGGGCCGCCTGTTCGACAACATCGTGGCGGAGCAGGTGCCGCTCGCGGTCGCCATGAAGCCGGACCTGATCAGCTTCGCCGGCGGGGGCAACGACGCCTTGCGGCGAAACTGGGAGTACGACGGCATCGTCGCCCGCTTCGACCGGACCATCGAGAAGCTGCGAGCCACCGGCGCGGACGTGGTGATGTTCCGCTGGGCGGACATGACGGGCCGCATGCCGGGCGGCAAGATGCTCCGCCCCCGGGTCGACCTGTTCAACAACGCCATCGAGTCGGTGGGCGTGAAGTACGGCGCCCACGTGATCTCGCTGTGGGACGACCTGGAGTTCGCCAACCCCCGCCTGTGGGGCATCGATCGCCTGCACCTCTCGCCCGCGGGCCACCGCCGAGTGGCCGCCCACGTCCTGACGAAGCTCAACGTGCCATGCGACCCGGACTGGCTGGCGGCCCCGCCGCCGCCCGAAGAACTGTCGTGGATGTCGCGCAAGGCGGCCGACGCCAAGTGGGCGACGCAGCACCTGGCCCCGTGGGTGAAACGCCGCCTGACGGGCAAGTCCTCGGGCGACAGGGTGACCGCGAAGCGCCCGGAGCTCGCCCCCCTCTCCGACTGACCCCTTTTTTGACGGGGCTCCTTTTTCTTGACGGGTCACCCGATGACGGGCTGCGGCGTTCGATCAGCATCACGTCGCGCCACGGCCGACTCCCTGGCCTCGGGCGTCGGTGTGGACGTACACGGAGTGTTCGACCACGCCCGCGCCGGAAGGCGAGGCGGGTCACCGAGGAGGTCCCCGCCACCACGACCCGGCTGACAGAGGCGGGCCTGATCACGCTGGAGGAGAACGACACCGTCATCAAGGGCGACGCCGACCAACTGGTAAAGGACGCGGACACCGAGTGCTGCGCGGACGGCAGTCTTCAAGGCCGAGGAAATGACGTGGCCGCATGAAAGAGAGCGGCACATGACAAGCTGGAACGCCAACGGATGACACCGCGACCACGCACAACACGAACTCAAGGGTCCACAGCGCGAGACGTCGATTGGACCGACAACCCGAAGGATCATCCACGACCGCAAGATGACGATTCACAACTGGAAGCGAAGCGACCCAGTGGGATGCGAAGCGACCATGGGGGGTGCGGGGTGGGAACCCCCCGCCTCGAGCGAGCGAAGCGAGCGGGAAGGATCCACCGTCGCAACGGCGAACAGGGCGCAGCCCTGTGAGCAGGGTGCGCCCATCGACGGTGGAAGCGAGGGGACTCGAACCCCTAACCCCCGCCTTGCAAAGGCGGTGCTCTGCCAGTTGAGCTACGCCCCCGCTCGGGCTGGGCTACAGACTAGCGCAGGTCCGGGGCAGTCGTCGCCTCGTGCCAAAGGGCGCGCTCTTCGCTCGCGGCCTTGACGCGCTTCGCGACATAGGCGGCGGCCCCGACAACGGCAACCACCAGCAGCACCTTTTTCCACATGTGGGGCTAGCTGGAATCGAACCAGCGACCTCAGAGTTATCAGCTCTGCGCTCTAACCGACTGAGCTATAGCCCCATCAACACACCCTCGGGAAGACCTCCCCGAAGCGGTGCGAACAGAAGGTTACCGTACCCCACGCGCCCGCCCCAAACCGGTTCCCCCCCTGGCGCGGCGCGCCGGGACCAGGGGGGAGAAAACCGCAGGTCAGTCCTTCTCGGCGAGCGTGAGCTCGATGCCGCCGACGAGGTCGGCGCACACGTTGTAGATGAACGAGCCCAGGGTGGCCAGGGCGGTGAACAGGACCACGTTCACGACGCCCAGGAGGGCGGCGCCGCCGATGACGCCCTTCGCGGTGATGCGGAAGGTGCTGTCGGCCGAGCCGCCGGTCGAGCTGACCAGGTCGGCGAGGAGCTTGTTGATGCTCTTGAAGACGTCCATCGCGTCCAGGGCCAGGTACAGCACCGAGGTCGCGACGATCAGGACGACGAAGAGGACGAAGCTCACGGCGAAGGCGAACTTCATCACCGACCACGGGTCGATGCGCTTGAGGTGCAGCCGGGCCCGCCGTGGGCCGCGGCCCACGGCGGAGCTGACCGTCTTGCGAGCCGCTCGGACGGCCTCGGTGACGCGGGCCGAGCCGCTGACCGCGGGGGTCGGCGTGTTGATGGCCTGGGTCGCGGCCGCGGCCGGCGTGCGCACGGCGGCGCGGGCGATGGCCGAGACGCTGGCCGTGCCCGTGGCGGTCGTGCCCATGCCCGAGCCCGGGAACGAGACCGGTTGCGTCGAGCCGCCGGCGCTGGCCGGCGACTGGATCGGCACCGTCAGGGAGTCGGGCGGCGGCGCCATGCCCGGGGCACGCGTGAACTTCGGCGTGCCCCCGCTCGTCGTCTCGCCGGACGTGCCGGCCCCGTTGACGGAGCCAGGCTCCCCACCGGCGGCAGGCGCCCCCGAGTCAGATCCCGTCATGGCAGCCTCTCCGGCCTTCTTGGCCTCATCGGTTGCCGAGGCGGTCCCCGACTTCGCCTGAGTGTCTGTCATCAACTAGTCCTGTTCGTCGGGCTCATCGGCGTTGCGGGCGATCGCGACGATGGTTACACCTTCGGGAAGGTCCATGAGCTTGACCCCCATTGTGTTCCGATCCCTCGTACGCCGTACAGGCTTCACGGGAGTCCGGATCACGCCACCATTTGAGGTGATGGCGAACAACTCGTCATCCGGGCTTATAACCACAGCGCCGACGAGACCACCGCGCCGCGACGTGATTTTAGCGGTGAGGACGCCCTTGCCGCCGCGCCCTTGCACCGGATACTCCTCGATGGGAGTCCGCTTGGCAAAACCACCATCGGTGGCCACCAGAACGTCCAGGTCCATCCCCTCGCGGACCACTTCCATGGCGAGCAGCTCGTCACCGTCGGTGAAACGCATCCCGATCACGCCCGACGTGGCCCGCCCCATCGGGCGCAGCGTGTCGTCGTTGGCCGTGAACCGGATCGCCTGGGCCTGCTTGCTGACCAGCAGCAGATCGTCCTCCGGGCCGAGCAGCGCGGCGCCCACCAGCTCGTCGTCCTCGCGCAGGTTGATGCCGATGATGCCGCCCGAGCGGTTGGAGTCGAACTCCTCCAGCTTGGTCTTCTTCACCAGGCCATCCTTCGTCGCGAGGACGAGATACGGCGCCACCTGGTAATTCGGGATCTCAATCACCTGCGCGATGTGCTCTTCGGGTTGGAAGGCCAGCAGATTGGCGACGTGCTGACCCTTCGCCGCCCGGCTCGCCTCGGGCAGCTCGTAGGCCTTTGCCCGGTAGACCCGACCTTTATTCGTAAAGAACAACATCCAGTCGTGCGTGGAGCACACGAAGAAGTGGCTGACGATGTCGTCCTGCCTCAGTGTCGCACCCGAGACTCCCTTGCCGCCGCGCTTCTGCGAGCGGTACAGGTCGACCTTGGTGCGCTTCGCGTAGCCGGTCCGCGTGATCGTCACCACAACGTCCTCCCGGACGATGAGGTCCTCCATGGAGACCTCGCCGTCGAAGGGGATGACCTGGGTGCGGCGCTCGTCGCCGCGGCGGGCGACGATCTCGGCGAGTTCCTCCGAGATGATCTGACGCACCCGCTCGGGCTTGGCCAGAATGTCCTTGTAGTCCGCGATCTCGATCTCGATCTTCGCCAACTCGTCGAAGATGCGCTGGCGCTCCAACGCGGCGAGCCGGCGCAGCTGCATGTCGAGGATCGCGGTGGCCTGGATGTCGTCGATGTCCAGGAGGTTCATCAGGCCGTTCTTGGACTCCTCGGCGCTCGGCGACCGCCGGATGAGGGCGATCACCTCGTCGAGCATGTCGAGGGCCTTGACCAGGCCGCGCAGGATGTGTGCGCGCTCCTCGGCCTTGCGCAGCCGGTAGCGGGTGCGCCGCTCGATGACGTCGACCTGGTGGGCGACGTAGTAGCGCACGAACTGGGCGAGGTTGAGCGTGCGGGGCACGCCGTCGACCAGCGCCAGCATGTTGGCGCCGAACGTCTCCTGCAGCTGTGTGTGCTTGTAGAGGTTGTTGAGCACCACCTTGGCGACCGCGTCGCGCTTGAGCACGATCACCAGGCGCATGCCGGTGCGGCCGGAGGACTCCTCGCGGATGTCGGCGATGCCGGCGAGCTTGCCCTCCTTCACCAGGTCGGCGATGCGCTCGGCGAGGTTGTCGGGGTTGACCGCGTAGGGCAGCTCGGTCACCACGAGGATGGTCCGGCCGCGGGGGTCCTCCTCGACCTCGACGACCGCGCGCATGCGGATCGAACCGCGGCCGGTGCGGTACGCGTCGATGATGCCCGCGGTACCGACGATGAGGCCCTTGGTGGGGAAGTCCGGGCCCTTGACGATGCCGATCAGCTCGTCGAGGGTCTCGGCCTCGTCCGCATTGGGGTTGTCGAGGCACCACTGCACGGCCGCGGCGATCTCGCGCAGGTTGTGCGGCGGGATGTTGGTGGCCATGCCGACCGCGATGCCCGTGCTGCCGTTGACCAGCAGGTTGGGGATGCGCGACGGCAGGATGGTGGGCTCCTGGGCCCGGCCGTCGTAGTTGGGGACGAAGTCGACGGTCTCCTCGTCGATGTCCCGCAGCATCTCCATGGCCAGCGGGTCGAGGCGGGCCTCCGTGTACCGCATGGCCGCGGCGGGGTCGTTGCCCGGCGAACCGAAGTTGCCATTGCCGTCGATCAGCGGGTAGCGCAGCGACCAGCCCTGGGCCATGCGGACCAGCGCGTCGTAGATCGAGGCGTCGCCGTGCGGGTGGTAGTTGCCCATCACGTCGCCGACGACGCGGGCGCACTTGACGTAGCCGCGGTCCGGGCGGTAGCCGCCGTCGAACATCGCGTAGAGGATCTTGCGGTGTACCGGCTTGAGGCCGTCGCGCACGTCGGGCAGGGCTCGCCCGACGATGACGCTCATCGCGTAGTCGAGGTACGAACGCTGCATCTCGACTTCGATGCCGACCGGCTCGATACGGCTGGCGACCGCAGACCCACCCTCGGCCGGAGTCTCTTCCGGGTTCTCAGGGGTGGAAGTCGGTTCCGTCACGCTGTCTATTCCTTCTCTCTAGCCGGCCGGGATCAGATGTCGAGGAACCGGACGTCCTTGGCGTTTCGCTGAATGAACGAGCGGCGCGCTTCCACGTCTTCGCCCATGAGGACGCTGAAGAGCTCGTCCGCGGTTGCAGCGTCGTCCAAGGTCACCTGGCGGAGCATCCGGGTCTCGGGGTTCATCGTGGTCTCCCACAGCTCCGGGTAGTTCATCTCGCCCAGACCCTTGAACCGCTGGATGTCATCCGGCTTCGCGTTGGGCTTGGTGCGCTGCCGCAGCTCGATCAGCCCGTCGCGTTCCCGGTCGGTGTACGCGTACTGCGCGTCGTCACCCTTCTTGTTCCACTTGATCTTGTACAGCGGGGGCGCCGCGAGATACACGTGCCCGAGCTCGATCAGCGGCCGCATGAACCGGAACACCAGCGTCAGCAGCAGAGTCTGGATGTGCTGGCCGTCGACGTCGGCGTCGGCCATGAGGATCAGCTTGTGGTAGCGCAGCTTCTCGATGTCGAACTCGTCGTGGATGCCGGTGCCCAGGGCCGTGATGAGCGCCTGGACCTCGTTGTTCTTCAGCACGCGGTCGATGCGCGCCTTCTCCACGTTGAGGATCTTGCCGCGGATCGGCAGGATCGCCTGGACCCGCGGGTCGCGGCCCTGCTTGGCCGAGCCGCCGGCCGAGTCGCCCTCGACGATGAACAGCTCGCACAGGCGCGGGTCGTTGGACTGGCAGTCGGCCAGCTTGCCCGGCATCGAGCCGGACTCGAGCAGCGACTTGCGCCGGGCCAGCTTGCGCGCCTGGGACGCGGCGATGCGCGCCCGGGCGGCCTGCGAGGCCTTGGTGATGATGGTCTTGACCTCGGCCGGGTTGCGATCGAACCAGTCGACCAGCCACTCGTTGCACACCTTCTGCACGAAGCTGCGTGCCTCGGTGTTGCCGAGCTTGGTCTTGGTCTGGCCTTCGAACTGCGGGTTGGCCAGCTTCACCGAGATGATCGCGGCGAGGCCCTCGCGGATGTCCTCACCGGTGAGCTTCTCGTCGCCCTTGAGGAACTTCTTGTCCGCACCGTACTTGTTCACCACCGACGTCAGCGCACTGCGGAAGCCCTCCTCGTGGGTGCCGCCCTCGTGCGTGTTGATGGTGTTGGCGAACGTGTAGACGCTCTCCCCGTACGACTCGTTCCACTGCATGGCGATCTCGACCGCGATGCCCTCGCCCTCGGCGCCGAACTCGACGACGGTGCGGTGGATCGGGGTCTTGGTCGCGTTGAGGTGCCGCACGAAGTCGGCGATGCCGCCCTCGTAGCAGAAGACGACCTCCCGCTTCTCCTCCGGCGTGTCCGGGCGCTCGTCCCGCAGCTCGATCCGAAGGCCGCGATTGAGGAAGGCGTACTCCTGGATGCGCCGGTACAGCGTCTCGTAGACGAACGTGGTCGTCTCGAAGATCGTCGGGTCGGGCCAGAAGGTGACGCTGGTCCCGGTGCGGTCGGTCTCCTCGCCCTTCTGCAGCGGTTCCGGCTTGGAGTTGTTGTACCGCTGGCGCCAGACGTACCCGTCCTTGTGGATCTCCAGGTCGATGCGCGTCGAGAGCGCGTTGACGACCGAGATGCCGACGCCGTGCAGACCACCGGAGACCGCGTAGGCCTGGCCGTCGAACTTGCCGCCGGCGTGCAGCACGGTCAGCACGACCTCGACCGTGGGCCGCTTCTCCTTGGGGTGCATGTCGACCGGGATGCCGCGGCCGTTGTCCACGACGCGCACGCCTCCGTCGGCGCGCAGCGTGACCTCGATCGTGTCGCAGAAGCCGGCCAGCGCCTCGTCGACGGCGTTGTCCACGACCTCCCACACCAGGTGGTGCAGGCCGCGCTCGCCGGTCGAGCCGATGTACATGCCTGGCCGCTTGCGGACCGCCTCGAGCCCCTCGAGGACGGTGATCGAAGAGGAGTCGTAGGACTGTTCGGGCTTGTTTGCTGCCACCCTCGGTCGCTTTCTCGCACTGGCCGGCCGCGCTGGTGGGCGCCCCGGGTCGCGTGCGGAGTCGGTGCGTGTGCGGTGACGGGAGAAGGCACGCTGGTAGCCGACGCTCCTCTGGCAAGCGCCCTGACCTCCTGCGGCCGACCACCGCTGTGACGCACGCGCGGGATGTGATCGACTGTTCTCTGAGCCGATGCAATCCTACTGTGTCCGGGCGACAATTTCGCACCGGGACGGGCCTGTAGTCCTCGTAGCGGGCCGAACGGTGCGGGCCGAAGGTCCCCCCACGCGGGAGGGGTACTCCGGCCTGGTGGCGGGCGGCACAGGCAGTACAGCCTCCGATTCCGGCTTTTGGAGCTTCCGGGGGTCGCGCAAGGGGCCGTTCGTGCCGTATGTTCCCCGCCGCGGGGCGGGGCAGAAGTGAAAGATGAGGGGTGCGCGATGGGGCTGGACAACGTCGCCGTGCAGTGGCCGCGCACCGGCCGCTTCTATGATCCGGTGGCGCCGGCCGAGTTCGTCGACTTCGCCGACCTGGCGGAGAAGCTGCCACTGCACGCCGGGCCGGCATCGGCCCTGGCCGATCACGTGGCCAAGACGGGCACTGTGCGCGTGACCGGGTACACCGAGCTCGTCGACCTCCTCTTCGGACTCAACGGCGTGCTCTTCGCCACAGATGCGGCCGCCGAGGACGAGGATCCCGTCATCAGCCCGGACGACTGCGCGTGGATCGCCGGCGGGCTGGAGCGGTTCGTCAACGGCCACGCCGAATACGGCGACGAGATCACGTTCGAGACCGTGAGCTCGGTGCTGCGCAAGGCCCTCGAGGGCTCCCGCCTCGCCGAGCAGCAGCTGCGCTGGCTCCAGAGCCGGCTGGACGCGCTGCGGGACGACTCCGGCAACGCGCCGCAGTGGTCGTACTCCATCTCGGAGCTCGACGTGCTGGCCAAGTTCTACCGCCGCTGCGCCCACCGGGGCTTCGCGGTCTATGCCGACTTCTGAGCAGACCTGCTGAGGCTCAGCCGTAGGTGTCGCGGGGCCCGCGGCCCCGGATGCGACGCGGCCCGCTGCTCCACGACGGCGTGCTCGGCCCCTGGATGTGCAGACGCTTGACCACGTTGTGACCGACCTCACGCGCGATGCCGGCCAGAAGCTTGGCCGCGAGCATCTTCAGCTGGGTCGCCCACGCGGTCGACTCGGCCTCGATGGTCAGCTCGCCGTCCTCCAGCTTGAGCGGGCGGCTGTGCGCGGCGATGTCCTCGCCGACGACCTTGGCCCACTCGCCGAAGATCCGCGCCTCGCGGGTCGGCCGCGACCAGCCCCGCTGCTTGACCAGGCGCTCGAGCACCGAGCCGAAGGGCTGCGGGTCGCGGGGGTCCGGCCCCGGTCCCGTGTACCCCCGCCGGCGCGGCTGCCCGTCGAGCACGGACTTCCGGCGCGGCTGAGCACGGTGCTTGGCCAGCGCGGCCTCGACCGCCGCGCGCGCGAGCTCCGGCCCGGACTTCTCCGGATTCGCCTCAGACACGTCGAACCTCCCCGCCGCCGACCTCGAAGCGCATCCCGCGCAACGTCGACGGGACATCATCCTCCACCGCGCAGGTCACGATCACCTGGCTCGCCGAGCCGACGAGCGCGGCCAGCCGGTCGCGCCGGCCCGCGTCGAGCTCGGCGAACACGTCGTCGAGCACGAGCACCGGCTCGACGCCGTCGTCGCGCAGCAGCTCGTACGCGGCCAGGCGCAGCGCGAGCGCGTAGGACCACGACTCGCCGTGGCTGGCGTACCCCTTGGCCGGCAGCTCGCCGAGGGTCAGCGTCAGCTCGTCGCGGTGCGGCCCGACCAGCGTCACGCCCCGCTCGATCTCCGACGGTCGCGATTCCGACAGCGCGGCGAGCAGGGCCGCCTCGAGATCGTCGCCGAGGGCGCACGACGCGTTGTAGGCGATCCGCGCGTCGGAGCGGCTCGCGCTGACGGCGGAGTACGCCTTGGCCACGTGCGGGGCGAGCGCTTCGACGAGATCGAGCCGGGCGCGCACCAGCTGGGCGCCGTGGCGCGCCAGGTGTGTGTCCCACACGTCCAGGGTGGACAGGTCGCCGCCGCGGCTGCCGCCGGTCTTGCGCGCCAGGTAGGAGCTGCGCAGCAGGGCGTTGCGCTGCTTGAGCACCCGGTCGTAGTCGGACCGGACCCCGGCGAAGCGGGGCTGGCGGGCGACGAGCAGCTCATCGAGGTACCGTCGCCGCTCTGAAGGGTCTCCGCGAATCAGCGAGAGGTCCTCGGGCGCGAAGAGCACCAGGCGCAGGGCGCCGAGGATGTCGCGCGTGCGGGTCACGGGCGAGCGACCGAGGCGGGCCTTGTTGGCGCGGCCGGGCTCGATCGACAGCTCGATGAGCAGCTCGCGCTCGTCGTGCACGACGGCGCAGCGGACCACGGCGCGGGCCGCACCGAAGCGGACCAGCGGCGCGTCCGTGGCGACCCGGTGCGACTCCAGGGTCGCCACGTAGGCGAGGGCCTCGACGAGGTTGGTCTTGCCGACCCCGTTGGGGCCCACCAGCACGCACGGCCCGGGGCCCAGCTCGACGACGACCCGCTCGTAGCTGCGGAAGTCGACGAGCTCCAGGCCCCGGACGTACAAGTTCAGTCCTTCTTGACCGCGTGGCCGCCGAACTGGTTGCGCAGCGCGGCGACGGCCTTCATCGCCGGCGAGTCGTCCTGGCGCGAGGCGAAGCGGGCGAACAGCGACGCGGCGATGACGTTCATGGGCACGGCGAGGCGGATGGCCTCCTCGACGGTCCAGCGGCCCTCGCCCGTGTCGTCGGCGTAGCCCTTGATCCCGGCCAGGTCGGGGTCCTCGTCCAGGGCGCGGTCGAGCAGGTCGAGCAGCCAGGACTGCACGACGGAGCCGGCCCGCCAGCTCTTGATGACCTCGGGGATGTTGTCGACGTACTCCGACGCCTCGAGCAGCTCGTAGCCCTCGGCGAAGGCGTGCATCATGCCGTACTCGATGCCGTTGTGGACCATCTTCGCGTAGTGCCCGGCGCCGGGCCCGCCGGCGTGGGCGAAGCCGAACTCGCCGGCCGGCTTGAGGCCCTCGAAGATCGGCATGCAGTGATCCACGTACTGCTTCTCGCCGCCGACCATCAGCGCGTAGCCGTTGGTCCGGCCCCAGATCCCGCCGGAGACGCCCACGTCGAGGTAGCCGATGCCCTTGGCGCCGAGCCGCTCGGCCCGCGGCTTGTCGTTGCTGAAGCGCGAGTTGCCGCCGTCGATCACGATGTCGCCGGCCTGCAGCAGATCCGAGAGTTCCTCGATCGTCGGCTCCGTGAACTGCACCGGAACCATGATCCAGACGACGCGCGGGGCGGCAAGCTTCTCGACGAGCTCGTTGAGGTTCGCGACGTCGGTGACGTCAGGGTGATGGTCGAAGCCGATGACCTCATGCCCGGCGGCGCGCAGCCGCTCGCGCATGTTGAAGCCCATCCTGCCCAGGCCGATGAGACCGAGCTGCATTGTCGTGCCTCCGAATCAGCTGCCGATGCGAACCGGCATGATCAAGTACCAGTACCCAGGGACGATTTCTCCATCATCCTTGGCCGGGGACATGACCGCAGGCTTCTTCGGGTCAGTGAACGACAACACCGCGATCGGCGCGTCGAGCGCCTTGAGGCCGTCGAGCAGGTACTGGTGATTGAAGGCGATCGTCATCGGCTCGCCTTCGTACTGGCAGTCCATCGCCTCGCTGGCCTTCGCGTCCTCGCTGCCGCTGGCCTCCACGACGAGCCCGTCGGTGCTGAACGACAGCCGGACCGGCGTCTGGCGCTCCGCGACCAGGCCGACACGCCGGACCACCTCGTTGAGCGCCGCCACCGGGACCCGCGCCTGCGCGTTGTGGGTGTCGGGCAGCAGGGCCCGCACCTTGGGGAAGTCGCCGTCGAGCAGCCGGGACGTGGTGCGCCGGCTGCCGCCCGCGAAGCCGATCATGCCCTCGCCGACCTTGCCCCGCGACAGGGCGACCGACACCGATCCGCCGAGCGGGCCGAGGGTCTTCGCGGTGTCGTCGAGCGTGCGTGCGGGCACGAGCGCGGCGATGCTCATGTCGGGCTCGTCGGGGCGCCACTCGAGCTCGCGGACGGCCAGGCGGTACCGGTCGGTGGCCAGCAGCGTGAGCTTGCTGCCCTCGATCTCGATCCGCACGCCGGTCAGCATCGGCAGCGTGTCGTCCCTGCCGGCCGCGATCGCGACCTGCGACACGGCCCCGGCGAACACGGTGGCCTCGACGGTGCCCGCGGACTCGGGCATCTCCGGCAGCGTCGGGTAGTCCTCGACGGGCATGGTCGGTAGCGTGAACCGCGCGCTGCCGCACGTGATCTCGACGTGCGCGCCGACCGCCGCGAAGTCCACCGGCTTGGCCGGCAGGGCCTTGGTGATCTCGGCGAGCAGGCGGCCGGAGACGAGCGTCGCGCCGTCGGCGTCGGCCTGGACCTCGACGGTCACCTGGCTGGAAACCTCGTAATCGAAGCCGGACACCTGCAGGCGACCGTCAGCGACGCGCAGCAGAACGCCGGCGAGCACGGGCACCGAGGGGCGGCTGGGCAGGCTCTTGGCCGTCCAGGCGACGGCATCGGCGAGCGCGTCGCGCTCGACTCGGAACTTCATCGCGGTCCTCCCGCATCGTCATCGGTACTTCATGTTCGCCGCTGTTCGCGCGCCAGATGCCCTGGCCGCCGGGATTTCGCTCCGGGGCGTACGTGTGTGGGCCTCGATTGTCGCCGGTGCCGGGGTCGCTCATCGAACCTTAGGGCCTCCGGAGGGCGGTCGTGCACCGACCCCGCCGAACCCGGCGGCCCGACCCGATCCACACGCTGATGATTGTTTTTCTTCTCTTCTTAAAAGAAAAACTACTCGTAATCATAGGTGGTGTGGAAACTGTGGAAAACCCGCCTTTGCGCAGGTCAGAGGACTTATAGCACTGGGTATGAGCTGTGCATGAGCCGGTGGGCTCAGCCCTGTGGATTGTGGACGAACGAATATCCACAGGAGTTTTCCACCGGTTGTCCACCGGTAATCCCCAGGGTTTTCCCGTGGTTGTGGATATCGTATGGCCCGAACTCTGCTCACGTTCGGCCACCTGTCCACCACTCTTCGGATGCATCCACATGTCTTCCACACGTACTCCCCAGGAGTTATCCACAGCCTGTGGGCAACGCCTGTGTGCTTTCGGTAGTCACCCGGTTACTCACCCCCGGAATTTGGCACGAATGAAGTTATCCACAGGATTTCTGTGGACAGCGTGTGGAAGCTGGGGACAACCCGACCGACCCGGGGCCCTACGTGGCTGTGGATGACCAGCCAAAACCTGTGGGCGAGGTGTGGACAACGTAGGGCCACTTGGCGACTACCGCGAGGTCGGCCGGGCGCGAAGGGTGTGGACAACGACTTGTCCACACCCTGTGAAGAGGGCCGGTGGACGACCGGATCACTGTGGAAAAGCGGCTCAGGTCGTCTGCTTGATGCGGTTCGTCAGCTCGGCGATCTGGTTGTAGAGCGAGCGCCGCTCCGCCATCTGCTGCCGGATCTTGCGGTCGGCGTGCATGACGGTCGTGTGGTCGCGGCCGCCGAACGCCTGCCCGATGCGGGGCAGGGAGAGGTCGGTCAGCTCGCGGCAGAGGTACATCGCCACCTGGCGCGCGTTCACCAGGACCCGCGACCGGCTGTGCCCGCGCAGGTCCTCGAGGCTCACACCGAAGTAGTCCGCCGTCGACGCCATGATCTGGTCGGCGGTGATCTCCGGGCCGGAGCCGTCGGGGATGAAGTCGCGCAGGACCTCCTCGGCGAGGCTGAGCTCGACCGGTGACCGGGTCAGGTTGGCGAATGCGGTGACCCGGATCAGGGCGCCCTCGAGCTCGCGGATGGACGAGGCGATCCGCGACGCGATGAACTCCAGCACGTCCGGCGGCGCGAAGAGCCGCTCCTGGGCCGCCTTCTTCTGCAGGATCGCGATACGCGTCTCGAGGTCCGGCGGCTGGATGTCGGCGAGCAGGCCCCACTCGAACCGCGTGCGCAGCCGGTCCTCGAGCGTGGCCAGCTGGCGCGGGGAGCGGTCGGAGCTGATCACGATCTGCTTGTTGGCGTTGTGCAGGGTGTTGAACGTGTGGAAGAACTCCTCCTGGGTGCGCTCGCGGGTCTCCAGGAACTGGATGTCGTCGATCAGGAGGATGTCGACGTCGCGGTACCGCCGCTGAAACGCCTGCGTCTTGTCGTCCCGCAGGCTGTTGATGAAGTCGTTGGTGAACTCTTCCGTCGACACGTAGCGCACGAAGCGCGCGTTGCCGAGCATGGTGGCGTACTGCCCGATCGCGTGCAGCAGGTGCGTCTTGCCCAGCCCGGAGCCGCCGTAGATGAACAGCGGGTTGTAGGCCTTGGCCGGCGACTCGGCGACCGCGACCGACGCGGCGTGCGCGAAGCGGTTGGACGAGCCGATGACGAAGGTCTCGAAGGTGTACTTCGGGTTGAGCCGGTTTCCGGCGGAGTCCCCGGCCGGCGGGGCGTTGCGGCGGTCCTCGCGGCCGGTGCCCGGCGTCGACGGGCGCGGCGGGGGCAGTTCCTCCCGCGGGGGCTCGTGCGGCTCGTACTGCGACTCGTACTTCGACGACTCGTAGCGACCGAGTTCGGCCGCGGCCTCCACGGCGGTGCCGGAGTGCTCGTTGCGCCAGGAGTCCGCGGGCTTGACGTCGCCCGGGAGGTCGAACAGGCGGTCGTGCTCCGGCGGCGGTACCTGTGCGACGCCCCGGTGCTCAGCGACCCGCCGCTCGCCGATCGGGTTGACGCGGTGCTCGGGCATCCGCTCCGTCGGCTCGTCCCCGGAGATCGGGGCGCCCGGCAGCGGCTCGCGCAGCGACTGCGACGCGCCGTTGGACCAGTGCGACGCCGACGGGGCCGGCAGCGAGGGCGCGTCCTCGGGCGGCCGGACGGTCACGGCCACCTGGATGGCCCGGCCCAGCAGCCGCGAGAGCGCCTCCGTGATGACCGGGCGCAGCCGGCTCTCGATCATGTCGCGCGAGTACGGGTCCGGCACCGAGAGCAGCGCGGTGTCCTCGACGATCGCCCGCAGCCGCGTCATGCGTAGATACGCACGCTGCTGCGCCGAGTCGAGCCCGTCGGCGAGCTGGTTCGTCGCTGCGTTCCAGATCGCTGCGAGGTCGGTGTCCGTCACCGTTCGCGCACCCCCATCATCATTCGCGGCCCCCACCGCGAGTGGACGGTGCCCGGTTCTTCCCGCCGTCCCGGGTCATCATTGTCCACAGGTTTTCCACAACCTGTGTATCAACGAGTCATGTCCCGTGGACGGATCGTCCTGATTCCCTCTCGTCCCGTGCTGACCGTGCGGTGATCAGCGCTTACGCAGAGGTCATGCAGGTCGGGCGCGTGTCTGCCCCCCTCGCAGAACGCCCGTCGAATCCCGGAAAGTCCAGTTTGTCCCGTCGCCGGAGTCGCGGTGTCTACCGGCAACCGGGCACGTTAACAGCGTTGTCCACAACCACTCAACCTTTGTCCACAACGAGCCTGTGGATTTCGGCCTCTACCAGGCATTTCTTTGTTCACACCCCGGCTCGTAGCGTGATCGTTGACGGTCCGTGAGGCGGCGCGTACCCTGTTTCGGTTGGAGGACCGCTCCCTGGTAAACTCCAATCACTGATCGACATCCCGTGGGCGCCTCCTCCGCGTCCCGCCAGTCACGAAGACGGAGCCTCGACGTGAGCAAGCGCACCTTCCAGCCGAACAACCGCCGGCGCGCGAAGACCCACGGCTTCCGGCTGCGCATGCGCACCCGTGCCGGCCGCGCGATCCTGTCGGCGCGCCGCGCCAAGGGGCGCGACCGCCTCTCGGCTTAGTTGTCAGTTCGAAGCCGTTTCTTCGACCGGGCCTTCCGGGAGGCAGCGTGCTGGCGGCCGCTCAGCGACTGCGGCGGCGGGAAGACTTCGCCGCCACCATTCGCAACGGACGTCGCGCCGGCCGGGGGGCAGTGGTTGTGCATTTCCTGAACCCCGGGCCGCCGCGGCCCGGGGTTTCCGGCGTTTCGGATCCTTCTGACTTGTCGCCTTCGGCCGGGTTTGTGGTCTCCAAGGCGGTGGGCAACGCCGTCGTGCGCAACACGGTGAAGCGACGGCTGCGGCACCTCGTGCGCCCGCGCCTCGCCGACCTGCCCGCGGGCTCCGTGATCGTGGTGCGGGCGCTGCCCGAGGCGGCGACCCGGTCCTTCGACCTTCTGCAGCAAGACCTGGACTCGGCGCTGGAAGCCGCGCGCCGACCGAAGAGCCGAGGTGTCCGTCGATGAACGCCGGAGCCCGGATCGTGGCAGCTCCCATCGTCGCGTACCGTCGTTGGATAAGCCCGGCGTTGCCGGCGCGTTGTCGGTTCTACCCGTCGTGCAGCGCTTATGCCCTGGAGGCGGTCGGCACGCACGGCGCGGTGAAGGGAATCGGCCTCGCGATCTGGCGGCTGCTGCGCTGCCACCCATTCCACCCCGGTGGGTTCGACCCGGTGCCACCGCGCCGGGGACACTCGCCCGAGCCCGAGTCGACGTGACTGGAGCGGTGTCGTGATTAGCAAGCTGATGGCCGGGATCTACTGGCTGATCTCGAAGGTGATGCTGTTCTGGCACACCGTCTGGGATTCGATCCTGCCGGACCACCGGGTTCTGAGCACCAACTGGCAATGGGTCCTGGCGATCGTCTTCCTGGTGATCACCGTCCGCGTCGTGCTGTTCCCGATCTTCGTCAAGCAGATCAAGTCGCAGCGCGCGATGCAGGCGATCCAGCCGAAGATGAAGGAGCTGCAGGAGAAGCACAAGGGCGACCGGGAGACCCTCCAGAAGGAGGTCATGAAGCTCTACCAGGAGGAGAAGGTCAACCCGCTCATGGGCTGCCTTCCGATGTTCCTGCAGATCCCGGTCTTCATCGGCCTCCTGCACGTGCTGCGTCACCTCCGGCCGGGCATGTCCGACCACAGCATGGAGCTCTACGGCTGGACCAAGTCGGAGTTCCTCAGCGCCGTCGACGCCCGCCTCTTCGACGCCCCGATCGTCGCCAAGTTCAGCAGCAGCACGGCCGAGCTGCTGAAGATCGATGCGAGCTCGACCACGGTGAAGATCGTCGCCGCCATCCTGGTCGCGCTGATGATCACCACGACCTACCTGACGCAGCGTCAGATGATCAAGAAGACGGGCTGGAACACCGACCCGCAGCAGCGCATGATCCAGAAGTTCATGCTCTACGGCATCCCGTTCTTCACCCTGACGTCCGGCTGGTACTTCCCGATCGGTGTCATCATCTACTGGGTCACGAACAACGCCATCACGCTGGCCCAGCAGTACTGGGTGCTGCACAAGTACCCGCCGCCGGCGAGCGCGTCGACCAACAACACGCCGTTCAAGGGCGGCGCCAAGAAGGCCGCCGACGCCAAGCAGCCGAGCGGGTTCGGCGCGCTGTTCGCCAAGGCCCGCGAGGACGCCGCGGCGCAGCAGCGGACCAACGGCAAGGGCGCCGCGAAGGCGACCGGCGCCAAGGCCAACGGCACGGCCCCCGAGGCCACCGGGCCGTCCCGGGCTCCGAAGCCCGGCGCCAAGCCGATCAACCCGAAGAAGGGTGGCGCCGCGAAGCGGCAGTCGGGTTGATGCGACCCCGCTGGGCCACCCCTCAACGAGCCCAGCGCGGGGCGCTCCCTGCAAGCAACCCACCCCTCACCGACGACCTGTGACGGCGCCTCGGCGCCCCAAACAAGCGGAGATGAGTTTCGTGACCGACACCACCAGTGATCTCGGCGCCGAGGACCTGGACGAGCAGACGGCTGCCGCGTCCACCGAGTCCGAGACCGAAGGCGACGAGGAGTCCTCGGCCTCGGCCAACGGCTCGGGCCGCTCGAGCGCGGACCTGTTCCGCGAGAGCGAGATCGCGGCCGACTACGTCGAGGGCCTGCTCGACATCCTCGACTACGACGGCGACATCGACGAGCTCGTCGTGAGCGGCCGGCCGGTCGTCGAGGTCGTCGAGGGCGGGGACGGCTCGGGCAAGCGGCTGCAGGCTCTTGTGGGCCAGCGGGGCGCGACCCTCGAGGCGCTGCAGGAGCTGAGCCGGTTGGCCGTGTTCCGGCAGACGGGTTCGCCGAGCCGGCTGCTGCTCGACGTGGGCGGGTACCGGGCGCTGCGGCGCAAGGAGCTCGGGGCGATCGCGAAGAACGCGGCCGAGAAGGTGAAGGAGTACGGCGAGGCTGTGCGGCTGGAGCCGATGAGCGCGTTCGAGCGCAAGTGCGTGCACGACGTGATCAACGCCCTGCCCGGGGTGGAGAGCGAGTCGGAGGGCGTGGAGCCGTCCCGTCGGATCGTGGTTCGCCCGACCGCTTGATTTTCTGCTCTTCCTGAACCGCCCCGGCATTGGTCCGGGGCGGTTCTCTTTTTGCCCTCGGCCTCTTGCCCTCGGCCTCTTGCCCTCGGCCCCTTGCCCTCGGCCCCTTGCCCTCGGCCTTTCTGGCCCGCGGTCCAGCTTGACCGCTCCTGTTCTGCTCTCGCCCGCGTTCCCCGCTTGGCCGCTCCCCCTTCGCCACGGGCATACTGGTTGTTGACGCGACTGGCGGCATCGAGGATGGGCAACCATCGGGAAGCCTCGTCGTGGGAGTCGACCGCCTGGGCTCTCACGTGTGACGAGGAGTCGTATGCGCAACTCACCCGCTTCCGCTTCCGATCTCGGCGGCGCCATTCCCTCAGCCGGTTCCGCCCCCTCGGCTTCCGGTTCCTCTTCCGCGCCTGGTTCGACCGCGGCGCCTGGTTCGACCGCGGCGCCTGGTTCCGCTGCCGGTGCCGGTCCCACGGTGGCGCCTGGTTCCGCGCCCGTGTCCGGCTCCGCTCGCCTGCTGCCCGGTGCCCCGGTGGCGGAGAGCATCCTCGCGGACGTCGCCACGCGGGTCGGGGCCCTCCGTGCGCGAGGCATCACCCCGTCCCTGGCCACGATCCTGGTGGGCGACGACGACGCCAGCGCCGGGTACATCCGGATCAAGCAACGCCAGGCCGCCGAGCTCGGCTTCGACTCCCCGCACCGCCACCTCCCGGCGGACGCGACGCAGGCCGACCTCCACGCCGCGATCGACGAGTTCAACGCTGCCCCGGACGTGCACGCGCTCCTGATCCAGTACCCGACGCCGAAGCACCTCGACTACGACGCCGCCCTCATGCGAGTCGACCCGGACAAGGACGTCGACGGGATGCACCCGCTGAACCTGGGTCGCCTGGCGGCCGGCATCCCGGGTCCGCTCCCCTGCACCCCGGCCGGCATCGAGGCACTGCTGGCCCACTACGAGATCCCCGTCAGCGGCCGCGAGGTCGTGATCCTCGGCCGCGGCGCGACGCTCGGCCGTCCCTTGGCGATGCTGCTGGCCCAGAAGCGGCCCACGGCGAACGCCGCCGTGACCGTCGTGCACACCGGGGTGCCGGACTGGCCCCGGTACACGCTGCGCGCCGACATCCTCATCGCCGCCGCCGGCGTCCCGGGCATCATCCAGCCGGAGCACGTGAAGCCGGGCGCGGTCGTGATCGGCGGCGGCGTACGGTACTCCGGCCGCCGCCTCCTCCCCGACGTAGACGAGTCCTGCGAAACGGTGGCGGGCGCCATCACCCCGCGCGTGGGCGGCGTAGGCCCGACGACGGTGGCCATGCTCTTCCGCAACGCCATCGAGGCCGCCGAGCGCCGTTTCACGTGAAACGGGGCCGGAGGGGCGGGGCGCGTTTGCCGCTCCTCCGGCGCTGCTCGTTCTCGATAGGCATCATCGCCGACTTCGTCTACCACCGGCCCGGCTGCCCGCCGATCGAGGGCGCCGAGGCGTTCGGCGAGGTCGAGGGTGGCGATGACGCGGCTGCACTCGGGTTCGGCACCGGCGTCCCGTCCGTGCCGCGTGCCGCGTGCCGTCGGTGTTGTCGAGAAGTATTGAGACTCTCCGAGGTCCGTGGCGATGCCGAGATCCCTAGTCCGTGTTCGGGGTCTCCTGGGGTTGGACCCGCCCGGTGGCTTCGATCACCGAGGGGCAACTCGCGGCCGCGGTTTTTCGCCCGTCTACGAGAGTCTTGTGTCTGCTCGTGAGTCCGTGGCCGTTCGTCCCGTCCGCCGAGCTCGCCCGCCCATACTCAATGCGGCCCGGCGGCGGGGTGGGTGGCAACGACGTGCACGGGTCGCTCCGCAGGCGAGGGATGTAGGAGTCGATCGACTGCCAAGCGTTCGAGCGGCGCCGAGGAGAGCTGGCCGCCGGCTCTGTCGGGATTAAGGGCATGAGGTCGTGTCGGGCGGTCTTCGGCATTAGTCGCGAACTGATGGCTTCCCCGCTCGTCCGAACTCGCGCCAGCACTGTGCCATGGGGTGAGGGCAGTGGCTCCGCAGACGACTCCCCGCCCAGCCAACTGTCGCGCCTCGCGTGGCCGACTTGCTCAACATCTCTGCGTGCTAGTCCAACTGGCCCGGTGCGTTCGTTCCCCCCAGCGCCGTCCCGAGGGCCGCCCGCTCCGGCTGCCGTTCACGTGTTGCCCCGCTTCGAGTCGGCCGGTCGCACCCGAGCGCGGCCCGCCCGTCGCGCTCGGAGGGCGCCGGTCCTGTCCGCCTGGGCCGTCGGCGCGTCGAGGGCTCTCAGTCCGGGACACCGCGCTGGACCTCAACCGACTGCCGACTCGACACGGACACGCCCTCCCGCAGGACCCAGGACAGCCACGCGCTTCCGTCGCATCCCGCATGCGCGATGCACGCCTTTTCCCCCGTGCACGCGGCTGGAGTGCCCCCAACCTCCACGCCGGCCCGAGCGCCCGATCGGCTCCGCCGCCGCGCTTGCCTCCCCGCCGTTTCGCCGCCTCGCGTCGCGACCGCACCACTCGCGCCGCCAAGCACTCCGCACCCGATCGCGGGGACCGAAGCCAGGCGGCCCAACCCCGGCCGAGACCGAGCCATTTCTCCGCCCTCGAGTAGCGCCGGCCCTGTCAGCCCCACCGGTCCCGCAGCCACCACCCACCCAAGAACCACTGCGGCCACCGACCACGTTTCACGTGAAACACGCCCGCCGGGTGCTCCCCGCGTCCGGGGGCCGCGAGCCGACCATGGTTTGCTTGACCTCATGGACGGTGCAGTGCCCAGCGAGATTCTCCCCGTGGCCGAGAAGGTCTTCGGGGATCGGCTCCCCGCCGCGACCCGCTTCGCGGAGTTGCTCGTTACCGATGGAGTTGTGCGTGGGCTCATTGGGCCTCGCGAAGCGCCCCGCATCTGGGAGCGGCACCTCCTGAACTGTGCCGTGGTCGCGGACCTCATTCCGTCGGGTGCCTCCGTAGTCGACGTCGGGTCAGGAGCCGGTCTCCCCGGTATGGTGCTGGCAGTGGCTCGTCCCGACCTGTCCGTCACCCTGGTCGAGCCGCTCGCACGACGTACCGCATTCCTTTCCGAAGCGGTGACGGCCCTCGGCCTCGAGCGGACCACCGTGGTCCGCGCCCGGGCCGAGGAGTGCGTCGGCAAGCTCGCGCTCGCCGACGTCGTCACCGCCCGAGCCGTCGCTCCGCTCGACCGGCTCGCCGGCTGGTGTCTCCCCCTCACCGCCATCGGCGGCCATCTGCTCGCGATGAAGGGCGCCTCCGCGGCGGCCGAGGTCGCCGAGCACGCGGAGGTCCTGACGAAGCTCGGGGCGGGTACGGCCTCGGTGCGCACGTGCGGGGACGCCATCCTCGCCGAGCCCACCACCGTGGTCGACATCGTGCGGGAGCGAGAAGGCGTGCGCGTCCGCAAGGCCGGGGCCGCGCGCGAGCGGGAAGCCGCGCGGACCCGAGACGCGGGAGACGTGCGGCAGCGGGAAGGCGCGCGTCCCCGGAAGTCCGGAGGGCGTCGCGGCCGATAACCGGGGGCGTGTTCCGCGACCCCCGGGCAACGGGGAACGGGGACCACGCATGGCGGACGGCAGGGCGGTCGGCATCGGATGGCCGATGTCGCCGATACAGCGACTCGGCGGCCTGCTCCGGCGAGTTGACGGATTTCTGGTCTTTTGGCGGCCGAGTTGGGGTGAGAAGGCCAACGACGCGCCGGTGAGTCATGGCTCCGCCCGGCGAAGCGCCGTAGGCTGGCCCCGCGCCACTCTTCTGTCCGACGGAACGGCACCCGATGGGGCCGGCCTGGACGGAACGGATCCGGACGGCGAGCGCCCCGCGGGGGCGGACGACTCCGGAGCCGGTACCGCCGGGACGACCCCCAGGGCGGCGGACTCCGGCCCGCGGGCGGCTCCCGGCGAACCCTCCATCGATGCGACCGACGGACTCGACACCGTCGACCACACGGCGGATGTTCCCGAGGACCACGGGCCGGCGGACGAGGCGGCCGAGGGTGCACACCTTTCCGAGCGGGACGGGACTGACATGGTGCGCGACAGCGATGATGGTCCGGGCTACGGCGATGCAGACGGTCATGTTTCACGTGAAACGGGGATAGAGGGCTGGGGTGTACGCCCGAGTGGCCGACCGGTGCCACAGCCCCGAGCAGAGCACGGCGACTCCTCGCGCCCGGTCGAGCCGGTGCGATTCGAGGCCCCCGGAGCGCCCTCCGCGACTCCGGGGCCGGTCTCGCCAAACGTGCCTCATGCGGTACCGCCGCGAAATCCCGTGTCCGCTCCGCCGCACGGCTCGCCGACGCGCTCGGATGCGGAGTCGACACGCGGGGGCACGGTGGAGTTTCAGGTAGCGGGCCCGAACGAGCGCGGCGCAACCGGTACCCTTTACGGCCGGGGAGTATCGCCAACAGTCGACGCTTCTCAGGCCGAGGTGCGGCCCGAACGACGGAACCCACCATCCCCCCGGCCTCACCCGTCCGTCGTCACCGCGGATACCGAGGGCGCCATGACTGACGCGTATGTTTCACGTGAAACCGAAGACCCCCCGCTCGCACAGGAGGCAAAGCGCGCCGTGGAGATTCTCAACCCGAGCGGGGAGATCACCATGCCCCGCCCACCACGGCGCCGCACGATGTGTGTAGCCAATCAGAAGGGCGGCGTCGGGAAGACGACCACCGCAGTGAACATCGCCGTAGCCCTCGCGCTCCACGGCAACCGCGTGCTGGTGATCGACCTCGACCCCCAGGGCAACGCCTCGACCGGACTCAACGTGCCCCACCACTCGGGCGTGCCGGACGTGTACGACTGCCTCATCGACGGTGCCCCGCTGGACGCGGTGACCCAGCAGGTCGAGGGCATCCCGAACCTCTGGGCGGTACCGGCGACGATCGACCTCGCCGGGGCGGAGATCGAGCTCGTCTCGGTCGTCGCCCGCGAGTCGCGACTCAAGCGCGCCATCGAGGCCGGCGGCGACAACTACGACTACATCTTCATCGACTGCCCGCCGTCCCTCGGCCTCCTCACGGTCAACGCGCTCGTCGCGGCCGAGGAGGTCCTGATCCCGATCCAGTGCGAGTACTACGCGCTGGAGGGCGTGCAGGCGCTCACGAACAACATCGAGCTCGTCCGGTCGCACCTCAACCCGAACCTCGACATCACGACCGTGCTCCTGACGATGTACGACCGGCGCACGCGCCTGGCCGACCTCGTCGAGCAGGACGTGCGGAACCACTTCGGCGAGAAGTGCCTGAACGCGGTGATCCCCCGCAACGTGCGGGTATCGGAGGCGCCGAGCTACAGCCAGTCGGTCATGACGTACGACCCCGGCTCGCGGGGTGCGGTCAGCTATTTCGAGGCGGCGCAGGAAATCGCGCTGCGCGGTGCGCAGGGCGCACAGGTGGGAGGGGTCGCATGAAGTCCAACCGACGTGGGGGTCTCGGGCGAGGGCTCGGCGCTCTCATCCCAACCGCCGCCGCGCCGGCCGAGGGTGCGACCGGCACGGCGACCGCGCTCGCCACTCCCCCGAACGTCACGAACGGCGCCCCGGCGGAGACCCCGGCGGTTCCGGCTCCCGCTCCGGCGGCCGACGCGCTCGCCCCGGTGCCGGGCGCCCGGTTCGCCGAGATCCCGGTCGGCGCCATCACGCCGAACCCGAAGCAGCCGCGGCAGGTGTTCGACGACGAGGCGATCGAGGAGCTGAAGACCTCGATCCAGGAGGTCGGCTTCCTCCAGCCCATCGTCGTGCGCGAGCTGCGCGAGACCGAGGGTGAGCAGCAGTATGAACTCGTCATGGGTGAGCGCCGCTGGCGGGCCGCCCAGGCGCTGGGCAAGGAGGCCATCCCGGCGATCGTCCGCGAGACGCGCGACGACGCGATGCTGCGGGACGCGCTCCTGGAGAACATCCACCGGGCGAACCTGAACCCGCTCGAAGAGGCGGCCGCGTACCAGCAGCTGCTCGAGGAGTTCGGCGCGACGCACGAGGAACTCGCCAAGCGCATCGGCCGGAGCCGACCGCAGATCTCGAACACGATCCGCCTCCTGAACCTGCCGGCCCCGGTCCAGCGCCGCGTCGCGGCGGGCGTCCTCTCCGCCGGGCACGCGCGTGCGTTGCTCGGCCTCGAGGACTCGGCCGAGCAAGAGTCGCTGGCGACGCGGATCGTCGCGGAGGGTCTGTCGGTGCGCGCCACCGAGGAGCTCGTCCAGCTCGCCGTGGCGGAGGGCGCGCCGAAGAAGTCGGCCCCGGCCCAGCGCCGCGCCAAGCCGCACGCGCCGGCGCTGTCCGATCTGGCCGACCGCCTCTCGGACCGCTTCGACACGCGGGTGAAGGTCGACATCGGCCGCCGCAAGGGGCGCATCACGATCGAGTTCGCGACGGTCGACGACCTGGAGCGGATCGTGGGGATCATCGGCGTGCCGGAGGAGCAATCGGCGACACAGCAGGAGCAGTAGCGCCTCAGCGCAGAGCGAGGGCCGATCCCGTACCCATCGGGATCGGCCCTCGTGCTTTTCCAAAGATCCATGACTCGGGTCCGCGTCACTATCTGACCGTTGCTCCCGCCAGACAAATGGGCGGTCCCGAGGGCCTTCGGCCGGAGGGGCCCGCCCAGCCAGGTCCGCGGTGCCAAGAGCAGGAACCGACCCCAGCGGGGGCCGAAAAGTGCCGTTCCGGAGGCCCGGAGGCCGAAAAGTCGGCGGGAAGAAATCTTGAGAGAACGGCTCTGAGCGAATCTTGTCCACAGGGGTTATCCACAGGCTCACCCGTTTCACGTGAAACCGAGCGCTGAATGCGTCGCGGCCCTGTGGATGAACATCGCCACACGTAGGACGACCTCGATCGCGTCATCCACAGCACAGTCCACCGACCCTGTGGATAACTCGCCCACTGTCCACAGGGTACGGACACCGGGCCCCGGGTCGGCTAGGGTCGGCTTCGTGCCCGAGTCGCCGCAGCAACCGCAAGAGCTCCCCGCCTTCACCTACTGGCCCACCTTCCCGTTCGAGGGCGACATCCGCGTCAAACGCCTCCTCGACCCGGTGCCGATCGAGCCCCCGCGCCACGGCGACAACCCCGCCGAGTGCCGGGCCTGCGCGGCGCCGGACGACGCATACATCTGGGTGAGCGACCGCTGGCGCGTCCGCGCGCTCGATCGCCCGACGGGCCTGCCGGCCGTGCTGATCCTCGAGTCCCGGTCGCACCTCGACCTGGGCGACCTGCCGAACATGCTCGCGGCCGAGCTCGGCGTGATGACCGTCCGCCTTGAGCGCGCGATCCGCTCGCTGGACGACGTGGCCCGGGTTCACGTGAACCGCTGGGGCGACGGCGCGGCGCACCTGCATGTGTGGTTCCTCGCCCGGCCCTATGGGCGGCTCCAGCTCCAGGGCACCTTCCTCGCGCTGTGGGACGACATCCTGCCCCCGATCCCGGAGGAGCGCTGGCGCGAGAACCTGGCGATGGTCGCCGCGTGGCTGGCCGAGTTCGGCGGGCGCCCGCTGGCCGAGCCGCCGCGCATCAACTGGACCGCCCCGACGAGCCTGGCCGAGCGCGAGGCCCAGGCCCAGTCCGACGACGCCCTGGAGCCGGCAGCCGCCGCGGCCGAGAACGGCGACGTCGTGGTGCCGGAGCCGGCCGCGGGCAACGGCGACGCACCGGACGACCCGGCCTCGCAACAGCCTTCGACCCCGACCCGCTGACCGAGGTCCTGCGGGCACGGGCAGCAGCACCCGCGACACGGGCACGCGGCCACGCTCGGTAGCCGTCCGGTCATTGCGATCCACCCGAACGGTCGCCGGGGGGAGCGGGGATAAGGAACTGTCCGCGGATGGGTCCCACGGCGTGTCACGAGTGCGTACGATCAGGACGAGCTAATCCCGGGTGCGGTGGAGATGGGCCAATGTCGCGACGTCTCGTCAGTCTGACGCTGGACACCCTCGAGGATCTTCCTCGATCGTGCCGTGACTGCGTGTTCTGGGAGCTCGATCCCGTCTCAGCCGATCGGGCGTGTGCCAACGGCGACCCGGGCCTCGAGAAGGAGGCCTGGGTCTCGCAGACGCTGCTCGAGTGGGGCTCGTGCGGCAAGCTCGTGTACGTCGACGGAATGCCGGCCGGATTCGTGATGTTCGCGCCGCCCGCGTACGTGCCGCGGAGCATGGCCTTCCCGACGTCTCCGGTCTCGCCCGACGCCGTGCTGCTCATGACCGCGCACGTCGTGCAGCCGTTCGCCGACGGCGGGCTCGGCCGCATGCTCGTCCAGGGCGTCGCGCGCGACCTGACCAAGCGCGGCGTGAAGGCGATCGAGGCGTTCGGCGACGCGAAGTTCGGCGAGGTCGACGAGGCCGGGCGCAATGAGCGCGGCTGCCTGGCGCCGGCGGACTTCTTCCTGTCGATCGGCTTCAAGACCGTACGACCGCATCCGCGCTATCCCCGTCTGCGTCTCGAGCTGCGAACCGCGCTGTCGTGGAAGTCGGACGTCGAATACGCCCTGGAGAAGCTGCTCGGCTCGATGAGCCCGGAGTCGCTGCTCCGCCCGGTGCTCCCCGTTCGCCCGGCGACTCGAGAGATGACTTCCGGCTGAGCCGATCGACTCCGTAAAGGCTCCCAAATCCGGGCAAATCCGCGCGCTGCTTGCTGCCCGACCGACGGCCACGCAAGCCGGCGCTGCGCAGCCGCCGGCGGAGGCGGTCGTGTTGGCCGGCCGGGTTTGTCCGTTCCGGCAGAGCGACTTCAGGCCCGTGCCCGCAGCGGAGGTCGCGGCGCCGACCGAGCGCCGCAGTGCCGACTGAGGTCGAGCTGCGTTCGGCGTGAAGCTGCGACCGGCGTGAGTGAAGCCGCGTTCGGCGTGGGTGCAGCCGCGTTCGGCAAGCGCCGACGGCCTGATGCCGCACAGCCCCGGGCCAGATGTCGGACGGGCGCTACGCGGTCGGAGCGGTCGAGCCGGTCAAGGCCCGAAGCAGACTCACGTCGATCGAGCCGGTCGGGACGTCCGCCTCGACGGGGAGGTACATCCGCTGGACCGCGGCCATGATGGCCTCCACGACGCGGTCGCGGAAGGCGGGGTCGATCAGCTGCCGCCGGTCCCCCGGCGACGTCAGGTAGCCCACGTCGACCCGGACGGCGGGCATCTTGGTGAGCCGGAGCAGCTCCCAGGTCTTCGGGTGGGTGTGGCAGTCGCGCAGCCCGGTGCGGACCACGATCTCGCGCTGCACGAGGCCGGCCAGCCGCTCTCCCACGACGGAGGTGGGGCCGGAGACGGAACCGTAGTGGTAGGTGGCGACGCCGTCGGCGATGGGCGTGCCGTGGCCGTCGAGGTGGATCGAGATAAGGAGGTCGGCGCCGAGCTCGTTTGCGAGGGCCACCCGGTCACGGTCGCTCAGAGCGTTCGTGGGCTGCGGACCCCTGGTGAGGTTCACCCGCATCCCCGCGGCCGCCAGACGGCCCTCCAGGCGGGCCGCAAGGTCATACACGAGGTCCGCCTCCACCCACCGCAGCGGCCCGTCCGGCACCACGTGTCCGGTGTCGGGGCCGCCGTGGCCGGGGTCGATCACGATGCGCTTGCCGAGCAGCGTCGGGCCGGAGGCGCGGAAGGCCTCGGCCTCGCGCAGGAGCTGGGGCCGGCCGCCGATGACCTTGCGGCCGAGCCGGCGCAGGGCGCCGATCGTGGCCGGGCCGCACTCGCCGTCGGGGCGCAGGCCGACCTCGCGCTGGAACTGGGCCACGGCGTGCGCGGTGCGGCTGCCGTAGATGCTGTCGGCGCGGCCGGGGTTGTACCCCATCTCGAGCAGCCGCTCCTGGAGCTGGCGGACGTCGTCGCCGACGTAGGGGTCACCGACGGTGTGGAACAGGGCGCGCTGGCCGAGCCGCCAGCGGGCCGCGTCCAGGGCGCGCCAGGTCTCGTCGCCCACCTCACCGTCGACGGTGAGGCCCCGGCTCTGCTGGAAGGCGCGCACGGCCCGCTCGACGTCGGCGTCGTACTCGGGATCGCCCCACGACGGATCCGACGGCAGGAGATCCTCCAGCAGCTCCAGCACGACCAGAATGCCGCGGATCTCGGCAACCGCCGCTCCCCGCGCCCCGCGCCGGATAGCCCGCATGTGGTCCTCCTGAAGTGCCTGTGCCCCGCGTCGGAATCGTACGTGCCCGCCTGAGCGCGCCGTTATGGGGCGATTCACCCATGCCGAGCCGCGTCCGCGAGGCAGCGTACTCCCACCGCCTCGTCGGCGCGCCCTACCGAGCACCGCACCACGGAGAAAAAGCGCCGCGGCGAGCGCAGCGTTACACCGGAACCGAAATGCCCCGCCTCCGCGACGGCGGAGACGGGGCATCGGAGGCTGGGATCAGGCCGGGTCGAGCGCCGACTCGATCAGCCGGACCAGCGCGCTCTTCGGGTTGGCGCCCACGACCGAGCGGAACGGCTCGCCGTCCTTGAACACGGTCAGGGTGGGCACCGAGAGGACCTGGTAGGCCCGCGCGGTCTCCGGGTTGCTGTCGATGTCGACCTTCACGATCTTGACCTTGTCGGCGAGCTCACCGGCGGCGATCTCGTTCAGCATGGTTTCGATCTTGCGGCACGGCTGGCACCATTCCGCCCAGAAGTCCACCAGAACCGGAATATCCGATTTGAGGACGTCGACCTCGAAGGTCTTGTCGCTGACGGGCTGGATGGCTCCCATGCGCTCTCCTTCTCTCCAAGCTCTCTTGCTCTACAGGGCCGCGATGAACCGCTCGGCGTCAAGGGCCGCGGCGCAGCCGGTGCCCGAGGCGGTGATGGCCTGCCGGTAGGTGTGGTCGACGACGTCGCCGGCGGCGAACACGCCCTCGATGTTGGTGCGGGTGCTCGGCGCGGCCACCTTCACGTAGCCCTCGTCGTCGAGCTCGACCTGGCCGCGGAACAGCTCGCTGCGCGGGTCGTGACCGATCGCAACGAACACGCCGGCCACCGGCAGGTCCTGCTCGTCGCCGCTCTCGGTGTTCTTGACGCGCACGGCGCCGACGCGGCCGCCGGCGTCGACGACCTCCGTCACGACGCTGTTCCAGAGAACCTCGATCTTCTCGTTGGCCAGGGCGCGCTCGGCCATGATCTTGCTGGCGCGGAACGAGTCGCGGCGGTGGATGATCGTGACCTTGGTGGCAAAGCGGGTGAGGAAGGTCGCCTCCTCCATCGCCGAGTCGCCGCCGCCCACGACGACGATGTTCTCGTTGCGGAAGAAGAAGCCGTCACAGGTGGCACAGGACGACACGCCTCGGCCGAGCAGCTCCTGCTCGCCCGGCACGCCCAGCGGGCGCCAGGCGGAGCCGGTGGCCAGGATGACGGCCTTGCCGCGGTATTCCGTCTCGCCGATCCACACGCTCTTCACCGGGCCGTCGAGCGCGACCCGGGTCGCGTCGTCGGTGATGAACTCGGCCCCGAAGCGCTCGGCCTGCTTGCGCATGTTGTCCATGAGCTCGGGCCCGTTGATGCCGTCCGGGAAGCCGGGGAAGTTCTCCACCTCAGTGGTGGTCACCAGCGCGCCACCGGAAGTAACGCCCTCGATCACCAGCGGCTTGAGATTGGCCCGGGCCGCATAGACGGCAGCCGTGTACCCGGCGGGACCGGACCCCACGATGATCAGGTTGCGGACCTCGTCCACGGTCGACTCCTCGAATTCAGCCTGTGCCAGCAAAACGTCATCCTACGAACCGGCCATTCCCGGTGGACGGTGACTCGTGTGCCACATCACCACTACGGGGCGGTGGTCCGGTACCGTTCGTCGGCGATCGCCCCGCCGAGGCCGCAGTCCGGCCCGACGACGATCACGAGACGCTTGCCCACCGCGGTCCGCGAACCGTCGACGACCACGACCAGCGCCGGCTGTCCCTCGAACGCGGCGTAGTCGACCAGCGCCACCTGACCACCGTATTCCCTCGTGATGGCGGTGAGGCACGCGGCCCGCGCGGCCGGCTCGGCGAGGCGCGCGAGGGGGCTCGGCACGGCCGCCGGGGCCTTGGCGCTGTTGTCGAACGCGCTCGGCCCGCCGTTGCCCTGCATGTCGTTGCGGGACTGCGTCTTCGGCACCGTTTCGGTGACGCCGCCGACCGTGCCCCGGGCGTAGTCGCGGCCGCTGGAGATGATCGGCGAGTCTCCCGCGAACGGCAGGAACCCCGACGACCCGGGGCCGGAGTCGCCCTGGGCGCCGGTGGCGGAGCCGCGCTCGGGCCCGCCCGCGGCAATGTTGGGCACGGCGGACGAGGGCCGGTCGGACTTGGTGGCTCCGGACTCGCGCAGCACCTGCGCGCCCACGCCGCCGCACACGAGCACCGCGGCGGCCGCGGTGAGCCCCGCGGTCCAGCGCATCCGGCGCCGCCTGCGCGCTTCGCGCGCACGGTTCAGGTCGACCACGGGGGCGTCCGCCGGGGGCGCGGTGACGGCCGAGGCCAGGGCCGCGTCGAGGCGTTGTTGCACATCCAGCGGTACCGGTGCCGCCTCCGCCCCCAGCGCGTGCAGCTCGTCACGCATGACCGCGTCGGCCGACACGAGCATCGCGTAGGCCTCGGCCCAGCTCTCCTCGGTGCTGACCAGGTGGCGCACGTCGTCCGCGGCCGGGGTGCCGTCCAGCGCCCCGCCGACGAAATCGGCGAGCCGGTCGAGGTCGGCTTCGGTGAAGGCCGTCACGCGCCACCCTCCTTTCCGGACGCGGATGGGACGTCTGACGCGAGCCCGGTGGGGCGGTTGTCGGTCGTCGGCCCGGCTCGGTCGTCGGCCCGGGCGTCGTGCGGGACGCCGGACCGGCCGCCGTGCAGGGCGTCGGTCGGTGCGGCGGCTCGGGCGTTCGCGGCAGCGTCGGCCCGGGCCGCCTCAGATGGGACGCGGCCACCGTCGACGGGGTTCCGCAGGTGACCGAGGAGCAGCGCGAGCCGGGCCCGGCCGCGTGCGCACCTGCTCTTGATGGTGCCCTCCGCGACGCCGAGCATCGCGGCGGCCTCGGCGACGGGATAGCCCTGCACGTCCACGAGCACGAGCGCGGCCCGCTGCTCCACGGGCAGTTGTTGCAGCGCATGGCGCACGTCCATGGCCGTGTCGCGGTCGCTCGCCGGGGCCGGTGTGATGTCCGTCTCGGGCAGTGGAACCGTCGGGCGGGCCTGGCGCCGGCGCACCCGGTCGAGGCACGCGTTCACCACGATCCGGTGCAGCCAGGTGGTGACGGCCGAGTCGCCGCGGAAGTTGCCGGCCGCGCGGAACGCCGAGAGCAGCGCGTCCTGGAGCGCGTCGGCGGCCTCCTCGCGGTCGCCCAGCGTGCGCAGCGCGACCGCCCAGAGACGGTCGCGATGGCGCTGGACGAGCTCGCTGAAGGCGTTGGGGTCGCCGCCGGAGTGGGCACGCAGCAGCCACGCGTCGTCGCGCGTGTCCCGCGCGCCCGGCTCCGCAGCTTCCACGGGTCGCACCCTATCGATCGCGGCCGGTCCGTGGGGTCACTGCACCCGGACGGTTATCTCTCCGATAGCCACGCGGTATCCGCTGTTGCTCTCCTTGGGCAGCTTGGTGATCCACACGAGCAGGTAGCGCGTCTTCTGCTCCGGCCCGTTGAAGATCGTCGTGCTGCCCATGTTCTGCCGCGGCGTGCCGGCCACGGTGGCGTACTGCTGCACCGTCGCCTGGTCCTGGGACTGGCCGCTGCCGAGGTCCTGGCTGCCGGACCGCAGCTCGCCGTCCGCGCCCGGGGTCTGGAAGTCGACCTGCACGGAGACGACCTGCTTCTCCTCGCCGAGGTCGAGCCACACGCCCATGCCGCTCTTCTTGCCGCCGAAGTCGGCCTTCGGGTAGCGCTCGGTCTTCCACACCGTGTTCGCGTCGCCGTCGACGGTCTTGTCGGCGTCCTTGACCTCGGAGCGGGTGCCCTGCGGGTCGACGATGCGGACCTTGGAGGGATCGATCTTGAGCACGACCGGCTGCCCGGCCGGCTTGGCCTGCTGCGACGCGGTCGTGCCGATCGGCGCGTTCCCCGGCGACGGAGTCTCCGGCGTGGCCGGGTCGCCCAGCACGCGGGCCGCGGCCAGCGTGCCGGCCAGGGCGAGCACGAGCAGACCGACGACGCCCACGGCGAGCTTGCGCCCGGCGGGCTTCGGCGGGGCGGTGGACTGCGCGGCGGAGTCGAACGCGGCGAAGTCGACGCGCCCGCCCTCCTCGGCCACCTCGTCCTCCTCGAGGCTGCCGAACGAGGCGAGCTCGCCGGCGAGCGACTCGGCCGAGGGCAGCGGGAGGTCGGGGTTGAGCAGGTCGGCGACGAGCGAGTCGAGGGCGGCGGGCACGCCGGCGCGCACCTGGCGCGGGGTCTGCAGCGCACCGCCCGCGTCGCGGACGCCGTCGGGCACCGAGTAGGTGCCGGCCTCGGCGTGCGGCCAGTAGCCGGTCAGGGCGCAGTACAGCACGGCGCCGATCGAGCGGATGTCCGTCTCCGGCGTGGCGCTGTCGTCGGCGCGCGCGTCCGTGAGCACCACCCGGCCATCGTGCGCGACGAGCACCGTGCCGGGGTGCACGTTCCCGTGCGCCATGCCGGTGCCGTGCAGCGCCGCGACGGCGTCGGTGACGGCCCACGCGATCGCGATCGAGCGCCCGGCGTCGAGCGGGCCCTGCGCCACGATGTCGCGCAGCGCGATGCCGTCGACCCACTCGCGCACCACGTAGGCGCGCTCGCCCTCGTCGATCGCGTCGTAGACGCCGACGAGGTGGGGGTGGACGATGCGGCTCATGGCGACCGCCGCGGCCAGCATCTCCTTGGCGCTCTCCCCGCCGGGGTAGCGCGTGACCACCGCTACCGGGCGACGCAGGATGACGTCGATGCCGCGATAGAGCTGGCGGCCCAGCGAGTCGTTGCCGATGTGCTCTTCGAGCTGGTAGCGCTCGGCAAGGATTTCACCGACGGATGGGGTGCCGAAGGTCAGAACCTGGGGAGCGCCCCCAGCCTCCAGCCCTTCGTCGAGCTCAGCCACCCGTCCTCCCTTCCGATCCGTGTGCCGACCTGTGGCGTATGTCGTAACGCGAGTCGCAGTCACTAAGCCTAAGCGCTTCGGCAGGGCGCCGGGGTTGACCTTACCTGTCGGCTCTTAGGTCTCCGACACGTCATCATCTCCGGACCACCCCGTGTGAGGCCAATTGATCACCCATGTCAGGACACGGCGGTCATTTCCCCTTCATGCACTTTTCACCGAATCGTCGCTGGCCGCCACGACCTCCTGCGGCGCCGCGGAACTCTCATACAGGACATACATCCGCGAATATGGCGAATCGTCAGCGCGAGTCGCGTGTCGCGGCCGGGGACCTCGGAGTCACAGGCACCACATGGGTCTCACGAGCGCGGCCCCCATTCGGGTTCAACCGCGCCGCCAACTGAGATGACGCTCTCTGTCGAATCGCCACAAGGCACCCGCAGACGTCAATCTCGGCAAACGACGCGAACGACATCAGCGGCCGAGGCGGCGCCGGATCATCGAGGCGAACTGGTTGACCTCGGGCACCTTCAGGAACATGGCGCCGACGGCGTAGACGGCGAGCAGGACCGCGCTGCCGAGGATCAGCTGCACCACGCCCTGGGCCTTGCCGGGGTCGATGACCAGGCCGACCAGCCACGTCACGCCCAGGGCCAGCACGCCACCGGCCGCGGCGGCCACACCCAGCCGGATCAGCGTGTCCAGCAACTTGCGCAGGCCGAGCCGGCCGAGGCGCTTGCGGAGCAGGACGTAGCCGACGACGAGGGACGCGACGAAGGACAGCGCCGTGCCGACCATGAGCGAGGTCGTGACGACCGCGACCGGCAGGACGAAGTAGAAGCCCACGTCGAGGACCAGGCGCACCGCGACGCCGCCGATGTTGACCAGCGCCGGGGTCTTCGTGTCGCGCATCGCGTAGAAGACGCTCGTCTGCATCTGGCTCAGCGCGAACGGCACCAGGCCGAGGCCGGCCGCGGCGACCACCGACCCGGTGGCCAGCGACTGGTCGTAGCTGTAGCTGCCCCAGTTGAACAGCGTGACCGCGAGCGGGCGGCCGAGCACGAGGTACACGGCCCCGGCCGGGATCAGGATCACCGACGCCAGGCGGCTGGCCTGGGCGAGCTGCTCGGTGACGTCGGAGAACCGCCCGTCCGCGGCGGCGGCGGAGATGCGCGGCATGATCGCCGTGATGACCGAGACCGCGACGATGCCGTGGGCCATCATGAAGATCAGGAAGGCGTTGTTGAACACGGCGGGGCCCTCGCCGCCGCGGAGCTGGTTGTTCTTGGCCAGCGCCATGACGACGGTGATGCCCAGCTGGTACACCCCGACGTAGAGCAGCATCCAGGCGCCCAGCTTCGCCAGCTCGCGCAGGTGCAGCTTGCGGAAGTCGAAGCGCCACTTCCAGCGGAACCCGGTCTTGCGCATAGCGGGCCACAGCCCGGCCGCCTGCACGACGATCCCGAGCGTGGTGCCGATGCCGAGGACCAGCACCTGGGGCAGCGTGATCGTCTCCGGCGTCGGCAGCCCGCCGCCGCGCACGAGCATGAACACGCCGGCGGTGGCGATGATGACGACGTTGTTGAGGATCGGCGTCCACATCGGCGCCGCGAAGTGCCCGCGCACGTTGAGGATCGCGGCCGAGATGCCCGCGAGGCCGTAGAAGAAGATCTCGGGCAGCAACAGGTAGGCCAGCAGCGTGATCAGATCGCGGTCGCTGCTGGTGACTTTGTCGTTGCCGAGGGTATACATGGCGGTGATGAGCGGCGCGGCGACGACCACGATCAGCGTGGCGATGCCGAGCGCGACGACGGCGAGGGTGAGCAGGCGCTGGGCGTGCGCCTCGCCGCGGTCGGGGTCCTCCTTGCGGGCCCGCACCAGCGTGGGGATGAGCACGCTGGCCAGGACGCCGCCGAGCAGCAGCTCATACACCTGGTTGGGCAGGTTGTTGGCCAGCGTGTAGTCGTCGCCGACCACCGCGCCGCCGATGGCCGCCGCGATGGCCGCGGCCCGGATGAAGCCCGTGGCCCGGCTGACCAGACTCAGGATGGCCATCGTGCTGCTGTTACGTACTACCGTGCCGGTGCTGTCGTCGTCGGCCGCGGACGGCGGCGCGGACTCCTCCACGACCGGCGCGTCGGCGACCACCTGCGGCCGCGGGACGATCAGCGGCATCGCGACGGTCGGCGCGTTGGCGGGGTCGACGGGCAGGCCCGCGGGGCGGCGGCCGACCTCGAGCCGGACGGTCTGCCCAGGGTCGAGGGGGCCGGCCGGGGGCTGGAGCACCGGGGGCTGGAGCAGCTGCGTGGGTCCCGACAGGAACTCGCCCCCGCGATCCTCCGGAGCGAACGGCCTGGGCTCACCCGGCGGCATGTGCCCGGGCGGCGGCGTGGCGTGCGTGGGCGGCGGCGTGTGCCCTGGCGGCGGTGCGGCGTGCGCGGGGGTGGGGGTGGGCGGGATGACCGAAGTCGGCCCGGCCGGCGAGGCCTCGGCCCACGGGGACACCGGAGGCCGCTCGGAGGACCCCTGCGCGGGCGGCACGATCTGCGTCGGCTCGACGGGCGAGGCCTCGGCCCACGAAGGCGTCGGATGCGAGTTCTCGGCGGGTCCCGCGGGCGCGGCGGGCGTCCAGGCCGGTGACTCCGTAGCCCAGGCGGGCGGCTCCGAGGACGCGTGGGCGGGCGGCAAAATCTGCGTCGGACCAGCCGGCGCGGCCCACGAAGGCGGCCCGGAAGCGGGCGGCGCCGACGAAGGCGGCGCGGGCGGCACGATCTGCGTAGCGGCCGCGGCGCCCCGGTCGGCCCACGAGGGCGGCTCGGCGGCGGGACCGGCCCACGAGGGTGTCGCGGCGGGCGACGGCGGCCCAGAAGCGGGCGGCGCCGATGAGGGCGGCGCGGAAGACGGCGTGGGCGGCACGATCTGCGTAGCAGCGGCGGCGCCCCGGTCGGCCCACGACGGCGGCTCGGCGGCGGGACCGGCCCACAAAGGCGGCGCGGCGGGCGGCACGATCTGCGTCGGCTCGTCGGGCGCGCGATGCGCCCCCCGCCGCCGCGGCGGCTCGCCGATCGGGTCCGGCCAGCCGTCCTCGTCCACGGGCTGCGCGTCCGAGTCCGGTCGCGTCGACGCGGTCGGGTCATCGCTCCAGCGCCCGCGCTGTGCCGGGTCCTGCCCCGGATCCATTCGCCACATCCCAACTCGGCCGTACGTTCACGCTCGCAGCACCGACCATAGTGGCACCCCCCGACACTTCCGAGGGGCCGCCGATTATCAGGCGACCCGATGCACATCGGGCGGCTACCCTCGGTGCCTGCTTTCCCCGTCGCGATAGGCTGGCCGACCGATGCCCGAGACCACACGCGCCCTCAACGAGGCCCAGCGCCGCGCCGTGCACGAGCTGCTGCGCGTCTCCCCCGTCGCCGACGAACTCGGCCAACGCTTCGGCCGGGCCGGCAAGGAGTTGCACCTGGTCGGCGGCTCGGTGCGCGACGCGCTGCTCGGGCGCCTCGGCGACGACCTCGACTTCACCACCGACGCGCGGCCCGAGGAGACCCTGCGCATCATCGACGGCTGGGCCGAGTCGGTGTGGACCACCGGCCAGGAGTTCGGCACGATCGGCCTGGCCCGGCGGGGGCTGCGCATCGAGGTCACCACGTTCCGCGCGGACGCGTACGACCGCGTGAGCCGCAACCCGATCGTGCAATACGGCGACAACCTGAACGACGACCTGCGCCGGCGCGACTTCACCGTCAACGCGATGGCGGTCTCGGTGCCGGGCCACGAGTTCACCGACCCGTACGGCGGCCTGAACGACCTGGCCGACGGGGTCCTGCGCACCCCGGGCCGGCCGGAGGACTCGTTCGCCGACGACCCGCTGCGGATGCTGCGCGCGGCCCGGTTCGTGAGCAAGCTCGGCTTCGCCGTCGCGCCCGAGGTGCTGGCCGCGATCACCGAGATGGCGCCCGACCTGGCCCGGATCACGGCCGAGCGGGTGCGGGACGAGTTCGTGAAGCTCATGACCGGCCAGGACCCGGTCGCCGGGCTGCGACTGCTGGTCGACACCGGCCTCGCCGAGCAGTTCCTGCCGGAGCTGTCCGGGCTCAAGCTGGAGATCGACGAGCACGCCCAGCACAAGGACGTGTACGAGCACACGCTGATCGTCGTACGCAACGCGATCGGCCACGAGCGCAACGGCGCCGACTTCACCCTGCGCATGGCGGCGCTCATGCACGACATCGGCAAGCCGGCGACGAAGGCGGTCGGCCCGGACGGCGGCGTGAGCTTCCACCACCACGAGATCGTCGGCGCGCGGCTGACCAAGCAGCGGATGAAGGCGCTGAAGTTCCCGAAGGACGTGATCTCGGACGTCGCCGAGCTGGTCGCGCTGCACCTGCGCTTCTACGGCTACGGCCGCGGCGAGTGGACCGACTCGGCCGTGCGCCGCTACGTCACCGACGCCGGCCCGCTGCTCGACCGGCTGCACTCGCTCACGCGCTCGGACGTGACCACCCGCAACCGGCGCAAGGCGGCCCAGCTCGCGGCCGACTACGACGCGCTGGAGGAGCGGATCGCGCGCATCGCCGCCGAGGAGGACCTGGCCCGGGTCCGGCCCGACCTCGACGGCAACGCGATCATGGAGCTGCTCGGGGTGCCGCCCGGCCCGATCGTGGGCCGCGCCTGGCGTTACCTCAAGGAGCTGCGGCTCGAGCGCGGCCCCCTCGAGCACGAGGAGGCCATCACCGAGCTGCGCAAGTGGGCCGAGGCCGAGGGCGTCACGCCACCCGGATCTCGGTGATCTGCACGGCGAGCTTGGGCGGGCCGTCCGGTCCGCCCGTCGTGGTGCCGGCGGCGGCGATCCGGTCGAGCAGGTCCATCCCGCTGGTCACGGTGCCGAAGACGGTGTAGTCGGGCGGGATGTCGCTGTCCTTGTACACCACGAAGAACTGCGACCCGTTGGTTCCCGGCCCCGCATTGGCCATCGCGAGCGTGCCCCGCGGATACGGCGGCACGCTCGTGGGCAGGTTCTCCTCGCCGAACTGGTAGCCGGGGGTCCCGGTTCCGGTGCCGCTCGGATCGCCGCACTGCAGGACGTACAACCCATCCGTGGTGAGCCGGTGACACGGCGTGTCGCTGTAGAAGTCGTCGCGGGAGAGGTGCACGAAGGAGTTGACGGTGCAGGGCGCGCGGTCGGCGTACAGCTGGATGCCGACGGGTCCCAGGTTCGTCTGGATCGTCGCGGCCACCCGCCCGGTCAGCGTGGACTTGGGCGCGGGCGTGGCGATCAGGCGCGCGTCGCCCTCGCCGCGGTCGGCCGACGCGTAGCTGCACGGCACCCCGGCCGGGGCCTGGGTGCGGGCGCCGGTCGGCCCGACGGTGGCCCCGTCCGGCGGCGGGTTGCCCTCCGCGCCGGTGGTGATCGGGCCGCCGACCTGGGGCGCCGGTCCGCGGCCGGAGGCGATGGCCGAGACCGGGCCGCCGATGGACTCGGTCGACTCGCGGCCTGGCACCAGGGCGAGGTACGCCACGACCGCCACGACCGCGAGCGCCAGCACGGCCCCGCCGGCCAGCGGGACGAGCCGGCGCACCGGGGACGCGGGCGGCGGCGGCTCGGCGGGCGGGGCGACCGGCAGCGCCCTGGCCTCGGCACCCGCTCCGCCATCGGTGGGCGGCGGGAATTGGGGATCCTCTTTCGACCGCGGCGACGAGTGCCGCAGCGACTCGGGCCGGACCGCTCCGGGCACACCGGGAACGGGTGCGGGCGGCGGCAGCGGCTCGGCGAGCTCGGGCGGCCGGGGGTCGCCGGGCTCCGGTGGTGTTGACATTTCGTAATCTTACGACTACTGAAAGCAACAATCCGGGAGCCTGTTGCTTGAGATCGTCAACTTGTCGGAACCCCGACCACCGCAGCGTCGTGCATGTGGCGTTTCGGCCGCTTCTGCGTGTAGACCGGGTCCGCTACCGTCGCTAGCACGCAACCCCCCTGAACCTGGAGGCAGTCATGCAGCCGTGTCCAACCTGCGGCGGCATGGGCATTGATGCGAACGGCTACTGCACGCAGTGCCGCACCTATCGAGGCGTCCCGCAGGCGCCCCAGCAGCCGACGAGCGGCACGCCGTACAGCGGCGGACCGTACGGCGGACAGCAGCCCTATGCCGGATACCCCACCAGCTCCGGACCGCAATATTCGGCTCCACCCTCATATAACGACCCGATCTCCGCTCCGCCCACCGCCTACGGCGCGACCTACGGCGGCGGCGGCTCGTCGTCGTCGGGCGGCGGCCGGAACAAGTTCCTGATGCCCGTCCTGGCGTTGTCGGGCGTGCTGGTCATCCTGGTCGTGGCGATCGTGGTGGTCGCGGCCCTCAAGGGCGGCGGCGACGACAACAAGACCAACCCGCAGGCGAACAACACGACGGGCGGGCCGGCCGCGACCGGAACCGGCAAGGCGACCGAGAAGGCCGCGATCGACGAGTGCCTGGTCGGCACCTGGACCACCAAGACCTTCACCCAGCAGGTCCCGATGGACGGCGTCGGCAACGTGCCGATCACGCTGACCAAGAACGGCTCGACGATCAAGTTCGCCGCGGACGGGAAGGTGACCGAGACGTACAAGGACACCGTCCTCACCGGCAACCCGACCATCTCGGGCTCGCCGACCGCGATCACCCTGACGGTCAACGCGACGGTCACCGCGAACGTGTCGACCACGAGCGGGACCATCGCCTACCAGAACCTGCAGTCGACGGGCACCATCAACACGAAGGCGCCGTCGATGAACTACGACGAGACCGAGCCGTTCCAGACGGACGACAACCCGGCGAAGTACACGTGCAAGGGCAACGACCTGACGCTGAGCGGCTCGACGTTCACCAGCACCGCGACCAAGACGTCGTAGCGCTACTGATTCGCACGGCGTAGTGCCCCGCCGGGGCCGGCGATATCGTCGCCGACCCGGCGGGCCCAGCGGCCGCCCAGAGCCGCGTATCCCGCCGCGGCCAGCACGTAGCCGGCCGCCACGACACACAGCACCGGCACCGAGCGCCCGGTCTCGGGCAGCGTGAGCGCGCCCAGGTACATCCCGGCGACGAGCGTCAGGTTGAAGGTCGTGTCGTTGATGCTGAAAACGCGGCCACGGTACTCGTCCGCGCACTCGTGCTGCAGCGAGGTATCGGTCACGATCTTGATGCCCTGCGCGGCCAGGTTCGTCACGAACACGGCCCCGAGCAGCAGCACCGGGTCGAACGGCAGCCCGAAGCCCAGGATCGCGACCCCGGTGCCGGCCAGCACGATCACCACCCACCGCCAGCCGCCGATCCGGCGCGCGACCGGGGGCGTCGCGAACGAGGCGATGACCATGCCGACCCCGCCGGCCAGGAACGCGTTGGCGATGGTGCCGAACGAGCCGGTGACGTCGCCGCCGTGGTTGAACCCGGTGCGGAACAGCAGCAGGGAGGCGAGCAGGACGACGCCGTACAGCAAGCGGAACGTCGCCTGCGCGAGCACCAGATAGGCCGCACCGCGCTTGGCCGCCAGGTGCCGGATCCCGGCGACCGTGCCGCGGCTGGTCTCCACGAGCGCGGTCAGGATCGAGCCGCCCCGCCGGTCCGCCGCGTCCGGCCCGAGCTCGTCGGGGCCGAAGCTCGCCCGGCCGATGAGCGCGGAGACGAGATAGAAGGCCGCGGCGAGGGCGGCGACGAGCGCGTACCCGTGAAACGACGTGGCCAGCACGGTCTTGATGAGCGCGGCGCCCGCCCCGATGCCCAGCGAGTAGCACAGCGACCCCAGCGTGCCGGCGAACGAGTTCGCGGTGACCAGCGTCGAGTCCGACACCACGTGCGGGGTGGCCGCGGAGAGCCCGGCGAGGAAGAACCGGTTCAGCCCGATGACCACGAGGGCGAGCAGGAACGGCACCGGCGACTTCTCGCCGGTCCAGACGAACGCCGCGATCGGCAGCACCAGCAGCGCGCGCACGAGGTTGGCGACGACGACGATGGAGCGGCGCCGCCAGCGGTCCAGGAACACACCGACGTACGGGCCGACCAGCGAATACGGCAGCAGGAGGATCGCGAAGCCGGCCGCGATCGCCATGCCGCCGGCCCGCTGCTGCGGATTGAACAGCACACTGCCGGCCAGCGCGCCCTGGAACAGTCCGTCGCCGACCTGGGCGATCGCCCGCACCGCGGCCAGCCGGCGGAAGCCCCGCTGACGGAGCACGGCGCGCACGAAGTGTTTGGGCTGGCGGGGGGCGATGGTGCTGGCGAACACGGCAAAAGCCTACGGCGTACCGCAGCCGCGTGACCCCGCACGAACAGAGTGGGGCCCTCACCGAACGGTGAGGACCCCACTCCGAAAGGTCACGAGGCTACGACTTGGGCGCCTCGACGGCGGGACGGCCGTTCACCGGCTCGACGACGTCGTCGCCCGCCAGGCCGCCGAGCTTGCTCAGCAGCTTCTGCAGGTCGATGCCGGTCAGGTCGGTGCCGAGCTGGAGGCCCTGGGCGACGTTGTTCGCCACCGACTTGGTCAGCGACGAGGCGCCGTCGGTCGAGATCACCGTCATCCGGTCGATGTTGCCCATCGGGTCGCTGGCCGCCTTGACCACATCCGGCATCACGCGCACCAGCAGGTCGAGGATCGCGGCCTCGCCGTAGGTGGCGAACGCGTCGGCCTTGAGCTTCATGGCCTCGGCCTCGGCCTGGCCGCGGGCCAGGATGGCGGACGCCTCGGCCGCACCCTCGCGCTCGAGCGCCTCGGCGATGGCGACACGGCGCCGCTGCTCCGCCTCACCTTCCTTGGCACCTTCGATCGCGTTGGCCTCGGCCAGCGCGGCGCGGCGGGACCGCTCGCCCTCACCGGTGAGGCGGGCCTGCTCGGCGCTGGCCTGGGCGGCCGCGATGGTCGCCTGCCGCTGCGCCTCGGCCTTGAGGATCGCGGCGTTCTTGGCCGCCTCGGCCTCCTGCTCCACCCGGTAGCGCTCGGCGTCGGCGGGCTTGCGCACCTCGGTGTCGAGCTGGCGCTGCTTGAGCTCGGCGTTGCGCTCGGCCACCTTCTGCTGCTCGGCGAGGATGACCTGCTCCCGCTCGGCCTGGGCGAGCGGGCCGGCCGCGGCCGACTTCGCCTTGGCCGCGTCGATCTCGGCCTGGATGCCGGCCTGCTTGAGCGAGAGGTTCCGGTTGGCCTCGGCGATGGCCTCCTCCGAGCGCAGCCGCTCGGACTCGGCGGCCTGGCGGGCCTGCGCCTCGGCGATGGCCGCGTCGCGCAGCACCCGGGCGGCCTCGGGCCGGCCCAGGTCGGCGAGGTAGGAGCCCTCGGCGAAGATGTCCTGCAGCTGGAAGGTGTCCAGCACCAGGCCCTGGTTGGTCAGCGAGTGCTCGGCCTCCTCGGCGACCGCGCTGGCGAACGCCGTGCGGTCCCGGATGATCTCCTCGATGGTCAGCCGGCCGACGATCGAGCGGAGCGCACCGGCCAGGACCTCGCTGGTGAACAGGTCGATGCCCTGCTGCTGGTTGAGGAAGCGCTGCGCGGCGGCGCGGATGGCGTCCTCGGTGCCGCCGACCTTGACGATCGCGACGCCCTGCAGGTTGGCGCGGATGCCCTGCTTGCTCACCGCACCGGTGATCTCGACGTGGATGCGGCGGCTGGACAGGTCGAGCACCTGCAGCTTCTGCACGATCGGCACCACGAAGACCGAGGCGCCCATGACGACCTTCTGCCCCGACAGGTCGGTCGAGCGCGAGCCGTCGAGGCCCTGCACCGACTTGCCCTTGCGGCCGGTGATGATGAACGCCTCGTTGGAGCCGGCCACCTTGATGCGCGAGACGATGAAGACCACGATAAGCAAGATCAACAATATGCCGCCGCCGATGGCGACGAGCAGGACTGTGTCCATCCGCTCCTTCTTCCAGGGGGTATCTAGAGGGGGGTTTCTTCCACAATCACGCTGGTGGGGCTGGTCGCCTCCACCACGAAGACGCGGGCGCCGAGCGCGATGGGCCTCTCGGCGCGGGCGCTGACCTTCAGCGGCTGCCCACCGAGGGAGATGCGGACCTCACCGAAGCCGTTGCCGGTGATGGGGGTGACGACGACGCCCGTGGTCCCGATCATGTCGCGCTGGGTCGGGGTGGCGTCGGTGCGCATGTTGAGCGCGAGCCGGGACAGGCGCGTGGCGAGCCAGGCGGTCGGCACGGCGGCGACGACACCGCCGACGACCGGCATCAGCAGGCCGTTGCCGCCGGTGAGCGCCCCGACGGCGGCGCCGGCGAAGCCGAAGGCGCCGATGAACCCGGCGACGGCGGGGACCGAGAACGGCCCGTCCACATCGGGATGGCCGAAGTGGAAGAGGTCGCCGACGATGACGGAGAGGGCGAGCACGATCACACCTACGCCGCCGATAACCAGGAACGTCGTCTCCACCGTGCGCCTCCCCTCGCGAGACAACTGGAGGGTAACGCCACCGCGCCACTTTGAACGTCCGGCGAAAGGGGCAGAATTGGCGACGTGCGGTGGGTAGAGGTTCAGGCGCCGATCGATGCGCTGGGCGTGGCGGTCGACGAGACGGGCATCTGCCGGGTGCGGTTCGGCGGGCTGCCGTCGAATGCGACGGCGGCGGAGCCGGACGAGGTGCTCACGCGGGCGAGTGATGAACTCACGCGCTATTTCGCGGGCGAGGACATCACATTCACGGTGCCGTTGTCGGTGCGCGGGGGCTCGGAGTTCGAGCGTGCCGTCTGGCGGCAGCTCTACGCGATCCCGTACGCCGAGATGCGCACCTACGGCCAGATCGCGGCCGCGGTGGGCGAGCCGGACGCGGCCCGCGCCGTCGGCACCGCGTGCAACCGGAATCCGATTCCGGTCATCATTCCCTGCCACCGTGTCGTGGGCGCCGACGGCAAGCTGGTCGGCTTCGGCGGCGGGCTGTGGCGCAAGAAGATCATGCTGGAACTCGAGGCGAAGGTGCGCATCGAGCGCGAGTTCGGGCTCTTATGACAATCCCGTGACAAAAAAGGGCCGGCCCGAGTGGGCCGGCCCTTCCGAAGCGAAAATCAGCGCTCGACTTCGCCCTTGATGAAGTTCTCGACCGATTCGTGCGCGTCGTGGTCGTTGTACTGCACCGGCGGCGACTTCATGAAATAGCTCGACGCCGACAGGATCGGGCCGCCGATGCCACGGTCCTTGGCGATCTTCGCGGCCCGCAGCGCGTCGATGATGACGCCGGCCGAGTTCGGCGAGTCCCACACCTCGAGCTTGAGCTCGGCGTTGAGCGGGGTGTCGCCGAAGGACTTGCCCTCGAGGCGGATGTACGCCCACTTGCGGTCGTCGAGCCACGGCACGTGGTCGGACGGGCCGATGTGCACGTCGGACTTGGCCATCTCGTGCGGGATCTGGGACGTCACCGACTGGGTCTTCGAGATCTTCTTCGAGACCAGGCGGGTGCGCTCCAGCATGTTCATGAAGTCCATGTTGCCGCCGAAGTTGAGCTGGTACGTCCGCAGCAGCTCGACCCCGCGGTCCTCGAACAGCTTGGCGAGCGCGCGGTGCACGATGGTGGCCCCGACCTGGCTCTTGATGTCGTCGCCGACGATCGGCAGCCCGGCGTCGGTGAACTTCTGGGCCCACTCCGGGTTGGAGGCGATGAACACCGGCAGGGCGTTGACGAACGCGCAGCCCGCGTCGATCGCGGCCTGGGCGTAGAACTTCGCCGCCTGCTCGGAGCCGACCGGCAGGTAGCACACGACCACGTCGGCCCGGGCGTCGCGGAGCACCTGGGCGACGTCGACCGGCTGCTCGTCGGACTCGTCGATCATCTCGCGGTAGTACTGCCCGAGGCCGTCGTGGGTCGGGCCGCGCTGGACGGTCACGCCGGTCGGCGGCACGTCGCAGAACTGGATCGTGTTGTTCTCGCTCGCGCCGATGGCAGCGGCGAGGTCCTGGCCGACCTTCTTCGCGTCGACGTCGAACGCCGCCACGAACTCGACGTCGCCGACGTGGTAGTCGCCGAACTTGACGTGCATCAGACCCGGTACTCGGTCATTCGGGTCGGCGTTGCGGTAGTACTCCACGCCCTGGATCAGGGACGAGGCGCAGTTGCCGACACCGACGATGGCAACGCGGACGGAGCTCATCGCGGATGCCTCCTTCTTGTTGTTCACGATGACCGCTCCGGATCTTGGGCCGAAGGCGGCTGAGGGGTGGTGCCATTGCGCTCGTTCGCAATGAGCTCTTCGAGCCAGCGGACCTCGCGCTCGCACGCGTCCAGGCCGTGTCGCTGCAACTCGAGGGTGTAGGCGTCGAGCCGCTCGGCGGCCCGGCTGAGCACGTCGCGCATGCCCTCGCGGCGCTCTTCCACGCGCCGGCGGCGGCCCTCGAGGATCCGCAGCCGGGTGGCGGGGTCGGTGCGCGCGAAGAACGCGAAGTGCACCCCGAAACCGGCTTCGCTGTCGTAGGTCTCGGGTCCAGCGGCGCTGAGCAGCTCCTGGAAGCGCTCTTTGCCTTCCGCGGTGATCGTGTAGACCACGCGGCCCCGCTTGCTGGTGAGCAGGGGCACCTCGTCGGTGCCGGCCGGAGCGCCGGCCGGCGGAGCACCCTCGGTGATCCAGCCGTCCGACTGCAGCCGGCGCAGTGTCGGATACAGCGAGCCGTAGCTGATCGCGAACCGGAACGCCCCCAGCTTGGTCGTCAACTGCTTGCGCAGCTCGTATCCATGCATCGGGGACTCGTGCAGAAGGCCCAGGATCGCCAACTCGAGCACTCCCGGCCTCCTTCCGGTAACCGGCCCGATGTATCGGACCGATACATCGAACGGTAGGTCGGGATCCCACGGGATGCAACAAAAGCGACCAAGTGCGCTGCGCCACACCGCCGGTCGTCTATCGGACGGTTACCGATCGTGACGGGAGTCGCAGTGCGGCGCGTGACCGCGTACCCTCGGGCGCATGCGTACCCAGCGTCAGGTTGTCGACTTCTCTCTGAGAAGACGCGCCCTGCTGCGTGAGGTGCAATCCGGACGCGTCGGCACCTATGAGGTGTGCGACGCGTCGCCATACCTGAAGAGCGCTGCGAAATTCCACGGCGAACCGACGGAGGAGCTCTGCCCCGTCTGCCGCCGCGAGAACCTCACCCTGGTGCACTACATCTACGGGGATGAGTTGCGGCAGTCCTCGGGGCAGGCGCGCCGGCTCGCCGAGCTGCCGATCCTCGCGATGACGCTGAGTGAGTTTCATGTCTACGTCGTGGAGGTCTGCCGCGCCTGCGGCTGGAACCACCTCGTCGAGCAATACCTGCTGGGCCGTGACGGACTCGCGACCGAGGGCGGCGACCCGCCCTCGCGGATACGAGGAGGCGCGGCGGAGTGAACCTGTTGCGCGTGACAAAGCGTTGTCACGAGGACGGGCCGATGCTCGCTGACTTTCCTGGTGCGGCCCGCGATGCGCGGCAACGGGGCCGTGCCGCGACAGCCGCGTCCCGAGTGGCGCAGCTCACAGACACGACGGCGACGCATCACGCGCCGACGATGCAACCGGCAAGGTGGGACGAATGAACTACGGTGACCCGAGCAACCCCCAATCGGGCCGCGCGCAGGTTCCCGGGATCCAGCCGGAACCCCCCTCTCCCAACCCATCCGCCCCGCCCGCCGGCCGGGCGCAGGTCGGGCGCGCGAGCGTCGGCGGTGGCGGTGCCACCGGTTCGGCGAGCGTCGGCTCGGCCCGGGTCGGCGGTTCGGCAGGCGTGGGGTCGGCGCGGGTCTCGCCACCCGAGGGACCCACAGGTCGCGCATCCGTGACGGGCTCGGCGAGCGTCGGCTCCGCGCGGGTCGGCGGTTCGGCGAGCGTCGGGTCGGCGCGGGTCTCGCCACCCGAGGGACCGACGGGCCGCGCCTCGGTGGGCTCGGCCTCGGTGCCGGGCGCCGCGGGCCGTGCGACCGTGGGCCGCGCCGTCGTCGGCTCCGCCGCGGTCGGCGCACCGCTCGGCGACGTGATGGACGGTCCCGGTGGTCCCGGCGGTCCGGGTGACCTTCCCCCGGGCCGGGGTGGCAGCGGCGGCAAAGACGGCCGCAGCGTCTCCGCCAAGGCCAAGAAGCGCCGCCGGCGCAACATCCTCATCGCCTCGATCGCCGCGTTCATCATGATCGCCGGCATCGGCATGGTCGCCGGGACGTACTACTTCGACAAGGTCGCGCTGCCCGACGACATCGCGCTGGACCAGTCGACGACGATCTACTACTCCGACGGCCAGACCCCGATGGCTCGCATCGGTGAGAACCGCACGGTCCTGGCGTTCAAGGACATCCCGACCGACATGCAGCACGCGGTCGTGGCCGCCGAGGACAACAGCTTCTACACGAACGACGGCGTCGACTACAAGGGCGTCGTCCGGGCGGCGTGGAACAACATCTCCGGTGGTGACCGGCAGGGTGCCTCGACGATCAGCCAGCAGTACGCCCGCCGCTGGGCCGATCTCGAGGGCGTCACCTACGCGCGCAAGCTCCGCGAGGCCGTCATCGCGCTGAAGCTCAACCAGCAGTACAGCAAAGACGAGATCATGACGATGTACCTCAACGTCGTCTACTTCGGCCGCGGCGCCTACGGCGTCGAGGCGGCCGCCCAGGCCTACTTCGGCAAGCCCGCGAAGGACCTGAAGACGAACGAGGCCATGCTCCTGGCGGGGCTGATCAAGAACCCCGAGGGCAACAGCGGCAAGGGATCGCCGTTCGACCCCAACATCGACAAGACGCAGGCCCAGGAGCGGTTCAACTACATCAAGGGCCAGATGATCAAGTTGAACTTCGTCCCGCAGGCCGAGGCGGACACGCGGATGAAGTTCCCGGACAACGTCATCACCCCGGCCGACGCCCGTAAGCGCTCGGTGGCCGCGCAGAACCTCGACAAGCCCGAGGGCCTGATCATCCACCATGTGCTCGGCGAGGTCGCGGCGCTGACCGACCCGCGCACCGGCCAGCTGATCTACGAGGACACCGACGCCGAAGGCAAGAAGAACTTCGACAAGATCCGCAACGGCGGCCTGAAGATCGTGACCACGATCGACAAGGACATCCAGCCGATCGCGGTGCGCGAGGCCAGCCGCAACAAAGACTCGAACATGAACAAGCAGCCCGAGAACCTGCAGGCCGCGCTCGTCGCGGTCGAGCCGGGGACCGGGGCGGTGAAGGGGTATTACGGCGGCGACAGCGGCAACGGGGGCGACTTCGCCGGCTACTACAACGACCCGGTGCTCGGCAACGGCGAGGACAGCTGCTGCGGCGGCCACCCGCCGGGCTCGACGTTCAAGGTCTACACGCTGGCGACGGGCCTGATGGCCGGCTACCGCATCGACTCGATGTGGGACGGCAACTCCCCCGGTGACTTCCCGGCGTCCGGCCGGTCGATCAAGGGCGGCAACCCGGTCAAGAACGCCGGCGAGAACCCGGTCTCCCACCCGAAGTGCGAGTCGGGCTCGAGCAGCTGGTGCACCCTCGAAGAGGTCACCGTGATGTCGCTGAACGTGCCGTTCTTCGCGCTCGCTGAGAAGGTCGGCGCGGACAAGGTCATCGACACCGCCCGAGCGGCCGGCATCACCGACATGTGGGCCACCGTCAACGGCAAGTCGACCAAGATCGACATGACCACCAAGACCGGCAAGGAGCTGGTCCCGGGCACCTTCAACACCGAGGTCGCGTTCGGGCAGTATCCGGTCACGGTCCTCGAGCACGCCGGCGGCATCGCGACCATCGCCGCCCGCGGCTACGCGGCCAAGACGCACTTCCTCAAGGAGGTGTGGACCGACGGGAAGAAGACCTACAACGAGGTCATCAACCCCAAGCGGATCCCGGGCTTCACCGACGGCATGTCCGACGACATCAACACGGTGCTGCAGGGCGTGCCGAAGCACTACAACCTCAAGATGAAGGACGGCCGCCAGATCGCCGGCAAGACGGGCACCTGGCAGTACGGCCAGAACCAGAGCGGCAACGCGCACGCCTGGATGGTCGGCTACGCCGCCTACGACCCGGTGAAGAAGACTCCCGACCTCGCGGTCGCGGTCTGGGTCGGCAACAAGAAGGACGAGCAGCCGATCAAGGACTCGAAGGGCACGTCGATCATCGGTGGTTCGCTGCCGGGTCCGATCTGGCGCGACTTCCTCAACGACGCGCTGACCGCGATCAAGGCGCCCAAGGTCAACTTCCGGCCGCCGGCCAACACGGGCCGCCTGGACGTGGGCACGGGCATCTCGCCGCAGCCGAGCGCGCCGGTGATCGACCCGAACAACCCGGGCGGCGGCAACCCCGGCCAGGGCAACACCGAGAACCCGGGCGGCGGCAACCCCGGCCAGGGCAACAGCCAGGGCCCGGGCGGTAACGGCGGTGGCAACGGTGGCGGCACGGTGCCGACCACCACGGCCACCCGAAGACGCTGACATCAGCAGGGTCTGATGTGTGCGGCCACGGCCACGGCGGTATGTTCGCCGAGACCGTGGCCGCATTCTGTTGGGGGTTTGGGTTGGACTCGGGCAGGCGCAAGAGCGTGGTCCGATGGGTCCTGCTGGGCCTGTTCGTCGCGCTGGTCGTGTATGGGCACATCTGGTACCGCAACCGCCACGACTGGTTCGACCTCGGCATCTACCGCCAGGCCGTGAACTGGTGGCTCGACGGTCACAACCTCTACGACTACGTCAAGCCCGACGACACCCAGGGCCAGCTCGGCTTCACGTATCCCCCGTTCGGCGCGCTCGTCCTGGTGCCGTTCGCGGTGCTGCCGTGGACCGGTGCCGTGATCCTCTACAGCGTCGTCACGGTCGCGGCGACCCTCGTGACGACCTGGTGGCTGCTGACCCCCGAGGCCCGGCGCAAGGGCTGGGAGCTGCCGTTCGCGCTCGTCCTCGCGCTCGCCGTGATCAGCGCGCTCGAGCCGATCCGTGAGAATTACACGTTCGGCCAGATCAACATGGTGCTCGTGCTGCTGGTCCTGGCCGACCTGCTGGTGCTGGTGCCGCGCGGGAGCCGGTGGGCGGGCGTGCTCATCGGCCTGGCCGCCGCGATCAAGCTGACCCCGGCCATCTTCATCGTGTACCTGCTGCTCAGCCGCCGGTACCGGGCCGCGATCACGGCGGCCGTGAGCGCTGCGGCCGCGAGCCTGCTGGCGTTCGCCGTCATGCCCCGGGGCTCGATCGACTTCTGGACGGACGCGTTGTGGAAGGGCGAGGGGCTCGGCAACGCGGCGTACACCTTCAACCAGTCCTTCTATGGCATGCTCGCCCGGCTCTCCGCGCCCGGGGACCCGAACCGCCTGGTCTGGGCGGTCCTCGTGCTGGCGGCGCTCGGGTTCGGGCTGTGGCGGGCGCGCCGGGCCGCGCTGGCCGGCGACGAGGTGGTCGGCCTGACCCTCACCGGGATCGTGGGCTGCCTGGTCAGCCCGATCACCTGGGTGCACCACATCTACTGGTTCGTCCCGGCGCTGATCGTGCTGGCCGCGACCCGCCGGCGCGCGTGGTTCGCCGTGGTCATCGCGCTCACCGTCGGCCTCGGCCTGGTCTCCTGGTTCGAGCAGGGGCTGCCGGTGGACCCCTGGAGCCATGGTCTTCAGGGATTCATCATCAAGAATTGGTACCTGCTCCTGATGGTCGCGTTGCTCTTCGCCCTGCCGATTCGGAAGGATTCCCGCGTCGAGCCGGGCCTTGCATCGACTTCCGAGCCCGCGACGGTACGGTGACAAACATGCCGATGAGTACGGGTCAGCCAAACGTGCGCCCCGAACGTCTAGTCGACGAGCCCGCCAGCTCCGACCGCTTCGTCGGTGGCCTGTCCGAGGCGATCGGCGGCCCGATGGGCAACCACGCCGTCCGGTCCTGGAACCGGCTGTCCGCCGGCGGCCGCTTCTGGACCCCCGCGCGCGTGGTCCTGCTGCTTATCTGCGCCATGCTGAGCTTCCACTGGATGCAGAAGTCCCCGTGCCGCGACGCGGCGTGGACGGACATGAAGCAGTACAAGTACTTCTGCTACACCGACGTCCTCGCGCTCTACTACGCCGAGGGCCTCAACGAGGGCCAGGTCCCCTACGCCGACCACCAGGTCGAGTACCCGGTGCTGACCGGCGCCTTCATGGGCGTCCTCGGCCTGCCGGTGCACGACCTGCACCAGCGCGGCATCGTGCAGAACGACGGCCAGACGTTCTACGACGTCAACGCGGTCGTGCTCGGCGCCTTCGGGATCGCGGCGGTCGCGGCCACCCTGGCCGTGCGCCGCCGACGGCCGTGGGACGCGGCGCTGCTGGCCGCGGCGCCCGCGATGTTCGTGTCCGCGACCGTCAACTGGGACCTGTTCACCGTCGGGCTCACCGCCATAGCCCTCGCCTACTGGGCCAAACGAAAACCGGTCCTGGCCGGCGTGTTCCTAGGCCTGGCGACCGCGGCGAAGCTCTATCCCGTCCTCATCCTCGGCGCGCTGCTGGTGCTGAGCATACGAACGGGCAAGTGGAAGGACTTCTTCATAGCCGTCGGCTCGGGCGTGGTCACCTGGCTCGTGGTGAACCTGCCGGTGGCGATCTTCTTCTACGACGCCTGGTCCAAGTTCTGGCAGTTCAACCAGTTGCGCGGGATCGACTGGGGCACGCTGTGGTACATCGGCGCGCACTTCCCGCGGGGTAATGGGCAGTACGGATTCCCGTTCTTCCAGAACCTCGACCTGGACCCCGAGCACGCGACGCTCAACATCCTCTACCTCGGCCTGTTCCTGATCGCCTGCGCCGGCATCCTCATCCTCGGGCTCACGTCCGCGAAGGAGCCGCGCCTGGCTCAGCTCGCGTTCCTGATCGTGGCCGCGTTCCTGATCACGGGGAAGGTCTGGTCGCAGCAGTACGTCCTGTGGCTGATCCCGCTCGCCGTGCTCGCCCGGCCTCGATGGGGAGCCTTCCTCGCCTGGCAGGTGGCGGAGGTGCTCTACTTCGTCTCCTTCTACGGGGAGCTCATGGGGGCCTCCGGGCGCCAGGTGTTCCCGGAGGGCGTGTTCGTGCTCGCCTCGATCCTGCGGCTGGTGACGCTCGCGATCGTGTGCGGGTACGTCATCCGCGACATCCGCAAGCCGGAGGAGGACGTGGTTCGCCGGACGTACGAGGGCGAGGACCCCGACGGCGGCAGCTACAACGAGGATCCGCTCGACGACGAGCTGCCACGGGCATCGGGCGGGCCGGTGCTCGCGAAGTCCGGGTAGCCCTGGTTCCGACCTGGTTTCCGTTTCACGTGAATCCATGATCGGCCCGGCTCGATGCCTAACCCGCGTCGAGCCGGGCCGCTCTTGTGTTTCGGCCGGACTCGCGGGCGATAAGTCGGGCGCTCCGCGCCGCGACTTATCGGACATTTCACGATATTGCGGGGTTGAGCACTGATTCCGGCTCGGGAACCGGGTGCTCGAGCGGGTGCAGGCGCGCGGCCACGAGCAGGGCGAGCACGACGATCGCACCGGCGACGGTGAACACCACCTCGATGCCGGTCACGAAGCCACCGAGGGCGGCCGGCTGGTGCGTGATGGCGGTCGTGGACATGCGGGTGCCGGTCTGGCTCTCGTACACCCGGCTGAGCACGGAACCGAGCGCCGCCGCGCCGACCGCGGTGCCCAGCGACTGGAAGAACCGGATGCCCGTCGTGGCCACGCCGAGCTGGTGCGCGGGTGCGGCATCCTGCACGACCGTGATCAGGCGCCCGATGAGCTGGCCGAAGCCGACGCCGAGCAGCACCAGCGCGCCGCGGATCGCCCACAGGGACGCGTTTTCGTGGACGCACAGCAGGATCGCGCCCAGGGCCGCGGCCGCGGCGCTCGTGCCCAGGAGCATCGAGGCGCGGGTGGTGAGTCGCAGCCGCGCGCTCGCCATGCCCGAGGCGGTCAGGCCCACGGCCATGAACGCGAGGTACAGGCCGGACTCGGAGGCGCTGACGCCGCGGGCTACCTGGAGGTACAGCATCAGGTGGATCATCGCCCCGATCATCGCGGCGCCGATCAGCAGCTGGATCGCGTAGCTGCCGCGGATGGTGCGGTCGCGCAGCAGGGAGAGCGGGAGCACGGGGTGGGCCGCGACCGACTCGCGCCAGACGAAGAGCACCAGGCTCACGACGCCGGCCGCGATGAGCGCGAGGATTGCCGGGGACGTCCACCGGTACTGCTGACCGCCCCACTCGCAGATCAGCAGCAGGGCGGCCGCGAACGCCCCCGCCAGCGCGGCGCCGGGCAGGTCGAGGTCGGTGTGGCGGGTCCGGGTCCCGCGGGGGACGCGGATCGCGAACAGTCCGCCGGCGATCACGATCAGGCCGAGCGGGACGTTGACGTAGAAGATCCCGCGCCAGTTGCCGTGGTCGGCGAAGAGGCCGCCGATGAACGGGCCGATCGCCATGCCCGCCCCGGCGAACAGGCCGCCCATGCCGCCGCTCTTGCCGCGGTCGGCGCCGGGCTCGGCCGCGAGGTTGGCCAGCACGACCATGGTGACGCTCATCAGGCCGCCGGCGCCGATGCCCTGGAGCGCCCGGAACGCGATGAGCTGGGTCATGTCCTGGGCCGCGCCGCACAGGACCGAGCCGAGCAGGAAGACGGCGACGGCCGAGAGCCACACGGGCTTGGCGCCGAAGGCGTCGGTGAGGCGGCCGTACAGGGGCAGGACGACGGTCGAGGCCAGCGCGAACGCCGCGACCAGCCAGGCGACGTGCTCGACGCCGTGCACCGGGTCGAGGTCGCGCACGATCGGCACGACGGCCGCGGAAACGATGTTCTGGTCGAGGACGGCCAGCACGATCGTGAACATGCACAGCAGCGCCCCGACGAGCCGTTGGGTCTTCGTCATGGCTATTAGACTAAGCACATAATTAGACTAGGTACAAGTTTGATCCTGGTACAGTCGTGCCCATGGAGACTTCGCGGCTTCGGGATGCTGTGGCGCTTCGCGGTGCGCTCGGGCGCCCGGGCGCGCCGGATGCCTCGACGCTGCGGGAGCGGAAGAAGGCGCAGACGCGGTCGGCGCTGTGGAACGCGGCCATCGAGCTGTTCGTGGCGCACGGCTTCGACAACGTGTCGGTGGCCCAGATCGCGGCGGCGGCGGGGGTCTCGAAGATGACCTTCTTCAACTACTACCCGAGCAAGGAAGACCTGGTGGTGGGGCCGATGTCGGAGCACATCGGCGAGCCGGCCCTCGTGGTGCGCGGCCGGGGCGACGGGGAGTCGGCGGTCGACGCGTTGCACCGGCACTTCCTCGAGGGGCTCGCGCGCCACGAACCGACCACGGGGCTGTGCGACAAGCCGAACGTCCTCGCGGTGCTGCGCCTGATCTTCACGACGCCGAGCCTCACGCAGCGCACGATGGCGATCCTGAGCGAGTCGTCGGACGTGCTGGCGGTCCAGCTGGGGCCGGACTTCTCCCACCGCGCGGCGGCGGCCATGATCACGGGCGTGCGCAACGCGCTGATCATGGAGAACACGAATCGGCTGCTGGCCGGGGAGAGCGCCGACGCGGTGTACCCGTCCGCCGTCGCCAACGCGAACGAGGCCTTCGCCCTGCTGCGCTCGGGTCTCTGAGTCCGGCCGGGCCGCGGACGTCTGCCCGCGGCCCGCCGGTGCCGCCGCTATCTGCCGGTCTTGCTTTCCGTAGGTCTTGCTTTCCGTAGGTCTTGCTATCCGCCGGTCTTGCTATCCGTCGATCTTGTAGAGGATCACGTCGCCCTGCTCGGTGCGCGTGATGCCGAGGCCGTCGATGGGCGCGTCGATGGCCTTCGCGTATTCGGTGCCCTGGGCACGGTCGCGCAGGACCACGACGGTGCGCACCTTGAGCTCGCGCAGTTGCGCGACCGTGGCCTCGTCCGGGAACTGCTGCATGTTGAGGCGCAGGATCTGCTGGTCGTCCGGCGTGAACCCGCTGCCGCCGTTGACCATCTTCGGCAGGCCGTCGGTGCTCCACAGCATGGTGTTCATGTCCTGCAGCTCGCCCGTCGGCAGGACCATGAGCGGCGCCTCGAGCGTGCTCATCGCGACCGGGGCGGGCGGCACCTCCGGGTTGGGCTGCGGCTTGTGGACGCCCTCGGCCAGGACGAGCACGAGCGGGATCAGCGTGATCAGGCGCCAGACGCCCGCCCGGTTGCCGACGTCGGACTGAGTCTGGTCGGCGAAGAGCTCGACCGCGCGGTCCGCGAACGCGCTCACCGCCCCCGCGGCGAGCAGCGCCAGGAACAGCGTCACCCAGACCATCAGCCGGCCCGACGTGCGGATGCCCTCGAAGCCGGGCAGCGCGTGGTAGAGCGCCATGTAGCCGAAGTCGCCGTGCCCCGGGCCGTTGCTGCCCATCGCCAGCATGGTCGTGAGCACCACGCCGACGCCGAGCAGGACGCGGTGCTGCAGCTTCCACACCGACACGAACAGGCCGGCGAACGCGAGCCCGTAGAGGAAGAAGCCCGGCAGCAGCGCCATCTCCGGCGCCCAGCCCAGCGTCGAGCGGGCGTTCGCGTAGGCATCACCCCACAGCCACGACTCCGGCGGCGAGATGAAGAAGCCCTTCAGCGGCGGCGAGAACAGGCTGATGATCTCCGCGCTGCGCTTGGCCTCCTTGTGCTGCTTCAGTACCTGCAGATACGGGTACGCCATCATGGCGCTCACCCCGGCGAAGGCGAGCCCGCCGCCGAGGTTGGCCAGCAGCAGCTTCCACCCGAACGGCCGGCGCTCCTTCCAGCGGAACAGCTGCCGGTAGCCCCACGTGATCGCGCTGGCCAGCACCGCGAACAGCAGCGCGTAGGCGAACGGGATGCCGATGCCGAAGCCGAGGCTGATCTGCCACGCGGCGACGAGCCAGCCGCCCACGACCCAGCCCCAGCGCCGCTTCTCCGGCTCGTACCCGTTCTTCAGCGAGAACCCGTGCCCGCGCGCGAGCATCGCCAGCGACAGCGCGATCCCGCCGATGGACAGCACGTGCAGGTGCCCCGCCTGCCCGAGGCGCCAAGGCGCGTAGGCGAACGCCGCCCCCGCGACCGCCGCCCCGGTGCGCCCGGCCCCGAGCTGGCGGACCAGCGCATAGGCGCCGAAGAAGGCGAACGCGAAGATGAAGATGAAGACGAAGTTGTACCGCACGACAGCGGCCTCGGGCCCCGTCCCGATCATGCCCGCCGGTGCGTACCCGAGCAGGGTGTCGGAGAACGCGTAGCTGTACTGATCCGGGTAGAACGCGTTGGCGTGCCACAGCTGCAGCGGATCGGTCGTGAGGATGTGCCCGGCCCACGCCATCTGCCAGGCCTGCAGCGTCGGGTCCCAGATGTCCTGCGGGATGGTCGTGGCCGGATGCCTGATCGCGGGCCAGGTCATGGCGATGGCGAGAACGAGGGAGCCGATCGCGGCGAGCGTCCACTCGTGCGCGAAGAACCGAGCGAGCGCCGACCCACTGCGGCGGCTGATCCGCCCCACGCGCCCGGGGACGAACTCGGGCTCCGGCGCGAACGCGCTGAACGGGTCCCCGTCGCCCTTGTTCTTCTCGCCGTCGTCCTTGCTCTCGTCGCCGTCCTTGGCGTCCTCGGGGTCCTTGGCATCCTCGCCGTCGCCAGTCTTCGCGTCTTCGCTGTCGCCGGTGCCTGCCTTGCCGTCCGCGGTGCTCTTGCCGTCTGTGCTGCTCTCGACCGTGCCGGTGTCGCCGTCCGCGTTGCTCCTGCCGTCGACGGCCTTCTCGCCGGCAGCGGACGGCTTTCCCGCCTCGGGTTCGGTGGCCGCCGCGTCGTCGCCTGCGTCCGCCCAGGTGACCGCGGCGTCGGCCTCGATGACCGAGGTGCGGGACTTCCTGGCCCTGCGGGCCTTGGGCTTGGCCTTGGTCCCCTCATCGGATGAATCGGGTGCGTCCGCGGCCGTCTTCGCGGTCTTTGCCGTGGCGTTGCCCACTGCGGCGCTCTTCGCGGTGCCTGCCGCAGCCGTCGTGGCGGTGCTCGCTGCGGTGCTCGCTGTCGTGCTCGCTGCGGTGCTCGCTGTCGTGCTCGCTGCGGTGCTCGCTGTCGTGCTCGCTGCGGTGCTCGCTGTCGTCGGCTCGGCCGAGGGGGTGTCCGCTGCGGCGGTCTTCGCGGGGGTGCTCGCTGCGGTCGGCTCGACGGAGGCGGTGTCCGAATCAGCGCCATCTGAAGCGGTCTCGGGCGCGCCCGGGGTGACCGAAACTTTCCCATCGGCGGGGGCCGGTGGGGTGGACTCGGGCGATTCGGGGGGCACTGGCCCTGCCGAATCCGGGGAATCGTCCGCCGACGGCTCTTCGGACACCGTCGGCTCCGACGAAACGTTGCTCACGCCAGCCGCTCCCGCAGGTAGGTGATGTCGGCGCCCTGGCCCTCGGCGCCGCCCGGAGTCTCGACGAGAGCCGGGGCGCCGGCCGCGCGGATGACCGCGACGATCAGCTCCGGATCGATCTCGCCGGAGGTCATGTTGTCGTGCCTATCTCGGCCCGAGTCGAAGCCGTCACGCGAATTGTTGGCGTGGATCAGGTCGATGCGTCCGGTGATGGCCTTGACCCGATCGACGATGTGGAGCAGGTCCTCGCCGCCGGCGTGCGCGTGGCAGGTGTCGAGGCAGAAGCCGACCTCATAGTCGCCGATGGCGTCCCACAGCCGGGCCAGGTTGTCGAATCGGCGCGCGCAGGCGTTGTCGCCGCCGGCCGTGTTCTCGATCAGCACCGGCGTGGCGAAGCCGCCCTGCTCCGCGGCGTAGGCGAAGGTCTTGCGCCAGTTGTCGAACCCCGCGTCGAGCCCGTCGGCCTTCTCCACATGACCGCCGTGGACGATGAGGCCCTTGGCGCCCACCTTCGCCGCTCCGGCCGCGTGGCTGAACAGCAGCTTGCGGCTCGGAATGCGGATCCGGTTGTTGGAGGAAGCCACATTGATCCGGTACGGCGCGTGGACATAGACGTCGATCTCCGAGGCGATGATGGCCTCAGCATCGTCGCGGTCCTTGGGATCCGTCCAGCCCTGCGGGTCGGTCAGGAAGAACTGGATGAGGTCGGCGCCGCGGGCGGCGGCCTCGGCCAGCGGCTCAGCGGGGTCGACGTGAGCACCGATTCGCATGCCGCAGAGCCTACGACGTGGGTGTGACACTTCGCGCGACCCGCCTCTGCCCCGTCGGTCGATGCGTCCGGAATGCCGGTCTTCCGTCACCGTCTCGCCGATCGCATCGTTACGCACGTAGCCGCTCGTGATCGCGCCGGTGCTCGTCCGGCTCGATGGAACGGTCCCCCAATCGAATCCCCCAACCCTGGATGGCTACTGGATGGCTACCTTGTCTGGACACCGAACGGCAGTCCGCCTGGCGGCTACCGCCGCGGCGATCGCCGCCGCGGCCCTGACCGTGGGCGCCAGCCCGGTGAGTGCCGCCCCCGCGGAGCCGACCGTCGAGTTCTCCGGCGGCAGCGTGCTGAGCCTGCTGGTCTGCAAGTCGCAGCCGAACACCGGCGACCTGTCGGTGCCGGCCGACACGCGGGTCAACTTCGTCAACCGTCTCGGTCAGAACGCGTCGCTGAAGGTGGACGGGCAGTCCGTGGCGACGGTACAGCCGAATCAGCAGGTCCCCGTGCTCTTCAAGAAGGGGCCCGTGGAGGTCGCGATGACCTTCGACTGCGGAGTCGGCGTCGTGCAGCAGTTCAAGCCCGTCTCCGTCGGCGTGACCGCGCCTCCGGCCGCCCCTGCCGCGACCGGACAGCCCGCGCAGGGGTCGACGGCCAAGGCGGCACCGGGCGCGACGAAGACCTCGCCGGCGAACGGACCTGCGGGTGCGGCGGCCGGTGCGGCCAACGGCGTGATCAACAACCGCACGGGCGGCGCGGCGCACGCGACCAAGACGCCGGCGGCGCAGGACGGGTCGGCGGCCGCGGCGGATGAGTTCGGTACCGAACCCGCGGACCCGTCGCTGCTGGACCCCAGCGCGGCGGCGGCCCCGGCGATCGGCGCGGACCCGAGTGCGCCGGTCGACGACCGTGTCACCGTTGAGGAGCCCGTGGCCGCGAGCGGCCCGGCGAGCAACGGCCCGGCCGGCCTGCTGGCACTGGTCGCCACGGTCTGCGTGGTCGGTGTTGGAATCGCCGCAATTCGGGCTATCATTGCGCAGCGGGCATCACGCGCTAGCTTCGCATAAAGTACAATTTCCCTTAGCTCCGCGGGGCGCCGTCATCCAACGCACCGGTGTGGTCGTTCCTCCCCAGGTCCCACCCAACGAAGCGGATGACGCGCCCCGCGGTCTTTTTCTGTCTTGACACGGCAACGTGTACTCTGGTTCGGTCTTCCCGCCTCAGCGCGGGCGGACGACGCACGACCTCCTGCCGCGGATGGACCGCGGCCGCTTAGCCCGTAGGAGGTGAGAACGTCTTGCGTCATTACGAGATCATGGTGATCCTCGACGGCAGTCTCGAGGAGCGCACCGTAGCCCCGTCGCTCGACACGTATCTCAACGTGATCCGGACATCGGGTGGCTCGGTCGAGAAGCTCGACGTGTGGGGCCGCAGGCGCCTCTCGTACGAGATCAACAAGAAGACCGAGGGTATCTACGCCGTCATCGACCTCCAGGCGTCGCCGGAGTCAGTGGCCGAGCTGGACCGTCAGCTGCGACTCAACGAGTCCGTGCTGCGCACCAAGGTCATCCGGCCCGAGGTCCGCTAAGCGGATTCGGGCGAGATCGATCTGCTTCGCCCGGCCGCACGTCGCAGGGCGTGACCGAAAACTGTCGTACCCCTGTGACAAGGTGGCCATACACCAGCGCGCGAGGAGTTGACTCATATGGCAGCGGGAGACACCACGATCACGGTCATAGGCAATCTGACCGATGATCCTGAGTTGCGTTTCACTCCGTCGGGAGCGGCGGTCGCCAAGTTCCGGGTGGCCTCGACCCCCCGGACGATGGACCGCCAGACCAACGAGTGGAAGGACGGCGATCCGCTGTTCCTGTCCTGCACGGTGTGGCGGCAGGCGGCGGAGAACGTCGCCGAGTCGCTGACCCGCGGGTCGCGGGTGATCGTCTCCGGCCGGCTCAAGCAGCGGTCGTACGAGACGCGCGAGGGCGAGAAGCGCACCGTCATCGAGCTGGAGGTCGACGAGATCGGCCCCTCGCTGCGCTACGCGACTGCCAAGGTGCAGAAGATGTCGCGCAGCTCCGGTGGTGGTGGCGGCGGTGGATTCGGCTCCGGCGGCAACAGCGGCGGCGGTGGCGGAGGCGGCGGGTACAACGATGACCCGTGGGCCAACGCGACCCCGGCTGGTGGCGGCGGAGGCGGCGGCAGGTCGAACTCTTCCTTCGACGACGAGCCCCCGTTCTAATGGCATCAGGAGCAAGAGCAATGGCGAAGGCTGCGGCCCTGCGCAAACCGAAGAAGAAGGTGAACCCTCTCGACAAGGAGGGCATCGCCTACATCGACTACAAGGACACCGCGCTGCTGCGGAAGTTCATCTCCGACCGCGGCAAGATCCGCGCTCGGCGGGTGACCGGTGTGACCGCCCAGCAGCAGCGTCAGATCGCGCGTGCCGTCAAGAACGCGCGCGAGATGGCGCTGCTCCCCTACACCGCGACCACGCGCTAAGGGGGCCGGGGACATGAAGATCATCCTTACCCAGGAGGTCTCGGGCCTCGGGACCCCCGGCGACATCGTCGAGGTCAAGGACGGTTACGGGCGCAACTACCTGCTGCCGCAGGGGTTCGCGATTCCGTGGTCCAAGGGCGCCGAGAAGCAGATCGTGACGATCAAGCGGGCCCGCTCGGCCCGGGAGATCCGCGACCTCGGGCACGCCAACGAGGTCAAGGCCCAGCTCGAGGGCCTCAAGGTGCAGCTGTCCGTGCGCGCTGGTCGCGAGGGTCGGCTGTATGGCTCGGTCACGCCGGCTGAGGTCGTCGAGGCCGTGCAGAAGGCGGGCGGGCCGGAGCTCGACCGCCGGCGGCTGGAGCTGCCGGGCCACGTGAAGTCGGTCGGCGACTACAAGGTGCAGATCAAGCTGCACCCGGAGGTCGCGGCCTCGTTCACGCTGAAGGTCACGGCGGCCAAGTAGGGCGCTTTGCAAGTCGTTGGGCCTCGGGGCGATCGCGCTCCGGGGCCCTTCGGGCTTTCCGGGGGCGTCGGCTTTCCGTGGCCGCGAGCCGGACGGCAGCCTCCGCCGGCCGCGCATGACAGCCGACCCGCGCATGAGAGCCGAGCCGTGCGCGAGGGCCGGATCGCAGACGGCGCCGGGCCACGCACGAAGGCCGGATCGCACACGAGAGTCAAGACGCAGAAGAGAGCCGGGCCGTGCATGAGGACCGGGCCGCACACGAGAGTCAAGCCGCGGACGAGAGCCCCGGCCGTGCATGAGGACCGGGCCGTGCATGAGGACCGGGCCGCACACGAGAGTCAAGCCGCGGACGAGAGCCCTGGCCGTCCATGAGAACCGAGCCGTGCACGAGGGCCGGGCCGCGCATGAGAAGCGAGAGCCGTGCATAAGAGCCCCGACCTGAACGCGGGCCGCGCCGCGCATGAGGGGCCTTCCGTGTGCGAGGGCCGTGGTGCGGTCTTGGCACCGCGGACATGGCTAGGGCGGCCCCTCTCCGGCCGAAGGCCATCAAGGGGCCGCCCTTTTGTCTGGCGGGAGCAACGGTCCGCAGGTGACGCGGCCCGAGCCATGGATCTTTGGTGGTTAGTCGTAGAGCTTGATCGCGTCGTTGATCATGTTCGCGAGCTCGCGGGTCTGGGTCGAATCGCCGGCGTTGTCGGCGATCGTGCGCAGGTCGGGCAGGCGGACCTCCTCGGCGTACCGGCTAGCTCGGAGCACCTCCGCCAGGTAGGCCGCGGCGTAGTCGACTCGCACCGGGCGGGGGGACTCGGCGAAGTCGGCGCTCAGGTCGGTCACCTCGACGGGCCGGGCCAGCTCGCTCGGGCGGTGGGTCGTGGGGTCCTGCCAGCGGACCCTCACGTCGGCCAGGTGGCCCTCGGCGCCCGGGCGCAGGTGCAGGGCGTACAGCGCCGTCACCGCGTGGCCGGGGCCGACCTCGCCGCCGTCCACCCGGTCGTTGCGGAAGTCGGACGCGGTGAGGGCCCGGTTGTCGTAGCCGATCAGGCGGTACGAGAGGACTGTCTTCGGATCGAACTCGATCTGGGCCTTGGCGTCCAGGGCGCGCACGGCGACGGTCGCGGGGAGCTGCTGCACGAAGACGCGGTCGGCCTCCGTCTGGTTGCTGACGTACACCACGTAGCCGTCGCCCTTGTCCGCCAGCTGTTCCATGAAGCGGTCGCCGTAGTCGCTGCCCACGCCGACGCCCAGCAGCGTGATCTGCTTGGCCGCCGCCTCCTGGATCTCGCGCACGAGCGGGGTGGCGTCGGTCTTGCCCACGTTCGGCAGGCCGTCGGACAGCAGGATGACGCGGTTCGTGGCGTTGTTGCGGAAGCCCTTGCGCGCGGTGTCGTAGCCGAGCCGCAGGCCGGCCTCGAGGTTCGTGCTGCCCGACACCCGGAGGCGGTCGATGGCCGCGTCCATGCCGTCGCGGTCGCGGAGCTGGGTCATCGGGCGCAGGAGCTCGGCCTCGTCGGAGTAGGCGACCAGGGCCACCGAGTCCGTCGGCCGCAGCTGGTCCACGAGGGTGTGCAGGCCGCGTTGGACCAGGTCGAGCTTGCCCGGCTCCGACATCGAGCCGGAGACGTCCACGACGAACGTCAGGGCCGCGTCCGGGCGGTCGGCGTCCGATCCGCCGCGGGTCTGCAGGCCCACGCGCAGCAGGCGGGCGGAGTCGTCGGCGCCGCGGTGGGTGGACGGCAGCCGGGTGCCGTCGGTGCTGATCGAGAAGCCGTTGCCCTCGGGCTCGCGGTACTGCTGGTCGAAGGAGTTCACGAACTCCTCCGGACGGATCGTGCTCGTCGCGGGGCGTCGGCCGGACTCGAGGGTGCGCTTCGCGAAGCCGTAGGAGGCCGTGTCGACGTCCACCGCAAACGTCGACACCGGCCGGTCGGCCGCGGACACCTCGCCGGTGGACGCGCGCCCGGCGTCGGCGTTCGACTCCGGCGTGGCGCCGCCGACCATTCCCCCCGGCGTGCCGTAGTTCTGGCCCGGGGCCGCCTTGTTCCCGCTGTCGCTGCTGCTGAGCCCGTCCGTGCTGCCGCAGGCCGCCAGCAGGGTGGCGGCCAGGGCCACCACCGCGGCGACCCGCAGGCGTCGTACTGAGTGCCGACCGGCCATCGAAGCCTCCTCGAGAGGTGTTTGGCCGGTCAGACGGCGGCACTCAGGAAACGGCTCCCGGCGTGATCCGACGGTGACCCAACGGTGATCGACGAGTTGTCAAAAGGCGAAGTGCTGCGTCGCCAGTACGGCGAATCCGACCGTCGCCACCCCCGCGCCCAGCACCGCGCTGGCGAAGCCGATCGCGAAGGGCCGCCAGCCCGCCGTCACCTTGCCCAGGAACATGGCGACCACGATGCTGATCGCCAGCGAGACGGCGAGCTGCGGCACCAGGCGGCCGATGTTCGTCAGGGCCTCGTCGTGCTGCGACGGGCAGGGCAGGCCGAACGCGTTGGTGCAGCCCGGGCGCGGGTCGTCGGGCAGGGTCAGCGACCACGCGGTGTAGGCGGCGAAGGGGATGAGGTACCAGCAGGCCGTCGAGATGAACGAGCCGATGTAGATGCTGCGCTGGTCCGGCTCCTCCTCGTCGTCCTCTTCCTCCTCCTCGTGGTCCTCGCGGTCTTCGGGCGGGGCCGGCGGCAGGGGCAGGCGGCGGCGGGGACGCCGGGTGGCCCACTCGTCGTGATCGAGCACGCGGCCCTGGCCCGGACGCCGGCCCGGGTCGGAGCGGGCCGGGAACGGCTCGATGCCGTAGTCGTCCCCCTCCGACACACGCTGCTGCGGGATCCAGCGCTCCTGGCGCGGATCCCAGCGGCCCGTCTCCGGTGCCTGTCGCTCGCGGCCTCGCGGCCGATCCCAATCCGGGTACCCCACGCCGGAGAGCGTCACCCTTTCGTGACCTTTTCGCAATCGGTCGTCCAGATGAGGATTCGCGAGGCTCTTTTTCCCACACACAGGCTGTGGAGAGTGTATGCGCTGGTCAGAGGCCAGGTGAACGGGTCGTTCACGGAGTTTTCCACAGGGCTGTGCACAACCTTTCCCAAGGTCTGCGGCCTCGGTCCACAGGTTGTCCAGAGGCTTGTCCACCGGCTAACTTTCACCGAACGCCAGTCGCCCCATACCGTTGCGCGGGCGCGTTGCGCGCCGGCGAGTTTTTGTCATACCCCCGAGGTCTAATGGCCTGGCGGGTGTGGCGTTGGGGGGCGGAAATGTCGATCACCGAGGACAGGCGCAGCAGCGAGCACAACTGGGACGAGGAGCCGCCGCCGGAGCCGGGCGAGCGCGGCGAACGCGGTGAGCGCGGCGAACGTGGTGAGCGCAAGTCGTCCGGTCCCCCCTCGGGCGGTGCCAGCACCTTTGAGCGCACCCCGCCACAGGACGTCGCCGCGGAGCAGAGCGTGCTCGGGGGCATGCTGCTGAGCAAGGACGCCGTCGCCGACGTCGTCGAGATCCTCAAGACGCAGGACTTCTACAAGCCCGCCCACAGCACCATCTACGACGCGATCCTGGATCTGTACGGTCGCGGTGAGCCCGCCGACGCCGTCACCGTGGCCGCGGCGCTGGCCGACAGCGGCAAAATCGCCAAGATCGGCGGCGCGCCCTACCTGCACACGCTGATGACCGCGGTGCCGACCGCCGCGAACGCCAGCTACTACGCCCGCATCGTGGCCGAGCGCGCCGTCCTGCGCCGCGTGATCGAGGCGGGGACGCGGATCGTGCAGCTCGGCTACGGCTCCGACGGCACGGGCGGACGCGACGTCGACGACGTGGTGGACCTCGCGCAGCAGGCCATCTACGACGTCACCGAGAAGCGCGTCAGCGAGGACTTCGCGGTGCTCGCCGAGATGCTGCAGCCGACCCTCGACGAGATCGAGGCGGTCGGCGCGCAGGGCGGCATGATGACCGGCGTCCCGACCGGCTTCCAGGACCTGGACCGCCTCCTGAACGGCCTGCACGCCGGCCAGTTGATCATCGTGGCCGGTCGACCCGGTTTGGGGAAGTCAACTGCCGCGATGGACTTCAGTCGCGCGGCCTCGGTGAAGCACAACATGGCCTCGGCCATCTTCAGCCTGGAGATGTCCAAGGTCGAGATCGTCATGCGGCTGCTCTCGGCCGAGGCCCGGGTGCCGCTGCACGTGCTGCGGTCCGGGCAGCTGTCCGATGACGACTGGACCAAGCTCGCGCGGCGCATGGGCGAGATCAGCGAGGCGCCGCTGTTCGTGGACGACACGCCCAGCATGAACCTGATGGAGATTCGGGCCAAGGCGCGGCGGCTCAAGCAGCGGCACGATCTCAAGCTCATCGTGGTCGACTATCTGCAGCTCATGACGAGCCCGAAGCGCACCGAGAGCCGGCAGCAGGAGGTCGCCGACCTGTCGCGTGGGCTCAAGCTGCTGGCCAAGGAGGTCGAGTGCCCCGTGGTCGCGGTCAGTCAGCTGAACCGTGGTCCCGAGCAGCGCACCGACAAGCGGCCGCAGCTGTCCGACCTGCGTGAGTCCGGGTCGATCGAGCAGGACGCGGACGTCGTCATCCTGCTGCACCGCGATGACTACTACGACAAGGAGTCGCCGCGCGCGGGCGAGGCGGACTTCATCGTGGCCAAGCACCGAAACGGGCCGACGGACAGCATCACGGTCGCGGCGCAGCTGCACCTTTCGCGGTTCGTGGACATGGCGATCTAGGGGTCGGCGGGGCCTGGGAACGCAGATCCAGTCTCAGGGCACCAGGAAGCCGTCTTCGATCTCGATGACGTCGTCCGGGTCGTCGGAGTACCGCCCGGCGCGCACCGCGGCCAGGACCGTTGCGACGGCGTCGGCCAGGCTCGGCCACCTCCTGCCGTGTGGCATGCCGTCCTCCCAGTCGAAGGTGAAGACACTGCCAGCGCAGGAGGGGCCGGTCTCCACGGTGAGGTAGCCGCCGCAGTTGTCCGACCCGATGACCAGCCACGTCTCCTTCCACGGCCGGTACGGACTTCCGTTGCCGATCTGCCGATTGTCGAGGGTCGTCGCGACCATGATCCGGCTCGGGTACATGCCGTATCCCGGTGCGAGGGGAACGGGGAGGTCGCCGAACCCGGACCCGTTGTGCCAGCGCAGGACCGTCAGCAGGTCGGCGGGAAGGTCGATGCCGAGCGCGTTGCGGACCTGGTCCAGCTCGTCGTCGGTGGCCGGGGGCAGGAGGTCGGCGGCGGTCGCCGGCGCATGCCGGTGCAACCACGCCTCGAGGGCGGCGAGGGTGTCGGCGATGCTCATGGCGTCATACTCCCCCGGTCCGGCACGCAGGCGTTGAGCAGGTCCGGAACGTTGTCGGAACGCCGCGATACGGCGGCGGTCTTGACGTCGACCGGAGGCCCCATGGCGGCGGCAACGGTGCCGGCCGGCGACTTCAGCGTGCAAAGGCACCTGGCGGCTGTATGTCGAAGACACGGGAACGTGGCGAGCGGCTACATCGAAAGCTGGGTGGGTCAGGACAGGAGGGCCGTCACGTCGGCGTCGGTGAGCTGGTGGAAGTCCTCGTAGTAGCGGCTCACGGCGCCGAAGCCGGACTCCGTGAGCGGGCAGATCACCTCGTCCGCCGAGCGGCGCAGGCGGGCCACAGCGTCCGCCGCGCCCACCGGGGCGGCCAGGATCACCGTGTTCGCGGACAGCGATCGCGCCACGGCCACCGCGGCGTTCGCGGTCGCGCCCGTGGCCAGGCCGTCGTCGATCACCAGGGCGGTGCGGCCGTTCAGGTTCAGTGCCGGGCGGGCCCGGCGGAAGTACCGCTCGCGGCGGCCGAGCTCGGCGGACTCGTGGCGCAGGACGGCGGCGATCTCCTCGTCGTCGAGGCGGCGTGCGATCTCGTGGTTGATGACGCGCACGCCGCCGGGGCCGACGGCGCCGAAGGCCACCTCCCGGGCCCACGGCACGCCCAGCTTGCGGACCACCAGCACGTCCAAGGGGATGCGCAGGCGGCGGGCGACCTCCGCGGCCACCGGCACGCCGCCGCGGACCAGGCCCAGGGCGATGGCGTCCTCGCGGTCGGCGTAGGCGGCCAGGAGCTCGGCCAGGACGGCGCCGGCCTCCTCGCGGTTGCGGTACCCCATGCCTTCTGTCTACGCCGGGACCGGCTCGCGCGTCTTGTGCTGCGGCCACCGGAAGGCGAGGAAGGCCACCGGGTACAGGGGGGTGGCCGGCTACGCCGGGACCGGCTCGCGCGTCTTGTGCTGGGACCACCAGAAGGCGAGGAAGGCCACCGGGTATAGCAGGTAGCCGAAGCGGGTGGCCGGCGTGAGCATGATGGCGGCGGTGAGGCCGGCGGCGATGTACGCCGCGGCCTTGCCCGCGGACCTCGGAGGGTTGCGCACGAGCAGCAGGGCGATGACCGCGCCGGCCAGCAGGAGCAGGGCCAGGGCGACCGTCCGGCCCGCCGGGAGGGCCGAGGCGATCAGGTAGCCGGGCAGCGGGGACTGGGCGGGGCTGGTCACCAGGCCGTGGCCGCCGGGGAAGCGGACGGCGTTCTCGAGGTAGGCGTCGGCGTCGACCAGGAGGGCCGGCAGCAGAGCCAGGAGCGGGATGCCGAGAGCGGTGGCGGCGAACCAGGCCGGGCGGCGGCGGGTCGACAGGGCCAGGACCAGCAGGACCAGGGCCACCGGCAGGGCGAAGAGCTTCAGGGCGCCGGCCAGGCCGACCGCCACGCCGGCGGCCAGGAAGCGGTCGTTCGCCGCCAGGGCCAGGGCCAGCAGACACAGGGCCAGCACCGGGATGTCGTCGCCGCCGGTGGCCAGGGTCAGGGTGCACAGGGGCAGGACGGCCACGGACTGGGCCAGCGGGATGGCGCGGGTCGAGAAGGACAGCAGGCGCAGGGTCCAGAGCAGGCAGAACACCGTGGCCACGGCGAACCACACTCGGGCGTCGGTCCACCAGGCCTCGCCGAAGGCGGCTCGCGGGAGGCCGAAGACGGCCATGCCGGGCTGGTAGGGGGCGTAGCCCATCAGCCGGTCGGGCTCCGGGAGGGCGGCGATCGCGTCGTGGGAGAGGTACGGGGTGCCGGTGTGGACCAGGCGGTCGCCCATCCGCTCGACCACCAGGACCTCCTCCTGGGCCCGGTCCGTCCGGCCGGCCGCTCGCTGGACCGACTCGATCAGCAGCGGCAGCAGGGCGGTCGCGGCGAACAGGAGGGGGATCACCTTCCAGCGGGCGACCAGCAGGACCAGCACGGCGCCGGCCGCATAGCCGATCCAGGCGATCTGGCCCCAGGCCCGGTGCGGCAGCAGGGTGGAGGTCAGGGCCGTCACCGCGGCGAAGACGGCGCACAGGGCGTAGAAGGCGGCGTCCAGGAGGCGGGGGCGCAGGTCGGTAGCGATGCGCCCATTGTGCCCAAGGTCAGGTGGACTTCTCGCGGCCGGGCGGGGGTTCGGCGCCCAGGCTCATGCGGCGGGCCCGGCGGCTTCTCGACATGCGGATCACCGCGCCGGTGTCGTGCAGGGGGTCGGCCAGGTGGCCCTCGCCCCGGTTCAGGTGGGCGAGCAGACGGTCCGCGGGCATGGCCCTTGCGAACAGGTGGCCCTGGCCCGCGGGGCAGCCCAGCTCCCACAGCTGCTGGCGCTGGTCCTCGCGCTCCACGCCCTCGGCCACCACCAGCAGGTCCAGGCTGCGGCCCAGGTCGATGGTCGAGCGGACCACGGCGCCGGGGGCCGAGGCGTTCATCGCGGACACGAAGCTGCGGTCGATCTTGAGCTCGTCGACCGGGACCCGGGCCAGCGTGGCCAGCGAGGAGAAGCCGGTGCCGAAGTCGTCCAGGGCGAGACGGATGCCCTGGTCGCGCAGGGCGGCCAAGACCTCGTCGACGACCTCGAGCTTGCTCAGCGTCACCGACTCGGTGAGCTCGATGACCAGGGCGGACGCCGGGACCCCGCGCGCGCTCAGGCGCCTCGCAACCGCGTCCGGGAACGACGGGTCGAGCAGGCTGCGCGGGGAGACGTTGACCGCGACAGGGATCTGGTGGCCGGCGTCCGCCCAGTCCGTGACGGCGATCAGGGCCTGGTCCAGCACGGCGTCGGCGAACGCGGCCAGCTGCCCGGAGCGCTCGATGGCGCCCAGGAACCGGTCGGGGGAGAGCGGGCCCTGGTCGGGGTGCTGCCAGCGGGTCAGGGCCTCGGCGGCGATGACCCGGCCGCTGGCGAGGTCGACGATGGGCTGGAAGTGGACGATGAACTGGTGCTCGGAGATGGCGCGGGCCAGGTCGCCGCCGAGGGTGAGGCTGTTGACGTCGGCGGTGTCGCGCGCCTGGGCGTAGACGACGACTCGTTGGCCGTCCTGTTTGGCCTGGTACAGCGCGATGTCGGCCCGCCGCAGGAGCTCGCCGACGCTTCCGCCGGTGCCGGTGGTCACGCCACAGCTGGCCTCGACGCTGATGCGCATGTCGTCGAGCTCGATGGGCGGGGCGAGCGCGTCGAGCATGGCGTGGGCGCGCAGCTCGGCGATCGCGGGCGCGCTGAGGCCGGCGAGGAGGACCGCGAACTCGTCGCCGCCGAAGCGGGCGACCAGGTCGCCGGGGCGGGCCGCGGCAGTGAGGCGTTCGGCGACGGCGAGCAGCACCCGGTCGCCCTCGGCGTGCCCGAGGGTGTCGTTGACCTCTTTGAAGTGGTTGAGGTCGATCAGCAGTACGCCCACCACCCCGGCCTGGCCGGCGAGGATGTCGTTGCCGTACTGCTGCAGCCGCCGCCGGTTCGCCAGCCGGGTGAGCGGGTCCTGCGCCGCGGCCCGCGCGTGGCTGTCGGCGAGGCGCTGGGTCTCGGCGAAGGTCGCGGCGTTGCGGATCGCCGTGCACAGGGCGGCGGTGAAGGTGCGCAGGGTGTACTGCTCGCGCTCGGTGAACCGCACCGGCCCGGACCCCCGGAACCGCAGGCGCAGCTGGCCGAGGTCGCCGTCGCCGCGGTAGCTCTCGAGCGCGATGGGGATCAGGTAGCCCTCGGCGGCCGGCGCCCCGCCGGGCGGGCCGTCGTACAGGATCTCCGAGCCGTTGCTGCGCACCAGGCGGGACTCGCCGCTGGGCGGATGGATCTCGACCTCGGCCTGGTCGGTCGAGAAGATGTCGGTGGCCCGGCGGACGGCGGCGTAGAGCACCGCGGTCTCGTCGACGGAGTTGAACTCGTCGGTGGCCTCGGCGAGGCGCTGCCAGGCCTCGTTGCCCTGGCGGGTGCGCAGCTGGTTGGCGGCCGCGAGGTGGATCGCGAAGACCAGCGGCGGGAGGACCAGCAGGAGCCATTCGCTGATCCGGTAGGCCAGGACGGTGGCGAGCGCGACTGCGAAGAGCCCGAGGCGCGTGATGATCGTGAAGTCGACCTGCGCCAGGATCAGCTGCCGGAACGGCTTTTCCGTGATGATCGAGAACAGCGCGTGCGACACGATCTCGTCGACGAGCATATAGGCGACGAATGCGGCGAAAAGTCCGGGTATGACCGCGAATACGGAAAATGTCGTATCGAGCAGTATCGGTGAGGTTCCGACGGCGCTTGCGGCGGCAACCGCGGCCGTTGCGCCAATCGTGTCTTTTCCGACATTGAACCCGATCTTCATCGGATCGGTCGCGCGACGGGACAGCTGGGACAGGAACGCGCCGCAGGCGGTGCCCAGGATCATGGCCGGCGCCGGGAGGAAGACCGCGGCGAGAGTGATCACGGCGGTGGTCGGGACGATGCCGTCGGAGACCGATCGGATGCGCACGTCGATCACGGCGAAACCGTTGCCGACCAGCACGATCGCGAGGACGGCCAGGCCCGCGACGGCGGTCGGATGCTCGGCGAAGGACGACAGCGCCGTGAGGACGGCGGCTGATCCGCCGACGACGACGGGACCAACGAGGCGCCACAGGCGCCGGTTGGTCGCGTCGTCGGTTCGCGGTGTTTTCTGCATCGGCCCGCTTCATCGTGGCCGATGTGGCCGCGGGCTTGTCAACCCGTCGAACGGGTCACTGCCAGGTGTGGTCCTTCTCCATGTTTTCGCCCCCAAAAGGTCGCTGCTGAATTCGACCCCCGTCAGCTCCGGATATCGAAAATCATCGAAGTCCGAAGTGCTGAACGCAGCCTAGGGTGCAAAACGCAAGATGCCCAAAGCGATTTGTCCGTCGAATCATAGTTTGCGAACTATAACGGCCTTTGTCACGATTTGCCGACGCGGGCGTGACGCTCCGTATATCGCAATCGACGTAGCTCAAGCCTTAGCCTGCATGATCAACCGGCCGCGCGCCTCCGGTGACTAAGCTCTTTGGGTGCCAAATGAGCTGACACACGTGGACTCGTCCGGGGCGGCGCGGATGGTCGACGTGGCCGCGAAGGACGTCACCGCGCGCCGGGCCGTCGCGGCGGGATTCGTGCGCACCACAAGCGAAGTCGTCGCACTGTTGCGTGATGGAGCGCTGCCGAAGGGTGACGCTCTGGCGGTCGCGCGCATCGCCGGGATCATGGGCGCGAAGCGGACGCCCGATCTTGTGCCGTTATGTCACCCGATCGCCCTGCATGGCGTGACGGTCGAGTTGACGCTGCGTGATGAGACCATCGAGATCGAGGTCGTGGCGAAGACGGCCGACCGGACCGGGGTGGAGATGGAGGCGCTGACCGCCGTGGCGACCGCGGGGCTGGCGCTCATCGACATGATCAAGGCGGTGGACCCGGCGGCCTCCATCGAGAACGTGCGGGTGCTGCGCAAGGAGGGCGGGAAGACCGGGGTGTGGCAGCGATGAGGGCCGTCGTGGTGGTGGCGTCCAACCGGGCGGCCGCGGGCGTCTACGCCGACACCAGCGGGCCGTTGCTGGTCGAGGGGTTGCGGGCGCTGGGCTTCGAGGTGGACGAGCCCGTCGTGGTGCCCGACGGGGATCCGGTCGAGGCGGCGCTGCGGGCGGCGGTGCAGGCGGCGGACGTCGTCCTGACCAGCGGGGGCACCGGGATCACGCCCACCGATCGCACGCCCGAGATGACGCGCCGCGTGCTCGACTACGAGGTGCCGGGCATCGCGGAGGCGATTCGGGCGGCCGGCGCGGCGAAGGTGCCGGCCGCGATCCTGTCGCGCGGGCTCGCCGGAGTCGCGGGGCGGACGCTCGTCGTCAACCTCCCCGGGTCCCGGGGTGGCGCGAAGGATGGATTGGCCGTGCTCGGACCGGTGCTCAAGCACGCGGTGGAGCAGCTTCGTGGCGGAGATCACTGAGGGATGAAAGAAGGCCGGGGACGCGCGGACCCGGCAATGACGGCGCGCAGCGCCGAATGGTGTCTGTCGGGAGCAACGGTCCGCAGGTGACGCGGACCGGAGCATTAGGCTTCGAACGTGACGTTACCGATCGCCTGGACGGCCGCCCGCGAGATTGTGCACGCCGCGGGCTCGGCGGTCGCGCCGGAGCCCGTCGCGGTGCCCCTCGCCGACGCCGACGGCCTCACCCTCGCCGCCGACCTGGTGACCCTGACCGACCTGCCCGCCTTCGCCACCTCCAGCGTCGACGGCTGGGCCGCCCGCGGGCCCGGGCCCTGGCGGATCGTCGGGCGGGTGCTGGCCGGGGACACCGCCGTGCCGCTCACCGCCGACGGCACCTGCGTCGAGATCGCCACCGGCGGCATGGTGCCCGACGGCACCACCGCCGTCGTCCGCATCGAGGAGTCCGAGACCGTCGACGGCCTGGTCAGCGGCGCCGCCCGCCGGCTGCCCGACTGGCGCAAGCAGGGCGAGGAGGCGGCCGCCGGCGAGGTGCTGCTGCCCGCGGGCACCCCGATCACGCCGGGGGTCATCGGGCTGGCGGCGTCGTGCGGATACGACACGCTGACCTGCCGCCCCGCCCCCCGGACGGCGGTGCTGGTCTTCGGCGACGAGCTGCTCACCGCCGGCACCCCCGCCGGCGGCCGGATCCGCGACGCGCTCGGCCCGTCCCTGCCCTCCTGGCTGCGGCGCGCCGGCACCCAGGTCGTGCACGCGCGCGGGCCGGTCGCCGACACGCTCGAGGAGCACGTGGCCGCGCTGCGCAAGGCCGTCGACGCCGGCGCGCAGGTCATCTGCACCACCGGCGGCACCATGCACGGGCCAGTGGATCACCTGCACCCCGCACTGGCCGAGCTCGGCGCCCGTTACGTCGTCAACACCGTGGCCGTGCGCCCCGGCTTCCCGATGCTCGTCGCGCAGCTGCCCGGCGGCCAGTTCGTCGCGGGCCTGCCCGGCAACCCGCAGTCCACGTTCGTCGCTCTGGTTTCTCTCGTACTGCCCCTGCTCGCCGGCCTCGCCGGCCGCCCGGTGCCGGAGCCGGCCACCGTGACCCTCGGCGCCGACGTCCCCGGCCGCGGCGACTTCACCCACCTGGCGCTCGTCACGCTGGCCGGCGGCCGCGCCCACCCGGTCGCGCACGTCGGCTCGTCGATGCTGCGCGGGCTCGCCAACTCGGTCGGGTTCGCGGTCATCCCGCCCGGCACCGAGGGCCGCGCGGGCACGCTCGCCCAGCTCGTGCCCCTGCTGGACGGGGTCCGTGCGTGATCCGCACCCAGGTCACCACCGAGCCCCTCGACGTCCAGGCGCACGAGCGGGCCGTCGCCGACCGGGCCGCCGGGGCCGTCGTGTCGTTCGCCGGCGTCGTGCGCGACCACGACGGCGGGCGGGGCGTGGTGGAGCTCGAGTACGAGGGCCACCCCAGCGCCGGTGACGTGCTCGCCGAGGTGGCGGCCGAGATCGCTGCCGACCCCGCGGTGCGCGGGCTCGCCGTCTCCCACCGCGTCGGGCGGCTGGAGATCGGCGACGTGGCGCTGGCCGCGGCCGTGTCGACCGCGCACCGGGCGGAGGCGTTCGCGCTCTGCGCCCGGCTCGTCGACGAGGTGAAGGCGCGGCTGCCGATCTGGAAGCGTCAGGTGTTCACCGACGGCCAAGAGGAATGGGTGAACTGTCCTTGAGGTGGCGCCGGGCCCGCTTGATCGTCTTGGCCGCGTGACCCGCACGCCAGCGCAGGTCGGGGCGGCCCTCGCGGTCGAGCGCGGCCAGCAGCAGCCCGCCCATCAGGCCCAGGTTCTTCATGAACTGGATGCGCTGCTGGGCCCGCTCCTGCGGGTTCTCGACGTCCCAGAACGCGTGGCCGGCCAGGGTCGTGGGCACCAGTGAGCCGACCAGCAACAGCGCCGCCGGCCGGGTCGCGTGCCCGGTCGCGAGCAGCACGCCACCCGCCACCTGGGCCGCGCCGTTGACCCGCACGAGGGTCTCGGCGTCGGTCGGCAGGCTCGGGTGCAGCGCCTTGATCGTCGGCTCGAGCCGGTCGGTGACCGGCTTGGCCCGGCCCGCCAGTCGTGCCGGGCTCGTGAACGCGGCCCAGCCCTGGACCACGAAGATGGCCGCGAGCATCGAACGGGCTGCGGTACGTACGGGTCTCATGACGGAAACATACCCACCGGGGAAATGTCGTACCCCCTCACTACGGTAAGCAGCATGGCGGAAACAACGACGGTCACCACGGTCTGGACGACCGACCAGGTGATGGCGCTGGCCCCCGACTCGTCCGCGCAGCGGGCGGCGCGCGGGCTCGCCGGCGACCGCGTCTGGCTGGAGACCGGCCTCAGCGCCGCCGACGACATCGACCCGACCCTGTGGGGGCTGTGCCAGGGCAGCGGGAGCACGCCGTATCAGACCGCGGTCGACCTCACCGAGCCCGCGTTCAAATGCACCTGCCCGAGCCGCAAGTTCCCGTGCAAGCACGCCCTCGCACTTCTGCTGCGATGGTCCTCGGGGTCGGTGCCGGAGGCGGTCGCGCCGTCGTGGGCCAGTGCCTGGCAGGCGGCCCGGGCGGCCCGCGCCAACCGTGCCACCGCCGGACCGGTCGAGGATCCAAAACCCGGCAGCCGTGCGGGGGGCCGGGCGCCGGTCAGCGAGAAGGCGCAGGCGCGCCGGGCCGACCGGATCGCCGCCGGGCTCGACGAGCTCGACCGCTGGCTCGCCGACCAGGTCCGCGCCGGGCTCGCCGGCACCGGCAAGGGCGGCGCGGCCTGGGACACGATGACCGCCCGGCTCGTCGACGCCCAGGCCGCCAGCGCCGCGGGCATCCTGCGCCGGACCGGCGCCGTGCTGGGCTCCCCCGAGCGCCTGCTGGGCGAGCTGGCGCGGCTGCACCTGCTCGTGGGTGGTTACCGGCGGCAGGAGGAGCTGCCCGACGAGCTCGCGGCGAGTGTGCGGATGCGGGTCGGGGTGCCGATCGCGACCGAGACGGTGCTCGCCGGGGCGCCCGTGCGCGACCGCTGGCAGGTGCACGGCGTGCGCGACGAGATCGAGGACCAGCTGACCGTCCGCCGGGCCTGGCTGCGCGGGGCCGGGTCCGGGCAACCGCTGATCGTGCTGTCGTTCGCGGTGGCGGGCCAGTCGCTCCCCGTCGACCTGCTGCCCGGCACCGAGTTCGACGCCGACGTGTGCCTGTATCCGGGCGGCCAGCCGGCCCGGGCGCTCATCGCCAAGCGGCACGCGCCGCCGGAGCGGATGCACTTCGTCGCCGGCGGCGCCGGGATCGAGGACAACCTGCGGGCGCACGCGCTCGCCCTGGCCGGGGACCCCTGGCTCGACTACTGGCCGATGGCGCTCGACGGGGTGTGCCCGGTGCGTGACGGCTCCGGGTGGGCGCTGGTCGACGCCGACGGGTTCGGGCTGCCGCTCGACCCGGCGGCCGGGGAGCCCTGGCGGCTCGTGGCGGTGACCGCGGGGCGGCCCGCGACCATCACCGGCGAGTGGTCGGCGGGCGGGCTGCGCCCCCTCGGGGTGTGGGCCGACGAGCGGCTGGTGCGGCTGTGAACGGGCCGGACTGGGGCGACGTGGTGGCGACGGCGCTCGTCGGGACGCAGCGGCGGACGCTGCCGGCCGGGGTCGGGCGGCCCGGCGAGGACCCGGCGGAGGCGCTGCTCGACGCGGCCGGGACGCTGACGCTGTATCGGCGGGCCGGGTTCCGGGCGCGGGCCGGGCTCACGGTGCCGGAGCCGGCGCCCGACGACTCCGGGATCCCGCTCGTGGCCTGGGCGGCGGCCGCGCGGGCGGCGGACCTGCTCGCGGTGGACGCGGCCGGCTACGGCACCAGCAACGCGGTGCCGGTCCGCGACGCCGACGGGCGGCTGGAGCTGCTCGCCGAGTGGCTCGGGGCCGTGCACGATCGGCGAGTGCCGGGCGAGCTGCTGCCCGCGCTGCTGGAGATCGCGCGGCGGCACCGGGCGCTGCGGCCGCTCGTCGCCGCGGCCGGCGGGTCCCGGGCGGCGTGGCTGGCCCGGCAGCGGCCCGAGTGGGCATTCCTCGACGTCACAGCGGCCGATGCCCACGATGCTGCCGGCGCCGCCGCCGACGACGCGCAGGGCTGGGAGCTCGGCTCGATCGGCCGGCGCGTCGGCATCCTCACCGCCGTGCGCCGGGGCGGGCCGGAGGGCGAGCAGCGCGGCCGCGACATGCTCGCCGACGTCTGGCCGACCGAGACGCCCGACGACCGCGCCGCGCTGCTCGGCACGTTCGCGACCGGGCTCTCCCCCGCCGACGAGCCGGTGCTGGAGGGCGCCCTCGACGACCGGCGCAAGGAGGTGCGGATCGTCGGGCTCGACCTGCTGGCGATGCTGCCCGACAGCGCCTACGCGCGGCGGATGACCGAGCGGAGCACGGCGTGCGTGCGGATCGTCGGCGGGCGGATCCAGGTGGTGCCGCCGAGCGCCTGCGACAAGGCGATGCGCCGCGACGGGATCGTGCCGCGGCCGCCCGCCGGGGTCGGCGAGCGGGCCTGGTGGCTGGAGGAGCTGCTGACCCGCACGCCGCTGCGGGTGTGGGGCGAGCCGGAGGAGTTCCTGACGCTGCCGGTGACCGATGAGTGGGCCGCGGTGCTGCGCCGCGGGCTGGCCCGGGCCGCGGCCGGGCAGCGGGACCCGCGCTGGGCCACGGCGCTGACCGGGCGGCTCACCGAGGAGGTCGCGGCGGGCGGGCGCCCCGACGACCGGCTGCTGCTCGAGGCGCTCTACGACGCGCTGCCCTCCGACGCGCTCTCCGCCCTCGCCGTCGGGGTCCTGCGCCGGGGGCTCGCCGGGGCCGCCGCGGTCGGCGTCGAGCACGTGCTCGAGCTGTGCCCGCGGCCGTGGCCGGAGCCGCTGGCCGAGGCGGTGTTCGGCGCGCTGGACGACCTCGGCGGGCGGCGCTCGGCGGGCTGGCGCCTGGCCGGGCTGTGCGAGCTGGCCGCGCTGCGGCTGCCGGCCGACACCGCGGACCGCGCGACCCGCATGGCCGCCGCCCTGCCCTCGGACGATCCGATGTCCTCGATCGTCGGCCGCTTCGCCGACACCCTGCGCTTCCGGCACGACATGCTGGCCGAGCTGGCATGACCCCCGACGTCCGACCCGATCTCCCAGGAGTCCGCGTGACCAGCACAGTCGATGTCACCGCCGCCCACGTCGCCGGGGCGCCCGTCGCCGAGACGGTGCAGCGGCGGCACGCCGAGGACGAGTTCGCCGCGGAGCTCGTCGCGCTCGCCGCCGGCGACGAGCGGCCGCGCCCGCCGGGGTGGCGGCTCTCGCCCTCGGCCGTGGTCACCTATCTGCTCGGCGGCGAGGCGGCCGACGGCACCGCGATCACGCCGAAATACGTCGGGCCGCGACGGCTCATGGAGGTCGCCGTCGCCACCCTCGCGACCGACCGGGCGCTGCTCCTGCTCGGGGTGCCCGGCACCGCGAAGACCTGGGTCTCCGAGCACCTGGCCGCGGCGATCAGCGGCGACTCGACGCTGCTGGTGCAGGGCACGGCCGGCACACCCGAGGAGGCGATCCGCTACGGCTGGAACTACGCCCGCCTGCTCGCCGAGGGGCCGAGCCGGGCCGCGCTGGTGCCGAGCCCGGTGCTGCGCGCGATGGCCGACGGGCGGATCGCGCGGATCGAGGAGCTGACCCGCGTGCCCTCCGACGTGCAGGACACGCTGATCACGATCCTGTCGGAGAAGACGCTGCCGGTGCCCGAGCTCGGGCAGGAGGTCCAGGCGCGCAAGGGCTTCAACGTCATCGCCACCGCCAACGACCGCGACCGCGGGGTCAACGAGCTCTCCTCCGCGCTGCGGCGCCGGTTCAACACCGTGGTGCTGCCGGTGCCGGCGGGCGTCGAGGAGGAGGTCGACATCGTCGCGCGGCGCGTCGCGGCGCTCGGCAAGGCGCTGGAGCTGCCCGAGCTGCCGCCGGCCGCCGACGAGATCCGCCGCGTGGTCACCGTCTTCCGGGAGCTGCGCAACGGGGTCACCGAGGACGGCCGGACCAAGCTCAAGTCGCCCAGCGGCACGCTGTCCACGGCCGAGGCGATCTCGGTGGTCACCAACGGCATGGCGCTCGCCGCGCACTTCGGCGACGGGGTGCTGCGGGCCGGGGACGTGGCCGCGGGCATCCTCGGCGCCGTGGTCAAGGACCCGGTGTCGGACCAGGTGGTGTGGCAGGAATACCTCGAGACGGTGGTGCGCGAGCGCGAGGGCTGGCGGGACTTCTACCGAGCGGCTCGCCGTGGCGAGTGAGCCGCTGCTGCTCGGGATCCGTCACCACGGGCCGGGTTCGGCCCGGGCGGTGCGCCGGGCGCTGGCCGAGTTCCAGCCCGAGGTGGTGCTGATCGAGGGGCCGCCGGAGGCCGACTCGCTCGTGCCCTTCGCCGGGGACGAGGACATGCGGGCGCCGGTGGCGTTGCTGGCCTACCCCGCCGACAACCCCGACCCGAAGCTGCGCGCCTCGTTCTGGCCGCTGGCCGAGTTCTCGCCGGAGTGGCAGGCGATCCGGTGGGCGGTGGCGCGCGAGGTGCCGGTGCGGTTCGTCGACATGCCGGCGGCCGTGCGCCTGGCCGCCCCGCCCCAGACCCAGCGGTCCGACGACGACGCGGTGCGGCTCGACCCGATCGGGGCACTGGCGGAGGCGGCCGGCTATGACGATCCCGAGCGCTGGTGGGAGGACGTGGTCGAGCACCGGATCGACCAGTCCCCGTTCGCGGCCATCGCCGAGGCGATGACCGTCGTGCGGGCGCACGCGCCGGTCCCGGCCGAGGCCGAGCGGGTCGAGGAGGAGCGGCGCGAGGCCTACATGCGCATCGGGCTGCGCGCGGCGCTCAAGGAGTTCCAGCGCGTGGCCGTCGTGTGCGGGGCCTGGCACGTGCCCGCGCTGACCGGGCCGCTGCCCAGCGCCGCGGCCGACAACGCCGTCGTGCGCGGCCTGCCGAAGGTCAAGGTCGCGATGACCTGGGTGCCGTGGACGCACGCGCGGCTGGCGTCCTGGCAGGGCTACGGCGCCGGCGTGCAATCCCCCGGCTGGTATCACCACCTGTTCACCTCCGTCGACGCGCACGTGATCGAACGCTGGCTGGTGCGGGCGGCCGGGGTGCTGCGCAAGGACGGCGTGCCGGTGTCCAGCGCCCACGTCATCGAGGCGACCCGGCTGGCCGAGGCCCTCGCGACCATGCGCGGGCGGCCGCTCGCCGGGCTCGCCGAGGTCACCGACGCGGCCCACGCGGTGCTCTGCGACGGCGACGACCTGCGGCTCGCGCTCATCAACCGGCGGCTCGTGGTCGGCGACCGGCTCGGCCGGGTGCCGGACCAGACGCCCGGGGTGCCGATCGCCCGGGACGTCGCCGGCAGCCAGCGGCGGCTGCGGCTGCCGCCCCGGGTCGAGCGGCGGGAGCTCAAGCTCGACCTGCGCCAGGCCTTCGACCTGGAGCGCAGCCGGCTGCTGCACCGGCTCCGGCTGCTCGGCGTCGAGTGGGGCAAGGTGCTGGCGGCGGCCAAGGGCAAGGGCACGTTCCGCGAGGAGTGGGAGATCGCCTGGCAGCCCGAGTTCGCGGTCGACCTGGTGGAGGCGGGCGCCTACGGCACCACCGTGCTCGAGGCCGCCACCGCCCGGGTCGCCGAGCAGGCCCTGGCCGCCGCGACCCTGGCCGACGTGACCACGCTGGTGGAGCGGTGCCTGCTCGCCGACCTGCCGGACGCGCTGCCCGGGGTGCTCGACGCGCTCGACGAGCGGATGGCCCTCGACGCCGACGTCGCGCACCTGATGGACGCGCTGCCGGCGCTGGCCCGGACGTTGCGATACGGCGACGTGCGCGGCACCGACCTCTCGGCGCTCCGCGACGTCACGCTCGGGATGATCACCCGGATCTGCGTCGGGCTGCCGGCGGCGGTCGGAGGGCTCGACGACACCGCCGCGGCGGTCATGCGCGACCGGATCGACGGGGTGCAGGGCGCGCTCGCGCTGGTCGACGACCCCGAGGCGCACGCGCGCTGGCAGGCGGTGCTGTCCGGGCTGGCCACGCGGGACGACCTGCACGGCCTGCTCACCGGGCGGATGAACCGGCTGCTGCTGGACGCGGGCGCCGTCGACACCGACGAGATCGGGGCGCGGATGGCGCTCGTGCTGACCGTCGGCGTGCCGGTGGCCCGCACGGCGGCCTGGATCGAAGGCTTCCTCGCGGGCGACGGGCTGCTGCTGGTGCACGACGAGCGGCTGCTGGCCCTGGTCGACGCGTGGCTGACGGGCATCCCGGCCGAGGCGTTCCTCGAGGTGCTGCCGCTGCTGCGGCGGACGTTCAGCGGCTATCCGGCGCCGCAGCGGCGCATGATCGGCGAGCGCGCGGCCGGCATCGGCACCGGGCGCCCGGGCGCGGGCGCGGACGACGAGATCGACGCGGCCCGGGGCGCGCTGCTGCTGCCGGTCGCGGCGCGGCTGCTCGGGAGGGAGCTGCATGTCTGAGGACGAGGGCGACGAGCGGCTGCGGCGCTGGCGTCTCGCGCTGGGAGGGGCCCCCGGGGCCGAGGGCACCGGCTATGGGCTCACCGGGACGGACGCGGCGGTCGACGCGGCCCTCGGCGCGCTCTACGACCAGGGCGAGGACGGGACGTCCGGGCCGCGCGGAGCCGGGCTCGGGGCGTCGGCGCCGCGGGTGGCCCGGTGGCTGGGCGACATCCGGCAATACTTCCCGTCGACCGTCGTGCAGGTGATGCAGGCCGACGCGATCGAGCGGCTCAACCTGACCCGGCTGCTGCTGGAGCCCGAGATGCTCGACGCCGTCGAGCCCGACGTGCACCTCGTGGGCACGCTGCTCTCGCTCAACCGGGTCATGCCCGACAAGAGCAAGCGGGCCGCCCGCAAGGTGGTGGCCAAGGTCGTCGCCGAGCTCGAGCGGCGCATCGCGCAGCCGACGCGCACCGCGCTGAGCGGGGCGCTGAACCGCGCCGCGCGGATCAACCGGCCGCGGCACCACGACATCGACTGGGACCGCACGATCCGCGCGAACCTCAAGCACTACCAGGCCCAGCAGCGCACGATCGTGCCGGAGCGGCTGATCGGCTACGGCCGGCGGGCCCAGGCGGTGCAGCGCGACGTCGTGCTCTGCGTGGACCAGTCGGGGTCGATGGCGGCGTCGGTGGTGTATTCGGGAGTCTTCGCCGCGGTGCTGGCCTCGATGCGCTCGCTCAAGACGTCGCTGGTCGTGTTCGACACGGCGGTGGTGGACCTGACCGACCGGCTCAGCGACCCCGTCGACGTGCTGTTCGGCACCCAGCTCGGCGGCGGCACCGACATCAACCGGGCCATCGCCTACGGCCAGCAGCTCATCACCCGGCCCCGGGACACGATCTTCGTGCTGATCAGCGATCTCTACGAGGGCGGCGTGCGCGAGGAGATGCTGCGGCGGGTCGCGGCGATGACGGCGGCCGGCGTGCAGGTGATCACGCTGCTGGCGCTGTCCGACGAGGGCGCGCCGGACTACGACCGGGAGAACGCCGCGGCGCTGGCCGCGCTCGGGGTGCCCGCGTTCGCGTGCACGCCGGACGTGTTCCCGGAGCTCATGGCGGCCGCGATCGAGCGTCGCGACCTGCGGGGCGTCGTGGAACGGGCGGAGGCCCGTCACTCGGCCGGCTGAGTCCGCAGATAGCGGGCGAAGTGGGGGACGGTGAAGGCGACCGTTCCCCGCTCGCCCGAGTAGATCAGGCCCTTCTTGATCAGGGCGTCCCGGGCGGGCGACAGGCTCGCGGGCTTGCGGCCGAGGGTGCGGGCGATCTCGGCGGTCGGCACGGCCTCGGAGACATCGACGGCCGGCAGCAGGGTGGCCATCGTGCGCATGTACTCGCGCTCGGCCGGCGTCGCGCGCTCGTAGCGGGAGCCGAAGAACCCGACCGCCAGCTCCGCCTCGGCCTCCGGCGCCGCCACGCGCACGTCGGCCGCGGTGATCGGCGAGCGCGGCGCGTGGTCCCAGGTCGCCTTGCCGTAGGCCTGGACGAAGTACGGGTAGCCGCCGGAGGCCTCGTAGAGCGCGTCGAGGGCCTTCGCCTCGTATTCGACCTCCTCCCGCTCGGCCGGCGCGGTGAGCGCGAGGTCGGCCGCGATCCGGTCGAGGCGGTCGATGCGCTGGTAGCGGAAGAGCCGCTCGGAGTAGGACTTCGACGCCGACAGCAGCGCCGGCACGTGCGGCAGGCCGGCCCCGACCACGATCAGCGGCGCCCCGGTCTGGGACAGCTCGTGGCAGGCGGCGCAGAGCGCGGAGATGTCGTCGGCCGCGAGGTCCTGCAGCTCGTCGATGAACAGCGCCACTCCGGTGCCGACGTCACTGGCCACGCTCGCCGCGTCGGTGAACAGCTCGACCAGGTCGATCTCGATGTCGCCGGAGTCGGCGCGGCCGACCGCGGCCGGCACGTCGATGCCGGGCTGCCAGCGGTCGCGCAGCTTGGACGGCGGCCTGCGCGGGTCCTCGCGCAGCGCGAAGGCCTTGAGCACGCCGAGGAACTCGTCGATCCGATCGGGCGCGCGGTGCTGCGGCGCCAGCTCGCGCACGGCCATGTGCAGGGCGGCCGAGACCGGGCGGCGCAGCGACTGGTCGGGCCGCGCCTCGATCTTGCCGGTGCCCCACAGGTGCGAGATGGCCTCGGAGCGCAGGGTGTTGAGCAGCACCGTCTTGCCGACACCCCGCAGCCCCGTGAGCATGAGCGACCGCTCGGGCCGCCCGCGCGCCACGCGCTCCAGCACGATGTCGAAGGCGTGCAGCTCACGGTCGCGCCCGGCGAGCTCGGGCGGGCGCTGACCGGCGCCGGGAGCGTAGGGATTGCGAACCGGGTCCACGAATCGCACAGTATCGGGCTTTCTAGCGCGCAGGCTAGAACCGCGTAGAGGAAGCTCTACGGCGTGTCGTCGTGGAGCATCTACGGCTTTCTAGCGCGCACGCAAGACAGCCTTATAAGGCGCCATCGAAGCATACCGAACACGCGTTCGATGGCTGGCTCGAACTAATGTACTACACCCCTGCGGGGGCGCGTGGCAAGGGGGGTCGAAAACGCAGAACGGCCCGGGCAATCGCCCGGGCCGTCATGTTTTCGCAGGTCAGCTGCGCAGCTTGAGGCAGAGCACGAAGTCGTTCGCGTCCGTCGGGCTGTCGAAGAAGTAGTTGTGGGAGTAGCCCGGCGTGCCCTCGCACTTGTTCTTGTCCGTCGTGCCGGGGATGCGCTTGAGCACCTCGTAGGCGCCCGGCCCGCACTGGACCTTCTGCATCTGCGGCTTTTCGTTGCTCGTGCCGACGTTCTTGAGGCACTCGCCGACCTGGACCGAGGCCGCGTCGCCGGCCTGCACGCCGGCCTTGCTCGGCGAGGAGCCCGCGCTCGGGGCGGCCGACTGGCCCGCGCCGTTGCCCGCGGGGGTCGACGCGTCGGGCTTGGTCGAGCCCGACGCGGCCGGGGCGTTGGTGTCGGCCTTCTTGTCCTTCAGCACGTAGTAGTACACGCCGACGCCGCCACCACCGCAGAGCAGCAGCACGAGAAAGGCGACCAGCGCGATCGTGCCGCCGGAGCGCTTCTTCTTCTCCGGCTCCGGGGGCGGGCCCCACTGCGGCGGCGCGTCGTTGTAGCCGCCGGGCTCGTCGCCGTAGGGCTGGTAGCCGCCGCCCGGCTGCTGGTAGGTGCGGTCGTCGTAGCCGCCGCGGCGGTCGTCGTAGCCGCCGCCCCGGTCGTCGTAGCCCTGGCCCGGGTAGCCGCCCTGGTTGCCGTAGCCTCCGCCGCCCTGGCCGTAGCCCCCGCCTTGGCCGTAGCCCCCGCCTTGGCCGTAACCGCCGCCTTGGCCGTAGCCCCCGCCCTGACCCCCACCCTGGCCATAGCCACCGCCGCCCTGGCCATAGCCCTGGTCGCCGTAGCCCTGGTCGCCATAGGGGTCGCGCTGACCGCCCTGCCCCTGCCCCCATGGGTCCTGAGGTTGACCCTGGTACGGTCCGCCCGGCGGTCCGTAACCCGACATGATGTCCTCCTGGTCGTCCTGCGGCCGGTGGTCGGCTAGGTGAGCCTATCGGCGTCAATGCAGCTACGGTAGCTCTCCCACCCACCCCCTTGGCCTCACGGATCCGCGCCAAAAGTGGTTCAGATCAGTCGCAACTGCCGATCTTTGGGCTTGCGGGGAGCCGCGGGACCACGCCGTTCGAGCAGGCCCGGGTCGATGACCGACAGGAACGGTGACGGGGACATGTCGCGCTCGGATCCAAAGCGGAAACGGCTGCGGCTGTGGGACACGAAGAGCCGATCCTGGGCGCGGGTGAGCCCGACGAAGAACAGCCGGCGCTCCTCCGCGACGTCGTCGTCGGTCTGCTGGGCGCCGGCGTAGGGCCGCAGGGGCAGCAGGCCGTCCTCGACGCCGACCAGGAACACGACCGGGAACTCGAGGCCCTTCGAGGCGTGCAGGGTCAGCAGGTTCACCCGGTCGGCGCGCGGGTCCCAGCCGTCCACCTCGGCCCCGGTGGCCAGCGCGCCGAGGAACTCCTCGAGGTCGTCGCGAGCCCGCAGCGCGAGCGGGGTCATCAGGTCGACGGCGTTCCACACGTCGGCCTCGGCCAGCGTCATCAGGTCACTGTCCAGCGTGCCGCAGCGGCCGGCGACGACCTGGCCGGCGAGGCGGACCCGGGCCGCGATCGAGCCGCCGAGGCCCTCGGCGTAGCGCAGCTCGCGGGCGATGGCGGCGACGCCGGGCCGGTCCAGCAGCCGGTCGTGCGAGCGCTTCTGCACGGGGACGCCGGCCCGGCTGAGCGCGTCCACGATCGGGGCGGCCTGGGAGTCGGTGCGGTACAGCACGGCGATGTCCGAGAACGACATCGCGCCCACGGTGGCCCGGGAGTCGACGCGGTTGTCGTGCGAGCGGTGCGACAGGCCGCCGACCAGCTCGTCGACGGTACGCACGACGAAGTCCGCCTCGTCGGCGACCGAGGTGGCCGGGTACAGCCCGACGACCGGCGCCTCGAGGTCCAGGCGGGCCGGGTCGAGCCGACGGCCCGGCACCAGCGTGGTCGGGGCGATCGCCTGCACCGCGGCGGCCAGGATCGGCGCCGACGAGCGGTAGTTGCGGGTCAGCCGGACCACCCTGGCGTCGACCTCGGACGTGGAGAAGTCGCCGGTGAAGCGCAGGAAGAAGGAGACCTCGGCGCCGCGGAACGAGTAGATGGCCTGGTCCGGGTCGCCGATCGCGCACAGGTTGCCGCCGGGCGGGCAGAGCAGCCGCAGCAGCTCGTACTGCACCGGATCGACGTCCTGGTACTCGTCCACGAAGATCCACCGCCAGCGCGCCCGATACCGCTCGGCCAGCGCGGGCGTCTCCCGCAGCAGGTCGACGGTGAGCGTGAGCAGCTCGTCCAGCGACACCAGGTCCTTCGCCCGCAGCGCCTTGGCCAGCGTCTCCCGCGTGGCGGGCTCCATCGCGCCGAGCGCCTTGCGCGCCTCCCGCTCGCCCAGCGGCTCGAGCGCGGCCAGCAGGTCGGCGTCCTCGGCGATGCGGAACTGCGGGGTGAGCCCGACCGCGGCCGCGTTCTCGCGCAGGATCGACAGGCCCAGCGAGTGGAACGTGGAGACCGTCACCGCCTCGGTGACCGGCCCGAGCAGCCCCTCCAGGCGCTCGCGCAGCTCCTCGGCGGCCCGGCGGGTGAACGTGATCGCCAGGCACTCCTCCGGATACACGCCCAGCTCGGCGCAGAGGTACGCGACCCGGTGGGTCAGCGTGCGGGTCTTGCCCGTGCCGGGGCCGGCCACGATCAGCAGCGGGCCGCCGGGCGCCGAGGCCGCGACCCGCTGCAGCGCGTCGAGCCGGTCGAGCAGCCCGGTCCCGACCTCCTCCATCCCGGCGAGCATCGGCTCAAGAGGCTCGTGGGGCGAGGGCGGCGCGGAGATCGGCGGGGGCGGCGGCGGGGCCTCGGCGGGGGCGGCCCGGCGCTTCTTGGGCTGGGACTTCGCGGCCGGCTCCGCCTTGCGCTGCTTGGGCACGGCCGGCATCGGCACGTCGAACAGCACATCCTCGTGCGCGTTCCCCCGCAGCTCGGAGGGTTCGAAGAGCTTGATGATGCCGTACTCCCCGTCGAACCCCGGCGTCCGACGCACCTGCCCGCGCCGCAGCCGCGCGATGCCCTCGCCGAGCAGCTCACCACCGGCCCGCGCGATGTCCTCGACCGGCACCGAGCGCAGGATCGACAGCTCCGAACCGAGCTCGGCGACCAGCGCGGCGAGCTTCTCGTCGACGGTCTTCGACTTCGGCCCCACCCCGTTGATCTCGCCGAGGATCTCGTGCAGCTGGATCAGGTGCGTGACCCCCGGCGCGCCCGGCGGCGTGTAGCCCTCGGGCCGGTCCGCGAGCTCCTCGACCCGGTGCAGCACGCCGACGGTGAGCGGCTTGCCGCACTCGGGGCAGCGGCCCTGGGCCTCGCGCGTGCGGGCCGGCGGCCAGTTCACGTCGCAGGCGCGGTGGCCGTCGGCGTGGTACTTGCCCTCCTCCGGGAAGAACTCGAGCGTGCCGACCAGCCCCTGACCGGTCCGCAGCATGTCGCGCACGCCGAGGTAGGACAGGTCACCGTCGAGCACCGTCGCCTCGCGGGCGAGCGCCGGCGCCGAGTGCGCGTCGGAGTTGGACACCAGCCGGTACTTGTCCAGCGACGACACCCGCCAGTTCATCTCGGGGTCGGAGGACAGCCCGGTCTCGACCGCGAAGATGTGCTCGGCGAGATCGGCGTAGCAGTCGGCGATCGCGTCGAAGCCGGACTTGGAGCCGAGCGCGGAGAACCAGGGTGTCCAGATGTGCGCCGGCACCAGGAAGCCGTCCGGGCTCGCCTCCAGGGTGATCTCCAGCAGGTCGCGGGAGTCCAGTCCCAGGATCGGGCGGCCGTCCGAGCCCAGGTTGCCGATGCGCCCGAGCGCGGTGTTGAACCGGGCGACCGCGTCGAAATCGGGCTGGTAGATCAGGTGGTGGACCTTGCGCGTACGGTCGCCGCGCTTGTAGATCGTGGAGATCTCGACCGACAGCATGAACCGCACGGCGGAGTCGGCCACGCCGAGGCGGGCCGGCAGCCGGCGCAGGATGTCGGCCTCGCGGTCCGGGTGCAGCCGGTAGAGGCCCGGCTCGGCGGGGACCAGCGCCTCGCGCAGGTGGTCGAACCAGGCCGGGTGCGTGAAGTCGCCGGTGCCGAGCAGCGCGATGCCCTTGCGCCGCGCCCACCAGGTGAGCGTCTCGATGCTGAGGTCACGACTGCACGCCCGGGAGTACCTCGAGTGGATGTGCAGGTCCGCGACGAACGAGTCGGAAGCGGCGTTCGAAGGCACGCTGCATCCTGTCACAGGCGCCCCACGCGTTTCCGGCTACGCGCCGTGCAGCTCGATGATCGAGATGTCCGGCGGCGCGCCGAAGCGGACCGGCGGCCCCCAGAAGCCGGCCCCGCGGGTGACGTAGACCTGGGTGCCGTCGACCGTGCCGAGACCGGCCACGACCGGCTGCTGGAGGCCCACGAGCAGGTTGAACGGCACCATCTGGCCGCCGTGGGTGTGCCCGGACAGCTGCAGGTCGACGCCGTGGCGGGCCGCGTCGTGGGCCTGGATCGGCTGGTGGGCGAGCAGCACCACGGGCCGGCTGGTGTCCCGCCCGTCGAGCGCCTTGCCGAAGTCGGGGCCGTCGCCGACGTCCTCGCCGCTGAGGTCGTTCACCCCGGCGAGGTCGAGCCCGAGCACGTCGACGCGCTCGTTGCGCAGGACGCGGACGCCGAGCGAGTTCACCTCGTCGACCCACTCCTGGTAGCCGGAGAAGTACTCGTGGTTGCCGGTCACGAAGAAGCTGCCGCGCTTGCCGCGCAGGTCCTGCAGCGGCTCGGCGGCCTCGCCGAGCTCGGCGACGCTGCCGTCCACGAGGTCGCCGACGACGGCGACGAGGTCCGCGTCCACCGAGTTGATCATTCGCACGATGCGCTCGGTGTGCGAGCGGCCCAGCAGCGGGCCGAGGTGGATGTCGGACACCACCGCGATGCGGAAGCCGTCCATGCTCGCGGGCAGCTTGGCCAGCCGGATCGGGACGCGCTTGAGATTCGGGGCGCTCATGGCCTGGTACACCCCGATGCCCACGGCGCTCGTGGACAGCACGCCCGCGGTGACGGCGAGCGACCGGCCGAGCAGCAGGCGCCGGGTCGCGTCGAAGCCCGGCTCCTGCGCAACCGGCTTCGGCGGCGGCTCGGCGGCGAAAGACGGATCCTCGTCCGAAATGTCCGACGATGCCGCTTGAGGGGGCGGAACTTGAGATAGTGAAGGTGGTGCGGAGCGACGCTGCCAGAGGCGGATCGCCAAGCGCGGGATCTCCAGGATCAGCAGCGTGACCAGCAGGTAGAACATCAGCGCGAGCCAGAGGAACCCCGGCCAGGCCACGATCGCCTGGCGCGAGTGCGGCAGGGTGCGCGACAGCGCCAGGGTCGTCGGGATCACCAGGGCCAGCAGCACCGCGATGACCGAGCCGGCGACGCGGGCCCGGCGGGTGCGGGTGGTGTCCTTGACGAGGCGTTTCCAGAGGTACCAGTGGATGCCCCCGACAACGACGAGCACCACCACCAGGAGGACGGCGATCACCGGCTCAGCCGCCCGCGAAGGGGGGCAGCACGTCGACCGTCGCGGCCGCGGGCAGCGCCGCGTCCCGGTCCCGCCAGGCGGTGCCGTCGACCAGGAAGGAGCAGGCGGTGACCACGCCGGCGAGGCGCGGACGGTCGGCGGTCACGGCCGCGACGAGATCGGCCAGCGTCGTGGCCTCGACCTTCTCCTCGGGCACGCCGGCGGCCGCGCGGGCCCCCGCGAAGTAGCGGACGAGCAGCAACTGGGTCATCCTCCGATGGCAGACATGGGCCGCGCGGGCTGCAGGAACCTGGGGTCGTTGATGCCGTGGCCGGCCGGCTTGGCCCACATCGCCTTGCGCCAGAGGTCGGCGAGCTCGTCGTCGCCGGCCCCGGCCCGCAGCGCGCCGCGCAGGTCCGTCTCCTCCTGGCTGAACAGGCAGGAGCGGATCGCGCCGTCGGCGGTGAGGCGGGTCCGGTCGCAGGCGCCGCAGAACGGGCTCGACACGCTGGCGATCACGCCGACGCGGGCCGGTCCCCCGCCGACCGCGGCGTGCCCGGCCACGACCCACGTCTCCGCGGGCGCCCCGCCGCGCGCGTCCGGATCGGGCGAGAGCGTGAACTCCGCGCGCAGCGCCGCGAGGATCTCGGCGCCGGTGACCATCTCCTCGCGGCGCCAGGTGTGCCCGGCGTCCAGCGGCATCTGCTCGATGAACCGCAGCTCGTAGCCGTGCTCGAGGGCGAAGCGCAGCAGGGGCGCGGCCTCGTCGTCGTTGACCCCGCGCAGCAGGACCGCGTTCATCTTCACCGGCAGCAGCCCGGCCGCGGCGGCCGCGGCGAGCCCGGCGACCACGTCGGCGTGCCGGTCGCGGCGGGTGATCGCCTTGAACCGGGCCGGGTCGGTGGTGTCGAGCGAGACGTTGACCCGGTCCAGCCCGGCCGCGGCCAAGGGCTCGGCGAGGCGGGCGAGGCCGATGCCGTTCGTGGTGAGCATCATGCGCGGGCGGCCGGGCAGCGCGGCGACCGCGCGGACGATCTCGGCCAGCCCGCGGCGCAGGAGCGGCTCACCGCCGGTGAAGCGCACCTCGGTCACGCCGAGGCGGTGCACGGCCACGTCGATGAGCCGGACGACCTCGGCGTCGGTGAGCAGCGACGGGTTCGGCAGCCAGTCGAGGCCCTCGGCGGGCATGCAGTAGGTGCAGCGCAGATTGCACCGGTCGGTCAGCGACACCCGTAAATCGGTCGCAACGCGCCCGAACCGGTCGGCCAGGCCGGCCCCGGGTGGCTCGTGCGCCGATTCGGTCATGGTCGAACGGTACCCGGTTCAGAGCGCCCGAAGCAGCGCCCGAACCGACTCCCCGTAGGACGCCCCGAAGAGCGCGGTGTGCACGAGCATCAGATACAGACGATGCAGCGGTACGCGCTCCTGCCACCCGTCCGCCAGCGGATACGCCTCCCGGTAGGCCGCGATGAGCCGATCGTGGTGCGGCACCCCGCCCCACAGCCCGAGCAGCGCCAGGTCGGTCTCGCGGTGCCCGCCGTGCGCCGCCGGGTCGACCAGCCACCCCCGGCCGGTGTGGTCCCACAGCACGTTGCCCGGCCACAGGTCGCCGTGGATGCGCGACGGGGGCTCGTCGCCGCCGTAGTCCTCGATGTTCGCCAGCACCCGCTCGGCCGCGGCGACGTCGGCGCCGGTGAGCGCGCCGGTCGACGCCTCCAGGAAGGGGCGCAGGCGGTGCTCGGCGAACCACGGGCCCCACGGGCCGGGCGAGGGCTCGTTGGGCATCGGGAGCGTGCCGATGTATCCGGGCCAGGGCGCCCCGAACGCGTCGGCGCCCGCCCGGTGCAGCCCGGCCAGCCCCCGCCCGAGCTCCTCGGCGCCCCGCCCCGTGGCCTCGCCGTGGTCGATCCACTCCAGGGCCAGCAGGTCCGGCAGCTCGGCGATGATCTCGGGCACCGGGGCGGCGCCCGCCTCCCGCAGCCAGCGCAGGCCCGCGGCCTCGGCGGCGAAGAAGCCCGGCGGCGGGTCGGCGAGGGACTTGGCGAAGAGCGAACCGCCGTCGTCCAGGGTGAGCCGCTGGGCGGTGCAGATGGAGCCGCCCGGCACCGGCGTCTCGCGGATGCGCTGGTGCTTGATGAAGACGGGCAGCTGGGCCGGGTGCTCCCGCAGGTACTGCAGGTCCATTACTCGGACCTTTCCAGACGATGGGTCGCGTCCAGACGATGGGTCGCGGCAAGGGCCGGTGGCACCACGGCTCCACCGATCAGGCTCAGCAGGCTCAGCACCCGGTCGGCGGTGCCCATGTGCCCGGCGTGCAGCGCGTGGTAGCCGAAGTGCAGGATGCCGAACACCGCCGTGGCGATCCCGGCGAGCCAGCTGACCGCGGGCTGGTCGGCGATCGCGGCGCCGAAGAACAGCGTGGCGAGGGTCAGCATGGTGGCGCCCAGGTCGACGGTCAGGTGCTGGTTGAACGGCGGGTAGGAGGCCGTCCAGTGCAGCCCGAAGCCCGGGAACGTGCCGAAGAAGTGGCGCGGGGCCGCGACCGCCCAGGCGCCCCAGGCGAGATTGAGCAGGCCGAGGGCGGTGAAGCCGAGCCGGCGGACCGGTCGGACGAGGTTACGAAGCGGCGGCGGCAAGGGCGTCACGCGCGTCATCGTACGAGCGCAGCACCTCCTCCACCGGAGCCACGATGTGGGTGCGGGCGACGCCGGCGATGGCGTTGCGCATCCGCCGCTCGGCCCGGGCCCGGGCGCGGCGGGCGGCGATGGCGGCGAAGGGGCGTACGACGACGGTCAGCAGCAGACCGAAGAGCAGGCCGCCGCCGAACAGCACGGTGGCCAGCGGAACTCCGGCACCGACCGTGGGCCCGCTCACGTTGGGCAGGCCGAGCAGGGCGAACACGGCCCGCACGGCGAGCCAGACCAGCCCCGCGAAGGCGACGGCGGCGCCGAGCCACTGCAGCGCGCCGACCGCCCGCCACCAGGCCGGGCGGCGGCCCAGGCCCAGGTCGGCGGAGGCCACGGCGACGTCGAGCGCGTCGGGCACGTCGTCGACCCGCGAGCGCGACGCGTCGGTGATCGCGGCCGGCCACGGCTCCGGCAGCCCCTGGGCCGCGCTCGTGGCGACCTCGCGGGCGGCCAGCGTGACCGCGGCCTTCTGCGCGGCGGTGGAGTCGGGCAGCGAGGTGGCCTCGGGGCGCTCGACGGCCCCGGGCTCCAGGTGCAGCCGCTTGAGCGGGTCGGGGCGCATCCGGCGGGCCCAGCGCAGCAGCGGCCAGCCCAGGGAGGCGGCGGCCCGGTGCTTGTAGGTGCGCTCGGTCGCCGCGGCCACGATCGGGGCGCCCGCGGCGTCGGCGAGCGCGTCGGCGAGGCGGTCGACGGTCTGCGGCGGTACACCCGCGGAGACCTTGGCGCCGGAGACGACCAGCGGCTGCAGGGCGGCGACCGCGTCGGTGACGTCGCCGTTGAGGCGCAGCAGCGCGGCCTGGCGGGCGGCGACCGTGCGCTCCAGCGCGACGCGCAGCGGGCCCAGGCCGGGCTCGCCCTTGGCCGAGGTCGCGAAGGCGGGCACGCCGCCGAGGCCGTCGTTGTCGAGCAGCCGGCCGAGGTCGGCGATCAGGCGCTCGGAGTCGGCCCGGGTGAGCCGGTCGGCCTGGTTGAGCACGACCACCGTCACGTCGCGGTGGCGCTGGAACTGGGCGAGGTACTGCTGGTGGACGACGCGGTCGGCGTACTTCTGCGGGTCGAGCACCCAGACCACCAGGTCGACCAGGCGCAGGAGGCGGTCGACCTCGAGCCGGTGGCGCTCCTGCACCGAGTCGAAGTCGGGCAGGTCGAGCAGGACGAGCCCGCGCAGGGCGGCCTGGTCGTCGCCGTCCAGCGCGCTCTCGCGGGTGAACCGCCGGTTCGGGGGCACGCCGAGCCAGTCGAGCAGCGGGCCGGCGCCGGCCTGGCCCCACACGCAGGCGTGGGCGACGCCGGTGGTCGGGCGGCGTACCCCGACCCGCGACAACTGGAACCCGGAGACCGCGTTGAACAGGCTCGACTTGCCGCTCCCGGTCGCACCGGCCAGCGCGACGACGGTGTGGGCACGGGAGAGCCGCAGCCGCTCGCCGGAGCGGTCGATCACGGTGCGGGCCGCGACGAGCTGCTCCTCCGGCACGTGGCCCTCGGCCGCGCCGACGAACCGGTGCAGCGCCTCGACCCGCGTGACGAGCCGATCCGCGTTGACGGGCTGCCGCGGCACCATCTGCTTCACCCGCTCGACCAGGCTCATGATCTGTCAACCTCCGGCCGGGCGTTGTGGATTGCGGTGCTCAGCGCGCGCAGCCGGGGGGAGAGCTCCTCGTCGACGCCGGCGCCGGTCAGGGCGCTGGTGAAGCGGTCGGCCTCGGCGGCGAAGAGGGCCGCGACCCGCTCGGCGAGGCTTTGCCGGGCGCGTTCGGCCAGCGAGCGTACCGCCTGGTCGCCGAAGATGGCCTCGAGCACCTTCTGGGCCGCGATCGTGGTGCCGCCGGCGACCGCGATCTCGGCCCCGGTCGGGATGAACGCCGTCGCGGCGAAGACGCTGACCATCACCAGCAGGCCGGTCGCGTTGACGGCGTAGGCGCTGGCCTTGGCGACCACCCGCCGGTCGCCGGCCTCCGTGCGGACCAGGTCCAGCACCGAGCGCTGCCAGTCGCGCACGAGCCGGTCGATGCGCTCGTCGAGGTCCTCCGAGGGGTGCACGAGCCCCGGTGCGGCGTCGAGCAGCGCGGCCCCGGCCGGGTGCGCCTTCCACGCGGCGCCGGCCCCCTCGGCGGCGTCGGTGGCGGCCGCCTTGAGCAGCACTCCGAGCCCGGATCCGAGGGCCTGCTGGAACTGCTCCCCCGGCGCCGGCCGCCCGGTGATCGCGGCCACCGCGCGGTCGCGCAGCTTGCCGACCCGGGCCTGCAGCGCGCGCATGATGTCGCCGGTGCCGACGAGCTCCTGCCAGCGGGCCAGCACCTCGCCGCGCAGCAGCGCACCGTCGTGGATGCCGTGCTCGACCGACTCGGTGGCCGCCCGGTAGGCGACGTGCACCGCGTCGCTCAGCGTCTTGGCCGCCGCGACCTGGTCCTCGGCCGCGGCCGCGAGGATCACCACGTCGACGGTGAGCGCGTCGATGGCCCCGCCGACGGTCTGGCGCACCACGGCCGCGCGGGCCTCGGCGTCGCGGGCGAGCCGGGCCAGCCAGCCGTGCAGCGAGCCGATCTGCGCCTCGCCGAGCAGGCCCTGGCTGTCGAGGCGGGTCTCGGGCAGGACGAAGAGCGGCACCCCGCCCAGGTCCTGCTGCCGCAGCATCTCGGTCAGGTGCGGGGCGATCTCGTCCGCGGCGCCGCCGCCGGGCACCCGGTCGAGCACGAGCGCGACGGCGGTGCCCCGGTTGCGCGCGGTGCGCAGCAGGTTCCAGGGCACGGCGTCGGCGTAGCGGGCCGCGGTGGTGACGAAGAGCCAGAGGTCGGCCGCGGCGAGCAGCTGCCCGGCGAGCTGCCGGTTGGCGTCCACGACCGAGTCGATGTCGGGCGCGTCGAGCAGGGCGAGCCCGGGGGTCAACGCTTGGGCCGAGACGACCTGCAGCGAGCGGTGGTCGCCGTTCGGGCCGCTGGTGCGGGCCAGCGAGGGCAGCAGACTGGCGCGGGAGAACCACGACATGTCGGCCGGGTGGCAGACCAGGACCGGCGCGCGGGTGGTCGGGCGCAGCACCCCGGCCGGGCTGATCGGGGTCCGCACCAGGCTGTTGACCAGCGTGGACTTGCCGGCGCCGGTGGAGCCGCCGACGACCACGAGCAGCGGGGCGTCGAGGCGCTCGAGGCGGGGCAGCAGGTAGTCGTCGAGCTGGGCGACCATGCCCGTGGCCACGGTGCCGGCCCGCTCGGCGCTGGGCAGCGGCAGTGTGAATCGGGTCACCCGGACCGCGTCGCGCAGCTCGGTCAGCCGCTCCTGCAGCACGTCACCGGGGGTATCGTCGCCGTCACGCGGACGCGGTGGACGACCGGCCGATGGGGCATCCGACGAAAGGGTCGGACCCGTCGACCGGGCGGACACCGACTCGCCCTGTGTGGTCACGGGTAAATCGTCCATGATGCGGCTCGTCAGCGCCATGCAACGGGCGTGAGCATCGATGCCACCGAGCGCGACGACGCACGGGAATCACCCGGCCCCCGCCGGAGTTGCGTCAGGCAGACTCAAGGTTCCACTTGACGATCGAGCGACTCGTGGCACTATTGAGTGACAGTCACTCAACTTCGCGGCCGGCGGTCAAACGCCGACTGCCCCATGGAGGTCAAGCAGCTATGGCACGTGCGGTCGGCATCGACCTCGGAACCACCAACTCGGTGGTCAGTGTCCTGGAGGGCGGCGAGCCCAGCGTCATCGCCAACGCCGAAGGTGCGCGCACGACGCCGTCGATCGTCGCCTTCGCCCGCAACGGCGAGGTGCTCGTCGGTGAGGTCGCCAAGCGGCAGGCCGTCACCAACCCGGACCGGACCATCCGCTCCGTCAAGCGCGAGATGGGCACCAACTGGGCCATCGACATCGACGGTAAGAAGTACACCCCGCAGGAGATCTCCGCGCGGGTCCTGATGAAGCTCAAGCGCGACGCCGAGGCCTACCTGGGCGAGCAGATCACCGACGCGGTCATCACCGTGCCGGCATACTTCAACGACGCGCAGCGCACCGCGACCAAGGAGGCCGGCGAGATCGCCGGGTTCAACGTGCTGCGGATCGTCAACGAGCCCACCGCCGCGGCCCTCGCCTACGGCCTGGACAAGGGCTCGAAGGAGCAGACCGTCCTGGTCTTCGACCTCGGCGGCGGCACCTTCGACGTCTCCGTCCTCGAGCTCGCCGAGGGCGTCGTCGAGGTCAAGTCGACCTCCGGCGACAACCACCTCGGTGGCGACGACTGGGACGAGCGCGTGATCGACCACCTGGTCAAGACCTTCCGCGGCCAGCACGGCATCGACCTGTCGGCCGACAAGATGGCCATGCAGCGCCTGCGCGAGGCGGCCGAGAAGGCCAAGATCGAGCTGTCCGCGGCCACCACGACGTCGATCAACCTGCCCTACATCACCGCCGGCCCCGACGGCCCGCTGCACCTGGACACCCAGCTGTCGCGCTCGGAGTTCCAGCGGATGACGCAGGACCTGCTCGACCGGACCAAGGTGCCGTTCGAGTCGGCGATCAAGGACGCCGGGATCAACGTCGCCACGCTCGACCACGTCATCCTCGTCGGCGGCTCGACCCGTATGCCGGCCGTGACCGACCTGGTCAAGCAGCTCACCGGCAAGGAGCCCAACAAGGGCGTCAACCCGGACGAGGTCGTCGCCGTCGGCGCCGCCCTGCAGGCCGGCGTGCTCAAGGGCGAGGTCAAGGACGTCCTGCTGCTCGATGTCACCCCGCTGTCGCTGGGCATCGAGACCAAGGGCGGCATCATGCACAAGCTGGTCGAGCGCAACACGACCATCCCGACCAAGCGCTCCGAGGTCTACACGACGGCGGACGACAACCAGCCCTCCGTGCTCATCCAGGTCTTCCAGGGCGAGCGGGAGATGGCGGCGTACAACAAGCGCCTCGGCACCTTCGAGCTGACCGGCATCCCGCCGGCGCCGCGTGGCGTGCCGCAGATCGAGGTCACCTTCGACATCGACGCCAACGGCATCGTGCACGTGTCCGCGAAGGACCTGGGCACGGGCAAGGAGCAGTCGATGACGATCACCGGCGGCTCCGCGCTGCCGAAGGACGACATCGAGCGGATGATGCGCGACGCGCAGGACCACGCCGACGAGGACAAGCGCCGCCGCGAGGAGGCCGAGACCCGCAACCTGGCCGAGGCCCTGCAGTGGCAGACCGAGAAGTTCCTGGCCGAGAGCGGCGACAAGATCCCCGCGGAGTCCCGCGAGCAGATGAACGAGGCGCTGGGCGACCTGCGCAGCGCGCTCGGCGGCAACGACACCGAGCGGATCAAGGCGGCGCACGAGAAGCTCGCCCAGGTCTCGCAGCAGGCCGGCAGCGCGCTGTACGAGCAGCAGCGCCAGCAGGCCGCCGGTGACGCGAGCGGTGCCGCGGGCGGCGCGCCCGGCGGGGCCGGTGCCACGGGTGCCGCCGGCGGCAACGGTCCCGAGGACGTCGTGGACGCCGAGATCATCGACGAGGACAACAAGAAGTGACGGATGCCAAGAAGCCGGCCGCGCCGGAGGCGCCTGAGGCCGACGCCGTGACGGTCGACGAGACCGTCACGGCGGGAGCCACGGAGGAGCCGGAGGAGGAGAAGCCGGTGGAGGGCGAGATCGTGGACGAGGAGTTCACGGTGCACGCCCCCGCCGAGGGTCCGAATCAGGCGGCGGCGCAGGGCACCACCGACGACACGCACCAGCACGGGCTGGGCGCGGAGCTGGCGGCCCTTCGCACCGAGCTCGACGAGCGGACGCGTGACCTGCAGCGGGTCACCGCCGAATACGCCAACTACCGCAAGCGGGTCGACCGCGACCGGGCGCAGGTGGTCGAGCAGGCGAGCGCCAACGTGCTCGGCGCGCTGCTGCCGGTGCTCGACGACCTCGACCGGGCGCGCGATCACGGCGACCTGGTCGGGCCCTTCGGGGCGGTGGCGGAGCAGCTGAACGCCGCGCTGACCAAGTTCGGGCTGACCGTCTTCGGGGCCAAGGGCGACCCGTTCGACCCGACCCGCCACGAGGCGGTGGCCCATCTGACCTCGGCCGAGGTGGCCGAGCCGACCTGCATCGACGTGATGCGGCGCGGCTACCTCCTCGGCGAGCGGCTGCTGCGACCAGCACTGGTCGCGGTCGCCGACCCGGAGTAGACGAACGCCTGGAGGAGGTGGCGCAATGAGTTCGAAGGACTGGTTGGAAAAGGATTTCTACGCGGTTCTGGGCGTCACCAAATCCGCTCCCACCGACGAGATCAAGAAGGCGTACCGGAAGCTCGCGCGGGAGTTGCACCCCGACCGGAATCCGAACAACGCGGCGGCCGAGGAGCGGTTCAAGGCGGTGTCGGAGGCCTATGACGTGCTCTCCGACCCGGCGCGGCGCAAAGAGTACGACGAGATGCGGTCGCTGTTCGGCGCGGGGCAGTTCCGCCGCAACGCCCGGGCCGGTGGCCCGGCGGGCGCGGGCGGGCCCGGGTTCGACTTCACCGACCTGTTCGGCAACGCGGGGTCGACCGCCGGTGGCGGCGCCGGCCCCGCGGGGGCCGGCGGGGACCGGCGCTTCGGCGGCGCGGGCTTCTCGGACCTGTTCAGCTCGATCTTCTCCGGTGGCGGCGCCGCTCCCGCGACCGGACGGCGCAGCCGCGGCCGGGACGTCGAGACCGAGGTCGTGCTCAACTTCGTCGACGCGGTGCAGGGCGCGACGCTGCCGATCACCCTGCGCACGCCCGGCACCTGCGAGACCTGCCACGGCAACGGCGCGGCACCCGGCTCGTCCCCCCGGACCTGCCCGAAGTGCCGCGGCCTCGGCGTCGTGAGCAGCAACCAGGGCTCGTTCAGCTTCACCGAGCCCTGCCGCGAGTGCCAGGGCGTGGGCACCATCGTCGACGAGAAGTGCCCGGAGTGCCACGGGACCGGCGGGGTCACCAAGACCCGCACGATCAACGTGCGCATCCCGGCGGGCGTCTCCGACGGCCAGCGCATCCGGCTGGCCGGACGGGGCGAGCCGGGGGCCCGGGGCGGGTCGCCCGGCGACCTGTTCGTGCTCATCAAGGTCCGTCCCGACCCGGTCTTCGGCCGCAGCGGCGACGACCTGACGCTGACGGTGCCGGTGACGTTCGCGGAGGCGGCTCTCGGGGCCGACCTGCGCGTGCCGACGCTCGACGCGGCCGTCACGCTGCGGGTGCCCCCGGGCACCCCGAGCGGGCGGACGCTGCGGGTGCGCGGCAAGGGCGTCGCCCGGCGCGACGGCAACGTCGGTGACCTGCTGGTCACCATCGATGTCCACGTGCCGGCCGAGCTGTCCGAGAAGGCGCGGCAGGCTCTGTCCGACTATGCGGCCGCGGCGCCGCCGGCTCCTCGCGAGCGGCTCGACGCGATCGCACGGGAGCGCAGTAGTTATGAGCGATGACGAAGACATCCAGAGCGAGGTCTTCATCAGCTTCGAGGCGGTCTCCGACGCCAAGGTCCTGATCATCTCGATCGCGGCGCGGCAGGCCGGGATGCACCCGCAGACCCTGCGGCAGTACGACCGCATGGGCCTGGTGCAGCCCGGCCGGACGGCCGGCGGCGGGCGCCGCTACAGCGAGCGCGACGTCGCGCTGCTCCGCGAGGTGCAGCGCCTCAGCCAGGAAGAGGGCGTCAACCTCGCCGGCATCAAGCGGATCATCGAGCTGGAGGGCATGGTCGGCGACCTGCGGCAGCGGGTGGCCGAGCTCGAGGCCGAGCTCGTGCGCACGCGCACCCGGCTGGCGCAGATCGAGGCGGCGGGCTTCCCGCGGCGCGATCTCGTGCCGTCCAACCAGCATCAGACCGCGCTCGTGGTGTGGCGTCCGGCCAAGAATTCCTGACGGACGTTTGGCTCGCGCGCGGCAGGGGCACCACTGGATCAGGGAATGGTGCGGTCGTTCCGGAGGCTGACCGGGGCGGCAAGCGCAAGGGGTGTGGTCACCTCGAGGGGCGTCTCGCTATTTGCGAGACGCCCCTCGTATTTGGTCCACGATAGGGTGACAAATCCGTCTATGTACGGGTTCACGGTAAGTAAGCGACCGCTTCCCCTCTTCCCATGCAACCTGGTGCCGGGCTAAGTTGTCGCCAAACCAAGGACCCCTGACGGTTGTTATAACCCGCTGGCCACGGGAGCTGACGGTGAGCGTGACAGAGGCGGGATTCCGGGGCTTCGAGAACCCGGTCGACCCAACCCCGGCGGAGCTGCGAGCGTGGGCCTACCACCCCGACGCGTCGCTGCTGTCGACGATGCCGCCCGACTGGGACCTGCTGGTCGCCGGCGACCGGCTGATCGGCACCCTCTTCGAGCTGGCCATGGACCCGGGCTGCCCGGCGCGCCGCTTCGCCCTGCACTGCCTCTACATCTACGCCGCCGACGGCATCCGCACGCACTTCCGCGCCCACCCGAAGCGGCGGCTGAAGAAGTTCGTCGAGCAGGCCGAGGACAACGGCGACGAGCTGCTCGCTACGTGGGCGCACAACGTGCGCATGCTCCTGGCCCGCCCCGACCTCTTCGAATACCACGACTGGTGCGAGGGCGGCCTCGTGCGCCAGCCCCGGCGCCTCAGCTGACGCTCGAGGCTAGAGACTTTCGATCCCGCTGAGGTCTACAGTGTCGTCGTGAGCCAGGACCGGCCGGACATGCGCATCTCCGACGCCGAGCGGGAGCTCGTGGTCGCTCAGCTCAACGCCGCCGTGTCCGAGGGCCGGCTGACGCTCGCCGAGTTCGAGGAGCGCGTCGACGGCGTGCTGCGGTCCCGCACGTTCGGCGAGATCGAGCCGTATGTCGGGGACCTGCCGCAGAAGGGCCCGATCGCCGCCCCGGAGCAGCAGGAGATCCGCAACCACGCCTCCAGCCTCAAGCGGGTCGGGCGCTGGACGGTGCCGCGGAAGCTGCTCATCAGCACGCGGGCCGGATCGGTCAAGCTCGACTTCACCGAGGCCCAGTTCACCTCCCAGCTGGTCGAGGTGCGGCTGGAGGCCCGGTCCAGCTCGATCGAGCTGGTGCTGCCGCGCGGGGCGACCGCCGACATCGACAGCATCGCGCCGCGCTCGAGCTCGCTCAAGCAGAAGGTGCCCGCCGCCTACGACTCGACCGGCTCCGGGATCGTCTTCCGCATCGGCGGCGAGGTGCGCAGCAGCAGCGTGCGGGTGCGCTACCAGCGCAGGTTCTGGCGCTGGCGCTGGTGAGACGCCGCCGCGTCCTGGTCTTCGCGCTCGCCGCCGCCCTGGTCACGACGTTGAGCGCGGGCTCGTGTGCGCCGAACAGCACCCCGCAGGCGGAGCAGACCCCGGACGGGGACGTCTCCTACGAGGACGTGCCCACCGCCTATCCGAGCACCGATCCCAAGGACCGGCAGACCGTCGTGCCGGTGCCGAAGGGCACCTCGCCCCGCGGCGTCGAGTTCGCCGACGCCGGCACCGGCTATGCGCTGTTCACCTCGTGCGTGGCCGGGACCACGTGCAAGGCCGGGCTCGCGCTCACCCTCGACGGCGGCGCCAGCTGGGTGGCGCGCGACCTGCCGTTCAACGACGCGCTCGACATCGACATGCGCCTCGGCCGTGGCAACGTGCTGATCCTCAAGGCGGCGCCGGACGGGTACTTCATCTCCCGCGACACCGGCCGCACCTTCGAGCGCCGTCCGCTCACCCCGCCGCCGGTCGAGCTCAACCTCGCCGATCCGCAGTACTCGGTCGGCTGCCAGGACCCCGCCGCGAACGGCTGCGCCGACGCCCAGCCGTGGGTGGTGGGCGACGACGGCAACCGGGCCCCGCTGCCGGCCCGCCCGTCCGGCCAGCACGACTGGACCGGCCTCACCGCGGCCGCGAACGGCACGCTCTGGCTGACCGCCCGCTCGTCCGGCGGCGCGGCCGGCTCCTCGCCCGCCGGCGGCACCACGATCAGCGTCTGGAGCAGCTCCGACCACGGGCGCACCTGGAAGTCGCAGGGCAGCACGATCGCGCCCCAGCCCGACGCCGTCGTCCGGCCGTTCGTCTCGCCCGACGGGCAGGACGTGTGGCTGGTCGGCGCCCAGTTCGCGGCCCGCATGGTGGCGGGCCAGGCCTCGAACTCGGCGGTCGCCTGGAGCGAGTCGACCGCGATGCGCGAGGTCACCCAGGTCTTCAGCGCCGAGGTGCTGCCCGGCCATCGGCTGCTCGTCGCCAGCGGGCAGGGCGTCTGGCTCGTCGACGAGCGGCAGCGGGTGCGCGACACGGGAGCCCGGCTGATCTTCCGGCTGCGGCGCATCGATGCCACGACGATTCTCGGGTACCCCGCCCAGCAGTCCGGCGACGTCTGGCTCTGCACCGTCGGCGACCAGGGATGTGACTGGGTGCACGTGGGAGTCTCGGCGCGATAGTTCCGTGACGCTCGGCAAATCAGAGTTGAGTGGAATAGACTCAACCCCGTGGGTGTCGTACCTCCTGTAGGACGCACTGGACCGAGGAGTCTGCGAGCAAACGATGAACGCCGAACGCCTGACCACCAAGAGTCGCGAGGTCATCAAGGCCGCCGTGGACGCGGCGAGCCAGCGCGGACACGCGACCGTTGAACCCTGGCACCTGCTCCTGACGCTGCTGGACACGGGCGGATCGACCGCCGCCGGCCTGCTGCGTGCCGTCGGGGCCAACCCGGCCGACGTGCGCCGTGCCGCTCTGCACGCCGTCGAGCGGCTGCCGAGCGCCCGCGGCTCGAGTGTCGTGGAGCCCAACGTCGCCCGCGAGTTCGCCAACGCGATCGCGGCCGCCGAGCAGATCGCTCGCCCGCTGGGCGATGAGTACACGTCGACCGAGCACCTGCTGGCGGGCCTCGCGCGCGTCGGCGGACAGGTCGCGACGCTGCTGAAGGACGCCGGGGCGACCGAGCAGACCCTGGTCGCGGCGTTCCCGCAGATCCGCGGGGGCGACCGCAAGGTGACCTCGGCCGATCCGGAGCAGACCTTCCAGGCGTTGGAGAAGTACGGCGTCGACCTCACCCAGTCCGCCCGGGACGGCAAGATCGACCCGGTGATCGGCCGCGACGCCGAGATCCGCCGGGTGATCCAGGTGCTGTCCCGGCGTACCAAGAACAACCCCGTGCTCATCGGCGAGCCCGGCGTCGGCAAGACCGCGATCGTGGAGGGCCTCGCCCAGCGCATCGTGGCCGGCGACGTGCCCGAGTCACTGCGGGACAAACGCCTGGTCAGCCTCGACCTCGGCGCCATGGTGGCCGGCGCGCAGTACCGCGGCCAGTTCGAGGAGCGGCTCAAGTCCGTGCTCGAGGAGATCAAGGGCTCCAACGGGCAGGTCATCACGTTCCTCGACGAGCTGCACACGGTCGTCGGCGCCGGCAAGGGCGAGGGCTCGATGGACGCCGGCAACATGCTCAAGCCGATGCTGGCCCGCGGCGAGCTGCGGATGGTCGGCGCGACGACGCTGGACGAGTACCGCGAGCACATCGAGAAGGACCCGGCCCTCGAGCGGCGCTTCCAGCCCGTCGTGGTCGGCGAGCCCACGATCGAGGACACCATCGGCATCCTGCGCGGGCTCAAGGAGCGCTACGAGGTCCACCACGGCGTGCGGATCACCGATGCGGCGCTGGTCGCCGCGGCCGCGCTGTCGGATCGGTACATCACCGACCGCTTCCTGCCGGACAAGGCCATCGACCTCGTCGACGAGGCGGCCTCCCGGCTGCGCATGGAGATCGACTCGCGCCCGACCGAGGTGGACGAGGTCGAGCGCAACGTGCGCCGCCTCGAGATCGAGGAGATGGCGCTGGCCAAGGAGCCCGACCAGGCCTCGGCCGAGCGGCTCCAGCGGCTGCGGGCCGAGCTCGCCGACCGTCGCGAATCGCTGAGCGCGCTCACCGACCGCTGGCAGAACGAGAAGGCGCACATCCAGAAGATCTCCAACACCAAGGAGCAGCTGGAGCAGCTGAGGCTCGAGGCCGAGCGGGCCGAGCGCGACAACGACCTGGAGAAGGTCTCCGAGCTGCGCTACGCCGTGATCCCGGGCCTGCAGCGGGACCTTCAGCAGGCCGAGAGCGAGCTCGTCGCCCTGCAGTCCGCGGGCGCGATGCTCAAGGAGGAGGTCTCCGCGGACGACATCGCCGCCGTGGTCGCCTCCTGGACGGGCATCCCGGCCGGCCGGCTCTTGGAGGGCGAGACCGCCAAGCTGCTGCGCATGGAGGACTCGCTGCGCAGCCGGGTCATCGGGCAGGACGCGGCGATCCAGGCCGTCTCCGACGCGGTGCGCCGCGCCCGGGCCGGCGTCGCCGATCCCGACCGGCCCACCGGCGGATTCCTGTTCCTGGGCCCGACCGGCGTGGGCAAGACCGAGCTGGCCAAGGCGCTCGCGGAGTTCCTCTTCGACGACGAGCGCGCGATGGTGCGCATCGACATGAGCGAGTACAGCGAGAAGCACAACGTCGCCCGGCTCGTCGGCGCACCGCCCGGCTACGTCGGCTACGAGGAGGGCGGCCAGCTCACCGAGGCGGTGCGGCGGCGGCCGTACACCGTCGTGCTGCTCGATGAGGTGGAGAAGGCCCACCCGGACGTGTTCGACGTGCTGCTGGCCGTGCTCGACGACGGCCGGCTCACCGACGGGCAGGGCCGCACGGTCGACTTCCGCAACACGATCCTGATCCTGACCTCGAACCTCGGCTCGGAGGTGCTCGCCGACGACCCGACGCTCCTGCCGGAGCAGCGCCGCGACGCGGTCATCGCCGCCGTGCGGGGCCACTTCAAGCCGGAGTTCGTGAACCGGCTGGACGACATGGTGGTGTTCAACGCTTTGTCGCAGACCGATCTGCGTGCCATCGTGGAGATTCAGCTCGATGCGCTCGGCCGCCGTCTGGCCGACCGCAGGCTCACGCTCGACGTGTCCGACGCCGCACGTGACTGGCTGGCCAGTCTTGGGTATGACTCGGTCTACGGGGCCCGCCCCCTGCGCCGCCAGATCCAGACGTCGATCGGTGACCAGCTCGCCAAGGCACTCCTGGGCGGCGAGATCCGGGACGGGGACCGGGTGCTGGTCGACCTGTCCGACGACAAGAAGACGCTCACGGTGCGGGCCGGCTAGCCGGAAACTAGGGGAGGGTGTGCGGCTGATGCTGTGGAAGAAGCAGGCGTACGACGAGGAGCTGCGACTGCTCGCCGACGCCGACACGCTCGCGTTCGGCGGCGTCGGCATCGCCGGCACCCTCCTGCCCGCCACCAAGGCGTACTTCGCGGTCGAGGAGGGCCTGCGCCGGCACGCCGGCGAGCTGCGCCCGCGGCTCGAGGCGCTGCTCGACAAGGCCACCCCGGCCGGGCGGGTCTACGCCGCCGAGCTCCTGACGCACGCCGACGCGGCGGCCGGGCGCTCGGCCTGGCAGAAGCTCTCCGGCCAGCGCGGCGAGGTCAAGACGTTCACCGGCTGCATCATGGGCACCACGACGGTCGCGCGGTATGCCGAAGAGCGGCTGCGAGATTAGCGGCGCATCGATACGGTGATCCCCAGGAACGTTCCTGGGAGGGGAGCCAACCCGATGTCTTTCGCAGTGCCGGCCGGGCCACGCGTCCGGCCGTCCACCGTCAGCCTGGCGTCGACCCTGCTGTTCGCGGCGGCGGGGCTCGAAGTGATCCAGGTCGTACTCTCGCTCCTCTACGCCGGCAAGATCGCCGAGGGCACGAAGAAGGTCTACGAGAGCGCCGGCCTGAACACCAGCGCGACCACGACCACCGGCATCGGCTCATCGGTCGGCGTCATCTTCGGCTTCATCATCATCGTGATCCTGGTGCTGCTCGGCTACTTCGTGAGCCGCGGCAACCAGGTCGCCCGGGTGCTGACCTGGGTCGTCGGCGGCATCGCGCTGTGCTGCGGCATCCTCAACATCGGCACGACCCTGTTCGCGAAGACGTTCTGGGACACGGCCCGCAAGAACAGCCCGGAGCTGCCCACCTGGGACAAGTACCAGGAACTCGTCTACTCGGCGGTGCCCAGCTGGTATCAGCCGGTCACCACGGTGCTCAGCATCCTGATCGTCATCGCGGTCGCGCTACCGATCGTCCTGCTGGCCCTGCCCGCCTCGCACCCGTACTTCCGCAAGGAGCAGCCCCAGTGGGAGCCCCCGCCCGGCTACGGCGGTCCGGGGGGCTTCCCGCCACCCCCGCCCGGCCCCGGCGGTCCGGGTGGCTACCCGCCGCCTCCGCCCGGCTACGGGCCACCGAACGGCTGAGCGTGTGACAAGGGGACCGGGTTCGCCCGGTCCCCTTGTTCGTTACCCTGCCGCGATGCCCACCGCTCTCGTCACCGGGGCCTCGGCCGGCCTCGGGGCCGCCTTCGCCCGCGAGCTCGCCGCCCAGGGCCACGCGCTCGTGCTCGTCGCCCGCCGCGGCGAGCGGCTCGAGGCCCTAGCCGCAGAACTGCCCGGGCCGGTCGAGGTGCTGGTCGCCGACCTGGCCACCGCCGAGGGCGCCGACGCGGTCGCGGCCCGGCTGACCGACCCGGGGCGCCCGATCGACCTGCTCGTGAACAACGCCGGGCGGTCGCTCAACCGCTCCTTCCTGCGCTCCACGCCCGAGCTGGAGGAGGAGCTGCTGCGGCTCAACGTTCACGCGGTCATGCGCCTCACGCTGGCCGCCCTGCCCGGGATGGTCGAGCGGGGCCGGGGCGGCATCGTCAACGTCTCGTCGGCGTCGGGGTTCGCGGCGCTGATGCCGGGCTCGACGTATCCGGCGAGCAAGGCCTGGGTCACCAGCTTCAGCGAGTCGCAGGCGCTGCTCGTGCGGGGGACCGGGGTTCGGGTCATGGCGCTGTGCCCCGGCTACGTCCGCACCGAGTTCCACGAGGCGGCCGGCATCGACATGTCCCGGGCGCCGTCGTGGATCTGGCTGGACGCCGAGCGGGTGGTGCGGGCGGCCCTCACGGACCTGCGGCGGGGCCGGGCGGTCAGCGTGCCTGGCCGGAGGTACAAGATCGCGGTGGCGTTCATGCGCTACGCACCCCGCGGGTTCCTTCAGCGCGCGGCGGTGCTCGGGAGGGGACGCATCGGGCATGAGGAGCATTAACCCCCATCCTGGCACCGGTGACCGTCGATGTGTGCATCTCTGCAAGCATTGAGTTTGCTGTGTATCGAACATGATTGTGGTCACGTACGAACGGCTGATGGGCCGATTAGCAGCGCTCCCATGGGCATCCGGTTGGCCAGGGACGGTACGTTCGGTTGTTTGCGCAGGTCAGAGGTGCCCATCGAGCATTGCAACGATCTAATGAGAGCAAGATTCGGATTCATCTCAAGGGCATCGGTGCATCGTTATCCCCTGTCACCGGTACCTCTCGCGTCACTCGTGGTGATCGCTGCGATCACCTTCGTATTCACCCTTGTCCCCTTGACGGCCATTAATTTCGCCGAGAGTGCGGGTCATCGATTCACCGCGCAGCTTTAGCGCGTACGCTTCGGACATGACCGACCGTGACGACCTGCTGAAACTCGTACGCGACCTAGCCGTGGTCGAAGGACGGGTCACGCTGTCGTCCGGACAAGTTGCCGACTGGTACGTGGACCTTCGTCGTTTGACGCTGCACCATGCTGGTGCACCGTTGGTCGGCCGGGTGCTCCTCGATCTCGTCGACGACTGGGAGTTCGATGCCGTGGGAGGGCTGACCCTCGGCGCGGACCCGGTGGCCACCGCGATGCTGCATGCGGCGGCTGCTCGCGGAGGACGTCCGCTTGATGCGTTCGTCGTCCGTAAGAGTGACAAGGCTCATGGTCTGCAGCGTCGGGTCGAGGGGCCCGACGTCGCCGGCCGGCGCGTCCTCGCGGTCGAGGACACCTCCACTACAGGTGGAAGTGTGCTCACTGCGGTCGACGCGTTGCGAGAGGCGGGCGCCGATGTGGTCGGTTGCGCCGTTATCGTCGACAGAGGCGCGGAAAAGGCGGTTCGCGCCGCGGGGCTGAGCTATCGCTCAGCGTTTTCGTTGGCCGAACTCGGCCGACAGGGCTGAAAAATTGTCGATTCGGACCTGCGCATATGCAGGCGGGTCGATGGTGTTGGTGGAAGGATGGAATACGTGGGAACTGCGCTGGCTGAGATGACCCTGCCCCAGATCTCGCCGCTTGCCGGCGAGCCAATTGACCGCGCCGATGCCGAGCGTTTGGCCGGCGTCCTGAAGGCGCTTGCCGACCCGGCCCGACTCCGGCTGCTGAGCCTGATCCAGTCGGCTCCCGACGGCGAGGCGTGTGTGTGTGACCTGACGGCTCCGCTCGGGCTCTCGCAGCCGACTGTGAGCCACCACCTGCGAATCCTGACCGAGGCCGGTCTGCTGGAGCGCGAGAAGCGGGGTGTGTGGGCGTTCTACCGCCTCGTGCCCTCCGCCATCGGCACCATCGCCGACCTTCTGACGCCGCCGCGTAAGCGCGCGACCAAGAAGGCGCCTCGCTAGCAGTGTCGGGTAGCGCCTCTGGGCACTACCCGGCCGGGGACCTTCGCGACCAGCTCGCCCATCTCGGGCGTGCGGTCGTGCAGGCCGGACTCGTCGTGGGCTCGGGTGGCAATCTCTCCGCCCGGGCACCAGGCACGGACGAATGCTGGGCAACCGCGGCCGGAACCTGGCTCGACCGGCTCGACCGCGGTTCATTCGTTCGGATCCGAATCAGCGACGGCGCGACCCTTGACAACTCGGGGGTCGCGCCGTCTTCGGAGCTCGGGCTCCATTTGGCCACCTATCGCGTCCGGCCGGACGTCAACGCGGTCGTGCACCTGCACCCGCAGAGTGTCCTGCTGCTCGATGCGATCGCCGAGCCGATCCGGCTGGTCACGACCGACCACGCTTTCTATCTGCGGCGGGTGGCGACTACGCCGTTCGTGCCGCCGGGCCGGCCCGAGGTCGGGAAGCTGGCGGCCGAGGCGTGCGCGGACGGGACCAACTGTGTGGTGCTGTCGCGCCATGGGTGCTCCGTTGTCGCGGACTCTGTCGAGCTGGCGCACAAGCGCGCGCTGTACCTCGAGGAGGCGGCGCGGCTGACGTACAGCGCACTGACGCTTCGCGTGGCGCCGAGGTCGTTGCCGACCGACTGGCTGGACGATCCCGCGGCCACTGCCTGATCTTTTGAGCCGGTCGGGCTGACCCTTCGCGCGCCCATTGCGACCGATGCCGCGCGGGCGGTGGCGTGTGACTCTTCGTCGGGGCCGTCGGGCCGGTCAGGCCGTGCTCTGCCGGTTGCGCCGCGCGGGGGCGTTGGACTTCCGTGTGGTTGGGCTGCTGGTCGGCGGCGATTCTGGCCGCTGGGCCGGCTCGCGGCCCGGATGTCTTCACGAATCGCGGTCTCGGCGTGCTCGTTGCGGGCCGCAGGACGGCGCGGCCGGCTGGTGATCGCGGTGTTGGCGGTGCTGGACTTCCGCGAGCCTCAAGATCCGGACGGTCGGGCCGGTCAGGCCTCGTTCTGCCGGTTGCGCCGCGCGGAGGCGTTGGACTTCCGTGTGGTTGGGCTGCTGGTCGGCGGCCGCTGGGCCGGCCCGGGACCCGGATGTCTTCACGAATCGCGGTCTCGGCGTGCCCGCTGCGGGCCAGCACACGCCGTAGGATGGCGCGGCCGGCTGGTGATCGCGGTGTCGGCGGCCGAGGCCGCGCTGGACTTCCGCGCGGTTGGACGGGCAGTTGGCGCTGAACCTGGCCGCCACGCCGGCCCCGCGCCCCGGACGCCTTCACGAGCCGCGGCCAGCGCGCCCGCCGCAGCCTCAACGCACCCGGCGCGGCCGAAGCGCACCCGCCGCGGCCTCAGCGCACCCGCCGCGAGTCGAAGCACCCCCGCGCCTCAGCGTGGCCGGCTGGCGTGCGCGGCAACGAGCCGATGCTCGCCGCCTGTCGCTCGCCCAAGGACCGCCACCGCAAGGGCCAGCGCGGCTCGAACTCGAAGTCCGGAACGAGCCGGGCGAACCTGAGGCTGGAACTGCCCACCGACTCGACTCCGGCGTCCGACGCGAGCAGCTCGAGGCGATCGCGGCGACGGCGGGCCGGCGCAGAGGCAGAAGCAGGACCAGGAGCAGGACCAGGAGCAGGAGCAGGAGCAGGAGCAGGAGCAGGAGCAGGAGCAGGAGCAGGAGCAGTTGGATCAGGACCCGGAGAAGACCGGCAACGTCTTCCTCCAGGCCCTGATCCGAACGTCCTGACGCAGAGAGTCGTGGGTCCAGAGGGTGCCGTACCGATCAATTACACCCTAACACATTGAGTGAAATCGAATTACTCAACGTGATTTCGATGTAACTAATCGCGCACGCGGTGGTTGCCCGGGCGGTCCGTCGGCGGCACGGCCGGGAAGACCTCCGTAGGCGCGTTCGCCGGGTCGGCGGCGAGGTGGGCCGTCTTGGTCCCATTGCCCCGCTTGCGCTCGCGCCAGCCGCGGAAGATCTCGATGAAGATCGGCAGCGCCGAGATCAGCACGATCAGGACCACGGCCGGGAGGAGGTACTTGTCGATCTGGCCGTCCGGGATCACGTCGCGGATCTGCTTGGCCAGCGCCCAGCCCGCCAGGATGATGCCGTCGGTCCACAGGATGCCGCCGACCACGTTCCAGATGAAGAACTGGCGTGCCGGCATGCCCACGACGCCCGCGACCGGGTTGAGGAAGGTGCGCACGATCGGAATGAAGCGGGCGAGCACGACCGCCTTCGCGGGGCCGAACTTCGCGAAGTAGTGCTCGGCCTTCTCGACGTACTCCCGCTTGAAGATCCGTGAGTTGGGCCGGTCGAACATCTTCCGGCCGTAGCGGGCGCCGAGGTAGTGGCCGAGCTGGGCGCCCGCGATCGCGCAGATCGGGGCGCCGATGAGTAGCTGGGTGAGGCTCATGTGGGTGCCGACCAGCTCGCTGGCCACCGGCGATGCGGCGACGCCCGCCAGGAACAGCAGCGAGTCGCCGGGGAAGAAGAAGCCGACCAGCAGCCCGGTCTCGACGAACATGATGAGCCAGACGCCGATCACGCCGAACGTGCTCAGCAGCCCCTTCGCGTCGAGAGGGTTGAGGGAGAGCAGGTCGCCCAGGGCGCGCGTCTTTTCTTCCACGGGTCACCAGGGTACGTGAGCGTCCTTGCAAGGCTAAGCTCGGAGTATGGCGGTGGTCACGACCGCGCATTGGCACCGGCTCGATGACGGTCGGGTGCAGTGCGATGTCTGTCCCCGCAATTGCCGTTTGCACGAGGGCCAGCGCGGCTTCTGCTTCGTCCGGCAGCGCGAGGGCGACGAGATCGTGCTCACGACCTACGGCAAGTCCTCGGGATTCTGCGTGGACCCGATCGAGAAGAAGCCGCTGAACCACTTCCTGCCGGGCACGCCGGTGCTGTCCTTCGGCACGGCGGGCTGCAACCTCGGCTGCCGGTTCTGCCAGAACTGGGACATCTCCAAGAGCCGCGAGGTGGACACGCTCGGCTCGGCCGCCGGCCCGGAGCAGCTCGCCGCCGAGGCCGAGCGTCTGGGCTGCCGCTCGATCGCGTTCACCTACAACGACCCGGTGATCTTCATGGAGTACGCCATGGATGTCGCCGACGCGTGCCGCGAGCGCGGGATCAAATCGGTCGCGGTCTCGGCCGGATACATGAACCCGGCCCCGCGGGAGGAGTTCTACCGGCACATCGACGCGGCGAACATCGACCTCAAGGCGTTCAGCGAGCAGTTCTACTCCAAGATCACGTTCGCGCGGCTCGACAAGGTGCTGGAGACGCTGGAGTACCTGCGCACGACCGACGTCTGGTTCGAGGTGACCACGCTGCTCATCCCGGGCCGCAACGACGGCGACGAGGAGCTGCGCAAGCAGTGCGACTGGCTGCTGGAGCACCTGGGGCCGGACGTGCCGCTGCACTTCTCCGCGTTCCACCCCGACTTCAAGATGCGTGACGTGCCCGCGACCCCGCCCGAGACCCTGCGCCGGGCGCGGCGGATCGCGCTGGAGACGGGGCTGCGGTTCGTGTACACCGGCAACATCCACGACCCCGAGGGCCAGACGACCCGCTGCCCGGGCTGTGGGGCGGCCGCGGTCGTGCGCGACTGGTACGACCTGGTCGCGTACGCGCTCACCGACGACGGGCGCTGCACCGCGTGCGGGTTCGCGGTGCCGGGCGTGTTCGAGGGGCCGGCCGGGGGCTGGGGACGCCGCCGGTTGCCGGTGGCCATCGGATGAGGCCGCCCGCCGTGGCCGGCAGCTTCTACCCGGCCGACCCGAGGGAGCTGCACGCCACGGTGGAAGAGCTTTTGGCAGCTGTACCGCCTGAGCAGGACGAATCCCGCGCCTACATCGTCCCGCACGCCGGTTACCGGTGGTCGGGTCCGACGGCGGCGCACGTGTACCGCCGGCTCGAGGGGCGCACGGCCGAGCGCATCGTCCTCCTCGGCCCCGCGCACCGGGTGCCGCTGCGAGGGGCCGCGGTGCCGACGCTCGCCGAGTGGTCGACGCCGCTGGGTGCTGTGACGCTCGACACACGGGGTGCCGACAAGCTCGTCGCGGCCGGGCTGGCTCGGGCGGACGACGCACCGCACGCGCCCGAGCACTCACTGGAGGTACAACTCCCGTTTCTGCAGTTGCTCGGGCTCTCGAAGGTGCTGCCGATATGCGTGGGGCTCGCCGAGGCGGACGCGGTCGCGGAGCTGCTGGCCGCCGTCGACGAGCCCGGATCGATCGTGCTGTGCAGCACCGATCTTTCGCACTTCCTGCCACAGGAGCAGGCCCGGGCGGCCGACGCGCGGACCATCGACGCCGTTGCGCGGCTCGAACCCGGGGACATCGGCGAGCGGGACGCCTGCGGGCGGTACGCGCTGCGCGGTCTGCTGGCGTGGGCCCGAGGCCGCGGATCGACGGTTCGCGAGCTGCACCGGGCCACGTCGGGCGACGAGGGCGGCCCCCCGGACCGGGTGGTCGGCTACCTTGCGGCCTCGCTGAACTGATGACGCTGGGTAGTCATATCTGGCACACCGACGTCATAACGGTCGATTCCGTTGCGTCCGAATCGGCTAAAAGACCCTGACCGATCGGCCGACCTCTGAAGTTGTGCTCCACGACCGTCTTCCGGATGGAGGCGCCGGTGTTCGGCGCCGGAACTGGAGAACGGGGCATGTCTGCCACGACGACGGCCGGCCCGGCGGCCGGCACCGGCTGGGTGCCGATGACGAGCGAGCAGCGGGAGCAGTTCGACACGGACGGTTACCTCGTGCTGAAGGGCGTGCTGAGCCCGGACGAGGTGCGTCACTACGCGTCGGTGCTCGATGTCGCGCACGCCACGCACCCGCGCGCGGCGGACGGCTCGCTGCACCTGCTCAGTGCCGTCACGAGCTGCCCGGAGCTGGCCGGCCTCATCGATCACCCGGCGACGCTCCCGCTGGTCTGGTCGATCCTCGGCTGGAACGTGCACATCTACCACTCGCACCTCGACGTGCACCCGACCGTCCCGGCGGCGAAGCCGGACTGGTGGCACTGGCACCAGGACGGCGGGCGGCAGAACCGTGAGCTGGAGACCGACCCGCGGCCGCGGCTGTCGGTGAAGCTCGCGTACTGGCTCTCGGACGTCTCCGAGGAGGGACGCGGCAACCTGACGCTCATCCCCGGCAGCCACACCACCAACTGGCTGCCCGGCCCGCCGAAGCGCGACGTGCCGTGGCCGGCGCCGCCGGGCGCGATCCAGGTCAAGGTCGACGCGGGCGACGTGGTCTTCTTCGACCGCCGGATCTGGCACGCCCGCTCGGACAACCACTCCGAGATCACCCGGCGCTGCGTCTTCCTCGGCTACACGTACCGCTGGATCGCCATCCGCGACGAGATCGCCGACCTGCCCAGCAAGCCGTGGTGGAACCGGCTGAACCCGGTCCAGCAGCAACTCCTCGGCGGGGTGGGTGTCGGCGACGGCGACCACCACTGGGGCCACTACCCCGAGTCGACGCCGCTCTACACCGCCCTGCGCGACCGAGGGCTGCTCGACCCGAGCTACCCCCCGCTGATCCCCTAGTGCAATGTTCGCCCGTCCTCGATGCGTCATAGGGTCGGGGACGGGCGAAGGGGTCGGGTTGACGTTCGAGGAGTTCGTCGAGGCGCGGCTGCAGGCGCTGGTGCGCTACGCCGTCATGCTGACCGGCGATCCGCACACGGCGCAGGACCTCGTGCAGGAGACGATGATCCGCGCGCAGCTCAAGTGGCGGCGGATCGCGGCGGCCGACATGCCCGAGCGCTACGTGAAGCGCATGATCACGAATGCGTACGTCGACCTGCACCGCGGCTCCTGGCTGCGCCGGGTCGCGCTGCGCGGCGTCGAGGTCGACACCGGCGTGCCGGAGCCCGACCACGCCGACGGGCACGCCGAGCGCGACCAGATGTGGCTGTGGCTCGGGCGGCTGCCCCGCCAGCAGCGCGCCGCGCTCGTCCTGCGCTACTACGAGGGGCTCACCGACGGCGAGATCGCCGAGGTGATGCGCTGCCCGGTCGGCACCGTGCGCTCGTGGATCTCCCGGGCGCTCGCGACCCTGCGCACCAGCGTCGCGCCCACGGTCACCGTGGACGGGGGTGCGAAGCCGTGATGGACGACCTGCTGCGCGAGACCTTCGCCCGCCACGAGGAGCTGGTCCCGGCCGCGTCGCCCGACCTGGGCGAGTCGATCGTGACCGGGGCCCGGCGGCTGCGCGCGCTGCGGCGCTGGGTCTTCTCCGGCCTGACCTTCCTGTGCTCCCTCGCGCTGCTGCTGGTGCCGATCGTGGCCCGGCCCCACGCGGCGCCGCCCGCCGCGCCCGAGCCCGGCCAGCCGGTGAACCTGCTGATCGTCGGCATCGACCGGGGCACCGGCACGCCGGTGCGCGTCAAGGCCAACGCCATCGTGCTGCTGCACGTGAACCCGGCCGCGCGCACCGCCTACGAGGTCGTGATCCCCCGCGATCTCCTGCTCGACCTGCCCGGCATCGGCCCGCAGCGCGCCGACGGGGCCTACCTGGTCGGCGGGTACGAGCTCGCGGCCGAGGCGGTCGCCGGCATGACCGGGCTGACGCTCGATGGCGGCGCGGTCGTCGACATCGCCGGACTCGAGGCGGTCACCCGGGCCGCGGGCGGCGTCGACCTCTGCGCGCCCGTATGCCGGCACTACGATCCGGGCGAGGCGGGCGACTACCTGCGCCGATCGCTGGCGTCGGGCGATGATCGGGTGCTGCATCAGTACCTGACCGGGCTCGCGAAGGCCGCCGCCGACCCGACCAGGGTGCCCGGCCTGCTCGCCGCGGCCGGAGGCGCGCTCGAACTGCACCTCGGCACCGCGTCGCTGCCGTCGCTGGCCGCACGGATGGCAGGCGTGGACCCGTCGGCGATCTCGGCGGTCCGGCTGCCGGTGGTCTCGTCCAACGGCGTCCCGGAGCCCCTGCCGGGGGGCGACGGGCTCTACGAGGCCATGCGCAACGGAAGGGTCGGCGCCTGGTTGACGGCGCACCCCCAGTTCACACTGGGCTAGCGGCCGTCGCTAGTACTCGTCGTTGAGGTCGACCTCGCGGTCCTGCTCGATGGCGTCGTACTCGTTCGCCTCCCACGGCCGCGCGTGGGGTGTGTACGGCCGGTCCAGCGGATTGGCCGGCTGGGCCTGCTCGGCCGCATCCTCGGGCGACGACTCCGGGTCGCGCACGTCCGGGTCGAGACGGTCCTCGATGGTCAGCAGTTCCTCGTCTGGCTGGGTCATCGCCGGGCTCCCTGTCGCTCGCTGCGGTAGCTCGCTTCCGTCCTTGGCCGTTCTCCACCGTACGACTGTTGCGCCCCCTTTGCCCGGTCGCCCCCGTATTTCCCGGTCAGGTCACCCGGCTACGAGCGATGCTCGGGACTGCGAGATACTCCGTGGCAGGACAGAGCGGTCCGCGTGGAGCTCGCGTCGATCGGCTCCAAACCGCACGATCCAAACAGTCAAGGAGCGCCGTCATGCCCATCGCCTCGTCCGATGTCTACGCCGAGATGCTCGACCGCGCCAAGGCCGGCGCGTTCGCCTACCCGGCGATCAACGTCTCCTCGTCGCAGACGCTCAACGCGGCGATCCGCGGTTTCGCCGAGGCCGAGAGCGACGGCATCATCCAGGTCTCGACCGGTGGCGCGGAGTACATCTCCGGTCCGACCGTGAAGGACATGATCACGGGGTCGGTCGCGCTGGCGGCGTTCGCGCACGAGGTCGCGAAGAAGTACTCGGTGAACATCGCGCTGCACACCGACCACTGCCCGAAGGACAAGCTGGACAAGTTCGTCCGCCCGCTGCTGGACATCTCCGCCGAGCGCGTCGCCAAGGGCGAGGAGCCGCTGTTCCAGTCGCACATGTGGGACGGCTCCGCGGTGCCGCTGGGCGAGAACCTCGACATCGCCGAGGAGCTGCTGGCCAAGACGGCCGCGGCCAAGGTCGTCCTCGAGATCGAGGTCGGCGTGGTGGGCGGCGAGGAGGACGGCGTCGTCGGCGCGATCGACGAGAAGCTGTACACCACCGTCGAGGACGGCCTGGCCATGGTCGAGAAGCTCGGCCTGGGCGAGAAGGGCCGCTACATGGCCGCCCTGACCTTCGGCAACGTGCACGGCGTCTACAAGCCGGGCAACGTCAAGCTGCGCCCCGAGATCCTCAAGACGATCCAGGACGCCGTCGCCGCGAAGTACGGCAAGGACAAGCCGCTCTCGCTGGTCTTCCACGGCGGCTCGGGCTCGCTGCTCTCGGAGATCCGCGAGGCCCTCGACTACGGCGTGGTCAAGATGAACATCGACACCGACACGCAGTACGCGTTCACCCGTCCGGTCGCCGCGCACATGTTCACCAACTACGACGGTGTGCTGAAGGTCGACGGCGAGGTCGGCAACAAGAAGGCGTACGACCCGCGCGCCTGGGGCAAGGCCGGCGAGGCCGGGCTGGCCGCCCGCGTCGTCGAGGCCTGCGAGCACCTGCGCTCGACGGGCACCACGCTCTCCAAGTAGGGCTCCGCGAGCAAGCAACGACAACGGCCCGGCTGGATCGCTCCAGCCGGGCCGTTTCGCGTTCGGCCATCGACTACTCGTTGAGGAAGTTGAAGTAGCCGCCCGCGGTGACCGGGCCCTTGACCGGGTTGGCGTTGTCGGTCAGGTCCGCGATCGTGACCGGGCAGCTGCCGGCGTAGACGTTGGTGCCGAGGCCGTCGGCGTCGTTGGTGACGTCGGGGGTGGTGACGGTGATCTGCGTGCCGGCCGTGTTGACCGCGGTGACCGCGGCCGGCTTGTTGCAGAAGTAGACGCCCCAGGTCGCCGAGCCGCCCTGGTAGTCGGCGAGGGTCTTGGAGACCAGCGTGCTCGTGGTCAGGACGGTGCTGGTCGCGCCCTTCGCGCGGCCCGAGGAGACGCTCAGCGAGGTGACGGTCGGCACCGCGATGATGTTCGCGCCGGTGTCGGAGACCGCGAACGTCTTGCTGACGCCGCCCTGGCTGATGGCCAGGCTCGCGTCGGTCGTCGTCAGGCCGGCCGGCGACTTGAACGTCAGGTAGTTGCCGGCCGCCGGCGCGGACGCGGTGTTGGCCGGGATCAGCGTGCCCGAGGCGTCGTAGACCTTGATCTCGGTCGCGGGCTTGCCCCCGAAGGTCACGGCGAGCCCGGCCGACGTGCGCGGGTCGAACGCGTAGGCCGAGTCGGCCTTCACGCGCACGGTCTGCCCGCCGGCGGTCACGAACCGCCGGGTCTGCGCGGTGGGGTCGAGCAGGGCGCTGTTGTCGTTGATGACCGGCTTGTCGGCCAGCGCCGCGATGGCCGGCGGCGTGATGAAGAACAGGCCGTTGGCCTTGCTCAGCGTATTGCCGCCGGCGAACAGGATGTCGATGCCGTCGCCGCCGGTGGCGGTGGTCGCGGGGCAGCCGCCGGACGGCGTCTTGACCGCGAGGGTGGTCGCGCTGGTGACGATGTAGGTCGGGATGTTCTGGCAGCTCGCGTCGGTGCCGAGGTTCACGCCGGTGATCAGCGCCTCGGACAGGGTCTGGCCGGTGACGGTGAGCAGGAGCACCTGCTTGGCGGTGCCCGCGGCCAGCTTGCCGGTCGATGGCGTGGTGATCGCGATGGTGCCGGTCAGTGTGGCGCCGTACGCCACGTGCGGCAGACCACCGACGATCACGGCGCTTGCGGCGGCGGCGGTGACACCGAGGGAGACGGCGCGCTTTCGCCAGAATCGTTGCTGCGGCATGGGGTCTGGGTCCTCTCTGAAACCACTATCTGACCCAACGTAACAGCCGCATTACTTTGCGTAATGGCGAATCGCGCTCACTTAGGTGGTCAGAATTTCCGCCGCCTCGGCCACGTCGTCGGTGATGTGCAGCAGGTGGCGCAGGTCGCCGACCGGAGAGGTGGCGAGCAGCGGCTCGAGCAGGCCGCGGACCGGCAGACGCTCGGTCCAGTGCGCCACGTCGAGGAAGACGAAGGGGCCGCTGGCGCCGTCGCTGGCGTAGAAGGTCTTGGTCGCGGCCTGGAAGACCTCCTGGACCGTGCCCGCCATGCCCGGCGCGAAGACGATGCCGCCGCGGGACAGGCGCAGGATGGTGTCCTCGCGGATGGCGTTGGAGAAGTACTTCGCGATCTTCGCGGCGAACAGGTTGGCCGGCTCGTGGCCGTAGAGCCAGGTCGGGATGGCCAGACCGCCGCGGCGGGCCCAGGTGACGGGGTCGACGGCGGCCTGGTCGGCCGGCTCGGACGAGTCGGGCGTCGGCGGGACCGGGCGCCCGTAGCGCTCGCGGATTCGCAGGGCGACGGCGGTGTACGGCTGATGGTCATGGAAATCGGGCGACCCCGCGAGCTCGTCGATCGCCGCGGTCACGGTCTCGAGCGGGTGCTCGGCCAGGAACGCGCCGAGGTTGGCCGCCTCCATGACGCCGGGGCCGCCGCCGGTCACCACCAGGCGGTCGGCGCGCGCGAGGCGCCACGCGAGCTCGGCGGCGTTGCGGTACTCCACCGCGCCCCGAAGCGCCGCGTGCCCGCCCATGATGCCGATGGCCGCGGCCGGGCCCCGCGCGGCGATCCAGCCGGCGGTGACGTTGGCCAGCGCGTTGTCGACGCCCGAGTCGTGCATCCGCTGGGCGACCGCCTCGCGGATCTCCGGCGTCGCCCCGCCCGTGGCGCGGAAGTGCCGGTACACCACCGTGTCGAACATCCCGTCGAAGCCGTCGGAGGCGAAGCCGGCCGCGAGGTCCTCGGGCACGTAGAGCTGGGAGGGGTGCGTCGGATACGGGATGCCGGCGAACTCGGGCACCACGACGGCCCGGCGCAGCAGCAGGTCCACGACGGTGTCGAGCGCGGCGAAGTGGCAGCCGATGAACAGCGAGTCCGCGACGTCGATGCGGGCCAGGTCGACGGCGGAGAGGTCGAGACCCTGGACGATCTTGCCGGCGATGGTGCCCTGGCGCAGGTGGAACTGCAGCTCCTCGATTGACTCGATTTCATCCGGGGAGTGATCGTGCAGCGCGACGACGTCGGGCGGTGGCGGGGTGGGCACGCCCATATCCTGCCAAACCCCCGCAAAGAGCGATGGCCCGATCCGGGAAGGAGCGGGCCATCGCGAACCGGGTCCTGGGGAGGCTCCGGACTTCCAGTTGTAGTCCGTCCCCGCTCACCGCCACACCCTCCGTGCGCGTCACGCGGGCTCAACCGTTCAGTCAGGCCTTCTCTGGTGTAATTGCGGCATGCAGAACCTCCTGCCCGAGCCCGCGCCCACCCTGCTGCCCGCCGAGCCGCACGTCGCCGCACAGCTGGCCGAGTCTGACTCCGAGGAGACCGCCAAGGCGGTCGCCGCGCAGCACCCGGCCTACAGCGCCGCCTGGGCGCGCCTGGCCGAGCTGGCCCTCGCGGCCGGCGAGCCGGTGACGGCCTACGCGTATGCGCGCACCGGGTACCACCGCGGCCTCGACCAGCTGCGCCGCAACGGGTGGCGCGGGGCCGGGCCGGTGCCGTGGGCGCACGAGCCGAACCAGGGCTTCCTGCGGGCGCTGCACGCGCTCGGCCAGGCGGCCGGGGCGATCGGCGAGACGGAGGAGGCCGAGCGCTGCGCGACGTTCCTGCGCGACAGCGACCCGGCCGCCGTGGCCGCCCTCAGCTAGGGCCTGTTTCACAACTGGGGTGGGAGCGAGGCGGAGTCCAGATTTCGCGACGCCAAGGCTGGCCCGGCGCGCTGCGCCAGGTCGGCCCAGCCAAGGCGCTGCGTGTGCCCCGCGGAGGCCTGGCTACCGGTGTTGTAACCCGGCCTTCGCGGGGTGCGCGCAGGCGGAATCTGGGCCCGCCGCAGCCCCGCCTCAGTTGTGAAACAGGCCCTAGGTCAGAGACCCTCGGACACGGCCGCGGCGACCTTGAGCCAGGCGTCGCGGCTCGCGTTCGTCAGGCCCGGGTAGCGGATCGGCTCGCCCGAGTCGATGAACTTCTCGTAGGGCACGATCAGCACGGTGCGCGTGCGCGCCGCGAAGTGCTGTGTGATCGCGGGCACGTGGACGTGCTTGCGGCTCGGCGGCATCGACACGACCGTCACCGCCTGGCGCACGAGCCGCTGCCGCCCGTGCTGCTCGAGGTGGTCGAGCATCCGCGAGGCGGTCTCGGCCGAGTCGTTGCGGGCCGACATCGTGACGACGAGCTGGTCGGTCGCGTCGATCGCGGCCTGCCAGTTCTCGGCGCGCACGTTGTTGCCGGTGTCCACGACGATCAGCTTGTAGAACCGGCTGACGACGTCGCGGATCTCCCCGAACGCGTTGGCGGTGAGCATCTCGCCCGCCGTCGCCGACTCGTCGGACGCGAGCACGTCGAACATGCCCTCGCCCTGGGCCCGCACGTATTGCGACAGGTCTCCGATGCGGCCCTGCGAGCCGTGGAAGTTCTTCAGGTCGTGCATGAGGTCGCGGACCGTGCGGTGGTGGAAGTCCTGCTGGGCGCGCATGCCCAGGGTGCCCTGGGTCTCGTTGTTGTCCCAGGCCAGCACGTAGCCGCCGCGCTTCTGCCCGAACGTCATCGCGAGCAGCAGCACGGCCACGGTCTTGCCGGCGCCGCCCTTGGGGTTGACGACGGTGACCTGGCGCAGGCCACCGAAGTTGCGGCGGACCATCTCGACTTCCTGGCGGTACTCGATCTCGCGCCGGCCGGGAGCCACGGAGACGAGGCCCATGGTGCCCTTGGCGAGCGCGCCGCGCACGCCGCGGGACGCGACCGGGTCGGCGGGCTTGGCCTGGCGGCGGCGGGCGAACTCCTCGGCCGTCGGGGTCTTGCCGTCGTGCCAGTTCTCCTGGGGCAGGGGCGGGAGCGGGGGCACGTTCGGGTTCGGGGCGTGACCGATCGGCGCTCCGTAAGGAGGCGGCGGCATCTGCCCGGGCGGCATCTGCCCGGGCGGCATCTGCCCGGGCGGCATCTGCCCGGGCGGCATCTGCCCGGGCGGCATCTGCCCAGGCGGCACCTGGCCGGGCGGAGGACCCATCGGCGGCGGACCCTGGTGCGGCGGCGGTGGCATGGGAGGTGCGGCCGGCGGCGGGCCGTTCATCGGCCAAGGACCGGGAGGCGGCAGCGGAGGTCCAGGCGGCGGGGGCATCGGCGGGGGGCCGTAGACGTTGGGCGGCGGGCCCGGAGGCGGGCCTGGAGGAGCCGTGAAGGGGCCGGGCGCCGGAGGAGCGGGCGGCGGCGTCGGAACGTCAGCAACCGGGGGAGCCGGAGGAGCAGCAGGGGGAGCTGGAGGCGCGGGAGGAGGAGCGGGAGGAGCCGAGACGGGCGGGGCCGGAGGGCTCGAGACGGGGCCGGGAGCGCCCGCGATGTGGGACGGAGGGCCCGAGACGGGCGGGCGCGGGGCCTGGAAGGGGCCGCCCACCGGAATGCCGCCCGAAACCGGTATGCCGTTGCCGCCGCTCACCGGAATGCCGCCGCCCGGCGTGGACACGGGCTCGCCGCCCGCGGGAGTGTGGGTCACCGGGCGGCCGTGCTGCAGCCCGCCCTCGTCCTCGTCCGCCGGCTTCGGGCCGCCCGGCGGTGGCGGCGGCCACGCCAGCGGGTCGACCGCGCCGGGCGGCTGCGACCAGGGCGATCCGCCATGGTCGGACCCGGCGGCGCCCCCGCCCGATGCCGGGCGTTCACCCCGCCGTCCGTCGATGTTCTCGTCCGGCGGCCAGACCATGTCGTTCACGCTCGAATCCCTCCCCGCGGTGCACTACCACCGTATGCGACGAGGTCGAACTGCGACACATGTGAGAGATCGAGCGGGCAGAGATGGCCCTATGGGACGTACACGCCCCAGGCGCCGCGCTCCATCCACCACGATCGCTTCCGGGTGAGGGTGCCCTCGACGCCGTCGTCGACGAACGGCAGGTCCGCGCGGGGGTGGATGGCCACCGCGCGGCCGTGGGCGCGGCGGACCTGGATCTCCATGCGGGACCGGCGGAACAGCCGGCGCGAGGCCACCGGGACCGCGACGGCCACGTCGAGCACGCCGTCGTCCATGGCGGGCGCGGTGACCAGCGGCAGGCCGTCGACGGTGGCGTACCGCGCCGCGTTCGCGACCACGGACACGAGCACGGGCTCGGTCCCGTCGGCGAGGACGGCGTCGTCGACCTCGACGCGGGCCAGGTAGGTGCCCGCCGTCCCGCCCGCGGTGACCCCGCCGAGCAGGGCGCCGTCGAGCGTGACCGAGCCGCCGTCGTTGCGCAGCAGGTCGAGCCGGCGCACGTTGCCGCCCAGCACCGCGGCGGCCACGTCGGCCGGCGAGCGGGGCAGGCCCAGCCGCGTGGCCAGGTCGGTCGCGTCCGGGCCGAGGGGCAGCACGCCGATCGGCGGGAGGTCGGGGATGGTCCGGTCGCCCGGCAGGTCGTCCGGGCGCTTGCTGGGCGCCGGGGCGTACATCCGCACCAGCCGGCGGATGACGGCCCGCAGCTGGCCGTCGGCGGCACTGGCGACGATCACGCGCGCCTCGGGCAGCGCGGCGAGGGCCGCGTCGATCTCCTTGTCGTCGTGGGCCACGACCGTCCGGACCTCGGCACTTGCCGTGCGCAGGGCGTCGCGGCAGGCAAGAATGGGAGTACGGGTGCCGCACGCGCCGCCTTCGCAGCCGCACTGCGAGTCTTCGCCGAGCGCTAGCAGCACGATGTCGACCACCGTTGTCAGCCTGCCTTTCCGAAGGTTGTTAGCCTGGCACCCCGGGCGAACGCGGGTCGCCCGACCTTGGAGGGCGAGCAGACATGCCAGCGATCGTGCTCATCGGCGCACAGTGGGGCGACGAGGGCAAGGGCAAGGTTACCGACATGATTGGCGGCGGCGTCGACTACGTCGTGCGCTACTCCGGCGGCAATAACGCGGGTCACACGGTCGTGACGCCGGACGGGCAGAAGTTCGCCCTGCATCTCATGCCGTCCGGCGCGCTCTGGCCCAACGCGGCCATCGTGATCGGCAACGGGGTCGTGGTCGACCCCAAGGTGCTGCTCACGGAGATCGACGGGTTGGCCGAGCGCGGGGTCGACGTGTCCCGCCTGATGATCTCGGGTGACGCACACCTCATCATGCCGCACCACCGGGCCCTGGACCGGGTGGTGGAGCGCTACCTCGGCTCGTCCCGGATCGGCACTACCGGCCGCGGCATCGGGCCGGCCTACGGCGACAAGGTCGCGCGCATGGGCATCCGCGTGCAGGACCTGCTCGACCCGGGCATCCTGCGCAAGAAGCTCGAGATCGTGCTGCGCGAGCGCAACCAGGTGCTGTTCAAGGTCTACAACCGCAAAGAGATCGACGTCGACGCGGTGGTGGAGGAGTACCTCACCTACGCCGAGCGCATGCGGCCCTACATCACCGACACCCGGCAGGTGCTCTGGAAGGGCCTGGAGCAGGGCCGCACGGTGCTGCTCGAGGGCGCCCAGGCCACCATGCTCGACATGGACCACGGCACCTACCCGTTCGTGACGTCGTCCAACCCGACCGCGGGCGGGGCGTGCGTGGGCGCGGGCATCCCGCCGACCGCCATCACGCAGGTCATCGGGGTGACGAAGGCCTACACCACGCGGGTGGGATCCGGGCCGTTCCCGACCGAGCTGTTCGACGAGAACGGCGTGCACCTGCGCAAGGTCGGCCGGGAGTACGGCACGACGACCGGTCGCGAACGGCGCACCGGCTGGTATGACGCGGTCGTCGCGAAGTACTCCACCCGGCTCAACGGCATCACCGACCTGGTCGTGACCAAGCTCGACGTGCTCTCGGGCCTCGAGAAGGTCCCGATCTGCGTGGCGTACGAGGTGGACGGCAAGCGCACCGACGACATGCCGATGACGCAGACGGAGTTCCACCACGCCACCCCGGTCTACGAGGAGCTGCCGGGCTGGTGGGAGGACATCTCCCAGGCCCGCTCGTTCGAGGACCTCCCGGCCAACGCCCGCGCCTACATCGAGCGCATCGAGGAGCTCGCCGGCACGCGGGTGTCCATCGTCGGGGTGGGTCCGGGCCGGGACGAAAACGTGGTGCGGCACCCGCTGATCTAGTCTGTCCGGGTGCGCGTACTCCTCATCGGAACGGGCGGCCGCGAGCACGCGCTCGCCGCCGCCCTGGCCGCCGACCCGGCCGTGACCGCCCTCATCTGCGCCCCCGGAAGCCCGGGCATGGCCGCACTGGGGGAGCTGGCCGCGGTCGACCCGCTGGACCCCGGCGCCGTGGCCGCGCTCGCCGTCGAGTCGGGCGCGGACCTCGTCGTCGTCGGACCGGAGGCGCCGCTGGTGGCCGGGGTCGCCGACGCGGTGCGGGCCAAGGGCATCGCCTGCTTCGGCCCGTCGCAGGCGGCGGCCCAGCTGGAGGGGTCGAAGGCGTTCGCCAAGGACGTCATGCGCGCCGCGGGCGTGCCCACCGCCCGCTCGTTCGTCTGCACCACGCCGGACGAGCTCGCCGCGGCGCTGGAGGAGTTCGGGCCGCCGTATGTGGTCAAGGACGACGGGCTCGCCGCGGGCAAGGGCGTCGTCGTCACCGAGGACGTCGCCGTGGCGCTCGCGCACGGGGCGGCCTGCGAGCGGGTGGTCGTCGAGGAGTACCTCGCGGGGCCAGAGGTGTCGCTGTTCGTGGTGACCGACGGGGTGGCGGCCGTACCGCTGCAGCCCGCCCAGGACTTCAAGCGCATCTTCGACGGCGACGAGGGCCCCAACACCGGAGGCATGGGCGCCTACACGCCGCTGCCGTGGGCCCCGCCGGACCTCGTCGAGCAGGTCATGGCGAGCGTGGTCCAGCCGACCCTCGCCGAGATGCGCAAGCGGGACGCGCCGTTCAGCGGCACGCTGTACGTCGGGCTGGCCCTCACCGCCGACGGCCCGAAGGTCATCGAGTTCAACTGCCGCTTCGGCGACCCGGAGACCCAGGCCGTGCTGGCCCGGCTGGAGACCCCGCTCGCCGGGGTGCTGCACGCCGCCGCGGTCGGCCGCCTCGCCGAGGACCCGCCGCTGGCCTGGCGCTCGGGCGCGGCCGTGTGCGTGGTCATGGCGAGCGCGGGCTACCCGGAGTCGGCCCACAAGGGCGACGTGATCACCGGCGCCGACGGCGTGCCCGGGGTGCTGCACTCCGGTACCGCCCGGCGTGCGGACGGCGCGCTGGTCACCGCCGGCGGCCGAGTGCTCGCCTGCACGGCGCTGGGCGAGACGCTGGCCGAGGCGCGCGAGGCCGCCTACGCGATCGTGCGCGGGATCTCCTTCGACGGCGCGCAGTTCCGCACCGACATCGCCCTCGCCGCGGCGGAGGGAAGAATCGCCCTGCCGTAGGCAACCCGGGCCGTCGCTGCCGCCGTTTCCCCCACGTACCCACACGGGAGGAAACGGATGACGCCGGAGCAGTCCTACCGCGAGTACGTCGCCGGCAATCTCGAGCGCCTGCGCCGGACCGCGTTTCTGTTGTGCGGCGACTGGCACACCGCCGACGACCTCGTCTCGACGGTGCTGGCGAAGCTGTACCGGCACTGGAGGCGGGCCGCGCGCTTCGAGCACCTGGACGCGTACGTCCGCCGCATGCTGATGCGAGCGTGGCTCGACGAGCGCCGCCGGCCCTGGCGCCGGGAGACGGCGACCGAGGTGCTGCCCGACGTGTCCGCCCCCGGCCCCGACGCCGATCGCCGGCTGGCCGTGCTCTCCCTGCTGGGCTCGCTGCCCCCGCGCCGCCGGGCCGTGCTGGTCCTGCGGTACTTCTGCGACCTCTCCGTCGAGGAGACGGCCGAGGCGCTCGGGTGCACCGAGGGGACCGTCAAGAGCCAGACGGCCCGGGCGCTGGAGTCGCTGCGGGCCCACCTCAGCGAGGGAGAAGCGTTGTGGACCTGAGAGAGGCCATGTGGGACGCCAGCGACGCCCCGCCGCCCACCGCCATCGACGTCGACCGGATCGTCACCGGCGAACGCCGGCGCGCCCGCGGCCTGCGGGTGGCCGGCTCCGCCGCCGTCGTGACCGTGCTCGCCTTCGGCGCGACGATGCTGCCGCGCTACTTCGGTGAGAGCCTGGCCCCGCCGATGGGCGCCCGGCCGACCCACTCGACCGTGCCCTCCGGCTCGCGGTCGATGACGACCCAGCCGCCGTGCGACGTCAAGCGGGGCGACGGCGACCCGCCGCTGCACCCGGTGACCGAGACCTGCGAGCAGGCCACCTCCCGGCTCTCCGCCACCTTCGGCGGGAACCTCCAGGACGAGCTGGGCAACGACTGGCAGACGCCGCGATTCGTGCGCACCACCGCCGCCTCCGTGTCGTACCTCGCGTCGTGGGACTACAACCGGGACGGCCACGCCTTCAATCTCAGCGTGTGGCTCTACGCCAACCCGACGGACAAGGCCGACTGGCTGGACGTGCCGTGTGACAGCGATTGCCGCCACGAGACGGTGAACGGCCTGCCCGTGATGATCACTTCCGGCCCCCGGGTCCTGGTCTCCCGGCCCGACGGCACGGAGATCCTCCTGTCCGTGGAGTCCTCGGCGGCCGGCAGCAGTGCGAACGTGCCGTTCATCAGCGAGGCGCAGGCGATCAGGCTGGCCACCGCGCCGGAGATGACGCTCTACCCCACCGTGCCCTGAGCGATCCGTTCGGCCGTCACCGCGGTGATGGCCCGGCCCCGCACCTGCGAGACGGTGAACCGCCAGTCCTGGACGGTCACCGTCTCGCCGGGGCCGGTCGGCAGCTTGCCCAGGCGCGCCAGCACCAGCCCGGCCACCGTGGTGAACGGCGCGTCCGGCCCGAGCTCGAGCGGGATGCGCACGTCGTCCAGGTCGTGGATGGGGAAGGTGCCCGGCAGCAGCACGCTGCCGTCGGCGTTGCGGCGCACCGGTGAGCCGGCGTCGGGGCCGGGCAGCGCGCCGACCACCTCGGCGACGGCGTCGGTGAGGGTCACGATGCCGTCGATCGCCCCGCGCTCGTCCACGACCAGCGCGATCTCCTGCCGCTCGGCCTTGAACCGCTGGAGCGCGTCGGCGACCGGCAGCGTCTCGGGCAGCAGCAGGGCCGGGCGCATGACGTCGCGGACCGTCGCGCCGGGGGCGGCCCGCACGAGGTCGGCCCAGTGCACGATCCCGGCCGCGCTGTCGAGGTCGCCGTTCTCGATCACCGGGGCGCGGGCGTGGCCGGACGCGGCCAGCTCGGTGGCGGCCTGCGCGGCGGACGTTCCGGTCTGAAGAGCGAAGACCATCGGCCTTGGTACCAGTACCGCCCGCAGGCTGCGCGCCGCGATCTCGACCGCGCCGGAGATGATCTCGCGCTGCTGTCGCGTGAACGTGGGCTGGCTGGCGACCAGGTCGCGCAGCTCCTCCGGGCCGATCTCGTCCTGCCGGCGGTGCGGGTCGGCCCCGGCCGCGCGGACGACGAGGTCGCTGGCCGACGCGAGCACCCAGATGGCCGGGCGCAGCAGCATGGAGAGCACCCGCAGCGGCCGGGCCACGGCCAGCGCCCAGCCCTCGGCACGCTGCATCGCGATCCGCTTCGGGGCGAGCTCGCCGATGACCAGGGTGACGAAGGTGAGCGCCAGGGTGACCAGCACGATCGCGAGCGGGCCGGACGCCCCGCCGAGGAAGCTCAGCAGCGGCTCGACCGGCTCGGCGAGGGAGACCGCGGCCGTGGCCGAGGCCAGGAAGCCGGCGAGCGTGATGCCGATCTGGATGGTGGACAGGAATCGGTTCGGGTCGCGGGCGAGGCTCGCGAGCGCACGGCCGGCGCCGTCGCGGCGCTCTAGGCGGCGCAGCTGCCCCTCGCGCAGGGAGATGAGTGCCATCTCACTGCCGGCGAACGCGGCGTTGAGCAGGGTCAGGAGGAGGACCAGGGCCAGTTCGAACCAGACGTTGTCCATTGGACGGTTGACGATAACGCCTCTAGCTGGGAAAAAGCTGACGGCGAACGATCTTGCCGGTGGCGTTGCGCGGGAGGGCGGGCACGAAGTAGACGTCCCGCGGCACCGAGAAACGGGCCAGCCGGTGCCGCACGTACTCGCGCACGGCGTCGGCGTCGACCTGCTCGCCGGGGTGCAGCGCGATCCACGCGGCCAGGCGCTGGCCGAACTCCGGGTCGGGCACGCCGGCCACGGCCACCTCGCGCACCTGCGGCAGGTCGGCGATCACGTCCTCGACCGCGGCCGGGTAGACGTTCTCGCCGCCGGAGATGACCATGTCGTCCTCGCGGCCGTCGACGAAGAGCAGCCCGTTCTCGTCGAGGTGGCCGAGGTCGCCGGTGCCGATGAGGTCGCCGTGGTACTCGCGGCCGGTGCCGTTGGTGTAGCCCTCGAAGAGCATGTCGTTGCCGACGAAGATCCGCCCCACGGCGCCGGTCGGCTGCGGCGCGCCCGCGGAGGACAGGATGGCCACGCGCGTGCCGTGCGGGGGCCGCCCGGCGGTGCCCGGCGCGGCGCGCAGCTCCTTCGGCACCGCGATCGACGCCCAGGACGCCTCGGTCGAGCCGTACAGGTTGTAGAGCACGTCGCCGTGCACGTCCATGAACCGGGTCGCCAGCGGGCCGGTCAGGGCCGAGCCGGAGACCGCGACCACCTTCAGCGTCGGGGTCTTGATCGCGGGGGCTTCCAGGATGCGCTGGAGCATCACCGGTACGGCGAACAGCGAGGTGCAGCCATGGGTGTTCACCGAGGCCAGGGCGCCCGCGGGCGTGAAGCGGCGGTTCAGCGCGATGGTGCCGCGCAGTGCCAGGCACAGCTGCAGGGCGGCCAGCCCCCAGGTGTGGAAGAGCGGGGCGGCCACGAACATCCGCTCGCCGGCGTTGAGCGGGATGCGTGACACGACCGTGGCCAGCGGGCCGAGCCCGGCCGGGTTGCGGCGCCGGGCCCCCTTGGGCGTGCCGGTCGTGCCGCTCGTGAGCACGACGATCGAGCCCGGCTCGGCCGGCGGGGCGAGCTCCTCGGCCGGTGCGCGCTGGATCAGCTCCTCGAGCCGCTCGGTCGACTGCCGGGGCAGGGTCGGCGGGACCGCGGCCAGCATGCCGAGGAACACCTCGTCGTGCAGCAGCAGCTGCAGGCCCTGGTCGTGGGCGACGGACTCGACCTGCGCGTTGCCCAGGCCGGTGTTGACGAGCACCGCCTGCGCGCCGAGGGCGACGACGGCCATCATCGCCTCGATCATCGTGGCGGAGTTCTCGCAGAGCAGCCCGACGCGGTCGCCCGGGCGCACGCCGAGCTCGACCCGCAGCCCGTTGGCGAGGCGGCGGACGCGCAGGTCGAGCTCGCCGTAGGTGACCTGGCGGCGCTCGTCGATCACCGCGGTGCGGCCCGGGTCGCGGGCGGCGGCGGAGCGCATCTCGCCGTAGAGGCCGAAGCCCCACCGGCGCAGCGCGTTGAGCTGCCGGATGACGCGGCCCGGGCCGGCCGGGTTGAGCACCTTGCGCTTGGCGAGCGTGCGCAGTACGAATCCGGCGTCCATCGGCGGTGAACTCCTCGTTCATGATTGCTCGGCTTTGAGGGGTAAGTCCGAAACCTACCCCTCTGACCGAAGTTGCGCGAGGTCAGCGGATGTACATACCCGAGATCGCGCGGGAGATCACCAGGCGCTGGATCTCGCTGGTGCCCTCGAAGATGGTGTAGATCTTGGCATCGCGGAACCAGCGCTCGACGGGGTGCTCGCGCAGGAACCCGGCCCCGCCGAGGATCTGCACCGCCTTCTCGGTGACCGCCACGGCCACCTCGCCCGCCTTGAGCTTGCTCATCGAGCCCTCGCCGGCCTCGAAGACGCGGTTGTTGCGCCCCATCCACGCGGCCCGCCACACCAGCAGCCGGGCGGCGTCGATCTCCATGCGCATGTCGGCCAGGGCGAACGCGATGGCCTGGTTCTCGATGATCGGGCGGCCGAACTGCACGCGACCCTTGGCGTACTCCAGCGCGTACTCGTACGCCGCCCGCGCCACCCCGAGCGCCTGCGCGCCGACGGCGGGGCGGGACAGCTCGAACGTGCGCATCGCCGCCTGACCCTGCGCCTTGCGGCCCTCACGCGCCCGGGCGAGCCGCTCGGTGAGCGCCTCCCGGCCGCCGAGCACCAGCTCGCCGGGGACCCGCACGTCGTCGAGGAAGACGTCGGCGGTGTGCGAGGCGCGCAGGCCGAGCTTCTTGAGCTTCTTGGCACCGTCGAGCCCGGGCGTGCCCGGCGGCACGATGAACGCGGCCTGGCCGCGCGAGCCCAGCTCGGGCTCGACGCTGGCGGTCACCACGTGCACGTTGGCGATCCCGCCGTTGGTCGCGTAGGCCTTCTGGCCGGTGATGACCCACTCGTCCGCGGCCTCGTCGTAGCGGGCGCGGGTGCGCATCGAGCCGACGTCGGAGCCGGCCTCGGGCTCGGTCGTGCAGAACGCGGCGACCTTCGGGTCGTCGGCGTCGCCGAAGCACTGCGGCACCCACTCCACCATCTGGTCCGGCGTGCCGCTGCCGTAGATGGCGGCCACCGCCAGGCTGGTGCCGAAGATGGCCATGCCGATGCCGGCGTCGCCCCAGAACAGCTCCTCGTTGGCGAGGCACAGCGAGAGGCCGGACGGGTCCGCCCAGGCGTTGGCGAGGAACTCGAAGCCGTAGAGGCCGATCTTCGCCGCCTCCTGGATCACCGGCCAGGGGGTCTCCTCGCGGGCGTCCCACTCCGCGGCGGCCGGGCGCACGACCTCCGCGGCGAAGCCGTGCACCCAGTCGCGAAGGTCCCGCTGTTCCTCGTTCAGGTCGAGCGAGAACTCGGGCATGACATCAGGCCTTGGGGATGTCGAACAGGTTCGCGATGTTGGCGGCGAGGCCGAGGTCGCCCTTGGCCTTGAGCTTGCCGGTCATGAACATCATCATGGGGTTGCCGACGCCGGCGACGACCTTGAGGAAGTCGACCGGGCCGACGGTGATCGAGAGCTTCGGCTCCTGGTCGGGGCTCGGCGAGAGCCTGCAGGCGCCGTCCGCGATGACCAGCTCGTAGGAGTCGGTGCCGCCGTCGGGGGCGCCGGTGATGTTCCAGTGAATGATCGCGTTGGTCGAGCCCGCGCGGTCGGCCCGGAACAGCTCGGGGAACCGGGAGAAGATCGTGTCCAGGATCGTCTTGCGCTGCGGGCTGTTCATGATGTCGGCCAGCTGCGCGTCCGGCGCGCCCTTGACCAGGGCGGCGAACTGCTTCGGGTCGACGTTGTTGAAGTCGCCCAGGGCGTCGAGGTCGGACATGGATGGACCCTCCGTCTGAATAAGCTACTCGTGCGTAACCTTACGCACGAGTAGGTAAGGTGGCAAGATGCTGAAACGGCTCCCCCGCGTCGTGCGCGAGCAGCAGATGCTCGACGCTGCGGTCAAGGTCTTCTCCAGGCGCGGGTTCCACGCCGCGTCGATGGACGAGATCGCGGAGGTGGCCGGCATCTCGAAGCCGATGGTGTACGCGTACCTCGGCACCAAGGACGAGCTGTTCCTGGCCTGCCTGCAGCGCGAGGCGACCCGGCTGATGGAGGCGGTCGCGGCCGGGGTCGTGCCCACCGCCCGCCCCGACGAGCAGCTGTGGAACGGGCTGCGGGCGTTCTTCGCCTTCGTCGGCGCGCACCGCGACGGCTGGCAGGTGCTCTACCGCCAGGCCCGCAGCGAGCCGCCCTTCGCCGCCGAGCTCTCGGCGATGCGCACCCGGATCGTCGAGGTCGTCGCCGGGCTGCTCCAGGGCGCCTGGGCCCAGGCCGAGGCGAACCGCACCGCGGTCGCCGACGACTTCCTCGCGATGGCCTTCGCCTACGTGGGCGCGGCCGAGTCGCTCGCGGACTGGCTCGCCGACCACGCGGACGAGGACCCGGAGCACACCGCGAACCGCATGATGAACTTCGTCTGGGTCGGCGCCGACTCCCTGCTGCAGGGCCGCGTCTGGCGGGCTTAGCTCATGCCTACGGCGGGGACCTGCGTGAGGCCGATACCCACCAGGGCGCCGAGCAGCAGCAGGGTGCCCACCACCGTCGCGACCTGCATGGCCGTGCGCTGCTTGGGTGGGGCGTAGGCGAACCCGAGGGCCACCACCGCCCCGACGATCAGCCCGCCGATGTGCCCCTGCCAGGAGATGAAGTCGCTGAAGCCGAACGTCACCACGAGGTTGAAGATCAGCACCGGGACGACGCTGGCGATGCTGAGCTTCAGCTTGCGCAGGATCACGATGAGCGCGGAGAACATGCCGAAGACCGCGCCGGAGGCGCCGGCGGTGGGCACGTTCGGCGCGGAGAGCAGGAAGACGAGGACGCCGCCGCCGAGGCCGCACAGCAGGTACAAGGCCAGGAAGCGAATCCGTCCGAGCGCCGCCTCCAGGGGCCGGCCCAGGATCCACAGCGCCCACATGTTCATGGCCAGGTGCAGCAGTCCGAAGTGCAGGAACATGGACGTGAAGAGCTGGTAGAAGTCGCCGTCGGCCACGCTGCGGCCCGCGACCCGCACGCCGGTCTCGGTGGCGAAGTAGGGCACCTCGACGCCGAGGCGGTGCAGCGGGGTCAACTGGCTGCTGAGCAGGCCGCCGAGCCCGCCGCCGCCGAGCCCCTTGGCGGCGTTGGCGCCCGCGCTGATGACCCCGATGATGAACACCAGCACGTTGATCACGATGAGCGTGATGGTCACCGTGCCGGCCGCGCCGGCCTGGGTGCCGCCGAACGCCGTGCGGGCCTGCCGCTGGGTCCTGCTCCCCTCGCGGACGCAGTCCGGGCACTGGAAACCGACCGAGGCCTCGTTCATGCAGTCGGGGCAGATCGGCCGGTCGCACCGGGTGCACCGGACATACGTCTCGCGATCGGTGTGCCGGTAGCAGACGGGGACCACGTTCGCCGGCGGCTGAGTCATGCTGACAAGGTTAGCCAGCACTCACCCGGTGCCCGGCGGCGCGCGGTCCCGTCCGTCGGCGCGTCGTTCAGCTGGTGCGCTCGATCGTGACGCTGTTGATCACGATGTCGTTCACCGGGCGGTCCATGCGGCCGGTCTGGGTGGTCGCGATCTGGTCGACGACCTTGCGGGAGGCCTCGTCCGTGACCTCACCGAAGATGGTGTGCTTGCCGTTGAGGTGCGGGGTCGGCCCGACCGTGACGAAGAACTGCGAGCCGTTGGTGCCCTGGCCGAAGCGCACGCCGGCGTTGGCCATGGCCAGCAGGTAGGGCCGGTTGAACTGCAGCTCCGGGTGAATCTCGTCGTTGAAGTTGTAGCCCGGGCCGCCGGTGCCGGTGCCCGTCGGGTCGCCACCCTGGATCATGAAGCCGCTGATCACGCGGTGGAAGATGACGCCGTCGTAGTACGGGCCCTTGCCGGCCTCGCCCGTGCGGGGGTCCGTGTAGTCCTTGGTGCCCTCGGCGAGCTCCACGAAGTTGCGCACGGTCTTCGGGGCGCGGGTGGGGAACAGCTCAAGCCGGATATCGCCGACATTCGTGTGCAGCGTCGCGAACAGTTGCTCGGCCACCAGTTCTCCCTTTCCTTGGTGACATTCCGTCATCACGGTATCCGACGGGGATTCTGCCGGTTCGGGGTGTACGGACCCCCGGTTCGATGCAGGATCAACACCAGCGGTCCTGGTCGTGAGGTTCCCCCTGGTCGGATCGGGGTAACCGGGGAAGGACGGGATTTCGCGCCTCGGGAGGTGGAGCAAGTGTTTCGACGTCGTCAGGTGCAGTCGCACACCCGGCTCATGCGGGACGAGTTCGGGGAGAGCCTGGATCACCTGCGGATGGCCGCGGCGCATGCCGCCGATGGCGCTTCGGGCGCCTTGGCGCCACGCGTCGACGCCGCTCGCAAGGCGGTGAAGCCGCGGTGGGACACCGGTGTCAACCGGGCCATGGGCAGCATGGAGTCGGTCATAGTGATCGCGCGCGAGCGCGGGAAGCAGGCCGGGCGCAAGGCCGAGAAGATGAGCCGCAAGGGCCGGAACAAGATCGCGCGCAACGAGCGCAAGTCGTCGCGGCGGGTGCCGATGGCGATCGGCGGCCTGGTGGTGGCCGGGGCGGCGGTGGGTGCCGCGGCCGCGTTCATGCGTCGCCGGCGCAACGAGCAGAGCTGGGACGAGTACGGCTCGACGCGCACGACCAGCGACACGGGGTCGATGCTCGGTGCCGCCAAGTCCACGATGGACGCCGGCATCGACAAGGCCAAGACGATGGGCGAGCAGGCGAAGGATCGCGCTTCGGACCTGATCGGCCACAAGAGCCCGAACGACGGGCCGACGAGCGGCGGGGAGTACGCCGCCTCGAAGAACAGCCGCTCCTAGCACGGCCTGATCGCACATGGACTGGCCCGTCCCCGGCCACGGGGGACGGGCCACCTGTGTATGGCTCAGAGCCAGCCGCTGCGGCGGAAGCCCCAGAACAGGGCGCCGCTGCTGCCCACCATCAGGGCCATCACGCCCGGATAGCCGAACTCCCAGTGCGTCTCGGGCATGAAGTCGAAGTTCATGCCGTAGATGCCGGCGATCGACGTGATCACCGCGGCGATGGCGGCCCACGCCGCGATCTTGCGCATGTCGTTGTTCTGGTCGACGCTCACCTGGGCCAGGCGGGCCGCCAGCACCGAGTTGATGACGTCGTCCAGGTAGAGCACCTGCTCGACCGCCCGTGCCAGGTTGTCGGCCACGTCGCGGAAGTAGCTGCGGATCTCGTCCGGCAGATCGGCCACCTGGCTCGCGACCAGGCCGTTCATCGGACGCTGGAGCGGCAGCACGGCCCGCTTGAACTCCATCAGCTCGCGCTTGAGCTGGTAGACGCGCTGGATGCGGTCGGCGCTGCGGCGGCCCCGGTTGCCCTGGGGGCTGAAGACCTGGTCCTCGACCGCGGCGACGTCCTCCTCGATGTTCTGCGCGACGTCCACGAGCGTGTCGACCACGCTGTCGGCGACCGCGTAGGCGACCGCCCACGGGCCGCGGGCCAGCACCTCCTGCCGACGCTCCAGCCCCGAGCGGACCGGCGCGAGGCGGCTGGCGTCGCCGTGGCGCACGGTGATGATGAAGTGCTCGCCGATGAACATCAGCACGTCGCCGGTCTCGACCACCTCGCTGGTGTCGGTCAGCTCGTCGTGCTCGACGTATCGGGCCGTGCGCATGGTCAGGAAGGTCATCTCGCCGTAGCGCTCGACCTTCGGCCGCTGCCGCGACTGCACGGCGTCCTCGACCGCGAGCTCGTGCAGCTGGAACGTCTCCGCGATCGCCGCCATCTCCGCGGCCTGCGGCTCCTTGAGCCCGATCCACACGAAGCCCCGGTGCCGGCGGGCGGCGTGCAGGGCCTCGGCGTAGGTGCGCTCGCCGGGCTGGCGGATGCCGTCCACGTAGAGCGCGCAGTCCACGATCGCGCTGTGGCCCGGCGCGGCCGCGGGCTTGGCCGCCGGCGGGGCGGAGTTGTTGAGCATCCGAGACATCGCCCGCACCGGCCGAGACAGCGCGCGCTGCAGCGGACCGGAGTTGGGGTGCTGTTCGTCGGCCATCTCGACCTCCCAGGTGGGACGAGGGGCCGGCCCGCGCGATGTTGGCACCGGGCGGACCGACCGCAGGTGGGGGGGTGGGGGCGCGGTCGGCCCACCCGGTGCCGTTGGGGGGCGGGGGGTGATGCCTGCGGCGCTCGCTTTGGAAAGCGCGCCGGGCTGGATTTTGATCCATCCGGTACCGCCGGCGGAACCACCCCCACCATCACGGTTTGGTGTCAGGTTCCTTGGAACGGGTATTTCTGCGCGATTGTGCTGCCTCAGGCCGACTTGCGCACGGCTTCGATCGCCGCGGCCAAGCGCTGGACACCCTCGTCGACCTCGTCGTTGAGCACCGCCGAGAAGGCCAGCCGCACCGAGTGCCGACCGCCGTCGAGCAGGAAGTCGGAGCCCTTGACCACGGCCACGCCGAAGTCCTTGGCCGCCACCTTCTCGAGCTCGGTGGTGTCGATGTCCTCCGGCAGCTCCACCCAGAGGAAGTAGCCGCCGTCCGGCTCCACGAAGGTGGCGTCCGGGATGTGCTTGCGCAGGCTCTCGCCGAGCAGGCGGGCCCGCTCGCCCAGCGTCGAGCTGACCTTCTCGATCGAGCGCGTGACGTCGCCGCTGGTGCAGAACTGGTGCACGATGGCCTCGGCCACCATGCTCGGCGAGATGTAGATCGTCGTGGCCCGCTTCGCGATGCCGCCGATCGTCGCCTTCGGCCCGACCAGGTAGCCGACCCGCAGGCCCGGCGCGATGGTCTTGGTGAACGAGCTCGCGTGCACCACGACGCCCGCGGTGTCCTGCGAGAGCATCGACGGCAGCTTCTCGCCCCGCCAGCGGATCTCCGCGTAGGGGTCGTCCTCGAAGATCGTGAAGCCGTACTCCTGCGCGAGCGCCAGCAGCGCGGTGCGCTTCTCCGCCGACAGGGTGACACCCGCCGGGTTCTGGAAGTTGGGGATGATGTGCGCCAGGACCGGGCGGACCCCGCTCTCCAGCAGCGCACGCAGCTCCGCGACGTCGATGCCGTCCGCCTCCAGCGTCACCGGGTGGACCTCGGCCCCCAGGTTGCGCAGGTTCAGCAGGGTGCGGTCATACGTCGGCTTCTCCACGATCACGGCGTCGCCCGGCTTCACCAGGTGCTCGAAGAGCAGGGCGTCGGCCTGCATCGAGCCGTTGGTGACGATGACCTGGTCGGCCTCCACGCCGTGCTTCTCGGCGATCCACGTGCGCAGCGGAAGGTAGCCCACGGACGTGCCGTAGGCCGTGATGCCGGCCGGGTCGGTCTCGAAGGCGCGGACCGCGGCGGCCTTGAGCCCGTCGACGTTGATGATGTCGAGACTGGGCGCGCCACGGGCGAAAGAAATCAGCTGCATGCCAGGCAGCCTACGCACGCGACCGCTGGCCGTTCAGCCGAGTTCCCGCCCTCCACCTGGGGTGTGAGCCGGCCGTTTCCGAGGTTCTTGCGGCCGGAGAGCCCCGGCGCGCCAAGATTCACGCCGAGATCGTCGTCTGGACCCAGACTCGCATGATGTCGCGCACGGAAATGACTCCCAACACATCGTCGCCGTCGAGCACGACCAGGTGACGGAAGCCGCCGCGGACCATCGCGGCCGCGGCCTCCTCGATCGTCCACGACGGGCTCGCGTAGACGACCTCCCAGGTGATGTGGTCGGCCGCGCGCTCGACGTCGGGATCGAGGTCGGTGCCGATCGCGTTGAGAATGTCCCGCTCGGTGATGATGCCGATGCCGGCGCCGTCGGGATCGGCGACGATCGCCGAGCCGACCTTCCGCCGCGCCATGAGCGCCGCGGCCTGCCGCAGGGTGTGGTCCGGGCCGAGCTGCACGACGGCCGTGGACATCGCTTCGTGTACCTGCATGGTGATCACTCCTCGCAAGGGCACGGTTACGCCACATGATCCCGTGCCGGGCGTGAAGTCTCAAGACCCGCTCACTCGCCGGTGCGGGGAGATACAGTTGCGCAACGTGCGGTTTCTCAACGACCAGACGCCCGGGCACGAGCTGACCTACGACGACGTCTTCATGGTGCCGAGTCGCTCGGCCGTGGAGTCGCGGATGCAGGTAGATCTCACCACGGGTGACGGCAGCGGGACCACGATCCCGATCATCGTGTCGAACATGACCGCCGTCGCCGGGCGCCGCATGGCCGAGACCGTGGCCCGCCGCGGCAGCATCGCGATCATCCCGCAGGACATCCCGATCGACGTCGTGGGCGAGGCGGTGTCGTGGGTCAAGCAGCGCCACCTCGTGCACGACACCCCGATCACCCTCGGCCCGACCGAGACCGTCTCGCTCGCCCTCGACCTGCTGCCGAAGCGGGCCCACGGCGCCGTGATCGTCGTCGAGGACGGCCGCCCGGTCGGCGTGGTCACCGAGGCCGATTGCGTCGACGTGGACCGCTTCAGCCAGCTGGGCGGCGTCATGTCGCGCAACCTGCTGACCCTGCCCCACGACGTGACCCCCGAGGAGGCGTTCAACCGCCTGGCGGCCGGGCACCACCGCCTCGCCCCGGTGATCGACTCGGCCGGCCGGCTGGTCGGCATCCTCACCCGCAACGCCGCCCTGCGCGCCACGCTCTACTCCCCCGCCGTCGACGCCGAGGGCCGGCTGCGCATCGGCGCCGCCATCGGCATCACCGGCGACGCCGCCGGCCGCGCGGACAAGCTGCTCGCCGCCGGGGTCGACGTGCTCGTCGTGGACACCGCCCACGGCCACCAGGAGCGGATGATCAGCACCCTGCGCGCGGTGCGGGCGCTCGACCCGTCGGTGCCGATCGTCGCCGGCAACGTGGTCACCGCCGAGGGCACCGCCGACCTGCTCGCCGCGGGCGCCGACATCGTCAAGGTCGGCGTCGGCCCCGGCGCCATGTGCACCACGCGGATGATGACCGGCGTCGGCCGGCCCCAGTTCTCCGCGGTGCTCGAGTGCGCGGAAGAGGCGCGGCGCCACGGCGGGCACGTGTGGGCCGACGGCGGCGTGCGCCACCCGCGGGACGTGGCCCTGGCCCTCGCCGCGGGCGCGTCCAACGTGATGATCGGGTCGTGGCTGGCCGGCACCCACGAGTCGCCCGGCGACCCGCGGCGCGACCCGGACGGCCGGCTCTACAAGGAGAACTTCGGCATGGCCTCGGCCCGGGCCGTGAGCCGCCGCACCGCCGACGACAGCGTCTACGAGCGGGCTCGCAAGGCGCTGTTCGAGGAGGGGATCTCGTCCTCGCGGATGTATCTCGATCCGCGCCGCCCGGGCGTGGAGGACATCCTCGACGAGATCGTGGCCGGCGTGCGCAGCGCGTGCACGTATGCGGGCGCCGCGGACCTGGCCGAGTTCGCCGCGCGCGCCACGGTGGGTGTGCAGAGCGCGGCCGGCTACGCCGAGGGCAAACCCCTCGATGTTATCTGGTAGAGCCTCAAAATTACCTCAAAGACCGGATGGTCCGGTGTCCCGTGGGTCACGTAAGGTGCTCGTCGTGAACCTTGCTCGCGACCCCCTCGGCTTGTGACGCCACGGCCGTTGCTGCGCCGCTTGCAGGGTCTTCGCGGCGCGTCACGCTTCGTCGGGGCGGGACTGCTCGACCAGGTCGTCATCGCCGCGGCCAACTCGGCGAACACGCTCCTGGGCGGCATTCTGCTGCCGAAGGAGCAGTTCGGCGCCCTGGCGCTGGCGCTCGCCGTCGGATACTTCGCGATGTACCTCAACCGAGCCGTCGTCGGCGACGTCCTGCTCGCGCTCGCGTCGCGCTACGACGGGGATCCGCGCATCCGCCTGGCCCGCAACGGCCTGGCCACCGCGCTGTGCTCCGGTCTCATCACCACCGTCGTCTTCGCGGTGCTGTGGGCGGTGTGGCCGAACCGGGGCGAGATCGACCTGCACGACCTCATCTGGCTCGCCCCGTTCATGATCCCGATCATGCTGCACGACACCGCCCGCTGCGACTACCTGGCCGACCGGCGGCCCGACAAGGCGCTCGGCATCGACCTCGTGTGGGCGGGCACCCAGGCGGTCATGGTCGCGGTCATGATCGTCACGCACAGCTCCAGCGCCGGCGGCCTGCTCGCGGTCTGGGGGCTCGGCGCGACCGCGGGCATCACGGTCTACCTGCTGCGCGAGAAGCGGCTGCCGTGGCAGGGCAGCCCGCTCGCCTGGCTGGCCGAGACCCGCCACCTCTCGAGCTGGTTCACGATCACCGCGATCGTCGCCCAGGTGCAGGTGCTGGCGATCAGTTTCGTGGTCGCCGGGCGCCTGTCCAAGGTCGACCTGGGCAACCTGCGCTTCGTGCAGACGGTGCAGCTGCAGCCGGTACAAAACCTGATCACGGCCATCCAGAGCCTGCTGGTGCCGAGGGCCTCGCGCAACGCCGCCGACGCGGCCAAGCCTGGTCCGGAGGGGGTCGAGGCCGCGGCCGCCCTGCGCCGTCAGACCCGCACGCTCGCGACCGCGTTCGCGGTGCTGGGCGCGCTCATGGTGCTGATCATCTGGCCGATCGTGTCCTTCGTCCTCGTGCACACCCACAAGTTCTCCGAGGCCGCCCCGCTGGCCCTGCCCATCGCGCTGCAGGGCGCGGTCTACCTGCTGCAGGTGCCGTTCACGGCGGCCATGCGCGGGATGCACCGGGCGCGGATGCTGTTCCTGCAGTACGTCGTCTTCGCCGTCGTCTCCCTGAGCGGCCTGACGCTCGGCGCGGACTACGGCGGGCTGCACGGCGCCGCGTGGGGCCTGCTGACCGGCTCGACCGCGGGGCTGATCTGCATGGTGATCCTCTACATGTACGCCCTGCGCTGGGTCGGCCCGCCCGCCGGAACCCCGGCCCCGTCCCGGCCGGCCGCCCCGCAGAACGTCTGACCCGCTGGTCAGCCGATGACGCCGCGGTACACGTCGAGCAGCCGCGAGATGAGCACGTCCGGGGCGAACTGCGTCTCGAAGCGGGCCCGCGCCACGGGGGCCAGCGCGGCCGCGCCCTCGCGGGCCTTGAGCAGCCCGTCGGCCAGGGCGGCGGGCTCCGGCTCGACCACCCAGCCCGCGTCGCCGGCCAGGTAGGGCAGGCCGCCCCGGTCGGTGACGAGCACCGGCCGCCCGCCCGACAGCGCCTCGAGGACGATCGTGGGGAGCACGTCGTGCCAGGTGGAGGCGGCGATCACGCACGCCGCCCGGGCGATCTCGGCGCGGACCGCCGCGTTGTCGACGGCGCCGAGGTAGGTGACGTCCGCGCGGGTCGCGGCGGCCTCCTCGGCCAGCGGGCGCAGCGGGCCGTCGCCCGCGATCCGCAGCGGGCCGAGCGCCCCGTCCGGGTGCCGCGACCAGGCGTCCAGCAGCAGTTCGAGGCCCTTCTCGGGGCTGAGCCGGGCGGCGTAGAGGAACCCCTCGCCGGAACCCGGGGCCGCGCCCGCGTCGGGGATGCCGTTGGGCTTGACGGTGATCCGCTCGGCCGGGATGCCGAAGTCGGCCAGGTGCGCGGCGATGCGGTCCGTGAGCGCGACGAAGTGGTCGACCTGCTTCCAGGTGCCGCGGTGGTAGGCCAGCGTCGCCGCCATGACCGCCGACTGGGCCTTCGAGCCGCGGTAGCACGTGTGGGTCACGGCCGGCAGCGGGAACGCCTTGCCGCGGCACTCGGTGCAGATGCGGCCGTCGCGGAAGTACAGGCCGGGCGCGCACACCTGCCGGTAGTTGTGCACCGTGTGCACGACCGGGACGCCATGCGCGTGGGCCGTCTTCACCACCGTCGGTGACAGCAAGGGATACGGGTTGTGAAGATGTACGACATCCGGCTTCTCGCTCTTCAGCAGCTCGGCGAGCGCCTTCTGTGACGCTCCGTTGCGGATCGGCGACAGCGGCAGCAGCACCTTCTGGGCCGTGGAGAACGTGCCGATCTCGTCGGAGCTGCGCAGGAACGGCAGCACGGTGACCCCGGCCGCGCCGAGCTGCGCGATCTCGGCGTCGACGATCACGTTCTCGCCGGAGGGCTGACCGGACGCATACCGGTTGTGCGCGACGACCACCTTCATGGTGAAGAAAGCGTACGGGCCGCTCGTTGAGGCAGACTGTACGGGTGCCCGAGCTTCCCGAGGTCGAGGCGCTCGCCGCGTTCCTGCGGGAGCGCGCCGCCGGCCACATCATCGACCGCATCGAGGTCTCCTCGCTCAGCGCGCTGAAGACCTTCGACCCGCCGATCACCGCCGCGGCCGGACAGCCGATCACCGGCGCCTCCCGGCACGGCAAGTTCCTCGACATTCACGTCGGCGAGGACCTGCACCTGGTCACGCACCTGGCCCGCGCCGGCTGGCTGCACTACCGCGACGCGTTCAACGCCAAGACCCCGCTCAAGCCGGGGTCCGGCCCGATCGCGCTGCGGGTGCGCCTCGACGACGAGTCCGGCTTCGACCTGACCGAGGCGGGGACGAAGAAGAGCCTCGCGGCCTACTTCGTGACCGACCCCCGGCTCGTGCCCGGCGTGTCGCGCCTCGGGCCCGACGCCCTGGCCGTGAGCGAGGACGAGTTCGCGGCGGCGATGCGCTCGCGCCGGGGACAGATCAAGGGCGTCCTCACCGACCAGACGATCCTCGCCGGGGTCGGCAACGCCTACTCCGACGAGATCCTGCACGCCGCCAAGATGTCCCCGTTCGCGCTCACCAACAAGATCACGGATGAGGCGATGGCCCGGCTGCACGCGGCGATGCGCACCGTGCTCACCGACGCCGTCGCGCGCTCGGTCGGACAGAAGGCGGCCACGCTCAAGTCCGAGAAGCGCTCCGGGCTGGCCGTGCACGCGCGCACCGGGCTGCCGTGCCCGGTCTGCGGCGACACGGTCCGGGAGGTCTCGTTCGCGGACACCTCGCTGCAGTATTGCCCCACCTGCCAGACCAACGGGAAGCCCTTGGCGGACCGTCGCCTGTCGAAGCTCGTACGCTGACCGGCGTGCGTCGTGCCTTCCTCGTGGCTTTCGCCGCGTTCTTCCTCCTCGGTGCGGCCTGGGCCCTCGCCCTGCCGGTGAACGGGACCTACGACGAGAAGCAGCATCTCGTCCGCGCCTACGCGGTGTGGACGGGCCAGTGGCTGCCGCACGAGCGGGCCACGGACGCGAGCGGCATCGACACCAGCGCGTTCACCGGCCCGCGCAGCCTGCTGCCGGACAACGCCGACTGCACCTGGATCGACAAGCCCGACTACCACCCGGCGAGCTGCCTGGTGGCCACCGGCGACCGGGCCGACACCCTGGTGCCGAGCGCGGCCGCGCGGTACAGCCCCGTCTACTACGCCCTCGTCGGCCTCCCGCTGCGGATCAGCCCCGACGGCACCGGCCTGATCTGGGCCCGGCTGCTGTCCGCCGCGCTCGCGGCCGCCCTGCTCGCCGCGGCGCTGGCGATCGCGCCGGGCCGGCTGGAGCGGCTCGCCGTCGTGCTCGTGACGACCCCGATGCTCGCGAACCTGGCCGGCTCCATCAACCCCAACGGGCTGGAGATCGCCGCGGCCGTGCTGCTCTTCGTGGCGCTGCTGCACCGCCGGTTCGCGCTCGCCGGGGCCGGGGCCGTACTGCTGTTCACCGTCCGGGACCTGGGGCCGTTCTTCGCGCTGGCCGCCATCGCCCTGGCGCTGCTCGTGTCCCGGCAGCATCCGCGGGTGCTGCTGCGGCGGGCCTTCGCCGTCCCGGCCGCGCTCGGCGCCGCGTTCGCCGTGTTCTGGGCGGCCGTGGCGTCCCGCGGCAGCGACCTCGTGCCGGGCCGGCCGGTGCCGCCGACGAGCACGGGCGCGATCCTGTCCGACATCGCGCACGACCGCGCCGAGTTCTGGGCCCGCCAGATCGTGGGCCAGTTCAACTACGGCGAGACGACGATCTCGATCGCCGTCATCGGGCTGTGGTACCTCCTGTGCGCCGCCGTGGTCCTGCCCGCCCTCGTGCTGGGCGACCGGCGGCTGCGGCTCGGCATCGGGACCGCCTTCCTCGGCAGCGCGGCGCTGCTGGTGGCGCTGGAGCTGTACTTCGCGCCGAAGGTCGGCCACTTCGCCCACGGCCGCTACGTGATGCCCCTCGGCGTCGGCGCGGTCCTCCTCGCTCCGGCGGCGATTGGTTACTCAGCGTGGTTGTCGGCCTCGCCCTGGCGGGAACGCGTGGTGCTCGTCGCCGCCGCGCTCACGGTACCGATGCAGCTCTATGCCCTGGCTCGCGTGATGACCCGCTTCGAGCGCGGGATCTCCGCGGGCCTCAACCCGTTCGGGGGCGTCTGGACCCCTCCGCTCGGCAGTCTCGTGCCGCTTCTGTGTGCTTTGGTGGGTGCTGCGCTACTCGGGGTGATTGTCACGCGGAGTTCTGTCCGGCCTACGCCAGTGCTCTCGACAGCGAATACGTTCAGCAACTAGTGTCGGCCGGTCGTCATCGGTTGCTCCGGCTGCCGTGGGACACTTTGGACGTGCTTTCCGGTGTCCGTGAACCAGCAGCGACCACGGACTTTGTCGAAACCGGCCGAGCAGAGCTGTGCCGCGCCCCCTGGGTCGCGGCGCGAGAGGACGCACTGAGGTGACCGCTAGTCTCCAACGTCCGGCCACCCCGCCGAGCCGGAGATCGACCTTGGGTGAACTCGACAGCTTCGAGATTCTTCCCGACCATGCGGCGGTTCCTGTAGGTCCGAACGGTGTGCCGCGATCGGGCTGGCAGCGGACCAAACGGGCGGCGCGGTGGCACCGGCCCTACGCGGCCATCCTGGTTCTGCTCGACGTCGGCGCGGTGGCGCTGTCCTCCCTGATCGCCCAGGCGACCCTCGCCAACGCCAACGTCGGCTTCGAGGACGATCCGGGCCTGTTCGGCCTCATCGTCTACGTGCTGCTGCCCGCCGTGTGGCTGGGCGTCCTGTGGGGCCACGGCGCGTATGACCGCCGCTACCTCGGCACCGGCACGGACGAGTTCAAGCGGGTCGTGCGCGCGTCCTGGACCGTCGTGGCGATCGTCGCCTTCGCCGCGTTCGCCTTCAAGATCCAGCTGTCCCGGTTCTCGGTCGGCGCCGCACTGGTCCTCGGCCTGATCTTCGTGCTCGTGTTCCGCTACATAGCACGCCGTGGCCTGGCTTTCGCTCGCACGAAGTTCCACCTCGCGACCCATCGCATGCTGCTCATCGGCACGCTACAGGAGGCGCTGGAGGTGCACGCGGCGATCGCGCGAGACCCCGCCTCCGGGCTGGTGCCGGTCGGTATCCACCTCACCGAGGGCTACGCGCCGCGCCCGAGCACCGTCACTCCGGTGCCCGTGCACGCCGGCCGCGACATCCTCTCCCTCGTCCGCGAGCTCAACGCCGACACGATCGCGGTCTGCGGCTCGGCCAGCTCCGAGCCCGTGGAGCTGCGCCGGCTCGCCTGGCAGCTCGAGGGCACCGGCATCGACCTCGCCGTCGCGCCCCAGCTGACCGACATCGCCGGCCCGCGCGTGCACATCCGCCCGATCGAGGGCATCCCGCTGCTCTACGTCGAGGAGCCCAAGCTCTCCGGCGTCGGCTGGCTGTTCAAGAACATCATCGACCGCATCCTCGCGCTGCTCGGCCTGCTGCTCGTCCTGCCGTTCTTCCCGTTCATCGCGCTGGCCATCAAGCTGTCGGACCCCGGGCCGATCTTCTTCCGCCAGCCGCGCATCGGCCGCGAGGGCAAGACGTTCCGGGTCTGGAAGCTGCGCACGATGTACGTCGACGCCGAGGACCGCCTCGCGACGCTCAAGGACGAGAACGAGAGCGACGGGCTGCTCTTCAAGATGAAGAACGACCCGCGCGTGTTCCGGGTCGGCCGCTGGCTGCGCGCGTCCTCGGTCGACGAGCTGCCGCAGCTGATCAACGTGCTGATGGGCGAGATGTCGCTGGTCGGGCCGCGGCCGCTGCCCGCCGAGGACGGCGACTTCCTCGGCGACGTGCGCCGGCGGCTGCTGGTGCGCCCGGGCATCACGGGCCTGTGGCAGGTCTCCGGGCGCAGCGACCTGAGCTGGGACGACGCCGTGCGGCTGGACCTGTACTACGTCGACAACTGGTCGCTGATGATGGACGTCCACACGATGTGGCGGACCATCTGGGTCGTGGTCTTCCGCAAGGGCGCCTACTGAGCGACCGCCTCTCCCGTTGCGCTTTCTCGGGGGCGGTGATCGAAAAGTCCGATACTGCGTGATCGGACTTTTTAGACTCATACCCCGTTCGGGTATTCGCCCGGTTCTTGGGCGCTCTTCCGCTCGAGCGGCCCGGTGGACCACGATGTCCGCGTGGGTGCCAACCTCGCCGCCGGACTCATCGTCGTCGTGCTCGTGTGCGCGCTCGGCGGGGCCGTCTACGCGGTGATCCGGCACCGGGGCCGACGGGCCATCGCGACCGCGGCCCAGCGCGCGACGTACGACGTGCTGCACATCGCCGAGCTCGCCGCCGAGCCGCTGCGCAACGGGCTCACCGAGGCCGCGGCCGGCAAGGCCATCCGGCACCTGCGCACGCTCACGGGAGCCGCGGGCATCGCGCTCACCGACTCCCGGAGCGTCCTCGCGTTCGACGGCGTCGGCGAGCACCACCGCGACCACGCCGCCGCCGCGGCGGTCAAGGCCGTCGCGGCCGGCCGCCCGACCGTGCTCGGCGCCCGGGAGCTGCCCTGCGACCTGGTCGACTGCCCGATCCGGGGCGCCGTGGTGGTGCCCCTGGCCCAGCGCGCGGGCGCGCTCGTCGCGCTCTCGGACGGGCCGCCGGCGCCGGGGCTGGTGCAGGCGACCGCCGAGACCGCCCGGTGGGTCGGCACCCAGCTCGCCCTGGCCGAGCTCGACACCTCGCGGGCGCGGCTGGCCCGGGCCGAGGTGCGGGCGCTGCGGGCGCAGATCAGCCCGCACTTCATCTACAACGCGCTGACCGCCATCGCGAGCTTCGTGCGCACCAACCCCGAGCTGGCCCGGGAGCTCATTCTGGAGTTCGCGGAGTTCACGCGGTACAGCTTCCGCGCCCACGGGGAGTTCACGACGCTGGCCGAGGAGCTTCGTTCGATCGATCGTTACCTCACCATCGAACGCGCCCGCTTCGGCGAGCGGCTCCAGGTGCGGCTGCAGATCGCGCCCGAGGTGCTGCCGGTGACCCTGCCCTTTCTCTGCCTGCAGCCGCTGGTCGAGAACGCCGTGCGGCACGGGCTCTCGCGCAAGCCCGGCATGGGCACCGTCAGCATCGTCGCCCGCGACGCCGGGGCCGAGTGCCACATCACCGTCGAGGACGACGGCGTCGGCATGGACCCGGCCGCGCTGCTCAACGCCGACGATGCCACCGACGCCGGGCAGCACGTGGGGTTGCGCAACGTCGACGATCGGCTACGTTCGGTCTTCGGTGACGGCTTCGGCGTCGTGGTCGAGACCGCGCCCGACGCCGGTACCAAGGTCAGCATGCGCGTGCCCAAATTCCACCCTGGGGTGACATCGCATTGAGGTTGAACGAATTCGGACCGGAGGCAAAGCCTCCGTCATTGAGCACTATGACTGAGCACGGCTTTCTGCGCGTACTGGCCGTCGACGACGAGGTGCCCGCCCTCGACGAGCTCGCCTACCTGCTGCGCGCCGACCCCCGCGTCGGGCGCCTGCACTGCGCCGGGGACGCGACCGAGGCGCTGCGCGTGCTGCGCGACGCCGACGTCGACGCGGTGTTCCTCGACATCCGCATGCCCGGGCTGGACGGCATGGAGCTCGCCCGCGTCCTGGGCCGGTTCGCGAAGCCGCCGGCGGTCGTGTTCGTGACTGCGTACGACGACCGCGCCGCCGAGGCGTTCGACCTCGGCGTGGCCGACTACGTGCGCAAGCCCGTGCGCGCGGACCGCCTCGCCGAGTCCATCCGCCGGGTGCTCGCCACCCGGCTCGTCCCCGCCCATCCGGCCGTGGCCGCGCGCCGGGACCGGCAGGACGACCCGACGATCCCGGTGGAGCTCGCGGGCACGACCCGGATGCTGCCGCGCTCGTCGGTGCGGTGGGTCGAGGCGCAGGGCGACTACGCACGCCTGCACACGGCGGACGCCTCGCACCTCGTGCGCGTCTCGCTGGCCACGCTGGCCGAGCGATGGGCGGATGCCGGGTTCGTTCGGATTCATCGGTCGTACCTCGTGCAGCTCAAGCTCATCACCGAGCTGCGCATGACCAACACCGGCTATGTCGTGCTGATCGACGAGCACGAACTGCCCGTTTCCCGGCGTCACACACGGGAGCTGAAGGATCGCCTGGTGCGAGCGGCGAAGTCCTGGGGCTGAGGTTCTCCACAATTCCTGCACATTGCCGACTGAGTGCCTGCACGTGCGGGCCCTACGCTCCTCTTTATGACAGCTGGGGAGCGCAGGCGCGTGCTCGTGGTGGACGACGAGCGGATGATCGCCGAGTCGATCGCGGTGCGCCTGCGGGCCGAGGGCTTCTCCGTCGACACGGCCCACGACGGGCCCGCCGCGGTCGCCGCCGCCCGGCTCATGCGCCCCGACCTCGTGGTGCTCGACGTGATGCTGCCCGGCTTCGACGGCCTCGAGGTGTGCCGCCGAATCCAGGCCGAGCGGCCGGTGGCGGTGCTGATGCTGACCGCCCGCGACGACGAGAACGACCTGCTCGTCGGGCTGGCCGTCGGGGCCGACGACTACCTGACCAAGCCCTTCTCGATGCGGGAGCTGGCCGCGCGGGTGCACGTGCTGCTGCGCCGCCTCGAGCGCCTCGCCCAGGTGCAGCCCGACCCGAACCAGACCCCGATCGTCCTCGGCGACCTCGAGATCAACCGGGCGCAGCGGCGCGTCACCCGGGCCGGCGTCGAGGCGCACCTGACGCCGACCGAGTTCGACCTGCTCGTCAACCTCGCCGCCCGGCCGCGCACGGTGCTGCCCCGCGAGCGGCTGCTCGCCGAGGTGTGGGGCTGGGCCGACGCCTCCGGCACCCGCACCGTCGACAGCCACATCAAGGCGCTGCGCCGCAAGCTCGGCGCCGACCTCATACGCACGGTCCACGGTGTGGGTTACGCACTGGAGTCCGCATGAAGCTGAAGACGATCGTCGACCTCCTCCCGCGGCCGCTCGACCCGTTGCGGTCGATCAAGCTCAAGCTCGCGGTGCTGCTGCTCGCCTCGGCCTGCGCCGGGCTCGGGGTCTTCTGGATCGGGATCGGGTGGATTCCGCCGAACACGACGTACATCGCGCTCACCGCCGGCCTGCTCACCTCCCAGGTGCTCGCCCACGGGGTGACGCGCCCGCTGCGCGAGATGACCGCCGCCGCCCGCGCCATGGCCCGCGGGGACTACTCGACCCGCGTCCGCGCCACGTCGAAGGACGAGGTCGGCCAGCTCGCGGTCGCCTTCAACCAGATGGTGGGCGAGCTCGCCGCGGCCGACCAGCAGCGCCGCGAGCTGATCGCCAACGTCTCGCACGAGCTGCGCACCCCGATCTCCGCGCTCCAGGCGATGCTCGAGAACATCGTCGACGGCGTCGCCGAGCCGGACCCGGCCACGCTGCGCACCGCGCTGGCCCAGACCGAGCGGCTGGGGCGGCTGGTGACCGAGCTGCTGGACATCTCGCGGCTGGACGCCGGGGTGGTGCCGCTGGACCGCGAGCTGTTCCACATCGAGGACCTGCTGCACGAGGTCGTCGCCGAGGCCGAGGTGAAGGCCGTGGCGGCCGGGCACAAGGTCGAATACCTCTCCTGCTCCTTCCCGGAGAACGCGCTGGTCAAAGCCGACCGCGCGCGCCTGCACCACGTCCTGACCAACCTCGTCGACAACGCCGCGCGCCACAGCCCGGACGGCGGCACGGTGACCATCGTGGGCCGCCGCGAGCCCGGCCGCGTCATGATCGAGGTCGCCGACGAGGGCCCCGGCATCCCGACCGCCGAGCGCGAACGCGTCTTCGAGCGCTTCACCCGCGGCGCCCGTCCCTCGGGCGGCGGCACGGGCCTCGGCCTGGCCATCGCCCAGTGGCTGACCCAGCTGCACGACGGCACCATCGCGGTCGTCGAGCAGCCGGACAACCTGCCGGGCTGCCGAATCCGCGTGACCCTACCCGCCTGACGCTCCGCTTTCCCTTTCTCGTGACCGGGCACCAGCCCCGGCCGCGCAACGCCGCGCGTCCGCTTGCCAGCGATTTACGCCTTTTGCGCGTTTCAGGAGCCGACTATGTCCAAAACCCCTGAGCAGCCTCCGAAGCCGGCCGACCCGCCAAGCACTCCCGACGGGCCTCGAACACCCGGCCGGGCCGAGCCCGGGGCGTTTGCGGTGCCGAGTCAACCGGCGAGTCAACCACTGAGTCGACCGCCGGGTCAGGTCGCCCTGGCGCCCCCGCCTCCGCGCCCGATCACGCCGCTGCTGCCGAATCCCGCCCTGATCAGCCCGGTTCGCCTCGGCCCGCCGGCGCCCACCCTGTGGCAGCGCGCGTGGCCGACGCGCACCCCCGCCGCCGGCACCCCGGTCCTCTACGGCGCGCTCACCGCCGCCGTGATCGCCGCGGCCGCCCTCCCGCCGGACCGCCCCGGCATCGGCTGGCCGATCGCGGGCCTCGGCGTGTTGCTCCCCCTGGCCCTGATCCTGGTGACCCGCGCGCCGGCCCGGCTCGGGGCCCGCATCGAGGCGGTGCTGTGGTGCGCGGCCGCGCTGGCCCTGCTCGGCGTCGGCCTCTTCCGGGCCGCGGGCTGGCTGTTCACCCTGAGCGCGCTGACCGCCTTCGGCTGCATGGCGCTCGCGGTCGGCCGGCACCGCCGCATCCCGGCCGTCCTGGCCGCACCGTTCACGCTGATCTTCGCCGCGTTCCGGGCGCTGCCATGGTCGGCCGCGGGCGTGACCCGCCCCGGCCCGCGCGCCAACGCCGCCCCGGCCGCCCCTGCTGCCAAACCTGCCGAACCCGCCAAGCCCGCCGAGCCCCAAGCGGTGCGGGCCGGGAACAACGGGCTGCGGCTGCTCCTGTCGATCGGCATCGGCGTGGCGCTCGTCATCGTGTTCGGCGCCCTCTTCGCCAGCGCCGATCCCGGCTTCGCCAAGGTCGTCGACGCGGTCATCCCGTCCATCGACGCCGGCACCATCGTGCGGTGGGCGCTCGTCGCGACCGCGGCCGCCGGCCTCTCGCTGGGCGGGGCGTTCCTCGTGGCGAACCCGTCCGCGATCGGCGATCGGGACGCGAACGCCCGGCCCGTGCGCCGGGTCGAGTGGCTGGTGCCGGTCGGGGCCCTGCTGGCGCTCTTCGCGGTCTTCGTGGCCGTCCAGCTCACGGTGCTGTTCGGCGACCGCGCGTACGTGATGCGGACCGTCGGGCTGACGTTCGCCGAATACGCCCGCAAGGGCTTCTGGCAGCTCCTCGTCATCACCCTGCTCACCCTGTGCGTCATGGGTGTGACCGTCCGCAAGGTGCCGCCGGGCGACCGCGGGCTCCTCCGGCTGCTGCTCGGCCTGCTCGCGCTGTGCTCGCTGGTCGTGGTCGGCTCGGCGCTGTGGCGGATGAACGTGTACGAGGAGGCGTACGGGTTCACGCGGCTGCGCGTCTTCGTCAGCGCCGTCGAGCTGTGGCTGGGCGCGCTGTTCGTGCTCGTGATGGTCGCCGGCCTCACCCCGTCGGCGAGGTGGCTCGGCCGCGCCGGGGTCGCGGTGTGGGTGGTCGTGCTGCTCGGGCTCGCGGTGCTCAACCCGGATCGGCTCATCGCCGCGCACAACGTCGAGCGGGCGAATCGCAGCAACGCCGACATCTGGTACCTCAGCACGCTCTCCGCCGACGCGACGCCCGAGCTCGACCGGCTGCCCGCCGGCCAGCGCGAGTGCGCGCTGTCCGGGATCTCCGGCGACCTCGCCGACGACGCGGACGACTGGCGGGGATGGAACCTCGGCCGGGCCCGCGCGCGTCAGATCGTTCCGGAGCCGATCGGGCCGGGGGACTACCCCTGCTACCGGCGGTACTGAAGGAAACATCAGAAAAGGGGCACGGGCCGACATTCAAACGGGGGATGTCGGCCCTTGCTTTTGTTTCGCGTGCGTTGCGAGACTGCGGTCCATGGAGCCGTCGACTCCGCGTGTCCGGGTGGTGCTCGGTGACGTCTCCCGGGCCCCGATCCACCCTGCGCGGGCCCGCGCGGAGCTGGAGGAGCAGAGCCCGGTCGGCGCCGCGCTCGCCCGCGGGCTGGTGCGCGCCCAGCTGTCCGTGGCCGTGCGGCTCGCGGCCGTGGTCGCGATCGGGCTCGGCGGGCTGCCGCTGCTCTTCGCGGTCGTGCCGGCGGTCGCGCACGCGCGGCTCTTCGGGGTGTCGCTGCCGTGGCTGCTGCTCGGCGTGCTGGCGTATCCGTTCCTCTACCTGGTCGGCGCCGTCTACGTGCACCTGGCCGAGCGCAATGAGCAGGAGTTCGTGGCCCTGGTCGAAGACCGCGGCCAGAAGTGAGCTCCTACGCGGTGACGGCGGTCGTCCTCGTCACGCTCGCGACCGTCGCCATCGGCCTCTACGGCCTGCGCTTCGCCCGCACCACGTCCGACTTCCTGGTCGCCTCCCGCATGGTCAGCCCGACCTGGAACGCGGCCGCGATCAGCGGCGAGTACCTCTCCGCCGCGAGCTTCCTGGGCGTAGCGGGTCTGGTGCTCAAGCACGGCGTCGACCTGCTGTGGTATCCCGTGGGCTTCGCGGCCGGCTACCTCGCGCTGCTGCTCTTCGTCGCCGCCCCGCTGCGCCGCTCCGGCGCGTTCACGCTGCCGGACTTCTGTGAGGTGCGGCTGCGCTCGAAGCGGCTGCGCAAGCTCGCGACCGCGTTCGTGATGTTCATCGGCTGGCTCTACCTGGTGCCGCAGTTGCAGGGCGCCGGGCTCACCCTGCAGACGGTGACCGGCGCGCCCTACGCCCTCGGTGCGCTGCTGGTCGGGGTCGTGGTGACGCTCAACGTGGCCCTCGGCGGGATGCGCTCCATCACCTTCGTGCAGGCGTTTCAGTACTGGCTGAAGCTCACCGCCCTCGCCGTGCCCTTCGTGTTCCTGATCATGCAGTGGCAGCACGACGGCCGCCCCGCCCTGACCGCGCCCGACGGGCCCCGCTTCCCCGCCGTGACGACCGTCGGCATCGACCACGACACCCGGCTGACGGTGGCCGAGCCGACGACGGTCACCGGCCACGGCCTCGTCGACGGCGTGCTGACCAACGGCGTCCTCGTGCTCACCCCTGGCGAGCACGCCGTCACCGAGGGCACGGTTCTCGTGTTCGACCAGGCGGCGGCGGTACCGCGGGTGGCCGCCGTCTCCGCGGACTCCCCGCTCGAGTGGCTGCGCCCGGGCGAGTCCGCGCAGGACCTGTTCGGCACCTACTCGCTCATCCTGGCGACGTTCCTGGGCACGATGGGCCTGCCCCACGTGCTCGTGCGCTTCTACACCAACCCCGACGGCGCCGCCGCCCGCCGCACCACGCTCGTCGTGCTCGGCCTGGTCGGCGTGTTCTACCTGACCCCGACCCTGTACGGCGCGCTCGGCCGCATCTACACCCCGCAGCTGCTCATGACCGGCAACACCGACGCCGTCGTGCTCCTGCTGCCCTCGGCCGCGCTCGGCGGGGACGTCACCGGCCGGCTGCTGAGCGCGCTCGTGGCGGCCGGCGCGTTCGCCGCGTTCCTCTCGGCCTCCTCGGGCCTGCTCACCAGCGTCGCCGGGGTGCTGTCCACGGACGTGCTCGGGCACGGCTCGGTCCGCGACTTCCGCCGCTCCGCGCTGGTCGCCGGCGTCGTACCGCTCCTGCTCGCCCTGTTCGTCGCGACCTTGGACGTCTCCCAGGTCGTCGGGCTCGCCTTCGCCGTCGCCGCGTCGAGCTTCTGCCCGCTGCTGGTGCTCGGCATCTGGTGGCGCGGGCTCACTGCGATCGGCGCCGCCGCCGGGATCGTCGTCGGCGGCGGGGCGACCGCGACCGCGGTGCTGCTCACCGTGCTGGGCGGCCCGCTGGAGGGCTGGGCCGGCGTGCTCACGACCCAACCGGCCGCATGGTCGGTGCCTTTAGCCTTTCTGGTCATGATTCTGGTCTCCCTGCTGACAAGGCACCGTTTGCCCGCGGGCGTCGGAGCGATCATGCTTCGCCTGCACGCGCCCGATGCGCTGCGTATGTAGTGGCGAGGGTGGACAGCGTGACCTACGTTCAGAATGTGACAGGCGGGCCGAATTCGGCTCTCGCGCTGCGGGGGCTCACCAAACGCTTCGATGACAAGGTCGCGGTCGCCGGAGTCGACCTCGACGTGCCGACGGGATCGTTCTTCGGGCTGCTCGGCCCGAACGGCGCCGGCAAGACCACCTCGCTGTCCATGGCCGTGGGGCTGCTGCGCCCCGACGCCGGGCACGCCTACGTGCTCGGCCACGACGTGTGGTCGGACCCGGTCGAGGCCAAGCGGCGCCTGGGCGCGCTGCCGGACTCGGCGCGCATGTTCGACCGGCTCTCCGGCAGCGAGCTGCTGGCCTACACCGGGCTGCTGCGCGGGCTGCCGCAGGACGTCGTCAACGCCCGGGCCGCGGAGCTGCTCGACGTGCTCGGCCTCGCCGACGCCGGGCGCACCCTGGTCGTCGACTACTCCGCGGGCATGAAGAAGAAGATCGGCCTGGCCTGCGCGCTGCTGCACGCGCCGCGGCTGCTCGTGCTCGACGAGCCGTTCGAGGCCGTCGACCCGGTCTCCGGCGCGCTCATCCGGGACATCCTGATCCGCTACGTGCGCAACGGCGGGACGGTCGTCTTCTCCAGCCACGTGATGGCCGTGGTCGAGAAGCTGTGCACGCACATCGCGATCCTGGCCGACGGGCAGATCAAGATCGTCGGTACCACGGACGAGGTGCGCGGCGGCCGCGAGCTCGAGGACGTCTTCGTCGACATCGTGGGCGGCCGCGTCTCCACGGGCGCGGAGCTGTCGTGGCTGTGACCGGCGGCTCCGACGCCCCGATCCCGCAGCCCCGCCCCGGCGCCGACTCGGGGCCGCTGTGGCCGGACACGGGCACCGCGCACCCAGGCACCGCGCACCCAGGCACCGCGCACCCAGGCACCGCGCACCCAGGCACCGCGCACCCGGGCACCGCGCACCCGGGCACCGCGCACCCGGGCACCGCGCACCCGGCCGCCGTCGGCGTGCCCGCGCCGCGGCCCGCACCGCCCGACGCGCCCACGCTGCGCCCGCACGACCCGATCGCGACGGGCCAACCGCGGATCTCGTACTTCGTGCGCCTCAAGCTGCGCATCCTGGGCAACTCGCTGCGGCCCGGCCGCTCGCACCCGGCCGACTCGGCGCGCAAGCGGCTCGGCCGGCACTCGCGGCTCATCCTGTTCATCCTCGGCGCGCTGTTCGGGCTCTGGGCCGCGTTCGGCGGCTTCGCCGCGTTCGCGGCCAGCAGCCTGGCGACCGGACACCTGCGCCCGACCGTGGCCGCGTTCGCCGGGGCCGCCGTCGTGCTCGCCTGGGTCTTCGTGCCGCTGCTGTTCTTCGGCGTCGACGAGACCCTCGACCCGGCGCGCTTCGCGCTGCTGCCGGTGCCGCGCCGCACGCTGATCGGCGGCATGCTCGCCGCCGCGTTCGTCGGCATCCCGCCGACCGTCACGCTGCTGGCCACCCTCGGCTCGGTCATCGGAGCCGCGTTCGACGGCGGCCTCGCGCCCGCGATCGTCGCGGTGCTCGGCGCGGTCGTCGGCATCGGCGTGTGCGTGGCCGCGAGCCGGGCGGTGACGAGCGCGTTCGCGCGGATGCTGCGCTCGCGCCGGGTCCGCGACCTGGCCGCGCTGCTGATCGCGCTCCTGGGCATCTCGTGCAACCCGCTGTTCCAGCTCGTCTTCGCGCTCGTCCAGCGCGGCGAGTCGCGGCAGGCGACGCTGGTCGGCGAGGTGCTGTCGTGGACCCCGCTGGCGGCGCCCTACGTGGCGTACGTGGACGCCATCGACGGCAACTGGGCGCTGGTCCCGGTCCGGCTGCTCATCGGGGTGGCCGGGATCGTGCTGCTGCTGTGGTGGTGGCAGCAGACGATCGAGTCGGCGATGATCGGCAGCGCCGCGGGCCCGGGCGCCGACCGGCGGGCCGCGACCGGCGAGGCCCCGGTGCGCGCGTTCATCCCGCGGGTCGTGCGGTTCCTGCCAGCGGGGCGGTTCACGGCGCTGCTGTCGCGGGAGATGCGCTACTGGCTGCGCGACCCCCGCCGCCGGGCGAGCCTCATCTCGCTGCTGGCCGCGTCGGTGGTCATCCCGTTCGCGTTCACCTTCGGCGCCAACGGCGGCCGCTCGGGCACCCCCGGGCTGAGCGAGCACGCGCTCGTGTTCTCGCTGATGTTCGCGGGCGCGTTCGTCGGCCTGGTGCTGGTGAACCAGTTCGGCAACGACGGCACGGCCTACGCGCTGCACATGCTCACCGAGGTCCCCGGTCAGGTCGAGCTCGCGGCCCGCGCCGTCGCCGTGGGTGTCCTGGCGTTCCCGCTGCTGCTGGTCGGTACCGTGGCCGCCTCGATCCTGAGCGGGCACGCCGCCGAGCTTCCGGCGGCCGTCGGGGTCGGGCTGTGCGCCTTCGGCATCTCGGTCGGGGCCGCCGGCATCACGTCCGTCCTGGCGCCCTACCCGATGCCCGAGTCCACCAACCCGTTCGCGATGAACAGCGGCCGGGGCGGGGCCAAGGGCCTGCTGTCGTTCGTGAGCATGTTCAGCACCTGGATCCTGACCGCGCCGGTGGCCGTCGCGTTCGCGCTGCTGCCCGACGGGCTCACCTGGGTCGTCCTGCCGATCGGGCTGGCGTGGGGCTCCGCCATCGCCTGGGTCGGCACCCGGATCGCGGGCAACCTGCTGCAGCGGCGCGCTCCCGAGGTGTTGGCCGCGGTGACCCCGAAGCGGGCCTGAAGTTCGCGACAATGGGGGCGTGAGCATCCACGCCTCCGACCCGTTCGCCACGCCGGACGAGCGCAAGTCGCCCGTCCGGCGGCTGCGCGGGCGGCTGCCGGCCGCCGTCACGCTGTGGACCGCCGCGAGCGAGCGCCACGGCGAGCGCGGCCTGACCGTCTCGTCGCTGCTCGTCGTGGACGGCGAGCCGGGGCGGGTGCTCGGGCTGGTCGACGACGAGAGCGACCTGTGGGCGGCGGCCGAGGAGAGCGGGCGGTTCGCGGTGAGCCTGCTGGCCGCGGACGACCGGCAGCTCGCGGACCGCTTCGCGGGCCTGATGCCGGCGCCGGGCGGGCTCTTCGCCACCGGCGAGTGGGAGCGCACCGGCTTCGGGCCGGTGCCGCGCGGGCGCAGCTGGGCGGGGTGCCGCCTGGCCGGCGCCGCGCCCAAGGGCTGGTCGCTGCTGGTGGAGGCGGAGATCGAGCACGTCGAGCTGCTCGACGCCGACGGGGAGCCGCTGGTGCACGAGCGCGGCCGCTACCGCCGCTGAGAACGTTTCGATACCACCGGTTACCGGTGTGACGGGTGTCACTGGGCGCACGGGCGGTGCCGTTCGGCGCACGTGCGGTACCGATGCCGGGTAAAGATCTTTATAGATGCCTGCCGGGTTCCTACCGTGCGCGGTTACCCGCACCACACCCCCAATGGCAGGTGGTGATCAACCATGAGCACCGAGACCCCGGCTTCCGAGGAGATCGGCGAGAACCGCTACGTCGCCGTCGCCCGCACGCCGGAGTTCGACGCCCTGCGCAGCACGCTGCGCAAGTTCGTCTTTCCCGTGTCCGCCGCGTTCCTCATCTGGTACGCGCTCTACGTGCTCCTGTCCGCATACGCCCGCGACTTCATGAGCACCAAGGTCGTCGGGCACATCAACGTCGCCCTGATCTTCGGGCTCCTGCAGTTCGTGTCGACGTTCCTGATCGCGTGGCTCTACGCGCGCTACGCCGAGCGTCGCATCGACCCGCTGGCCGACGACCTGCGGGCCAAGATCGAGGGTGCGCCGGCCGCCGGCACCGCGGCCGCCGCGGCGACGGAGGGAGAGGGCGATGCCTGATCAGGTGTATCTCGCCGCGACGTCGGTGACGACCCAGCGCACGCTGACCCTGACGCTGTTCGTCGTCCTGGTCGGCGTCACGCTCGGCATCACCATCTGGGCGAGCCGGCAGAACCGCACCGCCGCCGACTTCTACGCCGGCGGGCGCTCGTTCAGCGGCTTCCAGAACGGCATGGCGATCGGCGGCGACTACATGTCGGCGGCGAGCTTCCTCGGCATCGCCGGCATCATCGCGCTCAACGGCTACGACGGCTTCCTCTACAGCATCGGCTTCCTGGTCGCGTGGCTCGTCGCGCTGCTGCTGGTGGCCGAGCTGATGCGCAACTCGGGCCGGTACACGATGGCCGACGTGCTCGCGTTCCGCATGCGGCAGGCGCCGGTGCGCACCGCGGGCAGCATCTCGACGATCATCGTGTCGATCTTCTACCTGCTCGCCCAGATGGTCGGCGCCGGCGCGCTCGTGGCGCTCCTGCTGGGCATCAAGGCCGGCGACACGTTCATGGGCATGAGCGCCGAGACCGCGAAGATCGTCACGATCGCGCTCATCGGCGTGCTGATGATCGTGTACGTCACGGTCGGCGGCATGAAGGGCACGACCTACGTGCAGATCGTCAAGGCGTTCATGCTGATGATCGGCGCGCTCGTGCTGACCCTGCTCGTCCTCGCGCACTACAAGTTCAACCTGTCGAGCCTGCTCGGCGAGGCCGCGGCGAAGTCGGGCCGCAGCCCGACCGACGCGTTCCTCGAGCCCGGGCTGCGCTACGGCCGCGAGTTCGCCGGCAACGCCACGGCGACGCTGGTGAGCAAGCTGGACCTGATCTCGCTCGGCCTCGCGCTGGTGCTCGGCACCGCGGGCCTGCCGCACATCCTGATCCGGTTCTACACCGTCCCCAACGCCAAGGCGGCCCGCAAGAGCGTCGTCTGGGCGATCGGCCTCATCGGCGTGTTCTACCTGATGACCCTGGCGCTGGGCTTCGGCGCCGCGGCGCTGGTCGGCCGCCAGGCGATCGTCGCGCAGGACGCGGCCGGCAACACCGCGGCCCCGCAGCTGGCGCAGGAGCTGGGCAAGCGGTACCTCGGCGGCGACTTCGGCGGATCGCTGCTCCTGGCGATCATCGCCGCCGTCGCCTTCGCCACCATCCTCGCCGTGGTCGCCGGGCTCACCCTGGCCTCGTCCTCGTCGCTGGCGCACGACCTCTACGCCAACGTGATCAAGCGGGGCCAGACCGACGAGCGGCAGGAAGTCGTCGTCGCGCGGTACTCGGCGTTCGTCATCGGCGCCGTGGCCATCGTGCTCGGCATCGTGGCCCGCAACCTCAACGTCGCCTTCCTGGTGGCGCTGGCGTTCGCGATCGCCGCGTCGGCGAACCTGCCGGCGATCCTGTTCTCGCTGTTCTGGAAGCGGTTCAACACCCGCGGCGCGACCTGGGGCATCTACGCCGGCCTCATCTCGGCCGTCGGCGTGGTGCTGCTCAGCCCGATCTCCTGGGGCGGCGTCAGCGACGCCCGCACCCCGGCGACGCTCACCGCGTCCCAGGCCAAGGACTGCGGGGTGGCGCAGACCTCCAAGGAGGTGTCCAACGCCACGGCGCTGTTCAGCTGCACCACCGCGGCGCCGATCCCGCTGGAGAACCCGGGCTTGATCTCGATCCCGATCGGGTTCATCTTCGCCGCCATCGGCGCGATGACCAGCAAGGAGCGGGACCCGGACAAGTACAGCGAGCTGGAGGCCCGGTCGATGACCGGCGCCGGCGCGCACTGACGAAGTTCACCGAAGTGTGCCGGGTCCGGGGGCGCCGCCGAGCCCCCGGGCCCCGCGCCGGGACACGCTAGGCTGTCGGTCATGGTCGTTGCGCAGCGTTACGGCGAGGGTCACCGCGTCCTTCTGACCGGTGGAGCCGGGTTTGTCGGGTCCCACCTCGCGGATGCCCTGGTCGCCCGAGGGGCCGAGGTCGTCGTTGTCGACAACTTCCTCACGGGGAGTAAGGACAACGTCGCGCACCTGCAGGAGAACCCCAAGTTCACCCTGGTGGAGGCGGATGTCACCGAGCCGCTGCCGGCCGTCGACGCCCTCACGGCGCGCTTCGACGCGATCATGCACTTCGCCTCCCCGGCCAGCCCGACCGACTTCGCGTCGCTGCCGGTGGAGATCCTGCGGGTCGGCTCGCTGGCCACCCTGCAGCTGCTGGAGCGGGCCGCGGCCGACGGGGCCCGGTTCATCATGGCCTCGACGTCCGAGGCCTACGGTGACCCGCTGGTCCACCCGCAGCCGGAGTCCTACTGGGGCAACGTCAACCCGATCGGCATCCGCAGCGTCTACGACGAGGCCAAGCGCTTCTCGGAGGCGGCCGTCATGGGCTACCACCGCGGCCGCGGGGTCGACGTGGGCATCGTGCGGATCTTCAACACCTACGGCGAGCGCATGCGCCCCGACGACGGGCGCGCGATCCCGACCTTCATCTCCCAGGCGCTGCGCGGCGAGGCGATCACCGTGCACGGCACCGGCACGCAGACGCGCTCGATCACCTACGTCTCCGACCTCGTGCGCGGCATCCTGACGCTGCTCGACTCCCACGAGACCGGCCCGATCAACTGCGGCACCACGCACGAGATGACCATGCTCGAGCTCGCCGAGACGATCGTGCGGATTTGCGACAGCTCCTCCCGCGTGGCGCTCGTCGCCCGGACGGCGGACGACCCCGAGCGGCGCCGGCCCGACCTGACCAAGGCGCGTGAGCTGCTGGGATACGAGCCGGTCGTCGGGCCCGAAGAGGGACTCGCGCGCACGGTCGAGTATTTCCGCAGCCGCTGACACTCCCCGGTTCGTGCCGCGCCCGTCGCGGTTACGTGGCGCGAGGGCGCCTGGTTCGTATCGTGGTGTTATGCCCACCACGCCTGCCTCACGCGGCCCAAATTCCTCGGGTCGCGCCTCGGTGCCCGGCGCGCTCGCTCCGACGTCGGGCGCCCGCGCCCGAGTTTCCGCAGCCAACGCCCCGACCAGCCCCGCGTCGCCAGGCGTGTACGGCCGGCCGGGTTCACCGCCGCCGCCCAACCGCCCGGGTCGCACCCCGGGCAACGGCGGCCAGTACTCCGGCCGCAAGAAGATCCGTCCGCGCTGGGGCCGCATCGCGCTCGTCGCCGGCGCCGGCATCGTCGTGCTGGCCCTGCTGGCCGGCCTCGGCGGCTACATCTACTACCGCAACGTCGACGCCGGCCTGAACCGCGACGACCCGTTCTCGCAGATCACCGACGGCCGCCCGCCCAAGGTGGCCGACGGCGCGCTGAACATCCTGCTGCTCGGCAGCGACTCCCGCGACCCCGACAACAAGGGCAAGGCGGGTGAGTGGCGCACCGACACGATGATCATGATGCACATCCCGGCCGACCACCAGAAGGCCTACCTGATCTCGATGCCGCGCGACCTCTACGTGCACATCCCCAAGAGCAAGACGACGCAGTACGGCAACACGAACGCCAAGCTCAACGCGTCGTTCTCGTGGGGCGGCACCCCGCTGACCGTGCAGACGATCGAGGAGTACACCAAGGTCCGCATGGACCACGTGCTGCTCATCGACTTCGGCGGCTTCAAGCAGGTGATCGACGCCCTCGGCGGCATCGACATGAACATCGAGAAGGACATCACCTCGATCCACCCGCCGAAGCGGCAGTTCAAGAAGGGCATGAACCACCTCAACGGCGACGAGGCCCTGGACTACGCGCGGCAGCGCTACCAGTTCCCCGACGGCGACTTCGCCCGCATGCGTCACCAGCAGGAGATGATGAAGGCCATCCTCGACAAGGCCGTCAGTTCCGGCACGGTGACCAGCCCGTCGAAGCTCAACTCGTTCCTCAAGGCCGTCACCAAGGCGATGACCGTCGACAAGGACTTCTCGCTGGCCGACATGGCGCTGCAGTTCCGCAACCTGCGCAGCGACGACCTCACGTTCATGGTGAGCCCGAACGACGGCAGCAAGAAGATCGGCGGCGAGGACGTCGTGGTGCCGGACAAGGAGAAGGCGACCTCGCTCTACGAGGCCGTCCGCACCGACAAGATGTCCGACTGGATGGCGACCAACGGCCCGAAGCCCTCGACGGCGCCGTCGACCAAGACCAAGTAGCGCGCGTAAATCGGGCAAGCCCGGGCATGTCTCCCCGTGAGTGGGGTTGCATGCCCGGGCTGTCGTTTAGATCTCATTGCCCGAATGCCGAGTGAACGAGTAGAAATCGCCCATCGATGGCCACACAGGGGACCACGCCCGGGTGGCTCGGTCAGCGGACCTGTGGCCGCGGACGTAGACTCGAATGAATTCCCGCCGACGCGCGGGCGGGTTGGCTCGGGGGCAGCGCATGCAGCAGGAGCTCGACGGACAGGCCGGCACGTCCACCGATGACGCCGTCACCGCCGAGAGTGAGAATACCCCGAAAAGCGCGCAATCCGCCGAATCCGCGCCATCTGAATCCCCGATTGCGGCGAAGCGAGCCGGGAAACCCAACAGGGTGAAGCTCCCCGGCCGCGACCCCATCTGGGCCCGGCTGCTCATCGCCTTCGGACTCGTCGTCGTGCTGCTCTCGGCCACCGCCGTCGTCGGGGTGAACGTGCTCAACCGGCGCTACACGGCGAGCATCAACCAGAAGACGCTGCTCGGCGACAGCTCGCGCGCCGGCAACCCCGACGAGACCCGCCACGCCGCGATCGACGGCCCGCTCAACTTCCTGCTGCTCGGCTCGGACCTGCGCGCCCTCGACCCCGAGGACGGCCAGCGCTCCGACTCGATCATCATCCTGCACATCCCGGCCACCATGGACCGGGCCTACCTGCTGTCGGTCCCGCGCGACCTGCGGGTGCCGATCCCCGCCTTCGCGGCGACGGGCTTCCGCGGCTCGTCCCACGAGAAGATCAACGGCGCGTTCCAGCACGGCGGCGGGGGCGAGGGCGGCGTGCAGCTGCTCGCCGAGACCCTGCACAACGTGCTCGGCATCCGGTTCGACGGCGCCGCGATCGTCGACTTCGACGGCTTCAAGACCGCGGTCGACCTGCTCGGCGGGGTCGACATGTGCATCGACCAGAAGGTCACCTCGATCCACCTCGGCTGGGACGACAAAGGCAACTACCTCTCGCCCGCGAACGGCGGTCACCCGGCCGTCTACGAGCCCGGCTGCCACCACCTCGAGTCGTGGCAGGCGCTGGACCTCGTGCGGCAGCGCAAGAGCCTCGCCAACGGCGACTACGACCGCCAGAAGAACCAGCAGAAGTTCATCCGGGCGATGCTCGACAAGGCGCAGGAGAAGGACCTCACCACCAACCCGATCGCGCTGGACAAGTTCATCCGGGCGATCGGTCAGGCGCTGACCGTCGACACCAACGGCGTCTCGCTGGCCGACCTCATGTTCGCGCTGCGCAACGTGAGGCCCGGCAACCTGATGGGCCTGCAGGTGCCGTCCGAGCCGCAGGACATCGGCGGCATCTCCTACGTGGTGGCGCTGCCCGAGTCCGAGGGGCTCTACACGGCCATGCGCGACGACCTGCTGGACTCCTGGGCGGTCGAAAACCCCACGTGGGTCAACCACATGTAGCCTGTTTTGGTGTTCAGGCGAAGCTCCATTCCGGCCGTCGCGGCCGGGGATGTTCCCGACGAGGCCTTTCTCCTCGACGTGCGCGAGGACGACGAGTGGGCGGCCGGCCACGCACCGGGCGCCGTCCACGTGCCGATGATGGAGATCCCGGCGCGGCTCGGCGACCTCCCCACCGATCGCGACGTGGTCGTGGTCTGCCGCGTCGGCGGCCGTTCCGCGCAGGTGGTCGCGTTCCTGCAGCAGAACGGGCTGGACCGCTCGATCAATCTCGACGGCGGCATGCAGAGCTGGGCCGCGGCGGGCCGCGCCATGGTGAGCGAGGACGGCGGTGCTCCCCGCGTCGTCTGAGCCGCCGGATTCCTGGCGGCCGCTGGTCTTCGCGCATCGTGGCTCGTCGCGCCGGCACGCGGAGCACACGCTGGACGCATACCTCCTCGCCATCGAGGAGGGCGCCGACGGGCTCGAGTGCGACGTCCGGCTCACCCGCGACGGCCACCTGGTGTGCCTGCACGACTCGCGCATCGACCGCACCAGCGACGGGCGCGGCCGGGTGAGCGCCCAGACCCTCGCCGAGCTCGACCGCTTCGACTTCTCGTCCTGGCGCGCCGACCTGCCCGAGTCGCCCGACGAGCTGATCGTCGAGCGCTCCCAGGTCGACGACAAGTGGCGGGGCAGGCTGCTCACGCTCGACCGGCTGCTCGGTGTCGCGACCGACGCGGGGCGCCCGGTGCGCCTGCTCATCGAGACCAAGCACCCCGTGCGCTACGGCGGGGCGGTCGAGCTGGCGCTGTTGCGACTGCTGCGGCGGTACGGCCTGGATCGCCCCGATCCCGAGCGCGCCCTGCAGGTGACCGTGATGTCGTTCTCGGCCAACGCCGTCAAGCGCGTCCGGCAGCGGGCACCGGGGCTGCCCACGGTGATGCTCATCGACGTCTGGTCGGTGCCGAGCCGCATCGGATGGCTGCCGCCCGCCAGCTCGATCGGCGGCCCCGGGGTGCAGCTCCTGCGCGCCTCGCCGGAGATCGTCGAGCGGCTGCACCGGCGCGGGTACCCGGTCTACGTCTGGACCGTCAACGAGCCGGACGAGGTCGACCTGGTGATGAAGCTTCGCGTCGACGGCATCATCTCCGACCGCCCGGCCTACGTGATCGAGCGCCTGCGCGAGGCCGGACATAGGCCCTGACCTCGGCTTTGACCACGGATTCCGCCTGACTTGAGTCGGACAAGTTTAGAGCGCGACCTTTCGCGTCCGGCGGATGCGAGGCAGACTCGCACCATGGTCGATGCTGCCGCGGAAGGGTCCGGCGGCCTCGTCCCCGGCGGTCGCGCGTTCACCGGCCTGGCCGAGGTGACGGAGGCGCTGAACTCCGGCGGCGGCGGCCTTCCGGGCCTGCAGCGCTCGGTCGAGGTGGCGGCCGAGGTCACCGACGCGGCCGGGGCGGCGTTCATCGAATACGCGGCCGACAGCGGTCGCGTGGTCGCGGCCGCCGGCGACCTCGAGTGGGCGCTGGGGCGCCCCATCGACCTCATTCACCCCGCGGTGCGCGCCCTGCTGCAGTTCGGCACGCGGGTCCGGGAGTTCCCGAGCAGCCTCATCGGCACCGCGGGCGGCCAGCAGCTCGACAGCCGGGGCCTGCACCGCGTCATGGCCTCCGAGGTCACCGCCAACGGCACCGGCGCCGGGGTGCTCTTCGTGAGCTACACCGATGCCGACGGGGCCGCCGACGAGCGCCAACGGGCCGCGCTGGGGTTCCTGGCGTCGTTCATCGCGCTGCAGTACGGCCTGGGCCGCGGCCTGCCCGTCTACACCGACGGCCCGGCGGTCACCCCCTCGGCCGAGCCGTTCGCGCTGCTGGACCCCGAGCACCGGGTGCGCTCCTGGAACCCGCCCGCGGCCCTGCTGACCTCCCGGCCCGCCGAGACGGTGCTCGGGGAGCCGTGGCCGTTCCCGCTGCCGGCCGGCGACGCGACGATCGCCCACAAGCTGCCCTCGGGCGTCTGGATCGAGATCCGCACCGCTCGCGTGCCCGGCTCCGAGGACCTCTCGGTGTCGTTCCGGGCTCGCCCGGAGCAGCCGCCCGACGGCCGCGACCTGTTCATCGCGCTCACCGGCCACGAGCTGCGCACGCCGGTGACGGTGATCCGGGGGTACGCCGACACGCTCGTCGACCACTGGGAGTCCCTGCCCGAGGACGCCCGCCGCGAGGCCATCCAGGTCGTCGGGCAGCGCGCCCGCGAGCTCAGCCGGCTCGTGGACCGGCTGCTCAACGCGGTCGGCGACGACGGCTCCGGCGTCGAGTCGACCACCCTGCTGCCCTTCGACCTGGTGGAATCGCTCGCCGCCGCGGTCGAGGAGCTCAACACCGACCAGCGGCGGCACCTGAGCGTGGACGTGCCCGCCGTGCTGCCCAAGACGAGGGGGGACCGGGCGAGCCTCGCCACTGTACTGGCGGAATTGGTGACAAATGCTGGTAAGTACTCCCCGAATTGGGTACAGATCGAGCTGACAGCGGGTGCCGACCCGCAAACGGTCTGGTTTCGTGTGTCCGACCGGGGTATCGGCATCAGGCCGGAGCACGTCGAGCGCGCCTTCGACCGGTTCTGGCAGTTGGAGACCGGCGACCAGCGCACGAGCGGCGGGGTCGGCCTGGGCTTGTACCTGGTTCGCCGGATCGTCGAGCGTCAACATGGATGGGTATCATTGCGACCACGTCGAGGGGGAGGGACCGTCGCCGAGGTGCGGCTGCCCCGAGCTGACGCCGACGGCCCCGGGGAGGCTTGAGAGCGTGTCCACAACCGTCGCGGAACCGCGCGCCTGGTGCGTCGTGGTGCCCCACCACGCCCGCGGCGCCCACGTCGCCCGGCACCGCCTGGCCGACGAGCTGGACGCCCTCGTCCCCGCCGACCGGCTCGACGACGCCATCGCGATCGCCGCGGAGTTGGTCGGCAACGCGGTCCGGCACGCGGCCCCGCTGCCCGGCGACGTCATCCGGGTCGCCTGGCGCCTCCTGGTCGACGGCACCCTGGAGATCCGCGTGACCGACGGCGGCTCGCCCGCCGGCCCGCAGCTGCGCGTGGCCGGCCCCGACTCCATCGACGGCCGCGGCCTGACGATCGTGGCCGCCCTGTCCACCGGCTGGGGCGTCGAGCGCGACGGCCTCGGTCAATGCGTCTGGGCGACCCTCTGACCGTCCGATATGCCGGATTTGTGGGACCTGCGCGGGTGAGTGATGCGCGTGTAGTGGGTGTGTCTGCGCGTCGCGGTGCGTGAAGGCCTAGGCTGGATCGCCGTGAGCAAGCGTGCGAAGACCCCCCGTGGCCGCGCCGGCGGCGAGAAGCGCGAGAAGATCCGCGACGTGTACGTCGGCCGTCCGTTCCAGGGCCTGGCCGACGAGCCCGAGTGGGTCGCCCTGCGAGAGCTGGTGCCGGCCGCCTCGGCCCCGTTGAAGCTGTCGCCCGCGTTCGCCGAGAAGTACGGCGAGCGCCAGGTCACCCTCGCGACCGTCCTGCCGATGGCGTGGCCGGCCATGACCAAGCCCGACGGGCGCGTGTTCATCGGGCTGCAGCGGCACGTGCAGTCCGGCGACGTCTCGCGCGACCTCGCCGTGGCGCTGCAGTGCGGCCTGGAGACCCCGAGCGGCCAGTCCGTCGACATCCCCGCCCTGCCCGGCCTCGGCGACCGCCTCCAGGACGTCATCGAGAACGCCCCGCTCGAGATCACGGTGCACACCGGGTTCGAGTTCTGGCTCGACGACAACGCCGCCGACGACCCCAACGTCCGCGCCTCGCTCGAGCGGGCCAACGCGAGCATCTTCCCCACCGTGAAGCTGGCCGCCGCCCCGGCCACCTACTGGTGCCAGGTCACCGACCGCTCGCACGTGCGCCTGGTGCTCGGCGACGACGAGGACCGCGCCCTGGACGCGCTGTCGCGCCTGTCGGCCGGCGGCGGGCTGCTGCTCGGCGACGACACCAAGTTCGCGGGCATGTTCCGCGCGCACGGGCTCCTCGCCCCGGTGTGGGACCTGCCGCTGGAGACCCCGGCCGAGCACTGGGAGACGCCGGTGGCGCAGTTCGCCAAGCGGTATCAGGAGGCGCTCGCGGTCACCGACCCGCTGACCTCCGCCGAGCGCCGGGCCAAGCAGGGCCTGATCGGGCGCCAGCAGCCCCTCCGTTAGGCCTTACAGCCTCTGATCGCGGTGGATCGGGGCGGACATGCAGCGCGGTCCGCCCCGCCCCGAGCCCAGCTCGGAGCCCGGGATGCGGATGACCTCGATGCCTTGCCGCTCCAGCTGCGCGTTGGTCTCGACGTTGCGCTCGTAGGCCACGCACAGCCGAGGAGCGATCGCGAGCGTGTTGTTGCCGTCGTCCCACTGCTCGCGCTCGGCCGTCACCGGGTCGAGGCCGGTGTCGATCACCCGCAGCGTGTCGATGCCCATCGCGGCGGCCGCGGCGGTGAGGAACGGGGCCGGGCCGGTGCACGACTCGGCCGTGACCGTCCAGGCCCGCAGGCTGGTGGCGACGTTGGGGTACATCACGACGGCGTCGACGTCGACCATGGTGCACACGGTGTCCAGGTGCATCGTGGCGCGCTCCTGGGCGATGGGCACCACCAGGACGGTGTGGGCCAGCCCCGCGGCGAAGCAGCGCCGGGCGAGCCGTTCGGCGCCGGCCGGGCGGGTCCGCTCGCCGACGCCGACCGCCAGCACGCCCGGGGCGAGCAGGAGCACGTCCCCGCCCTCCAGGTGCTCCAGGGACGGGTCGTAGAGCAGTTCCGTGCCGGCGAACCGGGGATGGTGCCGATAGATCGCGTGCGTGAGCGTGGTCTCGCGGCCCCGCGCGTGCATCGCCAGGCTCGTGACCGCCACCCGCGGGCCGATCCACACGGATGAGTCCCGCGTGAACAGCAGGTTGGGCAGCGGGTCGATGACGAACTCGCCCGGCTCCATGAGCGCGTGCACCAGCCCGCCGTCGCGCTTGCCCAGGCCCAGCTCGGCGCGGCTCAGCCCGGCCACCAGCGTGGTGGCCAGCTCCGCGGGCGAAAGGCCGGACAGGTGGGTCGCGACGTGTTCGCGCAGCGTGTCGCCGAGCCGGTAGTCGGCCAGCACCGCGGCGCTCACCTCGGCCCTCGCCGCCTCGATCGTGAGCGCCTCGGCGAGCAGCGTCGCCACGTAGAGCACCTCGACGCCGCGTGCGCGCAATGCGGAGGCGAAGATGTCGTGCTCCTCCTGCGCCCGGCCGACCCACGGAATGCCGTCGAAGAGGAGCGAGTCGTTGTTGCGCGGCGTCAGCCGGGCCAGCTCCGCTCCCGGGCGGTGCAACAGCACCGTGACCAGGCGTCCGACCTCCGTGTCGACACTCATGGGGTCACCCTAACGGTCGATCCGATATCGTCTGGTTGTCGCTATGTGAAATTCATGAAGGGTCGTGAATGCGGCATTCATCCCAGTCACTCCATGTCATTCCGACCACTAGATGATGCCGACTGTGGGGACCCTCACGTACGGTGTTTGGACACACACGCAACCGAAGCGGCGACATCGGAGGTGTGCGACATGACCGACGTCCTGTACCGCGGTCAAGATTCGCAGCCCGAAGGGTTCGAAGAACGCGTCATCGTTGACGCGGGCCGGCCGACCCCCATCGACTGGGTTCGAACTCGGAGGGCAGAGCGCGAGACGCGCCGGGAAGAGGCGGCGCACAGCCGTCAGTACCGCCGGATCGGCTCCCTCATCGGCCACCTTGGCGACGAGTGGCACGTCCTGGACCTCCGCGAGCTCGGCGGGGCCGAGCGCACCGGCTTCCTGGCGGTCGGGCCGGGCGGCGTCTTCGCCGTCACGGTCAAGGACCACGGCCGCAGCCGGGTCGCGTTCGCCGGTGACGTGGTCCAGATCGACGGCAAGCGGCCGCGCTACGTCGAGGAGGCCCGCCGCGAGGCGCGTGCCGCCACGGAGGCGCTGTCCCGCAGTGCCGGGGTCTCGATCCCCGTGATGCCCGTCCTCGCGTTCGCCGGTAGCGGAAAAATCAGCTTCTACGGCGTGCCCAAGGGCTGCCTGGTCACCGCCTACCACGAGCTTCCGCGCGTGCTCAACGCCCGCGGGCAGCGGCTCGCGACGGAGACCGTCGACAAGGTGTTCGACCTGGCCGTGCACCCCGCGACCTGGTTCCAGCCGGGGTACGACGCGGTGGCCGAGGGCTACCGGTGGTACCGCGACGGTGAACAGGTGGGCACTGACAAGCGAGGTCACTCGGAGTAGCCTCTTCGAGGTGGCCGGACGCGATGCGATGAAGATTCACGATCGGGCTTGGTTGCCGGCTGCTCGCATTCGCATGACCGGTGCCTGAGGAGGCGCTGTGCCGCAGCACGTCGAATTCTCCATCTCCGATCTTCCCTCCGCGGAACCCGGCCTGGAGCGCTGGGGCTCGACCGTGGACGGTGCCGCCGAGGCCTGCCTGGTGATCGACGCCGAGCAGGTCGTGGTGGCGATGTCCGCGTCGTTCGAGCAGATGCTCGGCCTCACCGAGTCTCCGGTGAGCCGGCCCCTGCTCGCGGAGGACGGAGTGCTGCGACTGCTCGACTTCGCCGACGGCCAACCGCTGGAGCAGACCGAGGTCGCCCGCATGCCCATAGTGCTGGCGCTGATCTCGGGCCGCCTCGCGCGCGGGCTGATCCGCATCGAGTGCGCCACCGGGCCGTGCACCTTCGACGCCATCGCCACGCCGCTGACCGAGGGCGGCAAGACGGTCGGGTCGCTCACCTTCTTCTCGCTGATCAACTGAGCTCACTGCCGGTTGCGGCGAGGGATCGTCAATACGGAGTTACTGTCGTCACGGACGCCGCCACGGAGCGCGTTCAGACCGTAATCTCTTGTCATGCTGGACCTTGCGCTCCTGCCGGGCGACTACGCGATCTGCCGTCTGCCGGCCGGATCCGCCATGCCCGCCGGGTTCGCCGAGGCCGCGATGTCCGGCGATGCCGTCCTCTCGGTGACGTGGACGCCGGAGGAGGTGTCGATCCTCTGCCCGGCCGACCGGGTGCCCCCGGGCGCGACCGTCGAGACGCCGTGGCGATGCCTCCGGGTGGCCGGACCGGTGCAGCTGGCATTGACGGGCATCCTCGCGTCGATCATCTCGCCGCTGGCGGACGCGCGGGTGAACATCTTCGCCTTCTCGACCTTCGACACCGACTATCTGCTGGTCCCGGCCGTGCGGCTGCACGAGGCGCTGGCCGCACTGGGCGCGGCCGGGCACCGCGTGACCACCTGAGCATCCAGTCAGAGCCGTTGATGCCTTGCGAAGATCGAATCTGACCGGGCCCGCTCCTTCCGGCCCAGCACGGGCCCTCCTACGATGGGCGCATGCGAACCCCGGCGGCCCTGCTGGCGATCGTCGGCCTTGGATGCCTGTTGGCCGGTTGCCGGCACGAGGAGCCCCCGGCCGCGCCCACCGTCAAGCCGAGCCTGCTCAGCCAGCAGCCGCTCGTCCCGGTGCTGCCGCCGACCCCCGAGACCACCACGGCGCCGGCCGACCCCCTCACGTCGCCGAGCTCGAGCCCGAGCCCGACCGGGTTCCCGGAGACGCAGGTGAGCTACTGCAACGGCAGGCCGAGCGGGGCCCAGGTCCTCGCGGCGGTGCGCAAGGCGCGGCCGAACCTGCCCTCCGGCGGCGGCGTGAAGGTGCAGACGGAGCCGGTGTGTGCGGGGGTGTGGCAGTACACCATCCTGAGCGTCACCGACAGCGAGCCCTTGCGGGTGATCACGAAGGGCAGCCCGAGCTCGCTCGCCGTCGTGACCGTCGGCACCGATCCGTGCACGGTCGAGGTGCGCGCGACGGCCCCCATCGCATTCCTCGATGCGGTCGACTGCAACTGACTCGCTCACCGTCGTGACCGTCGGCACCGATCCGTGCACGGTCGAGGTGCGCGCGGCGGCGCCCGTCGCATTCCTCGATGCGGTCGACTGCGACTGACCGGCATTAACTAGGCTGGTCGTATGCCTGGTGTGCCGCCGACGCGGTTCGTGTTCCTGGGTCCGGAGGGCACCTTCTCCGAGCAGGCGCTCAAGACCATTCCGGCCGCCGAGCGCGGCGTGCTGAGCCCCGCCCGCAGCGTCCCCGAGTGCCTCGACGCGCTGCGCAGCGGCGACGCCGACGCGGCGCTCGTGCCGCTGGAGAACTCGATCGGCGGCCAGGTCGGCGTGACGCTCGACGAGCTGGCCGCCGGGGAGCCGCTGGTGATCACCCGCGAGGTGGTCCTGCCGGTGCAGTTCGTGCTCGCGGCCCGGCAGGCCCGCCCGCTGGACGAGATCCGCTCGGTCGCGGCGCACCCGCAGGCCGGGACGCAGTGCCGCGACTGGCTGCGCGCGCACACGCCCAACGCGACCGTGGTCGACGTGCTGTCCAACGCGACGGCGGCGATCGGCGCGGCCGAGGGCGAGTTCGACGCGGCCGTCTGCGCGCAGATCGGGGCCGAGCGCTACCGGCTGCACATCCTGGCCACGGACATTGCCGACAACCCGGACGCGATGACGCGCTTCGCGCTCGTGTCCCGGCCCGGGCCGCCGCCCCCGCCGACCGGGGACGATCTCACGACGCTCGCGGTCTACATCGCCCACGACCGCGTCGGGGCGCTGCTGCAGGTGCTCACCGAGCTGTCGGTCCGGGGCATCAACCTCTCCCGGATCGAGTCGCGCCCGACGGGGGAGCGGCTGGGGCGGTACGTCTTCTTCCTCGACTGCGGCGGGCACGTCGCGGATCTGCAGATGGGGGAGGCGTTGCAGGCGCTGCGGCGGATCTGCGCCGACGTGCGCTTCCTGGGCTCGTATGCGCGGGCCCCGCACAGCGACCCGCCGCCCCGGCCGGCCGCGGGGCTGTCCGACGCCGACTTCGCCGACGCCGCCTCCTGGCTGTCGCGGGTCCGGCTCGGCGAGACTTCCTAGCCCCTCTTGCGCGGTGGCGCCGCGTCCCTCAGGGACGCGGCGCCGCGCGAGGTGCTGTCGCTTTGCGGTGGGTCAGCCGCCGAGGACGTTGCCCAGCAGGCCGCCGCCGCTGCTGGACTGGGCCGGGGCCGGCTTGCCCTCGCTGGGCTGCACGATCACGAAGCCCTGGCCCTGCAGCGCCAGCTGGAAGAGCTCGCCGGAGCCGCCGCGCAGCATCGACTTGAGGCTCTGGTTCTTCTGGATAGTGGTCTGCAGGCTGCTCGACCAGCCCACGACCGCGTCGGTGTCGACGCAGACCGGCGCCTGCGGGGTCACCGGGATCACGAGCGGCGCGCCCTCGGAGACGATGGCGAGCCGGCCCTGGCCGGTGAAGACGCAGTTGAAGAGGCCGCCGCCGAACATCCCGGCGCCGCGGACCATCTGGATGTCGTAGCGCAGCGACGGGTCGAAGCACAGCACGTTGCGGCCGTTGATCGACAGGGCATCGTTGGGCTCGATGTCCAGGATGAAGCAGTCGGCCGCCCCGGAGGCGAACCAGACCTCGCCCTGGCCGCGCACCGCCATGAGGGAGACGCCCTCGCCGGTGACCGCGCGCTTGAGGAAGTTGCCGACGCCCTGGCTCTTGACCTCGAAGCCGAGGTTGCCGCGGAACGCGATCATCGCGCCCTGGCGGGCCAGGACCTCGCCGTTGACGGCGTACTTGACGCACTTGGAGTGCTGCAGACTCATGCCTGCCTGGGTAGGGGCTTGGGCCATGTTCTCGGCCTTGAAGATGTCACCTCGCACGACGGGCAGCGTAGCGAACGACAACGGCCCCGCGACCTGCTGGTCTCGGGGCCGTTATCGAGCTGGTGTCAGTCGCCGAGCAGACCGCCCAGGACCCCGCCCTGCTGCTGCTGGCGCTGGCCCGCGCCGGGCGGGGGCTCCTCGGACGGCTGCACGACCACAAAACCCTGGCCGGCGAAGCTCATCGTGAAGGCCTCGCCGGTGGAGCGGCCGATCAGGGTGCCGAGCCCGATCTGGTCGGCGCGGTGGTAGCCGGTCTGCAGGCTCGCCGACCAGCAGATCGCGGCCTGCGGGTCGACGTAGGTGGGCTGGTCCACGGTGAGCACGACCGGCGTGCCCTTGGTCGTGATCGCGAGCCGGCCGCGGCCGGAGAAGACGCAGTTGAAGAGGCCGGCCGAGGACATCATGCCCATGCCCTGGACCATCTTGATGTCGTACTGCAGCGAGCTCTCGAAGGCGAGCACGTTCGCCCCGTTGATCGAGATCGCGTCGCCCTGGTCGAGGTCGATGAGGTGTACGTCCGCCGCCCGATCGGCGAAGAAGACGTCCCCGCGGCCCGAGACCGACATCAGCGGCACACCCTCGCCGGTCAGCTTGGACTTGAGCCACTTGCCCATGCCGCCCGAGCCGAGCGCCTTGAATTGGACCTGCCCCTGGTAGGCGACCATCGACCCCTGGCGGGCCATGATCTCGCCGTTGAGCTCGGCCTTGAGCAGCTTGGAGTTCTGCAGCCGCAGACCGGGCTGCTGCGACTCCTTCTCCATGTTTTCGGCGGCGAACAGGGCACTGCGCATCGTGAGTAGTCCTCTCCCAGACGTACTTTGAACCGCACAGTGACGGTAGATGGTTGACGCAACCGGGGCCATCCGAAGCCGGGTGTTCCGTCGGCTATCAGTCCCAGCCCAGCGCGTGCAGCCGCTCGTCGGAGATGCCGAAGTGGTGCGCGATCTCGTGCACCACGGTGATCGCGACCTCGTCCACCACGTCGTCCTCATCGTCACAGATGGCGAGGATCGGTTTGCGGAAAATCGAGATCCGGTCCGGCAGCACGCCGGCGTAGTCCCATCCGCGCTCGGTCAGCGCGTGCCCCTCGTAGAGCCCCAGCAGGTCCGGATCCTCCGGGGGCGCGTCGTCGACGACCAGGATCACCACGTTGTCCATGAGATCGAGCAGCTCCTCGGGCACCTCGTCGAGGGCCTCCCCGACGAGTTCCTCGAAGCGCTCCTTGCTCATCTGCACCGGCATGCGAAGAGGGTCCCCGAAAACGGGGACCCTCTCAAGAACGTTTGCGCAAAGGCTCAGACAAGCTGAGCGTCGAGCGTGATCTCGACGGCCGCGAGGGCCTTGGAGATCGGGCAGCCGGCCTTGGCGTCCTGGGCCTGCTTCTCGAACTCGGCGGCGTCGATGCCGGGCACGTCGCCGCGGGTGGTCAGGTCGATCCGGGTGATGGCGAAGCCGCCCTCGACCGCACCGAACTGCACCGCCGCGGACGTCTCGACCGACGTCGGCGTGAAACCAGCCTTGGCGAGGCCGTTGGACAGCGCCATCGAGTAGCACGCGGCGTGCGCGGCCGCCACGAGCTCCTCGGGGTTGGTGCCCTTGCCCTCTTCGAAACGGGACGGGAACGAGTAGTTGCCCTGGAAGGTGCCCGAACCGGTGGAGACCGTGCCGGAGCCGGACCGGAGGTCCCCCTCCCAGCGAGCAGATGAAGTGCGAGTAGGCATGAACCAGACGCTAGCCCATCGCGTGTCCCTCGTGGGACGAGCCCGGCAGACGGATGGGGGTAAAGTCGATGGGACGCAAACTGGTGCGGATCGGCGGGGTGATGGCGCTGTTCGGCCTGGTCGGCGGGGGCGCGTCCATCTTCGTGCCGTGGATGCGGCAGCTGGTCGTGACCGGTTCCGGGCGGCGTGCGGAGTCGCGAGTGGAGAGCGTCACGGTCCTGAACCTGCCGCACGGTCTTTGGTACGTGTTGTTCCTCTGTTCATTGTTCGCGCTGGTCGGCACCGCTGCCATGGGCGTCGACCGGGGACGCAAGCTCGCCGGGGTGGCCGGCCCGATCCTGTCGCTGGTGACCGCGTTCGTGGTCGTGGGCCTCATCACCACCTTCGACGGCAAGGCGCCCGCGGCGGGCCGGGTGACGGACACGGCCGTGGCGGCGGGCGGCTGGCTCGGGCTCGTGTCGCTGCCGCTCATGGGCCTGGCCTGCGGATTGATCGCCATCGGCCGGGCCGGCGCCCTGTCGAGGCTGCCATCGGACACCTCCGGCCCTTACGATGCGGGGCATGCCTGAGCAGCCCAGCTCCATGCCGGAGATCCTCGCGCCCGTGCCCGCGGACCCGCCGAGGGCGACCGCCGCGGCACCGGCCGAGGAACGGGAGCGGCACCGGCCGAACGTGTTCGCGCTCGGGCTGCTCGCGGTCGGGTTCGGGCTGGCGATCTCGGCGCAGTACATGCCCTGGGGGTCGTTCACGCTCGGCTCCCGGTCGGGCACGACGGACGAGGAGTTCGTGCTCGCGCCGGACTCGACGGTGCAGCGGTCGGTCGACGTGCCGCTGACGTACCTCAGCGCCGCCCACGTCACCGTCTACCTCCTCACGCTCGCCGGCGCCCTGACCGCGCTGGCCGTGGTCCTGGCGGTGCGCGGCGCCGGGGTGCGCCGGGTGGCGGCCGCGGTCGCCGGCGGTCTGCTCGCCGCGAACCTGCTGGTGCTGGTCGGGTTCAAGACGGTCATCGACCACATGGGCAGCTCCGACTTCTCGTTCCTGCTCGTGGCCAACCCGCAGACGAAGACCGGGCCCGGGTACCCGCTGGCCTTCGCCGCCCTCGTCCTGCTCGCCGCGGCGCTCGTGCTCGCGGTGCGGCCGGTGTCGCTGGGGTCCCGCCGCGGTGCCGACGAGCCTCAGAGCGGCGAGCCGCTGGAGCTCACGGTGACGCCCGTGCCGACGACGTTCCAGTAAGCGTTCGGTCTCGCGGTGTCGGTCGGGGAGAGCTCACGGTGACCCCCGTGCCAACGACGTTCCAGTAAGCGTTCGGTCTCGCGGTGTCAGTCGGGGAGAGCTCACGGTGACCCCCGTACCGACGACGTTCCAGTAAACGTTCGGTCGAGTTTTATTCGCAGCCTGTCACCGGTCGGGATCCGAGAGGTACGGTTGCTGCCCCGCTCAAGCGGAAGGAGCAGCAACAATGCGCGGTTCGAGCCTTCCCAAGCTGATCGCGACCGACCTCGACGGCACCCTGGTGCGCAGCGACGAGACGGTCAGCCCATACACGCGCGAGGTCCTCGAGCGAGCCAGAGCGGCCGGCATCCACGTGGTCGGCGCGACGGGCCGCGGCCCGCGGCTCACCGAGCTCGTGCGCCACGACATCCCGGCCGCGGACTTCCTGGTCATGGGCGGCGGCAGCCGGGTGCTGGACGTGCGCGACCCCGAGCACCCGGTCATCCTGCGCGACGAGCGCCTCGACGGCGAGGTGCTCGCCGACGTGCTGGGCCGCCTCGAGCGGGAGCTCGGCACGCTGTCGGTGCTCGTCGAGGCCGGCGACCACCACGAGGCTCCGCTGTGGGGCGACACCGACCCGAACTGGCGCTACGACGCCGTCGAGGCCCGGGTGCGCGCCGAGTGCCTGACCGGCCCGGTGATCAAGGGCTTCGCGCGTCACCCCGCGTGCGACGTCGACGACCTGCTCGCCACCGCGCAGCGGCTCATCCCGCCCGACATGGCCACGGTGACGCAGGCCGGCCTCGGGTACATCGAGATCTGCCCGCCCGGCGTCGACAAGGCCACGGGGCTCATGATCGTGGCCGCCGCGCTCGGCATCGACCCCGGCGACGTGCTCGTCTTCGGCGACATGCCCAACGACATCCCGATGTTCCGGTGGGCCGGGTTCGGCCGGGTCGCCGTCGGCAACGCCCACCCCCAGCTGCGCGCGATCGCCGACGAGACCACGCTCACCAACGACGAGGACGGCGTGGCGAAGTACCTCGACGCCATGTTGAAGCTGTGAGACGGGCCGAGACGGACTCCGGCGGCGCGCGACCCCGGACGCGGCCAAGACGGCCGACATCCAGCGCCTGGCGTGGCTGTGAGCGGTGAAGGCCGGTTCCGGCGGAGAGCGATTGCCGACGAGACGACGCTCACCGTGGACGGCCTCGCGCCCCGTCGTGACGCTATGTTGAACTCGTGAGACTGGTCGCGACGGATCTCGACGGAACGCTGGTTCGCCACGACCGCACGGTGAGCCCGCGCACGGTCGCGGTCTTCCGGCGCCTGCACGACTCCGGCGTCGCGATCGTCCTCGTGACAGGGCGCCCGATCCGCTGGATCTTCCCCGTGTACTCCCAGCTGAGCGTCCCCGCCCTCGCCATCTGCGCCAACGGCGCCGCGACCTACGACCCGGCCACCGACACCATCGTGCACAGCGAGCCGCTCGAGGCCGACGTCCTGGCCGAGGCCTGCGCGCGGCTGCGGGCCGAGGTGCCCGGGGTGGTCTTCGCCGTCGAGCGCGACGGGGGCCGGCAGATGCGCCACGAGCCCGGCTTCCCGGTCGGCCCGTGGGAGGCCGATCACGAGTCCGTCGGGCCGTGCACTCCCGAGGAGCTGCTGACCCGCCCGGCCGCGAAGCTGCTGGTCCGCGCCGGGGTGCAGTCGCCCGACGAGTTCACGGCCCGGGTCGGCGCATGCCTGGCCGGCCTCGCGGAGGCGACGAACTCGTCGTCGAGCGGGATGGTGGAGGTCTCGGCCGCGGGGGTGACGAAGGCCTCGGCGCTCGCGCTGGTGGCCCGGACGCACTCGGTGGAGGCGGCGGACGTGATCGCGTTCGGCGACATGCCCAACGACCTGCCGATGCTGACGTGGGCCGGCCGCGGCGTGGCGATGGCGAACGGCCACCCGATGGTGCGGGCGGCGGCCTCGGACGTGACGAAGCACAGCAACGAGGACGACGGCGTCGCCGAATACCTCGAGCGCGTCTTCAGCTTCTGAACCGCGCCCTAGGAGCCCTCTCGCACGGAGCGCGGCGGCGGGCTCAGCGCTCGCGGCTTCCGACCGCCGTGTATGCGCATCTTCAAGCCCCACCGGCACCCGACCAAATCCGCCGGCCGCTCTCCCCAGCTGCCTTCCGACGGCCTTCGAGCGGCCACGACGCCGGCTCCCGGATCTGCTCGATCAGTGCTCCGCGTGCCGTGAATTCGGGCCTATGCCGCGCATACCCCGTCAGGCGATAAGTCCGATATGTCGGGGCGCGAAGCGCCCGACATATCGCGCCCACCACCCGAGCAGCGAAAAAGCGGGCCCGACCGGCTGCCGGTCGGGCCCGCGAAGAGCCGTGTCAGAGATACTGCCCGGTCCCCGACGGCGAAGGGCTGCCCGGCTGGCCGGGAGCGACGCCCGGTGCCCCGGGAAGGGCCGGGCGGCCCCGCATCTGCTCGAGCTGGACCCGGGCGGCCATCTGCTGGGCGACCAGCGCGGCCTGAATGCCGTGGAAGAGCCCCTCCAGCCAGCCGACGAGCTGGGCCTGGGCGATGCGCAGCTCGGCCTCGCTCGGGGTCGCGTCGTCGTCGAAGGGCAGGGAGAGCCGCTCCAGCTCCTCGCGCAGCTCGGTGGCCAGGCCGTCCTCGAGCTCGGTGATCGAGCGGCGGTGGATCTCCTTGAGCCGCTGGCGGCCGGCCTCGTCCAGCGGGGCGGCGCGGACCTCCTCGAGCAGCTGCTTGATCATGCTGCCGATGCGCATCACCTTGGCCGGCTGCTCGATCAGCTTGCTCGGGTCTTCCGCGTTGTCGTCGTCGCCGGTGGACATCGTGCCCAGCGGCCGCCCGTCCGGGCCGACGACGAGCACGGTTCGCGACTCGTCCTGCGCCTCTTCTGCCATGGCTCCAAGTTTTACCCACGCCCTCCGGGGGCAACCAAGAAGGGGTGCCGATCCGGCCACTGTTGCCACCCTTCGTGACGCGATAACGTCTCCCGGTGACGAGCGATCCCCGGGACGTGCTGAGCCGCCCCGCCCCGGCGCCGGACTTCACGCTGCGCTACGGCGAGCACCCGGATCATGTCGCGGATGTGCGCCTGCCCGCCGTGCCCGACGCGCCCCTCGTCCTGTTCGTGCACGGTGGCTTCTGGCGTCACGAGTGGGATCGCGCGCACGCCGGGCCGCTCGCCGCCGACCTCGCCGCCCGCGGCTATGCCGTCGCGACGATCGAGTTCCGGCGCACCGGCCAGCCCGGCGGGGGCTGGCCCGGCACGTTCTCCGACGTGGCCGCGGCGGCGGTGGCGGTGCCGGACCAGTTGGCGAAGGAGGTCGCGCACCGGGGCCTGCTGCCCGTGTCGGTCGACCGGCCGATCCTCGCGGGTCATTCGGCGGGCGGGCACCTCGCGCTGTGGTACGCCTCCGTCGCCCCCGACGCCGTCGGCGGGGTCGTGGCGCTGGCGCCGGTGGCCGACCTCACCCGCGCGTACGAGCTCGATCTCGACTCCGGGGCCGTGGCCGACCTGCTGGGCGGGGCGCCCGACGCGGTGCCGGAGGCGTACCGGTCGGCGGATCCGATGCGCAACCTGCCCTCGGGCGTGCGCACCGTGGTCGTGCACGGCACGCTCGACGAGATCGTGCCCGTGGAGTTGTCGCGCGACTACTGCCGGTCCGCGCGCCGGGCCGGCGACGACGCCACCCTCGTCGAGCTGGCCGGCGTGGAGCACTTCGGCGTCATCGACCCCCGGTCCGGGGCCTGGCCCGCGGTTCTGGCCGCCTTCGGCACACTGACCAGGGGCGAGTCCACCGACGGCGAGTGACCGGCGCTGACCAGGGCCAAGGTCGCCGACAACGACGCGAAGAGGCCACTTGCGGCGACGCAAGCAGTCGGCCGGCGGCGACGCAGCGGCCCTGACCAGGGGCGGGGCGGCGGACGGCGATTGACTGTCCGGCGCGATGGCGGTAGAACGCACCGTGGGTTGTAGGCTCGTGGCTCGCGAGGAGCGCGGGCCAGTCGACGCCCGCGTAGCGCGGGGTCCCGGGGAGGAAAAGCACGTGTCCCACCTGAACCGCCGCCAGGCGCTCCGGCTGTTCGCGGCCGCGGGTGCGGCGGGCATGGCCGCGCCGCTCCTGTCCGCCTGCAGCAGCTCCGACGACTCGACCGACAGCACCGCCGTGCCGAGCGGACCGCCGATCAAGATCGGCATGATCGTCCCGCAGACCGGTGTGTTCAAGGACTTCGGCAACGAGCTCGACAACGGCTTCAGCCTCTATCTCCAGCAGCACGAGGGCAAGCTCGGCGGCCGTCAGGTCACGCTCGTGAAGGCGGACGAGGGCGAGACGGCCGACAGTGGCAAGGCCGCCGCGAACAAGCTCATCAAGGACGAGAAGGTCCTCGCGATCACCGGCGTGGCCAACCCGGCCGCGATGCTCGCGATGCGCGAGGACATCGAGAACGCGAAGATCCCGCTCATCGGGTCGAACGCGTCGCCGAAGGCGCTGCAGACGCTCGGCCCGAAGTACATCTGGCGCACCTCCTTCGTGTCGGACGAGCCCGGCACCGCGATCGCGCGGTGGGCCGCGGGCAACGTCGACGGCGGCCTCGCCATCTGCGGGCAGACCGACCCGGCCGGCAGTGACGAGGACGTGGCCAGCTTCGTCGAGACGTACAAGAGCGTCGGCGGCCAGATCGCGGGGCAGGCGCGCACGGTCGCCTACGGCACCAAGGACTTCACCGCGATGCTGAACGCCGTCAAGACGTCCGGCGCGAAGGGCATGTACGCGCTGTTCAACGGCGCCGCGGCGATCGAGTTCGTGAAGCAGTACCGCAACATGCACTTCCCCGCCGACTTCAAGCTCCTCGGCACCGGCAGCCTGACCGAGGGCTACGTGCTCAAGCAGCAGGGCGACGCCGCGCGCGACATCTACACCGCGCTCAACTACTCGCCGGACCTGGACAACGTGGCCAACCGCCGGTTCATCGCCGACTACCAGAAGGCGTTCGGCTCGGTGCCCTCGACGTTCGCGATGTCGTCCTTCGACGCGGCCGCCGTGCTGGACAAGGCGATCACGGACGCGACCAAGAACCTCGACTCGTTCCAGCTCAACGCGGCCATCGGGCGTCTGGGCCAGATCGACAGCCCCCGCGGCGGGTGGCAGTTCACGCAGACCCGCACGCCGCTGCAGCGGTGGTACCTGCGGCAGGTCCGCAACGACGGCGCCGTGCTCTCCAACGTGCTGACCGCGGAGCTCTCGACCCGCGGCTGAGCGCGGTTCGAGCACACCGTCAGGCCGCGCCGCGCCGCTTCAGGGTGGCCACGGCCGAGCCGGCCAGCGTCAGCAGGCACTCCGGCAGCTTGCCGTCGACCAGCGCCACGGTGAACAGGGCCGTGGCGCTCGGGGCGTCCTCGTTGACGTACGCACTCACGAACCGCGCCACCCAGCGCTTGTCGTAGTTGGCGTCGTCGATGTCCGGGAAGTCCAGCCGCCATGGGCCACGCGCCAGGTTGTCGCCCACCATCTCGCCGGCCAGGCGCCACGCGACGTCGTACGCGGCGCTCATGCCGCGCCGATCCACCACCGAGTCGAAGGTGTTGGTCACCGCGTCCTCGTCGCCCGCGAGTGCTGAGGCCAGGACCTGTGCGGCGTCCTGATACGTCTCGTCTCCCGGGTCATCCACGCCGCAACCGTATGTCGCGCCGTCAAGCCCCTGCGTGCACTCGGAGGGATTCGCGGGGTGACCCCGGGCTCATCCCCGCCGCAGCGCGCAGGTCAGCCGCGCGGTGCAGATGCGCTCGCCGTCCTCGTCCGTCACGACGATCTCGTAGCTGGCGATCAGGCCTCCGAGCCGCAGGGGCGTGGCCACGCCGGTCACCAGCCCGCGCTTGGCGGACTTGTGGTGGGTCGCGTTCACCTCGATGCCGACCGCGACCCCGTTGTAGAGGCGGCCCGCGTGCATGGCGGCCCCGATCGAGCCGAGCGTCTCGGCAAGGACGACCGAGGCGCCACCGTGGAGCAGACCGTACGGCTGAGTGTTGCCGTCGACCGGCATGGTCGCCACGACCCGCTCGGGCGACGCCTCCAGAATCACGATCCCCATCCGCTCGGGCAGATGACCCTCCATCGAAAGGCCGCCCGGCGTCTCGCTCGTGGTCACGGATTCTTGATCAGCCATACCCGGGAGCGTACCCGCGCCCCCGCTGAAACCCGGGGGCTGCCCGCGCTAAGGTGCGCACGGCACCTTTGGGGAGGCCTTTGGGGAGGAGACGCCAATGCGCGCACGGTCGGCCACCGCCATCGTGGGAGCGATCACGGCGATAGGAGTGCTGCTCGCCGCATCCGGCTGCGCCTCCGGCACGAAGAGTGACGACGACGCCGTTGCCGCGGCCGACATCCGGCTGTACGGCACCGACGGCAACATGGCCAACTCGTTCGGAGACGCGCTCAAGGACTCCCCGGCGGTCCTGAACGGCATGAAAGGAACAACTCCGCTCACGCCGCTCAGCGAGGACTTCAAGCGCCGGGTCAAGGCGATCGACCCGACGCTGACCGACTTCAACTACGCGGGCGAGTCCTACGACGCCGTGGTCATCGCCGCCCTGGCCGCCGAGACCGGCAAGTCGGCCGACCCGGCCGTCATCGCCAAGCAGATCATCGGCGTCACCACGGGCGAGAACACCTGCGACGGGGTGGCCGCGTGCCTGGCCGCCGCGAAGTCGGGCAAGGACTTCAAGTACCGCGGCGTCTCCATGCGCAGCAGCGGCTTCACGAGCGTCGGGGAGCCGTCGGCGGCGATGTACGGCGTGCTCAACTTCGGCACCAGCAACAAGATCGACGACGCCAAGACCGAGTTCGTCGGCGCGGGCGATCAGGCCAGCGAGGACAAGACCGCGCCACCGGCTCCCTCGTCCACGGCGGGCGGGAAGGGGCAGAAGCCGGCGCTGAAGTACGGCCTGCTGCTGCCGAAGACGGGCGCGCTCGCGTTCCAGGGCCCGCCGATGTTCGCCGCGGCCAAGCTCGCCATCAAGGAGATCAACGAGGCCGGCGGCGTGCTCGGGCAGCAGGTGCAGGTCGTGGAGGGCGACGACGGCACCAACCCGGAGATCGCCAAGGCGACCGCCGCGCAGTTCATCGCCCAGGGCGTCGCGGTGATCATCGGCGCGGGCGCCTCGGGCGTCAGCGCGGCCGTGATCCCGCAGGTCGCGCTGGCGGGCCGGGTGATGATCTCGCCGTCGGCGACGTCGGACGCGCTCACCAAGGTCGACGACAAGGGCTTCTTCTTCCGGACCTCGCCGCCGGACACCCTGCAGGCCAAGGCCGTCGCGGACATCATCATGCGCGACGGGCACACCAAGGTCGCGATCATCGCGCGCGACGACAACTACGGCAGCGGCCTGGCCGAGGGCGTGAAGGCCGACCTGCAGTCCGCCGGCATCCGGCCCGAGAACATTCTCGTCAAGAAGTACGAGGCGAAGGACAAGTACGACAAATCGGAAGGTCCGAAGCTCTTCGACCCGATCGCCGGGGAGATCAAGAGTTTCGGCGCCACCGGCATCCTCGTGGTCGGCTTCGACGAGTCCGCGATGGCCATCAAGTCGCTGGTGACCTCGGGCGTCAAGGCCTGACGGTGTCACGTTCTGGGCTCGCGCGTTGGTGTCGCAAGGCCTACGGTGAACCGGATTGCCCCTTTGTCAGGTGAGAGGACCCACCAGATGACCGACAACGAGACCGTCGAGACCCGTGGCGATGAGCGCGTGGAGCTTCTCGTCGGCGACACGAACAACGACGGCAAGCCCGACCTCTGGGCAATCGACACCGACGGGGACGGCAAGGCGGACCTGTTCCAGTTCGACACCAACGGCGACGGCAAGGTCGACATCACGATGAGCGACCTCGACCAGGACGGCACGCCGGACGAGGTCGTCGACGGCGACGGCGGCCTGCCCCCGGCCTAGTTCTTCTGTGCGGAGCGGCGCGGGTGAACCGGTCACCCGCGCCGCTGCTGTTCCACGTAGTCGCGCCACTGCTGCTCGAGCTGCACCCGGCCGACGCCGAGCACCGAGCGGGCCACCGACTCGACCTCGGACATGCCCTGGAAGCCCTCGTAGAAGGCGATGAGCTTGTCCTGGCCGTACTTGTCGGCGATCATCCGGCACGCGAGCCACCCGCTGACGTAGTTGCGCGGCTCGTCGTAGAACTGCTTGTCGTCCGGGAACGTCGTGATCGCGAGGCCGCCGAGCGCCTGCCGGATGCCCGACGCGCTGAACCGCCCGTCCTTGTAGGCGACGTACTCCGCGAAGCCCTCCACCACCCAGCGCGGCGTGTAGGGCCCGGTGACCGGCCCCATGGCCGCGTGCGTGAACTCGTGGGTCAGATCGTGCTGGAGTTCGGCCTTGGCCGCGGTGAGCTCGCTCGGGTTGAACACGATGCGCGTGGTCGCGTATGCCGGCCGGTTCGTCCACTCCGCGACGGTCGAGTAGTACGGCACCGCGATGGCGGCGACCTGCCCGATGCGGTCCTGGGACTCGGCGAAGTACGTGTCGAAGATCTTCCGGTCACCGACGGCGGTGATGAGCACCTTCCCGTCCCACCCGCCCGGCCGCACCGCGGCCACCCGCTGCAGCGCGTTCTCGGCGAGGTCGAGCAGCCCCTGCCCGGCGCCGCCGTTGTCCGCCGAGAGCACGGCCACGACCCGCTGGCTGCGCACGACGGTGATCGGCCCGGACGCGTCCCAGGGCTGCCCGGCCTCGCCCGTGGGCAGATCCTTGCCGACCCCGTCGCCGACGACGAGCCACCGGCCCCCGGCATACCCGAACACGGCCAGCCAGGGCGTGGCCACGGGCTTGCTGTCGACCCCCTCGATCCGATGCCGGACGGTGACGGGCACGACCTTCACGGCGGCGTGGTACCGCTCGAGCAGCGCCGGCGGCAGGAAGGCCGCCATCTTCACGGCCGGCTGACCGGTTCGCTCGAACCCGAGCTCGGCGAACGGCACCTTGGTGAGGTTCTCGAACTCCTGCCGCTGCCGCTGCGCGAATCCCGCGTCGGTCTGGTCGACGTCGGCCATCCACTCGGCCTGGTCCTGCTTGCGCACGGCCTCGGCCCGCCGCCGCAGCAGCGCGTCGATCGCGCCCGGGTCCACGCCGACCCAGGTGGCCGCGGTCGGCGCGTTGCCGTGCCCGCGCAGCGCCCAGGCCGTGGCGCCGGCCCCGGCGAACGCGATCAGCGTGGCAGCGACGAGGAACGCGGAGAGGATGGGCCAGAGGTAGCCGCGGGCCGGTTGGGGCGGGAGCTGGAGCGGGGGGTACCACGGGCTGGGGGCGCCGCCGCCGTAGACGGAGGGGCTGCGCTCCTGCTCCTCCGACGGTCGCTGCCGCGGGACAGGGGCGGCGAGCGGTTCGGGGATTGTCACGGCACCTACCGACGTCGAGGAGCGGAACCACATCCTCCGCCAGCGCCCGGGCATTGTCGACCCGCGACGTGTGCGGGCGACCGTCGACCCGTCGCGCACTTGGGGCCCCGGCGTCACCCGGACGGGTGATGTGAGTCCAGCTCAACTCGCATTATGGCCACACGTCATTGCGATTCTGCATGTGCATGTTGGAAGATCCCCGGTGTTCCTGGTGATGCGGTGCAGCGCTCGATTCCCCGGCCGCGTGCTGACAAGGGGTCCGCGCGGCCGGGTGAAAACGGGCGGGCGTCCGGATCGGCCAACTGACCCTTGGCCGCTCGGGCGCCCGCCCTCCTACCTGCAACCTACGTGCGCGCACGAGAGGTGGTTCAACACCATGGGCTACTCCCCGGCCGGTGTCCGGGCGGCGCAGCAGGTCGTCAGGCATCACCTTCCGACCCTCACGGGCGAGCGGTGCTCGGCGTGCCGGGACGTGTTCCCGTGCGTGTTCCGCAGCGCGGCCGACCGGACGCTCAACGCCTACGGGCTGTTGCCCACGCGCGTTCCCGGCGCCACGTTGCGCGCGGCCGGCGTCGACCTGCGCGCGAGACGATGGGCGCGCGCCGATCACAACTCATGCGGGTGGCTCGTCAACCCGCGTCAGTGTGCGTCCAGCGTCAGCGGGGAAGGGTAGCCGCGATGCGCCGAGGCCGGGAGCTTCCAGGGCTCGTGCACGGCCTTGCCGGGGATGCGGGCGAGCTCGGGCACGTAGCGCCGCACGTAGTCGCCGTCCGGGTCGAAGCGCTCGGCCTGGCGGATCGGGTTGAAGCGGCGGTACGGCTTCGTGTCGTTGCCCGTGCCGGCGACCCACTGCCAGTTGCCGAAGTTGTTCGCGACGTCGCCGTCGAGGAGGAGGTCGAAGAAGTGGTCGCCGCCGGCCCGCCAGTCGCAGTTCAGGTGCTTGGTGAGGTACGACGCCGTGATGAGCCGGGCGCGGTTGTGCATCCAGCCCTCGGCGAGCAGCTGCCGCATCCCCGCGTCGACGACCGGGACCCCCGTGTGCCCCTCCCGCCAGGCCTGCAGCGCGTCCTTCTCGTCGCGCCAGCGGTCCTCGGCGCCGGCGCGGTACGCCTTGCGCCGCAGATCCGGGAAGGAGTGCAGCACCTGGTGGTAGAAGTCCCGCCAGCACAGTTGCCGCACGAACGGCTCGGCTCCCTCGCGGCCGCGGGTCCTCTCCGCGACCTCGCGCGGGGAGAGGCAGCCGAAGTGCAGGTACGGGCTCAGCCGCGACGTGCGGTCCGCCGCGAGGTCGTCGTGGATCTCCGCGTACGACTCCAGCCGCGAGAGCCACGACGTCAGCCGCTCGCGCGCCGCCGTCTCGCCGTCCGAGCCCGTGGTGCTCTTGAACCAGGACTTCGACAGGTCGGGGGGCAGCACCACGCGCCGCGGGGCGCTCTCCAGGGCCCGCCACGAGGCCGCCGTCCACGCGCGGTAGTAGGGCGTGAACACCTTGTAATGCGAGCCGCCCCCGCCCGGCCGGACCTCGCCCGGCGGCAGGATGGTCACGCCGGGGAAGGTCCTGAACGCGAGGCGCTCCGACTCGCAGGCCGCGGCCAGGCGCTGCTCGCGCGAGCGCGCATACCCGCTCACGTCGCCCGCGACCGCGATCGCCGACGCGCCGGCCGACTTGGCCGCGCGGACGGCCTCGCGCACCGGGTCGCCGCGCAGCTCGGCCAGGTCGCCGCCGCGCTCCCGCAGCGCGCCCCGCAGGTCGTCGAGCGCCCCGCGCAGGAACCGCGCCCGGGGAGCGCCGGCGGCCAGGGAGGAGTCGTGCACGAACAGCGGCACCACCGCCTCGAACGCGCGCACGGACTGGGCGAGCGCCGGATTGTCGTGCACGCGCAGGTCGCGCGTGAAGAGCACGACGCACGTGTTCATGCGGCCGTACCGCGCAGGTCCAGCAACGCCGCCCCGTCCCGCTGCAGCGGAATCTCCGCGGGGCCCGGCGCCGGCATCGGGGCGCCCGGGCGCGCCAGGATGCAGGACAGCGCCACCGCGAGCCGCTTCCACTTCGGCACCGTGGCCCGGCGCGCGAACACGTCGCCGTCCTGCGCCTCGACCTCGTCCAGGATTCCGCCGTACAGCCGATACGCCGCGCGCATGCACGACTGCGACGTGGGCGCCAGCATCGGGATCCCCGGGGCGGCGAGGGCGTAATGGTGACGGGCTCGGCTCAGCTGGTACCGAATCAGGCTCTTGATCTTGTCCGAACTTCGCCTGGCGGCGAGCGCGGCCTCGAGGTCGGCGCGGGTGACGCCGAACTCGGCGAGGTCGCGCTGGGGCAGGTAGACGCGCCCGCGCTCGAGGTCCTCGGCCACGTCCCGGATGAAGTTCGTGAGCTGGAAGGCCAGGCCGAGCTGCCGGGCCGGCTCGCGGGCGGCGGCGCGGTCGGACGACTCGAGGATCGGCAGCATCATCGTGCCGATCACCGCCGCCGAGCCCTCCATGTACCCGAGGAGGTCGTCATACGTCTCGTACTGGGTGACGGTCAGGTCCATCGCCATGCTGTCGAGGAACTTGCGGAAGTCCTCGAGGTCGATGTCGAACACCTGGATCGTGTGCAGCACCGCCGGCAGCAGCGGGTCGTCGGTGTGCCCGCCGCGCAGCCCGCGCAGGAACTCGGCCGACCAGGCGGCGAGCTCGGCGGCGCGCTCCTGCGGGGTGCCGCCCTCGCAGCGGTCGACGATCTCGTCCGCGTAGCGGGTGAACCCGTAGAGCGCGTGGACGTGCCGCCGCTTCCACCCCGGAAGCAGTCGCGTCGCGAGGTAGTAGGTGCGACCGTGAAAGCGGTGCAGCTCGCGGCACCGCTCGTAGGCGGCGGCCAGGGACGCATCCATTCTTCCTCCAGGTGTGCGCCAAATCGACGCAGCAATCGACGCAATCCCGAGCCTACGCTACGCTGGGCGGCACAGCCACCCGAAACGCACTTGGGGGACGACATGCGAACCGTTGGGGGCCGAACGGATCGGGTCGTGGTCGTCGGCGCCGGGCTCGGCGGCCTGGCCGCGGCGATCCGTCTCGCGGCCGCCGGGCGCACCGTCACCCTGCTGGAGCGCGAGGACCAGCCCGGCGGCCGGGCCGGGCGGCTCGTCCTGGACGGCTACGAGTTCGACACCGGCCCGACCGTGCTCACCATGCCGGAGCTGCTCGCCGACCTGCTCGGCACCGTCGGCGAGGACCTCGCGGCGTGGCTGCCAATGTCGAAGCTCGACCCGGCGTACCGCGCCCACTTCCCCGACGGGTCCACATTGGACGTCATCGCGGACACCGCCCGGATGGCCGGCGAGGTCGCGCGGGTCTGCGGATCGCGGGAGGCCGACGGCTACCTCCGCTTCGTCGACCACGCCCGCGAGCTGTGGGAGCTGGAGCGCCACGACTTCATCGACCGCAACCTCGACCGCCCGCGGGACCTCGTCACGGCCAACCTGTGGCGGCTGATCCGCCGCGGCGGGTTCGGCCGGCTGCAGTCCAAGGTGGACTCGTACTTCAAGGATCCGCGCACCCGCCGCATCTTCTCCTTCCAGGCGATGTACGCGGGCGTCGCGCCCCACCAGGCCCTCGCGCTCTACGCGGTCATCGCCTACCTCGACTCCGTCGCCGGGGTCTACTTCCCGCAGGGCGGCATCCACGCCGTGTCCCGCGCGCTCGCCGGGGTCGCGGAGAAGCACGGCGTCGAGATCGTCTACGGCGCGGAGGTGAGCCGCGTCGAGACCGCGAACGGACGCGCGGTCGGGGTGTCCACTTCGGACGGCCGCCGCTTCCCCGCCGACGTGGTGGTGCTCAATCCCGACCTTCCGGTGGCGTACCGCGACCTGCTACCCCCCGCGCGATGGCGCAGCCCGCTGCTGGGCCCGCTGCGGTACTCGCCGTCCTGCGTCGTGCTCCACGTGGGCTCGCGCCAGGCCTACGGCGCGATCGCGCACCACAACATCCACTTCGGACGGTCGTGGCGCGAGACCTTCGACGAGGTCATCGACCAGGGCCGGCTGATGAGCGACCCGTCCTTGCTCGTCACCAACCCGACGCGCACGGACCCGTCGCTCGCCCCGAACGGGCGCCAGACCTACTACGTGCTCGCCCCGACGCCGAACCTGACCGCCCCGCTGCTCGACTGGCGGGGCGCGCTCTCGGGCATCTATCGCAGCGAGCTCATCGAGACGCTGGAGCAGCGGGGGTACGTCGGATTCGGCGACGCCATCGAGGTCTCCCGGTTCATCACGCCCGCCGACTGGGCCGAGCAGGGCATGGCCGCCGGCACCCCGTTCGCCGCCGCCCACACCTTGCGCCAGACCGGCCCCTTCCGGCCGGGCAACCTCCACCCCACACTGTCCAATGTGGTCTTCGTCGGCTCGGGCACGCAGCCCGGCGTCGGCGTGCCCATGGTGCTCATCTCCGGCCGCCTCGCGGCGAGCCGTGTCACGGGGGAGTCCTGAGTCTTGTCACGCGAACAGCAACTGGTCGAACTCGTCGCCGCCGACGGCCGCGCCGAGGGCACCGCGACCGTCGAGGCCGCCCATCAGGCCCCCGGCCGGCTCCACCGCGCCTTCTCCGTGCTGCTCGTCGCGCCCGACGGCCGGGTCCTGCTCCAGCAGCGCGCCGCGGTGAAGACCCGGTTCGCGCTGCGCTGGGCCAACTCGTGCTGCGGGCACCCGGGCCCCGGCGAGTCCGTCGTCGCCGCGGCCGCGCGCCGGCTGGACGAGGAGCTGGGCGTCTCCGCGCCGCTGCGGGAGGTGGGGGTGTACGTGTACCAGGCCGCCGACCCCGACTCCGGGCGCGTCGAGTTCGAGTACGACCACGTGCTCACCGGCCCGTTCGAGGGCCCGGTCCACGCCGACCCGGCCGAGGTGGCCGAGACCGAGTGGGTGGCCCCGGACGAGCTCGCCGAGCGGATCAGCCGGTTCCCGGACTTCTATTCGCCGTGGCTCGCCGGAGTCCTCGACGTCTGGCGGTCGGCCGCGAGATGAACGGCGCCGCCGCCTACTCGGCCGGGGCCGTGGCCCGGCGGCTCGGCGTCGCGGTGACGACCCTGCGTACGTGGCACCAGCGGTACGGGATGGGCCCGTCGCTGCACGAGCCGGGGCATCATCGGCGGTACACCGAGCAGGACATCCAGCGCCTCGAGCTCATGCAGCGCCTGATCGTCGAGGGCGTCGCCCCGGCCGAGGCGGCGCGCTGGGCCCGGCGCCCGACGGCGCGCCCGTCGCCGGCCGGCGGCCCGATCCCGGGTCTCGCCGCGGCGGTGCGCGGGCTGAACCGGGCGGCGCTGCGCCTCGACGCGCCCGCCGTGCGCCAGCGCGTCGCCGAGTCCGTTCGCGAGCTCGGGGTGGTCGCGGCGTGGGACGGCGTGCTGCGGCCGGTGCTGGCCGGGATCGGGGATCGCCACGCCGTGACGGGCGAACTCGTCGAGGTCGAGCACCTGGTCTCGGGGTGCGTCTCCGCCGTGCTCGGGGCGGTGCCGCGGCCGCCTTCGGGAGTACCGATCGACATTCTTCTGGCCTGTGCCGACGACGAGCAGCACAGCCTGCCGATCGAGGCGGTCGCGGCGGCCCTGGCGGCCGAGGGGGTGCCGGCCCGCTCGCTCGGGGCCCGCGTGCCCTCCGAGGCGCTGCTGGCCGCCGTGCGCCGCACCGGCCCCGCGGCCGTGCTCGTCTGGTCGCAGCTGCAGTCCACCGGCTCGCCGAAGCAGCTCGAGGCGGTCCTGGCCGAGCGCGCCCGCCCCCTGGTTCTCGCCGCCGGCGGCCCCGGCTGGCCGCGACCGTCCGTACCGCAGGGAGTGGTCCTTCCGGACAGCCTCGGCGAGGCCCTCGGGATGCTGACGTCGGTACTCGACCGCTCATCCACGTAAAAGTCCCTTGTGCCACCACTCCCGGGTTCGTGCCATGGGCCGAACGCGGGAGGACGTCGACGGTCTCGAATCAGTAACGTGTGGCTCCGTCAGAGAAACCTCAAAGACCCCTCGGAGCCCCTCATGTCTCGTGTACGACTCGCCGCGGTGGTGATCAGCGCGTTCACGCTCTTCCTCGCGGGCTGCGACTCCAGCGCCACTCCGCGTGCGGCCTCGTGGCACGCACAGTCGGGCTCCGGGTCCTACCCGGGCGCCTCCGGCCAGGCCGGCGGCGACCCGGGCGCACATCCTGCCGTCGGCTCGACCGGTTCCTCCGCCAGCGCCAAGCCCTCGGCCTCCGCCTCGGCGTCCCCGTCGGCCTCGGCCTCCCCGTCCGAGTCGCCGTCGTCCTCCGCCCCGGCCTCGTCGATCATCCACACCACCGGCGACTCGACGGTGGCCCTGACCTTCGACGACGGCCCCGGCCCGGACACCCCGAAGATCCTCGCGATGCTCCGCGAGCAGGGGATCAAGGCCACGTTCTGCGTCATCGGCGTGAACGTGCAGGAGTACCCGCAGTACGTCCAGGAGATCGTCAAGGACGGCCACACGCTGTGCAACCACACCTGGAAGCACGACGAGAGCCTGGGCAAGAAGCCGGCCGACGTGATCCGCGCCGACCTGCAGAAGACCAACGACGAGATCCACAAGGCCGTCCCCGACGCCCAGATCAAGTACTTCCGCCACCCAGCCGGCAACTTCACCCCGACCGCGGTCGAGATCGCCTCCGAGCTGGGCATGAAGTCCCTGGGCTGGAGCGTCGACCCGTCTGACTGGAACATCAAGAAGTGGTCCGGCCAGCAGATGACCAACCACATCTGCTCGAACGTGAGGAACAACACGAAGCCGGGCTCGATCGTCCTTTCACACGACGGCGGAGGCGACCGCAGCGCCACGATGGCCGCCTACAAGACCCTCCTGCCGGAGCTGAAGGGCAAGTTCACGCTCGTGGCAATGCCGGTCTGACCTGCGCATCCTGGCTCCGCCACGCCACGGGCGGATACTCATTTGGAGAACGCTGGAGGGGTCACGTATGCTCTGAAAGCCTCCGGCGGGGCCGGATGGGAGCAACACCGCACGAGTCGCGCGATATGCGATGATTGCGGGGCCGCCCTCATCGTCTAGCGGCCCAGGACGCCGCCCTTTCAAGGCGGTAGCACGGGTTCGAATCCCGTTGGGGGCACGTGGTACATGTTTGATAGCTAGGTCCTGTGGAGCAGTTGGAGTGCTCGCCGCCCTGTCAAGGCGGAGGTCGCGGGTTCAAGTCCCGTCAGGACCGCTTGGCCCCTTTTGGGGTTTATGGGCAGGTAGCTCAGTCGGTACGAGCGTCCGCCTGAAAAGCGGAAGGTCGGCGGTTCGACCCCGCCCCTGCCCACAAGTCCTTCGCCGGGCTTCGGAGACCCTGACCAGCGGAAACGCGGTCGGGGTTTTCTGTTTATCCGAACCTGGGCAGCCGTAGCCGTGTAGCAACGGCCGGATATCCGCACGGCGGACGGTCGACTCACTGGCGGGTCATAGCATCATGCGGGTCCGATGAAAACGTGCGTGCGGTGTCATGATGGGCCGTGCCTTTGACCGAGCGCCTCGACGAGTGGCGCGCGTGGCTGGCGCGCCTCGGCGCCCCGGTGGCGCCGGTCTTGCGATCTGGCGCATCGCCGGGGCGCATCGCGCAGACCCTCGGTCCGGACGTTCCGTCGGCGGTGGTCGAGTGGTTCCAGTGGTGCGACGGCGTGGATGCCACACCGGGGCAGACGATCGGCGACTCATGGACGGTGCCGGGTTTCTGGCCGGTCGAGCTCGACGAGGTGGCTCGACTCAAGCGCATCTACGACGACCCGGACGACCCGCTCCTCGCAGGCGCCTGGGTGCCGCTGCTGATGGATGGCGGCACGTTTCTGTACGGTGCGGCGTGGTCTCCGGGCGGGCCGCCGGCCGTGGCGTGCGTGATGCCGGAGGATGGCCCCGCCGAGCTGGAGTTCGACACGATCGAGCAGATGGTCGAATTCTTCTGCGCCTGCTTCGCTGGCTCGGCGTACGTGCTCGACGATGACGGCATCCTCGATTGCGTTCAGGACAGGTACGACGAGATTTATGCGGCGATCGTCGGTCGCCAGCCATCCTGAACTGGCGCAAGGCCGCAGGGCTTGGTCGCAGACGTTCCCGGGTGTGTCGCATTGGGCGGCACGGTTGATGAGGCGGTGGCCGAAATGCGGGAGGCGATCAAGCTTCACTTGGAGTTGCTCGGCGAACGGGGCGCCCCCACCGGCCCCCGCAGCCGTAGGGGTCGATCTCCTCGCGACGTGATTTTGCGGGTCGCCGTGTAGCAACGGCGCCGCACGGCCACGTCTAACGTCAACCACCGCCGGACCCAACCCCAGCCCGACACCTTCGCCACCGCGCGTCTGCGTCGATCTGAAAAGCGGAAGGTCGGCGGTTCGACCCCGCCCCTGCCCACGAAGCTCTTCGCCGGGCTTTGCAGACTCTGACCAGCGGAAACGCGGTCTGGGTCTTTGTCTGTGCGCCGCTCGTCTCAAGATCGTTATGTAGCAACGGCAGAACTTCCACGGCGGACAGTCGGTGCATGGCCGGGATCATCATCCAGGCCGGCGAGGGCAACTACCTGATGTCGTCTGCGTGGGACACTGTCATGGCAGCTACCGAGGAGGTGGACCAGCGTGAGCGTCAACGCACTCGACCAGCACAACGGGCCGTGGTCCGAAGACGAATACTTCGCGCTCGGCGAGACGACGAACCGCTTCGAACTGATCGACGGGAGCTTGTTGATGAGCCCGGCGCCCACCCCGCGCCACCAGCACCTCTCACGACGCCTGGCCAACGCGCTGGAGCCCGGGGCATCGGCGGCTGACCTGTGGACGTTCGAAGCGGTGAACCTGCGGCTGCAGACCGATCGGATCGTGATTCCGGATCTGGCGGTCACCGACACCGACGAGCCGACCACATTCGACGTGTCCGACGTGACCTTGGTCGGCGAGGTGGTGTCGCCCAAAAACGCCGCCGCGGACCGGCTGGTGAAGATGCAGCTCTACGCGGCCGCCAGGATCGGGTGGTACCTCCTGGCCGAGCGCGACGAGGAAGTCCAGGTGACGCTGCGACTGCTGCGGCTCGACGGTGGCCACTACGTCGAGCACGCGGTCGCCAAGCACGGCGAGGTCCTCTCGTCCGAGGTGCCGTTCGCCATTGCCATCGACACCCGCGACCTGATGCGCCGCTGAACGTGCCGGCAGATTGTTCCGGTAATTCCGGCTCATGAGGCCGGCCGTGTAGCAACGGCCTCGCACAGCCACCTCCACTGCGAGCCGCATCCAGGCCCGGTCTCGACTCAAGGCCATTGCCGCCACGTGGCTGCGTTGATCTGAAAAGCGGAAGGTCGGCGGTTCGACCCCGCCCCTGCCGCAAAGCTCTTCGCCTAGCCTTACAGACCCCGACCAGCGGCAACGCGGTCGGGGCCTTTGTCTGTGTGCAGTTCGTCGCGAAGGTTGGTTGCCGGACCGCGGACGGTCACCGTGGCGTGCCGCAGCCTGCCCCACGGCAAGTCGCCGACCGCATGACGACACAAACGGGCGCCTTCGCTCGCGGTCGCTGCGAGGAAGTTCTGCGGCTCGGTCTCCGGGCGCCATTAACCTGCCGCGGCGCGCCAGGGTTCTGCAGGCCGCCGGCGAGATCAGGCGATCTACTTCGACGACGGCGACATCGCCTGACGAACCCCATGCCGCCGGGCCGGTGGAGGAACCCTTGACGGCGGAGCCCCGCATGTTGCCGGGGCCCCGCCGCATCCATCAAACTCCGGCCTGTCCCCGGTGGGGATTGGCTGTGGGGGTCAGTGCCACGCTGTCACGGCGCGTTGGAAGTGAGCACGGCCGCGTTGTAGGCGTCTTCCATCTCCTGGATGTACGGGAACCAAATGCTCCTGAAGCAATGGCTGCCCGGGAGTGGCGGGGTCGACAGATTCCCCCCGCCGACGAGGTTGCACAGGAAGCCCGGAGCCCAGGGGTTGGCCATGCTGATCAAGCCGACGGCGTACACCTGGCGAGTGTTCTGCGGGTTCACCTGGAAGACCGGACCGCCACTGTCTCCCTCGCCGGCAAGGATGTTGCTGGTGAGGCTGTCGAGTTGCGCGAGCGGGTACCGATCGCCGAACTCGATGTCAACCTCGCCGACCTTTGCGTTGCATCGCGTGCCGGAGAATGCGCCGCTGGTGCACAGGAACTGGCCCTCGAACGGGTACTTCGAGCCGATTACCGGGTTGCTGAATTCGGTGGTGGAGTTGTTGTTGTAGATCGCCGCGCCCGCGTTGGTCTTGATCTTCATTGAGTCGAGCTCGACGTTGTTGCCCGCGGTCGTGCCCATCGCGTTGCCGTTGGTGCCCGGCCACACCGCGCCGATCAGGACGGACCGATTGTTCTTGCCGCAGTGCCCCGCCGTGAGCATGAACGTGGCCGAGGTCGACAGGTCACGCATCCCGAAACCGGTGGAGCAGAACTGGCGGTCGTTGGGATCGACTGTGACGGCGGCGCCGCCCCAGAACGGGAGACTGTCCGCGGCCCGGGACAACGACTCGGCCTGCTTGGCGGCGGTCACCGCAACCGGGACGCCCGCCTCCCGCACGGCGCTGGACGCGGCGGCGTCGGCGGTCGATCCGGTCACCCCGATCCACAGTCCGTCCTGCGGGGACCGGTGAATCTCGGTGATTTGGAAACCGTCCGTGCCGGTGGCAAGCCGTCGTAGGCGCTTGCTCTCCCGGTCCAGTTCCTGAGCGGAGTACCGGGCGGGCACCACTTCGACGATGTCGCCCAGTTCTGAGACGACCGACCGAACCTGGGCCGGCACCTCCCCCTTCCAGAGAAGACGAACCCGGTGCTCTTCGACCGATTCGATGACCTTGCCGAACCCTTCATCGGCGCCGCCGGCGGTTCTCAGCCGCTCGGCCGCCGCATCGAGTTTTCCCTGTGCGGCCAGGACTTCCTCCCAGGAGGAAAAGCCGGGCGGCGGCGGAGCGTCGATTTCCACCGGCTGGATGCTCTCGGTCTTGGTCTCCGCGAGAGCATTCTCGGCGGATGCCTGTGCGCTGGTTGCCGCCACGCTTGTGATGACGAGCAGGGCGGCGGCGGACAGCGCCATGAGGCGTGAGCGCATAATTGCTCCAATTCGCTTGCTGGTTGATGCGCTCGACACTAGGCATGCCGACAAGGGTGTTCTGCGTCGAAATACGTACTGGCCCTGTGGCGCTGATTACGCGCGTTGGCGAGTAGTCCATGGTCGATGTCCGACCCGTTCCGGCGGCGAGGACGGTCGTGTGGTCAGAACCTGCGGTCCTCGTCGAATCAGCGAGGCAGCTTGACGCTGCGCAGCCCGGGTCCGCTGAAGCGAACTGTGCCGACCTTGATGGAGGGATGGGCGGCGACCGCCTCGACGACACCTCGCTCGGCGCCGCGCCACTCCAGCGTGATGCAGTCCGGCAGCTCGTCGAGTTGGGACCAGTCGACCGGGCCGTCCGCGGGGACCGGGATTGCGCCGCTGCTCAGGTTCAGCACCTGGCCGCCGAGTGGCATCGGGACCGGTCCGGCACCGAAGTCGAGCGTTGGCGGCACGCGCCGTTCGTAAAAGCGGCACGCGCCGTTCGTAAAACAGGCCCGTGCGGCTTGAAACAGGCTCGTGGGGCCTGGGAACAGGCTCGTGCGGCTCAGGCGACCTTGCGCAGGGTGGTCAGGGCCCGCAGGGCGTCGGCCAGCGAGATCGGGTGGTCGTCGGCCTCCGTGGCCAGGCACTGTTCGATCATCTGGCGCATCAGCGTCGACGGCTTCACGCCGCGGGTTCTCGCCAAGGTCGCCAGCTGCTCCGCGGTGTCCGTGGGGAGGCGTACCGAATACACGGCCATGGTCTCGCCGTCGGGCTTCGGGGGGAGGGCGGCCGGAGCGTCGGTATACGTGATGTTTCCCGCGGCCACGGCCAAAGCCAGCTGGTCCAGCTGGTCGTCCGTCGCGCGGGCGTGGGACTCGCTCACTGGTCGGCCTCCCATTCCTCGAACTCTGCCCGCTGGGCCGGGGTCATGTCGAGCGCGCCGACGATGAGCCACTCCAGGCCGCCTTCGTGTCGCAGGACGACGATCAAGGGCCGTCCCGCCTTCGTGCGGGCCCACACGCTCAGGACCGGTAGGCCCAGGGCCTCGCCTGCCCGTGGGAGTCGACGGTCCGCGTTGAGGGCTTCCAGCGCCTCCAGCGGGTCGATTCCGCTGAGGGCCGCCAAGGTCGCCGGCCACCAGCGGTAGGGCATGAACCCAATGTACGACGCCCGTCATACGCGCGTCCAGCAGGGCGGATACTGGAGGCATGATCGTGGTGAGCGGAGCGTCGGGGCAGGTCGGCGGGCGGGTCTCCAAGCTGCTGACCAAGCCGCACGTAAGGCTGGTGCGGGACCGCGCGAAGATGCCCGAAGCCGAAAGAAGTGCGGATTATGCCGACAAGCCGGGCATGGTCGAGGCGCTGCGCGATGCCGACACGCTGTTCCTGGTATCGGGCCGCGAAGATCCGCACCGGCTCCAGGCGCACAAGACGGCCGTCGACGCCGCCGTGGAAGCCGGGATCGGAAGGGTCGTCTATCTCAGCTTCGCCGGGGCCGCGGATGACTGCACGTTCACGTTCGGGCGGGACCATTGGCACACCGAGCAGTACATTCGCGCCACCGGACTCCGCTACACATTCCTGCGCGACAACCTGTACCTCGAGATGATCCCGCGGCTCGCGGGGGCCGACGGGGTCATTCGCGGGCCGGCCGGAGACGGGCGCGTCGCCGCCGTGAGCTATGACGACATCGCGGCCTCCGTCGTGGCCGTGCTCGAGGATGCGGAGTCGCACGAGCACAGGACGTACACCTTGACCGGACCGGAAGCGTTTACCCTCCACGAGGCCGCGGCCGTTCTCGGGAAGACATATGTCCCCGAGACGGTGGAGGAGGCCTACGCGTCGCGGGCCCACTACGGCGCGCCGGATTTCGAGGTCGCTGGATGGGTGACGTCCTACCAGGCGATCGCGAACGGCGAGCTCGCCGAGGTCACCGGCGATGTCGAGGCGCTTACGGGCCGGCGACCACGGTCCGTAAGGGAATTGAAAGGCGCTTAGAAGCCCCCGGCCCTAGCATCGGGGCATGCCTGAAATCGACCGCATACCGCAGCGTCCCACCCTCGAAGGCCTCGAGGAGAAATGGGCGCGCGTATGGGAGGTTGAGGGCACGTACCGCTTCGACCGCACCGCCGCCCGCGACAACGTGTTCTCCATCGACACACCGCCGCCGACGGTGAGCGGCGCGCTGCACATCGGCCACGTGTTCTCCTACACGCAGACCGACATCATCGCGCGCTACCAGCGCATGCGCGGCCGCGAGGTGTTCTACCCGATGGGGTGGGACGACAACGGCCTGCCGACCGAGCGCCGCGTGCAGCTCACGTTCGGGGTGCAGTGCGACCCGACGCTGCCCTACGACCCCGGCTTCACCCCGCCCGCGAGGCCCGGCAAGGACCGGGTGCTCGTGAGCCGCCGCAACTTCATCGAGCTGTGCCAGCGCCAGACCGAGATCGACGAGCAGTCCTACGAGCGCCTGTGGAAGCACGTGGGCCTGTCGGTGGACTGGTCGCACCTTTACACCACGATCGGCGACCGAGCCCGGGCCACGGCCCAGCGCGGGTTCCTCAACAGCCTCGCGCGCGGGGAGGCGTATCCCCTCGACGGCCCGACGCTGTGGGACGTGTCGTTCGGCACGGCGGTGGCGCAGGCCGAGCTCGAGGACCGGGAGCGGCCGGGCGCCTTCCACCGCATCAGGTTCGGCGAGCACTGCATCGAGACGACCCGCCCCGAGCTGCTGCCGGCGTGCGTGGCGCTCGTCGCGCACCCGGGCGACGAGCGATACAAGGCGCTGTTCGGCGGCACGGTCAGGACCCCCATCTTCAACGTGGAGGTGCCGATCCTGGCGCACCACCTCGCCGACCCGGAGAAGGGCAGCGGGCTGGTGATGGTGTGCACGTTCGGTGACCTCACCGACGTGATCTGGTGGCGCGAGCTGGACCTGCCGACCCGCACCGTGATGCAGCGCAACGGCCGGCTCGGGCTGCAGCCGCCCGACGGGGTGGACGAGGACCTCTACGCGCCCGTCGCCGGGCTGACGGTCAACCAGGCGCGCGAGAAGGTCGTGGCGCTGCTGCGCTCCTCCGGGGAGCTCGAGGGGGAGCCGCGCCCGATCACCCACGCGGTGAAGTTCTACGAGAAGGGCGACCGGCCGGTCGAGATCGTGGCGACGCGCCAGTGGTACATCCGCAATGGCGCCCGCACCCCCGAGCTGCGCGAGGCCCTGCTCGAGCGCGGGCGGGAGCTCGAGTGGGAGCCGGCGCACATGCGGGCCCGCTACGAGCACTGGGTCGAGGGGCTCACCAGTGACTGGGTGATCAGCCGCCAGCGGTTCTTCGGAGTGCCGATCCCGCTGTGGTATCGCCTCGACGCCGAAGCCAACCCGATCTACGACGACCCGATCGTGCCCGAGACCCTGCCGATGGACCCCAGCAGCGACACCCCGCCGGGCTTCGAGGAGATCGACCGCGGCATGCCGGGCGGGTTCGTCGGTGACCCGGACGTCATGGACACCTGGGCGACGTCGTCGCTGACCCCGCAGATCGCCGGGGCCTGGCTCGACGACCCGGAGCTGTTCGACCTCGTGTTCCCGATGGCGATGCGGCCGCAGGCGCACGAGATCATCCGGACCTGGCTGTTCACGACCGTCCTGCGCTCCCAGTTCGAGCACGGCGTGCTGCCGTGGAAGCACGCGGCGATCGCCGGCTGGATTCTCGACCCGGACCGCAAGAAGCTCTCGAAGTCCAAGGACAACGCCAAGGACTCGCCCGAGGAGCTGCTGGAGCGGTTCGGCGCGGACGCGATCCGCTACTGGTCCGGCAGCGCCCGCCGCGGCGTCGACACCGCCATCGACGTGAACCAGTTCAAGGTGGGCCGGCGCCTGGCGGTGAAGCTGCTCAACGCGAGCCGGTTCGTGCTCGGCTTCGGGGGCGCGCCCGAGGCGGCCAAGGTGACCGAGCCGGTGGACCTCGCGCTGCTCGGCGCGCTGGCCACGGTGGTGCGCGAGGCGACCGCCGCGCTCGACGGTTTCGACTACGCCCGCGCGCTCGAGGTCACCGAGCAGTTCTTCTGGACCTTCTGCGACGACTACGTGGAGCTGGTGAAGGCCCGCGCCTACGGCGAGGCGTCGCCGGCCGAGGTGGAATCGGCCCGGGCCGCGCTCGCCGTTGCCCTCTCGGCCGTGCAGCGGCTGCTGGCGCCGTTCCTGCCCTACGTCGCCGAGGAGGTCTGGTCGTGGTGGCAGGACGGCTCCGTGCACCGGGCGCCCTGGCCCGAGGCACCGGATGCCGCGGACGTCGCGCCGTTCACGGTCGCGGCCCAGGTGCTCGGGGCGATCCGGCGGGCCAAGTCGGCCGCGCAGCAGTCGATGAAGGCCGAGGTGGCCCGGCTGGAGGTGGCCGGGCCGGTCGCGACCCTGGAGCGGGTGCGCGGCGACCTCACCGCGGCCGGCAACGTGCGCGACTGGGCCATCTCCGAGGCGGAGGAGCTGTCGGCTACCGTCAGCCTGTGATGGAACTTCAGGCCATCGGGCTGCAACACCCGGCCGTCCGGCAGGTGCAGCACATCCAGAACAACACGGCGCCGAACCGGTACAAGCTCTTCGTCGCCGAGGGGCTCTGGGCGCACAACATGCTGCTGGAGGCCGGGGCGCCGATCGACACCTTCTTCTGGTGCCCGGAGGCGATCTACGCCGACGAGGCCCACAAGCGGGCGGAGGAGATCGCGGAGCGGGCGGAGCGCTCGTTCCGCATCTCCCTGCGCACGCTGGAGAAGATCTCCGAGCGGGACAAGCCCGACGGGCTGCTGTCGCTGGCCGCCCTGCCCCGCTGGGACGAGCGCGACCTGAGCCTCGGCAAGACGGGGCTGGTGCTGGTGGCCGACGGGCTGGAGATCCCGGGCAACCTCGGCACGCTCATCCGCTCGCTCGACGCGTGCGGGGCGGACTGTCTCGTGCTGACCAACCGCAAGACCAGGCTCACGCATCCGAAGGTGATCCGGGCGAGCCAGGGGACGATTCTGACGGTACCGACGCTGGAGTTCGACACCGTGGACGAGGCCGTCGCCTGGCTGGAGTCGCGGCGCTTCACGGTGCTGCTGGCCGACACCGACGAGGCGATCAACTACCGCCAGGCCGACTACGCGGGGCGCACCGCGCTCGTCGTGGGCAGCGAGCGGTACGGCATCGCCAAGGGCTGGTACGGCCGCGGATACCAGCGAGTCGCCGTTCCCATGCTCGGGTCCGGCGACTCGCTCAACGTGTCCGTCTCCGCGTCGATCCTGCTCTACGAGGCGCAGGCGCGGAAATCCCGCTGGTAGGCCGCGACTCGGTCCGCAGTGTGCGGACCGCCGCTACTTCGGCTGGCCGATCTGGCCCCGCAGCGAGATCGCCTGCAGGAAGATGTCGCCGATCTTCGCCGGGTCGGGCGCGACGAACGTGCCACCGCCGACCGCGTCGGTGATCTGGCGCATCGCGGCCTCGCCGACCTTGTCGCCGATGCCGATCAGGATGATCTGGATCGGCTTGGCCGGGTCGGCGGTCGCCTTCAGCTGGGCGATGAGCTCCTCGAGCTTCAGGCCGCCGGCGGGGTCGTCGTTCTCGCCGTCGGTCATGACGATGATCGAGTTGACCCGGCCGCTCTCGTAGCCGGCCTGCACCGTCTTGTACGCGGCGAGGATCGTGTCGTAGAGCCCGGTGTCGCCGGTCTTCTTCGGCTGGACCGTGCCCAGCGCCTGCAACAGCGTCGCGCGCTGGCTCACCAGCGGCCCGATCGGCACCAGCTGCTTGTAGTCCTTGTTGCCGTCCATCAGCGTCGAGAAGATCCACACGCCCAGCGACCAGGAGTCGTCGAAGAGGCTCATGCCCTTGCGCGCGGCCTCCAGCGTCACCTGCATGCGGGTCGCGCCGCCGGCGGTCGGCACCGGCTCCAGCATCGAGCCGGAGACGTCGAGCACGGCCAGCATCCGAGCCGGCAGGGTGATCGCCTGCCAGCGGCTCAGCAGCTGCTCGACCGTGCCGGCGTCGGGCAGCTGCGGAGCCGCGGCCGCCAGCGCGCCGGGCGCGTTCGCCGGCGTCTGGAAGCCCTTGCCGGGAGCGCCGTCGGCGCCGCGCAGCCCGATCGCGCCGAGCTTGTCGCGGAAGTCCTGGGTGCTGAGCTGCTTGAGCAGCTCGTCGGCCATGCTCGCCTTGTCGGTGCTGAGCACCACGAAGGGGTAGTCCAACGGCGGGGCCGACGGCTCGGCGTAGAGCGCGGCCAGGCGCACCGGCGGCTGCAGGCCGTTGTACTGGATGACCGCCTGCTCCGACAGCGGGGCCACGGTCAGGCCATTGCTCAGCGTCGCCGGGTCGCTGCCGCGGGGGAACTTCTGCACCAGGTCGGAGCGCACCGAGGAGCGCCCGGCGGCCAGCGCCCGCAGCGCGGCGGTCGCGATCTGGGTGGCCTGGGTCTGGTTGCCGCCGCCGGCCTGCTGGGCGACGGTGGCCAGGGTCAGCAGGCTGCCGAGGCCGGTCGCGTCGCGGCTCGGCTCGGTGATGCCGACCTTGACCTTCTGGTCGGTCGCCACCTTGGTGACCAGATCGGCGTACGTGATGTTCTTGTTCGGCCAGCCGAAGTTGGCGGCGGCGATCGGCTCGGGCATCGCGAGCACGACCGGGCTCAGCGCGATCGAGTGCGCGCCGGCCTGGACGCTCTGCGGGTTGACCGCGCGGATGCGCTGCAGCCACAGCGAGGAGTCGGCGACCCAGATGTCCGGGATGCGGGTCTTGCCGTTGGCCTGCCCGACGCCGGTCAGCGACTTGTCGTTCTTGCCGGCCAGGGAGGCGGCGACGTCGGCCGGGTCCTCGTCGAAGACCTCGATGTCGACGCAGTTGCCGTTCTGCTTGGCCTGCCCGGCCCACGCGGCGGCCTGTTCCTTGATCGCGGGGGCGATGTCCGAGACCGCGCCGATGCTGAGCTTGGCGGCGGTGTTGCCGCAGGCGGGCTTGGAGTACTTGTTGAACGCGTACCAGCTGCCGGCGAGGACGATGAGCACGGCGACGGCGGCGGCGCCCAGCTTCAGCGCTCCGCCCGACGACCCCGCTGAGCGGTGACGACCCTTCACGGCTCTAATCCTCCGGACCGGCGGCCTCTGTTGGCCTTGTACCTTCGGTTGAAAATCACTGACGGTACGCATCCCAACAAACGAACGCCCAATCTACAAGCCGCCGAAGAATCGTAGTTATACGAGCACTCTTCGCAATCGTTACCGGTCGGCTGGGGCCTATGAACGACCACGCAGGGTCACGACGAGCGGGCGATGGTCCGAAAACGGCACGGGCGGGCTGGCGACGTCGACAACGGGACCCAGGCGCTCGATGCCCCGCGAATCCGCCAGAACATGGTCGAACTGGACCCGCGGGGCCGGGGCGGGATAAGTCGGTACGGCCGCCAGCCGATGCCACCCCGAGAACAGCCTCGGCAACCCGCCCGGCAGGTTCAGGTCCGCAAGCAGGACCCGCGGGGCGGGCAGCGCGCGCAGCGCCCGGCGGACGATCCGCAGCTGCCGCACGTTCCAGCCGGGCACGAACGACAGGTGGGTTGTCGCGAACGTCACGCGCCCGATCGGGGTCGCGGCGACCGCGGCGAGCAGCACCCTCGGCTCGTCGTCGAGCAGCATCACCCGCATCCGCTCCGGCCCGGGGAGCATGATCGGGGCCCGCAGCGGCGCCGCCGGCAGCCGGGTGATCCGCCAGTCGAGCACCTCGTAGCGGCTGATCAGCGCCACGCCGTAGTGCGGGTCGACCCCTTCGGCATCCGCGTCGGTGGCGGGGCGGAACGTCTCGCCGGGGGTACCGACGACCGCCGGGGCGAACATCGCGTGCCGCGCGCCGAGCGCCTCCGCCGCGATCCGGGCCAGGTCCGCGTGCCCGCTGCGGGGCTGCGCGCGATCGACCTCCTGCAGGCCGAGGACGTCGGCGTCGAGCTGCGCGATCGCCGAGCCGATCCGGCCGGTCTCCACCAGGCCGTCGGTCAGCGAGCGTCCGTGCATCAGGTTGAACGTGCCGAGCCGCATATCCTCATTGTCGTCGCTTGATCTTCGCGACCGCCGCCTTCGCGATCGACTCGGTCTCGGCGCGGTCGACGCCGGGCTGGCCGAAGTGGACGAGGGTGCAGGTCAGGCCGTCGACCCGGACCTGGACGAGATAGCCGGACGTGGTCCAGGCGTCGTCACCGGTACCACCCGTCGCCTCCATCTTGAAGGCCTTCTGGCTCTCCGCGACGGCGGGAAAGTCCGCGACCGGGCTGACGCTCACGTGCGTCGTCTCGCCGTCGCCGTCGGTGTCCGTGAAGGTGGCGCACTTGGCCGCGATCTCGGGGATCGGCGTGGCGTCGGTGAGGCTCTCGGCCAGAAACGGCCCGGTGTTGCCGGCCTCGAACCGGGCCGCGTCCCTCGGGCCCGTCTGGAACAGGTCGAGCAGCGGGTCACAGCCGGGGATGCTGGAGCTGCTCACGGTGCTCACCTCGGGGGTGGCATCGGGCGGGCTGGCCGCATAGCCGTCGGGGAGGTCGCCGGTGGTCAGAACGAGATCCTTCTGTACCGCGGCGGCGCTCGGCTGCGGAGCCGGGATCTTGTCGCCGCCGCAGCCGCTCAGCATTACCGCGGTGCAACAGATGGCGGCGGGCAAGGACCTGTGGCTCATCGTTCGATTTTGCGCCTTTTGTACCTGTCTCGCGGCCGATTACGGGGCGACGGTCGGCTGAGAGCCCTGGTGCAGCGGGGTGCGCCTGCCGGTGGCGAGGTCGACGGCGGTGATCCAGGAGTGGCCGTTGTACGCGCTGGTCAGCACGCCCGTGCCGGTGCCCTCGTAGACCATCTCGCGGTCGTCGGCCTTGCCCACCACGTGGCGGTTCGAGCCGTCGGCGTCCGCCTCGGTCACGGCCACCGCGGCGCCGTCGGCGTCGTAGCTCGTCCAGGCGACCTTCTTGCCGTCGGCGCGCCAGGCCGGGACCACGCCGAAGCCGCTGGTGCCGTTGCCGCCGCCGCCGTACACGTCGATCGCGCGCTCGCGGCCGGTCGACAGGGTGCCGATGCTCAGGCAGTTGTCGGCGATGCTCTCGCACTCGCCGCCGCGGAAGGCGATCTGGGTGCCGTCGGGCGACCAGGCCACGGCGTCGTCGGTGCGCAGGCGGTCGACCAGGTTCCCGGCGGCCGGGGCCGGCGTGGACTCGGTGACCCGCGGGGCCTCCTGGTCGCGGCAGCTCGCGGGGAAGAGCGGCTCGTCGTCGCCGCCCGCCTTGGCCAGGAACACGCCCGGGCCGCCGGTGCAGGACAGTGCGGCGAAGGCGATCCGGGTGCCGTCCGGGGACCAGGCCGGGCCGCCGGCGGGGCGGTTGCTGACCTGGTGCTTGTTCGCGCCGGTCGCGTCCATCACCCAGACCGTGCCGTCGTGCAGGTACGCCAGCTTCGTGCCGTCCGGGGAGAACCGCGGGCGGGCGTTGACCCCGTCATCGGTGAGCCGGACCTCGGTGGCGCCGGTGCTGCTGTAGATGGCCCCGCCGCGGACGTAGGCGACGGTCTTGCCGGCGGTGGAGGCATGGGCGGCGGTACCGCTCAGGAGCGCCGCGACGCCGGTCAGGCCCGCGATCGTCAGCGCCTTGGTGATCGTCCTGCCGTTCATCCTTGCCCCCCGTTGTGCTGTCTCATCCGTGTGACGCAACGACCATCGGCGCAACCGGGCCGCACCTGAATGGTTCCCGAGGCGGAACTTTGGCGCTGGCAGAAATATGCACTCGTAGTGCATACTTTTCGAGACCCTGTCTCACGCGCGAGGATCGGTGTTGTGACCATTACTGACCTCAACCGCGTCGCCATCGTTACCGGCGCGGCCCGCGGCATCGGAGCCGCCACCGCCATCCGCCTCGCCGCCGACGGCCACGCCGTCGCCGTGCTCGACCTCGACGAGACCGCCTGCAAGGACACCGTCGAGCAGATCACCGCCGCCGGGGGCCGCGCGCTCGGCGTGGGCGCCGACGTCGCCGACGCCGACCAGGTCGCCGCGGCCGTCGAGCGGATCGCCACCGAGCTCGGCCCGCCGGTGGTGCTGGTGAACAACGCCGGCGTCATCCGCGACAACCTGCTGTTCAAGATGACCGACGGCGACTGGGACACCGTCATCGGCGTCCACCTGCGCGGCGCGTTCCTCATGAGCCGGGCCGCCCAGGTGCACATGACCGCCGCGAAGTTCGGCCGGATCGTGAACCTGTCCTCGTCCTCGGCGCTGGGCAACCGGGGCCAGGCGAACTACTCCGCGGCCAAGGCCGGCCTGCAGGGCTTCACCAAGACGCTCGCGATCGAGCTCGGCCCGTTCGGGGTGACCGCGAACGCGGTGGCGCCCGGGTTCATCGCCACCGACATGACCGCCGCCACCGCGGCGCGCATGAAGGTCGACTTCGAGACCTTCCAGAAGGGGGCCGCGGAGCAGATCCCCGTGCGCCGCGTCGGGCGCCCCGACGATGTCGCGCACACGATCTCGTTCCTGGTCAGCGACGGTGCCGGCTTCGTGTCCGGCCAGGTCATCTACGTGGCCGGCGGGCCACTGAACTGAGGGGATCACGTGAGCACAGCGGACCTCGCCCGGGAGTTCCTGGCCGGTCATGATGTTGGCGGTACGGACCCGCTGGAGTTCCTGCGGGCACGGTTCGATGCGGGGCTGGCGTGGGTGCAGTACCCGGTGGGGCTCGGCGGCCTCGGACTCCCGCGGGCCGAGCAGCCCGAGGTGGACCAGGTGTTCGCCGACGCCGGCGCGCCCGACAACAACCCGCGGCGCATCGGCATCGGGCTCGGCATGGCCGCCCCGACCATCCTGCGCCACGGCACCGACGAGCAGCGCCGGCGCTGGCTGCGCCCGCTGTGGACCGGCGAGGAGGTGTGGTGCCAGCTGTTCAGCGAGCCCGGCGCCGGCTCCGACCTCGCCGGCCTCGGCACCCGGGCGGTCCGCGACGGCGACGACTGGGTCGTGGACGGGCAGAAGGTCTGGACGTCGATGGCGCACGAGGCCCGCTGGGCGATCCTCATCGCCCGCACCGACCCGGCCCTGCCCAAGCACCAGGGGCTGACGTACTTCGTGCTGGACATGACGGCGCCGGGGGTGGAGGTGCGGCCGCTGCGCCAGATCACCGGTGAGGCGGAGTTCAACGAGGTCTTCATCACCGGAGTCCGGATCCCCGACACCGATCGCCTCGGGGCGGTCGGCGAGGGCTGGGCCGTGGCCCAGACGACGCTCATGAACGAGCGCGTCTCGATCGGCGGCCAGGCGGTCCCGCGCGAGGGCGGCACGATCGGCATCGTGACCGACCTGTGGCGCTCCCGCCCCGAGGTCCGCTCGCCCGGACTGCACGACGCGCTGCTGCGCCTGTGGGTCGACGCCGAGGCGGCCCGGCTGACCGGCATGCGCCTGCGCCAGCAGCTCGCGGCCGGTCAGCCCGGGCCGGAGGGTTCGGCGTCGAAGCTGCTGTTCGCCCGGCTCAACCAGGAGATCTCCTCGCTCGAGCTGGATCTGCTCGGCGAGGAGGGCCTGCGCCACGACGAGTGGACCCTGCGGCGCCCGACGCAGGTGGACTTCGCGGGGCGTGCGGCCGGATACCGGTACCTGCGCGCGAAGGGCAACTCGATCGAGGGCGGGACGTCGGAGATCCTGCGCAACATCGTGGCCGAGCGGGTGCTGGGCCTGCCGCAGGAGCAGCGGGCCGACAAGGACGTCGCGTGGAAGGACCTGCCGAAGTGAGCGATCTGCTGTACTCCGAGGTGGAGGAGGAGCTCCGCGCTTCGGTACGTTCCCTGTTGTCGGACCGCGTCGACCTCTCGCGGCTCGAGGGCCCGGAACCCGTGGACCTGAAGTTGTGGCGAACGCTCGCCGCCGACCTGGGCTGCGCGGGCCTGCCCGTGCCGGAGTCCGCGGGCGGTGCCGGCGCGTCCTGGCGCGAGACCGCGGTGGTCATGGAGGAGCTGGGGCGTTTCGTCGCACCGGTACCGTTCCTGGGCAGCGCGGTGCTGTCGGTGGCGGCCCTGCCGTCCGACGACCCCCTGCTGCGCGACCTGGCCACCGGCGCACGGACCGCGACCCTGGCCGTCCCCCTGTCCACCTCGGACAGTCCATCGTGGACGGTCAGCGCCGCGGGTGCGGCACTTTCGGGCTCGGTGACCACGGTGGCCGACGCCCTGACCGCGGACGTGTTCCTGGTCCCGACGGCGGCGGGCCTGTTCGCCGCCGAGGCCGCGCACGTGAGCCGGACGCCGGTGGTGTCGTTGGACCTGACCCGCCCGGTGGCGGATCTCGCCTTCGACGGCACCCCGGCGCGGCTCGTGGCCCCGGACGCGGCCCCGCTGGTGGGGCGCGCCCTGCTCGCCGGGGCCGCGCTGCTGGCCTCGGAGCAGCTCGGTATCGCCGAGTGGTGCCTGGCCACGACGGTCGAGTACGCCAAGACGCGCCGGCAGTTCGCGCGCCAGATCGGCTCGTACCAGGCGATCAAGCACCGGCTCGCGGATCTGTGGGTGGCGGCGACGCAGGCTCGCGCGGTGGCGCGCTATGCGGCCGACTGCCTTGCGAACGACGACTCGGACCTGCCGGTCGCCGCCTCGCTGGCGCAGGCCTTCTGCTCGCCGCTGGCCGTGAAGGCGGCGGAGGAGTGCGTGCAGCTGCACGGCGGGATCGGGTTCACTTGGGAGCACCCGGCGCACTGGTACCTCAAGCGGGCCCGCGCCAACGCGATCGCCCTCGGCTCGGCGGCGCGGCATCGGGCACTGCTCGCGGACCTGGTTGATCTCCCCGCCTGATCGGTCCCCTGCGTTTCTCGGGCCCGGTGCGCCGACGCATCGGGCCCGGCTGGTTTTGCGGTGAGCGCGGCGCGCGGGGCTGGTCTCGCAGGACGGCTGCGCACCGCAGGGCCGCACCACAGGCGTGCGCCGGTGCTCGTATTCCCGCGCCGCGGCCGGGCTGGCGACGTCGCGGTCGGTGCTGTTCGGGGCCGAGGCGGACGGCGCCGAAGGTGAACCAAAGGGCGACGACAAAGGCAACGACGGCGCCGCGCCCGAGCCAAAGTCCAAGCCGACCGAATGCCCCCAACCCAGCCTGACGACCGTCGAGCAACCCCGCGCGCGTGCGGGATCGGGCGGCCGGGGCCAGGAGCGAGCGGGCCGTGCGGCTGGGAGTCGTGGCGACAGAGCAGCTACAGGAGCAATGAAGCCTCGGCCGTGCGCTTCCTTATTCCTCGATGCTACCCAGGCCGACCAAATCCGACCGCCCCCCAATCACCATGTGTGGAGGGGCCGAACACAAGGCGTGGGATCAGATCAGGAGGCGCGTCAGAGACTCGGCCACGCACACCGGCTTCTCGTGGCCCTCGCGCTCGATTGTCACCCGGTTCTTCAGCTGGATCCAGCCCTCGCCCTTGTCGTCGGCCACCAGCAGTTCAAGGCCCGCCCGAACCCGCGAACCAGTCGGCAGCGGAGCGGGGAAGCGCACCAGGTCCAGGCCGTAGTTGATGCCCATGCGGACGTTGTCCACGCGGTAGATCTCCGCCACCAGCGCCGGCAGCAGCGACAGCGTCAGGAAGCCGTGCGCGATCGTCGTGCCGAAGGGGCCGGCCGCCGCGCGCTCCGCGTCCACGTGAATCCACTGGTGGTCGCCCGTCGCCTCGGCGAAGAGGTTGACCCGCTCCTGCGTGATCTCCTGCCATTCGCTGTACCCCAGGTGCTCGCCCACCGAGGCCAGGAGTTCGCCCGCGCTCGCAAAGATCCGCATGCCCTCGATCCTGAAACGGTGGGAGCCGCCGTGCAAGGGCTTGTGAGAAAGAAGCGGCCGGCCCCCGGGAAGGGAGCCGGCCGCCTTACTCAATCGGCGATCAGGTGCCGATGCGGTTGAGCTTGGCACTCACCGCGATGGTGCTCTTCACGACCGTCGTGCCCGGCACGGCCGGGGTGCTGACGGACGTGGTGACCTCGCCGTTGCCGGGGATGAGGCCGAATACCGTCACGGTGTACGAGGTCGACGCGCCCGGCACCGGTGCGGTGCTCACGATGCGCAGGTCCTCGGTCGGCAGGGTGTTGTAGAGGCCCTGGCCGCCCGTGCCGGTGACGTTCTCCGCCCCGACGGCCAAGTTCTGGCCGTTGGGCAGCGTGGTGACCGTCGCCGGGTCGTAGGCGAACACGATGTCCTGCACGCCGTTGACGCCGATCCAGACCTGGAACCGCCGCGCCGTCGCCGTGCCGTAGTCGTTCACCCGCCACTCGACCACGAGCCACGTGTCAACGCCGTCGGTCAGGGTCGCCACGAAGAGGCCCGGAGCGCCGGTGCCGTTCATGTCGGTCCAGAACGGGGCGAGCACGTTGTTCGGCTTGGACGGGTCCGGGATCGGCTTCGGATCGAAGACGCTGTTCTCGTTGCTGGCATCGCTGCCCGGGTACAGGTACCCGTTGCTCGAGATGGTCACCGCGTTGTACGTGACGCCGTTGAAGACGTAGTCGGGCACGTTGAACGTCGTCAGGTTCTCGTCGCCGATCGGTGTCGGGGTGATCCCGAACAGGTCGAGCGGGAGGTACCCGGCGATGGTGCCCGGGGTCAGCGACGGCGTTCCGGGAACCGCCCCGGCCAGGGCCGCACCCTTCTTCTCCGCCTTGAACGGGTTGACCACCTTGGCGCCGTTGGCCCCCGCGATCGGGACGTTCAGCGACGACGTGGTGGTGAAGTCCGCCGTGGTGTCGTTGAAGGTGTTGTTGGTGGCCGTGACCGTGCACTTGCTGGTCTGCAGCAGGCCGATCGCGGGGGGCGTGCAGGTCTGGGTGACCGTCACGTCGCCCTGCTTGGGCACGAACGCGACCGGCAGGTGCAGCGTCGGCACCCCGCCGGTGACCGGCACGAGCCGGACCTCGCCGAAGTACTGAGCCGTCGGCGCGCTGGACTTGATGGTGATGCTGACCTGCTGGCTCTTGCCCGGCGCGACCGAGAACAGAGCCGGCGTCGCCGTGATCGTGGAGCCCTTCGGCGACGTCGTCTCAACGCGGTACACGAGCGTCTTGTTCGTGACGTTCTTCGCCGTGCGAACGGCGGTGAGCTTGCCGGGCATGACCGGCGCGTTCACCGACGGCAGGTTGATCTGCACCGCGTTGACCGGGTCGTTGCCGAGGGCGAACATCCGGTCGGCCGTCTCGTCGAACGTCAGACCGGGGTTCGCGGCCAGGTTGACCTGGACGCGGCCCGAGCCGAGGTCGAACGGGTCGGCGGGGGTGACCCCGTCCTCCTTGACCACCTTCGTCGTCGCCGTGGTCATCAGCGACGACTTGATCTGACCCGGGGAGAAGTCCGGGTGCAGCGCCTTCTCCAGGATCGCGGAGCCGGCGATGTGCGGGGAGGACATGGAGGTGCCGGCGATGGCCTGGAAGTACTGACCGGCCGGGCCGCCGGCGACGTCGTCCGGGGTCGGCGTGTTGCCGGCCAGGATCTGCGTGCCGGGGGCGGTGATGTCGGGCTTGATGAAGTTGCCGCCCGGGCCGCGCGACGAGAAGCTCGCCATCACGTCACCGGTGCCGGTGCCCTTCTCGCCCTGGGTGAAGCTGGCCTTGACGTTCGGGTGGGCGCTGACGTACGCCAGGAACGCCGCCCCGTCCGCCAGGTGCACCGTCGGCAACCAGTGGTTGTCGCTCAGCGCGTCGGCCTTCGGGTTGTTGAACAGGATCATGCCGGCCGCGCCGCCCTGCTTGACGGTGAAGCCCTTCAGCACGCGGTTCGGCCCGCGCTGGCACGCCACGATCTTGCCGGCGAACAGCCCGGCGGGCGGCGTGTTGGTGCAGAGCGCGTTGTTGTACGGGGCTGCCGAGGCCATCACGACCGGCAGCGGGCCGGTGATGCCCCCCGTGATCGACACGCCCTTCATCGTCGCCGACGTGCCGTCCGAGGACGTCAGGGTCAGCGTCGAATCGAACGAGCGCTTCTGGGTCGAGGCCGCCACGGTGGTCACCCACGGCGACAGGTGGTCGGACGTGCTCGGCCCGGGGCCGCTGTTGCCGGCCGAGGCCGCGACGAAGACGCCGGCCTTGTAGGCGTCGAAGAACGCCAGCTCCACGACGTCGGTGTACGGCGTCGAGCCGCCCGAGATCGAGTAGTTGATGACCTTCACGCCGTCCTTGATCGCCGCGGCGACCGCGGCGGCCGAGTCGGTCGGGTAGCAGCCGGTGGCGCCGCAGATCTTGTACACCGAGACCCACGCGCCGGGCGCGATGCCGTTGATCGGCCCGCGCTCGATGTCGAAGATCTTCGCCGAGGCGACCGGGTCACCGGCGGCCGTCGACGCGGTGTGCGTGCCGTGGCCGTCGGAGTCGCGGGCGGTGTACCCGTACACCTCCGGCTCCTGCAGCGCGTTGTAGGTGTCCAGGAAGCCCTGGCCCCCGATGACCTTGTTGTTGCAGACGAACGGGTCGTTCGCCGGGGTCAGCGGGTTGTCGCCGAAGTTGCAGGCGCGGGCGGTGCCGTCGGCCTTGGCCGGTGGTGCGCCGAGGTTGCCGTTGTCGGCGAAGGACGGGTGCTCCGGCCAGATGCCGCTGTCCAGCGAGCCGAAGATGACGCCCTTGCCGGCGTTCGGAGCACCGCCGAGCTGCGGGTAGACCTGGTCCGCGCCGATGAAGCTCGGCGAGGAGTCGGTCTGCGGCTGCTGGGCCTTGTCGGCCTGGACGGCGACCACGTTGTCGATGGTCAGGATGGTGTTGACCTTGTTGGCCGGCACCGTGAGCGCGATGCCGCCGTAGACCGTGCGGAGCCGCTGTCCGACCTTGGCGTCGGGGACCTGCTTCTTGAGGTCCGCGATGAACTTGTCCTCGATTCCGGCGATTCGGTTTTCGTACCGCTTTTCGTCGGCGTTTCCGGACAGCGCCTTGCCGGTTACGGAAGGACTCGTCGCGGCATACCCGGCAATGTCGCCGGAATAGGTCGCGGTGGAGTCGTAGTCGAGCTTCACCGCGATGGACACCTTGGCGGTGTCGTCGCGGTTGAGCAGGGACGGGTCGGTTTTGGCCATGCGGCTCGTGGGTGCCTTGGCCATCTCGGTCTGCGTGACCGGCTTGAGGCTTTCGACGGCCTTCAAGCTGCCTGCGGGGATTGGTGCCGCTTCGCTCGGACTGGCCGAGACAAGCACGAGCAGAGGCGGTAGGAGTGCGCTCGCCACTGCGGCGTGCACCCATCTCCGTCGGCCCATCGTGCCCCCTCTCACGGGTGGAGGTGATGCCTCAACATGCCAGCTTTCCCACGCATGGAAAAGGGGCAATCACGCGGTGGCATCAGATCGTGAAAGGTGGATAGGGCAATGACGAGGGTAAGTCCGAATTACTCCTGCCCGGGGGTATTTGCATTTATTGGCGTTGTTCGTCCGGCGTCGGCGGCCGGGGCACGACGAAGGCCGCCGGCTCCCGGGCTGGGAGTCGGCGGCGCGATGTGAGAAGAGGTGTGGGTCCGGGCGCTTATTCGTCCATGCCCGCGAGACCGCGCGGGCTCTCCGGCTCGCGGGCGTGCTCGGGGCCGCCGGCCAGCTGTTCGGCGAGCGTGACGCTGCAGTGCTCGGTGGCGAAGTCGCCGAGATCGTCCTCGTCGAAGCCCGGGAAGGGCTCGGTGACGGCGACCGCTCGTTCGGGCTCGGTCATGGATTCAGTGATACCCCCGCCCGGGTGGGTATCACCCGGCCTATGACCAAACCTGTGACCGGTGTGCTCTTTGATGTGGACGGCACCCTCGTCGACAGCGTGTACCTGCACGTCGTGGCCTGGTGGCAGGCGCTGCGGCAGCACGATCACGACGTGCCCATGGCGCGCATCCACCGCGCGATCGGGATGGGCTCCGACAAGATCCTCGACGAGCTGCTCGGGGACGGCCACGACTCGTCGGACGACGACGCGATCCGGGCCGCGCACTCCGCGCTCTACGCGCCGCTGTGGCCCGCGCTGCGGCCGTTGCCGGGGGCGCGGCGGCTGCTGGACTCCTGCGCGGATCGGGGTCTCAAGGTGGTACTGGCGACGTCCGCCTCTCATCCCGAGCTGGACGCGCTGCTGCACTGCCTCGACGCCGACGGGTCCCTGACCGCGGTGACGAGCGCCGACGACGCCGAGCAGAGCAAGCCGGCGCCGGACATCGTGCAGGTGGCGCTGGAGCGCTCGGGCCTGTCGGCGGACGAGACGGTGTTCGTGGGCGACTCGGTCTGGGACGTGCGCGCGTCCGGGCAGCTCTCGATCCCGTGCATCGGCCTGACGAGCGGCGGGCTGTGCGCGGCGGAGCTGCTCGACCACGGCGCGGCGGGCGTCTACGAGGACCCGCAGGATCTGCTGGACCATCTCGACGAGGCCCTTACGACGGCATTTCGCGTGGCGTTAGCGTAAAAAGCGACATAACCGGCGTCAGGGTATAAATCCGATAAGTCGTGGTGCGCAGCGCCCGACTTATCGCACAACCTCCAAGTGCCGCGCCGCCTCGGGCAGCGGCTCGCCCACGACGGTGCGCAGGGCCGACCAGAGCGCGGGGACCGCGGACGAGGGGCCGCCGCGAGCCGAGTACAGCTCCGTGAGCCAGTCGTCGGCCTCGCGAAGGAGACGGGAGTCGTCGGTCAGCAGCGCGGCCGACAGCGAGTGCAGCGCGTGGTCCAGCGCGTCATCGGCCAGGGGGGTGGCGGCGTCCTCGCCGATGACCGCGGCCCACCGCCGCCGGGCCGAGTCGCGGAACTCCGCGAAGCGCAGCACCAGCTCCGCGTGCTCGTCCATCCCCGCGCGGCGGCCGACCGGCGGGCCCGCGGGCGGCGGGGCGATCGACTCCAGCGCGCGCACCGCCGCGCGGGCGTCGGGCGCCCAGGCCGTCGCGCCCAGGGCCCTGGCGCGGGTGTCGTCGCGGCCGAAGGCGCCGCCGCCGACGAGGACCGGCAGCCCCGTCTCGCGGGAGGCGTCGATCATGCGGCGGGCGGCGGGCAGGGCGGCCGCGACCGAGCAGGAGATCGCGACCGCGTCGGCGTCGACGTCGTCGAGGAAGCGGGCGAACTGGGCCGGCGGGGTCGAGGCGCCGAGGAACGTGGTACGCCAGCCGGCCTCCTGCAGCGCGAAGCCGACGAGCCGGGCCGGCAGGCCGTGCCACTCGCGCTCGGCGCAGGCCAGCACCACGTGGCCGCGGGCCGGGTCGGGCTGGGGGATGCGGGCACCCAGGGCGACGGCGACGGACTCGCTGATGGCGGTGGCCGCGTGCTCGTGGGCGACGGTCCACTCGCCGGCGGCCCAGCGCCGGCCGACCTGTTCCTGGGCCGGGGCGACGACGTCGAGCAGCACGTCGACCGGGCTCCGGCCCGCCTCGACCAGCTCGGTGCACAGGCGAAGGGCCGCGGGGGCGTCACGGTCGGCGAGGCACTGGAAGTACCGCCGCATCATGAGGCGCGCAGGGCGAGCACGGCGAGATCGTCGCGCTGGGCGGCCCCGGCCCCCTCGACGACGGCGATCTCCACCGCCTCGACCAGGGCCTCGACGCCCGCATCGGCGTAGCTTGCGAGCAGGGCGATCAGGCGCCGGGTGCCCTCCCGGACGCTGCGCTCGCCGGCCTCGGTCACGCCGTCGGTGTAGAGGACGAGGGTCTCGCCGGGCGCGAGGCCGACGGTCACCGGCTCGTAGCGCACGTCCTCGACGAGGCCGGCCGCCAGGCCGCGCACGGCGACGGGGATGACGGTGCCGTCGGGGCGGACGAGCAGCGGCGGCGGGTGGCCGGCCGAGCCGAGCTCGACGCGCAGGCCGGCGCCGCCGGGGGCGGGGGTGACGCGGCCGTAGACGGCGGTGACGTACCGCCCGGAGGTGGTGCCGGTGAGCATCGCGTTGAGCGCCCCGAGCACGGCCGCGGGCGAGCGGTCGACCGCGGAGGCGCCCCGCACCGTGTGGCGGGCCTGGCCGGTGACGACCGCGGCCTCCACGCCCTTGCCGGAGACGTCGCCGAGGGTGAACGACCACGACTCGCCGCCGCCCCAGACGTCGTAGAAGTCGCCGCCGATCTCGACGTCGCCGGCCGCGGGGCGGTAGCGGGCGGCGAGGTCGACGCCGCGCAGCTTCGGCAGCTCCGGCGGGCGGAGGCTGCTCTGCAGGACGGTGGCGACGTGGGAGCGCTCGGTGTACCGCCGGGCGGCGTCGACCGCGAGGGCGATGCGCACGGCCAGCTCCTCGGCGAGCTCGACGTCCGCGGCGTCGAAGCCGGCCCCGGCGCGCCGGGCGAGGGTCAGGGTGCCGAAGGCGGTGCCGCGGGCGGTGAGCGGGACGCCGAGCACGTCGGCCGGGCGCAGTGCGGACACCTGGGCCCGCATGCCCTCGTCGGGCACCAGCGCGCTCAGCCCGTCGGCGGCGGCGGAGTCGTCGGTCGTCGTGGTCAGCGCCACGTGCAGCAGCTCGGGCCGGCCGGTGAGCAGCAGCCGGGTCTGGGCGGCCGGCGGGGCGGGGCGGCGGGCCGTGGTGGGGACGCCGCCGTCGAGCAGGGAGGTGAACGTCGCCTCGCCCCGGCCGACGATCATGAGCTGGGCCCAGTCGGCGAACTCGGGCACGCAGGCGGCCAGCGATCGCCGGATCGTGTGGGCCAGGTTCAGCGAGCCGGACACCTGCCTTCCGGCCTCGACCAGGTACGCAGCACGCATACGCCCGAGTCTTGCGCGATGAGCCGATCGAGGGCAACCAGGCCTGAGCGTTTGAACTCCACCGATTGGGTACCCCACACTGTTGACCAGTGACGCAGAAAGGGACTACCAGGTGGTTGACGACGAGGCGATCTGGGAGCTGGCGACCCATCGGCGCAATGGCCATGCCCACCTGGTGCTGACCGGGGAGCTGGACCTGGACACGGCCCCGAGCCTGCTCACGGCGGTCGTGGCCGAGCTGGACACCGGCGCGCGGGAGGTCGTGGTCGACCTCACACATCTGTCGTTCATCGACTCGAGCGGCCTCGGCACGCTGGTCGGGTGCTGGCGGCGCGCCAAGGACGTGGGCGCGAAGCTCGTCGTGGCCCACCCCAACGAGGACGTGCGCGTGACGCTGGAGATCACCGGGCTGGACCAGATCCTGCCGATCACCAGCGAGTCGGTGCCGAACTAGGAGATTTCCGCCCACACGGTCTTGCCGCCCTGGTGCGGCCGGACGCCCCACGTGCGCGCGAGGGTGTTGACGATCTGCATGCCCCGGCCGGAGGTGCTGGTCAGGTTGTCGATGTCGGCGATGCGAGGCACCTGGTCGCTGCTGTCGCCGACCTCGATGACGAGGCAGTCGCCCCGGCGCAGCAGCCGCAGGACGGCCGGCGGGAGACCGTGGCGCAGGGCATTGGCGACGAGCTCGTGGCCGACCATGACCGCGCCGCGGGTCAGATGGGGCAGTCCCCAGGCCTCGAGCGCCTGGGTGATCACGCGGCGCGCCGTGCGGGCCTGACCCGCGGGCACGTCCATCTGGATCGAATCCCCCTCCACGGTATTCATGGTGCCCTGTGCCGGTCGCAAAAAACAGTCAGGTTTGGGCAACCACTCGGCGGGGCACCCGGGAAGCCATCAATTCCGCCGCAGACGTTGAAGCCGGGGGCCTCCGATGACGCTCGTATTTCCTGAGACCCGTACCCAGGACATCCGCACGGCCCTGCTCGGCCGGCGGGAGGAACTGGAGTCGGAGTACACCACGACGGTGGCCGAGATGACGCTCGCGGGCGTCGTGGACGCCGGCGACGACGTGGCCGACCTCGGCACCAAGGCGTTCAACCGTGAGCAGGAGTTCGCGCTGGCCGTGTCGATCCGCAACCGGATGGACCAGGTCGAGCGGGCGCTGGAGCGCCTCGACACCGGGCACTACGGCACGTGCGAGACCTGCGCCGGGGAGATCCCGGTCGCCCGGCTGGCGGCGTTCCCGTCAGTCACCCTCTGCGTCGCGTGCAAGAGCCGCAGCGAGTCCCGCTACTAAGGCGAGGGCACGCTCGGCCGCGCTCTGCAGGTGCGGCAGGTACTCCGGCGCGCGCCCGGAGCCGGCAAGGTCCTCGGCGAGGAAGGTCGTGTAGTTCAGGACCGCGCCGAGGGCGTTGGACAGGTCGTGGGTGGCCGTGGCGACGGTGACGCGCAGCGCATCATCGCTCATCCGGTCCCCCGCGTCCCGTCGGCTGGCTAAAGTGAGTCCCGTTCGCGAACGTAACGGGGCGTAGTCACATGGTAACTCTGATCACAACCGTCCTGCTGGCGGCCGTGTTCCTGCGGGCGCTGGCGGCGTACATCCGGCATCGGGATCCGCTCCAGCGCGACACCGCCCTGCTGTTCCTGCCGACCCTGGCCGTGGGCATCAACGCGGTGATCCGCGAGCAGTCCGGCCGCCCCGTGCCCGTCGCCGCCAGCGCGTTCGCGACCGCGTTGTTACTGCTGCAGCCGTACCTCACCGTGCGCCTCGCGTCACGTCTCGGCCGGGTCCCGCGGTGGCTGGACGGCGCGCTGCTCGTGCTCCTGCTGGGCAGCATCGCCGCGGTGACGGCCGCGCCCCGGCCGCTCAGCCTGCCCTATCTCACCCTGGTCACCGCCACCTTCACGGTCACCGAGGCGATCGCGGGCACGGTCCTGCTGCGGGTGAGCGCCCGTCGCTCCGGCGCCGGACGGGCCCGGCTCCGCCTCGCCGCCGGGGCCACCTACCTCTACCCGGTGATGATGCTCATGCTGTTCACCGCGTCCGCCCGCTACCCGGGCCAGCAGGTCTGGTGGCAGCCGGCCGGGCGGGTGGTCGGGCTCGTGGGCGCGATGCTGTTCCTGCTCGCCTTCCTCCCGCCCGCGTTCCTGCGCCGGATGATGTCGGCGTCGGTGTGGTACGAGGCCACCGGGGACCTGCAGCGGCTGCCGGCCGATGTGAGCACCGGCCAGGTGTGGCGGCGCTTCGTGCACGTCGTGCACGACACCACCGGTACCGATGCCGTCCTGCTCCTGGACAGGAATCTCGAGCGCATCGCCGCCGTGTGCCGCTCCGGCACCCACCTGCCGCACAAGCGCGTCGACTTCGACGTGGACGCGATCGCCGCCGCCCGCCAGCCGGTCCGCCTGCCGCAGGACCACCCGCTCGCCCGGGCCACCGGCACCCGCCTGGCCACCGCGCTCGCGATGCCCGGGGTGGGCACGGTGCTGCTGCTGGACCGGTACCGGTCCCTGTTCAGCGCCGACGACCTGCGCCTCACCGGGGTGCTCGGGGCCCAGGCGAGGGTGCTCGCCGAGCGCGGCGCCATGCTGGCCGAGCAGCGCGAACTCGCCGCCGCCCTGGCCGAGTCCGTCGCCGCCCTCACCCGCGCCAGCCAGGCCAAGAGCGACTTCCTGGCCGGCATGAGCCACGAGCTGCGCACGCCCCTCAACGCGATCATCGGCTTCAGCGACCTCATGCGGGCCGAGCAGCCCGACGGCGACCGGCGCAGTGTCCCGGCCGAGTGGGTCGACCACGTGCACGGCAGCGGCCGGCACCTGCTGGGCCTGATCAACGACATCCTGGACCTGGCCAAGGTCGAGTCCGGCCGCCTGGAGCTCAGCCTCGAGCCGATCTCGCTCGACGCCGCGGTGGGCGAGGTCATCACCGCCCTGCGGCCGCTCACGGACCGCAAGGGGCTGCAGGTGTACCTCGACGTGCCGCCGACCGCCGCGGTGTGCGCGGACCCGCTGCGGCTGCGGCAGATCCTCGACAACCTGCTCTCCAACGCGATCAAGTTCACGCCCGAGGGCGGGCTCATCGCGGTCACGGTCTCCCCGGAGATCGAGTCGGTGGCGATCACCGTCGCCGACAGCGGCATCGGCATCGCGGCCGAGGACCAGGAGCGGGTCTTCGAGGAGTTTCAGCAGCTCGGCTCGGCCGCCCAGCGCAAGGCCGGCACCGGGCTCGGGCTCGCGCTCACCCGCCGGCTGGTCGAGGCGCACGGCGGGGCCATCTCGCTCGAGTCGGCGCCCGGAGAGGGGAGCCGGTTCACGGTACGGCTGCCCGCCGCCCAGGCCCCGCACGACGAGCCCGGCGCGAGCCCCGCACCGGCGCCCGGCCGCGGCCGGGTGCTCGTCATCGACGACGACGCGCGGGCGGCCGAGCTGCTCGAGGCCTACCTGGCCGGCGCCGGCTACGAGGTGCGCACCGCCTCCAGCGGCGAGGCCGGGCTGGCCGAGGCCGGCGTCTGGCGGCCGGACGCGATCCTGCTCGACGTGATCATGCCCGGGCTCGACGGCTGGGACGTGATCCGCCGGCTCAAGCGCGACGAGCACCTGGCCGCGATCCCGGTCTTCTTCGCCACGATCGTCGACGACCGGCGCGCGGGGCTGGCCCTGGGCGCGGCCGACTTCTTCGTCAAGCCGGTGGACCACGACGCGCTGCTGGCCCAGCTCGCCCGGCACGTGGCGCCCGCGCTGCGCCCGGGGCCGGGTCAGGAGCCGGCATCGGTACTGGTCGTGGACCGCGACGACACGACCCGGGCGGTCGTCGAGCAGCGCCTGACCGAGGCGGGCATCGCCGTGGTCACCTGCGACGACGGCGCGGAGGGGCTGCGGCTGTCCCGCGACCGGCGCTTCGACCTGATCATCTGCGACCTGCAGATGCCGGGCGTCGACGGGTTCGCGCTGCTCGCGGGCCTCGACCAGGAGCCGTCGACGCAGGGCATCCCGGTGCTCGCGCTCACCGAGCCGGACCTGTCCGACGCGGACCGGCTCCGCCTGACCGGGAAGGTCATCGGCACCGTGCCGCGCGGCTCGGCCGCCGACGGGGTGCGCGAGTGGGTCGGCCTGGCCGCGGTGGCCAACTCCCTGACCGATGCCCGCCAGGAAGGGGCCGTGCGATGAGCCGGGTGCTGCTCGTGGAGGACGAGGAGCTCAACCGCGTGCTCGTGCGGGCCATTCTGGCGCGGGCCGGGGCCGCCGCCGTACGAGATGCGGATCTGCTGGAAGCCGGCTCGATCGCCGACGCGCGCGCCGCGCTCGCCGCGCACGACGTCGACCTGGTGCTGCTGGACGTCAACCTGCCCGACGGCAACGGGCTGGAGCTCGCCGCCGAGCTGCAGGCGGCACCCGAGCGGCCGACGGTGATCGCGCTGACCGCGAGCGTCCTGCCGCACGAGCGGGCCGCGGCGATGCACGCCGGGTGCGACGCATTCCTGGACAAACCGTATGCGGCCGCCGATCTCGTGACGTTGCTCGCAAACCATCTGCGTTGACGACCATGGTTTGATCCTCACCCCCGGTTGGGTAGGAGCCTCGACGCTCCACTCGTACCGGCAAAGGGAGGAACGGGTGCAGACAGTCGCCGATGGGCTGCGCCTGCAGATGGACGCGTTCGACTACGTCCTGCTGGCGCTCTACTTCATCACCGTCCTGGGCGTGGGTCTCGCCGCCCGCCGCTCGATCCGCAACAGCGTGGACTTCTTCCTGTCCGGCCGTTCGCTGCCGGCCTGGGTGACGGGCCTCGCGTTCGTCTCCGCCAACCTGGGCGCCCTGGAGATCCTGGGCATGGCCGCCAACGGGGCGAAGTACGGCCTGATGACGGTCCACTACTACTGGATCGGCGCCGTCCCCGCGATGGTGTTCCTGGGCATCGTGATGATGCCGTTCTACTACGGCTCGAAGGTGCGCAGCGTCCCCGAGTACATGCGCCGGCGCTTCAACCGGCCCGCGCACCTGCTCAACGCGCTGTCCTTCGCGCTCGCCCAGGTGCTGATCGCGGGCGTCAACCTCTACGCGCTCGCCCTGATCATGCAGGCGCTGCTCGGCTGGCCGCTGTGGATCGCGATCGTCGTCGGGGCGGCGATCGTCCTCGTGTACATCACGCTGGGCGGCCTCTCCAGCGCCATCTACAACGAGGTGCTGCAGTTCTTCGTGATCATCGCGGGCCTGCTGCCCATCGCGATCGTCGGCCTGGTGAAGCTCGGCGGCATCGGCGGGCTCTTCGACGCCGTGCGCAACAGCACCAAGCTCGGCGACGCGGGCCTGCACACCTGGTCCAACACCGCGGGCTCCGACAACCCGCTCGGCGCGCCGTGGTGGGGCATCGTCTTCGGCCTGGGCTTCGTGCTCTCCTTCGGCTACTGGACGACGAACTTCGCCGAGGTCCAGCGCGGTCTGTCGGCCCGCAACATGAGCGCGGCGCGGCGCACGCCGATCATCGCCGCGTACCCCAAGCTGCTGATCCCGTTCGTCACGGTGATCCCTGGCCTCGTCGCGCTGGTGACGGTGAAGGGGCTCGGGGCGGAGACCGGTGACCTGCAGTACAACAACGCCGTCCCGCTGCTCATGCGCGACTTCCTGCCCAACGGCGTGCTCGGCATCGCCGTGACCGGGCTCCTCGCGTCGTTCATGGCGGGCATGGCGGCCAACGTGTCCGGGTTCAACACGGTGTTCACCTACGACATCTGGCAGGAGTACATCGCCAAGGACAAGCCGGACGGCTACTACCTGCGCATCGGGCGGCTCATCACCGTCGCCGGCGTCGTGGTCGGCATCGGCACCGCGTTCATCGCCTCCGGCTACAGCAACATCATGGACTACATCCAGGCGCTGTTCTCGCTGTTCAACGCCCCGCTGTTCGCCGCGTTCATCATCGGCATGTTCTGGAAGCGCATGTCCGCCTGGGCCGGATTCTGGGGGCTGCTGCTGGGCACGGTCGCCGCGTTCATCACCTACGCCGGCTACAAGTGGTTCGGCTGGTTCACGTTCGGCTCCGACCTCGACGAGTCGTTCTGGGGCGCGGGCATCGCGTTCGTGGTGGTGGCGATCGTGGCCATCATCGTCACGCCGCTGACCCGCCCGAAGGAGGACTCGGAGCTCGACGGGCTCGTCTACGGCGTGGGCTCGCACGACCTGCGGGCCGACGCGATCGCCGGGGACACCGCGTGGTACCGCTCGCCGGTGCTGCTCGGCACGGGGGCCCTCGTGCTGGCCTTCGCTTTCTACCTGCCGTTCCTGTAGGCCAAGGGGGTTGTGATGAGTGACGACGAGCAGAAGGTCGACACCGCCCGGGCGGCTCGGCTGTTCGACGTGCGGCGGGTCATCGGGGGCCTGTTCACGGTGTACGGCGTGATCGTGACGGTCCTCGGCATCTTCGACTCGCAGGCCGAGATCGACAAGGCCGCGGGCGTGCGCATCAACCTGTGGATCGGGCTCGGGATGCTCACGCTCGGGCTGCTGTTCCTGCTGTGGCAGTGGCTGCGACCGGCCGAGCCGCCGGAGGCCTCGGACATCCCTCCGGCGGACACTCCTGCGGCGAGCAAGGTCGGGGAGTAGCTACATTTTCGCGCCGCGGCGCCGCAGACTGCTCGGCATGGAAATTCTGCTGGCTGATGTGGCGCCGCAGCCGTCTGTCTCGGGTTCGTCGGCGCTGGTCGTGATCGGCCTGGCCTGCGTGGTGTTCATCGCCGCGCTGGTCGTGCTGCTCGTGTGGTTGCTCAGGCGACGGTCAGGCCGATGAGCAGCGAGCCGGCGTTGGCCCCGAGCGCGATGGCGACGAGCAGCGGTCTGTCCCTGTTGACGGCGATCGCGAGGATCAGTGCCTCCACCGCCGTCGCCACGGCCTCGGCCGGCCAGAGCGCGCCCGGATGGCGGGTGAGGAACAGCCACAGGGCCGGATGGGTCACCAGGTTGACCACCACGCCGAGCACGAGGGCCTTCGTCGCGGTCGCGAGCCTCAGGGCGGTCAGGGCCGCCGCGTACAGCGGCACCTCGACCGCCAGCGTCAGCAGCAGCGCCCGGAGCACCCGATGAAGATAAGCCTGCTCTTCGTCGCCGCCGCGGCCGCCGCGCTCGGGCTGGCCCTGGGCGCGCCGCTGGCGGTCACGGTCGGCGGGCTGATCGCGTTCGGGGCGCTGCACAACGTGCTCGAGCTGCGGTACGTCGCCGGGCGGTTCTCGTTCCTGCTGACCGGGCGCTTCCTGGCGGTGCTGCTCGGGCTGATCACCGCGATCGTGCTGTGCCGCCTGGCCGCGCTCGTCGTCGGCGACCCGGCCCGGTACGCGGAGATCCTCGTCGGCTACGCCGTGCTCGCGGCCGCCTGTGTGCACGCGCTGCGCGGTGCCCGGCTCGTCCTCGGGCTCCTGGTGCTGCTCGTCGCGGCCCTGGTGTCGCTGGCCTTCAGCCAGTACCACTTCGTCGTCCTGGCTCATCTGCACAACGTCGTCCCGCTGTTCTTCCTGTGGGAGTGGGCCGGGCGGCTGCGGCGGCCGGGGCCGTTCCGCTGGACGCAGGTCGCGTGGGTGCTGGTGCTGCCCGCGCTCGTGCTGGCCGGCGCGTTCGACTTCGCGCTGCGCGGGCTGGTGTCGTCGCCGGTCGTGGCGTCGATCGCCCCGCCGGGGTCGTCGGCCCTGGTCGGCACCCGCTTCCTGGTCGTGTTCGCCTTCCTGCAGACCATGCACTATTTCGTGTGGGTCTTCTTCCTGCCGCGGTACGCCCCGGAGGCCCCGCGCTTCCTGCTGGGCCGCCGCGCCTGGCTGCTCGGCCTCGGCCTCGCCGCGCTGCTCGCGATCCCGTTCGCGATCGACTACGCCACCGGCCGCGCGCTCTACGGCGCCTTCGCGTCCTACCACGCCTACCTCGAGTTCCCGGTGCTGCTCGCGGCCGTCGCAGGCGGTTCACAGCCGGTTTTCAGGAAAACCGCATCGGGCCGTCAGGTAGCGGCGGCAGTCTGAGACGTGACAAGGGAACTTCAGGAAAATTCTGACGCAATCTGGAGCGAATCATGACGCGGCTGCTTGTGGTCGACGACGAGCCGGACATCGTCGAACTGCTCTCCGCGAGCCTCAAGTACCACGGCTACGACGTCGCCAGCGCCACCAGCGGCCGCCAGGCGATGGAGGAGGCGCGGCGCTTCCGGCCCGACATGATCCTGCTCGACGTCATGATGCCCGAGCTCGACGGCTTCGAGGTGCTGCGCAAGCTCCGCGGCGAGGGCACCCGCGTGCCGGTGCTGTTCCTGACGGCCCGCGACGCCACCGAGGACAAGATCAAGGGCCTCACCCTGGGCGGCGACGACTACGTCACCAAGCCGTTCAGCCTCTCCGAGATCCTGGCCCGCATCCAGGCCGTCCTGCGCCGGGTCGCCGACCCCGCGGGCGGCGCGTCGGCGCAGACGTCGCGGTTGAACTTCGCCGACATCGAGCTCGACGAGGACACCCACGAGGTGTTCAAGGCGGGCCAGGAGGTCCAGCTCTCGCCGACCGAGTTCAAGCTGCTGCGGTACTTCATGACGAACCCCGGCCGCGTCCTGTCCAAGGCCCAGATTCTCGACCACGTGTGGCAGTACGACTTCGGCGGCGACGCGGGCGTCGTGGAGTCCTACGTCTCCTACCTGCGCAAGAAGATCGACACCACCGAGCCCCGCCTCCTGCAGACCCTGCGCGGCGTCGGCTACTCACTGCGGTTGCCACGCACATGAAATCCTGGCCGCTGCGCGTCAAGCTCGTCGTTCTCATGCTCGTCCTGCTCGCGGCGGCCCTGGCCACAACCGGCATCGCCGGCGTCATCAGCACCCGCGACTACCTGATCAACCGGGTCGACGACCAGCTGCTGCAGAGCTACAACGACGCGTCCCGCGGCTGCGACACCGGCTCGAACGGCCCCAATCCGGGCCGCGGCTACGGCGCACCGGTCCTGCGCAGCGGCTACTTCGTCGCGTGCGGCCGGGGTAACGGCACGTTCGAGGACCAGGTCTTCACCCGCAGCTCCGCCGACCAGGCCAAGCCCGTGACCCCGGAAACGTGGGACGGCATCGACGGCCTGTCGATGCTCGGGCCCGACGTCATCGGCACCTACTCCACCGCCGAGTCACGCGACGGCACCGGCCACTCCTGGCGCGTGCTCGTGGCGGCACACGTCAAGCCCGGAAGCCGCACGAATGACGGCCCGCCGGTGCTGATCGCCATCAGCTTCGACGAGATCGACAACACGGTCAACCGCCTGGTCGTCATGAGCGCCACCATCGGCGGCTTCGTCCTGCTGATTCTGGCCGTGGTCGCCTACATCCTGGTCCGCTCCACCCTCCGCCCCCTCGTCGAGGTCGAGGAGACCGCCGAGGCCATCGCCGCCGGCGACCTGAGCCGCCGAGTCCCGGAGGCCGACCCCCGCACCGAGGTCGGAGGCCTGGCCCGGGCCCTCAACACCATGCTGGGCCAGATCGAGACCGCCTTCGAGGAGCGCCGAGCCTCGGAGGAAGCGGCCTTGGCCTCGGAGCAGGCGGCCCTGGCTTCCGAGCAGTCCGCGCTGGCCTCGGAGGGCCGAATGCGCCGCTTCGTGGCCGACGCCTCGCACGAGCTCCGCACCCCGCTGACCTCGATCCGCGGCTTCGCCGAGCTGTACCGCCAGTCCGGCCACCACGACGACAACATCGGCCGAATCGAGCACCACGCGACGCGCATGGGACTCCTGGTGGACGACCTCCTGCTCCTGGCCCGTATGGACCAGCAGCGCCCCTTGGAGAAGAAGCCGGTGGACCTCCTGTCCCTGGCAACCGACGCCATGATCGACGCCCGAGTAACGGCCGGCGACCACCACCGCCTACGCCTGCGCACCCCGAACAGCGACGACGCCGACGCTGACACCGAGGCCCCAATCGTCCTCGGCGACGAGGCCCGCCTCCGCCAGGTCCTGCAGAACCTCCTGTCGAACGCGCTGAACCACACCCCCGCCGGCACCGAGGTCACCGTCTACGTGGGCACCGAGGCGGACCAGGCCATCCTGGAGGTCTCGGACAACGGCCCCGGCATGACGTCGGAGGACGCGGCAAGAGTCTTCGAACGCTTCTACCGCACCGACCCGAGCCGAACCCGAGCCCTGGGCGGTTCAGGCCTGGGCCTGTCGATCGTGGCCGCCCTGGTAGCCGCCCACAACGGCGAGGTAACCCTGAAGACAGCCCCCCAAGAGGGCGCCACCTTCCGAGTGCGAATCCCCTTGCTGAACCCAGCCCGCTAACTCTCCCCGCACGGCCGGCTTTGCTGCTCTCCTTTACGCCCCGCTCCTCGCTCCTCCCTGGATCTGCTTTCTCCGTCTCCCCGCGTCCAGCCCAACTCCACCCCTTCCGGTGGCGGCCCGGGCCACGCCGTTCGCCGAGGCCGACACCACCCGTAGTCAGATGCCCACCGAAACCAACCCCGTCTCATACGCGACGATCACCAACTGCGCCCGATCCCGCACCTCGAGCTTGGCAAGAACCCTCCCGACATGCGTCTTGACCGTGGCGAGGCTCAACCCGAGATGCGCGGCGATTTCGGTGTTGGACAATCCACGCCCGACGAGCATGAGCACCTCCCGCTCCCGGTCCGTAATCCCCTCAAGCCGCCGAGGAATCGGCCGCTCCGGCTGCGGCCACCGAGCAAACTCCGAGATGAGCCGCCGAGTAACCGACGGCGACAACAACGCCTCCCCACCGGCCACAACCCGAATCCCATTGAGCAACTCCGCGGGCGGCGTGTCCTTGACGAGAAACCCACTGGCCCCCGCCCGCAACGCCCCGTACACGTACTCATCGAGATCAAAGGTCGTCAACATCAAAACCCGCACGGAGCCGAGCTCGGGATCCCCGCAGATCGTCCGGGTCGCCTCGATCCCGTTCATCCCCGGCATCCGCACATCCATGAGCACCACATCCGGCCGCTGCTCACCCGCGAGCCGAACCGCCTCGTCCCCGGTGCCGGCCTCCCCAACCGTGCCGCAGTCCCCACTGAGGTCGATGAGCGCCCGAAAACTCCCCCGCAACAAAGCCTGATCGTCCGCGATCAACACCCGAATCACGAGCCACCCCCGTGCCCGACACCCACCGCGGACGGGCGCCCCCACAACCGCCCACCCCAGCCCCCGACCGCGGTGTGATCCACTCCCCCTTGCCGATTCGCGTTGCCTTGCTGGTGGGCGCCCGTTCGCTGGTCCGCTTCCGTTCGCTGGTCCGCGTCCGTTCGCTGGTCCGCGTCCGTCCGGTGGCTGGCGTTCGTTTGGTGGTTTGCGTTCGTCTGCTGGTTTGCGTTCGTTCGCTGGCTCACGCCCGGCCGTCGGTTCACGCTGCTCCTCCGGCCGGTAGCAGCGCCCGCACCGAGTAGCCGCCCTCGGCCCGCGGTCCGGCGGCGAACGTCCCCCCCGTGCAACGTCACCCGCTCGCGCATCCCCGTCAATCCGTGCCCGACGGCATCGGGGCGAGACGGGCGCTTCCCGTCATCGTTCACCTCGATGCGCACCTCCTCCGCGTTCACCACCACGCTCACGTGGCACTGGGCCGGCGCCGCGTGCTTGACCACGTTGGTGATCGCCTCCTGCACGATCCGGTACACCGCCAGCTCCACCGCCTCCGGCATCTCTCCGACCGCGGGTCCCTCCGGTCGCTCGACGTCGAGCCGGACCTGAACCCCGCCCACGGACGCCAGCTCGACGAGGGCCGGCAGGTCACCCAGGCCGCGGGTGGGCGCATAGGGGGTGTCCTCCCGCAGGATGTCGAGCACCCGGCGCACCTCGAGCATCGCCGCTCGGCCGGTCGACTCGATGACCTGGAGCGCGTCGCGGGCCTCGGCCGGGTTGGCCTCCGCGACGTGGTTGCCGATCGACGCCTTCACCACGATCAACGTCATCGTGTGGGCGATGACGTCGTGCAGCTCGCGGGCCACTCGGAGCCGTTCCTCGACGGTGGCCTGCCGCACCATGTGCTGGTTGCGCTCGATGGTCTGGGCGCGCCGCTCACCGATCGCGAAGCCGAGTGTCTGGGCCGGCGCGATGACGAGGAAGCCGAAGAGCGCGGCGAAGAACGTCGACGGGGAGTCGCTGGAGGGCGGCTCGTCAGAGAGGAGTATCGAGCCGACCATGCTCGCGCTCACCAGTGCGCCGCACGTGATGATGACGAACATGCCCTTCCAGTTTCGCGCGTAGGCGCCGAAGGTGTAGAAGACCAGAGACAGCGCGCAGGCGGGTCCGAATGACGCGAAGACGGGGATGATCTGAGTGGCCAGGCTGATCACCGCCGCGGCCGTGGCGGTGAAGGCCATCGCGTAGGTCCAGCGCCGCCGGAGTGCGACGCTCAGACCGAACACCACCGCGACGAGTGCTGACACCCAGGCCGGCTCCCGCAGTCCCTGCTTGGGCACCTCGAGCGCGGCGGCCCAGCAGATCACCGCGACGACGATCGCCGCGACTGCGTCGAGTGCGTAGAGACCCTTCGGAGTCAGCCTCCGGGTCAGCACCGGTGGGAGTTCCATGGGCTCGACGGTAGCGGTCGGGGCGGATTTGCGCGTCGGCCCGCGAGCCGTCATACCCAGGTATGAGAAGCGGGCATTTTCCGCCTCGGCGTACCACAGCGGTCGGAACGAAAAGTGTCCATCCCGGTCCGATGTGCGACCCCGCCGCGCCGGGCAAAGTTGCGGACCATGACGACGCAGACCGTTGTTCTGGACAGCGTCCGGGCCACTTTTGGCGACGGCGCACGGCAGCTCGTCGCGCTCGACGGAGTATCGGTGGCCTTCGAGCGCGGCACCTTCACGGCGGTGATGGGACCGTCCGGCTCCGGCAAGTCGACACTGCTGCACTGCGCGGCCGGTCTCGACCGTCCGGCCGGCGGCTCCGTCACCGTCGACGGAGTCGTGCTCGACGGGCTGAGCGAAGATGACCTGACTCGGCTGCGGCGCGACCGGATCGGCTTCGTGTTCCAGGCGTTCAATCTGGTTTCCGCGCTCACCGCCGAGCAGAACGTCGCACTGCCGATGCGGCTCGCTGGTCGCCGCCCGCCGACTGCCGACATCGTGGCCGCGCTCACCGCGGTCGGGCTGGCCGACCGGCTCGGGCATCGCCCGAGCGAGCTCTCCGGCGGCGAGCAGCAGCGGGTGGCCGTCGCCCGGGCACTGATCAGCCGGCCGGCGGTCGTGTTCGCCGACGAGCCGACGGGCGCGCTGGACAGCGTGACCTCGCGCCACATCCTCGGCCTGCTCCGGGCGCTCGTCGACGAGCACAGCCAGACGGTGGTGATGGTGACCCACGATCCAGTGGCGGCTGCCCGTGCCGACCGAATCGTGTTCCTCGCGGACGGCCGGATCGCCGACGACGTCCGCCGTCCGCTCACGGCGGAGGAGATCGCGGCACGCACCACACACCTGGAGGACCCGTGCTGAGGATCCGCCGGATGGCCGGTGCGCTCGTGGCCGTCGTGGTCGGGATCGCGCTCGTCCTCCTCGCCCTGATGTTGCTCCTCGCGGGGCGTCCGATCGTTCCGGACCGGCTCGCCGCCACGGCCGTCGTCGTGCAGGCGCCCGAGAGCCGAAGTCCGGCCGAGGCCTTCCCACCAACGGTGCCGTGGTCGGCGGCGAAGACCGACGATCTCAGCCGAAGGCTTGGTGCGGTGCCCGGTGTCGAGGCCGTTGTGCCAGATCGGAGCTTCTACGTTCAAGCCCTCGTCGACGGGCGGCCGCCCGCGGTGGAGGGGCAGCGACAGGACACGTACGAGGGGCATGGCTGGTCGTCGGCCCGGCTCGGCGGACTGGTGCTGGTCTCGGGTGCGCAGCCGCGGCGGCCGGGCGAAGTCGTGGTCGATCGGGCGCTCGGGTTCCGTCCCGGGAGCTCGGTAACGCTGCTGACCGCGACGGGGCCGGTGTCGTACACCGTGACGGGACTCGTCGACGCGCCCGGCTATCTGGTGGCGGACGCGGTGGCGGCGGAGCTGGCGCCGGGAGTGCGGGCAATCGGGTTGGTGCTCGAGCCGGGCGCGGACCCGGGCGCGGTGGCGGCGGCCGCACGGGACATCGTGGGTGACGACGGACGGGTCTTGTCCGGCGGCGAACGGGGTGCGCTGGAGCCGCGGGACGACGCACGAGCGCGATGGATCGGCATGCAGGCGCTCACGGGGGTGGCGACGCTCGCCGGGTTCGTCACGGTGTTCGTGGTCGCGTCGACGTTCGCGTTCTCCGTTGCCCAGCGCAGGCGGGAACTCGGGCTCCGGCGGGCGATCGGGGCCACGCCGCGGCAGGTGCGGCGGATGGTCTATGGCGAGGCGCTCCTCGTCGGCGGCATCGGAGCGGTCCTCGGCAGCATCGTCGGGGCGGCTGCCGCACCGACCGTAGGACGAGCGCTGGTCGAGGCGGGGCTGGAGCCGGCGGCGTATGAGGTGCGGTATGAGCTGCTGCCGTTCGTGGCTGTGCTTGCGCTTGGGCCGGTGGTCGCGGTGCTGGGGGCGTGGTCGGCGGCTCGGCGGGCGGCTCGGGTCCGGCCGCTGGAGGCACTGCGTGAGGCGGTCGTCGAACGGCGGCGCATGGGGCGGCTGCGGTGGGTTGCCGGTGGGCTGCTGACGACGTCGGGCATCGCGCTGGCGGTCGGCACGGCGACCGCGGACGATGCGCAGGACGGGGCGACGTTCGCCTTGTACGCCGCCATGGCCCTGATCACCGGGATGGTGGCGCTCGCGCCGACGGCGGTACGGCCGATCGTCGGACTGTGGCGCCTGCCGCTCCGGCGGGGCGGTGGCGCGATCGGGCTGCTCGTGCGCGAGGGAGCCGCGACCGCGGCGCGGCGGACGGCGTCCACGGCCGCGCCGGTGCTGCTGACCGTCGCGTTCGCGGTGCTGGTGGCGGGGATGGTGCGCACGACGACGGAGGCGTACGCGGCGGGGCGGGCCGCGGACGTCGACGCGGGGCAGGTTCTGGTGCCGGACCGGACGCCGGGGTTGTCCGACGCCGCCGTGGCCGCGGTGCCGGGCGCCGCGATGCTGCCGACGACGGTGTTCGCGCCGGAGAACGGGGGCGGGACGACCCCGCGGGCCTGGAGCGCGCTCGGGGTGGACACGACCGCGTTCATCCGTACCGATCGTGGGGCGCGGGTGGTCGCGGGCTCGCTCGAGGACCTCAGGGAGACGGACACGGCGGTGGTCGCCGAGTCGGTGCGCCGCGAGGTGGGGGACTCCTATCCGGTCGTCTTCGCCGACGGTGAGCGGGTGACGTTGCGCGTGGTGGCGGTGGTGGCCGATCGCTCGGTACGAGCGGATGTGTTGCTGGCACGGGAGACCGTTCGGCGGCACGATCCGTCGGCGCTGACGTCAGCCATCTATCTGCCGGGAGGCGGGGACGCAGCGGTGAGCGCGCCGCCGGGCGCCGGGGCGCGGGTGATCGACGTGGCGACGTGGGCCGCCGAGGCGGACAGCTCCGAGGACCGGCTGGTGTGGCTGTTCACGCTGATGCTGATCGGGGTCTCGGCCGGCTACGGTGCGCTCGCGGTCGCGAGCACGCTGCTGATGGCGGCTCAGGGGCGCGCGGCCGACCTGCGGGTGATGCGCCTGGCGGGGGCGACGCGGAGGCAGGTGGCCGGGTACGTCGCGGCGGAGTCGGCGCTGGTCGTGCTCATCGGGGCGGTGCTCGGCGGGGTGGTCGCGTTCGGGGCTCTGGTGAGCATCCGGGCCGGGCTCAGTCAACAGGTCGGGGCGGCCGTGGAGCTCGTGGTGCCGTGGCCGGTCATCTGCGGTGTGGTCGGGCTCTGTCTTCTGCTCGCGCTGCTGGCCGGGGTGCTGCCCACTCGGCGGATGCTGCGGGAGCGTGCGATCCGGATGCCGTCATGAGCCGGACGATCGCGAGCGGTGATGCGGGTTGGTGCCAGGGCAGCCGCGTCCAGGGGAGGGCGAACGACGGTGAGTCCGGGGAGCGTTGCCAAGGGGGCAGCCGAGTGCCCGCCGTCCGTCCCCTTCGGACAGTCGACGGGCACTCGACCCTGTGGGAGTCAGGCTTTGGAGATGGCGTCGCCGGTCACCTTGATGGCGATCGCGCCGAGCGCCTTCTTGGCGGGGCCGGCGGCCACCGAGCCGTCGGCGACCTTGAAGCGGCTGCCGTGGCAGGGGCAGTTGATGGTGCCCTCGGATACGTCACCCACGACGCAGCCGGCATGGGTGCAGACCGCGGTGAAGCAGCGGAAGGTGCCGGCCGTGGGCTGGGTGACGACGATCTTCTGGTCGGCGAAGATCTTGCCCCCGCCGACTGGGATGTCGCTCGTCTTGGCGAAGCTCGCGGCGTTGGCGGCGGCACCGTTCGGGCCGGCACCGCTCTGGTCGCCGGTGCCGGCGGCGTTGTCCTCGGGGGCGGCCGGGTTGGCGCTGTCGAGGCCGTACGCGGCGCAGCCGGAGAGGGCCGTCGCCAGGCCGGCCGCGGTGGCCCCGGCCAGCAGGGTACGTCGGGTGGGAGTGCACATGGTTCTTCGAGCCCCTCTCAGAGCTTGACGCCGAACGTGGTGAAGAACCACAGGGCGGAGGTGACGAACAGGCCGGACAACGCGGTGAAGACCAGGCCGCCGAACAGCGGCAGCGCCCAGTTGGGGACGCCCTTCTTGGCGAGGATCAGCATTTTGGCCGCGAAGGTGCCGTAGAAGAAGCAGCCGAGGAGGGAGTGCAGCAGGACTCGGGTGTCGTAGTCGTCGAAGCCGAGTGCGTAGAGGCAGTGCAGGGCCACGGGAATGGAGGTGATGAAGGCCAGGCGGCCGGACCAGCGGTGGGCGGGGCCGAGCCAGGGGGCGTCCTTGAAGACCGAGAGCTTGCCGTACATGACGAGGGCGGTGAACAGCTGGAAGAGGGCCAGGACGAAGGCGAGGGTGGCCAGCCAGACCTTGACCGTTGCGGGGCTGGAGAAGCCGGCGAGGTTCACGGCGACGCCCGTCGGTTCGTGGAGCTTGCCGTAGACGCCTAGGCCGGCGGCGACTAGGCAGGCGACCAGGAACGGGACGATCAGGGTCGCTGCGGTCTTCGGGGTCGTGGGGGCGACCGACGGGATCGAGGCGGCCGGGATCGCGGCGGCCGGGGCTGAGGCGATGGCCGGAGCAGCGTGGGCCGTGGCAGCGATCGGTGTAGTGCCGATGGTCGGCGCCGACGTCGGGGCGGTGATCGGCATCGAGGTCGGGGCGGCGAATGCGGGCGCCGTGGGAGGAGCGGAAAGAGTGGGAGGCGCTGTGGGAGGAGCGGGAGGAATGGGAGGCGCCGGGGGCTGAGGTGTTGGAAGAGCGAGCGAAGGAGTGACTGCGTCCGGGTACAGCGGGTCGACCGTGTACGCCTGGGGTTGTAGCGCGAAGGGGGTCGTGCCGGAGGGAGGTAGTGGAGACGGGGCGGGGATCGGGGGGAACTCCAGGCGCTTGATCGGCGTTGCGTCCGGGCGGGAACTGGGCCTGGGCTCCGGGGCGCCTTCGTTGGTCGGGGCGGTCATCGCTCGGGCTCCTGGGTCAGTATCCGGTCGCGGGGGTGGTTGGTTCGATGGTCACGGTGGTGCCGTCCACCGATGCCGATCTGGTCGTCACGTCGAATGGAGGTGCCGGCTGTAGGACGCCGTTGTTGTTTTCCACGCCTACCTGTTTGCCGTCCGGCAGGACGATCCAGCTCGCGTCCAGCTTCTTGCGGAGGCTCGACTGGGAGCGGTAGAGGCCCGACGGGGGCGCTACGGCCTTGATGGTGAAGGTCCACGTCTTCGTGCCGGCCGTCACCGTGCCCTTCATCTGGGCCGCCGTGTAAGTCGCGGTCAGGGTGCCCGTCGCCTTGGCGCTGTTCAGTTGCGCCTCGCCGTTGGACATCTCGCCGTCCAGCCAGGACTCGGCGGATCGGCCGTCGCAGACGTACGCGATGGCCTTGCCGTTGTTCACGACCACGCCCAAGGAGGCGGCGCCGCCGTCCACCGCGCCGGCGTAGGTGATGGTGCCCTGCTTCGCCGCGTTGCCGGTGCCGTCGCCCGGCGGAGCCGAGGGACTGGACGAGGGACCAGACGACGGACCAGACGAGGGACCGGCCGGGGGACTGGAAGAGGGACCCGCCGAGGGAGGGGGCAATGCGGCAGGTGCGGCGTTGTTGGTGACGCTGACGTTCATGCCGTACAGCACGCCGGCCACGGCCAGGCCTGCGCCCAGGGTGATGAGCGGTGCCTTGATGTTCATCGGTAACTCCCACAGGTTGACTTCGTCTCCATGAGACCGAGGTTGCGGGGGAGTGTCTGCGTCTTAAGACGCAGAAGCCGGTGCCTTGAATGTCCGTAACGAGACGGTCCGGAACCGGGTGGAGGTGCGACCCTTATCGCGGTCGATTGAGCAGGGCCGACGGCCGAGAGCAAGCGCACGGCCGAGAGCAGGTGCACGGCGGGAGCAAGCGCACGGCCGAGAGCAGGTGCACGGCCGAGAGCAAGTGCACGGCCGAGAGCAGGTGCACGGCGGGAGCAAGCGCACGGCCGAGAGCAAGTGCACGGCCGAGAGCAAGTGCAAGAACGGCGGCGCAAAGGGAGGGGCACGATGCCACGCGTCATTGTTTGGGCGGCGCATCTCGCGTTGCCGCTCGTGGGGCTCTGGTTCCTGCTCAGCCGGCCGGGAGCCGATCTCGTCTGGCAGCATCACCAGACGCACTTCTGGCTCGTCCTGGTGGTCGCGGCCGTCAACGTGATCGTCGGCGTCGCGATGAGCGTCGCGGCCAAGCGGCGGGCCGACGGGCGTCTGTTTCTGGTGTCGCTGGTGTTCCTCGCCGCGGCGGGGTTCCTGTTCGCGCACGCGCTCGCCACGCCGGGCGTGCTCATCGGGCACCCCAACGCCGGCTTCGACCAGTCGATGGCGGTCGGGCTGATCGTCGGGTCGGGGCTCGCGGTGGCCTCGTCGCTGCGGCTTCCGGCTCGCATCACCGGGTGGCAGAGCGGGCTGCGGGGCGCGCTCGGGCTGCTGCTGTTCGTGTGGATCGTGTGGTCGTTGTCGGACCTGCCGCCGTTGTCGCGGCAGGATCAGATCCGCGACGTCGAGGGGCCGCTGGTCTGGGTGTCGTGGGTGGCCGTCGCGTTGTACGTGGCGGCGGCGGTTCGCTTCTTCGTGCTGTACCGGCGCAGTCCCGGTGCGGTCCTGATCTCGGTCGTGACCGCGTTCGCGTTGCTGGCCGAGGCGATGGTGAACGTGACGCTGGCGGACAAGTGGCGGCTCTCCTGGTGGGAGTGGCACCTCATGCTGACGGCCGCGTTCCTGTTCGTGGCGTACAGCGCCTACGTGCAGTACCGCCGCGAGGGCAGCGCCTCCGGGCTCTTCGACGGGATCGCGATGGCCGCGACGAACCGGCGGATCAAGGCGCAGTACGAGGCCGCGCTCGAGGAGCTGGTGGCCGCGCTGCAGCAGTCCGAGCAGGGGGCGGCGCCCGAGCGGCTGGCGGTCCGGATGGCCGAGCGGTTCGGGCTGACCGAGAAGCAGGCGGCGGTGCTGGACCGGGCGGCCGCGGCCCTCGTGGCGGAGCGGGACCTGTCGGAGCGGCTCGGCGCGCTGGTCGCGGTGGGCGAGCGGGCGCGGGTCGGGGCCGGCGAGGACGAGTTCCTGCGCAGCGCGCTCGAGGCCGTGCGGGGCTCATTCGGTACCGTCGAAATCGCCCTTGTCTCTGACGGCGAGATCGAGGAGCGCCCGGACTCGTTGCCCCTGACGGTCAAGAACATCAAGGCCGGCGCGGTCACGATTCCGGCCGAGACGCGGCCCGAGCTGCGCCAGACGCTCGCCAATCAGCTCTCGATCGGGCTGGAGAACGCGCGGCTCTACGGCGAGCTGTCGACCCTGTTCCGCCAGTACATGTCCCCGGACGTGGCCGCGGCGCTGCTCGCGGACCCGGACCAGGCGGCGCTCGGCGGGCGGCTGGTCGACGTGACGGCGCTGTTCGCGGACCTGCGCGGGTTCACCACGTTCTCCGAGGCGGTGGAGCCGGGCGACATCGTGGAGATGCTCAACCGGTACCACGGCGTCGCCGTTCCCTGCATTCTCGACAACGGCGGGACGATCGTGCAGTTCGTCGGCGACGCGCTGCTCGCCCTGTTCAACGCGCCCGCGCGCCAGGAGGACCACGAGGCGCGGGCGGTGCGGGCGGCGCTGCAGATGCAGGAGGCGGTGCGCGGGATCGCCGAGGGGCACCCCGACTGGCCGCGGTTCCGCGTCGGGGCCAACACCGGGCCGGCGCTGGTCGGCAACATCGGCAGCGAGCTGCTGCGGGGCTTCAACGCGATGGGCGACGCGGTGAACGTGGCCGCGCGGCTGCAGACGGTCGCCGAGCCGGGGCAGGTGGTGATCGGCGGGGTGACGTACGACGCGATCGCCGGGCGGGCCACCGCCACGCCGCTCGGGGAGCTGGAAGTGAAGGGTCGCCGGCAGACAGTCCGGGCCTACGTGGTGGAGGCTTTGGCGTGACGGAGTTCTTCGATCTGCTGTACGCCGACGAGCAGGCCGCGCTGGAGGCCGCCGGGCACCGCCGGCAGTGGCGGCGCGGGGCGGTGATCTTCCGCGAGGCCAGCCGCTCCGAGGCGGTGGTCATCCTGCGCTCGGGCCGCGTCAAGGTCTCCTCCGACACGGCGTCGGGCACCGAGGTGGTGCTGGCGGTGCGGGGGCCGGGGGCGCTGCTCGGGGAGCTGTCGGCGATCGACGGCGGGCCGCTGTCGGCGACCGTGACCGCGCTGGAGCCGGTGAGCGCGCTGTCGGTGCCGTCGCCGGACTTCGAGCGGTACCTGCTCGGCCACGCCCGCGTCTCGTTCCTGCTCATGCGCGAGCTGACCCGCCGGCTGCGCGACGCCGACCGCAAGCGCATCGAGTTCGGCGCCTACGACACCACCGGCCGGGTCGCGGCGCGGCTGGTCGAACTGGCCGAGCGCTTCGGCGAGCCGACGCCGGAGGGGCTGCGCATCAGCCTGCCGCTGTCGCAGGACGAGCTCGCGGGCTGGACCGGCTCCTCGCGCGAGGCGGTCACGAAGGCCCTGCGCACGCTGCGTGAAGAGGGCTTGATCCAGACGGGAAGACTCCACGTGATCGTCCATGATCTCGATGCACTCAGAGATCGGGCTCGATAATCCCGTCACCCTCGATTTGACCCTTGCAACTATGCGCATACCGCACTGTTGATCTTCATTGGGGCTGAACAGACCCTAGTCTTCCGCGTCAGGTGCATCGAGGCATCGACGCAGGGCCTCGGTGCTGAAGCCCCACCAGGGAGGTACCTGTGCGTAAGTTGACCGTGGGACTGCTCAGTCTCACGCTCGCGTCGGGGATGGGGGTGTTTGTCGGCGGGGGTGCGGCCCATGCCGTGCCGGCGCAGTCGCCGTCCGTCGACGCATCGTCGCCCTCCGACGAGCTGATTTCGGCGGACGAGCAGAAGCAGCGCGCTGCTCGTGAGGTCGCCCTCTCGCAGGTGCTGAAGGGCGAGGCCCAGCCGGAGAAGCGCGGCGCGAGCACGGTCGTGAAGATCGGCAAGGCCGACCGCAGCAAGGGTCACGTCGACAAATACGTCGAGCTGAGCCGCGAGCGGACCGACAAGATCTTCGTGATCCTGGCCGAGTTCGGCGACCAGCGTCACCCGAACTACCCGGACCAGGACACCAACCCGTCCATCCCCGGCCCGGCGAAGTTCGACGGCCCGCTGCACAACCAGATCCCGCAGCCGGACCGCGCCAAGGACAACTCGACGATCTGGAAGCAGGACTTCAACAAGCAGTACTTCGAGAACATGTACTTCGCCACCGGCACCGGGGCGGAGTCGCTCAAGACGTACTACGAGAAGCAGTCCTCCGGCCGGTACAGCGTCGACGGCATGGTCACCGACTGGGTGAAGGTGCCGTACAACGAGGCCCGCTACGGCCGCAGCAACGGCTACCCGTGCACGGCGAACGTCTGCAGCAACAGCTACGCCCTGATCCAGGACGCGATCGCGGCGTGGGTCGACTCGCAGCACGCCCAGGGCAAGTCCGACGCGGACATCAAGGCGACGCTGGCCTCCTACGACCAGTGGGACCGTAACGACTACGACCACGACGGCGACTTCAACGAGCCGGACGGGTACATCGACCACTTCCAGATCGTGCACGCCGGCGGCGACCAGGCCGACGGTGACCTGATCCAGGGCGAGGACGCGATCTGGAGCCACCGCTCCCAGGCGAACCTGCGCTCCGACCAGGGCCCGGCGGGCAACATGCGCGGCGGCTACCAGATCGGCACCACCGGTCTGTGGGTCAGCGACTACACGATGCAGCCGGAGAACGGCGGCCTGAGCGTGTTCGCGCACGAGTACGGCCACGACCTCGGCCTGCCGGACCACTACGACACCTCGGGCGCGGGCGGCAACGCCGAGAACCCGGTGAGCTGGTGGACCATCATGGCGCAGAGCCGGGTCAGCCTGCCCAGCGACAACGGGATCGCGGCCCGCGCCGCCGACCTCGGCGCCTGGGACAAGCTGCAGCTCGGCTGGCTGGACTACACCACGGTGAACGCCGGCAAGACGAAGCTGGTCGACCTCGGCCCGCACGAGTACAACAGCAAGAAGCCGCAGGCGGTCGTCGTCAACCTGCCGAAGAAGAAGGTCACCACGCCGCTGGCGACCCCGCCGGAGGGCACCAAGTCGTGGTGGAGCGGCGCGGGCAACATGCTCGACAACACGCTGACCCGCAACGTCTCGATCCCGGCGGGCACCACGACGCTGACGTTCCAGGCCAGCTGGGACATCGAGCAGTGCGGCTCCGACGCGTGTGACTACGCGTACGTCGAGGTCAACGACGGCACCGGCTTCAAGGCGATCCCGGGCAACATCACGGTCGCCGACGAGGGCAACGGCATCGACGACACCAGCAACGGCTGGGTGCCGGCGACGTTCGACCTGTCCGCGTTCGCGGGCAAGACGGTCGGCCTGCGCTTCCGGTACCTGACCGACCCGGCGGCGGGCGGCCTGGGCTTCTTCGCCGACGACATCCGCATCACCAACGGCGCCACCACGGTGTTCGCCGACGGCGCGGAGAACGGGCTCAACGGCTGGACCGCGGTGGGCTTCACGGCGGTGGGCGCGTCGCTGACGACGGAGTACGACAACTTCTACATCGCCTCGCACCGCACGTACGAGTCGTACGACAAGTACATGAAGACCGGCCCGTACAACTTCGGCTTCGCGGACAAGCCGCAGATGGTCGAGCACTTCCCGTACGAGACCGGCCTGCTGGTCACGTACTGGGACACCTCGTACCGCGACAACAACACCAGCCAGCACCACGGTGAGGGCCTGATCCTGCCGATCGACTCGCACCCCGACCTGATGCTCAAGGCCGACGGCACGCCGTGGCGGCCGCGGGTCCAGGGCTTCGACGCGCCGTTCTCGTTCGCGAAGACGGACTCGTTCACCCTGCACTCGGGCGCGACCAACGCGCCGAGCCGGCTGGGCGGGCAGTGGGGCAACCCGCTGTTCGACGACAGCAAGAGCTACTACCGTGAGGACCCGGCGACCAGCACGTACTACGGCGTGAAGGTTCCGAAGAACGGCGTGAAGATCTTCGCGCTGCTCGAGAACGGCACGTCGATGGCGGTGCTCGTCACCGGCTGAGCGGGAACCGTTTGAACCAGGAGGAGGTCCAAGTGGGCATGAAAGCTCGTTTGGGCCTCCTTCTGGCCGTTCTGGTCCTCTCCGGCTGCGCGGCCAAGACCGACGAATCCGGACAGACCGCCGCACCGCCCCCGAGCGCCGCGCCCGGACAGACCGCCTCGACGCCTCCGAGCGCGGAGCCCTCGATCAGCCTTCCGCCGAAGCTGCCCAAGAACACGAAGTCCGAGCCGATGACCGATGACTTCCAGCAGGTCGTGGCCAAGGGCAAAATACGTGTCAGCGGTACGTGCGTCGAGCTGATCACCGACCAGCTGAACTGGGTGCTCATCGGCCCCGCGGCCGCCCAGCTGCGCGACGGCCAGCAGGTCACGGCGACCGGCGTGCCCGACCCGAACCGCGAGACCGGGTGCACCGGCAGCCCGCTGCTCGTCTCCAGCGTCGCGCCCGCGGGGTGACGTGCCGGGGCCGAGGCTGGCGAACCGTTGAAGAATGACCACCACGCCCTTCCAGGTCACGACCCCCCGGCTGACGATCCCCGTGGGCCCCGATGACCACACCTCCGGTCCGGCGGGCGCCCCCGTGTCCATGGTCGAGTACGGGGACTTCCAGTGCCCGTACTGCGCCATGGCCCACACGATCCTGCAGGACCTTCTGCGGCTCCGGCGGGAGACCGTGCGGTACACCTTCCGGCACTTCCCGCTGACCAACGTGCACCCCTATGCGGACCTCGCCGCCGAGGTGGCCGAGGCCGCGGCGGTGCGCGGCGCCTTCTGGCCGATGCGCGACTGGCTCTTCGCCAACCAGTCCGGCATCAACCCGCGCCGGCTCATGGTCGGCGTCGAGCGCCTCGGCCTGCCCTCGGCCGAGGTGGGCGACGAGGTCGGCGCCCACCTCTACCTGGACCGGGTCCGCCGCGACCTGGTCGGCGGCGTGCGCAGCGGGGTCGGCGGCACTCCCACGTTCTTCGTCAACGGCGTCCGGCACGACGGTGGATACTCCCTGGACGACCTGCTCGAGGCGGTCGACCGGGCGGCCGAGGCGACCACTTCGGCACCGCATCGGGGCGGTCACACACTGTAGTCCGCCCCTGGTCACGCAGCGCAGCAATTCGGCGGACGGTGAGTTGGTCGTCCGCCGATCACCCGTGCTTCCGCAATGGCGCGGCAATTCGCTGTGTAATCGGCGGCGATGAACTCGGGAATTCCGGACATCACCGAGAGTGAAATATTACGTGGGCAACATCCGTCAATTCGACATTGGTGGTCAGCGTTAATCCGATTTTGCGCCTGGATAGTTGCGGTCGGTCAATGCAGAGGGCATGCTTTCGCTTCGGGTCGCACGGTCTTTCGGGCCCTAACTGTCCTGATCTCGGGTTTTGGGGGAACTCGAGGCCGACGATTGGGTGACGGGGACGCAGTCCGATGCTGCTGGCCGATGACTTCTTTCTGATTGCGCACGACGACCGCGACGGCAAGCCTCGGCTGTCCGCGCGCGCGGTGGAGCTCGGGCTGGCCGGCGCCATGCTCGGCGAGCTCGTGCTGGAACAGCGGATCACGGTCGAGGGGCCGCGGCTGCGCGTGCTCAGCAGCGAGCCGCCCGCCGACCCGCTCGCGCACACCAACCTGGCCACGATGGTCGCCGAGGTGCAGCACCGCGAGGTGCGCACCTGGCTGCAGTTCTTCGGGTTCTCGGCGGTCGAGGAGGTCGGCACGCGGCTGGCCCGCGTCGGCCTGGTCGAGAAGACTCTCGTGCGGCGCCTCCTGCGGTCGGAGACCCGGTGGCTGCCCACGGACATCAACCTGCCGGCCGGGCGGGTGGTGCGCCTGCGCCGCCTGCTCACCGGATTCGAGCCCATGCGGGTCGCGGACACGACCCTGGCGGGACTGGCGGAGGCGACCGGGCTGACCGGTCACATCCTCTGGGACCGCGACCCCTCGGGCGGCAGAAGGCTTCAACACGCGATCAGCTCCCTGCCGCCGCCGCTGCGCGACCTGATCCTGCAGGTCGAGTCGGCGATCGGCGACGCGGTGATGTCGCAACGCGGGTGACGGCGCGGCCTCGGACTTCCCTCTCCCCTTCCCCCCTCAAAAATCCCCCTGGAGGACCGATGTCCGCAACGTCGCCGACGCGACCGAGCGTGGTATCCCAGGCACTGGCCCGCGACCGGCTGGGTGTGCCTTCCGTCATCATGTTCGCCCTGACCGCGGCAGCGCCGCTGATGGTCGTGGGCGCGCTCGTCTCGACCGGCTGGGGCGTGGTCGGCACGACCGGCTTCCCGCTGGCGTTCCTGATCATCGCCGCGATCCTGGCCGTGTTCAGCTTCGGCTACGTCGCGATGTCGCGGCACATCACGAACGCGGGCGCCTTCTACTCCTACATCGCGCAGGGGCTGGGCCGGCCGCTGGGCGTCGGCGGGGCCATGGTGGCCCTGCTCGCCTACAACCTGCTGCAGGTGGGGCTGTACGGCGCGTTCGGCGCCTTCCTGTCGCAGTTCCTCGCCGAGAAGGCGAACCTGAACGTCGACTGGTGGATCCTCGCGCTGGTGCTGTGGCTGTTCATCGCGGTCCTCGGCCTGCTGCGCGTCGACGTCAACAGCAAGGTCCTCATGATCCTGCTCGGCGCCGAGCTGATCGTCGTGACGATCTTCGACGTGATCTTCTTCAGCCACCCGGCCGGCGGTTCGCTGAGCGTCGAGCCGTGGACCTGGAGCGCGCTGAAGGACGGTGCCGGCCCGGCGTTCGCGGTCGCGACCACGGCGTTCGTCGGCTTCGAGGCCGCCCCGGTCTTCGCCGAGGAGGCCCGCAGCAAGAACCGGACGGTGGCCCTGGCGACCTTCCTGGGCCTCGGGGTCATGTTCCTGTCGTACTCGCTCACGAGCTGGGCCGCGTCGGCCAGCATGGGCGTGGACCAGACCGTGGCCAAGGCGCAGGACACGCTCGCGACCGGCGGCCCCTTCTTCCCGACCCTGATCGAGAAGGGCGGAAGCTGGGCCGGCGATGTCGGCACGGTCCTGCTCATCACGAGCATCGCGGCGGCGGCGCTGAGCTACCACAACACGACGGCGCGGTACGCCTTCGCGCTGGGCCGTGAGCGGGTGCTCCCGTCGTTCTTCGGCCGCACCCGGGCCCGCTCGGGCGCCCCGATGGCCGGCTCGCTGTTCCAGACGATCATCGCGGCCGCCACCATCGTCGTGTTCGCGGTGGCCGGCTGGGACCCGCTGGTGAACCTGTTCTTCTGGCTGGGCACCTCGGGCGGCGTCGGCGTGCTGCTGCTCGTCGCGGCCACGTCCATCTCGGTGATCTTCTACTTCGTGCGGGACGGCCGCGGCGAGAGCGCCTGGTCGCGGCTCATCGCGCCGGTCCTGTCGACGATCGCCCTCGCCTACGTCATGTGGCAGGTGTTCGACAACTTCGGCCTGCTGCTCGGCATCGCCCCGGACGACCCCAACCCGGCCGTGTGGGCGTTCCCGACGGCCTACGGCGTCGCCGCGGTCATCGGCATCGTCTGGGCGCTCATCCTGCGCGGGCTCAACCGGCAGGACTACGACGCGATCGGCCTCGGCGCCCGGGCCAACACCGCCCGCCTCGAGTCCGCGGAGTCGGTCGAGGTTCGCTGAAACCACACAGTGGGGAGGCCGGCGGTGGCCGGCCTCCCCACTGTCTTCTCCATACGCCTACCGCGGGGTGTTACCCATAGGTGAGCGCCGGCGTGGGCTCGACTCGGTCGGCGGCCGCGCGCAGCTGGCGGGCGGCGAAGCCGCGCACCTTCTTGAACGTGGCCGACTCGGGCCGGCGGTCGTCGACGACCGGGGCGTTCGGCATCGCCGAGTGTGCCTCCAGGCGGACGGCCTCGAGCGAGACGATCATGGCGATCGGGGTCATGCGAGCTCCTTGGTGTTCGGGCCGGTGGTCGCCCTGACCACCAGCGATACGGGCAGCGTCAGGCGACGCCGCGCCGGGTCCTCGGGCGGGTCGAGCAGGATCTCGCCCGCGAGCCGCCCGCGCTCGACGCTGGGCTGGCGGATGGTGGTGAGTCCGGCCGGCTCGGCCTCGTCGATGTCGTCGAAGCCGGTGACCGACACGTCCCGGCCGGGGCGCAGGCCCCGGGCGCGCAGCGCGTCGAGCACGCCGAGCGCGAGGACGTCGGAGGTGGTCAGGATCGCCGTGGCCCGGTCGAGCCGGTCCAGCGCGTGCGCCGCGGCCGCCCCGCCCTCGTCGCGGGCGTTGTTCGCCGCGTTGATGAGCAGCACCCGGTCCCAGGGCACGCCGGCCGCCACGAGCGCGTCGCGGAAGCCCCGCACCCGCTGCCCGGTGACGTAGTAGCGCAGCGCGTCCGGGTCGGCGTCGACCGGCCCGGTCACGCCCCCGTCGACGATCCAGTGCGCGACGATCGCGATCTGGCGGTGGCCGAGCCGGGCGATGTGCTCGCCCAGCCGGCGCGCGGCCGCCCGCTCGTCGATGCCGACGTAGCCGGCGTCGGGGCCGAACGCGTCCGGGTCCTCGCCGATCACGATCGGCACGCCCCGGGCGCGGATCAGGTCCAGCGCGCCGTGCCAGTCGGGCACGCAGTAGAGGCAGAAGGCGTCGACCGCGGCGTTGCCGACCACCCGCCGGCCGGCCTCCTCGTCCTTGGGCAGGTTGAGCAGCAGCAGCGAGGTCTCCCGGGCCGAAGCCGCCTCCGCCAGCCCGCGCAGGTAGGCCACCGCGTAGGGGTCGGTGAACGCCATCGACAGGTTGTCGGTGAGCAGGACGCCGATCGCGTTGACCTTGCCACGGCGCAGCGAGCGGGCCGTCGGGTTGGGGCCCGAGTAGCCCAGCCGCTCCGCCGCCGCGAGGATTCGGGACCGCAGTTCGGGGGAGAGCTGATCCGGGCGGCTGTACGCGTTGGAGACGGTGCTCCGCGACACGCCCAGCTCGTCGGCGATGGTCTGCAGCGTGGCCGGCATGCTTCCCCCTTTCTGTATCGATCCAGTCCTTCTATATCGATACAGTACGTCGGCGTGCGCGGCCCTGCCAGGGTTTTGTCGGGTCCTGGCATGTGGGCCGCAACACGTGTCCTGAGCTGCTCTTTTAACCCTTACGCAATGGCGCGCCACCAGGGTTCAAGAGCCGGCAACGCGTCGATGTTCACCCGGTCACCCGGCTGCGGCACCACGAGCTCGATGTCCCGGGCCCGGGCCTCCTCGATCAGCCGCTCGACCGGCTCCGACCACGCGTGCAGCGCCAGGTTGAACGTGCACCAGTGCAGCGGGATGAGCACCCGCGCCTGCACGTCGAGGTGCGCGCTCGCCCCGTCCTCGGGCTTCATGTGGATGTCCGGCCAGGCGTCGTTGTACGCGCCCACCTGGATCAGCGACGCGTCGAACGGCCCGTGCTGCTCCCCGATCTGCTTGTACCCCTCGAAGTAGCCCGAGTCGCCCGTGTAGAACAGGCTCCGGCGGGCGCCCTTCACCACCCACGACGCCCACAGGGTGCCGTCGCGGGTGAACCGGCGGCCGGAGAAGTGCCGGGCCGCCGTGGCGGTGAGCGTGATCCCGCGGACCTCGTGCTGCTCGTCCCAGTCCAGCTCGATCACCCGGTCCGACGGCACGCCCCAGCGCTCGAGGTGGGCGCCGACGCCGAGCGGCACCAGAAACGGCGCCTGCTGGGTGCGCTGCAGCGCCCGGATCGAGGCGAGGTCGAGGTGGTCGTAGTGATCGTGGGAGATGACCACGGCGTCGATGCGGGGCAGCTCCTCCAGCGGCAGCGGCATCGGGTGCAGGCGCTTCGGGCCCGCGAACGACGTCGGCGAGCAGCGGTCGCTCCACACCGGGTCGAACAGCACCCGCACGCCCTCGATCTCCACCAGCGCGGTCGAGTGGCCCAGCCAGGTCACGTGCAGCCCGTCCGGGTCGAGCCGGCCGCCGAGCTGCGGGCGCGTCACCGGGATCACGCCGAGCGGCTTGCGGCGCTGCTTGCCCACCAGCAACTCGACGAACGCGTCCCGCATCGCGTGCGGTGGCAGGATCTCGGCCGGCACCGAGTTCTCGAACTTGCCGTCGCCGAACTGCGGCGAGCGCCGCATGCGCTCCGCCCGCGCCCCCGCCGGGACCGCCCCCAGCTGCGCCGGAAGGTCACGCAGCGCCCATGCGACGCCACCGGCGGCGGCCGCCACCGCGGCCCACGCGAGCACCCGAGTCGTCTTGCCCATTGCTCCGTCGCCTCCAGTTGTGGTGAGGTTCAGCACCCGTCCGTTTCGATTTTCTCTCGGCCCTCCGGTCGGCCGAACACCGGCAGAGCCCCTTCGAAGGGCTCCGATCTGCGGAAACGTCGATCAGCAGGGGTTTGGGCCGGGATAACGAGCAGGTGTACGCCTGGAGCGGGGCCCTGTTGCCGGACATCCAGGTGTGCAAGGCTGCCCGCGAACTCCCTCTTCACGCGCATGCATCGCGTAGGTCACTTTCTCCCGGAGGCCTGTCGTGGTCTGGTACACCAACCAGTCACTCCTGTTGATCCTGCTCGCGTTCCTGCTCGGTCTGCTGGTCGGCTACCTCTGGTGGGGCCTGCGCCTGCGCCGGGTCCGGTCGTCCGAATCCGCCACCGAGTCCACCACAGTTCCGCCGGTCGCGCCGGTCGCGGCTCCTGCTTCGGCGGCACCCATCGCGGCGGCGGTCGCCGATCCCGAACCTATCGCGGAGCCGGCTCCCGCGCCCGAACCCGTTGCCGTTGTCGAAGCAGAGCCCGTCGCCGTTGTTGAAGAAGAGCCGGCGGTCGAGGACGAGCCCGTCGCCGAGCCGGTTGCCGTCGTTGAAGACGAGCCCGTCGCGGAGCCCGTCGCCGAGGACCAGTCGGACGCTGAGCCCGTCGACGCTGCTCTCGTGGCCGAGGTCGAGTCGGCGTTCGCGGCCGAGCCGGTCGAGGAGCCGGCGCAGGACGAGCTCGAGCGGATCGAGGGCATCGGGCCGAAGATCGCGGCGGCGCTTCGCGCGGCGGGCATCACCACCTACGCGCAGCTGGCCGACGCCGAGCGGTCCACTGTGGAGCTTGCGCTCGAGCGGGCGAATCTTCGGTTCGCGCCCAGCCTCGGGACGTGGTCGCGGCAGGCGCGGCTACTTGCCGACGGGGACGAGGCCGGCTTCAAGGAGCTGACCGACCGGCTCATCGCGGGCCGTGAGGTGGCGGCCAAGGCGGCTGCCGAGTCCGCGCCGCTCGCCGACGTCGAGCCGGAGCTGGATTCTGAGCCTGAGCCGGTCGTGGTCGCGGTCGAGCCGGACCCCGAGCCGGTCGTGGCCGAGCCCGAGCCTGTCGCGGTCGAGCCGGAGCCGGAGCCGGTCGTGGTCGAGCCGGAGCCGGAGCCGGAGCCGGAGCCGGTCGTGGTCGAGCCGGAGCCGGAGCCGGAGCCGGTCGTGGAAGAGCCCGAGCCGGTCGTCGCGGCCGAGGACGTCAAGCCCGACAATCTCAAGCGCATCGAGGGTATCGGGCCGAAGATGTCGGCGGCGTTGATCGCGTCGGGCATCAAGACGTACCAGCAGCTGGCCGACGCCGACGTCGACACGCTCCGCGCGGCGATCGAGGCGGCCGGCCTGCGCTTCGCCCCGAGCATCGTCACCTGGTCCCGGCAGGCGCGGCACCTCGCCGACGGGGACGAGGAGGGCTTCGCCGACCTGACCCGGCGCCTGGTCGCCGGCCGCGACACCGGGCGCGCCTGATGGCGACGTCGACGACCAGCTGGGAGATCCGCAAGCGGAACCCCCTGATCCCGCTCGGCGTCGCCGTCGTGGGGCTGGCGGCGCTGGTGATCGCGTTCGAGGTACCGCATCGGCACTCGGTCGAGGACAACCTCACCGATCGCACCAAGGTCGCGCTCACCAACGCGGGCATCGACGCCGACGTGCGGTTCGTCGGTCGCGACGGCACCGTGAAGGTCGGCTCGGCGGACGAGAAGGACAAGGCGCGCCAGGTCACGCTCGGCGTCGAGGGCGTGCGCGTGGTGGACGTACAGGCGCCGCCGAAGGTGGAAACCCCCGCCGTCCAGCAACAGCAGTCAGTGTCGGTGAAGCTGCTGGTCGACAACGGCAAGATCACGCTCACCGGCACCGTGCCGGCCGAGGCCGACCGCGCGAAGATCGCGGACGCGGCCAAGCAGGCGTTCGGCGCCGAGAACGTGCAGGACGAGCTGACCGTCGACGCGGCGCGGGCCGCCGACGATACCGACCTGGCCGGGCTGAGCGCGGTCGCGGCGGCGCTGGGCAAGGACGCGAAGGCCGGGGTCGTCGACCTCACCGAGCATGTCGTGACCCTGACCGGTACCGTCGCGTCGCCGGACGCCAAGGACAAGGCCGAGGCCGCGGCCAAGGCGGCGGCCAAGTCCGGGACGGTCCGCAACGAGCTCGTGGTCGGCCAGGCGGCCGCGCCCGAGCAGGTGCAGAAGCAGCTCATCGCGCTGCCGACGGTCGAGTTCGAGAACAACAGCGCCACGCTGACCGCGCAGGGCCGGGCCGTGGTGGAGAACGCGGCCTCGATCCTCAAGGCGAACCCGGACGTGAAGGTCAGCATCGAGGGCCACACGGACCTCACCGGCACCGCGGCGAACAACCAGGTGCTGAGCGAGAACCGGGCCCGCACCGTGCTGGACACCCTCGTCTCGCTGGGCATCTCCACGGACCGCCTGAGCTCCAAGGGCTTCGGCGAGAGCCGGCCGAAGGTGCAGGGCAGCGACGCGGCGGCCAACGCCGTGAACCGGCGGGTCGAGTTCATCGTGCAGCCATGACGAAGGGGGCGCGGCCGGTAACGGCCGCGCCCCCTCCTTTGTGGACGGTCAGGCGATGGGCCGGGAGCGGCCGTACGCCAGCAGGGCCGCGCCGAGCGCGGTGATGATGCCGGCCCAGACGGCCAGGATGAGCGCCTGCGGACCGGTGACGGGAAGCGTGCCGCCGCCGGTCGTGCTCGCGGCCTGGACCGTGACGGCCATGCGGATCTGGTGGATCGTGCCGGTCGGGTCGACGCCGGCGGCGACGACGTCGTGCGCGCCGAGGCCGACGCCGGCCGGGATCGTGATGGGCTGGCTGAAGGCGCCGGCGGCGTCGGTCGTGACGGTACCGAGCACGACGGGCGTGCTGTAGAGGATGATCGACGCGGTGGAGTACGGGGCGAAGCCCGTGCCGACGACGGTGATCCGCTGCGCGGGCTCGACCTTGGACAGGACGCCCTCGGTGGTGGTGAGGGTCGTCGGCGCGCTGAGCGGCACGCTCGCCGGGACGTCGGGCTGGGCCGCGGTGACGGCGCCCGACGCCGGGGAGGCGGCCGAGTCGCCGCCGGCGGTGTGCGCGACCACGGTGTAGGTGTAGGACACGCCCGCGGTGGCGCCGATGACGCAGGACGTCGCGGTGCGGGCGGTCGTGGTGCAGGTGGCGGGGCCGGGGTTCGCGTAGACCGTGTACCCGGTCACCGTGGTCGTCGCGGACGGGGCCCAGCTGACGGTGGCCGAGGCGGTGCCCGCGGTCGCGGTGGGCGCGCTCACCGGTGCCGGAAGCGTCGTCGTGGTCGTGGCGGCCGCGGCCGCTCCGGTGCCCAGGGCGTTCGTGGCGCGCACCGTGACCTGGTAGGTGGTGCCCGGGGTTAGGCCGGTGACGGTTCCGGTGAGCGGGGACCCGGTCGGCGCGAAGGCCGTCCACGTCGTGCCGCCGTCGATGGAGATCTCGTAGCCGGTGACCGTGGAGCCGCCGTTGTCCGGCACGGTGAAGCTCACGGTCATCGAGGTCGCCGCGGGCACCGCGGTGACGGCGCTCGGCGCGCCCGGCGGCCCCGCCGGGGTCACGGCGGCGGTGGCGGCGGACTCGGGAGAGTCGCCGGCGGCATTGGTGGCGTGGACGGTGAAGGTGTAGGTCGTGCCGTTGGTGAGCCCGGTGATCGTGCACGGGGACGAGGCGCAGGTGGCGGTCACCCCGCCCGGGGCCGAGGTGACGGTGTACGAGGTGATCGCCGCGCCGCCCGTGGACGCCGGGGCGGTGAAGGACACCGTCGCCTGGCCGGCGCCGCCCGTGGCCGAGGGGCCGGTGGGAGCGGCCGGGACGGTGGAGGGGGTCACGCTGACGGCCGCGGAGGCCGTGCCGGCGCCGATGCCGTTGAGTGCGTGGATCTGCACGGAGTACGCGGTGCCGTTGGTGAGGCCGGTGATGCTCGCGTGCAGGGGCGCTGTGCCGGTCGTGCTCAGCGCGTTCCAGGTGGTGCCGCCGTCGGTGCTGTACTCGTACCCCGTGATCGCATCGCCGCCGGTGTCGGCGGGGGCGGTGAAGGTGAGGGTGGCCGAGCCGTCGCCGCGGGCGGCACTGACCGCCGTCGGCGCACCGGCGACCGTGGCCGGCGTGACCGGCGACGAGGCGGTGGACTCGGCGGAGTCGCCGGAGGTGTTGGTGGCGTGGACGGTGAACGTGTACGCGGTGCCGTTGGTCAGGCCGGTGATCGAGCACGGCGACGACGGGCAGGTCGCGGTGAGCCCGCCGGGCGTGGCGGTCACGGTGTAGGAGGTGACGGATGCGCCGCCGTTGTCGGCGGGGGCGGTGAACGTGACCGAGGCGGAGGCGTTGCCGCGGGTGGCCGCGACGGTGCCGGGCGCCCCCGGCACCCTGGCCGGCGTCACGGACTGCGCGGTGGACCCGGCGCCGGGGCCCTGGCCGTTGACCGCCCGGACGGTGACGGAGTATGCGGTGCCGTTGGCCAGCCCGGTGACGGTGCCGGTGAGCACGCCGTTCGACGCGGTGGTGGACAGCGGCGCCCACGTCGTGCCGCCGTCGGTGGAGATCTGGTAGGCGGTGATCGGTGACCCCTCGTCCGGCGGGGCGGCGAACGAGACGGACACCTGGCCGTCGCCGGGCGTGGCCGTCACGGTGGGCGCCTGCGGCACGTCGATCGGGGTCACGGCGGCCGACGCCGTGGATTCGGGCGAGTCGCCGGCGGCGTTGGTGGCGTGGACGGCGAACGTGTAGGCGGTGCCGTTGGTCAGGCCGGTGACGGTGCAGGGGCTGGCCGGGCACGTGGCGGTGATGCCGCCGGGGCTGGACGTGACGGTGTAGCCGGTGATCGGCGAGCCGCCGTCGCCGCCCGGCGCGGTGAAGGACACGATGGCCTGCCCGGCTCCGGCGGTCGCCGAGGCCCCGGTCGGGGCGCCGGGCGGCAGCGCCGGGGTCACCGGCGCGGAGGCGGCGGACTCCACCGAGTCGCCGTTGGCGTTGGTGGCGTGGACGGTGAACGTGTAGGCGGTGCCGTTGTTCAGGCCGGTGACGGTGCAGGGACTGGCCGGGCACGCGGCGGTGATGCCGCCGGGGCTGGACGTGACGGTGTAGCCGGTGATCGGCGAGCCGTTGTCGCTGGCCGGGGCGGTGAACGACACGACCGCCTGGGTGTTGCCCGGCTGCGCCGAGACGGCCGTGGGCGCGGTCGGCACCGCGGGGCCGTTGAACGTCAGCGTGACCGAGCCGGTCGCGCCGTCGCCCGCGACCAGGCCGGGCAGCTGGACGCCGCCGGTGCCGCTCTTGACGCTGATCGTCGACGGGCCGAGGTTGCCCGGCCACGCCAGCGAGGAGCCGCCACCCCCGCCGGCGACGTTGGTGTTGAGGATGCCGTTGGTGCTCGCGCCCCCGCCGCCGCCTCCGCCGTAGCCCCCGCCGCCGCCACCACCGCGAGCGCTGCTGGGCAGCAGGCCGCCCGAACCGCCCGTCGCGATGGTCAGGGCGGCGGCGTTGTCGTTGCCGCCGGACGTGCCGGCGGCGTAGTTGCCGGTGCCGCCGCTTCCGCCGGTGCCGCCGTTGCCGGCCGCCCCGGGTCCGGAGGTGGCCTGGGCGTTGTCGCTGGTGCCGGCGGAGCCGGCATTGCCGCCGTCGCCGTTGTAGGCGCCGCCGCCCCCGCCGCCCGCGATGGCCAGCTTGGTCAGCAGGTTGTGCCCGGCGTCGAGGGCGAACAGGCCGGAGCCGCCGCCCCCGCTGCTCGTGCCGTGGTTGTCGCCGGTCCCGGCCGTCCCGACGATCACGTACAGGTAGGTCGTTCCCAGCGGCAGCGCAGTGGTGCCGGCGACCTCGGCGCCGTTGCCCCCGATGTGCGAGCGGGCCGGGTAGCCGGCGCCCCCGCCGGCCCCGATCACGTCGACGTCGACCGACGTGGTGCCGGCCGGCACGCCCAGGGTGAACGTGCCGGCCGTCGTGCACGTCACGGTGCTCAGCGAGGCGGGTGTCGACCCGTCCGAGCACGGCGACGACGTCGCAGAGGCCGGGGCCGCCGACATCAGGCACGCCCCGCCCCCGGCCAGCACCCCGCTGGCGAGCACCGCGGCCGACCGCTGCAACCGCGCTCGCAAACGCTGCGCGAGAACCATCCCACCACCACCTTCACCATGGTGGGCGGGCTCCCCCGCGCCCACACGAACGACAAATCCGGCGAAGTCGCCGTTCGCGAGTATAGGGGCCGATATTACTTAGAGTGGTTATAACCTCACTTATCGTGCTGACTACACGTCCGAGCGTGCGATCTCGTATGCGGCGAGCGGGCCGGCGCAGACGGCGTACAGGCTGACGGTGCGGGTGGCGGTGCCGCCGTTGCGCAGGGCGGTCAGCCACACCGACCGGCCGTCGGCCGCGCCGGGCGCCGACTCCTGGACGCGGGTCCGGAAGTCGGCGCTGCCCGAGCCGACGACCGCCGCACCCCCGCCGAGCACCACCGAGCCCGCCGGGCACGGTGCGGTGTCGCGCACGAACCCGCCGGCGGCCAGGGTGACGTCCTTGTGCACGACCTGGTAGCCGGCCGGAGCGTCGGCGCAGACGGCGAACAGCCTGATCGTGTGGGAGACCGTGTCGTTGTTGCGCAGGGCGGTCAGCCACAGCGACTGGCTGCCGGCCGTGCCGGGCGCGGACTCCTGGACGATGCGGTCGGTCGAGGCCGGCTGGTTGGAGCTGTACGGGGTGTCGCTGGCCCCGCCTCCGAGCGCCACCGTTCCGGCCGGGCACGCGGCGACGTCGCGCACGAACGCGCCCGCGGCCACGGTGACGTCCTTCGAGGCGACCTGGTAGCCGGTGAGGCCGTCGACGCAGACGCTGAACAGCGCGATCTGGTGCGAGGCGCCGTCGGTGTTGCGGATGGTGGTCGCCCACAGGCGGGCCACCGCGTTCGCGGTGTGGTCGAAGTGGGCCCGGACCTCGGATCCCTCGATGCGCGTGCCGAAGTCGGCGCTGCCCTCGCCGACCACGGACGCGCCGCCGCCGGTCACCTGCCGGCCCGCCGCGCAAAGGCGCCCGCCGTTGATGATCCCGCCCGGCGTCATGGCCTGGGCCGCGGGCGCGGGCAGGAGCGCGACGGCGGCGGCTCCACTCGCGAGTGCGGCCGCGACCCGGCCGGTCCGGCTTCCTCTGTGCACGAACTGCGTACGTCCCTCGACGGCGTTGCCAGTTTTCTCAGACACTGAGCCCTCTCCCGTAGGTGGTGGACCGCTGTGCGGCGGCGCACAAGGTAGCCACCGCAGGCGTGCGGTTCACGGGAGAGTCAGCCTTCGGTCACTCGGCGCCGAAAATGGTGAGGGGCGCGGCCACAATGGCCGCGCCCCTCACTGCATTCTTGAGGTGCTCAGTGGTGCACGGGGTAGAGCGGTTCACGAGCGACGGCGCTGTTGTCCGCCCGCAGCGTCTGGACCGACGCCGCGGCGGCCGCGGTCGGGTCCGGCTGCGGCAGGGAGTCGCAGTTCTTGTCGGCGCGGTCGCCCGACTTGCGCTGCGGCAGCTTGCCGGTGGAGAGGTAGTCCGCGATCGTGTCGTCGATGCACGCGTTGCCGTTGAGCGAGTTGGCGTGCGTGGTCTGACCGACCTCGGCCAGCAGGGCGCTGTGCGGGAAGCGACGCCGCGCCTCCAGGCTGCCCTCGAACGGGGTGGCCGCGTCGAGGGTGGTGCCGACGAACAGGACGCTCTTGACCTTGGAGCCGTCGACCTTGACCGGCTTCTGGGCCTTGGCCGGCCAGTAGAGGCACGGCGCGTTGAACCAGGTGTTCGACCAGGTCATGAACGGCGCCTTGAGGAACGTCAGCCAGTTGTCGCGCTGCCACTGGTTCCAGCTCTGCGGCCACTGCACGTCGGTGCACTGCACCGCGTTGTAGACCGCGAAGCCGTTGTCGTCGCCGGGCGCGATGTAGTTGTCGTACGCGTCGACGATGACCTCGGTGTTGTGGTCGTTGGCCCAGCCGGCGAAGGCGTCGGCCAGCTCCAGCCACGTCGACTGGTAGTAGCCGGCGTAGAGGAAGATGTCCGTCCACTCGCTCGCGCCCACCACGCCGCCGGCCGGGGCCGACCGCAGCTTCTGCTGCTCGGCGTACCAGCGCAGCTCGACCTGCTTTTCGGTCTTGCCGAGGTGGTACACGCTGTCGTACTTGGCCAGCCAGCCGAACCAGATCTCGACGTTGCGCTGGAAGGCGGAGTCCTGGTCCAGGTTGGCCTGGTACCACACCTTGCGCACGTCGACGTTGCCGTCGAGCACCATGCGGCGGACCTTGTCCGGGTGCAGCGTGCCGTAGACCTGGCCGAGGTAGGTGCCGTACGAGAAGCCGTAGTAGTTGATCTGCTGCGCGCCGAGCGCCTTGCGGATCGACTCCATGTCGTTGACCGAGTCGACGGTGCTCATGTGGTTGAGCAGCTCACCGCCGGCCTTGCCGCACGCCTTGGCGTAGCCCTTGGACTTGTCCAGCCAGAGGTTCTCGAGGTTCTTGTTCCACGGGATGTACTCGGGGCGGGGACCGGCGAAGTAGTCGTCGTCGCAGTGCAGCGCGGGAACGCTCGAGCCGACGCCGCGCGGGTCGAAGCCGATCCAGTCGTAGGCCTCGCCGGCGCCGTTGGGGACGTACTCGCCCAGCACCGACAGCGTCAGCCCGGACCCGCCGGGGCCGCCCGGGTTGACCAGCATGACGCCCTGGTAGTCCTTGTCCGCGACCTTGTGCTTGATGCGCGAGACGGCGATCTGGATCTTCTTGCCGTTGGGCTTGCTGTAGTCGAGGGGCACGTCGAGCAGGCCGCATTCGGCCCCGCGGCGCTGCATGCCGGCGCTCGCGCACTGGCCCCACGGGATCGAGGCCGAGTAACCCTCGGCGCTCGGCGAACCCGGTGCCGCCAGGGCGCCCGAGGCCGGGGCGACGGCCGCGAGCAGGCCCGCGGCGGTGAAGAGGACCAGCCCCTTCACGGTTCTTTTCGTCAAGACAACCCTCCCAATCTGCCCAAATCTGTGCAGTGGCCAGCTGATTCGGGTCAAACAATGTCACGCCGATGCTTTCGGCCCGGCCCGCCGCGCGGAAGCGGCAACACCCTTTCCAACACCCGACGAAAACCGATGTCGGGCAACCGGCGGGCTCCGGTACAACGGTGTGATGCTGCGCAAGTACCCTCGGACGCCGCACCTGCAGGGCTCGCGGCTGCAGCCCGGGGACCACGACCTCGCCCAGGTGCCGTTCGCCGAGCTGGCCGGGCGGGCGCTGGTGGTGGAGGAGAAGCTCGACGGGGCCAACGCCGCGATCAGCTTCGATGCCGACGGCGCGCTGCGGCTGCAGTCGCGCGGCCACTATCTGTCGGGCGGACCGCGCGAGAGGCAGTTCGCCCCGTTCAAGGCGTGGGCGGCGGGCGCGCAATACGGACTGTGGCCCGTGTTGCGGGAGCGTTTCATCCTGTACGGAGAGTGGCTCTATGCGAAGCACACCGTCTTCTATGACGCGCTGCCGCATCACTTCTGCGAGTTCGACGTCTACGACCGTCAATCCGAAACGTTTCTGTCCACGAACCGCCGGCGGGAACTGCTCGACGGGCTCGGCATCGCCTCGGTGCCGGTGCTGGGCGAGGGCACGTTCCCCGATCTCGCGGCGCTGACCAAGCTCGTCGGCCCGTCGACCTGCCGCACCGGTGGCTGGCGGGACGCGCTGCGTGAGGCGGCCGTGGCCGGGGGCGCCGACCCGGACCAGGTCGTGCGCGAGACCGACATGTCCGAGGAGATGGAGGGGCTGTACCTCAAGCTCGAGGACGCGGACACGGTGCTGGGCCGCTACAAGTGGGTGCGGCCGAGCTTCCACACGGCGATCCTCGACTCGGGCAGCCACTGGCAGGACCGCCCGATCGTGGCCAACCGGGTCCGGGCATGAAGCTCCTCGAGCGCCTGGAACCGACCCCGATCACCGCGGCGCTCGAGCGCCTCGAGGAGTTCCGGCGCGGACCCGAGGAGCAACGGCAGCGGTTGTACTGTGCGGCAGCGCTCCTGCACCGCGGCGAGCACGCCACCCGGAAGCTGCTGTGGGAGCTCGGGGCGCCGATCGCCTGGCGGGAGCACGTCGCCGCGCTCGTGCGTTTCCACCGTCTGCCGTTCGACGCGCTGGAGCACCCCGACCTCGACCGCGCGGCCTACCGGGTGAGCCTGCTGGCCCGCAACGACGAACTGGCGCTGCTGGGGAGGGCCGCGGCGGAGGGGGATCCGACGCGGCTCGCGGAAGTCGCGCTCTTCAGCGAGTACACCTGCGGCTTGGGGTGTTTTGCAACGGAACGCGGGTTTGCTTCCGATCATGCGCGGTTCGAGTATTTCCGGACCCCGGGGCGGGACCCGGACTACGCCGCCTTCGACGACACCAAGTTCACCGTGACCGTGATGTCGGGACTGCCCGGCTCCGGCAAGGACCACTGGGTCGCGGCCAACCGGCCCGGCGTGCCCGTGGTGAGCCTCGACGACCTGCGCGACGAGCTGGGCGTGCGCCCCACGCAGGACCAGGGGCCGGTGGTGGCCGCGGCGTACGCGCGCGCGAAGGAGCACCTGCGCGCCGGCTCCCCGTACGTCTGGAACGCCACGAACGTGACCCGCGCGCTGCGGTCGCGGGCCATCGGGGTGGCCGCGGACTACGGCGCGCGGGTCGAGGTGGTCGGCGTCGAGGCCCCGCCGGACGTCGTGCACCGGCGCAACCGGGCGCGGGACCGGGTCGTGCCGCCGGCCGTGATCGACCGGATGGCCGGGCGCTGGGAGCCGCCCGACCCGACGGAGGCGCACTCGGTCCGCTTGATCAGCAATGTCTAGCCGCGGGTGGCGGACCGCTGGCGCTGCATCGCGAGGGCCTGCAGGGCCGACGAGCGGATCAGCAGGAGCGGGTTGAGCGGCTCGTTGGCGGCGATCGCGCGCGCGTAGGGGCGGTTGTTCGTGGCCCAGCCGTCGTGGATGTCGTACTCGATCGACAGCGACCCGTTGCTCGACATCTGGTAGTCCAGCAGCACGCCGGGGCCGAGCGAGCGGGTCGCGATCTCGCCGGCCATGTGCGGGATCGGCGAGAAGAAGAACGCGACCTTCGGGATCGGCTGGAACAGGTCCACGTCGATCAGGTCGAAGACGCCCATCGGCTGGTACATCCCGTGCGAGTCGTGGATGCAGAGCCCGGCGCCGAGCTCGATCCGTCCCGTGTTGTCGATCTCCATGTGCCCGGCCGGCCCGCCCGGGGTCACGATGCCGGCGCCGTCGTTGCCCGAGACGGTCAGCACGCTGCCCAGCGGGGCCGGGTAGTTGTGGGTGGCGACGATCTTGGTGCTGGGCGCGTGCGGGGTCTGGCGGGTGGTGTACATCGAGTACGTCTCGTTCCACGTGATCTCGAGGTGCCGCTCGAGGTAGTGGGCGGAGAGCCAGATCGTCGGAGCGCCGCTCGCCGAGGTGGCGATCGCGTGGAGCCCGAAGAGCGCGAAGTGGTGGTCGCGCAGCTGGTCGATCGTGGCCTCGTTCATGTCGATCGTGAGTTTGTGCTGCTCCACGCTGTCCTCCTGGGTTGGTGCGGCTCTGGAGACAGTGTGGGGCGGACAGGTTGCACGATCGGGGCAATCAGTGAAAATCCCTCACGATCGCCTGGGCCGCCTGGCGCAGCTCGCGCTCGTCGGGCAGCCAGGCGTCGGCGATGTCGGGGTGGAGGCTCGCGCGCGCGATCTCGAGGAGCCGGTGGCTCACCCGCTCCACGGACTCGCCGTGGTAGTCGTGCTCGATGACTTCGGCGGCCCGTTGCAGCGCCGAGGTCAGCTGCGCCTCCAGCGGCTCCTGCAGCCGCTGGACGGCGGGGTCGGCGTGGGCCGGGTCGATGGTGACGTGCAGTTCCTGCATGGCCGTGGTACTGCCCTTTTGCCGCACATTTCATGCGGGCACAGGTCAGGCGGCCACCGTACGGATGACCGCGCCGGGCCGGCGCAGGGCGTGGATCGCGCGCAGCGTCTTGGAGCCCTCGGCCGGATAGGTCGCCCGGACCTGCGCCAGCGCCCACGCCATGCGGGCGACGGCGGTCTCCGGGTGGTCGCCGAACTCGCTCGCGACCCGGGCCGCGCAACCCTGCACGCCCATGCGGCGCAGCGTCGCCGCGATCGCCGTGCGGATCTCGCCGCGCGCCGGGGTCTGCGAGCCCTGCAGATCCGAGGCGAACAGCGCCTCGGCCCGAACGGCCTCGAATGTGGTAGCCATCTCGCACCTCCTGTGCGCTGTCAGTGTGTTCCTGATGACATTCACGCTAGAAGTGCCGCGGCGGTTCGGGCTCACGGTTTCATGCCACGGTCGCCTGTTGGTCACGTTGGGTTGATCGGCTAGCCGGGTGCAGGGGTGGCAGGCGTATGGCAGGGTGGGACAGTGTCCCTGACCCCCAGCTCTCCGACCAGCGCGCCCCTGCCGCTGCACCGGGCGGCGCGCATCGAGGACGCGTTCCACGGCGTCCTGGAGCGGCGGCTGCGCCGGCGGGGCTGGAAGGTCGCCGTCACCGCATACACCGGCTACGGCTCGGCCGCGACCGACACCCGGCCGGGCTGGGTGCGGGTCCTCGGCCGGGTGCTGCTGGCCCGCATCGACCCGAAGCCCGGCAAGCGGCTGAAGAAGCTGCGCGGCTGGCGCTCGTTCACCGCCGTGTCGGTCAGCAACGCGCTCGTGCGCATCGAGGTCGGCGGGCGCACCAGCGAGGTGCGCTGCGACCGGGGCGGGTTCGTCGACTTCGTGGTCGAGGCCGACCTGGCCCCCGGGTGGGGCACGGTGACGCTGCAGTGTGAGGACAGCGCCCCCGTCGAGGCGCCGATCCGGATCATCGACCCCGTCGCCACCCGCTTCGGGATCGTCTCCGACGTGGACGACACGGTCATGATCACCACGCTGCCGCGGCCGCTGCTGGCCGCGTGGAACACCTTCGTGCTCGATGAGCACGCCCGGGCATCGGTACCGGGGATGGCGGTGCTGTACGAGCGGCTGGTCAACGCCAACCCGGGCGCGCCGGTCTTCTACCTGTCCACCGGCGCCTGGAACGTGGCGGCGACCCTCACGCGGTTCCTGTCCCGGCACCTCTACCCGGCCGGGCCGCTGCTGCTCACCGACTGGGGGCCCCAGCCGGACCGGTTCTTCCGCAGCGGCCAGGCGCACAAGCAGGCCACGCTGTCGCGGCTCGCCCAGGAGTTCCCCGACATCCAGTGGCTGCTCGTCGGCGACGACGGCCAGCACGACCCGGAGATCTACGCCGAGTTCGCCGCGGAGCACCCGGACAGCATCGCCGCGGTCGCGATCCGGCACCTCTCGCCCACGCAGGCGGTGCTGGCCGGCGCGTTCCCGGGCGTGGCCGGCAGCCCGCGGCGCTTCCCGCCCAACGACCGGCGCTGGCTGAGCGCCCCGGACGGTGCCGGCCTGTGGCGCCTGCTGCGGGACACCGAGATCCTCTAGTGCTTTCTCGCCGCCGTTGAGCTCATCGGCGCGCCGACCTTCTCGATCAGGTCGTGCAGCACCTGCTCGGACTGGTCGTGCGGGACCTGGCAGGTGCCCGCGGCGAGGTGGCCGCCGCCGCCGTACCGCAGCATGACCGACCCGATGTCCGTCGGGGACGTGCGGTCCAGGATCGACTTGCCGACCGCGAAGACCGTGTTGAGCTTCTGCTTGCCCCAGATGACGTGGATCGAGACGCGGGCCACGGGGAACAGCGCGTACACCATGAAGCGGTTCCCGGCGTAGATCGTCTCCTCGTCGCGCAGGTCGACCACGACCACGTCGCCGTGCACGTGCGACACCCGGCGCAGCTGGTCCACGAAGAGGTCCTGCTGCTCCCGGAACAGCTCGGCCCGCTCGGCCACGTCCGGCAGGGCCAGGATCTCCTCGACGTCCTGGTGGTCGATGCACGCGTCGATGAGCTGCATCATGAGCTGGTAGTTGGAGATCCGGAACTGGCGGAAGCGGCCCAGCCCGGTGCGGCTGTCCATCAGGAAGTTCAGCAGCGTCCAGCCGGTCGGCTGCAGGATTTCGGTGATGTCGTACTGCGCGGAGTCCGCCCGGTCCACGGCGACCATGAGCTCGTCGGAGACGTGCGGGAAGCGCTCGGCGCCGCCGTAGTGGTCGTAGATCACCCGGGCCGCCGACGGGGCATCCGCGTCGATGATGTGGTTGGTCGCCTGCCCATGGTGGAGTTTGGCGGCGCGCAGGGTCTCGGAGTGATGGTGGTCGAAGACCAGGTGGGCGCCGGGGGCGTACGGCAGGTTGGTGAGGATGTCCGTCGGCCCGACCTCCACCGCGCCGTCCTGCACGTCCTTCGGGTGCACGAACGTGATGTCGCCGATGAGGTCGAGGTGCCGCAGCAGGACCGCGCAGACCAGTCCGTCGAAGTCGCTGCGGGTCACGAGACGGTACTTCACTGCTATTCCCCCTGCGACGGAAACGGCCGGTCGACGGTTGCCCCATCGGCCGGCCGGTCGCGCGTCTGAGGATTACAGGATCGACAGGTGCACGTGATTCGTGTGGTCACTGGAGGGATCGCCGGCGACGCCGCTGTAATGGTGCCAGCCCACGGCCGGGGTCCAGATCTCCTTGAACCAGATGACGTACATGACGCCGAGCTGGTTCGCGTTCTTCACGAAGTACGCGGCCAGCGTGCTGCCGTAGACGTAGTCGTCACCGGAGGCCACGCCACCGAATCCGTTCTTCGTCTGGACCGAGAAGTCGCAGGCCCGGCCCTTGGGGTGCTCGTAGGGTCCGCTCGGGCGGAAGCACGCGACGAACCGCTTGAAGCCGTCCTTCTGCGCCTCCTGCATCGCGTGGAGCATGCGCGGGGTGATGCAGCCGGTGGTCGTGGGGTCATTGACGCTGCACGACTCCTTCGGCAGCGCGCCGCTGGACGTGCGCGGCACCGGGTCGGCGCTCGGCAGGTTCGCGGTGACGAAGCCCTTGCTCGGCCCGCCGGCCAGCTTCAGGGCGGTCTCCGCGTCCTTCTTCTTCTGCTCCATCGTCTGCACCTGCTGCTGCTGCGCGGCGACCTCGTCCTCGAGCGCCTTCTTCTGCGCGGCCTGGCTCTCCTTGAGCCCCTTGAGCTGGTGCAGCAGGTTGTCGTTGTGGTGGGCGATCTGGTTGATGGTGTCGGCCCGCTCGGCGAAGCTGTCCGGGGTGCCGGCGTCCATCAGCGCGGCGAACGTCGTCAGCGGGCCGGTGCGGTAGGCCGCGACGGCGATCGCGGCCACCTGCTCCTGGACCGTGGCCAGCTGGGCCTCGGTCGCCTGCAGCTGCGCGGTGAGCTCGCCCTGCCGCTTGACGGAGGCGTCGAACTTCTCCTTCGCCTCGGACCAGGCGCGGGTGCTGTCCTCGAGCACGGACCCGAGGGTCGGGTTCGCGCTGGACCCCTCGTCGCCGGTGTCGCCGCCGGGCTCGGCCGCGGCGGGCGTGGCGGCGAGCCCCCCGACTACCAGAGCCGCCAGCAGCGCGACGATCATGCGCCGGTAGGGATGTCGCGATGACATCTGGTTCGTTGTTCCTTCCGTCGGCCGCCGACCGAGTTAGCTGACGGGTTCGGGACGGAACGATCCCTACCGCCCCTCCGATCGGAAGGGCGGACTCACCCCAACGTAACGGTGGGTCCCCGGCTCGCCACGTGCGGCGATTGGGCGGCAGCCCCGCCCGGCGCCGGGGGCGGCGCCTGCTGGACGTGACCGTGGGTCACTGTACCCAGGGCGCTTCTTTTGCGCACCGCACCGTTTGTGCGGAGATCTTTATGACCAGCGATAAGTGACGCAGATCACTCGCCGCGGCCGGGCCTCAAGGCAACCGTAAATATTCTTCATAAAAAGATGACGTTCGCTCCTTCGAGCCGAAGTGCCTGGTCATATGGGCTGGTCAATCGGCTGGTTCAGAAGGAGTGATCAACGGTGTCGAGAGTGCGCCTGCTGGCGATGCTCGCCGCGGTGACCATCGCGGGCGGGGTGGTCGCGGTGTTCAACATGCTGCCCGCCTCGGCCGCGTCGTGCAGCCCCGCGTGGCAGTCCTCGGCGGTCTACACCGGAGGCGCGACGGTCTCCCGCAACGGCCACAACTACCTCGCCAAGTGGTGGACGCAGAACGAGGCGCCACCCGGGACCACCGGGGTGTGGCAGGACCAGGGCTCGTGCGGCGCCGGCGGCGGCACGCCGACGACCAACCCGCCCCAGACCGGCTCGGCCGGCGGCTGCAGCTTCCCGGCCTGGGTGCAGGGCCGCAACTACGTGACCGGCGACATCGTGAAGTTCACGGACGGCAAGTTCTACATCGCCGAGCACGACAACCCCGGCTACAGCCCCGTGATCAGCACCTGGTTCTGGGACCCGTACACCTGCTCGGGCACCGGCGGCGGTGGCGGCGGCACGACCCCGCCCCCCTCCAACGGCTCCTTCGTGGTCAGCGAGGCCCAGTTCAACCAGATGTTCCCGGGCCGGAACTCCTTCTACACCTACTCGGGCCTGGTGGCGGCGCTGTCGGCATATCCCGGCTTCGCGAAGACCGGCTCGGATGCCGTGCGCAAGCAGGAGGCGGCCGCGTTCCTGGCCAACGTGAACCACGAGACCGGCGGCCTGGTGTACGTCGTGGAGCAGAACACCGCGAACTACTCGCACTACTGCGACACGAGCCAGTCCTACGGCTGCCCGGCCGGCCAGTCGGCGTACTACGGCCGCGGCCCGATCCAGCTGTCGTGGAACTTCAACTACAAGGCCGCGGGCGACGCGCTGGGCATCGACCTGCTGCACAACCCGAACCTCGTGCAGACCGACTCCGCCGTCGCCTGGAAGACCGCCCTCTGGTACTGGAACACCCAGAGCGGCCCCGGCACCATGACCCCGCACAACGCGATGGTCAACGGCGCCGGCTTCGGCGAGACGATCCGGAGCATCAACGGCAGCCTGGAGTGCGGCGGCCGCAACCCGGCGCAGGTCCAGAGCCGCGTGGCGGCGTACCAGCGCTTCGTGTCGATCCTGGGCACGGGCACGGGGGCCGGCTCGCTGTCCTGCTGACCTTTCTCCCTCCGAACCCGGCGGCGGCCCTCCCATGGGGTGTGGGAGGCCGCCGCCGGGCGTTTCCGCCCCCGGGCGCGCTGCTCGGGAAACGCGCGCGAAGTCGAGGGGGCGGGCAGGGTGCCCTGTTGGGCGCGGGCTGCTAGCTCAATGGCAGAGCTGCGGACTTTTAATCATCGGTAGCGGTAACTGCAGGCCGTATCGCACCGGGATTTACCTGCGGGCGCTGTTGCATTGAGCCATCGTCAAGATCCCCTGCCGCAAGAACTTCGGTAGGGGTCCACGCTCGTGTTCCTTGATGCTGGTCGTCGCGATAACAAAACGGCGCATAACGGACAGCTGCAGGGGTGCTACCCGGCGACCGCCAGCCTCCAGGCGGACCTCGCGGCGAAGAATCCCATGCTCGATCAACACGATCGCTCAATGCAACAGCGCCCTGTTCACCGACGACGAACGCGCCGCCGCCCGCCGACGGCTCACCGACCATCACTTCGACGTCGACCGTTACCTGCACTCCTTAGCGACCGCCTGACCAAGCCCTCTACGAAGGCATCCGCGGCGGCGGACACACGGCATCCACTGCCAGCCCTTCGCCATCCACGCTCGGGGGAGATAATCGGACGGGGAGGTCGATCAACGCTCGCCTTCGTATGGAGGTCAAGTCGTCAGCGCGTCGAGCACCCTTCAAGGAGGGGTTCGTAGCGTTTTTGGCGTTTAGGGCTACGATGGTGACGTGAGTTCCACGCCGTCCGCCCTGTTGACGACCACCCAGGCCGCCGTGTTGCTGCACTGCTCGCGGCAGCACGTCGTCGACCTCTGCGACAGCGGGACGCTGCCGTTCGTGCGGGCCGGCACGCATCGGCGGATCCGGCGAGACGACGTCGAGCGGCTCCTGCGGCCGCCATTCCGGCGTGAGGTCGAGAAGTCCCTGTGGCTGCACCGCGCCGTGGCCGGCAAGCTCGTCGCTCATCCGGTGCGCGGGATGGCGCTGGCGTACCGCAATCTGGCTCACCGCCGGGAGGTCCACTCGGACGGCAGTGCCGACACCTGGTTCGACGCCTGGGAGCGGCTGCTCGACGAGGGCGTTGACGCGGTCGTCGACATGATCACGGCGCGCACGGAGTTGGCGGCGGAGTTCCGGCAGAACACGCCGTTCGCCGGGCTGCTGACCGATCGGGAGCGCCTGAAGGTGCTGGCGGCGTTCGACGCCACCCATCCCCGGGCGGCGAGGTCCGCATGAACGCGCGCAGCTTGAACACGTGCTGCGTGCCGTGTCCGCGATCGTGGACGACCCCGATGTCCTGGTCATCGGCAGCCAGTCGATCCTCGGCGCGATACCGGAACATCTCCTGCCGCCGGTCGTCACCCGCTCGACCGAGGTCGACATCGCGTTCTTCGACGACCCGGACGGGCGCAAGGCCGATCTCGTCGACGGCGGCATCGGCGAGATGTCTCCGTTCGACAGCACCTACGGGTACTACGCCCAGGGCGTGGACACCTCAACGGCGGTCCTGCCCGACGGCTGGCGGGACAGGCTCGTCGTGGTCGCCAACGCCAACACCGGTACCGCGCAGGCCCGCTGCCTGGAGCCGCACGACTGCGCGGCATCCAAGCTCGCCGCCGGCCGCGAGAAGGACCTTGTCTTCGTCTCTGCGCTGCTCGAGGCGCGCCTGATCGACGCCCGCATTCTCGCCGACCGCATCAAGGCGATGGACATCTCCGCGGTACTGCGTCAGCGCATGCTGAGCTGGGTAGCCTCGGCAAGGTAAAGGAATCGGAGGTGCGGATCGTGTCGCCTGGCATCGTGGGCGTCGGGTACGAAGGTCAGACGCTCGACGAACTCGTCGAGCGGCTCGTCGCCGCGGGCGTTTTGCGGCTCGTGGACGTCCGGATGACGCCGATCTCCCGGAAGCGCGGGCTGAGCAAGACGGCGCTCGGGGCCGCTTTGGCAGAGGCTGGCATTCGGTACGAGCATCGACGCGAGCTGGGCAACCCGAAGTCGAACCGGGCGGGTTTCGGAGGCTCGCCCGAGGAGCGCCAGGATGCGAAGGCGATCTTCGCCGGCCTGCTGGAGGTCGAGGATGCCGCCGATGCGCTCGACGCGTTGGCGGAGGCGAGCCGGCGGGAGCGGGTCGCCGTGCTGTGCTTCGAAGCCGACCAGAGCCGCTGCCACCGCGACGTGGTCCTCCGCGAGGTGGAGCGCCGCCGGTCCAACGCTTCGGGTAATACACGCCCAGCACGCTGAAGACGTTCACCCGTTCGGCCTGGCGGAAGAAGCGCTCACACAAGTCGAGTCGCTGCTGCGCGTCAGCGCGCACACATCACAGCCGCAGGGCCCGGCTCGGGCGGCGAAAGCAAACGGCTGGTCACGCCGGTGGCGTGACCAGCCGATGATGCCAGCGCTCGGTGGTTCAGCAGGAAAGGTTGCCGCCCGCGGGGACGCCGAGGATGCCGACGAACTGGTTGTAGGAGTTGATCCGGCTCTGGACCTGGGCGGGGTTGCCGCCGTTGCACTCGATGCTGTTGATGGCCCGGATCGTGGTGCCGAAGCCCTGCCCGTTCACCATCGCGTTGTGCGACGTGGTGCCCGCGTTGCCGGTGCCGGTCATCCAGTACCACAGGCCGGTCTGCCACGAGATCGACGAGTTCGTGGCGACCAGGTTGGGGTTGTTGAGCAGGTCGACGCCGAGCGCGTCGCCGGCCGCCTTGTAGTTGAAGTTCCAGCTCAGCTGGATCGGGCCGCGGCCGTGGTAGGCGGACTGGCCGGCCGGGCAGCCGTAGGGCTGGCTGGTGTCGCAGTAGTGCGGCCAGTTGGCGGTGTTGATCTCGTCGATGTAGACCAGCCCGCCGGTCTCGTGGCTGACGTTGGCCAGGAACGCGGCGGCCTCCTGGCGCTTGACGGTGTCGCTGCCGGTCGTGGCGAACGCCGGGTACTTCTTCATGGCGTCGACCAGCCCGGCGTACGTGTAGAACCCGTTGCGGCTCGGGAACATCTGGTTGAACTGGGCCTCGCTCACCACGAAGCCGCTCGTGCTCGTACCGCCGCAGGAGTAGGGCGACCAGAACCAGGTGCTGATGGTCGGGTCGTAGCCGGGGTTGTCGTGGGTGGCCTGGTAGAGCTGTCCGTTGGTGTACCGCACGATCGCACCGGTGGCGTAGGACTGTCCGGCGACCCAGTTCGGGTAGTTGCACGAGCCTGTGCCGCCGCCCGGGACCGTCCACTTCTGGTTGGCGCCGCCGTGGCAGGACCAGATCAGCAGCGGGGTGCCGTCGGCCGTACCCCAGCCGGACGCGTCGAGGCACTTGTTGGCCTGGGGGTTGACGATGTCGTTGGCGCCGCTGACGGCCCACTGCTGGGCGCCGGTGCCGTTGCAGTCCCACAGTTGGACCTTGGCTCCGTCGGCGGTGGAGCCGCCGGACACGTCGAGGCATTTGCCGAGGGCGCGGATCGTACCGTCGCTGCCCACGGTCCAGTTCTGGGCGTTCGTACCGTTGCAGGTCCACAGCTGGATCTGGGTGCCGTTTGCGGTGTTGGCGCCGGCGACGTCGACGCACTTGCCGCCGTATCCGGAGATGGCACCCGTGCCCGCGGCGGCCGCCGTGCCGGGGCTGAACGGGATGAAGGCGACGGCGCCGAGCACGAGAGAGGCTGCCGCGACGAGCACCCGACGCAAACGCGCCGATCTCGATCTGTCCATTGGGGCGCTCCTGGGAAAGGGAAGACGGGCCAAGGCAGGTACCCGGTTCTAGGGCGTCTTTCTATCGCAACCTCGACTAACTGTAAAGAGTGTTTACTTATGTCCGAGCGCCGTAAGATCGTCGATGGATTCGGCCGCGCCAAGCTGGAGGCCAAGCTCCGCCATCCATTGTGGAATCGGTCGGGCTCGACGTGTGCTCCGCTGTTCGTGGACGCCACCCCGTCGCCCTGGACTTGGGTCGCTGGGCCGGACCAAAATCAGGACAGGAAGGCACTAAACGGCGAGCGCAGTACACGTGAAGCCGGACATTGCTCGCCTCGTTCGCAACGGTCGCGAACGGGACATGGTGAGGCTCCTCCTCGGAACGGCACGGGGTTCTGATACGTGTCGTAGGTCCGTCGCCATTGCCGGCCCTCGGAGCCGCCGAGCCGCAGCTCCAGTTCGAACTGGTCGCCGTCGGAGCGGACGTAGACGTCGCGGCGATTCAACCGTCCCCAGCTGCCGTTCCACCAGTGATGGAGTACCTGTCCGTCTCCCCAGTGAGCGCCCAATGCGCCCACGCGGTCCACCGGTCGGTGATCAACGGCCCACATCGGTGGACACGGTCGTAGCCGGCGAAATAGGCGACCTTCGTGCCGAACGCCGGCCCCAAGCCTCGCAACCCTGCGGTGCCTTCGAGCGAGGCCCAAGTCTGTACTGCAGAATCGGCCACCGCTCGCAGCGCGGTGATGAGTTGCGGGATCCGATCCGGTTCGGCAGCTTCGAGGATCGATCGGGTGCGGTACCAACCGTAGCCACTCGGCCCGAAACCCCAGGCCATCGCTGCGACGAACGACTCGTAGGGCCGCTGCGCAAATGCGAACACATCCGCCCGCGAAATCGACACGTATCCGTTGCCGTGTGGCAATCCGCTAGCGACCGCGTCAACGGGCGACGCCAACGCGGTTCCGGCCAACCCGCTTTGCCAGGCCGCCGCATTCCAACGGACGCGCTGACCATCCGCGGCACCCAGCTCGTCGTGGAGCAGACGCAGGATGGCGGTCGGCATCGCCGGATCCGGAACTCGACTGGCTGCTCGGTCCTGGACCACAGCCGTCAACATGGCCGTCCAACTCGGTTCTGCCAGGCCGTCAAGTCTCGATGGCGAGAGAGCCAGCCGCAATCAGCTCTTCGAGCGCCTTACGTGACCGTGCTGGGCGGGCGTCACCACCCGGTCGTGCAGCACACCGACCCCCACACCTGGTAGCTCGCCGGTTGCTCGAGAGTTCGACAGCTCGAGCAACCTAAACGGCCGGCGCAACGACCTGACGGTCGTGAGAACCGAGGACAGGGGTACCACAAATGCTCTGAGCTGCTCAAACATCGCTTGACGGAAAGTCGTTGCAGGCATCCGCGACCGGACCGGTACCCTGCACAACGCGGGCTGCTAGCTCAATGGCAGAGCAGTGGACTTTTAATCGTCGGGGATATCGAGAACCCTGATGCGCTGCGGAGATAGCGAGTCACTGTGTCCAGTGTGGAACCGGATTGCTCGCGGTTGCTCATCTGTTCGAGGTGGGTCGCATTCGGACCGATGGGCCAACCGCACGGCTGCCGGGCCCTGGGCGGTCTTTTCGGGTCTGCGGTGATCGACTCTCGCGGCGCATAATGCGTCGGTGCACAAGCCCCTCTTATCCGGAATGACGGCGGCGGCGGCCGGTGCGGCGGTGGCCCTCGTGGCCGCCGCCCACCCCGCCGCCGCCGGCCCGGCCTCGGCGCGACCGGTCGTCTTCGTGGCCGACCGCAATAGCAACTGCCTGGACGTCTTCGACGGCACCACCAACGATCTGCTGACATGCTTCGGCACCGGCGCCGGCCCGACCTCGGTCGTGACGTCGCCGGACGGTCAGTGGGTCTACGCGACCAACAGCGACGCCGGCACGGTATCTAAGATCAACACTTCCACAGGCTCGATCGTCGCCACCGTGCCGGTCGGTGTCTCGCCCGGCAGCATCGCGATCTCGCCGGACGGCAAGCGGGTCTACGCCACCGGGGGCGGTCTGGTCAACATGATCGACACCGCCACCGGCAAGGTCGTCGCCCAGCTCGGCGGCAACGGCGGCGCCCAGGACATCGCGGTGGCCCCGGACGGCAATCACGTCTATGTCACCGACGTCGTCGACGACGAGGTGGTGGTGATCGACACCACCACCGACAAGGCGACGGGGACAATCGCCGTCGGTGACGCGCCGGTGCAGATCGCGGTGGCGCCGGACAGCAAGCACGCCTACACCACGAACGGCGGGGCCGGCACCGTTTCGGTGATCGACCTCACGACCAAGGTGGTCACCGCGACCGTCCCGGTCGACGCGAACCCGGTCGGCATCGCCGTCGCGCCGGACGGCAGGCAGGCCTACGTCACCGGCTGGGCCACCGACACCGTGAAGGTCATCGACCTGGCGACGAACACGGTCACCAAGACCGTCACGGTGGGCCGCGATCCGCAAGACGTAGGCGTCTCGCCCGACGGCAAGAAGGTGTACACCGGCAACACGGAAGACGGCACCATCTCGGTGATCGACGCCGCCACCAACACGGTGGTCGGCACCGAGCCGACCGCTGGTCGGCCGCTCGGCATCGCGTTCGCGACTGTGCAGCCGATGCCCCCGGCGGCGGGCCTCGAGCTCAACCTCAACGGCGAGGACGGGCAGATCGCCTGGAGCGCCGCCGGGTCCATCAGGGGGTTCAGCCACATCAGCGTGTACACCCTGAACTTCGGCGACGGCACCGCCACCTCTACCACCGAGCGGGCGGGCTTCCACACCTACACCCGGGGCGGCACCTACACGGTGACGCTGACGGTGTTCGGCTACGGCGGCACCGGCAGCAGCAGCGTGAGCAAGCAGATCACCGTCAGCCCGATGGTCCGCCGGTTCGCCCTGCTCTCCCGGGACACCCTGCGTTACGTCACCGCGGAGGCCGGCGGCAGCCAGCCGCTCGTCGCCAACCGCACCGCGCCCGGCCAGTGGGAGTACATCGACCAGTTCGACGCGGGCAACGGCGACTACGTGCTGCGATCCGAGGCCAACGGCCGCTACCTCACGGTCGACGCGGCCGGTCGCCTGACGGCGAACGCCGGCACCGTCGTCGGCGCGACCCGCTTCGGTGTGGTCGAGGGCCCCGACGGCCTGTTCAGCTTCATCGTCCGGGCCACCGGCAAGTACGTGAGCAGCAACAACGGCGCCGGCCCGCTGACCGCGGATCGGACCGCGATCGGCCAGTGGGAGCAGTTCTACGAGACCCTCTGGACGGGCTCCCTCTACGCCTACATCAACAACCGTTACGTCACCGCGGAGGCAGGCGGCAGCCAGCCGCTCATCGCCAACCGCACCAGCCCCGGCCCGTGGGAGCGGGTCGACTGGATTTACCTCGGCGACCACGGCAACGACTTCGCGTTGTTCTCCCGGGCCAACGGCCGCTTCGTCACCGCGGAGGCCGGCGGCGCCCAGCCGCTGATCGCCAACCGCACCGTGGTCGGCCCGTGGGAGAAGTTCCACGCGGGCGCCTTCGAGGGCGCGCTGACGATCCAGGCGAACGCGAACGGCCGCTACGTGACCGCGGAGGGCGGCGGCAATCGCCCGCTCATCGCCAACCGTGCGGCACCCGGCGACTGGGAGAAGTTCAGCTACCTCGCTTGATCACGGTCGGCGCCAGGGGCCCGCTCCTGGCGCCGACCTCGTCGATAGGTCGGCGTCCCGCCACAGGACCGGTCCACCAGAAGCCTAGGTGTGCATCCGGCCCTGCCGGCAGGCCCGGCGTCGGGGCCGTCCGCGGCCGCGGACGCGTCGGCAGCCTGGTTGCTCGAGGGTTGCTCGACAGTTGAGCGCCTACACCACAACCCGTCACACGATCGGCACCTTACGTGTCCAAACGTGAGTGATGTCATCTGGCAAAATCGCCTTTGAGCTGGGCAAACGTAGATGGCCGGAAAGTCGTTGCAGCCATCATCGGACGGCCCGGTGCGCTGTAAGCCTCGGGCTCCTAGCTCAATGGCAGAGCAGTGGACTTTTAATCGTCGGGAGTCGTACCCGCGCGCCGTAGCGCACCGCGACTTGCCTGCGTAAACGTGTGATCTGGCTGTCCATTGTGGATTTGGATTGCTCCAAGGTTGCTCGGCTGTTCAGGTGGCCCTTTGTCCGCACCTGTCCGGCTGCACCCCGAACAAATAGGTGTGCCCGCTGTCGCTCCGGGCTTCGTTCCTCTTGCCGAGCCGACCCACCTCGACACCGCGTACCTGGCCCGGCCTGGCCGGCTACGAGCACCACCGGTCCCCGAAAACCATCTTCCGGCTCGGGATACTACATGACGCCCGGAGCTCCTGGGGGAAGAAAATTTACCGACGGCGATGTCTTGCGTATTACCCAGAAGGATCGATAGATTCGCCATCGTCGAAGCACTGGCACACGATCACGGGGGATCGGTGACAACTAGGATCGCGCCAAATTCTACTCTCTCCCCTGACTCGAGGCTGCGGTGCGCCCGTTTCTTCAAGGGAGGAACATGAAGTCACCCAGACGGCCCGAGGCTGGCATGTGGCGAAGAATCAGGACCATGGCGGCCGCAATCGTTGCGATGGTTGGACTGCTTTCCTTCGCCAATCCTTCCGCGGCTCTGGCGGCCCCCGGGAGCGGCCAGTCCTGCCCGCCCGATGATTGGTACTCGCCGACTAGCAACCACGGCGGAGTGCTCTTTCAGCTCGGGCCGACATATGGAGTGCGCAACGACACTCCGGAGCAGAACACCTTCTCCGTGACCCACAGTGTCAGCGGAACCGCTAGCATGACGGTAAACGGGTCCGTGTCCTGGAAGCAGAGCGTCATCATCGAGGGCGTCACCATCACTCTCGGAATCAGCGTCACTGCTTCCCTGACGACCAACGTGTCGGTTACCGCTAACGTCACCGTGCCGGCGAACTCGATCCGCTACGCACACTACGGCATCATGCGTAACTGGACCACAGGCAGCTACGGCATTACGCTTCCGAACTGCTCGTCGAACACGACGGTCATCAACGTCTACGCTCCTTGGTACACCGGGTACACCATCTCGACCAGCCCGTGACCACCTTCGCGTGGTGACTGGCCTGCACCTGGTGCAGCGGCTCGGCGCGCCTGCGCCGGGCCGGGTCGGCACGGTCGTTTCCCGACGGCACGCGAGCGCAGACGCGCTAAATCAAGGGGATGTAGTTGACATCTAAGCTTGCATTCATTGTCACCGGCGGCGTCGCGGCCTGTGTGATGCTCGGCGGATGCACTTCCGAGCAGAATCCTCCGGGTGCATCAGCGTCAGCGCCCAGTGGAGCACACGCCAATGCATCGGCCTCCCGCGCCTCCGCTTCACCGCCGTCGTTGACCACACCCCCGCCAGTGCCGGGAAATCTGAAGGCTTTGGCCACCGTGCAGCCGCGCTCCGGCGCATACAGTACGCAGGTCACCGCCGAGCCCGGCAAGCTTTACGTGCTGTTCTATTGCCTGGGCGGCAAGCTTGTCGTCGATATCGAGCAGATTGCGGCATTACCGTTCACGTGTTCCGACACTGAGATCGTGCCCTATGGCAATCAAATCGAGATTACGAATTCCGGGCCGGTCAAGGTAACCATCAAACCTGACGACGGACGGACCGTCTGGACCATGAGCATAGCCGAGTAGGTCGGTCGCCTTACCACGGGGGAAACTATGCTGCGCCTGTTGTTGCGCTCGGCGCGTTCAAGACTGGGTCGTACCGCCGCATTGCTTTGCGCTATTGTCGTGGCGACCAGTGGATTCACTGTCCTCACCGGCACCACGAACACCGCCCGACTCGCCATGACGCAGTTCGTCGAGGCAAATGCGCGGGGAACGTACGACATTCTGGTGCGGCCACGCGGTTCCCGCGAGCCCCTCGAGACGGACAGCGGGCTTGTTCGACCGAACCATCTCAACAGCCAGTACGGCGGCATCACCGAGGACCAGTGGCGGGCGATCGAGCGCACTCCGGGCGTCGATGTGGCCGCTCCGGTCGCCACCATCGGCTACACGTCGGTGCTGGCCACCGCCCAGGTCGACGTGACCGCTCAGCTCGATCGATCGCTCACCCGTCAGGTCGTACGTATCCGGCCGACCTGGATCGGCGACAACGGACTCAGCCGCGCGACTGAGGATGTCGCGCGGTTCGTCTACATCACTCGTCGCCCGCTGGCCGTCCCTGAGCCAGGACCGGACGGCAGCGGTCTGTTGGCCCCTGACAATTCCGTGGTGAGCGCCGACAGGCTCGCGTCCCTCGGCTGCGCGGTCCCGTATCCGCTGCTGGAACTCAGCGAAGCGGGCACCTGGGTACCGGTCTGCGGCACCTGGTTTCTCAGCCTGAACGACACGACCTCCATGCTCGACCTGAACCAGGCCGAATTCGCGGTGTACCAAGCCCTTGACGACGGCAGTTTTCTGGATTTCCGGCGAGTTGTCAGTCCCGCACTGGCGAAGACGGACCGCGGAGACCGGACGAAGCCCGTTCACACAGACCGTGTGGTCTTCGACCTCCGCTGGCCCCTGTGGTTTCCGATTGCTGCGGTGGACCCCGCGGCCGAAGCGAAACTTGCCGGCCTCGACCGGGCGATCGTGTCGGGTGCATATCTTCCCGCCGACGTTCCAGCACGAAGCGATGGCCGGCTTCGTACCGTCCCGATCATCGCCGCGAGCCGGACCGCGACAACTGAATCGTTGTCCGCCGTCACCGATCGGCTTCCGGGTGATGCCGTGGCGGGCGCCGCACCTGCGCAATTGCTGCAACGCCTCAGCTCGGCCGGCGCCACCACGCAGGTCCGCCAAGAGTTCACCGCAGCGGATGAGTATCGCAGCGTCCTGAACACGTTGGACGCCGCCGCGCGACTCGACGTCACCCTGGAGTCCGGCTCGCCTTCCTACACGGTGACAGGACCCGACTCGCTGTCCGCGCAGACCCGTCCGACCGATTCGTCCGCGTGGCAGACCGAGGTCAGCGAATACGGTGAAGTAGCCCGCGGTGCTGCGGCCCTGCAGCCGACGCTCGCCACCGATCTCAGTTTCCGCCCGCTCGGACCGACAGCCGTACGCAAAATCGAGGGAGATCTGCTCGACGCCCCGCACGTGGTCAAGACGGGGGAGTTCGACCCGGCCCTCACGAAAGGGGAGAGCGCGCTTGCTTCGGTGCCCATGGAGACGTACTACGCCCCTGAGGTGACAGGAGCCGACGCCGAATCACGGCGTGCCCTCGGCGATACGTCACTGTCGCCAACCAATAACCCGGCGGGCTATCTCGTAGCGCCGCCAGCCATGATCACAACCCTGCAGGTAGCCAGCCGCTTGCTGGACCGCGACGACTTGATCAGCGCTGTTCGAGTCCGTGTCGCATACGTGACGGGGGCTGATCCCGCGTCCAACGAGCGAGTCCGCCTGGTCGCCGAGACGATCGCGGCCGCCACGGGACTCGATGTCGACGTGACGATCGGCTCCTCGATTCGACCACTGACGGTTCAGTTGCCTGCCGGTAGCTACGGCCGCCCAGCGCTTTCCGTGCACGAAGGCTGGTCCAAGAAGGGTGTTGCGCTTTCGATCGTGCGCGCCACCGACCGCAAAAGCCTCCTGCTCATGATCATGATTCTCGTGGTTTGCACCCTCCTGCTGTTCAACGCGGTATCGGCATCGGTGCACGGCCGACAACGCGAGCTGTCCCTGCTCTCATGTGTGGGCTGGACCGCACGACAGCGAGCAGGTCTCATCCTGCTGGAGGTTGCCTCGGTCGGGCTGATGGCCGGCGTGGTGGGGGTGGTTTTCTCGGTGCCGCTGGCCCGACTCGGTGGCATTGATATTTCCTGGCCGAGAGCCTTGATGGCGGTGCCGCTTGCGCTCTGCTTGACGACCCTGGCCGGTCTCGTGCCGTCGATCAGGGCGGCCGGCACTCACCCTGCACCAGGGCTCGCACCTGCCGTCGCCCGCGCGCGGCGAGGGCGGCCGCCTCGCGGTCGGCTGCATCTGGCGTGCATCAACGTCATCCGCACCCCTGGGCGGACTTTCATGGCAGCCGCAAGCCTCGCTATCGGCGTCGCCGCCGTCGTGTGGCTCACCGGAGTCCTGACTGCTTATCAGCAGTCGGTGGTAGGCACCGTGCTCGGCGATGCCGTGTCGGTCCATGTGCGCTCGACCGACATCGCTGCAATTTCGGCGATTCTCGTCCTCGGAGTCGCCGCCGTGGCCGACACGCTCTATCTCAGCATCCGGGAACGTGCGGGGGACATCGGCACGCTCCGCGCGATCGGCTGGTCCGAACGAGAATTGCGCGGGCTGGTGCTCCGCGAGGGTGTCGTCACCGGCGCCTTGGGCGCTGCCCTCGGCCTAGTCATCGGTGTCGCCACCATGGCGTGGTTCGTCGGCGAGGTCACGGCCACGTTGGTCGGGGTCGCGGCCGCCACTGCGACCGGCGGCGTCCTGCTCACCGTCATCGCTGCGTTGGTGCCCGTCACGTTGCTCGGCCGCCTGTCCCCGGCGGCCCTTCAGGCAGAGGAGTGAGCCATGAGCGACCTGCATTTTCCGGGCGGCGCCGACATCAAGATCCGAGGTTTGAGCAAGCGCTTCCGGTCGGGATCGACCTCCGTGACGGCTGTCGACCAGGTCGACATGGACGTTGCGGCCGGCTCGGCGGTGGCAATTGTCGGCCGTAGTGGATCCGGCAAGTCGACACTGCTGCGGCTCATCGGAGGAATCGAGGCCCCCGACTCCGGGAGTATCGTCGTCGGGGAGAGCGAAATCACGGCGTTGCGCGGGACGGCGCTCGCCCAATACCGCCGCACCGTTGGATTCGTCTTCCAGGGCTTTCATCTCCTTGGCGCGCTCACGGCGCTCGACAACGTCCTCGTGCCGCTACTTCCGCAGCGCGCCCGCTTCGACAAGGTCACCCGCGCCCGCCAAGCTCTTGAGGCCGTCGGACTCGGAGACCGTGAACGGTCACAGCCAAGCCAACTATCCGGCGGTCAACAACAACGCGTCGCCATCGCGCGGGCACTGGCCGTCACACCCCGACTATTGCTTGCCGACGAGCCCACCGGCAGCCTGGATTCAACGACCTCGGCCGAGATTGTCGACCTCATCATGAAGCTGCGGGACCGACATGGCATGACCGTCCTTCTCGCGACACACGAACAGGCCATTGCCGAACGATGCGACGCCATCATCGAGCTCCGTGACGGGGAAATGGTCCAGCACGCGACCGTCGGCAGCGAAATGACGCGAATCGCATCGAGTGAATCCCGATAGTACCGCCTGAGATCATGGTCCTGTCTGCACCGCCGTCAGGGCAGCGTCCTGCCCGCGCCGGGCCGCCGGTGGTGCACGGCGCGCCGCGGTCGTGGCGCCGGCTTAGCGCTCGGCGCGGACGTAGTTAGCGATCAGTAGGTGCGCGCCCTTCTGACGTCGCTGCATCGGACCGGCTCTGATGTGCTCGAACGCAGAACGATGCGCCAGTGCGCGCAACGCACGTAGCTCGAGGATTCTGACGCCTCGGTGGCCAGCGGAGGTCGGTGACCCCACCAGGGCTCGCAACTGGCCCTGGTGAAGACGGTTATGGCACGCGCAGTTCGTAGAGAGGGTCGCGGCGGGCGGCGAGGAGCGCTGGCGGGAGTGCGGCAATGACCGCGGCGAGCAGCGCGGTGATCCCGACGGCTGCGATGAAGGTGGCTGGCGGGAGGGCATTGCCGCCGGCGAGCAGCAGTGCAGCTGAGATGGCTGTGCCGACGACCACTCCAAGAGTTGCGAGAATGCCGACCTGGGTGAGCAGGAGGCCCACGATGAGCGGCCGTGTTGCGCCCAACGCTCGTCGACGCCCGAAGTCTCGTCTGCGCATGGTGACGAGCGCCAACAAGTTGATCATGGTGAGTGCGACTGAGGTGAGCAGAATGCCGAGCACGGTGCGGTGGCCGTAGGCGTCAAGTTCCCCGCTGACCATCGAGCGGATTGCGGCAAGCTGCGACGATGTCTGAACGTTGACTTTGGACGGGTCGATCCCAGCGAGCATGCCGTCGACCACCGTGCTGACCGCAGCAACGTCTCGTGGAAAACGCACGACAATTACGACGACGGTCAGGACGGCGGCCTCGTCGCCGGCGGTGTCAGCCCGCGCGGCGGGCGGCGGCATGATCACGAGCGGCTCGAGGAAGCTGAGATAACTGGGAACCTGGAGTCCGGCAACGACAGCCAGGCTGTCGCCGTCGTCGGTAATGAGGCCACCCTGGCCGTCGACCAGGCCCAGCTCGCGTGTTGCAGTCGTCGATGCGATTGCGACGCTTGCGGGCGTGCCTTGGCGTGACCAAAGGTCGTCCGTGGCAATCAGGTCGCCATATAGTCGCCGGACGGGAACCTTGGTGCCGTCCGGGACGCGTGCGTTACGCGCGTCGACGGGGGGCCCGAGCCCAGCGACAGCCGCAACGCTGAGCACGGTGTGCAATCTGTCGATAAGGTCCGGCGTGATCATGGCGGTGGCGTCTGCCCGGACAACGATGCTGCGGGTGTCCATGGAGTCGATACTCGCCATGACCGCGTCCTGGGTCGCTGCCGTGCGCCCCGTGGTGAGCAGCACCGCCACGCACATGCCGGCGACCATCGCGAGCGTGAGCAAGCTGGCCACGGGTTGGCTGCGAGCGCTTGCGGTTGCCTCGTAGATGAGAGCGGACGTTTTGACCGGCGTGGAGGTCATAGCGCGATGTGCTGGGTGCAGCCGGCGGCGATCGCGGGGTCATGGGTTGCGATGATCACGCAGGCTCCGTCCGAGGCGTGCTGCTTGAGAGCGTCGATGACAAGTCCGGTCGTAACCGGGTCGAGGTTGCCGGTCGGTTCGTCGGCCAAGACGATCGGCGGATTGGCCAACAAGGCCCGGCACAGCGCGATCCGCTGGGCCTGTCCACCGGAAATCTGGCCCGGCTTGTGTGTGGCGCGCAATTCGACACCGAACCGCTCGAGCAGGAGGTGGGCCTGATCAATGGCATGGCGGCGCGGCTGCCCGCGGTACAGCGCAGTCTCGACGACGTTGTCCAGTACGGTTCTGGTCGCGTCCAGGGCGGCGTCCTGGAACACGAAGCCGAACGATTGGGCACGTAGCTGGGCTCGTCTTCCGTCGCTGAGCGTGTTGACTGGCGTCCCTTCGTAGCACACCAGCCCTTCGTCGGCATGGAGGATGAGACCGAGGATGTACAGCAGGGTCGACTTCCCCCGCCCAGACGGACCGGTGAGTGCGGTTACCGTGCCGCGCTGGAAGCGAGCGTTCAGTTTCGAGATGACGGGCTGCCCGGGTATGTAGGAGAACGTCAGGTCGACCGCGGACAGTAGGGGCTCATCGGTGTTGGTCATGGCTACCGGGCTGACGGCTTGCCGGGTGCGCGAACGACCTCACCGGCGTCGAGTCCTTGCACCACGGCGGTGCCGTTGGCATTGACCACGACGGTCACGGCGTGGACTACGCCGGATTCCAGCACGACACCGACGCTGCCTGATGCGTCGGTGACCAGGGCGACGGAGGGCACTGTGACCCCGGACGTCGGTGGCACGATCCAGATCCGGCTCGGAAGCAGCGTCTCTCCACCGATCTTGACCGAGGTGCAGTCGGCCTGGCAGATGGCTCCTCCGTCGGCTGAGGTCAGTTGCGCGGACCTCGCTCCCTTGTCATCCGCCGCAACCTCAGCGATCTTGGCTTTCCATTGGCGGGAGCCGGCCTGGATCTCGACTGCCATGCCTGCGGAAACCAGCCGCGACTGATTCTCCGGCAGGTCAATCTTGAATGCTGGCGTCGGAGCCAGTACCTCCAACGTTGGCTCACCGCCCGCGACGTGCGCACCGACGACCAGCTTGGAGTCCAGCGCCAATCGAGCCGGAAGCTGCTGGACATAGATCACGTCGCCGTGCCGAACCGAGCCATCGGGCGTGATACCGACCTTGCGCTGCCACTTCTTCACTGCCGCCGTAACCGTAGCGTCGAATTTGCCATCGGCGGTCCCGGCCGGGAAGCCCAGATGATTGAGCATCTGCTGCAACTGCACGACGTCCGCTCCGCTGTCGCCCGAGTGCAGATCTCGGAATGCCGGCACCGAGCCGGTGGCGACCACTACTGGCCGCAGATCGACCGTGTAGAGGATCGCCCCTACGCCGGCCGGCGCACCAGGGGAGAGAGCGACGGTCGTCACCGTACCGGCCGCCGCGTTCGGCAGGATCGCAGTCGGCGACCAATGCGCGGAGGCATTGAGCCGGATCGCCTGCTCGACCTCGCCCTGCGCCGCGGTGACCAGGGTGTAGTCCGGAGACTCGAGCACGGAGGGCGGCGGGCCGAACAACGTGTGTAACGCCCAGCCGCCGGCCGTCCCCAATCCCAGCAGTATCAGCGCCATGCCCACCATCGCTGGCCGACCACGACCGAAGAACTTTGCCATGGTTACCGAGCGTCCTCTAGGGCTGTGGGCATTTGGTATACACTTTGTCCAGCTCGGCCTTCGAGGTGGCGGCGCCGACCACGTTCTGATACGGATTCCACAGAGGATTCCCGTTGCTGAGCATGGATTCCACCGACTTCTGCTTACTCGGTGGCTGTGGCGCGTCGTAGCCGAGGCTCTTAATACAGTTGCCAGCCGCGACTAGGGCGTCGTAATGGGCCTCCGCCTGTTCCCGAGTTATGGGTGGCCCGGGTTTATCGTATCCGAATTTCGCCTCGCAACTCGCGGAGTCCTTCTCGTACTGATCCTTCTGGGCGACCGGGATACCGTCGGTGGGGCCCCAGCCACCGTTTGGATCGATCGTGATTTCCCAGCCCAGCCCCCGCATGCAGCCAGCCATCTGTTCCGCGGCCGCATAAAGGCTGCCTTTGGTCGGGCTGGATTGTGCCTGCGGATTGCCTTGCCCGTTGCTGCCGCATGCCGCCAGCGTCGCGGCCACAGCCGCGACGCCGACGATCAAGCAGATACGCTTGATGATCATCGTTTCCTTAGGAGACGCAGTCGGCGGAGCCTGCGCTGACGTCCGCGTTCGAGACGACAGCCCAAGAGTCGGCGTTCTGCCAGCCCGTGTAGAAGTAGTCATCGTAGTACGACCATCCGGTGTGCGTAAATGACCGGGACTTGAGCGTTCCCGACAGTGTCACCTGATGGGTCACGTTCTGCTGCGCATAGCTGTGCGTGACGATGATGCGGCCGGACGGGCAGGACTTGTTGTACCCGGAGACGCCGTTGGCGAAGCTCGGCGCAGCCGTCGTGGCAATGATGCCCATCGCGGCGGCGGACACGATTACCGCCCGTCGTACTGACTTTTTCGGACCATTCTTGATGTCGCTCACTCCGGTCACCTTCCGTGGTTCGAAATTGGGCAGCAGCCAACAACTCACCCTTGAGTCGGGCCACGCTAAAGCAGAATGTTGGCTCTCGTCGCGCGTCACGCGACGTGAAATTCCGTCCCAGCCGGCAGTTCGACCGCCAAGTGAGTCGATGCATGGCGGCGCGGAATGGAAGACGATCGCATCCGACCATCGAATCCGTGAAGATTGGCCCGTCGCGGGCCTGGCAATCTGCGCTTAAGCGCGCAGTGCTACGAATCTACAAATTCATCGCCCCCGTGGCTGAACGTGTGTGCCGCTAAACTACACGATAGATTGACGCTTGACGACCCCTATGGTGGTCGAGCGCGGTGCTATTCGCCGCGCTCTCCCCGACGCCACGGCCAATCCCCGCGTGCACGCCGATACGCGGGACGGTGATCGCTGTGGGTGCTCCGTGGGTGCTCGGATGTTCAAGACCGTGGGCGGACCAGCTCGCACCCACCCGGATTTTGACGGCTGAAGGCACACTGCCGCGTCCCACAACGTGGCCCGGCGGCGCCCGGACCAGGCAATACGCGTCAGGACGGAAACGGATATGAGCCGTGGTGGGCGGACGGGGTACCCTGTGTGCGCGGGCTGCTAGCTCAATGGCAGAGCTGCGGACTTTTAATCCGTAGGTTCAGGGTTCGAGTCCCTGGCGGCCCACTGTATTTCTGCGCCTTCGGCGCGGCGGGGGTTCCCACCCGCACCCCCATGGCCGAGGCGCGGCCACTGGCGAGCGCGTTCGCGCCGCCAGATCACCCGGCCCGAGGGACGCGTAGGGCCAGACTGCCGGCGCTCCCATGCTCGCCGGTATCAGCGCCACCGGCGCCGAGTCGTCCCCGCACGCACGGAGGTACTCCGCTCCACCCGACCCCCGGGCGGTAGCCGTGGACTTGTTGGCTGGTCGTTGCCACCTGCGTTGTTCGATCCCTCGAGGTCGACGGAGAAACCCGTTATCAACCACCGCCGCGTCTGCGCGCCGCGTTCGCCGCGTCTGCGCGCCGCGTTCGCCGCGTCTGCGCGCCGCGTTCGCCGCGTCTGCGCGCCGCGTTCGCCGCGTCTGCGCGCCGCGTTCGCCGCGTCTGCGCGCCGCGTTCGCCGCGTCTGCGCGCCGCGTTCGCCGCGTCTGCGCGCCGCGTTCGCCGCGTCTGCGCGCCGCGTTCGCCGCGTCTGCGCGCCGCGTTCGCCGCGTCTGCGCGCCGCGTTCGCCGCGTCTGCGCGCCGCGTTCGCCGCGTCTGCGCGCCGCGTTCGCCGCGTCTGCGCGCCGCGTTCGCCGCGTCTGCGCGCCGCGTTCGCCGCGTCTGCGCGCCGCGTTCGCCGCGTCTGCGCGCCGCGTTCGCCGCGTCTGCGCGCCGCGTTCGCCGCGTCTGCGCGCCGCGTTCGCCGCGGTCGGCGATGCGGGTAACGGGGGCGCGGGTGCCATAGTGGGCCAATGCCGGCGGGGTTCGACTTCTGGCGCATCGAGGAGCTGATCGGCGCCCTCGACGATGAGGAACGTCGGCGCCTGGCGGTCATTCCCTACACCACCGCCGCGCACCTCTGGCTGTGCGGCAGCCGCGTCACGACCCGGCCACGCAGCCGCTCGTGCCTGACCGTCGAGCAGATCTCATGACGCCTGCCCGGCGGTCTGCTCCTGCTTGAGGCCGTCCGCCGCCACCGGCCCGGCGGATGTGCCATCGCCCGGGGCCGCAGTTCCTCGTAACACTGCTGTCGATCTGGCGCGCCGGCGCCTCCGCACCTGGAACGCATCGAACACGCGGCCGATGCATAGCGTCCGTCGCCGGTGGTTGAGTTTGACGACCGTGCACGCTGCTGGGCCGCGTCGTTAGGCGTCACAAGCTCCGGTTCCACCTTTGCCGATGCGGGCAGATGCGTTAGTCGAGAGTCGAGGATGAGACCGTGGATCCCGTGATGCTGGCGTCCATCGCGGCGCGTGCTCTGGTCGACTCGGCCTCGGCCTCGGGGTCGGCGGGCGGTCTCATGTCGACGCTTGCTGCGATCGTGTGGCCGCCCACCGGAAGGTCCCCTCCGCCGGGAAGCGCACCCTGATGGCGCGCTGCGAGCCCACCGGCCGTCGGCGGCGCTCAGGCGAATCCGCCGCGCCCGGGCTTCGTGCTCGTCGATCGTGATGAGGTCCCGTGCCACCGTGAACGCGTCGCCGTCGGCCAAACCGGCCCGGCGGCGACGCGTTGCCTCCGGTGCCGGGTGGCGTTGCAGCAGGTGCTTCACCAGATCGCTGGCCTCGTGGTCGGCCGCCCACACCAGCGGGTCGATCTCGGCCCAGGGGCCGGACGGCAGGGCCTCGCCGGACCCGTAGAGCAGCTGCGCGAACCCGGGGCCGCCCGACCGGGCCACCTCGCCGGCCAGCGCTCGGCCCCCACGTCGCCGTCCCGGATGGCATCGACAACCGCCTGCTCCATCCCGCCATCTTGCCCTGCCGCCGGCCGCTGAGGTGGCTGAGCGTGCGCATCGGTGCCCCCGTGGCGCCGATGCGCACGCGGCTCACTGCTGGCTGTACATGGCGGCAGGCGCCTCGACCACCTTCGAGCCGGTCGGCTTCGTGATGGTGATCGGCGAGCCGAAGTCCGAGAGCTTCAGGTCGTACTCGCCATCCTTGCCGTCGTCGATGTGGGGCAGCGTGGCCTTGAACTCGGCCAGGTAGCCCTGCTCGTTGACCGATGCGGTGAACTTCACCGCGCCGGCCCGGTCGGTCGCGACCGCCAGCACGTACTCGAGGAACTTCCGCGAGCCGGCCGTGGCGCCCTGCGCCTTCGTCAGGTCGAGGGTGCCGGTGAACGAGCCCGGCGCGGTCGAGCTGACGTTCTTGACGCCGGTCAGCAGCGTCAGTGGCGTCAGGACGTCGGTGAACATGGCGAACGGGCTCTTCGCGTCGATCTTCGCGATCTTCATGCGCATGGTCTTGCCGCCGAGGTCGCTCAGGCCGGAGAGGTACAGGTCGTCGGCGGTGGCGATGATCGTCATGCGATCGGTGCCCGACGTCTGGGTGATCGACCCGATCTTGTGCTGCGCGTCGTAGGCGCACATCACGTTCTCTTCCGCCTTGTCGCTGGCGGCGAGGACCGCCTTCAGGTTGATCCCGGTGGTCTTGGCGACCGCGGCGGCCAGCACCGTCGCGGGTTCCGGCGCCGGAGACGCCGCGGACGAGGCGGGCGGGGCCGCCGACCCGCCGGCCGTATCGGCGGCCCCGCAGCCGGCCAGCGTGACGACCAGGGCGGTGCCGAGCAGCGAACCGACGATGAATCTGGACAGCATTCGTCCCTCTCATGAATCGTTCTCACAGGCGACCTTCGGCCGCCGGCACATCGTCGAGGAGCCCGCTGTCGACCGACTGCCGTCGCACTGCGGGGCGCTGCGATCGCACTGCGGTCGGCGTGTTGTCCATGGTCGGAGGGGGGCCGCCGCGCTGCCGTGCCGGCCGTAGACTGTCCGGCGGCACGGGGAGGTCGGGGTGGCCAGCACGCCGGATGGGCAAGAGTTGCCCCGTTTTGAGATTCTCGGGCCGGTGCGCGCCTGGCGGGGCGGGGAGGAACTCGACCTCGGGCCGGCGAAGCAGCGGGCGGTGCTGACCGCGCTCCTGATCAACGCGAACCGGCCGGTCTCGACGGCGCAGATCGTGGACACGGTGTGGCAGGCGGAGCCGCCGGAGAACGGCGCGAACGTGGTGCAGAAATACGTGGCCGGGCTGCGGCGGGTGCTGGAGCCCGACCGGTCGCCACGCAGCCCCGGCAGCCTGCTCGTGCTCACCGACGCCGGATACCAGCTCTCGGTCGGCCCGGAGCGGCTGGATGCCGACGTCTTCCACGGCTATGTGCGGGAGGCGCAAGCCGCGCGAGCTCAGGGCCGGCTGGCCGACGCCAGCGGGCTGCTGCAGCGTGCGCTGGGACTCTGGCGGGGCAGCGCGCTCGCCGGGTTGTCCGGCGCGCCGTTCGACGCGGTCCGGGACCGGCTCGCCGAGAGCCGGGCGACCGCTCTGGAGTCCTGGGCGGCGCTGGAGATGGAGCGCGGCCACCATGCCCGGCTCCTACCGCGGCTCGCCGAGCTGGTCGCCGAGTTTCCTTTGCGCGAGGAGCTGCGGTACCTCTCGATGCTGGCCCTCTACCGGTGCGGCCGGCAGCCGGAGGCGCTGGCCGCGTTCCGCGACGTCCGCCAGCTGCTCGCCGACGAGTTCGGCGTCGAACCCAGCGAGCGGCTGCAGGAGCTGCACCGCGGGATCCTGCGCGCGGAGCCCTCGCTGGCCGCGCCCGAACCGCCCCGTCCGGCGGTCGGCGCCCACCGGCACCAACCGCCCGCCGCACGCCCGCCGACCGCCGTGCTGCTGCCCGCCATGCCGCCGCCCCCCGCACCACGGTCCGATCGCATGCCGGTCTGGCTGATCTGCGTCATCGTCGCCGTCATACCGCTGGCGACATGCGGGGTGACGAGCTGGGCGGTCGTCGGCGTCCTCGCCGTCCTCCACCGCAGCCGGATGCTGGGCCTCGTCGCGGCGGCGTTCCTCGGGCTCCTCGTGTTCTTCTTCGTGGCCATGGAGCTGGACGGGCCGCAGGACGAGGCCGGGAGCTGGGCGGGCGTCGGGGTGGTCGCCCTCCTCGTGGCGACCCTGGGTGGCTCGGTCGCCGGCGCGCTCATCACCATCCGCCCTCCCGGCCGCATTCCGAAGCCGTCCGCCGAGGCCGAGCTGGCCCGGAGGGTACTGCGGGAGCAGGCGCGCCAGCTCGTCAACCACCACCCGTCGATCGCACGTGAGCTGCGCATCGGGCGGCCCGACCTGCCGCGCACGTTCGACGACGGCGGCCTCGTCGACATCAACAGCGCTCCGGAGACCATCATCGGGTCGCTGCACGGGATCGGGCCGGACGACGCCCGGCGGATCATCGCCGACCGGCACATGCGCGGCCCGCTGGCCTCGGTCGACGAGATGATCACCCGGAACCTCGTGCACTGGTCGGTGGCCCGGGGGCTGAGCGAGACCCTGGTGGCGGTGCCGCCCAGCTGACCCGGGCCGAGAGGTCAGGCCGGGATCTGCTCGCAGGGGGCGACCGGGCCGTTCGCGAGGTGGATGACGAAGCGCTGCTCGTGCGCGTGGCGATCCACGCGCACGGTGTAGACGAGGGTCTGGTTCTCGCCGATGTACTGCGGGTGCAGCCGGAAGTAGCTGTCGTTGCTCCCCGTCGCCGGCCACTCCGCGAGGCCGAGCGGCATCTGCGAAGGCGGCACGTAGTCGGCCCGCGGCTCACGGCAGGTCCGGTCGTAGGGCAGGAAGTCCACGACCGCGCGGATGCCGAACGCGGCCAACCGGTCGCGCAGGCCGTCCGGGTCGCGGTAGTCGAAGATCGAGACTCGCACCGAGCCGTCGGGGTCGCGTTCCACGGCGTAGGCGGGCTGGTTCAGCTGCACCACGACCGCCGTGCCCACGGCCGCCGCTGCCGCCGCCGCGACGACCAGAGGCCAGCGGCGCCGGGCCGGGCGACGCTCGGCCACCACGATCTTCAGCTCGTCCAGCAGCCGGTCCTCAAAAAGCGTAGCCATGAGCGTTTCCTCCTACGGACAGGGCTTCCTGCAGGTGGCGGCGGGCGCGGTGGAGCCGGACCCGGGCCGCGATCGGGGACACGCCCAGCGCGGCGGCGGCCTCGGCGGTGGACAGGCCGTCCACGGCCACGAGCTCGATGATGCGGCGGGTGGACTCGGGCACGCCGTCGAGCGCGCGGTACACGCGGCGGGCCGCGCTCTCGGCGTCGATGCGCTCCTCGATGCGCGCGATGTCGGCCGGTTCCAGCAGGCGCCGGCCGGCGATGCGGCGCCCCGCCGTGGACTCGCGGCGGCGGCGCCGGCGTTCGGCGGCCACCACGTTGTGCGCCACGCCGTAGACCCAGGCGAGCGGGGTGCCGCGCTCCGGGCGGTACGTGTGCGCGGAGTCGACCACCGCCACGAACACGTCCGCGGTCAGATCGGCGGCGGTGTACGGATCGTCGACCCGCCTGGCGATGAAGCGCTGGACGTCCTCGACGTGTTGCCGGTAGAACGCCTCGAACGCCTCCGGACTTCGTGCGAAATGCTCCACTGCACCTCCCAAGTACTCGGCTTCCACTGCGTACTTGGGCCACCGCGACCACGGTGTTACATCAGAGCGAGACGTACTCCCGCGGGACCTCGGTGCGGAAGGCCGGCTGCGCGGCGGGGTCCCAGTTCTCCTCGTCCTCGCCGACGCGCTCGGCCAGCTCGAAGAACTCGCTCTCCACCGCGCGCAGCCCGGCCACCGTCCGGGTGAGGTCGAGGCCGGCCCGGCTGACGAAACGCGCGCCGTCCGGGCCGACGGACAGGCGGGCCGCCACCAGGAAACTGTCCGACATGCGGCGGAGTCTAGGGCAAGCTCGTGCTCCGACTTCGAGGCCGACCGGGCCGGGTTCCTCGGCGCGCGGCTCGTGCGTCTGCCCGGCGGCGAGTGGCTCGACATCGTGGACCGGGCCTCGGCCGAGGACGGAACGCCCGCCTAGGGCCTACCTGCTGGGTAGCTGGAAGTTGACTGGGAGCGACCAGACATCGTTACGTGATGGTGGCGGGATTATTCCGGGAAGATGTCCCTTTTGGAAGGGGCGAGAGGTTGAGAAAGGGTAACGAATAGGGTTCGGCCGATGGCGCGGCAGCCTCGTAGCGGGGTCCGATGGGCGGGTCCAATTTGGCCTTGCTCGAGAGGTGTCGATGAAGCTCATCTCGATCGTGTCCCGGGCCGCCGTAGCGACGGTCGTGACCACCACAGTGGCCGGCTTCGCGGCGGTGACCCTGCCGGCGGCGGCCTCGGCCGCGGTGCCCGCGTTCAAGCTCCGTCCGGCGATCACCGGGCATGTCGAAAAGGTCTCCCGGACCGCCCCGCTGTCCACGTCCGACTGCATCGCGCAGATCGGCATCCACTGCTACTCGCCGCTGCAGTACCGCACGGCGTACAACCTCAACCCGCTGTACTCCCGCGGCATCACGGGCAAGGGCCGCACGATCGTCATCGTCGACTCGTTCGGCTCGCCGACGATCCAGCACGACCTCGAGGTCTTCGACGCGCAGTTCGGCCTGCCGAACACGAACGTCCAGATCGTCAAGGCCGGCAACGTGCCCCCGTTCGACCCGGCCAACGCCGATCACGTCGGCTGGGCCCAGGAGACCACGCTCGACGTCGAGTACGCGCACGCCATGGCGCCCGACGCCAAGATCGTGCTCGTGGAGACGCCGGTCGCCGAGACCGAGGGCGTCACCGGCCTGCCCGAGATGATGGACGCCGAGAAGGCGCTCATCGACAAGGGCGTCGGTGACGTGATCTCGCAGAGCTTCGGCGCGACCGAGAACACGTTCCCCGGCTTCGACAAGGGCGACTTCAGCAGCATCCAGAAGCTGCGGTACGCGTACACCGACGCGGCGCTGCACGGCGTGACGGTGCTGGCCGCCTCGGGCGACGCCGGGGCCACCGACTACCAGGCGAACGGTGAGGACCTCTACACCTACCCGGTCAACTCCTGGCCGTCGTCGGACCCGCTGGTGACCTCGATCGGCGGTACGCAGCTCAACCTCGACAACAGCGGCAAGCGCGTCTCGAACGACGTCGTGTGGAACGACGGCTACGGGGCCGGCGGCGGCGGGCTCTCGCACGTCTTCCCGCGCCCGCTCTTCCAGGCCGGCGTGAAGAACGTGGTGGGCAACCACCGCGGCACGCCGGACATCTCGATGAGCGCCGCGGTCGACGGCGGGGCGTGGGTGTACTACACCTTCGTCGGCGCCGACTCGCCGTGGCACATCTTCGGCGGCACCAGCGAGGCCACCCCGATCTTCGCGGGCATCGTGGCCCTCGCCGACCAGCAGGCGGGCCGCCGCCTGGGCGACATCAACGCGGCCCTGTACCTGCTGGGCGCGGGCAGCACCCACACCCACCTGCCGACCGGCCTGGTGGACGTGACCTCGGGCGACAACAGCTTCGAGGGTGTGACCGGCTTCCCGGCGACGCCCGGCTACGACCTGAGCTCGGGCTGGGGCACCATCGACGCGAACAAGTTCGTGCCGGCGCTGGCCCTCCTGTAGTGCGGTTTCTCCAGTGGCCCCCGGCTCGCCGGGGGCCACTGGCACGTCGCGGGAGGCCACTGGCATGTCCGGCGAGGCATCTCCGGGGCCGGGATGGGTAAGGATGCGGGGTGACCGAGCGCGGAAGGAGTGCTGAGCGATGCGCGTGAACGAACTGCTGACCGAGGGCTACGGGCGCCTGCCCGACCTGGTGCGCGGGGCCGTGGAGGGGCTGAGCGCCGAGCAGCTGCACTGGGCACCGCGGCCCGGGGCGAACTCGATCGGCTGGCTCGTCTGGCATCTCACCCGGGTGCAGGACGACCACGTCACGGACCTGCTGGACGGGGCCGAGCAACTCTGGGTCACCGGGGACCACGCGAAGCGGTTCGGGCTCGAGGCGCGCGCGCACGACACCGGCTACGGGCACACGCCGGACGAGGTCGAGGCGGTGCGGCCGGAGTCGCCGGAGGCGCTGCTGGAGTACTTCGACGCGGTTTTCGCCCGCACCCGCACCTTCGTGGCGCGGCTCACCGAGGACGAGCTCGACAAGATCGTCGACGAGCGCTGGGACCCGCCGGTGTCGCTCGCGGTGCGGCTCGTGAGCATCCTCGACGACGCCGTCCAGCACGCCGGCCAGGCCGCCTACGTGCGCGGACTCCTGCCGCAATAGGGCTTTCGCGAGGTAGTGCAGGACACACCGCAGCGGGGCGGCAACGGTGGTGTACTTGAATAGCAGGGTCCACTGCCCCATCGGGAGATGCACATGGACGAGCGTTCGCAGCGGCATCGGGTGGTCATCATCGGGGCCGGGTTCGGGGGGCTCTTCGCGACCAAGGCGCTCAAGGGCGCCCCGGTCGACATCACCCTGATCAACGGCACCGCCTACCACCTGTTCCAGCCGCTGCTGTACCAGGTGGCGACCGGCATCCTGTCCGAGGGCGAGATCGCGCCGCCGATCCGCGAGATCCTCAAGCGGCAGAACAACGTCAAGACGCTGCTCGGCACCGCGACCCACGTCGACCCCGCGGCCCGGCGCGTCGACGTGGTCGCGCCCGGGGTCGCCTACAGCGTCGAGTACGACTCGCTCATCGTGGCCGCCGGCGCCTCGCAGTCCTACTTCGGCAATAACCGGTTCGCCGAGTTCGCCCCCGGCATGAAGAGCATCGACGACGCGCTGGAGCTGCGCGGGCGGATCTTCGGCGCGTTCGAGCTGGCCGAGATCGAGACCGACCCGGCCGTGATCGAGCGGCTGCTCACGTTCGTGGTCGTCGGGGCCGGCCCGACCGGCGTGGAGATGGCCGGGCAGATCGCCGAGCTCGCGCACCGGCACCTGCCGGGGCAGTACCACAACATCGACCCGCGGCAGGCGCGCATCATCCTCGTCGACGCGCTGCCGACCGTCCTGTCCACGTTCGGCGACCACCTCTCGACCCAGGCGCTGCGGCAGCTGCACAAGCTCGGCGTCGAGGTGGAGCTGAGCACCAAGGTCGTCGACGTGGACGAGACCGGCATCGAGGTCGAGACCACCAACGGGCGGCGGCGCATCGAGTCGGCGACGAAGATCTGGGCCGCCGGGGTGTCCGCGCCGGCCCTGTCGACGCAGATCGCCGAGGCGACCGGGGCGGAGACCGACCGGGCCGGCCGGCTCAAGGTCAACCCCGACACGACGGTGCCCGGGCACCCGGAGATCTACGCGGTCGGCGACATGATGTCGCTCGAGCAGCTGCCCGGGGTGGCGCAGGTGGCCATCCAGAGCGGCCGGCACGCGGCGGGGCAGATCCGCAAGCGCCTCGCGGGCGAGCCGACCGGGCAGCCGTTCAAGTACTTCGACAAGGGCAGCCTCGCCACCATCTCGCGCTTCTCGGCCGTGGCCAGCGTCGGCAAGTTCCACTTCGCGGGGCTGCTCGGCTGGCTGCTCTGGCTCGTGGTGCACCTGCTCTACCTGGTCGGGTTCAAGAACCGGGTGACCGCGGTGCTGCACTGGTTCGTGAGCTTCATCGGCCGCGGCCGCTCCGAGCGGGTGGCCACGTTCCAGCAGGTCTTCGCGCGGCGAGCGATGCAGGAGTACCAGGACCGCTTGCCGTAGGGTTGTCGTGTGGCAGCGCGTCCCGAGCTGATCGCGGCTCGCCGTGATCGCTCCGGGGCAACCCCGGGGGCGCAACCTTGAGCACCGCAGCACATCGCCGGCCCGCTGCCGCGCTTCGCGCGAGTCTGGGCAGGCACGACCGGGCTACGTCGGGGCGCGCTGCCGCCCATGCCCTCGCGCACGCCTTTCTGGCCGCGGCCGACTGGTCGCGGCCGGTCCTGCTCGAGGCCGGATTCGAGGCCGTCGGGCGCCGCCCGCGATGGATGGGTCCCCTGGTCTCGGCGATGCTGCGGGGGTACCGCGAAGGCCCCGCCGACCGCCCGCGGGAGCTCGCCGGGTTCCTCGCGGCCCACCTGCCGGGCCGGGTGCCGGTGCGGATCGTGGTGCGCCGGGCGGTGCCGACGCGGGTCGTGCGCATGCGGTGGGACACGCCGCCGCTCGGCGACCTCGCCGCCCTGGCCGAGTTCCTGGAGCTGGACGGCGACCGGCTCGACTGGTTCGCGGACCGGCGGGAGCTGAACCGCGGCAGCACGGTGGAATCGCTCCGGCACTACCGGTACACCTGGATGGGTCAGCGTTTGATCGAGGCCCCCAAGCCGCGCCTGCGCACCCTGCAGCGGCGGCTGCTGGACGAGGTCCTCGGGCGCGTGCCGGTGCACCCCGCCGCGCACGGCTTCGTGCCGGGCCGCGGCGTGCACACGTTCGCCGCGCCGCACGCCGGGCGGGCCGTGGTCGTCCGGATCGATCTCGTCGCGTTCTTCTCGAGCGTTTCGGTGCAACGGGTGTACGGGCTGTTCCGCGCGATCGGCTACCCGGAGCCGGTCGCGCACACGCTGGCCGCGCTGTGCACGACGAGCACGCCGTTCGCGGTCATGCGCGGGCACGGCTCGCTGGTGCCGCTGCTGCGCGCCCCGCACCTGCCGCAGGGCGCGCCGACCTCGCCGGCGCTGGCGAACCTGTGCGCCTACCGGCTCGACCGGCGGCTGAGCGGGCTCGCCGCGGCGTTCGGGGCGCGGTACACCCGCTACGCCGACGACCTCGCGTTCTCGGGCGCGTTCCCGCCGTCGTCGCTGGTCGACGCGGTGTCGGAGGTGGTGGCGGACGAGGGTTTCCGCGTGCACCCGGCCAAGACGCGGGTGCGCGGGCGCGGGGACCGGCAGCGGCTGGCCGGGCTCGTGGTGAACGACTCGCCGGCGGCGGCGCGGGACGAGTACGACCGGCTGCGCGCGATCCTGCACGGCGCCGCCCGCGACGGCCTCGACGCCGCCAACCGCGACGGCCACCCGGACTTCGCGGCGCACCTCGCGGGCCGGATCGCCTGGGTCGCCGCCGGCCGCCCGGCCCGGGCCGCGAAACTGCGGGAACTGTACAGGGCGGCCCTCGCGACAGACTTGTGATCGAGTGTCATATTCAACGGCGTGACCGTGGAACGGGTTTTCGTTCGCTCCGACTTCACCATTTTCGGCATCTGCGCCGTGGCCGTGGGGCTCGCGGCGGTGACCCGCTACACCGCCGTCTCCTCCGTGCTCGCCTTCGTCGTCGCGGGCGCCGCCGTGGCCGCCCTGGCCTCGCTGGTCGGCCGCAGCGTCGAGCAGCTCGGCGACCGCTTCGGCCCGGGCGCGACGGGCGTGCTGCAGGGCGCGCTGGGCAACCTGCCGGAGCTGTTCATCGGCTTCTTCGCGCTCAAGGCCGGCCTGGTCTCGGTGGTCCAGTCGGCCATCATCGGCTCGATCCTGTCGAACATCCTGCTGGTCCTGGGCCTGTCGTTCGTGGCCGGCGGCCTGAAACACGGCACGCAGAAGTTCAACTCCGAGCGCGCGCGGACCACGATGGTGCTCATGGTGCTGGCGACGGGCGCCCTGGTCCTGCCGAGCCTCGCCTCCTACGTGCACACCCCGGCCGAGCCGCACGAGAAGACGCTGTCGATCTTCGTCGCGATCATCCTGCTGCTCGTCTTCGCCCTGTCGCTGCCGGCGAGCCTGAAGCGCGGCGCGGCGGCGGGCGCGGACGTGCACATGGAGCCGCCGCGCTGGCCGGTCTGGCTGGCCGTGGCCCTGCTGGCGGTCGCGAGCGGGTGCGCGGCGCTCGTGTCGGACTGGTTCGTCTACGCGCTGGAGCCGGCGATCGACGCGCTGGGCATCTCGCAGGCGTTCGCGGGCCTGGTGATCGTGGCCATCGCCGGCAACGCCATCGAGAACGTGATCGGCATCAAGCTGGCGTACAAGAACCAGTCGGACTACGCGCTGAGCGTGATCATCAACAGCCCGCTGCAGATCGCCCTGGTCCTGGCCCCGGCCCTGGTGCTGCTCAGCCTGCTCACGGCGACGACCCTGACGCTGGTCTTCGCCCCGATGCTCATCATGGCCGTGGCGATCACGGTGATCGCCGTGGCCTTCATCGTCTTCGACGGCGAGTCGACCTGGCTGGAGGGGGCGACCCTCGTCGCGCTCTACTGCATCATCGGCGCCGTGTTCTGGTGGGGCTGAGTTTTAAGCTTCGCTTTCGTCTGCGGTTTCGGCCTCGGCGGCTCGGTACGCTGCGGCCGTGATGGAGCTGGACGGACCGCGCGGGCATCGGGCCGCGCCCTGGTGGCGCGGCCGCCGCGCGCTCATCGTGGCCGGGGCCGGCGTCGTCGTGGCCGGGGTCGCCACCGTGGCGCTCGTGGCCCAGGCGTCCGGCTCCGCCTGCGCGGCCACCGTCGGGTCCGGCAACGGGCAGGCCACCTACTACGCGGCCGACGGCGGCGGGAACTGCTCGTTCGACAAGGTGGCGGAGCCGCTCGTCGTCGCGCTCGGCAACGCGGAGTACCAGAAGGGGGCGGCCTGCGGCGGGTACCTCGACGTCAAGGGGCCCAAGGGCAGCGTCCGCGTGAAGATCACGGATCGCTGCCCCGAGTGCGCCGCGGGGCACATCGACCTCAGCCGCCAGGCGTTCGCCAAGATCGGGGCGATCGACGACGGGGTCATCAAGGTCTCCTACAGCCAGGTGACCAACCCCGGCGTGCCCGGCGCGATGACGGTTCGCGTCAAGGAGGGCTCGTCGCAGTACTGGCTCGCCCTGCGCTTCGACAACACCGGGAACCCCCTGGCCGGCGCCGAGATCCAGGTCGGCGGATCCTTCAAGGCGCTCGCCCGCACCGACTACAACTACTGGATCGCCGAGAGCGGCGCCGGCAACGGGCCGTTCACCGTGCGGGTCACCGACACCGCGGGCCGGCGCACCACGCTCAACGGGGTCGCGCTCAGCGTCGGCACCGTGCAGAAGCCCGGCGCGCAGGCCGCCACGACCTCGCCGTCCGCGCCGAAGCCGAGCCGCCCCCCGGTCACCGGGTCCGCGGCACCCACCGAGCTCGCCGTCGTCGCGCCGTCGTCCGCCTCGAGCGAGCCGACGCCGGACGCGAGCCCGGGAAAGGTCCTGAGCAGCCCCGGCGACCTCCATCCCTGCCGCATATAGTCATCTTCAGTGACTACTACACCCACCGATCTCGGCGTCCTCTCCGCGCAGGTGCTCTTCGCGCTGCAGAAGGAGCTGTTCGGGCGCCTGGCCGAGCAGGGGCACCCGCGGCTGCGCCCGCGCCACGGGGCCGTGCTGGCCTACCTCGACCCCGAGGGGAGCCGCGCCACCGAGCTCGCGGCCCAGTCGGGCCAGCACAAGCAGGTCATCGGGACGCTGGTGGACGAGCTGGAGGAGCTGGGGTACGTCCGGCGCCGCCCCGACCCCCAGGACCGCCGCGCGAAGCTGGTCGTCCCCACCGAGCTGGGCCTGGACCAGGGGCGCAAATCGCGGGCCATCCTCGCCGACATCGAGGCCCGGCACGCGGCGGACGTCGGCGCGGACGCGTACGCCGCGTTCAAGACCGTGCTGATCCGCATCGCGGCCCGCCAGCGGGTGAATTCGCCGCCGTTTCCCGGCTGAGCGCCGCGCGCTCGGGTAGGAAAGCGGGTCATGGCCCTGCTCGCTGAGCGCGACAAGTCGGAAACGCAAGCCCGGCGGACATCCCGGGTGTCGTGGCGGTCGGGGTGGTGGCCGGCCGGGCTGGTCTTCGTCGCGACCGGGGCCGTGCTGCACGCGTACGGCGTCTCGCTCCCGGCATACCTCATGTTCGCCGCGTACGTCGGCCTCGCCGTGACCCTGCCCGGGATGCTGCTGTGGCGGCTCATCCACCGCGGCTCCCGCGGGCTGGGCGAGGACCTCGCGGTGGGCACGGCCGTCGGCTACGGCGTCGAGGTGCTCGCCTACGTGCCCGCCCGCGCGCTCGGCGTCCCGCTCGCCGCCCTGCTGGCGCCGGCCGGTGTCCTCGGGACATTCGCCGGGATCAAACGGCTGCGGCGGTACTGGCGCGGCAGCGGTCCGGCCGGCCGCGCCCCGGTCGCGCACTCGTGGACCCTCGCCGCAATCGCGCTGGTCCTGCTGTTCTGGAGCACGCTCTACTACCGCCACCACGGCTTCGGCTGGCCGAGCTACGGCAAGCCCGACATCGACCTGCCGTTCCACCTGGCGCTGGTCGGCGAGCTCAAGCACCACATGGACCTGGTCACGCCGTGGGTGACCAGCGAGCCGATCTACTACCACTGGTTCGCCTACGCCGACATGGCCGCGGCCAGCTGGGCGACCGGCATCGAGCCGTACGTCCTGGTGACCCGCCTGTCCATGCTCCCGGTCATCTTCGCGCTCGTGGTCGCGGTCGCGGCCGTCGGCCGGCGCGTCGGCGGCTCGTGGACGGCGGGGGCCGTCACGGCCCTGGCCGCGTTCTTCGCGCTCTCCCCGGACCCCTACGGCTGGGTGCAGGACCTGTTCTACCGCGACTACGGCTTCAACGCGACGGATGACGGCTCCAACATCCGGCTCACCCTGTGGACGAGCCCGACCCAGACGTTCGGGGCGCTGCTGTTCGTACCGCTGATGCTGGTCCTGCTCGACCTGCTGCGCGAACACGGCGCGGACCGGCGGCGCCGCCTGGCGTTCCTGCTGCTCCCGGCCGCGGTGATGGGCGCCAAGGCCAGCTTCCTGCCGACCCTCTTCTGCGGCCTGCTGCTGGTGCTGGCCGTCCACCTGCTCGTGCACCGCCGCATCCACCGGGTCGCGGCCGCCGCCCTGGCCGTCGTCCTCGGCTGGCTGGTCTTCGCCCAGCTGGTCCTCTTCGGCGGCGAGAGCCAGGGCCTGGGCCTGGGCCCCCTGGACGCCCTGCGCCGCAACCCGGCGGGCGTGACCACCCACTACACCGAGGACCCGCGCTCGTACCGCCTGATCGTCCTGCTGGCCCTGACGGCGCTCGGCTGGCTGGCGATCTGGGGCGGCGCGCTGGGCCTGCGCCGGCGGCTCCTGGGCCCGGACGCCGTGCTGCTGCTCGGCCTGGGCCTGGCCGGCTTCTCGATCCTGGTCCTGTTCGGCCACTCGGGCGGCCAGGCGGAGGGCTTCTTCCTGCAGGGCGCCCGGCCCTATCTCGCGGCCCTGGCGACCTGGGGCCTGCTGTCCCTGGTCACCTCGGCCCGCGCGCTCTACGCGTTCGGGGCCGGCGTGGGGCTCGTCTACGCCCTGCGCCTGCTCGACGGCTCGACCGTCCCCGTCATCGGCCCCGAGCGCCGCGCCGCCGCCGTGACCGTGGACCTCGTCTGGCCGTGGGCCGTGATCGGCGTGCTCGCGGTGGCCGGGCTCCTGGCGGCCCGCCGGCGCCCGGCCGTCTACGGCCTCGTGGCGGTCTTCCTGCTCGGCTGCACCGCCCCGACCGCCGTCCGCCAGCTCACCTACGCGGTCCAGGACGGCCGCGAGAACGGCTGGTCCGAGCGCGCCGACCTCTGGCCGATCGTCACCCAGGGCACCCTCGAGGCGGGCCGCTGGCTCCGCGACCATTCGTCGCCGAACGACCTCGTGGCCACGAACATGCACTGCGCCTACGAGGGCCGCCGGGGCCGCTCCGCGTGCGACCGCCGGCACTTCGGCATCGCCGCCTACAGCGAGCGCCGGGTCCTGGTCGAGTCGTGGGCCTACACCGCCGAGGCCCACGACCAGGAGGCGATCCAGGGTGTACCGCAGGAGCACACCGCCTACTGGGATCCGCGGATCCTGGCCGACAACGACGCCGCCTTCGCCAACCCGTCCCGGGACACGATCGGCGTGCTCCGCGACCGGTACCACGTCCGCTGGCTCTTCACCGAGGACGACATCATGCCGCCCTCGCCGGAGCTGTCACGCTACGCGACGCTGATGTTCCGCTCCGGAGCCTGCGCCGTCTACCGGCTCGACTGAAGCGCACCACTTGTGCGGGTCCGAACGACGTGATCATTGCCCGGCTCAAGAGTTTCCGAAAGAAGCCCTAACGGGCACTTAAGCAACGGTTCACGGAGCCCGTGCGATTACGCCTCGAAGTGGATCGATGACGGATTCCCTCGCCGTGTGCGCCATGTGCGGGAGATGATCGACAAATCGGGCAAATCCCCCCGTGATTCGCCCGTGATTCGCGGTGAGAGCGCTCCACAGTGATGCCTGGCGATCCTTAGACGAACAATAAAGAGGATTAACAGACCTTGAAATTGGGCCTGTGGATCATGTTCCGCAGGCGTGGAAGTGCACGATGAAACTTAAATTGACCCCCTCCTCGACCCCTGCCTAGGTTGGTTTCGCCGGTTGGTGGAAACCGCCGGAAACCAGCCCGACAGGATAGAGGAACTGCAATGGTTCAGCCGCACCCGTCGGTCTCCGGCGGGGCCCAGCCACCACGCGGTCGATCCACACGGGGCGGTCCGCCGTCCGCGGTCAACGTCGGGCTCGTGGCCCTCGCCGGGCTGCTGCTGCTCGGCGTGGCGACCGGCGGCGGGCGCGAGACGATGACCCAGCTCTTCAGTTTCCTGGTCTTCTACTGCGGCGTCTTCACGCTCGTGTCGCTGACGCTGACGGTCATCGTCGGCCTCGTCGCCACCGACCGCATCATGCTCGTGGCCCGGCACCGGGTCTGGGTCCAGTCGGTCCACCGCACCCTCGGCATCGTCGCGATCGCCATGCTCGGCCTGCATATCGGCACCGAGCTGATGACCGCGCGGGTCAGCGTGTTCGGCGCGCTGATCCCGTTCACCACGGCGCCGTTCACCATCGGCGCGGGCACGATCGCGGCGTACCTGATGGTCCTGGTGATGTGGACCGGCATGGTCCGCGCCCGCTTCGCGCAGACCGGCAAGCCGTGGATGTGGCGGCCGCTGCACGCGACGGCGTACCTCTGCTGGCCCGTCGCCCTCTGGCACGGCCTCAACGCCGGGCGCCCGCCGGCCGTCTGGGTGACCGCGAGCTACCTGCTGCTGGCCTTCCTCACCTTCGTCGCGCTCGGCCTGCGGCTGTCCGTCGAGCGCAACCGGCGCCGCCAGCAGCTCGCCGCCGACCGCACCACCACCCTCATCGCGCCCGTGGGGCGGCCGGAGCCGGTCTCGTACGAGCGCCGCGCCACCCGCTCGCGCTCGGCCGGCCGCTTCCAGTGGGACGCGCCGCCGGCCGACCAGCTCTGGTCCACCCAGGACAATGCCCCCGACCTGCGCGCCGACTACCGTCGCGAGCCCGTCGCCGGGCCGGTCACCGCCATTCCCTCCTACAGCGAGAGCTTCGTCGAGCCGGTCACCGCCATTCCCTCCTACGACGACAGCTTCGTCGAGCCGGTCTTCGAGCAGACCTTCCGCGGCGTCGCGACGCCGGTCTACGACGACTACGACCCCTACGCCGCCTACTCGCCCGAGACGTCCACAGTGGACGACACCGCCGGCATGACGCTGCGGGACCGGTTCGCCGCGCGGCGTTCGGCCGCGGCCGCCGCGGAGGCCGAGCAGGACCGCTACGCCGACGACGACACGCCCACGCTGGTCAACCTCGACACCCGGCGCGAGCTGCGCCGCCAGGAGCGCGAGGCGAGCCGCGGCCGGCGGCACCGCGCCGACGGCGACGACGACCTGGACTTCTGGAACCGCATCCGGGGCGAGGCCCGATGAGCTCACGCAGTCGCGGCTCGGCCGCCACCGCCGCACCGCCGGTGCCGACGGTGCTGTCGATCGGCCCGGCCCGGCTCACCGCCGGGCTCGACCGGGCCGAGCGGCTGGACCTGCGCGCGCACCAGCAGGTGCACGGCCCGATCGGCCCGCTGTCGATGCGCGGCCTGCTCGAGCTCGCCGAGGACATCCAGCTCACCGGCCGCGGCGGCGCCGGCTTCCCGTTCCACAAGAAGGTCAAGGCCGTCGTCGACGTCGTCGAGCGGCGCATGCTCGCGCCCTTCGTGGTGGTCAACGCGACCGAGGGCGAGCCGGCCGCGTGGAAGGACAAGGTCCTGCTGACCCGCGCGCCGCACCTCATCCTCGACGGCGCCGCGCTCGTCGCGTGGGCGCTGCGGGCGGTGGAGATCGTGCTGTGCGTGGCCGACGACGGGGTGGGGGAGCGCTCGCTGCTCAACGCCCTGGCCGAGCGGGACATGCCGGTGACGTCCCGCGTCGTGCGGGTGCCGCACCGGTTCATCTCCGGCGAGGGCGGCGCCCTGGTGCAGGGCATCAACGGCTTCCCGCACATCCCGCCGGGCATCAAGCGCCGCGCGGCCGAGGCCGGCGTGGAGGGCCAGCCGACGCTGCTGTCCAATGCGGAGACGTTCGCGCAGCTGGCGATCGCGGCCCGGATCGGGCCCCGGCGCTACTGCGAGGTCGGCGACGCGGAGAACAAGGAGCCGGGCACGGTCCTGCTCAGCGTCACCGGCAGCGCGCGACACCCGGCCGTGGTCGAGTGCCCGACCGGCACGCCGCTGGAGGAGGTGCTCGACCTGTGCGCCGTCCCGGCCGGGCCGGCCGTGCTCACCGGCGGCTTCCACGGCCGCTGGCTGGACATGGCGCTGGCGTCCCGCGCCGCCGTCTCGCGCCGCGGCCTCAAGGCCGTCGGCGGGGCGCTCGGCGCCGGGATCATCCTGCCCATCGGGCCGGAGACGTGCCCGGTCGGCGAGGTGGCGCGGGTGGTGCGGTATCTGGCGGCCGAGTCGGCGGGCCAGTGCGGTCCGTGCCGGCTGGGCCTGCCCGACCTGGCCCGGGCCGTGGACGGGCTCACGTCGGGGGCCGGGGATCCGGCCGTCGTGCGTGCGGCCGCGGCCGCGGTCAAGGGGCGGGGGGCTTGCAGTCATCCGGACGGTACGGCGGGATTCGCCACGTCCGCCCTGGAAGTCTTCGCCGACGACCTGGCCCGCCACGCCCGAGCCGGCGACTGCGGACGTTCGGTCGCCGGGGTGCTGCCGGTGCCCACCGCCCGCGACGAGGGCGGCACGCGGCGGCTGCACGTCGACTGGTCCCGCTGCGACGGCCACGGCCTGTGCGCGGACGTGGCTCCCGACCTGATCCGGCTGGACGGCAACGGCTATCCGGCCTTCATGGACGCACCGGTGCCGGTGCGGCTCGAACCCGTCGCCGCGCAGGCGGTGGCGATGTGCCCGGCACTCGCGCTGCGTATGGCTGCCCCGAAACGGTGACGCGATGATCGAGGCCTACGGCAACCGAACCCACCGGCCCGCGCCCGGCCCCCGGGACGCGGACGACGAGCTGCTCGTCGCCCTGTACCGCGAGCACGCCGACGCCCTGCTGCGCTTCGTCGCCCGCCTGACCGGCGGCGACCGGCAGCGGGCCGAGGACATCGTGCAGGAGACCCTGCTGCGCGCCTGGCGCAACGCGGACCGCTTCGACCACAACGCGGTCGGCTCGCTGCGCCCGTGGCTGTTCACGGTCGCGCGGCGCATCGCCATCGACGAGCACCGCAGCGCGAGCGCCCGGGCCGGGGAGACCTACGGCCAGGACCTCGACGAGCTGTGGCTGGCCGACCTCACGCAGTCCGACGAGACCGAGCGCGTGCTGGCCAACATGGTCGTGATGGACGCGCTGCGCAGCCTCAGCCGGGCGCATCGCGAGATCCTCGTGGAGACCTACCTGCGGGATCGGACCGTCAACGAGGTCGCCGAGCGGCTGGGGCTCCCGCTGGGCACGGCGAAGTCGCGGGTGTACTACGCGCTGCGCTCCCTTCGCGCCGCGCTCGACGCCCGCAACGGTTCTCCGGACCGCGGCCCGCGATAGTTCGCGGTGCGGTGCGGTGCGGTCCGTTCGTGCCGTGCTCGACGCCCGCACTGGTTCTACGGACCGCGGCCCGCGATAGTTCGAGGAAGCTCCCAGCAATCTTTGTGAATTTGTCCACTGTGGATCTTTCAGTCTCGGTCCTCCTCGCCGCCCGTACCACTTGGCGGAACGCGAGAAACGCCAACCGAGGAGGATCCAGTGGCAGCAACCAGGCTCACCGCCACCGTGGCGGGATGTGCCGCGGCGGCGGCCGCGCTGGCCGCCCTGACCGCGTGCGCGCCCCCCGGGGCCAACGTCGACAACACTGCCGATGCCGCTCAGGCCCAGGCCCAGGTGCCCGCGCTCAACGACGTGGCCGGGGAGAGCGCGGTGCCGGTCGTCGCGCCCGTCGGCTCGCAGACCACCGCGCTCAAGGCGGCGTCGATTCCCAAGATGGGCAAGGTCGTCACCGACCAGGACGGCTTCGTCCTGTACCGATTCGACAAGGACACCGCCAAGCCGCCGAAGTCCAACTGTGTCGACAAGTGCGCGCAGGTGTGGCCGCCCGCGATCACCGACGGCAACCCTGACCTCTCCGGCGTCGACCCGGCCGTCGTCGGCACCGTGACCCGCGCCGACGGAGCCCGCCAGATCACGCTGGCCGGCTGGCCCGTGTACCGCTACATCGGCGACCCGAAGCCGGGCGCGTGGAAGGGGCAGAACGTCGGCGGCGTCTGGTTCGTCGTGGCGCCCGACGGCAAGAAGAACCTCACCTGCCTCCCCACGCCCGCGCCCACCGCGGTGGAGCCTCCGGGGGCCTCGGCCGCGCCGACCGGTGACGGCGGGACCGGCGGCTACTGATGTACTCCGTCGAGCCCGACGGCGCCGGCTCCCGGCCGTGGCCGCGCCGCCGCACCTGGCCCTGGTGGGTGCTGATCGCCGCGGCCGTGGGCGTCATCCTGGGCGTGCCCTCGTGGCGCGCCGCCCTGACCGGTGGTCAGGCGGGCTCGGCGAACCCGCAGCAGACGGCGCCGGCGGCGGGCTACCCCGCCGGCGCCTCCCAGGCCGCCCAGAACCCGGTGCAGGTCGCCGCCACCGGCACGCAGGCGGCCGGGGCTCTGCCCGCGGGCTACACGATGACCAGCTCCGGCCCGCTCGGCCCGGTCGACCGCGAGTTCCTGACCAAGGTGCGCCAGGCCGGGCTCTGGGAGGGTCCGGCCGGCAACATGGCGCAGACCAAGGCCGGCGACGATCGGGTCAAGGAGGTCGGCAAGCAGCTCGCCATCGACCACAAGGGCCTCGACCAGCAGGTGCGGCAGGTGTCCGCGCAGCTCGGGGTACCGCTGCCGGACAAGCCGAGCGACGAGCAGCAGGGCTGGCTCAACGAGATGACCGCGGCCCAGACGGGCTCGCAGTTCGACGACGTCTTCGCCAACCGCCTGCGCGCCGCGCACGGCAAGGTCTTCGCGCTCGTCTCGCAGATCCGCTCGAACACGCGCAACGAGCTCGTCCGAACCTTCGCCCAGACCGCGGTCAACGTCGTGATGAAGCACATGACGCTGCTGGAGAGCATCGGCAACGTCGACTTCGGTGCGCTGCCCGAGCCGGTCAGCGGGGCGGCGCCCGCGAACAAGAGCAACAGCGCGCCCGCCGTGGCCTTCCAGCCGAACGCCGTCTGGGCGGTCGCGGGCCTGGCCGTCGCGATCGGGGCCTTCGCCGCGTTCCGCATCTTCCGCGGTTCCCGGCGTTCCCGGCATCGAACCGCGTACTGAACCCGTCCACTGTGGACGCATAGTCCTCGGCGCCGTCGAGTGCAAGGAAGGCCTCGGCGGCGCCGAGTCGGGTGCCGCTTTTGCCGCACGTCATCGACTGTTATCGTGCGCTAGGCCCGCGTGAGCGGGGCGGTTGCCGACGCGCACGGGGAGGACGCGGTGACCTACGGGGGTAGTGCCATGCCCGCCGGCGAGGTGCCGGTGGAAGTGGGCGAGGCCGCTCAGGCTCGCGGGTTCGGCCCGCTGTTGAGCGAGCGGCAACTGGCCCGGGCCCGCAACCGGTTCCTGCTGTGGCTGGCGATCGCGGCCGGGTGTCTCGGCCTGCTGATCGGGACCGGCGCGCTCGGCAGCCGGCTGAGCGTTTTCGACGCTCTGTACTCGGTCGTCCGGTTCATCGGCCTGTTCTTCTGTTTCGGCATGGTGTTCGCGATCGTGAGCGCCATCCGGACGCTGGTCGTGGGTAATCGCGCTTACTTTGTCTACAGCGAGGGCTTCGTCTACCGACACAACGGGAAGGTCCAGGCGTTCTCGTGGCCTGAGACCACCGGACTGCAGTCGGTGCTCGGCAAGCGCGGCGATGCGGCCGGAAAGCTCAGTCACTACAACCTGCTCGTTCAGGGGAGCGAGCCCATCATGATCCCGATCAACATCGTCAACGGGCGGGACGAGTTTCTCGACCACCTCATGGCGGCGCTGACCCGCCACGGCCGGCCCATCACCTGACAGGAACCATCTCTCATGCAACCTGGATATCCGCCGCCCTCTGATCCGCAGTACGGGCAGCCTCAGCCGTACGGGCAGCCTCAGGCGCCTCAGCCCTATTCGGCTCCGCCTTTTCAGCAGAGCGCGCCGCCGGCTTATGGGCAGCCGCCTGTTTCTGGACAGCCTGGTTATGGGCAGCCGCCGGTTTCCGGGCAGCCGGCTTACGGGCAGCCGCCGGTTTCCGGGCAGCCGCCGGTTTCCGGGCAGCCGCCGGCTTACGGACAGCCGCCGGCTTACGGGCAGCCGGCTTATGGGCAGCCTGGTTATGGGCAGCCGGCGGCGCCCTATGGGCAGCAGCCGCCTCCGCCGCATTACATGCAGGTGCAGCAGTCGCCGGCCGCTCAGAGCGCGGTGTCCTCGAAGGGGAAGCGGGAGATCATCTTCGGCCTGATCCTGATCGCGGCCGGCGTCGGTATCACGGTGTGCACCTACATGTCCGGTTCCTCGGTGTATCTCGTCGCGTGGGGCCCGGTCATCTGGGGCGTCGTCCAGCTCGTCCGGGGCATCGTCAACGTGGCTCGCGGCCGCTAGGTTTCTCGCTCTTCCGCCGGGGTGTGGTTCGTCCGCACCCCGGCGGTTCGCTGTTCGGAAAAGCGTCGTACCCCGCCGCTAGCCTCATCCCCAGAACGCGTTGCTTCACAACTCCAGAGGGAGAGCGGCAGCCTTCTGCTCGAGGTATCGCTGCTCGGGAAGACTGGTGGTGCGCTTGGCGGCGAGGGCATACCACTCGCGTGCCTCGGCGGGAGAGCCGGCCATCTCCAGCAGGTGCGCGCGCACCGCGGCGAGGCGGTGGTGGGAGGCCATCCGCTCGTCCGCGTCGAGGGTCGCCAGCAGCTCCAGCCCGGCCTGCGGGCCCTTCGCCATGGCCAGCGCGGCGGCGTGGCTCAGGGTGACCATCGGGTTCGGGGCGACGCGGGTCAGGAGCTGGTACAGGGCGACGATCTGCGGCCAGTCGGTCGCCGCGGCGTCGGCGGCCTCGTCGTGGACCGCGGCGACGGCGGCCTGCAGCTGGTAGGGGCCGGCCGACCCCTGCGGCAGCGTGCGCGTGATGAGCTCGGTGCCCTCGTCGATCATCGGGCGCAGCCAGCGCGAGCGGTCCTGCTCGGCCAGGGGCACCAGCGTGCCGTCGGGCAGCGTGCGGGCCGGGCGGCGGGCGTCGGTGAGCAGCATCAGGGCCAGCAGGCCGGCGACCTCGCCGTCGGCCGGGAGCAGGCGGTGGACCTCTCGGGTGAGCCGGATGGCCTCGGCGGTCAGGTCGCCGCGGTGCAGGTCGGCGCCGGAGCTGGCGGTGTAGCCCTCGTTGAAGATGAGGTACAGGACCTGGAGCACGACCTCCAGGCGGGCCGGGCGCTCCTCGGGCGGCGGCGGGGCGAACCGGGCGCCCGCGGACTTGATCTTGGCCTTGGCGCGGCTGATGCGCTGGGCCATGGTGGCCTCGGGGACGAAGAAGGCGCTGGCGATCTCGGCGGTGGTGAGGCCGCCGACCGCGCGCAGGGTCAGCGCGAGCTGCGACGCCGGCGACAGGGCTGGGTGGCAGCACAGGAAGAGCAGGGTGAGGGTGTCGTCGCGATCGGGGACGGCGTCGGAGGGCTCCGGCTCGAGGGCGGCGACGGCCTGCTCGCGCCGGCGGCGGGCGTCGTCGGAGCGGAACTGGTCGGTCAGGCGGCGCACGGCGACCGTGATGAGCCAGCCGCGCGGGTTGGCCGGGGTGCCCTCGGCGGGCCACTGCAGGGCCGCCGCGAGCAGGGCCTCCTGCACGGCGTCCTCGCAGGCGTCGAACTGGCCGTATCGCCGGATCAGGATGCCGAGCACCTGCGGGGCGAGCGTGCGCAGCTCCTCCTCGACCGTCACAGCATCATCTCTACACCACCACGGGCCGGGCCTTGTCAGTTGCCAGCTTCACGGCGATGAGCCCGAGGAGCGAGCCGGTGACGTACCGCTGGACGCGCAGCCACGTCGGGCGCCGCCCGAGGAACGCCGCGATGGCGCCGGCCGCGCACACGATCCCGGTGTTGACCAGCATGCTGACGGCGATCTGCACGCCGCCGAGCAGGAAGGCCTGCGCGACGAGATGGCCGGCGTGGACGTCGACGAACTGGGGGATCAGTGAGGCGTACATGATCGCCGCCTTCGGGTTGAGCAGGTTGGTCATCAGGCCCATCGTGAACAGCCGCCGGTTCGAGTCCGGGGGCAGCTCGACCGGGGCGAACACCGAGGTGCCGCCGGGGCGGACTGCCTGCCACGCGAGGTAGGCCAGGTAGGCGGCGCCGGCGAGCTTGACCGTCGTATAGAGGGCGGGGACGGCCGCGAAGACCACCGAGAGCCCGGTCGCGGCGAGGGCCAGGTAGGCGAGGAAGCCGACCGCGACGCCGCCGAGCGAGGTCAGACCGGCGCGGCGGCCCTGGGTGATGCTGCGCGAGACGAGGTACATCATGTTCGGGCCCGGCGTGAGCACCATCCCGAGCGCCACGAGCGCGACGCCCGCCACCGCACCGACAGAGATCATGAGCCCCACCCTGCCCGTCCGCCCGGCCACGGAGAACAGCCAATCCGCGGAGACTGGCGTACGCCGCCGGGAGTAGGCGCGGTTACGCCCCTCGGGCCACGACCGGAGCCCGCGACTTTGCCAGGCTGAAGGCGTGCGATTCACACCGAGATGGCGCAAGGCGATCCTGACGCTGCACGTGGTCACCGCGGTCGGGTGGCTCGGCACCGACGTGGTGCTGCTCACGCTCGGCATCGCCGGGCTGAGCGGGGCCACCGACCGGGCGGTCGTCTACCCGGCGATGGGGTTGATCGGCACCGTGCTGTTCGTGCCGCTGACCTTCCTGGTCTGGCTGGTCGGCGTGGTCAACGCGGTCGGCACCCCCTGGGGACTGATCAAGTGGTGGTGGGTCGCGGTGAAGCTCGGCATCGTGACGGTGATGCTGGGGCTGGTCACGTTCGCGCTGTACCCGAACCTGGCCGACGCCTCCCACCTCGGCGCCGCGCTACCGGCGCAGGAGCGCCTCAACCTCGTCATCGCGCCCGCCGTGTCCAGCTCGCTGCTGCTGTTCTCGACGATCCTGTCGACGTACAAGCCCTGGGGCCGCACCCGCCGCGATGAGCAGCGTCGCCGCGCCCAGCAGGCCGACGACCAGGCCGGGACGCAGCGCCTCGGCGAGCAGGCCGGCCAGCGCCGGTAGGAGCCCCTGCGCGGTCATCAGACCGGTGCTGAGCAGCCCGAACGCCTGCCCGCGGCCGTCGGCGGGCAGCGCGTCGCGGAACGCGGCCTGCACGCCGAGCCCGAACGCGGAGCCGACCCCGACGACCACGAGCGCCGCGGCGAGCAGCGGCCAGGTCGGATGACCGCCCGCGGCGCCGGGCGGGACGGCGAAGGCCAGGCAGGGCAGGCCCATGAGCGCGATGAGCGCCGGGACGAGCCGCTCGCGCCGGGCGGGGGCGAGCAGCCGGCCGATGACCAGGTTCCCGGCGACCATGCCGACCGGGATCGCGGCCAGCAGCCAACCGGCAACGCCGGCGGGGAAGCCGCGCCCGGCCGCGTACGGGACCATGAGCGCCTCGGCGCCGGTGATGAACGCGGGCGGGAGCCACTGCACGAGCAGCAGGCGGCGGATCGTGCGGTCGCGCAGCAGGGCCGCGTTGCCGCGCCAGCTGGCCGCGGCGAGACCGTTCGCCTTGCCGAGCCCCGCCTTGCCGAGCCCCGCCTTGCCGAGCCCCGCCTTTCCGGCCCTGGCCTCTCCAGCTCTCGCCGATCCGCCGCTCGCGGTCCCGTTGCCAGCCGTCCCGTCGCTCGCGGTCTCGTTGCTTTTCGGCTCGTCGCTCGCCAGCTCGGCTTTCGTCGTTTCGCTGTTCTCCGTCGCGCTGTTCTCCGTCGCACTGCTCGGGGCGGGGTGGTCGGCCAGGGCCAGGCGGGTCCAGACGGCGGCGATGACGTGGCCGATGGCGGCCATGAGCATCGCGTTGCGGCCGCCCAGGGTCGCGACCGCGACGCCCGCGCCGGCCATGCCGACGAGCTGGGCCAGCGACGAGGCGACATTCGACAGGGAGCGGCCCAGCACGTACGCGTCGCCGGTCAGGGCCTCGGCGATCAGCGCGTTCTGGGCGCCCATGAACACCGGGGTGAGCAGGGCCGCGGCGGCGACCAGGGCCAGCGAGGCCCAGACCGGCAGCGCGACGGCGGCCAGCACGGCGGCGACGGCGGCCTCGGCGAGGTACCCGAGCACGATGAGCCGCCGCGGCCGGATGCGGTCGGCGAGGGCGCCGAGGACGCTCGCCCCGATCAGCTGCGGCAGGAAGCCGATGCCGTAGGCGAGCGCGGCCAGCGCCGGGGAGTCGGTCGCGGCGTAGACGAGCAGCGAGAGCGCGACGATGCGCAGGGTGTCCGCGAGGATGCTCAGCGTCCGGGTGCCGAACAGCACCCGGAACGTCCCGTCGCGCAGCACGGCCGTGTACGTGGTCATGGGATTCAGCCTCGCGGGGCGCGCCGCTTCCGCGGACTCATTCGTCCCTGGACGTAAGGTCGAGGCATGCTCCGCCTCGAGGTCGCCGCCGAGGACCTGCTGCACACCCGGTTCGCGGTGTCGCCGTTGTTCGAGCTCGGCGGGCTGCTGCGGCGGCTGAGCGGGCTGGCGCCGCTGGGCCCGTTCGCGCGGCTGCGGCCCGCGTTCGAGCGGCTGCGCGCCGAGACCGACCTCGACGCGGTGGTGGCGCTGCACACCGCGGAATATGGGGCCGACTTCGTGGGGCCGCCGCCCGCCGGGATGCAGCAGACCTGGCAGGACGACCTCGCCGCGGTGCGGGCGACGCCGCTGCCGGTGGCGCGCCGGGAGATCGCGCGGGCGCTGGGCGAGGGGCCGCGGATCGGCGACGCGACCCTGGCGGTGCTGCGCTCGGACGACGCGGTGGCGCGCCTGGCCACGGCGCTGGAGGCGGCCTGGCTGACACTGCTGGCGCCGGACTGGCCGCAGCTGCGGGCGATCTGCGAGAGCGATGTGGTCCACCGGGCGGGGCGGCTGGGCGAGGGGGGATGGGCGGCGGCGTTCGCGGGGCTGCACCGGCGGGTGCGGTGGCACGACGGGGCCGTGGAGCTCACGGGCAAGACCACCCCACCGACCTCCCGCCGCAGCCGCCGCGCTCGGCCTGCGCAGCCGCCCTCGCCTGCGGAGTCGCCCGCACTCGCTGAGCCGGCTTCGCCAGCGGAGCCGCTCACGCCTGCTGGGCCGGCCTTGCCTGCGGAATCGCTTACGCCTGCTGGGCCGGCTTCGCCAGCGGAGCCGCTCACGCCCGCTGGGTGGGCCTTGCCTGCGGAATCGCTTACGCCCGCTGAGGCGGCCTCGTCTGCGGAGTCGCTCACGCCTGCCGCGTCGGCCTCGCCCGGGTTGCTCGATGGGCGCGGTGCGGCCGTTCGCACCGTGGCCTCGGACGGGGCCGGGCTGCTGCTGGTGCCGTCGGTGCTGATCTGGCCGGGCGTGGGGGCGTACACGGATCCGCCGTGGCGGCGGGCGCTCGTCTATCCCGCGCGGGGAGTCGCCGCGCTGTGGGAGGGCGCGCCGGAGGGCGGCGGAGCGCTGGGGGAGCTCGTCGGGCAGTCGCGGGCCCGGGTGCTGCTGGCGCTGGAGGAGCCCGCGAGCACCACGCAGCTCGCCGCGCGGCTGGGGCTCGCGGTCGGCGCGGTCGGGGACCACCTGGCGATCCTGCGGCGCAGCGGGCTGGTGCGCTCGGCGCGGGCCGGGCGGTCGGTGCTCTACCGGCGCACGCCGCTCGGCGACGCCCTCGCGGCCCAGGGCGCCGACGGCTCGTGACGCGGTAGGCGCACCTGGTCGGCGGCTACGACACCGACCTCGCCCTGCACCGCCTTTGGCGCAGCTCAGGGGCGGCCGCGACGCCGCCGGCTTCGACTCCGCCGCCAGTCGCTCGTGACGCGGGGCGCACCCGGTAGGCGGCCTCGGGCGCAGCTCAGGGGCGGCCGCGACGCCGCTCGCTTCGACCCGCCAACAGTCGCTCGTGACGCGGGGCGCACCCGGTAGGCGGCTTCGGGCGCAGCTCAGGGCGCCGGCGGCTGATGACGCGGTAGGCGCACGGGGTGGGCGCTTCAGGCTCGGCCCAGGGCCGCGGCTCCTGAAGCGGTAGGCGCACGTGGGAGGCGACTTTGGGCGATGGCGCGCGTGGTAGGCGGCCTCGGGCGATGGCCGTGCGAAGGGGCGGCGCTCGGGGCGTGAACCTTCGTCGCATCGGGACACCGCGCGGCCCGGCGGAACTAGGCTGCGGGTAATCGCGCACGTCACACGACCAAGGGAGTTTGCTGTGGCTTCGAGGCTCAACCCGTACATCAATTTCCGGGGCAACGCCCGACAGGCGATGGAGTTCTACCAGAACGTGTTCGGCGGGGAGCTGCGCATGAACACGTTCGGCGAGTTCGGCTCGGACGACGCGGCCATCGCCGACCAGATCATGCACGCGCAGCTCGAGAGCCCGAGCGGATACACGATCATGGGGTCGGATACGCCGCCGAACATGACGCTCACCCCCGGCGACCACATCTCGATCAGCCTGAGCGGCGACGACGCCGTGGCGCTGCGCGGCTACTGGGAGAAGCTCAGCGCCAGCGGCAAGGTGTCCATGCCGCTGGAGAAGCAGATGTGGGGCGACGAGTACGGCTCCTGCGTCGACCGGTTCGGCATCCAGTGGATGGTCAACATCGGCCAGCCGCAGGGCTGACTATCGTCTGGGTCATGCCCACCGAGGACGACCTCACCGCACTCGATCGCGAGCACGTCTGGCACCCGTATGCGCCGATGCCGGCGACCCAGCCGCCGCTGGTGGTGTCGTCTGCATCGGGCGTGCGGCTCACCCTCGCCGACGGCCGTGAGCTGATCGACGGGATGTCCTCGTGGTGGGCGGCGATCCACGGGTACCGCCACCCGGCCCTGGACGCCGCGGTGCGCGACCAGCTCGGCCGCATGAGCCACGTGATGTTCGGCGGCCTGACCCACGAGCCCGCGATCCGGCTGGCCAAGACGCTGGTGGACATCACGCCGGAGCCGCTGCGGCACGTGTTCCTGTGCGACTCCGGCTCGGTGGCCGTCGAGGTCGCGGTGAAGATGTGCCTGCAGTACCACCGCTCGCTCGGCCGCGGCGGCAAGCGCCGGATGCTCACGTGGCGGGGCGGCTACCACGGCGACACGTTCCACCCCATGTCGGTCACCGACCCCGACGGCGGCATGCACAGCCTGTGGCGCGGCGTGCTCCCCGAGCAGGTCTTCGTGCCGATGCCGCCGGTCGAGTACGACCCGGACTACGTCGGCCTCGTCGCGGCGACGCTGCGGGAGCACCGCGACGAGATCGCCGGCATCATCGTCGAGCCCGTGGTGCAGGGCGCCGGCGGGATGCGCTTCCACAGCCCGCGCTACCTCAGGGACCTGCGCGAGCTCGCCGACGAGCACGACGTCCTGCTCGTGTTCGACGAGATCGCGACCGGCTTCGGCCGCACCGGCGCGCTGTTCGCGGCCGACCTGGCCGGCGTCGCGCCCGACGTGATGTGCGTGGGCAAGGCGATGACCGGCGGGTACCTCTCGATGGGGGCCACGCTCTGCGTCCCGCGCGTCGCCGAGGGCATCAGCCGCGGCGAGACCCCGGTGCTCGCCCACGGTCCGACGTTCATGGGCAACCCGCTCGCCTCGGCCGTGGCCAACGCCTCGATCGACCTGCTGCTTGCCGGCGACTGGGCCGCGAACGTCCGCCGCATCGAGGCCGGACTGCGGGCGGGGCTGGAACCGGCCCGCGCCCGGCCCGGCGTGCGTGAAGTGCGCGTGCTGGGCGCGATCGGGGTCGTGCAGCTCGACCACGACGTGGACATGGCCGCCGCCACCGCGGCCGCGGTCGGGCACGGAGTCTGGCTGCGGCCGTTCCGCGATCTGATCTACACGATGCCGCCGTACGTCACCGGCGACACCGACCTCGAAAGCATCTGCGCGGCCGTCGTCGCTGCGGCGGAAGTCGCCTAGTTCGTCCATTTGGGACAACGCGCCGTGCAAGAAGGCGGCAGTGTTACGCAATTATGTCGCAAGACCTTGTGCAAGGGGGTGCGGCCGCCCTAATGTCACCTCACTCACGGCGTCCGCCCCCACAACGCCTCGAGCGTCCGAGGTGCACACCCCATCACCCCGCTCGACGTCCCGCCATCTCGATGCATCTGGGTGCGCCGCCTACCCAAGAGAAACGAGTCAATCGATGTCACGGAGCACCACTGGAGCACCACCGCGGTGGTCTGCGGCGGCGACCGCGGCCGCCGTCGGCCTCGGGCTCATCGTCGCCGGTGGCACCACCGCCTACGCCGCCTCGGACGCGCCGGCGGTGACGCGGGCGGGCCTGAACCCCGCGCTCGTCGCGGGCCGGGGCGCCAACGTCGGCTTCGCCGAGCAGGAGGCGGAGAACGCCAAGACCAACGGGGTGGTCATCGGACCGGACCGCACGGCGTACACGCTGCCGGCGGAGGCGTCGGGCCGGTCGGCGGTCAAGCTCACGCCCGGGCAGTACATCGAGTTCACGCTGCCCAGCTCGGCCAACGCGATCAACGTCCGTTACAGCATTCCGGACGCCCCGAACGGCGGCGGCATCACCGCGCCGCTGGACGTGACGGTCAACGGCAAGTCCAAGCAGACGATGACGCTGACCTCGCAGTACTCCTACTTGTACAACCAGTACCCGTTCACCAACGACCCCAACGCGGACCTGCTGCACAACGACTGGTGGATCACCGAGTGCGCGTGCGTGCCGGCCGCCACCACGCCGGCGCCGCAGATCACGAAGCCGTTCCGGCCGTTCCACTTCTACGACGAGCAGCGGCTGCTGCTCGGCAAGACGTACAAGGCGGGCGACAAGGTCCGGCTCACCGTCCCGGCCGGCAGCAACGCCGCCTGGACCGCCATCGACCTGCTCGACTCGCAGCTCGTGGCCGCCCCGAAGGTCAACCTGATCGCGTCGAACGTGCTGTTCTTCGGCGCGGACCCGACCGGCAAGCGCGACTCCGCGGACGCGTTCGACATGGCGATCGCGTTCGCCAAGTGGACGCACCTGAAGGTGTACGTGCCGCCGGGCACGTACCAGGTGAACCGGCACATCATCGTCGACAACGTCACGATCGAGGGCGCCGGCTCGTGGTACACGATCATCAAGGGTCACGAGGTCGCGCTCAGCGTGCCCGCGCCCGACAAGTCGACGCACACGGGGGTCGGCTTCTACGGCAGGTACTCGCAGGACGGCGGCAGCCGCAACGTGCACCTGTCGGGCTTCTCGATCATCGGTGACGTGCGCGAGCGCATCGACACTGACCAGGTCAACGGCATCGGCGGCGCCATGTCGGATTCGACCATCGACGGGCTCTACATCCAGCACACCAAGGTCGGGCTCTGGTTCGACGGCCCGATGAACAACACCAAGGTCACCAACACCACGGTCGTCGACCAGATCGCCGACGGTCTCAACTTCCACACCGGCGTCACCAACTCGACGGTGTCGAACAGCTTCTTCCGCAACACCGGCGACGACGCGCTCGCAATGTGGGCGGAGACGACCACGAACGCGAACAACACGTTCGACCACAACACCGTCCAGACCCCGACGCTGGCCAACGGCATCGCGATCTACGGCGGCAAGGACATCACCGTCTCCGGCAACCTGGTCGCGGACCCGATCCGCGAGGGCAGCGCGCTGCACCTGGGCACACGCTTCGGCGCCCAGCCGTTCGCCGGCACGATCAACGTCAAGGACAACACCACGGTCCGGGCCGGGACCTACGAGCTCAACTGGAACATCGGCCTGGGTGCGATCTGGCTGTACGCGCTCGAGCGCAACATGGACGCGAACGTCCAGGTCACCGGGGACAACTTCCTCGACAGCACGTACAACGCGATCATGCTGGTCGTCGACTTCCCGGTGAAGGACCAGTACTCGATCACGAACGTCCACTTCAAGGACATCAAGGTGGACGGCACCGGCACCTCGGTCGTCTCGGCCCGCGTGGCCGGCTCGGCGACCTTCGAGAACGTCGACGCCCGCAACGTCGGCGCGGTCGGCGTGAACAACTGCGGCTCGTTCCACTTCACCCCGGCCGGCTCGGAGTTCTCCCTGACCGACCTGGGCGGCAACGACGGCGGCGGCACCACGGGCCCGTGGCTGGCGTCGTGGGAGCTGCCGAACACCATCACGTGCGACGACCGCCCGCCGGTCGTGGTTCCGCCGGCTCCGCAGCCCTGGTGACCACCGCGTGAACGAGTGCCCCCGCCGATCTTCCGGGATCGCGGGGGCACTCGCCTTTGTGGTGGCGCCGCCGCTTCAGCCGCGGCCCGGGCGTTCCAGAGCGTCGCCGTTCGGCTCGGGGCGCAACGCCCACCACTGACCCCCGGAACGCGCGAAGGGGCCGGACGGCCGCCGCACCCCACTGTCGGCGGCCGCCCGGCCACTCCCTCGACCCGGCAAAGCACCCTTCGCCGGCCCCGCGTCGATTGGCCGGAGAGATCTCACGTCGTGCCCCGTGGTCACGGATCGGCGCAGGTCCGACCGAGACGGGCGAAGCGGTCGCGGGGCCCGGCGAGACCCCGCGACCGCGGCTCTGTGCCGACACCGCCGAGCGGAACGCGCCTGTACGCGGTCCGCTCGGCGGTCACCGTCCGCATCGCCCCGTTCCCCCGTGTTCTCGATGCGGACGAGCCACCGGCCTATCCAGTTGCGAACTCAGCTGGTGCCAAGCACGCGACCGCCCCCCGGTCCCGAACGCCTTGTGGCTGGTGGGTCCGGATAAGCGTATCTAGACGTCTAGGTGAGCGCAATTGTTGATTTGCGGAATTGTGGATTAGCCTTGCGGCGTGCGGGGCCGCCTCTTTCCAGTCGTCGATGGCTGGTACGAATGGCGCCAGGACGAGCCGCCGCTGGCCGGGACCGTGCTGGTGCGCGTCGGCGTCGGCGAGGGCGGGCGGCTGGTGCTGACCGGCCTGCGCATCGACGGGACGCCGAGCGCGGAGCTGCTGCGCGCCATCCCGGTCGGGCGCATCGAGGCGGCGGCCAATGCGCAGTTGGCGGCCGAGGGGGCGGCTGGGAGTACGACTCCTGTGTTGAGTCTTCGGGCCCGGCCGACCGTCGCTCCGGTGGCCGAGGACATCGGGTGGGAGATGGTCGAACCCTCGCTCGCCGTCGTGCGTGCGGCCCCGGCCGAGTCCGTGCGCCCGCGCGGACGGCCCGACATCTTCTATCGGGAGGTCGCGGACGTGTACCTCGAGTACGCCGCGGCATCGCCCCGCCCCGCCTGCGATCTGGCCGATCGGCACGGCGTGCCCGTGAGCACCGCGCACCGCTGGGTGAAGGAGGCCCGCCGGCGCGGGTTCCTGCCGCCGGGGCGCCCGGGCAAAAGCGGCTGACGCCACCGTGGCAGGGGTCGCGTGCGCGTCACTTGTATCGTGAACGCGTGTCGATTGACGGCGCCTTGCGGGCGAGGGTGCACGGGCTCGTCACCGAGTATCTCGGGGGACAGGACATCCCGGCGGACCTCGTCGCCAAGCCGGTCGCGATCCGGTCCGGGACCGCGGTCGTGTACTTGCGCCTGATCGCCAGCGAGCCGCCGTTCGTGCGCGTGTTCTCGCCGTTGCTGCGGCGGCTGGAGTGCTCGCCGGAGCTGCTGACCGAGCTCAACGAGCTCAACGGGCGGCTCAACTTCATCCGGCTGTTCTGGCGCGACGGGAGCGTGCTCGCGGCGGTCGAGATGCTGGCGTCCACGCTGGACCCGATCGAGCTCAGCAACGCCTGCGACTGGGTGGCCGACGCGGCGGACTACTACGACGAGCGGCTTCGCGACCAGTTCGGCGGGCAGTTGGCGTTCGACCCGCCGGATGCAAATAGTTAGCGGTACTGAACCCGGAGTAATCACTCCCGAGGACCTCTGGCGAAACTGTCACACCCCAGGTCCAAGATGAGACCCATGAAGCGCCTCATCGTCTCGACCGTCGGCGGCCAACCCGTCACCGCCACCGAGCACCGCGTCCCCTCCTTGAACCCCTCCCGGCTGGACGATGTCGTGGCCGAGGTCGCGCTCGCCGACGCCGACACCTTCGTCGCCGCGTGCCGCTCCGCCCGTCGCGCGCAGAAGGCCTGGGCCGACGTGCCGGCGCCGGTGCGCGGCCGGGTCGTGGCCAACCTCGGCCGCCTGGTCGAGGCCAACTTCGAGGCCCTCGCCGCGCTGGTCACGCGCGAGGTTGGCAAGACTCTGGCCGAGGCCCGCGGCGAGGTGCAGGAGATCGTCGACACCTGCGACTTCTTCCTCGGCGAGGGGCGGCGGCTCTACGGGCAGACGGTGCCGAGCGAGATGCCCGACAAGCAACTGTTCACGTTCCGGGTGCCGGTGGGTGTGGCGGCGATCGTGACGGCGGGCAACTTCCCGGTGGCGGTCCCGAGCTGGTATCTCGTGCCGGCCCTCCTGTGCGGCAACGCCGTCGTGTGGAAACCGGCCGAATACGCGGCCGCGTGCGCCGAGGCGTTCGCCGAGCTGATCCGGCGGGCGGGGGTGCCCGAGGGCGTGTTCGAGGTGGTGTATTCGGACGGGCCCACGACCTATGCCGGACTCGAGGCCGGGCTGCGCGAGCAGCTGATCGACAAGATCGGGTTCACGGGCTCGTCCGAGGTCGGGGCGCGCATCGGCGAGCTGGCCGGGCGGCACCTGCAGAGCGCCTGCCTCGAGCTCGGCGGGAAGAACCCGATGGTCATCACCGAGGACGCCGACCTCGACCTGGCGGTGCACGGGGCGCTCTTCGCCGGCTTCGGCACCGCGGGGCAACGCTGCACCTCGCTGGGGACGCTGATCGTCCACGACAGCGTGCTGTACGAGTTCACGCGGCGGCTCGAGGACGCGGTGCGGGGCGCGACCGTCGGCGACCCCGCGGACCCCTCGGTGCTCTACGGGCCGCTGATGAGCGAGCGGTTCGCGGAGCGGTATGAGGGCTATCTCGAGTGGATCGAGGATCATCACCGGGTCTCGGGCTCGTCCGGGGTCGGGCGGATCACGGCCGACAATCCGCGGGCCGGGTTCGTCGGCGATCCGGCGGCCGGGCTGTTCTACCACCCGGTGCTCGTGCACGGGGTGCGGCCCGAGGACAAGGTCTTCCAGCAGGAGACGTTCGGGCCGCTGGTGGGCGTGGTGCGGTATTCGGCGCTGGAGGAGGCGATCGAGCTCGCGGACGCGCCCGGCTACGGGTTGTCGGCCGCGATCTACACCACCGACCCGCGCAAGGCGTTCACGTTCCGCCGAGGCACCCGGGCGGGCATGGTCAGTATCAACAACTCGACGTCGGGGGCGGAGGCACACCTGCCCTTCGGGGGCAACGGGCGCTCGGGCAACGGCAGCCGGCAGTCGGGGGTGTGGGTGCTCGACCAGTTCACGCGCTGGCAGTCGATGAACTGGGACTACTCGGGCCGGCTCCAGCGCGCGCAGATGGACACGCTGACGATTTCGCCGGACCTGGATTATCGGCTCAGCCCGGAGTAAATCGGATATTTGCCGTAAATTGCCCCTCGGGGTGGCTCGCGCTCGATTCCGCGCGGGCGCCCCGGACGGGGGGAGCAATGATGTTTCGGCAGAAGGGGGCACGGTCGACGCGCTGGGCCGCGGTGGCGGTGCTCGCCACGTGCGGCGCGCTGGCCGTGCCGCAGTCGGGCTTCGCGGCGGCGGCCGGGCCGGCCGGGCCGGCCGGGGAGGCCGGGGTGGCGGGCGGTGCCCGGCCTGGGCTCGCCGACCGTGCGGATCACACGGACCGGGCGGCCGGCCTCGACAAGGGCCGCAAGAGCGATCATGCGGCCGGTCTTGGCGGGGCCGGTAAGAGCGACCAGGCGACCAAGGCCGGCGCTGACAAAAACGACCAGGTTGGGAAGGGAGACCGGACCGGCAAGAGCGACCACGCTGGGAAGGGCAGCCAGACCAACAAGACCGATCAGACCAACAAAACCGATCAGACCAACAAGACCGGCCAGACCAGCAAGACCGACCAGGCCAGCAAGGGCGGCCAGGCCAGCAAGAGCGACGCGGCCGGCCAGAGTGGCGCGAAGGGGACCGGGGCGCAGGTGTTCGCCTGTGCCGAGGCCAGCGCCATCACGGTCGGGGCGACCTGGGCCGATGCCACGGTCGACGACCATCAGCAGACGCAGCTCGTCGTCGCGATCAGCCGGCCCGACGGGTGTATGGCGGCCACGGGGCTGGGGTTCACGATCACGCTGCCGGGCGCGGGGACGCTCTGGCGGTCCATGGGCAGCGACGTCTCGACCTGCACCAACGCCGCCTTCACCACCGATGTCGGCGATCCGGTGCTCACCGCTTCCAGCGTCCAGATGGCCGACGGGATGACGGACTGCACGATCCGGTTCCCCGTCCTGGCGGACTCGTCCGGAAGCTACACGGTGGCGGCGGCGCAGTTCACCAGCGTCACGGGGCTGACGGTCGACCAGACCGCGCAGACGCTGACCGTGACCACCGCCAAGCCGCGCGTCGGGGCCAACCTCTCGCCGTCGCAGATCACGGTCATGGAGAGCAGCACGCTGCAGGTGAGCATGAGCCGGACCGATCAGCGGGCCGCGGCGGTCTCCAGCGGGCTCGGGTTCCGGCTCAACCTGCCGAGCGGCGTGACGATCGGCAGCGGCACTCCGGCGAACACGTGCGGGGGCACGGTCACGGCCGCGAGCGGGGCGGGATACTTCACGCTCGCCGGGGCGTCGCTCACCGGCTTCCCGGCCGACTGCGTGGTCTCGGTGCCGATCACGAGCTCGATCGGCGGCACGTACGACTTCGATGACACGTCCGTGGCCGACCCGGTCGGGGTGCAGGCCGCGATGACGGGCGGTTGTGCCGAGCGCACGCGGGCCAAGTCGAGCCGCGGCGCGTCGGGTGCGGGCAAGCGGGCCGAGGGAGGGTGCCGGCCCTCGCTGCAGGTGAACCTCAAGCCGCAGACGATCAGCTTCGCGGCCCCGGCCGACTGGTCGGTGTCGAAGCACACCGTGCCGCTCGTGGCCACGGCCGAGTCGGGGCTCGCCGTCGCGTTCACGAGCTCGACGCCGGCGGTGTGCACCGTCTCCGGGAGCACGGCCACGCTGGTCGCGCCCGGGTCGTGCACCATCCTCGCGGACCAGGCCGGGAACACCACGTGGGACGCGGCGGAGCAGGTGTCGCAGACGTTCACGGTCGGTGCGCCGACGCCGGCTCCCACCGCGGTCACGGCCACCGGGGGCGTCTCGTCGCTCGCGGTCAGCTGGGCCGCGCCGGGGGACGTGACGGGGGTGACGGGCTACACGGCGTACGCGAATCCGGGGCCGGCCACGTGTTCGACCAGCTCGGCGGCGGCGACGTCGTGCGTGATGGGCGGCACGGCGGGCGTGAACTACACGGTCACCGTCGTGGCCAACAACGCGCTCGGGGACTCGGCGGCCGCGGGGCCGTCGAACCAGGCCACGCCGACCGCGCCCACGATTCCGGCCACGCCGCCCGACACCGACCTCACGCTCACGACCGACAAGGGGCTCATCACCACCGCGGAGCCGGGGCAGGACATCGTGGTGATCGGGACCGGGTTCATGGCGTACTCGACCGCGACCATCGTCGTCTACTCCACGCCGATCGAGCTCGGCACCGTCGTCACCGACGGGCAGGGCAACTTCAGCAAGCCGGTGCGGGTGCCGCCGGATCTCGCGGTCGGCGGGCACCAGCTCGTGGCCGCCGGGATCGGGCCGAACGGGCAGCCGCACAGCCTGAAGATGGCGATCACCGTGCGGGCGGCCGGTGGCGGGCTCGCGGTGACCGGCGCGCCGATCGCGGCGATGCTGCAGCTGGGGCTGGCGACCATGTGCGGCGGTGGGGCGCTGCTGTTCGCGAGCCGTAACCGCCGCCGCCGGCTCGCGTAGCCGCGGCAAGAACGCGAAGCGGCCGGTCCCGGAAGGGGCCGGCCGCTGCCGTATGCGTCAGGCGGGGACGGCGGCCGGAGCGGGAGTGAGGGCCGGAGCGGACCGGCGGGTCTTGAACAGCAGCAGCGACAGCGCCGCGGCGCCGATCGACAGGCCACCGGCGATGTACCAGGCGAGGTCGTAGTTGCCCAGGCGGTCGCGCAGGAGGCCCGTCGCCGTCGCCGCGATCGCCGCGCCGAACTGGTGGGACGCGAAGACCCAGCCGAAGACCACCGGGCCGCTCGCGCCGAAGTACTCGCGGCAGAGGGCCACGGTCGGCGGTACCGTCGCCACCCAGTCCAGGCCGTAGAACAGGATGAACACGAGCATGCTGGGGCGCACCGTGGCCGCGAACAGCATGGGCAGCACGAGCAGCGACAGGCCGCGCAGAGCGTAGTACCAGCCCAGGAGCACCCGGCTGTCCATGCGGTCGGTCAGCCAGCCCGAGGCGATCGTCCCGGCGATGTCGAACAGGCCGATGAGGGCCAGCAGCGATGCCGCGGTCGGCTCGGCCATGCCGTGGTCGTGCGCGGCGGGGATGAAGTGCGTGCCGATGAGCCCGTTCGTGGTCGCGCCGCAGATCGCGAAGCCGCCCGCCAGCAGCCAGAACGCGGGCTTTCCGGAGGCCGTCCGCAGGGCGCCGAGCGCGCGCCGGGCCGCGCCGCCGGTCGCGACGGGCGGCGGCACGACGTCGGCCGAGCCGTACGGGGCCACGTTCAGGTCGGCGGGGTGGTCCCGCAGGCGCCACATGACCAGCGGCACCACGGCCAGGGCCGCGCCCGCGACCGTCAGGGCGGCCGAGCGCCACCCGTGCGCCTCGGTCAGCAGCGCGAGCAGCGGCAGGAAGACGAGCTGGCCGGCCGCGCCGCCCGCGGTCAGCACGCCGGTGACCAGGCCGCGGCGCTTGACGAACCAGCGGCCGGTGACGGTCGCCACGAAGGCCAGCGCCATCGAGCCGGTGCCCAGGCCGACGAGCACGCCCCACAGCGCGATGAGCTCCCAGCTGTGCTTCATGAACACCGTCAGGCCGCTGCCGGCCGAGACGAGCAGCAGCGCGTACGCGACCACGCGCCGGATGCCGAAGCGCTCCATCAGCGCGGCGGCGAACGGGGCGGTCAGGCCGAAGAGCAGCAGGTTGATCGACACCGCGAGGGAGATGGTCCCCAGCGACCAGCCGAACTCGTCGTGCAGTGGGTGGATGAGCACGCCCGGTGTCGCGCGGAAGCCCGCGGCGCCGACGAGGGCGACGAACGCGACGGCGGCGACGAGCCAGGCCGGGTGCAGTCTCTTCACCGGATCATTGCAGCCCGCTCGAGACGGAAAGACGAGTGGCCCGAGAGCCATCATGCGCAAGAATTGAGCCATGACCGAACAGCACCTCGTGGCCATCGTCGTCATGGACGGCCTGGTGCCGTTCGACCTGGGCACACCGACCCAGATCTTCGGGACCGCACGGGACGAGACCGGGCATCGGAAGTACAAAATCCTCGTCTGCAGTCCCGACGCGCGCCCGGTCGAGGCGTCCGCGGGCTTCAAGGTCATGCCGGACCACGGGCTCGAACTGCTGCGGGCGGCCGACACCGTGGTCGTGGCCGGAATTCACAGCGGCGATCCGGTCGAGCGCGGCACGGTCGACCCACGGGTCAGGGACGCCCTGCAAGAGGCGCACAAGGCCGGGAAGCGCGTCATGTCCATCTGCACGGGAGCGTTCGTGCTCGCCGCGGCGGGGCTGCTGGACGAGCGGCCCGCGACCACGCACTGGTGGTGGGCCGAGCGGTTCCGGGAGTTCTTTCCGCAGGTCAAGCTCGACGCCGACGTGCTGTTCGTGGACGACGGCGACGTGCTGACCAGCGCCGGCGTCGGGGCCGGGATCGACCTGTGCCTGCACGTCGTGCGCACCGACTTCGGCAGCGAGGTCGCCAACCGCGCGGCCCGGCGCAGCGTGGTGCCCCCGTGGCGGGACGGCGGGCAGGCCCAGTACATCGAGCGCCCCCTGCCCCGCCCGGCCGACGCCACCCTGGCCGCCACCCGATCGTGGGCGGCCGAGCGGCTGGATGCGCCGTTGTCCCTGCACGACCTGGCCGCGCACGCCAACATGAGCGTGCGCACGTTCACCCGCCGCTTCCGCGAGGAGACCGGGGTGAGCCCGGCGCGCTGGCTGCTGCAGCGGCGCGTCGACCACGCCCGCGCCCTGCTGGAGAGCACCGACCTGCCGGTCGAGGTGGTGGCCCGCCGCTCCGGCCTGGGCACGGCCGCGGGGCTGCGCCAGCACCTGCAGAACACGATCGGGGTCGCCCCCAGTGCCTACCGCCGCACGTTCCGGGTTGTGCCCGGGGTCAGCGGCGGGTAGGCAGGTATGAGCGATCGCCGTCGATCTCTATGGGAGGCAACCGTGCGAAGGCTCATCCCCCTGCTGCTCATCCCCCTTCTGCTCATCCCGGCCGCGCCCGCATCCGCGTCCGCGGAGAGAACGAACGGCCCCACGGCGACCGGGTACGGCGGCGCGGTCGCGTCGGTCGACCCCACCGCCACCGCGGCCGGCCTCCGGGTCCTGCGCGACGGCGGCAACGCGGTCGACGCGGCGCTCGCGGTCGCGGCCACGCTGGGCGTGACCGAGCCGTTCTCGTCGGGCATCGGTGGCGGCGGATTCTTCGTGTACTACGACGCCCGTACCGGCCGCGTCTCGACCCTCGACGGCCGGGAGACCGCGCCGCGCTCGATGGGCGAGAACGCCTTCGTCGACCCGGCCACCGGCCAGCCCATGGCGTTCCAGGAGGCGCGCGTCAGCGGTCTTTCGGCGGGTGTACCGGGATCCCTCGCGACCTGGCAGGAGGCGGCCCGGCGCTGGGGCACCCGCCCGCTCTCGTCCGCGCTGCGCCCCGCGGCCCAGGTCGCCCGCGACGGCTTCCTCGTCGACGCGACCTTCAACCAGCAGGTCAAGGACAACGCCGCCGCGTTCGCGCAGTTCGAGCCGACGGCGAAGCTGTTCCTGCCCGGCGGCGCCCCGCCGGCCGTCGGCACCACGCTGCGCAACCCGGACCTGGCCGCGACCTACGACCTCGTCGCGCGGCGCGGCACCGGCGTCTTCTACACCGGCGAGGTCGGCCGGGACATCGTCTCCACCGTGCAGCACCCGCCGGTGGCCGCGAACCCGGGCCAGCCATGGCAGTACCCGATCCGCCCCGGCGGCATGACGCTGAACGACCTGCGGGCCTACGACGTGCGCAACCCGGCGCCGACGAAAGTCTCCTACCGCGGCTACGACGTCTACGGCATGGCCACGCCGTCGTCCGGCGGCTCCACCGTCGGCGAGGCGCTGAACATCCTCGAGCGCTCCGACCTGTCGAAACTCGACAAGAGCCAGGCGCTGCACCGGTACCTCGAGGCAAGCGCCCTGGCCTTCGCCGACCGCAACCGCTACGTCGGCGACTACACGCCCCGGCCGCTGCTCGACGCGCTGCTGACCGACGGCTTCGCGGGTGAGCGCGCGTGCCGGATCGATCCCGCGAAGGCGCTCGCGAAGCCGGTCCCGCCGGGCGACCCCGACGGGCGTTACGACCGGCGCTGCACCACGACCACCGGCGGGGCGAGCCCGGACAAGGGCCTGTCGACGACCAACCTCACCGTCGCCGACAAGTGGGGCAACGTCGTGGAGTACACGCTGACCATCGAGCAGATCGGCGGCAACGCGATCGTCGTGCCGGGCCGCGGCTTCCTGCTCAACAACGAGCTGACCGACTTCAACTTCACCAACACGCAGGCCCCGGCGCAGGACCCGAACCTGCCCGGCCCCGGCAAGCGGCCGCGCAGCTCCATGGCCCCGACGATCGTCCTGCAGCACGGCAAGCCGTTCCTCGCGGTCGGCTCGCCGGGCGGCTCGACGATCATCACGACCGTGCTGCAGATCCTCGTCAACCGCCTCGACCTCGGCATGACGCTGCCGCAGGCGGTCGCGGCCCCGCGCGCGTCGCAGCGCAACACCGCGGCCGTCACCGCGGAGCCGGCGTTCATCGGCTCGGCCGAGGGCACGGCGCTGGGCGCGCTCGGCCACACGTACACGCCGATGGCCGAGATCGGCGCGGCCACGGCCATCGAGTTCCTGCCCCACGGCAAGCTCCTGGCCTGCGCCGAACCGGTGAGACGCGGAAGCGGATCCGCCGGCACCGTGCGGTAGCCGCAATGCTTCCCGGCCGCCTCTTCCCGGAGGCGGCCGGGGGCATCACAAGATCAGCGGTGGCCGGCGACCAGCGCCAGGAAGCCGATGGCGAGGCCGCCGAGCACGCACAGCGAGGCCACCGCGGCGATGGTGATGAGGACCCAGATGAGCGCGGCCGACTTCTTCTTCGGCTCGATCAGGATCGGTTCGTCGTCGGGATCGTCGAGCGAATCGTCGAGCCGGGCCCGCTCGGCCACCTCTTCGGGGTCGCCGAGCAGGTCGAGGATCGAACGCACCTCGACCTCGGTCTCCTGGCCCGGGCGGATCTCGGCGCGCTTGGCCGAGATGTGCTGGGAAAGGCCGGCGAGCAGCTCGGCGCGCCGGTTCGCGGGAACGCCGTTCAAGGCCTGCTCGACGGCGCGGAGATAGTCGTTGACCACGTCATCGTAGGTGTTCATGCGGCCCTCGTTGCGAGAATCCGGTCAACTGGTGAGCATCGGGGTCCAGCCTCCCCCACTTGCGGTGAGCCGCAAAGAACTTTCTGCCCGTGCAAAAATGAAGCATGACCCGCTGGCTCGACGAGGATGAGCAGGCCGCCTGGCGCGCCTTCTACAGCGCGACCACGCTGCTGATCGACCGGCTCGACCGCGAGCTGCAGCACGACGCCGGCATGCCGCACGCCTACTACGAGATCCTCGTCGTGCTCTCCGAGTCCCCGGACCGTTCGCTGCGGATGAGCGAGCTGGCGGTCAAGACGCGCTCGTCGCGCAGCCGCCTCTCGCACGCCGTCACCAAGCTCGAGTCCCGCGGCTGGGTCAAGCGCCGCGACTGCGACGACGACAAGCGGGGCCAGTTCGCCGACCTCACCGACGAGGGCTTCGCCGCGCTGGTGAGCGCCGCGCCCGGGCACGTCGAGACGGTCCGGACCCACCTCTTCGACCCGCTCACCCCGCAGCAGATCGAGCAGCTGAGGCAGATCAGCGAGGCGATCAACGGGACGCTCAAAGCCTGATTGTCAAGGCTTGTAAGGATCTCCATCGATCGATACGGTGCCCACCTCGCCAGAGAGGTAGGCCCGCCATGCCGTCCGCCAAGCAACTCTCCTTAGGGATCCTGACGACCCTCGCCGTGCTGGCCGCGCTGCCCGGTGACAACCCGCGCACCCCGGACGTCGCGCAGCACCCGACGAGCTACACGGCCGAGGGCGTGCCGGAGTGGTCGAGCGAGCCCTCGATCGCGAGCCTGCTCGACAGCACCGGGAAGACCCCGGCCAAGCGCGCCGAGCAGTTCTACTTCGTGCTCGCCGACCGCTTCGCCGACGGCGACCCGCGCAACAACACCGGCGGGCTCACGGGCGACCGGCTCAGCACCGGCTACGACCCCACCGACAAGGGCTTCTACCACGGCGGCGACCTCAAGGGCGTCATCGACAAGCTCGACTACATCCAGGGCCTCGGCACCACCGCGATCTGGCTCGCGCCGGTGTTCAAGAACCGTCCGGTGCAGGGCAGCGGGGCGGACGTCTCGGCCGGATACCACGGCTACTGGATCACCGACTTCACCGCGATCGACCCGCACTTCGGCACGAAGGACGACCTGAAGGTCCTGACGAAGAAGGCGCACGACCGCGGGATCAAGATCTATCTCGACGTCATCACCAACCACACGGCCGACGTCATCCGCTACGCGCAGAACCAGACCACGTACCGCGACAAGACCGACTACCCGTACAAGGACGCCGCCGGCAACAAGTTCGACGATCGCAACTACGCCGACGGCACGCACGGGTTCCCGCCGGTCAACGCGCAGTCGTTCCCGTACACGCCGGTGTTCCCGAGCGCGGCCGACCAGAGCGCGAAGAAGCCGGCGTGGCTCAACGACCCGACGATGTACCACAACCGCGGCGACTCGACGTTCAGCGGGGAGAACGCGGAGTACGGCGACTTCTTCGGCCTCGACGACCTGTGGACCGAGCGGCCCGAGGTCGTCAAGGGCATGACGAAGATCTACTCGGACTGGGTCAAGGACAGCGGCATCGACGGCTACCGCATCGACACCGCCAAGCACGTCGACATGCAGTTCTGGCCGCAGTTCGTCCAGGGGGTCGACGCCGCGGCCGACAAGGCCGGGAAGCCGGACTTCTTCATGTTCGGCGAGGTGTACGACGCGAATCCGGCGTTCGACTCGCAGTACGTGCGCAAGGGCCGGCTGCCGGCGACGCTGGACTTCCCGTTCCAGCAGGCCGCGGCCGACTTCGTGGCCAAGGGCGGCTCGGGCCAGGAGCTCGCCGACATGTACGCCCAGGACGACATGTACACGTCGGCCGGCACGAGCGCGCAGTACCTGCCGACCTTCCTCGGCAACCACGACATGGGCCGCATCGGGTACTTCGTCGCGACCGGCGGCACCGACCCGGCCACGCACCTGCGCCGCGACGAGCTCGGGCACGAGCTGATGTTCCTCACGCGCGGCCAGCCGGTCGTCTACTCCGGCGACGAGCAGGGCTTCACCGGCGCCGGCGGGGACAAGGACGCGCGGCAGGACATGTTCGCCACGAAGACCGCGGACTACCTCGACGACGACCTGCTCGGCACCGACACCACCCACGCCGTGTCGCACTACGACACCGGCCACCCGATCTACCGGACCATCGCGAGCCTGGCCGACCTGCGGGAGCGCAACCCGGGGCTGCGCCAGGGCGCGCAGGTGACGCGGTACGCCGACCAGAACGTCTTCGCCTTCTCCCGCATCGACCCGGATCAGCGGGTCGAGTACGTGGTGGCGAGCAACAACGGGGCGGGCACGAAGACGGTCACGATCCCGACGTACATGGCGAGCACCACGTTCGACCAGATCTACCCGAGCGCCGGCCCGATCGCCGCGACCGCGGGCAACGGCGCCCTGCAGGTGAGCATTCCGCCGCTGACCACGCTGGTGTTCAAGGCCCGCGGCCGGCTCGCGAAGCCGGCCGCCAAGCCGCAGGTCACGCTCGCCGTGGACCCCGCGCCGGCCGGCGTCGCGCAGGTCAGGGCGAGCGTCACCGGCGACCCGCTGGCGAGCGTCACGTTCGCGGCCCGGGTCGGCGACGGCGCCTGGCAGCTGCTCGGCACCGACCAGGCCGGCCCGTACTCGGCGTACCACGACCTCGACGGGCTCGCGGCGGGCACGAAGCTCGAGTACAAGGCGGTGGTTCGCGACGGCTCCGGCCGTACCGCCGAATCGAAGATCACCACCAAGGTCGGCACGCCGCCGAGCGCCGCGACGCCCGACTACGCCGTCGTGCACTACCAGCGACCGGCGGGCGGCTACGACGACTGGAGCCTGTACGCCTGGGGCGACATCCAGGATCCGATGACCTGGCCGGCCGGTGCCCCATTTGCGGGAGAGGACTCGTACGGACGCTTCGCATGGGTCAAGCTGAAGCCGGGGGCATCCACCATGGGCTTCCTGGTCGTCGACCACAACGGCGTGAAGGACGTCGAGACCGACCGATCGCTCGATCCCACGAAACATCCGGAGATCTGGCTCAAGCAGGGAGATGCGACCATCTACACCTCCGAGGCGGCGGCCACCGGCAGCGTTTCGATCCACTACGGGCGCGCGGACGGCGACTACACCGGCTGGGGTCTGCACCTGTGGGGCGACGGCCTCACCGCCGGCACCGCGACCGACTGGGCGAGCCCGCGCACTCCCGACGGCGTGGACGCGTTCGGCGCCTACTGGCACGTGCCGGTCGCCGACGCGAGCAAGCCGGTGAACTTCATCGTGCACAAGGGCGACACCAAGGACCCGGGCCCGGACCAGTCCGTGCTGCCCAGCGCCCAGGGTGAGGCCTGGGTGCGCTCGGGGGAGGCGACCGTGCACCCGACCCGCGCCGCGGCCGAGCACACGGCGGTGCTGCACTACCGCCGCCCGGCCGGCGACTACGACGGCTGGGGCCTGCACGTGTGGACGGGCGCGGCGACCGGCACCGACTGGGGCAGCCCCCTGCCGCCGTCCGGCACCGACGCCTTCGGCGTGACGTTCACCGTGCCGCTGGCCGACAACGCGCCGCTGCTCAACTACATCGTGCACAAGGGCGACACCAAGGACCTGCCCACCGACCAGGCGCTGGACCTCGTCACCGTCGGGCACGAGGTGTGGATCCTGTCGGGGCAGCAGCGGTACCTGCTGCCGATCCCGGCCCAGGGCACGCCCGACACCGACGTCACCAAGGCCAAGGCCGTCTGGATCGACCGGAGCACGGTCGCGTGGCGGGCCGGGCCGACCGACGGGCACAGCTACGAGCTGTGGTCGGCGCCGGCCGGCGGGCTCAAGGTCGTCGACGGGCAGGTCATCGGCAACGGCACCAGGCTGGCGATGAGCGCCGTGCCGGGCAACCTCACCGAGACCCAGCGGGCGAAGTTCCCGCACCTGTGGGCGTACCAGGCCTTCCACCTCGACGGCGACCGCAACGCGTTCACGGCCGCCCTGCGCGGGCAGGTCGTGGCCGTCGAGCGCGACGCGTCCGGCCAGGTCACCGAGGCGACCGGGGTGCAGCTGGCCGGGGCGCTGGACGACCTCTACGGCGCCGCCCTCAGCGCCCGGCTCGGCCCGGCGTTCGACGGCGGGCGGCCGGGCGTGAGCGTCTGGGCGCCGACCGCGCAGACCGTGTCGCTGGAGCTGTACGCCGACCTCACCAAGGCGCCGCAGGTCGTGCCCATGCGCCGCGACGAGCGCACCGGCGTGTGGTCCGCGAGCGGCGACAAGAGCTGGAAGAACGTCTACTACAAGTTCCGGGTCACGGCCTACCAGCCGGCGATCCACGCGGTCACCACGGCGAGCGTCACCGACCCGTACTCGGTGTCGCTGTCCGCCAACGGCACCCACAGCCAGCTCACCGACCTGACGGACGCGACCCTGCGCCCGGCCGGCTGGAACGACCTGCGCAAGCCACCGGCCCCGGCGCGCCCGCAGATCACCGAGCTGTCGGTGCGCGACTTCTCCATCGCCGACACCACGGTGCCGGCCGCGCAGCGCGGGACCTACCTCGCCTTCGCCCAGCCGCAGTCGGCCGGCATGCGGCACCTGCGGGAGCTGGCCCAGGCCGGCACGTCGTACGTGCACCTGCTGCCGGTCTTCGACATCTCCACGATCCCCGAGGTGCGGGCCGACCAGGCCCAGCCGCCGTGCGACCTCGCCGCGCTGCCGCCGGACTCCTCGCAGCAGCAGGCGTGCGTCGCGCAGGTGGCCGACCGGGACGGCTACAACTGGGGCTACGACCCGTTCCACTACAACGCGCCCGAGGGCTCCTACGCGACCGACCCGCAGGGCACCCCGCGGATCACGCAGTTCCGCCAGATGGTCGCCGGGCTGAACACCGCGGGCCTGCGCGTGGTCATGGACGTCGTCTACAACCACACCACCGCGGCCGGCACCGACCAGTACTCGGTGCTCGACCAGATCGTGCCGGGGTACTACCAGCGGCTGCTCGACGACGGCACCGTCGCGAACTCCACCTGCTGCGCCAACACCGCGCCCGAGAACGCGATGATGGGCAAGCTCGTGGTCGACTCGATCGTGCAGTGGGCCAAGCAGTACAAGGTCGACGGCTTCCGCTTCGACCTGATGGGGCACCACCCGAAGGCGAACATCCTCGCCGTCCGCGCCGCGCTCGACCAGCTGACGGTGGCCAAGGACGGGGTCGACGGCAAGAAGATCCTGCTGTACGGCGAGGGCTGGAACTTCGGCGAGGTCGCCGGCGACGCGAGGTTCGTGCAGGCCACCCAGGCCAACATGGCGGGCACGGGCGTTGGGACCTTCAACGACCGGCTCCGCGACGCGGTGCGCGGCGGCGGCCCGTTCGACGGCAACCCGCGGGTGCAGGGCTTCGCCACCGGGCTGTACACGGACCCCAACGGCGACCCGGTCAACGGCACCGCCGCGGAGCAGAAGGCGCGGCTGCTGCACTACCAGGACCTGATCCAGGTGGGGCTGACCGGGAACCTGGCGGCCTACGAGTTCACCGACTCGACCGGGCACCGGGTCACCGGCGCGCAGGTCGACTACAACGGCTCGCCGGCCGGGTACACGCGTTCGCCGAGCGAGGCGGTGACGTACGTCGACGCGCACGACAACGAGATCCTCTACGACGCGATGGCCTTCAAGCTGCCCACCGGCACGACCGCCGAGCAGCGCGCCCGGCTGCAGGTGCTCGCGCTGGCCACGACGGTCCTCGGCCAGGGCACCGGCTTCGTCACGGCCGGCTCGGACCGGCTGCGCTCCAAGTCCCTGGACCGCAACTCGTTCAACTCCGGCGACTGGTTCAACCAGATCCGCTGGGACTGCGCCGACGGCAACGGCTTCGGGGCCGGGCTCCCGCCGGCCGCGGACAACCAGGACAAGTGGCCGTACGCGCGGCCGCTGCTGGCGAACCCGGCGCTGGTGCCGGACTGTGCCGCGGTCGACCTGGCCTCGGCGGGCTTCCAGGAGCTGCAGCGCATCCGGGCCGGCTCGCCGGTGTTCTCCCTCGGCACCGCGGCGCAGGTCCAGCAGCGGCTGAGCTTCCCGCTCTCGGGCGCGCAGGCCACCCCGGGCGTGATCACCATGGTGCTCGACGCCCGCGGGCTGGACGGGCACTGGAAGTCCATCGTGGTCGTCTTCAACGCCGGCGCCACGGCCACGACCCAGACCGTGCCGGGCTACCGCAACGCGCACGTCTCGCTGCACCCGGTCCAGGCCGCCTCGGCCGATCCGGTGGTCCGGCAGTCCACATTCGACGGTGCACACGGATCGTTCACCGTCTCGGCACGCACAGTGGCGGTGTTCGTGGAGGAATGAGATCCGCGCGGGAGGGTATCCATCTCCGCATGAGTCGATACCGCAACCGCGTCATGAAGGCGACGGCCGCAATGTGGCTGCTCGTCCTGCTCGCCGACGCCGGCTGGGTGGCGACCTCGCGCGCCGCCCTGACCGCGGCGACGGTCCTGGCCGTCTGCGTGGTCCTGTCCGCCGCGCTGTTCTACAAGTTCATGCAGAACCTGCGGGATGACGAACCGGTCCCGGCGCGCGTCCGCGGTAACGACCGGCGCCGCTGATCTCGTAAAGCTTCGCTTAATCCGCGCAAAAGGCTCAACCCCGTCCCGCCGATGCCGTTGGGACGGTCGTGAAGTCGCTCGTGGCCGCGGTGCTGATCGGCGGCGCGGCCCTCGGGCCGACCCCGCCGCCCGGTCCGCCGCTGCCCGGTCCGCCGCCGATCCTGGAGCCCGTCGGCCCCTCGGCGACCCTGCCCGGCCTCACCGCGCTGCCCACCGAGCCGGGCACACTTTCGCCGGTCGCGACCCCTCAGGTGCCCTCCGGCCGCCCGCCCGCGTCCTCGGCGGCGACCTCCGCCGGCGCGCCCGCCGCGACCGTCGCGCCGAGCGCCGGCGCGGCCTCGCCGAGCCCCGCGTCCGTGCAAGTGTCATCGACCGGCTCCGGACGGTGGATCGTCCTCGGGATCGTTCTGGCGCTCGCCGCGGCCGTCACCTGGCTCTTTGTGCGACGTCGTCGTCACGCACAGTCATAACGACTCGGCCGTTCGGCTAAGGACTCTTTAGGGATCCGACCTCTTCCAGTAGCGTGCCTGATCGTGTTCCGTAGTGGATCCCACTTTGACGCCGATGCGTTGGAGCGCTCTCCCCGGCACGCTCCGTTATGGAGCCGCTACTTTTAGGAGGCCAGGCGGTGGCAGGCAGCGGCTCCTCGCGCGCCCCGGTGCCGCGTCACGGCGTCACCTCTGGCGGACCGACCCGCCGCACGGCGGGCACGGACACCTCGGTGGCCGGGCACCGGCGGGGCGGCGGTCCCCGCGCGGGCCTGCTCCAGTCCGTCCGCGCCCAGCTCCTCGCGCCGATCGTGGTCGCGATGGTCGGCCTCATCGCCCTGGGCAGCATCCAGGTCACCAACGCGGTCAACTCGGCCCGCGACGCCGGCAACGCCCGGACGCTGAGCATCACGGCCACCAGCGCCGTGCTCTTCGTCCACGAGATCGAGCGCGAGCTCGCCGAGACCGCCGCCCTCCGCCAGCGCGGCGGGCAGGCCGGCGCCACCCTGGTCACCGCCCAGCGGGCGCGCACCGACCAGGCCGCCTCGCGATTCTTCGCCGACGCCGCCAAGGCCGTCGACGCCGTGCCCGCCCTGTTCGACCGGGTGCGGGTGGCCGGCGAGAACTACGGCCAGCTGGGCTTCACCCGGGCCGCGATCGACAACGGTACGGCCACGATGGTGCTGGTCACCGACGTCGTCTACGGCGGTCTGGCCGACGCGCTGCTGGCCGTCGCCGACGCCGTCCCCGGCCAGATCGAGGACATCGAGCTCTCCAACGCCGCCCGCGCCCTGGCCGCCAGCGCCTTCGTCGAGCACTACGCCGCCGTCAAGCGCGACCTGCTGCGCACCATCTTCAGCCGCGCCAACCTCCAGCCCGGCGACCTGGGCAACCTGGCGCTGGTCGAGGGCGCGCGCGGGCAGCGCGAGGCCGAGTTCCGCCGGGTCGCCACCGGCGACGAGCTGGCCCTCTACACCAGCCAGGTCCGCGGCACCGACGTGGACAACGCCGACGGCATGAGCGCCAAGGTGCGCGACGCCGAGCGGGACCCGGCCGGGCTCAAGGTCGACGCCGACGCCTGGTTCGTCGCGCAGAGCGGCGTGATCCGGCGCGTCAGCATCGTCTCCGTCGAGATCGCCGACCGGCTCGACGCGCGCGCCGAGCAGATCGCGCTCAGCGCCTCCCGCCGGGCCTGGGCGACCGGCCTGCTGACCGCCCTGCTGGCCCTCGGCGCCCTGGCCATCGCGATCGTGCTGGCCATCCGCACCGCCCGCCGGCTCAACCAGCTGCGGGGCGCGGCGCTGCAGGTGGCCCGCCGCGACCTGCCCGACGCGATCAACTCGGTCTCCGCCGGCACCGCGGCCCCGGCCCCGTCGCTCATGGAGAGCGGACAGACCGCGGCCGAGGTCACGCGCGGCATCGCCGCCCTCAACGACGAGGTCGGCCAGGTGGCCGAGGCGTTCGGCACCGTGCACCGCACCGCCCTGCGCCTCGCCGGCGAGCAGGCCGAGCTGCGGGTCGACGTCGCCCGCATGGCCGAGGTGCTGGCCCGGCGCATCCGGACCCTCATCACCCGCCAGCTGCGGCTGCTCGACGAGTTCGAGCGCGACGAGACCGACCCGGACATGCTGGCCCGGCTCTTCGCCCTCGACCACCTCGCCGCCCGCCTGCGCCGCAACGGGGAGAACCTGCTGGTCCTCTCCGGCGGCGAGCCCGGCCGCCCGCAGACCGCGGCCGTCGGGCTCGGCGCGGTCATCACCGCCGCCGCGTCCGAGATCGAGGATTTCGCGCGGGTCGAGTTCCAGCCGGCCGACCTGGCCATCGCCGGCCCGGTCGTCGGTGACCTCGTGCACCTGCTGGCCGAGCTGCTCGAGAACGCGACCGCCTTCTCGCCGCCGACCGAGCCGGTCACCGTCGACGCGCGCGCCACGGGCAACGGTGCCATGCTCCGCGTGCACGACCAGGGCATCGGCATCCTCCCGGCCCGCCTCGCCGAGATCAACTCCCGGCTGGCCGTGCCGAGCGTCCTGAGCAGTGCCGCCGCCGGCACCATGGGCCTGCACGTGGTCTCCCACCTCGCGGCCCGCCACGGCATCCGCGTCCAGCTCTACGCCACCGGCAACGGCTCCGGCACGGTCGCCTACGTCGAGCTGCCGCACCGGCTGCTTGAGCAGGTCGCGGCCCTGCCGGTCGGCCGGGGCGCGCCGACCGAGACGATCCCGGCGGTCCAGCCGCCCGCGGCCCGGCCGGTGCAGGTGCCCTCGACGGTCGGCGCCCCGCTCGGCCGCCCCGAGCCGGCGGTCGCCGCCGCGGCCCCGCACATCCCGCAGCAGCGCCGGCCCGAGCCCTCCGCCCCACAGGCCCCAGCTCCCGCTCCCGCCGGCGCCGGTGCCGGTCCGGGCGGGGCGGCGCCCTGGTTCCGTCCCTACCTGAGCAGTGGCAACTCCGGTGCCGGCGGGTCCGCGACCCCGCCGCCGGCGCCGCCGCGGGTCCAGCCGGGCGGACATACCCCGCCGCGCGGCGTGGCCCAGGTGGCCGTCACCCCGTCCCCGGCCACCCAGCCGGTCCGGCCGCCGCAGTACACCGCACAAACCACCTGGGGATCCCCCGGCACTTGGCCGCCACGTCCGGGGAGCCCGTCCAGTGCCGGAGGTGGCTCGATGCCGGAGCAGGATCAGGACAATCTTCCCCGCCGCCGTCCCGGCGCCCAGCTGGTGCCGGGATCCGTCGAACCACCTGCCGAGAGCCGCAGCGCCGCGGCGGTCGACCCGGAGCAGATCCGCTCCCGGCTGTCCGCGTTCGCGGAGGGCGTCTCGGCCGCCGCACGTCGCACCAACAGCACAGCCCCAGGAATAAAGGACTCGTCATGATGCCTCAGCAAACCCACGGCGCCGGACAGCTCGACTGGCTGATGGTGAGCTTCGCGCGCCAGGTGCCGGACGTGGCTCACGCCATCACCGTGTCCGGCGACGGGCTGCGCCTGGCCGCCTCGGCCGACCTCCCGATCGATCAGGCCGATCACCTCGCGGCCGTGATCAGCGGGCTGGCCAGCCTCGTGTTCGGGGCCGCCCGGGTCATGCAGGCCGGCAACGTGCGCCAGACCATCGTCGACATGGACGGCGGCGTCATGATCGTGATGGCCGTCGGCGACCGCGCGCTGCTCGGCGTCCTCGCGGCGCCGGGCTGCGACCTCGGCCAGGTCGGCTACGAGACCGCGATGCTGGTCCACCGCGTCGCCGACGCCCTCGACCCCCTGCCCCGCGACGCCCTGTCCCGCTGAGCCGGTGAGAAGGTCCGCTTGAAGTCCAACGGTGCTCAGCCGTCGCTCAAGGCGTCGTCCTTGAAACGACGGCATCTGGCGTTCGTGCTGGCGGCGGCGATCCTCGCCGTCGCCGGCTGCTCGAGCACGTCCGAGCGCCCCGGCGCCGGGCTGTGGCACGGCGGGCGCCTGTTCATCGCCACCGGCAACACGACCGGTGTGTTCTACTCGCTCGGCGGCGGCTACGCCGACCTGATCACCAAGCACGTGAAGGGCTACGAGGCCCGTGCGGAGGCGACCGGCGCGTCCGGCGAGAACATCCAGCGGGTCGCGAGCGGCGACATGGACATCGCGCTGACGCTGGCCGACACCGCCGCCGACGCCTACGCGGGCAAGGGCGCCTTCGACGGCAAGCCGCAGAAGGTCGTGGCCCTGGCCCGGATCTACAAGAGCTACGAGCACCTGGTGGTGCGCCGGGCCGCGGGCATCACGAAGTTCTCGGACCTGCGCGGCAAGCGGGTCTCGACCGGCTCGCAGGGCTCGGGCGCGGACGTGCTGGCCGGGCGCATCCTCGCCGCCGGCGGGCTCAACCCCGACGCCGACGTGGTGCGCCAGCGCCTGTCGCTGCCGGAGACCACGAAGGGCATGCTGGCGGGCACCACCGACGCGCTGTTCTTCACCGGCGGCCTGCCCACGCCGGGCATCGCCGACCTGCTCAACACCCAGCCGAACTCGTTCGCGATCATCCCGCTCGGCGAGCTGCTGCAGCCGATGACGCAGAAGTACGGGGCGGTCTACGGCGGCGCGAAGATTCCCAAGGCGGCGTACAACACCGTCGCCGACATCGACACGATCGTCGTGGGCAACTTCATCGTCGTCTCGCCGGACATGCCCGAACAGCTTGCGCACGACCTCGCCAAGGTGCTGTTCGAGTATCAGCAGGAGCTGAGCCGGGTGCACCCCGAGGGCGGCAACTTCGACAAGGGCACCGCCCCGCAGACCGAGCCCATCCCACTGCATCCGGGCGCCGCGCGCTTCTACAGCTCCGGGTAGGTGTGCACGACGTTATGGATCTCTCATTCGGCACAAGGGACGAGGGCGCTCCGGGCCAGGTGATGTCAGGATTGGCGCCGTGACCGCCCTCCAGCAAAACCTCGTTCACCTGGACGACATCCGCGACGCGGCCGCGCGGGTGTCCGGGCTCGTGGTGCGCACCCCGCTGCTGCCCAGCCCCTGGGCCGAGGAGCTGTGGCTCAAACCCGAGAGCCTGCAGCCCATCGGCGCGTTCAAACTCCGCGGCGCCACCAACGCGCTGCACCGTCTGGACCTCGAGCGCCGGCGCACCGGCGTGGTCACGCACTCCTCCGGCAACCACGGGCAGGCCCTCGCCTACGCGGGCCGCGCGCTCGGGGTGCCGGTCACGGTCGTCATGCCCGACGTCTCGACCCCGCTGAAGATCGAGGCGACCCGCGGCTACGGCGCCGAGGTCATCCTGGTCCCGCAGTCGCAGCGCGAGATCGAGGCCAAGCGGCTGGTCGAGGAGCGGGGGCTGACGCTGATCCCGCCGTACGACCACCCCGACATCATCGCCGGCCAGGGCACCATCGGGCTGGAGATCTTCGAGGACCTCTCCAACGTCGACGTGGTCGTGGTGCCGGTCGGCGGCGGGGGGCTCTCCTCCGGGGTCGCGACCGCGGTCAAGTCGCTCGCCCCGCACGTGGCGGTCATCGGCGTGGAGCCCGCGATCGCGGCCGACGCCGCCGAGAGCCTGGCCGCGGGCATGGTCCGGGTCTGGCCGGTCGAGCGGATGCTCGCCACCGTCGCCGACGGGCTGCGCACGCCGCTGTCCGAGCTGACGCTGGCCCACCTGTCGACCTACCTCGACGCGATCGTGACCGTCAGCGAGGAGGAGATCCTCGACACCGTCCGCACGCTCGCGCGCAAGGCCCGGCTGATCGTCGAGCCCAGCGGCGCGGTGGCGACGGCCGCGGTGCTGCACCGGCGCGACGAGCTGCCGGCGGGCCGGACGGTCGCGGTGATCAGCGGCGGCAACATCGCGCCCGAGCTGGCGGCGAAGCTCTTCGCTTAAGGTTGTCCACAGGCTGTGGGTAATGCCTGTGGGGATCCGCACAGTCACGCCGCGCTCGGGCACTCGTTCCACCCGAGTTTTCCACAGGCTAGCGGCGGGTTGTCCACAGGTTGTTGTCCACAGCCTGTGGACAACCCGCCCCAGCGCTAGGCCAGCCCGACCCGATCGAGGAGCCAGGCCACGACGAAGGCCTCCTCGCGCCACGCGTCATAGCGTCCGCTCGGCCCGCCGTGCCCCGCGCCCATCTCGGTCTTGAGCAGCACATGGGTCGACGGGGACGTCACCCGCAGCCGGGCCACCCACTTGGCCGGCTCGTGGAAGAGCACCCGAGTGTCGTTGAGGCTGGTGACCGCCAGGATCGCCGGGTACGGCACCGCCGCGAGATTCTCGTAGGGGGTGTACGACTTCATGTACGCGTACACCTCCGGATCCTCCAGCGGATTGCCCCACTCCTCCCACTCCGTGACGGTGAGCGGCAGCGACGGGTCCAGGATCGTGTTGAGCGCGTCGACGAACGGCACCTGCGCCACGATCCCGCCGAAGGCCCCGGGCGCCAGGTTGGCCACCGCGCCCATGAGCAGGCCGCCGGCCGAGCCGCCGCGGGCGATGAGCCGGTCCGGCGCCGTCCAGCCGGCCTTGACCAGGTGCTCGGCGCAGGCGATGAAGTCCGTGAACGTGTTCATCTTGGCCAGCATCTTGCCCTCGTCGTACCAGCGCCGGCCCATCTCCCCGCCGCCGCGGATGTGCGCGACGGCGAAGACGACCCCGCGGTCGAGCAGCGACAGGCGGGGGATCGAGAACCACGGGTCCATCGAGGACTCGTAGGAGCCGTAGCCGTAGATCACCGCCGGCGCCGAGCCGTCCCGCGGGGTGCCCTTGCGGGCCACGATGGAGATCGGCACCCGCGTGCCGTCGCCGGCGATCGCCCACTCGCGGTGCTGCTCGTAGCGGGACGCGTCGAAGTCGCCGAGCACCGGCTTCTGCTTGCGCAGGGTCAGCTCGCCGCTGTCCAGGTTGCAGTCGAACACCGAGTCCGGGGTCACCATCGACACGTAGTGCAGGCGAAACGAGGTGGTGTCGTACTCCAGGTTCGCCTCCGGGCCGACCGAGTACAGCGGCTCGGGGAAGGCGATGTCGTAGTGCGCGGCCCCCTGCAGCGGCACCACCCGGATGCCGGTCAGCCCGTCGCGGCGCAGCGAGACCACCAGGTGCCCGGAGAACGCGTCGACCTGCAGCAGCCGGGTGCCGGGCTCGTGCTCGATGAGCGTGGTCCAGTCGCCCGGGTTGTCCACCGAGGTGTAGGCGAGCGCGAAGTCCTCGGCGCCGTCGTTGTGCAGGATCAGGAAGCGGTGGCCGTGGTGCTCGACCGAGTACTCCACGCCCTGCCGCCGGGGCGCGATCGAGCGCGGCGGGGTCAGCGGCGCGTCGGCCGGGATCACCAGCACCTCGCTGGTGACCTTGCTGTTGATGTCGATGAGCAGGAACCGCTCCGAACGCGTGAGCTCGATGCCGACCCAGAAGCGCTCGTCGGGCTCCTCGAAGACGATCGCGTCCTCGCCGGTCGTGCCCATCGCGTGGCGCCACACGCGGTTGGGGCGCCAGGCCTCGTCGACGGTCAGGTAGAACAGCGTCGAGCCGTCGGCGGACCACGCCGAGCCGTAGAACGCGTTCTCGATGACGTCCGGCCGGTCCTCGCGCGTGCGCAGGTCCTTCACCCGCAGCGTGAAGCGCTCGTCGCCGGAGAAGTCGGTGCTGTACGCCAGCAGCTGCCCGTCCACGCTCAGGTCGAACGTGCCGAGGGCGAAGTATTCGGAGTCGCCCGCGAGCGCGTTGCCGTCGAGGAGCACCTCCTCGCCGGGCAGCGGGGTGCCGTCGCCGATCTCGGGCGGCGCGTCGCGACCCTCCGCCGCGGGCACCCGGCAGTGGATGCCGTACTGCTTGCCCTCCTCGGTGCGGGTGTAGTACCAGTACCCGCCCTTGCGGGTCGGCACCGAGAGGTCGGTCTCCTTGGTACGCGACTTGATCTCGTTGAACAGCGTCTCGCGCAGCGGCTCGAGATGGGCCGTCGCCGCGGTGGTGAACGCGTTCTCGGCCTCCAGGTAGGCGACCGTGTCGGGGTCGTCGCGGTTCTGGAGCCAGAAATACTCGTCGACCACGGTGTCGCCGTGGTGGACCCGCTCGTGCGGGACCCGCTTCGCGGCGGGCGGCTGCTCGGTCGTCGTCACACGGCCAAACGTTACCCCCTGGCCCCGGCAAAACCCGCGCGCGGATATGCAACCGAGCGCGTCGTTGGGCGGTCTGTCCATCAGGAGAGAGCGACGCCGGTACCGTCAAGGTCTCGTAGTTCGGGCGAGACCACGGAGGGTTGACGGTGCGGCGTCGTGGGGTGTTGCACATCGGGGTGACCGGACTGGCAGCAATGCTGGTCCAAGCGTGCTCCGAGGGTTCGTCGTCGACACCGGGGACGGGGAGCGGGTCCCCGGCAGGCGGTTCCGCCTCGCCGAGCGCCGCGTCCCAGGCCGCGTCGACGTTCGATCCCTCGGGGTACGTCCCACCCGCGGTGGCGATCGCGGAGCTCAAGAAGCTCTACAACTATGACAAGGGCTCGACGCTCAACGCGCAGCTCACCGACAGGCGCTCCGGCGACGGGGTCATCCTCGAGGACATCACGTACTCCGACACGCGCGGCAACGACGAGATCCCCGCGTACGTCGTGAGCGCCGACATCCCCGGCGACACCCTGCGGATGCCCGCCATCGTCTTCGGCACCGGCCCCGACGGGGACCGGGACAAGCTCCTGGCCGAGGCCACCGCCATCGCCAAGATGAAGGCGCTGGTCATGATCACCAGCCTGCCGATCAAGCCGACCGGCGACCCGGCCACCGACGCGAAGATGGTCGCCGCCGCCGTGGTCGCCCAGCGCCGCGCCTTCGACCTGCTCATCCGGCGCAGCGACTGCGACGGCTCGCGGGTCGGCTACGCCGGGCACCACTCGGGCGCCGCCCTCGGCGCGGTGCTGCTCGGCCTGGAGTCCCGCATCAACGGCGCCGTGCTCGCCAGCGGGACCGGCCGCTTCTCCCGCTGGATGGTGAAGCAGAAGGTGCCGGCCGACTGGCACGCCTACCTCGACTCCCTGGCCCGCTTCGACGCCGGCCCCTACGTCGCCGCCGGGGGCAAGCGCTCCGTCCTGCTGCAGTTCGGCACCCAGGACACCGTCGTGCCCGAGGCCGAGCGGGCCGAGCTCGCCGCCGCGGTCGCCGGCGCCAAGCAGCGCAAGGACTACGACACCGGTCATGACCTGGCCGGGTTCGCCGCGGCCGCCACCGATCGGGCGGCCTTCCTCAAGCAGGTCTTGCGGCTGTCGTAGCGACCCCATACGCTTTCGAACGTATGTTCGGTGTCGGTTGGTGCACCATGTGCATCCCATCGGCGTCCGGATGTAGTCGAGCGTGTCATTGGGAATGCCTGGATCATGTTCTTCTCCGGGCTACCGCGAATCCCAGCGACCGATCTTCCCCACGTCCACGGCGGGTGACACCAGGGAAGCGGGAGTTTGCGGTGACGGTGATCGAGGCGTTGGCCGAGGCCTGTGGGCCGGACCACGCGTGGGAGGCGGGGCCGGGCGACACCATCGACGGCGTGCCCGTCGGCTGGGTGGCCGAGCCCGGGGACGCCGCCGGGGTGGCGGCGGTGCTGCGCTTCACGGCGACCGAGGGCCTGTCCGTCGTCGCGTCCGGCGCGGGATCGAAGCTCGACTGGGGCGCCCCGCCGAGCCACGCCGACGTGCTGCTCGACGTCGGGCGCCTGACCGGCGTGCTGGACCTCGCGCCCGACCGGACCGCCGCGACCGTCGCGGCCGGGACGCCGCTGCGGGCGCTGCGCGCGATCCTGCTCAAGGAGGGGCGCCGCCTGCCGCTCGACGTCGGCTCCCCGGGCGCGACCCTCGGCGGGGTGCTGGCCACCAACGAGGCCGGGCCGCTGCGGCACCGCTTCGGCGCCCCGCGCGATCTCGTGTCCGGCGTGCGGGTCGCGCTCGACGAGGGCAGCCTCGAACGCTCGGTCGACGGGCGGGATCTGACGCCGTACGTCTGCGGCTCCTACGGCACCCTCGGCGTGATCACCGAGGCGACCGTGCGGCTGGAGCCGATCCCGGCCGCCCGCGCCTGGGTCGTTCGCCCGGTGTCGACTCCACGGGAGGTCCAGCAGCTCACCGAGGGCCTGGCCGCCTCGCCGCTGGAGCCGGCCGCGATCGAGGCCGACCTGCCCGGCGGCGCCGGGGTCCGCCCGGCCGAGCTCGCCGCGCTCTTCGAGGGCGACGAGGCGTTCGTCGCGCACCGGGCCGAGTCGGCCGCGAAGCTCCTCGGCGGCGGGGCGAGCGTCGAGCCGCTCCCGCCCGCGTGGTGGGGCCGCTACCCGTTCGCGGCCGAGGACGTCGGCCTCAAGATCTGGGGGCGCTCGAGCGAGCTCTTCGCCGTCGTGTACGCGCTGCGGGACGCGGCCGGCGTCCCGGTGCCCGTGCGCGGGTCGGTGGGCCTGGGCGTCGCGCACGTGGCGCTGCCCGACACCGTCACCCCGGAGCGGCTGGACGGCATGCTGACCGCCGCCCGCACCGTGCTGCTGGCCCGCGGGGGCGGCGGCTGCACCCTGCTGCGGGCCCCGCTCGACCTCCGCGAGCTGGTGGAGAGCTACGGCCCCGAGCCCTTGCCGGGCACGGCGGCCCGGCTCAAGCTGGCCCTCGACCCCGAGGACCGGCTGGCGCCGGGCCGCATTCCCGATCTGTCCTAGTGGCAGGTCCAGACCACGGCCTGGAAGATGCTGCCGGTCTTCCAGGCCTGGCCGGCGATGGTCAGCCCGTCGTCGCTGATGGTCAGCGGGTCGTTCGCGCGGTCCTTGGTCGGGCTGAAGATCGCCGGCAGGACGATGCGCTGGTCCTCGGCCAGCAGCACGGCCCGGCCGTCGGCGGTCGCCGCGATCATGAAGCCCGAGCCGTTGACCGCCACGACGCGGTCGATGCCGGTCAGCACCTCCACCGTGTTCGTATTGAGGTTCCAGCGGACCGGCCTGGGGGCCGATGAGTAGAGCCCCGCGACGCCGGTCGCCCAGCCGGCGCGGGCGTCGTAGACGAGCGAGCTCGGGCCGGGCCGCGTCCCGCCGTTGGGGGAGGACGGCGTGCCCGGCGGCAGGGGTAGCTGACGCCCGGTGCCGTCCTTCGCCCAGGCGTAGGCCCGCTGCTGCGCGCCGACCGTGACCGAGCCGAACACGGTGCCCGAGCCGTCGACGGCCCGCACCTCGCCGCTGGTCGCACCGGCCGGCAGCGGCAGCTCGACCGGCGGGGCGCCGATGTCGTGCCACACGATCGGGTGGCCGCCCCGATCCCCGGCCACCTCGCCGAGGTCGTTGACGGCGGAGGCGCTCGCGTTCTCGCCCCCGGGCAGCCATACGACCGTGTCGTCGGCGTCGCGCAGCAGCCAGGCGGCCGGCTTGCCGTCGACCGTCGAGTCGCCGACCGCGTCGCCGAAGCCGTTGACGTCCCGGACCTGCGGCTCGTCGCCCTCGACGGACACGATGGCGGGCCGGCCGGCGCGCCAGCGCACCACCTGCTTGGCGTTGTCCGCGAGATACACCTGGCCGAAGTGCACTCGGCCGTCGGGCGAGGCCGCGGTCACCAGCGTCTTGACCCCGGCCGCCGACGGGGCCGGCAGCTCGTGGACATCGCAGCTCGACGGCGGCTTGGCGACGGGCAGCCCGCCCAGCGAGCGGCCGGGCGTCGGGCCCGGCGTGCCGGTGTTCGGGTTGACCGGGTAGGGGGTCGCGGGCGTCGGCGGATCCTGGCCGGGGGGCGCGGACTCGTCGCGGGTCAGGGCCAGCGCGGCCGGCACCGCGACCACCACCGCGACGGCGACGGCGATCCCGCTCGCGAGCGCGGCGCGGCGGGCCGAGCGCCGGCGGCGGCCGTCGCGCACGGCGGCGGCGACGTCGACGCGGGGCGGCCGGGGCACCTCGGCGGACAGGCCGGCCCGGAGCAGGTCGCGGGCGTTGTGCTCGTTCAGGTCCACCATCTCAGCGCTCCTTGGTCAGGGCGGCGACGGTCTGCTCGCCGAGCAGCCGGCGCAGGGCCGCCAGTCCGTGGGCGGTCTGGCTCTTGACCGTGCCCTCGGCCACCCCGAGGATCTCGGCCACCTCGGCGACCGGCAGGTCGTAGAAGAACCGCAGCACCAGCACCGCCTGCTGGCGGCGGGGCACGCGGGCGAGTGCCTGGCGCACGGCCGTCCGCTCGTCCTGGTCGGATTCCGGTGCGATGCGCTCGGGCGGTTCGGCGAACAGCCGCACCCGCGCCCAGGCGAGCCGACGCTCGTCGATGAACGTGTTGACGAGCATGCTGCGGACGTACCGGTCCAGATACTCCGCCCGCCGGACCTTCGACCACTTCACGTAGAGGGTGGTGATGGTCTGCTGGACCAGGTCGTCGGCGCGGTGCACGTCGCCGCTGAGCACGTAGGCGAGGCGGTGCAGCGCCGGTAGCCGCGCCGTGACGTACTCGATGTAGTCGTCCATCCGCTACCTCCCGGGAAATCGTCTTCCCTGAGACGGGTGCGGCGGAGGCTCAGGTTGTACGCGACTTCTCCGTCCACACGACGAGCTGCTCGGTGCCGTCGATCTCGGTGGTGTACCGCCGCGACGGCACCTCCACGAAGCCGAAGCGCTTGTGCAGCGCGATGACCGGCTTGTTCCACGCGAGCGTCCGGCCGCCGAACGCGCGCAGGTCCATCTCCCCGAACGCGTAGGCGACCGCCGCCTTCTCCAGCTCCATCCAGGCCGGCAGCAGCTCGGCGCGCGCCTCGAGGCCGTCGACGTCGAGGAAGAAGCCCCATTCGGCGGTACCGGCGGCCGGATCGTGATCGTTGAAGGTCACGACGCCGCAGTCCCGCCCCCGATAGGAGAAGATCAGCACCCGCCGGGCCGGGTCCGAGCACACGGTGCCCCACCACTGCGCGTGCCCCTCGGGCGTGATGAACGCCGTGTAGATGCTCGCACCCCTGGTCTTCGGGTGGTTTCGCCAGCTCCGGATCGTCTCCACGTCGGACTCGCGGGCCTCGCGCAGCACCTTCGGGACCTCCTGGGTCGTTGAACCGCATGACGATCCGTACAACTCGCGCACCACCCTCAGGGATGCGCCGACCCCGAAGGACCGCCGATGAGCAACCTCGACCGTCTCCGCGCCGCGTTCCGCACGGCGCTGGGCCTGCCGGAGGACCTCGACGTCGACCGGCTGGAGTACCGCGGCATCGAGCAGTGGGACTCGCTGGCGCACCTGACGCTGATCGCCGAGATCGAGGACGCCTTCGACGTCATGATCGACACCGACGAGGTCATCGACCTGAGCTCCTTCGACAAGGCCGTCGAGATCCTGGGGAAGCACGACGTTGCGCTCGCCGGCTGAGCACACGCGGGTCGCCCTGGTCACCGGCTCGTCCCGTGGGATCGGCCGGGCGATCGCCGCGGCCCTGGCCGCCGAGGGCTACCAGCTCGTGCTGCACGGGCGCGAGGAGGGCTCGGCCAAGGCCGCGGCCGAGGCGATCCCGGGCGAGCACCTGCTCGTGCACGGCGACGTGAGCCGCCCCGAGGACGTCGCCGACATGGTCCGCGCCGTCTTCGAGCGCCACCGCCGCCTCGACGCGCTGGTCGTCAACGCGGGCGTGCACGAGGCCGGGCTGCTCGGGATGATGGGCGCCGAGGCCGTCGACCGGCTCTTCGCCGTGAACGCGGCCGGCGCCGCGCACACGCTGCAGGCGGCGGTGAAGCTGCTGCGGCGCGGTACGACTCCCGCCGTCGTGCTCCTCGCCTCCGTCATGGGCACGTCCGGCGCCGCGGGCCAGGCGGTCTACGGCGCCTCGAAGGCCGCCGTCGCCGGGCTCGCGCGGGCCGCGGCCAAGGAGCTCGGGCCCGCGGGCATCCGGGTCAACGCGGTCGCGCCCGGGTTCGTCGAGACCGACATGCTCGCCTCGCTGGACGAGGCCGGGCGGGCCGAGCGGATCGCGGCGACCTCGCTGCGCCGCCTGGGCCGGCCCGAGGAGGTCGCCGACGTGGTCGCGTTCCTGCTCTCGCCGAAGGCCCGGTTCGTCACCGGCCAGGTCATCGGCGTCGACGGAGGGGTGGTCGTATGACGACCCTGCGGCATCCGAACGCGCGGATCATCGACGCGGCGACCGGGGACGTGGTGCGGGACCTGGTGCGCCCGGGGCTCTTCGACGGCGTCCCGCCCGGCGTCGTGCTCCTGCGCATGCCGACCACGGTGGAGGCCGTGGTCCGGTACGTGACCGCGTTCGAGACCGGGCGCCCCGTCGCGCTGCTCGACCCCGGGCTGCCGGACGAGACCCTGCTGGAGTTCGTCGACCGCTTCGAGCCCGCCGCCGTCCTCGGGCCCGTTCCCGAGGAGCTGCCGAAGTCGTACCAGGCCGTCGCCGACGGCTGGGTGCGCGAGACGCCGCCGGAGACCGCGCCCCACCCGGACCTCGCGGTGCTGCTGGCCACGTCCGGCTCCACGGGCGACCCGAAGCTGGTGCGGCTGTCCCGCCGCGCGGTCCTGGCCAACGCCGACTCGATCATCGAGGCGCTCGGGATCACCGGGGCCGAGGTCGCGATCAGCGCGCTGCCGTTCTACTACAGCTACGGCATGTCCGTGCTCAACACCCACCTGGCCGCCGGGGCCACGCTGGTCGTCGAGCCCGAGGGGCTGCTCGGCCGCGGGTTCTGGCCCGCGATCGACCGCCTCGGGGTGACCTCGCTGGCGTTGGTGCCGTCGCAGTACGAGATGCTGGTCCGCCTGCGCTTCGACCCCGCCCGGCACCCGGCGCTGCGCACGCTCACCCAGGCCGGCGGCCGGCTGCGTCCGGAGCTGGTGCGCGACTTCCACGAGCGGATGACGTCGGTCGGCGGGCGGCTGTTCGTCATGTACGGCCAGACGGAGGCCGCCCCGCGCCTCACCACCCTGCCGGCCGGCCGGCTCGGCGAGAAGCTCGGCTCGGTCGGCCCCGCGGTCCCCGGCGGGCGGCTGAGCATCCGGCTCGAGGACGGCACCGAGACCACCGCGCCGGACGTGCGCGGCGAGGTGCTCTACCGCGGCCCCAACGTCATGCTCGGCTACGCCGAGACCGCGGCCGACCTCGCGCGCGGCGACGACCACGGCGGCCTGCTCGTGACCGGTGACCTGGGGCGGCTCGACGCGGACGGGTACCTCTGGATCGACGGGCGCCGCAAGCGCTTCGGCAAGGTCTTCGGGGTGCGGCTCAACCTCGACGACGTCGAGCGGATGCTGCCCGTGCCGGCCGCGGCCGTCTCCGGCGACGACAAGCTGATCGTCTTCGTCACCGACGGGGAGCCGCCGCACCTGCGCCGGACCCTGGCCGACCGGCTCAAGCTGCACTGGACCGGATTCGACGTGCGCGCGATCGAGGCGCTGCCGCTGCTGAGCAACGGCAAGGTCGACTACCGCGCGCTGGAGGGTCTGCGATGACCGTCTTCACGCTGCCGGAGCTGGAGAAGGAGGCGCGGCTGCTGCCGCGGCTCATCGAGCTGACCGAGCGGCACCGGGCGCGGGGCTCGGCGTACGCCAACATCCTCGCCGCGACCGGGCACCCCACCGGCCGCGTCTACCGCGACACCGCCGAGCTGCCCTGGCTGCCGGTGCGGCTGTTCAAGACCCACGCGCTCAAGAGCATCCCCGACGACGAGGTGTTCAAGGTCCTCACCTCCAGCGGGACCACCGGCGACGTGAGCCGGATCTACCTCGACAAGGCGGCCGCGGCCGCGCAGACCAGGATGCTCGGCGAGACCCTGCAGACCGTGCTGGGCCCGCGCCGGCTGCCGATGCTCGTGGTCGACACCAAGTCGGTGATCAAGGACCGGCGCTCGTTCAGCGCCCGGGGCGCGGGCGTGCTGGGCATGGCCACGTTCGGCCGGGATCACGTCTGGGCCCTGGACGAGGCCGGGCGCCCCGACGCCGAGGCGGTCCGCGGCTTCCTGGCCGCGCACGGGGACAAGCCGTTCCTGGTGTTCGGCTTCACCTTCATGGTGTGGCAGTACCTCTACGAGCTCGCCCGAGACCACCGGCTGGACCTGGCCAACGGGATCCTCGTGCACTCGGGCGGCTGGAAGAAGCTCGCCGATCGCCGGGTGGGCAACGCCGAGTTCCGCCGCGCCTTCCGCACCGACACGGGCCTGACGCGCATCCACAACTTCTACGGGATGGTGGAGCAGATCGGGGTCGTCTACCTCGAGGGGCCCGACGGCGACTCGCTGTACTGCCCCGACTTCGCCGACGTCGTGATCCGCGACCCCGACACCTGGGAGCCGCTGCCGCCCGGCCGCCCGGGGCTGGTCGAGGTGCTGTCGACGCTGCCGGAGTCGTACCCCGGCCACGTCCTGCTCACCGAGGACCTCGGCGTGGTGCACGGCGTCGACGACGGGGCCTGGCCCGGGAAGCGGTTCTCGATCCTGGGCCGCCTGCCGCGGGCCGAGGCGCGGGGCTGCAGCGACACGTTCGCGGGGGCAGTCGTTTGAGCCAGTTCATCATGAAATTTCCGCATTTTTCGGCCGGTGTCGGCCTGGACACCCTCCTGGCCGAGGTCAACGCCGAGCCGCCGGGCGGGCGCCTGGTCGTCGGCGACGAGCGCATCCGCGACTTCCTGGTCGCGTTCTCCCGCCGCCTGCTGCGCCCCGACGTGGCGCGACGCCACCCGGAGCTGGGCTCGCTCGGCTTCTTCCTGCGCAAGGGCGAGCTGGCGCGGGCGGTGGCCCGCCTCGGCGACGGCGTGGCCGGTCAGCGCCGGGCCCCCCGCGGCCTCGTGCTGCACTTCCCGCCGGCGAACGTGGACACGATCTTCGTGTACAGCTGGGCGCTCTCGGCGCTGGCCGGCAACCACAACGTGGTGCGCATCTCCTCCCGCTCCGCCGGCGCGGCCGACGCGGTGCTGGAGGCGCTCAACGACGTGCTCGCCGAGGCCGATCCGGCCGTGGCGCGGACGCAGCGGATGGTGACGTACGACCGCGACGACACGCTGACCGCGGCCCTCAGCGCGGCGTGTGACCTGCGGGTGCTCTGGGGCGGGGACGCCTCGGTGACCGCGCTGCGCCGCCACCCGATCCGCCCGCTGGCGCGCGAGCTGGCCTTCCCGGACCGCAGCTCGTTCGCGGCGATCTCGGTCGCCGGCTGGCGCTCGGCCCCGGCGCGGCAGCGGCGCGCGGCGGTCGCCGGCTTCGCCAACGACCTCTACTGGTTCGACCAGGCCGCGTGCTCCTCGCCGCGGGACCTGTGCTGGGTGGGCGACCCGGCGGACGCCGAACACGCCCGCGCCGAGTTCACGGGCCTGCTGGCCGAGGAGATCTCGCTGCGCGGCTGGACGGTCGACCCGGCCATGGCGGTGGAGAAGTACGTGGCCACCTACGGGCTGGCCGCCGAGGGCGCCGCGACCCGGGTCACGTTCGCCGGCAACGCGCTGGCCGAGGTGGAGCTGGCCGGCCTCGAGGAGCTGCAGCGCGGCTGGCTCGGCGCCGGCACCGTCTGCCACGTCACCGTCGGCTCGCTCGCCGAGCTCGCCCCGGCGATCCGGCGCAAGGACCAGACCCTCGCGCACTTCGGCTTCACGCTCGCCGAGCTCGACGACTTCGTCACCCTCGTGGCCGGGCGCGGCCTGGACCGGATCGTGCCGTTCGGGCAGGCGCTGACCTTCGCCGGCGTCTGGGACGGCCTCGACCTGCTGCACGAGTTCACCCGCATCATCACGGTCGCGTAATTTTTGGAGCTTCGCGTGTCAGTCTCCGTCGTCGTCCCCTGCTACCGCTCGGCGAGCATCCTGCCGCGGCTGGTCCAGCGGCTGGGCGCGGTCCTGCCGGCGATCGACCCGGTGCACGAGATCGTCCTCGTGGTCGACAGCACCGACGCCACCTGGGACGTCGCCCGCGACCTGGCCGCCGAGCACCCCCACGTGCAGGCGATCCGGATGGCCCGCAACTACGGCCAGCACAACGCGCTCATCGCCGGCATCCGGGCCGCGTCCTGCGAGCGGATCATCACCATGGACGACGACCTGCAGCACCCGCCGGAGGAACTGCCCAAGCTCGTCGCCGCGCTCACCGACGACCTGGACGTGGTCTACGCCGTCTCCGAGGCCGAGGAGCACGGCCTGCTGCGCAACCTGAGCTCGTGGGGCGCCAAGAACCTGGTGATGGGCCGCACCATGGGCATCCCGAACGCGGACGTCCTCGGCGCGCTGCGCATCTTCCGCACCTTCCTGCGCTCCGGCTTCGACCAGGTGAGCGGCCCGCACGTGTCCGTGGACATCGTGCTGTCCTGGACCACCACCCGAGTCGGTTCGGTCGTCGTACGCATGGACCAGCGCACCGAGGGGCGGTCGGGCTTCACGTTCCGGTCGCTCATGAAGCACGCGATCAACATGATCCTCGGCTACTCCACGAAGCCGCTGCGGCTCGTGACGTACCTGGGCTTCCTCATCGGCGTCTGCGGGGTGCTGCTCACCCTGCGCCTGGTGTGGCTCTACTTCACCGGCGACACCAAGGTAGCCGGGTTCACGACGCTCGCCTCACTGATCACGATCTTCTCGTCGGCGCAGATGATCGGGATCGGGGTGCTGGGGGAGTACCTCGGGCGCGTACACGCCCACGGCATGGGCCGCCCGACATACGTGGTCCGCGAACACTTCCTCAAGAGCGAGGGCTGAGCCGCCACCGGCTCAAATGCCACCACTGTAGTTCCGGCAGCCCCCTTGACCAGGGAAAACGCCGAGCGATCATGGCTGCATGGGTGTCGTGCTCCACGCGAACGGCTGGCGGGTCGAGGAGACCGTCGGCGACTTCGACGACAGCGGCCGCCGCACCTGGTTCGAGGCGGTCTCCCCGCTGGGCGCCCGGTCCTTCGTGACCCTCGCCGGCTTGCAGCGACTCCTGCACGCCCACGGGCTCGACGTCGGCGACCTGCGGATGGTGCCCCCGGACCGGCTCAGCGAGTTCGACGACGGCTGCGAGTAGCCCTAATGCCCCTCGCCGGCGGCTAGTGCAATCGCTTGGCTTATGCGGCTTCCCCCTGGTGCCGTTCCAGGTACTCCTCGACTGCGGCCCGGATGATGCCGGATCGGCCGGCTCGATCGCGGCCGGCGGCGCTGTCCAGCCGCGCGACCATGTCGCTGGACATCTTCACCGTCACGACCCGCTCCACAGCCTCGCCGGCCGGGTCGACCTGGACGAAAGGCCCGGACAGGCTCGACGGCTTCGCCCACTCGCGCCACGGAGTGATGTCGTCGGCCTCCAGCAGCCAGTTTGCGATCTCGTCCCTGCTCATCCGCTCGAAATCCGGCGTCCCGGTCATCGCTGATCTCCCCTCTGCTTCCACTGCTCACCATCGGCAGCGCTGGCCAGGCGCGCGTTGTGCACCCGCCAGACGAACGAGTCGTCGTTGCGCACCAGCAACACCCGAACGAGCACAAGGGCGTCCGTCTCGGCCACCACGAGCAGCAAGAGGTCGCTGTGCGCCCGGAGCTGCAGCCGCTCGTCGCGGTAGGGCCTCGGCGACGTCGGCCACGGTCAGCCCATCCCTCAAGGTCGCCTGCGGACTTCATCCGGCTGCGGCATCCGCCACTGCAACTCGCTGACGGGAGCACCGTATTACCGGTAATACCCCGATGGCCATATGACCGGTGAGATTCACACCGTCTGCCCGGCGGCGGGGTGGCCGCCGAACATGCTGTACCTGGGCCGTTTAGGTCGAGCAGCTGAGAATGGCGACTGTGCGGGGGACAACATCTGTGCCTGAGGAGTGTCATCGATGCTCCCGTGATGGCTATCAGGGCAGCTCAGACGCGCTGCGTGCGCAAGTGTTGAAAGCCGGTGAGGACTCCGCGTCTCCATGGCTTCAAAGGTTCGACGCTTCACAGGCCTTTCGGCCCCGTTGTGCCGCGACGCGCCTCACCTGGAAGCAGCGGTCCCGAACACTGCGGATGCGATCTTCACCAATCGCTCTACCGCGACGGCGGCTAGGCGGCCGAGGCGAACGACTCCCCGTCGGTCATGATCGGCACCGTGTGGGAGGCGCCCGACTGGGCGGCCAGGCGCACGTCCTCCGAGAAGCCCCGCTGGATCAGCTCCTGCCCGCTCACGCACCGCCGCACCGCCGCCCCCACGTTGCGCACCGCGGCCAAGGCGGCCAGCGAGACCGCGGCCTCCACCGACAACGGTGAGCCCAGCATCGAGAGTCCGTCCAGCACCGCGGCCGCGCCGAGGAGGTCTTCGACGCATGGGCGGAGGGTGCCGTCCGGCCAGAGCTCGCCCGCCGCGATCACCCCCACCGCGCTCGTCGGGGTGCCGTGGCCGTGGGCGTGCAGCCAGCGGGCCACCGCCGGGGCGTTGCGCAGGCACGCGGCCACCACCGGGACGCCCGTCGATGCCGCGGCCGAGCAGATCGTGGCGCCGTTCGGGGAGGGCAGGACCAGCTGGTCGACCAGCGGGGCCGACTGCAGGGCGGCCGGGGACAGGCTCCAGGGGTGCTCGGCGGTGGTCTGCCGGCGGCCGACCGCCACGGCCGCGCCCAAGCGGGTCGCGTACGCGTGGGCCTGGTCGCTCCAGGGGAACGGGTGGACGCGGATGCCCCGACTCACCGCGACGTCCACCGCGGTCGAGAAGGACAGCACGTCCACCACCACCAGGACCGAGCAGACGCGGGCCAGTTCGGCCGCGCCCGCTGGGCCCCAGTCGAAACGGGCGCCCGAGCCGGGCTGGCTGTAGACGCCCTCAGCCATTCGAGGTCAGGTCTCGTCGGTGTCTAGCGGGGCGTGCGGCACCTCGGGGGCCTCGACGTTCTCGAAGACGCTGTCGAACTCCGGCGAAGGGGCGCGGTAGGCCGGGGCCTCCGTCGACACCTCGCCGAACAGGGCCGGCAGGGTGCCCATCCAGGCGGACCGCAGCTCGTCCAGGGCGATCGTGAACTGGCCGCGGATGTCCAGCGTGCGGCTGCGGCCGTCGACCGAGCCGATCACCGTGGCCGGGAGGCCGTGCTGGGCGCACAGGGCGGTGAACGCCTTCTCGTGGCCGCGCGGGACGGACACCAGGGCCCGGGCCGTCGACTCGGAGAAGAGGGCGACGAACGGGTTCAGGCCCTCCGGCAGGTTGATGTTCGCGCCGCAGTCGTAGCGCAGGGTGGCCTCGACCAGAGCCTGGGCCAGGCCGCCGTCCGAGAGGTCGTGCGCGCTGGACAGGTGGCCGCGCTCGCCCGCCTCGGTCAGGACCGAGGCCAGGATGCGCTCCCGGGTCAGGTTCACGCGCGGGGGCAGGCCGCCCAGGTGCTGGTGGGTCACCCAGGCCCACTCGGAGCCCGAGAGCTCCTCCGTGGTCTCGCCCAGCAGCACGATCAGGTCGCTGTCGCCGCCGAAGCCCATCGGGACGCGGCTGCCGACGTTGCCCATGATGCCCAGGACGCCCACGACCGGGGTCGGGTGGATGGCCTGCGTGCCGGTGGAATTGTAGAAGGAGACGTTGCCGCCGGTGACCGGGATGCCCAGCTCCGCGCAGCCGTCGGCCAGGCCGCGGACGGCCTCGGCGAACTGCCACATGACCTGCGGGTCCTCCGGCGAGCCGAAGTTGAGGCAGTTGGTCACGGCGAGCGGGGTGGCGCCGGACGCGGCCACGTTGCGGTAGGCCTCGGCGAGCGCCAGCTTGGCCCCGTTGTAGGGGTCGAGGCGGGCGAAGCGCGCGTTGCCGTCCACCGACAGGGCGACGCCGAGGCCGCTCTGCTCGTCGATGCGGATCACGCCGGCGTTCTCGGGCTGGGCGAGGATCGTGTTGCCCTGCACGTACCGGTCGTACTGCTCCGTCACCCAGCTCTTGTCGCACAGGTTGGGGCTGGCGGCCAGCCGCAGGAGGGTCTCCCGCAGCTCGACGCCGGTGCGCGGGCGGGGCAGCGTCTCGGCGCGGTCGGCCTGCAGCAGGATGAGGTCCGCGGGCTCGCGCATCGGCCGGGCGTACACCGGGCCGTCGTCGACCAGCGACCCCGGCGGCACGTCGACGACGGTCTCACCCTTCCAGGTGATGACCAGCCGGCCGGTTTCGGTGACGGTCCCGATCGCGGTGGCGATGACGCCCCAGCGCTCGGCGACGCGCAGCACCTCCTCGAGCTTGGCCGGGTCGACGATGAGCAGCATGCGCTCCTGCGACTCGCTGGCCAGCACCTCCTGCGGGTCCATCGAGGCCTCGCGCAGCGGCACCGTGTCCAGGTTGATGTCCATGCCGGTGCCGGCGGAGGCGCTGGTCTCGGTCAGGGCGCAGGTCAGACCCGCGCCGCCGAGGTCCTGGACGCCGACGATCAGGTCGCGCTCGTACAGCTCCAGGCAGCTCTCGATGAGCAGCTTCTCGATGAACGGGTCGCCGACCTGCACCGAGGGGCGGCGGGCCGGGCCGTCGGCGTTGAAGGTCGCGCTGGCCAGCACCGACACGCCGCCGATGCCGTCGCGCCCGGTCTTCGCGCCCAGGAGCACGACGATGTTGCCGGGGCCGTGCGCCTCCTTGTTCTGCAGGCGGTTGACCGGCAGCACGCCCACGCAGAGCGCGTTGACCAGCGGGTTGCCCTGGTAGCACGGGTCGAAGACGACCTCGCCGCCGATGTTCGGCAGGCCGAGGCAGTTGCCGTAGCCCCCGACGCCGGCGACGATCCCGGGCAGGACGCGCTTGGTGTCCTCGTGGTCGGCGGCGCCGAAGCGCAGCGGGTCCATCACCGCGACCGGCCGGGCGCCCATGGCGAGGATGTCGCGGACGATGCCGCCCACGCCCGTGGCCGCGCCCTGATACGGCTCGACGAAGCTCGGGTGGTTGTGCGACTCGACCTTGAAGGTGACCGCGATCTCGTCGGAGATGCGGATCACGCCCGCGTTCTCGCCGATGCCCGCGAGCATCAGGTCGGACTTGGGGGCCTTCTCGCTGAACTGGCGCAGGTGGACCTTGCTGCTCTTGTACGAGCAGTGCTCACTCCACATGATCGAGTACATCGCCAGCTCCGACGTGGTCGGGCGGCGGCTCAGGATCGAGCGGATGCGCTGGTACTCGTCCTCCCGCAGACCCAGCTCCTCGTAAGGCTGCTCGTCGTCCGGAGTCTTGGCGGCCTCATCGACGGTGTCGAACGTTTCCGCGGTCATACACGGGCTCCAAGGTGAGCGAGCACGGACGTGAAGATGCCCAGCCCGTCGATCGAGGGACCGGTCAGCACCTCCACCGCGTGCTCCGGGTGGGGCATGATCCCGACGACGTTGCCGGCTGCGTTGCTGATCGCCGCGATGTCGTGCAGCGAACCGTTGGGGTTTCCGCGGATGTACCGCGCGACGACCCGCCCCTCCGCCTCGAGCTCGTCCAGGGTCCGCGAATCGGCCATGTAGCAGCCCTCGCCGTTCTTGACCGGGATGACGATCTCCTGGCGCGGCTGGAAGCCGACCGTCCACGCGGTCGTGTTGTTCTCGATCCGCAGGCCCTGGTCGCGGTTGCGGAAGTGCAGGTGCTGGTTGCGCGTGAGCGCGCCCGGCAGCAGGTGGGCCTCGCAGAGCACCTGGAAGCCGTTGCAGATGCCGAGCACGGGCAGCCCTTCGCCGGCCGCCTTCACGATCGAGTCCATGACCGCGGAGAACCGGGCGATGGCGCCGGCGCGCAGGTAGTCCCCGTAGGAGAAGCCGCCTGGCAGGATGACGGCGTCCACCCCGTAGAGGTCGCCGTCGGCGTGCCACAGCGGGATGGCCGCGGCCCCGGCGAGGTGCACGGCACGGGCGGCGTCGCGGTCGTCGAGCGAACCGGGGAACGTGACGACCCCAATGCGGGCGGTCACTGCTCCTCGACCTCCGCCGGCTCCGGCTGCTCCTCGACCCGCAGGGTGAAGTCCTCGATCACGGGGTTGGCGAGCAGCTTGTCGGCGATCTCACGGGCGCGGTCGAGGTCCGCGGAGCCCGCGAACTCGATCTCGATCCGCTTGCCGATGCGCACGGAGGCGACATCGTCCACGCCGAGACGCGGAAGCGCGTTCGCGACGGCCTGACCCTGCGGGTCGAGGATCTCCGGTTTGAGCATGACGTCCACCACGACGCGGGCCACGGGGCACTCCTGACGTTGAGTCGGGCGCTCGAGGGCGAGCGACACGAGCCTACCGGGCGGGGCTCCGCCGCAGATCACCGCCCGTGTCACACGGTTCGGACGACCACGCGGCGAAGCCCTAGAGAACATCGCCCGACTCGCATCTTACCGATCCGCCGAGAAGCCCAAGATCGACGCTCAGAGGATGGGAGGTGGCACGTAAGCACCCGCCGAAGGGTGGGCCGCCACGACCGCCGAGACCTGCTCGACGATGGCCGCCACCTGGGCCGATGCCGCTCCGACGAACGCTGACGGGTCGGCCACGAGGGCCTGCACGTCGCCCGTGGACAGCCGCAGCCGCTCGTCGCCGGCCAGCCGGGTAAGGAGGTCGTTGTCCTGGATGCCCTTTTCGCGCATGGCGAGCGCCACGGCGACGGCGTGCTCCTTGATGGCTTCGTGAGCATCCTCACGGCCGACGCCGCGCCCGACGGCCGCGACGAGGACCCGGGTGGTGGCCAGGAAGGGCAGGTACCGATCCAGCTCCCGCGCCACGACCGCCGGATATGCGCCGAACTCGTCCAGTACCGTCAAAAACGTCGCAAACAACCCGTCGACCGCGAAGAACGCGTCAGGCAACGCCACCCGCCGCACGACCGAGCACGACACGTCGCCCTCGTTCCACTGGTCGCCGGCCAGCTCGCCGACCATCGACAGGTAGCCGCGCACGATCACGGCGAGCCCGTTGACCCGCTCGCAGGAGCGCGTGTTCATCTTGTGCGGCATCGCCGACGAGCCGACCTGGCCCGCCTTGAAGCCCTCGGTGACCAGCTCGTAGCCGGCCATCAGGCGGATCGTGGTGGCCAGGCTCGACGGGCCGGCGACGGCCTGGGCCAGCGCGGACACCACGTCGAAGTCCAGCGAGCGCGGGTACACCTGGCCGACGCTGGTCAGCACGCTGCGGAAGCCGAGGTGCTCGGCCACCTTGCGCTCCAGCTCGGCGACCTTCCCCGCGTCGCCCCCGAAGAGGTCGAGCTGGTCGGCCGCGGTGCCGACCGGGCCCTTGATGCCGCGCAGCGGATAGCGCTCGATCAGCTCGTCCAGGCGGCGGTACGCGATGAGCAGCTCCTCGGCCGCGGAGGCGAAGCGCTTGCCGAGCGTCGTGGCCTGCGCGGGCACGTTGTGCGAGCGGCCGACCATGACCAGCTCGTCGTACTGCTTCGCCCGCGCCGCGAGCCGGGCCAGCGTCGCCACCATCCGGTCCCGGACCAGCTCGAGGGAGATCCGGATCTGCAGCTGCTCGACGTTCTCGGTGAGGTCGCGGGAGGTCATCCCCTTGTGGATGTGCTCGTGCCCGGCCAGCTCGGAGAACTCCTCGATGCGGGCCTTCACGTCGTGCCGGGTGACCCGCTCGCGCTCGGCGATCGAGACCAGGTCGACGTCGTCGAGGACCCGCTCGTAGGCCTCGACGACCCCGTCCGGCACCGCCACGCCGAGGTCGCGCTGGCCCTTGAGCACGGCGAGCCAGAGCCGGCGCTCGAGCCGGACCTTCTCCTCGGGCGACCACACCTCGACCAGCTCGGGCGAGGCGTAACGGGCGGCGAGCACATCGGGAATCCGCGCTTTGTTCACGCCTCCATTGTGACTACGTCCGGGGCGGGTGATCACGCTCGGGCTGGCCGTAGTGCAGGGCGACACGGTCGGCGTACAGCAGCTGGGCCGCGATCCCGAGCACCAGGAACAGCAGCAACATGGGCAGCGGCAGGAGCCGGGCCAGCGGTAGCTCGTCCAGGTGGCGGCCGTACTGCTGCATCGTGATCATCACCGCGTAGGTCCCGGTCGGATGGGTGTTGGTGCCGTTGACGAAGGGCCACAGCGCGTCCTGCGCCTGCACGAACCAGGTGGCCAGGTAGGCGATCCCGAGCATCGGCAGCCCGGGCCAGATCACCGACCACCAGGAGGCCGGCCGCCCCTCCTGGTGCAGCACCTCGCGCCGCAGCGCCTGGCCGCGGAACAGCATCGCCAGCAGGATGAGCGCCGGGATGGTCACCCGCGACGGCGGGACGAGGGCGAGGAACGTGTTGAGCCGGCCGGCGGTCGCCCCCGCGGCGTACTCGCGCAGCACGAGCGGCCCGACCCCGACGAACAGGAACAGGCCGAACGGGAGCAGGAGCAGCTCGCTGTAGCGGCCGAGGGGGCGCAGGCCGCTGATGCCGAACGCGGCCAGCCCGGCCACGGTCACCCCGATGAGCGTGGAGATCAGGGGCGGCAGCCACGTGTTGGCGAAGGTCGCCGGGAGCTTGTCGTTGTCGTCGGTGATGCGGCTCAGCCAGGGCCAGATCCCGATCAGGGTGACGACGAGCACGATGAGCAGCAGGCCGCCCAGCGGGCCCCGGCCCCAGGCGCGCCCCTCGCGGACGACGCCGGTGACTGCGCTGGTGACTTGGAAGCGCAGGTTGGTCACGATGATCAGGACGGTCGCGGCGGCGCCGAGCAGCATCAGGGGCACCAGCAGGACCGACGAGATCGCGGTGGCGACGCCGAAGTTGAAGTTGACGAAGCCGTACCGCGTCATCTGCAGCACCGGCGTGGCCTCCTGGAAGACCTGCGCGAACGCGAACTCCTGCAGGGCCAGGCCGATGACGGTCAGCACGGCCAGCAGCCCGCCGAGGACCACCCCGGGCCACGGGCTGCGGCCGCTGCGGAAGGCGGCCAGGTAGAGCAGGGCGGCGGCCGCCGTGACGACGCCGAAGGTGCCCAGCCAGAAGGCCGAGAGCTGGGAGTGCCCGTCGGCGAAGTGCGCGACCGCGATGCCGAACGGCGTGAACGCGACCAGCGGAAAGGTCAGCAGGCCGCGGGCGACCCAGCGGCCCGTGCGACCGGTGGTCTCGGCGGCCCAGGCCACGGCCGGGGCGACCACGACCACGGCGAGCAGCGGCAGGAGCGCGAGCAGCAGCGTGGTGCCGATCGCGCCGCCCAGCCCGTTCTCGAACGCCTTGCGGTAGTTGTCGAACCCGACGGATTCGCCCGTCGCGGCGCCGGAGAACGTGCGCAGGCCGCTGAGCCGGTTGAACGAGCTCTTGAAGGTCCAGAACACGGGCTCGACGTAGGAGGTGATGAGCAGCACCAGCGCCGGGAGCACCAGTACGAGGCCGACGACCACCTGCCAGGCGGGTCGGGGGGTGGCCGGGCGCAGCATCGTCGGCTGGACGGTCATGCCGTCGATGCTATGGGCCCGGCGCACTTTCAGCGCGTCAAGATGGCCGTGACCCCCTGGCCGCCCGCCGCGCAGATGGAGATCAGGCCGCGTCCGGAGCCCCGTTCGGCGAGCAGTTTCGCGAGGGTGGCCACGAGCCGGCCGCCGGTCGCGGCGAAGGGGTGCCCGGCGGCCAGGGACGAGCCGTTCACGTTGAGCTTCGCGCGGTCGATCGCGCCCAGCGGCTCGTCGAGGCCGAGGCGCTCCTCGCAGAAGCGCGGGTCCTCCCAGGCCTTGAGGGTGGCCAGCACCTGCGAGGCGAAGGCCTCGTGGATCTCGTAGTAGTCGAAGTCCCGCAGCTTCAGGCCGGAGCGGGCCAGGAGCCGGGGCACCGCGTACGCCGGGGCCATGAGCAGCCCGTCCTGCCCGCTCACGAAGTCCACGGCGGCCGTCTCGGTGGCCTCGAAGTACGCCAGCACCGGCAGTTTGCGCGCCTTCGCCCAAGCCTCCGAGGCCAGCAGTACCACGGCGGCGCCGTCGGTGAGCGGGGTGGAGTTGCCGGCCGTCATGGTCGCGGTGGGGCCGCGCCCGTAGACCGGCTTGAGCCCGGCCAGCTTCGCCGGCGACGTGTCCGGGCGCAGGTTCTGGTCGCGGGCGAGGCCGAGGTAGGGCGTGACGAGGTCGTCGAAGAACCCGCGCTCGTAGGCGGCGGCGAGCCGCTGGTGCGAGGCCAGCGCCAGCTCGTCCTGCTCCTCGCGGCCGATGCCGAACTCGGCCGCGGTCAGCGCCGCGTGCTCGCCCATCGACAGCCCGGTGCGCGCCTCGGCGTTGCGCGGGATGTCCGGTTTGAGCTGCGCCGGGCGGAACCGGCTCACCGCGCGCAGCCGGGCGCCGAGCGAGCGGGACCGGTTGAGCTCCATCATGATCCGCCGGGCGTCCTCGTTGACGCCGAGCGGCGCGTCCGAGGTGGTGTCGACGCCGCCGGCGATGCCCACCTCGATCTGGCCGAGGGCGATTTTGTTGGCGACCAGGATCGCCGCCTCGAGCCCGGTGCCGCAGGCCTGCTGCACGTCGTACGCCGGGGTCCGCGGGTCGAGCCGCGAGCCGAGCACCGATTCCCGTGTCAGATTGAAATCGCGGCTGTGCTTGAGCACCGCACCGGCCGCGACCTCGCCCAGCCGCTCACCCGCGAGGCCGAAGCGGGCCACGAGCCCGTCTATGGCGGCGGTCAGCATGTCCTGGTTTGATGCAGTGGCGTAGGCGCTGCCCGAGCGGGCGAAGGGGATGCGGTTGCCGCCGACGACCGCGACCCGGACGGGGGGTTCCGAGGGGGCATTCGAGGGGGCCATCGGAGTCTCCTTCTCGACGGGGCAGGGCATTCTGGCGCTACCCTACTCATGAGTAGGTTAGCGCGCGGAGTTGTGACTGGGGAGGCACGCAATGACCGATCGCTACGCGACCTTCGCCCACTCGGGCGCCGGGAGGTTCCTGGTCAGACGCCTCGGCCTGCCGGATCCGCCGCCGCTTCGCCGGTTCCGGGCCGGCGAGGGATTCGGGCCGGTCACCCTCGGGGGCGACGGGCGCCTGGCCGAGCCGACCCGGCACATCCTCGACAAGCTGCCGACCGTCCTCGGCGACGGCGAGCGGCCCGCCGCGCTCATCTTCGACGCCACGGGCATCACCGACAGCGCCGGCCTGCGCGCGCTCTACGAATTCTTCCACCCGGTGATCCGCTCGCTGCGCCCGTCGGGCCGGGTGATCGTGCTGGGCAGCCCGCCCGAGCTGTGCACGAGCGCCCGGGAGGCCACCGCGCAACGGGCGCTCGAGGGGTTCGTGCGCTCGGTCGGCAAGGAGATCGGCCGCGGGTCGACGGCCCAGCTCGTCTACGTGGCGCCGGGCGCCGAGGAGGCGACCGAGTCCACCCTGCGCTTCCTGCTGTCGGGGCGCTCGGCGTACGTCTCCGGCCAGGTCATCCGCATCGGCCCCGCCACCGTGGACGTGCCCGACGACTGGGACCAGCCGCTCGTGGGCCGCACCGCCGTGGTCACCGGGGCCGCCCGCGGCATCGGCGCGGCCATCGCCGAGGTGCTCACCCGCGAGGGCGCGCACGTGGTCTGCCTCGACGTGCCCGCGGCCGGCGAGGAGCTGTCGCGGGTCGCCAACGAGCTGAAGGGCACCGCGCTGCAGCTGGACCTGACCGCCGGGGACGCCCCGCGCCGGCTCGCCGACTTCATCGCCACCCGGCACGTGCACGCGGACATCTTCGTGCACAACGCCGGGATCACCCGGGACAAGACCCTCGGGCGCATGGACGAGGGGCAGTGGGCCTCGGTGATCGACGTGAACCTCGCCGGCCAGGAGCGCATCAACGACGTGCTGCTCGCCGAGAACCTGCTCGGCGGCAACGGCCGGATCGTCTCGGTGTCCTCGGTCTCGGGGATCGCCGGCAACCGCGGCCAGACCAACTACGCCACCTCGAAGGCCGGCGTGATCGGGCTGGTGCAGGCCAGCGTGGGCGCGGTCGCCGAGCGCGGGCTCACGATCAACGCGGTCGCGCCCGGCTTCATCGAGACCAGGATGACCGCGGCCATGCCGATGTTCGTGCGCGAGGGCGGCCGGCGGCTCAACAGCATGTCCCAGGGCGGGCTGCCGGTCGACGTGGCCGAGACGATCGCCTGGCTGGCCCACCCGGCGTCCGGCGGGCTCAACGGCAACGTCGTGCGGGTGTGCGGGCAGAGCCTCCTGGGGGCCTGATGGAGACCACCGTCCTCGCGGCGCCGCCCCGGCTCGGCCCGCTCTACCGAGCCGCCGCCCTGCGCCGGCCCAACGGCAGCAGGCTTCCCGAGCGGGAGCTGCGCCTCGACGAGGTGCGCGTCGACCTCGCGCACCTCGCGGAGTACGACCGGGTGTGCGGGTTCCGGCTGCGCGACGAGCTGCCGGCGACCTACCCGCACGTGCTCGCGTTCCCGCTCGCCCTCGCGCTCATGACGGCCGCGGACTTCCCGTTCCCGGTGCTCGGCGTGGTGCACGTGGCCAACGCGATCGAGGTCCTCCGCCCGCTGACGTCCTCGGACGCGTTCTCCTTGTCGGTACGCGCCGAGGACCTCCGCCCCCACGAGCGCGGCACGCAGTTCGACGTGGTCGCGACCGCCTCGATCGCCGACGAGCCCGTCTGGCACGGGCGCTCGACGTATCTGCGCATTTTGAAGAAGTCCGACAAATCGTCAACACCGTCGGCCGAACCCCCGCGGCCCACCGCGGTCTGGCGCGTGCCGAGGCGGACGGGGACCGACTACGCGGCCGCGTCCGGGGACCGCAACCCGATCCACACGAGCCGAATCCTCGCCCGCGCGTTGGGCTTCCGCTCCACCATCGCGCACGGGATGTGGACGAAGGCCCGGTGCCTGGCCGCCCTCGAGGGCCGCCTGCCGGAGCGGTACACGGTGTCGGTCCAGTTCAAGCGCCCGATCCTGCTGCCCGCGACCGTGGCGTTCTCGGCGCGTGACGGGCACATCGCCGTACACGATCGGGGGACAGGGGCGCCGCACCTCACCGGGACGATCGTTGAACCCCGCTGTGCAGACGCTGACGAGGGCGCCCGCTGAGCCCGTGAGCGCGGCGCCCAAGGGTGCGCTCTCCGGGCGGCTCGCGGGTCCGGCCCTGCTGCTCGCGGCCGCGGTCGCGGTGCTGTGGTTCTACCGCGTCCCGCCCCTGAGCACCGCGCTGTTCGGGCTGTACGTCGCGCTCGGCATCGCGCTCCCGGGAACCCTCTGGTGGCGGCTGCTGCGCGGCGGGCCGTCCTGGTTCGGCGGGGACGTGGCCGCGGGGCTTGTCGTGGGGTACATCGGCGAGGTCTTCTGCTATGTCCTCGCCCGGCTCATCGGGGCCCCGCTCCTGGTGCTGGTCTTCCCGCTCGGCACCGTCGCGCTCTTCGCCGCCGCGCCGGGCCTGCGGCGGCACCTGCGCCGCGACCCGCACGCCGAGCGCCCGCCCGCCCTCTGGGTGTGGGCGATGACCGCGCTCTCGGGGATCACGCTGGTCTGGAGCGTCAAGTTCTTCCGGGTGTACGGCCTGAGCTACCCCGCCAACGCCTCGCCCGACACCGACAGCCCGTTCCACCTCGCGCTGGTGGGCGAGGCCAAGCACCACATGCCGATGACGATCCCGTGGATTCAGGGTGAGCCGCTGCTGTACCACTGGTTCGTCTACCCCGAGATGGCCGCGACGAGCTGGGTGACCGGCATCGAGCCCAACGTGCTGCTGCTGCGCCTGTCGATGCTGCCCATGCTCATGGCGTTCCCGGTGCTCGTCGCGCTGCTCGCCCGCCGGGTCATCGGCGGCTGGTGGCCCGGCGTCGCCGCGAGCGCCATGACGCTGCTCGTGCTCGCCCCCAACCCGTACCAGTGGCAGCTCAACGCCTTCTACCGCGACCTCGCCTTCAGCGGCTTCGACGACGGCGCCTACCTGCGCCAGACCGCGTGGACGGGCCCGACCCAGACCTTCGGCGCGCTGCTGTTCGTCCCGGTGCTGCTCGTGCTCGCCGATCTGCTCCAGGGCGCGGGCGGGCGGCGGCAGTGGGTGCTCTTCGCCGTGCTGCTCGCGGGCGTGACCGGCGGCAAGGCGACCTACCTGCCCCTGCTCGCCGCCGGCCTCGCCCTGCTCGTGCTGGTCAAACGGTTCCGTCACCGCGCCGCGCTGGTCGCGCTCGGCGTCACCGTCGCCGCGATCGTGGCCGCCCAGGTGCTGCTGTTCGGCTCCAGCAGCCAGGGCACGCGGCTGGCGCCGCTGACCGACGTGGCCACCGGGGGCATCGGGGTGACGACGGGCTTCAGCACCGACCGGGTGCCGTGGAAGCTCCTGGTGCTCGCCGGCCTGACGGTGCTGTGCTGGGCCGCGATGTGGGCGGGCATCGGCCGGCTGCGGCGCCCGTCGCCGGCCCTGATCGTGATGCTCGGCATCGGCATCGCGGGCGCGGCCGCGACGATGCTGCTGGGCCAGGACGGCGACTCGCAGCGCTACTTCCTCGAGTCGGCGCGCCCGTACCTGTGCGTCGCCGCGGTGGCGGGCCTCTCCCGCTGGCGGGTGCTGACGGTCTCGGCCGTGGCCGGGGTGATCATCATCCAGGTCGTGCAGTCGCTCGGGCGGGACAGCATTCCTCGCAACGGCTCGGTCTGGGATCTGGTGCTGCCGTATGCGGCCCTGGCGCTGGTGCTCGGGCTTGCGTACGGGGTGACGAAATGTCCGCCGCTCCGCGACGGACATTTCGGACATTTCATAATATTGGGGTTGCTGCTGGGGTTCGGGGTGAATACCAGCGTGCAACACTTCGTGCTCATCGCGGCGGAGTCGCGGCAGAGCGGCCTGCGGGATGTGGTGCGCAGCCCGCGGTACATCAGCCAAGGCACTTTGGAAGCGGGTCGCTGGCTGCGGGACCACTCCAGCCCCGCGGATCTGGTCGCGACCAACGCGCACTGCCTGCCGTTCGACGGCCGGTGCAGCAATCTCCACTTCTCGATGACGGCGTACTCCGAACGGAGGATGCTCGTCGAGGGCTGGGGCTTCTCCACCACCGCGCACGAGCGCGCCGACGAGCTCGGCATGTGGTCCGGAGCGGTGCCGTACTGGAAGCCCGAGGTGCTCGCCGCCAACGACGCCGTGTTCGCGGATCCGAGCCCCGAAAATGTGGACGTTCTTCGCAATCGCTACCGAGTCCGGTGGCTGTTCGTTGATGAAACGCAGAGCAGCGTTTCGCCGCGACTTGCGACCTTTGCGAAGTTCCGCTTCCGGTCCGGGGTCTGCGTGGTGTACGAGCTGCCCCGTTCCTGACGTTAGGTAGGCGCTTTGAAGGCAACGAAGCAACTCGCCGTCCCGTTCAACAAGGGGTACCTGACCGGAGCCGAGCCCGCGTACCTCCAGCAGGCGATGGCGAACGGCCCGATGACGGGCGACGGCCCCTTCACCAAGCGCGCGAACCAGCTGCTGAACCAGATCATCGGCGCCCGGCACACCCTGCTGACGACCTCGTGTACGCACGCCCTGGACATGACCGCGCTGCTGCTCGACCTCGGCCCCGGCGACGAGGTCATCCTGCCGTCGTTCACCTTCTGCTCGACCGCGAACGCGTACGCCCTGCGCGGCGCCCGCCCGGTCTTCGTCGACTGCCGGGCCGACACCCTGAACATCGACGAGCGCCTGATCGAGGCGGCCATCACGGACCGCACGCGCGCGATCGTCGTCGTGCACTACGCGGGCGTGGCGGTGGAGATGGACGCCATCATGGCCCTGGCCCGCCGCCACGATCTGGTGGTCATCGAGGACAACGCGCACGGCCTCGGCGGCACCTACCGCGGCCGGAACCTGGGCTCGATCGGCGAGCTGGCCACGCAGAGCTTCCACGAGACCAAGAACGTCCACTGCGGCGAGGGCGGCGCCCTGATCCTGAACGACGAGCGCTTCTACGACCGCGCCGAGATCATCAGGGAGAAGGGCACCAACCGCGGCCAGTTCTTCCGGGGCATGGTGGACAAGTACCGCTGGATGGACCTCGGGAGCTCGTACCTCCCCTCGGACCTGCTGGCCGCGTTCCTGACGGCCCAGCTGGAGCACTTCACGGAGATCCAGCGCCGCCGCATGCACGTGTGGAACAGCTACCACAATCGCCTGGCCACGTGGGCCGTGGAGCACGGCGTGATCCAGCCGACGGTCCCGTCCGACAGAACCCACCCCGCGCATCTGTACTACCTGCTGCTCCCGGACCTGCAGAGCCGCTCGGCGATGCTGGGCCACCTGCTCGAGCAGGGCGTGCTGGGCACCTTCCACTACCAGCCCCTGCATCTGGCGCCCGCCGGCCGGAAGTACGGCCGCACCGACGGCTGCCCGGTGACGGAGGACGTGGCGGATCGCCTGCTGCGCCTGCCGCTCTACGCCGGCATGGACGACGACGACATCGACCTCGTCATCAGGGCGGTGGAGTCGTACCGCCCGGTGCGCCGAACCCCGCACCCGGCCGCGGCCTGCCCCAAGTGACCACGACGGTAGAACGAGTCCTGACCGACCGCCGCGTGCGATACGTGGCGGTCGGCGCCGTCTCGTCGGCGGTGTACTACGCCCTGTTCACCGCGATCTACCTGACCACTCGCGACCACCTGCACTACTTGGCCATCCCGGTCCTGGCCAACTTCGGCTGCGCCCTGGCGACCTATCCGCTGCAGCGCCGCTGGGTCTTCCAGTCGAAGGGCCCGGTGGTCTCGGGCTTCCTGAAGTTCTACGTGATCTGCCTGTGGGCGCTGCTCTTCACGTACGCGGGCCTGCCGTTGCTGGTGGAGCTGGCCCACATCCCCGTCCTGGCGGCGCAGGCCATCCTGATCGTGACGGCCCCCCTGATCAACTACCAGCTGAGCAAGTGGTGGGCCTTCCGCCGCTAGCCGACGTCGCAGTAGACCGCGATCTGCGTCCGGCGCGCCTCGATCCCGTCCGGCACGTGCCGCCCCGCGACCCGATCCCCGGCGTGGGTGCCGGCGCAGTACTCACCGTCGTAGGCAACGGCCTCGCCCCCGACGATCGCCCCGCCGGCATCGCGGTACACGATCGCGCCACCGGCGGCGGAAAGCCCACGACACGGCGCCGTCGCGAGGTTCGCGGGAAGCAGAAAGTCGGGCGGACTCGGCCCGTCGTCCTCGGCGAGCACGTCATACCGGTGGAACAAGGGGTTGTACCGCTCGACCTTCACCCAACGCCCACTTCGCACCACGGCATCGACGCGCGAGACGGCGACGCCCTGCTCCGGCCGCACATCGATCGCTGCTCCTACGGGCAGCCCAGCCCCGGGCAACACCACGGGCAGCAACCGCGGCGCGAGGGCGGCCACCTCCCGACCACCGGCGTCGATCAGCCTGAAGGTCACCGTTGCCCGATACGCGGCCGGCCCGGGGGCACGGTTCGCCACGATCGCGCCGACGCTGAACGTCCACGGGCCGACCTTGCTCAGCCCCTGCTCCGCCACGACCAACGAGTTCGACCCCGGCGCGTCGGCGTCCCTCGGGGCCGAGGCCGAACAGCCGGCGGCCGTCGCCGAGCGGGACCACCAGAACCAGACCGCACCACCGATCAGCAGTGCGACGGCCACCATCGCGGCCCCGAAACGCCCCCGTGTCATGGCGTCCAGGCTTCGCCACGCCGAGGCGACGGACAAGGGCCGATTCGCGCCTGTGGATAACTCCGCAGAAACGCAGCATGCGTTCTACTGAATTACCCCGCAAACGGCGTCGCTCAAGACCCTTGCGCCATCTTGGCCGATCTTGTTGGGCGGCCACAACTCCACTCGAACCTCGGCCGGCCGGCGGAGATTTTGGGGCGCACGGGGTTGGAGGAGGAGCGAGGTCTCGCCGGCGTAGATGTTCAAACTGTCGAGATCGCCCTCGCCGGTTGACCGACTCCGACGCCTACAGTTGCTGGCTGTCTGCTCACGATTTTCACGCTGACTCGGAAATTCCGATCATCGCTTGGTGGGGCGACCAGTGAAACAGGTAGCCGCTACCGAACCGCCCTGGCCGACGGTAGGGAAGGCCGAGGGACTGGCGGGGGTGGGGGCCGAGGAGAGGCCCGTCGGGGGGAGTGCTCCGGGCCCGCAGGTCCGCCGATGGAAAGCATGCAAGAGACGGTCAGTCCGGCAACACCGGCGGTGAGTCCGGCGAAAAAGGCGCCCCGGCTTCGTCGCAGCCGCTCGCGACGGATCCACGGACCCGAATGTGAGTGCTTCGTAGTCCGGCAAGGTCCCCACCTCGGAATGCGAAATCGGCCCTTCCAGGATATTGACGAGCGACGTGATCTTTGCTCACCTGAACACGGCGGGTGCCGAGGCCGACCAGACAGCAGGCGAGCCCGTCCAGGCAGCGAAGATGTACGACCAGCCACGGCAATCCGGGCCAAGTGATGCCCACGGCGGAGACCAGTTCGCAGCTCGGCGGTGGGTGCTCGCGCCTCGCGGCGGCGTCCGGTCCAGCTGCTGAGCTTTGGCGGAGGGCGTGGGATTCGAACCCACGGAGACGCGGAACGCCTCACCGGTTTTCAAGACCGGCGCCATCGGCCACTAGGCGAGCCCTCCAGCGGAACGACGCTAAGTGTGCCAGATCCCCGCCCGCGCGTGGCACGTCACCCACGTGAGGGACGTCGTTCGGGCGAACGCGTGGCGGTGAACCCCCGAACACGGCCGGGCAAATGCCGTCGAAGTGGGCTTGAGCTGCGCAGACTCGAAAGGCAGGTTGCTGCGACGGGGGGATGGGACCGTGCACCTCTTCTTCAACGATCCGCGGGACGGGTACGTCACTCGGCACCGCCGCATCGTCCGGCCCTCGCTCGCCGCGCTCGTTGTCGGGGGAGTTGGGGTTGCCGCGCTCGGGGTCATCATCGGGTCGGCCGGGTACGACACCGAGGGGAGTGGCGGGCCGGCCCGGGCCGAGGGTGGGGGGTTCGCCGTGCCGGCCGCGACCGGCAGTGCGCGCGGGGCCAACGCGAGTGGGCCGCTGGGGATGAGTACCGTTCCCGCCGCCCCTGTTCCGATTCTCGACCTCGGGGTCACGCCCAGCCCCGCGGCTCCGGCGCCGGTGCAGACGCCGGGTGAGAAGAAGGCCGTCGTGCGGGTCGAGCGGACCACGCCGCGGCCTAAGGCACCGGCTACGACGGCGGCGGCTCCGGCGCCCCCGCCGGTGGTGGTCGTGACCGAGGCGCCCGTTGTCGAGGAGCCCGAGCCGGCCGACGAGCCCACCGAGGAGCCGGTCGACGTCGACGAGCATCAGGGGCGGCACCGCTGGCATCAATGGGGTGACGGCCACCGGTGGCGGCCGTGGTGGGAGCAACGATGATGGAAGCGTGCATGCGATCACGATCGAGCGGCCCGGTGGACCCGAGGCGCTGCGCTGGAGCGAGGTTCCCGATCCGGCCGCGGCCGCCGGCGAGGTACTGATCGAGGTGGCGGCCGCCGGCGTCAACCGCGCCGACGCGCTGCAGCGGCAGGGGAACTATCCGCCACCCAAGGACGCTCCTCCTTACCCGGGGCTCGAGGTCTCGGGGCGCATCAAGGCGGTCGGCGACGGGGTGCACGGGTGGCACGCCGGGCAGGAGGTGTGCGCGCTGCTCGGGGGTGGCGGCTACGCGCAGCTCGTGGCCGTCCCCGCGGCTCAGGTGCTGCCGGTGCCCAACGGCGTGGACCTGGTCGACGCGGCTGGGCTGCCCGAGGTGGCCGCTACCGTCTTCTCCAACGTGGTCGACCTGGCCCGGCTCAAGCCGGGGGAGACGCTGCTCGTGCACGGCGGCGGGAGCGGGATCGGGACGTTCGCGATCCAGCTGGGCAAGGCGCTCGGCGCCGAGGTCGTGGCGACGGCGCGGGCGGCGAAGCGGGAGCGGCTGCTCGAGCTCGGCGCGGACCGCGTGATCGACTACCAGGCGGCCGACTTCTCCAAGGAGGTCCAGGCCGACGTGGTGCTCGACATCATGGGCGGCTCATACCTGAAGCCGAACGTCGACGCCCTCAAGGTCGGCGGGCGGCTCGTGGTGATCGGGCTGCAGGGCGGGCGCCGCGGGGAGCTCGACATGGGGCAGCTGCTCACGAAGCGGGCACTGGTCGCCGGGACGACGCTGCGCGCGCGGTCGGCCGCCGAGAAGGCCGGGATCGTCCGCGGGGTGCGCGAGGAGGTCTGGCCGCTGGTGGACGAGGGCATGATCCGGCCGGTGATCCACCGGCGGTTCCCGATGACCGAGGCGGCCGCGGCCCATCGGCTGCTCGAGTCCAACGAGCACGTCGGGAAGATTCTGCTGACGAACTAGGGGCGGATGAGCACGACCGGGCCCGTGCCCTTCGCCGCCAGGCGGTCCTCGGTGTTGACCAGCGCGCACGTCTTCAGCGACAGGCAGCCGCAGCCGATGCACCCGGTGAGCGTGTCCCGCAGCCGCTCGAGCAGCTGGATCTGCTCGTCGAGGTGGGAGCGCCACCCGGCGGAGAGCCGGGCCCAGTCGGCCTTGGTGGGCGTGCGGTTGGCCGGCAGCGAGGCGAGCGCCTCCTTGATCGTCTCCAGCGGCACGCCGACCTGGGCGGAGATGCGGATGAAGGAGACGCGGCGCAGCTGGGAGCGCTCGTACCGGCGCTGGTTGCCGCCGGTGCGAGTGGCGTGGATGAGGCCGAGCTTCTCGTAGAACCGCAGCGCGGACGGGGCCACGCCGCTGCGTGCGGAGAGCTCGCCGATGCTCAGGAGGTCCCGATGGTCCGGGACGGCTTGCGCATGCGTTCGCGGGACAGGATCCACAGTGCCTCGACCCCGTCCTTCCAGGTGATCTTCTTGCCCTCTTCGCGGGTGCGGGCGCGGTAGCTGATCGGCACCTCGTAGGGCCGGTGCCGGTTGCGCAGCAGCTTGCCGGTCACCTCGGCCTCCATGCCGAAGCCGGCCGAGCGCACCTGGAGCGAGCGGTACAGCGAGACGGGCATCAGCTTGAAGCACGTCTCCAGGTCGCCGAGGTAGCAGTTGTAGAGCATGTTCGCGGCGGTCGTGACGGCCTTGTTGCCCATCACATACCAGAACGAGAAGGAGCTGTGCGAGCCGAAGGTCCGGTTGCCGTAGACGACGGTAGCGCGCCCGTCGAGCACCGGCTCGAGCAGCTTCGGGATGTCCTGCGGGTCGTATTCGAGGTCGGCGTCCAGGATGACCATGTAGTCGCCGGTCGCGTTCTCGACCGCGGTCTTGATCGCCGCGCCCTTGCCCCGGTTGCGCGGGTGCACGACGACGCGGAGCCGCTCGTCGGTGAGCCCGTGGAGGATCTCGGCCGTCCGGTCACGGCTGCCGTCGTCGACGATCACCAGCTCGATCTCGGTCGGGTAGTCGACGTCGAGGGCCTGCTTCACTGCGTCGGCAACGCGGACTTCCTCGTTGTAGACGGGCATCAGGATCGACAGCTTCATCACGAACTCCGGGGGCACTTTGGCTGGACCATCAGACTAGCGGCCCGTCACCCGGGCGTGTGACCCTCCCGCGGAGGAGGGCCCGCTCGTACCTTGGTGCTTATGACGACGGTGGAACGGTTGGGCGAGGAACAGTATCTCCTGGTGACGACGTTCCGCCGGGACGGTACACCAGTGCCGACCCCGGTGTGGGCCGCGCGCGACGGGGACGCCCTCATGGTGTGGACCGTGAACGACTCCGGCAAGGTCAAGCGCATCCGCCGCGACGGCACGGTCACCGTCGCGCCGTGCACGGTGCGGGGCAAGGCGACCGGCCCGGCGGTCCCGGCGCACGCGACGCTGCTCGGCCCGGAGGGCGGCGCGGCCGCGCGCGAGCTCATCAAGCGCAAGTACGGCCTGAAGGGTCGGCTGTTCGTATGGGCGAGCATCCGCCGCCGGGGCGCCGATGCCACCGTCGGGGTGCGGATAACACTGTCCTGAAGGCTGAAAAAGCAACGCGCTCGGATCACCGGGGGGTGACGATCCGAGCGCGTTGCGGTAATAAGCCGTGTTGTTTGGCGCAGGAGGACGACGCGAGGTACTGTCTGCGTCAGTCGCCCGTGCGTTGCGTGGGAATTTGGCCCTGGAGCAGGGCCCGCACCTCGGACTCCCGGTAGCGACGGTGGCCACCAAGCGTTCGAATCGCGCTCAGCTTGCCCGCCTTCGCCCACCGGGTGACGGTCTTCGGGTCGACGCGGAACATCGACGCGACCTCAGCCGGCGTGAGCAACGGCTCAGGTTCATGCGTACGAGATGGCATCGGTCACTCCTCCACAGGTACCCAGGAACGCCGGCCGGGGTCCCGCCGGTCGACGCGTTTCCTATGGTCCGGCTAGTCCCCGATGTCCGACATGGGCCGAACGGCTGAAGGTCCCTGTATGGACGGATGATGAATAAGTGAATTTTCCGATTTTGACACCGCAAAACCGGATAAATTCGGACTCATTTTGACGGAGGGTGAGCGATCCACCACGAATCTAGCTCACTCTCCGGGGTGATGGTAGCTCACAAACACCCTTGTAGTAGGCATAACGGACACGGACGTGGTGCGATTCGGTTGCGAAGGGTGACACCCGATCGGGTGGTGGACGAAGCGGACATTTAGCGTCGTCAACATCCATGGCTCGGGTCCGCGTCAGTCGCAGACCGTCGCTCCCGCCAGACAAAGGGCGGCCCCGAGGGCCTTCGGCCGGAGGGGGCCGCCCAGCCAGGTCCGCGGTGGCAAGAACGAGGAGCGGGTCGGACGGACGGCTGAGCGCGACCAGCCGCGGAGGTGGCAGCGAGCGGTGTTCCGCGGTGGCGGGAACGAGGAGCCCCTCGGATCGAGGGTTGAGCGCAACCAGCGGCGGACCTGGCAGCGATGGCGCGCCAGCGCCGAGCGGTGTCTGGCGGGAGCAACGGTCCGCACCCCGGCGGACCCGAGCCATGGACCGGAAAGCCTAGTTGCAGCGCTCCAGCAGCTGCACGGAGCGCCAGCGCTCGACGAGCTTCTCGTAAACCTCGGTCGCCTCGTCGGCGTCGCCGCGCGCCACGTTCGACAGGCCGGCCGACACCAGCCCCGGCGAGTCGTCGGCCGCCAGCGCGTCGTCCGACATGAGGTTGACCAGGCCGCCGTAGTCCAGCTCCACGATCGAGCGCGAGTGGAACTCCTCCAGCCAGCGGGCCGTCTCCTCGACGGCGACCGTGATCGGGGCGTCGCCCATCGCGCGCCGCAGCACCGCGTAGGCGCGATGCGCGCGGCGGCGGGCCTTCGAGATCTCGGTGCGGTAGCGCAGGACCCGGCGGCCGGGGCGCAGGGACAGCTCGCGCTCCTCCAGGTCGACGAAGACGAACCAGCGCAGCGGCACCCCCCAGGTGGCCACCTGCTCGTGGACCCGCGGCAGGCCGCGCTCGAGGACGTGGTCGCCGCTGCGCCAGTCGTCCACGATCGTCTGGGCGAGGCCGGCCAGCACGGGCGGTACGAACGCGTCCGCGATGACGCTCGGCACGCCGTCGCGCGCCGTCAGCGCCGCCTCGGCGACCCGGATGCGCAGGTTCCAGGGGCAGACGAGCAGCGTGTCGTCGGCCTCGAGGACGTAGGCCTCCTCGGGCAGGGCCGGCAGGCGGGTCCACCCGGCGCCCAGCGCCTCCAGGACCGTGGTGCGCTGGCGGACCGGGCCGTCGGACAGTGCGACGGCGCGGCCTTCCTTGACGTAGCGACGCCAGTACAGCTGGTGGTCGCGGTCGAAGGCAGCCAGCGGCTCATACACCCGCAGGTATGACGCGAAGAGCGACGGCACGGGCCGATCGTCGCACGAAACGGCCGAAAGACGCGAAGGTGCCCTCGAACCAGCGGCCAGGTGTCGGCGTTAGGGTCGAGTCACCGCACAGTCGTGAACGGCCCCGTCTCACGAGGACGGGCCGCGATTTGCCTCCGGGAGCATCCATGGGCGTCTTCCAGACCAACCACGAACAGGTCGTGTTCTGTCACGACCAGCAGTCCGGCCTGCGGGCCATCATCGCCGTCTACTCCACCGCGCTGGGACCGGCGCTCGGCGGCACCCGCTTCTACCCCTACGCGTCCGAGGACGAGGCCCTGCACGACGTGCTGGAGCTCTCGCGGGGCATGGCCTACAAGAACGCGCTCGCCGGCCTGGACCTCGGCGGCGGCAAGGCCGTCATCTGGGGCGACCCGGACAAGGACAAGAGCGAGCCGCTCCTGCGCGCCTACGGCCGCTTCGTGCAGTCCCTCGGCGGGCGGTACTACACCGCCTGCGACGTGGGCACCTACGTGCGGGACATGGACGTCGTGGCGAAGGAGACCCGCTTCGTCACCGGCCGCTCGGAGTCCCACGGCGGCGCGGGCGACTCCTCGGTGCTCACCGCCTACGGCGTCTTCCAGGGCATGCGGGCCGCGGCCGAGCACCGCTGGGGCGCGCCGACGCTGGCCGGCCGCCGGGTCGGGATCGCGGGCCTGGGCAAGGTCGGCAAGCACCTCACCAAGCACCTGCTGGACGACGGCGCCTCGGTGGTCGCCACCGACGTGTCCGAGCGGGCCCGGGACTGGGCCCGGGAGACCTATCCCCAGGTCGACCTGGTCGACGGCAACGACGACCTGATCGCCGCCCCGATCGACGTCTACGCCCCGTGCGCGCTCGGCGGCGCGCTCAACGACGACTCCGTCCCGCTCCTGCGCGCCAAGATCGTCGCCGGCGCGGCCAACAACCAGCTGGCCCACCCCGGGGTCGAGAAGCTCCTCGCCGAGCGCGACGTGCTCTACGTCCCCGACTACGTGGTGAACTCGGGCGGGGTCATCCAGGTGGCCGACGAGATCGAGGGCTTCAACTTCGCCCGGGCGAAGGAACGTGCCGGACGGATCTACGACACCACGAAGCAGATCCTGGAGCTCGCCTCCGTCGAGGGCGTGCCCCCGGCGCATGCCGCCGACCGGCTCGCCGAACGGCGGATGGCCGAGGTCGGAAGGCTCCGTACCATCCTGGTGTAGCCATGTGCGGGAGCTCGCGGCGGGCGTGACGACCCGTCGACCGCGGTGGTGCTTACCCGGCGGGTACCCGACCGGTCCGGTCGGGTAAGCAACGCCACCGAAATGGTCGGCAGGGGCGAGATGCCGAAAGGTGCCCTCGACATGTACCGTAAGAGCCACGAGAGATGCCTGACGTTGTCGGGGCCTGCCGGTAATGGCTGCCCCGTAATTCTGTGCGAGGGGGTCGAGCCATGGGGCGCGGCCGTGCGAAGGCCAAGCAGACTAGGGTGGCCAGGGAGTTGAAATATCACTCGCCTAACACCGACCTCGAAGCGTTGCAACGAGAGCTCGCGGCGGGCAGCCCTAAGTCAAGCGACGACTACGCCGAGTATGACGGGGTCGACGAAGAGGCTGACGACGAGGACGACTACGACGACTCCCCCAGCGACGGTGATTGGCGCTCACGGGGTCGTTGACCATCGCGCGCCCAGTCTGGCTCGAACGACTCTGCGCGTCGACTCAGACCGGGCGTAACCCGGCTCACGGGCACGTGGACAACCACGTGCCCGAGTCGTGTCCACAGCACCCGCACGGCGGTCGTTCTCTCGACGGCCCGCCATGCGGGTGTCTCGGCGTAGCCATCGCCCGAGTGAGTTCCCACCCGCTCGCGGCAACCGGAGGCGGTGCAGCGGTGCACCGCCTCCAGTGTGGGTGGACCCTGCGTCGGGGCCGTGGTCCTTACATCCGGCACCGTGCGTCGATGTCGCCTGCCCGCATACGGCTACCTGGGACGGTTGTTCCAGTTGTAGAACGTCGGGATGTTCTCGAAGTGGTTCCACGCGCACACGGCGCTGGTGCCCTCCGGGTCCGTGGTCTCGGCACGGGCGGCCCGCGCGGCGGCGGCCTCGTCCAGCAGGGTTCTCAGGCCGTCGGCGGCCCGGTGAACGCGCTCGGCGACGGTGTCGACGGCTGGGTCAGCGTGCTCCGGCATGGTCCAGCACTCCCTCCAGAAGGCGAATCTTGCTGTTTCGGCAGTGATTCGTCTCGGTACCGTCGAATCTGCCGTGCTCGAAGTAGCGGTTGGCCGCGTGGGCGCCGCCGCAGAACCCGAAGTAGGGGCAGCTGCGGCGGCAGGCCTCGACGCCGTTGAGGTACTCGCCGATCCACGGGGCCGAGCCCGCCGCGCCGGCCAGGATCTCCGCCAGCGGGGTCGTCAGCACACTGCCCGAGGAGAAGTCGCCGTACCGCGGGTCGGTGAAGCCGGCCAGCTCGGGCGAGAGCAGGAAGACGCGCCCGTCCGCGGCGATGGTCGGGATCGGGTCGAGGGCACCCGGCAGCAGCCCGTCCGCGCGGTGGTCGAGCACGGCGCCGGCGTACCGCAGCGTCCACTCGATCTCGCGGACGTGGATGCGCGGATCGCGGCGCCATGCGGCCACGAGCTCGGCCCAGAAGGAGCGCACGGCCTCGTCGGCGAACGCGTTCGCCCGGGCGTTGACGCCCTCCTGCTCCTCGATGTTGATGCCCAGCACCTCGCAGCCGAGGTCCAGGAAGTACTCGTAGAGCTCCGCGGCCAGCCCGGGCCGGGGCTCACTGACCACGCAGAGCGCCGAGAAGGGCAGCCCGTGGCGGCGCAGCGCCTCGATGCCGTGCTGGATCGCGCGGTACGCCGGAATGCCCCCACGGTTCACCCGCTGCCCGTTGCGGCCCTCGGGCCCGTCGACGCTGACGCTCACCCGCATGTCGTGCTCGGCGAAGAACTCGCACCAGGCGTCGTCGATGAGCGTGGCGTTGGTCTGCACGTGGTGCTCGACCCCGGCGAACGGGGCCATGAGCCCGGCGAGCGCGTCCCGGCCGGCCGCGAGGGGCTCGCCCGCGTGCCAGACCACGGAGAAGCGCCGGTCGGCGGCCGCCCAGGGGTTCACGGAGGCGGCGACCGCGGCGGCCACGGCCGGGCTCATCCGCTCGTTACGCGCGCGGAATGGCAGGTAGCAGTACGTGCAGTCGAGATTGCACAGGGTCGTCGGCTGCATGACGACATACCCAGGGATCGGCGAGATGCCCTGCATGCCGCTCCACGACACCGCCCCCTCCTCCTTTTGGGCGTAGGGACGTGTCGCTTCAGCCTAGGTCTATCGCGGCGCCGCGGTAAGCCCCAGTTGATCGACTACGCGAGTTCGCACATTCCGACACATACAGAAACGCGGACGGGGGCGGTGCCGGTTGCACCACCCCCGCACGAAAGACCGGGTCAGCCGCGAGTGTGCGAGCCGACCATCTGCACGGTGCCGGTGCCCTCGATGACCTCGCCGACCTGCCAGGCGTCGAGGCCGCGGCCGGCCAGGAAGGCCAGGGTGCGGTCGGCGTCCTCGGCGGAGACCACGGCCATCATGCCGATGCCCATGTTGAAGGTGCTCTCCATCTCGGTGTCGTCGATGCGGCCCTTCGTGTGCACCAGCTCGAAGATCGGCTGCGGGCGCCACGTCGAGCGGTCCACGACGGCGTCGACGTGCTCGGGCAGGACCCGGACCAGGTTGCCCGGGATGCCGCCGCCGGTCACGTGCGCGTACGCGTGGATGTCGGCCTCCTTGATGAGGTCGAGGCAGTCCTTCGCGTAGATGCGGGTCGGGGTGAGCAGCTCCTCGCCGAGCGTGCGCTGCTGGCCGAACTCGTCGATCACGCTGTCCAGGCGCATCCGGCCGGCGCCGAGCAGCACGTGGCGGACCAGGGAGTACCCGTTGGAGTGCAGGCCCGTCGAGCGCAGCGCGATGACGGCGTCGCCGACCTCGACCCGGTCGCGGCCGAGGATCGCGTCCTCCTCCACGACGCCGACGCCGGTGCCGGAGATGTCGTACTCGTCCGGCCGCATCACGCCCGGGTGCTCGGCGGTCTCGCCGCCCAGCAGCGCGCAGCCGGCGTAGCGGCACCCGTCGGCGATGCCGGCGCCGATCTCCGCCACCCGGTCCGGCACGACCTCGCCGCAGGCGATGTAGTCGAGCAGGAACAGCGGCTCGGCCCCGCACGCGACGAGGTCGTCCACGACCATGGCGACGAGGTCGATGCCGACCGTGTCGTGGATGCCCATGGCCTGGGCGATCGCCAGCTTGGTGCCGACGCCGTCGGTCGAGGAGGCGAGGATCGGGCTCTTGTACTTCTTGAGGTCGAGCCGGAACAGCCCGGCGAACCCGCCGATGTCGCCCATCACCTCGGGCCGGTGCGTGCGGTGCACCTTCGTGCGCAGCAGCTCGACGGCCTTTTCCCCGGCGTGGATCGACACACCCGCGTCCGCGTAGGTCACGGTCTTGCGGCGGCTCCGGCCGTTGCCGGCGGTCCACAGTTGCCGCTCGGGGGTGCTGCCCTGACCGGACTTGCCGGTCTCGTCGGCGCGCTCGTCCACGTGCGTCACTTTCTCCCCTTTGATTGCCTCTGCGGGCGGCTTTGATGGGTGGGCGGTCACGGGCGCAGCAGTGCGCCGGAACCTCCGACGCTGGCGGCGACACTCGGGACACCGTCAGCGGTGGTCGGCGCGGCCCCCGCAGCGCGCGCGACACCTTCCAGGACGTGCTTGCCGATCACATTGTCGGCCGGAAGCTCGATCGGATACTGCCCGTCGAAGCAGGCGGCGCAGAGCCGGCTGGCGGGCTGCTCGGTGGCGGCGATCAGGCCCGGCAGCGACACGTAGCCGAGGGAGTCCGCGCCGATCGAGCGCCGGATGCCCTCCAGGTCGAGCCCGTTGGCCAGCAGCTCCGCGCGGGTGGCGAAGTCGATGCCGTAGAAGCAGGGCCACTTCACGGGCGGCGAGGAGATCCGCACGTGCACCTCGATGGCGCCGGCCTCGCGCAGCATGCGCACGATCGCGCGCTGGGTGTTGCCGCGCACGATCGAGTCGTCGACGACGACGAGGCGCTTGCCCCGCACGTTGTCGCGCAGCGGGTTGAGCTTGAGCCGGATGCCCAGCTGGCGGATGGTCTGGGACGGCTGGATGAAGGTCCGGCCGACGTAGGCGTTCTTGACCAGGCCGTGGCCGAACGGGATGCCGGACTCCTGGGCGTAGCCGATCGCGGCCGGCGTGCCGGACTCGGGCACCGGAATGACCATGTCGGCCTCGACGTGGTGCTCGCGCGCCAGGGTGCGCCCGATCGCGACCCGGGCCGCGTGCAGGTTGCGGCCCGAGATGTTGGTGTCGGGGCGGGCGAGGTAGACGTATTCGAACAGGCACCCCTTGGGATCGGGCGTGCCGAAGCGGCTCGAGCGCAGCCCGTGCTCGTCGATCGCGATGAGCTCGCCCGGCTCGATCTCGCGCACGATGCTGGCGCCGCAGATGTCCAGGGCGGCGGTCTCGCTCGCCACGACCCAGCCGCGCTCGAGGCGGCCGAGCACGAGCGGGCGCACGCCGTTGACGTCGCGCGCGGCGTAGAGGGTGTCCTCATCCATGAAGACGAAGCTGAACGCGCCGCGCAGCGTCGGCAGCACCTCCATGGCGGCGGCCTCGACGGAGAGGTCGGGCCGCGCGGCCAGCAGCGCCGTCACCAGGGCGGTGTCGTTCGTCGCGTTGATCGCGTCCGGCTCCATGTCGGGCAGCTCGGCCACCCGGCGGGCGAGCTCCGCGGTGTTGACGAGGTTGCCGTTGTGGGCCAGCGCGATGGTGGTGCCCGCCCGGTCGTCGCCGGCGCGGGTCGAGCGCAGCGTCGGCTGCGCGTTCTCCCACGTGGAACCGCCGGTGGTCGAGTAGCGCGCGTGGCCGATCGCGATGTGGCCGCGCAGGCTCGCCAGGGTCGGCTCGTCGAAGACCTGCGACACCAGGCCGAGATCCTTGTAGACCACCACACCGGATCCGTCGGACACCGCGATGCCGGCCGCCTCCTGGCCACGGTGCTGCAGTGCATACAGCCCGTAGTAGGTCATCTTGGCGACCTCTTCGCCCGGCGCCCAGACGCCGAACACACCGCACTTGTCCTGGGGACCTGGACGCTGGGGGTCGAGCTCGTGGCTCAACCGGCCATCGCCTCGGGGCACTTGCCGCTCCTGTCGTCGCAGTTGCCATGGGGGTGGCTGAAGTGAGGACGGTGGGTGGGTGTCGGCGAGATGGCTATCTGGTTGACATCAGCCATCCGACCGCGGGCTGGTCGACGCCACACGCTGGGTCGCCGTCGCGAAGGCCAGTGTACGCGAGGTTTCGGGCATGACGCAGAGCGACGAATCGAAGCCCTTCGGTGACTCGACCGTGTGCCGATTCGCCGGGTTACAAGGGCAGATAGGCGGATAAATCCGCCCGAACCCCGCTCGCGCGAATCTTCCCGGCCGTGACGGCTTCATGCCACGATTTCCGACCCGTGGCGATCTCGATCCACGTGACCGGGTCGGTCTCGACGACGTTGGGTGGCGTACCTCTCGTATGTCTCGGCCCCTCGATGCACTGAATCGCGCCGTACGGGGGAACGCGCACCTCCACCGAACGTCCGGGTGCTCGTGTCCGCAGGTTGGCGAGGAGTTCCCGGACGGCGTCACGAACCGCGATCCGGTCCGGAGCGGCTCCGTCGTTCAGGGCATCAAGGACGGATTGCACCGTGTCGGAATATCGGTGCGGAGTGGACATAGCCGGACGATACGACCGCTTGTATCGAGCTGGCAACACGACGCGGGTTTCGCCGACCCCTGCGGACAGGGCATAGTTTGCTGCGGCGCACCATGCAAGGCGAGTCTCGCTCGCATGTTGGACCATAGACAGACATGCTCGGCAGCGACGCTCGGGTGAAAGTCAAGATCCGGAGGGGTGTGGACGTGACCGCGCACCGACGAACCCTGCTCCTCAGAGCGGGGACGGTGGCTGTTCTGGCTGCAGGCGCTCTGATCGGCATGGCGGCACCGGCGTATGCCGACGCCACCGTAGTGATCAGTGGCGCCCCAGATGTGACACTGACCGTAGGCGGCGGAGCGCAGACCGTCAATGTCCAGATCAAGAACACCGGCGATACGCCTCAGCTGACGCCGGTCAAGCTCACCATCGACATTCCCAGCGACCTCGGCCTCACGATCTCGAGCAAGCCCGGCGGCTGCGACGGCAGCGGCACCCACCTCACCTGCACGATCGACGGGCCCCTCGGGAAAGACGCGACCAAGAACCTGCCGGTCGGCATCGCCCCGCCGGCGCAGAGCTCGATCCCGGCCGGGCAGAGTAAAAAGGGCAGCGGCCAGGTGATCATCACCGACGGCGGCTCCGACACCAAGGGCTTCAGCGCCACCCTCAATGCCCAGGCCGCCGCGCCGACGACGCAGGCCGCGCCGACCACGGTCACCGAGGTCTCCGGCACCATCACCGACTCGCAGACCGGCAAGGGCATCAGCGGCGCCACCGTGGTCCTCGCCGACGGCAGCGGCAAGGAAACCCAGATCACGTCGGGCTCCAGCGGCTCCTTCAAGTTCACCGGCAGCGAGGCCAAGCCGATCGCGCCCGGGGCGATGACGATCACGGTCGGCGCGGGCGGCTACGAGAACTCCAGCCCCAAGTCGGTCACCGGCACGGCCGGCAAGGCCACGACCGGGGTCAAGATCGGGCTCGTGGTGCTCGCCGACACCGCCTCGGCGGCCCCGCTGCCGAGCGCGAACGACAACGCGTTCGCCGACGGTCAGTCGGCCGGCGGCGTCGTGCCGCAGAACACGGCCACCAACAACGCCTCCAACAACAGCGGCGGCGGGGTCTCCTGGATCCTGATCGCGCTCGGGGTGCTGCTGGTCGGCTTCGGCATCGTGGCGATCGTGCTGCTCCTGCGCCGTCGCGGCGATGACGACGACGAGCCCGAGGACGAGCCCGCGCCGCGCCGCGGCGCGCCCGGCGTGCGCCCCGGCTACGGCGGCCCGCAGGCCGACCCGACGATGGTCGGCGCGATGGGCCCGGCCCCGACGATGATCAACCGGGGCGGCAACAACGACGCCACCGCGATCGTGCGGCCTGGCCGGGTCTTCGACGACGTTCCCCCGGACCCCTACGGCGCGCCGATGCCCGGCCCGGGCGGCTACCCGTCCGCGGGCGGCTACGACGACCGCGCCGGCTTCGCCAGCGGCGGATACAACGGCGGCGGGGCCAACGGCTACGGCGGGCAGCAGGCGCGCCCCGCACCGGGCCCGGCGGTCGACCCGTACGCGCCGGACTACAACGGCGGCGGGGGCGGCGGCTACGCGGACTCGACCCAGCGCTACGAGCCCGGCGGCAACGGCTACGGCGGCGGGAACAACGGTTACAACAACAACCCGGCGACCGGCGGCAACAACTACGGCGGCGGCCAGGGCGGCCAGGGCGGCTACGGCGGGAACAACGGCTACGACGGCGGGGCGCAGGGCGGCGGCTACGGCGGCGGCCAGCGCGACCGCGGCGGCTACGAGGGCCCGCCCACGACCATCGGCGGCTTCGGCGGCGGCGACCACGGCGGTTACGACGGCCCGGCGGCCGGCGGCGGCTACGGCCCCGGCGGGGATCGCGGCGGCTACGGCCCGGGCAACAACGGCGGCGGTGGCGGCGGGTACGACGACCGCGGCGGCTACGGCCCCGGCGGCGGCGACCGCGGTGGTTACGACGGCCCGTCGGCGGGTGGCGGCTACAACCCGGGCGGCGACCGCGGCGGCTACGGCCCGAACGGTGGCGGCGGCGGTGGAAACAACGGCTACGACGACCGCGGCGGCTACGGCTCCGGCAACGGCGGTGCCGGCGGCGGGTACGACGACCGCGGTGGTTACGACGGCCCGTCGGCCGGCGGCGGCTACAACCCCGGCGGCGACCGCGGCGGCTACGGCCCGAACGGCGGCGGTGGCGGCGGCTACGAGGACCAGCCCTACGCGGGCCGCGGCGGCTACGGCCCCAGCGACCGCGGCGGCTACGAGCCGGCCTCGGGCTACGAGCGCGACGGCTACGAGCGGGTGCCGGAGCCCCCGCGGGCCGGCAACGGCTACGGCCCGAACGGCGGCGGTGGCGGTGGCGGCGGCGAGTACGACCAGCGCGGCGGCTACGGCCCGAACAACAACAACGGCGGCAATCGCCGCTCGCTGGACTGGCTCGACGACTAGCCGGCGGAATCAGTGAAGAGGGGCGGCCCGGGTGGCCGCCCCTCTTGCTGTCTCAGGCATCCTCGGCGGAGTCGCCGTCGCCGTCGGTGGCCGGCTCGGCGTCAACGCGGTCCCGCAGGTCGAGGTCGTTGCGCGTGTTGCGCAGATCCACGGCGTGCCGCGGAACGTACTCGTCCTCGTCCGGGCGGCGCAGAACCTTCGTGTGGCGTCGCATCATGTGCAGGTATCCCCGTGGCTATGTGACGGTGGGTGTGGCGGCGCGGCAGGCGGCGTCGAGCTCCAGGCTCAACGGCGCCGAATGCCGCGGGTGCGTCACCCGGAGCCAGCGCACCTTGCGCAGCATCCGGGTCGCCGGGCCGGCGGCCCGGTGCCGTGCAACGTGGCCGATGCCGCTTCGTTGAAAACTCACGCTCCTGAGTGTGCGGGGACGGACACGAGTTCGTTAGACCACGAACAGTCCGGAGACGGCGACCGTCCGGATTCCCCTGGAAGTAGGTGAGTACCTGTTCTCGGCGGGCTGAGTAGGCCTCGCTCAGCGCGACGATCTCGATTACTCAAGCGGCACCGGCGTCAATCCAATGGGGTACGCCGTACGCCCGCCCGAAGCGAGCAGGTCCGGTGATGGTGTCCGCGTCCGGGCCGGTGCAAAGGTGAGGGCAATACCGAAATGGTCAGCCGAAAGGGGTTGGTGCGGATAGCGGTTCACATCTCGTGTGCTGGGGGTGGCCCACGAGAGGAATGGGTGGGCGGCGGTGTCCGCGCGGGGTGCCGCCGCCCATTCATTCACCGATTCGGCGAGTTCAGGAGACTTCAGGAGACACGGCGCATGTGCAGGCGGACCGTCGTTCCCGGGCCGCCGGTGCGCATTTCGAGCAGATCGCAGATCTGGCGCGCGATCCAGAGGCCGTGGCCCTGGCCGGCCTGCGGATCGGAGCGCAGGAATCCGAGGAAATTGTCCAGCGCCCGGCCCTGGTCGACGATCTCGCAGATGACCCGGCGATCGGTCGCCCACAGGCGCACCTCGCCCCGGCCGGCGCCGTGGCGGACCGCGTTCGTGGCGACCTCGTTGACCGCGAGCGTGAAGTCGTCGAGGCGTTCGGCCGGCACGCCGAGACGCACCGCGTGGTCGGCGATGAACTGCCGTACCGATGCCATCTCCGTGAAGTCGGGGAGCCATTCGACGTCCCGATCGGGGCGCGGCAGCAGCGCGGCGTTGCGCTCGGCGTAATAGGAGGCCGGGTCGGCGAAGGTGGCGCTGACCTCGCTCTGCCCGCCGATCGCGAGCGCCGGGTGGGTGCGCCGGGCGTCGTCGACGATTGCGGCCGGCAGGGTCCGGGTGTCGTACCCGCACATCAGCCACGCCCGCGAGTCGGCGAGGGCGACGTTCATGACGGACTCGTACCGGCCCCACTCCGACGTCTCGAGCGGGTCCAGCCCGGCCCAGACCGGCTCGCCGAGCACCCGCAGGATGCCCGTCGGCCCGGGCAGCGCGTCGATGCGCCGGTGGTGGGCGTCGAGCGTGCGGCCGGGGGAGTCGAACCAGCCCGCGGCCGGCAGGAAGGTGACCCGGCCCGCGTCGCCGCCGATCTGCTCGCGCAGCAGGGTCTCGTTCTCGTCCGAGGTGACCGCGAGCACCGAGTCCCCCCGGTGCAGCCCCTCGGTCACGAACGGCACGGCCGCCGCGAGGAAGACCGCGGGCGAGTCGAAGACGAGGGCCTGGTGGATGAGGTTCACAACTGCTCGTCCGCTTCTTGGAGCGTCCAGCGCGCGATGCGCAGGACCTTGCGCATCGAGCCGGGCATGTGACGCACCAGCACCCGGCGCTCGGGCGCGACCGACTCGGCGAAGCGCACCAGCGCCCGGATCCCCGCCACGTCGATGAAGGTGAGCTCGGCGAGGTCGAGCACGATCAGCGGCTCCCCGGTGGGCCAGTCCGCCGCGTGCGTGAGCGCGTCGGCGAGCGGCGCCGCGGTGGAGTCGTCGACGACGCCGATGATGCGCAGCCCGCGCGGCGAGTAGGTCGGGACGATCCGCAGCCGCCGGTCGTCGTGCAGCGGGTCGATGCAGACCACGCCGTGGTGCACGGACACGAGGCCGCTCAGGTCCGCCCGCTCGAAGAGCCGTTCGTCGTACTGGCACACAGCCGCCAGATCGCCCGAGTCCACGACGGTCTCGGAGACCCCGGTCTCGTACTCGTGCAGCCGCGTGGTCCCCGGCACCCCGCGCAGCGCCCAGCTCATCTCGCCGGTGAGCCACAGCCCCTGGAAGCCGGCCGCGCGCGCGTCGCGCACCGCGTGCCGGATGCCCCCGACGACCTCGGCCGGGTCGAACCCGTCGTGCCCGTCGGCGGCGCGGACCTCGAGCTGGCCGCGGGCGATCGCGAGCGCGCCGTCGACGCCGCGGGGGCCGAGCCAGTCGTCGAGCACCTCGGGGTGGGTGCGATCCGAGAAGTACAGGACGCGCTCACCCCGCCGCAGTCCGTCGGCGATGAACGCGGAGACCACCTCGCGCTGCTCGGCATCGCTGGCGAAGGGCAGGCACAGATGATCGCCCGGGCGGACTCGCCCGGCGTGGGTGCTGATCGGTTCGCTGATGTGTTTCAACCTACGCGGTCTACCCAGATGGCGTGGTCAGCGAAACTTGCTACCTGCCGGGGGTTTGGGGGGCGGAGCCCCTCATGGCCAGGACCGTGCGTGAACTGAACCCGATTTATCGGATGCAACAGGTGGTGCAGACCTTCGGAGTGGGCAGCGTGAAGGCGAGGCAGCAGGTTTTGCGCTGGATGTCGAGCCCGCCGCCGGCTCGCGGCGTCAGCTCGACCAGGTCGTCGGCGTCCAGCACCCCGAGGATTCGGTGCGCGATGTCCAGCGTGGGCCCCGGCAGTGAGTCGGCGGCCCGGGACAGGCCATAGGCCACGCCCGACGCGACAGAACCCCACAGCGTCCGCCGCCCGATCCGGACCCGCTTGCGGAACTCCTCCAGCAACGGCTCGAGATGCGCGTCGACCAGCGAGCGCCGCAGCACCCCCAGCAGCTCGTCCTCGTCCTCGACGATGAGCAGCCCGGGCGCGTCGGTGGCCACGATCGGGTCGGTGGCCAGGACCGCCGTCACCGGGGAGCGCAGGGCGAGGGTCAGGAAGGGCCTGGGTTCGCTGTACCGCACCAGCACGTGATCCGGCGTCATGAGCGGGACCCGGCGCGAGGCGGCGAAGCCGAGCACGGCGGGCAGCGCGCACCAGTAGGAGTAGCACTTCCACGCGAGCGCGGCGGCCGCGTGCGGCTGGGCGCTCCAGCGGCGGGCCGCGGTGTCGAGCAGGTCGCTCACGTCGATCTCGGCCGCGGGGCCCCACTGCGGGCCCTGGACGCCGACGAGATCGGGCACCAGCCCCTGGAGTGAATCTTTACCGTGCCGATTCCGCAGCGCGGCGAGCGTTGCGACGACCGGCCGGAGGGGTTCGACCCCCTCGCGACTGATGAGCGCGGTCACGTTCGGTCGCCGAACTCGGCCGGGGGCACGACGCGCGGGCACCGCGGCGCGGCGTCCGTCGTGTGCGTGCGGATGGTGCTCACCACCGTTGCGTACCCCCAGAAGTGCATGCCAAGCGCCCACGATACAGCTATTAGGTAAGGCTAACCAGCCTCATCCTGTCGCGTTGCGGCAACCGGCATGTCGTAACGTTGCGTCACTGGGATGACGGCGGGTGGTGACGAAAATTGGTTGATCAAGACCGATCGAGCGGTGGTGTCAACCATTTTGTCAGGAATCTGTCCGGCTGACCTGGTCAACAGCCGGACTCGTGGACACTAACCGGACAGGGGCCGTCTCCCTGTAGGGCTGGACCGGACATGACCACGAGCGACCCTTCTCCCGTGCAGCGGGCGGCGGAGGCGTTCGTCGCAGAGTTCGCGCGGTGGCGCGTCGAGCGCGGCATGTCCAAGAAGCAGCTCGCCGCGGCCATGGGCTTCGACGCCTCCTACGTCAGCCACGTGGAGGCCGCCCGGCACCGCCCCACCGAGGACTTCGCCCGGCGCGCCGAGGCGATCCTGCAGAGCGGCGGCTCGGTCTGGCAGCGGTACAAGGAGTACGACGAACTGCGGGCGACCGCGCGCAGCCGCGTGGGCGTGCCCGGGCGCGACCCGCCGGTGCCGGACCAGTGGCTGCCGCCGGGCACCGGTCTCGTGGTCGAGCGCGAGACGGCGCGGCTGTCGTACGTCGACGGGAAGTACCGCTGCACGGTCCGCCGCGCGCTGTACAACGCCGGCACGGAGCCGATCACGCGGTACCTCGTGCGGATCTCGGTCGACCGCTACCCGGACGACCCGGCCCGCTCCAACCGCCACCATCACGATCACCCGCTCTCCCTCGACGAGCTCTCGCTGGTCGCCTCGTGCGCCGGGGAGCCCATGGAGTGGCGGGCCAAGACCGACCGCGACACCCTCAAGGAGCTGTGGCTGCTCTTCGAGAACGCGCAGGGGCGTTTCCCGCTGTACCCCGGGCAGCGCACCACCATCGCGTACTCGTGGCACATCGGCATCGACAAGTGGGGCAACTGGTTCGAGCGGGCCATCCGCCTGCCCACCCGCCACCTCACGGTCGAGGTCGAGTTCCCGGCCCGCATGCGGCCGGTGGTGTGGGGCGTGCAGACGTCGCTGTCGGCCGAGGAGGTGCCGCTGCGCACGCCGATCACGCAGGAGCTCTCGGAGGACGGGCGCGCGGTCTTCTCCTGGCACACGGAGGCGGCCACGCTGCACGACTACTACCGGCTCGAGTGGCGCTTCCGGGGCAGCCGGCCCGAGGGCGCCGTGGAGGACACCGACGACTGGCCGGACCCGCCGTTCGTCCCGCCGTCCGCGCACCAGCTCTCCGCCTGAGCCGTCGCGGGCGGCGGTACGCCCGATCTGTCCCTGGGGGACCATGCGGCCGACATCGGCGTGCAACGATGCGGCCGGACCCGCATCTCGTGGGCCCCAACGGGGAGTCGACATGTCTGGATCTCGGTCCGTCCGTAGGACCATCGGTAGAACCATCCGCCATCTCATCGCCACACTGGCCGTCGTGTGCGCCGCGACCGTCGTCGCGCCCGCGGTCGCCGCCCAGGCCGCCGCCGCCGACAAGTGTCACGGGAAGCTCGCCTTCGGCGAGATCGCCACCTGCTCGTCGATCACGTATCCCAAGAAGGACGTCTACACCGTCACCACCACCAGGGACGGCGATCAGCTCCAGGCGTCGTTCACCTCGACCGGCACCCCGGTCATCCCCGACGTCACCGATGCCGCGGGCGTCCACCTCTGCTACCTCAGTGTCTACCCGTCGCAGTGCCGGCTCGGCGCGGCCGGCACCTACACGATCACGGTGTCGCTGCAGTACAGCGGCCAGGCGAGCTTCCGTGTGTCGGTGCAGTCGATGCTGACCCCGGTGGGCTGCACGACCCTGCCCAACGCGTTCTTCTCCTTCGCCTCCACCGGTGCCACCGAGAGCGTGGCCGCCGGGTCGGCCGGCAACTGCTTCAAGTTCAACCAGGCCGCCGGCAGCGTGCTGCGGGTGTGGTCGCCCAACGGCTACCCCGCCTCCATGCGCGGCATCGTCTACGACGCCGGCCTGCAGGCGGTGTGCCCGTACCAGTCCGGCACCTGCAACCTCACCGGCACCGGGCCCTACACCCTGTTCACGTACGAGGACTACGGCAACGCGGCCACCTACCGGCTGCACATCACCCGGCTCTCGCACCCGGCCGGCTGCGGCGCCCTGGCGCTCGCGGCGTTCGGCGACCCCGGCACCGCAGCCGGGACCGGCACCCTGTCCGAGATCGACGCGATCGGCTGCCACCGCGTGCGCATGCCGGCGGCCGGCGCCTTCGGGGTCCGCCTCTCCGACGCGCAGAACGTCTCCTGGAACGTCTACGACGACGCCGGCGCGGTCGTGTGCCAGGGCTACAGCCAGCGCTCCTGCCACGTCGGCGCGGCCGGCGACTACAGCGTCATCACCTCGGGCAGCGGCTACAACGCGCCGGGCAGCTACCAGATCGCTGCGCCGGCCCTGTTCCGCGGCGCCGGCTGCACCCCCGCCGGCGGGCTGTCGTTCGCGCCCGACGCGATCCTGGTCCACCAGACGTCGGCGGTGCAGACCAACTGCCAGACGTTCACCGCCAACGCCGGCGACCGGGTCCAGGTCTTCCGGGCGCCGACGGAGTACAACGGCCTCGCCACCTGGATCACCGACGCCGGTGGCCAGCCGCTGTGCACCGACTACAGCAACGAGGACGGCTGCGCGCTGCCGGCCACCGGGCAGTACCGCATCGTCTCCTACATCGCCCCGTGGAACGCCGGCGCCACCGACCAGACCTACAAGGTGCAGCCGCGGCGGCTCAACCAGGCGGCCGGCTGCCCGGTCGTGAAGGTCGGCGCCTACAACGCCGCGCCCGCCGGGGCCGCCGGTCCGATCCGGTGCCGGACCCTCGACATCAAGACCCCCGGGGTGTACATCGGCGCCGCCTTCGACGCGCAGAACTACCAGACCTACGGCTCCGTCTACGACTCCACCGGCCACCGGGTGTGCGACGACAGCACCTACTGCCCGATCGGTACCGCCGGGAGGTACACGATGGTGCTCAACAGCCGCGACCCGAACTCCGTTCTCGACAACGACTTCGTCTACACGACCAGCCTGCTGCCGTTCCAGCCGGCGTCCTGCCCGACGATGGGCGTCGACGGCTACGGCGGGCCCAACCTGACCTCGGCGTTCACCGCGCCCGGCCAGGTCCTGTGCCGGCAGGTGACCGGCGGGGCGGGCGGCCGCATCGTCGAACTGCAGCCGACCGACGCCACCGGCGCCGCCAACCCGACGATGTTCGTGGCCGACTCCACCGGCAACCACGTCTGCGACGACTCGTGGTCCCTGCGCGGCAGCAGCTGCGAGCTCACCGACACCACGGCCAACTACCTGGTCCTGAGCGCTCGCCCCGGCGCCGCCCCCGGCCCGTTCTCGATCGCCCTGGCCCGCGTCGACGGCCCGCCGGCCTGCCCGGCCCTGCCGCGCGGCCCCGCCGCCACGGCGACGACGGGCGCGAGCCACTTCGTCGCCTGCTACACCATCCCGGCCGACCAGCACGGCGCGCAGGAGACGTTCACGGTGCAGCGCACGTCGGGCAGCGGCACGGCGACGCTGTCCGTGTTCGACGCGACCGGCCTGCGCTACTGCGGCCCGCGCTACGGCGTGGAGTCCGCCCCGACCACCTGCAGCGGCCTGCCGGACGGGCCCGTCACGGTGCTCGTCGAGGTCGGCTCCGCCGACGCCACCTACACCTTCGCCCACAGCCAACCCACGTCCTGACCGCCGACGCCCGCCCGGCCCCACGGCCGGGCGGGCGCCCGCGAAACGCAGCGCGGAGGGGATGGCTACGGTGTGTACACCGCTGGCGTGAAAAAGGTGTACTCCGCGTGAGACTCAGTCAAGAGCGTCGCTACGATGACGCGCGTGGCGGAAGCGGTCTTATTCGACCTCGACGGCACGCTCATCGACAGCGAGCCCATCTGGGCCTCCGCGAACACCGCCCTGGTGCGCTCCCGCCGCGCCGAGGTGACCGATGAGCTGCTGCGCGGCCTGAGCGGGCTCGATGCGACGGTGGCGATGCGGCGCATCCACGGGCACTACGGCTGGACCGGCCTCGACGTGCACGCCGACGTGGCGTTCGTGCAGCGGATGGTCCACGAGTCGTACGCCCGGGGCGTCCACTGGCTGCCCGGCGCCCGCGCGCTGCTCGCCTCCGTGCGCGCCGCGGGGCTGCGGGTGGCGCTGGTCACGTCGACCTACCGGGAGCTCGTGCGGTACGTGCTGCGCGAGGCCGGCCCGGGCACCTTCGACGCGGTCGTCTGCGGCGACGACGGGCACCGGCCCAAGCCCGACCCGGCGCCCTACCTCGCCGCGATGGACGCCCTCGGGGTCGCCGCGGCGGACTGCGTCGCCGTGGAGGACTCGGCCGTCGGCGTCGCGAGCGCGCACGTGGCCGGGTGCGCGGTGCTCAACGTCGCGCCGATGATGCGCTCCGACCTCGCGCACACCTGGGCGCCGTCGCTCGGGTGCGTCGGCGTCGCGGAGCTGCGGGCCGCCCTGGGCGCCCGGGCCGCGCTGACCGGGCCGTTCCCGCTGGGCATCGCGCCCAGCCCGGCGATCGCGCGCTGACCGCCGGGCGCCCCCCGGGTGGTCAGGCCATCGAGACGGTCAGCGCGCCCGGCTCCACGTGGTCCACGTTCAGGATGCCGCCCAGGTGGTCGACCTCGTGCAGGACGTCGCGGGCCAGGCGGCCCCGGTCGAAGGTGGCGATCGCCTCGTCGCCCGCGATGGTGCGGTAGCTGATCACGGCGGTCCGCGGGCGGCGCAGGGTGCAGCGGAAGTCGAAGAAGCTCAGGCAGCCCTCCGTCGCCTCCTCCCAGTCCGCGCGGGTGTCCGGGCCGACCTCGATGACCTGGGGGTTGATCAGCGCGAGCTGCGGGGCGCCCGCGGCGCGGAAGATCGCGATCGAGCGCGGCTCGCCGATCTGCGGGGCGGCCAGCCCCATCGCGCCCGTGCTGAAGTCGTGCACCCGCATGACCGCGTCGGCGGTCGCGGTCAGCCGGTCGAGGATGCGCAGCACCTCGTCGCGCTCCCGGGGCAGGTCGAAGGGGCGGGTCTTGGCCGTGAGCATCGGGTCGCCCAGCTGCACGATGCCGAGCGACGCCATCACCTCGCTCGGCCGCCGGGTGTCGGGGGCGAGGGCGTCGTTGGGCCGGAGGCCACCGTCCGAGCCGGGTGCGCTGCCGGGCCGGCGAGGCGCGGGGGCCAGGGCGGTCTTGCGGTCGTCTGCCACGTCGCTGGTCATCGCTGCTCCTTCAAGGGGCGGTTACTGCAATCGCCACGTGAATGGGCGCGAGCCAGTTGCGCAAAACGCCGCGGCCTGGCGGGGCCGCGGCGCGAAGAATCGTACGGGTACGAGTGCGGAAATGCGACGGCCCGGCTCAGCGCCATCCACCCAGTGTGAGCGGCGGTGAGCCGGGTGTGAACCCCTTTAGGTCTCGTTGAACGTGAATGAATGCGTGCGATTCTTATGCGCTTAGGTAACGTTTAGTGGCGACGGTGCTCAGTGGAGTTCGCCGGCCGCCGACAGGAACGCCTCCGCTACGTAAACGGTGATCCAGCGGGCCGGACGGCGATCGGCGACCAGGTGGAGGGAGGGGTCGAGGTTCAGCGAGCGGTACGCCCGCCGCATCGCGTCGTCGTCCAGGACCTTCGCCAGGCCGGTGACGTGCAGCCCGATCGCGCCGCGGGCGAAGTCGACGAACAACAGGCTGATGCGCGGATCGCGCTGAATGTCGGCGACCGCCGTGGAAAGGTTCGTGTCGTCGAACTCGGGCCACGCGAGACGATTCACGCTCAGTACGCGAACGAAGCCCGCGCCGCCGGTGACGAACGTGCAGTCGTGGCCGTCCTCCGGCTCACCGGTAGCGACGAACATCATCTCCTGGCGACGGACGAAGCTCTGCATCCGTTCGTCCAAAGCGGTTAGCACCTCGTGGTCGGAAAGGGTGGGCACGGACACCTCCGGGGTTGCGATCGCCTGTAGCCACGGTGGCACCGGCGCGCGAAACCAGCCGGACAGCCGGTGCGATCCCGCCGTTCGGTTGATGCGGCGCGCCTGTCCAGTGCCCTGGACCGGCGCGTCACGGGGAAATCCGGTGCCGAGCACGTCTCGTCGCACAGTCAGTGCGATGCGTGGTCTTCGCAGGTAGTGACGCTGATTCACACCACGGCACCGTCGTTTGACCGCGAAGGGCACCGATGAGCAATCTGTCGCGATTACTGAAGGAGAGTTGGACACTCGTCGAGGAGCAGCAGGACAAGCTCGCGAGCTACTTCTACGCGCGCATGTTCCTCAACAACCCGCAACTGCGGGACCTGTTCCCCGTGCACATGGACGTCCAGCGCTCCCGGCTGCTGGGTGCCATCGTCTCGGCCATCCAGACCGTCGATGACCCGGATCACTTCGAGGAGTACCTCCGGTCGCTCGGCCGGGACCACCGGAAGTTTCACGTGCAACCGGAGCATTACGAGATCGTCGGCGAGGCGCTGGTCGAGGCCCTGCGCACCTACGCCGGCGAGCAGTGGAACATCGAGTTCGAGCAGGCCTGGCGGGACGCCTACGCGAAGATCGCGGAGGTCATGATGGCCGGGGCCGAGGCCGACTCCGGCAACCCGCCCTACTGGCACGCCGAGGTGCTCCACCACGAGCGCCGCAGCCGCGACATCGCGGTGCTGACCTGCCGCCCGATGCAGCCGCTGGAGTACCGCGCCGGGCAGTACGTCAGCATCGAGACGAAGTACCAGCCGCGGCTGTGGCGGGTGTACTCCGTCGCGAACGCGCCCCGCAAGGACGGCTCGCTCGACTTCCACGTCCGCGCGGTGGGGGCCGGCTGGGTGTCGTCCGCCCTGGTCCGGCGGGTGCAGCCCGGCGACATGATCCGCCTGGGCGCCCCGATGGGCCAGATGACGCTGGACCGCCGCTCGACCCGCGACATCGTGTGCGTCGCCGGGGGCACCGGGCTCGCCCCGGTCAAGGCACTCATCGAGGAGATGACCCGCGCCAACCGGACCCGCTGGGTGCACGTGTTCTTCGGTGCCCGGGACCGCGAGGACCTCTACGACCTCGCCTGCCTCAACCGGCTGGCGGCCCGCTACCCGTGGCTGTCGGTGGTAGCGGCGACGAGCGACGACCCCGACTTCCCGGGCGAGCACGGCAACGTGTCCGACATCGTCGCCCGCTACGGGCCGTGGCAGGACCACGACTTCTTCGTCTCCGGCTCGCCGACGATGGTGCGGGCCACCCTGCGAACCCTGGCCGAGATGCAGGTGCCGGCCATCCGGATCAAGTACGACGCCTTCGGTGATGTCTGAACGCCGGCGGGCGGCCGATAGTGCGGTGACCGCCCGCCGGCGTTGAGACCAGTACAGTTGCGCCGTGATCGAGAGTGATCGGCTGGAACAGCGAGGCGTCCGGTCCGAGATCCTGCTCGTGCTCGGCGTCTCGCTGGGCAGTTCGGCGATCTACGCGATCCTCAACATCGTCAACCGGCTGACCTACGTCAAGCCCCTGTCGCAGCAGACCGCGACCCTGAATCCCACGGTGGTCGCGGACCGGCCCTGGCTCGACCTGCTCTATCAGCTCGCCGGCATTCTGCTTGGCGTGGTGCCCGCCCTCCTCGCCGTGCACATGCTGCGCCGGGCGCACGACCCGCTGGAGGTCGGCCTGGACGCGAGCCGGCCCGGCGGCGACGCGGTGCTGGGGGTCGGCCTGGCCGCGCTCATCGGGCTGCCCGGCCTGGGGCTGGTCTGGGCGGCCCGGCAGCTCGGCGTCAGCGCCCAGATCGTGCCCGAGGCGCTCGGCGACCACTGGTGGTCGGTGCCGGTGCTGATCCTCTCGGCCGTCGAGAACGGGGTGCTCGAGGAGGTCGTGATGATCGCGTACCTCCTCACGCGCCTGCGCGACCTGCGGCTGGGCTGGTGGACCGCGATCGTCGTCAGCGCCGTGATCCGCGGCTCCTACCACCTCTACCAGGGCTTCGGCGGGTTCGTCGGCAACCTGGTGATGGGGCTGGTGTTCGGCTACTTCTTCCGGCGCACCCAGCGCGTGATGCCGCTGATCGTCGCCCACTCGATTCTCGACATCGTGTCGTTCGTCGGGTACGCGCTGCTCAAGGATCATCTCGGTTTCCTGAGTTAGGGCAAATCGGGACAATTAGTCTGGCTGCGTGGGCCGAATCCTTCTCGTCATCACCCTGGTGCTGACCACCGCGTTCGCCTTGCCCTCGTCGGCCGGGTCTGCCAGCTCCGCCAAGGCGGAGACGACGCTCTACATCGTGCAGCTGGCCGGGGACCCGGCCCTGCGCACCGAGAGCGCCCGCGCCGCCGTGCGCGCGAACCGGGAGTCGGTGCTGCGCCGGTCCGGCATCGCCACCACGGTCGTGGACTACGAGACCGTCTTCAACGGCTTCGCCGCGGCCCTCACGCCCCAGCAGCGCGAGCGGGTCCAGCGCACCCCCGGCGTGCTACGGCTCTGGAAGAACGAGCGGCGCACCACGCAGACCATCTCCACGCCCGCGTTCCTCGGGCTGGACGGCCCGGCCGGCGTGTGGGCGAAGGAGTTCGGCGACCCCGCGCACGCCGGCGAGGGCATGATCATCGCGGACATCGACACCGGGTTCTGGCCCGAGAGCCCCAGCCTCGCCGCGCTGCCCGAGCCGCGCCCCGACCAGGCCGCCATCGACGGCAAGTGGAAGGGCGCGTGCGTCGAGGGCACGGGCACGGCGCAGCAGAAGGTCACCTGCAACAACAAGGTGATCGGCGCCCGCTTCTACGACAGCAGCGGCTTCGGCGACTGGAGCGGCGAGTTCCGGTCTCCGCGCGATTACGACGGCCACGGTACCCACACCGCCACCACGGCCGCCGGCAACTACAGCGTGCCGGCGACCATCAACGGCAAGCCGGTCGGGAGCGTCTCGGGCATGGCCCCGGCCGCCCGGATCGCGGTATACAAGGCGCTCTGGCGCCAGGAGGACGGCGAGGGCTCGGGCGGCACCGTCGACCTGCTGGCCGCCATCGACGACGCGGTCGCCGACGGCGCCGACGTCATCAACTACTCGGTGTCCGGCTCCAGCAGCCTGGTCGTCGACCCGGTCAGCCTCGCCTTCTACAACGCGGCCGCGGCCGGCGTCTTCGTCGCCGCGGCGGCCGGGAACGACGGCCCGGACGCGTCCACCGTCGCCCACAACGCGCCCTGGATCACGACGGTCGCCGCCAGCTCGCACGACCGCGGCTCGGACAAGAGCGTGACGCTCGGCGACGGCAAGACGTACCAGGGTGTCGGGCAGGGCGACGCGGTGCCGGACGCGCCGCTGGTCGACTCGGTGAAGGCCGGGCTGGCGAGCGCCCCGGCGGACCGGGTCGAGCTGTGCTACCCCGGCGCCCTCGACCCCGCGAAGGTCAAGGGGAAGATCGTGCTGTGCAAGCGGGGCGTGAACCCGCGCACCGACAAGAGCGTCGCCGTGCGTGACGCCGGCGGGGTCGGGATGGTGCTCTACAACCCCACCGAGAACTCCCTCAACGCCGACTACCACGTCATCCCGACAGTGCACGTGGACGACAAGGCCGGGGCGGCGATCAAGCAGTACGCCGGCGGAACCAACCCGCACGCGACGCTCTCCGCGACCACGGCCACCGTCGCCCGCGCGCCGGCCATGGCCGCGTTCTCCTCGGCGGGCCCGGCCGACGCCGGCGACGGGGACCTCATCAAGCCCGACCTCGCCGCGCCGGGGGTCGACATCGTCGCCGGCGTCTCCCCGGCCGGGCACCACGGCAACCTCTTCGACGGCGAGAGCGGCACCTCGATGTCGAGCCCGCACATCGCCGGCATCGCCGCGCTGCTGCGCGCCCGGCACCCGCGGTGGACGCCCGCCGAGCTCAAGTCCGCGCTGATGACGACGGCCGGGAACCTCGACAACACGGGCGCCTCGATCCAGCGGGGCGACCGGGTGGCCAACCCGTTCGACGACGGCTCCGGCCAGGTCCGTCCGGCCCGCGCGTTCGACCCCGGGCTCGTCTACGACTCGGGGGCGCAGGACTGGGCGCGGTACGCCTGCGGGATCGGCCAGATGCAGATCGCGAGCGACTGGTGCCCGGGCGTGGGCACCATCGACCCGAGCGACCTGAACTATCCGTCGATCGCGATCGGCTCGCTGCCCGGCACCCAGACCGTCACGCGCACCGTCACCAACGTGACGGACCTGCCCAGCGTGTACGTCGCCGCGGTGACGCCCCCGCCCGGCACCGCGGTCGAGGTCAGCCCGTCGACCATGACCGTGCCCGCGAACGGCACCGCGAAGTTCACGATCAAGGTGACGCGGACCGACGCGGCGTACCGCGAGTACACCTTCGGCGCGCTGACCTGGACGGACCTGCGCGGGCACGCGGTGCGCAGCCCGATCGCGGTGCGGCCCGTCGCCCTGACCGGCCCGGGCGAGATCACCGGCACCGGCGCCTCCGGCCACGCGACCATCGACCTGACGGCGGGCTTCGGCGGCACCGTCACCGCCCACCCCTACGGCCTCGCGGTGTCGAACGAGCACGCGCAGAAGCTGGTCGGCAGCACCGCCGCGTTCATACCCTCGTCGCCGGGTCTGTCCCCGGCCATCTTCAGCTTCGAGTTCACGCTGCCGCCGGCGGTCAAGCTCGCCCGGCTCGCGACCTACGACGCCGACGTGGCGCCGGGCACCGATCTCGACCTGTACGTCTACCAGGACGGCGAGCTCGTCGGGCGCAGCGACGGCACCACATCCGACGAGGAGGTGCCGCTGACCGGCGGATCCGGGACCTATCAGGTGTACGTCGTGCAGTTCGCGCTGCCCCCGACGCTGACCGAGCAGGTGGCGAAGGCGCACGTGTTCGCCGTCGGCGCCCCGGTCACCGGCAACCTCACGGTGTCGCCGAAGACCCGTCCGGTGGCGCCCGGCGACACCCTGCACTACGACGTGAACTGGCAGGGGCTGGCGCCCGACAAGCGGTACCTCGGGATGATCGAGTTCGGGGACGGGACGGCGGCGCGGGCCTGGACCACCGTGGCGGTCGGCCCGCAGCCTCCGACGATTCCGTGAGCCCCGCGGGCTACGCGACGAACTGGATCTTGAGCAGCATCTGGGCCAGGAACAGGGCCTGGGCCATGAGCGCCATGAACAGGTAGAAGCGCTCGAAGGTCCGGCTCCGGCCCAGCATGCCCAGGATGATGAAGGCGGGGAACCACTCCATCGCGATGCGCGGCGCTGACATCAGGTAGTTGGGCCAGCCGGCCTCGGTGCACAGGTAGACCAGGATCGGCACGGCCGCGTAGACCAGCAGGTAGTTCTGGTCGGGGCGGAACCCGAACCGGCTCTTGCGGCGCAGGGCGAACAGCAGCAGCGCGATGGCGCCGACCACCGAGATGAGGTTGAACAGCCCGAGCAGGCGCCAGTCCTGCAGGTAGGGCTTGTCGTTGAGCAGCTTGATGGTCTTCCAGACCGGCTCGCCGGGCCAGCCGTACTTGCGGTGCCAGCCGTCCTGGGCGTGGCTGAACGCCAGCCAGTCGCCGGTGATGCTGTGCAGGAAGATCGAGAAGGCGACGACGCCGGACGGGATGGCCAGGAACCCGAGCGCGTCCCAGCGGATCTTGCGGAAGCTCCAGCCGCGTTGCCGCATGTACTCGTAGGCGATCGGGGCGGCCAGGAGCAGGCCGAAGAGGCGTGTCGAGCCGGCGAGCGCGGCCGCGGCGTTGGCGACCCAGAAGTGGCCCTTGCGCGCGGCGTAGAGGGCGATGAGCACCAGCGCGATGTAGAGCGACTCGTTGTAGGCCGCGAAGAGGAAGAAGCCCGCCGGGAACGCGGCCAGGTAGAACGTCGTCCGGCTGGCGATCTTGTCGCCGAACTCCTCGTCCACGAGCCGGTGCAGCATCACCAGCGTGACCAGGGCGAAGAAGATGCTGATGGCCAGCGCCGCGGGCAGGGCTCCGCCCGGGAAGACCGGGTTCAGGAGCTTGATGAGGCCGGGGTAGAGCGGATAGAACGCCGGGGCGTAGTCGTAGAAGAGGTACCCGTCCTCGGCGATGCGGATGTAGAAGATGGTGTCGAAGCGGTACCAGGACCCGATGAGGTCGCTGACCCCCGGCGTCTGCCAGGGCGTCAGCCGGTAGGCGTAGATGTTGACCATCAGGTAGGCGGCCCCGGCGGCCAGCCACACCACGCCCGCGACCTTCAGCGAGGCGAGCCACGGCACCATCCACGGGCGAACCTTCGACCGCATCCGTGTCCGCCATGTGGGGGCGGCGGCCGGAGCGTCCGTGACTTCGAGGTCTGTCGATGCTCTGGGGGTGGTCTCGTCGATGGTCCTCGCCGGTGAATCTCGCTCACCGTGCAATGCATCGATGTCGATATCGTTCACGTCGGCAGCGTCAGATTCGATAGCGCCAGAGGGGAGCGACACGGGGCATGACTATACATAAGCGCTGTTCACGTTGCCCGCCCCCGGATCGGCCGCGATTGGTCTGCACAGTGACCAAGACGTTGCCGCTTCGTTTCGGGTTGCTGTCCACGGCGATATTCGAATCCACGACGACGGCGCTCCTCACTCCCCGTACACCCAGTTCTACCCCGCTCGCGCCAGCCGGAGTCCAGGCGTTTCAGGATTGGAAGCCGCGGTAGTAGCGCACCGCGCGGGCGGCCAGACGTTCGGTGCTGCGGGCCGCTGTGACGGATCCCACGACGAGCCCGGCGCCGGGCACGAAGCGCCCCGCGATCCGGGTCGCGGCGGCGCGCAGGAGGCCCGCCCCGACCATCCGGGCCAGCGGGCCGGAGAGGCGCTCGGCCGCGACGCGCCGGTTCGCCCGCCGGGAGGCCGGCCGCTCGGCGGCCCGCACCGCGGCCTCGGCGGTCTCGACGGACCCGTGCACCCGTTGCAGCACCAGCAGCTCGGCGGCGCGGCGGCGGTCCTCGGGGTCGTGGCCGTAGGCGGCGGCCAGGTGCAGCACGAGCTTGGCCTGCAGCCAGGCGACGCCGGCCGCCTCGACGACCAGGCCGGTGGGGCCGACGAGCCCGGCCGCGAAGCCCTGCCGGCGGGCCCGGCGGACGAACTCGTGGGTGATGGCGCGCGAGAGGGCGTCACCGTCGGCGTCGGGGTAGGTGAGCTGATACCAGGCGATGCGACGGCGGGCGCCGGCCCCGAGCCGCTCGACGGCCGCGAGGGCGAGACTCTCGGGGATGTAGGCGGGGTGGAATCCGTCCGTTTCGTGAGTTTGTTCAGCAACTGAAACGGGTTGCGGCGGTTCGACGGGCCGCGACTCCTCGATCACCGGGCGTGGGGTCTCGATGATCGGCTCGGGCTCCGGCGCGGTCGCGGCGGCTTTTGTGGCTTTCGTCACTGCCGCCTTCTTGGCGGGCGCCTTCTTCGCGGCCGGTGCCTTCTTGGCGGGCGCTTTCTTGGCGGGCGCCTTCTTGGCCGCGGCCTTTTTGACCGGCGCGGGCTCGGTCTCGGGCTCGTCCACGGGCGGCGTGACCTGCATGGGTGAGGTCGCCCGCTTCGGCGGGACGGCCTGCTTGGGCGGGGTGGCTCGAAGCGGGGTGGACTCCACGGTCGGGGCCGCCGGCGCGAAGGGCGTCGTCGCCGCGGGCGTGCGCGGTCTCGGCGGCGCCTTGGGCGTGTCGTCGCCGGGCGCGTCCGCCGGGGGCGGCTCGAACCGCAGCGCCGTGTCCCCGAGCTTTTTCGGCGGTACCTTCGAGTCCTCTCCCATCTGCAAGAGCGTAATGGCCAACCGCCCTGAGCACCCGTTCTGCGCTCAGGGCGTACCCGCTTTGCCCGGCTAGGATGGGGGACTGTATCCTCGGACGGCAGTCTCCGGTGACGGGGACGGCTGGAGGCTTCGCCTAGTTCGGTCTATGGCGCCGCACTGCTAATGCGGTTTGGGTCTTAAAGCCCATCCCGGGTTCGAATCCCGGAGCCTCCGCGCAAAACCTGGTTTGCACGGTGTGTATGCTAGGCGAGCAACAAGCGCCCGTAGCTCAACGGATAGAGCATCTGACTACGGATCAGAAGGTTAGGGGTTCGAGTCCCTTCGGGCGCGCAAGATCAAGAGGCGGTTGAGCTGCGGAAACGTAGATCAACCGCCTCTCTTCGTTTGTCCACTGTGGACCTGTTGTGTTCCGAAAGTGATCGGCTGTTTCGGAACGGTCCAGACCGGTCCGTGCTGGTCGGCGCGGGTCTGTGCCGCCTGGTCCACCGTTCCGAAAAGGGATCCGACGGGTGACGGCCGGTGCGCGGCATCTGACCGGTTGCGGATTTCGAAGCTGTTGAAGATCCATCCGGGTGGGGCGGCGGACGAGGTTCGATCTTGGGGGCCGGGCCTGCGTGAGGCTGGGGGCCGGTGGCCGGTCCCGGTGGTCCCAGGCGCGACGCCGTGAGCGAGACTGAGAGCAATGCCGCTATTACGACCTGGAGCTTTCCTATGCCGCAGGGGATCGTCCGCTGGTTCGACGCCCAACGGGGGTTCGGCTTCCTCGCGCCTGAGGACGGCTCGCCAGACGTGTTCGTGCACGCCTCCGAGATCGTGGGTGAAGGCGGCCCGAAGGTGCTCCGCGAGGGCCAGGCCGTCGAGTTCGAGCCCGGCGAGAACGACCGCGGTCCCCAGGCGCTGCGCGTCCGCGTCACCGCTGAGCAGGCCGCCGGCGGCGCCGTGGGCCTGCTCGGCACGGTCAACTGGTACGAGCCGGCCAAGGGGTACGGGTTCGCCTCGCCGGACGGCGGCGGCGCCGACATCTTCGTGCACAGCTCGGCCATCGTGACCGGCGGTGTGGTCAGCGACGGGCAGCGGGTGGCCTTCGTCGTCGTCGAGGGCGAGCGCGGCCCGCAGGCCGCGCACGTGGTCCCGCTCGGTCCCGGGGCTGGCCTGTCCGCCGGGGCCGGCGGTGCCGACGGGGCGGACGGAACCGTCTCCTGGTACGACGAGGACAAGGGCTTCGGCTTTATCGCTCCCGACTCCGGCGGCGGGGACGTCTTCGTCCACGCCCGGTCCCTGGCCGAGGGCCTCACCTGGCTGGCCGAGGGCGATCGCGTGGCGTACGAGGTCGTCAGCGGCGACAAGGGCCCGCAGGCCCGCGATGTGCAGTTGGTCCGAGGGGTCGAGCCCGTACCGCCACCGCGACGGCCGGCGCCGGTCGGGCCGGCACCCGCCAGGAGGGAGCCGCCGTCACGGGGCGTGCCCGCACGCGCGGGCGAGGGCGTCGTCGCGCGTTACGACGGCGACCGCGGGTTTGGGTTCATCACCCCGGACGCCGGAGGTGACGACCTGTTCGTCCACGTGTCCGTGGTCGCGGGGTCGGAACCGCTGCAGCAGGGCGACCGGGTCCGGTACACGGTGCGTCAGAGCGACCGGGGCCCGCAGGCCGACCGCGTAGAGCGCCTTTGAGGCGCTCCTACTCTCACTTGATGGTGCCCGGGGGTGCCTCGGCGGGCCGGTAGCATCCGGCGGTATGCAGCCGCGTTGGCACCGGATGCGTCAACGATCACGCCGGGATTCGGCCCGGGCCTGGATCGCCTCCGGTGCCGCGGTCTCTGTCAAGGCGTACGCGAAGCGGTATGGCGTGGACCGGTACACCGCGTTCGACGATCTTGCCGCGCTCGGTGTCCCTCTGCCGGCCTTCGCGCAGCAGTGGGCGCAGCGTCCGCCGTCGTCGCCGCGGCTGCGGTCCACGCGTCGGGTCGGTTACGGGATCGTCCCCGACGACGACTCGTGGATCGTCGTTGACGGCAGGTCGTTCTTCGTCGTCGGCTATACCGCTGGCGGGGCGCCGTACGGATTCACCGACGAGACCTCCTCGGACGAGGACTGGATCTGACTGAGCAGCAAGCACGCCAGCGGGTACCTGCCGGTTGGCATCGGCCGGACTGGGGGCACCGCCTCCGGTGGAGATCTCTACGGCACGTTCGCTGACGGAACGCCACAGGGGCCGCTCGCCACGCCAATGCCAGCGGCCACCGCGTGGGCGCCCTTCCCGCGTCGGCTCATGCCGGCCCGGGCACGGGCGCTCGGTCCAGCCGTGCGGCGTGCATCCTCGCGCTGACACGTCAGTCGCGACGGCTCGCCGATCTTGGTTACCGGATTTGCCGAGATAAGGATGCCGTGCAGCACAGCGGCTGGTGAGTGAGCACGACGAAGCGATCAACGTCAGTGTTCATCAGCGACGTTGATCGCACCGCCACTCACTGATCGCTGTTACGTCCGGTCAGCTCGGCCTTGCGGCGCACCAGCGCCGCCCTCGTCCGGCGGGCCGCCCGCAGGTTCGCGGCCGCCAGGACGCCCAAGGTGAACACGATGCCCAGCAGCGACGGCTCGAGCTTGTGCCGCAGGATAGTGATGATCAACGCACCAAGGGTGAAGACCAGCCAGGCGCCGACGCCAAGCCAGCCGGCGGTCACCCGGTCCTGGGCAAGCAGCGGCATCCGGCGGGTCACCGCCCAGCCGCCGAACGTCGCCCAGCACAAACCGATCGTCACCAAGACCGCGAAGGCCACCTTCGTGCGCGGCGGCAATCCGGGTTCTGTCGCCCAGAGAAGGCCGATCAGAGCGCTCCCAGTGAGACCGGCCAGGGCCACAATCACGTAGCCGACCCGCTTGCGCAGGGACAACGGCGCCTCGAGACGCGCCAGCACCTCTTCCGGAGTCATGCCTCGTACCCCTTCCGCACCAGTTCCTGGCGTAACAACCTGCGGGCCCGATTGAGCCGCGACTTGACCGTGCCGACGGGTACGGCGCAGATCTGCGCGCACGTCTCCAGGGACAGATCCTCGAGATAGAACAGCAGCAGTACCTCCCGTTCCCGGGCCGGAAGCTCGGCCAGGGCGTCGGCGAGTGTCTCCCGGTTGACGACACCTTCCGCCTCGTCCTCCCCCCGCACATCATCGATCGATTCGGGTTCTGGGCGCGAGTACGCCTCCCGCAACCGGTTCATCACCGCCCGACGCGCAACGGTGAAAAGCCACGGAGTGAAACGGTCCGGCCGCTTCAGCCGTGGTAACCCCTTGACGACGGCCAGCCAGATCTCCTGCACGACGTCGTCGTCAGGGCCGCCGAGCATCCGTCCGACGTACCGTTCGACCGTCGGGTGCCAGCCCTGCACCAGCTCAGTGAAGGCATTCCTTTCACCCAACTGGCAGCGGACCACCAGCAACTCATCGCTCATCGAGCCTCCTTCGCCTATTCAGTCGGCGCACGGGCCTGGCAGGTTCATTTTGTTCAAACGGCGATCACAGGCCGCTATCCGGGTTCTTGCAGCCGTGCCCGCTCATGCCGCGGCGGGCGCTCGGCAACCGCCGCAAGGTCGTCACCGACCGTAAGCGGCTTTGGCAGGGCCGGGCTTCCTGTCGTGCCGATGGGCGGATGGTGCTTGACTGTCCCTCCGGGCAGAATTCTGGTCATGCTGGGCAGACGGAAGCGGGCCAGTTCAAAGCCGGCCGCGGTGTCCGATAGGTCGCCGACTCCGCCTCCGGGCTTCTCCATCGAGCAGATCACCGCAACCCTGAGGTCCAACATGGCCAACGCCGGAGACTTCAGCTTCGAGGCGATCAAGGCAATGGGCAACGCCGTGCCGCTTCTCGTGACCAATCGTGGGGAGACGATTCTGGAGCTGTGGCTTGAGCCTATCGGTCAGGACTACTGGCTGCTGCCCGGCGAGATCGTCACGGTCACCTCCTACGGAACCTGGAGCGGCCATCCGTTCGAGACGCTCCACGAGCCCGGTCGGCTGACGGTGTGGGCCACTTCATGCTTCGCCACAGTCTCCGACGAAATCGGCGCCGAGGTTCCCGGCGGGCGGAACCGACCGCCGACAACCAACGATTAGCCGCGCCGCGCCCTCATGTCGCCGTGTGCTCGCTACCTCTTGGTTGTGATCGCCAGAACTGCGCTGCGGTGTCGAGTTCGTCGTCAACATGTGTGGACGTACGCTGCGGGCAATGCAGCCGATCGCATGGCGGCAACTCCGGGAAGCGCTCCTGCGGCGCACGACGCGGCCGTATGGCTGGCGCGATCCGGAGCCCGTGCTGACCCAAGCCGACCTCCATGACCTGCAGCGACAGATCGGCGTGGCGCTGCCGGCCGACTATCAGCAGTTTCTACTGCACGTGGGACGCGGTGGGCCGGGCCCGGGCTACGGTGTCACTCCCGTACGCCACACGGGTGGCCGATGGAAGTGGCACGGCGACGCATACGAGTTCGACCCTGACCACCTGGCCGAGCCGTTCCCGTTGCGCCGTTCAGACTGGCGGCTTGAGGACGAGCTCAGCGCCGACTATCCCGCCTGGTTCACGTTTGCCCGGCAGGGCAACTACGACGCCGCGGTGGAGGCCTGGTGGCAACGGCACGATGATGTCGTGTTCGATCCCCGGCGAACCTACGGTGCGGTCCCAATCTGCGACGACGGCTGCGCGCTGCGCCAGTGGCTTGTCGTGACTGGTCCGGAACGCGGGAACATGCGGCTCGATCACCGCGCCGACGGTCGCGGCCTGACGCCAGCCTGGCTTCCCCATCACCGACGAGTCACCTTCGCCCAGTGGTACCACGATTGGTTCCAAACGCTTGAGGACCTCCCAGCTAGTCCTTGATCACGTTCGCGCTTCTGCCGCGATCCGCGCTCTGTCGCGGGACTGCGTACGGCCGGTGCCTACGATGGCGTCCGTGAGCGAGGAGCTGATCGTCGGGCACGAGTTGGTCACACCGTGCCCACGATGCGGTGCGCTGTTGCGTGGTGAGCTCAGCGAGGCGGTCGACGGGGACCGGCTGGTCTGGTCGACCTCTTGGCTGTGTGACGGATGTGGCGACCGGCTCGAAAGCTGTGACTGGGGCACGCTGCCCGACGACTACCGCCGGCTGTTGCTCGACCGCGACGGCGTCGGCCGGCTCGGGGTCGATCCCGGCAGCGGCCGCCCGTTGCGATTGGCGATCCTGCGGGTGCTGCGACGCTACGGCGCGACGCTCACAGAGGCGAGCGACACGTACGCCCGCCTGACCGGCCCAGGCGTGATCGGTACCCGAGCCGAAGTGCTCCTGCTCGCCAAACGCCTGGACGCGACCGGAGTGCAGACGCAGCTGGATTCGTAGGAACGTCGAGGGCGGCGCACTCGAGAGCGCTGCCTCCGCCCCGCGGCGATCACGAGTTCCTTGGATGGCCGATGTACTGAAATGACCCGGCAAATCGTCGACCCCGCCGCGAGGTCCTACCGGTGTGCCCTCCCCGACCCGTGGCACAGGACGGATACGACCGTGCTCCATCACGTTTCCGCTCTGCCGCCGTTGGTGCGCGATGGCAGCCGGAGTTCGTCATCGGCGTTGACGGGCCTCGGCGAGTGTCGCCGCCTCGCCGGAGTGCCAATGAGCGGACGCCCATCAAAGATCAGTGCAGAACGACCTCGTCAGGGGAGTGCGACGTCGAACCCGTCCATCTCGTCCCATAACACTCCGTCGAGATCAGCCACGAACGTCGTGGCGCACGCCATCAGCAGCGCGGGGTCAGCGGCGCCTGATGTGATAACCGTCGCGATCGACTTCGTGGCCGACAACCCGGCCGGAGCATCAGGCATGGCGGTAACGGCCGCGGCGACCCGTGCTGCATCGGCGTCAACGAGCATGTACAACGACGCCCCGGTGGACGCCTCGATGTCGAACTCCCGAATGTCGGGCTGGGACGGGTACTGGCGGAAGCCCGCGCCCGGATAGCGCGCCAGGATGCCACCTTGCACCACTGCCGCGACCGCGGACGCATCGCCGGCCCGTCGGCAGTAACACTTCATTTCATAGGCCATGTCGCTGCCCTCTCGTGACACCTACAAGCTTCAGGCCGGACTTCGCCGCAACTCGAGCCCGGTAGCACGGCTTCATCTTCATAACGGATGGCATTGGGCGGATGGCCGACCGGACAGGTGCGATCGTGGCAACGATGCGACCGAAACCAATCTTGGCTTCCGCTTCTGCCGCCGTTGGTGTGCGGGGGCGCGGATCGGCAGCGTTGCGATCAGATGTGGGTAGCTTGAGACGTAGGATGTCTGGGCCGTTTGGCCGGCGCGTGACGTGTCTTGAGCGCTGCCGTCCAAAGTGGATGGACGAATCCACGAAATGCGTCATAATCGGGCAGTGGGGGAAGTGCCGATCAAGGCTGCGAGCTGCGTCTGACTGATGGAGGACTACGGATCAGAAGGTTAGGGGTTCGAGTCCCTTCGGGCGCGCACCATCAAGAGGCGGTTGACCTGCGGCAACGCGGATCAACCGCCTCTCGCGTTTCGTCCACTGTGGACCTGTTGTGTTCCGAAAGGGATCCGCTGTTTCGCAACGGCCCACCGTCGGGGCGTGCTGGTGGGGATCCGTTCGTGCCGGCTGGTCTGGATCTTGGACTGGGTGCCATGGCGTCAGCCATGATCAAGCAGGGTCCCCGGATCGTGGTCCAGGCCGGCGCCGACCGTCTTCAGTGAAGATCATCTGCCCGGGTCGCATCGCCGTGCGGACGTCCGCGACAGCGCCGGCCGTCCGGGCTGTTGGCTCCATCGCGTCGGCCGCAACCCCAGTCCCCGCACCCCTGGCTGAGGCACACCGCCAAGCCGACCCCGTCCGGGCCGCTCACCGCAGCCGGCCGCCAACCATCTGACTGCACCACCGCAGGCACCCCACCGCAGCCGATACGCATCCGGATGCCGATGGGCGATCGTCGCAGCGCTTACCAGGAGCAGCCGTCAGGAGAACCTACTGTTCGTGCTGCCGGCCCATGTTGGGTGTCGTTCCTGGCGGCCGGGTCCGGTCCGTCCGGACCGAAGCCAGGACGTGGCGCGCTCAATATCATCAGGGCATGGTCTTCAATGGGGAGCTGTCCGACCTGCCGGGGCATCTCGACGGGCTCAGGGATGAAAGCGCGTTCGACCAGGCGCTGAGGAACCTGCGGCACGCGCTGTTCGTGCAGGGGACCGTCGCGCCCGCCGCGGAGTCTGTCGCGCCGGCGCTGGTGGCGGCGGCCGTCGAGCTGCCCGGTGAGCGGCGCGACCGCGTCATCGAGCTGTTGTGGGAGATGCTCACCGGTGGCGGCTATCTCGCCGCCGCCGCCCAGGACAGTCCGATCCGGCCGGCCGTCGCCGCCCAGCGGGAACACTGGCGGGCGCTGGCCGAGGCCGGCAACCCGTGGGCAGCGCGGCTGCTGTCGGCCGCCGGCGGCGACACCCTCGCATCGGCCCAGCGGGCCACCGGCTTGGCCCAGGCCGAGCTGACCCTGGGCCTGTCGATCTGGCCGCCGACTGAGGCGGCGGTGGGCTGGCTGTATGGGCAGCTCGAAGCCACGGACCGGCGGCAGCGGTTCTGTGCCGCGCTCGCGCTGGCCCGGCTCGGCGACCCGGCCGGCGCCGCGATCCTCACCGACGTGCCCGAGGAGTGTAGGGAGTCGTTCTGGATCGGGTACGACCCCACGGGTGAGGCGCGGGCGGCGCTCGCCCGCCTCGGGGCGGTTCCGACGCCCGAGGAGTTCGCGAAGATCCCCGCCGTCAGCGCGATTGGGCTGGCCGCTGCGCTGCTCGACGCGCAGGGCCCGACGCCCGAGGTCCTGCGCGCGTTCGCCGCCCATGAACGGATCTGGGGGTACCTCAACTTCACCGAGCTGCTGGAGCGGCACGGCCGACCAGCGCACCGAACGCCACCACCAGCGCCGCGTTGACGGCCACGGTCAGGGCGGCGATGGCGGCGATGTGCGGTGACAGATCCGTGAGCCAGGGATGTTCCGGGTGCGCGCGGCGAGGAGATCGGCCAAGGTCTCGCGCTGCGCTGACGTCAAGTGCGGGACGGTTCCGTCGAAGAAAGCAGGCCGGGATGCACCGCAACCTCAACCAGGAGGTTCGTCCAGCGACGGAGCGTCCATGGGCCAGCGCGATCGACGCCCTCGAAGCAGCGGACCACCCGCCCCGCTGAAGACGACCAGGTGCGTCGGTCCGGCCCGCGCCATGCCGCGACGGGCACGCTCGCAGCTTTGATCAGGTTTCCGCACATGCCGCCGTTGGTGTGCGGCGGCGCGGATCGGCAGCGTTGCGATCAGATGTGGGTAAGCACGCCGCGTTCGTGGCCGACCTCGCCGGTGATGATCTCCGCATCGAACGCGTGCAGGTAGGCCTCGCGGGCGAGCGCGGCGTCCAGCGGGCCGAGCGTCCTGGCCTCCAGCGCATCCCCGGCACATCTCTGCCTCGGGTCAGGTAGAAGGCGATCCGGGCGCGCGAGAGTTGGAGCCGGGCGCGTTGCCGAGCGTCCGACGGGCCGACCGCCGCCACCGCCATCAGCTCCAAGGCCGCCTCGGACGCGCCGGCCTCGTGCTTGGCGTCCGCGGACTCCAGCGCTCGCCGGGCCTGGTCGGCCGGCTCGGGAATCAGCTCGACCGCGTGCTGCAGGAACGCCGCCGCGGCGGCCGACCCGCCACGAGCGCGCGCCCGGCCGGCCGACCGCTCCAACCCTGCCGCGACCTCCTCATCGGGGCCCAGCACCGCCTGCCAGAGGGTTTCCTCGCGCTTCGGCGACGATGCGTTCGCGTGCTCCGTCGTCAAGAGGGGCCGGGACCGCGCTCCAGTAGCGCGGTCTTGCCGATGCCGGCCTCCCCGCGCACCACCACGGCCCGGTCGTCCGACAGTTGATCTTTCTGTACACGGCTGAACTGAGCCCCTTGCCCGTAGGAGAGGCCCATGAAAGACCGTGTTCCCGGCACCGGGTCAAATGCGGGGGCGGACCAGGCCGTTGTCGTACGCGAAGATCACCGCCTGGATCCGGTCGCGGGCGCCGATCTTGGACAGGACGCGTCCGACGTGCTTCTTCACCGTCGACTCGGTCAGCGTGAAGCGTTCGGCGATCTCGGTGTTGGTGGCGCCCTGGCCGATCGCCTCCAGCACCTCTCGCTCGCGCTCGCTCAGCGTGCCCAGCCGGGGATCCACTGACGTGGCCGGCGCCGTGTCCTGGAGAAAGGCGTCCATCAGCTTGCGGGTCAGACTGGGCGCCACCACCGAGTCGCCACCGGCCACGGCCCGGATTCCGGCGATCAGCTCCTCCGGGCGTACGTCCTTGAGCAGGAAGCCGCTCGCCCCGGCCCGCAGCCCGGCGTAGACGTATTCGTCCAGATCGAACGTGGTCAGAATCAGGACGCGGGTGCGCGAGCCGGCCGCGGTTATCCGGCGGGTCGCCTCGATGCCGTCCATGCCGGGCATGCGTACGTCCATCAGCACCACGTCGGGGCGGGTCTGCTCGCCCAGCCGCACCGCTTCGGCGCCGCCCGAGGCTTCGCCGACCACGGTCATCCCGGGGGTGCCGTCGAGCAGCATTTTGAAGCCCATGCGCTGCAACGGCTGGTCGTCGGCGATCAGCACGGTTGTCATGCGGGCTCCTTGAGGACGACGTCGACGACCCAGCCTTGCTCGGCCGGGCCGGCGGTCACCACCCCGCCGTACATGGCGGCGCGTTCGCGCATGCCGAGCAGGCCGTGGCTAGGGGCGGCGGGTGCGCCACGGCCGTTGTCGCGGACGCGGACCCGTACCTCTCCGCCAGACGAAGCGAGACTGATGTCCGCAACCGCGCCGGGTCCGGCATGTTTGAGAATGTTGGTGAGCGCTTCCTGGACGATGCGGTAGACCGCGAGCTGCAGCCCTTTGCCGAGGGTGCGCAGTTCGCCCGAGGTCGAGTAGGTCACCGGCAGCCCGGCCGCCCGTACGCTCGGCAGCAACCGGTCGAGGTCGTCGATGCCGGGCTGCGGCCTCAGTTGCGGATCGGCGTTTTCCCCGCGCAGCACCGCCAGCACCCGGCGCAGCTCCGCGAGCGCCTGGCGGCCGGTCTCGCCGATCAGCCGGAGCGGCTCGGCGGTCTGTTCCTGCCGCGATCGCGCGAGTGTGGCGCCGCCGTCGGCGAGGCCGACGATCACCGACACATGGTGGCCGACGATGTCGTGCATCTCGCGGGCCACCCGGGCCCGTTCGTCGGCGACGGCGAGCCGGGCCTGCTGATCCCGCTCGATCTCCATGCGGGCGGCGCGGTCCTCCAGTGCGATGAGGTACGCCCGGCGGGTGCGCACCGCGACCCCGGACGCGAGCGCGGCCATCGCCATGCCGAGCGCCAGCAACGACGTGAGGGTGCGGTTCTGCGCCACCGGCCCGAAAACGTAGATCTCAGCCAGCAGCAGCGCCACCGTGATCCCGGAGGCCCAGGCCAGCGACCGCCACGCACCGCGGGAAGCAACTCCGAAGTACATCACCAGCAGGATCACCCCGGCGCCGACGCTGACGTCCAGCCAGCCCAGGATCATGTCGATGGCCGCGGTGACCAGGAACGCGGGGAACGGGAACCGTCGCCGCCAGTAGAGCGGCGGCAGCTGCACCAGGGTCGCGATGGTGGCCGGCAGCGGCTTCTCGATCACGTTCGGGATGCTGAAGAGCACGATCGGAACGGCCGCCAGCGTGTCCATGACCCACGGGCGGCGCCGGTCGAACGCCCGCAGCCGGGCTTGCCGGTCCACGAGCCATCCCTGAGTGCTCATCACCCGATTCTCCCTACGCGCCGGTCTTGTCGAGGCTTCTTACGCGTCGGTCTTCTTGAGCCGGTACGCGGCCGCGGCGAGCGTCACGACCACATATCCGGCGAAGACCGCGAGACCGGCCCACGGCGCCAGCGTGCCGTCCGCGGGGTTCAGCGCCATCACGGCGCTGCCCGCGTTGCTGGGCAGGTACGGGGTGACGGCATCGGCGAGCGAGTCCGGCAGCAGCGGGGCCAGAACGGGCACGACCAGCAGCGCGCCGGCCAGGATCGCAGTGGAGCCGGCGCTGGACCTGACGAGCATGCCGAGCGCGACGCCGAGCACCGCGACCAGACCGAGATAGAGGCCGGCGCCGAGCAGGGCCCGCAGCACACCCTCGTCGCCGAGGCCCAGCCCGCCGACCTTCTCGTTGAGCATGGCCGACCCCACCGCGAAAGCGGCGAAGGCGCCGATGGTCATCGTGACGAAGGCGGCTGCCCCGGCCACGAGGCTCTTCGACCACAACACCGGCAACCGGCGCGGCACCGCGGCGAGAGTCGCTCGGATCATGCCGGTGGTGTACTCGCTTGCCCCCAGCAACGCGCCGAGCACGCCGACGGACAGGGCGGCCAGGATGCTGCCGGACAGGGCCAGATCGACCGAGGTCATGTTGTCGCCCGTGAAGGAGGCCGAGGCGATCATGCCGAAGGCGATCAGGAGCAGGACCGAGATGCCGGTCGTGATCCAGGTGGAGCGCAGCGAGGAGAACTTGGTCCATTCAGCGGCGACGACGCCGCCGGCGGTGATTTTCATCGGGAGGCCTCGTATTCGACAGCGTCGCGGGTCAGGTCCATGAACGCCTCTTCCAGTGAGGAGTTCTGCGGGGTGAGCTCGAACAGCGGGATGCCACGGGTGGAGGCGGCCAGCCCGATCTGGCGGGCGGAGGCGCCCGCGACGAACAGCTCCTCGGCTCCGGTCGAGGTGACCGTGATGCCGGGGCCGGCGATCACCGCGCGTAACGCGTCGGGGGCGGCGGTGACGACCCGGACGCCCTCGGCGGTCACGAAGTCGGCCACGGTGGTGTCGGCCAGCAGCCGGCCCCGGCCGACGATGACGAGGTGGTCCGCGATCAGCGAGACCTCGCTCATCAGGTGCGAGGAGAGCATCACGGTACGGCCCTCCGCCGCGAGGCCGGTGAGCAGGTTGCGCACCCAGAGGACACCCTCGGGGTCGAGTCCGTTGACCGGCTCGTCGAGCATCACCACGGCGGGGTCGCCGAGCAGCGCGGCGGCGATGCCGAGCCGCTGGCCCATGCCGAGGGAGAAGGCGCCGACCCGCTTGTGGGCGACGGCCGACAGACCGGCCAGGTGGAGCACCTCGTCGACGCGCGAGCGCGGGATGCCGTGCGTGCGGGCCAGGGCGAGAAGGTGGCTGACCGCCGTACGCCCGGGGTGCACGGCCTTGGCCTCGATCAGCACGCCGATCTCACGCAACGGGGCTTTCGACGACACGTACGCCTTGCCGTTGACCAGCACGTCGCCCGAGTTCGGCGCGTCGAGGCCGACGATCATCCGCATGGTCGTCGACTTGCCGGCGCCGTTGGGGCCGAGGAAGCCGGTGACCTGTCCGGGCTTCGCGGTGAACGACAGGCGGTCGACGACCGTCTTCGCGCCGTACCGCTTGGTTACTTCGCGTACTTGAATCATGCTCACCACGCTAGGTCCGGGCACCGGCCCGATCCTGGTACCGCGGTGGGCTCTTCCGGTCCGCCGGTGGTACTCAGGTACCACTCTCAGCGAAGGGGTAGTTCCCTGAGCTGCCGGCGGGAGGTGATGCCGAGCTTCCGGAAGATCTTCCGCAGGTGGGCCTCGATGGTCCGTGGGCTCAGGAACAGTTGCGCGCCCACATCCCGGGAGGTCGCCCCCGTGGCCACCGGCCGCGCGATGTGCAACTCGTGCGCGGTGAGCTCGTCGGTCGGCACGGCAGCCCGTTTGCGGGGGTGGTCGCCGGTCGCTCGCAACTCCAGGGCGGCGCGCGCGGCGAACGCTTCCGCGCCGGTGTCGGTCAGGAGCTCGTGAGCGGTGCGGAGCTGGTCGCGGGCATTGTGGCGGCGGCCCTCCCGGCGCAGCCACTCGCCGTGGACGAGGTGGGTGCCTACTTCACCCTCTGGGGGCGGCGGCGCAGCAATGCGCCGTCGCTACCCGGCCGGGAGGTGAGACTCCTCCCGGCTACTCGACCTCAGGGGACGCAGGCGGCAACGATTGCAGCGCCGGCATGCTATCGCCGGTTGCGGTCGTAGCTGGCCCAGCCCTCGTCGAGCAGCCGGAATCCGGCGTCGATGGCTGACTTCGGATCGGCCTGGCGGGCCATGAGCGGGATCTGGAGCGCGAAACGCGCGTAGAAGCGGATCTCCTCACTTGGCTCGGCGAGTCCGAATTCGTCGGTGAGCGTTGCGACGAGCGCGTCCTCATGGTGCAGCCACATCTTCTCGGCGTATTCGACCAGGGCTGGGGTGCCTTCCATGAGGACGAGGATCCGATTCATGGGCTCGGTGTTCAGTGCGGCGATCTCGGCGAGGTAGTGCGCCTTCAACGCGTCGGAGATCGATGTCCCCGGTGCGCGGCCGCGCACCGCCGCGACGAGCCGGTCATGCCGCTCGCTCTCATCGCTGAAGACCAGCGTCTCCTTGCGAGGGAAATGGGCGAAGACGGTCTTGGGCGTCACATCGGCCTTGTCCGCGATCTCGCGCACCGTCACGGCGTCGAAGCCGTGCTCGAGGAACAGCGCGGTCGCCGCCTCCAGGATCGCCGTCCGTGTCGCCGTCTTCTTGCGCTCGCGTCGCCCCACGGGCGCATCGTTCACCATGCTCAGACTGTAACCGGAGCGATAACTACATTGACAGTATAAGTACACCCGGTATATTAAGAGTCCTGATGTAGCCAACGAGTCTCGTGTGGGGCGCCACTGATCCTCACCGTCCGCGCGGGAACGCTGCCGCGGACACGGCGGAGGTGGCCGACCTCCGGCGGTCTTGTCACGCCAAGCTCACGTCGCACAGCAGAAAGGCAGAGAGGCATGACTGAAGAAAAGGAACCGCCGCGGAGCCCCGGCACCGGCGGGCACTCGCCTGAGCAGCGTCCGAGCGCAGGAGCGCTGCTGATCGCCGGACCGGTGATCTTCCTGCTCGCGGAGTTCGTTGCCGCTATGGCGTGGACGGATCCCGCCTACAGCTACACCCACCACTTCATCAGCAACCTCGGTGTTCATGGGCCCTCGACGCTGTTCGGGCAGTACATGTACTCACCGTTGGCGTGGGTGATGAACACCGGCTTCTTCTTGTTCGGCCTCACAATCCTGGCCGGGACCGTCGCGCTACGGGATTTGTCGGGGCGGCGCCGCTGGGCCACGCTCGTCCCGGCAGCGATGCTGGCCGTCGGTGGCGTCCTGCTTGCCCTGTATCCCGGATCCGGCGAGGCACTCGACAACGGCACCGGTGAGTACCACAGCACGGGCGCGTTCTGCGGTTTCATCGGCGGCAATGTATTGGCCATCGTGCTTGGGCGCCGTTGGCAGCGCATCGGCGTCTCCCAGCGCATGGGACGAGCGCTCAACGTGGTGGGTGTGATCGGCCTGCTGTCGATGATCGCCTACCTCGCGCTGATCGTGAGCGCGGGCGACAGCCCCATCGGCATCATCGGTCTGGTCGAACGCGGCGCCGTCCATCCGTTCCTGATCGGACTCATCTGCGCCGGAGCAGCGATCAGTAAGCGGCGGGCCGCGAACGCGGCACCGGGCCGCACGGCAGCGCACACGCAGCTTTCCAGCAACCGCCTTTCCTGACGTACCCCGTCGCGGAAGCAAAGGATGACGAGCATGACCGACAGCTTCGACACCCCTACGGCAGGCGTGGACGCGGTGGGCTGGGTGCGTACCTGGGGCGCCTCACCCCAGGCGCCAGACGACTCCGTTACCAGCATCGGACCCGTCGAGAACGCGACGCTGCGGCAAATCGTGCGCGTGAGCGGTGGCGGGGACCGTGTCCGGATCCGTCTCAGCAACGAATACGGAACCGTGCCCGTTACGATCGGCGCCGCATGCGTCGGCATGACCGGCTCCGACAACCTGATCCGGGACGGCAGCGGCCAGGCGGTAACCTTCAGTGGCCGGCCGATCGCCACGATCCCCGCCGGGTCGCCCATCCTCAGCGACCCCATCGACCTGCCAACGCCCGCACTGTCGCGGCTGACGATCAGTCTCTACTTGCCCGGCCGCGTCGAGGCCGCCACGTGTCACGGCACCTTCCACGCGCTCGGCTGGATCATCCCGGGCGACGCGACCGCCCTCGTCTCGCTACCCGCCGACGCCGCCCCGTTGCCCGCTCAGGCACTGATCTCCGCCGTGGAAGTGCTGCCTGACCGGCCGTCGAACGCGATCGCCGTCCTCGGCGACTCCCGCGTCGACGGGATCGGTTCCACGCTGGGCGCCGACCGGCGCTGGACCGACGTGCTCGCTGAACGCCTGGCCGGACACGCCGGGGCGACGCGATACGTGATCAACCAGGGTATCGGCGGTAACCGGTTGCTCACCGACGGGATCGGCACCGCTGGCCTGGCCCGCTTCGACCGGGACATCCTCGCCACGCCGGGTCTGGGCCACGTGGTGATCGCGGTAGGCAACGACCTGGTCTTCTCTTTTGCCCCCGACACCGAGGAGACCGCTGGATTCCTAGCCATGTTCGGCGGTGAGCCCGTCACCGTCGAAGAGATCATCGCCGCCCACCTCCAGGTGGCCGCCCGGGCTCATGCACGGGGTGCGAAGGTACATGCCGCCACCGTCGCTCCTTACGGCGGTTCGGAGATGTACACGGCCGAGGGAGACAAGGCACGCGAGCACATCAACGCGTGGATTCGCACCAGTGGCGTCTTCGACGGTGTCCTGGACTTCGACGCCGTCTGGCGCGACCCGGCTGACCCCTCCCGCATCCGCGGTGATCTGCACATGGGTGACCACCTGCACGGCAACGACGCCGGCTACGACGCGCTGGCCCGATCCGTCGATCTGTCGCTCTTCGACTGAACCGCCGGCCGGCGTGAGCCGGTCCTGCGGCCCTGTGACGAAAGGAATTGCCGATGCACGACGTGGTGATTGCTGGCGCGGGCCCGGTGGGCCTGTTCCTGGCGAGCGAACTCGCTCTGGCTGGGTGCTCTGTTTTGGTCCTGGAGCGGGACGCTGACGCGCGCCCGCCGCTCAAAGCGCTCCCGCTGGGGTTGCGTGGCCTGAACGCGGGCTCGGTCGAGACGTTCTACCGCCGCGGCATGCTCCAGCCGCTGTTGGAGGCATCCGGCGCCGACGCCGCGAACGTCGGCGCCGACCCCGAAGCCGACCAGGCCCCGACTCCCCGGAGTTTGAGCCACTTCGCGGGCATCACCCTGGATGCCACCGACATCGACCCGGCCGCTCTGTTCTACCGGCTGCCCGGCCCGGCGATGGATGGCTTCATGACGAGCCTGGAGGCGGTCACCGACGTCCTGGCCGAACGCGCCGCGACGCTCGGCGTGTCGATCGTGCGCGATGCCCCCGTCACCGCCGTGGCCCAGGATGAGGAGACGGTGACGGTGACGGCCGCCGACCAGGACTACTCGGCCCGGTGGCTGGTGGGATGCGACGGCGGACGCAGCACGGTCCGCGCGCTCGCGGATTTCTCCTTCGTCGGCACCGAACCACTGTTCACCGGCTATGTCGCTAAGGTCACCTTCACCGACCCCCACGAGCTGCCTCTCGGGTTCCAGCTGACGCCGACCGGCATGTATCTGCGGACACCCCTTGCCGGTCACCTGGGCATGATGGACTTCGACGGCGGCACCTTCGACCGCACCCAGCAGCTGACCCGCGAACACCTCCAGACGGTCCTACGGCGCGTCTCCGGCACCGAGGCAACACTGGAGGAGGTCCATCTCGCCTCCAGCTTCACCGACCGCGCGATGCAGGCCACGACCTACCGCAACGGCCGCGTCCTGCTCGCGGGCGACGCCGCCCACATCCACTCGCCGCTCGGCGGCCAGGGGCTCAACCTCGGCATCGGCGATGCGATGAACCTCGGATGGAAGCTGGCAGCGACCGTACGCGGCGACGCTCCCGACGACCTGCTCGACACCTACACCGTCGAACGCCACCCCGTCGGCGCCGCCGTCCTGGACTGGTCGCGCGCCCAGGTCGCGACCATGAACCCCGGCTCCAACGCCCCGGCACTGCAGCAGCTGGTCCGCGACCTGATGGGCACCCCCGACGGAACCGCCCACGTCTACCGCAGGACCTCCGGGCTGTTCCATCGCTACGACCTGGGCAGCGAGCAGCCACTCATCGGCTGCACCGCCCCCGACTTCCGCCTCACCGACGACATCAGCCTGGGCGACCTCCTCCAGGACGGACGCGGCGTCCTACTCGACTTCAGTCCCCAACAACGCCTGAGCGAGCAGGCCGCGCCATGGAAGAACCGCGTGCGCTACGTCACCGGCCGCCCCAGAAACGACCTGGGCTTCGAGGCCCTCCTCACCCGCCCCGACGGCATCGTCGCCTGGGCCTGCACCCCTGCGGCACCGGTCGGCGATGCGCTTGGACACTCACTCGCCCGCTGGTTCGGTCGCTCCTGAAGTCGCCGTGGTGCCGGCACCCCTACCAGCGGGTCGCTGGAGATTGTTGAAGCTGTACGGAGGTACGCATGTCCAAGTTGAAGATCATCGTGGGGACGACCCGCCCGAGCCGGAGCGCTGACCGGTGGTGCCCTGGGTGGAAGCCGCAGCCGCCGCGCACGGGGCATTCGAGGTGGAAGTGCTGGACCTGCGGGACTGGCCGCTGCCGTTCTTCGCCGAGCACTTCGGCACGGTGGGCGATATCAACGACCCCACCTACTCCCAGCCGCTCGTCAAGGCGTGGAACCGGGCCGTCCAGGACGCGGACGCCTATCTGGTGGTGACCGGTGAGTACAACCTGCTGGAGCACTGGACGAGCATGGAGGCCACTGACGTCCACGGCGAAAGCGACTATGGCCGAGTACCTGGCCGTCAAGGGCGAGAACTTCGAGGTTCTATCGGTCGCATTCATCCACGAACTCCAGCCACCGACCCCTGCAACCTGATCCTCGACCCCGGGAGTGCAGACACCCGGCCTGCCAAAGCGCGTCAAGGGCTTGAAGTACCAGCGGACGATCTCCGGCAGGCGGCATATTCGTATTCGTGGGGGATGCCGCCGAGGTGATCGCGACGACACCGCGCTGGTCCAACTGCGGTGGCACCTCCAACCGGACCGCCCGCGCCTGGGGTGCCGTGGCGTTGTGTCGAGTCCGCAGAGTCGACGCATGCTGGGCCGGCGACGTGTGGCGGACTCGGCAACCGCAGGTGCTTGGTCGCCCGGCGGAGCGCATCCCGGCAGCCACGCCGCACGTGTCCATCCGCGCTCCGATCGACCTGAGACGTCCAGTCGCCGGATGCGATCGCGAACAGCTCCACAGTGGACGGACAATCCACTGGATTTCCGGTGTAATCGGGCCGCCCGGTGTCCTGCTGCGGAGCCGGTGCACGGAGCCGATGTGCGAGCATCCGATCTTTGTACTAAATGCGCCTGCTGCTGGCCAGTAGCGATCGCACGGTCCGCTGGGTGGCGGAACCTTCTTGTATGCCGTGCGCTGCCTACGGAGCAGCAGCGGTGAGCAGCCCTTTGACCACCTGCAGCTCGTCGGGTGCCAACAAGTCGGTCGCGTCGAACGTCGCAATCCACTCGCGCAGAGGGGGCATCCTGTCCGCCAACTGACGTTCCAGATCCTCCGTGCCTGTCGGCTCCGGCTGGTCGTAGCGGCGGCTGGTCAAGCCTGTTGCCGGTGGCGTACCGCAGCTGGGCGTCGGTGGGCCGGGTCGCGTCGAGGACAGTGGGCCGAGGACGGTGGCGTGCCGGGAGAGATTGGCGGTGAGGTCGAGATGCCGACATACTGGATCACCGCCAACAAACGGTCTCCCCGGAAATCGGTAACCGACAGTGTTCACGGGCGCCGCGGCCCCAGGGAGCCCCGCCCAGCGCAATAGACTTGAGCGCATGGGCACCGTCGGACTCGGCATCGACTTCGGCACATTCAACACTGCCGCCGTCGTCCGGACCAAGGACGGCCGGACGAGTCCGCTGTTGTTCGACGGTTCGCCGCTGCTACCGTCGTCGGTCTATGTCGACGCGGCCGGGGCAATCGTCACCGGCCGTGACGCGCTGCAGAGCTCCCGCGTCGACCCGGCGCGGTTCGAACCGAACCCAAAACGCCGCGTCGACGACTCTGTCGTCCTGCTCGGCGACCGTGAGATCCCCGTCACCGACCTGATAGCCGCCGTGTTGTCCAGGGTCAGTGACGAGTGCCGCCGTGTCACTGGAGGAGCCAGCGGCGACAGGCTCGACGTTGTGCTGACTTGCCCCGCGTCGTGGGGCGCCACCCGGCAACTGGTTCTCGCCGATGCCGCCGCGGCCGCCGGGCTCGGCCGCGTCCAACTCGTCGCCGAACCGGTCGCGGCCGCTGCGTACTTCACCGGCGTCCTCGATCACAAAGTGCCGGTCGGGTCTGTCGTTGTGGTCTACGACTTCGGCGCGGGAACCTTCGACGCGAGTGTTGTGGCCCGAACGGGTGCCGGGTTCGAAATTCTCGTTGTGGAGGGCCGCGACGACCTCGGTGGGCTCGACATTGACAATAGCGTCGTAGAACACCTGCGCACGACTGGCGACCCGGACGTGTGGCGGCGTTTGCGGGAACCGTCGACCGTTGAGGAACGGCGGGCGCACGGGCAGCTGTGGCACGACGTACGGGAGGCAAAGGAACGCCTGTCGCGGCTGCCGACGGCCGACCTCGTCGTGCCATCCCTGGCCGCCGGCGCTCACCTGACCCGCGACGAGCTCGATGTCCTCGCCAGGTCCATCGTGGAGCAGACGGTTCGCATCACCCAGGGCGTACTGCGGTTTTCCAATATCGCCGAGAACCGTATCGCCGGGGTGTTCCTCGTCGGCGGCTCAAGCCGGATGCCACTGGTCGCGACCCTGCTGCACCGCGCCCTCAAACGGGCACCGGTCGTCATCGAGCAACCGGAGCTGGCAGTCGCGGCCGGCAGCCTTCTCGCCGGTGCCGCCCCTTCGGAGGCCTCGGCACCGGTGGACACACCGCAACGGGACGTCGACGTCGCCGACGCGCATGTTCGCGACGGCCGCTACACCGAGGCGCTCACCGTCCTCGACCGGGTCGTGTCCCGAGCTCCCGACGACGTGATCGGCCTGCAGTTGCGGGCCGAGACGCACCGCAGACTAGGCAAACTCGACGCGGCGTTGACGGATCTCGACCGGGCACTGGAACTAGACTCATCCGACGCACGGAGCTGGGCGCAGCGCGGGCTCGTCCACCGCGAACTGGAACGCTACGAACCGGCGCTCGCCGACCTCGGCGAGGCCGTCCGCCTTGCCCCGGACAACGCGACGTTCCGTGGTGATCTCGGCGCGACGAGGGTTCGCGCTGGCGACCCGCGGGGCGGGCTCGTCGACATCGAACGGGCTATCGCACTCGACCCGGGGCAGGCGTGGATGTACGCGGACCGGGGTGTTGCACGGCAGCGCCTCGGTCAACTGGCCGAAGCGCTGGGGGACGTCAACCGGGCGCTGCAGATGGATCCGCAGGGGAACCTGGCGTGGATGCTCGCCGAACGCGCCGCGATCCACCGTGACCTCGGCGACCTCGACGCCGCCCTGGTCGACTACAACGTGGCCGTGACGCTGAGTCCGGATGTTGGCTGGATCGCCGGTGCCCGCGGTCAGGTCCACCACCGCCGCGGCAACCTCACCGCCGCCCTCGCCGACCTCGACACCGCGATCCTGCTGTCCCCGGACCAGGCGTGGGTGTTCGAGGCTAGGGCTCGAGTCCACTACGACCTCGGCCACCGGGAGCAAGCCCTCGCCGACGTCGACACGGCGCTCGCCCTGCGCCCGGATGCCGCATGGATCGCCGCTGCCCACCGCGAAGTCCACGATCAACTCACCTGAACCGTAGCCGGTGCCGTTTCGTCAGCTCTGAGAGCGACGTCGGGGTCGGCGCTCCTGAGGCGTTGCCACCGGCTCCACGATGTCCATCACCAAACGATCGCAGGCGCGGTAGCAGCCAGCGGGCTCATGCGGACGCGCCGCGCACCGCGGCGCAGGGCGGCGAAGTTGCGGCGACCCCCGTTCAGTTCGGTCTCGTGTACGAGGGCTCCAGTGAGAACCTGGGGGTTGGTGCCGGTTGCCAGTGGTAGGCGGCCGGGACGAAGCCGATCCCGCCGGCGACCTTGCGCAGCAGGAAGGGCTTGCCGTGGTCGTCCAGGGTGATCTGGTACGGCCGCCCGGCGATCACGAGGCCGATGTCGAGCACGAACAGATTGTCCTCGGGTCCGCCGGCCGACATGACCTGCAGCGTCCTGCGGTGAACCTCACCGGCGCCGAGCGGGGCGGTGAGTCCCTCGTCCGGGCCGAGGGCCGCGTCGGCGCGCTTCGGGTCGGTCGAGAGCCACAGCTCGTCGCCGGTCGACCCGGGCGGCGTCTCGGTGTTGGCAGTGCCGCAGTCCGCGTACATCATGCCGGTCTCCGCGGGATGTCCGGTGAGCCGGCCGGCGATCCGCTCGATCCGGACGTCGGTGTCGGCCAGCGCCCTGACCTCGAGGACCAGGGCGAAGTCGGCGGTTCGTGCGCCGCCGTGCTCCAGCGTCCAGTAGTAGGCGTCGGAGCAGGTGCTGCCGACGGCCTGGCCCGCGGCGGGCAGCGGTCCGGCCAGGGCCAGTACCCACCAGGCGCCCGGCTCCTGGCCACGCACGCGCACCTTGAGCGATGCGCCCACTTGCGTCCAGTCGTCCGTGGCGCTGCCGGCATCGCCGGGTGGCGTGGAGTTCCGGACGGGTGCGGCGGTCTCGGTGCCCGGGGGCGACGGCCGCAGCCCCGCCACGAACCATCCGAACTGAGCCCGGTGCGGTGTCGGCACCCAACACCACAATCGCTGTTTCCGGCTATCGATCATGGCTGACACGAATGGCATATCTGCTGACAGCCGAGTGACGAGCAAGCGCTGACTACGAAGTGGCACGTCTCGAATGCCGACGAGGCCGGCCACAGGCCGACCCCCGTCGCCGCCATCAGTGAGCGCCGCATCGGCATTCACTTGCCGATGATGGCGTGGAACAGCTTGAGGGATCCGCCCGCGGCGCCGCAGGCGACGAGCACAGCGGCCGGGGTGGGGCCGCCGCTGAGCGCGGAGAGGAAGTGAAGCACTCGCAACCGACAATGTCACCCGACGTCACGAATCATGGCTGGATGAAGAGAGGACGTGCGCGCCACGCCGTTTCGGGATCTTTGTGAAGGTGTCGCCGCCAACCGAGCGACGACCAGAAGCCGTCGGCACCTTCGGAGAACGCCACGAGCCGACGATGCGGATAGCGATTGTGGAGGAGATCGATGACGCCGTGGCCGCGGGTGCCGGATTCGGACGTCGTGTTCGAGGCCGGTGTCGAGCCGATGGTGGAGAGGGTGTCGACACCGCGACACTCACGCGGGATCGATCCGCAGCAGCACGCTCTTCGCGCTGGTTTCGGTCTCGGGCGTCGTGGCGAAGAGCGCGTACAGGCTGATGCGAGCCGGCCTGCCGGGGACCAGTATCGCGTAACCGAGCGTGTGCGACGCGAACGGCCCGGTGCGCGGCAGCACGTTTGCCGGTCCGAACGTCTCGTCGAGTTCGCGCCGTGTCAGCGTGCCGACCGCGAATCGTAGCTCCACGCTCGCACGCGAGAGCTCGCCGGCCGTAACCAGGCATTCGCTCGCACCCAACGGCGGTGGGGTCGTCGGGATGCCGAGCGCGCTGCGGATCTCGGCCTCGCTGCCGGTCGCCACCGCGCACAGGCGTTCGCCCATCGCGCGCAGCGCACCGACAACGGACGGCCTCTCGGGCGCGTCCTTCAGGATCGGCGCGAAATAGACCTTCAGGCGCGCGAGCTCGGGGTGATCCGGCGCTACGCCCTGCGCGTAGATCGCGAGCCCCTCGCTCGCGTGTCGCGCTGCATCGGCGAACCGCCGCTGCGCGTGGAGCAGCTTCGCGTAGAACAGCCTGCGCGTGCCCAGGATCACCGGCCGAGCCGGCGTGACCTGTGTTTCCGCTTCGATCGCCTGGACGATCCGTTGCTCGCTGCGCTGCTCGTCGCCGAGATCCAGCCACAGCGCCGACACAGACGCATAGCTGTCGGCGCGCGCCTCCGCGTCGGCGTCCATATCGGCGAGCATCGCGTCCGCGACCGTCACGAGTTCGAGTACGCGCACGCGATCCGTGTCCAGGCGCAGCAGAACCTGAGCTTCGGTGACCAGCTTCCTGACTGTCGCTCGTTCACTCATCGTCCCCACGTCCTCCAGTCGGTGAACGAAACGTCCGCGCCGTCTCCTCGCGTCGGTTCACGCCCGCGCGGATCGTTGGTCGAGGCCAGGCCGTTGGTGCGCAACAGTCCGGCACGGGGGAGGTCCCCGTCAGCGTCCGGCGGCTGGTTGTAGCAGGTCCGCGATCTGCCGCGCGTCGGGATGGCCGAGTTGCTCGTAGCGTTCGTACGCCTCCCACCACGCCTGTCGGGCGTGGTCGGGCTGGCCGGATTCGTGCAGCACGTGACCGAGTTCGACAAGCGTCGCCGCCTCGTTGTAGAGGTCGCCGAGGGTCTGGTAGAAACCGATGGCGTTGCGGTAGCAGCGGGTGGCCCGCTCGTGGTCGCCGAGGTGGCGGTGTGCGTGGCCGAGCGTGTCCCACGTGGCCGCGACCGCTGGGGGGTCGTCGACTTGCTGGAACATCGCCAGTGCCTGCTCGCAATGGTTGACGGCGTCGGTGTGGCGCCCGAGGAGGGTGTGGAACCAGCCGATGGCGTTGTGCAGCCGGGCCAGGCCGGTGGTGTGGCCGGCGGTCTCCGCGATCACGAGGGCCCGTTCGACGAGGGCGAGGCCGCGCTGCGCGTCACCTTCGGCCTCCGCTCCCCAGGCCATGTCCTCCAGCACGATGGTCTGCCCGGGGACGTCGCCGTCCGAGGTGAACAGGTCGAGCGCCTGCCGCAGCAGTGGCGCGGCTTCGTCGTGCTGCCCGGACCGTGCGTGGGCCATGCCCATGCCGTGCAGCGAGTGGGCCAGTGCCCCGCGGTCGCCCAGTCGCCGGGCCGCGTCCGCGGCGACCTGACCGGCGGCGCGCTGTGCCTGCCAGTGGCCCTGTCGCAGCAGGTACGACGTCAGGGTCCACACGAGCCGCCATGCGTGCTCGTCAAGACCGAGTGCTGCCGCTCGGGCGGCGGTGGCGGCCATCGACTCGTGTTCGGTGCGGAACCATGCGAGCGCGGCGTCGGCGTGACCCGGCGGCTCGGCCACGACATCGTCCCGCCGTGCGGTCAGCGTGATGGGCACCTGGAGCGGGTCGAGCAGGCGTGCGGCGGGGTGCGCGGTGTGCAGGTAGTGATCGGCCAGCCGAAGCATCGCCGCTCGGCGTTCCTCCGCGCTGTCGGTCGCCTGCGACTGCTCGGCAGCGTATGCCTTGAGCAGGTCATGAAGCACGTACCTTTTGGCGGTGTGCTCGCTGACGAGATGCGCCGAGACCAGCTCGGCCAGCAGCGAGCGGGTGTACACCGTCGGCAGGCCGGCCAGGCTGGCGGCCGCCAGCTCCCCGATGTCGGCGCCCGGATGCGTTCCGAGCAGGCGCAACAGCCGGGCGGCGTCCCGGCCGAGGGCCAGGTAGGACCACGACAGCACGGCCCGCAGGTCGGTGACGGGATCGCCGCCGTCGAGGGCGTCGAGCACCGTGGACGCGTCACGCAGTTCCGCCGTGGCCTCTGCAAGCGGCAGATGCCGGCGCGTGGTGATCCGGGCGGCCGCCACCGCCAATGCCAGCGGTAGCCGGGCACAACGCTCGACGATTTCGTCGATCAGGGGTTCCGCGGCATGCGGCGGGCCGCCGATGCGGCTCGTCAGCAGGTCCCGGGACTGCTCGACGGTCAGCAGGCCCAGGACCAGCGGGGTGGCGCCCTCGATCGCGACCAGTGACCGCAACGGATCCCGGCTGGTCACCACGGTCAGGCAGCTCGCCGCGCCGGGCAGCAGCGGCCGCACCTGTTCCGCGTGGCGGGCGTTGTCCAGCACGATCAGCAGCCGGCGGCCGGCGATGGTGCTGCGGTACACGGCGGCGCGTTCATCGGGGTCGGAGGGGATCTGCTGCGCCGGAACGCCGAGCGTGTTGAGGAACGCGCGCAGCACCGCAGCCGGATCGAGCGCGGGCCCCGACGGGTCGAAGCCGCGCAGGTTGACATGGAGCTGCCCGTCCGGGAAACGCGCAGCGGCGGTATGTCCCCACCGTACGGCCAGGGCGGTCTTCCCCACGCCGGCGGTGCCGGTGATCACCGCGATCGAGGTGCCCGCAGCATCCTGTTCCGTGTTGCGTGCGAGCGCGTCGAGCTGGGCCAGCTCGGGTTCTCGTCCGACGAGACCTGCCATCGCCGGCAACTGCGCCGGCACGGGCGGGCGACGAGGAGCCGGGTGCCGCTCCAGCGCCGGGTCCTGCTGGAGGATCTGCCGCTCGAGCCCGCGCAGCGCCGGCCCCGGGTCCAGGCCGAACTGTTCGGCGAGGTGGTCGCGCAGCCGGTGGTAGACGGCAAGCCCCTCGGCGCCGCGCCCGCACCGGTACAGCGCCAGCATGAGCTGTCCGGCGAGCCGCTCGCGTGCCGGGTGCGCCGCGCACGCATCGGCGAGCTCGTCCAGCAGCCGGGCGTGCTGTCCCAACCGCAGCCGAATGTCGAAGCGGTCCTCCACAGCTCGGAGGCGGGCCTCGGTGAGGCCCGCGCCGAGCCGGTCGCGTACGTCGGGTTGTGCGGCGTCGGCCAGCGGCGTGGTGCCGCGCCACAGCGCGAGGGACTGGTCCAGCAAGGTCAGGCGGCGTTGGTCCGAGGTTTCGGTGTCGGCCTCGCCGAGCAGCGTGCGGAAGTGTTGCGCGTCGACCGCCATCGGGTCGATCCGCAGCGCATAGCCGCCGCCGACGGCGACGATCGCGGCGTCGGCGGCGCTCACGGGTGCGAACGCGGCGCGCAGCCCCGACGCGCACACCCGCACCGCGTGCCGGGCGGTACGCGGAGGCGCCGCCGGCCACATCAGGTCGACGATCCGATCGACCGAAACGTGCCGGTTCGCCTCCAGAGCCAGGATCGCCAGCAGTAGCCGCTGCTGGCGAGGCCCGAGGTGCAGTGGCCCCTGCGGTGTGTGCGCCGACACGGCACCGAGCAGACACACCCGCACCGGTACGAGCGGTGGTTCGGTGGGCCGCGAACGCATGATCACCCGTCCCGCGTCGTGAGGTTGGCTGCCGCCGCTCGACGCTAGCTCGCCCTCACAACCCGGACGCCGTCGCGGCTTTGAACTGACGCTGATGTCGTTCTGAACCCGTCTGCCCATCCTTGATCGGAATGGCCCGGACCGGGCCGGTTCGCCTGGCCCGCGCTTCGTGGGCCAGATTTCGTGATCGGAGGACGAGCATGCGCCCCGCAAGTGCGAAGCGCTTGACACATTGGACCCTGCTGGCCGCGCTCCTGGGCGCCACCCTTACCGGCTGCGGGGCAGGCGCGGAGGACACACCGGGCACCCCCGCGACCGCGCAGAACGCGGCCGGCAGCACGTACCCGAACACTGACGAAGGCGCCAAAGCCCTGATGCAGGCGCTGGGGACAGGCAACGACCCCACGCTCGTACAGCAGTTGAAGCCGACGACCGCGGACTACCAAGCCGTGTTCGAGGGCGACGTCGCGGCCAAGGCCGAGCAGTACTACAAGGCGAAGCTGTGGAACGGCAGCGAGGTCAAGATCGCCGCGAAACCGGAACAGACCGACCTGAAGGTCTTCAAGGCCACAACCGAGGAGATCCGGTCCTGGTCATCAGCCGTCGCGGCGAACTTTCCCGGCGGCTACCAGCAGATCGGCCCGCACCTGAAGCCCGGCCTCACCGTGTACCGCTGGAAGTACACCGAGCCGGGCGACGACCTCGGGCTCGCCTTCGAGGGCCTGGTCAACGTCAACGGGCGCTGGGTCTGGGTCCCCAAGGTGTGGCAGGTCCTGGAGAGCTGACGCTGCGCTTGCCGAGAATGTCATCCGGGCAGTTCAGGCGGCATGTTCGTATTCGTGGGGGATGCCGCCGAGGTGATCGCGACGACACCGCGCCGGTCCAACTGCGGTGGCACCTCCAACCGGACCGCCCGCGCCTGGATGCTCTGGATGATAGGCCGAAGCGCCGCGCCCTTAGCTCTGGAACCGGGCCGCGTGCTGGCTCGGCGGGACGCCGAACTGCCGGCGGTATTCCCGGCTGAACTGCGACAGGCTGCCGTAGCCCACGCGGCGGCTCACGGCCGCGATGTCGCCCGGGTCGGCGGCGAGCTGGAGCCGGGCCTGCTGCAGCCGGATCTGCTTTTGGAACTGGATCGGGCTCATCGCCGTGACGGCCTGGAAGTTGCGGTGGAAAGCCGAGACGCTCATGCCGGCCTGCTGCGCCACTTCCTCGACGAGGAAGGCGCGCGCGTAGTTGTCGCGGATCCAGCGCACCGCCCGGGCGATGTGGCTCAGGCCGCTGTTGGGCAGGCCGAGCTGGCGGACCATCGGGCCCTGCTCGCCGGTGATGAGCCGCCAGAGGATCTCACGCTTGACGAGCGGCGCGAGCATCGGGATGTCGCGCGGGTGGTCCAGCAGGCGCACGAGGCGGACGACGGCGTCGAGGAGCTCGGCGGGGGCGGCGCCCACGGCCAGGCCGGCCGGCACGTGGTCGTCTGGCCGGTCACACGGCGGCGCCTGCAGGAGTACGTCGGCCACGGCGGCCGGCTCGAGGTTCAGGCCCACCCCGAGCCCCGGGCGGTCCGGGCCGGCCTCGATGAAGTTGCCGCTCACGGGTAGGTCCACGGAGGCGACGAGGTAGTCGCCGGCGCCGTACTCGTAGACCCGGTCGCCCAGGGCCACCCGCTTGACGCCCTGGGCCACGACGGCGAGGACCCGGCCGTAGATGGCGGGCGCCGGCGGGTACGGCCGGTCGGCCCGGAAGATCAGCACGTCGTCGATCGCGGTCCGCAGGTCGGCGAGGGCGTGGCGGGCCAGCAGGTCGCGGAGCTCGTCGAGGGCCATGCGAGGGATTAAAGGCGATCGGGGCAGGATCCGGCCAGAGGTCGCGACTTCTGGGCAACGATCTGCGGGTTCCGGACTGGTTACATGGGGTTCCTGTGACCTTGAGGAGCAGCGTGACCGAACTCTTCGGCCGCCGGCCCGAGCTCGAGCGGCTGGCCGGCTTCGTGCGCCGCGCGGGCGAGCGCGGCGACGTCCTGCTGGTCTGGGGCGAGCCCGGCGTGGGCAAGTCCGCCCTGCTCGTCGCCGCGGCGGAGCTGGCGGTCGAGGCGGGGATGCGGCTGTTGCGCGCGTCCGGGTCGGAGTTCGAGGCCGGCGTCGGTTACTCGTGCCTCAACCAGCTGCTGCTGCCGGTCCTGGCCGACCTCGAGCGGCTGCCCGCGGGCCCGCGCGAGGCCCTGGCGGTGGCGCTGGGATTCGGGGCAGGCCCGGCGCCGGACGCGCTGCTGGTGTGCAACGCCGCGCTGCTGCTGGTCCGGGCGGTCGCCGCCGAGGCGCCGGTGGTGCTGCTCGTCGACGACCTGCAGTGGATTGACCGGGCCACCGCCGTGGTGCTCGGTTTCATCGCCCGCCGGCTGGACGGCTGCCGGGCCGGCCTGCTGGCGTCGGCCCGGACCGGGACTGGAAGCCTGCTGGACCCGCGCGGGCTGGCCGAGGTCGTCGTGCCGCCGCTGGACGACGAGGCGGCCGGGCGGCTGGTCGACGCTGCCTTCCCGCGGCTGGCGCCCGGGGTCCGGCACCGGCTGCTGGATCTGGCCCAGGGCAACCCGCTGGCGCTGATGGAGCTGCCCTCGACGCTGGCGGGGCCCACCGGTCCGGCGGCGATGCAGCCGGAGGTGGTGCCGCTCAGCGACCGGCTGCAGGCGATGTTCGCCGCCCGGATCGCCGAGTTGCCGGCGCCGGCCCGCCGCCTGCTGCTGCTCGCCGCGTTCGAGGGCGGCGGCGATCTCGGCGCGCTGCGCCGGGCGGCCGGCTCGGACGGCCTCGCCGGCCTCGCCCCGGCGGAGCGGGAGCAGCTGGTGCGGGTGGACGACGCCACCGCCCGGATCGTGTTCCGGCACCCGCTGATCCGCTCGGCGATCGTGGCGATGTCCGCGCACGAGGAGCGCCGCGACGCGCACCTCGCGCTCGCCGAGGCGCTGCACGGCGACCGGGAGCGCCGGGCCTGGCATCTGGCGGCCGCCGCGACCGGGCCGGACGAGGCGGTGGCCGAGCTGCTCGAGGAGGTGGCGCACCGCGTGATGCTGCGCGGCGATGCCTACGCCGCCGTCGCCGCGCTCATCCGGGCCGCCGAGCTGAGCGTGACGAGCTCCGGCCGGGGACGGCGGCTGGCCGAGGCGGCGTACATCGGCGCCGAGGCCAGCGGCTCCACCGACGACGCGCAGACGCTGCTGACCGATGCCCGCCGGGCGGTGCCGGACAGCGCCGGCTCGCTGCACGCCGCCAACGCCGCCGCCTTCCTGATCATCAACGGCGACGGCGACCTGAGCACCGCGCACCGGCTGCTCGCCGGCGCCATCCAGACCGGCGGGCACGGCTACCGGGCCGACGATCCAGCACTGGTCGAGGCGATGCACACGCTGCTGCTGCTGTGCTGGTACGGCGGCACCCCCGAGCACTGGCGGCCGTTCTACGAGGCGCTGGCCCGGATGCGGCCCGAGCCGCCGGACGTCCTGGCGCTGGCGAGCCGGACCTTCCCCGATCCGGTGCGGACCGGCGCGTCGGCGCTGCCGCTCATCGACCCGATCCTCGGGTCGCTGCCCGGCGAGTCCGAGCCGGCCCGGATTGTGCGGATCGGCACTGCCTCGGTCTACCTGGACCGCCTCGGCGACTGCCGCGAGTCCTCCTGGCGGCTCGTACAGCAAGGGCGCGACGGCGGCCCGCCCCGGCGCCACCTCGGCGCCCTGATGCACCTGTGCCTCGACGACTACCTCGCCGGCCGCTGGGACGAGGCCGAGGAGCTCGCGTTGGAGGGGCAGGAGATCTGCGCCGCGGGCGGCTTCTCGTTCTTCGCCTGGTACTTCCGCTACAACCGGGCCCTCGTCGCCGCCGGCCGGGGCCGCTTCGACGAGGCCTGCGCCCTGGCCGACGAGATGACCCACTGGGCGCTTCCCCGCGGCGTGGCCGCGGCCTCCCTGTTCGCCCACCACCCGCGAACGCTGGCCGCCGTAGGCCGCGGCGACTGGGACGCCGCGTTCCGCCACGCCGCCGCAATGAGCAGGCCCGGCGTCCTCGCCTCGCACGCGCCACACTGCACCTGGGTGATGTTCGACCTCGTCGAGGCGGCAGCGCGCACCGGCCGCATCGCCGAGGCCCGGGCGCACGCCGAGGCGATGCGGTCCGCCGGCGTCGCCACCCTGTCGAGCCGGATGGCACTGCTGCAGGCGGGGGCCGACGTCATCGTGCAGGAAGAGCAAGAAGAGGCTGTGGTACGCCTGGAGACGCTGCTCGACGCCCCGGAGGCGCAGCGGTGGCTGTTCGAGGCGTCGCGGCTCCGGCTGGCCCTCGGCGAACGGCTGCGCCGGACCAGGTCGGCGGCGGGCGCCCGGCGCCACCTGCTCGCCGCGCGCGACGGGTTCGCCGCCATGGCCGCGGTGCCCTGGCTGGAGCGCACGCACGCCGAGCTGCGGGCGACCAAGTACCGGCTCGACGTACCGTCGGAAGGCCCGTCGTCGTTGACCGCGCAGGAGGTCCAGATCGCCCAGCTGGCGGCCGGCGGCCTGACCAACAAGCAGATCGCCGAGCGCCTGTTCCTTTCGCACCGCACCGTGGGCGCTCATCTTTACCGTATCTTCCCCAAGCTCGGCGTCGCCTCCCGCGCCGGGCTCCGCGACGCTCTGTCGATCTTCGACCAGGGCTGAGCACCGCACATCTATCAAACGACCTAACCGCGCCGGAGCACTAAGTCACCGGCCGCGCGGGCGCTTCAAGTCGAAGACAGATGACTGATGATCGGGGCCGGGCCGCGTCCGACAGTTGGGCCATGGCCATCAACCACGGCTTCCACGCCGTCATGAACGCCCGGCCCGGGCACGGCGACGAGCTCGTCGCGCTGCTGCTGGACGCCCCCTCTCTGCCGAGCGACGACTGCCGCGTCTTCCTGGTGAGCCGCTCCGCCGCCGACCCCGACGTCGTCTCCGTCGCCGAGGGGTGGACCAGCCGGGAGGCTCATGCCGCGTTCTTCGCCAGCGAGCCGGCGCAGGCGTTCGTCGCGAAACTCCAGCCGCTGCTGGCGGGCGAGTCGCAGTACAGCGACGCGATCCCGGTCGGCGGCAAGCCCGCGTTTACCGAAGCGGGCGCGGCATGACCACGACCCGGCCCGACATCGATCCCGAGCTGCGCTCGCTGCTCGCCGGCTTCCCGCTGTCCGGCGAGCTGAGCCCGGAACTGCTCGCGCAGATCCGCCAGACGCCGGTGCCGCCGGTCGAGGCCATCATCGACGGGCGCGCCATCGAGCGCCACGACGTGGCCGTCGCCCGTCCGGACGGCGCGCAGGTCCCGCTGACCGTCTTCAGCCCGCAGAGGGCCGCCCGCACCACTACGGCGCCGTGCGTCTACTGGCTGCACGGCGGGGGCATGGTCATGGGCGACCGCTTCTCGCAGATCGACATCCCCCTCGAGTGGCTCGAGCGGTTCGGCGCGGTCGTGGTCACCGCGGACTACCGGCTGGCGCCCGAGGCCGGCGGCACGACCCTGGTCGAGGACGCCTACCACGGCCTGCTCTGGACCGCCGAGCACGCCGGAAAGCTCGGCGTCGACCCCGGCCGCATCATCGTCGCGGGGATCAGCGCCGGCGGCGGCCTCGCCGCCGGGGTCACGCTGCTGGCCCGCGACCGCGGCACCCCGCCGATCGCGGCCCAGGTGCTCATCTGCCCGATGCTCGACCACCGCAACGCCACCACCTCCAGCCAGCAGTACTCCGGCGAGCCCGGCGTCTGGACCCGGGAGATGAACGAGTTCGGCTGGCGGTCGGTCCTCGGCGACCTGCCCGACGCCGACGTCCCCGGCTACGTCTCGCCCGCCACCGCCGGCGACCTGTCCGGCCTGCCCGACACCTACATCGACGCGGGCACCGCGGAGGTGTTCCGCGACGAGGACGTCGCCTACGCCACCCGCATCTGGGCCGCCGGCGGCCAGGCCGAGCTGCACGTGTGGGCCGGCGGCGTGCACGGCTTCGACGCCCTGTTCCCGCACGCCCGCGTCTCCGCCGCAGCTCGCCGCACCCGCAACAACTGGCTCGCCCGGGTGCTGGCGTCATGACCACCTTCACCGCGCTGCGCCCCGACGACCGCGCCGCGTTCCTGCGCGAGTTCGTCCGCGACCCGTTCACCGTCGCCGCCGTCACGCCCAGCGGCCGCTCCCTGTCGGAGGCGGTCACCTCGACAGTTCCGCACGCCGGCGAGCCGCTGGTGGCGGAGCTCGGCCCCGGCACGGGCGCATTCACGGCGGCCATCCAGCAGCGGCTCGCCGGCCGCGGGCGGCACCTCGCCGTCGAGATCAACGCCCGCTTCGCCGAGCGCCTCGCGGCGCGCTTCCCCGGCGTCGACCTTGCCGTCGGCGACGCCCGCGACCTGCACGCCATGCTGGCCGAGCGCGGCCACCAGCGGGCCGACGTCATCGTGAGCGGGCTGCCGTGGGCGGCGTTCGCGCCGGGCCTGCAGGACGACCTGCTCGACGCGGTGAGCGGCGGCCTGGCCCCGCACGGCGCGTTCACCACCTTCGCCTACACGCACACCCGCTGGGCTCCTCCGGCGCTGCGGCTGCGGCGCCTGCTGCGGGACCGGTTCGAGGAGGTCGTCCTCGGCCGGACGGTGTGGGCCAACGTGCCGCCGGCCTTCGTCTACTACTGCCGCCGACCCCGATAGGAGACCACCGTCATGCCGATCGCCATCGTCACCGGCGCCAGTTCGGGCATCGGGCAGAGCGCCGCGGTCCAGCTCGCCCGGCGCGGGGCCGGAGTCATCCTGACGTACAACGGCAACCAGACCGGGGCGCAGGAGACCGTCTCGATGATCGACAAGGTCGGCGGGACGGCCGTCGCCCTCCCGCTGGATGTCGGCGACGCCGCGGCATTCCCCGCCTTCCGTGAGACCGTGGCGGCAACGCTGCGCGACACTTGGGGCGCCACCACGTTCGACTACCTCGTCAACAACGCCGGCTTCGGCCGGATGGCGATGTTCGCCGCCACCACCGAGGACATGTTCGACGAGCTGATGCGGGTGCTGCTCAAAGGCCCCTACTTCCTGACCCAGACGTTCCTGCCGCTGCTGGCCGACGGTGGCGCGATCGTGAACATTACGAGCAACTCGGCGCGCAGCTCCGGCCTGGAGCCCGGCTACTCCGCCTACGGCACCATGAAGGGCGGCCTGGTGGTGCTGACGCGCTACCTGGCCAAGGAGCTCAGCCCGCGCGGCATCCGGGTCAACTCGATCTCGCCCGGCTCAACCCGCACGCGTATCTCGGACAACGCCTTCGAGCGCTACCCGGACGTGATCCCGGGTCTGGCCGCGCGGACCGCCCTGGGCCGGATCGGCGAGCCCGACGACATCGGCCTGGTCGTCACCGCATTGCTCTCCGACGACTGCCGCTGGATCACCGCCCAGGACATCGAGGTCTCCGGCGGGTACAACCTCTAAGCCGGCCGCCTGGTGGGCGATGGACGATTATGCCGGAGGAGCATCCTGGACGACGCCGTTGTTACGGGTGTCGTCGTCCGCGCAGGCATCCGGCCGCCCGCCACAACGGTACGACGCACCCATCGTCGACCGGGCGTGGCGGCCCCATCCGCCGAACGCTCCCTGGCCACCCTCCCATCGGCGGGCTACGGCGTCGACAGCACCTAGGTCATCGGTCGCCGTCGGCCCTGCAGCTTCGAAGTCATACGACTCGTGACGATCAAACGGATGTGACGCAGAGTGGAGTCGCCACCGACGCCCGGTGGCGACCCCCGCGAACGAGGAGATGCCCCATGACCATCGGCCACGGTTTCCACGCCACCATGACCGCCCAGCCCGGCAAGGGCGACGAGCTGGTCGAGTTCCTGCTCAAGTCGCCGTCAAGCGCCGACTCAAGCACCCGCTTGGTCAGCTCAGGTTCGTTGCCTCGACCAGGTCGGGCTGATGAAGGCGGGCGCCCCGGGAGGTTGCCGGGGCGCCCGCTGCGTGCTGTGGTGTTCAAGCCGGTACGGTCACAGGCCGACGTGGTTGCTCATCGACATCGCGACACGGGACCACCATGCGAAGTTGTTCGTGTTCTTGGTGGTCTGGACTCGGTGCCAGATCTGGCCGTCGCCACCGATGGCAAAGACCTCGATCAGACCGTCCTCGCGCTTGAAGAGCGTCGGGTTGCTGTAGATGAGACCGCTCAGGTTCTCCCATGCGGTCCACGAGCCTGGGTCGGATGTCGAGGCTTGCTTGATCGACCACAGGTTGTCGTCCTGGCCGCGGCCCATGATGACGACCGTGCCGTCGTCGTTCTGGGTCAGCGCCAGCGAGTGCAGGTACTTCGGCGAGCCCACCGGGACCCACCAGGCGAACGAGCCGTCGCTGTTCTGCAGGCGGTGCCAGATCGAGTGGTCACCGCCGACGGCGAACACCTGCAGCCGGCCGTTGTTGTCCAGCACGGCGACCGGCTCGCTGTAGATGAGTCCGCCCAGGTTCGTCCAGGCGCCCCAGGTGCCGTCGACGGCCTGGACGCTGGTGTACAGGTTGTTGTTCGAGCCGCGCGCGAACATCTGCGGACGGCCGTCGCTGTTGCGCACGATCGGACCCGAGATCTTCATCGTCGCGCCCGGCGCCACGTAGAGGTCGAGGCGCAGGTTCCGGGCGGCGCCGTCCGGGTCCACACCCGCTGCGACCAGCGCGTGGCTTGTCGCGTCGAGGTCGCTCGGGATGGCGATCGTCTGGGTGAAGTCACCGTTGGCATCGGTGATGACGCTGCCCAGTTGGACCGGGTTCGAGTACATCGCGATGATCACCGTGGAGTACGGCGCGTAGCCGGCCCCCTTGATCGTGATCTGCTGCCCCGGCTCTGCGGCGTTGATCGGGCCGACGTCGGTGGTGAGCGACGCGTCCGCCGTCGGTGCCGTTGACGGCGTCGTCGGTGCCGTCGGCGTGACGGAGTTGGACGCCGCGCTCGCCGCCGAGTTACCGGCGGCCGATTGGGCCACGACCGTGACGGTGTAGGACACGCCCGCGTTCGCGCCGAGAACACAACTGGTCTCGGTCTTGGACTTTGTGGAGCAGGTGGCCGGGCCCGGGTTCGCCGTCACCGTGTACCCGGTGACCGGCGAGCCGTTCTCGGTCGGTGCCGTCCACGTAACCTCGATCGACGACACGCCGGCCGTCGCCGTCGGTGCCGCCGGTGCGTCCGGGGCGTTCCCCGGCGCGGGGGTCACCGTCAGCGTCGCCGCGCCGGTGGTCGCGCTGCCGAGCGAGTTCTGGAACACTGCACGGTACTGCGCGCCGTTCTGCTGTTCATTCGTGGTGAACGTCAGCGTCGTATTCGTCTGGCTGCTGATGTCGGTCCAGCTGCCGTTCGGGAGCTTCTCCTGCCACTTGACCGTCGGTGTCGGGTTGCCCGAGGCCGCCGCCGTGAACGTGGCCGTGCCGCCCGCGCTGCGCGACTGCGCGAGCGGCTGCGTTGTCACCACCGGCGCCGCCGTGTAGGAGAACACGGTGTTGTTGTTGGACATGCCACCCGGCGTGGTGACCACGATCGCGGCGTCGCCGGCGGCGTGCGCCGGGGTGGTCACCTTGAGGCTGGTGGCGCCGATCGGCGTCAGGCCGGTGCCGGCCGTGCCGTCGAAGGTGACCTTGGTGGCGCCGGTCAGGTCGGTGCCGGTGATGGTCACCTCGGTACCGCCGGCCGCCGGACCGGTCGGCGGTGACACGTCCGTCACCGTCGGCGCGGCCACATAGGTGTACTCCACTGTGCCGTCGGACGTGCCGCCCGGCGTTGTCACCTCGATCGCGGCGTTGCCAGCGCTGTTCGCCGGAGTGGTCACCTTGAGGCTGGTGGCGGTGACCGCCGTGAGGCCGGTCCCGGGCGTGCCGTCGAAGGTGACCGCGGTGGCGCCGGTCAGGTCGGTGCCGGTGATGGTCACCTCGGTACCGCCGGTCAGCGGGCCGGCTGTTGGTGACACATCCGTTACTGTCGGTACTGGTACTGCGTATGCCGGCGTTGCCACCGCGACAGTCGCCGCGGTGAGGGCGAGGGCCAGCGCCGTGCCGGCCCAGGTTCGTCCGCGGGATGCCGGTCCCCTGCGGATGTTCGTCGTTGCGAACACTTTCCCCCCGTACAGGTGTTGGAGCGGCACCTGGTGTCGCTCGTTCTCCCTGAACGTAGATCAAACGTGAATATCTTTTGTGATCCTCCGCCGGATTTGCACCCGAAACGCCTGCCCCGACGCCTGACCGGATTCCGGCGGGAGCAGCGCGGGCCGGCTGTAGTGAGCCGCGTGTCGGCAACACGCACGGGCTCTCGTCACGGTTCGGTTTGGCGTTGAACCCGACGGCCGACTGAGCATCGAGCAGTGAGCCGCTCACGCGTGGAGCGGGCGTTCACCGGGCCTGGGAGGAGTTCACGAAGCTGCGATGAGTCCTGCGCGTCGCGCATACAGTAGTGCGCGCCGTGCGCATTCGAATCGTGGCCGGCCTTACGACGACGTTTGTGGCTGCCGGCCTCGTACTGCTGTCCGGCGTTCTCGACCTGGCCCTCGGCAGGTACGGCAACGTCGCTGAGGCCGGTTGCGGGCCGGCGAGGTGGCACCTCCGGCCGGGCGGCGAGCCGTTCGAGACGCTGCCGGCGGGCGTGCCCTCGCAGGACCTGGACGAGGTCCATCACGAGGTTTGCGGGCGGGCTGGGTCACCCGTGCCGCGGTGGGATTTTTCTGGCAGTGGCGGCGAGTCCTTGGCGCATTGGATGACATCGTTCGTCCGATGCGCTCATCCTGTCGTCGTTCTTTCGGCCATTCCCGCCTCGTGTGTCCCGGCGGTCGGCGTTCGAAATCGATGGTGTTCGGTTGTCCGGGGTGACGCGGTTTCGTGTTCGTGCGTACATTCTCGGGCATGTCGTTACGGTTCCCGGTGTCCAGGCTGGCCGCTGCCACGTTTCTCGTCGCCTGCGGCTTGCTGCCGCTGGGGTTGGTGGGCGCGTCGGCGCAGTCCCCGGATGACGGTGGCGGATACGCTCACGCCGGTAGTCCGCCGGGTGTGCATGCGAACGCCGTGACCGGCGCGGCCGCGGTCACGGTGCCGGCGGGCTATTCGCAGTTGGGTATCGACGTTTCCAGTCATGACCATTCCGTGCATCAGATCGACTGGCCCGGGGTGGCGGCGGGCGGTGTCCGGTTCGCCTATGTGAAGGCGACCGAGGGGGCGTATTACACGAATCCGTACTTTCATGCCGATTACACGTCCGCGAAGGGGGCTGGCATTCTGACCGGCGCCTACGCGTTCGCCCGTCCGGATCTGGGCGATCCGGTGGGGCAGGCGAACTATTTCCTCGACCGTGCGGAGTGGGTCAACAACTCCCAGACGCTGGTGCCGTTCCTGGACCTGGAGTGGCCGTATCCGTCGCTCAAGCTTCCGGACTGCTGGAACCTGACGCCGGAGGCGATGGTCGCGTGGATTCGCGGCTTCACCGACCGGGTGAAGGCCCGCATCGGCCGGGACATGATGATCTACACGAATCCGAACTGGTGGAACCCGTGCACGGGCAGCTCGACGGCGTTCGGCGCCAACCCCCTCGATGTGGCCGACTTCGGCTCCACGACCGGCCCGCGGGTCATGCCCAGCGGCTGGTCGACGTACGCGATCTGGCAGTACGCGGGCGGTAACAACTCGGCCGGGACCTATGACCGCAACGTGGTCAACGGCGACTATGCGGCCCTGACCCGGCTGGCCGGGGACGTGCCGGCGGAAGGCCCGCCGGTGGAGCTGCGGGCGAACGCGAACGGCCGGTACGTCAGTACCGACCTCACCCGCTCGGGCACGCTGGCCGCCAGCCGCGACGCGATCGGGCTTTGGGAACGGTACGACGTCCTGAGCGCCGGCAACGGTGACATCGCGTTGCGCTCGCGCTCCAACGGGCTGTACGTGACCGCGGACCTCAACAACGGGGGCCGCCTGGTCGCCAACCGCAGCTCGGTGGGCGCTTGGGAGAAGTTCACGGTCGGCGACAACGCCGACGGCACGATCAGCCTGTTCGCGGGGGCCAACGGCAGGTACGTGACCGCCGATATGAACAACGGCGGCCAGCTCGTAGCCAACCGGGCCGCGGTCGGGGCGTGGGAGAAGTTCACCAAGGTGCCGCTGCCGACGCTGCTGAGCCTCCGCGCGAACGTCAACAGCCGGGTCGTGACCGCGGACCTCAACAACAAGGCCACGATGACCGCGAATCGGGACGCGGTCGGGGCGTGGGAGCAGTACGACGTCATCGACCTCGGCGACGGCGACGTGGCGCTGCGCGCGCACGCGAACTCGGCGTACGTGACGGCCGACCTGACCAAGGGCGGCCTGCTCGTCGCGAACCGCGCCGTGGCCGGCGCGTGGGAGCGGTTCAAGCTGGTCACCAACCCCGACGGCAGCACGAGCATCCTGGCCGGCGCCAACGGCACGTACGTCACGGCGGACATGAACAACGCCGGCAAGCTCACCGCGAACCGCACCGCGATCGGCGACTGGGAGAAGTTCACCAAGATCGGCTGATGTCCCGCTCGGCGAAAGGGGGCTTCGCGGCCCCCTTTCGCCGCCTGCGCTTCCGCGTGTTCGGCGTGCTCATGCCAAGCCGGCGCTCCCGGCTCGATGGCGACATGGAGAAGGCCCATGTTCAGCAGTTCGAAGGAGGCTTGGGGCCGCAGGGCGAGGGCGGCCGGTCCCATTCCAGTCGGCTCGAGACCCGCGCCAGGACGTCGTTCCCAGCGCGGAACCGGCGACACCGGCTCGGCGTGCGAGCCAGTGACCGTGAGCGCCTGCAGATCGAGGTCGACTTTGGTGCGTTCCGTTCCGGGCCTGTGGTCGGTACTGCCGGCCAGCCAGGTCGGGTCCGCCGTGAGGGTCATGGCTGGGCGCCGGGTCCGGGCCGAGACGTCGGGGTCGCCCAGGCCGGCTCGGGCGGGAGCGGCCAGCCAGCCAGCTCCGGACCGTACGCCGGCGCGGGCGGCTCGGCGTGAACCGGCATGGACGGCGCGACCCCGGCCGGGGCGGGACAGACAGTAATGCCACCCGGCGATCCTCAAGGCGGAAGTGCCTCAACGCTCGCCGTCGGTCTTCTGGTCGGTGAAGGCAGCAGCGCGACGCCCTTGTCCGGGGCGGCATGGAACCCGTAACTCATCGGCTTACCGCGGCGCTGCCTCATACTCCACCATGACGTACACCCGGGAAAGGTCGCTCGTCTTCGTTGCCGGGACCAGGTTGTAACCGGCGGTGCCGACGCGGCCGACCGTCAGCGTGCCCAACCGGTCGGAGTGCTGGGCCGGGTCGACCGCCACGATCCGGTTCGTGGCGACCACGTTCGCGTCCGTGGGCACCTGGTCCAGCCGGGCGCTGCCGCCGGCGCCGACCACACGGAGCGGCCGGTAGGTGATGTCGGTCAGCGCGTCGATGCCGAACGAGGCCGCAGTCACCAGCTCCACCTCGGCCTCCCCGCCGCTCGCCGCGGTGATCCGGCCGAGCAGCCCGTCCGGCGTCGCGACCAGTCGGCCCGGGAGGAGGGCCCGCGGCGAGCCCTGGATCCGGGCGTGGTCGGGCGATTGGGCGACGACCGTGACCGGAACGGCGACCGCGTCGCCGACGGCGCCGCCGTCAGCCGGGCCGCGGAAGACTACGGTGCCGGCGTGCCTTGCGATGACGGTGGTGTTGATCGGCGTACCGCCGGGCGGCAGCGACACGAGCAGCCACCGACCCAGGTCCGGGCCGCCGCCCTCGACCAGCTCCTGGTCCACCGCCGTCGAGTGGTAGCCGAAGCCGGTCACCCCGGGCGCGCCGAGCGCGAGCAGCCAGGCGGAGGGGCGGGAGCCAGGCGGCTCGGCGCCCGTCGCGGTACCCAATCGTCCGCTCACCATGCTCACCACCCGGGTCGTGACGGCGTCCGGCGCCGGCCGGTCCACGCGCAGACGCAGCCTGTCGCGGTCCTCGGCGCTGCCGGTCAAGATAGCCAGCCGAGGCTCGCCCTGCGCGTCGCGGCCCTCGAGGACCACGACCGGGCCGAGGACCGCTGGATCGCGGTCCACCAGCAGCGGATGTACGTCGGTGTGCGGGCCCGAGGCGCGGGTGTCGTCCCAGACGCGTACCGCCTCGGCCAGCAGACCGGTGCCCGTGGCGTTGCCGGTGACCGGCCAGCCGAGGAACGGCCCGTCCGGGGCGGTGATGGGCATCGGCGCCGGCCGCGCCGCCAGCGCGACGCCGATGGTCACGACCGCAACCGCGACGGCGGCGGCCAGGCCGCGCGCACGGCGCCGGCGGAGCCGGCGGGTGCGGCGGCGGATCTCCTCATACGGCACCGACAGCGGGCCGAGTTCGCCAGCCAGGTCGTACAGCCGCCGCTGCAACAGGTCGTTGCCGCCGTTCACCGGTCCACCTCCGCGGGCTGCCTATGGGTCTCCTCGACGGGCAGGTCGCGGCGCAGCCGCTGCAGCCCGCGCGAGGTCAGGCTCTTGACGGTGCCGAGCGAGCAGCCGAGCACGGCAGCGGCCTGGTGCTCGGACAGGTCCTCGTAAAACCGCAGCACCACGGCCGCGCGCTGCCGGGGCGGCAGCGCGGCGAGGGCCCGGCGCAGCAGGTCGCGCTCGTCCATTGTGGACGCCGAGTCTGCCAGGCCGCAGTCGGGAACCGCGTCGACCGGGATCTCCTGCCGCCAGCGGCGCCTCCGGCTGCTACGGAACACGTTGACCAGGATCTTGCGCACGTACGCATCCGGCGCCGCGTCGAGCCGATGCCAGGCCAGCGCAGCGCGGGCGAGCGCGGTCTGGACGAGATCCTCGGCCTCGTGCCGGTCGCCGCACAGCAGATACGCGGTACGCGTAAGGCGCTGATAGCCGGCCAGCACGAAGTCGCGGAAGTCGACCTCGCTGTCACGATCCACCCGCAACCCCCGGTCGGCCGCCGAACTCTTGTCACTCTCCCTACCCGCGACGTCCCTCAAAAGGTTGCCCCGACGCTTCTGACCAACCCGTGACAGCAGACCCCCGAGCGGGCACAGCACCTGGAAGCGCTCGGCTACGACCATCTCTCGCCACGGGAGTACGGCGACCGGCCGCGACGCCGCGGCGGACCGGCGCAGCCTCGGTACCAGGCCGGCGCGACGAAGGCGCCATCCAGATGCTCGACGGTGGGGCCGCCGCGTCCGGCCAGGGCCTCGAAAATCGGTGTACCGCAACAGGTTCAGTGGCGATCATTGATCCGTGCGTAGTCCACGCCAGTTCCCGCTGCAGCTCGGCGCCCCCGGCACCGCGCCGGAGGCGCTGCTGCCCATCGTCGTCACGGTCGACGACGCCGACTCCCCGCGCGACGTCATCGACGCCCTTGCGCTGACCTCGTTCGTCACCGGCACCCAGCCGCACGCGGCCACCAAAGACCTCAACAACGTCCGCGACGACGCGACCCTCCTTCCGCCAGGAGTGCTCGTGCTGCGCACGACCATCAACGAGACCGAGCGCGCCAGCCTGGCCGCCGGCGATGGCTGGACCCTGCGCGCGGTGCACTGGCCGCGCAACAAGACCGCCACGGTGTCGGTCACCGCGACCAGCGCGGAGCTCAGCGACGAGATCATTGCGTCGGCGATCGACGGGATGACCGAAGAGCCGCCGCCGCTGGAGAAGGCCGTCTCGATGGGCTTCTGGTATGCCTCGGCGAACGGCCCGCAACGCAACCCGCGGCCCATTACCGCCGGTCCGTGGTCCGACATCCGGAACAACTATGCCCGCAGCGCCACGACGCAGTTCGACCGGCTGGTCGGGATCGACCGTACCTCGGTGCGGGGCCGGCTCCTGCTGCTGCACGGGCCGCCGGGCACGGGCAAGACCACAGTGCTGCGCGCGTTGGCCCACGAGTGGCGGGACTGGTGCCAGTTCGACTGCGTGCTCGACCCGGACTCGCTGTTCAGTAGCCCGGCCTACCTGATGGAGGTCGCGCTCAACCGGGCCGGCGACTGTTCGTGCCCGGACAAGAAGCACGAGAAGTGGCGGTTGCTCCTACTCGAAGACTGCGACGAGCTGATCCGCGGCGAGGCCAAGCAGCACGCCGGGCAGGCACTGTCCCGGCTGCTCAACCTGACCGACGGTCTACTCGGCCAAGGTCGTAAGGTCCTGGTGGCGATCACCACCAACGAGGATCTCGCCCGGCTGCACCCGGCTGTCGTTCGGCCGGGCCGCTGCCTGGCCCGGATCGAGGTACCTGCGTTGCCGTTCGGCGAGGCGGCGGCCTGGTTGGGCACGTCGGCCGGCATCCCACCCGACGGCGCGACCCTCGCCGAGTTGTACGCACTGCGTGACGACTTCGACACGACGGTCGAGCGCGAGCCGGTCCTCAGCGGCCAGTACCTGTAAACGCGTTGGACGACGTTCCGGATGAGGACGTGGGCGGTGGGGTCCGCCCCGGCCCGTCCTGGACATCTCCCCGGCGCTGCGGCCTTCGCACGACGGCACTACAGCACAGCCACACCAGGCTGGCACAACCATGATCGGGTACGCGCCGTCGAGGTCGTGCCGGTGAACTACGACGACGAAATCCAGTGGTCTACGGCATGGTCGGCGGGCACGCTGGTCACGGTGGCGCCGGTGGACCCCGCGCGGGTGGAGCCCGGCGACATCGTGCTGGCCAGAGTTGCCGGGACCACCTACCTGCACCTGGTGTCCGCGATCGACACGCCCGCCAGCCGCGCACAGATCGGCAACAAATCGCGGCAAGGTCAACGGGTGGACCAGTCATCACCGGGTTTACGGCATCCGCACCGCTGTTGACGGCATCGCCCGGCCCCGCGTGACCGGCAAGGCGTGTCTTGGACCGTCTGGAGCGGCCTTGTCCACAGTGGATGGACAGCTGAATTGGGTCGTAATCGGGCGGTCGAGCAGGTGCTGATCAAGGCTCTGGCCAGAGGCCCCGTCGTGAGGGACTGCGGATCAGAAGGTTAGGGGTTCGAGTCCCTTCGGGCGCGCAACATCAAGAGGCGGTTGACCTGTGGAAACGCAGATCAGCCGCCTCTCGCGTTTCGTCCACTGTGGACCTGTTGTGTTCCGAAAAGGGATCCGCTGTTTCGCAACGGTCCAGGTTGGGGCGTGCTGGCGGGGATCCGTTCGTGCCGGTTGGTCTGGATCTTGGACTGGGCGTCATGGCGTCAGCCAAAATCAAACAGGGTCCCCGGATCGTGATCCAGGCCGGCGCCGGCGTCGCATCGCGGTGCGGGCGTCAGCGGCAGCGCCGGCCGTCCGGGCTGTTGGCTCCATCGCCGTTCATCTGTCCGACCCGCTTGCGCGAGCGTCTGTGTCAGGACTGGGGGGCGGCGATGCCGATGTTGCAGTTGCTTGCAGCGGATCGTGCGAGTCATCGCGTCCAGTCAGGTTGAGGAGGCATCCGGTTGGGACGCATGACGGCATTCGATGAGTTTGTGCGGGCGCGCGGCTCGGTCTTGTTGCGCTTCGCCTATGTGCTGACCGGCGATCGCGGCATGGCTGAGGATCTCGTTCAGAATGCCCTGGTCAAGGTGTACCTGCGCTGGGACGGACGGGCAGCAATCGAGCGGCCGGAAGCGTACGCGCGGCAGATCATCGTCAACGAGTTTGTGAGCTGGTGGCGGAGGCGATCCAGCCGGGAGGTCGTCGGGCCGGTTCCCGATCAATCCGACGGTGATCACGCCGAGGGCGTGACGGAACGGGCTCGGGTACGGCGTGTGCTGTCGCATCTGCCGCGAAGGCAAAGGGCGGTTCTGGTCCTTCGGTACTACGAGGGACTTCCCGATCGGGAGATCGCGGCGCTGCTGGGATGTGCTGAGGGCACCGTGCGCAGCCTCGCCGCCCGGGCATTCAGCACGCTACGAAGCCACCCGGAGTTGGCCGACGAGATCGAACGCACGACGGCACGGCGGGAGGACAGGCAGTGAGTCGGTTGGAGGAGATCGTCCGGCAGGCCCTCGCGGAGCAGGGCGATCAGGCGCCCGACGACACGACGCTGTTGCCCGCCGTCCGTAGGCGAGCGTCACGCCGTTCCCGACGGCGCCGGTTGGCCGCCGTGCTCGGGGTCGCTGTCGTGCTCGTCGTGGGTGGCATCACGAACCGTGAGCTCGGCGATCCGGCCGCAACCGCTACGTCCGATCCGACCGGGCCCGTCGCGCTGGTCACGAACGGCTCCTGCGCCGGGCTGTCGGTCACCGCGCTCAGGCCTCCCACCACCGCCGGCGGCCCCACCACGCCGCTCGCGCACATCCGGCCCGGCAGCAGCGGGAACCTCGTCACCATGCCCGGGAACTCGATGATATTGCTGCAGGGTCAGGGGCCCTGCGTGGCCCAGCTGCGTTTCCACCCCGATGGGATCTTCCTGCAAGGGCCGGGGCCGTCCGGGGACTGGGGCTTCACCGACGGTATCGGCCTGGTCGTGTCGCATGGCCACACCGGCCGGACCCGCATCGACCTGTACCTCGACTGCACCGGAACCGCCGAGTGCGGGCCGCGAACCAAGCCCCTAGCGGTGATTACCGTCGATGTCACGGCTCCGGCGGTCGCGCCGATAACTCAGACGCCAAGGGCGAGCTGACCGTGACCCTCATCGCCGCTGGCTCGCCTCCGCCCACCTGGGTTCGCAGGACGGCACAACACCACCCAACAAGCGCGCTTCCACGGTGCGCGCTCTATGCCGCTGTCTTTGCGGGGCGCGGGGTCGGCGGGGCGTTGCGGCCACGGCTCTGAGGGGTGAGACATGGGACGTCTGCCGCAATCGGCGTGTCTGGGACGTGTCCGGAGCAGCCTCTGGCGCCGGACCTCGGTGTCCTGCGTCTCGGCCACGTTCTGCGCCATGACCGACATGCTCGGCGGCGCCGCCACGTTCAACGGGACGTACTGGTCGAGCGGCCAGGGCGATACCGGGGACAGCCGGACGGACGGACCGGTGATCTCCTGCGTCTCCGCCTCGTTCTGCGCCGGGGCAGCAGCTACCCGGCGGCCTACGTCTGGAACGGGACCACCTGGACCGTGACGCCCACGCCACCGGCGGCGATCACCTCCATCTCGTGCCCGGCGGCGAACTTCTGCGTCGCGGTCGGATACCAGTCGGCGATGTACTTCGACGGGACGCGGCGGAGCGCCGCGAACACCATCGCCCAGGATCAGGACGTCGAACTACACGGACACCGGCGGTTCGGTGCTCGCGTTCAACGGCGCCGGCTGGACCGCGCCCACCCGGCTGGCCACCGTGGGTGACCCGGTCCAGATCTCGTGCGGAGCGCCGTCCTTCTGCGCCGTGATCGACTACCAGGGCCGGACCACACGCTCGCATCCGCTGGGCGCCGGCCCGGGTCCAAGGCGCCGCGGGCGGACCGATGCAAGACGCGGCCGTGGCGCCGGATCGGCTCTGGCAGCGCGCCACCGACCCGTCGCGGCCCGGCACCCCATCCATTTCGAATACCGCGCCCACCGCAATCCCATGAGAGCACCTCACGGGGTCGCTAAAGAATCCCGCGCCACCTATACTTATTGGAGTCTGTCGTTATCAGTATTCGTCAATGGCGACCCGTGTGAGGGCGCCAGCGAATGCGCTGTCCACTTCCGTCTCATGGGGGAAATCACCTGTGCGCGTCAGCTTCGCCTCGGCTCCCGGATCCCCACTCAAATCGAATGAAGACATCGTCGGCGCCACCCCGCATGTCGCCGTCGTCCTCGACGGACTCACCTCCCCGGCCGATCTGGGCACCGGCTGCATTCACGGCACGAGCTGGTTCGTCACCCGTCTTTCGGCGGCCCTGATCGAGCAAAGCACTCGCTGCCCCGACAAGCCATTGACCGAATGCGCGGCCGTTGCCCTTGCCCGCGTCGCCGAATCCCACGCCGACACCTGCGATCTGGCTCACACCGGCACGCCCAGCAGCTCCATTGCCATGCTGCGCGAAAATAAGACCGGGTTCGAATATCTCTCGCTGGCCGACTCCGTCATAGTCCTCGACGGCCCTGACGGCATCAAGAAGATCTCCGACCTGCGTGCCGACGACTACGCCCAGGCCGAGCACAAAGAGACCCTGCGTTATCAGATCGGCACCCCAGAGCACCGGCAGGCCGTCAGCCGTCTGGTGGCCGCCCAGCGCCCGCACCGCAACACGCCCGGCGGCTACTGGGTCGCCGGCTCCAACCCCGATGTCGCCTATCACGCCCTGACCGGCACCATCGACCGCGCCCACCTCAGTCGCGCCGCTCTGCTCAGTGACGGGGCCTCGTGCCTCGTCGAGGACTACCACCTTTCCGACTGGGCCGGACTGCTCGACGTCCTCGACACCCGCGGCCCCAGCCACCTGATTCAGCAGGTGCGCGAAGCCGAGGATTCGGATCCCGATGGAAAACGCTGGCCGCGCTACAAGGCCAGCGATGACGCCACCGCGGTCCTCTGCCTGCCCGATCACCCCGCCTAGGCCCAATGCCTGCGTCGACGCCCCGCCAGCAAAATGCTGAGCGGGGCGTCGGTCTACGCGCGGCTCAGCTCCTGGTGTTCGCGAATGACTCCCGCGATCCGCGACACGTCGTCGACCGTCAGCGAATTGTGGATGGGGAGGCAGATACCGCCCTCGTATCCGGCCACGGCATTTGGAAAGTCGCGGTCGGAGGCATCCGGATCGCGCAACGACGCGAACGCGGGTTGGAGATGGAGCGGGTAGAAGAATGATCTCGGCTCGATCTGACACGACGTAAGGTGCTTCATGAGCGCCTCTGCGTCATCCACGAGAATCACGCAGCGGAAGGGGACCAGGTTGGCGCCCTCGGCAGCACCCAGGATGCGGAGGCCGCGAATTCCGCTCAACGCCTCGCGGTATGCGGCGTGGAGTTCCTGCTTCCTCCCGACAATCGTGCTCAGCTTGCGCAGTTGCACGCGCCCCAGAGCGGCCTGCATGTCGGTGATGCGAAGATTGAATCCCACGCTGGGATGGATGAACGTGCCGCTGTTCATACGTCCCTGATTCCGAAGCAGGCGCAGCCGCTCGTAGGTCTTCTCGTCCCGGCAGGTGACGAGCCCGCCTTCGCCGGTCGTGATCGTCTTGTCGGCGAAGAAGGAGAAGCAGCCCACGTCGCCGAACGTGCCGACGTGCTGGTCCCCGAAACGCACCCCCATGCCCTGGGCGGCGTCCTCGATGACCTGTATCCCCTTCCGGTCGGCGAACGCCGACACGGCGGCCATGTCACACGCCGTCCCGTAGAGGTGCACAGGCATGACAGCCCTCGTAGCCGACGTTGTCCGCCGTTCGGCATCCGCCAGGTCGATCTGGAACGTGGTCGGCTCGACATCGACGAACACCGGCCGGGCTCCGGTCAGCAGTACCGCCGACGCGGAGCCGACGAAGGTCGTGTCCGGTACGAGTACTTCGTCGCCCGAGCCGATGCCGAGCGCCAGAAGGCCCAGCGCCAGTGCCAGTGTGCCGTTCGGCGCGAGGACGGCGTACCGGGCGCCGACGTACTCCTTCAACTCCTCGACGAATGCCGCGGACTCCGGGCCCTCGGTGATCCAGCCCGACTCCACGACCCGGCGTACCGCATCAGCCTCCTCTTGGCCGATGTACGGCGACACCTGTCGAATCCAGCCGTCACCCGACATGATCGATCGATCCCTTCAGCGCCTTCGCGCGCGCGGCGAGGTACCACTCGTAGGTGTTGCGGAGCCCGTCGTCGAACGAGACGCGGGGGGCCCAGCCCATTTCCCTGATCCGGCTGGACTCGACCCACTTGCGCGGCGCGCCGTCCGGACGCGAAGGGTCGAAGCGGAGCTCACCGTCGAATCCGGCGATCGCGCAGATCTTCTCGGCGATCTCCCGGATCGAGCACTCGGACCCGCTCCCGACGTTCACCGTCTCGGGGGCCGAGTGGCGCTCCGCAAGGTAGACCAGCGCATCGGCGCAGTCGCTCACGTGAAGGAACTCGCGCTTGGGAGCACCCGAACCCCAGACCTCGAGCACGCCGGCCTTCGTCTCCACGGCGTGTCGAGCCTTTGACATCAGCGCCGGGATGACGTGCCCGCGACCTTCGTCGAAGTTGTCGTTCGGCCCGAACAGGCTCGTCGGCATGGCGGAGATGAAGTCGTGGCCGTACTGGATGCGATATGCCTCGGCCAGCTTCAGAGCCGAGATCTTCGCGATCGCGTACCACACATTCGTCGGCTCGATCGCGCCGGTGAGCAGCGAGCTCTCACGCATCGGCTGCTCCGCGTGCTTCGGGTAGATGCAGGAGGAGCCGAGCACCATCAGCTTCGGCACGTCGGTACGGACCGCGGCGGAGATGACCGACATGTTGATCGCCAGGTTGTCGGCGATGAAGTCAGCCGGGAAACTGGCGTTCGCGGCTATCCCGCCGACCCGGCCGGCCGCAATGAAGATCATCTCAGGCGCGACGTCCCTGACCCACCGCAACGTCGCATCGCTGTCGCGCAGGTCGAGCTCGTCACGGCCGACGGTAACCAGCTCGACATCGCTCGCCGCAAGGCGCTTGACGAGTGCCGAACCCACCATCCCCTTGTGCCCGGCAACCCACACACGGCGGCCGGCGAGCGGAAATATCACCTCGCTCGCGGGAGCGGCTCGAACACCTGGTTCGGCAAGCATCAGGTCCCCTTTCAGCTGCTGTGACTGTCGTGGCACAAGGTGTTGAGAAGGTGCCGCATGTCGATCTCTTCGGCGCCGCAGGCGATATCGACCAGGAGACGTTCGGTCGAGCGCAGCAGGCACTGGAGATCGGCGTCCGAAAAGAACTTCAGGTCGGTGCGCAGTCTCATGTCCGCCCGGTCGGAGAATTCGTAGATGTCCAGGGCGAGGTCGGTGAAGCGCACCCCGTCCTCGGGGTTTCTGGCAACGCAGACGCCGCGATCCGGCAGTTGCCTCAGCTCCTCGCGCGAAACGCCGAGCTGTCCCTCGATCCGACGCAGCTCGTCGCCGCGCAATTCCGCGCCAAGGCCCTGGATGGGTGTCGTCAAATTCCAGTTGACCAGATACGGGAAGAACACCTCTTTCCCGTGCTCCGCCTTCATCTCGTCGTAAGATTTCTTCATGAGCTCGGGATCGTAGATCCCGTAGCGGTAGGCCAGGAGTGTGGCGTTGCCTGTCTGGCGGCAGAATTCCTCGAACGTCGGCACCGCGACGTCGACCGAAAGACCCGTGGACTGGGCGATTTTGGCGACCGCCATCTGAAGGTTCGGGTTGAATCTGTTCCCGCTCGTCAACGCCAGGGGAAATCTGTCCTTCGACACCTTGGCGGAGAGTGCGGCGCAGTACGCCGCCAAGGCGACACTCAAAGCGCTCACGTTCAGTCGCTGGGCGATCTGCTGTGCCGCTACCACCACGGCCGGTGACGTGAGCTGGAACTCCCGCAGCGGTGTCACCGAACGGTCCATCAGAGGTTCGTCAACATCGGCCAAATCGCGGAATATGGCGCAATGGTGTCTGGCGGACCTCTCCGCCAATGCTTGCCCGGCCGGGCTTGCTTCGAACTCGACTATCTGGTGCGGCTGCCATGCGGAAGACGTCAGGACGGTCAGGCTGAGACTCCGCCGGCAGATCTCCTGACACGCGATCTCCGCGCCCATGTTGTCTGCGGAAGCGTGATGTATGGCCAAGTAGACGTAGACCGGCCGGCCATCGAAAGTGACCACCGCGACTCGCACCGGAACCTCGTCGGGCTCGGGCGACAAGGGGCCGAGCAGCGCGACAACCTCCGCCGCGTCGAGCCGGGGCGACGTGGCGGACAGCTCGGTCACGGAGATTTCACCGGCGCCCAGTATTTCTTGAAGCCATCGGCCGTCCCTCTGGAGGTAGCGCGTTCGAAGAGCCTCATGTGCCTCGCAGGTCATGCGAATCGCCTCGAGCACGCTTTCGAGGACGACGGGGCCGCCGTCCAGCGTGCCGAATTTGGTGACGTACACGAGATTCCCGGGGCCGCGCGAACGTATGTAGCCAAGCATCTCGCCCTGCGCCCAGCCGAGCTCGTAGACGCCTGCGTTGCAGTCCGAGTAGCGCACGCTGTGCTGCTTCAGAATCTTCACGACAGGGCCCTTCCACGTATTGTCTGCAGCAAGGTGTCCAGATTCTCCAAGCCGCCCAGGACGACCTCCATCGGAAGGCCGAAGTCAATGAGGCAGGCGATCTCATCGACGCCCATCCGGCCGAACTCCTCGGCGACGGGAAGGGCCTGATCGACCGTGCCGATGAGACTGCCGCCGTGCAGGTATTTCTCATACGCCGGCTGAACGGCGAGGCGAGCGAGCTTCAGCCTGCTCTGGGCATTCGGGTGGGAGTCGTCCCCGGGCCGCATCAGGTTCATCGCGCTCATGAGGTAGTCCTCCAACGGGCCGCGGACCTCCTGTTCGACCTCGCGTTCCGTGGGCCCGACGTAGGCGTGGAGCATGAGCGCGACATGTCCCGAGCCGGGGTGTCCACCGTCGCGAAAAGCCGCGCGATATTCCTGGATGCGTTGGGCCAGCACCGCGGGAGTCTGTGAGGCCAGATGGGTCAGCACACCGACCCCTAGGCGTCCGGCCGCGACGAATGTTTCGGGGCTGCCTCCCGACGTGAGCCAGAGCGGAATCCCCGTCTCCCGCAGGGCATGCACGGCCTCGGTGGTCAACCGAACGCGGTCCTCGAAGCCGGTCGAGTTCAGGACGAAATCGCCGCGATTCCATCCCGAGGCGAGCGACACGCCGGCCCGCCCGTTCGAGGACGTGTTGATCAGCCGCCAATCCTGCGCAATCTGCTCCGGGTTGTGCAGCGGCGCGACGACACTTCCGGCGCGCACCGCGACCCTCTCCGTCACAGCCGCAACGGCCGCTCCGGTGACCGCGGGATTCGGATAGTTTCCGCCGAAGCGATGGAAGTGGCGCTCGGGCGTCCACACGGCGGCAAAACCGTGAGTATCGGCGAACCGCGCGCCGTGCAGCAGAAGGTCGTACCGTCGCGCGGCTTGCCGGGTCGAATCATCCGCGAAGTAGAACAGGCTGAGATCCACGATCGGACTTCCTTTCTCCGGCACGGCCGACTCCTGGGGCAGGTTCCCCGGACCGGCTACCGGCCGAGGTATTCGGTGCTGTGATCGGGCCCGTGAGCCAGGAACCCCGCCACCGCTCGCTGGTGATCCGCTGTACCCGAGACGCGGTGCGCCACGGCCGGCAGGACGGCATCGGCCGCAACCACACCGCCACGGCTGTACTCCCTGATGACCTGCTTCGTCGCCGCATGCGCCCGGGTGGGCCCCTTGGCGAGGCCCAGCGCGAATTCGCGTGCCGCATCGGCAAACGTCGCAGGCTCGAACAGGGCGTTGACGACCCCCCAGTCCGCAAGCGTCGACGCCCGGTACAGGCTGCCCGTCATCACGAGCTCCCGCGCTCGTGAAACGCCGGCCCGCTCCGCCAGGCGTTGCGTGCCGCCCATCGCCGGTGTGAACGCGACTCTGCGCTCGACCAATCCGAACCGCGCACTGCCCACGGCGACGATGAAGTCGCAGGCGAGCGCGATCTCGAAGGCGGCGGTGAGCGTGAGTGAGTGGGCCGCGAACACGGTGGGACACGGCAGCCGCTCCAACGCCTGGACGATACGCAGATTGCGGCGCCAGTACCGCTCCACCTGGTCGGCGGGGGTGTCGCGGAAGATTCGGACGTCGACTCCCGCGCTGACGACCCGCCCCGCCGCTCTGATCAGCAGGGCTCGCGGCGCATGGTGTTCCAACCAGTCGACGACTGCGAACCACGCCTGCCACATGTCCTCGTCGAAGAGGTTGTGCGGCGGATTGTTCACGGTGACCACCGCAAGCGGGCCGTCCATCGCCAGCCGCAGCCGGCCATGGAGATCGTTCGGGACCGCGCGCGTCGCGGTGCCGCCCTCATCGGACCCGGGAACCGAGCCGCTCACGATGGCCGCCGGAAGATGCTGATGGCATTGTTTCCGCCGAACCCGAATGCGTTGTTCTGAACGTGACGGACGTCCGGGACCGGGCGGGCCGCTCCCGTGACGAGATCCAGGTCGAGCTCGATCTCGCTTGCGTCGATCGCGGTCGGCGGCACCAGGCGATGCCTCAGCGTCAGGCAGGCCGCAACGGCGCCGGCCGCGCCCGCGGCGCCCATCATGTGGCCGATCGTGCCCTTGACGGCCGTCACCGCGGCGTGAGGAAAGTCTTCGACGAAGATGCTGCCCTCGATCGCGTCGTTGATCCGGCTGCCGGTGCCGTGGGCATAGATCACATCGATGGCGGACGCCTCCAGGCCGGCTTCTTCGAGGGCACGGCGATGGCACGACCTGACCCCCACAGGATCAGGGGCCGTCGGGTGGCTGGCGTCGTTGCTGATCGACGCCGCGACCAGTTCCGCATAAGGCACCTGGTCCGGACGCAGAGCGCGTTCGGTCTGCAGGACCAACGCCCCGGCGCCCTCGGCGGGCGTCACGAAGCGTCGAACTCGCGAGAACGGCCGGCACGCCGTCGGTCCGATGGCCTGCAGGCTGCTGAAACCGATGATGTTCTTCTGTGAGTAGGCATCGCAGCCCACCACCACCGCGGTCTCGGCAAGACCCGACCTGAGTGCGTCCCGCGCACAGGAGAGTGCGGCATTCGTCGACGCGCAGGTCGCCTGAACCACGAAGGCCGGCCCCGCACTGCCTACGACCCGAGCGACTGATGACCCGATGCCGGCACTCGAGAAGCGTCCGGACCCGTCACCGACGCCCGCGTAGACCGCCTCGAGCACGTCGCCCTGGCCGTCACTGGTGCCGACGCACACCACAGCGCGCGACAGGGAGGGGTCTGCGACGCACAGGCCGGCGTCTGCGATGGCCTCCGTCGCGGCGTACGCGGCGTAGACCTCCGCCATCCGAGGTCTCGTACCCGCCGGGATCCTGTTCGCGGCCATGGCGGCCTCGCGAGCCGACTCAGGTACCCACGCCCCGATCGCGCCGGCCTTCATGCCCTCGTAGAGGGGCGGCAGGTCGCCGAAGAGGGGTGCGGTCGAGCAGAGGCCGTCCCAGTAGGCGTGCCTGCCGGCTCCCGCCGGCGAGATGATTCCGACACCCGTCACAAACACCCTTGGCGCGGCGGTCGTCATCGGGTGCTCCGTTGCGCGCCTGCACCCGGCGCTGACAAGCGGGTGATCATCACCTTCCCGCGAGGCCCTCCGGAGCCGAGACATTCCATGCTGACGACCTCGCCGATCTCCATCCGGCGGGCGGTCCGGAAAAGATCCGTCAGCGCGAAGGCGCCGTTGCGGCCGTAGTCATCGCGCGGAGCCGCGACCGGCCCACGCAGCGATGTCCGGGGCAGCCTCGACCCACCGGCCTCGTCTTCTCCGGGTGGCTCGGCGAACTCGAAGCGCGCCTCGAACTCGGACCCCGCCGTGAGGCAGGTGTGTACGAGCCCGGACTCACACGCGAGTTCCGGCGCTTCCTTCGCGGCGTCCTCACGGGCTTCCACGCAATAGACGTCGCCCACCAGCAGCCTGCTCCCGGCGCTCTGCGGATAGCCCAGGCCACACAGCGCCTGCCAGAACGCCATGATCGGCGTGAGGATGCCGGCGTTGATCGTGTAGTTTCCGCCGGTCGCTCCGATACGCATGCTGAGAAACGCCGCAGCGGAGCTCGAGGTCGCACCCGGGAAGTACTGCGGGGACAGCCGCCGCCCCTGCGACTGGGCCGCACGTTGCAGCCCCAGCAGCGCAGGAGTGTTTCCGTACTCGGTGCCGATGACAACGATCTGGTTCGCAGTCGATTCGGACGGGTCGAGTGACTTGCCCACTACATAGAGGCAGGTGCGGGTGAACCAGTCGCGATAGCGGTCACCCTCAGAGCCGATGACGTCGTAGAGATCTCCGGGCGGAGCCGAAGGTTCGGAGGAGTCCCCTGGTATGTCGAGCGCAACGAGGTCAACCTCGCCAAAACTGAACTGGAACACGAATTCACCTTCAGCGGCCTTCGTAACTCATGCGGGCTACGAGCTTCACGGGTACGCCCACCGCACCGTGCCTGATCAACGGCTCTTCCTCGTGGTCCCCGCGAATCCGCCAGAGAACATTGCGGGGAGATCTCGTGGGCGGCCAGTCGTCCGCGTCGACGACGCCCCAGCGCGCGAGCGTGTCCAGAAAGAACGGATCCGCGGCGACCCAGCGCCCGTTCACGTCGACCTCGAGCCACATGTGGGGCACGAGAAAGGGGGAGCCCACGAAGTATCCCGATGCCTGGCGAACCACCAGGTCGGCTTCGGCGGCCACCCCGGCGAGGTGGATGTTCGCCGATCTGCAGTCGGCGATGCGATGCGTGCGGAGAAACTCCATATCTTGGGCCAGCTCGGGAATGAGCCGGTGGAAGTGGAGCTTTCCAGCCTCCCGGACGAGAGCCGAGAAACCGTTCCGGAAAACGTGGTCGTCGTTCAGCAGCCGCACGTCCAGCTCGGTTTTCCAGCCGGTCCGGTCATGGACCACCGGGCCCACCGACCGGCGCTCGATCTGCGAGCTCACGGTGAAGTCACCATCGTGGTCGCACCCAGCCGCATGCCCTGGGACCGGGCAGGACCATGCGATCTGTACGGTGCAGCGAGCCGTGGCCAGGCGGGCGGGGTCCTTGAACGATCGGGTCCAGAGCGACATGGCGGCACGGCTCGCCGACGGAAGCCCCAGATCCAGCCCCAGATTCTCCAGGTCCAGCGGATCGAAGGCGACGTGACCGTGCCGGATCTCGCAGGGGAAGCCCATATCGACAAGGATGTCGACGAATTCGCTGTCGACGCCGTAGACCGCATGTGCCTGCGCGCGCGACACGCTGTAAGACCTGGACCACTCTGGCTTCACCAGCGCACGACCCAAAGCCCGCTCGAGCTCCTGCGGATCAACCTGTTTACGCAATGTCGGTCAGGCCCTTGGCGCGCGCCAGCTCTGTAACGGCCTCGGCAAGATGGTCGCGCGTAGCTTCGATGTCGACCGAATAGACGAGTTCCTCGACGCCCAGCGCAGAGATCTCCTGGATCTCCTCGGGCCGCAGGGCCGTGCCCACCGCGACGGCCAGTCGTGCCGGCCTCCCATGCGTCGCCTGGAACTGTTCTCGCACAAGCCCGGCCCGCTGCGCGATCTGGTCGACGGCGAGCTCGCCGGCGATGAGGACGCCGGCATTCAGCTCCGGGGGAATTCCGGGTACGGGCCCGTCGCCGTGGTCCGCGAACCAGAACGTCGGATCCGGCCGCCGCGGAGCGGGGTATGTGCGGACGCTGTACTCCTCGTCGCCCGGCCCGGCCCGGAGCACGTGTTTTCCGCTCCAGAGCTCACGGATGGAGAGGATCCGCGCACCGGCGCGGTCTCCCCTGAGCCTCGAGAGCAGTTCGACGCGCGCGTCCGAGAGGTTGTCCACAACTGACCAGTCCTCCGCCACTCGCAGAGGATCGGATGCCGGCGGCTCCGCCACCTCGACCCGCACCCGGATACGCCGGGTGTTGACCGACACGGCCGCGGCCACGAGAGCAGGATTGTGCCGAGCCTCGTCGGCGTCGTGTCTGCCGTCGGTCAGCCATATCGAGTGGAAGCCACAGGACTCCGCGATTCGCGCGGCTTCCACCACCGCACACCAGCCCTCGGTCTCCCAATCCTTTCCTGAGCCGATGACCACCGACAGTCCGCAGAGACGCGAAATCGTCATCTCCCACTCTCCGTCTCCACGAGAAGAACGTCCCACAGGTGCGTGGTGGCCGTGCTCAATCGTTCGAACCGTTCATCGATGCGGCTCGCGATCGAACTGGAGGACGTCGCTGCGAACTTCAGCGACTGCAGGCCGAGTACTCGCCACTCATCCATGAGCGACCGGCACAGATCGGCGACGTAGTCGGGCACCTCGGCCCGGCGCAATGATCGTTCGAGCAGTCTCAGACTCGGAAGAACGTAGAGAACGTTCACATGGTCGAAGAGACGCCGTGCCGCATGCTTGGCGGTGTCCGCGGGGCCGGCCAGGGCTTCCGCGCACAGCAGCCGGTATTCGTGGACAGCGTTGAAGTAGCAGGAGTTTCCGCGGTACGCCTTCGCCTGTCGCAGCAGGCCCGCCGCTGCGATGCGCGTGCTGTCGGCCGGATGCGGGTGTGCCGCGACCAACGTGTGAAAACGTCCCATGTGATCGAGGGACTTCGAGCGTAAGCGGTCGAGGATCGCGCCTTCCAGCGCGCTGTCCGTCATCCAGACAACACAGGAATAGCGGTTGCGGTCGTCGACGAGCGAGTCGAAAACCTTGATCCGCCGCAGATCCGGGGACAGCTCCAGGATCAGGACGGCGTGCATGAAGCCGGGATGGGACGAGTAGACATCGGAATAGTCCAGGTGCGCGGAGTTGACCCAGACGACGACACCGGCATGCTCGGCCAGCAGGTCACGGAGTTGCTCGCGCCACCCGTCCGGCCTGATTGCCAGGGCTCGAGGCTCGTACCCCAGCGCGGTCAAGCCGGACAGCACGACGGCCTCGACTCCGAACACAAGCTCCGGGCACGACCGTTCGTCCAGCCCGGCCCGCAGAAGGTAGCCGTCTCCCGCTTCCATGATCGCCGGCTCCTCGACCTCCTGACCAAGCAGGACTGCCAGCTGCTCGAAACTCCCCGAGAAGCAGTTGTGTGCCGCCACGGGGAACTGCTCGACCTGGCCCGCCTTCATGTGGTCTGTGTGAGATCCCACGGACAGGCGCTTACAGCTCGCCGAGCGCGGCGATGAGACGTTCCGGGTCGTGGTTCTCGGTGCGCGCCAGAAGTGCCAGCAACATCCGCTCGATGCCGAAGGCGATGCACATGGAGTGCATGGCCGGGCCCTCCGCCGCCACGCCGATCCGGAACGACGTGGTGAACAGATCCCGGTGCAGGTTGCGAGAGCCGATGGCGACCTCGCTCCCGTCGTCCCAGGGAACCGATATCTCCCGCTTGACGCCACGCGCCAACTGCACCCTGCGCGTCACCTCCGCGCGGTCGCCGTAGAAGACGTCATTCGCAGTCTTGACGGAGACCTCGCCGTGGAGGTTCCTGACCAGGTCGACGGCCGCATTGAACGCCGACTCGCCCTGGCTCACCACCGAGTCCTCGTCGCCGATGAAGACGAACTCGCGCATCGTGAAACTCGCCAGCCGGAAGACCTCGGCCGACGGCTCGAAGCGATGGCAGGTCCCGCGCGCCGTGAAGCAGCGCAGGTCCCAGCGCTCGTCGATGTCCGCCAGGTGGGCGAAGGTGTGGTAGCAGGTGGACGGACTGAGTACCCACTCGTCGTGCTTCGAGATGTCGGCCGAAGCGGCCTCGTGGGGCACCGCGCTCATGGGAATACAGGGGAGCTTGTCGAAGAAGTCGATCGTCTCGAGCACGTCCCGCTGCAACAGTGTCGTGCAGGAATGGGAGGTGAGCGGGAAGCGCTGCTCGAAGAAGCGGACCAGCGCGCGGTCCAGCGCCTCGAAGGCGTCGAAGAGCCGGCCATGGAAGCGGTAGCCGATGAGCCCGGTCGCGTTCGTCACCGATGAGAGCGACCGGTTGGCCCGCAACTCGTCGAGCATCACACTGCCGCGCACCGGGGACAGCTGCTGCTTGCCGTTCATGGCGCCACCGCCCGGCTGACCTCGAGCCAAAGCTCCTCGACCGTTCCCACGTCCGCCGAAAGCTCGTCGCGCAACTCGACGCCGTATTCGGCCTCCAGGTTCACGATGAGATCCAGGAGCACCAGCGAGTCGATGCCCAACTCACTCCGCAGGTTCTGCTCGCCGGTGATCGGCAGATCGTCCGGAAGCTCCGCGACGGATCGCAATATGGCTTCGAACCGAACATCCAACATTGTCGCTCTGCCCTCTTTTCCTCCAGATGGTGTGGGACTACGCAAGGTACTTCAGCACGGTGAGCCGTAGGCTGCGAATGCTCTTGAAGGTCTCGAAGGACAGGTCCTCGTCGGACAACGTGACGTTGAAAACCTGCTCAACCGCCACGACGATTCCGATCGTGCCCACCGAGTTCAGGCCGAGGTCCGTCAGATTGTCATCCGTGCCGAGAGGAGCGCGGGGTTCGAGATCCGGGCAGTATTCACGGACAATTTCTTCCAGCTGTGCGTCTATCGTTTCCGTACTCATGATGTACCTCGCCCATCGGGGAGTCGAGAGTCAGGCGGCGGCGCTCGTGTGATCACGAACGTTGCGCGAGCACCAATTTGAGGTCTTCTTCGACCATCAGCGAAGCGAGCTCCGGCACCAGCGTCTTGGGTTTCCAGCCGAGTTCGACGGCGGCCTTCGAGGCGTCGCCGATCAGCGAGTCCACCTCCGTCGGGCGCAGGTAACGCTCGTCGAACCTGACGTACCGTTGCCAGTCCAGCCCGACGTGACCGAAGGCCTGCTCCGCGAAATCCCTGACCGTGTATGCGGTCCCGGTGGCGATGACGTAATCGCTCGGTTCGTCGGCCTGCAGCATGAGCCACATCGCCTCGACGTACTCCTTGGCGTATCCCCAGTCCCGCACGGCCTCCAGGTTGCCCAGGTGGAGCTCCGTGTCGTAGCCGGCTTTGATCCGCGCGACCGCATGCGTGATCTTGCGTGTGACGAACGCCTTGCCCCGTCGCGGCGACTCGTGGTTGAACATGATGCCGTTCGCGACGAACATGCCGTGTGCCTCCCGGTAGTTCCGGGCCACCCAATATGCGTAGGTCTTGGCCGCGCCGTAGGGACTCCGCGGCCAGAATGCGGTGTCCTCGTTCTGCGGTGGCGGCGAGGCGCCGAACATCTCGGAACTGGACGCCTGGTAAAAGCGGCATTCGAGATCGATCAGCCTGATCGCTTCCAGGATCCGGGTCGTCCCCATGCCGGTGATGTCACCGGTGAACTCGGGCTGGTCGAAGCTGGCCCGAACGTCGGTCTGGGCGGCGAGGTGATACACCTCGTCGGGCTGGATCTGCTGGAGGAGGCCCATCAAACGCGAGCCCTCGGTGAGATCCCCGTAGTGCAGATGCAGCCCGGACCCCGCGGTGTGCAACGCGGTGCTCAGATGTGCCAGGCGCTCGACGTTGGGTGTGGACGCGCGTCGGACGACCCCGTGAACCTCGTATCCTTTGTCCAGCAGCAGTTCCGCCAGATATGAGCCGTCCTGGCCGGTCAGACCGGTAATGAATGCCTTTTTGGTCATATCCTTGCTATTCCCCGTTAAATAGAATTCCAGCAGCTGTCGGCGGCGGCGGGGGAAGGCGATCTTCTCAGTCGCCCGCTGTCCAATGCGCGGGGGTTATCCACTCCGACACGACGTCGCGATGGTCCGGCGTGTACCAATGGCGCGGGTGGACGATCTCGGCCGAACCGGAGAGGAAGGCCCCCCACCAGGAGAAGGACGAATTGGCTATGACGAGCCGGCTGCATCGTGACATGCATGCGAGGTCGAGGAAACCGAACGGCTGGCACGTCATCCGAGCCCCATCGAGAAACGGCATGTTGTCCGTGACCCATTGCGGATCGTCGGTGAAGACGATGACATTTCTCGCCGAGAAGCGTTCGATCGCGTTGCGGTAGTAGCTCACCGTCGGCAACGGATATTTGTCCGGGTAGAGCAGGTAGTCGCCGCGTCGAACATGGACGCCGGTCACATCCCCGCGCTCGAGCACGTCGCCGTAGAGCGCGTCGACTTCGTCGAGGACATGCCTTGCCGGTGTCAGGTACTCCCTGACCTGCTGCTCATACGGCCACCACAGCCGGATGTCCTGGAGTACGAACCTGTCCACCGGCGTGAGGTAGTCGACCAGATCCGACACCTGGATGTCGTTCTCGTCGGGAAGTGCGAACCACGAGCGCGGCAGATTGAACGCGTCGGCGTAGATCCAGGCCGGCAGCCGGATCGGCAGGCCGTGCTCCAGCGAGCGGCCAATCACCGCGGCGATCTGCCACAGCTGGTTACCGAGCCGACCCTCGAGCCCGAGGGTGGAGAACGTGACCGCACGCTCACGCACTGTGCGACACCTCCTGCGGATTGATCGCCGATGCCGCGGCCCGATGTGTGGCGCCCAGAAGCCGGGCGAGACGCTGATAGTGCGTGAAGTGAGATCCGGCGATGACCGAATCGTCGTCCAGCCCCGGATATCCGCCCGACCAGTCGCTGACCTGGCCGTGCGCTTCGGAGATCAGCAGCGAGGTGGCAAGCCGCGTCGCCGGATCGGCCACCCGACCGACGAAACACGCCGCGCGGCCCTCGGCCACGTCGAGCAGGGCGAGCGTTTCCGATCCGACCGGCACTGTGTGGTAGCCGGATTCGGAGAGCGCTTTCTCGAACGCGTCCAGTCGGTCCTCGGCAGGCACGGACCAGCCCACGCTCAGCACTGATGCGTCTTGCGGGGTGTCCGAGCCCGTCACCTCATGTCGCGGCACGGATCGCGCGCCGAGCGTCGTGCTGTGAATCGATCCGGTAGTCGAGACGTACACCGCGGCACTGGTCACGACGCCGGCCGTCGTCCAGGCAAGGCAGGTGGTGTAGCCGACAGCGGATCCGGTGTCGTCATGCACCGCCGAGGATCCGAGATGCCAGGGCGTCCGGCCGGCTCTATTCGGCGGCCCGCCGGGTGGGCAGGCGCGCATCAGAAAGTCGGAAACCTTCTGATTAGCTTCGATGTGATCCGCGCTGTCAACTGCATTCAGAACGGCCGCCTGGACCGTTTCTACTTGTTCCTGGAGTGCATTGACCCACATATTGCCTTCCTTCGCAGTGTCTCATGTGTCGCTTCGACCCAGTCATGGCCCGGCGCGAGGCAGCCTGCGAACCCCGTGGCGTGAATAATCGACGCCCGTGAGTCGGCTTGTCAAGGCCGACTGGGGCCATCCGGTGCGCCCGGAGGCGTGGAACCTGACTATGTGCGTGGTTGATTCTTTGGAGAGGGGCGGGCTCCGAAGTGGGATCGTCCGCTACTTTCGGTGATCGTGCTCGCGCGACCCGTCCGGCGGCTTTGGCCTGCTCATCGTCCCTGCTTCGCCGCGTGCCGCGGCAGCCGTTGAGCGGCGACTACGCAACGTGGAGGCACTACGCTTAGTTAGCGACTTAGATAAAGTGCGAGTCTCGCACCCGCTCGGCCCTTGACGCGGCAACCCGCATCGTGCCAGGATCAGCGCTCGTCGATGCTGTCAGCCACGGGGGCGACGTATTGTGTCAGCGACACGTCCGACGGTTCTGTCCGTCGCAATAATGGGTAATACCGCGCGCGAGTTATGCGACACGCCAATTGGCGGCCGAATTCGAGGGAATGCGCGTGGTGGCGGATGCCGGCCTCGGGCCCCCCTGCCGCTGCCCTGACCGCCTGGCCCGCCGTCGATTTCGCCGCCACTCGCCACGTCGCCGTGCAGGACGATGCGTTGCCGATGCCGCCGGCATATGGGCAGGAATTCGTCACGTTCGCCGCCGGTTCGGCGGGTCATTCATCCTCGGCCACCTGCGCCGCGACGCGGCCCGCGGGAGACCTCTCGCCGGCCGACCGGGCCCGCACCGAGAAACCAGCATGACGAGGGATGGGGTGACCGGCGGATGCCGATTGTCGAAGCACGGGGTCTGACGAAGGTGTTCCGCCGGCCGGACAAGGACCCGGGCCTCGCCGGGGCGGTGAAGCACCTGTTCACGCGGCGGTACACCGACAAGGTTGCGGTCGACCACGTCGACCTGGCCATCGAGGCGGGTGAGGCGGTTGCCTACGTCGGGCCGAACGGAGCCGGCAAGTCCACCACGGTGAAGCTGCTCACCGGCATCCTCGTGCCCACGTCCGGCAGCGTCCGCATCGACGGCCTGCACCCCCAGCGGGACCGCATCGCGATCGCCCACCGCATCGGCGTGCTGTTCGGCCAGCGCACGCAGCTCTGGTGGGACCTGCCGGTGGCCGAGTCGTTCGCGGTGCTGCGCGACATCTACGGGATCGACCCGGCGACGTACCGCCGCCGGCTGCGGCAATTCGACGACGTCCTCGAGCTCGGTGAGATCCTGCCGATGCTCGGGCGTCGCCTGTCGCTGGGGCAGCGGATGCGTGCCGACCTCGCCGCCGCCATTCTGCACGGGCCCGAGATCGTCTACCTCGACGAACCGACGATCGGGCTCGACCTGGCGGTCAAGGACCGGGTCCGCGAGCTTTTCCGGACGCTGCGGGACGCGGGCACGACGGTCATGCTCACCAGCCACGACCTGGCCGACATCGAGGGATTCTGCCGCCGGCTGGTCATCATCGACGAGGGCCGGATCGTCTTCGACGGCGATCTGCAGGCGGTGAAGGACCAATTCGCCCGGGAGCGGATCCTGCACGTCGAGACCGAGCGGACCGTGCCGCTCGACGCCGTGCGGGCCGCGCTGGCCGGTGCCGAGGTCGCCGCCGGGGAGACGCCCGTGCAGTTCTCCGTGCGCTTCGACCGCTTCGACATGACCGCCGGGCACGTTGTCGCCGGCCTGTCCGGACTGGTCAACCTGGTCGACCTCCGCGTCGACGAGCCGGGCATCGAGGACGTCATCCGCCGGGTGTACTCCGGTGACCTGGTGCTGGGCCAGGCGGGGTCGTCCGCATGAGGGCCTACTACGCGCTCGGCCGGGCGGTGGCGCTGAGCGCCGTGACGTACCGGACCAACTTCCTGCTCGGGCTCGGCGCCGTACTTTTCCAGCTGGTAGCGCTCCTGGCGGTGTGGCGGGTGCTGCTGGCGCAGTCGCCGGTCCAGGGGTTCACGTGGCCGCAGATGCAGGGGTACCTGCTGGTCGCGTTCGCCTCCGGGACCCTGGTGTCGATGATGAGTGACTTCCGGATGGCGTTTCGGATCCAGATGGGGCTGGTGGCCCTGGACCTGGTCAAGCCGCTGGACTACCAGCGTGCCCGCTTCGCCGAGATCCTCGGCGGCGCGTGGATCGAGGTGCTGGTGGTGGCCGTGGTCGGCGGCGCCACGCTCACCCTCACCGGCGGCGTGGCCACCCCGTCCCCGGCCATGCTCGGCCTGTTCCTGTGCAGCATGCTGCTGGTCATTCCGCTCAAGTTCCTGATCGTCTACGTGAGCGCGCTGGCCTGCTTCTGGACGCAGAGCTACGTCGGTGTGCAGATGGCCCGATTCGTCATCATCAACCTGCTGTCGGGTGCGCTGATCCCGCTGGCCTTCCTGCCGGGCTGGCTGGCCACCTTCGCGCAGTGGTCACCGTTCGCCGGGCTGACCTCCACCCCCGCGCTGATCTTCATCGGGCGCGTCGACCCTGGACGCGGGCTCGTGCTGGTCGCCGTGCAGCTGGCGTGGGTGGTTGTGCTGTGGTTCGGCGCCCGGCTGATCTGGCGTGCCGCCATCCGTCAGCTGACCGTGAACGGAGGCTGAGCCGTGCGGACGACGAGGCTCTATGTCCGGCTGCTGGGCGCGCACCTGCGCGCGCTGCTGGAGCACGAGGCCGACTTCTGGATCATGGCGGTGGCGACGGTGCTCACGCAGGTCGTCAACATCGTCTTCCTGACCGCGCTGTTCGCGAAGGTGCCCGCGCTCAACGGCTGGACCTTCTGGGACATGTTGCTGATGTTCGGCGTGGTGGCCCTCGCCGAGGGCGTCGGCTCGTTCTTCTTCGAGGGCACGTGGCGGCTGGCCGAGCAGATCAACATGGGCGAACTCGACTACTTCCTGGTCCGCCCCTATCCGGTGGTGCTGCAGTCGAGCAGCGCGCAAGTCGGCGTCAACGGCCTGAGCAACATGGTCGTCGGCGGCATCATGATCGGCACCGCCGTCGCCCATGTCGACATCCCGTGGTCACCGTGGACGGTGCCGCTCGCCGTCGTGATGCTGCTCAGCGCCGTTGTCATCAAGGTGTCCATCAACCTGGCCACCAACGCGGCGTCGTTCTGGCTGTCCAGCCCCACACCGCTGCTCGCCCTCTCCGTGCACCAGATCGGCGACCTGGCCCGCTTCCCCCTGTCGATCTACCCGTTCGTGATCAAGGCGGCGCTGGGCGTCCTGCTGCCCTTCGCCTTCGTGACCTTCTTCCCGATCGCGTTCCTGCGCGGGACCGGGGCGATGCCCTGGATCGGGCTGCTGACGCCGCTCGTGGCCGCGTACTGCGCCGCGGCGGCGACGGTCATCTTCAAGCGGGGGCTGCTGCGGTACGAGAGCGCGGGCAACTAGATCGAGCACCTGCTCACCAGCCCCAGTCAGGAGAATGATGCATCCCACCGCCGCCGTGCCCGGGCTGTCCGGCCCGATCCTCAGCCTGCCGCCCACCTTCCGTTGGGGAGTCGCCACCTCGGCGTACCAGATCGAGGGCGCGGTCGCCGAGGACGGGCGCACGCCGTCCATCTGGGACACCTTCTGCCGGGTGCCCGGCGCGGTGGCGGACGGCGACCACGCAGACGTGGCCTGCGACCACTACCACCGGATGCCGCAGGATGTGGCGCTCATCAAGGACCTCGGAGTGGACACCTACCGGTTCTCGGTGGCGTGGCCGCGGGTGCAGCCACACGGTCGCGGCCCGGTGAACCCGCGAGGCATGGCGTTCTACGACAGGCTCGTGGACGAACTGCTCGCCTCCGGCATCGACCCGTGGGTGACGCTGTACCACTGGGACCTCCCGCAGGAACTGGAGGACGCCGGCGGCTGGCCGGTGCGCGACACCGCCTACCGGTTCGCCGACTACTCGATGATGGTGTTCGACGCGCTGAGCGACCGGGTGGACACCTGGTTCACGCTCAACGAGCCGTGGTGCTCCGCCTGGCTGGGCTACGTGTCGGGCGACCACGCGCCGGGCCGCAAGGACTTCGCGGCGGGCATGGCCGCGAAGCACCACCTGTTGCTCGGGCATGGGCTCGCCACCCGGCGGATGCGCGCGGCCGCCACCCGTGACCTGAAGTTCGGTATCGCGCTGAACCTGGCCGCGGCACGCCCGGCCACCGACACCGATCTCGATCGGGCGGCGGCGCGGCGGGCGGACGGTTTCAGCGTACGGATCTATCTCGACGCGTTGCGCTACGGCCGCTATCCGGACGACGTGCTCGCCGATCTCGCCGATCGCGACGTCACCATCCCGGTGCACGACGGCGACCTGGAAACCATTGCCGCCCCGATCGACGTGCTCGGCGTGAACTTCTACTTCGGACAGCTCTTCTCCGGTACCGATGAGGCCGGCAACACCACAGGGCCGGACGGCATGCCGGTGGTCCGCGACGTGCCGCAGGACGTGCCGCACACCGCGATGGGCTGGCCGATCACCCCGGACCGTTTCACCGAGCTGCTGCTGCGACTCAGCCAGGACTATCCGGACCTGCCGATCGTCATCACCGAGAACGGTGCGGCATTCGACGACACCGCGGACAGCACCGGGTTCGTCCGCGACGAGGGGCGCACCGAGTACCTGGCCGAGCACATCGGCGCCGTGGCGCTCGCCCGGCAACAGGGCGCCGACATCCGCGGGTTCTTCGCCTGGTCCCTGATGGACAACTTCGAGTGGGGGTACGGCTACACCCAGCGGTTCGGCATCGTCCGGGTCGACTACGAAACCCAGGCGCGGACACCGAAGATGAGCGCACTGTGGTTCCGCGACACCATCCGCCGGATCCGTGCGCGGTAAAGAGGTCCCGCAGGTAGCAGACGTGTGACCGCCTCCCGCTATCTGTCGGCTGGATGACAGAGGATCGACTGCAACCACTTTTCCCGCTGCGGCGTGTTGTCGCCGTGAGACCGGAGAGCCGGTCGTCGAGGGGGAGGAAGGGCAGTGTGAGTACCTTGCTTGACGGGGGCAGAGTGGAAAGTCCGTCCGACAGCGGACCGCCCGACGGCGCCACAGGATTCGACGAGTTCTACGCGGCCTGCTTCCGGCTGCTCACCGTCCAGCTCTTCGCCTACACCGGCGACATGGCCGCGGCCCAGGACGTGGTGCAGGAGGCGTTCTGCCGCGCGCTGACACGGTGGAAGCGCGTCGCCGAGATGGATGATCCCGCCGGCTGGGTCCGCCGCGTCGCCTGGAACCTGGCCACCAGCCGTTGGCGGCGCGCCCGCACGGCGATGGCCTTCGCCCGCCGGCACCGCGAGGAGCACGTGGCGGCGCCCAGCCCCGACCGGGTCGCGCTCGCCCAGGCGCTGGCGACCCTGCCGGAGCAGCAGCGCCGCGCGGTGATCCTGCACTACCTCGCGGACCTGCCCATCGCCGGCATCGCCCGCCAGGAAGGCGTTGCCGAAGGCACCGTCAAGTCCTGGCTCCACCGCGGCCGCGCCGCGCTCGCCGCCCAGCTCGCCGACAAGGAGTCCCGCCGTGCCTGAGTTCGACAACGACGCCCTGCTCACCAGCGCCTTCGCCGATTTCAACAGCGAGGTGTCGGCCTACGTCAAGCCCGCCGGTACGGCCGCGACACGCGCCACGGTGCGGCACCGGCACAAGGTGCGGACCATCGCCGCGGGGGCCATCGCCGCCATCGCGATCGTGACGCCGGTGGCGGCGTACGCGGCCCTCGGTACCGACTCCAATGGTCCACCGGCGACGCCGGGCGTCTCCGTCAGCCCGCGCGAGACGACGACGTCGCCGGCCGCGCCCTCGACGGAGCCGAGCGCCACCGCCACCGCGCCGGACGGGCGGATCGGCAAGACCGACCTCGGCAACGCCACCCTCACCATTCCCGCCTGGCCCAAGGGCTTCGACGAGGGCTGCGGCACGGGAGCGGTGAAGTTCAGCGGCGGCAACGGCGGCGCCCACCCGCCCCTGAAGCTGGAGGGCGATCCGGCGTACGTCGACGTCGACCACGACGGGGCGCAGGAGACGATCATGCTCCTGTCCTGCAGCCCGCAGGGGTCGGACTACAAGGTGCTCGCCTTCGACCGCGACGCCACCGGCAGGATCGTCACCCTGGGGCAGGTGGTCGGCAGCGCCGGCAGCGAGGGCAAGCAGGGCGCCGACATCGAGACGATCTGGGCGGTCCAGGCCGGCGACGACGGGCAGGTCAGGGTCGACGTCGGCGAGTTCCGGCCCTGCTGCGACATGGCGCAGGCATCACAGCACCAGTGGCGTACCTACGGCTGGAACGGCACCGCGTTCACCCAGACCCTCGGCCCGACGGTGTTCGGCCCGAACCCGAACGCCGTCGACCTGTCCGTCACCGTCGACAAGCTCACGATGACCGCGGCCGGCACCGACACCCGCGAAGGCACGCTCAAGGTGACCGTCCACAACAACTCGCAGTTCGCCACGCCCGGCAAGCTGCGGGTCACGGTCGGGCTCCCCGACTCGTGGACGATCCAGGCGATCTCGGGCTGCACCATCAAGCCCGACGCGATGCCGGTGCCCTGCCTGGGCGGCAGCATCCCGGCGGGCGGCACCAAGGTCTACACCGTCAAGGTGATCGCGCCGATCGAGTCGAACCAGTCCCAGGGCGAACTCTGGGTCGGCGCGCAGGACGACAAGGGCGCCACGTTCCCGGACAAGCGGACCACCACTACGGCGAAGTTTCAGATCGTCCAGGGCTGACGCTTCGGTTCCCATGCCCGGGGTAGCTTCCCGGGCATGGGAACTTTGGACGGAACTGTCGCGCTCGTCACCGGGGCCTCCAGCGGGATCGGTGAGGCCGCCGCGCTGGCGCTGGCCGAGCGGGGAGCCGCGGTGGCGCTCGCGGCGCGGCGGGGGGATCGGCTCGCCGCGCTCGCCGCGCAGATCGACGGCAACGGCGGCCGGGCGCTGGTCATCGAGGCCGACATCACCGAGCGGGAGCAGGCCGAGGCGGCCGTGCGGCGCACCGTCGACGAGCTCGGGCGGCTCGACACGCTCGTCAACAACGCCGGCGTGATGCTGCTCGGGCCCGTGGTCGACGCGCCGGTCGAGGAGTGGGAGCGGATGATCTCCATCAACGTGATGGGGCTGCTGTACTGCGCCCGCGCCGCCCTGCCCCACCTGCTCGACAGCGCCGGGCAGGAGCCGCGCCGGGTGGCCGACATGGTCAACGTCAGCTCGGTCGCCGGACGCGTCGCGCGCAACGGCAGCGGCGTCTACAACGCCACCAAGCACGCGGTCGGTGCGTTCAGCGAGGCCCTGCGCCAGGAGGTCACCGGGCGGTTCGTGCGCATCTCGCTGGTCGAGCCCGGCGCCGTCGCCACCGAGCTGGCCGGGCACAACCGGCCGGAGATCCGCTCGACGATCGAGCAGCGGTTCGAGGGCGTCGAGCGGCTCCAGGCCCCGGATATCGCGGACACCATCGCCTATATCGTCACCCGGCCCCGGCACGTGGCCGTGAACGAGATGCTGGTCCGGCCCACGCAGCAGCAGAATTAGCCGTACTGTCGTATCAGCCCCTTATGTGCAGTTTGCGGAAGGCCGGTGCTGATGCGTGTTTCCGGCGTCGTCGCGGACCGGTCGGTCGGCACGAAGATCCTGCTCGCGGTGCTCGTCGTGGCGCTGTTCAGCATCGGTGACGGCATTGTCGGGCTGGAGAGTCTCGGCTCGATCAACGACCAGGTCGGCTCCATGGCGGGGTACAACCGTCAGCTCCAGGTCACGGGCACCCTCCGCGATCTCGCCGGGCAGGCCATCGTCGCCGCGGACGACTACGCGCTCGCGACCGACGCGCCCGGGCGCGCCTCCGCCACGCAGGCCCTCGACGGCCTCGAACGCCAGGTCACCGCGGCCGTCGAGGCCTGCCGGGCGCTCGGGCTGGACGGCGATCAGAGCAGCGCGCTCGACGCGTTTCAGAAGACCTGGCAGCGGTACCTCGGCAGCATCGGCGACAGCCAGGCGCGCGAGGCCGCGGTGCCCGACGTGCGAGCCGCGCTCAGCGCACTGGAGACCGCGACCGTCGCGCGTTCGACCCGCGAGGACGACACCGCCGAGCGCCTGTTCCACGACACCCGCCGGACCGTCGCCATCATGCTCGCGGTCAGCTTCGTGCTGGGTGTGGCGATCGCGCTCGTCATCAGCCGGATGATCACGCGGCCGCTGCGGGCGTGCGTCGGGGCCCTGGACCGCATCGGCGCCGGCGACCTCACCGCGCGCGTCCCGCCGCAGCACCGCGACGAGATCGGCCAGGTGGCGACGGCCCTGAACACCACGGCCGAATCGGTCGCGTCCATGGTGCGCCGCATCGGCCAGGCCTCCGACCAGGTCGCCATGGCCTCGGGTGAGCTCTCGGCCGTCTCCGACCAGCTCGCCCGGGCCGCGGAGGGCACCACGGCCCAGGTCGGCGACGTCTCCACCGGCGCCGACGACGTCTCCCACCACGTGCAGGCGGTCGCCGCGGCCACCGACGAGATGACCCAGGCGATCCGCGAGATCGCGGGCAACGCCGCCGAGGCCGCGGGCGTCGCCCAGTCCGCGGCCCACACCGCCGCCCAGACGAGCTCGAGCGTGGGTCGCCTCGGCGACGCGTCGGCGCAGATCACCACCGTCGTCGCGCTCATCACCGCGATCGCCGAGCAGACCAACCTGCTCGCGCTCAACGCCACCATCGAGGCCGCCCGCGCGGGCGAGGCCGGCAAGGGCTTCGCGATCGTCGCCGGCGAGGTCAAGGACCTGGCCCGGCAGACCGCGGAGGCGACCGAGCAGATCGCGGCCCAGGTCGGCTCGATGCAGCACGAGACGAGCGGGACGATCGCGGCCATCGGCGAGGTCGGGACCGTGATCGGCACCATCAACGACTACGCGGCGACCATCGCGTCCGCGGTCGAGGAGCAGACCGCGGTCACCGCCGAGATCGCCCGCCGCGTGGCCCAGGCCGCGGACGGCTCGTCGGGCATCGCGGGCACGATCACCCACGTGGCGAGCAGCGCGGCCACGGTCTCCAGTAGCGCCACCGAGACCCAGGCGACCGCGGCCGAGCTGGCCCGGATGGCCGCCGAGCTGCGCTCGACCGTCGCCGCGTACCAGGTCTGACCGCGGCGATACGGTGACGGGCATGGGTCGGTACCTGCTCGACAATGCCCAGCCCGAGGCCGGCGCCCGCTTCGGGGCGCTCGCGGAGCTGTTCGACGCCTCCACCTTCCGGCACCTCGACGCGCTCGGGATCGGGCCGGGGCAGCGGGTCTGGGAGGTGGGCGCGGGCGGGGCGACGGTGCCGGCCTGGCTCGCCGCGCGCGTCGGGCCGGACGGGCACGTGCTCGCCACCGACCTCGACGTCTCCTGGCTGCCGGCCGGGGCCGGGTTCGAGGTGCGCCGGCACGACGTGGGCGTGGAGCCTCCGCCCGGCGAGGGCTTTGATGTCGTACACGCGCGGCTGCTCCTGGTGCATGTGCCCAACCGCGCCGAGGCGCTGAGGGCCATGGTCGCGGCCCTGCGCCCGGGCGGGCGGCTGCTGCTGGAGGAGGCCGACCCGGCGCTGCAGCCGCTGGCCTGTCTCGACGAGTCCGGGCCGGCCCAGGCGCTGGCCAACAAGCTCAAGCGCGACTTCCGCACCCTGATGGCCGGCCGGGCGGTCGACCTCGCCTACGGGCGCACCCTGCCCCGGCTCCTGCGCGAGGCCGGCCTGACCGAGGTCGCCGCGGACGCGTACTTCCCGGTCACCGGCCCCGCGTGCGCCCGGCTGGAGCGGGCCACGGTGGAGCAGATCCGCGGCCGGCTGCTGGACGCGGGCCTGGCCATCGCCGCCGAGATCGACGAGCACCTCGCCAACCTCGACGCCGGTGCGCTGGACGTGTCGACGTCCCCGATGATCTCCGCCTGGGGCACGAAGCCCTAGGGCGAGGCGATGTACCCGGTCGCGTTGTAGTGCCGCACGTACCGGTCCGCAAAGTTGTACGACCGCAGCTTGACCCCGTTCGCGACCGTCTCCGGGCAGAAGGTCGCATCGGCGTTGAACAGTGCCGACCCGTCCGCGGCGTCCAGTCGCAGCGCGTAGTTCCGGTGCCCGTCATCGTCGCGATCACGCGCCCGTTGGCCGAGCCGGAGTGCGCGAGGCGGATCGCGCGCGGATACATCGCCGCGTCGGCGGACACGTTGCGGCCGGTGGCCGCCTCGGCCGCGAACTGGGGCAGCAGAACCAAGGCGGCGGCGAGTGCCACAACTAGCTTTTTCTCACAGCCGCGAGGCTGTAGTACTTACATAATCAAATCCATCGTTTTTCGAAATGAAGCTTTCACCAGCTAGATGAGTTGGATGGCCATCTCGTCCAGGTCCTCGGGGTTGGCGACGGCCTCGATCGCGGTGATCTTTCCGTTGATGACCGTGAATGCCAGGGCCAGGTTCACGGCGGCGACGAACGCACCCGGCAGGCCCTCGATGTCGGCCAGGCGGGCGCCCGTCGCGCGGCCGTTGAAGAAGGCCGCGACGACCTCCGCGCCGCGCGTCTCGCCGTGGCCGCCCATCCGCGCCGCGGTCTCGTCGGCGCGCATGACCACGTCGGGGTCGAGCAGCGTCAGGAGGGTGCCGAGGTCGCCGCCCCGGGACGCGGCCAGGAACGCGGCCACGACCTCCTGTTTCCGGCCGCTCTCGCCGGGGTCGGACGGCCCGGCCTGGACGCGGCGCCGCGCCCGGCTCGCGAGCTGGCGGGCGGCGGCCGGGCTCTTGCCGACCACGACGGCGATGTCGTCGAACGACACCGCGAACATGTCGTGCAGGACGAACGCGAGCCGCTCGGTCGGGCTGAGCGTCTCCAGCACCACGAGCAGTGCCAGCCCCACGGAGTCGGCGAGCACCGCCTCCTGCTCGGGGTCCACGTCCGCGGCCTCGAGCCGCTCGGCCACCGGCAGCGGGTCCTCGCGGCGGTTGGTGCGAGCCCGCAGCATGTCGAGGCAGATGCGGCCCACCACGGTGGTCAGCCAGGCGGCCAGGTTGTGCTTGTCCTGGTCGTCCCGGGCCAGCCGCAGCCAGGCCTCCTGCACCGCGTCGTCGGCCTCGCTCGCCGAGCCGAGCATGCGCTGCGCCACCGCCCGCAGCCGCGGCCGGAGCTCCTCGAACTGCCGGGCCAGGCCCTCGTCGCCGGTCATGTCCACCCCTTTTGTGGCCTGCGCCACATTTGTCACGTTATCCCGAGTGCGGTCGTCAACCGGGCGACGAAGCAAACCGCCGCGATGTGACAGGAGACGACGATGTCGAAGGCTCGAATCGACACGACCACCACGGCCAGCCCGGACGTGGTCAAGGCCATCAACCTGCTGTACAAGGCCGCGCACTCGGCCGGCGTGCCGCAGAGCACGCTGGAGCTCGTGCACCTGCGAGCGAGCCAGATCAACGGCTGCAGCCCGTGCGTGGACTCGGGGGCGCGGTCCATGCGCAAGGCCGGCGAGACCGACGAGCGGCTGTTCTCGGTCGCGGCCTGGCGCGAGACGCCGTACTTCACCGACGCCGAGCGCGCCGCCCTGGACCTGGCCGAGCACGCCACCCGCCTCGCCGACAAGGGCGACGCGGTGCCCGACCCGGTGTGGAACGCGGCCGCGGAGCACTTCAAGGACGAGGAGCTGGGCGCGATCGTGCTGTGGATCGCGACCACGAACTTCTTCAACCGCATCAACGCGGCGACCCGCACCCAGGCGCCGCAGATCTGGGGCTGAGTCTCACTCGGAGACCGCGGTGTACCGCCCCCAGCGCCCCTCGACCTGCTGATCGGTCACGTCCACGTCCACGCCCGGCAGCTCCGCCACGATCCGCGCGGCGAACCCGGGCGACAGGAAGTTGTGGTGCAGGTCGAGCCGGCGCAGGTGGGTGAGCGGCTGCCCGGCCAGCAGCGCCTCGGCCCCCGCGTCGTCGAGCACCCCCATCGAGAGGTCCAGCTCCTCGAGGCGCCCGACGACCGGGGCCCCGGCGAGCGCGGCCGCGATCCGGTCGGCGATCTCGGCGTTGCGCAGCCCCAGGCGGCGCAGCGCCGGGAACCGCCCGCCGCCGAGCAGCGGCTCGAGGTGCCGCACGGCCACGCTGCCGCCGTAGTTGCGCACCCCCAGCCAGAACTCCAGGTGTTCGAGCGCCGGCAGCTCGCTGTCGAGCACGGCGGTGACGACCTCGGCGGGCAGCCCGCCGGACTCGAACACGAGCTCCTCGAGGTGCGGGTGGTGCAGCGGGGACAGCCGGAGGTTCGCGGAGCCGCGCACGCGCAGGACGCGCAGCTTCGGGTACGCCGCCAGCAGCGGGTCGAGGTCCCCCTGCCGAATCCACGACACCTCGCACTCGTCGCCGGTGATGTCGCCGAGGAAGAGCGCCTCGAGATGCGGCAGCCGGTGCGCGACCTCGACGAGCTTGTCGATGGGCGCGTCGGCGAACGCGGCGTATCCCCACGAGCCGAGCACCAGCGCGTGCACCGCCTCGGTGTCGATCCCGTCGAGCAGCTCGTCGAACGCCGCGTTGTAGGCCGGGTTCGGCCCCTCGACGTCGTCGGTGTCCTCCTCGAAGAACCCGAACCGCCAGGCGGCCGGCCCGTCGACATCGGGCAGCGGCTCGCCCGGCTCCACGTCCACCACGGGACGCCCGGCAAACGTCTCGGTACTCGCGTGAAACGTCACGGCCCGAACCATACCGCCACCACCGCTGGTGTTTCGGCTCTCTCGCAGCCTCGGCTGAAGCGTCGGTCAGCGTTCGTCGTCGGCGTCGTCTGAGCCTGGCCGCTGGTCGATCTCCGCGATGGCTCGCTCGGTCAGGCGGCCATACCCCTGGATGTCGGCGGCCGGCACGGCCACCCAAGCGGCGCCGGTCAGGTCGTAGCCGAGGTGCGCCGCGAGCTCGCGCTGACCGGCCCACTTGCCGCACAGCAGCTCGAGTTCGGGCCGGACGCGTGACCGTGTGGCCCGTGCTCGCCGGAGAGGGTCTTGGTTGCGTGCGCAGACGGTCAGGATGACCGCGCGAGGAATGACGACGCCGGGCAGCGCACGGAAGAGATGCGCAAGGCGGATCTCCTGACCCTGTTTGCCGAACACGTCCTCCCGCTGCGCGTCCGTGAGCATCTTGAGCGGATTGGGCCGCAGCTGGGTCTTCGGATAGAGCGGCACAGAGTATTCACGCAGCGCCTCGGCAGTCACGCCACGCTTGCCGTCGTGGTTTGCTCCCTCACGCAGCCAAGCGCGATGCGTTCGCATCAGCCGGGCGGTGTGCTGGTCCGCGTTGATGTCGAGCTGGATCAGCAGTGTGACGCCGCATTGGCCTTCCGTCGGGATGGCCCAGTTGGTGGCGATTGTTCCCTTGATCTCTACCCCGACTCCCTCAATCTCCGTGTCGGGATGGCGTAGCTTAGGCAGCTTCAGGTTCTCGAGTACGTGGTACTGAAGCTTCGTGCCGACCGCCCGCCGTTCGTCGCTGTCCACCCGGTCGTCACGGAGGTCGAACCGGTGCGTGCGCGCGCCGTCGAGCACGTAGTAGATGGCATCTTCGACCGCATCGCCCATCTCTTGCACAAGTCCGGTTCGCTGGGTCAGCCAGGACCAGACCGTACGCAGCTCAGGATCGGCGGCTGGCGCAAGCAACTCGTGCGTCTCACCGCGGTCGTTGCTGCACAGCGAGCCGGGCGCGGGAGTTTGCCGCACTACCCGGCGGCGCGCCGAGCTGACTGGCAGAATCCCCAGGTCGAGAGCGAGCTCTTCGGCACTCACCCGCCGAGACTACCGCCCGGATAATCGGAGGGCGTCCCTCGGCTCGGCCGCGATCGGTCAATCTCGGTGAGTATGTCGCGCCTCGCTTCGGGCGGCAGCCGGCTCACCGGTGCCGCGCGAGGAACTCCGTGCAGGTGTCACTGGCTGAGCCAGCTCCTACGGCACGACGCTTCCTCCCGGGCCACAGGCAGAACCGAGCGGCAGGGCGGGTCGCGTCCTGCCGCCTAACTAATCTTGGCGCGGTGCTTGAGGAACAGGTCGTTGCGGACGTGGTCCTGCTGGCCAACAAATGCCTTGAACTTGCCCAGCTTGTAGGCGGTTGCGGTGGACGTGGTTTGCATCTCGACGTCAAAATCGCGGCTTAGCAGGCTGATGCGGTGCTCCAGGTCTGCCGCTTCCAGGGCCTGGCCGAGCGAGCGGCTGATTTGCGCTGGTGTCATGAAGTCTGGGCTGTCGCGCAGAATCTTGTAGATCGGGTCATGCTCCGGCAGCACCCGTTCGATCCGTTCGCCCTTCTTCTCGAGGGCGTTGTAGATGGCGGTGCCGACGGCGTGGGCCACGGGTGGCGGGAATGCGTTGCCGATCTGCCGGTACCTGGTGGTCTTCCGGCCGGTGAACTCCCACGGATAGGCGCCGGACCATCCCTGGATGCGGGCAACCATGTCGGTCGTCAGCTTCGGGCCGACCTCGAATTTGTCTCCACGCTTCGGCGGTGCGTCCGCGACACCCAGGGCGTCGACGCCCATCTCGGCCCATGCGCGTTTAGCGCGGGTTGGGCCGAGGTCGGCGCCCCCGTGCTTCTTTGATCCACCGACGATGGTGGGCGCGATCTTGCTGGCCTTCCTCGACCAGGTCTCGGCGTCCTCCCAGCCATTCGACGCCATCAGGTCGAGCAGTGTCGTGCCCACCGTGGGCGGCGTGCCCAGCGGCTCGGGCCAGGTGAAGTACTCCGCGTGCTCCGGGCGCAGCGCGACAAGTACGAAGCGCGGGCGAAGCTGGGGAACGCCGAAGTCTGATGCTTGCAGCAGGCGCCACTCGGCGACGTAGCCGAGGTCGATGAGGCGGTCCAGCACGTGCTGCCGGTAGCCGGCGAAGCGCGGCATGCTCAGGCCGCGAACGTTCTCCAGCAGGAGTGCCTGGGGCTGCACGACGGACACGAGTTCGATCGCCCAGGCAAAGAGGTCGCGTTCGTCGGTCGCCCCGAGTTGCTTTCCGGCAATGGTGAATGGCGGGCACGGAACGCCGCCAGCCAGTAATCCGATGCCTTTGTAGTCGGCCGGATCCCACACGTTCCGGTCGGCCACGTCGCCTTCGCTGACCTTCCAGTCGGCCCGGTTGTGACGTAGCGTGTTGCACGCGTTCGGGTCGAGTTCGACGGCAAGAGCATGCTCGAAGCCCGCCCTTTCGAGGCCGAGTGCCTGCCCGCCAGCGCCAGCGCAAATCTCGACAGCTTCAAAGGTCATCGCTGGACTCCTCCAGGGCTGGTGCGGCGAGCACGAGTGCACGCGGGTATCTTGCCATCAAATCCCGGTGCAGGCTGGGACCCGGCTTCGAGGAGAGCTTCGTGCCGACTGGCGACCGGAGCGAGGCGCGGAAGCGTGCGCACGCGGCGGGCCTCTACCCCGTGCCGCTCAATGAGGGCCGCTCGCGGAACATGCAAGCCAACCGGCGGTCGAACACGAAGCCCGAGGTGGTGCTCCGTAGCAGCCTGCACCGGCTTGGCTACCGGTACCGCAAGGATCTCTTGCTGCGCCTGCCGGACGGTGTGAAGGTCCGGCCGGACATTGTCTTCACCGCGCGTAGGGTTGCTGTCTTTGTCGACGGTTGCTTCTGGCATTTTTGTCCCGTGCATGGCCGGAAACCTGCGGTCAATGACTGGTATTGGAGTCCGAAGCTCATACGGAATGTTGAGCGCGATCGGACCGTAAATGAATCGCTTTCGAGTGCTGGCTGGACCGTGGTCCGTATCTGGGAACACGAAACTGTCGAGACTGCGGTTGAGCTGGTGATTGATGCGGTCACATTAGCATCGAACAGGAGTTCTACGCCAGAGAACCCTGAATCCGATTCCGGTACGTAATTACCGACATGCTGTGCGTAGTATCGCCTGCTCGTGCTCGACGGATCCAGACATCGATATTCAAGTATGGCGATGCTGCGTTGTCATGGATGTGGAGATGACATCCGTCATGGTGCGGCGATGACGGCGGGCAGGAGTGCGGGGGCCCGCTCGCTCATACCGTCGTGGACATGACCGAGAAGAACATGAACCGCACCCTCGCCGCCGTCCTCGCCATCGCCGCGCTGCACGTGCTCGCGATCGGGGTGACGCTCGTGGCGCTCGGGTCCGCCGGGATCGGGGCCGTCGTGCCGCACCTCGTGCTCGCCGTGCTGCTGCCGCTGCGCGCGTACAAGCTGCGCGGCGGGCGGCCCAAGGCGCGCCGCGTGCTCACGCTCGTGCTCGGCATCCAGATTCTCGCCCACGCCGCGCTGCCGGGCGTGCTCGCGCAGATGCCCGGCTACGCGGTGCCGATCGTCACGCTCCAGGCGCTGTCACTCGTCTGCGAGGTCGCCGCGATCGTGTTCCTGTGGGCGCCCGCCGGCCGTCGCGAGCAGGTGGCCCTGGGGCGTTAGCTCGCCCTCCCGCGCGGGGCGCACGGCCTCGTGGGACACCTCGAATCCGGCTTCCCGCAGCAGCCCGGCGAGCTCGCCGGGCTGCTGGCGGTACCAGGTCACGTCGAGCTCGAGCCCGTCGTGGGAGTCGCGGTGCTTGGCGTCGGAGCCGACCTGGTACGCCAGCATCAGCACGCCACCGGGGCGCAGGACGCGATGGAACTCCGCGAACACGGCCGGGCGCAGCTCCCACGGCACGTGGATGATCGAGTAGCAGGCGAGCAGGCCCGCGAGGGAGCCGTCGGGGATGTCCAGGTCGAGCATCGAGCCGACCTCGAAGCGCAGGTGCGGATGGGCCGCGCGGGCGATCGCGATCAGGGCGGGGGACAGGTCCACGCCGAACGCGTCCAGCCCCAGCTCGGCGAGGACCCCGGTGAGGCGGCCCGCGCCGCAGCCGATGTCGGCGACCGGGCCGGGCTCGTGCAGTACCGCCGCCGCGAACAGCTCCAAGTGCGCGCGATCGGACGGGTCCGAGCTGATGATGTCCAGATGGTTGGCGGAGAGCGCGTCGTAGGAGCGGGCGGTCGCCGGCTCAAAATCCAGGCGCGTAATTTCGGGCACCTCGTTAGCCTTCAGGAGCATGGCTGACATCGGCAAGGTGCTGCGGGACAGACTCGCGGCCGCGTTCGAGACCGTGACCGGATCGACCGTCGACCCCGCCCTGCGCCGATCCCGGTTCGGTGACTTTCAGGCGGACGGGGCCGTGGGCCGGCCCGACGGGCGGGCGGTCGCGGCGGCGGTCGTCGCGGCGGTCGAGCTCGACGATCTGTGTTCCGACGTGAGCGTCGCCGGGCCCGGATTCGTCAACCTCACGCTGTCCGAACGCGCACTGGCCGACCGGCTCGCCGACGCCGCGGCCGACCCGCGTCTCGGAGTGTCCACTGTGGAGCCCGAGACCGTCGTGGTGGACTACTCGGGGCCGAACGCCGCCAAGGAGATGCACGTCGGGCACCTGCGCTCGACGGTCATCGGGGACGCGGCGGTGCGGGTGCTCGAGCACCTCGGGCACACCGTGATCAGGCAGAACCACCTCGGCGACTGGGGCACCAACTTCGGGATGCTGGTCGAGCACCAGGCCGGCGGGGCCGAGCTCGACCCCGCCGACATGAGCGCGTTCTATGCCGCCGCCCGGCGCCGGTTCGAGGCGGACCCGGACTTCCAGGAGCGCTCGCGCCGGCGGGTCGTGCAGCTGCAGGCCGGTGACCCGGACACGATCGCGCAGTGGCGCACGATCGTTTCGACATCGCAGGTGTACCTCCAGAGCGTCTACGACCGCCTCGGCGTACGCCTGCGGGAGAGCGACTTCGCCGGGGAGAGCCGGTACAACGCGGCACTCGACGGTGTGGTCGACGACCTGCTGGCGAAGGGCCTGCTGCGCGAGAGCGACGGTGCGCTGTGCGCGTTTCTGGACGGCTTCAACGCCCCGCTGATCGTTCGCAAGCGGGACGGCGGCTACGGGTACGCCGCGACCGATCTCGCCGCGGTGCGGTACCGCGTCGACGTCCTGAAGGCGACGCGCCTGCTGTATGTCGTCGGCGCGCCGCAGCGGCAGCACCTCGAGATGGTCTTCGCGCTCGCCCGGGCCGCGGGCTGGCTCCCCGCCACGGTTCGCGCCGAGCACATCGCGTTCGGTTCCGTCCTCGGTACCGACGGCAAGATGCTGCGCAGCCGGCTGGGCGCCGCGATCAAGCTCACGGAGCTGCTCGACGAGGCGGACGCGCGCGCCGGGGCGATCGGGATCGACGCGTTGAAGTACGCGGACCTGTCCAGCGACCGGGTCAAGGACTACACGTTCGACTTCGATCGGATGCTCGCGACCACCGGGGACACCGGGCCGTATCTGCAGTACGCCCACGTCCGGGTCTGTTCGATCTTCCGCCGGGGTGACGTCGACGCGGTCGGCAACGACTTCACGATCACGCATCCGGCCGAACGCGCGCTCGCGCTGGAGCTGCTCGAGTTCCCCGGCGTCGTGACCCGGGCCGGCGAGACGCTCGAGTTCCACAAGCTCACCACGCACCTGCACGCGGTCGCCGTGAGCTTCAGCGCGTTCTTCGAGCAGTGTCGGGTGCTGGAGGCGCCGGAGCCGGTGCGCGCGAGCCGGCTGGCCCTGTGCGCGTTGACCGCGCGCACCCTCCGCGCCGGGTTCGACCTGCTCGGCATGGCGGCGCCGAGCAAGATGTGAGACAGCGCGACGCCATCCCCGGCTGCTACGCTCCGGCGTCCGCCTGCTCCCCAGGGCCCCGGAATGCCCGGAGCTACGCCAAGGCGTGACGCAACCCACAGATTGAGGAGACTCCCACGTGCGACGGCTTTTGACCGTAGCCATCCTCACCGCGCTCGTCGGCACCGCCGCCGCCTGCGGTGACACCTCCGAGAGCGGCACCTCGGCCTCGTCCTCCACCGGCGCCACCGCCGCCGCCACGTCGAGTCCCACGCCCGACGTGAAGGCGAACACGAAGCAGGTCTGCACCAAGGCCGAGGCCCTCATCACCGAGGAAAACATCAAGCCCATCGGTGAGCAGATCGGCATCATGATCGCGGCGAAGGGCTCGAAGAACAAGCAGGCCGAGACCGCCGCGGCGGCCAAGGCCAAGGAGCTCGCCGACGCGCTGGCCGAGAAGCTGCGCGCCCTCAAGACCGAGGCCCTGGACCCGAAGCTGCAGGCGGCGCTGGACAAGGGCGCCGACGGCCTCAAGCTGTTCGGCTCGCCCGAGTACCTGGCGAAGATCAACTCGCTCGGTGACATGGACAAGCTGACGAACGACATCGACGCCGCCGGCAAGGACCTCGAGGCGATCTGCGCCTGACGCTGCGTGTGGTGGTGCCCCGCTCTGTGTCATCACGGGGCGGGGCATCGCCGTTTTTCTCAAGCCGAAGTTGTACCGCTGTGGCAGGCTTCCCGACGTGGTAGATCCGTCGGGTGTCTCCACCCTGGACGAGCTCTCCGGGCTCCTGCGTGACCTGCGGCGAAGGCAGGCGCGGCGGGTCCGGTCGTCCCCGTTGACCTTCGGCGAGATGGCCGCGCGCACGGGCTGGCCGCACGCCGTCATCGGCGCGTACTTCGACGGCCGCGCCCTGCCGCCCGCCGAGCGCCTGGAGGCGCTGCTCCGCCTGCTCGGCGCCTCGCCGGCCGAGTGCTTCGCCTTCGCGTCGGCCCGCTCCCGCATCGAGACGGTCCTGCCCGGTTCCCCGGCCGCCGGCGGCTCGTCGACGCTCGGGGGCTCGGCCCCCGGCCCCGGTGCGCGGGCACTCCCGCCGGCGCCGCCCGGTTTCGCCGGGCGAGCCGGTGTCGTCGCGCGCCTGGACCGCCTCCTGCCCGGCGCGCGAGCCGTGGTCATCGGCGGCGCGGCCGGTGTCGGCAAGACCGCCCTGGCCGTCCACTATGGACACCGAATCGCCGACCGCTTCCCAGCCGGCGCCGTGTTCCTGGACCTGCGCGGCTCCGACCCGTCCGGCCCGCCCCTCCCGCCGGCCGAGGCGCTGCGCATCCTGCTCGACGCGCTCGGCGTGGCCCCGGCCGATCTGCCGCTCGGGGTGGCCGCCCGCACGGGCCTGTTCCGCAGCCTGACCGCCCGCCGTGGCGTGCTCTTCGTGCTCGACGACGCCGCCGACGCGGCCCAGGTGCGCCCGCTTCTTCCCGCCGCGGGCGACAGCGTCGCCATCATCACCGGCCGCGGCGGACTGTTCGGCCTCGACGCGACTCCGACACGGCCCGACCGCTCCGCCGCGGGCGAGGACGATGTCGACGCGGTTCAGGCGCGGCCCCAGCGTCCCGCCGCGGGCGAGGGCGATCTCGACGCGACTCCGGCGCGGCCCGGAAGCCCCATCGCGAGCGCGATTGAGGCGCGGCCCGGAAGCCCCATCGCGAGCGCGGTTGAGGCGTGGCCCGGGTGCCCCGCCGCAGGCGAGGACGATGTCGTCGGCAGCGCCGGTGGAGGCCTGGCCAAGCTGTCCAAAATGGACGGTGCGGCCACGGTGGTGCTGGACGCCATCGACCGCACCGAGGCGCGGGCCATGCTGGCGGCGCGCATCGGCGCCGACCGGGTCGCGGCGGAGCCGGACGCGGTGGACCGCATCATCACGTCGTGCGGCCGGCTGCCCATGTCCCTGTCGGTGGTCTCGGCACGCGTGGCGCTGCACCCGGAGCTTCGGCTGACCGCGGTGGCCGACGCCCTGGCCGAGGCGACGGCGTTCTCGTGGGCCTACGACCGGTTGACCCCGGATGCCCGCCGCCTCTTCCGCGGCTTCGGCGCCCACCCGGGCCCGGACCTCGCACCCGCCGACGCCGCCGTCCTGATCGCGACCGCTCCCGCCTCAGCCGCGTCCACGTCTCCCGTTCCCGACTCAGCCGCGTCCACGTCTCCCGTTCCCGACTCAGCCGCGTCCACCTCTTCCGCCCCCGTCTCCGCCGTTTCCATGTCCTCCGCGTCCACGTCTCCCGCCCCCGTCTCCGCCGTTTCCACGTCCTCCGCGTCCACGTCGTCCAAGTCTTCCGCGAGTGTCCTCAGTGGACGGATCGCGGCGGATGCGCTCGCCGAGTTGGCGCGGGCGCAGCTCATCACCGAGGTGCGCCCCGGCCGATACGCGATGCACGCCCTGCTCCGCGAGCACGCGGCCGCCCGCACCTCCGACGCCGAGCGCGGCGCGATGCAGGACCGGCTCGTCGAGCACGGCGCCGAGTTCGCGGTCCTGAGCCTGGCCATGCGCCGCGGCCGGTACCGGGATGCCTGGCGCATCGCCGACGCCGTCGACGCCGACCTGGACGCCGCGGGCCGCTGGGACGACCGGATCGCCGCCCAGGCGATCGCCATCCGCGCGGCCGAGCGCCTGGGCGACCCGGCTCTGCTCGCGAGGGCTCAGCGCGCCCAGTCCGCCGCGTACCTGCGTACCGGCCAGCACGAGTCCGCCCTCCGCCGCCTGCGCGAGGCCGCCGACTGCTTCCTGGCCCAGGGCGAACCGGCCGCCGCCGCCCGCTGCCGCCAGGACCTCGCGGCCCTCCTGGAGTCGATGGCCCGCTTCGCCGAGGCCATCGTCCACGACGAACTGGCGCTGGCCCTCTTCCGCCGAGCCGCCGACCGCCACGGCCAGGCCGCCGCCCACGCCGCCGCGGCCTGGCACTACGCCCAGGCCGGCCGCGCCAACGAGGCGGTGGCCCACGGCGAGGCGGCCCTGTCGCTGCGCGCCGACCTGGACGACCCGCACGAGGTGGCGGCGGCCCTGGCTCACCTGGGCCGGGTACACGCGGCCCTGGGCGAACGCGACCGCTCCCTGGAACACCTGCGAGCGGCGTTGGACCGCTACACGGAGCTGGGCGACCGCCTGGACGAGGCCGACACCGCGACCCGCCTGGGCGACGCCTTGGACGGCGCCCCGGCAATCGGCCTGTGGCGACGGGCCCACGCCATCTACGAGCGCCTGGGCCACCCGTCCGCCGAGACGGTGGCCGCCCGCCTGGGCATCTAGCCCCGCTGCGCTCTGCCGGACGCCCAACGGCCCGTCGGCAGGACGCACGGTGCGACACCCACCCCGCACAAGATGCGCAACGGCCCCGCCACAGCACCAAGCCCATCCGAAAGGCCGCCGCCGGTTCGCATGGGCACCCGACCCCGGCAGCGTGCGAGGCGGAGGTGCCTAGGCGGTGCGCGAGGCGGAGGTGCCCTGGCGGCCCGTGCGGCCGACGTGCGCCAGCGGTTCGTGCGGCCGACGTGCGCCAGCGGTTCGTGCGGTGCTCACGCTCAGCGGCGAAGCGGCCCGGTTCAGTAGCGGAAGCGCCCCACGAGCTGCTGCAAGCGGTCCGCCATCGTCGCCAGCTCCGCCGAGGCCGTGCGTGACTCGCCCATGCCCGCGCTCGTCGCGCGCGAGGCGTCCGCCACCCCCGAGATGGTCGACGCGATCTCGTCGGTCCCGGCCGCCGCCTGCGTCACGTTGCGGCTGATCTCGCCCGTCGTCGCCGTCTGCTCCTCCACCGCCGCGGCGATCGTGGTCTGATACTGGCTGATCTCCGAGATTACCGAGCTGATCTCGCCGATCGAGGCCGCCGCGGCCCGGGCGTCGCCCTGGATCGCGCCCACGCGGCCCGCGATGTCCTCGGTCGCCTTCGCCGTCTCCTGGGCGAGGTCCTTGACCTCGCTGGCGACGACCGCGAAGCCCTTGCCCGCCTCGCCGGCGCGGGCCGCCTCGATGGTGGCGTTGAGCGCGAGGAGGTTCGTCTGCTCGGCGATCGAGGTGATGAGCTTCAGGACGTTGCCGATCTCGGTCGAGGAGGTGTCGAGCTTGGCGACCGTGCTGGACGCGGCGCCGGCGGCCCGCACCGCGGCCGCGGCCACCCCGGCCGCCTGCGACGCCGACTGGGCGATCTCGCGGATCGACGCCGACATCTCCTCGGCCCCGGTCACCACGCTGTGCACGTTGCCCGCGACATGCGTGGCCGCCGACGCCACCGAGCCGGAGCGGGTCGACGCCGATTCCGCGGTGCGGGCGATCTCCTCGCTGTTCGAGGCGAGCCGCCCGGCCGCGCCGGCGACCCCGGTCGCGGTGTTGGCGACTTCGCGGACCGTCTCCCGCGTGCGGGCCGTGGCCGAGTCGAGCGCGGCCGACATGCGCCCGATCTCGTCGCGGCTGTCCGAGCCCGCCACCCCGGTCAGGTCGCCCTCGGCCATCCCGGCCAGCACGGCGCCGACCCGCCGCAGCGGACCGACGATCCGCCGGACGGTGTAGAGCGCCACCGCGCCGCCGAGCAGCACGCCCGCGCTCAGCACCCCGATCAGCAGGATGCGGGCCCGGTGGTAGTCCGTCCGGGCGATCGCGGCCCGATACTTGGCCTGGCTCGCCTCGCTGTTCGCGGCCTTGTCCAGCGCCGCCATCGCCTTGTTGATCAGCGGGTTGGCCTTGTCGGTGGCGATCTGCTCGAACTTCGCCACGTCACCGCTCTGCGCGGCCGGCAGCTGCTCGCCGTCGCGAATCTGCTTGTACTCCGTCCAGTCCGCCCGGAACGCCTGGATCGCATCCTGATCGACGGCCGCGGTGGCATAGGCGGCGATCCCGTCGTCGACGGCCGCGTCCGCCGCCGCCAGCTTGGTCGTCGCGGCCGACTTGTCCAGCGACAGGGCCACGTCGCGGATGGCGATGCGGGCCGTGAGCGCCTGCGCGCGCAGCTCGGCCAGCTGTAGCGACCGTTGCAGGTTCTCGCGCTCGATCGCCTCACCGTGCGTGTAGACCGCGCTGAGGCTGGCGACGCCCACGAAGCCGGCGACGATCGCGGCTACGGTGAACAGACCGCTGATCATGAAGATCTTCACGGCTACCGGCCGATCGGCGAACCAGCTCATCCACGGTGCCCTTCCGACGGGATCAGCCTCCCCCGGATCCTGATCGACCCGATGGCGCGGAGGTGAAGGATTTTCGCGGGGCATGCCGGACGGCCATCGAACGGGTTTAATCACCGCATGACCTCCGAAACGCCCGGCTGGGACGCGATCGACGCGGCGCTGGAGCGGATCTACCCCGGCGTCGAACCCCGCCACCTCGGCACGGTCCGCAAGTGGGCGCGCGGCGGCCCGGATCCGCTCGACGGCATCAGCTTCTATCCCCGGCTCGATCCGGTGCCCCACTGGCACGCGGTCTCCTACGGGATGAGCGAGCTCTACGGCAAGCAGTCCGACAACCCCGACGAGTCCGGCTGGGGCTTCGAGTTCACCTTCCGCATCGCCCGCGACCGGGACGAGACCGAGCCGCCGATCTGGGCCGCGAACTTCCTGCAGAACCTGGCCCGTTACGTCTTCCGGACCGGCAACTGGTTCGAGCCCAACGACCACATGGACCTCAACGGCCCCATCGCGCTGGACCGCGAGACGCTCATCCGCGCCGTCGTGTTCACCGAGGACCCGGAGCTGGGCGCGATCGACTCGCCCAACGGCGCCGTGCAGTTCCTGCAGGTCGTGGGGATCACCGCCGACGAATACGCCGCGATCCAGGCCTGGAGCGTGCTCGACTTCCTCGACCTGCTCGCCCGGCGCATCCCGTTGCTGATCACCGACCTCGCCCGGCCGTCCGTGGCCGCCGACCCGGAGGTGGCCGAGACGGTCGAGGAGGGTCGCCGCCTCGACGGCTCCGCCACCGCGACCCTCGCGCTCGCCGAGTTCGGCTGGCGCCCCGACGGCGACCTGATCCGCCTGGTCCTGGGCGCGCACGTGGCCCCGGTGGTCGCCGACACGCTGCTCGGCCGCCTTCCGTTCGGCCGCACGCTGCGCGTGGACGGGCCCGAGAGCAGCGCCGAGTTCGCCTCCGGCAGCTTCTTCGTCGGCACCGCGCCCGGCACCGAGGACCAACTCGAGGTCGTGCTCACCGGCGAGGCGCTCGACGGGCTGCTGCAGGTGCTGGTGCCCGTGGCCGGCGTCCGCGCGGCCCCCGGCGCGGAGCCGCTGGTCGTCGAGATCGTGCCCTCGGAGATTCGCGACCCGGAGGGCAACATCGTCCGGACGATCGGCTAGCCCGGTCCCCAAGGGGCTGTATCGAGGTGAATGGCCGGGCTGCGGCGAACTCAGACGCCGCCTGGAACCAGGCCGGTCACACTCGATACAACCCCGGTATCGAGGCGCGCCCGGCGCGGCCCCAGCCGACGCCTGAGCCTCGCCTCGCTCCGCCCCCACCTCGATACAGCCCTAGTGTGAAGCTCGTGACGTATACCGCAGATGGTTCGCGCTACGAGCAGATGCAATACCGCCGGACCGGCCGCAGCGGGCTGAGGCTGCCGGCCGTCTCGCTCGGGCTCTGGCACAACTTCGGCCACGACCGGCCGCTCGACGGGCACCGGGCGCTGGCCCGGCGCGCCTTCGACCTCGGCATCACCCACTTCGACCTGGCCAACAACTACGGCCCGCCCTACGGCTCGGCTGAGGAGAACTTCGGCCGGATCATGGCCACCGACCTGCGCCCCTACCGCGACGAGCTCGTCATCTCCTCGAAGGCCGGCTACGACATGTGGCCGGGCCCCTACGGCAACTGGGGCTCCCGCAAGTATCTGACCGCGAGCCTCGACCAGAGCCTCAAGCGGCTGGGCCTGGACTACGTCGACATCTTCTACTCCCACCGCTTCGACCCCGAGACGCCGCTGGAAGAGACCATGGGCGCGCTCGACGCCGCGGTGCGCGCCGGCAAGGCGCTCTACGTCGGCGTCTCCTCCTACTCCCCGGAGAAGACGGCGCAGGCGGCGGAGATCCTGCGCGGGCTCGGCACCCCGGCCCTCATCCACCAGCCGTCCTACTCGATGCTCAACCGCTGGATCGAGGACGGCCTGCTCGACGTGCTCGACCGCGAGGGCATGGGCTGCATCACCTTCTCCCCGCTGGCCCAGGGCATGCTCACCGACCGCTACCTCAACGGCGTGCCGGCGGGCTCCCGGGCGAGCGAGAACAGCTCGCTGTCGACCGACTTCCTCACCGAGGAGAACCTGGCCAAGATCCGGGCCCTGCACGACATCGCGGCGGCGCGCGGCCAGAGCCTGGCCCAGATGGCGCTCGCCTGGACGCTGCGTGACCCGCGGGTCACCTCGACGCTCATCGGCGTGAGCAGCATCGCCCAGCTGGAGGACAACGTCGCGGCGCTGGCCAACCTCGACTTCTCCGCCGAGGAGCTCTCCGCGATCGACCAGCACGCCACCGAGTCGGGCATCAACCTCTGGGCGAAATCCAGCGCCCACTGATGTCGATTCCGGGCCGGCCCGATTCGTACAGCCGGTGGAAGTCGCTTCGTTCCGTCTGGAGGAGACCATGAAGCAGTACCTGCTGGCCGTCATCGAGCCGAGCGTCGGCGAGCCCCCGGCGCCCGCGGAGATGCAGAAGATCATGGAGCGGGTCGCCGAGTTCGAGCGCAGCGCCAAGGAGGCCGGGGTCTGGGTGTTCAGCGGTGGTCTGCACCCGCCGTCGAGCGCGACCACGCTGCGGCCCAAGGGCGACGACGTGCTCGTCACCGACGGCCCCTTCGTCGAGGGCAAGGAGCACCTCGGCGGCTTCACGATCGTGCAGTGCGAGGACCTGGACGCGGCCCTCGAGTGGGGGCGCCGCTGCGCCGAGGCCACCACGCTCCCGATCGAGGTGCGGCCCTTCCGATGGTGAGCGGGGCACCCCCGACGACCATCGAGCGGGTCTTCCGGGAGGAATACGGCCGTGCCGTGTCGGTGCTGGTCCGCAGCTTCGGCGACATCGACCTCGCCGAGGAGGCGGTCCAGGAGGCCTTCGCGGCGGCGGTACAGCGCTGGTCGGAGGGGGTGCCCCCGAGTCCGGCCGGCTGGATCATCACGACCGCGCGCAACCACGCGATCGACCGGCTCCGCCGCGAGGCGCGACGCGCCGAGAAGCATGCCGAGGCCGACTTGATCTACAACCTCCCGCCGGACGAGCCCGACGACCGCCTCCGGCTCGTCTTCACCTGCTGCCACCCGGCGCTGGCCCGGCACGCGCAGGTGGCGCTCACGCTGCGTCTGCTCGGCGGCCTCACCACGCCCGAGATCGCCCGGGCGCTGCTGGTGCCGGAGGCGACCCTGGCCCAGCGCATCGTGCGCGCCAAGAACAAGATCCGCGACGCCGGCATCCCCTATCGGGTGCCGCGCGCCGCCGATCTGCCCGACCGGCTGGCCGCGGTCCTCGCGGTGATCTACCTGATTTTCAACGAGGGCTATGCGGCCAGCTCGGGCGACGGGCTCGTCCGCGACGACCTGTGTGCCGAGGCAATCCGGCTCGGGCGGATGCTGCGCCGGCTGATGCCGGACGAGCCCGAGGTCGCCGGGCTGCTGGCGCTCATGATCCTGGCCGCGGCCCGGCGCCCGGCGCGCGTCGACGAGGCCGGCGCCCTGGTGCCGCTGCCGCGCCAGGACCGCTCGCGGTGGGACCGGGCGGCGATCGCCGAGGGGCATCGCCTGGTGCGGGAGTGCCTGCGGCGCGATCGGCCGGGGCCCTATCAGCTCCAGGCGGCGATCAACGCGGTGCACACCGACGCGTCCGATGCCGAGGCGACCGACTGGGGCCAGATCGTCCAGCTCTACGACCAGCTCCTGGCGGTCGCGCCGTCGCCGGTCGTCGCGCTCAACCGCGCCGTCGCGGTGGCCGAGGTGGAGGGCCCCGACGCCGGCCTGGGGCTGATCGAGGGTCTCGACCTGGCCGGCTACCACGTGTTCCACGCGGTGCGGGCCGACCTGCTGCGGCGGGCCGGTCGTTCGTCCGAGGCGCAGAAGGCCTACGAGAAGGCGGCCGGGCTGGCGGGCAACACCGCGGAGCGTGATTTTCTGATGACGCAACGCTCGAACCTCCCTTCTGCTACCGGCTGACCGCGTCTGCGCTCGACCATCTTGCCGACGAGTGGGATGCTCGAAAGATGACCCATCCGGTGCTCGCCCAGTTGCTCGCGGTCGCGTTGATCGTCGCGATCTGTGCGCTGGCCGTCGTCGTCATCCCGATCAACCGCCGGGGCGCCCCGATCAGCGCTCGCACCCGGACGGGCCGTCGCGACGATGAGCGCGGCTGGTATGGCTTCATCTACGCCAACCCCGACGACCCGAACCTGGTCGTCCCCAAGCGGCTCGGCCTGGGCTGGACGATCAACTTCGGCCACCGCCGCGCCTGGCAGGCCGTCTTCGGGCTGCTCGCCTTCATCGCGGTGAGCATCGTCATCGGCACCGTCGCCGGCCACCAGGGCCGCTGACGATCAGTCCACGGTGGGCCAGTCCCACCCCAGCTGCAGGAACATGCCCAGCCGGTCGCTGACCGCCCGGATTTCGGCGATCCGGCCATCCCGCATGGTCATGATCCAGATCTGTTCCACCTCGCACGAGCGCCCCGTCGGCTCCGGCATCCGTGGGTGAAATCCCGTGTGCGTGCCGCGCACAACCAGCCGGGCCACCACCGTGTCACCCTCGGCGACGAGCTGCTGTGGATACATCCCGCCCTCGCCGAACGCGTCCAGCTGCTGCCGGAACCCCTCGAACGCGGCCCCGGGCACGTCCTCCTCGCCGAAGATCACCTTGTTGTGGTCGATGACGTCGGCCGCCATGTATCGCCCCCAGTCGGCGACCCGCCGCTCGCTCACGGCCTGAAAAAAGTCCGCTACCACCTGCTTGTTCGCGTCCATCCCGCCCGCTCCATTCTTACGTCGTAAGTTTGCTGCGGCCGAGTGTAGACTTACGCCGTAAGAATCCGCAACCCCGAGGAGATCCGCCCGTGGCAGCGAAGCGTCAGCGCGGCGAACGCGCGGGCCTGACCCGCGAACAGGTGCTCGACGCGGCCCTGGCGCTCGTCGACCGGGTCGGGCTCAACGGGCTCACCATGCGCGCGCTGGGCGCCGAGCTAGGGGTCGAGGCGATGACCCTCTACCACTACGTCCCGAACAAGGAAGCGCTGATCGACGGCATGGTCGAGCGCCTGTTCACCGCCGCCTACCCGGCCGGGGCGGGCGACGACTGGCAGGCACACCTGCGCGGCTACGCGCACGACCTGCGGGCCGCGCTCCTGCGCCACCCGGGCGTGCTGCCCGCGGTGAACCGGCCCGCGGTCACCCCGGCGGCCCTGGACGCGGCCGAGGCGGGCCTGCGCACGCTGACCGGTGCCGGCTTCTCGGTCGGCGACGCACTGGACGCGCTGAACGCGCTGACGCTGTTCGTGCTCGGGCACACCGCGGCCGAGGTCGCGATCGGGCCCGACGGCCCGCTGCCCGTCGACACCGAGCGCCACCCGCTGCTGGTCGAGGCCGTCGAGAGCGGCGCCGGCATCGACGACGCCGCCCGGTTCACGTTCGCGGTGGACGCACTGCTGGCCGGGTTCGACGCGCTCCGACAAGAAGACCCGCTCTGACAAGAAGACCCGATCCGATAAGAACACGAGCACCGAACGGACCGGCGGGCCGAACACCGGCGGGGGAGGACCCGCGGGACGGTCGGACTCACACCGGCGGGAGTATCGGAACCTGGCCGTCCTGCGGCACGGCCGGGAGTGAGTATTCTTTTCGGCGGCCACAGCCTTCGAGAGGGAGCCAGAGTGAGCGAGACGCTGGAGTTCCAGGCCGAGACGCGACAGCTGCTGCAGTTGATGGTCCATTCGATCTACTCGAACAAGGACATCTTCCTGCGCGAGTTGATCTCGAACGCCTCGGACGCATTGGACAAACTGCGCCTGGAATCCCTGGTGAACAAGGAGCTGGAGGTCGACACCAGCGACCTGCACATTCAGCTCGAGATCGACAAGGACCAGCGGACGCTGACCGTGCGGGACAACGGCATCGGGATGTCCCACGAGGATGTCGTCTCGCTCATCGGCACCATCGCCAAGTCCGGCACCGCGGAACTGCTCAAGCGGCTGCGCGAATCGCCCGAGCAGCAGCAGCGGGCGGAGCTCATCGGCCAGTTCGGCGTCGGTTTCTATTCGACGTTCATGGTCGCCGACAGGGTGACGCTCGTGACCCGCAAGGCCGGCGAGAGCCAGGGCACGCGGTGGGAGTCGGCGGGCGAGGGCACCTACGAGATCGAGGCCCTCGAGGACGCGCCCCAGGGCACCAGCGTCACGCTGCACCTCAAGCCCGAGGACAGCGAGGACCAGCTCTTCGACTACACCGCGGAATGGAAGATCCGCGAGATCGTCAAGAAGTACTCGGACTTCATCGCCTGGCCGATCCGCCTGGCCGGGGCCGAGTCCGACGCGCCGATGAACTCGATGAAGGCGCTCTGGGCCCGCCCGCGCAGCGAGGTGGCGGCCGAGGAGTACAACGAGTTTTACAAGCACGTCAGCCACGACTGGACCGACCCGCTCGAGACCATTCACATGCGGGGCGAGGGCACCTTCGAATACGAGGCACTGCTCTTCATCCCGGCCCGCGCCCCGTTCGACCTCTTCATGCGCGACGGGCACCGCGGCGTGCAGTTGTACGTCAAGCGCGTGTTCATCATGGACGACTGCGAGGCGCTCACCCCGCGGTACCTCCGATTCGTGAAGGGCGTCGTCGACGCGCACGATCTCTCGCTCAACATCTCCCGCGAGATCCTGCAGCAGGACCGCCAGATCCAGGCCGTCCGGCGCCGCCTCGTGAAAAAGGTCCTCTCCACCCTCAAGGACCTGCCCGCGGAACGGTACGCGACGTTCTGGAACGAGTTCGGCCGCGCGCTCAAGGAAGGCCTGCTCGACGACACCGAGAACCGCGACACCCTGCTGGACCTGCTGCGCCTGCCCTCGACGCACGCCAAGGACGAGCCCACCTCGCTGCGCGAATACGTGGAGCGCATGAAGGAGGGCCAGAGCGACATCTACTACATGACCGGCGAGACCCGCGCGATGGTCGAGAACTCGCCGCATCTCGAGGCGTTTCTCGCCAAGGGGTACGAGGTGCTCATCCTCACCGACCCGGTCGACGAGGTGTGGGTCGAGCAGGTCCCGCAGTACGACGGCAAGCAGCTGCAGTCCGTGGCCAAGGGCCAGGTCGACCTCGGCAGCGAGGAGATTCCCGCGGAGCGCAGCGAGGGCTTCGCGCCGCTGCTGCAGTGGCTCGGCGAGAAGCTCGAGGCGGACGTCAAGGAGGTGCGCCTGTCCACGCGCCTGACGACGTCGGCGGCCTGCATCGTCGGCGACGAGCACGACATCACGCCGACGCTCGAGAAGATGTACCGCGCGATGGGTCAGGAAATGCCGCACACCAAGCGCATTCTGGAGCTCAATCCCGACCACGCGCTCGTGTCCGGGCTCCGCGACGCGTTCACGGCCGACGCGGCGGCGCCGGCGCTGGGCGAGACCGCGGAGCTGCTCTACGGCATGGCGCTGCTGGCCGAGGGCGGCGAGCTGGCCGACCCGTCGCGCTTCACCCGCCTGCTGGCCGACCGCCTGGCCCGCTCCCTGTAGCGGCGACATCGCGATGAGCCTGCCCACACGGACCGTCGTCCTCGTCCTCGTCGACGAGGGCGGCGCCGTGCTCGGCGAGCTACCGGCGTTCGACGTGCGGATCCCGTTCTGGCCCGAGGTCGAGGAGCTGGTCGACGGGGCGCGGCGGCACGGGGCCGAGATCAGCGTGCTGCGGCTGCTGCACGCCGACCGGCCCCACCCGCCCGGGGGTGTCGTCACGTACCTCGCGCAGCTCGAACGCGGGACTCCCGAGCTCGAGCCGACGTCGTGGCGCCCGCGGCCGCACGAACGCCGGGCGCCCTTCGCGGAGGTGGGAGGGCCGGCGGCGTCGATCGCCTGGGCGCGGGACGCGCTCGAGGCGGCTGGGTACGGTACCCCTGAAGAAATCCGGCAGCGAAAGACCTGGAACCTCTCGGCGCTGTGGCAGCTGGAGACGGCGTGGGGAACGGTCTGGCTCAAGCACCTGCCGCCGTTCCTGCGGACCGAGCACGAGGTGCTGGCGTGGCTCGGCGCGGTCGCGCCCGGGGTCGCGCCGCCGCTGATCGCCGCCGACGGGACCGGCCGCGAGCTGCTCGGGCACCTGCCGGGCGAGGACGGTTTCGGCGCCCCGTTCGCGGCCCGCGTCACGATGGCCGACCTGCTGCACGGCCTGCAGCGGCGGGCGCTCGACGACGTCGAGGCGCTGTCCGAGCGGGGCGTGCGGGACCGCCGCGGATCGCTGCTGTGGGAGCAGATCGAGGCGGTCGCGGAGCCCTGGCTGGCCGAGATCCTCGGGCTCGGCGCGCTGCTGGACGGCCTGTCGGACCGGTTCGCCGCGGTGGAGGCGTGCGGCCTGCCCGAGACCCTCGTGCACGGGGACTTCCACCCGGGCAACGTTCGTTTTGCGGCATTGGTACCGCCGGCCGTCCTGGACTGGGGCGACGCGTTCCTCGGCCATCCGGCGTTCGACCTGCTCAGGCTGCGCGAGGGGCTGGCGCCCTCGGAGGCGGACGCGCTGGTCGAGCACTGGGCCGGGCTCTGGCGGAAGGTCGTGCCGGGCAGCGACCCGGCCCGGGCGGCCCGCCTGCTGGAGCCGGTGGCCGCGCTCCTCGGCGCCGTCGTCTACGGGACGTTCGTCCAGAACATCGAGCCAAGTGAATGGCCGTACCACTCCGACGACGTCCCCGACTGCCTGCGAAGGGCCGTCGAGCTGGCCTGACGCGTTTTTGTCGTACCCATGCGATACAACTTCTGGCGTCAGGGATCACCCCCAAACGCTGGAGGTAGATGGTCTTGAGCGTCGAAACGCGCTCGACGGCGGTGGTCATACCGCCCGTGCAGCCCCGCAAACTGGCCAAGGTGCCGTTCGTCGAACTCGCCGACGGCCGCCTGCAGGGCGTGGTGTCGAGCGGATCGGACATCGAGCGGGTCTACGTCTCCTCGATCGGCGCCGGCTCCCACGGGCTGAGCTGCAGCACCAACAACAACCGGCCCTGCGGCGGCCTGCGCGGCGCCAGCCCGTGCAAGCACCTGGTCGCCCTGCTCGACGAAGCCCAGCTGCAATACGGCCGCGAGCGCGTCGCGCGCTACCTGCGCATCGAGGTCGACGACAGCACCCCGCTGGTCCGCGGGCTCAAGGCGCGCCACGAGCCGACCCCGGCCGCGACCGTGTTCAGCGGCTTCCTGCGGCACCTGGCCTATCTGGAGCTGCCCGGCAGCGACGAGCCCATCCCGGAGCTGCACTGGTTCCCGTCCGTCGCCCCGGCCGGGGAGCGCTGATGCTGTCCACACTGTTCGCCGACGCCGGGCCGGACACCGAGATCGCCGCGGCGCTCGAGACCGCCGGCGCGGTCGACGACGGCCTGCTGCACGGCTTCGCCCGCATCGACGAGGACCGGGCCGCGGCGCTGGCCGCGCTGGCCGGGGCGTTCTCCGGCAGCCCGCTGCGCGAGGCGGTCGCCGAGGCCGTCGACAAGATCGCGGCCGGCTCGGTCGCCGACGACCACCTCTTCGCCCTCGCCGCCGCGCGGATCGCGCTCTTCGGCTCGGTCCACGACGCCCTGCTCGCCCGGGCCGACGCGGCGCTGGGGCGCTCGCGGGCCGACTGGCCCGGCGAGCCCCAGGACGACGATCGACCGGCCGCGGCCGCCACCCACCTGCTCAGCGGCGCCCGGTCCTGGCTGCGCGAGCTCGCGATCACCGGCTGGCGGGGCGTCGACCACGACCTCGTGGCCGCGGCCGGACAGGCGATCGAAGCCGCGCTCGGCGACCCGCAGCTGCGCCGCCTCGCGGTGCTGCTCGACGGGCTCGCGGCGGAGCTGCGGGCCGGCAGCCCGATCGCGACGATGGACCCGGTGCCCGTGCGGCGCTGGGCCGACCTGTGGAGCCGCGCGCTGCTGCTGGCCCGCGAGTCGCGGCGGGCCGCGCCGGCCGAGACGGTGACCGGACGGCTCTACGTCCTCGGCACCGACGTCCACGAGCACCCGACCGCGGTCCAGGTGCAGGTGCACGGCGTGCTGGAGGTCGCCGGCGCACCCAACCGGCTGGTGCGCGCGAGCGTGTCCGCGGCGAAGGTCGACACGATCGTCGGCCCGGCGATCTGGCGCCTGCTGGCCGGCCACCCGATGCTGCTCACCGCGCTCGCCGAGCACCGCGCGCTCGACCTCACCGACATGCCGCTGCTGGCCGGCGGCGACCTGATCTGGCGTGACGCGCAGGCCCGGCCCGGCGACCCGGCCGACCCCTTCACCACCGCCCGGGTGCACCTCGGCGCCGCGCTCGCCCCGGCCACCCCGCCGCTGGAGCGGCACCCGGTCCGCATCGCCGAGCCGGTGCTCGTCGAGGACCTCGCCGCCGTCACCCTCGACACGACCCGGCTGCCGGCCTGCGGGCCGCTGACCCCGGAGGTCGTCTCCGCCGCGACCGCGGCCATCGGGCTGCTGCGCTGGGACGACGGCGCCTGGACGGTGCAGCCGCTCGGCGTGCAGGCCACGGTGAAGAAGAAGCAGGTCGGCGTGCACACCGGCGACTGGGCGCTCGGCCCGGCGGACGCGAAGGCGGCCAAGTCGGCCGGCGAGGCGGTCGAGGTGCTGCGCGAGCGGGCCGGAAGGTTGCTGCGCAAATGACGACCGCCGACGAGAACCGGCGCCAGGTCCTCTACTGGCGCATGCTCGGCCGGCTCTTCGAGGCCGACGAGCAGATGTCCCTGGAGTCCGCAAGCGTCGCGATCGTCGACGACATCGGCCTCCCGCCGGCGCTGCTCGACCCGGGCGTCACCGTCGACAACCTCGTCCAGCGCCACCCGGAGCTGGCCGCCGAGTTCGAGGGCCTGATGGCCCCGGCGCCCGGCGGCGACCAGGAGGGCGACGGGGCCGCGGTGCGCCGGGCGGCGCTGGTGTCCAAGCTGCTCATCAACGTCTTCAACACCGGGCACGGCAACGTCAGCGCGGGCCAGCTGAGCAACTGGCAGGCCGACGCCGGGTGGTTCGAGAAGGCGCTCGGCATGGACCCGGGCGAGCTGCGCGGGCGGCCCAGCGCCGGCGGCCTCGCGGGCGTGCTCGGCGGCATCGAGGGCGACCTGGTCAAGCGGATGCACCTGCGGGAGGTGCTCGCCAACCCGGCCCTGGCCAAGCAGCTGACCCCGAGCATGTCGCTCATCGAGCAGCTGCTGCGGGACAAGAGCAACCTGTCGGGGGTCGCGCTGGCCAACGCCAAGGCGCTGATCCGCCGGTTCGTCGACGAGGTGGCCGCGGTGCTGCGCACCCAGGTGCAGCAGAGCAGCGTCGGCGAGATCGACCGGTCGGTGCCGCCCAAGCGGGTCTACCGCAACCTCGACATCGAGCGCACGATCTGGAAGAACCTGACGAACTGGAGCCCCGAGGACGAGCGGCTCTACGTCGACAAGCTCTTCTACAAGCAGACCGCCAAGCGCACCACCCCGGCGCGGCTGATCGTGGTCGTCGACCAGTCCGGCTCGATGGTCAACGCGATGGTCAACTGCACCATCCTCGCCTCGATCTTCGCGGGCCTGCCGAAGGTGGACGTGCACCTCATCGCCTACGACACCCGGGCGCTGGACCTCACGCCGTGGGTGCACGACCCGTTCGAGGTGCTGCTGCGCACCAAGCTCGGCGGCGGCAACGACGGGCCGGTCGCGATGGCGATGGCCCAGCCGAAGATCAGCGATCCGCGCAACACGGTGATGGTCTGGATCTCGGACTTCTACGAGTTCGACCGGTCCCAGCCGCTGTTCGACATGATCCAGGCGGTGCACCGCTCGGGCGTCAAGTTCATCCCGATCGGCTCCGTGAGCAGCGGCGGCGAGCAGAGCGTCAACCCCTGGTTCCGCCAGCGCTTCAAGGACCTCGGCACCCCCGTGCTGTCCGGGCACGTCCGCAAGCTCATTTCCGAACTCAAGAGCTTCCTGGCCTAGGAGACCCTCATGACTGACATGCTTCGCGCCCCCGCCGAGGTCAAATACGCCGAAGAGCTCGACTGGCTCGAGTCGGTCGACGACGGCCCCAAGCCCTTCTCGTGGCGGCTCAGCCCGCGCATGGTCCGGCTGTTCGTCCTGGGCTCCGAACGCGCCGACGGGCTCGACCGCGAGATCTCCCAGAAGTGGTTCGGCGACCGCAGCTTCGTCGAGCGCAGCATCGTGACCCTGGCCTCCGACCGCGGCCTGTTGCTCATCGGCGACCCGGGCACCGGCAAGAGCTGGCTCGCCGAGCTGCTCGCGGCGGCGATCTCGCGCAACTCGACGCTGGTGGTGCAGGGCACGGCGGGCACGACCGAGGACCACATCAAATACTCCTGGAACGTCTCGATGGTCATCGCCAAGGGGCAGTCGCGGGCCTCGATGATCCCGTCGCCGATCATGACCGCGATGGAGAAGGGCGTCATCGGGCGGTTCGAGGAGCTGACCCGCTCGACGAGCGATGTGCAGGACGCGCTGATCTCGATCCTGTCCGAGAAGTACGTCTCGATTCCGGAGCTCGAGGACGACAACATCGTCTTCGCCCAGCCCGGCTTCTCCATCATCGCCACCGCCAACAGCCGCGACCGGGGCGTCAACGACCTGTCCTCGGCGCTCAAGCGGCGGTTCAACTTCGTGCGCATCCCGGTGGTGACGAACAAGAAGAGCGAGGCGGAGATCGTGCGCTTCCGCACCACCGAGCTGCTGCGCCGGCACGAGATCGAGCTCGACGTGCCGCCCAACCTGCTCGACATCCTGCTGCAGAGCTTCGCCGACCTGCGGGCCGCGGCCGCCTCGGCGACGAGCGACGACGAGAAGCTCGAGTCGGCGCTGTCGACCGCCGAGCAGATCGGCGTGCTGGAGGACGCGATCCTGCACAGCACGTTCTTCGGCGACCGCAGCCTGCGGGCCGAGACGCTGGCCGGGTCGCTGGTCGGCTCGCTGGCCCGGCGCAGCCCCGAGGACCTGGCGATCCTGAACAAGTACTGGCACGGGGTCGTCGAGCCGCGCAGCAAGGAGGACGGCGGGGAGTGGCCGGCGTTCCTCGAGGGCGGCCGTCAGGCGATCGCCACCCTGTCATGATCTTCGACGACCTGCGGACGCAGTTGGTCGGCGCCGCCACGGCGCTGGCCGACCGCGGCGCGGTGCCCGAGATCCTGGCCGGGATCGTCGACGACGTCGACCGGGCACTGCGCGAGGAGCTGGAGATCTTCCCGGTCTGCCACCACTCGCCGGCATCCGGGCTGGCGATGGTCCGGCGGCTGCGCGAGAAGCAGCCCAAGGTCATCTACCTCGAGCTGTGCGAGGACCTGGGCCCGCTGCTGAGCGAGCTGCGCAACTGCCGGCTGCCGGTGGCGCTGCAGGCGTTCGCGTCGCAGCTGGACGGGTTCCCACAGGAGTGGGGGCCGCTGAGCATCGTCGCGCCGATCACCGAGGCGTCGGCGGAGTATCAGGCGATCGCCTACGCGCTGGAGACGCCCGGCGTCGAGCTGGTGCTCGTCGACCGCTCCACCGACCACGTCTTCCAGTGGCAGCCGCGCGAGGAGCACGACACGCCGCCGGCCGAGGGCGGCGAGGAGGCCGAGGACACCGACCTGCACGGCGACGCGGTCGGCATCGAGATCGGCGACCTGCGGCCGCGCTTCGCCGAGCTGGAGCGGCACCTGCTGCACCACGGCAAGGTGCGGCACTGGTCGGAGTGGTGGGACCAATACGTCGAGCAGCCGCTGGCCGGGGCCGACTACGCCACCTACCGGCAGGTCATGGTGCTCATCGGCAGCCTGTTCCGGCGGCTCTCCCCGCCGGACCCGGGGCGGGTCAAGGTCGACGAGGACCGGGAGCGGTACATGTGGAAGCGCATGCGCGAGCACCTGGCGCGCACCGGCGTCGACCGGGCCGACTGCCTGTACGTCTGCGGCGCCTTCCACGCGGCCAGCCGGGTCGAGGAGTTCGGCACCGCCGAGGGGGTGCCCGACTTCGACATCAGTCCGCGCACGGCCACGAAGTGGCTCTACGGGCTGATCCCGTCGAGCCATTCGGCGATCGAGGCGCAGTTCGGGCTCGCATCGGGCTCGGTCTCCATCGCCGCGGCCACCTGGCAGAAGTCGATCACGCGGGCCCGGCTCACGCCGTTTCAGCTCGAGGGCCAGAAGGGCAGCCGCAAGCGCAAGGCGGTCGCGGCCGGCACCGCGGCGGCCGACGAGCCGGTGGCCGACCGGCTCACCGGGTTCCTCGCCAGCCCGCCGACGCTCGACGCGCTCGACGAGGAGGAGCTGCTCGGCTGGTGCGTCGACATCGTGCGGCTCGCGCGCCGCAACGGCTACCTGTCCAGCACCGCCGACGCGATCGCCGTGTTCGAGACGTCGATCCTGCTGGCGGGCATGCGCAACCGGGCGCGGCCGACGCCGTACGACTTCCAGGACGCCGCGGTCACGTGCATCGAGAAGGACGTGGTGCCGGGGCGGCGCGACGTGCGGCGGCTCTGCGAGATCCTGCTCGGCGGCGACCGGGTCGGGCAGGTCGGCTACGAGGCGCTGCCGCCGCTGGCCCAGGACGTCTACGACCGGCTCGCCCCGATCGGGCTGGACCTGACCCGCTCGACGGTCCAGCGGGCGCTGCTCGACCTGGCCGGGCGGCCCGAGCTGGGGCCCGCGTCGCATCTGTTGTGGATGCTGCGGTATCTCCTCCCGGAGGGCGCCGTCCGGCCGATCATGGGCACCCGCCGCCTCGGCGAGAAGTCGATCCAGGAGAGCTGGGACCTCGCGATCGGCAAGCACCAGCGGTACATCATCGAGCTGGGCTACGAGGGCGTGACCGTCGAGCAGGTGGTCGAGCAGCGGCTGCGCCGGTCGGTGTGGGCGCCCGACGCCACGGCGGCGGTGGCGCTGCGGGCCGTCGAGGACTCGATCCTGTTCCTCGGCAGCCGCCGCTTCACCGACGAGCTCGGCGCCCGGGCGGTGGAGCTGCTCGCCGCCGAGCGCACCGTGGACGAGGCCCCGGAGGTGCTCAAGCGCATCCGGCGGCTGCTGGCCCACTACCGCGCGACCGAGCCGGCGCTGCCGGCCTGGGCGGAGTCGTTCGTCACCGCCGGCTATGCGCACTACTGCACGCTTCTGCCGACCGCGTTCGTCGACGACGAGACCGGGGTCCGGCAGGTCGCGGCGATGCTCGGGTTCCTGTTCACCATGGAGAGCCTGGCCCTGGCGCTCGGGTGCGACCGGGCGCAGCTGGAGATCGCCGTGCGGCAGTCGCACCCGGAGAGCCCGGCGAAGGTGGCGCTGCTGTGGTCGGCCCACCACCAGCTGGGCCTGCTGCCGCTGGCCGACCTGCGGGCGCGCGGGGCCGAGCTGCTGGCCAACCCGCTGGTGGTGCCGTCGGTGCCGCAATACCTGAGCGGCTTCATCCAGGCGCTGGACCCGGCGCCGAAGCTGACGCCGTTCGTGGTCGAGTTCATGTCGAACGCGTTCGCGAGGCTGCCCGACCCGGTGCTGCTGCCGTGGCTGCCGACGCTCATCACCACGCTGCGCGACCAGGCGGGCGAGCTCGTGCCGGTGCTCATCCGCGAGGCGGGACGGACGTTCCCGGCCGGTCTCGCGGCGGTGGACGCGTTCGTGCCGCCGTGGCGGGCCACGCGAGGCCCGGCCCCGGTGGCGGCCGCGGCCCCCGCGACCGGGCCGGTCGCGGGGTTCCTGGCCGCGCACCCGGCCACGACGGACGCGCTGGCCTCGGCCCTCGGGCTACCGGTAACCTGGCAGCCCGTCGCGGCGGCGGCCGCCGGTGGCGACGGGCCGCTGGCGCTGCTGTCCGAGCATCCCGCGACGGCCGGCGCGTTGGCCGCTCTGCTCGCCGCTCCGGTCTAGGCCGTACCGGGGCGGCGCGCCGGGCCCTCGATGACCGCACGGTCGTCGGGGGCCCGGTCCCTTGCCGGGTGCTCCTAGCGTGAAGACATGGACGCGTCCCTGTTCGTCGCCGGAGGCGTGTGCGTCGCGCTGGCGTTCACGCTGATGGTCGTCGCGGTCGTCGTCTCACGGCGGCGGGAGCGGCAGCGGCGCGAGCTGCTCGAGGTCTGGGCCGTGCGCAACCGCTGGCAGTACGTGCCGCGGCCGCCGGCGGAATGGTGGCGCCGGCTGCCGGGGCGCAACCCGCGCGGCGTCTCGCTGGCGCTCAGCGGCACGGTCGGGGGACGGCCGGTCTCGGTGGGCGAGTACTCGTACACCACGACGAGCACGACCTCGGGCGCCGACGGGACGACGTCGACCAGCAGCCAGACGCATCACTTCGTGGTCTGGGTGGTGCGCGTGCGGGGATCGTGGCCGGCGGTCTCGGTGCACCGTCGCGGGGCGATGTCCCGGTTCGGGCGGTCGCTGTTCGGGGACCGTTCGACGGCGCTCGGCTACGAGCCGTTCGACAGCGCGTTCCGGATCTCGGCGGACCGGCCCGAGATGGTGCGGGACCTGTTCGGCCGGGACCTGGTCGCCGAGCAGCTGTCGGGGTGGCTGCCGGACTGGAGCCTGTCCGGCGACGAGCTCATGGTCGTGCAGAGCGGGCGGCTGGGCGAACCGGACGGGATACCCGCCCGGTTCGGGCCGCTCGTGCGCGTCGCCGATCTCATCGAGGCGCCGCGGTAGTTCGTCTTACAGCTGCCGCAGGAACTCGGCCAGCGTGGTCGTGGGCCGGCCGATGAGCCGGCTGAGCTCGCCGGTCACCACGTCGAGCGCGCCCTTCGCGATGGCCGCGTCCGAGTGCGCGAGCACGTTGGCGAACGCGCTGGGCAAGCCGAAGCCCTCGAGCGCCTTGGCGTACTCCGCGACGGGCAGGTCGTGGTACGCGACGGGCTTGCCGAAGCGCTGCGCGACCGTCTCGGCGTATTCGCTCATCGTGAACGCCTGGTCGCCGCCGAGCTCGTAGATCTTGTTCTCGTGACCGTCGGTGCGCGCGACCACGGCGGCCGCCGCGGCGTAGTCGGCCCTGGTCGCGGCGGCGATGCGGCCGTTGCCCGCGGAGCCGAGGACCACGCCGTGCTCGACGGTGCCGGCCAGGTTGCCGGTGTAGTTCTCGAAGTACCAGTTGTTGCGCAGGAACGTGTACGGGATGCCGGTGGCCTTGAGGAGCGCCTCCGTCGTCTTGTGCTCGGGCGCGATCGGGATCGGGCTGGTGTCGGCGAGCGTGATGCTCGTGTAGACGATCCGTCCGACCTTGGCCTCGACGGCCGCCTCGATGATGGCGCGGTGCTGGGGCTCGCGCCGGCCGACCTCGCTCGCGGAGATGAAGACGAGCGTGTCGGTGCCGGCGAACGCGCTCGCCAGGGTCTCCGGGCGGTCGTAGTCGCCGAAGCGGGCCTCGACACCCTCGATCGCCTCCGGGCGGCGGGCGACGGCCCGGACGTCGTACCCCTTCAGCTCGCTCAGGATCAGCTGTCCCAGGTGCCCGGTCGCGCCGGTTACGGTGATGGTCATTTCCAAATCGTAGGCACTAACTTTTCGAAAGTGCAACCCGTTCGGTTATCGTAGTGACATGTCCCTCGACCCCTTGGTGTTCGACGTCTTCGCGCGCAACTGCACGTCGCGACCCGTCATGGAGACCGTCGCCGGCCGCTGGGGAATCCTGACCCTCGCCGCACTGCACGAGGGCACCCACCGCTTCAACGAGCTGCGCCGGCGGGTCGACGGGGTGAGCGAGAAGATGCTGTCGCAGACCCTGCACGCGCTGGTGCGCGACGGGCTGGTGGTGCGGCAGGTGCACAGCGCGATCCCGCCCCGGGTCGAGTACAGCCTGACCGACTCCGGGACGAGGATCGCCGCCAAGCTCACCGAGCTCATCGAGCTGGTCGAGGCCGAGATGCCGCGGATCAGCCTCGCCCAGGAGCGCTACGACGCCGGTGAAGATCCGGCTCAGGACTAGGCGCGCATCACCGTCGCGATGGGGATGCGGGCCGCTCGCAGGGCCGGGATCGAGCCGCCCAGGATGCCGGCGATCAGGCCCGCGATCACGCCCGCCACCCCGGCCTGCCAGGGGAAGGAGACGTCCCGCAGCTGAGGGATCCGGTCGCCCAGCACCTGCGTGGCCACGCTGACGCCCGCCGCGGCCGTGCCGATCGCCGCGCCCGCCGTCAGCAACCCGGTCAGGAGCGTCTCGGCCAGGACGATGCCGGCCAGAAGGATGCGCGGGGTGCCGACCGCTCGGCGCAGGGCGAACTCCTCCACCCGCTCGCCCACCGTCGCCAGGCCCACGTTCAGGATGCCGGCCACGCCGATCAGCAGCACCAGGCCCGCCATCCCCAGGAAGATGGCGTTGAGGATGGCCAGCTCCTGCTCGAAGTCCTTGCGGGCGTTGCGCTCGCTGACGCTGAGGGACTCGCGGGGCACGCCGGCGGCGATCAGCTTGCGGGTCAGCAGCGCCTCCAGCTCGCCGTTGCCGGGCGCGAAGCTCACCTCCAGCCCCGGGCCCGACATCATCATCGCGGCCTTGGGGTCCGCGGCGGCGGCGGGCGAGGCGGCGGCGGACGTGGCGGCGGGCAGCCAGTTGTCGATCTCGTCGGCCCGCGCGTACGCGGTCGGCTGGGGGCTGCCGTCGTCGATCACGCCGATGATGCGCGGGGTCGGGTTGGCGGTGGCGCCGTCGAGGCGCATCTCCGCCGGGATCGTGTACTTCGCGAAGCCGACCGCGGCCGCCTTGTTGATCACGAGGCGGGGCGAGTAGGAGGGCTCGCCCGAGAAGTCGAGGAACGTTCCCTTCACCGGGCGGAAGGGGCGGAACTGGCGGACGTCGTTGACCAGCGCGAAGAGCTGCACCTCGATCGCGGCGCCCTTCGGCAGGGGGGCCGAGGCGTTCACGGGGACCGGGCGGCAGTTGCCCGCGTCGTCGCACTGCATCTCGAACCTGGTCTCCGGGCCGTACACCTCGCCGCCGCCCATCTGGTCCAGGTGCTCGAACGGCATCGCGCCAGGGTTGATCGGGCGGACCCGGGGCTCGCCGATGATGGCCTGCAGGCCGTAGCTCGCCGCGGCGCCGGGGCGGCCCGCGATCGTCTCCTTGGTGACCCTCGTGGCGTCGCCGAACGGCTGGACGTACATGACCCGGGTGCCGTCCCGGCCCTGCTGCAGCTCCACGTCGGCGAGCTGCAGGGTGCGCACGGTCTCCGCCCCCGCCTGCACCGTGACGACCGCGAGCACCCCGAGGAAGAGCGAGATCATCGACAGGAACGTGCGCATCTTGCGCGCCCGGATGCCCTGGAACCCGATGATGAGCGCGGACCGGAACCGTCCCGAGAGCCGCATCATGCGACGGCCCCGAGCACGCCGTCGGACAGGCGCAGGACCCGCTGCATCTTCGCCGCGTGGGCCTGGTCGTGGGTGACCAGGATCAGCCCGCAGCCGCGATCGGTGGCCGCGCGCATCACCTCGATCACGAGGTTGCCGGTCTCGGTGTCCAGCGCGCCCGTGGGCTCGTCGGCCAGGAGCAGCCGCGGCCGGCGGACCAGCGCCCGCGCGATCGCGACCCGCTGCTGCTCGCCGCCGGAGAGGCGCGCGGGCCGGTTCTTGGCCAGGTGCGCGATGCCGACCAGCTCGAGCGCCTCCATGGTGCGGGCGCGCCGCTTGCGCCGCGGCAGCCAGCCCTGGCCGTTCACCAGCGCCATGGCCACGTTCTGCGCCGCGGTGAGGTGCTTGAGCAGGAAGAAACGCTGGAACACGAAGCCGAATTCGGCGCTGCGCAGCGCGGCCGCCCGGCGCTCGGAGATGCGGGCCAGGTCGCGGCCGCCCATCAGGTAGCTACCCGAGTCGGGCCGGTCGAAGAGCCCGATGAGGCTCAGCAGCGTGCTCTTGCCCGAGCCCGAGCGCCCGAGGATCGCCACGCTCTCGCCCTCGTCCACGGTGAGATCGACCCCGTCGAGGATGGTGCGCGGCTGCGACTGGCCCTTGAGCGTCTTGGTGATGCCGGAGAGCTCGATGATCACTTCCCGGCCCCCTGGCCGCCGCTCTTGGCGTCGGGGATGCTCGGGCCGGGCACCGCGACGGTCTCGTCCTCGGTGATCCCGGTCTTGATCTCGATGACCTTGCCGTCCGTGAGCCCGAGCGTCACCTCGCGGATCTCGCGCGACTGGTCGGCCTTGACCACCTCGACCTTGCCCTTGCCCTGCGACCCGGCGACCGCCTCCACCGGCAGCACCAGCACGCCGGACGCCTTCGCGGTGACGATCTCCACGGTGGCGGCCGCGCCGTTGATGAGCTTCACGTCGGCCGGGCCGGTGCACACCAGCCGCATCCCGGTCGCCTCCGACGGCTCCTGCGTCTGCCCCTGGGTCTGCTGGACGACGGGGGCCGCGCTCGGGTTCGGGTTGGCCGCGGGCGCCTTGGGCTCGGGGATCGTCCCGCCCGGCAGCGCGGCGAGCGTGCCGAGCACGGCGCACGGGAACGGGCCGGGGCCGCTCTTGATCTGCGCGGTGACGGACTGCAGCGAGTCCGTCACCTGGTAGGCCTGGGCGCCGTCGATGTCGGCGACGATCCCGTAGCCGGCCTGGCGCGCCGAGACGATCGGCATGCCCGCCGTCACCTTGGCCCGGTCGTCGACGAGCCGTCCGGCGAACGCCGCGCCGGCCGGGACCTCGACCGCGGTCGCCTTCCCGCCGGCCCAGATGTTGGCGACCTTGGTCGGCTTGGTGGGCGTGCCGGTCGACGCCTTCACGTCGAGGAACCGCACCTCGCCGTCGATCGGCGCGACGAGCCCGAAGGTCGGGTTGAGCGTGACCTTCCCCCCGAGGCTCACCTTGTTCGTGAGGTCCTGGCGGGTCGGCTTCGCGGTGGTCACCGCGGTGCCGCGATCGGCCAGGCCCGGGGGCGGCGACTCGCTCGCCCCGGACGCGGTGCACCCGGCCAACAGGCCGAGCACCGCTAGTACAGGTAGAAACCCTCGCATCCGGCAACCCCCGGCTCATCGAAGTAGGGCACAGGCTAACCGCCATTGGTATGACGCCGTTGCCCCATTCGGGGGATGCACGGAAACCGGCCCCATCCCCCGAATCGGGGGATGGGGCCGGGGGAGCGGGGATCAGACCTTGTAGGTGAAGATCGCGCCCGGCGCGGCGGCGCTGGTGCCGCCCGGCGTCGTCACCTGCACGGTCGTCGCGCCGGCCGCGTGCGGCGGCAGGACGATGCGCAGCTGGGTGTCGGAGACCTTGGTGAAGCCGACCGTGGCGCCGTTGACGGTCACCTTGGTCGCGCCGCCGAGGTTGGCGCCGGTGAGCGTGACGGTGGTCGAGACCTTGGTGCCGCCCGAGCTCGGCAGGAGCGAGGCGACGGACGGCGCGGCCGGGGCCACGTAGGTGAACGGCAGGGCCGTCGCCTCGTAGCTGCCGCCCGCGTTGGTGAGCTTCAGGGTGACCTTGCCGGCCGCGTGGATCGGCATCGTCACCTTGATCTGGGTGTCCGAGACCTTGGTGAAGGCGAGGTTCACCCCGCCCGCGGTGACGGACTTGAGCGAGCCGAAGCCGGTGCCGGTGATCGTGACGGGCGTGGTCGCGTAGGTCGGGCCGGTGCTGGTGCTCAGCGCGGCCACGGTCGGGGCCGGCGGGGCGACCAGCGTGAGCCGGCCGGCCGGGACGACCGTGCTGACGCCGTAGGGCGTGGCGACGGTGACGTCGTAGCCGCCCGCCGCGAGCCCGGCCGGGACCGGGAACGTCAGCGTGGTCGGCGCGGTGACCTTGAAGCCGGCGACCGCGGCGGTGCCGAGCTTGACCCCGGTGGCCTCGGAGAGGTCCGTGCCGGTGACGGTGATGACGTCGCCGCCCACGGTCGAGGCCGAGGCCGCCGAGAGCTTGGTGACGGCCGGCGCCGGCGGGAGGTACGTGTACTTCGCCAGGGCGTTGAGCGCGCTGGTGCCGGTCGGGTTGGTCACGGTCACGTCGACGCTGCCCTTGGCGTGCGCCGGGGTGGTCGCGACGAGCGTGGTGATGCCGTTCGCCTCGGCCTTGGTGAAGGCCGCGTTGACGCCGCCGAACTTCACCGCCGTCGCGGCCGCGAGGTTGGCGCCGCTGACGACGACCTTGGTGCCGCCGGCGACCGGGCCGCGGACCACGGACAGCGAGGTGACCGCCGGGGCCGGGACGACCGCCTTCTCCGGGGAGCGCAGGCCGCTGACGGTGTACGCCGCCTGCACGTCGGTGGTGACGAACGACCACGAGAGGTGCGCGTCGCCACTCGCGCCCCAGTTGGTGCCCCACTGGTTGCGGATCCACACGCCGTCGGCGTCGTACGCGTACGCCGTGATCATGTGCCCGCCGAGGCTGGTGCCGGTGAGCGTGTTGTAGAGGGCGTTGCCCTTGAGGTACATGAAGTCCTTGAAGACCGGCATGCCGATGGCGACCGGCGAGCCCGCGGCGATGGCCGTCTTGATCGCGGTCTTGGCCTTGTCGCCCTGCTTGTCACCGGCCCACAGCGCGTTCCAGCCGGAGAGCTTGTAGTTGGCGGCGTTGGCGATCTCGGCCGCGGTCGGGGCCGTCTGGTAGCCGTAGACGCCCTGGACGTAGTCGTCCTGGGTGTCGACGCCGTACGTGGCCGCCTCCTGGAGGGCCTTGTCGGGGTTGAGGCCGGCGTTGGGGGCGCCGCCCTTGGTGACCGAGCGCATGTAGAGGTACAGCGGGGCGTAGGGGGCGCCCGTGCCGCCGTCGCGGTTGGCGTAGTACCCCATGATCGAGTGGGCGATCGTCCACGCGACGCACGAGGAGATCTGGCCCTGGTCGCCGACGGGGGGAAGGTTGGCGACGAGGGAGGCGCTGTCCGGCAGCGCGTCCTGCGCGCGGAAGGCGGGGACGCTTGCGTTGACCCGGGTCGTGGGGGCCGCGAAGCCGCCGACGGTATGGGGCAGCGCGGTCGTGTCGGCCAGCGCGGGCGACGCGGCGGCGAAGAGCGAGCCGCCCGCCGCCAGCGCGAGGCCCAGGGCCGAGGTGAGAAGGCGCATCCGTGCTCCTAACGGGGGATCGTGACCGCGATACGCCGTAGATCGGCGCGCGCGCGGCCGCCCTTCGTTCCAGGAGGGATGCATCAGGGTGCAGAAGAGTTTTGCTCGGGTCCGCGTGACTGGCTGACCGTCGCTCCCGCCAGAAATCCCGACGTCCGTGGTGCGAAAACGGCCGGCTCCGATGGAGCCGGCCGTCCTCAAACCAGGTTCACGGTGCCCAGGGCGCGTCGACGGACCAGGTGGTGTCCTCGACGAACAGCCCAGCCCCGTCGTACGGGTTCGGCCCGCCCGGCGTGGCCAGCCACAGCTCCGCGTTGTAGTGCCGCAGGTACTGCCCCGGGAAGTTCCAGGCCGTCAGCCGGACGCCCCCGTTGCCCTGCTGCGCGCAGAACGTCGCGTCGGCCTTGAACAGCGCCGAGTTGTCGTTGGCGTCCTTGCGCACCCGGAACGCCTGGTGCCGCAGGTACTGCCCCGGGTAGTTGCGCGACTCGAACGAGTAGCACGACGAGTCCGCGAGGCCGGGCACCACGCGCCAGGTCGCGTCCTGCTTGAGCAGCGCCGTGCTGTTGGCGTCGACCACGTCGGTGTAGCCGAGGCTGTCGCGGTGCCGCACGTACCGGTTCGTGCAGCAGGCCGTCGTCGCGCGCAGCGACTTGTAGACGCCCGTCTGCAGCGTGGCCGAGCCGACGGGGCTGGACGAGGCGTTGATGAGCGCCTGGTTGCTGGCCCGCAGCCGGGCCGCGTCCACCTTCACCACCTGCCGGTCGTAGGTGAGCAGGCCGTTGCTCTCGTTCTCCACGTCGGTGATCTCGGTGTACACGGAGGCGGAGAGCCCCTGCGGCATGCCGCCGGTGCGGATCTGCTCGTAGAGCCCGTTGAGCCGGTCGTTGAGCCGGGCCGCGCTGGGCTGGTCCTCGTAGGAGAAGCCGTTGCCGGGCGACCACTCGTGGCCCGAGACCCGCAGGCCCAGGCCGCCGAACTCGCCGAGGACTGCGGCGCGGGTGCCGGACGGGCGGGTCGCGCCCGGGCCGACGTAGATGTGGTTGTCGAGCACGTCACCGTTGCCGCCGTCGACCGAGCCGCAGCAGTTGATGCCGCTCATGTTGTCGACCAGGCGCGACGGGTCGTAGGCCTTGACGTCGTTGGCGATGCGGGCCTGGTCGTACTGCCCCCACCCCTCGTTCTCGTCGACCCACATGACCAGCGAGGGGGAGCTGCGGTGCTGGTCGATGATGCGGTGGTACTCGGCCTCCCACTGGGTGCGCGCCGCCGTGTCCGGGTTCTTGCCGGTCGGCATGGCGGGCATGTCCTGCCACACGAGCAGGCCGAGCTGGTCGGCGGCGTAGAACCAGCGCTGCGGCTCCACCTTGATGTGCTTGCGGACCATGTTGAAGCCCAGGTCCTTGTGCGCCTGCAGGTCCGAGCGCAGCGCGGCGTCGGTCGGCGCGGTGTAGATGCCGTCCGGCCAGTAGCCCTGGTCGAGGGTGCCGCTCTGGAAGACGAACTGGCCGTTGAGCAGGATGCGCAGCTTGCCGTTGACGTTCCCGATCGAGATCGAGCGCATGCCCGCGTAGCTGCCGACCGAGTCGACGACCGTCGCGCCGCTCTTGAGCTCGACCTTCACGTCGTACAGGAACGGGTCGTTCGGGGTCCACCGGTGCGCGTTCGGGACCGGGACGCTGAACGCCGCGCCGGCGCTGCCGTTCGCGGTGCCGACCGTCGTGCCGCCCGACGACACGGTGGCGGTCACCGTCTGCCCGGACAGGCCCGCGCCGAGCGCGGTCACCGAGAGCGTGTTGTTGCTCAGGTTCGGCACCAGGTCGACCCGGGTGATGCGGGCCGTCGGCGTCGGCTCCAGCCACACGGTCTGCCAGATGCCCGAGGCGCCGGTGTAGAAGATGCCGCCGCCCGCGTGCGGCAGGACGTCGTTGCGCCGCTGCTTGCCGACGGCCTGGCTGCCGGCGTCCGTGGGGTCGTACACCCCGACGACGATCGTGTTCGTCCCGCCGCCCAGCAGCGGGGTGATGTCGTAGGTGAAGGCGTCGTAGCCGCCGCTGTGGACCGCGCCCGCCTGGGTGCCGTTGACCCACACCGTGGTCTGGAAGTCCACGGCGCCGAAGTTGAGCTGGACCCGCTGGCCGGACCAGCCCGCGGGGACGGTGAAGGTGCGGCGGTACCACATCCGGTCGTTCTCGGTGATCTTGCGCTGGATGCCGGACAGTGCCGACTCGACCGGGAACGGGACCCGGATCTGCTCGCCGAACGTGCCCGGCGGGGTCGTCTGCCCGCTGCCGGTGACGGCGAAGTCCCAGATGCCGTTCAGGTTCTGCCAGTTCGCCCGGGTCATCTGCGGCCGCGGGTAGTCGGGCAGCGGGTTCGTCATCGACACCGAGTTGGTCCACGGCGTCGTCATGGGCGGGGTCTTGGGGGTCCAGGCGCTGGCCGGCTGCGCGGATGCGACCAGCAGGCCCGCGGTGGCGACGAGCGGGGCGAGCGCGAGCGCGACCCGTCTGGAGAGCTTCATGGGAACACTCCTCGAGGCAACGGTGGCGGCCGTAGCCGGTCCGTGAGGGCTCTCGTAGACCCTCACGGACCAACACATCCACTCATATTCCAACGAGAAGTGTCAACATACAGTTGCACGTACTACTGGACGAGCGTGAATTTCTCCCACGGTCCGATCGCCGTCCGATTGGCGATCAGCGGCTGCGCGCCCGCGTTCTCGGCGGTGACGTACTTGGCGTTGGCCTGGGCCAGCAGGCTCACCGTCCCGTCGGCGTTACGCACCAGCGTGAAGGTTTCCCAGCTGCCCACGCTCGCGCGGTTGGCCAGCAACGGCTCAGCCCCGCTGTTCTCCGCGCACACGTAGAGCCCGGTCGAGCGGGCCTTCAGCGCCACCTTGCCGCCGCCCAGGTCGACCAGGTCGAACAGCTGTGGGGTGGCGGAGTTGGCGATGAGGGGCGTTGTGGTGTTCTGTGCGGATACGTAGAGATTGTTGGTCACCGACTTGAAGGCGGTGCCGGAGCTGCCGAACGTGAACGCGTCGAGGTCGAACAGGTATCCGGCCCCGCCCTTGAACACGAGGTACAGCGTCGTCGCGGTGCTCGGCGCGCCCGAGATCGCCGCGGTCACGTTGGCGAACGTCTCCCAGCCGCCCGTCGGGGCCACGGTGGCCGTGCCGAGCAGCGTGCCCGTCGCCGAGCCGGCCCGCACCTCGATGGTCCCGCCGGCGCCGGCCGACGACACGCGCGCGGTGAACTGGGTGACGCCCGCCAGCAGGTACGGCTGGAACGAGACCCAGTCGCCGTTCTCGATGAACCCGGCCGTCGCGCCGCCCTCGGCCGCGGCGTGGCTCGCGAGCTGCACCCCCGACTGGGCGCCGAAGTGCTCGCCCTGGCGGTGCCGCGGCTGCAGCGTCGCGACGCCGTGCCCGGTCAGGCCGCCCTTGTCGGTGTAGGAGGCGTCGAAGACCCCGTAGACGTTGGCCGCCGCGTCGTGCTCGCCGTCCACCGGCACCGCGATCGAGCCGGTGCAGCCGGTCCCCGAGGTGATCTGGTGAGAGTGGCTGTCGTGGCCGAGGAGGTACGTCACCGTCACCTTCGAGCAGTCGATCGCGCCGTCCTCGGGGTCGCTCACCGTCACCGAGAACGGCACCGTGTCACCGAAGGCGAACAGCTGCCCGTTGCCCGGCAGGTTCAGCTTCACCGTCGGGGCGGTGTTGCCCACCGTGACGACGGTGCTCGCGGTGCCGGTCAGGCCCTGCGGGTCCCGCACCGTGAGCGTCGGCGTCTTCGTGCCGTTCGTGGTGTACGTGAAGGTCGGGTTGGCCGCCGTGGAGTCCGTCGTGCCGTTGCCGTCGAAGTCCCACGCGTAGGTGAGCGCCCCGCCCTCGGGGTCGGACGAGCCGGCCGAGGAGAAGGCCACCGTGAGCGGGCTCGGCCCGGAGGTCCGGTCCACGGTGATCTTCGCGATCGGGGCGCGGTTGGCGCCGCCGACGTACTCGACGCGGTACAGCGCCTGGTTGCCCGACCCGGTGCCGTAGTCGAGCACGTAGAGCGCGCCGTCCGGGCCGAACGCCATGTCCATGACCTGTGTGCCGGCCCACGGGAAGGTGGAGATCTCGCCGGGCGAGCCGTCCGCGCCGACCTTCACGGGCTTGATCCATTTGCGGCCGTACTCCCCGGCGAAGAACATCCCGTCGAGGCTCGGCGGGAACTTGACGGCGGAGTTGAGCCCGGCGTTGTAGCGGTAGACGGGGCCGCCCATCGGCGACTCCGACCCGCTCGTGCCGAACTCGGGCGGGGTGCCGGCGTCGCCGCCGTACCGGATCCAGCTGGGCTTGGCCGCGGGGAGGGTGGCCAGGCCCGTGTTGCGGAAGGAGTTGTTGGTGGCGCCGCCGCAGTTGTACTTCGGGCCCGTCACGTTCGCCGCGAAGTCCCACTCGTTGTAGGTCTCCGCGGTGGTGTTGGTGCCGGTGCAGTAGGGCCAGCCGTAGAAACCGGGTCCGGTGACGCGGTCGAACTCGACCTGCCCGCCGGGGCCCCGGTTCGGGTCGCTCGTGCCCGCGTCGGGTCCGTAGTCGCCGAGGTAGACGACCCCGGTCGGCTTGTCCACGCTCATCCGGAACGGGTTGCGGAAGCCCATCGCGTAGATCTCGGGCCGGGTCCTGGCGGTGCCCGGCGCGAACATGTTGCCGGACGGGATCGCGTAGGTCCCGTCGGTGTTGGGGTGGATGCGCAGCACCTTGCCGCGCAGATCGTTCGAGTTGGCGGAGGAGCGCTGGGCGTCGTACTGCGGGTTGCGGTTGGTCCGCTCGTCGATCGGGGCGTAGGAGCCGGACTCGAACGGGTTGGTGTCGTCGCCGGTGGTGAGGTAGAGGTTCCCCTGCGCGTCGAAGTCGATGTCCCCGCCGACGTGACAGCACAGGCCGCGGTCGTTGTCGACGGTGAGCACGACCTTCTCGCTCGCGAGGTCCAGCGTGTTGTCGGCCCTGAGCGTGAACCGGGACAGGTTCAGGTGGCCCTTCCACGCGTTGAAGTCGGCGGCGGTACCGGAGGCGGGCGCGTCGCCGGAGGGGGTCGACAGGGCCGGGGAGTAGTACAGCCAGATCCACCGGTTCGAGGCGAAGCCCGGGTCCGCGGCGACGCCCTGCAGGCCCTCCTCGTCGTGGGTGTAGACGGCGAGCTTGCCGGCGACCTTGGTGTTGCCCGCGGCGTCGGTGACGCGGACCGTGCCGTCACGGGCGGTGTGGACGACCGAGCGGTCGGGCAGCACCGCCAGGGACATCGCCTCGCCGAGCTCGGCGGCGCCGAGGGCGAGCTGGACGTGCTGGTAGTCGGAGGCGGGGATGGGGATCGCGGCGGCGGCCGGGGCATCGGCCACGGCGGCCACCACGGATCCGCCGAGGGCGAGCGACGCCGCGGTGAGCAGCCGCCGCCAGTGGCGCGGGGATGGTGCCATGTGCGGGGGTGTCCTTCCTGAGCTGTGGGATTCAGCCAGGCAAGACGCGCGCCGACCGCGCTTGCGCACTTGTGAGCCGCTGACGGGGGCGCCGACCCTTTGCGTCACACGGGTTCGTTATGGGTGCTAACTAACCATCGATCGAGCTCGCTGGCAATGCTCAATTTCGATGCACCTTCTGAAAAAAGAACCTCGCGGGTTTGTCGTTATGAAACCGTGACAATCGCCAAGATCGGTCACGTGTGGTAGCGATCACAGTGGACTTCTGTCCGATTTGATGGCGTAGGCCGCGCGCCGTTCCGCGGAAACACGCCCGTAATCGACTACGGAGCGTACGAATTTATGGATTTCTGGGTTACCCGCCGGTAACGAGCGCCCTTGTACCCGCGCGAGGGACCCGGCAACATCGTCCGCACGCCCCGACCCCGGCCCCTGGACCCCCGCCCGGCAGCGTCCAGAGACCGGCCCCGAAAGGCGCGATGCGTGCGCCCGCACAGCAGGAGCGCCGCACCACCAGCACCCCGCGACAAGAGGAGCCCTACGTGTCCGTAGCTCAGGGCAGCGCGGCGACGGGCCGCACGCGATGGAAGCGGTTCGCGACCGTCGTCGTGCCGGCCAGCTTCATCGCCGGCGCCATCGTGTTCGGCCAGGCGACCGGCGCCATCGCCGCGTCGTTCAACGTGTCCGGCAGTCAGTTCAAGGTCTCCGCCGACCGGCTCGAGGGGACCGGCTTCGTGCAGTACGGCGGCATGGCCACGGAGAAGGGCGGCAACGCCTCGAATCCGGCCGACCCGAAGAACCACCCCGTCGCCGTCTCCGGCATCGCGAAGGCCAAGCTCTACAACCTCTGCCAGTCGGTGAAGGTGCCCGGCCTCCCGGTGACCATGGTCATCCACGCGGGCAGGGACGCCAACAACCCGGCCGAGGCCACCGACCTGCTGATCGACCTGACGTCGCTGAAGGGTGACGCCACGTTCGACAACATCCAGATCGGCATCGACGCCTCCGACCTCACCAAGGGCGGCGCGAACGCCAAGGGCCTCCAGGGCGGCTTCGCCCAGCAGGCCGACGGCGTCGTCATCACCAACCTCAAGCAGGTCGCCTGGTCGACCACCGCCGGCACGTTCAAGCTGAGCGGCCTCGACCTCGGCATCTCGACGGGCGCCAACGCCGAAGAGTGCTTCTAGCAGCTCCACCAGGGCCCGCGGGGTGATGCCCCGCGGGCTCCCTGTTTGTTTTTGGAGGACCGAGTGACCCCCTCGCACGCTTCGGCCGGCTGGCGTGCCCAGCGGCCGTTCTGGGGCGGGCTGTTCCTGTTGCTGTCGGGCGTGGAGCTCTTCGTCAGCGGAAACCTCAAGCTGGCGCTGGAGGTCCACTTCGGACCGACCGGCTTCCTGTCGTACGTGATTCCGCTGATCATGCTCCTCTGCGGGGCGCTGACCTGGTTCAGCCCGCAGCAGCGCCTGTTCTACGGCATCCTGGGCACGGTCACGGCGCTGTACTCGCTGATCGGCCTCAACCTGGGCGGCTTCTTCCTCGGCACGGTGCTGGGCCTGGTCGGCGGCGGCCTGGCGGTCGCCTGGGGCCCGTCGGCCGCGCCCGCGGCCGAGCCGGCAACGCCGATCGAGCCGGCACCCCCGGTCGAGTCGCCCTACGAGGACGCACCCCTCGAGGACATCCTGGCCGAGCAGCCGGACGACACCTATGCCCGGCCACCGTCCGGTGTGCTGCGCGACGAGATCCCGACCGCCCAGTTCAGCCCGCTGCACGACCGGTACGAAGGGGGCGGTGCGGGCAGCGCCGATGAGCAGCTCCCCCCATCGGCCGGCCCAGGTGACCTGCCCAAGCGGCGTTACCTGGGCCCGCTCCTGATGGCCGTGGCGGTCACGGTGGCCCTGGTGGGCACGGTCAACCGGGGCGGCTCCGCGTTCGCCGCCCCGGCCGCCTGCCCGTCGTCGTCGGCCTCGACCGAGACGAAGCCCTCCGCCACCGGCTCCCAGCCGGCCGCCCCCGCACCCTCCGCCAGCCCGACCCCTTCGCCCACGCCGACGGAGGAGAAGAAGGGCCTGCTGGGCTGGCTGGGCGACCTGTTCACCGGCGGCGACAAGAAGGAGGAGGGGCAGGCGACCGCGGAGGCCTCGCAGGCGCCCGAGGCCAGCGTGCCGCCTCCGCCCGCGGCCACCACCAAGGCGCCCGCCAAGCCTGCGACGTCGACCCAGCCGTGCGCCTCGGCGAGCGCGTCCCCGACCCCGAACAACAAGAAGGCCCAGCTGGCCGCCGGTCAGCCCTTCGTCGCCGCCCAGCCCTCGATCCTGAAGGCGGACGTGATGACGATGGACTCGCTGACCTACGACGGCGTGGCCGACCTTCCGCGCAAGGACGGCAGCACGGTGAAGGTGCTCGCCTTCAGCATGAAGAACTCGGTTTCGACGCCGTTCGAGCTCGACACCCCGGGCGGCCCGAAAAAGCTGATCACGACGAGCTCGAAGCTGACGGTCGAGGGCGACGTGAAGTTCTACACCACGAGGTTCACCGCCAACGTGCTGGGACTGCTCCCGATGACCTTCACCCCGTCCTCCCCGCCGCCGCCGATCCCGCTGCCCGGCTTCTACACGGCCTGCGACATCGAGCTCGTGTTCGTCCGGTCCAACGTGCTGACGGCGCCGGCGCTGAGCATCGCCAACGCGAACTGACCCACCGCACCCGAAGAGCCCGGCACCCCTCGGCGCCGGGCTCTTCCGCGTCCGGGACGGCTCACCGGGTGGGCTGGAGAGCGGCCCGGGTCGCGGGCCGGAGCAGGACCACCGCGAGGGCCAGCAGCACCAGGCCCTGCACCCCCTGCTCGATGCGGAACCACAGCGGAAACGGGCTGTCGGGCAGCAGGGCGAGGGCGGCGATGCCCAGGGAGCCGGCGATCGACACCCACAGCAGGCGGCGGTAGGCGCCGCGGCTGCCCTGGCACAGCTGGGCGGCCCAGCGCAGGCTCAGCAGTGACAGCAGCAGGATGCCCGCGGCGCGGATCCACACGACGCCGTTCACGACGCCGGGGTCGGTGCGGGACAGGATCGCGGTCGCGCCGAGGAGCGCGGCGGACAGGGCGGTGAACAGCTGCAGGAGGCGGAGCGGCGTCGTCGTCATGACTCGAAACGCTAGGGATCCGCGCGGGGCGGGAGTATCCGTCTGGGCCCAGGACCGGGTGGGGCCGGCCCCACCGGTTAGCGTGGAGCGCATGCCGTCAGCGCGTGATCCGATTGCCGACCTGCGGCGCATCGCGTTCCTGCTCGAGCGCGCCCACGAGAAGACCTACCGGGTCCGGGCCTTTCGCGGGGCCGCGGCCAAGCTGGGCAAGCTGCCCGACGGGGAGCTCGCCGCGCGGGTCAGTGCGGGCACGCTCACCGAGATCGCGGGCATCGGCGACGTCACCGCGCGGTGCGTGGCCGAGTCGCTCAACGGGGAGGAGCCCGTCTACCTCCGGCGGCTCGAGGCCACCGCCGGGCAGGATCTCGACGCCGAGACCGCCGCGCTGCTCATGGCGCTGCGCGGGGACTGTCACGCGCACTCGGACTGGAGCGACGGGGGCTCGCCGATCGACGAGATGGCGATGGCCGCGGCTCAGCTCGGGCACGAGTACCTCGTGCTCACCGACCACTCGCCCCGGCTCACGGTCGCGCGGGGGCTCAGCGCGGAGCGGCTCGCCGAGCAGCTCGACGTGGTCGCGGACGTCAATGCCGGGTTCCGCAACCTCGGCATGTCGTTCCGGCTGCTCACGGGGATCGAGGTCGACATCCTCGCGGACGGGTCGCTCGATCAGACCGACGAGCTGCTCGACCGGCTCGATGTCGTGGTCGCCTCGGTGCACAGCAACCTCAAGGACGAGCCCGAGGTCATGACGCGGCGGATGGTCGCAGCCCTGGCGAACCCGCGGATGGACATCCTCGGGCACTGCACCGGGCGGCTCATCACCGGCGGGCGGGGCACGCGGCCCGAGAGCCGGTTCGACGCCGAGGCCGTGTTCGCGGCCGCGGTCGAGCACGACAAGGCGATCGAGATCAACTCGCGGCCCGAGCGGCTCGACCCGCCGAAGCGGCTGCTACGGGTGGCGCTGGAGGCCGGCTGCCGCTTCACCATCGACACCGACGCGCACGCGCCCGGGCAGCTCGACTGGCTCGCCAACGGGTGCTCCCGGGCCATCGCCTGCGGGGTCCCCGCCGACCGGATCCTCAACACCCTGCCCGCGGACGAGCTGCTGGCGTGGGCGGCGTCGCACCAGTAGGCCCTGGGAGATGCCCACGCCCAGCAGCACGATCAGGCCGCCCACCGGCTGGTGCCAGGTGAGGTGCTCGCCGAGGAAGAGCACGCCGGCGAGGGCGGCCACGAAGGGCGGGAAGTAGGTGACCATCGAGCCCGTGGTCACGCCCGCGGTCTGCACGACGTAGTAGTTCAGGCCGAAGGCGATGCCGGTGCCGAAGACGCCCAGCGCGAGCACGCCGAGCCAGACCCGCGGGGTCAGCGAGAGCGGCGACGGGGGCAGGCCGGCGATGATCGGGGCGGCGATGACCAGGTGCAGCGTGGACATGATCAGCTGGCCGGCCGAGAGCTGGAACGGCGAGATGTCGAAGTGCTGCATCAGCCAGCGGGTGTAGTTGAACGCGATCCCGTAGCAGACGACCGCGCCCAGGAGCATGAGCTGCCCGGCGAGCGAGCTGCCGCCGACGCCCTCCCAGACGCCGAGCACGACGAGCACACCCAGGAAGCCGGTCAGCAGGCCCCAGATCTGGCGCCGGCTGGGCCGCTGGGACCGGACCGCCACCAGGGTCACCAGCAGGGTGGTGAGGGGTGCGGTGCCGTTCCAGATGCCCGCGAGCACCGACGGCACGCGTTGCTCGGCGTATCCGAAGAGGGTGAACGGTACCGTCGCCGCAAATGCCGAAAACAGGAACAGATGGCCCCACAGCCGGGCCCCGCGGGGCAGCGGCAGCCGGCGGACCGCCAGGAACAGCAGCAGGGCGAGGGCGCCCAGGGCGATGCGGTAGAGCGCGATGTAGACCGGTGCGAGACCCGTGAGCGCGTCCTTGATGAACATGAAGCTCGTGCCCCAGATCAGGGCGACGGCGGCGAAAGCGGGCAGCCAGCGCTTCGCGTCAGGGGCGGGACTCGTCATAGGCCTTACTCTGCACCAATCCGGAAAGACTGTCGCCGGCGCTGAGCCACGCGTTGCGAATTGGCCTGTAGGGTCGGCCCGTGGGTTCAATCGATGACATTGCCAACCGGTATGTCGAGCAGTGGGCGCCCCTCGACCCGATCGGGGCGACCTTCGTCGGCGTGGCCGGTCACGACCACGAGCTGACCGACCTGTCGCCCGACGGCTTCGCCGCGCTCGCCGACCTCGACCGCTCCGCGCTCACCGCGCTGGACGCGCAGACGCCCGCGAACGAGACCGAGCGGGTCGCCAAGGAGGCCATGCAGGAGCGGCTCGGGCTGGCCCTCGAGCGCTACGAGGCCGGCGACCTCGCCAGCGACGTCAACGTGATCTCCAGCCCCCTGCACGGGGTGCGGAGCTCGTTCGACCTGATGCCGACGAGCGGCGAGGAGGCCGTCGCCAACATCGTCGCCCGGCTGGGTGAGGTCCCGCGCGCCCTCGCGCAGTGGCGCCAGACGCTCATGCACGAGGCCCAGCGCGGCAACGTCGCCCCGGCCAAGCAGATCGTCGAGGTCGCCAAGCAGTGCGAGGTCTGGGCCGACCTCGACGGCGACAACTTCTACCCCGACCTGGCCGCCCGCATCGGCGCCGAGAACCCGGCGCTGGCCGGCGAGCTCGCGACCCGGGCCGAGGCCGCGCGGGCCGCCACCGTGGAGACCGGCGAGTTCCTGCGCCGCGAGCTGGCGCCGCTCGGCCGGCCCAAGGAGGCCGCGGGCCGGGAGCGGTATCAGCTGGCCTCCCGCTACTTCCTCGGCGCGACGGTCGACCTCGACGAGGCCTACGCGTGGGGCTTCGACGAGCTCGCGCGCCTCGAGTCGGAGATGCGCGCGGTGGCCGACAAGATCGTGCCGGGCGGCTCGATCGACGAGGCGGTCGCCGCGCTGGACTCCGACCCGAACCGGGTCATCCAGGGCAAGGAGGCGTTCCGCGACTGGATGCAGGAGCTCGCCGACGCCACGGTGCAGGAGCTCAACGGCCGCCACTTCGACATCCCGGAGCCGGTGCGGCCGATCGAGTGCATGCTCGCCCCGACGTCGGACGGCGGCATCTACTACACCGGCCCGAGCGAGGACTTCACGCGCCCGGGCCGCATGTGGTGGGCCGTGCCCCAGGGCGTCGACAGCTTCTCGACCTGGCGCGAGGTGACGACCGTCTACCACGAGGGCGTGCCCGGCCATCACCTGCAGATCGCCCAGACGTACGTGCGCGCCGAACTGCTCAACCGCTGGCGCCGCGTGCTCGCCTGGTCGTCCGGCCACGGCGAGGGCTGGGCCCTCTACGCCGAGCGGCTCATGGACGAGCTAGGCTACCTCTCCGACCCCGGCGACAAGCTCGGCATGCTCGACGGCCAGGCCTTCCGCGCGACCCGCGTGATCGTCGACATCGGCATGCACCTCGAGCTCGAGATCCCGCGCGACAACCCGTTCGGCTTCGCGCCGGGCGAGCGCTGGACGCCGGAGCTCGGCTGGGAGTTCCTGCGGGCGCACTGCCGCGTGGAGGAGAAGAGCCTGCGCTTCGAGCTCAACCGGTATCTCGGCTGGCCCGGGCAGGCCCCCTCCTACAAGCTCGGCGAGCGCGCCTGGCTGGGGGCCCGGGCCGACGCCCAGGCCCGCAAGGGCTCGGCCTTCGACCTGCGGGCCTTCCACCGCGACGCGCTCAACCTGGGCTCCCTGGGCCTGGACCCCCTGCGCGCCGCCCTGGCCCGGATCTAGGGCCGGAAACCCAGTAGCAGCGCGTTCTGCAGGCCGGCGGGGTCCCGGATCTCGCCCTGGTGCCGCAGCCCCGCGTCGAAGATCACGGTCTGGCCGGCCTGGTGCGCGAGCACCAGGCCGCCGGCCGTGAACACCACGTAGTTCTGCTCGCCGCTGCCGGGCAGGGCGACGGACCTGCCGGTGGTCGTGTCCACGATCGTGAAGGTGTCGCGCCTGCGGCTCGGGTCGGTGCCCTTCCAGCCCGCGGCGACGTAGCGCCCGTCCGCCGACAACCCGCGCGCCGACCAGCCGTCGTAGTGATCGGCCATCGCGGCCGGCGGCGTGTACTTGTACGACTTCCCGTTCGCGACCCGCTGCTGCCCGACCGTCTTGGCCACCTTGGAGCCGTCGGGGGAGTACGACTCGACCTGCTCGGCCGTGGGCAGCGCGGTGTCGGTCTTGGTGGGGATGCCGACCAGGTGCTGCTGGTTGCCCTTGGTGAGCACCAGCTGGTCGTCGCCCTTCCAGATGAGCGTGTCGGCGCCGAGGCAGAGCACGCCGGTGCCGAGCGTCTGCTGGTGGCTCCCGTCGGTGTCGGCCACCTTGAGCGTGCCGTTGAGGTCGTCGCTGCCCTCGACCCAGGCCAGCCGCTTGCCGGTGGGCGAGATGGTGATGGTCTGCGAGACACAGTGGGCGTCGTTGCTGTCGCCGGGGATGCGGGCCGTGACCTTGTCGTCGGTCCCGGTGACGGCGTGCACGACGTACTCGGCCGGCGTGCTCGCGAGATACCACCGCGTCCCCTTGAGCACGGTCTCGGTGACGCTCGGGGGAGCGCTGGACTCCACCTTCACGGGCGGGCTGGTGGCGCTCGTGGTGGAGGAGGCAGCGGGAATCGGCGCCGGGGCGGTGCCGTCGGGCTGGAGGGCGAACGCGACGCCGACCGCTCCCGCGAGCACGGCGAGGGCCGCGGCCGAGGCGGTCACGGCCCGCCGCACGCCGAGCCGGCGCGAGGTCCGCAGCGCGCGATCGTGCAGGTCGACGTTGCGCACCTCACCGGCCAGGTCCGCCAGGTCGAGGCGCAGACGGCTGTCGTTCATCGGGCAACCCCTTCCAGGAGGTAGAGCTCGGCGAGTTCGGGCGCCACGACGCGCAGCTTGGCCAGCGCCTTGGACGTCTGCGACTTGATCGTGCCGACGGTCACGCCGAGCAGGTCGGCGGCCTCGGCCTCGGTGCAGTCCTCGAAGTAGCGCAGCACCAGCACGGCCCGCTGCTTGACCGAGAGCCTCAGCAGCGCCGCCCGCAGCGTCATGCGAATCGTGGTCTGATCGGCGTGGTCGCCGGCCTGCCTCGGCTCGGGCAGGTCCCCGGGCATCGCCTCGGCGACCCGGCGCCGCCACCAGGAGACCTGCAGGTGGTACATGACCTTGCGGGTGTACGCCTCGGCGTTCCCGCGGTCGCGCAGCCGGCCCCACGACCGGTGCGTCCGCGCGAGGGCGGACTGCACGAGATCCTCGGCCAGGTGCTGGTCGCCGGTGAGCAGATACGCCGAACGCAACAGCGCGGCGCTGCGGGATCGCACGAACGAGTCGAACTCATCCATGGAGGTGGTTTCCTCGGGGTCGATGGGGCGGACGCACACCATGACGCGGGTTTGATCCCGGACGGTTGCCGGTTCCCCGAAGAAAGTTCCGCGGTGCCCGGGGCGGTCAGTCCGTCGTGCGCCACCAGCCGCGCGAGGCCAGTCCGGCCAGCACGCAGCCCGCGGTGTTGAGCAGCACATCGTCCACGGAGGAGACCCGGTCCAGCTGCAGCACGTACTGCAACGTCTCGATCAGGATCGAGCACCCCGCCCCGAGCGCCAGGACCCGCGGCACCGACGCGAGCGCCGCGAACCGGATCGGCGCGAAGAACCCCAGCGCCGCGAGCACCAGCAGGTTGCCGCCGATCCCGAGCGGCCCCATCTCGGCCAGGTCCCGCAGCGGTATCAGGCTCAGGCGCCCCGGCACGATGCCGGCCCCGGGCCCGGGCATCATCGTCAACCAGATCCATGGCACCGTCCCGTGGACCATGGCCACCTCGGCCAGCGACAGCCGCCACGCCGACGCGATCCCGGCCGCCCGCCGGACGCTCGCCAGCGCCCACGCCACCAACCCCGCCACCGGCAGCAGCACCAGCGTCATGAGCACGACGCCGTTGTCCGTGTCGAAGCAGCCGTGCCACCGCCCGGCCATGCACGACGGCGCGGACATCACCAACATCCGCCGGAAGGCGAACACGAACAGCGCCAGGGCGAGGATCGGCAGGCCGAGGAGCGCGACCCGGCGCGTGCGGCCGGGACGGGCGGGCAGGGTCGTGCTGGAGTTCATGCCCTCATTGAAGACGGCCGGATGTTGCGGCAGCGTATGCGTTTTCAGGCGGCGGAGCGGTGGGGGTGCGGTGCGAGTACCGTTCGCGTGCGGGTCAGCGTCGCGAAAGGGTTTGCGAACTGCAGCACCAGCGCGCCGAACTCCGCGCTCGAGTGGCATTGGATGATGAGAAGCTGGTCGCCCCGCCGGACGTCCCAGAATGTCCGGCCGTGGGCGCCCGCTGTAATGATTCCCGGCAGGTGCAGGGGGTTTCGGCGCTCCGGCAGCGGCGGGGCCTCGGAGCGCGGCGCGATGCGAATGGAGGCCACGGCGGTCAGTGGGACTTCGACGCGGTCGCGCCGGGTCCAGAGACGGTCCAGGCCCTGCGGCTCGATGACCAGGGCGCTGTCGGTCACGGTCAGCTGGAGATTCGTCGGGACCTTCATCAACGCGAGCAGACCCGCGGCCAGCACGATCGGGACCGCCGCGAGCACCAGTGCGGAGCTCATGAAAACCGAATGTACGCGCGTCGACCTCCGCTGTCGGGGGTTTAGGGAAACCGATGCGGTGAAGCTCCGTTCGGACGAATTCCAACGGGCGACGGAAGGTAGTTGCATTGAAGTTCACAATTGACTGGAATGACGGGGCCGTGGTCCTGGTGGATCAGACCCGGCTGCCGCACGAACACGTCGTGCTGCGGCTGGAGACCGTCGACTCGCTCGTCGAGGCGATCCAGCGGCTGCGGGTGCGGGGAGCGCCGGCGCTCGGGGTCGCGGGGGCGCTCGGGGTCGCGCTCGCCGCGAAGCAGTTCGAGGGGGAGCGGGAGCGGGCTCAGGCGGTACACCTGCTGCGAACGGCGCGGCCGACGGCGGTCAACCTGGCGCGCGGGGCGCAACGGGCGGCGGCGCTGTTGCCGTCCTTCGACGCGGTGCTGGCGGAGGCGCTGCGCATCCGGGACGAGGAGATCGCCAGTTCCCGGAGCATGGCGCAGCGCGGGGCCGACCTCGTGCAGAAGCTCTGCGGGGACGGCGCGCGGCTGCTCACCCACTGCAACACGGGCGGGCTGGCCACGGTCGTGGACGGCACCGCGCTCGCGGTGGTCTTCGAGCTGCACCGGCGGGGGCGGCTCGGCGGGGTGGTCGCCAGCGAGACCCGGCCGTTGCTGCAGGGGGCGCGGCTCACCACGTGGGAGCTGCGCCGCGCCGGGGTGCCGCACCGGCTCGCCGTCGACTCGGCCGGGCCGTTCCTCATGGCGCGCGGCGAGGTCGACGCCGTCATCCTCGGCGCGGACCGGATCTGCGCGAACGGGGACGTGGTGAACAAGATCGGGTCGTACGCCCACGCGCTCGGGGCCCGCGCCGCCGGCATCCCGTTCATCTGCGTGGCGCCGGAGTCCACGGTGGACCTGGGCACCGCGTCCGGGGCGGACGTGGAGATCGAGGACCGGGGCGCGGCCGAGGTCGCGGGGTCCACGGCGCCCGAGGGCACCGACGCGCTCAACCCGGCCTTCGACGTGACGCCGGCCGAGCTGGTGACCGCGGTGGTCACCGACGCCCGCACGTTCTCAGGCCGGGCGGACGGCCCGGACGGTCTTGCGGTCGGCTGACACGGACTCGATCCAGCCACCGACCCGGCCCAGGCGCAGCAGCACGTCCGCGCGCGCGGGCAGGTCGGCGGACTCGCCCGGCTCCGGCGGCCAGGCCACGCGCGCGGTGTGGCCGGGGGTGAGCCAGGGGGTCAGCGCGCCGATCGGGTCGGACCCGTCCAGCGCGGCGCGGGCGGCGGCCAGGTCGGCCAGCACCGCGTCGAGCGTCCGGCCGACGGCGGGCGCGTTGCCCCCGCACATCGCCGCGGTGAGCTCCGGGCGGGAGGCGGCGACGCGGGTGCCGTCGCGGAAGGAGCCCGCCCCGAGCGTCCCGGCGAGCGGATCGTTGGAGATGAGCGCGGCGACCGCGGCCGCGACGAGGTGCGGCACGTGCGAGATCGCGGCCGTGGCGGCGTCGTGCTCGTCCGCGGTGGCCGGCACGACCCGGGCCCCGAGGCCCGTGACGAGCGCGGCCAGGTCGACCCAGTCGCGCAGGCCGGCGCCGTCCTCGGTCAGGCACAGCACCCAGGCGCAGCCGTTGAACAGGCGCGGATCGGCGGCGGTGAAGCCGGACGTCTCGCGGCCGGCCATCGGGTGCCCGCCGATGAACGTGGCCAGCGCCTGCCCGCCGGTGCGCAGGCGGTCGGCGGCCAGGTCCCGCACCGGGCCCTTCACCGAGGTGACGTCGGTGACGACGCCGACGTATCCGAGCGACGCGAGCTCGTCGAAGACCGCCCCCACGGCCGGCAGCGGCACCGCGACGACGGCCAGCTCGGCGTCGCGCACGGCATCGGCGATCGAGCCGGTCACGTGCCAGCGCGCGTTGGCCGGGGCCTGAGCCGCGGCCGTGCGCGCGGTCGCCCTGGTCGCCGGGTCCGCGTCGTAGCCGCTCACCCGGTGCCCGTGCACCGCGAGCGCCCGCAGGACCGACCCGCCGATCAGCCCGAGGCCGATCACCGCCACGTTCAACGTCGCAACACGCACTGCGGAACTGTCGCACACCCACCGGTCACCCGTTCGGCTCGGGACGGCCGCCGAACGCCTTATGCGGCCGTATTCGTTCACGTTTGCGCGATTACATCCCGTTACCGTGCTTCCATGCGACTTATCCCTTTTGTGGCGGCTGCCGTCGCGGCCGTCGCCGTGCTCACCGGCGGCATCGCGAGCGCGGCCGGGGTCGAGCGGAGCCCGCGAGTCTCCCCGCAGTTCGACGGCACCGTCTACACCACCGCCTACCTGGGTGAAACCGTCTACGTGGGCGGCTCCTTCGGCAACGCGATCGTGGGCGGCCGCAGCGTCGCCCGGTCCCGCCTGGCGGCCTTCAACGCGCGCACCGGAGCGCTGCTGAACTGGGCCCCGAACGCGGACGACACCGTGCGCGCCCTGGCCACCGATGGTCACGCTGTGTACGTGGCGGGCGACTTCTCACGCATCTCCGGCGCCAAGCGGGACTCGCTCGCGAAGCTGGACGCGAGCTCGGGCGCCGTGGATGCGTTCAGCCACGCGATCGCCGGTTCGCCGGTGACCCTCGCGGTGCAGGGCAGCCGGCTGTACGTCGGCGGCCGCTTCACCCAGATCGACTCCTCCCGGCGCGCCAACCTCGCGGCGTTCGACACGGCCACGGGCGCGCTGGACGCCAGGTGGACCCCCACGACCGACGACGCCGTGGAGTCGATCGCGGCCGGGAAGGGCCGGGTGTACCTCGGCGGCTCCTTCCACAAGACCGGCAACGTCTCGAACTCGCTGCGCCTCACCGCCGTCGACCCCGTGACCGGCGCGCTCGACAAGGGCTTCCAGCCGCGCCCCGAGGCCGTCGTGCACTCCGTGGCCGTCGGCGCCGACGGCACCGTCTACGCCGGCATGGGCGGGCAGGGCGGCCGGGCCGCGGCCTACGCGCCTGACGGACGACAACGCTGGCTGCGGGTCTTCGACGGCGACGTGCAGGCCGTGGCGGCGCTCGGCGACGTGGCGTACGTCGGCGGCCACTTCGACCGCGCCTGCAAGACCGCCCGGAACGGCAGCCAGGGTGCCTGCACCGACGGCTCGCTCAGCCGGGTCAAGCTCGCCGCGGTCGACGGCTCCGGCCGCCTGCTGGACTGGGCGCCGCAGGCCAACGGCGTCGTCGGGGTGCGCGCGCTGACCGCTGCCGAACCGCTGCGCCAGGTGGTCGCCGGCGGCGAGTTCACGATGGTGGCCGGGGCGAGCTGGAAACGGCTCGCGGTCTTCGGCTGACGCACCGGGCTAAGCTGCAAGACGTGGCAGTGAGCGAGTCGCAGTGGAAGGAGCCGGGCGGTCCCGCCGCGGCGACCGCCCCGCCCGGCCCCTGGCCGGGTGCCATGGGGCCGCCGGTCGTGGGGCCTCCGCCGCGCCTGAGCGCGCAGCCGCCCGCCTCCCGGCCCCCGACCCCCGCCGCGGCCTACGGGGCGTGGCAGGGCGCGCTGAAGCCGCCCGTGTTCCGGGTCAGCCAGCCCCGGCCGAGCTATCGGGAGCCGCTGCCGGTCCGCGGCCAGATGGTCGCGCTGGGCGGCGCCGCGGGCGCGGCCTGGATGCTGCTGTTCGGGCTGCTCATGAACTCCTCGGCCCGCGCCTACGTGTGGACGTCCATCGTCGCCGGCTTCCTCGCCTGGGGCGCGGCCGCGATTCTGGCCCGCTTCGGCGACCGGGGCGTGGCGGTGGGGGTGGCCGCCGCGAGCGGTGTCGCGCTGGCGATCGCGGGCATTCTCGTCGCCTACCGTCTAGCGGGCGGCGACTGGCTGTTGTGGTGAAAAACGCTCTCTTGACGAGCGTTCCGGCGAGGATCACGCTCAGCGACATGGCTTTGAGGCTGCAGCGGCTCGACCCCGAGCGGCGACGCCGGCGGCTCGCGCTGCTGGTCGAGCTCGCGGACGCCAAGGCGCTCCGCGAGCGGCTCCCTCCCCGCCGGATGCGCGCCGACCGCCTGCGCGAGCTCATCGCCAACCGGCGCCGCATCGCCGGCTGAGCCCTCCGGAGTCCTCGCTGGGCGCTTGCTCGGCCCTTCGGACCCGTTCGCGTTCACCCGCTCGGGCGCAAGAAGAGGACGACTCGCCGAGACGAACTCGGGGGCCCTTTGCCAGCGAGGCGCAACCCGCTCGAATAGTGTTCACGCGTACCGACGAGCACCGACCGGGGGGACCGTGTCGCACTTCGCTGCCGCTGTCACGCGAGGCGCTGAGGGCTGGGCCGCAGCCGAGCTCGACCTCAGCGGCGTCGCCGACATCGAAGAGATCACCGATCGTCTGCGTGACGCCGATCCGGAGGCGTCCGTCTCGCTGCTGTTCGTCGAGTCCGACGACGCCTACCTTGCGATCCTGCGCCTCGACGAGGGTGAGGATCTGCGGGTCTTCGGCTCCGACCAGGTGTTCGCCGAGGATTCGCGGCTGGGCGCGATCCTGCTCGGCGACATCGAGGAGCAGCTGCCCGAGATCGCCGAGGCCGACGAGCCGGACGAGGACGAAGACGAGGACGAGGACCGGCCCTCGGCCGAGCCCGACGTCGAGCCCGTCGGCGACCCCGAGCTCCTGGCCGACCTCGGCGTGTCCGGCGGGCGGCTGCTGGAGCTGTGCGCCCAGGAGGGCATGCTCCCGGCCGACATCACGGCGGAGATCTGCCAGGCCGTCGGCGCCGGGGACGAGATCGAGGAGCTGCGCGAGGCGTGATCCGCCGGTGGGAGTCGGCCATGCGTCGCGCGCTGGAGGTCGCGGCCGGCGCGGGGGCCGACGTTCCCATCGGGGCGGTGCTACTCGGGCCGGACGGTGCCGAGCTCGCCGCCGCGCACAACGAGCGCGAGCTGACCGGCGACCCGACCGCGCACGCCGAGATGCTGGTGCTGCGCCGGTCGGTCAAGGCCGACGGCTGGCGGCTCGAGGACTGCACGCTCGTCGTCACCGTCGAGCCGTGCACGATGTGCGCGGGCGCGATCGTGCTCGCCCGCGTCGGGCGGGTCGTGTTCGGCGCCTGGGAGCCCAAGACGGGCGCGGTCGGCTCGCTGTGGGACGTCATGCGCGACCGGCGGCTCACCCACCGCCCCGAGGTGATCGCCGGGGTGCTGCCGGAGGAGGCCTCAGCGCTGCTGCGCGAGTTCTTCAGGGACCATCGCTTGGAGTAGCGGCCGCGCCGCTGCCCGGGCCGCCTCGGTCCACGGGGCCGGGCGCAGCGTGCCCGGGTCGAGCTTCACGTTGACCCGCCGGCCCTCCGCGTGGACCGTGGCGCCGTCGGCGGAGAGGATGCGGAAGCGGTACACCGCGCTGCTCTCCCCGAGCGACTCGATCCAGAAGTGCACGCCGATCTCGCCCGTGCCGCGGACCGGGGCCCGGTAGGCGATCGAGTACTCGGCGACGGCGTGCACGGCATCGGGGGTCGAGGGCCGCCCGCCCGCGAACGAGACCCCGCGCTCGCCCCACCACTGCGACAGCGCGCGCTCCAGGAAGACCGCGTACCGCGCGTTGTGCACGATCCCCATCGGGTCGAGGTCGTCGAAGTGCACCGTGAACGGCTCCACGTGCCCAGACACATGACCGGACATCACGCCTCCAGAAGGTGAGGTTGAGGGCTCAGGCCGCGCAGCCGGTCGAGGGCGGCGGCGCGCGCGTGTTCGTAGACGTTGCTCGCGGGCCGCAGCCGTGACTCGTACACGGCCGCCGTGCCGTGCGCGTTGAGCTCGAAGGACAGCTGCTGCGGGTCGGTGCCGGGGTCGAGCTCGCCCAGCTCGACGGCCTCGGCGATGAGCCGCTCGAGCAGCGCGTGCCAGCGCTCCAGGGCCGCGGCGAGCCGCGCCTGCACGGGGCCGGGCCGCGCCACGAACTCGAACTGGGCGAGGCCGAAGAAGCACCCGCCGGGCAGGTCGCCCGAGGAGATGTCGGCGAGCCGGTGCTCGTGCAGCGCCCACAGCCGGCGCACGCCCCGCGGCCGGTGCAGGGCCGGGCGCACGACGCGCTCGGTGAAGCGCGCCTCGGCGTGGTCGACCGCGGCGAGCTGCAGCTCCTCCTTGGTGCGCCAGTGCGCGAAGAGGCCGGACTTGCTCACCCCGAGGCGCTCGGCGAGCTGGTTGAACGACAGCCCCTCGAGGCCGGACTCGGTGGCCAGCACGACCGCGGCGTCGAGGGCGGCGGTGCGGGAACGCTCGCCGCGCGCCAGTCGGCCGTCAGTCATGCTCAGACGGTACCAACAAAAAGTGCGACCGATCGGATTGTTTTATGTGGGCAGGGTCACCGTCACGCGTAGCCCGCCGCCGTCGCGTGGCTCGGCCTCGGCCGTCCCGCCGTGCGCGACCGCCACCGAGCGGACGATCGACAGCCCCAGCCCGGTGCCGCGGGCCGAGCCGGTCCGCGACCGCAGTCTCCGGAAGGGCTCGAAGAGGCTCGGGATCTCGTACGGAGGGATGACGGGCCCCGTGTTCTCCACGACGAGCCGCGCCCGGTCCCCGGCCCGCGTGGTCGTCACCCAGACCTTCCCTTCCGGCACGTTGTACGCCAGCGCGTTGTCCACCAGGTTCTGTACGACCCGCTCCAGCAGCACCGGATCGCCGACGACGACCGCCGGCTCGAGCTCGGCCGAGACCTCCTGGCCTGAAACCACCTGGCCCGAAACCACCTGGCCGGAAACCACGTGCCGCGCCACCGAGGCCAGGTCGACCCGCTCGTGCACGGTCAGCGGCTGGTCGGACGCGACGAGCGTGAGCAGCCCGTCGATGAGCCGCTCGTGCCGCGCGTTCACGGCCAGCAGCGTCTCGCCCAGCTGCACCACCTCCGGCGGCGGGTCCGGCCGGCCGAGCGCCACCTCGATGAGCGTGCGGTTGATGGCGATCGGCGTGCGCAGCTCGTGGGAGGCGTTGGCGGCGAACCGGCGCTGCCCGTCGAAGGCCTGGTCGAGCCGCTCCAGCATCGAGTCGACGGTGTCCGCGAGCTCCTTGATCTCGTCCCGCGGCCCGCTCATCGCGATCCGCTCGTGCAGGTTGCCGCCGGCCACCCGCCGGGCCGTCTCGGTGATCCGCTCGACCGGCCGCAGCGCCCGCTCCGCGACGAGCCAGCCGAAGCCGACCCCGATCACGGTCACCAGGCCGAGCGCGATCGACCCCTGGGTGACGAGCGCGTCGAGGGTGGCCTGCTCGACCTGGTCCTGGCGGGCCTGCAGCTGCCGCACGAGGTCGAGGAAGCGCCGCTGGTCGACCCCGAGGGTCTGGCGCACCTCGGGCGGCAGGTCGTCGAGCTTGACGTTCGAGTTGCGCTGGTGGATGTTCTGCTGGACCAGCAGGTACGTCACGCCGAGCAGCAGCACGCCCCCGGCCAGGAACAGCGCGCCGAACAGGGCGGTCAGGCGGACGCGGATGCGCAGGTGCTTCACGGGATCTGGTACCCCACTCCGGCGACGGTCTCGATCACGGGCGGATCGCCCAGCTTGCGGCGCAGCGTCATCACGGTCACCCGCAGCACGTTGGTGAACGGGTCGATGTGCTCGTCCCAGGCCCGCTCCAGCAGCTGCTCGGCCGAGACGACGGCGCCCCCGGCCCGCAGCAGCTCCTCCAGCACCGCGAACTCCTTGCGGGTCAGCCCCACGTAGTGCCCGTCGCGGAACACCTCGCGCCGGTTCGGGTCCAGGCGCAGGTCGCCGCGCTCCAGCACCGGCGGGGCGGCCGCGCGGGCGCGCCGGCTCAGGGCCCGGACCCGGGCCACCAGCTCGGTGAACGCGAAGGGCTTGCCCAGGTAGTCGTCGGCGCCGAGGGACAGCCCGGCGACCCGCTCGGCCACGGCCGAGGCCGCGGTGAGCATGAGGATGCGGGTGTCGGGCAGCCGCGCGCTGACCTGGCGGCAGACCTCGTCGCCGTCGACGCCGGGCAGGTCCCGGTCCAGGACCACGATGTCGTACTCGTTGACGCCCAGCCGTTCCAGGGCCCCCGAGCCGTCGTAGGCGACGTCGACCGCGAACGACTCCCGGCGCAGGCCCTCGGCGACGGCGTCGGCCAGCAGCTGCTCGTCCTCGACCACCAGCACTCGCATGCCCTCATCGTGCCCGCCGCGGCCGTAAGGCGGGGATAAGCGCCGGTGCTGACGCCCCGCTTACGGCCGCGCGCCTTGACTGGGCCGCATGAAGAAGCTGCTGGTTCTGCTCTCCTGCCTGCTGCTGTTCGGCTGCTCGTCGAAGCCGTCCGGCCCGTCGGTGGCCTCGGCCGACCAGGGCACCGCGAAGCCCTCGGCCTCGGCCGCGGTCGACAAGGCCGAGGCCAACCGTCAGTTCGCGAAGTGCATGCGCGAGCACGGGGTCGACGTGCCCGATCCCGGCCCCGACGGGAACATCCAGTTCGACCCGAACGCCACCGGCGGCGACCGGAACAAGGCGGTGTCGGCGGCTTCGGCCTGCCAGCGGTACCTGCCCAACGGCGGGACCCTCGAGAACCTCTCGCCGCAGCAGCTGGAGCAGGCGCGGGCCTTCGCCAAGTGCATGCGCGAGCACGGGGTCGACATGCCGGACCCGGACCCGAACACGGGCGTCTCCGCGATCCTCAACAGCGGCCTGGACTTCAACTCGCCCACCTTCAAGGCCGCGGCCGAGGCCTGCAAGTCGGTGGTGGGGCGGTGAAACGTCTGGTGTGGCTCGTGCCCGTGCTCGTCGTGGCGGGGGTGGTGGCGTACGTCGGCTTCAACCGTCCGGCTCCCGCGACGAGCGCGGCGCCGGCCGTGAAGACCGCCACCATCACCAAGGGCACGCTCACCGCGACCGAGACCGTGGACGGCACACTCGGCTTCGGCGATCCGGTGACGGTCAACGGCCGCCTGCCCGGCATCGTCACGGGGCTGCCGGCCGAGGGGTCCACGGTGCGGCGCAACGAGGTGTTGTACCGCGCCGACGGCCGCCCCGTCGTGCTGTTCTACGCCGCGGCGCCCTTCTACCGCGCGCTGAAGCCGGGCGATGAGGGCGAGGACGTGCGCGCATTCGAGGCCAACCTGGCCGCGCTCGGGTACAAGGGCTTCACCGCCGACGACTCGTTCACCGGCGCCACCGCCGACGCCGTGCGCGACTGGCAGTCGGACCTCGGGCTGCCGGAGACGGGGACGGTCGAGCTCGGCCGGATCGTCGTCGCGCCCGACGCCGTGCGCGTGGGCGAGGTCAAGGCGCACCTCGGCGACAACGCGGCCGGCCCGATCCTGCAGTGGACGGGCTCGACCCGGCTGGTCATCGTCCAGCTCGACGTGACCGAGCAGCGCCTCGCGGCCGTCGGGGCCGACGCCACGGTGAAGCTGCCGGACGACCGCGAGGTGCCGGGGAAGATCACCGCGATCGGGGCGGTGGCCACGGCATCCGTGCAGAACAACCAGACCAAGATGACCGTGGACGTGACCGTGACCGTCGCCGACCAGGAGAAACTGGGCACCTACGACGCGGCGCCGGTGACCGTGACCCTGGTGTCGCAGCAGCGCCCGGACGTCCTCATCGTGCCGGTCGGCGCGCTGGTGGCGCTGGCCGAGGGCGGCTACGGGCTGCAGGTCGTCGATGGCGGTACGACTCGCATCGTGGCGGTGCGGACCGGCCTCTTCGCCTCCGGGCGCGTCGAGGTCTCCGGCCCCGGCCTGACCGCGGGCCTGACGGTCGGAGTCGCCGGATGATCGCGCTCGAGTCGGTCCGGAAGGTGTATCCGGGCGGCGTCGTCGCCCTCGACGACGTCTCGCTGCGCGTCGAGGCGGGCGCGCTGGTCGCCATCGTCGGCCCGTCGGGCTCGGGCAAGTCGACGCTGCTGCACCTCATCGGCGCGCTGGACGTGCCGACGAGCGGCACCGTGCGCATCGACGGCCGGGACGTGTCCGCGCTCTCCGACGCCGGCCTGTCCCGGCTGCGCGCCACGACCATCGGGTTCGTCTTCCAGCAGTTCCACCTCGCGCCGGGCAGGTCGGCGCTGGACAACGTGGCCGACGGGCTGCTCTATGCCGGCGTGGCCCTCCCCTCCCGCCGGCGCCGGGCGGCCGCGGCCCTGGAGCGCGTGGGCCTCGGGCACCGCCTCGCCCACCGCCCGCACGAGCTCTCGGGCGGCGAGCGGCAGCGGGTGGCGATCGCGCGGGCGGTGATCGGCTCGCCGCCGCTCCTGCTGGCCGACGAGCCCACGGGCAACCTGGACAGCGCGGCCGGTGCCCAGGTCATGGCCCTGCTGCGCTCGCTGTGCGCATCGGGGACGACGGTCGTGGTGATCACGCACGACCGTGACATCGCTTCGTCGCTGCCCCGGCAGATCTCGCTGCTGGACGGTCGTCTGTCATGAAATTTACGGACATTCTGCGCCTCGGCTCCGCGGGGCTGCGGACGCGGCCGCTGCGGGTCGTGCTCTCCGCGCTCGGGATCGCGATCGGCATCGCCGCGATGGTCGCGGTCGTGGGCATCTCGACCTCCAGCCGCGCCGAGGTCGACCGCCGCCTGGCCGCGCTCGGCACCAACCTGCTCACCGTCGGCCCCGGCAAGTCGTTCTTCGGCGACGCCTCCCACCTGCCCGAGGAGGCCGAGGCCATGGTCGCGCGCATCGGCCCCGTCACCACGGTGTCGGCGACCGGGCGGGTCACGTCGGCGCACGTGTACCGCACCGACCGCATCCCCTCGGCGGAGTCCGGCGGCATCGCGGTCCTCGCGGCGCGCACGACGCTGCCGGGCACGGTCGGCGCGACCGTCCACGCCGGCACCTGGCTGGCGGCGCCGACCTACCCCACCGTGGTCCTGGGCTCGCGGGCGGCCGAGATCCTGGGCCTGACCGACGGCCTGGGCCTGAACGTCTGGCTCGGCGGGCATTGGTTCACGGTGGTGGGCATCCTGGATCCGGTACCGCTGGCGCCCGAGCTGGACTCCGCCGCCCTCGTCGGCTGGCCCGTGGCCACGTCGGTGCTCGGCTTCGACGGCTACGCGACGACCATCTACAGCCGCTCGCGCGACGATGCCGTATCGTCCGTGGCCGACGTGCTGGCCGCGACCGCCAACCCCGCGGCGCCGAACGAGGTGCAGGTCTCCCGCCCCTCGGACGCGCTGGCGGCGAAGGCCGCGACGGACCAGGCGTACACCGGCCTCCTCCTGGGCCTGGGCGCGGTGGCCCTGCTGGTCGGCGGCGTGGGGGTCGCGAACACGATGGTCATCTCGGTGCTGGAACGCCGGCCGGAGATCGGCCTGCGGCGCGCCCTGGGCGCCCGGCGGCGGGACATTCGAGCCCAGTTCCTGGCGGAGTCCCTGCTCCTGGCCGGCCTGGGCGGCTTCTTCGGGGTGCTGCTGGGCCTGCTGGTGACGGAGTCGTACGCCGCGTGGCGCTCGTGGCCGGCGGTGCTGCCGCTTTGGTCGTTGGTCGGCGGCTTCCTGGCCACGCTGGTGATCGGGGCTGTGGCGGGACTCTATCCGGCGATGCGAGCCGCTCGCCTGTCTCCGACGGCGGCGCTGGCGGCCTGATAAGCCCCTCGCCTGTCTTTCTACGACGGCCGGCCTGACGGCTTGACGCGGATCGGGTCCTGGCGTGCCCTTCCCCGGCGGCCTGGTGTAGATCCGATATGTCGGGCGCTTCGCGCCGCGACATATCGGATTTATACATTATGCCCGCTTTTACTGGATGATCGTCTTGAGCGCGATCTCGACCATCTGCGAGAACGTCTGCTCGCGCTCCTGTGCCGTGGTGCGCTCCCCGGTCTTGATGTGATCCGAGACCGTGAGCAGCGTGAGCGCGCGGGCGTTGTAGCGGGCCGCGATCGTGTAGAGCGCCGCGGACTCCATCTCCACCGCGAGCACCCCGTAGTCGGCGAGGCGGTCGTAGAGGTCGGGCCGATCGGTGTAGAACGCGTCGGCGGCGAGGATCGGCCCGACGCGCATGGAGACCCCCTGCTCCGCGGCGACGTCGACGGCCGTGCGCAACAGCCCGAAGTCGGCGACGGGCGCATAGTCGATGAGCCCGTCGAACCGCGCGCGGTTCATGTTGGAGTCGGTGCTGGACCCGATGGCGGCCACGACGTCGCGAAGCTTGAGCTCATCGCGGATCGCCCCGCAGCTGCCGACCCGGATCAACGCCTTGACCCCGTAGTCGTTGATCAGCTCATGCGCGTAGATGCTCGCCGAAGGCATGCCCATGCCGGACCCCTGCACGGAGACCTCGACGCCCTCGTACGTCCCGGTGAACCCGAGCATGTTCCGCACGGTCGAGTAGCAGCGGGCATCCTTGAGGTACGTTTCGGCGATCCACTTGGCTCGCAGCGGGTCCCCAGGCATGAGGACTCGCTCGGCAATCTGACCCGGCTCGGCGCCGATATGCGTGCTCATAGGGGTGATCCTGCCAAACGGCGAGCCCCCGCGCGGATGGCCCCGGGGAGTCAGGTAACCTCATCGGCGGTGGCGTGTCCGAGTGGCCTAAGGAGCACGCCTCGAAAGCGTGTGAGGGTGCAAGCCCTCCCGGGGTTCGAATCCCCGCGCCACCGCAGTATGGCCAGCGAGAACGCCCGGCGCTCCTCTCGGAGTGGACCGGGCGTTCGGCATTTCAGTCGCAATTCGTCTCGGTGCCGTGCGGGTGGTCTGCGCGTCCCTGGCAGCCTCACTGATCCCTCTCCTGCACCTTGATCGACAGGCGCTGTACTACAAGTAGCGCGCTGTACTACAGGGAATCTGGCATGCTGTAGTACAGAACACAGCCCTGTACTACAGCATGTCGCACAGGCCCGAGAGGGAGCACGCATGATCCCGGCGGATGTTCCTGCCCTGCTCGCCGAGTTGCAGCAGCTCGGCAACGATCACTTCCTCTGCGAGGTCAAGCGCTCGCAGGGAGGGCTACCGGCCACGCTCTGGGAGACGATCAGCGCGTTCGCCAATGCCCAGGGTGGCTGCATCCTGCTGGGTGTCGATGAACGATCCGGCTTCGCCGCGGTGGGTGTCACTGATGCCGGTGCGATGGAGAGCCAGATCGGCGCGGTATGCGCGGAGATGGAGCCGGCCGTCCGGGCAGAGATCTTCACGGTCGCCATCGACGGCAAGAACGTCGTTGCCTGCTCAGTCCCACCGACACCACGCGATCAGCGCCCGTGCCACAAGAGAAGCCTTGGGCCCTGGGCCGGGTCGCGGATTCGGGTCGGCGACGGAGACCGGCGGCTCACCGACTACGAGGTTGCCGTGCTGCTCGCAAACCGTACCGAGCAGAAGCACGACGTCCGGGCCATGCCCGATGCCAGCGTTGCAGACCTGGACCAGGAGGCACTCGGTCGATTCCTCCACCGGATTCGAGAGACCAGAGGCGAGATCTTTCGAAAGATTGACGACGAACACGCCCTGGCGATGCTCAACGTCCTGACCGTCCACGAGGACAGGCTCGTGCCGACACTGGCCGGCCTGCTGACGTTCGGCATCTATCCGCAGACCTTCGAGCCGCAGCTCAACCTCACCTTCGTTGCCTACCCCACCAGCGAACCCGGCGTGCTGGGCCCGGCCGGTGAACGGTTCACCGAGAACCGGTCCGTGGATGGTTCGATCCCGTTCATCGTGAACGAGTGCGTGCGCATCCTGAAGCGCAACATGAAGCGACGTAGCATCGTTTCGGGCATCTTCCGCATCGACGAGTGGGAGTACCCAGAAGAGGTCCTGCGCGAGGCATTGGTCAACGCGCTGGTTCACCGAGACTACTCAGACTTCGCGCGCGGCATGCAGGTCCAGGTCGAGATGTACCCGGATCGGCTGGTGATCCGTAACCCCGGCGGGCTCTACGGGCCGGTCGACGTCGGCGCGCTGGGCATTACCGGCGTCACGTCATCACGGAACAAGGCCCTGCTCAAGATCCTGGAAGACACGCCGTACTTCGATGGTCATATGGTGTGTGAGAACCGCGGGAGTGGAATCACCCGGATCCGGATCGCGCTCACCGAAGCCGGCATGGAGCCGCCGCATTTCACCGACTCGGTCTCATCGTTCACCGCGGAGTTCCCGAATCACACACTGCTCGACCAGGAAGCGCTCGAATGGCTGCAGTCCCTCGACAACCGGCCGCTGTCGAGGTCGCAAATGAGCGCCTTGGTGATGATGCGCAACGGCGTCGTGATGACGAACAGCGCCTATCGAGCGTCCACTGGCATGCAGGACAGCCGGACGGTCACTCGCGAACTGCGGGACCTTGTCGAACGGGGTCTGGTCGAACAGGAGGGAACGCGGGGAACGGCAACGTATCGCCTCCCGTTGAACGATCCGCTTCGGCCGGACCAGCCTGGCGGGCCATCGAAGACGGACGACGACCTGACCCGCCACTCGGCTCGGGTGATTGGCGTGCTCTCCGCCGAGGGTTCGTCTCGGAGCGAGATCGAGGAGCGCACCGGCTTGAAGCCGCACCAGGTCTTTCGCGCCTTGAAAGTGCTCCGGGACCGGGGTCTGGTGGAGATGACTGGCCAGCCACGATCGCGGACCGCTCGCTATCGGCCGGTACCGCAGAATCCGGAAGCCTGAGGTCGCACTCGTCGGCGGGTGGAGATACAACCAGGTCAGCAACTCGGCCTGGTGCTGCGAGCGGAAGAGCGGCAGGAGGCTCGGCGCTTCACTACGCTTACTTGCAATTTATGTCCCAGTTAAGTGGAACTTCGGCGAAGCTGGCGAGGACGAGTCGTCGCGGCCCGGCGTAGTGGACTGGTGAGCGTGACGCGCGGCAGCGGTGGCGTGGACTCGCGGACCTGAGCCGAAGTCCGCCAAGGCTCGGACGTCGCACGACACGAGGTCCGGCCGAAGCCCTGCGGTCGCCGAGTTGCGCGAGCGGGCCCGGCGGGTGTGGTTCAGCGGCGTGCGGCTAGCTGCTGACCTCGGTGATCTTCTCGGCGCCGAACGTCTCCATCAGCAGCCGAACAGCCGCCTCCTCGCTCGTCTCCCGCACCTCCGACGCGTCATCGAGCAGTTCGTCGCCCGGGTCCAGGCCAGGGAAGCGCGGGTCGGAAACCGGTGAGTCGTACTCGGGATCGAACGGAGGCTCGTCCGCGGCCGTGCCGTCCCAGGCCGAGTTGCCGCCGCGCCCCGCTGGCTGGCCGCCGGCCGCCGGTGCTGGCCCGGCGTTGGGGCGTCGGGTGCTGCCGGCCGCGGACGCCGCGGCCCGGCTAGCGGCCTCGCGGGCCTTCTCCAGGGCGCTGGAGCCGCCCTGCCGCGGGCGGGTGGGAGCGGCGGTGTTGGGGCCGCCCGTCGTCGCCGTGTGCCCGCTGGAGACGGATGCGGCCGGATTTGGGGCGGCGTTTCCGGCATATACGGACGAACTGGACGCGGCGGGCGCCATGGGAGGGGCCGCGATGACGGGAGGGGCCGCGGTCACGGGGGGTGCCGACACGGAAGAGTGGGCTGGCGCGGTGCTCGGCGGCCGAGCGGCGACGGCCGGCGGCTGGGAGACGGTGATAGGCGCCGGTGGGGTCGCCGGAGTCGGCCAGTCCTCCGCCGGGGCGGGAGCGCTCGCCATCGCGCCGCCAGGGACCGCGGCGACCGGCCACTCCTCGTCCGCAGACGAGGAGGCAGTCGAGGAGGCGGTCGAGGAGGCGGTAGCGGTAGAGGCAGTGGCCGAAGCGGAGGGAGACGCGGCACGGGAGGCGCCGACCGGCTGAGGGGCGCTCTGGGACCGAGCCTGCTGGGGCGGTGCGCCGTACGACTGGCCGGCGGCCGGACCCGAGGGCGGGCCGGACGTCGGGGCCGATGGGCCGGAGGGCTGGGGCGTGGGCTTCGGGGGCGCGGGGCGGTTGCCGCCGCCTCCGCCGCCCGGCTGGCCGCCCACCTCGCACCGCACCTGCCAGCGGCCGCCGAGCAGCTCCTGCAGGGCCTTCAGCAACACGTCCGGGGAGGCGTTGAGCATGTCGGCGTGCGTCGAGTATTTGAAGCCGAGCACCAGCGTGGTGCCCTCGACGTCCTGGACCGTTGCCTCGCGGATGATGGCGCCGGCCTTCTTGCTCTTGTCGTTCACCAGGGCCACCAGGTCGGGCCAGACTCGGCGGATCGCCTCGGCGTCCATACCTCCACCGCCGCTGTTCACCGGAGCAGCCGGAGCGGGCGGGGGCGGAACGGCGGCCGGGGGTGAAGGTGCTGGTGCTGCCGCTGGCGTGGGTGCGGCCTCGGACCAGGTGCTGGGTGGCGTCGGCGCCGCGGGCGGGGCGGCGTTCGAGCGAGTGTCGCGGATGTAGTCCAGGCCGCGGTTCCCGCTATCGGCCGGGGCCGGGGTGGGCGCGGGAGCGGGAGCGACCGGAGCCGCGGGGACACCGCCGGCCTGGAGGCGGCGCTCCATGCGCTCCAGGCGCTGCAGGAGGGCCGAGCTCGAGTCGTCCGCGCCCGGCAGGAGCATGCGCGCGGTGATGAGCTCGAGCAGCAGGCGCGGGGCCGTGGTGCCGCGCATCTCGGTGAGGCCGTTGTGCACGATGTCGGCGAAGCGCGAGAGGGTGGCCTGGCCGAGCTGGGAGGCCTGCGCGGCCATGCGGTCGAGCTGGTCGTGCGGGGCGTCCAGCAGGCCCTTGTCGACGGCGTCGGGCACCTGCTGCATGACGATCAGGTCGCGCAGGCGCTCGAGGAGGTCGGAGGCGAAGCGGCGCGGGTCGTGGCCGGCCTCGACCACGCGGTCGATGACGCCGTAGGCGCCGCGGCCGTCGTCGGCGGCCAGGGACTCGCACATCTCGTCGATGAGGGCCACGTCGGTGACGCCGAGCAGGGCGACCGCGCGGTTGTAGGTGACGCCGTCCTCGCCCGCCCCCGCGATGAGCTGGTCGAGCACCGACAGGGTGTCTCGGGCGGAGCCGGCGCCGGCGCGGACGACCAGCGGGAAGACCGCGGGCTCGACCTTCACGCCCTCCGCGGCGGTGAGCTGCTCGATGTAGGGCCGCAGGACGCCCGGGGGAATCAGCCGGAAGGGGTAGTGGTGGGTCCGTGACTTGATCGTCCCGAGGACCTTCTCCGGCTCGGTGGTCGCGAAGACGAACTTGACGTAGTCCGGCGGCTCCTCGACCAGTTTGAGCAGCGCGTTGAAGCCGGCCGAGGACACCATGTGGGCCTCGTCGATGACGTAGACCTTGAAGCGGCTCGACACCGGGGCGAAGAACGCCCGCTCGCGCAGGTCGCGCGCGTCGTCGACGCCGCCGTGGCTGGCCGCGTCGATCTCGATGACGTCGATCGAGCCGGAGCCGTCGGGCGCGAGGTCCCGGCAGGACTGGCACTCGCCGCAGGGCTCCGGGGTCGGGCCGCGCTCGCAGTTGAGGGAGCGGGCCAGGATGCGGGCGCTGCTCGTCTTGCCGCAGCCGCGCGGGCCGGAGAAGAGGTAGGCGTGGTTGAGTCGTCCGGAGCGCAGCGCCTGCGACAGCGGCTCGGTGACGTGCTCCTGGCCGATGACCTCGGCGAACGTCCGAGGCCGGTACTTGCGGTAGAGCGCGAGCGCCACCAGCGGTCCTCCGATCGACTAGAGCCGGGACCACCGTACTCCCGACCACCGACACTTTCGGCGGGGCGTCACGCGGGCGGGCTCGGATATGAAACACCGCTCGTGCACCCGACAGAGCTCACTTATCCTTGCTGCCTTCCGGCCCTGGGGAGGTTCATGAGGTGTCGCCGCACGAGCGGCTTACGGACCACAATACCCGGTGCGCGAACCCGGCGAGCGATGGGTATCCTGGCGCACGGAGGATTCGCCTAGAGGCCTAGGGCGCACGCTTGGAAAGCGTGTTGGGATAAAACCCTCACGAGTTCGAATCTCGTATCCTCCGCCGGTTCTACCAGGCGAAACGCCGGGCTACCGCTCATCGGGGCCTGGCGTTGTCGCTCCTGGCGCGAAGGCCGCAGATGGCGCACAGCCGAGTGTGGCGAGCGTCTCATGCCCTGGTGCGGTCACCGGGCGAAGCCGGGCTCCCGGAACGACATCCGCCGGACAGGCAAACGTCATGTCGCCATCTGCGATGTGGCAGGTCGATGCCTTCTCCGGCGTGACACCGCGTGCGACCATCTGATTACCTGTCGGAGGGGGCAGCGATGTTCTACCGGAGCTCGGACATCCTGATCACCAGCACGCACGTGGTCGTCCTGCACCCGCGGGAGCTGCGGTTCCCGCTCGAACGGATCGTGGCGCCGTATGTCGTGAAGCACGGTCGGGGGGCCGACTTCCGGGTGGGGCGCGAGATTCGCGCGCGCCTCGGCTCGACCGACGTGCGCCTCTTCTACACCACCGATCGGGCGACATTCGGCGCCGTGCGCAGGGCCCTGATCCGCGCCCTGGAGTACCGCACCGACCCGCTGCCGATCTGACGCCGGCTACCCGGGCGCGCGCTATGCAACCGGCTTCTCGGCACTCTGCGATATGGCAGATTGAGAGCTGGCGCACAGGTATGCAGCCATGCAACCATCGAAGGAGAGCCACGAGGGGGCGAGTGGCGGAAAACGCAACAGCGCCCGGCGGTCACCGGGCGCTGTTTTCCGTTGCGGCCGCCACTTCGGTCACGCGGAGCGGCAGCATCGATACCTGATGTCATCCATACCGCACGACCGGCCCCTTGAGCAAGGCCGAGGGGAAGGGAAATGCGAATGTTTTATCAAGGCCCCGACCTGATCGTGACCACCGACCACGTCGTGATCCTGCGCCCGTCACCCGTGCAGTACCGCCTGGACTTCCTCGAAGGCGTCTACGTGCTGCACCACCCGCGCTCCGGCCGCTCCCGCCCGGCCCAGGAGATCCGTGCCCGCTACGGCCTGCACGACGTGCGGCTGTTCCACAGCACCGATCGGCAGACCTTCGGCCAGGTGCGCCGCGCCCTGATCCGTGCGCTGGAATGGCGCGACCGCACCGGTGCGGTGAGCTGACCGTGACCTAACTGTCCAGTAGGTAACGATCCGGCGAATCTGCCATATCACCGATTGCCGTATGGCAGCCAGGTCCTACACTAGGCCACGGCCCGATAGGTCATCCCAGCGAGCGACCATATTTCCGGACAAGGCGGGGTATGGCCGACTCGGTTCTTTTCATGTCTTACCCATACGCCTCGACCAGGCGCGTAGGCTGAACCACGCTTTGCGATATGGCTAGTAGACATACGTCCAACGAGGGACATGATGAGTTCGGGTGACGCGCCCGCGGCTGCTCGCCGGAAGGTTCGGCTGGCGATCAAGGACGCCCGCTCCCAAAAGGGAGACACCCAATCTCAGGTCGCCGAGGCCATGGAATGGTCCCTCTCGAAGGTGATGCGGATCGAGTCCGGCGAGGTCACGATCTCCGCGAACGACCTTCGCCCGCTGCTGTCCTATCTGGGCATCAAGGATCGCGACACCGTCGAGGATCTGATCCAGGCCGCCAAGTCGTCCAAACGGCAGCGGAGGCAGTGGTGGGACGACCGGCGTTATCAGGACCTGCTGACGCCGGCCCTGCGTCAACTGATCAGCTTCGAGGCCGAGGCGACCGTGATACGGAGCTTCGCGCCGGCGGCGATCCCCGGATGGCTGCAGACCGAGGCCTACGCCCTCGCCGTGACCAGCGGCTTCGTGGGCGACCTGACCGATGACGAGATTCGCACGCGCGCCGAGATCCGGACCGCGCGTTGGAAGGCGCTGCGCGATCGCGCCCCGCGCCCCAAGCTTTTCGCACTGTTCGACGAGTCGGTACTGCTGCGCCGGTACGGCGGGGCCGAAGCGCTCGGTGAGGCGTTGTCCGCGGTCAGTTCGGCCATTGCCGAAGGCTGGCTCAGCGTGCGCCTCCACCCGCTTTCGAGTCCGTATCCGCCTTTCGGTCAATACGACCTGCTGTACTTGTCGAGCGAGGACAACAGCCATGCTGTGTTGTACCGAGAGAGCTATACCATCGACGAAATCGTCGACGATTCCGTCCGCATTGCGCGACACCGCGAGGGCTGGGATCGGATGTGGGATGCCTCGATCGGGGAAGTCGAATCGGCCCGCAGGATAGCCGCCGCCGCGAAAGCTCCCGCCACCGCGGACCTCTGGCCGGCCGATGAAGGATCTTCGGCCTGACGCCGAAGGACCCGACCGGAGGCGAGTGCCTCCCCGTCAGAAACCCAGGTGAACCATGCACGAATCGGCCATGCCACGCGTCTTCCGCCGCAGCTCCTACTGCGGCAACACGACGTGCGTCGAGGTCGCCACCGCGAATGATGTGCACGTTCGCGACGGCAAGAACCCCGGCGAGGCGGTGCTCTCCTTCGAGTCCGGCCCGTGGCGGGCGTTCGTGGCCGGCGTGAAGACCGGCCAGTTCGACCGCGGCTAGGCCCTGCCGGTCGTCAGCATCGCGATGAAGGCCCGCCAGTCGTCGGGGTTGAATTTCAGGTGCGCCGCATCCGGATGCTTGCCATCCCGGATCAGAACCGAATTAGCACTGAATGCGACTTCCACGCACGATTGGTTGCCGCAGAAGCGGGACCTGCGCCATTCGGGGGCATTACTGTTCTCGGCCATCGGGTCGGCCTCCTCAAACCCTAGGACGTGAACCTTCAGCATACGGAGCGCGTTGCACAACGACACGTCGGTATGCGAGGTTGGCCCATGAATGCATATATCCGGCAAACCGGGCAACGGGCGTTGCCCGCGGGACTACGAGTCCCGCGGGCAGGTTCTGAGGCCGCCCGTCAGAGCAGGGAGTTCAGCCTCCTGTAGGCCTCGGCGTAGCCGGTGCGGTCGAGGCGCTCCACGCTGGCCGCGTTCGCCGCGAAGGCGCGCATCAGGCTTCGTCGCACGCGCAGCAAGGTAATCGCATTGCTCGATGTGAACAGGGTGACGCCGGCCCCGGCGTAGCTGGCGCGCAGGAACCACACGACCGGGGTGAAAATGCGGATCGCGCGGCCCGTGAGCGGAGGCACGGACAGGACGGCCGCGGCGATGACGTATTGACCGGCGCCGTCAGTGAGCGTCATTGCGGCCGCCGCCCCCACGGTGACCAGTGCGCCCGCGACGAGGAGTACCATTCGTCCGGGATGACCGTCGTGCTCGACGCGCAGATCTTCGAGGGCCTCCAGGTCGAACACCTGGGGCTCGGGTTTCCAGACCGCGTAGACATCATCAGTGATGACGATGTCGTGACCTTGATAGAAGACGGTCGGCATCGGTTCCCCCCTTAGCCTCGTCAAACAGTATGAGTCGGCTGCGTCACAGATCGCCAGACCACAAAGTGCCATATCGCAACCTGCGAAACTGCCACTCGCCGTGCCACTGTTGTCACCCAGGGTGTCCTCGCTCGCGGAGACCAACCTAGCGTGACCGGGGCCAGCGACGTGGGCAAATGGAATTTCCGCTGGCGGGTCGGCCCGGAAGCGGACGCTCGGCAGGCCCTAAGCTTTGATTGAAGAATCCGACCATGAAGGAGCGCTCTGTGCGGCCCGGTGGACAGCCCAACCTGCAGCAGATGATGAAGCAGGCCCAGAAGATGCAGCAGCAGATGGTCGCCGCGCAGGCGGAGCTGGCCGAGGCCGAGCTCACCGGGACGGCCGGGGGCGGGCTCGTCACGGCGACCGTCAAGGGGACCGGCGAGGTCGTGTCCGTGAAGATCGACCCCAAGGCGGTCGATCCGGACGACGTCGAGACCCTCGAGGACCTCGTCGTCGCGGCGGTGCACAACGCGGCCCAGGCCGCCCGTGATCTGACCGAGCAGAAGATGGGCCCGCTGACCGCCGGGCTCGGGGGCCTGGGCGGCGGGCTCGGGCTGCCCGGCTTCTAACGGGCGACCGGCGTGTACGAAGGCGCCATCCAGGATCTGATCGACGAGCTCGGTCGCCTGCCCGGGGTCGGGCCGAAGAGCGCGCAGCGCATCGCGTTCCACGTGCTCTCGGCCGACCCCGTGGACGTCAAGCGCCTCGCCCAGGCGTTGCAGCGGGTCAAGGAGCTCGTGCGGTTCTGCACGCGCTGCTTCAACGTGGCCGAGGCCGAGCTCTGCCGGATCTGCCGCGACCCGCGCCGCAGCGACGAGGTCTTCTGCGTGGTCGAGGAGCCCAAGGACGTCGTGGCGATCGAGCGCACGGGGGAGTTCCGCGGGCGCTACCACGTGCTCGGCGGGGCGATCAATCCGCTCGAGGGAGTCGGCCCCGACAACCTGCGCATCCGCGAGCTGATGACGCGCCTGGCCGAGGGCACGTGCAAGGAGCTCATCCTCGCGACCGACCCCAACACCGAGGGAGAGGCGACGGCGACGTACCTCGCTCTGCTGGTCAAGCCGATGGGCCTCAACGTCACCCGGCTGGCCAGCGGCCTGCCCGTCGGCGGCGACCTGGAGTACGCCGACGAGATCACCCTGGGCCGCGCCTTCGAGGGCCGGAGGGCCGTCTAGCCCTCGGGGCGGTTGAGGATCCCGGCGACGACGGCGTGGACGGCCGCCAAGTCAGCCGGGTCCTTCAGCGTGCCCTTGGCGCCCGTCACTGAGTACCATTCCTCGGCGTCTTTGTATTGAACCTTGACGACGAAGGCCCCGTCGGCGCCGATCTCGGACTGCAGGGTCAGCTCCCCGGTCACGACTCCGACATCGTCGGTCATGACCCCGCCCGGGCCGGCCATGATGTCGGTCCGCGGCGCATCCGAGGAGGCCGGCGCCTCCGGAGCGGCAGCCGGCGCGTCCGAAGGAGCCGGCGCCTCCGGAGAAGCCGAGGCGGCCGGCGCATCCGCAGGGGCCTGTGCCGGTGGAGGAACCGGGTCGGCAGCCGGGGGCGAAGCGGGTGGGGTCGTCTCCGACATCCGGTTCCTCCAAAAGCGCATCAGCAGGTCGCCAGCATGTCCGAGAGCGCGGTCTTCTCCGCGGTGGTCACGGACAACTTGTAGTAGGTCTTCACTGTTACCCAGTCGGTGGCGTACGTGCACCAGAACGCGTGGTTCGGCGGCTTCCACGTCGACGGGTCCTGGTCACCCTTCGACCGGTTCGACTGGAGACTGACCGCGAACAGCTGCGGCCGGGTCAGGTCGTTGGCGAATTCCTTGCGCTGCTCGTCGGTCCACTTCGCGGCGCCGGAGCGCCACGCGGCCGCGAGCGGCACCATGTGATCGATGTCGAGGGCCTGCGGGTCGGTCAGGTCCTTCTCGTCGTACGGGCTGTGCCAGGAGCCCGCCGTGATCTTGCAGTCGGCGGTGGCCTTGACGTTCTTGCCGTCACGCTTCAGTACGACGTCGCGCGTGTCGCAGCCGTTCCCCTGGCTGATCCAGTGCGTGAACTTCTCGCGGCTGTAGCCGGACATCGAGGCGGCCGTGGCGACGGTCAACGCGTCCAGCGACGCCTTCGCGTTGCCACCCCCGCCACCACCGCCGGAGCCGGTGCCGGTGTTCGTGCCCGTGTCCGAGGAGCCCGTGGCCGAGCCGGGGGTGGAGGAGACGTCGCAGCTGCCGGCGCCGGTGAGCACCGTGGCGAGCGCTAGAGCGATGAGTACGGCTTTGCCGTTGGTGGAGGGGCGCACGTCCCCTACTGTGCGGCATCAATGCGAACAAGTGTTGGAGACCCGCCCGTGTCGATCGCCACGGGCGGGTCCGATTGGCGACTGTCAGCCCCGGTTGGCCGCGCTGAGCACCGCGCGCAACGAGGCCGTCACGATGTTCGCGTCGATGCCGACGCCCCAGTACGTCCGGCCGTCGACGGAGCACTCGACGTACGCCGCCGCCTGCGCCCCTTCGCCCGACGTCAGCGCGTGCTCGGCGTAGTCCAGCACCCGCACGTCGACGCCGACGTCGCCCAGGGCGTGCACGAACGCGTCGATGGGCCCGTTGCCGGTCGCCTCCACGCTGCGGGTCTGCCCGTCGACGGTGATCTCGGCCGCCAGGGTGACCTTGCCGTCGACGGTGGTGGCCTCGTACGACGTCAGCGTGAACCGCCGGTCCGAGAAGTACTCGGCCGCGAAGAAGTCCCACATCTGCTGCGGGTTGACCTCGCCGCCCTCGTCGTCGGTGTGCCGCTGTACGACGCCCGAGAACTCGATCTGCAGCCGGCGCGGGAGGTCCAGGTGGTGCTCGGACTTCATGACGTACGCGACGCCGCCCTTGCCCGACTGCGAGTTGACCCGGATGACGGCCTCGTAGGAGCGGCCCAGGTCCTTCGGGTCGACCGGCAGGTAGGGCACGCCCCACGTGAACTGGTCGACGTCGACCCCGGCGGCCGCCGCATCGCGGTTGAGGGCCTCGAAGCCCTTCTTGATCGCGTCCTGGTGCGAGCCCGAGAATGCGGTGTAGACCAGGTCGCCCGCGTACGGGTGGCGCTCGTGGACCGGCAGCTGGTTGCAGTACTCCACCGTGCGCTTGATCTCGTCGATGTCCGAGAAGTCCACCTGCGGGTCGACGCCCTGCGAGAACAGGTTCAGCCCCAGCGTCACCAGGTCGACGTTGCCCGTCCGCTCGCCGTTGCCGAACAGGCACCCCTCGACCCGGTCGGCGCCGGCCAGCAGGCCCAGCTCGGCGGCCGCGACCGCGGTGCCCCGGTCGTTGTGCGGGTGCAGGGACAGTACGACCGACTCCCGGCGCGGCAGGTTGCGCGACATCCACTCGATGGAGTCGGCGTAGACGTTGGGCGTGGCCATCTCCACCGTCGCCGGCAGGTTGACGATCAGCGGGCGGTCCGGCGTCGGCTGCAGCACCTCGATGACCGCGCTGCAGACCTCCAGCGCGTAGTCCAGCTCGGTGCCGGTGTAGGACTCGGGGGAGTACTCGTAGTAGATCTCGGTGTCCGGGGTGATCGCCTCGGCGTACTTCTGGCACAGCCGCGCGCCCGTGGTGGCGATGTCGGTGATCCCGGCCCGGTCCAGGCCGAACACGACCCGCCGCTGCAGCGTCGAGGTCGAGTTGTAGAAGTGCACGATCGCGCGGCGGGCGCCGACCAGCGACTGGAAGGTGCGCTCGATCAGGTTGTCCCGGCACTGGGTCAGCACCTGGATCGTGACGTCCTCGGGGATCAGGTCCTGCTCGATGAGCGTGCGTACGAAGTCGAAGTCCGTCTGCGAGGCGGCCGGGAACCCGACCTCGATCTCCTTGTACCCCATCCGGACCAGCAGGTTGAACATGCGCCGCTTGCGCTCGACCGACATCGGGTCGATCAGGGCCTGGTTGCCGTCGCGCAGGTCCACGGCACACCACCGGGGCGCGACCGTGACCTCGTTCGCGGGCCATTGCCGGTCGGTCAGCGGGATCGGGAACTGTTCGGAGAACGGCCGGTAGCGGTGGATGGGCATCCGGCTGGTGGTCTGACGGGCGATCTCGGACATGCTTCTATGCTCCTGGGTCGTCGCGCACGATGCGCGGGAAAGGTCTGGGAAGTCAGACCGGCAGGAGCGCGGACGCGCGCGTCATCCCCGCGACGAGGTGCCGGCCTGTCGGGCCCCGTCGCGGCGACGAAGAAGAAGCGTCTGCCACATGTCAAGGCCTACCCTACGGGCTTTGCCGACGCCGCGCCACTGGGTACGCCGCTGGGCGGGGGCGGCGGGGCCGACGTGCCCAGCGGCGCGCCGTCGGCGACCGGGCCGGGCAGCGAGATCGTCGCCGGGGCGGCCACCACCTCGCCCGTGAGCATCAACTGGCCGAACGGGAGCCTGGCCGCGGTGAGGATGCCGTTGTCGTTGTAGCAGAAGGTGCCGGGGTCGATCGGGGGTGCGATCGCGGTCACGCCCGGCTCGACGGCGAAGCACGGCGCCGAGGTGCCCGCGAGCGGCTCGGCGGGCGCCACCGACAGCGGGATCTGCCGGTCCAGCAGCACGTCGAGCCAGCTGACGAAGACGTACTGCACCCGCGGATCGATCGCCGCGGACAGCTTCTTGCCGGCCGCCGCGACCTTCACACAGCTGCCGGCGGGGTTGATCCGGCACTGGTACTGCCCCTCGGGCCGGCTCGCGATGGCCACGTCCGCGGTGCCGCCCAGCGCGCCGCCCTGGATGTCGACCCGCCAGGTCCGGTCGGAGGCGATCGACACCAGGACCGAGCGGGGCGCCTTGCCCTGGACGGTGAGCGTGTACGCGGCGACGTACCGCTGGTCCTTCGCCACCGCCACGCGCGCCGCGAGCAGTCCGCGCGGGTCCGGCTGGGCCGGCAGCGGGGTGCCGGCCGGGGTCGTCGTCGAGGTCGACGGCGGGCCGCCGGAGGAGCTGCACCCCGACAGGAGCAGGCCGGTGAGCACGGCCATCGCCGTGCCGGTCATCACAGTGATCGGATAATGGCCGACCCGTCGCGGAAGCACCCGCGTATTCTCGCCCGGCGGAGCGGCCGGATCGTGGAACGCCACTCCCGGCGGGCATCCCACCCCGGTACGCTCGGCTGCGTTGACCATGTGTTGACCTTGCCCTGGAAAGGAGCTCGACGGCGGTGGCGCTGATTGTGCAGAAGTATGGCGGGTCTTCCGTCGCCAACGCCGAGCGCATCAAGCGCGTCGCCGAGCGCATCGTCGACACGCGGAAGGCCGGCAACGAGGTCGTCGTGGTCGTCTCGGCCATGGGCGACACGACCGACGAGCTCCTCGACCTCGCGTCGCAGGTGAGCCCGGTCCCCGCCGGCCGCGAGCTCGACATGCTGCTGACCGCCGGTGAGCGCATCTCCATGGCGCTGCTCGCGATGGCGATCAACAACCTGGGGTACGAGGCCCGCTCCTACACCGGCAGCCAGGCCGGCGTGATCACCACGTCGACGCACGGCCGGGCCCGCATCATCGACGTCACCCCGGGCCGCCTGCGCAGCGCGCTGGACGAGGGCGCGATCGCGATCGTCGCCGGCTTCCAGGGCGTCTCCCAGGACACCAAGGACATCACCACGCTGGGCCGGGGCGGCTCCGACACCACCGCGGTGGCGCTCGCCGCCGCGCTGCAGTCCGACGTCTGCGAGATCTACACCGACGTCGACGGCATCTTCACGGCCGACCCGCGGGTCGCCAAGAACGCCCGGCACATCAAGCAGATCACCTACGAGGAGATGCTCGAGCTGGCCGCGTGCGGCGCCAAGGTGCTGCACCTGCGCAGCGTGGAATACGCGCGGCGGTTCTCGCTGCCGATCCACGTGCGTTCCTCGTACTCAACCGCCAACGGCACCATGGTCACCGGATCGATGGAGGACCTTTCCGTGGAGCAAGCGCTCATCACCGGCGTCGCGCACGATCGCAGCGAGGCGAAGATCACCATCGTCGGCGTGCCCGACCAGCCCGGTGTCGCCGCGCGGATCTTCCAGACGGTCGCGGCCGCGGAGACCAACATCGACATGATCGTGCAGAACGTGTCGACCGAGAGCACCGGCCGCACCGACATCTCCTTCACGCTGCCGAAGACCGACGGCGCCGCCGCCAAGGCCGCGCTCGAGCGGATCAAGTCCACCGTGGACTACAAGTCGGTCCTCTTCGACGACCACATCGGCAAGGTCTCGCTCATCGGCGCCGGCATGCGCTCCAACCCGGGCGTCGCGGCCAAGCTCTTCGCGGCCCTGGCCGAGGCCGGCGTGAACATCGAGATGATCTCCACCTCGGAGATCCGGGTCTCGGTCGTGTGCCGCGACACCGACCTCGATGTCGCCGTCCGGGCGATTCACGACGCGTTCGAGCTGGGCGGAGACGAGGAAGCCGTGGTGTACGCGGGGACAGGAAGGTAGGTTCGTCCCTCATGGGCGGTCTGCCGAGCCTGGCTGTTGTCGGGGCCACCGGGGCCGTCGGCTCCGTGATGTGTGAGCTGTTGTCGTCCCGCAAGAACGTGTGGGGCGAGATCCGGCTGGTCGCGTCCAAGCGCTCGGCGGGCCGCAAGCTGACCGTGCGCGGCGAGGAACTGCTCGTCCAGGAGCTGACGCCCGAGGTCTTCGACGGCGTCGACGTGGCCATGTTCGACGTGCCCGACGAGGTCGCCGCGGAGTGGGCGCCGATCGCGGTCGCGCGCGGCGCCATCGCGGTGGACAACTCGGCCGCCTTCCGCCTGGACCCGGACGTGCCGCTCGTGGTGCCCGAGATCAACCCGGAGCAGGTGCGCAACCGCCCGAAGGGGATCATCGCCAACGCGAACTGCACCACGCTCACGATGATCGTGGCGCTCTCCCCGCTGCACCGCGAATATGGGCTCAAGGAACTCGTCCTGGCCTCCTACCAGGCCGTCTCCGGCGCCGGCCAGGACGGCGTCGACACGCTGCTCGACCAGCTCGAGCGCGTCGGCGGCGATCGCACCCTGGGCTCGCGCTCGGGCAACGTGCGCCGGGCCGTGGGCGACGACCTCGGTCCGTTCCCCGCGCCGCTGGCGTTGAATGTCGTACCGTGGGCAGGATCCCTCCGCGAGGCCGGATGGTCCTCGGAGGAGCTCAAGCTGCGCAACGAGTCCCGCAAGATTCTCGGGCTGCCCGACCTCAAGGTCTCGGCCACGTGCGTGCGCGTCCCGGTCGTCACCGGCCACTCGGTCGCCGTCCACGCGGTCTTCGGCACCGAGGTCGACGCGGAGGGCGCCCGCGAGGTCCTGCGCCACGCCCCGGGCGTGATCCTGGTCGACGACCCGGCCGCGGGCGAGTTCCCGATGCCGATCGACGCCGTGGGCACCGACCCCTCGTGGGTCGGCCGCATCCGGCGCTCGGTCGACGACCCGAGGGCGCTGGACTTCTTCGTGACGGGCGACAACCTGCGCAAGGGCGCGGCGCTGAACACGGCCCAGATCGCCGAGCTCCTCTCGAAGGAACTCACCGCCTGACCCGCTTTTGGCCCGAAAAGTCGGACGCTCCGCGCCACGACTTTTCGTATTTTTCGCCTGTCGGGTCATAAATCCCTTTCACTCGCTGTGAAGTAGCCTCAGTTGACGGCTGAAGTCAAATGACAGTTACTCTCAAAAAATGGATGCTGTCACTTCGAGCCCCCGGCGCTGGTGGGCGCTCATCGCGATCGTGCTCAGCGTGCTCACCGTCGGCTTCGACACCACGATCCTCAACGTCGCCCTGCCCACGCTCGCCACAGCGCTCGACGCCGGCTCGGACGACCTGCAGTGGATCGTCAACGCGTACGTGCTGGTCTTCGCCGGCCTCCTGCTCCCGATGGGCGCCATGGGCGACCGCTACGGCAGGAAACGCCTGCTCATGATCGGCCTGGCCCTGTTCGCCGGCTCGTCGCTGGTGGCCGTCTTCGCCGCGGACGCGCTCCAGGTGATCGCCGCGAGGGCGCTGATGGGCATCGGCGGCGCCATCCTGACCCCGCTGACCATGGCCGTCCTGCCCGTGCTCTTCGACGAACGCGAGCGCGGCCGGGCCATCTCCCTGCTGACCATGGGCATGGGCGTCGGCCTGCCGCTGGGCCCGATCATCGGCGGCTACCTGCTGGAGCACTTCTGGTGGGGCTCGATCTTCGTGATCAACGTTCCCGTGGCCCTGGTCGCCCTGGTGGCGGTCGCCTTCCTCGTCCCGGAGTCGCGGGCGGCCACGCCCCGGCGCGTCGACCTGGTCGGTGCCGGCCTGTCGACGGTGGGCCTGGTCGCCCTGGTGTACGGCGTGATCGAGGCCCCGACCCGGGGCTGGACCGACGCGAGGGTCCTCGCCGGCCTGGTCGGCGGTGCCGCGCTCCTGGCCGCCTTCGTCCTGGTGGAGCGCCGGACGAAGAGCCCGATGATCGACCTGAGGCTCTTCCGGAAGCCGCGTTTCGCCTGGGGTACCGCCGCCGGAACCCTGTCCTCGTTCGCCCTCTTCGGCGTGCTGTTCATCCTGCCCCAGTACCTGCAGGCGGTTCGCGGCGACGACGCCCTGGGAGTGGGACTGCGCCTGCTCCCGCTGATCGCCGGCCTGTTCGTGGGGGCACCCCTGGGCGAGCGGATCGCCCACCTGACCGTCACGCGGGTCCCGGTGGCGGGAGGCCTGCTGATCGGCGCGCTGGGCCTGGGGCTGGGCGCGCGGACCGAGGTCGGCACCGGCTACGGCACCGTGGCGACCTGGCTGGCGATCGCCGGGGCGGGCATCGGCCTGGCGATCACTCCCGCGATGGACGCGGTGCTCGGCGCCCTGCCGCGCGACGAGGCCGGCTCGGGCACCGCGATCACGATGACCTTCCGCCAGGTGGCGGGCGCCCTGGGCGTGGCGTTGCTCGGCAGCCTGACCAGCGCCGTGTACCGCGGCCGCCTCGACGACGCCCCGGAGGCGGCCCGGCGCTCGGTCGCCGCCGGCGTGACCCTGGCCGCGAGGACCGGCGACGCGGCCCTGGCCCTGGCCGCCAGGACGGCCTTCGTGGACGCCATGGCCGCGGTCCTGCTGGTCTGCTCCGCCATCGGCGTCATCGGGGCCGTCCTGGCGGCCCTGTTCCTGCCCAATGCCCAGAAGCGTCCCGGTGCGGAAGAATCGGTGGATGAGCTCACCAGGGTTGCGTGAACGCAAGAAGCAGAAGACCCGCTGGGCGATCCAGGAGCACGCGGTGCGCCTGTTCGCCCAGCAGGGCTACGACGCGACCACGGTCGAGCAGATCGCCGAGGCCGCGGAGATCTCCCCGAGCACGTTCTTCCGATACTTCAAGACCAAGGAAGACGTGGTCATCCAGGACCGCTACGACGAGCTGATGGCGGAGAAGATCCGATCGGCACCGGCCGGCCTGACCCCGCTGGAGGTGGTGCGGCATGCGTTCGTGGACGCCTTCAAGGCGATCACCCAGGACGAGGTGGACCAGGCCCTGGAGCGGGCCAGGCTCCAGCTGGGCGTCCCGGCGCTGAGGATGCGCGCCCTGGACAACCTGCAGGACTCGATCAGGTTCCTGGCGGCCCCCCTGGCCGAACGCCTGGGCCGCCCGGCCGACGACTTCCGGTGCCAGGCCTTCGTCGGCGCCTGCGTCGGAGCCATGATGAACGCCCTCCTGACCTGGGCCAGGGACGGCGGCGACGCGCACGAGGCGCTGAAACTGATCGACCAGGCCCTCGACGTGGTGGCCGAGGGCCCATAACGCTCAGGTGACAGCGGCGCTCAGGCGACGACGTCGTCGGCGTCGGTGATCGTGTAGGCGTAGCCCTGCTCGGCCAGGAAGCGCTGCCGGTGCGCCGCATACTCCGTGTCGATGGTGTCCCTGGCCACCACCGTGTAGAAGTGCGCCTGCCGGCCGTCCGCCTTGGGCCGGAGAACCCGCCCCAGCCGCTGCGCCTCCTCCTGCCGGGACCCGAACGTCCCCGACACCTGCACGGCGACCGCCGCCTCGGGCAGGTCGATGGAGAAGTTGCCGACCTTGGAGATCACCAGCGTCCGGAGCTCCCCGCTGCGGAACGAGTCGAACAGCTTCTCCCGCTCCCGGTTGGTCGTGGCCCCCTGGATGATCGGCGCCTGCAGAAACTCCCCGAGCTGGTGCAGCTGGTCGATGTAGCCCCCGATGACCAGGACCTGATCGTCCTTGTGCCGATCGATCAACGCCCGGACCACCGGCAGCTTCGTCCGGGCCGTGGCCGCCACCCGGTAGCGCTCCTCGGGCTCGGCGACGGCGTAGGCCATCCGCTCCTCGTCGGTCAGCGTCACCCGCACCTCGACGCACTCCGCGGGCGCGATCCACCCCTGCGCCTCGATGTCCTTCCAGGGCGCGTCATACCGCTTGGGCCCGATGAGAGAGAACACGTCCCCCTCGCGCCCGTCCTCCCGCACCAGCGTCGCCGTCAGGCCGAGCCGCCGCCGGGCCTGCAGGTCGGCCGTGAACCGGAAGATCGGCGCCGGCAGCAGGTGCACCTCGTCGTAGACCACGAGGCCCCAGTCGCGGGCGTTGAACAGGTCGAGGTGGGCGAAGGCGCCGCCGCGGCGGGTCGTCAGCACCTGGTAGGTCGCGATCGTGACCGGGCGGATCTCCTTGCGCTCGCCGGAGTATTCGCCGATCTCCTCGTCGGTCAGGCTCGTGCGCGCGATCAGCTCGCGCTTCCACTGCCGCCCCGCGACCGTGTTGGTGACCAGGATCAGCGTGGTCGCCTTGGCCTGGGCCATCGCCGCGGCGCCGACCAGCGTCTTGCCGGCCCCGCAGGGCAGCACCACGACGCCGGAGCCGCCGGCCCAGAACGACTCGACCGCCTCCCGCTGGTAGGAGCGCAGCACCCAGCCGTCCTCGGCCAGGTCGATCTTGTGGGCCTCGCCGTCGACGTAGCCGGCCAGGTCCTCGGCCGGCCAGCCCAGCTTCAGGAGGGCCTGCTTGAGCCGTCCGCGCTCGGACGCGTGGACGATGACGGTGTCGGCGTCGATCTGGCTGCCGAGCATCCCGGCGAGCTTCTTGCTCTTGGAGACCTCGATGAGCACCGCGCGGTCGGACGCGTGCAGGACGAGGCCGTGGACCGGGTCGTTGCGCAGCTGGAGCCGCCCGTAGCGGTCCATGGTCTCGGCGATGTCGACCAGCAGCGCGTGGGGCACCGGATAGCGCGAGTAGCGCAGCAGGGAGTCGACCACGCCCTCGGCGTCGTGGCCCGCGGCGCGCGCGTTCCACAGGCCGAGCGGGGTCAGGCGATAGGTGTGCACGTGCTCCGGCGACCGCTCGAGCTCGGCGAACGGTGCGATGGCCATGCGGCACGCCTGGGCGTCGGGGTGGTCGACCTCGAGCAGGAGCGTCTTGTCGGACTGGACGATCAGTGGACCTTCTGGCACCGGACCAGTGTCGCATGCGGGTATGACACTTCCCGGATAGTGGGAACGATGGATGCCCGTGCAACGAAACGGCCCGTCTCGTGCGTTCAAGACTTTGACGGCTTCGCCGGCCGTCGCCGCGGAGCCGGACGCACGCGCTCGAATGGAGTTCGGGGGCGAGCGCGTACGTCCGATCCCGCGACCGGCGAACATCGGGTAATTCACCGGAGTCGAGGCCCGCGCCGGCCGCCTAGCATCGAGGCATGCGTCCGAGGGTGACCTTGACGTTCGGCGGATTCGCCGCTCTCGCGGTGGCGGTCGGCTGGTTCCTGCTCTCCCATCGGGTCGCGCACACGGACGTCGAGACCGCGGTGAGCGAGTCGCTCGGCGCGATCCTCGTCCTCATGCTCCTGGGCTCGATCGTCGGCTCGATCCGCCGCAGCGGTGGGAAGCGCAAATGAGCAACCTGGAGAAGCTCGGCGTCACCGTTGTCGCCCTCGCGACCCTGAGCTGGTTCTTCGTCTCCTGGCTGGTGCTCAAGAGCCCGCTGACCGACGCCATCGGCGAGACGGTGGGCAGCCTGGCCGCCGTCATGCTGATCGTGTCCGTGATCGGCATGGCCCGGGCCGAGAACTAGCTTTCCGACTCCGGGACCGCGCCGGTGATGCGGTGCAGCGCGAAGGTGTGCAGCATCTCCGTGCGCTCGTCCTCGGCCCGCAGGTAGCCCGAGCCCATCGACACCGGCCGCACGAGCCGCGACGCGGTGGCCCCGTGCGCGTCGACGTATCCCACCCACACCCGGGTCTTGTCCCGCAGCGCCTGCTGCAGCACCTCGAGCGCCTCCGTGTGCGAGGCCCCGGATGCCCCGTTGGCGCGCACGGTCACGGGCGCCCGCCGCGCGACCCGGGCCGCCGCGTCGCCCCGCCGGATCTGCTCGATGACGCCGGCGAGCCGGGGCCCCGAGAGCCGGACCGCCGCCGTGGGGTCCTCCACCCCGCGCGAGGCCCACGACGGGCGCGGAGCCCCCCGGCGCTGCTTCGGCCGGCTCAGCACCGCGGCGCCGGTCGAGTCCTCCTGCACCGGCGGGTATCCGGCCTCCCGCAGCGCCTCCAGCAGCCGGGCCGGCGTGTGGCGGCAGGCCAGCACCGTCGGGGCCAGGCGGCGCAGCCCCAGCGTCTGCAGCCGCCGGTCGGCGAGCACCTCGGCGATCATCGACTCGTCGTCGCTGCGCACGTAGGAGTTCGCCGATCCGATGCGCATGCCGCCGTGGCGGCGGGCGACGTCGTCGATGAGATAGGTGAGCGTCTGCGGCACCGGCGTGCGCGAGCGCCGGGCGAGCAGCGCGTGCAGGTCGGCCGCGGAGTAGCCGGCGTCGAGGCTCCGGCGGATCGTCTCGGCCGTGATGCGGTACACGCTGGCGCTCTCCTGCAGCCCGAGCAGCTCCAGCTCCCCGGCGAGGGTCGGCTCGGGCGGGCCCGGGACGATCGCGGACAGGTCGGCCTGCAGCAGCACGTGGTCGACGGGGGCCGGCAGCAGCGTGTCCAGCAGCGCGGCCGATCCGGACAGCGCGTAGCCCTCGGGCGAGCCGATCCCCAGCGGGTCCTCGGGGTCGGGCGCCTCGGCGGCGAGCTCGGCCAGCAGCAGCCGCCCGTAGCCGGTCAGCCCGCCGAACCCGGTCAGCCCCACGAACGCGGCCTCGGCCAGGCTCGCCTCGATCGCCGCCGACGTGGCCCGGTTGATCCGCCGCGGGGTGCGCCAGGCGAGGGTCTCCACCACGCCGGCCGGCACCGCGGTCTGCCCGGGGGCCAGGTCGGCCAGCACCTGCAGGGCGGACTTGCGCTGGGCCGGGGCGCCGGGGCGGGACAGCTCGGGCGCGAGCGCGTTGAGCGGGCGGTCACGGTCGTCGCGCTGCCCGACGAGCGCGGGCGCGCGGGTCATGGTCAGCCAGGCCACCGCGAGCCGGTGCCAGCGGGCCGCGATGCCGAACGCGCGCCAGGCGTCATAGGCGACGGTGGGCAGGAAGACGCTCTCGACCCGCTTGTTGTCGATGATCTCCTCGCCGATCAGCCCCGCGGCGGTGACGATCTCGACCAGCAGCGCGGCCTGCTGCTCGTCGACGCCGACGGTCTTGGCGTAGCGGCGCAGCTCCCGGATGCCCAGGCCGCCCGAGCGCAGTACGGCAGGCGGCTCCTGCCCGATCGTCTCGATCAGCGCCTCGGCGTTGCGGACCAGCTCCAGCACCTGCCCGGCCCCGGCCCGGTCCAGCTGGGCGGGGTCGCGCTGCGACGTCTGCAGCTGCGGCGGCTCGGGGTGCAGCTGCCCGAGCGGCCCGGCCTCGCGGCGCAGCAGGAGCGCGACCTCGACCGGCAGCTCCACGGCGTCGCGCCCGACGGGCACGAGCAGGTGCCGTTCGACCAGCCAGCGCACCGGCGAGTCGGAGTCGGGCAGCAGGGCGGTCGCGGCGACGGTGCCGACGGGCGGGCCGGCGGCGAGGCGGTCGAGCACGGCCCGGGCGGCGGGGGAGGCGGCCAGCAGCGTGCGGCGCAGCCCGGCGGCGTCGGCGACCAGCGCGCCGGCCACCGGGTCGAGCTCCTCGGCGGGGCGGCCCAGGCCGGCCGGGAAGGGCGAGCACACCTCGTCGACGGCGCCCACGATCCGCAGCGCCGGGTCGGGGCCGTAGACCACCGCGAAGGTTCGCAGCCGGTCGATCGCCGCGCGCACGCGCACCGCGTCGACGCCGGACTGGGCGGTGAGCGCCAGCACCGACTCGGCCGACGAGCCGTGGCCGACGCGGGTGTACCGCAAAGCGTCCAGGATCTCCAGCGTGAACTGGTCGATCGCGTCGAGCGCGCGGGCCACCGCCACCCGCGACTGGGCCCGGTGCGCGAGCGCCGAGAAGTCCGACGGCGGCGGGATGACCAGGTCGGGGCGCAGCCGGATGAGCGCCGTCAGCTCGTCGTCGGGCAGGGCGCGCAAATGGTCGGCCAGCGAAATCGTCGTCATCTCGCCTCATACGCTAACCGGCGCGTACGACAAAAGAGGGCGGGCCCGGTGGGCCCGCCCTCGATTGCTCGCTCGGAGTTACTTCAGGCCGTTGCTGACCGCGGTGATGAGCTCACCGTTGCTCGTGTCACCCGAGAGCTCCCAGAAGAACGCACCGCCGAGGCTCTGGTTCTTCGCGTACGTCATCTTGCCGGCGATGGTGGACGGCGTGTCGTAGCTCCACCAGTTGTTACCGCACTTGGCGTAGGCGGTGCCGCCGACGGTACCGGTCGCCGGGCAGCTGTTCTTGAGGACCTTGTAGTCCTCGATGCCCGCCTCGTAGGTGCCGGGAGCGGCGCCGGTGGCCGTGCCGCCGGGGCCGGCCTGGGTCACGCCGGTCCAGCCGCGGCCGTAGAAGCCGACGCCCAGGAGCAGCTTGTTGGACGGGATGCCCTTGCTCTTGAGCTTGGTGATCGCCGCCTCGGAGCAGAAGCCGGCTGTCGGGATGCCCGAGTAGCAGCTCAGCGGCGAGTGCGGGGCGGTCGGGCCCTGCGCGTTGAAGGCGCCGAAGTAGTCGTAGGTCATCGGCATGAACCAGTCGAGGTTCGCGGCCGCACCGGCGTAGTCGGTGAGGTCGATCTTGCCGCCGTTGCTGCCGTCCGCGGTGATGGCCGAGGTGACGAGCTTCGACGTGCCGAACTTGGCGCGCAGCGCGGCGATCACGCTCTTGTAGGCGTTCGGGCCGGAGCCGTCACACTGCAGGCCACAGGCGTTCGGGTACTCCCAGTCGATGTCGATGCCGTCGAAGACGCCGGCCCAGCGGGAGTCGTTGATCAGGCTGTAGCAGGAGTCCGCGAACGCGGTCGGGTTCTGCGCGGCCTGCGTGAAGCCGGCCGACCAGGTCCAACCGCCGAACGACCAGATGACCTTGAGGCCCGGGTGCATCGCCTTGAGCTTCTTCAGCTGGTTGAACGAGCCCCGCAGCGGCTGGTCCCAGGTGTCGGCGACGCCGTCCACCGAGTCGGCCGCGGTGTAGGCCTTGTCATAGTCCGCGTAGCTGTCACCGATCGAGCAGCGCCCGCCGGTGGTGTTGCCGAACGCGTACAGGATGTGGGTGAGCTTCGCGGCCGAGCCGCTCGTCTCGATGTTCTTCACGTGGTAGTTGCGGCCGTAGACGCCCCACTCCGCGAAGTAGCCGACGACCTTCTTGCTCCCGCCGGCCGGCGGCGTGGTCGTGGTGGGCGGCGGGGTCGTCGGCGGCTTGGTCGTCGGCGAGGTGGTCACCGGCGGGGTCGTCGGCGGCTTGGTGGTGGTCGGCGGCGCCGTGGTCGGCGAGCCCCCGCTACAGGCCACGCCGTTGATCTTGCAGTTGGTCGGCGGCTTGGCGCCGGAGCCGTTCATGCCCCAGCTGAAGGTCGCGCCCGCGGCCAGGGTCGAAGCCCAGGACTTGTTCGTGGCGACGTAGTGCTGACCCGTGCGGGTCACGTCGGCGTCCCAGAAGCTGGTGATCTGACCGCCCGCGGGCAGGTCGAACTCGAGCGTCCACCCGTTGATCGTGCTCGAGGTCCCGTTGGTGATCTTGTAGGTGGCGCCCCAGCCGGAGCCCCAGTCCTGGTCGACCGTGAACGTCGCGCTGAGGTTGCCGGCGGCATTGGCGGTGGTCGTGACGATTGGCACGACGGCCCCCGCGACCGCCAAAGCGGCGGCGACGATGAGGCCGTTGCGGACGGATCGTTTCATCGCGTCTCCTGGATGGTCTCTTAGGAAACTTTCCTAAAAGTGAAGGTGACGGTAGTGGCCTGGATCTCACTCGTCAATAGGAAGTCGAGCGCGTGTTTCGATGGCATACCCACTGTGACCTGGGCATCCTTAAAAGTGTCTCAACAACCGGTTGTCATTGGCTTTGACCTTGACATGACGCTCCTCGACACCAGGCTCGGCATCGCCGCAACGTGGCGGGCGCTCACCGCGACGACCGGCGTCCATGTCGACGCCGACCTCGCGATCAGTCGGCTGGGCCCGCCGCTGCGCGAGGAAATGGCGGAGTGGTTCCCCGCGGAAAGCGTCGACGAGGCTATTCGGATCTATCGGTCTCTCTACCCGGAGCACGCCATATCGCCCTCGATGGCCCTCCCGGGGGCGTTGGAGGCGCTGGCGGCGGTGCGCGCGGTGCCCGCCCGGATCGCGGTCATCACCTCGAAGCTCGGCCGCCTCGCGGAACTCCACCTCGCGCACCTCGGCATCGAGGTCGACCACGTCTACGGCGACGTCTTCCACGCCCAGAAGGCCGAGGTTCTGCGCGACATCGGCGCTGCCCTCTACGTCGGCGACCACGTGGCCGACATGCAGGCCGGCGTCCTGGCCGGCATTCCGGTCGTCGGCGTCACCTCGGGCCCGTGCTCGGCCGCCGAGCTCCGGGCCGCCGGGGCCACGGCCGTGTTCCCCGATCTGCGCCCGTTTCCGGCGTTTCTCCAAGGCATGATCTCGGTTGGCCGTGCCGTTTCCGATGACTAGCCTTGGTGTGCAATCCCGGGTGCCACGTGTGATGCGAGGTCGCCGGGACGGGTCCGACACTGGGGAGCAGGGCAGCGTGCCGACGGGTCGAGTGAAGTGGTACGACCAGGAGAAGGGTTTCGGATTCCTCACCAGCGACGACGGTGGAGACGTCTTCGTGCACAAGGCGGCGCTGCCGTCCGGCGTGGGTGAGCTGAAGACCGGTCAGCGGGTCGAGTTCGGGGTGGTGGAGAGCCGCAAGGGCAGCCAGGCGCTGCAGGTCAAGTTGCTGGACGCGCCGCCCTCGGTCGCCGAGGCCCGCGCGGTCGCGAGCCGCCGCCCGCCGGAGGAGCTCCACGGCCTGATCGAGGACATGATCAAGGTCCTGGAGGCCAAGATCCAGCCCGACCTCCAGCGCGGCCGCTTCCCGGACCGCAAGACGTCCCGAACCGTGGCCGAGGCCGTGCACCTGGTGGCCCGGGAACTCGAGGTCTGACGCCGCTCAGAGGGGGCCGCAGGCCCCCTCTGACGGTCAGGCGCCGACCAGCGGCGTGGCGGGCACCAGCCCCTCGGCCGCGGCCCGGTTGAGCAGCGCGTCGACGGCGGCGTGCCCGTCGGGCCCGAGCGACGAGGTGAACTCGTTGACGTAGAGCGCGATGTGCTGGTCGACGACGCTCTGTTCCATCTCCTGCGCGTGCGCGAGCACAAACTCCCGGCTGGCCGCGGGGTTCTCCCAGGCCAGCCGCACCGACTCCTTGATCCAGGCCGTCGCCTGCTCCGGGTCGACACGGTCCCGATGCGCGAGGATCGCCCCGAGCGGAATGGGGAGCCCGGTGTCGTTCTCCCACCACTCGCCGAGGTCGGCGAGGGCGTGCAGCCCGTACCGCTGGTAGGTGAACCGCGCCTCGTGGATGACGAGCCCGGCGTCGTACTTCCCGGCCGCCACGGCCGGCATGATCTCGGCGAACGGCACGACCTCGATGCGGGCCGGCGGCTCGGCGGCCGACCAGAGCCGCATGAGCAGGTAGGCGGTGGTCCGGTCCCCGGGGACGGCGACGGTCCTGCCGGCCAGGGAGGCTATGCCGGAGTCCTTGACCAGCACGAGGGGCCCGCAGCCGCGCCCGAGCGCCCCGCCGCAGGGCAGCAGCGTGTACTTGTCCAGCAGCCACGGCAGCGCGGCATAGCTGACCTTGACCAGGTCGAACTGCCCCGAGAGCGCGGCGGTGTTGGTGACGTCGACATCGGCAAAGGTCACGTCAAACGCCGGCGCCCCGGGCACGAGCCCGTGCGTGAGCGCGTGGAAGACGAACGTGTCATTGGGACACGGCGAAAAAGCGAGCGAAAGCGTCACAACCCCGAATCTAGACCGAACGCGCAGGACCGCACCCCAAGCACCAAAAGAGCACCTGTGACCCTTACGACACAGCAGATCGGACCCCGCGCGGCCCGGGCGAAGATCAGCGGATCACGGCGAACACCTGACGAAGCAGGTCCAGGGCCTGCGGAATCTTCCAGGCCGCCCGATCCCGAGGCCCGACCGCGTTCGAGATCGTCCGGATCTCCCCGAACGCCGCCCCGGGCCAGAGCTTGGCGGCCGAGCCGACCCCGAACCCCTCCATCCCCTCGGCGACCGCGTCCGGGAACCGCTTCAGCAGACCGTCGGAGCTCGCCCCGGTGACGGTCGACACCGTCAGGACGGGCCCCCCGACGGCCTCCGGCAACGCCATCCGCAGCGACCGCAGCAGCTGCGAGTCCGCATCGATCCGAGAGGACCCGAACCCGAGCTCGTCCACGCTCAGGAACCCGTCCGGCCCCTCGGCCCCGAGATCCGCCGCGATCGACTCGGTCGCGACCACCAGCCCGCCGATCTCGACCCGCCCGGCGAACCCTCCGGCGATCCCGGTCGACAGCACCAGGTCGAACGCCGGGCCCACATGCGCGGCCGTGGTCAGGTATTGCGAGGCGACCGCCGCCGACGCCGCCGGACCCACCCCGCCCGCGACCACGACGACCGGCGAGCCGTCCTCCAGGGCCTCGGAGCCCTGAGACCCCAGCCCGAGCCCGGCGAGCACGGCCTCCCGCTCGGCCTCGACCGCCGTGACGACCAACGCCCTCGAATACCCCAGCAACGCCCTCATCGCCCGTCGTCCTCCAGCCGGGCCGTCGGGTCCGTCCCCGATGGCCGATACAGCGTGTACCCCGGTGGTGCGAGCGGCGAACCGTCCTCCACGTCCACCGCCGGCATCTTCTTCGTCTCGGTCGCGGCCGGCATCTTTTTCGTCTCGGTCGCGGTCGGTGCGGGAGCCGCTGCCGGCGCGGTGGGGCTCTCGTGCCGCCTCCCGAACCCGAACCGCCGCTTCGCCCCGTCATCGTCGCGTGCGCTCGCCGGGCGCGGCACCGTCGTCGCCTTGGAGGCCGGCGCCGCCGGTGCGGCCGGAGCCGGGACCGTGGGCGCCTCGGTGGCGTCGGGCACGTCCGGCGGCGCCCCGCGCAGCCTCTCCTTGCGCAGGACCACGGCGGCCCACAGCGCCCGCACCGCGCCCAGCATCACGAACGCGGCGGCCACGAGCAGCCCCCACGCCCCGCCGAACGGGATGAGTCCGATCGCGCCGCCGATCACCCACGCGATCATGAGCAGCGTCTCGGAGTGCGCGAACGCGCTCGCCCGCACGTTCTCGTCGATGCGCTCCTGGATCGAGGCGTCCACGGCGAGCTTGGCCAGGCCGCTGGCGATCGCCGTGAACAGGCACAGCAGCGCCACCGTGCCGAGGGAGCCGCGGTCGGCGGCGAGGATGGCCACGAAGGCGGTGAGCGCGATCCCGATGGCCTGCAGCAGCGCGGGCCGGTGGATGCGCAGCCGGGTGCCGATCGCGGTGGCGAGGAACGAGCCCACGCCCAGCGCGCCCGCCACCACGACGACCGCCACCTGCTCGGAGAGCTGCCAGGCCAGCAGCTTGACCGGGAGCGTGCCCTCCTTGATGGCGAAGGCGAGATAGAGCGTCAGGAAGCCGTAGAGCCCGCGCAGCGTGGCGCTGCCGACCAGCGCCGCGACGACCACGCGCCCGCTGAGCACCTTGACCCCGCGCCCGGACGGCCGCAGGACCCTGGGCATCGTCTCGGGCGGGTCGGAGTCGGCGCGGGGCGGCAGGCGCAGCGCGGTGACCATGCCGAAGATGAAGACCAGGATCGACACCCGCAGCGGCCACTGCGGCCCGAACTGCCCGGCGAGGAGCCCGATCGGCAGCGCGATGGCGCCCGCGAACGTGCCGAACACCGAGGCGCGGGCGCCCGCCTCCGACAGCCCGAGCCCCGGCGGCAGGACCCGGGGCACGGCGGCGCTGCGGGCCACGCCGTAGGCGCGGGACAGCACGAGCATGCCGAACGCGGCGGGATAGAGCAGCCAGCTCGTCAGGTGGTCGGCGAGCATGAAGGCGAGGAAGGCCCGGCCCAGCATGGTGACCGCGAGCGCGTATCGGCGGCCGTGGCGGAACCGGTCGAGCACCGGCCCGACCACCGGGGCGAGCAGCGCGAACGGCAGCATCGTGACGAGGAGGTAGAGCGCGACGCGGCCCCGGGCCTCGCCCGCCGGCACCGAGAAGAAGACCGTGCCGGCCAGGCCCAGCGCGACCAGGGTGTCGCCGGCGCAGGAGGCCGCGTGCAGGTCGAGCAGCCGCAGCATGCCGGTCTCGCCGCCGGCCCCGCGCTCGCGCACGCGGAGCAGGTTGCGTCCGAGGTATCGGCCCGCGCGCGTGGTGCCGACCGTTGCGACCCGTGCCGCGCGCACGGTGGTCACCACGGTCTGGGCCACTCCTCGAATCACCGACATGCCACCATCCTGAACCATGGGTACGACAGTTTCGGGGCGCGCCGGGGCCGCCGTGCTCGCCGGGCGTGGCGATGAGGAAGAATAGAGCTGTGACTGCCTCGACTGCGCCCACGCGAGGAAGCGGCCGTGCCGCCAAGCCCGACCAGGTCCTGACGGACGCGGTCGAGGTCGCGCGGCAGGGGCTCGACGTCGTCGACCCCGACCACATCGGCGCCCATTTGGGCGTTGTCGCAGAAGGCGAACGCCTGGTCACGCACTTCTTCGAGTGTGGCCTGCCCGGATACCGGGGCTGGCGCTGGGCCGTCACGGTCACCCGCATCCCGCGCAGCAAGCAGGTCACGATCTGCGAGTCGACGGTGCTGCCCGGCCCCGACGCGCTCCGCGCGCCCGAGTGGGTGCCGTGGCAGGAGCGCCTCCAGCCCGGCGACCTGGGCGTCGGCGACCTGCTGCCGACCCCGGCCGACGACTCGCGCCTGCAGCCCGGCTACGTGGAGTCCGACGACCCCGCGGTCGAGGAGGTCAACTGGGAGCTCGGCCTCGGCCGGACCCGGGTGATGTCCCGCGACGGGCGCCTCGACGCCGCCCAGCGGTGGTATGACGGCGACCGCGGCCCCAACGCGCCCATCTCCGTCGCGGCCCCGGCCGCGGCCCGGTGCGGCTCGTGCGGCTTCTACCTGCAGCTCGCGGGCTCGTTGCGGCTGGCGTTCGGGGTGTGCGGCAACGAGTACGCGCCGGACGACGCCCAGGTGGTCTCGGCCGACCACGGCTGCGGCGCGCACTCCGAGGTGCTCGTCGAGCAGGTCCAGGCGGTCGACGAGCTGCCGACGGTCTTCGACGACAGCGAGGTCGAGGCGGTCGCGGTGAGCCGGGCCCCGGGCTCGGTCGACGGCGACGAACCGGCCGAGCCCTATGGACACGGCTGAGTTCGGTTACGCGGAGCGAGCGTCGCGGCTGCGCGGCGCGGTCGTCTGGCGCCACCGCGCGCGGGAGGGCGGCTCGAAGCGGATCCTGCCCGACGGCTGCATGGATGTCATCCACAGCCCGGGCGGGTTGATCGTCGCCGGACCGGACACCGTGGCGCACCTGACCGGCGTTGCGGCCGGGTCGCGCTCGGTGGCGGTGCGGTTCGCGCCCGGCCAGGGCCCGGCGGTGCTCGGGGTCGCCGCGCACGAGGTGCGTGACCTGCGGGTACCGCTGGATGCCCTCTGGCCCTCCGACCGCGTGCGGCGCCTGACCGAGCGGCTCGACGAGGCGCCCGACCCCGCGGCCGTGCTCGAGTCCGCGCTGCTCGCCGCGGATCGTGCGCCCGATCCGCTGGCGCCGCGGCTGCTGTCCCGCCTGCGCGCGGGGCGGACGGTGGCCGGGATCGCGGCGGAGGTCGGGCTCAGCGAGCGGCAGCTGCATCGGCGGGGGCTGCAGTTGTACGGGTACGGCCTCAAGACGCTCGCCCGCATCCTGCGCCTCGGGGCCGCGCTGGACCTGGCGCGGGGCGGGGTGGCGTTCGCCACGGTGGCCGTGAGCAGTGGATACGCCGACCAGGCCCACCTCGCACGCGACGTCAAGGCGCTCGCCGGGGTGACGATGCAAGAGCTGGTGCATGGCTCGGGTCCGCGTCAGTAACTGACCGTCGCTCCCGCCAGGAATCCCGGCCTCCGCGGTGGCAAGAACCGGCGCTCGCCCACGGGCGTCCCGAGCCCTCAGAGCCCGGCGTACAGGTCGACGCCGACGCCGTCCGGATCGTGCACCACGGCGTACCGCATTCCCCAGAACGCGTCCCAGGGCTCCTTGTGCCCCGCGTAGCCGGCCGCGACCAGTTCGGCGTACACCTTGTCGACCTCGGCCGGCGACTCGCACTCGAACGCGAGCCCCATGCGGTTCCCGCCGACCGGGGTCGTCCATTCGGGGTCGAACGAACGGATGGTTTCGACGGTGTCCCAGGTCAGCTTGACCCCGCCGTCGAGCACGTACTCCACGTGCGGGCTGGCGTCCTCGGTCGCGGGCACGTCGAGCCCGAGCCGGCGGTAGAAGGCGAGCGAGCGCGGCATGTCGGCCACGACCAGGCCGAATACGTTCAGTCTCATGGCCCCAAGCTAGGGGGCGGCGGAGGCGTCCGTCTTGAAGGAATCGGACGTGCCCGCGGCCGCCCGTCGCCGGCGCCGGTTCCGGTCGTGCACGACCATCGTGAGCAGGCCCGGGATGCCCCACAGCGCGCCGGCGACGGCGATGCCGAGCCAGTTGCCGTGGCCGTGCGCGGCCAGGTCGTCGCGGAACGCCAGCATGATCAGCGCGGCGACGATCCACAGTCCGATGCCCGCGACGGCGAAGGGCACCATCGGCGGGTCGAGCGGCTTGGGCGGCGTGGTCACGCGCACACGGTACCCGTCCGAGTCCCGCCCGTGCAGGGCCACCGGTGATCCAACGCACAAGTCGTTAGCAAGGCTCATTAGGTAAGCTAACTATCGTGATGGTTCGCGTGCCCAGACTCGCCGCCGCCCAGCTCGCGGCGGCCCTTCGGGACAGCATCACCCGCCTCAACCGCCGCCTGCGACAGGCCCGCCCCATGGGCGACCTCACGATCACGCAGCTGTCGGCCCTCACGAGCCTGGAACTCGCCGGCGCGCTGACGCCGCGGGAGCTGGCCGAGCACGAGCGGGTGCAGCCGCCCACTCTCACCAAGATCGTAGCGAAGCTGGAGGAACGCGGTCTCGTCCAGCGCTCGCCGCACCCGACCGACGGGCGGCAGGTCATCCTCGCCGCCAGCGAGTCGGGTCGCGCCGTCGTGGCCGAACACCGCCGCACCCGCGACGAGTGGCTCGCCAAGCAGCTCATGGCCCTCACCCCGGAGGAGCGCGAGGTGCTCACCAAGGCCGCCGAGATATTGGGGAGGATCGGGCGCAGCGCATGAGAGGGACCACGTTCGGCTCACTGCAGGTCCGCAACTACCGTCTGTTCACCATCGGCCAGCTCATCAAGCTTCTCGGCACCTGGATGCTGTTCACCGCGCAGGACTGGCTCGTCCTGCAGCTGTCCGACAACTCGGCATCCGCGCTCGGCGTCGTCACCGCGCTGCAGTTCACGCCGGTGCTCCTGCTCACCCTGTACGGCGGCCAGCTCGCCGACCGCTTCGACAAGCGGCGCCTGCTCCTGTTCGCCAACGCCGGCTCCGCGATCGTCGCCACCCTGCTCGGCATGCTCGTCGTGACCGGGATCGCGAACCTGTGGTGGGTGTTCACCACCGCCGCGCTGTTCGGGGCGATCAGCGCGATCGAGACCCCGGTGCGCCAGTCCTTCGTCTCCGAGCTGGTCGGCAAGGAGCTGCTGCCCAACGCGCTGTCGCTGTCGTCGGCGACGTTCAACACCGCCCGCATCGTCGGGCCGGCCGTCGCCGGAATGATCATCGCGGCCCTGCACGACAAGACCGGCCCGATCTTCCTGCTCACCGCGGTACTGTGTACGGCCCCGCTGGTCTCGCTGGCCCGGATGAGCCCCGCGGAGCTGTTCCGCGTCGAGCGCGACGCGCTGGCCGCGAGCGAGGCGCGGACGATCGACGGGCTGCGGTACGTCCGGCAGCGTCCCGACCTGAGCCTCGCCATCCTGCTGGTGTTTCTCGTGAGCCTCTTCGGGTTCAACTTCCAGCTGACCCTCGCCGTGCTCGCGCGCGTCGAGTTCCACGTAGACGCGAAGTACTTCGGGCTGCTCACGACCGCGATGGCCATCGGCGCCCTGGCCGGCGCGCTGGCCAGCTCCCGGCGCCGGATCCGCCCGTCGGTCTACCGCGTGCTCGCCGCGGCCATCCTCTTCGCCGGCTTCGAGTCGCTGGTCGGGCTGGCCCCGAACTTCGTGATCGCGGTGGCCCTGCTCCTGCCGACCGGCTTCTTCATGATCTACTTCGCCCAGGCCGCCAACCAGCGCGTCCAGCTCGGCGTGGACGCCGCTTTCCGCGGCCGGGTGATGGCGCTGTACGTGCTCGTCTTCCTTGGCACCACCCCCATCGGCGCGCTGATCATCGGCTGGTGCGCGGAGCGCTTCGGCCCGCGCTCGGGGCTCTGGACGGGCGGCCTGATCTCACTGGTCGCGACGGTGATCCTGGGCGTGCTCCAGCTCCGGCGGGTCCGCGGCCGCATCCACCTGGCCTGGCGCCCGCGCCCGAGCCTGCACGTCCACGAGCGCGCCGCGGGCGTGCCGGCGGTTCGTCCCGCCGTGCGCTAGATCGGGCCTGCGGTCCGTTTCACCGAACGCGCACTTGGTCACGGCGTTGGCACCGGCACGATGCGGCTGCGACGGTTTTTGTCGTACCCATGTGGTTGAGTCACGGTCATGGAGCGATCGCGACTGCTGCAGTGCCTGTCCGCCGACTACATGCGCCTGCGCGAGGTGGCCGGGGCCGGGCTGACCGCCAAGGTCCCCACCTGCCTGCCCTGGACGGTAGGAGACCTCGTGCGCCACGTCGGCCAGGTTTACCTGCACAAGGCCGAGCTCATGCGAGCCGGCGACTGGCCGACGCCCTGGCCGCCGGAGGACATCCTGACCGAGCCCCCGATCGCCCTGCTCGACCGGGCCTACGGCGCCCTGACCCACGAGTTCTCCCGCCGCCACGACGCCGACGCCGTGCCGACCTTCTACACGCCCGACCAGACGGTGAAGTTCTGGATCCGCCGCATGGCCCTCGAAACAGTCATCCACCGCCTCGACGCCGAGTTCGCCCACAAGGTCATCGACCCGGCCCCCATCGCCGAGGACCTGGCCGCCGACGGCGTGGCCGAGGTCCTGGAGATCTTCGTCGGCTACGCCTCGGACGCCTGGCCGGAGGAGTTCGAGAAGGTCATGGAGCAGGCCAAGGGCCACGCGGTGGAGGTGCGCATGCTCGCCTCCTCACCCTCACCCTCGCCCTCCGGCGACCCGGCGTCGCCCGCCACTTCCGCGTCCGCCCCGGTTCCCGCCCGCTCCTGGCTGGTGCGCGCGACCGACGGCCGCGCCGTGGTGACCCCGCTGGACGGCTCGCCGCTCGACCCTCCGCCGGCCGCGACGGTAACGGCCTCTCCGGTCCCCTTGCTGCGATGGCTTTGGGCACGCGAATCGACCCCAACGACCGATGCGCATTCCCCGATCGAGGTGAAGGGTGACGAGGAGGCCATCGCAGAACTCCGATCCCTGCTGCGGGCCGGCACGCAGTAACCCAGTCCCGGCGAACCCCGGGACCCTGGCAGTGAGGCCGGGCAGGCGACGACGAGGGGGCGCCGCCGACCCGGCCTCACCAGCCACTCCGCGCCCGGCCCCCGCTCCGCGCCCGGCCCGCATTCCGCGCCCGGCCCCAGCTTCGCGAGCGGTGCCCCTTCCTCGTCGGGCACCGATTCCCCGCCGGGCACCTGCTTTGCGCGCGGCAGCCACTTCGCGTCAGGCACCGATCTCCCGCCGGGCACTCCCTTCGTGCCGGGCATCCGCTCCCGGCTCGCCGCCCTGTTCGACCCGAATTCGCTATCCGCGAGGCTGACCACCCCACTTGGCCGCCTGCCCAGGCCGCGTCCATGGAACTGCCGGTGCCGGGGATTGGCCGCCTGACGGAGTCCAGGTGCGCTCGGTGCCGGGAACCGGGCCTCCTGACCGGGCCGGGTGCGCGGGAACCTCAAGGCTGCCGGTCCCGCCCTGTCTCGCGGCGCCCCTGGCCACAGTCGCCGACTCTGCTTGAGGCCCTGGCGGCCAGCTTGTGACCCGCTCCGACTGGAACCCGCCCGGCCACCGTCGTGCGCCCGCGTCGTGCCTCCTGCGGGCTCCTGCCGCCGCCCGCTCATCTGCCGCGCGTTGGCGTCGACCTCGCGGTGCCGCGGCTCATCCTCCGCCCGCGTCGCGGCCCCCGGGGCTCCTGCCGCCGCCCGCCCATCTGCCGCGCGGCGGTCTCGACCTCTCGCGCCGCCTGACGCATGGCGCCCCGGTTCATCCTCCTCCGCCGCGCCGTGGCCGCGACCCCTCGCGTCGCGGTCACCCTCCCCGAAACCGCCCAACCCGGTATTTATCGGCCGAAGGTTGACCCGGGTGAAGTCCTGGGATCGGTGGCGATCGTTCTCGTGTGAGCTTAGTCTCATCTCGTGGGCGTGCTGCACGGCCTGCTGGTGGCCGGAGTCATTGGGCTGATCGCCGTTGCTCCGTGCCTGATCTGCGCGCTGCTCATGTCGGCCGACGAAGTGCTCGCCCGCGGCTGGGAGCTGATCCGCCGCCTGCTGCCCAAGCGACTCCGGCACCGCCTCGACGAGCGCGCCCAGAGCCGGTACGAGGCGCAGTCGCGCCGGCGCTGGAACGAGTCGCGGCCGGAGCAGTCGGGGGCGGAGCGGGCGCGGGTCGGCTGGCGGCGGCTCAACCGGGTCGGTCGCGGAGCCGGTGACGCGCGCGATCGGGGTGAGCGGGCCGTCGGGCCGCCGATCGAGCAGGTGGCCGGAGATCTGCGGCGGCTCAACCGGCTCCGCGAGAGCGTCGCGATGCGGTCGAGGGTGTGGTTCGTGGCGGTGCAGGAGGCGTACGACGAGGGACTGCACGTCGCCTGCGCCCAGCTCGACGTCGAGGAGCACCTCGGCGAGCTCTCCGGTATCGACCTCGAGGTCGAGCGGCTCCGGGTCGAGGGGGAGCTGCAGCGGGCCGGGCTCGTGTTGCGCAATGCGAGTGCGCAGTCGCGCTGAACCGGGGGCCGTCCGAGTTGGAAGCGGAGAGCGGTTGAGGGTCTTCATGGCGATCTACCCGCCGGCTGAGGTGCGCGAGCACTTCGCGCGCGTGGTCGACGGGCTGGCGGTGGCCCGGCCCCGGAAGCGGTCCGTCCGGCTCGCCGCGCCCGAGCGGTGGCATCTCACCGTCGCGTTCATCGGGGACGTCGACGACGAGGTCGCCGCTACCGAGGCGCTGGAGGAGCTTGTCACCGTCCCGGCGCCCACCGTCCGGATCGCGGGGGGCAGGACGCTCGGGCGCAGGCAGTTCAAGCATCTCGTCGCCGAGATCGAGACCGAGGACGACGGGGTGGCGCTGCGGCGGCTCGGGGCCGCGGTGCGCAAGGCGCTGCGGCGGCACCGGCTGCCGTTCGACCGGCGGGACTGGCAGCCGCACGTGACGATCGCGAGGCCCGGGACCGTTGTCGGGGCCGAGGAGCTCGCGGTGGATCTCGAGGTGCTCGCCGCGTACCGGGGGCCCGCATGGCGGCTGGACGAGGTACGACTGATGCGGAGCCATCTCGGGCCACAACCCGAATATGACGTGCTCGCGGCCGTCCGCCTGCAATAAAGGAGAACGGCCGTCCGCCTGCAAGGAAACCTGCGACAGGCGGACGGCCGCGGCAGCGCCAGGAGGCCAAGAGCAGAGAACAGAGAGCAGAGACCTACCAGGCCCAGGCCTCGGGACCGGGCCCGCCCTTGCCGACCGGGGGGAAGAGCTCGTCCAGGCGGTCGAGCGTGGACTGCTCCAGCTTCAGCTCCAGCGTGCCCAGCGTGCTGTCCAACTGCTCCTGGGTGCGCGGGCCGATGATCGGGGCCGTCACGCCGTCCTGGGCCAGGAGCCAGGCCAGGGCCAGGTTGGCCGGGTCGGCGCCCAGCTCCGCGGCCAGCTTCTCGAACTGCTCGATCGCCGGCCGGTGCTTCTCCAGGTCCTCGGCCGCGCGGCCCTCGCCGCTGCGGCCCGCCGAGCCCGCGGCCAGCTTGGCCAGGGCGCCGCTGAGCAGGCCGCCGTGCAGCGGGGACCACGGGATGACGCCGAGGCCGTACTGGCGGGCGGCCGGCAGCACCTCGAGCTCGACCGTGCGGGCCATGAGGTTGTAGATGCACTGCTCGGCGACGAGGCCCAGGAAGTGGCGGGACTTCGCGGACTCCTGCGCGGCCGCGATGTGCCAGCCGGCGAAGTTGGACGACCCGACGTACAACACCTTGCCCTGCGCGACGAGCACCTCCATGGCCTGCCAGATCTCCTCCCAGGGCGTGCTGCGGGAGATGTGGTGCATCTGGTACAGGTCGATGTAGTCGGTCTGCAGGCGCCGCAGGGAGGCGTTGGCCTCGGCGATGATGTGGCGCGCGGAGAGGCCCTGGCCGTTCGGCCACTCCTGCATCTTGCCGTAGACCTTGGTGGCCAGCACGACCTTCTCGCGCCGGCCGCCGCCCTGGGCGAACCAGTTGCCGATGATCGTCTCGGTGATGCCCTCGCCGATCTTCCAGCCGTACACGTTGGCGGTGTCGAAGAAGTTGATGCCGTGCTCCAGCGCGCGGTCCATGATCGCGAAGCTGTCCGGCTCGGTGGTCTTCGGGCCGAAGTTCATGGTGCCCAGGCAGAGGCGGCTGACGGACAGGCCGGTCCGGCCCAGGTTGGTGTACTCCATGCACACCAACCTACTCAGGAGGTCTCCCGAGCGGCCGGGGCGCCGCCGAACAGGACGTCGTCCCAGCTCGGAAGACGCTTGCGCGGCTTCTCCGTCGTCGCCGAGGGCTGCTCCACCGGGCCGGCCGCCGAGGTCGTGTTCCGCCGCGGGCGCAGGACGGCCAGCGAGGGAACCGCCGGCACCTCCTTGCTCTGGTCGGTGTCCTCGTCGAACGGCGAGCGCCCGATGAGCGCGGCCGCCCCGCGGGCCCGGTTGTCGTGCTTGGCCGGCGGCGTCACGACCGGCGCCGCCTCCTCGCCCGGCTGCGAGCCGAGCGGGCGGTCCAGCGAGGCCAGCAGCGCGTCGCGCCCGGCGCGGATCGGGTCGTTGCCCAGCCCGCGGCCGCCGGGGCGGCGCTCGGGCGCGGCCGGCCGGATCGGCTCGTGGCCGCCGCTGCGCACGGCGTCGGGGCGCAGCCCGAGGTCGCCGCGGCTGGTCTCGCCGCGGCTGGGCAGCGCGCGCTCGGGCGCGGGCGGCTCCTGGCCGAGGACGCCGGGGCCGCGTTCGGTGCACAGGTACTGCGCCATGTCGTCGTGCGGCGCGACCAGCTGCCGGGCCTTGTCGAGCTCCCACACGGCCTGGGCGGTCGCCTTGCCGCTCGGCCACGTCGCGGTGATCCGCCACGTGCCGTCCTCGCGGCGGTACGCGTCCCAGGAGATCTTCTCGGTGTCGATCCCGTGCTGCCCGAGCCGCGTGTCGACGACCTCGGCCAGGGACGAGCCTCGGTCCGACGTCTTCAGCCGCGTGCGCCGGGCGTGCTGGGCGAGCATGGCGCGCTCCTGCAGCACCGGGCCCGCGTAGCGCAGGACCCGGTCCACGGGCACGCCGGCGACCCGCGCGACCTCCTCGGCCGACTCGCCGGAGCGGATGCGGGCCTGGATGTCGCGGGGCGCGAGCTGGGACGAGCCGGTCTCGGCGACGCTGACCGGATGGTGGCCGTGATCCGGGCGCAGGGCACCCTGGACACGCTCATCGATGGGCAGCGCCAGCAGCCGCCCTACCTCGTCGGCCAGGACGAACGCTTGGCCGTCCTCCGAGAGGGCGACGAATCGCACAGGCCGCATCGCGTGCCTCCGTCCCACCCGCTTCAGGCGCCATCGGCCGGCGCCTGCTGGTCACAGTACGGCAACCCTAGCTGGAAAGACGTCCGCCGCGCCGAGAGAAACCCCGAAGTCAGCAGATCAGAGCCGTTCGATCACGTAGTCGATGCACACGGTCAGCGCCTCGACGTCGGCCGGGTCGACGCCCGGGAACATCGCGATGCGCAGCTGGTTGCGGCCCAGCTTGCGGTACGGCTCGGTGTCCACGATCCCGTTCGCCCGCAGCGCCTTCGAGATGGCCGCCGCGTCGATCGAGTCGGCGAAGTCGATGGTCCCGACCACGTTGGAGCGCACCGCCGGGTCGGTGACGAACGGGGTCGCCACGCTGGAGCGCTCGGCCCAGCCGTACAGCAGCGACGCCGACTCCTCGCTGCGCTTGGCCGCGAAGGAGAGCCCGCCGCCGGCCAGCATCCAGTCGACCTGCTCGGCGGCGATGAAGATGGTGGCCAGGGCCGGGGTGTTGTAGGTCTGCTCGAGCCGCGAGTTGTCGATGGCCGTCTGCAGGTCGAAGAAGTCGGGGATGTAGCGGCCCGACTCCTTGATCTCCGCGACCCGGGCGATGGCGGCCGGCGACATGAGCGCGATCCACAGGCCGCCGTCGGAGCCGAAGCCCTTCTGCGGCGCGAAGTAGTACACGTCGGTCTGGCTGACGTCCACGTCGAGCCCGCCGGCGCCCGAGGTCGCGTCGGTCAGGTGCAAAGAGCCTTCATCGGTACCGCGCAGCCGCTGCACCGGCACCGCGACGCCGGTCGAGGTCTCGTTTTGGGGCGAGCAGTACGCGTCCACGCCCTCCTCGGCGCGCAGGAACGCGCCGGTGCCCGGGTCCGCCTTGATCACGGTGGGCTCGCCGAGGAACGGGGCCTTCTTGGCGGCCGAGGCGAACTTGGCGCCGAACTCGCCGAAGCTGGCGAACTGGGCCCGGTCCCGGATCAGGCCGAAGACCGCGACATCCCAGAACGCGGTGCTGCCGCCGTTGCCGAGCACCACCTCGTAGCCCTCGGGCAGGCTGAACAGCTCCGCGAGGCCGCGCCGCAGCCGGGCGACCTGGTCGCGGACCGGCTTCTGGCGGTGGCTCGTCCCCATCCACGTCGAGGCGACGCCCGCGAGAGCCTGCACGGACTCGGGCCGCACCTTGCTCGGGCCGGCGCCGAAGCGCCCGTCCTTGGGCTTGATCTCGTCGGGAATGCGGATTTCGGCCATGGAGATTCTCCCGGGATGCGGCGGCAGCGGGTACCTCGCGGATCCTGCCACTTTTCCGCCGCACCCCCGAAAAAAATAACGAGCGTCACACGCCGCCTCCGCTTCGCTACGGCGGCGTGCGGGAGCTGCATTTATGGTGTAGCGGCTCCTCCGCTTCGCTCCGGACCGCTACACGCCGTGCGGGATACGGTCCCAGCCCTCGACGTCCTGCGGCTTGCGCGGGGCCGGGCCGACGTACTTCGCCGACGGCCGGACCAGCCGGTTGAGCTCCTTCTGCTCCAGGATGTGGGCGCTCCACCCGGCCACGCGGGCGCAGGTGAACATCGACGTGAACATGTGCGCCGGCACCTCGGCGAAGTCGAGCACGACGGCCGACCAGAACTCCACGTTCGTGGCGAGCACGCGGTCGGGGCGGCGGGCGTGCAGCTCCTCCAGCGCCGCCTTCTCCAGGGCCTCGGCGACCTCGAAGCGCGGGGCGTTGAGCTCCTTGGCGGTGCGGCGCAGCACGCGGGCGCGGGGGTCCTCGGCGCGGTACACCCGGTGGCCGAAGCCCATCAGGCGCTCGCCGCGGTCCAGGACGCCCTTGACGTAGCCCTCCGCGTCCCCGGAGCGCTCGACCGCCTCGATCATGCCGAGCACCCGCGACGGCGCGCCGCCGTGCAGCGGGCCGGACAGGGCGCCGATCCCGGAGGAGATGCACGCGGCCGCGTCGGCGCCGGTGGAGGCGACCACGCGGGCGGTGAACGTGGAGGCGTTCATGCCGTGCTCGGCGGCCGAGATGAAGTAGGCGTCGACCGCCTTGACGTGCCGCGGGTCGGGTTCACCGCGCCAGCGGCGCATGAACCGCTCGACGATGGTCTCGGCCTTGTCGATCTCCTTCTGCGGCACGGCCGGCAGCCCGAGGCCGCGGGCGGCCTGCGCGACGAACGACAGCGCGGTGACGCTGACCCGGGCGAGGTCCTCGCGGGCCTGCGGGGTCTCGATGTCGAGCAGCTGGCCGAGGCCCCAGTACGGCGCCAGCATGGCGACCGCGGACTGCACGTCGACCCGGATGTCACCGGAGTGCACCGGTACCGGGAACGGCTCGGCGGGCGGCAGGCCCGGCCCGAACTTCCCGTCGACGAGCAATGCCCAAACGTTGCCGAAGGACACCTGGCCGATGAGATCCTCGATGTCGACCCCGCGATAGCGCAGGGCGCCGCCTTCCTTGTCGGGCTCCGCAATTTCGGATTCGAAGGCGATCACGCCCTCGAGTCCCGGCTTGAAATCGGACATGACTCACTCCTGCGTGAAATCGGGGTGTCAACTCCCAGCCATCTTCGCCCCGGAACGCGGTCGCTGCCGACTGAACGGTGGCTCAGATGTGTCCTACATGACACATCTTCACGCAAATTCGATCTCCGGAGGAAGGATGTGAGCGTGAGACCCAGCACATCACCGCAAGATTTGTCGCGCATGCGCACGGAGTACTCCGGCGAGCTGGATGAGGAGACACTCGCCGCGACCTGGTTCGACCAGTTCGCCACCTGGTTCGCCGACGCCGTCGAGGCCGGCCTTCCGGAGCCCAACGCGATGCTGCTGGCCACCGCCTCCGCCGAGGGCCGGCCGTCCGCGCGCACCGTGCTGCTCAAGGGATACGACCGGCGCGGATTCACGTTCTTCACGAACTACGAATCGCACAAGGGGCACGATCTCACCGGGAACCCGAGGGCCACGCTCGTCTTTCCGTGGTACCACCTCCACCGGCAGGTCATCGTGAGCGGAACGGTGACGAAGGTGCCGCGCGAGGAGACCGAGGAGTACTTCGCGGTGCGCCCCCGCGGCGCCCAGCTCGGCGCCTGGGCGAGCCCGCAGTCGACGGTCATCGGCGCCCGGGCCGACCTCGAGCGCTGGCTCGCGGCGGCCCAGGAGCGCTTCGGCGACGGGCCGATCGAGGCGCCGCCGCACTGGGGCGGGTTCCGGGTCGCGCCGGACGAGGTCGAGTTCTGGCAGGGCCGGGGCAGCCGGCTGCACGACCGGCTGCGGTTCGTCATCGCGGAGGGTGCCACCAAGGTCGAGCGGCTCGCGCCGTGACCGCGGTCGAGGACGAGCAGCAGCAGGGGGAGCCGCAGGGCTGGCTGCGGCGGCACGCGATCGACGTGCGGCCGCTGCGCCACGGGCCGTACCGCCGCATCTTCGTTGGCAACGCGGTCAGCTTCTTCGGCGTGCAGTTCACCGCGGTCGCCGTGCCGGTGCAGGTCTACGCCATCACGAAGTCCGCGCTCTGGGTCGGCGTGGCCAGCTTCGTCGGCCTCGTCCCGCTCATCGTGTTCTCGATCTGGGGCGGCGCCATCGCGGACGCGTACGACCGCCGCAAGGTGCTGGTGGCCAGCTCCGTGCTGATGTGGCTCACGACGCTCGGACTGCTCGCCCAGGCCGTGCTGCACCTGGACAACGCGTGGCTGATGCTCGGGCTCATCGCCGCCCAGTCGGCCGCGTTCGGCATCAACAGCCCGGTGCGCCAGGCCATCATCCCGTCGCTGGTCGGCCCGGAGGAGGTGGCCTCGGCCAACACGCTGGGCTTCACCGTGTCCAACGTGGCCGCGATCGGCGGCCCGGTGGGCGCCGGGGTGGTGATCGCCGCGTTCGACTTCTCGGCCGCCTACGCCGTCGACGCGGTGCTGTTCACCGTCGTGCTGTGGGCCGCCCTGCGCCTGCCCGCCCTCCCGCCGACCGGCGAGCGACACAGTCAGGCGACACAGGCCTCGTCGGTGGAGGCGCAGTCGGCCCGCGGCGGCTCCGCCGGATTGCGGGACATCGGGGTCGGGCTGCGCTTCCTGGCCGGGCACCGGCTGATCCTGCTCACCTTCGCCATCGACATCGCGGCGATGGTGCTGGCCATGCCCAAGGCGCTGTTCCCGGTCGTCGCCGACCAGCGCTTCGGGGAATCGTCCCTGGGCTGGCTGTACTCCTCGATCGCCATCGGCGCCGTGCTGGCCGGGCTCACCTCGGGCTGGATCAACCGGGTGCACCGCCGCGGCATCGCGCTCGTCGGGGCCGTGGTCGGCTGGGGGCTCGCGGTCGCGGCGGCCGGCGCGGTCCCGTGGCTGTGGGCGTGTGTAGCTTTCATGGCGCTGGCCGGTGCCGCGGACATGATCAGCGGGGTGTACCGCCAGACCGTGCTCCTCAGCGCGCCCGACGCGATGCGCGGGCGGCTGCAGGGCGTCTTCTTCGCCGTGGTCGCCGGAGGCCCACGTCTGGGTGACCTTCGGGCCGGCTCGGTGGCCGACGTGACGGGCGCGACATTCTCGTGGGTCGCGGGTGGGATCGCCGCCGCTGTGGTGGCGGTGCTGCTCGGAGCGGCATTCCCGGTGCTCCTCCGCTACACCGACACGTCTTCGTGACGATATTGTCACGCTCATGGAAACCGCCGCCGCAGCGCAGCTGCAGCACGCCCCCTCGGGTACACAGTGGACGATCCGCTCCGGCGGCCAGGAGGCCGTCATCGTCGAGGTTGGCGGTGGCGTACGCACCTTCACCTCGAACGGGCGCGAGGTCGTCTCCGGCTACGAGGAGCACGAGCGCGCCGTCGGCTCCGCCGGGCAGGTGCTGGCCCCCTGGCCGAACCGGATCCGCGACGGGCAGTTCGCCTTCGAGGGCGAGCACCAGCAGCTGCCGCTGACCGAGCCGGAGCGGCACAACGCCATCCACGGCCTCGTGAACTGGGCCCGCTGGGCCGCCGTGGACGTGGCCGAGGACCGCATCACCGTCGAGCACGACCTGGTGCCCCAGCCCGGCTACGGATGGCCGCTTCGGCTGCGCACCACCTGGTCGGTCGGCGAGGGCGGGCTGCGCGCCGAGCACGAGGTCACCAATACCGGCGACCGGGCGGCCCCGTTCGGGCTCGCCACGCACCCGTACGTCCTCGTCCCGGGCGTGCCCGTGGACGAGCTGACCCTCCGCGTGCCGGCCCGCAGCCGCCTGCTCGTCGACGCGCGGCTGCTGCCGATCGGCGCGGCCCGGGTGGCGGGCACCGAGTACGACTTCGTGGACGGCCGCCGGCTCGGCGCCACGGTGCTCGACACGGCCTTCGGCGACGTGGACGCGGCGGCCGACGGCGGCTCGCAGGTCGACGTCACCGCGCCCGACGGCCGCGGCGTGACCGTCTGGGCCGACGCCGCCTTCTCGTGGTGGCAGGTGTACTCCTCCGACACGCTGCCCGCCGACCGGCTGCGCAAGGCCCTGGCGATCGAGCCCATGACCTGCCCGCCCGACGCGTTCCGCTCCGGCCGCGACGTCGTCGTGCTGGAGCCGGGTTCGACCTGGCGTGGGAGCTGGGGGATCCGCGCGATCTAGGCTTCAGGCATGGAGCTCTCCGAGGTGATCCGCCGGCGGCGGATGGTGCGCAATTACGACCCCGACCGTCCGGTCCCGGCGGAGATCGTCGAGCGGCTGCTGGGGTATGCGGTGCACGCCCCGTCGGCGGGCTTCTCCCAGGGCTGGGAGTTCCTGCTGCTCGACACCCCCGCGGACGTCGAGCGGTTCTGGACCGCCACCACGCCCGATGAGCACCTGCCGACGGGCTGGATGGAGGGCATGACCAAGGCGCCCGTCATCGTCGTGCCGCTGAGCCACCGGGACGCCTACCTCGACCGCTACGCCCAGCCGGACAAGGGCTGGACGGACCGGGACGAGGCCCGGTGGCCGGTGCCGTACTGGCACATCGACACCGGGATGGCGAGCCTGCTGGTGCTGCTCGGCGCGGTGGACGAGGGGCTGGGCTCGTGCTTCTTCGGCATCACGCCGGATCGGATCCCGCAGTTCCGGGCCGAGTTCGGCGTCCCGGAGGCATACACGCCGATCGGGGCCATGACGCTCGGGTACCGCGCGCCCGACACGCGCTCGGCGTCGCTCAAGCGGGGCCGGCGGGAGTCACCGAGTGTTACGCACCACGGGAATTGGGGTAACCAGGCAGGCTCGTGACGCGGTTTCTGTCGCACCCAGTCGGTACCCTGGCACGGTCAGGGGGGTGACGCGTTCATGATCTTCAAGGCGGTCCGTGAGGGTCGGCCGTATCCGGAGCATGGGCTCACACTGAAGCAGTGGTCCGAGATCCCGCCGCGCCCGGTGCGGCTTGACCAGCTCATCACCACCAAGCGGGAGCTGGCGCTCGACCACCTGCTCGCCGAGGACTCGACGTTCTACGGCGACCTGTTCCCGCACGTGGTGCAGTGGGAGGGCGCGCTCTACCTGGAGGACGGCCTGCACCGCGCGCTGCGGGCCGCCTTGCAGCAGAGGACATCGATCCACGCACGGGTTTTGCAGGCTTAGTGCATATTCTGGGGGCGTGACGACGACGCCGGCGCGCCCCCTCGACCTGCTCGACATCGACGGACTGCACTCCGAGGAGGAGCTGGCGATCCGGGCGCTCGTGCGCCGGGTGGTCGACGATCACGTCCGGCCCAACGCGGCCGAGTGGTACGAGCGCGGCGAGGTGCCCGTCCGCGACCTGGCCAAGGAGCTGGCCGGGGTGGGGCTGCTCGGCATGCACCTGGAGGGCTACGGGTGCGCCGGTGCCAGCGCCGTGGCCTACGGGCTGGCGTGCCTGGAGCTCGAGGCCGGCGACTCGGGCGTGCGCAGCCTCGTGTCGGTGCAGGGGTCGCTGGCGATGTTCGCGATCTGGAAGTACGGGTCCGAGGAGCAGAAGTCCGAGTGGCTGCCCCGGATGGCGGCCGGCGACGCGATCGGGTGCTTCGGGCTGACCGAGCCCGACCACGGCTCCGACCCGGCCTCGATGACCACCCGGGCCCGGCGCGACGGCGACGACTGGGTGCTCAGCGGCGGCAAGATGTGGATCACCAACGCGCCTGTCGCGGACGTGGCCGTCGTGTGGGCGCGCACCGACGACGGGGTGTGCGGCTTCGCGGTACCGACGGACACCCCCGGATTCAGCGCGCGGGTCGTGCACCACAAGCTCTCGCTGCGGGCCTCCTGCACCGGGCAGATCTTCCTCGACGAGGTCCGGCTGCCCGCCTCGGCCCAGCTGCCGCTCGCGCGCGGGCTGAAGGCGCCGCTGTCCTGCCTGACCGAGGCGCGCTACGGCATTGTGTGGGGCGCGCTCGGGGCCGCGCGGGACAGCCTGCACACCGCGCTGGACTACGCCGGCGCCCGCGAGCAGTTCGGCCGGCCGATCGCCGGGTTCCAGCTGACCCAGGCCAAGTTCGCCGACGCGGCGGTGGAACTGCAGAAGGGGTACCTGCTCGCCCTGCACCTCGGCCGGCTCGCCGACGCCGGGCGGCTGCGGCCCGAGCAGGTCAGTGTGGGCAAGCTGAACAACGTGCGGGAGGCGCTCGGCATCGCCCGCCAGTGCCGCACGATCCTCGGCGCCAACGGCATCAGCGCGGAGTACCCGATCATGCGCCACGCCGCGAATCTGGAGACGGTGCTCACGTACGAGGGAACTTCGGAGATCCATCAGCTGGTCATCGGGCAGCGCCTCACCGGGCTCGCCGCGTTCGCCTGAGATCGATTCGCGGCGCTTTACCGATCCCCTTACCGTTAGCGGTAGGTAGATCCTCCGCACCCGGGAGCCGTCAGCATGGCCGACAACGAAGAGTCGAAGACCTCCGAATATCCCGAGGTTGCATCGGGCCCCGGGAGCCGTCTGGAGATCGGCGACCGGCTCGACCCGCGCGACGACCGCAGGCCCGCCGACCCGCCCCAGCCGGTGATCGTCAAGCAGGGCGGCGGCGCGATGCGCGGGCTGTTCTGGCTCGTGGCCGCGATCGGTCTCGTCGTCGCGCTCGTGCTCGGCGCGAAGACCATCGGGCTGTTCCCCGGCCTGAAGAACCCCTTCGCGCAGGAGCAGACCGACCGCTCCGGCCCCGCGCTGCTGAAGTCCGTGCAGGACCTCAACCAGTTCGTCGCGGCCGAGGGGAACTTTCAGGTCATCGTCGACGTGCAGAAGGACCGCAAGTACATCCCGGACTTTCTGCTCAACGAGCGCATTCTGTTCGTCGCGGCCGGCTCGGTCGAGGTCTACGTCGACTTCTCCAGCATCGGCCAGGGCGCGGTGAAGGAGTCCGAGGACCGTCGCACGGCCGAGATCAACCTGCCCGCCCCGCAGCTGCGGCCGGTCCGGATCGACAACGACCACAGCTACGTCTACCAGGAGGAACGCGGGGTCTTCAACCGCATCGGCGACGCCTTCAGTTCGGACCCGAACCGTCTGCAGGAGGTCTACAAGCTCGCCGAGCAGAAGATCGGCGACGCCGCCAAGGATGCTGGCCTGCAGAAACGCGCCGAGGACAACACGCGCAAGATGCTGCAGCAGTTCCTGGGCGCCCTGGGATACTCATCGGTAACGGTGAACTTCCCGGCGGGGTGATCCCGGCACCCACCAGGAAAATTTCGCGACAGTAGTTGCGCGGTAACGCCTTGAACACTGGTCATTTACCCGATGGACCAACTTGCGTGCCCCTCATCACAGTATTTGACTCGGGGTAACTGGCCGAACCGCGAATTGCTGACCTGGGGTGGAGGTGACGGTGGCTACCGTCGCACTCAAAGATGTTATGAAGGTCTTCGCCGACGGCACGGTTGCCGTCGACCGAGTGAACCTGGACGTGGGACAGGGCGAGTTCATGGTGCTCCTCGGTCCCAGCGGCTGCGGGAAGTCGACGCTGCTGCGCATGGTGGCCGGGCTGGAGGACCCCACCTCCGGCGCGATCATCATGGACGGGGAACTGGCCAACGACCTGCCGCCGCGGGAGCGCGGGGTCGCGATGGTCTTCCAGGACTTCGCCCTCTACCCGCACATGACGGTCGGCGAGAACATCGGCTTCCCGCTGCGGTTGTCCGGCATCGAGCCCGAGCCGCGGGCGGAGCAGGTCGCGGAGGTGGCCAGCGCGCTGGGCATCGGCGACGTGCTCGCGCGCAAGCCCGGCCAGCTCTCCGGTGGTCAGCGGCAGCGGGTCGCGATGGGGCGGGCCATCGTGCGGCGGCCGAAGCTGTTCCTCATGGACGAGCCGCTGTCGAACCTGGACAGCGGCCTGCGCGCCGAGCTGCGGGCCGAGATCTCGGGTCTGGTGCGGGAGCTCGGCGTCACGACGATCTACGTCACGCACGACCAGGCCGAGGCGCTGACCATGGCCGACCGGGTGGCGATCCTGCGCAAGGGCGTCCTGCAGGACGTGGGCACCCCGACGCAGGTGTACGGCCGCCCGGCGACCCTCTACGTGGCCGCCTTCCTCGGCAGCCCGCGCATGAACCTGCTCGAGGCCGAGGTCTACGTGCACCTCGACCGCCACATCGCCCTGCACATGGGCGACCAGGTGCTGCACCTGCCGTGGAACGACCTGCGCTCGCGCCAGGTCGCGCACTTCCACGGCGAGCGCATCGTCATCGGGGTGCGGGCGGAGGCGTTGACCCCGGTGCCGGACTCGACCACGGGTGACGTGCTGCGGGGCCGCATCCGCTATCTCGAGCACCACGGCCACGAGTCGCTGGCGTTCCTCGACATCGGCGCGACCGCCGTGATCGTCGACGAGATCGGCAAGCCGCCGACCGACATCCCGATCAACGGTGGCGGGCTGCGCCGGTTCGTCAGCAAGATCACCGGGCGCGGCGGCGAGGACGAGCTCGTCGGGGCTGGCGTCAACGGCCGCGGCGGCACCCAGCGCCGGCCGCAGAACCGCGAGAGCGTGCTGAGCGACCCGGGCCGGCACCACCGGCGCCCGGCCGAGCTCGCCGTGCGCCTGGCGCCCTACCCGAATGTGACGCACGGTCATCCATTGACCGTCGCTGTGCGCATGGAAGCTCTGCACTTTTTCGACGAAAGGGGACAGCGCATCGACGTGGGGTGGCGCTGAGTGACTGGCATCACATAGCCTGCGCCGATGGCAGCCTATGGCGAATCCAGTTCCGGCTTGCTCATCATCGAGCGCATCCTGCGCGACCGCGAGGGCATCTGGCGGCAGATCGGTGAGGAGCGCGAGCTCGGCAAGCTGACCCGGCAGATGCTGTACAGCTCCGTAGTAGCCCTGGCCTGCTACGGAGCCGTGCTTGGGGCGTCCCACAGCGTCGCGATGGCGGCGATCTCGGCGGTGAAGCTGCCGCTGCTGTTCCTCATGACGCTGGCGATCTGCCTGCCCACGCTGTACCTGTTCAACCTGGTCTTCGGCGCCCGGCTCCAGGTGAAGCAGGCATTGTCGCTCGTCATGGTCACGATCACCGTGACGTCGGTGCTCTCGCTCGCATTCGCACCGATCAGCCTGTTCTTCCTCATCACCGCGTTCAGCTACGACTTCTACAAGATCCTGAACGTCGGCATCCTCACCATGACCGCGTTCGTCGGCCTGCGGTTCCTGACCAGCGGCATGCGGTCGCTCAACGAGCACACCGCGGCCCTGGCCGAGGCCCGGCGCCGGGAGGAGGAGCGCGAAGAGGCCGCCCTGGCCGCGCTCGCCGCCCCGGCTGAGGCTTCGACCGAGGAGGCCGAAGCCGAGGTCGTCACCCCGGTGTCCGCCGTTCCCGCGCCACCCGAGCCTCAGCCCCAGCCTCAGCCCAATGGTCTCGTTGCGACGATCGTGGAGCCGCCCGAGCTCCTGCCGCTGGCGCCGGGCGTGCGGCAGATCCATCACCTTCCGCAACCGCGACCGGTCGAGCAGCTGGCGCCGGGGGAGCGGCCGGCCAGCATGACCCTGCTCAACGTGTGGATCCTGCTGTTCGGCTTCGTGGGCACGCAGCTGGCCTGGACGCTGCGGCCGTTCTTCGGCTCGCCGGACGAGCCGTTCCAGATCTTCCGTCAGATCGAGGGCAACTTCTACGTCGAGATCGTGCGGGCCGTCGGTCGGCTGTTCTCCTGATCCCGCTGTTGCTACCCGCCGGTAACATCGCGGCATGACCCTGGACTCGAAGACGCTCGGCGAGAACCTCATCGCGGCCGTACCGTTCGCGCGCACCCTCGGCATCGAGATCACCGATCTGGATGCCGAGGGTGACGTCGTCCGGGCGGTCGCGACGCTCCCGGACGAGGAGCGCCTGCACAACCACGTGGCCGGCCCGCACGCCGGGGCCCTGTTCGCGCTCGGGGAGACGGCCTCGGGCGCCGTGGTGATGGCCGCGTTCGGCCCGCACCTGCACCTGGGCACGCCGCTGGCGGTGCGCTCGGACATCGCGTACGCGAAGCTGGCCCGCGGCCCGGTCGCCGCCACGGCCACGCTGGGCCGCCCGGTGTCGGAGGTCATCGATGAGTTGCAGGCCGGCGGGCGCCCCGAGTTCCCGGTTTCCATCGAGGTCACCCGGGCTGACGGCGCCGTCACGACGACCATGACGGTGGTCTGGACCATCCGCCCGCACGGGTGATTCCGGACTGGGAAGAGCCTGTTAACTACTGGAAGGTTTCTTGACTATTACCGAGCCGTGATGTGACCATTTTCGCCAAGCGAAAGGGTGGTCACGCATGGACGCACGCACGGGGGTCGAACTCGGAAGCATGGCGGACGCCGTGCTCCAGCCCGGGTTCGTCGGCAAAGAGCCGCCGCCGTGGCTTCGTCGCCGCCTCGCCGAAGGGCTGGGCGGCGTCGCGCTGTTCGCCCGCAACGTGGTCGACCGCGACCAGGTCGCCGAGCTGACCGCGGCCCTGCGTGCCGAGAAGCCGGACGTCATCGTCGCCATCGACGAGGAGGCCGGCGATGTCACCCGGCTCGATGCGCACACCGGCAGCCCCTGGCCCGGCAACCTCGCGCTCGGCGCGATCGACGACCCGGCCCTGACCCGCGAGGTGGCCGGCCACATCGGGCGCGATCTCGCCGCGGCCGGCATCACCTTCGACTACGCGCCCGACGCCGACGTCAACAACGACCCGAACAACCCGGTCATCGGCTCGCGCGCGTTCGGCGCCGAGCCCGAGCGCGTGGCCCGGCACACCGCGGCCTGGATCACCGGGTTGCAGGAGGCCGGCGTCGCGGCCTGTGCCAAGCACTTTCCGGGCCACGGGAACACCAACGTCGACTCCCATCTGGACGTACCGCTGATCAAGGCCGGCCGCGCCGACCTCGAGGCCGTCGAGCTGATTCCGTTCCGCGCCGCCATCGCCGCGGGCGTGCAGGCGGTGATGAGTGCGCATCTGCGAGTACCGTCGCTGGATCCCGACCTCCCGGCGACCCTCAGCCGCAAGATCATGACGGACCTGCTCCGCGGCGAGCTCGGCTTCGACGGCCTCATCGTCACCGACGGCATCGAGATGCGCGCCATCTCCGACCGGTACGGCCTGGCCAACGCCACCGTGCTCGCGCTCGCGGCCGGCGCCGACGCCATCTGCGTCGGCGGGGAGCACGCGGACGAGGAGACCGCGACCATGCTGCGCGACGCGATCGTCGCCGCGGTCCGCTCCGGCGAGCTCGCCGAGGAGCGACTCGCCGACGCCGCCGCGCGGGTCGCCCGCCTGGCCGCCTGGTCGCTCGCGGTCCCGAAGGTCGCCCCGGACCCGCGCGCGGCCGCCGTGGGCCTGTCCGCGGCCCGGCGCGCGCTGCGCATCTCGGCCCCGGAGGCGACGTTCCCGCTCGCCGCCGCGCCGTACGTCATCGAGTTCCAGCCCCAGCTCAACCTCGCCATCGCCCCCGAGACGCCCTGGGGCCTGCTCGCGCCGCTGGCGGAGCTGGTGCCGGCCACGACGGGCACGCGGCTGTCGTCGTCGGCGGGCCTGCCCGACGCCCTCGAGGCGTCCTGCGGGCGGCCGCTCGTGCTGGTCGCGCGGGACCCGCACCGCTACGAGTGGATGACGGAATCCTTGAAGGGCGCGTTATCGGTACGTCCTGACGCCGTCGTCGTCGAGATGGGCGTCCCGGCCTCGCCGCTGGGCGACGTGCACATCGCGACCTTCGGCGCGACGGCCGCGGCCGGCCGTGCCGTGGCCGAGCTCCTCGCCGGCCGCCCCTGATCGCCGCGCCGGCCGCGGCTCTTCGGCGGTCTCGTCACGTCCTCGCGCTCTTCGGCGGTCTCGGCGCTTCAACGGTGTCGCGTCTTCGTCGGCGCCATCGGGTTCGTGACCTGGACCGCGGGCCGGCCTGAGAGGGCGCTCAGCGGCGCTCACCGAGTTGTTACCGGGGCCGGTCTAGCATGCCGGTATGTCCCGCACCCAGTCCCGCCCCGGTCTGCTCGTTGCCGGCATCGCCGCGCTGACGGCCACGCTCGTCGCGCTCTCCGGCTGCTCCTCCGACGACAAGAAGAGCTCGGCCCCCTCGGCCGACCCGAACCTGCCGGCGGCCGACGGGCTGCTCAAGGACTCCTCGACCGCGATGGGCGCGATCAAGAGCGCCAAGTTCCTCATCGCCGCCGACGGCACGATCGCGGGCATCGCCCTCAAGCGCGCCGAGGGCGTGCTGACCAAGGAGGGCAACGCCCAGGGCACCGCGCAGATCGAGCAGATGGGCGCGGCGACCGACCTGAACTTCACGATCGTGGGCCAGACGATGTACCTCAAGGGCCCGACCGGCGACTACCAGCAGATCCCGCTCGCCCTGGCCGCGTCCGTCTACGACCCGTCGGCGATCCTCGATCCTGAGCGCGGCATCGCCAAGGTGCTGAGCACCGCGACCGACGGCAAGACGGAGGCCTCGGAGAACGTCGACGGCCAGGCGACCTACCGCGTGAGCGCCAAGTTCCCGGCCGAGAACCTCTCCAAGATCGTGCCCGGCGTGACCGGCGCGGCGCCGGGCCGGGTGTGGATCGCCAAGGACAACAAGCGACTGCTGAAGGCCGCGTTCGATCTTCCGGCCGTCGGTGACGCGAAGGGCGGCACGGTGACGGTGACCTTCACCGAGTTCGACGCCGCCGTGACGATCACGCCGCCGAAGTAGGCCGCGCCCGATGCCGTTCGCCGACCGCCCCGCGCCGCGGCTCACCGTCGACTCGTGCGGCGGGGATATGTCGGGCGCTTCGCGCCACGACATATCCGACATTTCCGTATTGCCGGTGCGAGCCGGACTTCGCGCTGGTCGGGGGCGTGCGCCTTCGCTTGCCGGCGGTGGGACGCGGTTCGCTTCCGTTGGGGGTCGGCGGTGAGCGAGGCGTGACCGCGGCCGGTGAGGAGCGGGCGGTCGACGCGGTTGGCGCCGTCGGCGGTGGCGGCGACAGTGCGAGCGCGGCCGACGGGAGCGGGGGTGCGGCTTCTGGCGGCGGCGTGAGCGCAACCGGCGGCGGAGCGGATGCGACTGACGGCTTTGCAGATGCGACTGGTGGCGGCGTGAGTGCGGCAGGTGGTGGCGTGAGTGCGGCAGGTGGTGGCGGCGTGGGTGCGGCGGGTGGTGGCGGCGTGGGCGCGGCAGGTGGTGGCGTGAGTGCGGCGGGTGGTGGCGGCGTGGGCGCGGCAGGTGGTGGCGTGGGTGCGACTTCTGGCGGCGGAGTGGGCTCGGCTCCAGGCGGTGGAGTGGGTGCGGCTGCCGGTGGCGGGGTTCGGGTTCGGCGGGGGCTGGCGATCGGGGTCGGCGGGGCGACGGTGTTGCTCGCGGCCTTGGACGCGTACGTGGTCGTGGGGGTGCTGACCGACATCCTCGACGCGCTGCACATCGCGACCAACCGGCTCGAACGCGTGACGCCCGTGGTGACCGGGTTCCTGCTCGGGTACATCGCCGGGATGCCCCTGCTCGGGTCGCTCTCGGATCGGCTCGGGCGGCGGGCGGTGATCGTCGGGTGCCTGGCCGGGTTCGCGGGCGGGTCGGTGCTCACCGCGGCCTCCGGGGACTCCATCTGGCTGCTCACCGCCGGGCGCACCGTGCAGGGCCTGGCCGGCGGCGCGCTGCTGCCGGTCACCCTCGCGCTGGCCGGGGACCTCTGGGCCGAACGGCGCCGGGCCGGTGTGCTCGGGGCGGTCGGGGCGGCTCAGGAGCTCGGGAGCGTGCTCGGGCCGCTGTACGGGGTCGGGGTCGCCGCCCTCTTCGGGTCGTGGCGGGGGATCTTCTGGCTCAACCTCCCGCTCGCGGCGGTCGCGATCGCGCTCGTGTGGGTGGCGCTGCCGGGGCGGGCTCAGGGGGTACCGAAGCGGAAAACCGATGTTGTGGGTGGACTGCTGCTGGCCCTGACGCTCGGTGCCGCGGTGGTGGGCCTCTACAACCCGGATCCCGAGCGCGCGGTGCTGCCGCCCTGGGGCGGGTGGGCGCTGACCGGCGCCGGGGTCGGGGCGCTGCTGTTCGTGGCGTGGGAGGCGCGGGCCCGCACGCGCCTGGTCGACCTGCGCGGGGCGCTGCGGCGGCCGTTCTTCGCGGCGCTGGGGGCCAGCTTCTGCGCGGGGGCGGCGCTGATGGTGACGCTGGTCGACGTGGAGCTGGTGGCGCAGACGCTGCTCGGGCGGAGCGGGGTGCAGGGGACGCTGGTGCTGACCAGGTTCCTGATCGCCCTGCCGGTCGGCGCCGTGCTGGGCGGATGGCTGGTGTCGCGCGCGGGCGAGCGGGTCGTCGCGGTGGCGGGGCTGGTGGTGGCCGCGGCCGGGTACGTGCTCGTGGCCGGCTGGCCCGCGAACATCCTCGACGTGCGATATCTCGGGCTGCTGCCCCGGCTCGACACCGACCTCGTGATCGCCGGCTTCGGGCTCGGCCTCGTGATCGGCCCGCTGTCGGCCGCGGTGCTGCGCGCCACGCCGTCGGCGCAGCACGGGGTGGCGTCGTCGGCGGTGGTCGTGGCGCGGATGATGGGCATGCTGATCGGCGTCGCGGGGCTCACTGCCTGGGGGCTGCACCGCTTCCACGAACTCACGGCGCACCTGAACTTTCCGCTGGTGTTCGGCAAGTCGCCGGACGAGCAGCGTCGGCTGCTGGATGCCTACAAGGAGGCGTTGCAGGGGGCGCTTCGGACGGAGTACCGCGAAATTTTCATCGCCACCGCCGTCATCTGCGTCCTGGGTGCCCTGTGCGCGCTGCTGCTGCCGGGGCGCGCGCGGGCGGCCGAAAGCCAGCGGACGGCCGAAAGCTAGACGAAGCCGCCCGCGCGGGCGAGCGAGCAGATCGCGAGCAGGCGCAGGGCGGGCCACTCCAGGGCCGACCAGTCGAGCTCGCTCGTCGGCGGCAGCTGCCACTGGGCCTCGATGAGGGCATCGCGCACGCCGGTGGCGTAGCCCGCGAGCGGGACGGCGCCGGGGCCGTGCTCGGGGTCGCCGAGGGCGTCGCGTACGGCGGCGGCGTGCTGGTCGATCGTCGCCTGCAGGCCCGCGGACTCGCGCGCCGCGGCCAGGCCGGCCTCGCCGAGCCAGGTCATGAGGCCGTTGAGCGTCGAGCGGGCGACGCTGCGCCGGGTGGCCTCGGCGTAGTCCCCGAAGGCGTCCGGGCCGGCTGCGGTGTAGCTCGTGTCGTTGGACATGCCACCGACTTCGGCCGTCGCGGAGCCGGCTGAACCGCCGGACCCGCCCCGCACCCCGCGCGACCCGGCCCGCTCCCAAACGCCGCGACACGCCGGTTTGCCGCGCAGGATGAATTACCGCAAATCGCCCTCATCGCCGAGAACGGGCGGTGACAAACCCGAAGATAGGTCATATTCGGACCTATGCCCCGGCGGGCGAAAAATCCGATAAGTCGTGCGAGCCCCGTCTGCGGTAGAGAAGGGCGCGAACGGGTGGGGGTCCGGGCCGCACCCCGGACCCCCACCCCGCCTGTGGTGCGGAGAGGAGCGAGCTCAGTTGTAGCTGCGGGCCTTGGACTCGTCCGGCATCAGCACCCACAGCACGAGGTAGATCACGAACTGCGGGCCGGGCAGCAGGCACGAGATGACGAAGATCAGCCGCATGATGTTGGGCGAGATGCCGAAGCGGCGGGCAAGGCCCGAGCAGACGCCGGCGATCCAACGGTTGTCACGGGGCCTGACGAGACTGGACATAACCTCGCTCCTTCGTCGATGTGTACCTCAACCGTAGAAATGCCCGGCCACCTCGCCCTCCAACCTTTGACCGAAATCGCGCGCCCCTCCCACTAGGGAATGCTCCGCACGGGTAGCCGGTCGGTTGCCGCGCGTTGCCTGTCGGTTGACCAGCTCAGGCCGGGTGTGACGGGCCCGATACCCAGTGCGTCCGACCTCACCTGTTCCCGAATGGAAGGCCTACGTACAGTGACCCGGTTCGCCCGCCGCGCCACCACCATCGCCGCCGCCCTCATCGCGGCGCCGCTCGGCTTCGCGCTCGTCACGACCACCGGACCACAGGCCCTCGCGGCCGGCGCGCCCGTCTCGGCCGGTGTCGCGCACGTCGTCGAGGCTGTGGGTGCGCAGGCCGCGGACGACGCGGCCGCCAAGACCTCCTACACGTCGAAGAAGAAAAAGAAGAAGAAGTCGGCCGCGAAGAAGACGCCCACCAAGACGCCGACGACCACACCGACGAAGCCGGCCACGCCGGTGACGACCACGCCGACCACGGGGCAGTACGCCGCGATGGAGAACGAGGTCGTGACGCTCACGAACAACTACCGCCAGGCCAACGGCTGCGGGGCGCTGCGCATCGACGCGCGCCTGGTCACGGCCGCGCGGGCGCACAGCACCGACATGGTGACGAAGAACTACTTCGACCACACCGGCTCGGACGGCAGCAACTTCGTGCAGCGTGAGGCGGCCGCCGGCTACACCACCGGGGCCTCGGCCGAGAACATCGCGTGGGGCTACCGCACGGCCCAGGACGTGGTCACGGGTTGGATCAACAGCCCCGGTCACCGGGCCAACATCCTCAACTGCCAGAGCGTCGCGGTCGGCGTCGGCCTGGCCTACAAGACCGACGGCACCCCGTACTGGACGCAGGACTTCGGCCGCGTCTGAGAAGCCGCGTCTGAGAAGCCGCGTCTGAGAAGCCGCGTCTGAGAAGCCGCGTCCGAGAAGCCGAGTCTGAGAAACAGCCGAACCCGCGAGCCTGGAAACCGGGGTCGCCGAGCGGGTAGAAAGCACGAGTGACCCTCACCGTTCGCAGAGCGCTGCTGCTGGCGGGCACCATGCTGGTGCTCGCCGGCTGCGGCGAGGACAAGGCGGCCGCCCCGCCCGAGGCGAAGTCCAACGCGGGCGCCTACGACCACATCGACGTGTGCTCGCTCGCCGGCGATGAGCAGTACAAGGCCGCGCTCGGCGAGAGCCCCGCCGGCAAGGAGCGCCGCGACACCGACAGCCTCAAGGCGTGTGCCGTCGACGGCTCGTCCGGTGCGTTCTACATCTTCCTGAGCGTGATGCGCCCGTCGATGGCCGCGGCCGAGCAGGTCGACTTCGACAAGGCCGCCGCCAAGGACGCCAAGGGCGTGGACGCGACGACGTTCTCGTTCTTCGATGACAGCCAGGCGTACGTCGAGACGTACGACGGCGACCTGGTGCTGCGCGCGTCGTTCGTCTACTACGTCGACAGCGGCAAGATCACCGATGGCCCGGGCATCGTCGACCGCCTACATACGCTGCTCGGGCAGATGACACAGAAAGTCTAGGAGCGGTTCACCGTGCCTGCTTAGCGTCCGGGCGCATGAAGAATCTTCGACGCGTCGGTCTCGGCGTGGGCGTCGGCGTGCTGGCGCTTTCCCTGACGGCGCCGAGTGCCGCCGCTCACGAAGGTCATGAAGGCCGGGCCACCCTCACCGGCTGGGCGATGCTGCCGGCGGCGACGTTCGTCTCCGCGAGCGACCCGTCCGGCGCGCTGCTGGGCGGCACCCCGTCCAACGGCATCACCCCGCCCTTCGACGACCAGCCCGTTCAGGGCTTCAGCGGCATCCTCAAGAACGGCGACGGCACGTTCGACGTCATCTCCGACAACGGCTACGGCAACAAGGCCAACAGCGGCGACTTCGTGCTGCGCATCCACCGCGTCGCGCCGGACTACGGCAAGAAGACGGTGGACGTGGTCGGCGGCATCAACCTGACCGACCCGAACAACTTCGTGCCCTTCGCGCTGACCCGCAAGGACCGGGTGCTCACCGGCGCCGACTTCGACATCGAGTCGATCCAGCGGGTCAAGGACGGCTCGTACTGGATCGGCGACGAGTTCGGCCCGTACCTGCTGCACTTCGACCGGGCCGGGCGCCTGCTGCAGGCCCCGATCTCGCTGCCGGGCGTGCGCGCGCCGGAGAACCCCGAGGGCAACCCGAACCTGGGCAGCAGCAAGGGCTTCGAGGGCATGGCGCTGTCGCCGGACGGGCGCACGCTCTACCCGCTGCTGGAGGGCACGGTCGCCGGCGACCCGGCCGGCAGCCTGCGGTTCAACGAGTTCGACGTGGCCCGGCAGAAGTACACCGGCAAGGTCTGGACCTACCAGCTGGAGGACCCGAGCAACTCGATCGGCGACGCGATCGCCGTCGACGACGACCGGTTCCTCATCATCGAGCGCGACCAGGGCCAGGGCGCCACGGCCAAGCTCAAGCGGATCTACCTGGCCGACAAGCGCGACCGCAACCGCGACGGCAAGATGGACAAGAAGCTGGTCGCGGACCTCATGAACATCGCCGACCCGCGCCACCTGTTCGGCCCGGCCGACGTGTTCACCTTCCCGTTCCAGACCATCGAGGACGTCGTGATCCTCGATGACCGCACGCTGGGCGTGGTGAACGACAACAACTTCCCGTTCTCCAGCGGCCGCACCCCGGGTCAGCCGGACAACGACGAGTTCATCACCATCCGCCTGGCCGACGACCTGCACGCCGACAAGCGCATCCTCAAGTAGCGCGACCGCCGCGGTGTGCGGCCTCGGGCCGGGAAGGTCACGGAACGAGGCTGCACACCGCGAGCAGGCGCAGCATCGCCCACGACGGGCGCGACCAGTCCTCGAGCGGGTCTCCGGCATCCCGGGCCGCGTCGCGGATCGCCGCCGAGTAGCCGGCCAGCGCGACCGGGTCGAGCAGCGCCCCGCCGAGCGAGTCGCGGATCGCGGCCGCGTGCTGGTCGACCCGGGCGAGCAGGTCGGGGCGCTCGGTGACCGCCGCCCGGCCGGGGCGGCCGATGGTGGCGGCGAGCTCGGCGAGGCCGGCGCGCGCGATCCACGCGCGGCGTCCGGCGGTCAGCTCATCGAAGGGGGCACTCACGTCGCGACGATAAGCCGAGCGTGCGCGGTTGCACAGCCCCGACATGGCCGCACGCGTGCGGCACCGGCGCAGGACGAGCCAAACCGCCAGGTTCGTCCGGTTGTTCCGGTGGGTAATTGGACCCGCATGGCCGATCGCGAGGAGCCGAGGGACCGGCGCGGGGAGACGCGGGACGAGCGGTTCGACCGGAATTGGACGGAACTGCTCCAGGAGCTGCGCGTCGCGCAGACCGGCGTGCAGATCCTCTTCGCGTTCCTGCTGACGCTGCCGTTCAACCAGCGATTCGCCGAGGTGACCCCGGGACAGAAGGCCACCTACATCGTCACGATCCTGTGCACCGGCCTCGCCACGCTGTTCCTCATCGCGCCGGTGAGTCACCATCGCATTCTCTTCCGCCGGGGCCGCAAGGGACAACTGGTGGCGACGAGCAGCAATCTCGCCGGCGTCGGATTGTTGTTTCTGTGGCTTTCGATCGTCGGCGCGATTTTCCTGATCTTTCAGGTGGTCGTCGGAATGTCCTGGGCCGTCGGCGTGAGCGCCGCGTTCGCTGCAGCTTTCATCGGGATCTGGTACATCCTGCCCACTGTGAAGCGTTGAAGCGCTTCACATCTTGACAGCCCCGCCGTGCTGCGACACCTTGGGAACGCTCCCACATCTTTTCCGCCAAAGGGGTGTCCGTGCAGCGCAAATTACCCATCGCCATTGCGGCGGCTTTGCTGGTCGTCCCGCTGAGTGCCTCCGTGGCCCACGCCGATCCAGCGGAACAGGTCATCAACGGAACCTTCGACAACGGCACCGACCCGTGGTGGTGGACCGGCAACTCGCCGGCCTCGGTCATTGACGGGCGACTCTGCGCGAACATTCCCGCGGGCACCACCAACCCGTGGGACGCCATCATCGGGCAGAACGCGATCACCCTGCAGGCCGGCGAGTCGTACCGGCTCGCCTTCTCGGCCAGCGCGTCCGTCCCCGTCACCGTGCGCGCGAACGTGCAGCTCGCGGACCCGCCGTACACCCAGGAGATCTCCGAGGCCCCGCAGCTCACACCGCAGCCGCAGGACTTCAGCTACACCTTCACCGCGGCCGCCGACACCACCGGCGGGCAGGTCGCGTTCCAGGTCGGCGGCAGCGCGTCGGCCTACCAGTTCTGCGTCGACAACGTCTCGCTGCAGGGAGGGGCACCGCCGCCCGTGTACGTGCCGGACACCGGCCCGCGGGTGCGGGTCAACCAGGTCGGGTATCTCGCCAACGGCCCGAAGCAGGCCACCGTCGTGACCGAGGCCACCGCGGCCCTGCCCTGGCAGCTGCGCAACGCGGCCGGCACCGTCGTCGCCAGCGGGAACACGACCCCGCGCGGCCTCGACGCCACGAGCGGGCAGAACGTGCAGACGGCCGACTTCTCGCAGTACAAGACCCAGGGGAAGGGATTCACGCTCACCGCCGACGGCGAGACCAGCGTGCCCTTCGACATCGGCGCGAACGCCTCCTACGAGCAGCTGCGCGCCGACGCCCTGTCCTGGTTCTACGTGCAGCGCAGCGGCATCGAGATCTCCGACGCGATCGCGCCCGGATACGGCCGCAAGGCCGGGCACCTCGGGGTGGGGCCGAACCAGGGCGACACCGACGTGCCGTGCCAGACGGGCGTGTGCGACTACCGGCTGGACGTGCGCGGCGGCTGGTACGACGCCGGCGACCACGGCAAGTACGTGGTCAACGGGGGCATCGCGGTGTACCAGCTGATGAGCACCTTCGAGCGCTCGAAGGTCGCGTCCAGCGCCAAGCCGCAGGACCTCGCTGACGGCTCGCTGCGCCTGCCGGAGCACGGCAACCAGGTGCCCGACGTGCTCGACGAGGCCCGCTGGGAGCTCGAGTTCCTGCTCCGCATGCAGGTGCCCGCGGGTCAGCCGCTGGCCGGCATGGTGCACCACAAGGTGCACGACCAGAACTGGACCGGCCTGCCGCTCGACCCGGCCGCCGACCCGCAGCCGCGCGAGCTGCACCCGCCGTCGACCGCGGCGACGCTGAACCTCGCGGCCACGGCGGCGCAGGGCGCCCGGCTCTTCGCGCCGTACGACAAGGCGTTCGCGGCCAGGCTGCTCGCGGCCTCCAAGGCGGCGTACGCGGCGGCGGTGGCCCATCCGGCCGTCTACGCGCCCGGCAGCGACAGCAACGGCGGTGGCGCGTACGACGACAGCGACGTCACCGACGAGTTCTACTGGGCGGCCGCCGAGCTCTACATCAGCACGGGCGAGAAGGTGTACCGCGACGCGGTCACGAGCTCGAAGTGGCACACCGCGGACGTCTTCAAGCCCGAGGGCTTCAGCTGGGGCTTCACCGCGGCGCTGGGCCGGCTCGACCTGGCGACCGTCCCCAACGGGCTGCCGGACCGCGACCGGGTGCGCCAGTCCGTGGTGAACGGCGCGAAGGGGTACCTCGCGACCGTGCGCGCCAACCCGTACGGCATCGCGTACGCGCCGAGCTCCGGCAAGTACGAGTGGGGCTCCAACAGCGCCGTGCTCAACAACCTCGTCGTCATCGCGACCGCCTACGACCTGACCGGGTCGGCGGACTTCCGTGACGGGGTCGCGACCGGCATGGACTACCTGCTCGGGCGCAACGCGCTCAACCAGTCCTACGTCACCGGCTACGGCGAGCGCGCGTCACAGAACCAGCACACGCGCATCTTCGCGCACCAGCTCAACGCGGCGCTGCCGCACCCGCCGGCGGGCTCCCTCGCGGGTGGCCCGAACTCCAACCTGCAGGACCCGCTCGCGCAGAAGCTCCTGCCCGGCTGCGCGCCGCAGTTCTGCTACGTCGACGACATCAACTCGTACTCCACCAACGAGATCGCGATCAACTGGAACTCGACGCTGTCGTGGGTGGCCTCGTTCATGGCCGACCAGGGCGAGGGCGGCGCGCCGGCGGCGTCGGGGTGCTCGGTGCGGTACAGCACCGTGCTGAACCTCGGCGGCGTCTACATCGCGCAGGCCACGATCAGCAACACCGGCCGGCAGACGCTGAACGACGTGCGGGTGCGCTTCGCCTACACCGGCACGCAGAAGGTCGAGCTGGCCGTGAACGGCACGGCGAAGCAGACCGCCGCGGATGTCGAGCTGGCGCCGCGGGACTCGCGGCTGAAGCCGGGCCAGCAGACCACGGTCCTGCTCGTCGGGACCGTGCCGTGGGGGCCGAACGCGGCCCCGGCGACATTCCGCTGCTGACGGACGCCGGCGACGGCCCCCTGCCCGCGTCCCGAAAGGGCGGCGGGCAGGGGGCCAAGGCAAGATTGCCGGGTGGGCGGGCGGAAGCGCGAGACGGGGATCGTGGAGCAGGTCGACGGCGGCGTCGCGGAGCTGTGCCCCGACGACGGCCGCCCCGGGCGATGGACGCTGCTGCTGGACGGCTACCCCCAGTCCGCCCTGGATCTCGAGGATCCGCGGCGGCTCGATTTCGAGTACATGCGCCGGATCGCCTCCGTCATCGACGCGATGGCCCCGGCCGGTGCCCGGCTGTCGGTGCTGCACCTGGGCGGCGGGGCGCTGACCCTGCCGCGGTACGTGGCGGCGACCCGGCCCGGCTCGGCCCAGCGCGTGGTCGAGCGCGACGCGGCGCTCATCGACTTCGTCCGCCGCGAGCTGCCGCTGCCCCGCGGCGCCGACATCCGGGTCCGCGCGGCCGACGCGCGGGAGGCGGTCGAGTCGCTCGCGCCGGGCCGCTTCGACCTGGTCATCGCCGACGTCTACGGCGGGGCGCGGGTGCCCGCGCACCTGGCGTCGCTGGAGTTCCTGACCGCGGCCGCGCGGCTGCTGCGCCCGGACGGGGTGTACGTGGCCAACCTGGCCGACGGCTCCGGGCTCGCCTTCGCCCGCGGCCAGGCGGCCACGCTGCGGCGGGTGTACGGCGAGGTGCTCCTGCTCGCCGAGCCGGCGGTGCTGCGCGGGCGCCGCTTCGGCAACGTGATCCTGGCGGCCGCGGCCTCGCCCGGGCGCATCCCGGCGGCGACGCTGGCCCGGGCCGGCGCGGCGGACCCGTTCCCGGTCCGGCTCGTGGCCGGCGACGACCTGACCGACCTGATCGCGGGCGCCCGCGTGGTGACCGACGCGACCGCGACCCCCTCGCCCCCGCCCCCGGCCAATCTCTTCTGAGTGGTTGTTACCGACCAGTCCCCGGGATGGAGCTTAGGGATCGTTCAGGATCCGAATACAGTTCCGGAATGTTCGAATTCGACATCGTCCCGGCCGAGCGCCGCCCGGCCGCCGAGCGCGCGGCCCTGCTCGCCGATCCCGGGTTCGGCCGTGTCTTCACCGACCACATGGTCACGATCCGGTATGCCGAGGGCGAGGGGTGGCGGGACGCCCGTCTGATCCCGTTCGGGCCGCTCTCGCTCAGCCCGGCCACCGCGGCGCTGCACTACGGCCAGGAGCTGTTCGAGGGGCTGAAGGCGTACGTGCTGCCGGACGGCGGCATCGGGCTGTTCCGCCCCGAGGCCAACGCGCGCCGGCTGAACGCGACCGCCGACCGCCTGGCGATGCCGGCGCTGCCGGAGGAGCTGTTCCTCAAGGCGGTCCGGACCCTGGTCGAGGCGGACCGGGACTGGGTGCCGGCGGGCGAGGGGCAGAGCCTCTACCTGCGCCCGTTCATGATCGCCATGGACCCGTTCCTGGGGGTCCGGCCGTCGTCGGAGTACCTCTTCGCGGTGATCGCCTCCCCGTCGGGCGCGTACTTCTCCGGCGGCGCCAAGCCCGTCACCGTCTGGATCTCGCAGGACTACTCGCGGGCCGCGCCGGGCGGGACGGGCCACGTGAAGGCCGCCGCCAACTACGCCGTGAGCCTGCGCGCCCAGGCCCAGGCCCAGGACGCGGGCTGCGACCAGACGGTGTTCCTCGACGCGGTCGAGCACCGCTGGATCGAGGAGTCGGGCAGCATGAACCTCTTCTTCGTCTACGGCTCGGCCGAGGCCCCGGTCCTGGTGACCCCGCCGCTGAACGGCTCGATCCTGCCCGGCGTGACCCGCGACTCGGTCCTCACGCTCGCCCGGCACCGCGGCTGGGCCGTGCGGGAGCGGCCGTACTCGGTCGACGAGTGGCGCACGGACGCCTCGAACGGCTCGCTGCTGGAGACGTTCGCGTGCGGCACCGGGGTGGTCATCACCTCGATCGGCCGGGCCCGCTCGCACGACGGCGAGTTCGCGATCGGCGGCGGCGCGGAGGGCCCGGTCACGGCCCAGATCCGCGACCGTCTCGTCGGCATCCAGCGCGGCCGCGCCGAGGACCCGTTCGGCTGGTCGGTCCGCATCTGACGCGAACGCTCCCGGCCGGCCGCGGTCAGGCACGCCCGCAGCCAGGCACGCCCGCGGCCAGTCACGCCCGTGGCCGGCCGGGAGCGTCACAGCATGGACAGGTGCACGTGGTTCGTGTGGTCGCTGGACGGGTCGCCGTTGCCCCCGCTGTAGGCGTGCCAGCCCGCCGCCGGCGTCCACACCTGTCGGAACCAGATCACGTAGAGCACGCCGAGCGCCGAGGCGTTCTTGACGAAGTAGGCCGCCAGGTTCGTGCCATAGGTCTTGTCGGCCCCGCTGGCCACGCCGCCGAAGCCGTCCGAGGCCGCGGCGAAGTCACAGGCCCGGCCCTTCGGGTGCTCGTAGGGCCCGGACGGGCGGAAGCACGAGTAGAAGTGCGTGAAGCCCGCCTTGCGCGCCTCCTGGGCCGCGTGCAGCGTGCGCGGGGTGATGCAGCCCGTCGTCGTCGGGTCGTCGATGATGCAGTTCTCGGCCGGCCAGGAGCCGTCGGCGTTGCGCGGGGCCGGGGTGGCCAGCGGTGAGTTCACGCTGACGTAGCCGTCCGCCCTGCCCCGCATCTTGGCCAGGGCCGCCTCGGCATCCGCCTTCTTCTTGGCCTGGATCGCGGTCTGCGCCTGCTGCTTGGCCACCTCGTCGTCGGCGGCCTTCTTGGCGTCCGCGAGGTCCTTCTCCAGCTTGGTCAGCCGCCCGATCTGGCGGTCGTTGTACTGCGCGATCGTGTTCACCAGCAGCACGCGGTCCATGAACTGATCGACCGAGTCCGTGTTCACCAGCGCGGCGGTGAGCCGGACGTTGCCGCCGGTGCGGTAGGCCGCGGCCGCGATGACGTTCACGCTCGCGCGGACCGGCTCCAGCTCCTTCTGCATCGCGTCCATCTGCGCGGTCAGCTCGGCCTGGCGCTTCTTGGACGCGTCGAGCACGGCCTGGGCCTGCACCCACTCCGTGTTGGCCGCGTCCAGCTTCTCGCCGAGGGTGAGGTCGGTGCCCTCGTTCGGCGCGCCCGTCGGATCGCCCGGCGCGGCGCCCGCGGGCACGGCCCAGGCGCCGATCAGCACGAGCGCCGTGAGCATCAGCATGAGTACCCGGCGCCGCATGCGGGTGAGCGTACCGAACCGCAAAGGCCGCGCACAGGCTCAAGAATGCGGCCGGATGACCACCGAAAGTCACGCTGAACCTTCGCGGAGCGACGAGCGTAAGGACCTTTCGGGTTCGAACAGTTGTGCGGCGTGTCGGATTCGGTCATCGACGGTTGCTTTGCTAGCGTGCGCGCTAGCAAACGGCTAGCGGGAGTGATGTTGGAAGCGACAGAGAAGACGGTGGCGATGCCGCCGCAGCGGCCGCGGTTTGACCGGGTCCAGCTCAACACCCGGGTGCGGGTCGAGATCGAGCAGACCCTGCAGCGGTTCGTCGTCGACCACAACACCACCGTGCAGAGCTCGGTGGACCTCGCGCTGGCCGAATTCCTCGAGGCCCGGGGCTATCGGCTGCCCCAGCCCGACAACGACGGGAGAAACCGGTGAGCACGCCGGGCATCAACCAGCTGGACGCCGATCTGCAGAAGACCGTCAAGCGCACGTCGTACATGCGGCAGCTGTTCTATGTCGTGGTGCTGCTCGTCGCCCTGGCCGGGCAGGTGTCCGGCGCGGTGGAGGCGCTCGGCATTCCGCTGATCTGGGCGATCCCCGCGGTCGGGGCGTTGGAGCTCGGCGGCATCGTCGTGCTCGCCAACGCCGACGTGCGCCGCCGGCTCGGCGAGAAGGCGACGGCCTCGCGGATCCTGTCCGTCGTCATCGCCGCGTTCGCGGTCGCGTTCAACTGGATGGCGCACGACAACAAGCTGCTCGCCGGGTTCTTCGCGGGGATGTCCGCGCTGGGTTACCTGGTGTGGCTGATGCACACCGAGAACCAGCGCCGCGACCGGCTGCGGGCCAAGGGCGACCTGCCCCCGACCACGCCCGCCTACGAGGTCGTCGGGCACTGGGTCCGCCACCCGTGGCTGACGCTGCGGGCCAAGAACCTCGCGAAGGCCGACACCCGGCTCGGGCTCTACTCCTCGATCGCGGCGGCGAAGGCGGAGAAGCGCAAGGAGCAGCGGACCGCGGCGATCGCCAAGGTGCTGCACCGCAAGATCCGCGCCGCGGTCGACCCGACCACCGCCGACATCGCGGTGGCCGTCTACGACCTCGACGAGATCGCGGTCCGCCTCGCCGACGGCGCCGACTACGACGGCCTGACCGCGCTCATCGCCGCCGACCTGGCCCCGGCCCGGCTCGCCGCGATGACCGAGAGCGCGCCCCGGCCGGCGCCGGAACCGGCCCCCGCGCCGGAGCCACTGCCGGTCATCGACACCCAGGAGCAGCAGGCCCTGCCGACGGCGCCGCAGCCGATCCCGGTGCCCCGGGCGGCCCGCGAGGAGGACGAGCGCCGCGCGGCCCGGGAGGCCGTGGCCAGGGCGGCGGAGGCGGCCGCCGAGCCGGAGCCCGGGCCCGAGCCGGTGATCGCGACCGCGCCGGTGATCGCGACCTCGCCGCTGGGCGGGCTGCGCGCCGACCTGGAGGGCATCCTCCCGGCCGCGCCCGCGCCGCGCCGCACCCGCAGCCGGACCGCCCCGGTGGCGCACGACGCCGGCGAGGTGCTCGACATCGCCGAGGAGCCGACCTTCACCCCGCCGACGGTGGTGCGGGAGGGGTCGCTGCGCAACCAGGTGCACCAGCTCCTGCACGACAACGTGCCGCCCAACGACCGCCGGGACGTGGTGGCCCTGACGACCATGGTCGGCGACCTGCTCGACCTCGACGACGTGGAGCGGCTGACCGCCTCCAACTACGTGCGCACCTGGAAGGCCGAGGCCGACGCGGGCCGGCGCGCCGCCGTGAACGGCCGGCACCTGCAGGGGATCGTGCCCGGCTCGCCCCGGTAGCCCGCAGCACCGCCGGCCCGCCGCCGCGCTCCGCGCGAGTCCGGGCAGGCGCCTTAAGGCCCGTCCCTCCGCTGCCGATCTGGGTGGTGGAGAGGCGGGGGGTGCCGAATGGCCCGGTTGCTCGTGGTGGACGACGAGCCGGACGTCCGCGATCTGATCGTCAAGCGGCTGACCGCCGACGGCCACGACGTCCTCGCCGCCGAGAGCGGGGCCGCCGCGCTCGCGGCCGTGGCCGAGCACGGGCTGCCCGAGGCCGCGATCCTCGACGTCGACCTGCCCGGCATGGACGGCATCGAGCTGCTGCACCGGCTGCGGGCCGCCCGGGCCGACCTGCCGGCGATGTTCCTCACGGCGCTGTGGGACGGCGCCGTGGCCGCCCGGGCGCGGGAGACCGGCGCGGAGTACGTCCGCAAGCCCTTCACCGCCGACGCGCTGCGCGCCGGGCTGGAGCGGGCCCTGCGGGGCGCCGGATGACCACCTCGCTGCTGCGGACCGCGGCGTGGGCGCTGGTGTACCTCCTGGCGACCGTCGCCGGCCGCAAGACCATCATGGACGGCTCCAGCCTGAGCCTGGTCTGGCCGGCCGCGGGCGTGTCGGTGCTGTGGTTCGCCGCCCAGCGCAAGGCCCGCGTGCGCTGGGCCGACCCCGTGGCGCTGGCCGTCATCACGCTCGTCGTGAACCTGGCCACCGGCGCCACCCCGCTGCTCGCGCTCTGGTTCGTGGTCGCGAACCTGGCCCAGGTGGCGGTCTTCACGCGGATGCTGCACCGCCTGAGCCCGCACCTGTGGGGCGCCGGCGGCGATGGGCAGCTCTCCCGCTCGGCCGACCTGTGGCGCCTGCTGCTCGCCACGTGCGCCGGGGCCGGCGCGGGCGCGCTCGTCGGGCCGACCGCCATCTGGCTCACCACCGACCGCTTCCTGTGGACCGACGGCGTCGTGTGGTTCCTGCGCAACGGGGTGAGCATCCTGCTCATCGTCGCCGTCGGGCTGCGCCTGGGCCACCAGCGCGCGCGGGGCTGGCGCTGGACGCGGCCGAGCGCGGTGCGGCTGGCCGAGTACGCGGCGCTCGTCGTGTGCTCGCTGACCGCCTACGGCGTCGGGTTCGGCGTCAGCCACCTGCCCCTGGCGTTCCCGCTGCTCGCCGTCACCGTGTGGGCCGCGCTGCGCCTGCACACCACGTTCGTCGTGCTCCACGACCTCGGCCTGGGCGCCCTCGCGGTGCTGTTCACGCTGCACGGGAACGGCCCCTTCGCCTCGATCCCCTCGCACGCGACCCGGGCGCTGGTCGCGCAGGCGTTCGTCGGCATGATCGCGGTCGTCGGGCTGTCCATCGCGCTCGGCCGGGACGAGCGGGCCGAGCTCATGGGGCGGCTGACGGCCGCCGGCCGCGAGACCGAGGCCCAGGCGCGGCTGCTGACCACGATCGTCAACTCGATGAACGAGGGCGTTTCCGTCGTACGTCCCGATCACTCCTGGATCATGCGCAACCCGGCCGCCGTGGCGCTCATGGGCGGCGTGACCAGCGGCGACGGCACCGTGGCCCGGCCCGATCACTACGGCCTCTTCCACCCCGACGGCACCCCGCTGCCGCCCGGGGAGATGGCCCACATCCAGGCGCTGGGCGGCCACGACGTGCGCGGCCAGGAGGTGCTCATCCGCAACGCCGGGGTGCCCGAGGGCCGCATCCTGCAGGTGAGCGCGACCCGCCTGCCGTCCGACGAGACCGACGAGGGCGGCGCGGTCGTCGTCTTCCACGACGTGACCGCCGAGCGCCGGCACCGCGACGAGCTGTCCTCCTTCGCCGGCGTGGTCGCGCACGACCTGCTCAACCCGCTCACGACCATCGACGGCTGGGCCGAGAACCTGGGCGAGACGCTGCACACCATGCCCGCGGACGACCCCGCGGTCGGCGACGCCGGCGACAGCCTGGTGCGCATCACGCGCGCCTCGGCCCGGATGCGCCACCTGATCAACGACCTGCTGGCGTACACCACCGCCCGCAACGCCGCCATCGCGCCCGTCGACGTCGCGCTCGACGAGCTGGTGACCGAGGTGACGAACGCGCGCACGGACCTGGCCGCGGCCGCGGGCACCCCGCGGCCGGGAGTTCGCCCTGGGCCGCCTCGACGACGTGCGCGCCGATCCCGTGCTGCTGCGGCAGCTCCTGGACAACCTCGTGGGCAACGCGGTGAAGTACACGGCCCCGGGCACGACTCCCCGCATCGCCATCGCGTCGGGGCTCGACGGCGACGGGCTGGTGCGGGTCGAGCTGGCGGACAACGGCATCGGCATCCCGCCCGGCCAGCACGACGCCATCTTCACCAACTTCCACCGGGCGCACCGCTCGAGCGGGTACGCGGGCACGGGCCTCGGCCTCGCGATCTGCAAGCGCATCGTGGAGCGGCACGGCGGGACGATCCGCGCCGACGACAACCCGGGCGGCGGGTCGCGGTTCATCTTCACGCTGCCGCCCGCGTCCACGTACATCCCCGCGACCAAGGCCGTGACGGGCGTCTCCCGGTAAAAGCGAACGTTCGTTCTTGACGAGCGGGCACGGGCGGTACACCCTGAAAAAGAGCGAACGAACGTTCTTTTAAGGGGAGATGGTCATGCGAAAGGTCGCGGGCGTCGTGCTGCTGCTCACCGCCCTGCTCAGCCTCATCATGGTCGCGTTCGCCTGGCCCGCGACCCGGGCCGGCGTGCACGACATCCCGCTCGCCGTCGCCGGGCCCGCGCCCGCGGCCGCGCAGGTCGTGCAGCAGCTCGAGGCGAAGCGGCCCGGCGCGTTCGACCTGCGCACGGTGCCCGACACCGCCGCGGCCGAGCGGCTGATCAAGGACCGTGAGGTCTACGGCGCCATCGACCTCACGAGCGGCCGCCCCGAGCTCATCGTCGCCTCCGCCGCCGGCCCGGCGGTCGCGCAGGCCCTGCAGCAGGTCGCCCAGGCGCTCGCGCCGACCGCGGACGGGACGGTCGTGCGGGACCTCGTGCCGCTGCCGGCCGACGACCCGCGCGGGGCCGGGCTCGCGGCCGGGGCGCTGCCGCTGGTGCTCGGCGGGATCGCCGCCGCGGGGCTGCTCACCAGCCTGATCGCGGGCACCGGACGTCGGGTCGCGGGCGCGCTCGCCTTCGCTGTGACCGGCGGGCTGGCGCTCGTGGCGATCCTGCAGCAGTGGCTGGGCTCCCTGAACGGCGACTACTGGGTCAACAGCGGCGTCGTCGCGCTGTCCATCGCCGCCACGGCGCTGACCATCCTCGGCCTGGAGGCGCTGCTCGGCACCGCCGGGCTCGCGATCGGGGCGGCGACCATGATGCTGCTCGGCAACCCGCTCTCGGGCCTGTCCAGCGCGCCGGAGATGCTGCCGTCGGGGTGGGGTGCGTTCGGGCAGTACCTGCCGCCGGGCGCGGCCGGGTCGCTGCTGCGCAGTACCGCCTTCTTCGATGGGGCCGGTGCCGGACCGCACGTGCTCGTGCTCGTGGCGTGGGCGGCCGCGGGCCTGCTGCTGGCCGGGCTCGCCGCGCTGCGCCGTCGCCCCGCCCCGGCCCCGGAGGCGGACGCGGAAGCGGCGTTGGTCTCGGCCTGACTCACAGGTGGCTGCCAAGGTCCGGACGGTTCCGTGCCAGGGATTCCCGCGATGGTTGCTTCGTGAGCGGCTCCCCCGGAGCGGGCCGCCGGACCCAGGGAGCCACGCCATGAGCAGCCAGATCACCGACCAGCAGCCCGCCGCCGCCCCGGTCTGGGCCACCCCGGCCCAGCCTCAGGAGCCGGCCGGACTCGCGCCGGCGGCGACCCCGGCGCCCGCGGCGAAGTCCTCGAAGGTGAAGACGATCGTCGTCGGAGTGGTCGCGGCCCTCGTCATCGGCGGCGGCGGGTTCGCCGTCGTCAAGGCCGCGAGCGGGGACTCCTCGTCCTCGTCGGCGCAGGCCGGGCCCGGGGGCATGGGCGGCAACGGGCAGGGCGGGCCCGGCGGGGGCGGCTTCGGGGGCATGGGCGGCGGCGGGGCGAACGGCCTCTCCGGCGCGCTCTACGGGGACTTCACGGCCTCCGACGGCAATGGCGGGTACGTCACGAAGCGCCTCCAGACCGGAACGGTCACCGCGATCAGCTCCACCTCGATCACGGCCAAGAGCGCCGACGGGCACACGACGACGTTCGTCATCGGCTCCTCCACCACCGTCGACAACGGCAACGACCAGGTCTCCGACATCAAGAGCGGCGACACCGTGACCGTCGTCGGCACCGTGGACGGCACGGATGCCGGGTCCAGCGCCACGGCCACGACGATCACCGACGCGACGCTGAACCAGGCCGGCGCCGGCAACCAGCAGAACGGCAACCAGCAGAACGGCGGCATCCCGCAGAACGGTGGCATGCCGGGCGGCAACCCGCCGCAGGGCGACGGCACCAACTAGCGGCCTCGGCAGTGATCTGAGCCGCAGAAGGTTGGCGCCGGCCCATTGCTTGTACGAACATAATAGTTATGGCCGTACAAGCACGTGGCCGGCGCCTGCTCATCCTCGGCATCTGCTGCATGAGCCTGCTGATCGTCGGACTCGACAACACGATCGTGAACATCGCGGTGCCGGCGATCGGGCGCGACCTGGACGCGCCCCTCTCCGGCCTGCAGTGGGCGATCGACGCGTACACCCTCGTGCTGGCCAGCCTCCTGATCATGGGCGGCTCGACCGCGGACCGCCTCGGCCGGCGCCGCATCTTCCAGACCGGGCTGGTGGTCTTCGCGCTCGGCTCGCTGCTGTGCGGGTTGGCCCCGACGCTGGGCTGGCTGATCGCGTTCCGCGTGGTCCAGGCGATCGGCGGCTCGATGCTCAACCCGGTCGCCATGTCGATCATCACCAACGTCTTCACCGACCGCCGCGAGCGCGCCCAGGCCATCGGCGTGTGGGCGGGCGTCGTCGGCATCAGCATGGCGCTCGGCCCGGTCGTCGGCGGCCTGCTGGTGCAGACCGTCGGCTGGCGCACGATCTTCTGGATCAACGTGCCGATCGGCATCGCCGCGGTCGTGCTCACCGCGCTCTTCGTGCCCGAGTCGCGGGCGCCGCGGCCGCGCCGGGTCGACGTCCCGGGCCAGATCATCGTGCTCGTCCTGCTCGCCAGCGCGACCTTCGCCATCATCGAGCACGAGCCGATCGCCGGGGCCGTGGCCGTGGTCGCGCTGGTGGCCCTGCTGCTGGTCGAGCCGCGCCGCCCCGAGCCGCTGGTCGACATCACGCTCTTCCGCAGCCCGCCGTTCGCCGGCGCCACCGCGATCGCCGTCGCCGCGTTCGGCGCGCTGGCCGGGTTCCTGCTGCTCAACACGCTCTACCTGCAGGAGGTGCGCGGCCTCTCCCCGCTGCACGCGGGCCTGCTCACGCTGCCGATCGCCGCGATCACGGTGGTGCTCGGCCCGGTCTCCGGCCGCATGGTCGGCGCCCGCGGGCCGCGCGCGTCGCTGCTCGTCGGCGGGGCCGGCATCCTGGTCAGCGGGGTGCTGCTCACCGGGCTCACCCCGCACACGCCGCTGCTGTGGGTCGTGGCCGCCTACGTCGCCTTCGGCATCGGCTTCGCCATGGTCAACCCGCCGATCACCGTCACCGCCGTCTCGGGTCTGCCGGTGGCCCAGGCCGGAGTGGCCGCGGCGTTCGCCTCGACCAGCCGCCAGTTCGGCTCGGTGCTGGGCATCGCGGTCCTCGGCGCCGTGGTCACCGCGGGGCTGCACGGCCGCGCGATGCCCGTCGGGTTCAGCCCCGCGAGCCACGCGGGCTGGTGGATCGTCGCCGGGTGCGGCGCCGCGATCCTGGTCATCGGTACGCTCACCACCGGTACGTGGGCGAAAAGCCGAACCCCTGATGCGGAGCTCGTCGATGCCTGATTCGCAGGAACGCGCCGGTGAGGTCTGGCGTGCCATGCTCGCGCTGGTGCACGAGCGGCACGACCGGCGCAAGGAGGTCTGCGAGGCGCTGGACCTGAGCTTCGTGCGGATCAAGGCCCTGCGGCGTCTGGCGGGCGAGCCGATGACCCTGCGGGAGCTCGCCGGGCGGCTGCAGACGGATGCGCCGTACACCACGCTGGTCGTCGACGACCTGGAGAAGCGGGGTCTCGTGCGCCGGGAGCCGCACCCGTCGGACCGGCGGGCCAAGCTTGTGACGACGACCGACCTGGGCCGTCGCGAGGCGGCTCGGGCCGAGGCGATCCTGACTCAGCCGCCGCCGCAGATGCTGTCGCTGCCGCCGGAGGAGCTGGACGAACTGGCGCGATTGATCGCGAAGCTCGAATCCTGACGCGAAGCTCGACTCCTGACGGGTGGCGCCGATATGCCGGACGCGTCGCGCCGCGACATATCGGGTGCATCTCCGATCAGGGCACGCAGCCCTGAGTGAAGCCGCGCGTCAGTAGGCCCCGGCGGGGGTCAGGGCTTCCTCGCAGAGCTCGCGCGCCCACTGGATGCGGCTCAGGGCCACGTCCGGGCGGTCGCCGAAGACCTCGGCGGCCTGCGCGTAGCACTCGTCCTTGCCGAGGCGGTTGAGGGTCGAGGACACCGTCTCGCGGACCGTCTCGGCGTCGGGGTGGGAGTAGCAGGGTGTGTCGGACACGAACAGTGCCATGCACAGTGCCGGGTCGACCGGACGAATCGTCATGGTGGATCACCTGTTCAAGGGGGCGTGAATGACTGTTCCACCGTGCCTCCGGACGGTTGTCCGTTGCGTCGTGGCCAGCGGGGCTTCTCGGGTCTGGGTTTTCCGACCCCGCTATACCTGCTGGCTGCTATAGGCGCCTCAGCCGCTCGCATCCTTCGGAAGGGGGATCATGATGGCGAGGCGGGTGCCGCTGCCGGGGCGGCTGGCGATCTGCATGGTGCCGCCCAGGGCCGCGACGCGGTCGCCGAGGCCGGTCAGGCCGGTGCCGGTCCCGGGATCGGCGCCGCCCACCCCGTCGTCCTCGACGGACAGCGACAGCGACGCGTCCGTGGCCGATGCCGACACCGAGATCAGCGTGGCGTGCGCGTGGCGGATCGCGTTGGTGAGGGCCTCGGCGACGACGTAGTACACCCCGATCTCCACCGAGGCGTCGAGCCGGGCCGGCAGGTCCAGCCGCACCTCCACCGGCACCGGGGAGCGGCGGGCCAGCGAGCGGATCGCCGGGCTCAGGCCGCCCTCGGACAGGATCGACGGGTGGATGCCGCGGGCCAGCTCGCGCAGCTCGTCGATGGCCTCGGACAGGTCGCTGCCGATGCCGTGCAGGCGGCTCTGCAGCCCGCCGTCCACCTCGGTCTCCGTCGCGCGCAGGGCCAGCAGCAGGGCGATCAGCCGCTGCTGGGTGCCGTCGTGCAGGTCGCGCTCGATGCGCCGGCGGCTCTCGTCGGTCGCGGCCACTACGCGGGCGCGGGAGGCGGTCAGGTCGGCGCGCGCCTGGGAGTTGGCGATCGCGCTCGCCACCAGCTCGGTGAACTCGGCGGCCCGCTCGGCGTCCTGCTGCTGCAGCGGCGACGCGCACGTGGACAGGGCCTTCAGGACGCCCCAGGTGCGGCCGGCCACGAGCACGGGGGCGCCGATCGCCGAGCGGATCGTCAGGTCGCCGAACTCGCGCTGCAGGAAGTCGACGCTCTGCTGGCCGGAGAGGCGGACCGGGCGGCCGGAGCGCAGCACCCGGCCCGCCACCCCGTCGTCGTTCAGGCGCACGCGGCCCAGGTCGACGCGGTGCGTGGGGTTCTGGCTCCAGCTGGCCACCACGGTGCCGCTGCCGTCGGGCTCGAAGCGCAGCAGCACGGCCGCGTCGGCGTCGAAGAGCTTGCCGGCCTCCTCGGTCACCGCGGCGAACACGTCCTCGGCCGGGCGGCCGCGCGCGGCGACGGTGGCCACCCGGCGCAGCGCCGCCTGCTCGGCCGCGGCCGCGCCGAGCATCGTGCGGTTCCTGTCGAGCGCGGCGACCATCGCGTTGAAGGTCCGCTGCAACGCTCCGACCTCCACGGGGGCGTCGGTCGGCACCCGTGTCTCCAGGTCGCCCCCCGCCACCCGGTCGGCCGCGAGGACCATCCGGTGCAGCGGCCGCACGACCATGACCGCGAGCGAGCGGGTGAGGAGCGCGACCGCGATCAGGGCCACCACGAACCCGGCGAGCCCGGCGATGAGCGCCTGCCGCCCGGCCCGGCTCGCGGCCGCGTGCATCTGGTCCACGCTCACCCGCTGGTTGTTGATGAAGTCGTCGAACTCGGCGCGCAGGGCGGCGATCTGTTTCTGGCCGTCCATGATCGACTTGGTGTCGATGTTCGCCGGCTCGCCCTGCTGGTCGTTGGCGATCGCGGGGTCGGCGTAGTTCTCGAGGTAGGCCGTGACGTCGCTGTTCAGGCGGGCCACCCGCGCGGCCTGGGCCGGGCTGCCCGACACCGACGAGGCGAGCTCCTCCTGGCGCAGGGGGATCTGCTGCTGAGCCTCCACCCAGGGCTCCAGCAGCGTCCGGTCGTGGGTGAGGGCGTAGCCGCGCCGCCCCGCCTCCACGTCGAGCACCAACCGCTCCAGCGTGTTGCAGGCCGAGACCGCTCGCTCGGCCCGGGTGACGACCATGACGGAGGAGCGCAGCTCGTAGACCGACACGAGGATCATCGCGAACGCCGCCGTGATCAGGACGGTGAACAGCGCGCTGGTCACCGCGAGCCGGACGGTCAACCCCCCGTGCATGGGGAGGTGTCTACCCCGGATCGCGGGGATATGTTGGGGTTAATGGCATTCGAGTCGGTTGTGATCGCGGACGACGACGTGCTGCTGCGCGAGGGGCTCGCAAGCCTGCTCGATCGGCAGGGGTTCGCCGTCATCGGGCTGGCTGATGACGGCCCGCACCTGCTGGAGCTGGTCGAGAAGAAGACCCCCGACATCGCAGTGGTCGACATCCGCATGCCCCCCACGCACACCACGGAGGGGCTGGGCGCGGCCCGGGAGATCCGCCGCCGCTTCCCGTCGGTGGCGATCCTGGTGCTGTCCGCCTTCGTGGAGGTCGAGCACGCGATCGAGCTGCTGGCCAGCGGGGAGCGCATCGGCTATCTGCTGAAGAGCCGCGTCACCGACGTCGACGAGTTCGTGGAGACCCTGCGCCGCGTGCACGACGGCGGGACCGTCGTCGACCCAGCGGTGGTGCAGGAGCTGGTGGCCGCGCACCGCCGCCGCGACCCGCTCGGCGGCCTCAGCCCGCGCGAGCGGGAGGTTCTGGCCCTGATGGCCGAGGGGCGCTCGAACGCGGGCGTGGCCAAGGCGCTGTGGGTCACCGAGGGCACCATCGAGAAGCACGTCAGGTCGATCCTGACCAAGCTCGACCTGCCCGAGACGGACGAGACGCATCGGCGGGTGCTCGCCGTGCTCACGTTTCTCGAAGCGGCGTCTTCTGCAACAGGCAGCTGATCGCGCTGCCGGATAGCTGGTCCTTGGGCAGGTAGCCGATCGCCGGGCTCTCGGCGAGCAGTTCGGCCAGGTCGTCCGGGTCGAGGCTCGACACCATGATCACGAAGCCGCGCCGGATGCGGTGGGCCAGATCGAAGCCGCTCTCCGCGCCCAGGCCGACGTCCACCAGTACGACATCCGGCTCCTGCTCCTCGACGGCGAGCAGCGCCTGCCGGGTGTCCGAAGCGGTGGCGACGACCGCGATGCCCTGCGCCGTCAGGAGCCTCCGGGCACTCACCCGGAAACGCTCCGAGTCGTCGACGATGACGCAGCGGATCGTCATGCGGCAATGATGCCACCGATGCGGGTGGGGCCGCCTTGATGTTAACGGGAAAAAAAGAGGCCCACCCGTGGCGGCGGGTGGGCCTCCGGCTCTCGGCGGCGGCTGGAACGTTCCTCGGCTGGAACGTGCCTCGGCTAGAACGTTCCTTGGCTAGAACGTTCCTTGGGCGTTGCACTTGTAGCCCTGGTCGAGGCAGTCCCGCACCCGCTGGGCGAGGGCGTCGGGCTCCCAGGCGTTGAAGAAGTCGGCGTGCATCGAGTAGCCGTTGCCCGACGAGAGCGTGATGCCGTTCGTGTCGGTGTTCAGCGGGTAGGCGATGACGAAGGAGACCGACGGGATCGGCACCGGGTGACTGGCCGGGCAGGCGCCGGTGTGGTCGCCGTTGGCCATGTGCGCCTTGTGGTCCGGGCTGTCCAGGTGTACGCCGTCCCAGCAGTCCGGGAACGTGATCTGCCGGACCAGCTCGGCGGTCTTGGCGCAGATCGGGTACTCGCCGTTGGCGGTGCGCCCGACCTCGCCCCCGACGCCCGCGCACCAGAAGTGGTTGCCCTGGTGGTCGGGGGTGTCGCTCTGGTTCTTGGCGTCCCCGGTGATCATCCGCAACCCGAACGGGAACGGCTGGGTCCTGCTCGGGTCCTTGAGCCGGGAGCCGTAGTAGACCGTCACCTCCTTCGGGTCCACGACCTTGCCGTTCTGCGACAGCGTGGGAATCCAGTACGCCGAGTGATCCTGCGCCGGCGTGCAGCTCGTGCTCGCGGCGATCAACGACTCGGCCGTGGAGTTCGCGTTCGTCGACCGGTTGCCCAGGAACGTGTGGTCGTGCGAGGCGCCGGCCAGCCCCGGGAAGACGATCGGGTCGTCGTGGGCGTGGTGGCTCACCGTGCAGGTGGCGTGGAACTCGGGCACCTTCACCGGGTTGTTGGTGATCGGCGCGGGCCGCCGGGCGAAGAACGCAGCGGTGTCGGCCTTCTGCTTGGCCGGGTCGACGCTGGGCCAGCCCGGGACCGCCGTCGGGCTCTGCGACGGGGACGACGGGGCCGAGGCGGAGGGCGAGCCCGGGATCGTCGCCGTCGGCGTCCGCTTGAACCGCAGCCAGTTGATGTTGACGAAGTCTCCGGCCTGCGGGCTCTTGAGCAGCAGGAACACGGTCTGCCGGCCGGTGCGCCCGGTCGCGCTCACCGCGGTCTTCGTGGTCCAGGTCTGCCAGCCGCCGGTGTACCCGACCGGGTAGCTCGCCAGCAGCTCGCCGTCGCGGGTGCCGGCCCGCAGCTCGATCGTCCCGCCCGTGCGGCTCGCCGCGGCGACCCGGACGCTCGCGGTGAGCGAGCCCGGGCCGCCGAGGTCGACGTTGTCGTACCGCATCCAGTCCCCGTCGGCGAGCCAGCCCACGTTCTTGCCGCCGCCGAGGTCGCCGGTGTTCTCGGTGCGGGCCCCGCTCTGTGCGCTCCACGCCTCGGCCTGCACGATGCCCGCGGTGTCGACCTGCTCGGCGCCGGCGGTCGTGGTGAGGATGAGGCTGGTCGCCACGGCCCCCGCGATCGGCACCAGCAGCAGTGCGAGCAGGGTCCGGCGCCGTTTCGGCGGGCGGCTCGGCGTCACCACGTACGGGTTGAGCCGGGGGTCGAGCGGCATGGCCAGACCGTATGCATGGGAGAGCGCTCTCTCAAGCTCCCTAAGTCGAAACTAAACCGGCTCTAAGGCGATCATGCGTCTCGTCGCCGCAGGGTGACGTACCCGCCGGCCAGCGCGGCCGCCGTCCACAGCGCCATGATCGCGATGCCGCCCCACGGGCCGAACGCGCGGTCGTAGCCCGGTCCGTCCGGATTGCCGAAGAAGTGCAGGGCCGCCGCGCCCGCCTGGTCGGGCAGGAACTGGGTGACCTTGCGCAGTACCGGGATGTTGCCGAGCCCCTGCGAGCCGAGGAACAGCAGCGGCAGCAGCACGGCCAGGGCCGCCGTCGACCCACGCAGCAGTTGGGCGACGCCCGCCGCGAACAGGGCGATGAGCACGAGGTAGAGCAGCGCCGCGGCGACCGTGCCCGGCACCCCGCCGGCGGTCAGCGCGGTGTGCCGCGGCCCGAGCCCGGACTGCCCGGCCACCCAGGCGGTGGCGACGGTCAGCACCGAGACGGCCGCCGCGCACCCGGCGACCGCGGCGAGCTTGGCCAGGTAGTAGCGCCCGCGCCGGGGCACCGCGGCGAGCGTCGGGCGGATGGTGCCGGAGCCGTACTCCCCGCCGACCGCCAGCACCGCGAACACCACGAGCGCGAGCTGGGCCAGGCTGAGCGAGTAGAAGGTGGCGAACATCGCGTCGAAGTGCTCGGGCTCGGCCCCGCGCATGCTCCGCCCGACGAGGTAGGCGAGCCCGCCCCCGGCCACGACGGTCAGCGCCGGCGTCCAGGCGGTCGAGCGCAGCGTGCGGATCTTCAGCCACTCGGCCGCGAACGCGCTCATCGCGCCACCGCCTGCAGGAACGCCGCCTCCAGCGAGGGGGCGCCGGCGACGAACTCGGCCACGGTCGCGTCCGCGACGAGCCGGCCGCGGTTGACGACCACGAGCCGGTCGGCGGTGAGCGCGGTCTCGGCCATCAGGTGGCTCGAGATCAGCACGGTACGGCCCTTGGCGGCGTACCCCCGCAGCAGCTGCCGCAGCCAGTGCACGCCCTCGGGATCGAGCCCGTTGACCGGCTCGTCGAGCAGCAGGATCGGGGGATCGCCGAGCAGCGCCGCGGCCAGGGCGAGGCGCTGGGCCATCCCGAGCGAGAACCCGCCGGCCCGCCGCCGCGCGTCCCCGGCCAGCCCGACGAGCTCCAGCACCTCCTCGACGCGCGCGTCCGGGATGCCGTTGCTGCGGGCCAGGTAGCGCAGGTGGTGCCGCGCGCGCCGGCCCGGGTGCGCGGACCGCCCCTCCAGCATCGCCCCGACGGTGCGCAGCGGCCGGTCCAGGGTGTCGTACGCCCGCCCGTCGACCAGCGCCCGTCCGCTCGAGGGCCGGTCGAGCCCGAGGATCATCCGCATGGTGGTGGACTTCCCGGCCCCGTTGGGCCCGAGAAAGCCCGTCACGCACCCCGGCCGGACGGTGAAGGACAGCCCGTCGACGGCGACGGCCGGCCCGTAGCGCTTGGTCAGCTCTTCGACAACGATCACGCCCCCGGACGCTAGGGCGGCCCGGCCGCGGCCACAGTCGCCGAAAGTCGTCCCGCCGCCGCGACGAACGTCGGCGGTAGCCTGCTGGCATGCGCCGATATCTCGCGCCCGCGGGCATCGTCTGCGCCGACAGCGTGCTGCTCACCTACGCGCACCCCGGCGCCGTCCGGCCGTGGCTCCTGCCGCTCTGGGCCCTGCTCGTGGCCGGCGTCCTCGCCGTGGCCCGCCGCCGCCCCGGCCTCGCGTTCCTGCTCGCCCTCGGCCCGGCGCTGGTCACCGGCGGGGCCGGGGCGCTGCTGCCCTACACCGCCTACGGGGCCGGGAAGCGCTCGTCGCCCTGGCTGGCCACCGCGGTCGCCGGGTTCGTGGTGGTGGAGTCGTGGCGGGCGCCGGCGGTCGCGCCTGCGGTCGTCGCGGCCGTCGTGTTCGCGCTGCTGCCCCTGCTCGTAGGCGCCCACATGGCCCAGCAGGCGCGGCACGCGGCCGCGCTCGCCCGGCAGGAGCGGCTGCGGATCGCCCGCGACATGCACGACGCGCTCGGCCACCGGCTCAGCCTCGTGTCGATGCAGGCCGCGGCGCTGGAGGTGGGCGGGCTGCCCGCGGCGCAGCGGGAGGCGGTGCGCCGGCTGGCCGAGTCCGCCCGCGGGGCCGCCGGGGACCTGCACGACGTGCTCGGCGGGCTGCGGGCGGCGCAGGCCGGGCTGGACGAGCTCGTGGACCGGGCCCGGGCGGCGGGCGTGCCGGTCGAGCTGCTGCGCGGCGGCCGCGAGCGGGAGCTGCCCCCGGAGGCCTTCCGGCTGGTCCAGGAGGGGCTCACCAACGGCTGCAAGCACGCCCCGGGCGCGCCGATCACCGTACGGGCCGAGTGGCAGGACGACGCGCTGCTGCTCTCGGTCGTCAACCCGGTGCCGCCCGGGACCGTGCCGGCCGCCGCGCGCGGCCTGGCGGGCCTGGCCGAGCGGGCCGAGCTCGCGGGCGGGCTGGTCGGGCACGGCGTCGGCGGCGGCGAGTTCCGGCTCTGGGCGGTCTTCCCGGCCGAGCCGGTGCGCCGCCCGCCCGCGCTGCTGGAGATGGCCCTCGCCGGCCTCATGTTCGGTCTCGTGCCGCTCAGCCTGGTCATCGGCGTCGCGGGATGAGCCACGGGATGAGTCGTATCCGCGTGCTCGTCGCCGACGATGAGCCGCTGATGCTGGCGGGCATTCAGGCGGTGCTCGAGTCCGCGCCCGACCTGGAGGTCGTCGCCGTGGCCGAGGACGGGGCCGCGGCCGTGGCGGCGGCGGGGCGGGGCCCGGTGGATGTGGCGCTGCTCGACGTGCGGATGCCGCTGCTCGGAGGCCTCGACGCCGTGGACGCGATCCGGGCCGCGGCGCCCGGGGTGGCGATCGTGATGCTGACGTCGTTCGGGGACGAGCCGAGCGTGCTGCGGGCGCTGCGGCTGGGCGCGTCCGGCTACGTGCTGAAGACCTGCACGCCGGAGGAGCTCCTGCGCGCGGTGCGGGCCGCGCACGCCGGGGACGCGTACCTCTCGCCGCCGGTCGCCCGCCAGGTCATCGGCCTCATCGGGCCGGCGGGCGCGGCCGGGGCCGAGCGGCGCCGGGCCGCCGGGCACCGCCTGGCCCGGCTCAACCCGCGGGAGGCCGACGTGCTGCGGCTGGTCGCGGAGGGGCTCTCCAACGCCGACATCGGCGCCCGGCTGCGGATGAGCGAGCCGAGCGTGAAGACGTACGTCAGCCGCGTGCTCACCAAGCTCGACTGCGCGAACCGCGTGCAGGCCGCGATGCTGTTCCGCACGTCAGCCGGCGAGTAGCCCCTCGCGCACGGCCAGGGCCAGGATGCGGGCGGTCCGGTCGGCGACGGCGGGGTCGAGCGGGTCGCCGGTGATGTACGCCCGCGCGAAGTACGGCGCCCCCACGAGCCGGATCACCTCGGCCGCGTCGGTGCCGGCCGGGGCCTCCCCGCGCGCGACCGCCCGCTCGACCAGCGGCGCGGCGAGCGCGATCCGGGTGGCGAAGAAGCCGGTGAGCACTGCCCGGGCCGCGGCGTCGTGCACCGCCTCGCGCACGACGACGTCGAACACGGCCCGCAGCGGCGGCACCGACAGCAGCGCGATGCTCGCGCGGCCGAGCTCGCGCAGGTCGCCCTCGAGCGTGCCGGTGTCCGGCGGCGGGATCTGCGCCGCGGCCGTCTCGCCGAAGAGGTCGACGACGAGCTGGCCGACGGAGCCCCAGCGGCGGTACAGCGTGGTCTTCGCCACCCCCGCGCGCTGGGCGATGCGCTCCATGGTGGTGCCCGCGTACCCGAACTCGAGCAGCTCGGCCTGCACCGCCTCGGCCACGGCGGCCCGGGTCCGGGCCGTGCGCCCGCCGGGTCGGGGACTCGTCGTCAATGCAACTCCAGTTGCGTTAGTGGGCCGGGTCCTGTCATGCTCAGGCTAACGCAACTTGAGTTCACTTAGTGGAGGGCATCCGAGATGGCGTACTTCGTGGGGGTGCTCCTGTTCGCCGGCCTCGTCGGCGCGCTGGACGCCAAGCTTCCCTGGCCGAACCGGCCGACGCGGTGATCACCGGGCACTTCGGCCTGGCCGCGGCCGTGAAGTCGGTCGAGCGGCCGGTCCCGCTGTGGTCGCTCATGCTCGCGACGGTCTGGCTCGACATGGTGTTTCTTCCGCTGTACCTCACCGGCGCCGAGCGCATCGACCCGGTGCCGGGCACGGACGGCGGCTACGGCGACGGGATCATTCACGCCGACTGGACCCACTCGCTGGTCGGCGCCCTGGTCATCGCCGCGCTCACCGGCCTGGTCGCCGCCCGCTGGTGGGGCCGGCGGGGCGGGACGGTCATCGGCGCCGTGGTCTTCTCGCACTGGCTGCTCGACCTGCTCGTCCACCGGGCCGACATGCCGCTGCTGCCGGGCAACGCGGGCGACCTGCCCCGGCTGGGGTTCGGGCTGTGGCAGTACCACCTCCTGACCGCCGTCGTGGAGGCGCTGCTGGTCGTGGTCGGGGCCGCCCTCTACTGGCGCGCGGCGCGGCGGACCGGGGGCTCGAAGGGCCGCGTCAACCTGGTCACCGGGCTGCTGGTCGCGTGCGGCGCGGTCACCCTGGCCCTGGATCTGGCGGGCATCTAGGCGTCGGCCAGCATCGTGGTGGACACGTCGATGGCGGCCCGGACGGTCACGCGGCCCGCGCTGGTCGGGAACGGGCGGTCGAACGCGGCCCGCAGCTCGGGGGCGAGCCGCTTTGCCGCCCGCGCGTCCGCGCCCGGCAGCAGCACCGCGAACTCGTCGCCGCCGAGCCGGGCCACCACCGCGCGGGCCGGGGCCGTGCGGGTCCCCGCGTAGGCGGCGTCGCGGAGCCGGTGCGCGACCGCGGTCAGCACCTCGTCCCCGACCGCGCGGCCGTGCAGCTCGTTGACGGTCCGGAAGTCGTCGACGTCGACCACCAGCACCGCGTAGGGGCGCCCGTCGGCGGCGGCCGAGGTCAGGTGCTGCCAGAGCAGGGCGCGGTTGGGCAGGCCGGTGAGGGCGTCGTGGTAGGCCGCGTGGTGCAGCGACTCCTCGTAGACCCGCCGGGCGCTGATGTCCTGCAACGCCCACACGGTGCCGGCCCCGCCCTCGACCGGCAGCGCCTCGATGAGGATGTCGCTGGTGGAGCCGTCGGCGCGGGTGAGCCGCGCCTCGTAGGCGTCCCGGCCCTCGCGCGTCAGGTCGGCCAGCCGGACCGGGCGCCCGTCGAACGTCTCGAGGGCCGGCTCGCCGCCGATCAGGTCCTGCGCGGCGGGATTGGCCAGGACCACGTTGCCGTCCGGGTCGGTCACCAGCACGGGGGAGGGGAACCGGCGCAGCACCGTGTGCAACAGGGCCGCCTGGGCCCGGTGCCGGTCCCGCGCCTGGCGCAGCAGCGCGTGCGCGGCGATCCCGAGGAGCGCGACCACGGCCGTCGACCCGGCGACCCGGATCGGGGTGAACGCGGCGGCCGCGACCGTGGGCAGCGCGACGGCCAGCATGATCCCCAGCGTCCACATCGGGTCCCGTCGAGCCATGCTCCCGACATCGGCCCGCACCCGGCCCGCAACAGTGCGGACCGGGTGCAAGCCGGGAGTTCAGCCCACCAGCGGCTGCCCGCTGGAGAACACGTTCGCCGGGTCGTAGGCGTGCTTCACCCGCAGCAGCCGGTCCCGGTCCGCGGCCGACCAGTTCGCCCGGATCGCCTCCGCGTCCGCCCCGCCCGAGAAGTTCAGCAACCCGCCGGGGAACCGCTCGACCGCGAGCACCCGGTCGGTGGCCGCGTCCACCGCCGCCTCCAGGCCGGGCACGCCGAGGCCGATGACGAACAGCGAGTACGCCGCCCCGCGCCCGCTGACCGCGTTCGGCACCGCCGGCGGGCGCCCCAGGGCCCCGCCGAGCTGGCGGACCTCGACCATCGGCAGCGGAAGGTCCAGGCCCGCCCCGGCCGCCGCCAGCACGTGCTCGACCGTCTCCGCGGTGAGCTCGGCGAGCAGCACGCCGCGCTCGCGGGTCGGCATCGGCTCGACCGGGTCGCGGTGCACGGCGTCGACCGCCGGGTACGGCAGCATCGCCACGTCGTCGATGATCGCCGGGGCCGCCGCGCGCATCGGGGCCAGCAGCGCGTCGCCCGCCTCGGCGTCGCCCAGGAAGAAGACGCGCAGGTGGGCCACGTTCGCCCCGCGCAGCGGCGGGGGCAGGGCCGGCAGGTCGGGCAGCCGCAGCAGGGCCACCGACGTGCTCATCTCCTCCGGCAGGCCGGCCGACCACTCGCGGTACGCGTGCAGCACCTCGCCGGCGTGCTCCATCGGGAAGTAGATCCCGCCGCCGTAGAAGCCGGCCACCTCGACCAGGCCGAACTCGATCGCGGTGACGATGCCGAAGTTGCCCTTTCCGCCGCGAACCGCCCAGAACAGGTCGGCCTCGTGGTCGGCGTCGACGGTCCGCAGCGCGCCGTCGGCGGTGACGATCTCCACCGAGCGCACGTGGTCGGCGGCGAAGCCGAAGCGGCGGCCGAGCGGGCCGACGCCGCCGCCGAGGGTGTACCCGACGACGCCGACCTGCGTCGCCGAGCCGTTGAGCATGCCCAGCCCGTGCGGGGCGCCCGCCGCGTTCACCTCCACGCAGTGCACCCCGGCGGCGGCCCGCGCCGTCCGGGTCACCGGGTCGATGGTGAGCTCGGTCATCCGGTTCGTGGTGATGAGCACCCCGCCGCGGACCGGGCGGACGGCGCCGTGACCGGTGGACTGCACCGCGACCGGCAGCCCGAGGGTGCCGGCCCAGCGCACCGTCTCGGCCACGTCCTGGGCGCAGGTGGCGCCGACGACGGCGAGCGGCTCGTGGACGGTGGCGACGTTCCAGGCCTGCTTTTCGGCCTCGTATCCTTCGTCGCCGGGAACAAAGACGGGCCCGGCGACCGCCGGGAGAGAAGTCAGAGCAGTGGTCATGGGCCTACGGTGCGCCCGGCCGGTTGGTCAGGACTTGGTGACGACTAGGGCCGCGACTTGAGCCGCGGAGATGTCGATGAGATGGGCGGCCCCCAGGCGCCGGTGGGCCTCCAGGGCGGCCCGCGCGTGCCCGAGCGCGCGCTCGGGCTCGCCCAGCGCCGCGGCCAGCTCGGCCAGCGCGAAGTCGAACGTGCCCCAGGTGGTGCCGCCGGTGCCGAGCGGGGGAAAACGATCGGCGCAGGGCTCGATCTCGGCGTAGAGCTCGCGCGGGTCGGGCGTGCCCAGCCGGGCCGCGACCAGCGCCCACTGGAACGCGACGAAGTCCCAGCACCAGAGCTTCTCCCGGGCGGCGCCCCACCGCTCGACCAGTGCGCGGGCGCGGGCCTCGTCGCCCGACTCGCACGCGGCCAGCACCGCGGTCGGGCGCAGCAACTGCAGGTGCGGCTCGTCCGCCCGGCACACGAGCTCGTCGACCAGCTCGCCGGGGCGGCCCTGGAAGCGGCGGCTGGTGTACAGCAGCGCGAGCCGGATCCACTGCGTCCCCCACAGGGTCGTGTGCTCCTGGAGCGCGAACGCCTCGCCGACCAGCCGTTCCCCGGCCACCCAGTCCCCGGCCAGCATCGCCCGGCCCGCCTGCGCGTAGCGCACCTGCGCGGCCAGCACCGGGGCGCGGATCCCCTCGGCGAGCCGGACGCAGCGGGCCAGGTCGGCGTCGAAGCCGGCCGCGTCCCCCGCGCTGACCTCGGTCATCATCCGCTGCAGCCGGGCCATGATCTCGGCCGTGCGCGGCAGGCCCGGGAGGGTCAGCAGCTCGTCGGCGCTCGCCCGGCGCTCGGCCAGCCGCTGCGGCACCAGGGTCGCGCACATGTGGTTGTTCAGCGTGCGGGCCAGCAGCTCGGGGTCGCCGAGGCCGCGGGCGAGCCGCACCGCCTCGGCCGCGTGGGCCTCGCCGAGATCGCGGTCGGGGTGGTGGTACAGCTCGACGGCGAGCGTGCCGAGCAGCACCGCCCGGCGCTCGACGTCGTGCGGGCCGAGCCGGTCCAGCTGGTCGCGCAGGGTGGCGATCATGCGTTCGTCGACGGTGAGGTACGGCCGCCAGGTCCACAGCGTCGCCCCGCCGAAGAGCGTCGCGGCGTCCATCGCCAGCCCGTCGTCGCCGATCTGCCGGGCGAGGGTCAGGGCCTCGTCGAGCACGGCCCGGGTGCCGTCGACGTCGCCGGCCGCTCGCCGGGCCGTGCCCAGCTGGACCAGCAGCCGGCACCGGGCCCGGGCCGCGCCCGGTCGCTTCGGGTCCAGGGCTCCCAGGGCGGATTCGAGGTACCGCGCCGCCTCGTCGTACGCCAGCTGCGCCATCGCCAGCTCGGCGGCCCGGGTCGCGTAGCGGACCGCCCGGTCGGCGACCCCGAGCCGCGCGGCCATCGTGAAGTGGTGCACCAGGAGCCCGAGCAGGTCCGGGTCGTCGGGCCGGTCGAACGCCTCGAGCGCCTCGCCGACGCGGCGGTGCAGGCGGGCCCGCTCCAGCCGGCTCAGCCCGCCGTAGACCGCGTCCCGGACGAGCGCGTGCGAGAACCGGTAGTCCCAGCCGTCGGGCAGCTCGAGCAGCACGCCCGCCCCGACGGCCGGCTCGAGCCCGGCCATCACCACCTCGTCCGGCCGGTCGGTCGCGGCCGCCAGCAGGAGCAGGTCGACGTCGCGGCCGATGACGGCGGCGGTCTCCAGCAGCTCGCGGGTGGGCTCCGGCAGCCGCGACAGCCGCCGGGTGATCACGTCGCGGACGCTCTCGGGCACCCCGGACGCGGCGACCGCCTGGGCGTCGCCCCAGCCGTCGGGGTACTCGCTCTCCAGCAGTCGCAGCAGCTCCTGGAGGTAGAACGGGTTGCCGCCGGTCCGCTCCAGCAGCGCGTGCGCGACCGCGCCGGGGCGCTCGACGAACTCGGCGACGTCGCCCTCGGTCAGCGCGGCCAGCCGCAGCCGCTCCGCGCCGCGCTCGTTGGCCAGCAGCGCGAGGGTCTCCCGCAGCGCCGGGCCGGCGTCGGTCGTCTCGGGGCGCAGGGTGGCCAGCACCAGGATCGGCCGCCCGGGCAGCGCCGGCGCCAGGTGCGCGAGCAGCTGCAGCGACGAGGGATCGGCCACGTGCAGGTCGTCGATCACGATGAGCAGCGGGCCGGGGGCGGAGCGCAGCGCCTCGCCCACGGCCTCGTGCAGGTGGAACAGGGCCGTGGCCGGGTCGCGCTCGTGGGTCGTCGCCTTCCCGGCGAGCATGTCCTGGACGCCGGCGGTGCCCTGCAGCGCGCGCAGCACCTGCTGCCAGGGCCAGAACGCGGGGGTCGCGCTCGCCTCGACGCAGCGGCTCCACGCGGTGGTGACGTCGGCGCCGGCCAGCTCCACGGCCCGCTCGGCGAGGCTGGTCTTGCCCAGCCCGGCCTCGCCGACGACCAGGAGCACCCCGCCGTTGCCCTGGCGCGCCTGCTGGATGCGCGCGGCGATGCGCCGCTGCTCCGCCTCCCGCCCGACGAGCCGGGTCCGCCGCGGCTCCTGGTGGGGCGCGGGGCGGTGGGCCAGCTTCGGGTCCTGGCGCAGGATCGCCGACTCGAGCGCGCTCAGCTCCGGGCCCGGCGGCAGCCCCAGCTCCTCGTCGAGCACCGCCCGGGCGCGGCGGAACGCGGCGAGGGCGTCGGCCTGCCGGCCCTCGCGGTACAGGCCGAGCATGAGCTGACCCCAGGACCGCTCGCGGAACGGCCGGCGCTCCAGCAGCGCCTGGGCGTCGGCGATGGCCGCGGCCGTGCGCCCGGTGCCCAGCCGCACCTCGGCCAGGTCCTCCAGCGCGCCGTCGCGCAGCTCCTCGAGGCGGGCCGCGGCGGCCGCGGCGAACGCCTCGTCGGCGAAGTCGGCCAGCGGCGCGCCCCGCCACTCCCGCAGCGCCGCGTTCAGCTCCTGCTCGGCCGCGGCGAGATCGCCCTGCGCGAGCCGGGCCCGGGCGGTCTCGACCCCGGCGGCGAAGCGGGCGGCGTCGACCTGGTCGTCGTCGACGGCGAGCAGGTAGCCGGGCTCCCGCGTGAGCAGGACCGCCGGCGGCGTGCGCGGCGCCCGGTCGGGCTCGAGCACGCGGCGGAGCTGGGAGATGTACGCCTGGAGCGTCCCGTACGCGCTGGCGGGCGCGTCCCCCGCCCACAGCCCGTCGACGATCCGGTCCACGGACACGACCCGGCCGGGCTCGAGCAGCAGCATCGCGAGCACGGCGCGCTGCTTGCGCGCGCCGAGGTCGAGGGCGTCGCCGTCCGGAGTCCGAGCCTCCAGCGGGCCCAGAATCCGCAAGTCCAGCCGCACGGTCGCCACCATAGCCGCGGCTGCGGCCCGTGGAGATCGTCTTTCGGACTTACCACGTCAACGGGTCCACCGTTCCCGGGCTCGGCTGGATGCTCGTCAGCATGTGCTGCAGGACGTCCTTCGGCACCCCGGACGTTCCGGCCTCGATCGAGAAGGCCCGGCCGCCGACCTCGATCGTCGAGCCGTCGCGGCCGGACTGGAACGGGACGCCGCCGTAGGAGGCGTTGGGGTGCACGTCGCCGGGGGCGATCTCGGTGAGGTAGAAGGGGGAACCGTCGTCGGCGGTGCCGAACGCGAAGCCCACGAAGCCGGTCCGGCCGGACCAGTCCAGTCCGCAGCCCACCGTCCGGGCGTTCTCCGGGGCCCAGCCCAGGCGGAAGTCGGCCGCGCAGCGCAGCACGCGGTCGAGGCGCACCCAGCGCGCGATCTCCAGCAGGCCCCCGCGCGCGTTCGGGGCCGGCTTCGGGTCCTCTCGCCGGAACTCGAGGCGGGCGGTCGCCCAGATGCCGTCGATCGGTTGCCAGCGCAGCGCCGCCCAGCCGTCGCCGGTCTTCATCTCGCCCTTGCGGCCCGCCTCGGGCAGGGGCGCCACGGCGCCGTCGCCGGTCCAGAGGTCCGGGGAGTCGCCCAGGGTCAACCGATACGTGTCGTAGCCGTTCGGTGACGTGCTGCCCCGGGTCACGCGCAGCGACTCGAGGCCGGCCGCGGAGGAGTACGAGAGGTGCAGGACGTCCGGGTCCGTCACGTCCAGGTGGATCTGGAAGGCGTCGCCCACCGGGGCGCCTGCCGACAGCGAGCGCCCCGATCCGGCCACCGGCGGGCGGGGCAGGACGACGGCCGGGGAAGCGGAGGCGGACGGCCGGGGCGGGGTGCCGGCGGGTGCGGGCGGCTGGGTGGCCCGGGGCAGCAGGGCGGTCGTGGCCAGGATCGCGGCCACCGTCGCGGCCGCGGCGCCGCCGATGAGCAGGCGGCGGTTGCGGCGGTGGCGCACGCCGTGGCGTACCGAAGCGGTCAGGAGCGACTCGATGTGCACCTCGCCGTCGGCGCGCGCGTGCAGCGCCGTGGTGAGGCGGGGGTCGAGGTCGTTCACGGGAGGACCTCCTCGCGGTCGGCCAGCTGCCGGCGGAGGGTCGCCAGCGCGCGCATGGACTGGGAGCGCACGGTCGCCTGGGAGCAGCCCAGGATGCGGGCGATCGTGGCGTCGTCGAGATCCTCGTAGTAGCGCAGCACGATCGTGGCGCGCTGCTTCGGCGGCAGGTCGGCGATGAGCGCCCAGGCGGCCGAGCGCTCCGCGGCCTCCGCGCCGATGTCCGTGGCCGCCGCGAGGTCGCCGAACGCGTCCGTCGCCACCTCGGCCGAGGAGCGGCGGCGGCGCCAGGAGATATGGCGGTTGACGAGCATGCGGCGCACGTACACGTCGATGTCGTCGGCCCGGCTCACCCGGTCCCAGCGCACGTACGCGCGGCCGAGGACCTCTTGCACCAGGTCCTCGGCCAGGTGGCGGTCGCGCACCAGCAGGCGGGCCAGGCGCACCAGGCGCTCGCCCCGCAACCGCACGTACTCCTCGAAGCCGATCACCGCGTCACCGCCCTCATACCCGGCACGACGCTCCGGCCGCGGAGGGCTGTTGCATCCGCTAGCGACGACCTTCCCGCACCATCGTCCAGGCGAGGGCGGCCGCGACGAAGACGCCCGCGCAACCGGCCCAGAACAGCGGGCCCGGGCCGCCGCGCAGGATGCCCATGAAGTTCAGCGCGCCGAGGTCGTTGATCATCAGGTACCACAGCAGCGTGTAGACGGCCTGGAAGACCCTCGGCGCCCCGGTCAGCGTGCCCAGCACCAGCGCCAGCGCCGGGATGAAGAACGCTCCGGCGATCGTCGCCGGGTGCGCGATCGCACCGAGCCCGAGGACGAGCGTCAGCAGCACGCCCGCGCCGTACTCGGCCAGCACCCGCCGTCGCGGTGACGGAAAGGCGCCCAGCAGCGCCGCGACCCCCGACAGCGCCGGCTGCGTGCCCAGCCGCGACCACAGCAGGATCGGCCACACCCACGCGACCGCGAGCGCGGCCCCGCGCGGCACCACGAAGACCGCCACGAACAGTGCGCCCGCGCCCAGCCACCACCACAGCGGCGCCCCCGCGACCAGGATGCGCGCCTCGCCGGCCAGCAGGCGCGGGAACGTGAGGCCGTAGCGGGGAGCGGTCCGCGGCAGTCCCGCGTAGACGGTGCGCGGCTCGGGCCCGAACGAGCGGCCCGGGCGCGCGGGGCGGTCGAAGCGGTGGAACCACAGCGCGGGCAGCAGCGCGATGGCGAGGGCCACGAGCACGAGGGCAACGCGGCCGCCGAGGAACGCGGGGGAGAGCCGCAGGCCGGGCCAGTCGAAGACCTCGAGCGGCTCCTCGACGTACATGAGCCCCAGCCCGACGTCCTGCGACGCCCCCGCGGGCAGGGTCACCGGCTGCAGCCCGATCCCGCCGAAGGGCGCCCGCGGGGACTGCCCGGCGATCGCGCCGACCATCCACACGAAGACCCACAGCACGTTGCCGACCCCGCCGCGCAGCACCGGCGTCGCCTCGAACAGCAGCGCCAGCGCGCTCGTGAGCAGCAGCATGGGCAGCGCGATGAGCACGAACGGCAACAGCAGGGCCACCGGGTCGACGGCGCGGGACTCGCCCCGCAGCAGCTGCAGGACGAGCGCGGTGGCGGCCAGCACCGCGGTCATCGAGGCGAGCACGGCCACGTTGCTCAGCAGCTTCGCCGCGAGGTACGCCGGCGTGCGCATCGGCGAGGCCGCGATCAGCTGCCCGACGCCGGTGCGCTCGTCGCGGGCCACGGCGTCGCGCACCAGGTAGAAGCCGACCAGCGTGAGCCAGAGGGCGCTCGTCAGCGCGGTCACCAGGCCGACGTACCCGCTGGTGTACCGCCCGCGGAAGCCCCCGATCACGAGGACCGACCAGTGCGCGTCGACGGCCGGCACCGCGAGCAGCCCCAGCCCGATGGCGGAGATCAGCATCAGCAGGTACGCCGGCCGCCGGACCCGCTCCCGGAAGTCGGCCGTCGCGGCCGAGATCACCGGTTCACCGCCCCGACGTAGGCGTCCTCGAGGTCGGGGGCGACCGGCACGGCCTCGGGCAGCGGGCGGTGCACGGCGAGGATCCGCAGCCGCACCCCCTGCGGCGTGCGCACCGCCCGGGTCGTGAGCAGCCGCTGCTGCAGCCCGGCGGCGTCGGCGGGCGGGACGGTCGCCTCCCACACGTGCCCGGCCACGCTGCGCAGGAGGTCCTCCGGCGCCCCGTCGAGGCGGATCCGGCCGCCCTTCACGACCGCGATCCGGGCCGCGACCGACTCGACGTCGCCGACGATGTGCGTGGAGAGCAGCACCACCCGGGTGGCCGCGAGGTCGCTGAGCAGGTTGCGGAACCGGACCCGCTCCTCCGGGTCGAGCCCGGCGGTCGGCTCGTCGACGATGAGCACGCGGGGGTCCCCGAGCAGCGTCTGCGCGATGCCGACGCGTCGCAGCATGCCCCCGCTGAAGCCGCCCAGGGCCCGCTTCGCCGCGTGGGTGAGGTTCACCAGCTCCAGCAGCTCGTCGACGCGGGCCCGCGCCGAGCGTGTGGAGAGGCCCTTGACGGCGGCGAGGTAGGTGAGGAACTCGACCGCGGACAGGTTCGGGTACACGCCGAAGTCCTGCGGCAGGTATCCGAGCGCGCGCCGCAGCCCGTCGGGGCGGGCGACCGCGTCCTGCCCCTCGAAGCGCACCTGCCCGCCGGTGGGCCGGGTGACCGTGGCGGCGATGCGCAGCAGCGAGGACTTGCCGGCCCCGTTCGGCCCGAGGAGCCCGATCAGGCCCGGCTCGAGCCGCAGCGTGAGCCCGTCGACGGCGCGCTTCTGTCCCTTGTAGACCTTCGTGATGTCGAGCAGTTCGAGCATGTCCTCAAGGCTGCTGGCGCTCCCGCTCCCGCACATCTGCCGAACGGGAGAGATCGGCGCGCACTTCCCACCTGCCGTCTCGCGGTCCCGCGCTGAACGTGCCGCCCACGGCCTCGACTCGCTCGCGCAGCCCGTCGAGCCCGTGGCCACCGCTCGGCCGCGTGCCCGATATTCCTGATATGTCCGAAATCACGGTGAGCAGGGCGTTCTCGCTCAGTGCTATGGCCACTTGGCCATTGGCGTGTCGGCGGGCGTTCGTCAGGGCCTCGATCACCACGTGGTAGGCCGCGTTGCCCGCCGCCTCGGGCAGCTCGACGCCCGGGGCTATCGACAGCGTCGCCGCCGGGCCGAAGCGCGACACGACACCGGGCAGGTCGGCCAGGCCGGGCAGGCGCGCGGGCGCGGCGTCGTCGCGCAGGGCGGCCACCATGTCGTCCATCGCCGCGAGCGCCCGCTGCCCCGAGGCCTCGATCCGCTCGTAGGAGTCCGCGGCGGGCGCGACCCGGGCCGCCTGCGCCTCGAGCACGATCCCGGTGACCTCGTGCGCCACGAGGTCGTGCAGGTCCCGGGCCAGCTCCAGCCGCTGCGAGCGCTTGGCCGCGGCCAGGGCCCGGGCTCGCCGCGCGTCCCCGGCCCGCAGGAAGAGCCCGAGCCCGGCGGCGGCCACGGCGCACGCGAACGCGGTGGCGACCACCAGCACGGACGCGTCGAGCCGGTGGTTCGGCTGGTGGAGGGTGACCCGCAGCGGCAGGACGGTGACGGCGAGCGCGGCGAGGGCCGCGACCCACCGGCCCGCCCGGGCGGTGCGCGTCAGCAGGATGAGCAGCGGGGTGAACTCGAAGATGAACCAGAGGCCCGGCGGCTGCGGCGGACCCCGATAGATCACGGTCACGGCGACCGAGACCGCGGCCGCCCAGAGCGCGAGGGAGGGGCGCACGGCCGCCGCCACGGCGAGCATGGCCGCGACGCTCACGAGCACGCCGTCGGCGCGGGTGAACGGCAGCCCGCACAGCACCGGGACGATCAGCAGCAGCAGCCAGAGCGCCCTCACGGCGCGACGACCCCGTGGTTCCAGGCCCAGACCGCGATGCCCACCCGGTTGCGGACCCCGAGCTTGCGCTGGACCGCGGCGACGTGCGTCTTCACGGTGCCGGCCGAGATGAACAGCTCCGCGCCGATCTCGGCGTTCGTGCGGCCCGCCCCGACGTGCGCGGCGATCTCCAGCTCGCGCTCGGTCAGCGGCTCCGGCGACTCCGGGCGCGGGCCGGACAGGTGCCGCAGCAGCTTGACCGTGATCGCGGGGCTGATCAGGCTCTCGCCGGAGACGGCGGCCCGGACGGCCTCGGTGAGCAGGGCCGGGCCGGAGCGCTTGAGCAGGAAGCCGGCCGCCCCGTTGCGCAGGGCCGCGTACACGTACTCGTCGAGGTCGAACGTCGTCACGACCACGACCCGGGTGGGGCCGCCGGCCAGCTCGCGGGTGAGGGTGAGCCCGTCCATGCGGGGCATCCGGATGTCGACCAGCGCCACGTCGGGCCGCTCGGCGCGCACCAGCTCCAGCGCCTCGACCCCGTCGGCGGCCTCGCCCACGACCTCGATGTCGCCCGCGGCCCCGAGGATGCGCCGCAGCCCGTCGCGCACCATCGCCTGGTCGTCGGCGATCACCACCCGTATGCCCACGATCATTGAGCCTAGACTTTGCCGATATGGCCGACCCGTCGTCCGAAGGCGGCAAGTCCCTCTGGCGCCGCGACATCGCCGCACCGCTGCGCAGCTTCATCGCGACCGAGTCCGGCAGCGCGGGAGTGCTCGTGGCCGCCATCGTCGCCGCGCTGGTCTGGGCCAACGTCGACGCGGAGGGGTACGAGCGGTTCTGGCGCACCGAGCTCGCGCTCAAGGTCGGCGGCTGGGAGCTCGCCCACGATCTGCGGACCTGGGTCAACAGCGGGCTCATGACGCTGTTCTTCCTCGTCGTCGGCCTGGAGGCGCGGCGCGAGCTGGACCTGGGCGACCTGCGCGACCGGCGCCGGTTCCTGCTGCCGTTCGCGGCCGGGGTCGCGGGCATGGTGCTGCCGGTCGGCATCTACCTCGCGTTCAACGCCGGCGGCGCGGGCGCGCACGGCTGGGGCGTGGCGATGTCGACCGACACCGCGCTGGCGCTGGGCCTGCTGGCGCTCGTCGGCCGGGGCGTGCCCGAGCAGGCCCGGATCTTCCTGCTGACCGTGTTCGTCGTCGACGACCTCGTCGCGCTGATCGTCATCGCCGTGGCGTACTCCGAGCACATCGCGGCGATGCCGCTGCTCATGGCCGTGGCGGTGTTCGGTGCGCTGCTCGGCCTGCGCGCCCTCGGGGTGCGTTCGGGGGCCGTCTACGCGCCGTTCTGCATTCTGCTGTGGTACTTCCTGCTGCGCTCCGGCGTCGACCCCGTCGTCGCCGGCCTGGCCATCGGCCTCACCGCGACCGCGTACACCCCGGCCCGGGGCGCCCTGGAGGCGGCGAGCGGGCTGTTCAAGCTCTTCCGCGAGCAGCCGACGGCGGAGCTGGCCCGCTCGGCGTCGCTGGGCCTGACCCGCACGCTGTCGCCGAACGACCGCCTGCAGCGGATGTACCACCCGTGGAGCAGCTACGTGATCGTCCCGCTCTTCGGCCTGGCCAACGCCGGCATCCCGATCGACGGGGCGTTCCTGACGAAGGCGTTCACCTCGCCGGTGACGCTCGGCGTGCTCGCCGGCTATGTGCTCGGCAAGCCGGTTGCCGTGGTCAGCACGTCGTGGCTGGTCACGCGCCTGTCCGGCGGCCGGGTGCGGCCCGGGGCCGGGTGGGCGGCGGTGCTCGGCAGCGGCACGATCGCGGGCATCGGCTTCACGGTGTCGCTGCTGATCGCCAGCCTGGCGTTCACGGGCGACACGCTCGCCGAGGCGAAGCTGGGCGTGCTCGCGGCGGCGGTGCTCGCGTCGCTGCTCACCTGGGTGGTGTACCGCGTGACGGCGCTCATGCCCAAGCACCGCCGGGCCCGGGCACTGCTGGGCGAGGCCGAGGTGCTCGTGGACCTCATCCCGCCGGTGGACGTGAGCGTCGACCACGTGCGCGGGGCGGCCGGCGCGTCCGTGACGATCGTGGAGTACGGCGACTTCCAGTGCCCGTACTGCGGCCAGGCCGAGCCCGTGGTGCGCGAACTGCTCTCCGACGCCGACCTGCGGTACGTGTGGCGGCACCTGCCCTTGACCGACGTGCACCCGCAGGCCCAGCTGGCGGCCGAGGCGTCCGAGGCGGCGGCCGAGCAGGGCGCCTTCTGGCCCATGCACGACCTGCTGCTCGACCACCAGGACGAGCTCAAGCCGATGGCGCTGGTGGCGTACGCCGAGCAGCTCGGCCTGGACCGCGAGCGCTTCCACAAGGATCTCATCCGTCACGCGCACACGGCCCGGATCGCGCAGGACGTCGAGTCCGCCGACCTGAGCGGCGTCGGCGGCACGCCCACGTTCTTCATCAACGGCCAGCGCCACTACGGCGCCTACGACCTGGCCACCCTCACCGAGGCGGTGAAGGTGGCCCGCGCCCGCGCCCTCATCGGCACGTCCACACGTATGCCGTCGAACCGCTCTGATCGTTAGGCACCTCGCCCGCGATCGTCCGCCCGTCGTTGCGGATGCCGTCGGCGGTCAGGTTCGGGAACACCCCGTCGCCCCGCGGCACGGTGAGCGCCTGGAACCGCCCGTCCGAGGCCCACACGACCGGAACGTAGAAGCCGTTCCGGAACAGCCCGCCGGCCACCGTGCCGTCCTCGTCGATGCCGTTCACCCGCGCGGGCGTGTCGTAGGGGGCCGGCACCTCGAGCTCGACCGGCGGGGAGTCCGCGCTCGCCCAGGTCACCGGCTTGCCGGCGACGGTGCCGGCGATCTGACCGCGGTCGTTGATGCCCGCCGCGGTCGCGTGCGCCCGGCCAGCTCCTGGAACCGGCCGTCTCGCTCGGTCCAGGCGACGCCGTCCTTCTGGTTCTCGTCGGCCCAGCGGGTGCCGACCACCGCCCCGTTGGCGTTGACGTCCGCCGCGTACAGGGCCCGCGGGTCGAGCGGGTGCGCCTCACCCCGACGAGCCGGCGCATGGCCGCCAGCCCGCGAGCACTGGCTCTTCACCGTGCCGGGGGAGCAGTTCAGGATCGTGGCCACCTCGTCGACGGGCAGGTCGCAGAGGTACCGCAGGACGAGCACCGCCTGCTGTCGCTTCGGCACCCGAGCGAGCGCCGCCCGCACGGCCAGCGCGGTCTCGGACTCGCCGTCGACCGGCGCCTGAGCCGGCTCGGGCGTCCGGTCGAACAGCCGCACCCGGGCCCAGGGCCGCCGCCGCTCGTCGAGGAACGTGCGCACGAGCATCTGCCGCACGTACTGGTCGATGTGCTCCATCCCACTGACCCGCGCCCAGCGGCGGTAGAGCTTCTCGATCGTGAGCTGCACGATGTCGTCGGCGTGGTGCTCGTCGCCGCACAGCAGGAACGCAAGCCTCCGCAGCGGCGCGGTCCGCCCCGTGACGTACTCGACGTACTCGTCTCGCATCGGTCGGACTGAAACGAGCGGGGCCCGGGGCAAGGTTGCACGGATACGCGATTTCGGTCGATGCCATGGTTCCCCTAGACTCGGAGCAGCAGCACAACGGCCTCGTAGCTCAGGGGATAGAGCACCGCTCTCCTAAAGCGGGTGTCGCGCGTTCGATTCGCGCCGGGGCCACCTCTTCGGCGGCCCCTGCTTCGCGGCGGGGGCCGCTTGCCGGGGGCTTCGGTGGGTCTTCGCGCTCGCTTCGCTCGCTCCCCAGCGGGGGGCTCCGCCCACCCGCACCCCCCCGGGGGCTGGCGTCCGTGTTGCTGGCGGTGATCGCGCCGGGGACGGTTCGGGGGTTTTTCGCGCTCGCTTCGCGCTCGCCCCTCAGCGGGGGGTTCACTCTCGCGGACCTCCCGAGGCCGACGCTTGCGTCGCGGGGCGGGGTGTGGTGCCCGGGGGTGCTCGCTCCCGAGTAGCGGCTTCGCCCACCGGCACCTCTCGGGCTGGCGTTCGCGCTGCGGACGGTGGGGCGCCCGACGACGGTGAGCGGTCTCGTGTTCTCTGCGATCGCCGACCGCGCGAGGTGCGTCCGATCGGTGCGGCGCTGTTGGGGCGTTCGACTTCTACGGTGCTGCCGAAGGGCGGCGTCAGAGATCGGCGTGGTTGCGCTGGCTGCGGTCATGATCGAAAAGTCGGGCACTCCATGCCACGACTTTTCGGACTTATGCCCCGTCAGGAGAAAAATGCGATATGTCGTGGCGCGGAGCGCCCGACATATCGGGGGATGTGACGAAACGGCCCCCGACACCCGGTCGGAGGCCGTTTCTCTATGTCTGGCGCGCGCGGCCGTTCAGCCGGTGAAGGACTCGCAGCGCGCGCCGGAATTGGTGTTGTTGCCGCGGCCCGGGTGGGCGGCGTCCGTGCCCGCCCCGCAGTCCACGGTGTCGTTGCCGCTGCCCGACGTCACCGTGTCGTCGCCCGCGCCCGCGGAGATCACGTTGTTGCCGTTGCCGGCGTCGATCGTGTCGCGGCCCGAGCCGGTCGTGATGGTGTCGTTGCCGGACTCGGTCAGGACCGTGTTGTCGCCGTCGCCGGCGCGGATCACGTTGTTGCCGCCGCCGGCGTCGATCCAGTCGTTGCCGTCGGCCGTGGTGATGGTGTCGTTGCCCGGGCCGGTCGTGATGCAGTCCGTCCCGCCGTTGCCCTCGACCACGTCGTTGCCGCCGCGGCCCAGGATGAGGTCGTTGCCCGCGGTGCCGGCCAGGCGGTCGTTGCCCGTGGCACCGACGATGACGTTCTGCACCGCGATCCCCGCGCAGGCCGAGGCCGGCTGGCTCGCGGCCCGGACCTGGACCGGGCCGGTGGAGGAGATGCCGGTGAGCGTGTCGTCGTACGTCACCGAGCCCCCGGCCGCGACCGTGAGCAGGATCGGCTGCGACTTGACGGAGACGGTCACGACGGCCGGCTCGCCCGAGCGTGTGGAGACGGTGCCCGCACCGAGCACATAGACGCCGGCGCCCAGGGCGATCGTCGAGGAACTGCCGTCGAGGCGCACGAGCAGCGCAGCGGTGCCGGCGCCCACCGTGAAGGTCAGGCCCGGCGACACCGTGACCGTGCGGCCCGCCCGGTCGAGGATGCGCCCGCCGGTGAAGTCGTCGCCCGCGGTGTTCGGATGGGGGTCGACCGCGTCGTAGATGCCGTCGTCGTCCGCGTCGGGGTCGAGCACCGTGCAGGCGATGGTGCCGGCCCGCAGCGCGTGGCCCTCGTCGTTGGTGTCGTCCGACCACCAGACGCGCTTCTGGCCGGCCACGCACTCCGACTGCGGCGCGATCTGGAAGCCCTCGTTGTTGTAGTTCGGCATGCCCGCCGGGCGCTCGTAGACCTTCGTGACCGCGAGCTTGCCCGAGGCGTCCACGTCGAGCGTGGCCGTGCGGCCGCCGCAGGTGTCGTCGCACACGGCCCAGATCGGGCCCGTCTCCGGCTCGTACTGCAGGTCCATCACGCTCACGAAGCCGCTCGCGATCGTGGCGACCCGGGTGTACGACCCGTCGTCCGACAGCGCGTACGCGTAGATGGACCCGTTCGCCTCGAGCCCGACGAGGAACAGCCCGCCGCCGTGGTTCGGGTAGGTCGCGGGGTTGTACGCCGCGCCCGTGTGCTCGTCGCGGAAGCCCTTCGCGGTCAGGTACGAATCCGGGACGAAGGTGATGCCCTCCAGGCCGCTGTTCGCGGCGACCGGCGGCAGGTCCGCGGTCAGGTTCCACTCCCGGGTGATCGCGCCCGTCGCCGGGTCGAAGCGCTCGACGGCGGGCCGGCTGACGCCGCCGTTGCTGTTGTCGCGCTCGGTGGAGATGTAGACGGCCCCGTTCGCGAGGGTGACGCCCTCGGCGTCGGGGTCGCCGGTGCCGCTCGGGTAGTGCAGCACGTAGGTCGCGGCCGGGTTCCACTGGGTGCCGTCCCAGCTCAGGCGGTACAACGTGCCCGGTCCGTTCTTGACGGCCCAGAGCGAGGAACCGTCGTAGGCCAGGCCGCTCATGTTGCCGCCGAGGACGTTGGCGGCGTCGACCGTCGTCACCGCGGAGCCGCCCGGCCAGGGCAGCGCCGGCGTCTGGCCCGCGCACGCGTTGGCGGCGCCCTTCGTGCTCGCCGTCGTGGTGGCGAAGTCGCCCGTGCCGTCGGGGCAGCGGCCGAAGGTCGTGGCCGCGTGCGCCGTCCAGGAGTAGGAGTCGACCAGCGCCCCGCTCGCCGTGAACAGCCGCGCGGAGTCGGCGCTGCCCAGCCCGAAGGCCGATTCGACGTCGAACGCGACGAAGGCGCCGCCCTGGATCGACACGGCCCCGATGGTGAAGACGTGGGTGTCGTCGTTGTCCTTGAGCACCCAGCCGGAGAGGTCCACCGCGGCGGAGCCGGTGTTCGTGAGCTCGATCCAGTCGCCGGGGGTGCCGCCGTTGGACTCGACCTCGTTGATGCGCACGATCGCCGTGCCGGGCTCGCGGCAGTCGTTGGCCGCGCCGCGCGTCGACGAGGCGGTCGTCACGAACGCGCCCGACCCGTCGGGGCAGCGGCCGTAGGTGGTGGCCGCGTGCGCGGTCCACGAGTAGGAGTCGACGAGCGTCGTGCCGTCCGGCAGGTACAGCCGCGCGGAGTCGGCCGCCCCCAGCCCGAACGAGCTCTCCACGTCGACCGGCAGGAAGGCGCCCGGGCCGATCGTGGTCCCGGCGGCGATCGTGAAGACGTGCGTGTCGTCGTTGTCCTTGACGATCCAGCCGGACAGGTCCACGGCGGCGGGGCCGGTGTTGACCAGCTCGACCCAGTCGCCCGGCGTACCGCCGCTGGACTCGACCTCGTTGATGTGGACGGTCGGCGCGTCGGCGGCCTGGGCGGCGGACACGCTCAGCCCGATCAGCAGCAGCGGCGCCGCGGCGAGCAAGAGGAGTTTGGTGCGCACGAGCGCAGCGTCGGGTACCAGCGCTAACCCCGCGTGAACGGTGCGCGAACGGCCCGGAGGTCAGGCCGTTCGGGGGAGGCCGTCCACCACCGCCCGCAGGCGCGCGGCCGCGGCCGGGTCGAGGGTCGGCAGCGACGGCGGCAGCGTCCGGCCGCGGTCCAGCGCCGTGAGCTGGGCCGCGGGCGGGTCGTCGACGAGCGCCACGATCGGGGCGGCCGACTCGGCGACCGGGCGGGCGGCCACGCGGGCGAGCAGGCCGAGCGCGACCCGCAGCGGCGCGCTCAGCGGCGTGCGGTCCCCGCTGTCGGTGAAGCCCGGGTGGTACAGCACATAGCGCGCCTTGCCCGAGTACCCGGCGCCGAGCAGGTCGTTGAGCCGGCCCGCCTGCAGCTGGGCGCGCACCATCGAGTAGCCGGCCCGCAGCTGCAGGTCGTCCCACGCGATCTCGCCCTTGGTCACGCCGACCCCGCCGACGTTCACGATGACCGGCCGCGGCGCCGCCTCCAGCACCGGGCGCAGGCCCTCGGCGAGGCGATGGCGGGCCAGGAAATACAGGGCGAAGGTGTACTCGAGCCCCTCCGCCGTCTCCCGCCGCGCCGGACTGACCCGGTTGGCGCACAGCACGAGCGCGTCGAGCGCGGTCAGCCTCGCGTTCAGCTCGCCGAGCACCTCCCGCACGGCCGCGCCCGAGCTCAGGTCGGCCGGCAGGAACTCGACGCCGGAGGGCAGCGTTCGCCCCTTCTCCGCGTTGCTGCCGATGACGAGGACACGGTCGCCGCGCTCGTGCCGGGCGAGCGCGGTCGCCCGCCCCATCCCGTCGGTCCCACCGGCGACCACCACCGTCTTCGGGCTCATGCCACTCATGCCGCTCATGCCCTCCATCTCAGTACGCTGGCGGCAGGCGCGTAAGGAGGCACTTCAATGTTGGATACGCACACCCGTGTGCCCGTGGCCGAGTACGACGCCTGCCCGGTGACCGGCATCGTGCGCCGCATGGGGGAGCGCTGGACGCTGCTGGTGCTCTCGTTGCTGGCGCGGCGGGCCTACCGCTTCAACGAGCTGCACCGGGCGATCGAGGGCATCAGCCAGCGGATGCTCACGCGCACCCTGCGGACGCTCGAGGCCGACGGGCTGGTCGAGCGGACGGTGTTCCCGACCGTGCCGCCCTCGGTGGAGTACCGGCTGAGCCCGAGTGGCGCGGCGCTGATGGACTCGCTGGCGCCCCTGATCGACTGGGCGGTCACCAACAGCGGACGGTAGGGCCTGCACTACCCCGAAGACTACGCCCAGCGGGATGGGCCGGCCGCACGCGATTCCATAGCGTCACGTCTATGACGACGACCGTCCTGACCCGAGCCGGGGCCGCACCCCGGACCAGGCTGAGTTGGCCCGCGGTCCTCGCGTTGCACCTGCTCCCGGCGGCCGTGACCTTCGCGGTCGCGCTCGCGCTCGGGCCGGTCGTACGGGCCTGGCACCTGCCGCCGCAGTTCGCGCTCACCCTGGCCTTCGCGTTCGTGCTGACCCCGATCGAGCTCGGCCTGCTGCTGCGCGCGGCCGGCTGGTCCTGGCGCGGACTGCCCGGCATTCTGGCGTTCCGGCGGAGGCTGCCGCTGCGGCTGTACCTCACGATCCTGCCCTGCCTGACCGCGATGGCCTTCGGCCTGGTCGTCCTGCTCGCGCCCCTGGAGCACCGCATCCTCGACGTCTACCCGGCCGCGTGGCTGCCGCCCCCGGACTCCGGCGCGTTCCCGGCCTCGACCATGGTCGCCACGCTGCTGTTCGCCCTGGCCGTCGACGGGCTCGTGAACCCGGCGGTGGAGGAGCTGTACTTCCGCGCGTACCTCCTGCCGCGGCTCCCCGTGCGCGGCGTCCTCGCGGTCGTCACCTCGGCCGGCCTGTTCGCGGCCCAGCACTACTGGCAGCCCGAGCGGTTCCTCCTCGTCTTCGCGGCCCAGCTCCTCCTCATCGCCGTGATGCTGCGGGTGCGCAGCGTGCGGATCAGCATCGCCGCCCACTGCCTCACCAACAGCCTCGCGATCCTGCTGGCGCTGGCCGCGGTGCTCCGATAGGCGAAGCCCCGCCGGGCGAGGGTTCCGGCGGGGCTTCGCGGTTGGGAGAGGGGTTCAGCTCGTGAGGTCGAAGAGGGTGGTGTTGCCGATCGTGGTAGCGGTGTAGTTGGCCTCGACCCAGGCCGCGATCTCCGCGCTCACGCTGCTCCCGCCGTTGCTGCGCCCGCCGAGCCCCGAGCCGCCGATGAAGTAGTGGATCTTGCCTTCCCGCACGTACTGCTGGAACTGCGCGAGGCTCGGCGCCGGGTCGCTGCCGTTGAACCCGCCGATCGCCATCACCGGCAGCTCGGTCGCCAGCTGGTAGCCCGAGGCGTTGTTGGAGCCGACCGCCGCGGCCACCCAGGCGTACTTGGCGCTGTCCTGCCGCAGCGCGGCGACCACCTCGGAGCTCGGGGTCGTGGCGTTGAGCAGGCCGCCCATGCCGCCGCCCCCGCCCATGCCGCCGCCGCCCATGCCGCCGCCGGTGAAGCCGCCTCTGAAGGTGCCGCCCCCGCCGCCGGGGAAGCCGCGGCCCCCGCCGCCGAAGCCGTTGCCGCCCGCGACCGCCGGACCGGCGGTGACGATCGAGCCGGTGTGCGCGGTCGCGGCCGTGTTCAGCGAGTAGGCGATCGGGCCGCCCAGGACCGCGAACAGGGCCAGGGCCGCGGCGGCCAGGCGCAGGCCGCGGCCGAGCTGCTGGCTGAGCAGGATGCCGGCCGCGCCCAGGGCCCCGGTGGCGAGCACGGCGACGCGCAGCCACGGGTGGAAGTCGGTCGCGCGGTTGAGCAGGATGTACGACCACACGGCGGTCACCGCCACGGAGGCGCCGAGCACCAGCAGGGCGTACAGGTCGGAGCGCCGCCGCCACAGGGTCGCCGCTCCCATGCCGGCCAGCGCGCCGATCGCCGGGGCCAGGGCCACCGTGTAGTAGTCGTGGAAGATGCCCTGCATGTAGCTGAACACGAGCGCGGTGGTGACCAGCCAGCCGCCCCACAGCACGTAGGCGGCCTTGCGCGCCGACCAGACCAGGCCCGCGACGGTGAGGATCAGCGCCGCCGGGAGCAGCCAGGACGCCTGGCCGCCGGTCTGCCCGTCGAGCAGGCGCGACCACCCGGTCTCACCCCAGCCGCCGCCCGCGCCGCCGCCACCGCCGACGCTGCCGGTCTCGTTGCCGGTGAGCCGGCCGAAGCCGTTGTACCCGAGGGTGAGCTCCAGAATCGAGTTGGTCTGCGATCCGCCGACGAAGGGCCGCCACGACGCCGGGGTGAGCGACACGACCGCCACCCACCAGCCCGCCGAGACGATGACCGCCGCGCCCGCCACGAGCAGCTGCACCAGCCGGCGCACCCACCCGGTCGGGGCGAAGAGCAGGTAGGCCAGGCCGAACGCGGGCACCACGAGCAGCGCCTGCAGCATCTTCGTCAGGAACCCGAAGCCGACCGCGGAGCCGGCGAAGACCAGCCACCAGGTGTTGCCGCGCTCGATCGCCCGCAGCATGCCGTAGACGCCCGCGACCAGCAGCAGCATGAGCAGCGCGTCCGGGTTGTTGAACCGGAACATCAGGGTGGCGACCGGCGTGGTCGCGAGCACCGCCCCGGCGAGCAGGCCGGCGGCCGGGCCGTGCCAGCGGCGCACGGTGAGGTACAGCAGCCAGACGGTCGCGACCCCGATCAGCGCCTGGGGGGCGAGGACGCTCCACGAGCTGAGCCCGAAGATCCGCACCGCGAGACCGGTGACCCAGAGGGCGGCCGGCGTCTTGTCGACCGTGATGAAGTTCGAGGCGTCCGAGGATCCGAAGAACCACGCCTTCCAGCTCTCGCCGCCGGCCTGGGCCGCGGCCGCGTAGAACGCGTTGCCCCAGCCGGACGCGCTGAGGTTCCACAGGTACAGCCCGCCGGTGGCGAGCAGCAGGAGCACGAGCGCGGGCCGCACCCAGACGGGATCGCCGGCCCGCGTCTCGGCCCGGGCCGCGGCGGGCGCCGGGGGCGCGGCCGGCGGGGTCAGCGTGGTTGTCATGCCCCTTACGCTGCGGCTCGACCCTTCCGGCGGCGTGGGGAGAAGCTGTGGGCCGGCTGTGAGTCAGGTCCAGCTCGGCGCCCGGCGTTCCCGGAAGGCGCCGATGCCCTCCGCCATCTCGGCCTCGTCCTGCTCCGGAACCGCCAGACCGCCCAGGACGGCCTTCGCGGCGCGCAGGGTGAGCCGGGAGCGGGACGCGATCGTCGCGGCGAGGTCGTCGACGGTCGCCGCCAGGGCGTCGTCCGGGACCACGAGGTCGGCCAGGCCCCAGCGCTCGGCGGCCCGCGCGTCGAACAGGTCCGCGGTGTAGAGCAGCAGCTTCGCGCGGGCCGGGCCGACGAGCGCGGCCAGGCGGCGGGTCGGCACCGGCGGGTACACGATGCCGAGCTTGGCCGGCGTGACCCCGAAGCGCGCCGACTCGCCCGCGACCCGCAGATCGCAGGCGACGGCCAGCTGGCAGCCCCCGCCGACGCAGAAGCCGTCGATGCGCGCGATCGTCGGCCGCGGGAAGTCCGCCAGGGCCCGCTCGGCCGCGACCGCCACGCTGTCGTCGCCGGCCCGGGCGATCGCCGCGGCCTCGGTGAGATCGGCCCCCGCGCAGAACGTGCCCCCGGCCCCGGCCAGCACCAGCACGCGCACCGAGTCGTCCTTGGCGAGCGTGTCGAGGATCTCGGGCAGGGCGGTCCACATCGCCGCGCTCATCGCGTTGCGCTTGGCCGGGTTGGTGATCACGAGGGTGGCGAGCGGTCCGTCCTGCGTCAGGACGAGCTCGCCGGTCACCATTCGTGCACGGGGATGTTCGAATGCATCCTCGGAAGGTACTCCGCGAGCAGCTTGCGCATGGTGTCGTCCCGCTGCACCGGGCCGCTGCCCTCGATCGCGTGCGCGGCCTCGACCAGCCAGGCGGCGCCGTTGCGCTGGGCGAGGCAGCGGTGCTCGATGATGCCGAGCAGCCGGTCGCGGTGGTGCGGGTCGACGCCCCAGTCGTCGAGGCCCTCGTAGGCCAGCGGCAGCAGCCGGCGCAGCACGAGTTCGGTCACCGGGACCGAGCCCAGGCCCGGCCAGAACACCGAGGCCTCGATGCCCAGGCGCGCGGCGGTGTGGAAGTTCTCCTCGGCCGCGCCGAACGACATCTGGGTCCACACCGGCCGGTCCTGGCTCGCGAGCCGGTGCACGAGGCCGAAGTAGAACGCGGCGTTGGCCATGCTGTCCACGACCGTCGGGCCCGCCGGGAGCACCCGGTTCTCGACCCGCACGTGGGGCCGGCCGTCGACGACGTCGTAGATGGGCCGGTTCCAGCGGTAGATGGTGCCGTTGTGCAGCTTGAGCTCGCCCAGGCGCGGCGCCTCGCCGCGCTCGAGGGTGTCGAGGGGGTCCTCCTCCTCGCAGATGGGCAGGAGGGCGGGGAAGTACCGCACGTTCTCCTCGAACAGATCGAAGATCGAGGTGACCCAGCGCTCCCCGAACCAGACCCGCGGCCGCACGCCCTGGCTCTTGAGCTCCTCCGCGCGCGTGTCGGTGGCCTGCTCGAACAGCGGGATGCGGGTCTCGCGCCACAGCTCCTGGCCGAACAGGTAGGGCGCGTTCGCCCCGAGCGCCACCTGCACGGCCGCGATGGCCTGGGCCGCGTTCCAGTACGACGCGAACTGCTGCGGCGTCACCTGGAGATGGAACTGCACGCTGGTGCAGGCCGCCTCGGGCGCGATCGAGTCGCACCGCACGTGCAGCCGCTCGACCCCGTCGATGGCGATCATGAGATCCTCGCCGCGGGCCGCGAAGATCTGCTCGTTCAGCAGCGCGTACCGCGGATTGGCCGACAGCACGTCGGGCGTGAGCAGATCGCGGCGCAGCGTCGGCAGGATCCCGATCATCGCGAGCCGGGTGTCGACCTGGGCCGCGTGCTCCTCGGCCGCGTTGAGGCTCTCCCGCACCTGAGCCTCGAACCGAGCCAGCCCGTCCCCGGCGAGCCTCTGCGGCGGCACGTTGATCTCGATGTTGAACTGGCCCAGCTCGGTCACGAACGCCGGGTCGGCGAGCGTGTCGAGCACACGCTGATTGCGCAGCGCGGGGTCGTAGTGCTCGTCGACGAGGTTGAGCTCGATCTCGAGGCCGCTCATGCCGTCGCCGGCCTCGAACGGGTTCTCGGCGAGCATCCGGGCGAACGCGTCCAGGCAGCGGCGGACCTTGTCGCGGTACCGCATCCGGTCTTCCCGGCTGAACACGGTCGACTCGACGTCCTTGCCCATGGGGGTACACCTCCGCGTGGGGAAGCCGTGCCCTCTGGCATACCACGATGCGCGCTTTTTTACTCCTGCCCGTCCGGCTCGAGCCACTCGTGCAGCCGAATCCGCTCGTACCAAGGTCGGGCAGGTGACCACGTCGGCCACGATCGGCACCCGGCAGACCAGGCTGAACACCGGCGATCCGCGGCAGCGCCGCTCCAGCTGGCGGAAGTTGGCCACCCGGCGCTCGGCGTCGGTGAGGGGCTGCATGATGCCGAGCCTCGATCCCGTCGCGGGCCGCCCGGGCGACGAACAGATAGTCGGGCGTCCTTGGTCCAAGTGTGCCTCGGTCGGCTGAGTTGCGCCGAGAGGCTTCTCCGGGGCCGAGACGAGCGGGTGCTGAGGGCGAACACCCGGCCCGGGTCGCCTCGACGGCGCCGCAGGTAGCTGCCGAGGTTTCGGCGAGGGGCGGCCGTCGCGGGGCCCGGCCGCCCTGGATTCCGGCGAAGTTCAGTGGGCGCTCAGGAACAGGAAGATCATGCCGGCGAACAGGACCGCGCCGAGCAGGGTCGACCACACCGCCGCGCGCACCTTGGCCAGGGCCAGGTTCCATTCACTGCGGGCCACCTCGCGGGTCGAGCTCAGCCAGTTCTTGAGCAGGTAGATCGCGGCCGTGAAGGCAACCACGGTGAGCGCGGGATAAATTGGGGCGTCCGCGCCGTTCACTCCCGGGTCGCTCGCGCAGCCGCCGAGTGCCAGTACGGCGTTGAACGCCCAGAACCCGATCGCAACACGGCGATTGTTTACTCGGTGCCTGCGGCGGGCTAGGTTTGACATGGGCCATTCCTCCTCAGGAATCGGTTCCAATCGGCCCGTGGTGCCTGGTCCTTGCCGGGAGAGGGCGCCACGGGCCTCGGGTAATCATGTTTCCGTCGAACTGCCCCCGAGGCAGCTCGTCCGGTGAAGCTGCTTCAATTAGGCATGATCACGCTGGTTACCGCCAGGAAAGTTGGTTGTACCGTCCAACGGTTTTGATCAGTGCGTTCCACTGAATCGAGCGCGACACTCAAGCTCTGGAATTGCAGGCCGCCATGCCTCGGCCAATACCGAACTTGCACGGCCGAGGCGACCCGCTCCAGGCCCGCGTACGCACCGGCAAAGCATCCGACGGGTCTGGCTGTACGTCGATCACGACCAGCCGTCAGTGGTATTCAGCCGACTTGACTGAATATTCCAGGCACGAGCTGAACAAAAACTGCTCTACCTGAAGTGGTTTTTCGTCGACGAAACCGGCCGGATGGGCCATGATGGCCAGCGTGCTGCTCGAACGCATCCGTATTCGTACCGCGCGGCGGCGAGATGTTGACAGCCTCAAGGCCGCTTTTCCGGACGAGCACCCTGAGCTGATCGACGAGCACCTCGCCAGCCAGGAGGCGGCGACTGGACTGTTTCGCGTGGCCTGGCGACGTCGGCGACCGGTGGGACGGGTGTTCCTGCGACTGGATGAAGCGGAGGAAGAGCCCCTCCGTAAACATCTGCCCGGCGTCCCCGTCTTGAGCCAGCTTCGCGTCGCGAGGGCATACCAGAACCAAGGAATCGGTACCCAGCTGATCATGAACCTTGAGCGGGCCGCGGCCAGACGGGCCCGAACGGCCCTGGCGCTGGGTGTGGGCCTCGACAACGAGGACGCCCTGCGCCTCTACCTTCGCCTGGGCTTCCGCGAGTGGGACTACGGCATCGTCAGCACGCGCGCGGCGCCAGAGGGCTGCAGGCCGGAATTCGAGGACTGCATCATCCTGTTCAAAACCCTTCCTCACCGGGTTCGGGCGACTCATGCAGACGCACCGCACTGTCCGTCCAGTCCGGCGTCACGACTTTCCCTCGGACGATTTGGACCGATGTTAGGAGGCTGAGGGTGTCGTGCCGTTGCAGGCGTTCGATGACATAGTCACCATTGCGTTCCCGGAATCGCTCGTCGGTCAATGACCGCACGGCACCTTCGGTCCCCCGACCGTACATTCCGTTGAAAATCGTTACCGTGTGTTTCCGATTGTACGGATTCGGAGCGCGGAAGAAGTGGGCGACGTCCTCGATAAGCTCGGCTCCGTTAGGGCCCTGGATGATTTTCGGCGCATAGCGCTGCGGTCCGCCGCTGTGGCGGACCTGAAACGCCGCGTCAACCTCATCGCTCTCGCGCGGCATCTGCGTCACCGGTACATCGAGCCGTACCAGCAGCGTGCGCGTCAGGAGGTTCCAGTCGACGCCTCCAAGCAGCACAACATGCGCAACGATGTCGTCGGATTCGAGCACATCTTCCGCTCGCACTTTCACCACGCTCAAAGGGTTCAAGGCGCGAATATGACCGTGCAGCTCTATGAGCGCGCCAAGATCGGCCAGCGTGTACGACTCACTGAAGTCCGGCTCGCCGGGCCTGGTGAACGGCATCCGTTCCCGCATCGAGGCCGGCAGCCGTGCGCACACGATGGTGATCGGACCACCGTCGGCGAAGTGGAGGGGCCCCCGCCGCAGCCGACGGACGTCCTCGTCGAGCGCAGCCGCCGGCAGGGGAAACACAGCGCCGACACGCGTGCTGTCCGCCGCCTGCCGCAGTCCCAGCAACTCCTGTTCCAATTCGGCACAGCGCTGGCGGCCATCCTCGTCGAGCAGGCGCGCATCAAGCAATCTGAGCCGTTTTCCCTCGACCGAATTTTCCGTGCAGAAAAGGACCGCGTAGTCGCGAATACGGACGACCGGCGGCAGAGCCGGGGCCGTCGAGGATTCCCACGAAGACACAAGCGACGACGTCACTCCGAGCGCCTTCGACAGCTCGGCCTGGGTGATGGGAGCGAGCCCGCCGATGCCCTTGAGCCTGAGTTCTTTGAGCCGTTCGGCCAGCGCAAATTTTGGATGATGCTGTGGCTCCACGATGGTCCCCAACACGAATGGAAGCCAACCGACCTACGCGTCGGCCGTTGAAACGGAAAGCCAGCCTAGCAGGCCGCCGGCAGATGGCCAATGGCCGCGCGGGCCACCGGTTCCGGCTCGCGCGGTTCGACAGCCGACGATCCGGCCCACCGCGGAACCGAGCAGCGGCAGGAACACGGCGACGGCGAGAACGCCTCTAGCCACCAAGGCGGGACGTCCGCCGAGTAGCCGGAACTAATCGAACACTTCCATCGAGCTTCGTCTCCTCACGCCGGCAACCGGATCTCAGGGGCGATCTTGAAACCGATTGTCGAGAGGCATTCCCGATGTACAATAGGTCGGCCGCCGGTCCGAGGCCGCCGACATCGATGGCGACCCGAGCGCTACGTCGTCTTCGTGCACTGACCGAAACTGGGCGAAGTTCGGCGAACGAAGGTGAGCCGGTGCAGCCGACTGAGACGCCACCGAATCGCGCTCTGGCGCGCTACCTTCGTGACCTTCGGAAGCGTCACTGGCCGCAAATTCAGGTCACCCAGCGCCAGATCGCTGAAGCCCTGGGCGGCGTCAAGCCGCTGAGCCTGTCCGTCATCTCCTCGTGGGAGCACGACCGCACTCCGGTCACACCGCCCGAGGGTCGCCTCGCCGGCTACGCGCGCTTCTTCGCCACCCGCCGCTCGATCGACTCCGACCCCGCGCGGCTGCTCGACGAGGACGAGCTCACCGACGAGGAGCGCGGCAACGAGGACGCCATCCACGCGGCGCTCGCGCGGCTGCGCACCCCGGAACCCAGCGACACCGGGGCGTCCGCGGCGGCGAACCCGCAGGCGGTGCTCCGCGACGGCGGCGAGATCCCGCTCGGCCCGGATGACACCATCGGCGGCGGGACCTGGTACTTCGGCCCCGACGCCAAGCGCATCGTCATCGTGTGCGCGCGGCTGCCCGAGGACCTGCGCGAGCGGATGCCTTACGCGCACAAGAGCGACCCGGACTACGTGCGCGCCTATACGTATGCCGACGCCGACTCGGTGATCGAGCTCCTCGGTCACATCCGGGCCGTCAACCCCACCGCCGACGTGCGCATCCGTACCCACGACCGGCTGCTCGCCGACGACTACCACAGCCACCTGGTCCTGCTCGGCGGCATCGACTTCAACCCGGTCACCCGCGAGCTCGTCCAGGCCTTCGCCGACCTGCCCGTGCGTCAGCACGCCCGCAGCGCCGAGGAGGACAACGGCTACTTCGAGGTCGGCGGCCGCTGCTACGCGCCCGTCGTCGAGGTCGACGAGGAGACCGGCGCCCGCACCCTGCTCGAGGACGTGGCCTACTTCTTCCGCGGCCCGAGCCCCATAAACGTCAAGCGCACCGTGACCTTGTGCAACGGCATGTTCGGCCGTGGCACCTACGGGGCGGTCCGCGCGTTGACCGACCGCAACTTCCGCAACCGCAACGAGGACTACCTCACCAAGCGCTTCGGCGAGGCCGTCAGCTTCAGCCTCCTGTTCCGTGTCACCGTCTTCGCGGGAGAAACCTTGACGCCAGACTGGACCGTCGCGCGTAACCGGTTCCACGAGTGGCCGGACGCGGAGTGAGCGGGATGAGCACCATCGCCGACCAGCAGCTCCTCGACCACGAGTGCCTGCTGTCCTCCGGCGAGACCCTCGGCCTCGTGGGTCGGCGGCTTGACGCGATCATAGTGCCAAGCGGTCGCCCGGCCTCCTCCATCGTGCACGCCGCAGGGCTGGCCGAGGAACTCAACGCTCCGCTGCTGGTGCTGGCCAGCCGCCAGGCCCGCGCGGATGCGATCGTCCGGGAGATCGAGGACAACGGCATCGTCGCCGACGTCGTGGCGATCGACGTCGACAGCGTGCCGAAGCGGATGCCGGCGCTGGAGACGGCCGGCCTGCTCGACCGCACCCTGTTCCGCAGGGGCACCGACGTGAGCATGAAGCGCAACCTCGCGCTGTTGCTGTCACGGGCCATCGGCTGGCGGCAGGTGATGTTCCTCGACGACGACATCACTGTGCCCGATGCGCTCGACGTACGCCGGGCCGCCGCCCTGCTGCCCACACGCGCCGCCGTCGGGCTGCACATCGGCGGCATGTGGGACAACTCGGTGGTCTGTCACGCCCGGCGCGAGCTCGGCGACCGGCAGGGCACATTCATCGGCGGCGGGGCACTCCTCGTGCCCGTGGACCGCATCGACGGGGCGTTCTTCCCCAACGTTTACAACGAGGACTGGTTCTTCCTGCTCGACGAGGCCGGCATCCGTTCGGTCGCGCGAACCGGCCTGGCGCTGCAGCAGTGGTATGACCCCTTCGTCAACCCGGACCGGGCGCGCGGCGAGGAGCTCGGCGACACCCTTGCCGAGGGGGTCTTCGCCGCGCTGAGCCACGGCAAGCTCGAAGACGCGCTGCGGCCCGGCTACTGGGTCGACTTCCTGCAGGTCCGCCGCCGCCTCATCACCGATCTGCTGCGCCGGGCCGAGGCGACCGAGCCGGGTGAGCGGCAGATCCATTTGATCACGGCGCTCAAGGCCGCCCGCGGCCGTTCGTTCCTCATCGAGCCGTATGCGTGCGCCCGCTTCCTACGTGCCTGGGAACGCGACCAGGCCTCCTGGCGCCGGGCCATGGAGAACATCAACGCCGACCTCGGAATCCTTGGCGCGGTCGGCCACTTCAGCCTTCATCGGTCGGCCAATATCCGGCTCAACCGCGGAGGGCCGGCACCGCGCGAGCCTCGCCTGCGTCAGCGACGTATGCACCTCGACTTCGCCGACCGGCAGCGTGACAGCGTCCGTGAGCACCGGCTGGCAGTCACCGGGCGCTGAGGCCAGGATTCCCAAAGGTCTGGAGTCCGGCGTTGGGCAGTGTGCCGGCAAACGCGGGGGTCGTTGTCCGCCCGGCCCGCAAGGCAGACCTGCCCAGGCGCGTCGCCGCCTTCGAGCAGCGCCGCTACTTCGCCCGATGCCTGGCCCGCCAGTTTGAGCTTGGCATCCTCCTGGCAGCCGTTACCGCCGAAGAGGCCATAGTCGCCAGCACCTACCTGCGCCTGGCCCCGGCCGAGGAGTGGCAGCTGCGCGAGTGGCTGCCCAAGGTGCCCGTGCTCTCGCACGTGGAGGTTGCGCCGGACTACCGCGGCAACGGCGTGGGCACCGCCATCATCCAGGCCGCCGAGGCCGAGGCCCGCGCCCGTCAGCGGCACCGGATCGTGCTCGGCGTCCGGCCCGGCGACCGGGCCGCCTACGGCCGCTACGAGCGGCTGGGCTACGCGGACTGGGGCCGCGGCCGGATCAACGCCCTCGTCGTCGAGTACGACGACGAGGGCGTCCGCAGTGTCGGTACCGAACCCTGCCTCATCATGATCAAGAACCTTCAGACCGTGAGCAGCTGACGCACGGACGGGTCCTGGAGGTCCTCGCGCGTGCCCGTGCGCACCACCTCCCCGGCGTCGAGGATGACGAAGGCGTCGGCCAGGCGCAGGGCCAGGTCCAGGTACTGCTCCACCAGCAGCACCGCCACGCCGGTCTCCTTGTGCAGGCGCTCGATCGCGTCCTCGATCTCCAGGATCACCGACGGCTGGATGCCCTCCGTCGGCTCGTCCAGCAGCAGCATCGACGGGCGCGTGACCAGCGTCCGGGCCATGGACAGCTGCTGCTGCTGGCCCCCGGACAGGAACCCGGCCTTGTTGCGCAGCAGCGACTTCAGCGCCGGGAACACGTCGAGGGCCTCGTCCAGCGAGGACTTCGTCGCCTTCGGGGAGGCCTCCAGCACCACCCGCAGGTTCTCCCACACCGTCAGCTGGGGGAAGGTCTCGTGGCCCTGGGGCGCGTAGCCGAGCCCGAGCCGCACCCGGTCGTACGTCTTCAGGCGCGTGATGTCCCGGCCCTCGAAGGTGATGCGGCCCGTGCGGACCGGCAGCACGCCCATGACGGCCTTGAGCAGCGTGGTCTTGCCGACCCCGTTGCGCCCCATCACGCAGGTCAGCGAGCCCGCCGGGACGGTCAGCGACAGGTCGAAGAGCACCTGCGCGCGGCCGTATGCGACATCGACCGACTCAATTTTCAGCATCGACAACCTCCCGGCGGGCCCGGCCCAGGTAGACCTCCTGGACCCGGGGATCGGACTGCACCTGCGCCACCGTGCCCTGGCGCAGCAGGCGGCCCTCGTGCAGGACCGTCACGACCGAGGCGAAGCGGCGCAGGAAGTCCATGTCGTGCTCGATGACCACGACGGTGTGGGTCTGCGCGACCTCGACCAGCAGCCGGCCGGTCCGCTCGCGCTCCTCGCGGCTCATGCCCGCCACCGGCTCGTCGAGCAGGAGCAGGCGGGGCTGCTGGACCAGGAGCATGCCGATCTCCAGCCACTGACGCTGGCCGTGGGAGAGGACGCCGGCCTTGCGCTCGACCAGCTCGGCCAGGCCCGTCGTCTCCAGCACCCGGGCGACGTCGTCCGGGTAGCCCCTGCGCCGGCGCAGCAGCGAGAGCATCGGGCGCCGGAACGTGGCCGCGAGGTCGAGGTTCTCGCCGACCGTGAGCTCCTCGAACACGACCGACGTCTGGAAGGTACGCCCGATGCCCGATCGGACGATGCGATGCTCGCGCTGCCCGAGCAGGTCGCGGCCGTCGAAGGTGATCCGGCCCGACGCCGGCCTGGTGCGGCCCGTGACGCAGTCGATGAGCGTGGTCTTGCCGGCGCCGTTGGGGCCGATCACGAACCGCAGCTCGCCCGGCTCCACCGCGAAGTCCAGGTCGGTGATCGCCCGGAAGCCGTCGAAGACCACGTTCAGGCCTTGCACCTCGAGAAGAGGACTCATGCCGACCGCCTCCTCAGCCGCAGACCCGCCAGGCCGCGCGGGGCCCAGACCATCACGGCGATGAAGAGCGCGCCGACGAGGTACTTCCACCCCGACGGCCACGCCTCCGACAGCGACGTCTCCGCGTAGTTGTAGAGCAGCGCCCCGGCGACGGCGCCGACGATGGAGTAGCGCCCGCCGATCGCGACCGCGATCACCATCGCGATCGAGGGCACGACGCCGAGGTCCGCGGGCGAGATGATCCCGACGACCGGCACGAACAGGGCGCCCCCGATGCCGGCCAGGGCCGCCGAGAAGGCGTACGCCACGGTTTTCACGATCGCGGGGTCGTAGCCGAGGTAGCGCACCCGGTCCTCGCCGTCGCGGATCGCGACGAGCAGCTTGCCGAACCGGCTCTCCTTGAGCTGCCACGCGGCCAGGAAGACCACCGCGAGCGCCCCGACCACGATCAGGTAGACCAGCCGCGCGTTCGCCTCGTCGTAGAGGTCGAGCCCGAAGAAGAACTGGATGTTGGTCAGGCCGTTGGTACCGCCGGTGAGCCCCTGCTGCCCGACGAGCAGGATGACGAACGCGGCGGCCAGCGCCTGCGACAGCACCGCGAAGTAGGCGCCCCGCACCCGCTGCCGGAAGACGAGCAGCCCCAGCAGCACCGCCACCACCACGGGCAGCACGACCACCATGGCCAGCGCGAAGGCCGGGTTGGCGAACGGCTTCCACAGCACGGGCAACTTGTCGACGCCGCTCCACACCATGAAGTCGGGCAGGCCCGCGGAACCGGCCTCCCGCAATTTCAAATGCATCCCCATGGCGTACGCGCCGAGGCCGAAGAAGACGCCCTGGCCCAGCGTGAGCATGCCGCCGCGGCCCCACGCGATCGCGATGCCGACGGCGACGATGGCGAAGCAGAGGTACTTCCCGAGCAGCTGCAACCGGAAGGGGCCGAGCACGTTCGGCGCGACGAGCGCGAGCACGGCGAAGGCGGCCAGGAACAGGGCCGGGCCCAGATACCGTCTCATTGCAGCGCCCGTGAGCGCAGGACGAAGAGGCCCTGGGGCCGGGCCTGCAGGAACGCGACGATCACGGCGAACACCACCACCTTGGCGAAGCTGGCGTTGGTCCACAGCTCGACGTAGGCGTTGAGCAGGCCGAGCGCGACGGCGGCGAGGACCGCCCCGCGCAGCTGGCCGAGCCCGCCGGCCACGACGACCAGGAACGCGTCGACGATGTAGTAGGTGCCGATCTGGGGCCCGACCGGGCCGATGAGCGTGATCGCCACGCCCGCCAGCCCGGCCAGCCCGGAGCCGATGAAGAAGGTGAGCTGGTCGACCCGGTCGGTCGCGACCCCGCTGACCGCCGCGAGCTGGCGGTTCTGCATCACCGCGCGCATCTTGCGGCCGGCGGGCAGGCGGGTGAGGTACAGCCAGATCCCCACGACGCCCGCGGTCGCCAGGGCCATGATGAACAGGCGGTTGTAGAGGATGTCGACCCCCGCCGCCTTGAACCCGCCCGTCAGCCACCCGGGCGCGCGCACCTGCACGTTCGGCGCGCCGAAGAGGTCGATGGCCAGCTGCTGCAGGATGAGGCTCACGCCCCAGGTCAGCAGCAGGGTGTCGAGCGGGCGGCCGTAGAAGCGCCGGATGAGCAGCCACTCCAGCACCAACCCCATCGCGCCGGCGACCAGGAACGCGATCGGCAGCGCGACGGGCACGGCCTGGGCGCCGGCGAAGGACTGGACCATGTACGTGGTGTAGGCGCCGGCCATGATGAACTCGCCGTGCGCCATGTTGATGACGCCCATCTGCCCGAAGGTGAAGGTCAGGCCGAGCGCGATGAGCAGCAGCACGGCGCCGATGCTCAGGCCGGTGACGAACTGGTTCGCGATCATGGCCGGCGCCCCCTCCTAGCTCAGGCCCTTGGCCCAGTCGTAGCCCTTGAGGTACGGGTCCGGCTTGATCGGCTGCCCGGAGTTCCACACCTCCTTGATCTGCCCGTCGGGCTGGATGATGCCGATGCGGGCGGTCTTGTACACGTGCTGGTTGTCGCCGTCGATGGTCACCTTGCCCTCGGGCAGGTCGAGCGAGATGCCCTTGGCCGCGGCCTTGACCTTCTCCACGTCGGTGCTGCCGGCCTTCTTGACCGCCTCGGCCCACAGGTAGACCGCGTTGTAGCCGGCCTCCATCGGGTCGGAGGTGACCTTGTCGGCGCCGTACTTGGCCTTGAACGCGGCGACGAACTTGTCGTTGGCCGCGCCCGTCGTGGTCTGGTAGTAGTTCCACGCCACGAGGTGCCCGGCGATGTTCTCCTTGCCGATGCCGACGACCTCCTCCTCCGCCACGCTCACGGAGACGGTCGGCATGCTGGCCGCGGTGATGCCCTTGTTCTTGAGCTCCTTGAAGAAGGCCACGTTCGAGTCGCCGTTGAGGGTGTTGAACACGGCGTCGGGCTTGGCCGCGGCGAGCTTGTTCACCAGGGTGCTGTATTCGGTGTGGCCCAGCGGCGTGTACTCCTCGCCGGCGATCTCCATGCCGTTGGCCTGGGCGTAGGCCTTGATCTCCTTGTTCGCGGTGCGCGGGAAGACGTAGTCGGAGCCGACCAGGAAGATCTTCTTCTTGCCCTGCTGCTTGAGGTAGTCCAGTCCCGGGATGATCTGCTGGTTCGTCGTCGCACCGGTGTAGAAGATGTACGGCGAGCTCTCGAGGCCCTCGTACTGCACCGGGTACCACAGCAGCGCCTTGTTGCGCTCGAACACCGGCAGCATCGCCTTGCGGCTGGCGGAGGTCCACCCGCCGAACACCGTGGCGACCTTGTCCTTGGAGATGAGCTTCTGCGCCTTCTCGGCGAAGGTGGGCCAGTCCGAGGCGCCGTCCTCGACGACGGGCTCGAGCTTCTTGCCGAGGACTCCACCGGCGGCGTTGATCTCGTCGATGGCCATGAGTTCCGACTTCTGCACGGTGACCTCACTGATCGACATCGTGCCGCTCAGCGAGTGCAGGATGCCGACCTTGATCGTGTCGCCGCTCGGGGAACCGCCGCCGGATGCCGGCTCGGAGCAGCCCGCCAGGGCCACCAGGGTGAGACTTGCCAGCGCTATGAGACCGCGTCGCGCGAGTGGGGCCATATCCGGTCCTTCCCTGTTCGGAGGTGGGGGACCGAACGCTAAGGACAGACCATTTCCTATATCTAGATGCTCCGATTGCTGGTGCGTTACCTGCCGCTCACAATCGATTGTCGACAGATGCCGTTTCGTCAAACGCCCATAAATGCGACTTATCCTCGCGTACCGTCGCTAGCATGGCAGGGGGATCCGCGCTTCTGAGAGTCGCGAACGTCAACCCGGCGAGCGTGCGGACCCACACCGATCGGGCGCTCTACAGCTCCATCGGGGTCTTCATCCTGCTGTACGGCGTGTACGCGATCGTCGGCGCCGCGAGCTTCGTCGACGCGTCCACGAACTACGCGCACCCGTGGTGGCAGTGGCTGGTCGGGCCGCCGGTCGCGCTGGCGGTCATCGCCTACGACCGGGCCGTGGTCGGGCGCGTCGCGGTGAACTTCGAGCAGCTGGACTCGGCCGACCCGCACCAGCTGCTGCGGCGGCGCACGTTCGGGCTCTACGCCGGGCGCATCCTGCTCGCGCTGCTGTTCGCGGTGGTGATCACCGAGCCGCTCATGCTGGCCCGGTACAAGGGCGAGATCGACGCGTACCTCGGCACCGTGCACAACCAGCAGCTCACCCGGCTCGAGCAGAGCGGCGCCATCGCCACCTTCCAGCGCCAGGTCGACGCGCTGCGGGCCCAGGACGCCGCCGACGACAAGGCCGTGGCCGACCTGCACCAGCTCGCCGCGGACAAGCGCAAGGAGTCCGCGTCGATCTACGACCAGGCGCTGGCCGACTCCCGCGCCGGCGGCGTGACCCGGCGGGCCGGCTGCCCGGCCGGCGGCTACTGCGACACGCTCGTGCGGCAGTCCCGCACGCTCATGGACGAGGCCACCCGCCTCGACGGCGAGGCCGCGACGCTGCGCGCCGGCCAGGAGCCGGGCCGGCAGTCCCGGGCCGACCAGGTGAAGTCGCTGCTCGCGCAGATCGCCGAGCAGCGCGCGGCGAACCGGACCTCGGTCGAGGCCGGGGCCGGCTTCGGGGCCCGCACGACCGCGATGTGGCACCTGGTGACCAGCGACTTCTGGGGCTTCGGCTTCTTCTATCTCGGCGTCGCCGCGCTGCTGGTCTGCCTGGACTGCGCCGCAGTCTGGCTCAAGCTCGTCTCGCACGGCAACGGCTACGAGCGCACCGAGGCCCGCGAGGCGCGGCGCAAGGAGCTCTCCGAGACCCGCCGCCACGAGCAGGAGCTGCTGGTCACCGACCGGGCGCAGGGCCTGGCCGGGGAAGGCCTCGAGACCGTGGTGACCGAGCGGCGGCTCATGGACGCCGCCGTGAGCCGGGCCACCGAGCGGTTGATGGCGGAACTGGAGGACCAGTCCCGACTGGTCCGTTAGGGCAGAAGTTGCCCCGATGACTTGCCTTCGGCCCCCGCCCTCCGGGCAGACTGGGCCGGTGCAGAACCGCCTGCCTGCCCGCACGTCGGTGCTGCCGCTCGTCATCGGCCTCGTCCTGGTGCTCCTGGGCGGCGTCGGGCTGGCCCGCATGGTCTGGGACGACGCCATCAACGCCTCGGCCGGCACGCCCTCCACGGACCGGATCGACCGCGCCGCGGACCGGGCCGACCGCGCCACCGACCCGCGCGCGTCCCGCTGCGGCGGCGTCCCGCTGAGCGCGCCCCGGGAGCTGCGCGGCGTCTGGATCACCACCGTCGAGAACATCGACTGGCCCAGCCGGCCGGGGCTGCCCGCGGACCAGGTCAAGCAGGAGTACCTCGGCTGGCTGGACCTCGCCCAGCGGCGCAACCTCAACGCGGTCTTCGTGCACGTCCGGCCCAGCGGCGACGCGCTGTGGCCGTCCGACTTCGCGCCCTGGTCGGAGTGGATCACCGGGGTTCGCGGCCAGAGCCCCGGCTTCGACCTGATGCAGTGGATGATCGACGAGACGCACCGGCGCGATCTGGAGTTCCACGCCTGGTTCAACCCGTATCGGGGCAGCCAGCCCGCACCCTCCGGAGCCGGCCCGGACATCAACGCGCTCGCCCCCGACCACCCGCTGCGCAAGCACCCGGAGTGGGCGGTGGTCTACCCGTCGGTGGGCACCACCGGCAGCCGCCTGCACTTCAACCCGGGCATCCCCGAGGCGCGCAAGTTCGTCGAGGACTCGATGCTGGAGGCGGTGCAGAAGTACGACGTCGACGGCGTGCACTTCGACGACTTCTTCTACCAGTACCCGGTCGGCAAGCAGGACTACCCGGACGACGCGGCGTACCGGCAGTACGGCGGCGGCAAGAGCAAGCCCGACTGGCGCCGCGAGAACGTGAACCTGCTGGTCAAGGAGATGAGCCAGCGGATCAAGCAGCTCAAGCCGTGGGTGAAGTTCGGTATCAGCCCCTTCGGCATCTGGCGCAACAACGGCACCGACCCGGCCGGTTCGCCGACGCGCGGCCTGCAGAGCTACGACGACATCTACGCCGACACCCGCAAGTGGGTGCGCGAGCAGTGGCTCGACTACATCGTGCCGCAGCTGTACTGGAACATCGGCTTCGACGTCGCCGACTACGCGAAGCTCGTGCCCTGGTGGGTCGACGTCGTCAAGGACACGAGGGTGCAGCTGTACATCGGGCAGGCCGACTACCGCGTCGGGCAGGCCGGCCCGTGGTCCGACCCCGCCGAGCTCGACCGCCAGCTCGCCCTGAACCGCAAGTACGCCCAGGTCACCGGCAGCGTCCACTTCAGCGCCAAGAACCTGCGGGCGGACGCGCTCGGCTCCGTCTCGAAGTACGCCGGCGACTTCTACAGCACGCCCGCGCTGCCGCCGCTCATGAAGTGGCTGCCGAACAAGGCCCCGGCCGCACCCGCCCTGTCCACCGCGGCCGACGGCGACAACGTGAAGCTGACCTGGAAGGGCCAGGGCGTCTCCGCGGCGGTCTACCGGGTCGACGGCGGCGCGGCCAAACTGGTCGCCACCCGGCGCGGCGGCGACGGGGAGTTCACCGGCCCCAAGGGCACGTACTGCGTCACCGCGCTCGACCGCTCCTGGAACGAAAGCCCTCCGGCGGGGTGATCACCGCTCATCCGGCCGCCCCGAAGGCTGTCGGCCATGAGCAGCTTCATCTCGGAACAGGACTTCACGACGCCGGCGCACATCCGCCTGGATCCGATCCCGCCCGAGCGGCCCGCCGCCGCCCGCGCGACGCGGACCCTGCCCCTGACCATCGTCTTCCTGGCGGCGGTGTGGCTGGTGGTGTCGGCGGTGCCGTTCGGTTACATCGGGGCGGGCCGCTACGACATCTTCTGGAGCGACACGGTGACCGGCATCGCGCTGGCCGTCGCGACCCTGATCCGGCTGCTCAAGCCGGGCGCGGCCGGGTTCACCCCGATCATCGGCGGGCTGGCCGGGTGGGTGCTCGCCGCGCCGCTGGTGCTGCGGTTCGGCTGGTCGGCCTCCGCCGCCAACGACGTCGCCGTGGGCCTGCTCATCCTCACGTGTTCCGCGTTCGGCCCCGAGGAACGGCCCTGAAAACGCAGGCGGGCCGCCCCGAGTCGGGGCGGCCCATCCTCCGTCGCGAGTGCGATCAGCGGTCGAACGCGTCGGCCACGTTGCGCCCGGCGTCCTTCACGTGGTCACCGGCCTGCTTGGCCTTCGCGGCGGCGCGCTCAGCGGCGCCCTCGGCCTGAAGTCGCTCGTTGTCGGTCATGTCGCCGTACTTCTCCTTGGCGGCACCCTTGAACTCTTCGGCCTTGTGCTCGACCTTGTCCGTGAAACTCATCACAAATCCCTTCCACGTTTTCCGGTCACGCCTTGCTGATAAGTGGTTGCCCGCCTTGGCGCGCCCGCAAACGCAGTCGCCGCGCCAGAGTCGTCACGCCCGTCACGGTGAACGACAGCGCGATCCCCAGCCCCGCGGCCGCGAGCGGGTTGCCGGTGAAGACGTTCCCGCCGAGATAGCCCAGGCCGGCGATGTACACGCTCCACAGCACCGCACCGACGGCCAGGGCGGGCAGCAGGCGCCGCCGCGGGAACTGCGCGTAGCCGCTCACCAGGGCGACCGTGGTGCGCCCGAGGGGCACGAACCGGCCACCGGCGACGATCGCGCCGCCGTGCCGGTCGAGCAGCCGCGAGACCCAGCCGACGGCCCTCCAGGAGCGCTCGCCGCGCAGGAGCCGCTCGACCAGGCGCCGCCCGCCGCGCCGGGCCACCTCGTGCATGAGCACGTCGCCGACGAACACCGCGGTGATCGAGGAGAGCAGCACGACGGCCAGGTGCAGGTGCCCGCTCGCGGCGAGCGCCCCGCCCGCGATCACGCTCGTCTCCGCCGGTACCGCCGGGATCAGGCAGTCCAGCACCAGCAGCACGAAGATCACCAGGTAAGCCCAGCCGGCCATCGCTTCCATGCCACCAACCCTGCCGTTCGGGGGCCGCGAAATCAGCGGGGCCAACCCGCCGAACGGCAGGGGGGTTTCCCCTACCCCCGGGGACGGCCCAGTGCGTCCATGGCCACGAAGGACTCGAACACGCGCGGGTCGTGGAAGGCGGTCAGCTCCGTGATCAGGCCGCCCTCGACGCGGATGACCCCGACGGCGAAGGGGCGCTCCACCGTCTCCCCCGGCGGCGTGTGGTAGACGACCATCGCCGGGTCGCGGTTGGCGCGGGTGAGCTCGGCGCGGACCCGACCGACGTGGAACGGCGAGCCGGGCGGGACGCTCTGCGCGAGCGTGGCGGCGATGGCGTCCCGGCCGAGGTACCACATCGGCAGCGGCGGCATCACCGCGCGCGCCTCGTCGGCGAGCAGCCGCGCCATGGCCCGCACGTCGGCGCGCTGGAACGCGTCGACGTAGCGCCGCAGCACCTCCTGCTCGTCCGGGTCGGGCGCGCGGTCGGGCGTCCAGTCGTCGCCGCGCTCCGGCAGTCGCTCGCGGAGGGTCGCCCGGGCCCGTTGCAGGGCACTGTTGGCCGCCGGGGCCGTGATGTCGAGCAGTTGCGCGGTCTCGGCCGCCGACCAGCCGAGCACGTCCCGCGCGATGAGCACGGCCCGCTGCCGCGGCGGCAGATGCTGCAACGCGGCCAGGAACGCGAGCTCCACCGTCTCCCGGGCGACCGCGCGCGTCTCCGGGTCGGCGTCGAGCACCCGGTCCGGCAGCGGCTCCAGCCAGGCGACGTCGGCGCGCGGGGGCCGGTCGTCGCCGGGGCCGGACGGCGGGCCGAGGTCCATCGGCAGGATGCGGCGCTGAGCGCTCTTGAGCACGTCGAGGCAGGCGTTGGTGGCGATGCGGTAGAGCCACGCCCGCACCGACGAGCGCCCCTGGAACGCGTCCCAGCCCTTCCAGGCGCGCAGGAACGTCTCCTGCACCAGGTCCTCGGCCTCGTGATAGGAGCCGAGCATCCGGTAGCAGTGCAGCTCCAGCTCCCGCCGGTGCGGCTCGATTTCGCTCAGGTCCATGCGAGCCCCCTCTTCCCTCCGTGCGAGATTAGGACGATGTGGGCCGAGTTTCGTGAGCGCGTGCTGCTGGAGGACGACGCGATCCTGGTGCTGGACAAGCCGGTGGGCGTCTCCGTGATGGGCGAGCGGCACGAGTCCGACCTGGTCCGCATGGCCGCGGACGCTGGCGAGCAGCTGTTTCCGGTGCACCGCATCGACAAGGTCACCTCGGGCGTGATCCTGTTCGCGAAGGACCTGGCCGCGCACGGGGGCCTGACGCGGCAGTTCAACAAGCGCACGGTGGAGAAGGCGTATCTGGCGGTGACGGCCCCGGGCGACCTGCCGCCGTCCGGCCGCGTCGAGCTCCCGCTGAGCGTCGGGCGCAAGAACCGGGTCCGGATCGCGGCGCCCCGGGAGAGCATCGTGCTCACCGACGGCACCTGGAGCGTGCCGGCGTCGGCGGTGTTCGACACCGTGCCGACGTACCCGTCGACGACGACCTTCACCGTGCGCGAGCAGACCCCGCAGCGCGCGCTGCTGGAGGCGTATCCGCACACCGGCCGCCGCCACCAGATCCGCGTGCACCTGGCCTGGATCGGTCACCCGATCGTGGGTGACCCACTGTTCGAGAAGAACCCGGCCGGCCGCACCTTCCTGCACTCGTGGCGCCTGGCGTTCGACCACAACGGCGCGCGGGTGACCGTGGAGGCCCCGATGCCGGACGAGTTCGCCCAGGCTACGCGCGGGTAGAGCCCGGACACTCACAGCCGGGGCACAGGTTCGCCGGACGTTGCCGGAAGGTGCGGACCGGAGGCTTCGGGGCATGAGCAGTGTGACGCTTCCTCGCGCGGTCGGCGCGGGCGCCCGCAACACCGGCGCCGTCCTCGACGTCGTCATCCCGGTCTACAACGAGGAGGCCGATCTCGGGCCCTGCGTGCGCCGCCTGCACCGGCACCTGGCGGACAGCTTCCCGTACGCCTTTCGCATCACCGTCGCCGACAACGCCAGCACCGACGCCACGGCCGCCGTCGCCCGGGCGCTCAGCGTGGAGCTGGACGGCGTCGAGGTGCTCCGGCTCGCCGAGAAGGGCCGCGGCCGCGCGCTGAAGCAGGCCTGGTCCGCCTCCGACGCGCCCGTGCTCGCCTACATGGACGTCGACCTCAGCACCGACCTCAACGCTCTGCTGCCGCTGGTCGCGCCGCTGCTGTCGGGCCACTCCGACGTGTCGATCGGCACCCGCCTCGCGCGCGGGTCGCGGGTCGTGCGGGGGCCCAAGCGCGAGTTCATCTCCCGCAGTTACAACCGCATCCTTCGTACCACCCTGAGCGCCAGCTTCTCCGATGCGCAGTGCGGCTTCAAGGCCATCCGCCGGGAGGTCGCCGAGCAGCTCCTGCCGCTCGTCGAGGACACCGGCTGGTTCTTCGACACCGAGCTGCTCGTGCTCGCCCAGCGCGCCGGCCTGCGCATCCACGAGGTGCCGGTCGACTGGATCGACGACCCCGACAGCCGGGTCGACATCGTCGCGACCGCCGTCGCCGACCTCAAGGGCATCGCGCGGCTGGGCCGGGCGCTGGTCGCCGGGAAGGTGCCGGTCGCCGCGCTGCGCAGCCGGCTCGGGCGGGCCCCGCTGGTCGAGGGCGTCCCCGCCGGGATGCTGCCGCAGCTGCTGCGCTTCGGCGGCATCGGCGTGCTCTCCACCGTGGCGTTCCTGGCCCTCTACGCCCTCCTGCGCCCGGCGCTCGGGGCCCAGGCCGCGAACTTCGTGGCGCTGCTGAGCACCGCGATCGCCAACACCGCGCTCAACCGCCGGCTCACGTTCGCCATCCGCGGCAGTGCGGGCGCGGTCCGCCACCAGCTCCAGGGCCTGCTGCTCTTCGCCCTCGGGCTGGCGCTCAACGCGGCCGCGCTGGCCGCGCTGAACATGGCCGCGCCGGCGCACGCGCACGCGGCCGAGCTCGCCGTGCTCCTGGTCGCGAACGCGGTCACCACGCTGCTGCGGTTCATCCTGATGCGGGTGTGGGTCTTCCGCGCTTCCTGACGAACCGCGCCTGCCGGCCACGGCCCTTCCCGACAAAAGTGGTCAAGTCTGACACGCCGGAGTCGCCCGTACGATACCGTCAAATGTGGTGAAAGCGGGATTTCTTCATGAAGTGCGCGACGGCGTCACGCCGCGCGCGGGTGCGCTGGTCCTCGCGGTCCTGGCCCTGCAGATGGCGTTCATCGCCAGCTACATCGGGGCGTTCCACGAGCCGACCCCGCACCGGATTCCTGTGGCCGTCGCCGCGCCCCCGGAGGCGCTCGACGACCTGGTCGGCAAGCTCGACCGGCTGCCCGGCGAGCCGCTGGACGCGCGACCCGCGTTCAGCGAGGACGCCGCACGCCGGATGATCGACCAGCGCGAGGTGTACGGGGCGTTCGTCGTCTCCAACACCGACGCCACCGATCGGCTCATCGTCGCGAGTGCCGCGGGCGCGAGCGTGGCCACCGTCCTCGAGCAGATCATCACGCCGCTCGAGGACGCCCAGGAGCGCGCCTTCACGACCGAGGACGCGCACCCGGCCCTGCTCGGCGACGCGCGCGGCCTCTCGGGCTTCTATCTCGCGCTGGGCTGGGTCGTGGGCGGATACCTGGTCGCCCTCGCGGTGAGCATGAGCAAGGGCGCCCGCCCCGCCAACCCGCACCGGGCCCTGGTCCGGCTGCTGTCCCTGGCGGCCTACTCGGCCGTGTCCGGCGTCGGCGGCGCGCTCGTCGCGGGCTCGCTGTTCGGGGCCCTGGACGGCCACTTCGCGCAGCTGTGGTGGTTCGGCGCGCTGCTGGTGTTCGCCGCGGGCTGCTGCACGATGGCGCTGCAGGCGGCGTTCGGCTTCGTCGGTACCGGCCTGACGGTCCTGCTCTTCGTGGTCCTCGGCAACCCGAGCGCGGGCGGCGCCTACCCGGCCCCGCTGCTCCCGCCGTTCTGGCGGGCGATCGGCCAGTGGCTGCCGCCGGGCCTGGGCACCGAGGCGATCCGCGGCATCGTGTACTTCGACGGCGCCGGCGTCCAGCGCGCGGCGATCGTGCTCGGCGGCTATGCGCTCTTCGGCCTCGTCGGCACCCTGCTGGTGGCCCAGATCGCCCAGCCCCGCCAGATCGTGATCACCCCCGGCCAGAGCCTGGTCCCGGCCGGCCGCCGCGACCCGGTGCCGTCGTCCCGTTCGTGACCGAAATGTCGGGCGCTCCGCGCCGCAACATTTTGTTTATGCCCGAACCCCGGCGCGGAGCGCCCGACTTGTCGCACATCACGGCATGTCGAACAGCATGCACGTCGAGGTGGCGTGCGCGATCAGCGCGCCGCGGCCGTCGGTGATCTGGGCCTGGGCCAGGGCCGTGCGCCGCCCCTTCGACAGCACCGTTCCCTCGCACGTCAGCACGCCGGAGGCGATCGAGGCCGGACGCAGGAACTTGGTGGTGAGGTCGAGCGTCGTGTACCCCACGCCCGCCGGCAGGGTCGTGTGGACCGCGCAGCCCGTGGCGGTGTCCAGCAGGGTGGCCAGCACCCCGCCGTGCACGGTGCCGAGGGGGTTGTAGTGGTACTCCTGCGGCTCCAGCGTCACCGTGACGCGCCCCTCCTCGGCGTCGAGGCGCCCGGTGCCGAGCAGGTGCATGATCGGCGGGGCCGGCAGCTCGCCGCGCTGCATCGCCTGCAGCAGCTCCAGCCCGCTGCGCCGGCCCAGCTGCTTCGCGTTGAGCATCGGGTCGGACCACGAGAACGTGCGGCTGCGGAGGTCGCCCTCGGTCTGGGTCATGGAGCCAGCGTCGCGGCCCGAGGCTAGGTCTGTCAACAGGACTCAGCCCCGGGTTAGCCTGACAGCATGAGACCTAGGGCACTCGAGTGGTCCGTCGAGAACTGCACGATCGGGCGCGCGATGGCGATCCTCGGGGAGCGGTGGACGCTCGTCGTGCTCCGGGAGGTCTTCAACGGCATCTTCCGCTTCGACGACATGCGGGAGCGCACCGGCATGCCCCGGCAGGTGCTCACCAACCGGCTCGGCGTGCTCGTGGACAACGGGATCCTGCGCCGGGTGCCCTATCGCGAGCCCGGGTCCCGGGCCCGCGACGAGTACCGCCTCACCGAGAAGGGCTTCGACCTCTACCCGCTGCTCGTCGCCGTCCGCGAATGGGGCGACCGCTACCTCGCCGACCCGGGCGGCCCGCCCCTCGAGACCGTCCATCGCGACTGCGGCGCCCACGTGCACGCCACGCTCGTCTGCGAGGCCGGGCACCACGAGGTCGCTCCCCGCGACGTCGTCCCGCGGCCGGGACCGGGGGCGATCCGGCGTACGCCGGCTGAGGTCTAGTGCTCGGCATCACGCACGGTGCGTGAAGTACGACCGATCTGTTGACAACGGAACGCTACGCGCTGCCCAACCATGGATCACGGCTAGTCATGAACCCATGGAAGGGGCCCGCATGCCGAGCAGATACCGGAGCGCGCTGGGCGCCGCATCTGCCGCGATCATCGCGATCGCGGCCGGGGCGGTCGCGCCGGGCGGGCCGGCGGTCGCAGCCACCACCCCGACGGCCACCGCCGCCGGCCTGACCCGCGTCATCGTCGAGTACGACGATCCCGACGCGGCCGCCCTCGCGGTCTCCCGCGCCGGCGGCAAGGTCGGGCGGCCGCTGTCCGTCGTGAACGGCTTCGTGGCCGAGGTACCGAGCCAGCGACTGTCCGCACTCAAGACCGCGCCCGGCGTGCGCGGGGTGACCGTGGACGGCACGGTCTCCCTCTCCGCCGCCCGATGGCGCGCCGACGGCGACTCCAACTCGATGTTCAGCGTCGTGCGCGCCACCGGCGCCCTCGACGTGTGGAAGAAGCTCGACTCGACCAGCCGGAACATCACCGGCACGGGCGTCGGCGTGGCGCTCATCGACTCCGGCGTCTCGCCGGTGACGGGCCTCAACGACACCACCCGGATCATCAACGGCCCCGACCTGTCGTTCGAGTCGCAGGCGTCCAACCTGCGCTACACCGACACGTTCGGCCACGGCACCCACATGGCCGGCCTCATCGCCGGGCGCGACCCGCTCACGAACCTGCTGACGGTCAGCGACCCGAGCAACTTCACCGGCATGGCCCCGAACGCGACGCTGATCAGCGTCAAGGTCGCCGCCGCCGACGGGGCCACCGACGTGTCCCAGGTGATCGCCGGCATCGACTGGGTCGTGCAGCACCGCAACGACCCGGGCCTGAACATCAAGGTCCTCAACCTGTCCTTCGGCACCGACTCCAACCAGGACGAGAAGCTCGACCCGCTCTCCCACGCGGTGGAGTCGGCCTGGAAGAAGGGCATCACCGTGGTCGTGTCCGGCGGCAACGACGGCACCACCCGCAGCAACCTGTCGATGCCCGCGGTGAACCCGTACGTCATCGCGGTCGGCGCCGCCGACTCCAAGGGCACCGACTCGCGCGCCGACGACGTCGTGGCCGACTTCAGCAGCCGCGGCAACGCCACCCGCTCGGTCGACCTGACCGCGCCCGGGCGCTCGATCGTCGGCCTGCGCGACCCCGGCTCGTACGTCGACGTGAACTACCCGACCGGGCTCGTCCCCGGCGACACCACGGGCCGCTACTTCCGCGGCAGCGGCAGCTCCCAGGCCGCGGCCATCACCTCCGGCGCGGTCGCGCTGCTGCTGCAGCAACGCCCGTCGCTCACCCCGGACCAGGTGAAGAAGCTGCTCACGAGCACCGCCGACGTCATGCCCCAGGCCGAGAAGCTCGGCAGCGGGGCGGGCGGGCTGAACATCAAGCGGGCCATCGACGCGCCGACGCCGTCCGCGGCCGCGGCCGCCCAGACCTGGGTGGCGTCCACCGGGGCCGGCTCGCTCGAGGCGTCCCGCGGCACCGCCCACGTGGCCGACCCGACGAGCGGCGTCGAACTGACCGGCGAGAAGGACATCATGGGCAAGGCGTGGAACGGCACCACCTGGGGCAAGGCCGCCACGGCCGGCACCGCGTGGAACGGCGGCACGTGGAACGGCGCGGCCTGGACCGGCACGTCGATGGGCACCGGCCAGTTCCCGGGCCTGCTGGCGGCCAAGACCTGGAGCTCGGTCACCTGGTCGGGCACCAACTGGGACGGCCGGACCTGGAGTGGGCGCACGTGGAGCGGCGCTACGTGGGACGGGCGCACATGGAGCGGCCGAACTTGGTCAGGAAACACCTGGAGCGGCCGAACTTGGAGTGGGAGCTACTGGTCCAGCTCCATCTGGCAGTAACACCGCACTAACCATACAAACAGGGCGATGATGACGAAAGTACGCGGTTGGGGTCGCCCGGATGCGCGGGTCGCGACGCTCAGTCTCTGGCTGGGCGCCGCGACCGTCGCGGCCCACGCGCTGCGTGTCCGGACCGTCGGCCTCCCCGCCGCTCCCGATGTGGTGCCCCTCGCGATCCTGCTCGTGGCGTTCGCGCTGACCGAGGGCTTCGCGATCCACGTCCGGGTGCGCCGCGGCGGCCACGCGATGAGCCTCAGCGAGATCCCGATGGTGCTCGGGCTGCTGTCGGTCGACCCGACACTGCTGCTGTGCGTGCGCCTCATCGGCGGCGTCGTGGGCCTGTCCGTCCTGCGCCGCCAGCGCGGCGTCAAGCTCGGCTTCAACATCGCGCTCCTCGGGGTGCAGACCACCGCCGCGGCCGTGCTGCTGCGCACCCTCGCCGGACCCGTGCTGCCCAGCGGGCCCCGGGAGTGGCTGTACGTCCTGATCGCCATGCTGCTCTCCGACGTGATCGCCGCGGTCCTCGTCACCGCCGTGATCGCCCTGCACGACGACCCCAGCGAGTGGCGACGGCTGCCCAGCGCCCTGCGGGGCCTCCCGCTCGTGGCCATCACGACCAGCATCGGGCTCATCAGCGCCCTCGCCATCGAGCGCGACGCCCGCGCCATCGCGCTGCTGGCCGTCGTCTCCGCCGTCACGTACCGCGCCTACCGCGCCTTCGTCCACCAGAGCCAGGGTCACCAGCAGGTGGAGGAGCTGTACGCGTTCACGCGCGCCCTCGACGGCCCCCTCGACACCCGCGGCGTGGCCCGGATCGTGCTCGAGCAGGCCCGCGACCAGCTGCGCGCGGAGCGGGCCGAGCTCATCATCCCCGACGCCGACGGCGCCCACGTGCGGCTGCGCATGCACGGGGCGAACATCTTCGAGATCGGCACCGCCGAGGCCCTGCCCGAGACCGCGTGGTGGCAGCCCGCCCGGGGCGGCGAGCCGGTGCTCGTGGCCAAGGGCAGCCGCGTGATCGGGTCCATCGAGGACGGCATCGCCGTGCCGGTACCGCTGAACGACGGCGAATCCGGCGTGCTCCTCGTGGCCGACAGCCTGCCCGACATCCCCACCTTCGGGGAGCAGCACGTGCGGCTGTTCCAGGCGCTGGCCAACCACGCGAGCCTCTCGCTGACCAAGGCCCGGCTCCTCGACGACCTGCGCCGGGAGGTCGCGGAGAAGGAGCACCTGGCCAACTACGACCCGCTCACCGGCCTGCCCAACCGCCAGCGCTTCCAGGCGCTCACCGACCGGCTGCGCTCCGCCGGCACCCCGGTCGCCGTGCTCCTGATGGACCTCGACCGGTTCAAGGACGTCAACGACGCCCTCGGCCACGACGTCGGCGACCAGCTCCTGCGGCTCGTCGGCGAGCGCCTCCAGGAGCGGCTCGGCGACCGCGGCACGGTGGCTCGCTTCGGCGGGGACGAGTTCGCGGTACTGCTGCCGAACATCCGCACGCGCGAGGTCGCCATCGCCGTCGGCGACGACCTCGGCGCCGCGATGGAGCACCCGATCCCGATCGGGCACCTGCGGCTCAACGCGCGCTGCAGCATCGGCATCGCCCTCGCGCCCGAGCACGGCCACGACGCCAAGACGCTCATCCAGCGCGCGGACGTGGCGATGTACGTGGCCAAGACGACCCACACCGGCGTGCGCGTCTACACCAGCGACGACGACCGCAACAGCCCGCGCCGGCTCGCCATGGTCGCCGACCTGCGCGAGGCCATCCAGCGCCACGACCTCGTCGTGGTCTTCCAGCCCAAGCTGTCCACCGCGACCGGCGCGGTCGTCGGCGCCGAGGCCCTGGCCCGCTGGCACCACCCCGTGCACGGCTTCGTCCCGCCGGACGAGTTCATCCCCCTCGCGGAGCACTCCGGCCTCATCCGCCCCCTGACCCTGCACGTGCTCGAGGTCTCCCTGCGCCGGTGCGCGGCGTGGCGGCGCGCGGGCCACGACATGCACGTCGCCGTGAACCTCTCGCCGAACTCCCTGCAGGAGTCGGACCTGCCCGACATCGTGGCCCGCCTGCTCGGCCAGGCCGGCGTCCCGGCCAGTGCCCTCACGCTGGAGATCACCGAGAGCAGCATCATGGCCGACCCGACCGGCGCCCTCGTGATCCTCGACCGGCTGCACGCCCTCGGGGTGAAGCTCGCCATCGACGACTTCGGCACCGGCTACTCGTCCCTGGGCCGCCTCCGGGAACTGCCCATCCACGAGATGAAGATCGACCGCTCCTTCGTGCAGCGCATCGCCGTGGACCATCGCGATCGGGCGGTCGTGCGCTCGGCGGTGCAGCTCGGCCACGCCCTCGACCTGATGGTGGTGGCGGAGGGCGTGGAGGACGAGGAGACACTGCACCATCTGCGGCAGGAGGGCTGCAACCTGGTGCAGGGCTTCTACATCTCCAAGCCGCTGCCCGCGGACGAGTTCGCGAACTGGCTGAGCGCGCGCGTCGAGGTCGCCTGAGTTCTCCTACTCCCGCACTTGGCATAACGTTCCGGTTCATGTGCACCGTGCTCCTCCGGTTCGACCCCGACGCCACGTGGCCGGTTCTGCTGGCCGCGGTCCGCGACGAGTACCTGGCCCGCCCGTGGGAGCCCCCGGCCGAACACTGGCCGGGCCGCTTCGGCGGCCGGGACAGCACCGCGGGCGGCACCTGGCTGGCCGTGGACCCGGCCCGCCCGAGCGTGACGGCCCTGCTGAACGGCTACCCGCCGCTCCCGCCGGCCGGCGACCGCCCGACCCGGGGCTCGCTGCCGCTGGCCCACTTCCCGCCGGAGGACGACGTGCTGCGCTCCTTCGACGCCTTCCACCTGGTGCGAGCCGAGCCGACGGAGATCGCGGTGACGTCGTGGGACGGCGTGCGGGTGACCCACACCCTGCTCGAACCGGGCAACCACGTGATCGTGAACCAGGGCATCGACGTCAACGCGTTCGCCCCGCTGGCCACGGCCTCCGCTGTCGACCCCAAGCCGGGCCTGCCCTCCGCGCAGGCCTGGGGAGACTGGCTGGACCTGCTGGCGGGTGGCGAGTTCACGGGCGCGGCCGAGCGCCCGCTGCTGGTCCGCAAGGAGGTGGCGGGGCTGCTCTACGGCTCGGGTTCGGCGGCGCTGGTCGCGATCGGTGAGCCGGGCGTGCGCTACGACTTCACCGCGAACCCCGGCCCGGAGGCGGCGTGGTCGGAGATTCCGCTACCGAACTGATGGCAGGCCGGCCGCCTCGAGCGACGACTGCCACAGGCGGGCCGCGCGGTCCCGGCTGGTCGAGCGCGGGGTGGCCGGGAAGCGCTCGCGGCGGAAGTAGTACCCGCCGGGGACGAGTTCGCTCGCCGGAGCGTCGGCCAGCCACCGCAGCGTGTCGGCCGCCCGGTCCGGCGTGGTGAACAGCACCGGGACGAGCTTGCTCAGCATGAACAGCGGGCTGCTCGACGCGAACCGGCTGCGCACCAGGCCCGGGAAGAACGCGGTGGGCAGCACGCCGCCGGGCGCCCAGCGGCGTGCCGCCTCGCGGGTGAAGAGGATGTTGGCCTGCTTCGACGAGCCGTACGCCAGCCAGCGCGCCCGGTGCGTGAGGGAGGCCCGGAGCGGGTCGTCGACGTCGAGGACGCCCCAGGCCTCGGCCAGCGACGCGGTGGTGATCAGCCGCGAGGTGCCCGCCGCGCGCAGGTGGCCCTGGAGCTCGTGGGCCAGCAGGAAGCCCGCCAGGTGGTTCACGACCAGGGCGCGGGGGCCGCGGTACAGGCCGCCGGCGTTGTTGACCAGGACGTCGATCCGGTCGCAGGCCGACCTGACCTCCGCGGCGGCCCGCCGGACCTGGTCGAGGTCGGCGAAGTCGGCCCGCACGGGGACGGATCCGGGCAGCCGGGCGGCGGCCGCGGCCAGGCGGGACTCGTTGCGCCCGAGCAGGATCAGGCGATCGCCGGCCTCGGCGAAGCTGCGGGCCGCGGCCTGGCCGATGCCCGAGCTGGCCCCGGTGACCACGACCGTCCGGGTCATGCTCGCGGCCGCTTCGAGTGGCGTATCGCCGTCAGGACCACCCACGCCGAGACCGCGACCAGGGCCGCCCGCTCCATCACGCCCGTGAACAGGGAGCGGCCGGCGAAGAGGATGCCGGCCGCCGAGAGCAGCAGCGGGGGGTAGGCGACCGCGATCCCCAGCCGGCCGGTCCAGCGGTCCGGCGCAGGTCGCAGGGCATAGAGGAGGATGGCCAGGGCGCACAGCAGCAGCGCGGCGATCGCGGCCGCGGCGTGGACCAGGTCGCGGGGCGCGGGGGACTCGTAGGGCGGCAGCGGGCAGCCGGGGCTGCAGTGCACCGCGCTCGACACGGCGGCCAGCGGGGCGGCCAGGGCCAGGGAGGCGGCGATCAGCCAGCAGGACCGTCGCGCCGGGATCGCCAGCAGGGCCAGCGACAGGGCCAGGAACAGCATGCTCGCCGCGTACAGCCCCGCGTGCGGGGCGCCCGGGACGCCGGACTCCGACACGTAGGTCGCCGGCGGGGAGGTCGCCACCGCGGCCGCGAGGCCCGCGGCGCCGGTGCAGCCCGTCGCCGCGGATGCCGTTGCCGACCAGCGGGGGATCATCGCCTCAAGACTAATGGTGATGTTGGTGGACCACCGCGTGGCCGCGGCCACGCGCGATCAGGAAGCGGTTCACCGGGACCGTCACCGCGAAGGCCAGGACCAGCGAGATCAGCAGGCTCAGCCAGAACCGGGCGTCGGCCAGGCCGGCGTCCATGGCGCCGGGGATGGCCAGGACCACGCCGTTGTCGACCAGCTCCATCGTGGCGATCGACGCCGTGTCCGCGGCCAGGACCACCGGCAGGGCCGCGCGCAGGGTCAGGCCCGCCGAGAGGACCGAGCGCAGGGTCAGCGCGTAGCCGAAGGCGAAGGCCAGGGCGATCGACACGACGATCGTCGCGGTGTTGCCCCAGCCCAGGGCCGTGCCCAGGACCATGCCCAGGACCTCGCCGATCGCGCAGCCGGTCAGGCAGTGCAGCGTCGCGGTCACAGCTTGTCGCGTCAGGGATTCCATGGCACCGAACTGTATACCCCCCAGGGGTATGTGCCAAGTAAAAACGGTGTGTCTCGATGTTTTAGGGCCTTCTGCCAGGGGCGCGACGGCCCTACCGTCTCTGTATGGAACTGGAGCTGCGGCATCTGCGGGTCGTATGCGCGATCGCGGACGCCGGCAGCGTGACCAAGGCCGCGTCCGTGCTCGGGCTCGCCCAACCGGCGCTCACGGCCCAGCTGCAGCGCATCGAGCGCGCGCTGGGCGGGGCGCTGTTCGAGCGGGACCGGCGCGGCGCGCGGGCAACGCCGCTGGGGGAGCTGGTGCTGGCCCGGGCCCGGGTGCTGCTGCCGGCCGTGAAGGGACTGCAGGACGAGGCGACGCGCCTGGCCAGCGCGGCCGAGCCGGCGGGGCGGTACCGGATCGGGGCGGTCAATGGCCCGATCCTGGGTGGTCTGGTGCACCGGATCACCAGCAACCACCCGGCCGCCCAGATCACCACGCACGCGTCCTGGTCGGCGTCGGAGCTGGGGGATCTCGTGCTGGCCGGGAAGCTGGACTTCGTGCTCGTCGGCGCGTGCGGGGACGCGCCACCGGTGACCGACCGGGGGCTGGCCTGGCGCGTGGTCGCGGCCGATCCCGTCTTCCTGCTGCTGCCCGAGGGGCACGAGCTCGCGGGGCGGGACGAGGTGGAGCTGTCGGAGCTGGCCGAGGCGCAGTGGGTGGCCGCGCCCGGGGACGGGTGCTTCTCGGCGTGCCACGCGGCGGCCTGCGCGCGGGCCGGGTTCACCCCGAAGGTGCTCTTCGAGACCGAGGTGCGCGGGGCGATCGACCTGATCGAGTCCGGCGACGCGGTGGGCCTGTGCCAGGCGACGCTGCGGCCGATGGCGGGGCTGGTCACCGTGCCGATCGCGGACGCGCCGCTGCACTGGCGGCAGATGCTGGGCTGGCTGCCCGACGGTCCCGCGGCGGATCTGGCGGGCCAGGTGTGGGCGTACGCGATCGAGTCCTACGCGGATGCCGTGCGGCGCAACGAGCGCTACACGAACTGGCTGGGGCGGCATCCGGACCGCAGGGGGCTCACGCTGTGAGCCCCCTGCGTCGCGGAACGCGGCGGCGAGCCGTCAGCCCGTGAAGGTCGCCGTGATCTGGGTGAACTGCCAGGTGTTCTGGGCGATGCCCGAGCAGTTGGACACCACACCGCCGCCGGCGCAGCCGCGGTCGCGGTTGACCGACCAGAAGGCCAGGCGGGCCAGGTGGTTGTTCTGCGCGTAGTCGCGGATCTGCTGCCACTGCGCGGGGGTGGTGTTCTCCTGCTGGTCGGACAGGCCGTTCATGCCGGAGATGCCCATGTGCTTGTAGGCCGTCGCGTCGTCCCACCCGAAGGCGGACTTGAGCATGGTCTTGAGGCCCTCAGAAGCGCTCACCGTGCTCTGGTACATGTTCGCGCCGCCGCCGAAGTCGAACGGCATGATGGTGAAGACGTCGATCCCGGCACCGGTCGAGGCGGCGCGGCTGATGAGCTGCTGCGCGTAGTAGCCGGGGCCGGTCGTCGCCGTGCCGAAGGTGACGATGACCTTCAGGCTCGGGTTGTTCTGCTTGACGATCTTGAGCGCGTCGACGATCCGGTTGCGCACGGTGTCGTTCTCGAACTCGTCGGTGTTCTCGATGTCGATGTCGATCGCCTTGAGGCCGTAGGCGTTGATCACCGTCTGGTAGGCGCCGGCCAGGGCCTGCGGGGTGGAGCAGTTCGGGCCGAGCTTGTTGCCGGACCAGCCGCCGAAGGACGGGATCACGTCGCCGCCGCCGGCCCGCACCTGGTTGATGACGGTCTGGTCCACGCCGCCGGTGAGCGGGCGGCTGCCGTCCCACGCCGGGTTGCAGCCGCCGCTGGCGAGCACGAACGCGAGCGTGAACCACTTGATGCCGGTCGCCGACTGCACGGTCTGCGGGTTCGGCGGGTCGCCCCACTGGTACAGGTACGGGGCCGCCGCGCCGCCGGCCGGCGGGTTGGTGGTGCCCCCGGTCGTGGTGGCCGTGATGCTGTTCGACGCCGCGGACTCGCCCTGGGCGTTGTACGCCTTGACCGTGTACGTGTGCGTGGAGCCCGCGGTCAGGCCGGAGATCGTGGTGCTGGTCGCGGTGACCGTGGCCTTCACCGTGGTGCCCTCGTAGACGCGGTACCCGGTCGGGCTCCCCGTCGAGGCGTTCCAGGCCAGCGCGAGGCTGGTGTTGGTCGTGGCCGTGACCCGCAGGTTGCCCGGCGCGCCCGGGGCGCCCGGCGTCGTGGTGCCCCCGGAGCAGGAGGCGCCGTTCAGCGTGCAGTTGGCCGGGTCGCCGCTGCCGGCGGCCACGAAGCCGAAGCTGGCCGTGCCGCCGGGGGCGATCGTGCCGTTCCAGCTGTTGGTGACGACGATGTGCCCGGTCGAGCCGGTCCGGTTGCTGTCCCACGAGGAGCTGATGGAGGTGCCGGAGGGCAGGTCGAACGCGACCGTCCAGCCGTTGATCGTCGACCCGGTGCCGTTGGTGATCGTGTACTTCGCCTCGTAGCCGGTGCCCCAGGTTGAGGTCTTCGTGAACGTCGCGGTGGCGGCCGCGGCGAACGCCGGCGCTTGTGAGATGACGGTGGCCGCGGCGGTCGCCAGGACAGCCGCGATCACCCCGATTCGCAGTCTCCGCACGATGGTCCTGCCTCGGGTAGAAGGGGGTTAGGGCGCCCTTGGCGGGGAAGATTACGCGAAGGTTTGTTAACAGTAAAGGTCCCGATCAATCACTTGCCAGGACGGATACGCTCTGCTCGTGGAGGAAGCAAGGGGCGCGCTCGTTCAGGAGGCGGCCCGTCGCTGGCGGTCACAGCTGATCGACCTCGGCGGCCGCAACACGCTGCTGTACTACCGCGACCTGCGCGCGGGCACCCTGGACCTGACGAGCGCCGATCCGGTGGCCCAGCAGGCGCTGCTGGGCGGGCGCACGCTGCCGCTCGGCCAGCTGTTCCCGGAGCCGGACGCCCACGCCGCCGCGATCAAGCGGGCCCGCACGATCCGCAACAAGGCCCGCGAGCTCACCGAGGAGCGGGGCATCGAGACGTGCTTCGCCGCGATCGGCAGCGCCACCTGGACCCCGGCCCCCGGTGCCGGTGCCGCGCCGGCCGCCCCGGTGCTGCTGCGCTCGGCCCAGCTGCGCGCCCGCGGCGCGGCCGAGGACGACTTCGACCTCACCCTGCAGGGCGACCTGGAGCTCAACCCGACGCTGCTGCAGCTGCTCGAGGAGGACTTCGGCATCCGCGTCGACGCCGACGAGCTCGAGGAGCTGGTCAGCTACGCCTCCGGATTCGATCCTCAGCCGCTGTACGAACGGCTCGCCAAGGAGACCGCCGGGCGGGTCCGCGGCTTCGCCGTCACGCCCCGGTTCGTGCTCGGCACCTTCTCCTACGCCAAGCTGCCGATGGTCACCGACCTGCGGGTCGGCGCCCGGGCGCTGATCGAGCACGACGTCATCGCGGCCATCGCCGGCGACCGCGACGCCCAGGCCGCGCTGCGCCCGGCGTCGGGCATCGCCGTGCGCGACCCCGACTGGATCCCGCCGGAGGACGAGTTCCTGGTCCTCGACGCCGACTCCTCGCAGAACTACGCGATCAACGCCGTCCTCGCCGGCCAGCACAGCGTGATCAAGGGCCCGCCCGGCACCGGCAAGAGCCAGACCATCGCCAACCTCATCGCGTCGCTGGTCGCCCAGGGCAAGCGGGTGCTGTTCGTGGCCGAGAAGCGCGCGGCGATCACCGCCGTGACCGACCGGCTGACCCGGCGCGGCCTGGGCAACCTGGTGATGGACGTGCACGACGGTACGACCTCCAGAAGGAAGGTCGCCGCCGACCTCAAGGCCGCGTTCGACTCCGCGGCCCGCATCGCCCAGCCCGACCTGGCGGTGCTGCACGAGACGCTGACCGCCCGGCGGGCCGCGCTCAACGACCACGACGAGGCCATGCACCAGATCCGGGGCCCGTGGGGGATCTCGGCGTTCCAGGCCCAGACCGAGCTGATCCGGCTCAACGCGCTCGTCACCCCGATGACCGCCGTCCGGCTGCGCGGCCCCGTCCTGGCCGGCCTCGACGAGGCGGGCGCCCGGCGCATCCGCGAGCAGCTGCGCGACTACGCCACGGTCGGCGGGTTCGCCCTGACCGAGCAGCAGTCCGGCTGGGTCGGGGCCGAGGTCCACACCCCGCAGGAGGCCCAGGCCGCCTTCGAGCTCGCCGAGCGCCTGTCCGGGCGCACGCTGCCCGAGGCGCGGCCCGCGCTGGAATACGTCGCGGCCCGGACCGGCCTGCCCCGCCCGGCGAACGTGACCGGCTGGCGGGCGCAGTTCGCGTTCCTCGAGCAGATCGCGGCCACGCTCAGCGTCTTCCGGCCGGAGGTGTACCAGGCGGATCTGAGCCCATACCTGCAGGTCGCGGACCTGGGCTGGTGGGCCCGGCGCAAGCTGCGCAAGCAGGCCGCCGGGCTCTGGCGCGGCGGCGGGACCCCGAGCGCCGAGCAGCTCTTCGAGGGCCTGGCCGTGGCCCACCGCCAGCGGGAGCAGTGGGGTGGCGTGCCGCGCCTCCCCGACGAGCTGCCCCGCGCCCGGGCCGCGTTCGACGCGCTCGACCGGGAAGTGCAGGAGCTGCAGCGGTACTGCGTGCACATCCCCCTGCTCACCATGGACCTCGACCGCCTGGCCCGCACCGCGCAGGCCCTGGCCGCCGACGAGCGCACCCTGCGCCGCGTGCCCCGCCTCAACGAGCTGGCCGACGCGTTCGCCCGGGCCGGCCTGCACGAGCTGGTGGACGACCTGCAGGCCCGCCGGGCCGATGCCGACCAGGCCGCCGCGGTCTTCGACGCCTGCTGGCACGCCTCGATCCTGCAGCACCTGAACTTCACCGACCCGCGGGTGGGCGCGTTCGACGGGCCCCTGCACGCGCGGACCGTCGCCGAGTACCGCGACGCCGACCACCGCCACATCGACGCCACCGCCACCCGCGTGCTGCGGGCCGTGGCCGAGCACATCACCAAGGTCCGCGACGAGCACCCGGACGAGAGCCGCCTCGTCGAGCACCAGGCGAACCTGAAGCGCCGCCACCTGCCGATCCGTCAGCTCTTCGCGGCCGCCCCGCACATGCTCACCGCGCTGCGGCCCTGCTGGGCGATGAGCCCGCTCGTGGTCTCCCAGCTGCTCCCGCCCCAGGCCGACCTGTTCGACGTGGTCGTGTTCGACGAGGCCAGCCAGGTCACGCCGGCCGATGCCGTGCCCGCCCTGCTGCGCGGCCGGCAGGTCGTGGTCGCCGGCGACGAGCACCAGCTCCCGCCGACGTCGTTCTTCACGGCCGCGGAGGAGAGCGGCGGCACCGATCCGCTCGGGGTCAACGCGGACGGCTCCATCGACCTGTCCCTCACGTCCGGATACGAATCCATCCTCGACGTGCTGAGCGCCCTGCTGCCCGGGTACCTGCTGCGCTGGCACTACCGCAGCCAGGACGACCGGCTGATCGGGTTCTCCAACGCCCACATCTACGAGGGCTCCCTCGTCACCTTCCCGGGCGTCGCGGGGGAGGGCAGCGTCGCGCACGTCCACGTGTCCGGTGCGGCCGACGAGTCCGCCCCCGACTCGGTGACCGCCGAGGTCGACCGCGTGGTGGAGCTGATCCTGCAGCACGCCCAGGTCCGCCCGAACGAGTCGCTGGGCGTCATCACCATGGGCATCACCCACGCGGAGCGCATCGACCTGGCCCTGCGCCGGGTGCTGGCGGCCCGCCCCGAACTGCACGCCTTCTTCGCCGAGACGGCGGCGGAGCCCTTCTTCGTCAAGAACCTCGAGCGCGTCCAGGGCGACGAGCGGGACGCGATCATCCTGTCGATCGGCTACGGCAAGAACGCCCAGGGGCGCCTGCTGTACCGCTTCGGCCCGCTCCTGCTCCCGGGCGGAGAACGCCGGCTGAACGTGGCCGTGACGCGCGCCCGGCGCCGGATGACCCTGGTGAGCTCGTTCACCGCCGCCGACATGGACCCGGCCCGCTCGACCAGCGACGGGGTGCGGCTGCTGCGCTCCTACCTGGAGTACACCGAGTCCGGCGGCACCTCGCTGAGCCCCGCCGCCGCCGAGCGCCCCGCCCTGGGCGCCTTCGAGGCCGACGTCGAGCGCCGCCTCACGGCCGCGGGCGTCCCGGTGACCCCGCGCTTCGGCGTGGCCGGCTTCGCCATCGACTTCGCCTGCGCCCATCCCACCAACCCGAACGAGATGGTCCTGGCCATCGAGACGGACGGCGAGGCCTACCACGCCGCGAGCACCGCCCGCGACCGCGACCGGCTGCGGCAGGAGCAGCTCGAGCGCCTGGGCTGGCGCTTCCACCGCATCTGGTCGACGGACTGGTTCGCCGACCCGCAGGCGGAGACCGCGCGCGCCCGGGCCGCCTACGACGAGGCCGTGGCCGCGGTGGAGGCCCGCCGCACGAACGAGCCGACGGTGGTCCTGCACCTCGACGAACCGGCGCCGGACCGCCCGTCCTCGCCCCGCCCGGAGTTCGAGCCGGGCCGCCCGATCGCCGAGTACCCCCACGCCCTCCTCGTGGACCTGATCCGCTGGATCGAGTCCGACACGCTGCTGCGCACCGAGGAGCAGGTCGTGGAGGAGGCGCGCAGGCAGCTCGGCTTCAAGCGCGGCGGCTCGCGCATCAACGCGGCCCTGACGGCCGCCCTGGAAGAGGCCCGCGGCGAGTCCTCGTCCGCGCCCGACCCGGCACCGGCCCCGGACGAGCCGGACGAGGACCGCACGCGCGTCCTGCCCGTCCAGCAGCCCGAGACCGACTGACCGCTGGCCTACGAGGTCGCCGCTTGGTCGAGGTCGACGTGGGCCAGGGAACGCTCGGTCAGGCTGCCGAACCAGAGCCGGTCGCCGGACTGGCGGACGCCGGTCAGCATCGGGTAGTGGCCCGCCGGGCTGTGCAGCGTGCGCAGCACCGTGCCGTCCGCATCCACCAGGGCCGCGATCGTGTGCTTGCCCGGCCGGGGCTGCAACCACGTGGGCAGGACCGCGACCGCCTTGCGCACGCGGGGGTAGGGCAGCAGCCGCTCCGCGATCGCGACGCGCGGGCTGGCCAGGGCGATCCAGAAGGTGCCGTCGCCGACCGGGGACATGTTGTCGGGGTAGGCGGGCAGGTCGGTGAGCACGGTGGCGGCGCCCGACGGCAGGTCGACGCGCGTGAGGCGGTGCGCGACCGTCTCGCACACGAGCAGGGCCGAGTCGTCCGGGGTCAGGGCCACGCCGTTGGGGAAGTACAGCCCGGAGGCCACGACCGTCGTGGTGCGCGCGGCCGGGTCGTAGGCCAGCACGCGGCCGTTCGGGCGGTGCTCCAGCAGATCGCGGCGCCAGTGCGCCAGCGGGAAGCGGCTCGAGGAGTCGCTGAAGAAGACGGTGCCGTCCCGGGCGATCGCCGCGTTGTTGCAGAACAGGATCTCGGTGCCGGCCGCCGAGCGGGTCAGATCCCGCACGGTGCCGTCGCGGGTGAGGCGGAGCAGGCCGCGGTACGCGTCGCAGACGATCAGGGAGTCGTCGCCCGGGTCGTGCTCGATGCCCAGGGGACGCCCGCCGGTCTCGGCCAGGCGCTCGAACGCGCCATCGCGAAGCTGCCAGACGGCGCCCTCGTGGGTGCCCGTGAAGACCGCTCCGGACGGGTCGACCGCCACGTCCTCGGGGGCGTGCCCGGACGGGAGCGGGACGAGCACCGCCCGGTCGATGCGGGTGTCGGCGGGCGACCACGGGCCGGTCAGCTTCGGCGGCGTCGTCGCCGGGAGCGTTGCACCGTCGATGAAGAAGGGGCGCGGGACACTCATGCGACTGAGTGTCCCGCGCCGGGGTCGGTCAGGCGACGGCCGTGAAGGTGTAGGAGCCGGACGGGAGGTAGTAGGTCGCCGCGGCGGTCGGGACCGCCTGGGCCGGAGCGCTGATCGAGGCCGCGTTCGACGTCGGGACCTTGACCGTCGCCGTCGTGCCCGCCGGGATCGTCACCCGCAGGGTCAGGGTGCCGCCGGAGATGGACCAATCGCTGACCGCGCCGCCGTACGGGGTGTCGTACGACGACTTGGCCGAGGTCAGGCCGCCGCCGGGCTGGGGCGCGATCGTGAGCGCGCCGTAGCCGGGGGACGCGGGGGCGACGCCGCCGACCTGGCGGTACAGGAAGTCGCCCACGGAGCCGAGACCGTAGTGGTTGAAGGAGTTCATGCCCGGGTCGTTGAACGAGCCGTCGGTGCGGATGCCGTCCCAGCGCTCCCAGATCGTGGTCGCGCCCTTGTTGATCATGTATCCCCAGCCGGGGAAGCCGGGCTGCGTGAGGATCTGGTAGGCGGTGTCGGCGTGGCCGTTGTTCGCCAGCACCGGCAGCAGGTTCTCCACGCCGAGGAAGCCGACCGAGAGGTGGCCGCCGGTCGTGGCGACCTTCGCGGCGAGCTTGTCCGCCGCGGCCTGCACGCGGTTGGCGGGCAGCAGGCCGAAGGCGAGCGCGAGGACGTACCCGGTCTGCGTGTTGCCGCTGACCGTGCCGTCGGCCGCCACGAACCGGTTCGTGAACGCGGCCGCGACCTGGTCGGCGAGCTGCCCGTACGAGGTCGCCTCGGCGGTGCGCCCGGTCGCCGCGGCCATCCGTGAGACCAGCCGCGCCGACCACGCGAAGAACGCGGTCGAGATGACGTCCTGGGCGGTGTTGTCGTTGACGTTGAGCCAGTCGCCGTAGGTCGACACGTTGCGGATCAGGTCGCTGCCCGAGGTGGCCCGCAGGTAGTCGACCCACTTGGCCATGGCCGCGAAGTGCTCGTCGACCACGCGCACGTCGCCGTAGCGCTGCCAGAGGGTGTACGGCACGATCACCCCGGCATCGCCCCACCCGGCGGTGCCGGCCCCCGCGGACACGCCCGGAGCCACGTCGGTGAACGCCCCGTCGGCGTGCTGCGCGTCGGTGAGGTCGTCGGCGAACTTGTCGAGGAAGCCGTGCACGTCGAGGTTGAACGTGGACGTGGCCACGAACGCCGCGATGTCGCCGGTCCAGCCCAGCCGCTCGTCGCGCTGCGGGCAATCGGTCGGGATCGAGAGCATGTTGTCGCGCTCGCCCCACAGGATGTTCTTCGCCAGCTGGTTGAGCATCGCGTTGGACGTGGTGAACGTGCCGGACTGCGCGCCGCTCGTCCACGCCGCGCGGCCGGTCAGCGTGTCCGCGGTCGGGGTGAAGCCCGACGGCAGGCCGGTGAGCTCGACGTACCGGTACCCGTGCACGGTGAACCGGGGCTCATAGGTCTCGGTGCCGGAGCCGCTGAAGGTGTACCGATCCGTCGCCGCCGCCCCCCGCAGGTTCGCCGTGTAGATGGTCCCGTCGGGGTTGAGCACCTCGGCGTGGCGCAGCTGCACCGTCGTGCCGGCCGGGGCGCTCATCGTCAGCCGGTCCCAGCCGGTGAAGTTCTGCCCGAGGTCGAGCACCCACACGCCGGGCTGCGGCTGGGTGATCGCGACCGGCCGGAAGTCCTGCTGGACGGTGACGCCGTTGTCGACCTGCGCGACGAGGTTGGGCTTCGTGCCGCCGCGCACCGCGACCGAGGACCACGCGGCGTCGTTGAAGCCGGCGCCGTCCCAGCCCGCGATGGCCATGCGGTTGTCGTAGGTCTCGCCGCCGTACAAGTCGTCGGATCGGATCGGGCCCGTGGTGACCTTCCAGGTGCCGTCGGTCTTGACGGTCTGCGTGGTGCCGTCGGTGAACGTGATCACCAGCTGGGCGGAGTACCACGGCTGGGTGCCGTAGAGCTGGCTGCCCGCGAAGCCGACGTTGCCGGAGTACCAGCCGTTGCCGACGTAGGCCCCGAGCGCGTTGGCGCCCTGGCGGATCTGCCCGGTGACGTCGTACTCCTTGTACTGCAGCCGCTTGTTGTAGTCGGTCCATCCCGGCGCGAGCACGTCGGCGCCGACCTTGGCCCCGTTGAGCCGCGTCTCGTGCAGGCCGAGCGCGGTGGTCAGCAGCCGCGCCGACGCCACCGCCTTGCTCACCGTGAAGCCCTTGCGCACCAGCGGCGTCGGCTTGACCACGAGCACGTTGGAGCCCCAGGGCCCGGTGCCGTAGGCCGCGACCGCCTGGGCCGCGGGCCAGGCCGAGTCGTTGAAGCCGGTCGTGTTCCAGCCGCTCGGGTTCGTGGTGCTGGCCTTCCACGCGGCGTCGCTGGTGATGGTCGGCCCACCAGCGACGGTCAGCTTGGCCAGCACGCCGGCCGGCGACTGCGTGGTGTTCTGCGCCGAGATGGCGATGGTGTTCGTACCGCTGGTGAGCCGCCCGGCCAGGTCGAGCGTCGCCGCCCGCTTCCACGAGTCGGTGACCCGCGGCGAGGAGCTGACCTGCACGCCGTTGACCCACACGTCGGCCGTGTCGTCGCCGGTCACCACGAGCGTCGCGCTCGACGGGGCGCCGGTCAGGGTGAAGGTGCGGCGGAAGTACCGGGTCGCGGCGGGCACGCCGGCGGCGGGGTCGCCCTCGGGGTACCAGATCCACGTTGCCCCGGAGACGTCGGCGCCGGTCGCGGGCGCCCCGACGAAGTCCGCGGTCCACTCGGAGGCCGGGCTGCGCAGCGCCGTCTCGAACGACTGGGTCGCGGACCAGGCCCCCGCGCGGCCCTGCGTGTCCCAGGCCCGCACGCGCCAGGAGTACCCGCGCATGCTCGCCAGGGCCGGACCCGCGTACGCGACGTCGACCTGGTTGCTCGAGGCGACCCGCCCGCTGTCCCACACGTCGGCGGTGTTCGCGCTGGTGGTGGAGACCTGGATCTGGTACGCCCCCTGCTCCTGCTGCCCCGCGGCGGCGCTCAGCTTCCACCCGAACAGCGGCCGCGCGGCGTCGACGCCGAGCGGGTTGACCCTGTGCTCGACCGTCGCGGTCGCGACGCTCAGCGGCGAGGCGGCGTTCGGGTCGGGCAGCACGACGGACGAGTTCCACGGCGAGGACCCGTAGAGCCCCAGGTCGGTCGCGGCCGCCCAGCCGCCGTCGCCGAAGCCGGGCTGCTCCCAGCCGGCCGGAGCGCTCTGCGCGGTCTTCCAGCTCGCGTCCGTGACCAGGTCGGCCTGGCCGCCCGCGGTCACCACGCGCACGTGCCCGAGCACCCCGGCCGGCCCCGCGGTGGTGTTGCGCGCGGCGATGGCCAGGGTGTTGGTGCCGCTCGTGAGCGCGCTCTGCAGGTCGACGTAGACGGCGTTCTTCCAGGAGTCGGTGACCCGCGGCGAGCCGGCGAGGGGGCGCCCGTTGAGCCAGACGTCGACCGTGTCGTCACCGGTGACGACGAGCTGGGCGTCGCTGACGGCACCGGCCGCGACGGTGAAGGTCTTGCGGAAGTAGCGGGTCGCGGCGGGCACGCTGACGTGCGGGTCGCCCTCGGGGTACCAGATCCAGTGCGCCCCGGACAGGGCGACCGGTGTGGCCGCGGCGGCCGGGGACGGGGGTGCCACGAGTATCAGCGCGGCGAGCGACACGAGCGCGGTGGCGGCCGCGCGCGTTCGTTTGTGCAGGGGCATGGCGGGCTCCCTCGGTTGTGAAACGTTTCATTAAAACGTTTCATATGCACATAGTGCGCCCACTGTAATGAGACGATCGTCGATACGCAATGCCGTCGCCGCACAACCGGCGACCAGGAACCGAACATTTTCGAACCTCGATTTCCGATGCATGGCTCTGGTCGGTGCCGGCATCGCCCGGCGGGGAGCCCGCGTGAGCAATCCGGGCAAACGTCGGACGCCCGGCACCCCCGGTCCCCAAGATGGGGAGTGGAGGTGGGATGGCGGGAAAACTGCTCGTCATCGGGGGCGCGGAGAGTCACGACGCCGGCGATGACGAGATCCTCGAGCGCTTCGTGCTGCTCGCCGGCGGGGGTGACGCGCACCTTGTCGTGATCGCCACCGCGAGCGAGAGTCCGGGGGAGCGGGAGAAGGAGTACGCCGAGGTCTTCCACCGGCTCGGTGCCGCGCGCGTCACGGCGCTGCGGCTGGAGTCGCGCGAGGACGCCAACGGCGACCTGGCCGTGGCCGCGATCGAGCGCGCCACCGGGGTCTTCTTCACCGGCGGCGACCAGTTGCGCATCACCACCGTGGTCGGCGGCTCCAAGGTCGACTCGGCGCTGCACGCGCGGCTGGCCGAGGGCATGATCCTGGCCGGCACGAGCGCGGGCGCCGCCATGATGTCCAGCACCATGATCCTCGGCGGGAGCGTCGCCTCGGTGAGCACGACCAGCGTGCGGACCGGCCCCGGCATGGAGTTCCTGCCCGGCGTGCTCATCGACATGCACTTCGCCGAGCGCGGGCGGCTCAACCGGCTGCTCAGCGCCATCGCCATGTTCCCGCACGAGCTCGGGCTCGGCATCGACGAGAACACCGCCATCCTCGTCGACGGCGAGGTCTTCGAGGTCCTCGGCCACGGCACGGTCACCGTGATCGACGCCGGCCAGGCGCGCGACATCCACTGCCCCTCGGTCGGGTTCGCCGGAGAGGCCGGCGGCCCGATCGCGCTGTGGGGCGCCCAACTGCACGTCCTGCCGGCCGGACACCGGTTCAACCTGACCGAGCGGTCGCCGATGAGGAGAGCGGAAGAGGACAATGCGTATTGAAAGCAGCCGGCGCCTGCGGGGGCCCAACCGGTACCTCGCCCGCCCGGTCCAGGTGACCCGGGTGCTGCTCGACGGGCTCACCGGCCGCGAGACCTGCGACTTCCCGGGGCTGCCGGAGCGGCTGCTGGAGCTGCTGCCGGGGCTGGCTGAGCACCACTGCGCGGCGGGGGCGCCCGGCGGGTTCGTCGCGCGGCTGCACGGCGGCACCTACTTCGGCCACACCGCGGAGCACATCGCGATCGAGCTGTCCAACCTCATGGGCCGCGAGGTCAGTTTCGGCCGCACGGTGGGCACCGAGGACCCGGCCGCGTTCGACGTGATCATGGAGTGCCCCGTCGACGAGCCGCTTGAGTCCGAAATCTCCGAGAAACTGCTTGAAAAGGCGATTCGACAGTTCGTGCTCCCGCTGACTCGCGGAGAGACGCCCCCGGCGCTCGATCTGGCCGAGTTGCAGCGGCGGTACGAGCGCGAGAAGCCGGGCCCGTCGACCGAGTCGATCGCCCAGGCCGCCCGCGCCCGCGGCATCCCCGTCGAGCGCATCGGCGACCTGAGCCTGCTGCGGCTCGGCTACGGGCGCCACCGGCGGCTGGTCTGGGCGGCGCTGACCGACCAGACCTCGGCCATCGGCGTCGACATCGCCGGGGACAAGGAGCTCACCCGCCGCCTGCTTGAGGACGCCGGCATCCCGGTCGCGGCGGGCGGGCCGGCCGACAACGTGGCCGAGGCGCTGAAGCTGTTCGAGGAGCTCGGCGCGCCGGTCGTGGTCAAGCCCCGCGGCGGGCGGCAGGGGCGGCACGTGTACCTCGGCGTGGACACCCCCGACGCCGTGCGCGCCGCCTTCGAGGCCGCGACCGCGGACGGCGGCGACGCCGTCGTCGAGCGCCAGGTCGACGGCCGCGACTACCGGGTGCTCACCGTCGGGGGCGAGATCGTCGCCGCCGCCGAGCGGGTCGCCGCACACGTCATCGGCGACGGCCGCACCGACATCGCCGGGCTCATCGCCCGCGCGAACGAGGACCCCCGACGCGGCGACGGGCACGCCCGCGCGCTCACCCGGCTCGCGGTCGACGAGGTCGCCCACACGCTCCTGCGCCGCCAGGAGCTCGAGGTGGGGGACGTGCCCGAGGCGGGACGGACGGTGTGGCTGCGCGACAACGCCAACCTTTCTACCGGCGGTACCAGCGTCGACGTGACCAAACTCGTGCACCCCTCGATCGCCGACCTGTGCCGCCGGGTCGCCGGCCTCGTCGGGCTGGACATCGCCGGGATCGACCTGCGGCTGCCCGACATCGCCGAGGAGCTGTCCCTGCGCCGGGGCGGGGTGATCGAGGTCAACGCCGCTCCCGGGCTGCGCATGCACCTGGAGCAGCACGACGTCGGGGCCGCGATCGTCGACGCGCTCTACCCGGCCGGGACGCCGTCGCGGATCCCGATCGTGGCCATCACCGGCACCAACGGCAAGACCACGGTGGCCCGGCTGACCGCGCACCTGCTCGCCGGGGCCGGGCTGCGCGTCGGGCTGACCACGACCGACGGCGTGGTGGTGGGCGGGCGGCTGATCCAGCGCGCCGACGCGACCGGCCCCCGCTCGGCCCGCGTGGTGCTCGGCGACCCGACCGTCGACGCGGCCGTGCTCGAGACCGCGCGCGGCGGGCTGCTGCGCCAGGGGCTCGGGTACGACTGGAGCGACGTCGGCATCATCACCAACCTCTCCTCGGACCACCTCGGCCAGGACGGCATCGAGAGCGTCGAGGAGCTCGTCGACCTCAAGTCGGTCGTGGCGGAGCGGGTGCGCGAGGGCGGCGCGGTGGTGCTCAACGCCGACGACCCGAGGAGCCGCGAGCTGGAGTTCCCCGGTCGCGAGATCATCTGGTGCTCGCTCGACCCGCGCAACCCGCTCGTGCGCCGGCACTGGGACTCCGGTGGGCGGGCGTACCTGCTCGCCGACGGCTGGCTCGTCGAGCTGGCCGGCCGCCGGTGGGTGCCGCTGCTCGCCGCGAACGAGCTCGGCGGCGGCTTCGGCGGCGCCGCCCGGCACCTGGTCGCCAACGCGCTCGCCGCCGCGGCCGCGGCCCGGGTGCTCGGCGTGACCACCGCCCAGGTCGCCGACCGGCTGCGCCGCTTCGGCACCGACCCGGCCGACAACCCGGGCCGCGGCACGCTGCTGCGCTGCGGCGACGTCGACGTGCTGGTGGACTACGCGCACAACCCGGCCGCCATCGCCGCCGTCAGCGACCTGGTCGAGCGGGTGTGGGGCTGCGAGCGCGCGGTCGCCGCGGTCACGCTCCCCGGCGACCGCCGCGACGACCTGCTGCGCGAGTCCGCGAGGGTGGTCGGGTCGCGGTTCGGGCGGGTGGTGCTCTACGAGGACGCCGACCGCCGCGGCCGGGCCCCCGGCGAGGTGCCCGGGATCGTCCGCGACGAGCTGCTGCGGGCCGCGCCCGAGACCGCCTGCGTCGAGGTGCGCACGGTCGACGAGGCGGTGCCGGCGGCCCTGGCGATGGCGCGGCCCGGGGATGTCGTCCTGCTGTTGTACGAGAAGATCGAGCCCCTCCTCGCCCTCCTCGAGGCCCACGGCGCTCACCCGGCGGCTGATTTCCGTGTGACCGAGGTGAATCTGGGCATGACCATGGCGTGGACGGGAATCGCCTGAGTGGAGCACGTTACCGGCTGATCGAGCCCCTGGGCACGGGCGGTATGTCCGTTGTCTGGCGCGCCTTCGACGAGGTGCTCGAGCGACCCGTGGCGGTCAAGCTCCTGGCCTCGAAGCTGCTCGCCGATCCCGACTCCCGCCGGCGCATCCAGGCCGAGGCGCGGGCCGCCGCGCTGCTCAGCCACCCGCACATCGCGCAGGTGTACGACTTCGGCCACGGCCCCGACGGCGTGCCCTACGTCGTGATGGAGCTGGTCACCGGCCGCTCGCTGGAGGAGGCCGGCCCGCTGGCGCCCGAGACGGTCCTGCGCACCGGGGCCGAGCTGGCCGCGGCGCTCGCGGCGGTGCACGCGCGCGGGCTCGTGCACCGCGACATCAAGCCGGCCAACGTGATGCTCACCGACGGCGGGGCCAAGCTCGTCGACTTCGGCATCTCCGCGGTCGCGGGGGACGACAGCGACATCGGCGGGCAGATCCTCGGCACCCCCGCCTACCTGGCCCCGGAGCGCATTCGCGGGCTGCCCACCACCGCGGCGACCGACGTTTACGCGTTGGGGCTGCTGCTGTACCGCGCCCTCGCCGGCCACTTCCCGTGGCCCGAGGGCGCGAGCACGACCGGCGTGCTGGAGGCGCACCGCCGCACGCGCCCGGCGCCGCTGCCCGACGACCTGGTCGACGCGCCGGTCGCGGCGGCCATCACCCGGTGCCTGGCCAAGGCGCCCGAGAACCGCCCGTCCGCCGCCGAGATGGCCGGCGTCCTGGCCGGCTTCCTGACGCTGGAGGCCCCCGTCGCCTCCGAGCCGGACGCGCCGGTGCTGGAGGAGACCCGGCCCGTGCTCTTCCCGCGGCAGGTGCGCGGCCGCGTGCTGGTGGGCGGCGTCGTGGCGGCCGCGGCCGTCGGGGTGCTGGCCCTGTCCACCTCGGGCAGCGCGGCCGAGTCGGCCCAGCCCGCCTCCGGTCCCGAGCCCTCCTCGTCCTCGGCTCCGGCGCCGGTCGACTGCAGCGTGGAGTACTCGGTCCGCACCGAGCACGCGGGCAGCTTCAACGCCGACCTGCGGCTCAAGGCCGCGGGCGGCACCGGCGGCTGGAGCCTCAGCTTCCGCCTGCCCGACGGCCAGGCGATCGGCGCGATCGACGGGGCGACCTGGCACCAGGACGGCGCAACGGTCCTGCTCGGCGGCGGAGACCTGGTCACCGACCTGTCCGCCGGCGCCGACTTCACCGTCGCGGGTGCCTACAGCGACACGTCCGCGCTGCCGAGCGACTTCGCGCTCAACGGCGCCGCCTGCCGTTCGGTCCTCGTCGCCCCGGCCGCGCAGGTCGTGGTCACCACGGTTGCCCCGCCCCCCAAGACGACCGGCGGCCCCGCCGCGAACCCCGCCCCGCCGAAGCCGCCGGTCGAGAAGGGCCCGGGGAAGCCGGCGAAGAAGGACAACGGGAAGAAGGGAAAGGGAGAGGACGATTGACCCTTTCGTAAGTTGATCGTCGTTTTGTAAGTTATGGCGTGCAACCTTCCTGACTGGTACACAAGTCTGATCCTCGTGGCGTCCCATCGATTTGCGGTCGCCTCGCCGTAGGGTGTTGGGGTCGAAGGTAGGAGGCGCCGTGCGGTTCGAGATCAGCCGGGTCATGGACACCATCGAGCAGCGGCTGACCACGGACGTGACCTTGGCGCAGGCCGTGGTCGACCTGGCGGAGGTCGCCCGTTTCGTGGCGCTGGACGGCGGCCGCCCCATCAATCTCCTGCGCCTCGGCATGGTGGTCGACGCCCTGAGCCGCTACCTGATCGACGCCGGCGCGATGCTCTACCCCGTGGCCGGCCGCGAGGTCCTCTCCGAGGCCGCGCTCACGTCGAAGGAGCGCATGGTCCTGGGTCGCTGGGCCGACGACGGCCTGATCGAGGTCACCCCGGTGGTGGCCGACCGCCCCGCCGAGATCGCCGACTTCACCGGTCTGCCGCTCATCGTGGTGCGCGACCTGCCCCAGCAGGCGACCCGCTTCCCGTGGATCGCCGACAGTCCCGAGCGCCTGCTGCGCCTGACCCCCCGGGCCGGCGGCGCGGTGCTGACGCCGGGCGGCGAGCCGACGCCGCCGAAGGACGGCAAGGAGCGCCTGGTGGTCGTGGGCAAGGCGACGCTGCCGATCGTCCCGCCCGACCCGGACGACCCCGCGACGGAGAAGGAGATGGCCGAGCCGGCTCCCGCCACTGATCCGACTCCCGCTTCGCCCGCCGCTTCGACTCCCGCTTCGACTTCCGCTTCGACTCCCGCTCCGACTTCCGCGGAGCAGCAGGGCGGCCGCCCGGACGGGCTGCAGTCCTTCACCGCCCGCGGCTCCCAGCGGTTCGGCCGCACCCGAGTGGTGCGCCGCCGCTTCACCAGGGCCGACCCCAGCGGCGTCGGCGCGTCGCTGATGGCCCGCGAGTGGCGCTGCAAGGAGCCGGAGTGCCCCGCCTTCGGCGAGTCCCGCCGCATCGGCCAGCCGGTCCCGAGAATGCGCGCCGGGATGCCCGCCTGCCCCCGCCACGGCGAGCCCGTGAAGGACATCGGCCCGCGCCCACCGGCGTTCGCCGTGGCCGTGGTCGTGGACGACCTGGCCCGCCGCCGCTTCGTGGTGGCCACGGATCACCCGGTGCGCGTCGGCAAGGACCCGAAGAACCCCGACGACATCTCGGTCGCGACCTGGCTGCACGAGGCGGCCGCGGCGTGGATCGCCAAGGAGCACGTCAAACTGGAGGTGGAGTCGGGCCACCTGAAGGTGACCGACACCAGCGAGAACGGCACCGTGATCTGGAAGCGCTCGTCCCCCGACATCAAGGAGGAGACGGAGCGCATCTACAAGAAGTCCTACCAGCTGGACGGCTGGGACTCGATCGAGCTCTACACCGGCGTGGAACTGGTGGTGGGCGACCACCGCCTGCAGACCGTGGTCGGCTCGGAGCCGGCATCGGTACTCCTGGACGCCCCCACCGTAGCCATGCGCCTGGTCGACTAACCCCGCACCCACTCGACCGTCGTACACATGTTCTATCCACAGGCTGTGGACGAACATGTGTACGAAGTGCTTGCCCCCCACGGACGTCGGGATTCCTGGCGGGAGTGCCCTGTGGGGTCAAGGGGTTTGGGTGAGGACTTTTTGCAGGGCGTTGTGCTGGTCGGGGTTGTAGGGGGTGTTGGTGGTCCAGCATTTCCAGATGATGCCGAGCCAGGCGCGGGCGAGGATTCTGACGGCGTGTGGGTGGCGGTGGCCGCGGGCTCGTGCCTGCTGGTAGAGGTGGGCGGCCCAGGGGTTGGTGTGGCGGGAGTCGGCGGCGAAGTCGCAGACCGCGCCGCGGAGTTGTTTGTTCACAGCCCACCGGAACGCGATGATGGTGACCTTGCCGGATTGGCGGGTTGATGGGGTGACGCCGGCCAGGCCGGCCAGTGCTGCCGGGTTTGGGTAACGCCCGCGGGCGTCGCCGATCTCGGCGAGCAGCCGTGCCGCGCGGACCGTCCCCGCCCGGGGCAGTGAGGTGAAGATCGGCCCGTCCGGGTGCGCGGCCAGGGCGTCGGCGATCTGGTCCTCGAGTGCGGTGATCTGGTCGATCAGGGCGGTCACGGCGGTGAGGTAGGCGGTGGTGACCCCGGCCAGGGCCTGCCCGGCGGGGCCGGTCACCCCGGCCGGGGCGTCGTGCAGCCGGGCGAGGAGAACGCCGGGTTTGATGCGGCGGTAGCGTTGCCCGGCCAGCCAGGCGGTCAGCGTGTCCAGGGTGAGCGCGTCGACCGCGTCCTGGGTGCCGAACGCGGTCAGGAACGCCCGGCTGATCGGCGAGGTCAGCTCACAGAACAACCCGACCGCCCCGGGCAGCACGCTCAGCAGATGCGCCCGCAGCTGGTTGACCATGCCGACCCGATGCCCGACCAGGTCCGCCCGGGCCCGCACCAGCGTGCGGAGGCTGGTCGTCGCGGCCGTGTCGGGCCGCAACGGCGTCAGCCGGCGCCGGTCCGTGCGCACCGTGTCAGCCAGCACATAGGCATCGAACCGGTCATCCTTGTGTCCCGCCGACCCATACCGGCCCCGCAAGCTCTTGACCTGCGACGGCGGCACCACGAACACCTCCAGGCCCGCCGCGAGCAACCCCGCAACCAGCGGCCCGTCCGGCCGTTCGATCCCGACCCCGGCCACCCCGTGACGGACCAGGACCGCCACCGCTTTCCCGATCCCGGCCTTCGAATGGCCCACGACCAGCCGCTCGACCGGCTCCCCAGCCCCGTCGATCACGCATATCGCGTGGGAGTCCTCAGCCCAGTCGATACCCGCGAACCGCTCACCTGTCACACTCAACACCGCTCCAACCGCTGCACAGATCAGTGGAAGGCGCACCTGGTGGTTCGGGACATCACTGCCGGACGCTCATTGACGGGCGCTCTCCACGGCGCAGTAGCCCTGTTGCCAGTCGGGATGCCCCGGACCGCCAAACCCCGCAGAAACTCCCGCAAGCCCTCACACCGGGGGCGGCAACGGTTGGCAGTGACCTAGCGGCCCAGGTGCCACCCAACCCCACCAAGAGCCGGGCAGCACCAGTTCTACCAATGAGCGACGGTCAGTTACTGACGCGGACCCGAGCCATCTGCTTCTGGCTCTTACCGCACGTCGACCGTGAACTCCGCGCGGTGGACGGCGCCGGACTTCTGGAACTCGAAGTACAGGCGGTATCGGCCCGGGCCCGGCGCGGACAGCCAGAACTTGACCGCGCCGCCGACGAGCTGGTCGTCGGGGTGGACGTGCAGGTATCCGAGGTCGCCCTCGCGGATGACGACCAGGTGGCCGTAGGCGGCCAGCCAGCGCTCCAGGTCCGTCACCGGCGTCCCGCCGGCGAAGACGCGGAAGGTCAGCGGCTGGGTGGCATTGGCCCGCGGCGTGCCCTCGTAGGTGACCTTGAACGTGTCGGCGTCGGCCTCGCGCGCGGCCGGGGGGAGCGGCGCCGGCGTGTAGTTTCCGGGCACCGTCGCGTCGGTCGACAGCGTGAGCGGCAGCTGCTGGCCGGCCGGGTCGAGGGTCACGAAGTCGGCGTAGAGGCGCCAGATGCCCGGCGTGGGCAGCGTCAGCGGGACCGACCAGGTGCCGTCGGCGGCCATCTCCGGGTGCAGATGCTGGAAGCCCGACAGGTCGTGCCGGGCCACGATGAAGTGCAGCAGCTTGTCGTGGTTCGGGACGAACTTGGTGACCGGCTTCCCGTCCTGGCCGACGATCTTGAAGGCGAAGGTCCGCTGGACGCCCGCCGCGAAGGTCGGTGCCTCGGCCGGGATCAGCGTGAAGCCGCCCGCGCTCAGGGAGAAGCCGCCCAGGTCGCCGATGACCGCGCCGCCGTGCGAGTGCGACGGGATCGTCGTCGGGTCGGACGTCGCCGCGGGCGTCGACTGCGGCGCGGTCGCGCGGGCTATGCCGAAGCCCAGCAGCAGGGCCGCGACCAGGCCGGCCGCCACGAACGGTCCCTTGAGCATCATGCCCGCCACCCTACCGGGGGAAGTTACGTCACTTATGTCCAAATTGTGGCGTTGGTGACACGTGGGGTTTTGCCGCAAGAACTTGCGCAGCGCCGCATCACTGGTCGTTGCCGGACTCATTCTCCTGGCGGCGCCCGGGACCGGGAACGCGGATCCCGCCGCGGACCGGCAACGGTCGCTCGCCAACGCCTGGCAGGAGCTCGAGGGTGTCATCGAACGGTACAACGCCGTTCGCGACGACCTGCGAGCCACCGACGCACGCCTGGAGCAGGTGAACTCGCGCCTGGGGCCGCTGCGCACCCAGGTCGACGCCGCCCAGCGCGAGACCGACGCTCAGGCCGCCGCGCTGTACCGCAGCGGTGCCGTCGGCTCGACCGCGGTGCTGATCTCGGCGGAGTCGCCCGAGGCCTGGATGGACCAGCTCGCGATGCTGGACCAGATCTCGCGCCGCCGCGTGGGTGCGCTCAAGGCGCTCAAGGACGCCCAGGCCCAGCTCGACGCGCAGCTCACCGAGCTGACGACGCTGCAGCAACGGCAGCGCGCGCAGTCGGCCGAGCTGGGCCAGCGCAAGGCCGCGATCGAGGCGCAGCTGCGCCGGCTCGGGGGCTCGCGCACGGCGAGGGCGCCGTCGGGCGCGCTGCACGACGGGTACGTGCCGGTCTTCACCGCCGACGCGGCCGGGCAGGCGGTCAAGTTCGCGTTCTCGCAGCTCGGCAAGGTCTACCAGTGGGGTGCCGACGGGCCGAACAGCTACGACTGCTCGGGGCTCACGATGGCGGCGTGGAAGACGGCGGGAGTCGTACTGCCGCACAACGCCGCCCGCCAGAAGCAGACGGTCAAGCCGATCACGCGGGCCGAGCTGCGCCCCGGTGACCTGGTCTTCTACTACAAGGACGTCAGCCACGTCGGGATCTACATCGGCGACGGGCGCGTGATCGAGGCGCCCCGGGCCGGCGAACGTATCTCCATGCGACTGATCGACTACGCTCCGGTGGTCGGGTACGGGCGGCCACTGTGATCGACTCGGTTTTTGTCAGACCCCTCGGCTAGCGTCGGCAACGTGCGACAGGAAGCCACGGCAACACTCAAGAAGCTCGCCGGACCCAGCGCTGAGCTGCGCGAAGATCAATGGACAGCCATCGAGGCGCTGGTCGCCGGGCACCGCCGGGTGCTCTGCGTCCAGCGCACCGGATGGGGCAAGTCCGCCGTCTACTTCGTGGCCACCGCGCTGCTGCGGGCCCGCGGCGCCGGGCCCACGGTGATCGTGTCGCCGCTGCTGGCCCTGATGCGCAACCAGGTCGACGCGGCCGCCCGGGCCGGGATCGCGGCCCGGACCATCAACTCCGCGAACCTCGAGGAGTGGGACGCGATCACCGCCGAGATCGCGGACGGCTCGGTCGACGTGCTGCTGGTCAGCCCGGAGCGGCTCAACAACCCGGCCTTCCGCGACGACGTGCTGCCCAAGCTGGCCGCGACCGCCGGGCTGCTCGTGGTCGACGAGGCGCACTGCGTCTCCGACTGGGGCCACGACTTCCGCCCCGACTACCGGCGCCTGCGCACGCTCCTGCTCGACCTCGCCCCCGGCACCCCGGTGCTCGCGACCACGGCCACCGCCAACTCCCGCGTCACCGCGGACGTCGCCGAGCAGCTGGGCGACGCGCTGGTCCTGCGCGGCTCCCTCGACCGCGAGTCCCTGCGCATGGGCTCGCTCTCGCTGCCCTCCCCGTCGCACCGGCTCGCCTGGCTCGGCGAGCACCTGCGCGACCTGCCCGGCTCCGGGATCATCTACACGCTGACCGTCGCCGGGGCCCACGAGACGGCCGCGTTCCTGCGCTCGCAGGGCTACGACGTCGCCGCCTACACGGGCAAGAGCGAGGACGCCGACCGCCGCGACGCCGAGGCCGACCTGCTCGGCAACCGCATCAAGGCGCTCGTGGCCACCTCGGCGCTCGGCATGGGCTTCGACAAGCCGGATCTCGGGTTCGTGGTGCACCTGGGCGCGCCCTCGTCGCCGATCGCCTATTACCAGCAGGTCGGCCGGGCCGGTCGCGCCGTCGAGAAGGCCGACGTGCTGCTGCTGCCCGGCAAGGAGGACGGGGACATCTGGCGATACTTCGCCTCGCTCGCGTTCCCGCCCGAGCACCAGGTCCGCGCGGTCATCGACGTCCTCGCCGACGCGGGGCGCCCGCTGTCCATCCAGGCCCTGGAGCCGCGGGTCGAGCTGCGCCGCGGCCGCCTCGAGCTGATGCTCAAGGTCCTCGACGTCGACGGCGCCGTCCATCGCGTGCGGGGCGGCGGCTGGGAGGCGACGGGCGCGCCCTGGCGGCACGACACCGAGCGCTATGCCCGCATCGCCGCGGCGCGGGAGGCGGAGCAGGAGGCGATGCGGCAATACGCGGCGCTGACGACGTGCCGCCTGGAGTTCCTGCGCCGGCAGCTCGACGACCCGGAGGCCGCGCCGTGCGGGCGGTGCGACACGTGCGCGGGCCCGTGGTATGCGACGACGGTCTCCCCCGAGGCCCTGGAGGCCGCCCGGGCCCACCTCGGCCGAGTCGGCGTCGAGATCGCGCCGCGCAAGCTGTGGCCGACGGGCCTGCCGGCCGTGGGCGTGCCGCTCAGCGGCAAGATCCCGCCCGCCGAGCAGTCGCTGCCGGGCCGCGCGATCGGCCGCCTGAGCGACCTCGGCTGGGGCGAACGCCTGCGGACCGTCCTGAACGGCCCCGACGCCCCGCTGCCGGACGAGCTCTTCAACGGCGTCGTGGCCACCCTCGCCGAGTGGGCCAAGGGCGACGCGAGGTGGGAACAACGCCCGGCCGGCGTCGTGGTGCTCGGCTCCCAGCACGCCCCCGCCCTCGTCTCGTCCCTGGGCGCCCGAATCGCCGAGGTCGGCCGCCTCCCCCTGCTCGGCACCATCCCCGCCGCCCTGTCCTCGGACACGGCCTCGCGGACGAACAGCGCCCAACGCGTGCGAGCCCTGCACGGCGTCTTCGACATCCCGCCCCAGCTGGCCGAGGCGGTGCGCGCAACGGACGGCCCAATCCTCCTGGTCGACGACCTGGTCGACAGCGGCTGGACCATGGCCCTGGCCACGCGCTCCCTACGCCTGGCCGGCGCCCGGTCGGTGCTGCCGTTCGCCCTGGCCCTGACCGCCTGACCCTCCGCACACCAACACGACGTCGCGTCCAGCCCCGGCTGAGCCCCCGCAAGGCCGCGGCCGCCCCGCGCCGGTTCGCCACCGCACGACCACGGCCCGGCCACAGCCCCGCGGGGCCACGCCGACCTGCCGGTTCACTGCTTCGCGTGCGCCGTCCGGCCCGGGGTCGTGCGGGGCCGCTGGGCCGTCAGTTCGCTGTTTCCCGAGCGCGGTCCAGGCACCGCCACGCTGGCCCCCGTCGCGGGCCACGGTCTCGGGGCGGACTCCGCGGGACGGCTTTTCGCCCGATGCGGCCCGCCGGTTCGCTGGTTCGCGGGCGCCGTTCGGCTGTGGGCCTCGCTTCGCTGCTTCGCGGGCGGGGTGCCGATCGTGGCCACGGTGGCCCGCCGCTTCGCTGCTTCGCGAGCGCCGTCCGACCCGGGCCGTGCGGGGCCGCTGGCCGTCAGTTCGCTGTTTCCCGAGCGCGGTCCGGGCACGGCCACGCCGCCCCCCGACGCGGGCCACGGTCTCGGGGCGGACTCCGCCGGACGGCTTTTCGCCCCGACGCGGGCCGCGATCCGGAGCGGACCCCGCCCTGACGCGGGCCGCGACGGTGCCTGAGTGACTCGGTGTTCAGGGGGAGTCTGGCGACGCGAGCTGTGACGATGTCTGCCGCGCGATCCTTCACGGCGGCGCGTCGGGTGGCCGGGGCCGAGTGACTCGCTGTTCGGGGGAGGTCGGCGACGAGCGCGCCGGCCCGGCTCTTGCCACCGCGAAGGCCGGGATTCCTGGCGGGAGCAGCGGTTCGCCGCTGACGCGGACCCGAGCCATGCAAAAGGGCGGGCCCATACGGACCCGCCCTCTTGATCGTCTTTTCCTACTCCGCGGCGCTGTCGCCCTCGCCGCTTCCGCCTCGCCCGCGACCGCCCCGGCGCCGGCGGCGCCGAGCGCGCCCGGCTCCGCCCTCGTCCGAGGTCACGGCCACGGCCGAACCGTCCTCAGTCGCGGTGGCGGAGGCCACCGCGGCCGACGACTCGGCGTGCTCGGCCGCGTCCACCTCGCCCCGGCGCCGGCGGCGGCGCGGACGGCGCGGCTCGGTCGGGTCGGCGGTCTCGGTGGCCGTGGCGGCCGGAGCGGACGACCGCGAACGTCCGCGGCCCGTCCGCGCGGCCCGTCCGCGCGGCTTGCCCTCGATGTCCTCCAGCTTCTCCGCCGACAGGCCCGCCCGCTTGCGGTCGGCCGTCGGCAGGGAGCCGGTGGTGCCCTCGGGGATGCCGATGTCGCTGAGCAGGTGCGCCGAGGTGTGGTAGGTCTCCGGCGGCTCCGGCAGCTCCATGCCCAGGCTCTTGTCGATGATCCGCCAGCGGGGCATGTCCTCCCAGTCCACGAACGTCACCGCGACGCCGGTCGCGCCGGCCCGGCCGGTGCGGCCGATGCGGTGGGTGTACGTGTCCGGGTCTTCCGGGCAGTCGTAGTTGATCACGTGCGTGACGCCCGAGACGTCCAGGCCGCGGGCGGCCACGTCGGTCGCGACCAGGACGTCGATCTTGCCGGCCCGGAACGCGCGCAGGGCCCGTTCGCGGGCGCCCTGCCCCAGGTCGCCGTGCACGGCCGCGGCCGCGAAGCCGCGGAAGTCCAGGTCCTCGGCGACACGGTCGGCGGCCCGCTTGGTGCGGCAGAAGATCATTGTGAGCCCGCGGTCGGTCGCCTGCAGCACCCGTGCCACGATCTCGATCTTGTTGAGCGGGTGCGTGCGGTAGACGAACTGCTTCGTCAGCGGCGACGGGCCGGTGTTCGCGTCGTGGTGCGCGTGGATCGTCATCGGCTGGCGCAGGAACCGCCGCGCCAGAGTCACGATCGGGTCGGGCATCGTGGCCGAGAAGAGCATCGTCTGGCGCTCCTCCGGCAGCAGCGTCAGGATGCGCTCGACGTCGTCGAGGAAGCCGAGGTCGAGCATGCGGTCGGCCTCGTCGAGCACCAGCGCGCGCACGGCGTGCAGGCGCAGGTGCTTGCCCTTGGCCAGGTCGAGCAGGCGGCCGGGGGTGCCGACCACGATCTCGACGCCGTTGCGCAGCGCCTCGACCTGCGGCTCGTAGGCCACCCCGCCGTACAGCGGCAACACCCGCACGCCGCGGGTCTTGCCGGCCGCCGCGATGTCGCGGGCGACCTGGAGCCCCAGCTCGCGGGTCGGCACGACGACGAGCGCCTGGGGCAGCCCGTCGGCGCCCTCGCCGGGGGCGGTGACGCGGTCCAGCAGCGGTACGCCGAACCCGAGGGTCTTGCCGGTGCCGGTCGGCGCCTGCCCGATCAGGTCGGTGCCCCGCAAAGCGATGGGCACGGCGTATTCCTGGATCGCGAAGGCGCGGGTGATGCCGACCGCCTCGAGCGCGGCCACGGTCTCGGGCCGCGCGCCCAGGTCGGCGAATGATGGTGAGTCGGCGCGCACAGGCGCGCGGGGGGCCACCGTCTCGGCGGCCTCAGTGTTGTCGATCGTCATGTTGTGCTCGGGGTGTCTCTCTCGCGGGAGCGCCCCTGAACTGCCGGGTGCGCTCGATCTGTGTGGGGCGCGGGCCACACGCGACCGTTTGACTGCGGTCGCGGGCTACAAGCGCCGGTCTGCCTGGGCTAGGGTCCGCCCGGGCCTATTTCCGCCATTGTACCGACACCATGACGGATCCGCTCACAACACTGCGTGCCGCCCGTCAGACGTTTCGGCGCGGTACTGTGCCGACGTGTCCGATGTCACCCCGGCCGTCCGGTCCGGCGAAGCAACCGGCCCCGCGGCCGAGGCGGTCGTCGATCTGCTGGGCATGCTCGCGTACGGCGAGCTGGTCGCCTTCGACCGCATGGCCGCCGACGCCCGCCTGGCCCCCGACCTGCACCGTCGCGCCGTGCTCAGCGAGATGGCGGCCCGTGAGATCGTCAACTACCGCCGTCTGGCCGACCGCCTCGCCGAGCTGGGCACCGACCCCGAGGCGGCGATGGCCCCCTACGTCCGCGCGCTGTCGGACTACCACGAGCAGACCGAGCCCAAGGACTGGCTCGAGGGCCTGACCAAGGCCTACGTCGGCGACGGCATCGCGGACGACTTCACCCGCGAGGTCGCCGCCGTGCTCGAGGACCCCGACCGCGACCTCATCCTCGACGTCCTGCACGACTCGCGCCACGCCGACTTCGCCGCCGACGAGCTGCGGGCCGCGATCGCGATCGACCCGAAGGTGGCCAATCGCCTCTCGATGTGGGCCCGCCGCCTGGTCGGTGAGGCGATCTCCCAGTCGCTGCGGGTGGCCGCCGAGCGGCCGTCGCTCGGGACGCTGCTGGCTGTGCACGGCACCGATGTTCCGGCCCTGCTGAAGCGCCTGACCTCGGCTCACACCGCGCGCATGAGCGCCGTGGGGCTGAACAACTAGCCGGCGGTTGGCTCGATATGTCGGTCGTCGGGGTATAAGTCCGAAATGTCGCGGCGCGGAGCGCCCGACATTTCGCCCAACCAAGGCAAACGAAAAAGGGCCCCCGAACCCGGGAGCCCTCTAACGTTCAGCGCCGGTTCTCAGCGCGCAGCCGAGAACCCGACCGGCCGCGGCGACGACTCGGCGATCTCCACGTAGGCCAGCTTGCCGACAGGCACGATCACCCGGCGGCCCTTGTCGTCGACCAGGGACAGAACACCTTTATCGCCACCGTTGATCGCGTCGGTGACTGCAGACTCGACCTCGGCCGGCGACTGCGTGCTTTCCAGCACCAGCTCCCGAGGCGCGTACTGCACGCCGATCTTGACCTCCACGTCTTCCTCCTTGATCGGGCGCGACCGTGCTCAGGCCCGCGCACCCAGTGTGGTTGAAGATTAACGCGATCAGGCGTGTTCGCCGTGCAAGGGGAAGCTCGCGATGCCGCGCCACGACAATGTGGTCAGCAGGGTCTCCGCCTCGGCCTTCTCCACCTGGCGGCCGCCGGCCAGCCAGAAGCGCGCCGCGATCTCGGCCGCGCCGACCAGCCCCGACGCGAGGAGCTCGGCGCGGGCGCGGCTCACTCCGGTGTCGGACATGATCGTGTCGGTGATGGCCGCGATGCAGCCGGTCTCGACGCGGTCCACGCGCTCGCGCACGGCGGGGTCGTTGCGCAGGTCGGACTCGAAGACCAGCCGAAAGGCTTCACTCTCGTGGTCGATGAAGTCGAAATACGCCTGGATCGCGCCCCGCACGCGGTCCTTGTTGTCCGTGGTCGCCTCCATCGCCGAGCGCACCCGCGAGACCATCGCGTCGCAGTGGGTGTCGAGCAGGGCGAGGTACAGCTCCAACTTGCCCGGGAAATGTTGATACAAGACCGGCTTCGAAACGCCCGCTCGCTCCGCGATGTCGTCCATCGCCGCGGCGTGGTATCCCTGGGCCACGAACACCTGCTGTGCCGCGGCGAGCAGTTGCTTTCGCCGGGCCGACCGGGGCAGCCGCACGGGCCGACCGGCCGACTGCGTGCCGCTCATCGCCGAGGTCATGTTCACCATCCGGATTTGGGTCGAGATTGCAACTTACCCCCTTTCAACCCACACGGTAGCCTCACCTAGGGGCGACGGAGGAGCGTGCGGTGGACGAAACGGGGCAAGCCGGTAGCCCGGACGCGGGCGGTGCATACCCTGGTGGCAGCCTTGGCCCGAGTCCGGGCCTGGGTCGTGATCGTGCCGCATACCCGAACGGGCAGGTCAACGGCCAGACGCCGACCGACGACGCGCTCGAGGCGATCGTCTCGGCGTGGCGCGAGCCGGCCACCGGCGCGATCGCCGGGCGGGCCCAGGTGACGGGCGCGTTCAACATTTCCGGCATCAACGGCGGTCATGGCCTCGGGTCGAACGGCGTCAACGTCAATGGCGCGAACGGCTCGCCGAATGGGCACGGCACGAATGGCGCAAACGGCACCAATGGGGCCAATGGGGTCAACGGCGCCGGTCCGCGCGGCCGGGCCGAGGTGCGCAGTCCGTATTCCGACATGCTGGCCCCGATGAGCCCGCCGGTCTCCGCCCCGCCGCCGGTCCAGCCGCCCACCTCGACGCTGCACTACGGGCACTACGGCCCCGACGGGCAGGGCTGGCCGACCTCGAGCCCGACCGGCGAGACCAAGAGCGTTCCGCCGCCGCCCGCGCCCGGCACGGTTTACGGAGCCCTGTCAACGGAGCACACGGGTGAGGTGCGCCGACCGATCTCCGCCCAGCCGTCCTACGGCCAGCAGCCCTACGAGTACGAGCGGCCGAGCCGTGAGCTGCCCGCGGCCTACGAGACCAAGGCCTACGAGACCCAGGCCTACGACAACGCCACCTACGAGCAGCCGCAGTCCGCGCTCGATCGCGTCGCGGAGCAGCAGGCGCAGGCGCAGGTCCACGACCACTGGGGCTACCAGGGTGGGCAGTATCAGCCCCAGGAGCAGCGCCACTGGGCCCCCGAGCCCGCCCAGCCCGAGTTCGACTGGGCCGCCCCGAGCCAGCACCCGCCCGCCCCGGCCGAGTCGGCGCCGCCGCCGGCCCCCGTTCAGCCCCAGCAGGTGCCCACCCAGCGCGTCCCGGAGGACGATCCGCTCGTCGGGCCGCTGCCGCCCGTCCTGCTCGGCTCGGCCACCACGATGGCGCCCGCCGAGCCGGTGATGCCGACGTTCGCCGACGACATGCGTCAGCCGGCCTACGAGCCGCTGGAGCTGCCCCAGCGGGTGCCCTCCGAGCCCGACGTCCCGCCGGTGCCGGCCGGGGAGCCGCCGACCGCCGCGGTCGGCGCGCCCGAGCTCACGCGGATCACCAACTACCTGCGCGAGGACGAGGACGGCGAGCCCGGCGACCCGGACGCCCGCCCCGACGGCTTCGACGTGCAGAGCGTCCTGCGGGCCGTGCAGACGGTCACCGGCGTGTCCCGGGCCAGCCTGCGCAAGAACGCCGACGGCCTGCACACCCTGCGCCTGGAGCTCGCCGACGAGGCCGATGCCGGGCAGGTCAGCCGGATCGTCGCGCGCATGCTCAACGACACGATGGGCCTGTCGGCCGAGCAGAACCCGCTGCTGCCCGACGGCATGCCGGAGCCGGTCGCGTTCGCCTCCGAGGCGCCCGTCTCCGCGCCGGTGCCCACCCCACGGCCGCCGGCGACCGTCGCGCGCAACTCGCCACACAGCGCTCTGCCGGGCTACGGCCGCGAGGCCCGCCGTCGCCGGCCGGTGAGCAGCGGGGGGCGCAAGCCCGCCGCGACCGTCGAGAGCGCCGAGAAGAAGGCGCCCGCGCTCCTGCCGAACCCGGGCGCGATCGTCTCGCCGCGGGTCGTCATCGAGTCGGTGGACGTCAACACGCAGGGCATCGACGCGACCGTCGAGGTGCGCCTGACCGCCGACAACCAGCCGGCCGTCGGCGTGGCGAGCGGCCCGAACTTCGACGGCTACATGCTGAAGCTGGCCGCCCTGGCCGCCGCCTCCGCCGTCGACCAGTTGCTGATCGACACCGACGCCTCCGTCCGCGCGCGCTGTTACATCGAGCACGCCGCGGTCGTCGCGCTCGGCGGGTGCGAGGTGGCGGTCGTCGTGCTGCTGCTGATGTACGACGGCTTTGTGGAGCAGCTCACGGGCTCGGCGGTGGTGTCGGCGGACGGCGACTCCCGCCAGGCGGTCGTGCGCGCGACATTGGCCGCCGTGAACCGGCGTTTGGAGGCTCTGCTGCCGTAGGCCGGGAATGCGGGGCACACTTGGGTCATGAAGCGAGCCACTCTTGTCCCGGAGTTCACGGTCCCGTCACCCGCGCGGTTGCCGGAGCGGTGGCCGGGACGAGAGGTCGAGCTCGACGGATCGGTGGCGTATGTCCGCGACACCCCGGCGCTGAGCGCGACCGCGGAGCCCGCCGTCTACGTGCACGGCCTCGGCGGCTCCTCGACCAACTGGACCGACCTGGCCGGCATCCTGGCCGCCCGCGAGGACGGCCCCGCGCTCGACGGCCAGGCGATCGACCTTCCCGGATTCGGGTACAGCGGCCGCGCCCGCAGCTACACCCTCGACGCGATGGCGGACCACGTCATCCGCTGGATCGAGCACAGCGACCGCGGCCCGGTCCACCTGTTCGGCAACTCGATGGGCGGCGCCGCCATCGTCAAGGCCGCCGCGCGCCGCCCCGAACTCGTGCGCTCGCTCACGCTGATCTCCCCGGCGATGCCGTTCCTCGACCCGCGCCGCTCCCTGCAGGGCCGCGTGGTGCCGCTGCTCCTGCTGCCCAACGCGGCCCGGCTCGCCGCGCGCCACATGGCGTCCATGGAGCCCGAGGCGCTGGCGGACATGGTCATCGACTCCTGCTACGCCGACCCGACCCGCTATCCGGAGCAGCGCCGCCTGGAGGCCATCGAGGAGGCTCGCCTGCGCCATCAGGTGCCGTGGTACGCCGAGGCGTACGTCGGCAGCCTGCGCGGCCTGGTGAGCAGCTTCCTGCGGGCGTACCTGCCGGGAGAGGGATCCATCTGGCGCGCGGCCGCGAGGATCACCGCGCCCACCCTGGTCATCGCCGGGCGCCAGGACAAGCTGGTGGACATCCGCACGGCTCCGCAGGTGGCCCAGCTCATCCCGGACAGCCGGCTGATGATGCTCGAGGGCGTCGGGCACGTCGCCCAGATGGAAGTTCCACGCACCGTCGCCCGGGCTGTTTTCGGCCTCGTCGACGAGGTCGCGAACCCGGTTGCGGAACGGGTGCAGGAGGCGGTCCGCGCGCGCGTGACCCGGGTGCGCATGGCAAGCTGAGCATCGATGGTGAGCCGGCTGTTCTCTGACCGCCGGCGGGAGCCGGTTCCCCTGCCGAGCGACCCGACGGCCGCCCGCGAGGTCGTGCGCGCCCATCGCCATCGCCGCCGGATGGAGGCCCGCCGGCGGCGGTACCTGATCGCCGGGCTGATGGCCGGGGCCGGCGTGCTCGCCGCGCTCGGCCTGACCCGGCAGTTGTTCTTCGCCGACGATCCCGAGCCCGCGCCGAAGACGGCCTCGCGTCACGAGGCGCCGATGATGGCGCCGCCCTCGCAGCCGGCCAGCCCGCCGCCCGAGGCCGGCGCGGCCAAGGGCGACGGCACCTTCTCCTACGCGACGACCGACGGGGCCGTGGTGGGGGCGGGCGGGGCGGTGAAGAAGTACCGCGTCGCCGTCGAGAACGGCGCCGAGCTGAAGGCCGACGACTTCGCCGCGGCCGTCGAGAAGACCTTTGCCGACCCGCGCGGCTGGACCGCGACCGGCCAGCTGCGGCTGCAGCGCGTCAAGGGCGAGGGCGCCGCCGACTTCACCGTGTTCCTCGCCACGCCGGTCACGTCCGAGGCGATGTGCGGCACGGCGGGGCTGCACACGGACGGGTACAGCTCCTGCCGCATCACCGGCAAGGTCATCATCAACCTGGCCCGCTGGAACACGGCCATCCCGGACTACGGCGCGCCGGTCGAGGACTACCGGACCTACGTCGTCAACCACGAGACCGGGCACGAGCTCGGCCACGGGCACGAGGCGTGCCCGGCCGCCGGGAGGCCCGCGCCGGTCATGATGCAGCAGACGTACGGCCTCAAGGGCTGCGTCGCCAACTCGTGGCCCTTCGTGGACGGTCAGCTGTACACAGGGCCTGAAGTGCCGTAGCTCACTCGGGTTCGGCGGTCTCGCGGGGCAGAATGAGAACCATGTCGCTGCCTCCTCTGGTCGAGCCCGCCACCGACCTGTCGGTGGACGAGGTCCGCCGCTACTCACGCCATCTGATCATTCCCGACGTCGGGGTGGCCGGGCAGAAACGACTCAAGAACGCGAAGGTGCTCTGTGTGGGCGCGGGCGGCCTGGGCTCGCCGGCGCTCATGTACCTCGCGGCGGCCGGGGTCGGCACGCTCGGCATCGTCGAGTTCGACACGGTCGACGAGTCGAACCTGCAGCGCCAGATCATCCACGGCCAGTCCGACATCGGCCGCCCCAAGGCCGAGTCGGCGCGGGACTCGGTGCTGGAGATCAATCCGTACGTCAACGTCGTGCTGCACAACGAGGCGCTCAGCAACGACAACGTGATGGAGATCTTCGCGCAGTACGACCTCATCATCGACGGCACCGACAACTTCGCGACGCGGTACATGGTCAACGACGCCGCGGTGCTGCTCGGCAAGCCCTACGTGTGGGGCTCGATCTACCGCTTCGACGGCCAGGCGTCGGTCTTCTGGGCCGAGCACGGCCCCTGCTACCGCTGCCTCTACCCGGAGCCGCCCCCGCCCGGGATGGTCCCGTCGTGCGCCGAGGGCGGCGTCCTCGGCGTCCTGTGCGCCTCGATCGGCGCGATCCAGGTGACCGAGGCCATCAAGCTCCTCACCGGCGTCGGCGACACGCTGCTGGGCCGCCTGATGGTCTACGACGCCCTCGAGATGTCGTACCGCAAGATCAAGCTGCGCAAGGACCCGAACTGCGCGATCTGCGGCGAGAACCCGACCGTGACCGGCCTCATCGACTACGACGACTTCTGCGGCGCCGTGTCGGACGAGGCCCAGGCCGCGACCCTCGGCTCCACGATCACCGCGACGGAGCTCAAGGAGTGGCAGGACTCCGGCAAGCCGATGGACCTCATCGACGTGCGTGAGCCGGCCGAGTGGGAGATCGTCCGAGTCCCCGGCGCCCGGCTCGTCCCCAAGGGCGAGATCCTCAACGGCAACGCCCTGTCCGACCTCCCTCAGGACAAGCAGATCGTCCTGTACTGCAAGAGCGGCGTCCGCTCCGCCGAGGCCCTGGCCGCGGTGAAGGCCGCGGGCTTCAAGGACGCCGTCCACGTGCAGGGTGGGGTGGTCTCCTGGGTGAAGACCGTCGACCCGTCGCTACCGATCTACTAGTTCTCCAGGTCGTGATGTTCCCCGCCCGGCTCACCCGTGTAAGGCGAGCCGGGCGGGCGGTAGCCTACGGCCATGGTGGACCTTGACGCCGCGATCGGCTACGTAGTCGCCCACGGCGACGCCGTGGACCGAGCCCGCCTCGCCTGGCTGCGCACCGGCCAGCCCCCGACGGCGGACGTCCTGGACCGGGCCGAGACCGGCCAGGCGTCGACGGGCGGCTGGCCCGCGTACTTCGGCGCCCACGTGGCCTCGATCGACGCCACCTGCTTCCGCCTGGCCGAGCTCGACGACCTCGGCGCGATCAACCGCCCCGCGGCCCGCCGTGCCCTGTCCTGGCTGGCGCACAGCCAGCGCCCGGACGGCATGTGGGAAGAGGACGAGTCCCTGGCCGGCGTCGCTCCTCCGTGGGCCCAGCCGGGCGACGACGAGGCCCGCCTGTTCCTCACCTGCAGCTCCGCGTACTGGCTGGTCATCGGCGGCCCCGCCCCCGGCGACGAGGACGAGCACGCCGCCCGGATCGCCCGCGCCGCGGAGGCCTTCCGCGCCTCGCTGCGCCCCGACGGCTCCTGGCCCTCGTTCCTCGTCACCGGCTGGCTGGGGTGCGCGGTGCTGTACCACCTCGGCTGGTTCTACGAGTCGGCGCAGATCCAGGTCGCTCTGGCCGACCGCGTCCCGACCATGACGGCCGCGGACACGGCCTGGTTGTTCTCGTCGCTGCGGCGCATCGGGCTGTCGACGGAGGACTGGCTGCTGGGCGCGGCGCGCAAGCGGCTGCTGGAGACCCAGCGCAGCGACGGCGCCTGGACCAGCGACGACGGGGACCAGTTCAACGTCCACACCACGCTGCAGGCCATCCGCGCCCTCCGCTGACGGGGGAGCGGACTGCAAATCCGTCGCGAAAGCTACAGAGGTTCGAATCCTCTACCCGCCACCGGCAAGTCTGAAGGGCCCGTCATCGACGGGCCCTTTTGCGTTGCTGACCTCGGCCAGGGCCGCGTCCAGGGCCACTCGCAGCGCCGTCGAGTCCCCGGTCGCCAGCAGGATGCCGACACCACCCTGGACCGCCGCTAGGATGACCAGCCCCGACCGCTCCGGGTCGGGGACGCCGGCCCGGCGGGCGCCCTCGGTGAGTCGCGTTCGCCAGGTTTCGAGCAGGTCCGACACGATCGGCCGCACCTCGGGGTTCGTCGGGGCCAGCTGGCGCGTCAGGGCCGCCAAGGGGCACCGCGTGCCCTGCGCCTCGTAGCGCTCGATCACCGCGTCCCGCCAGGCCGCCCAGGACTCCGGAGGGCCGAGGGAGGTGAGGTGGGGCTCCTGGTCGCGCAGTACCGCCGAAGCCTCATGCTGCGCGACGGCCAGCAGGAGTCCGGCGCGCCCGTCCGGGAAGTAGTGGAAGAGCTGGCTCTTGCTCGTGGCGGTCGCGGCCCGGACGTCGTCGAGCGACACCTCGTCGACCCCGCGCTCGCGCAGGAGCGCCGCCGCGCCGGCCACGATGCGCTCCCGGGTCGCGGCCCCCTTCCGCGTCAGCGACGTGCTCACAAGCACATCCTAGCCTTGTGGACCGATCGGTCCAGACGCTGCTAGATTGGCTGGACCGTCTAGTCCATTCAGGAGTTGTACGCCATGAGCCGACTCGCCCACCGCACCGCCCTCATCACCGGCTCGACGAGCGGCATCGGCCGCGCGATCGCCGAGCGTTTCGCGGCCGAGGGCGCCGATGTCATCGTCAGCGGCCGCCGGGCCGACCTCGGCGCCGAGGTGGCCGCGGCGATCGGCGGCCGCGCGCGCTTCCTGCCCGTCGACCTCGCCGCCGGCCGGGAGGCGATCGAGGAGTTCGCGGCCCGGGCCGGCGACGTGGACATCCTGGTGAACAACGCCGCCTACCTGGTCGGCGGCCGCTCGACCACCGACACGCCCGAGGACGTGGTGGACGCGGCCCTGGCCACGAACGTCAAGGCGCCCTACCTGCTCACCGCCGCCCTCGTGCCGAAGATGCGGGCCCGCGGCTCGGGCGCGATCGTGAACATCGGCTCGATCAACGCGCTCACGGGCATGCCCGGCAGCGCCCTCTACAGCGCGAGCAAGGCGGCCCTGCACGCCCTCACGGCCGCGTGGGCGGCGGAGTTCGGCCCGCACGGCATCCGGGTGAACACCATCGCCCCCGGCCCCACGGATGTGGAGTGGTCCACGCCGATTCGGCCGCACCTCGAGCGCATCGTCGCCACCGTCCCGAGCCGGCGGCTGTCCAGCCCGGCGGAGATCGCGTCGGCCGCGGTGTTCCTGGCCTCGGACGAGGCCGCACACATCCACGGTGCCACCCTGGCGGTGGACGGCGGCCTGACCGCGGTCACGGCCCACGGCGCCGCCCGCGCGGCCTGAGCGCTGAGCGGCTCAGCCGGAGTCGGGCCACCACGGGGCACGGCGCATGTCCACCTTGTCCCCGCGCAGCGGTGTGCCCTCGCTGCGGTGCCGGCGCAGCGCCTCCTGCTCGTGGCCGGGCACCAGCCGGCCGTTCGCGGCCACGACGCGGTGCCAGGGCACCGGGCCGCCGTAGTGGGACATCACGCTCCCGACCTGGCGCGGTCCGCCCTGGCCGAGGTATTCGGCGATCGCGCCGTACGACATGACGCGCCCCGGCGGGATGCGCTCCACGAGCGACAGGACCAGCTCGGTGTACTCCTCGTCCGCCACGATATGGGAACCTACCGCGCCGTGGCGGGACGCACGCGGCAAGATTAGCGGCGTGCGTGAACAGGTCACCGAGGCTCGGCGGATCGTCGTCAAGGTCGGGTCGTCGTCGTTGACCACCGCGGCCGGAGGGCTCGACGAGGCGCGGGTCGACGCGCTGGTCGAGGCGCTGGCCACGACTCCGGCCGAGGTCGTGCTCGTCTCGTCGGGCGCCATCGCGGCCGGGCTGGCCCCGCTGGGGCTCCCCCGGCGACCGCGCGACCTGGCGACCCAGCAGGCCGCGGCCAGCGTGGGGCAGGGGCTGCTCATGCGGGCGTACAACGACGCCTTCGCCCGGCACGGGCGCGTGGTCGGGCAGGTCCTGCTGACCGTCGACGACGTGACGCGCCGGGCCCACTACCGCAATGCCTACCGCACCTTGCGGCGCCTGCTGGACCTGAAGGCGATCCCGATCGTGAACGAGAACGACACGGTCGCGACCCAGGAGATCCGCTTCGGCGACAACGACCGGCTCGCGGCGCTCGTCGCCGCGCTGGTCCACGCCGATCTGCTCGTCCTACTGTCCGACGTGGACGGCCTGTACACGGGTGACCCACGGCTGCCCACGTCCGCGGCCATCACGGACGTGCGCACGTTCGCCGACCTGGACGGCGTGGACGTCCGCCGGCCGGGCAAGGCCGGCGTCGGCACGGGCGGGATGGTCACCAAGGTCGAGGCCGCGCGGATCGCCACCACGAGCGGCATCCCCGTCGTGCTGGCGTCGGCGCCGCAGGCCTCCGCCGTGCTCACCGGGCAGGCCGTCGGGACGCTGTTCCACCGGCAGCGGGAGCGGCCGCAGGCCCGGCTGTTCTGGCTCGCGCACGCGACCAGCCCCCGGGGGCGGCTGCATCTCGACGCGGGGGCCGTGCGCGCGGTCGTGGGCGGGCACGCGTCCCTGCTGCCGGCCGGGATCACCGCCGTGGACGGGCGGTTCGCCGCGGGTGATCCGGTCGACCTCGTGGACGGCGGGGGGATTCCCGTGGCTCGCGGGCTGGTGAACTACGACGCGACCGAGCTGCCGCCGCTGCTGGGGCGCTCGACGGGGGACCTGGCGGCGGAGCTGGGACCGGCGTACGAGCGCGAGGTCGTCCACCGCGACGACCTCGTGCTGCTGTAGCCCCCGCGAGTAGGCTGTCGCCATGTCCGGAGTGCTGGGTGAGCCGATCAAGTTCGTGCTCAACTGGGGGCGGCGATACTCCCTGTGGGTGTTCAACTTCGGGCTCGCCTGCTGCGCCATCGAGTTCATCGCCACCTCCATGGGGCGGCACGACTTCATGCGGCTGGGCGTGATCCCGTTCGCCCACGGGCCGCGGCAGGCCGACCTCATGGTCGTCTCGGGCACCGTCACCGACAAGATGGCGCCCGCGGTCAAGCGGCTCTACGACCAGATGCCCGAGCCGAAGTACGTCATCAGCTTCGGCGCCTGCTCCAACTGCGGCGGGCCCTACTGGGACTCGTATTCGGTGACGAAGGGCGTCGACCAGATCATCCCCGTGGACGTGTACGTGCCGGGATGCCCGCCGCGGCCCGAGGCGCTCCTGCACGGGATCATGCGCCTGCAGGAGAAGATCGCGGGTGAGCAGGCCGGGCTCGGCGGCACCCCGCGGCCGGACGTCAAGGCGCTCATGGCCCCGCCGGTGAAGCCGTGAAGGGCGAGCTCTCCGAGAGCGGCGGCGGCCGGTTCGCCCGCCCGACCTACGACGTCCCCGCCGGCACCTGGGCCGAGGCGATCGCGACGGCCAGGGACGAGGGCTTCGACTTCTTCGACTGGCTCTCGGCCGTCGACGAGCTGCCCGGCGGGTTCACGATCGTCGTGCACCTCTGGTCGACCACGCAGAAGCAGGGCGTCCTGATCCGGGCCGAGATCCCCCGCTCGGCGCCGGCCATCGACAGCATCGTCGGCATCTACCCGGGCGCGGCCTGGCACGAGCGGGAGACGCACGAGATGTTCGGGATCGGGTTCACCGGGCACGGCGAGCTCAAGCCGCTGCTGCTGCCCGACGAGTTCGAGGGCCACCCGCTGCGCAAGGAGTTCGTGCTCGCCTCCCGGGTCGCCAAGCCCTGGCCCGGCGCCAAGGAGCCCGGCGAGAGCGAACACACGGTGAGCAAGCGCGCCCCGATGCGGCCGCCCGGGGTCCCGGATCCCAAAGAGTGGCCGAAATAATGCCGATCTGGCTGGATGTCGCGATCCGCGTTGTCGGGGTCGTCATCGCGTTCCTCACCCTGCCGCTCATCGTCGGCCAGGCCGAGCACAAGGTCATGGCGCACATGCAGGGCCGGCTCGGGCCCATGTACGCGGGCGCGTTCCACGGCTGGGCGCAGCTCGTCGCCGACGGCGTGAAGTTCGTGCAGAAGGAGGACATCACCCCGCGGGCGGCCGACCGGGCGGTGTTCCGCCTCGCGCCGGTGATCGCGCTGCTGCCGTACCTCGCCGTCCTGCTCGTCATCCCGCTCGGCCCGAACGGGCTGGTCGCGCAGAAGCTCGACATCGGGCTCTTCTTCGTGCTCGCGGTGGTCGGCGTCGGCGTGGTCGCCGTGCTCATGGCGGCGTGGTCGTCGGCGAACAAGTATGCGCTGCTGGGCGGGCTCCGGGCCGCGGCCCAGCTGCTCGGGTACGAGCTGCCGTTCATCCTGAGCGCGCTGTCGGTCGCCATGGCCGCGGGCACCCTGTCGCTGTCCGGCATCGTCGAGGCCTGGCGGCCCTGGTGGTTGCTGTGGCAGCTGCCGGCGATGCTCGTCTTCTTCACCGCCGGGCTCGCCGAGATCCGCCGCCCGCCGTTCGACATGCCGATCGCCGACTCCGAGCTGGTGTTCGGCTACATGACGGAGTACACCGGCCTGCGGTTCGCCTTCTTCCTGCTCGCCGAGTACGTCGGGATCGTCGTCATCGCCGCCCTCACCACGGTGCTGTTCCTCGGCGGCTGGAGGGGCCCGTTCGGCCTCGACGCCGAGCTCGGCTGGCTCTGGACGCTGATCAAGGTGTTCGCGGTGTCGTTCGTGGTGATCTGGGTGCGGGTGTCCTACCCGCGGCTGCGCGAGGACCAGCTCCAGCGCCTGTGCTGGCTCGGGCTGGTCCCCGCCGCGCTGGCCCAGCTCGTGCTCACGGCCGCCGTGAAGGTCGCTGCAGGAGACTGAGAAAAGCGACGAGCAGCTTCTCTCGTACTGCCGGTGCCGCCGCGTTCAGCAGCGAGTTCACGGCCGCCATGCGCTCCGGCAGGCCCCCGCCCTCGCCCAGCCCCAGGGCCGCGGCCAGCTGCTCGACGGGGGCGGACTCGAGCAGGTCCAGCACGCCGTCGGGCAGCTCGACCGGCCCGTGCGCGCGGGCGGCGGCGACCGCGGCGGCCAGGTCGGCCTCGAACTCGCCCAGCCGCGGCGCGACGGCGGCGGTGACGGTCAGGTGCACCGACGCCGGCATCTCCCCGTGCCGGAACTGCGGCTGGGTGTGCCAGCCGCGCGCGGCGAGCTCGTCGGCGAGCACGAACAGGTCGACGCCCGAGGACATGAAGGCGACGACCGTCGACTCGCGCGGTACGACGGAGAAGTCCTCGATCCTGGCGATGGCGTCCGCGATCGACCGGGTGGCGTCCCGCGTCTTCGCCGCCAGGGCCAGGTACCCGTCGTCGCCGATGTGCCGCAGGGTGGCCCAGGCCGCGGCGATCGGGCCGCCGGAGCGCGTCGAGGAGATGACCGGGTTGACCATGGTGTACCCGGGCCAGTCGGCGTACCCGAAGTACTGCGGCATGCGTAGGGACTCGTCGCGGTGCAGCAGGACGGATACGCCCTTGGGCGCGTAGGCGTACTTGTGCAGGTCGACGGAGATGCTGGTGACGCCCGGCACCGACAGGTCGAACGGCGGGACGGGCTCGCCCAGCCGGCGCAGGTACGGCAGGGTCCAGCCGCCGAAGCACGCGTCCACGTGGCAGCGCACCCCGGCGGCCCGCGCGGCGGCCGCGATCGGCTCGACGGGGTCGATCAGCCCGTGCGCGTACGACGGCGCCGAGCAGGCCACGAGCACCGTCTCCGGGGTGATGGCGGCCGCGACCGCCGCCGGGTCCACGCGCAGCGACACCGGGTCGACGGGCACGGTGTCGAGCTCGACGCGCAGGTAGGACGCGGCCTTGGCGAGCGCGGCGTGGGCCGTGGCCGGCATGACCAGCCGCGGGCGCGCGATCTCGGGCCGCCCGTCCCGGGCCGCCTTCACGGCCAGAATCAGGGATTCGGTGCCGCCGGACGTGACGCTGCCGACGGTGTGCTCGTCGCCGCCGAGCACCTGCGCGGCCGCCCCGACCAGGTCGTTCTCCATCGCCAGCAGCGAGGGGAACGCGGTCGGGTCGAGCCCGTTGACGTGCGAGGCCAGCGCGTGCGCGGCCGCCGCGAGGTCGTCGAGCCCGGCCAGCCCCGGGTCGTATACGTAGGCGAACAGCCGTCCGCCATGCGTAGGCAGGTCGTGCTCGCGCAGCTCCTTGAGCTCCGCGAGCACGTCCCGGGCCGGGATGCCCCGCTCAGGCAGTGCGTTCAAGTTCCTCACCCTCCCGCGACAGTCGCTCTTCGTCGAGGTCATAGCCTCGCAGAGTGAACAACGCCAATGCGACGACGATGGCCGGCACGACCGTGAAGCCCAGCAGCACCCCGAGCCTCGCGGTGTCCGTCTGGGCCGCGGCGGTGCCGGAGTCGCTGGAGACGTACCCGAACGCCGCCAGGATCAGCGCGAAGATCCCGGGCCCGAGCGCCAGCCCGAACGTCTCGCCGGCCGTCCACAGCCCCGTGAACACGCCGGCCTGGCGCCGGCCCGTGCGCGCGGCGTCGAACGCGATGCAGTCCGGGAGCATGGCCAGGCCGAAGACCTGCTGGCCGGCGTAGCCGCAGCCGACGAGCCCGGTGACCACGTACACCACGGCGTTGGGCAGCACCGGCGCCAGCGCGATGAGGGCCGCGGCGGCCGCGAAGATCACCGACGACAGGACGTACGCGCGCAGCTTGCCGATCCTCGCCCCGACCCGCGACCAGAGGGGCATCACGAGCAGGGCCGGGCCGACGAAGCAGGCGAAGAGCACGGTGGAGCCCGTGTCCGGGTCCTCGAGGATCTGCGTGGCGAAGTAGCTGACCCCGGCGAGCATGGTGGCGATCCCGGCGGCCTGGACGATGAAGCAGATGAGCAGCCGGGTGAACGCCTTGTTGTTCCTGGCCGTGGCGAGCTGGGCCCGCAGCGAGCCCTCGCTCTGCAGGATGCGGCCGGTCGGCGCCTTGCGGGTGCCGAAGAAGCTGCCCAGGGTACCGATGACGATGAGGACGGCCACGAAGACGCCCATGGCGCGATGGCCCGGGATCCCGTCGCCGAACTGCTTGGTCACCACCGGGGCCAGCGCGCCCGATGCGAGGATGGCGACCGCGAGCAGGGCGACGCGCCAGGTCATCAGGCGGGTCCGCTCGGTGTAGTCGTCGGTCATCTCGGCGGGCATCGCGACGTACGGCACCTGATAGAACGCGTAGGCGGTGGCCGTGGCGAGGAACGTCAGCGCGACGTACACGCCGCTCTTGACCGGAGCCGCGAAGATCGCCGCGAAAAGAACGGCCACGGCGAGGCCGGCGCCGAGCAGAAAAGGCCGGCGGGCCCCCCAGCGCGTGCGGGTACGATCGGAGATCCTCCCGGCAACCGGGTTGATCAGCACGTCCCATGCCTTCGGCGCCAGCACGAGCAGCCCGGCCACCCCGGCTGCGACGCCGAGGGTGTCGGTGAGATAGGGCAGAAGCAGTAGACCGGGCACGGTGCCGAAGGCACCCGTGACGAGCGAGCCGAGTGCGTATCCCGCCCGCACGCGACCGGGCAGTGACTCCGACGGGTGGTTCATGGTCCACGGATGCTACCGCGAGAATTCCTCATGGAAATCCCCCGCAGGGGTTGCGGCCGGACATCCGGCGACAACCGAGGTCGGCCTGCGGGTGCTGGAGGACGGCGGCTCGGCCGCCGACGCCGCCGTGGCCGCGATGCTGGCCGGCTGCGTGGCCGAGAGCGTGCTGACCGGCATCGCGGGCGGCGGCTTCGCGACGTTCTACGACGCCGCGACCGGGACCATCACCTGCCTCGACTTCTTCTGCTCGGTGCCGGGCCTGGACGCGACGCGCGCCGCGGCGCCGATGGAGCCGATCGCCATCGCGTTCGGCGGGGTTCCGCAGCGGTACGAGATCGGCGCCTCGAGCGTGGGCGTGCCCGGCGTCCCGGCGGGCGCCGGCGCCATCCACTCGCGCTGGGGCCGCCTGCCCTGGCCCCGGGTCGTGGCCCCCGCACTGTCCCTGGCCCGCTCGGGCACGCTGCTGCCCCAGACGCACGCCTCGACGCTGGCGGCCCTGGCCCCGGCGATGCTGCCGGGCCTCGGCGCCCAGGTGTACGCCCCCACCGGCCGCCTCCTGTCGGGCGGGGACCTCCTGTATCACCCGGGCCTGGACCGCGCCCTGGCCATCCTGGCCGACTCGGGCCCGGCGGCGTTCTACACCGGCGAGGTGGGCCGGCAGATGGTCGCGACGGTCGCCGCGGGCGGCGGCATCCTGACGCCGACGGATCTGGCGGCGTACCGGGTCCTGGCGCAGCCGGTGGCGTCGGCACCGCTGGCCGGCCTGACCGTCTCGGCCCGCCCCGACCTGAACGACTTCATCGTGACCCTGGGGTCGCTGCCCGGCCTGGTCGACATGCCCCGCGCGCCGCGCGCCGTGGCAATGGCCGACGCGCTGCGCGCCTATGGCACCCAGCGCCTCGGGGACACGACCAACATCTCGGTCGTCGACGGCGACGGCAACGCCTGCGTGGTGACGCTGACGCTGGGGATCGGGTCGGGCGTGTGGCTCGACGGCCTCGGGATCCACCTGAACTCGATGCTCGGCGAGGGCGAGCTGATCCGGCCGGGCACCCTGCCGGGCGAGCGCATGGCGTCGTGCATGTGCCCGGCCGTCGTCACCGCCCCCGGCGGGCCGCTGCTGCTGGCCATCGGCTCGGCCGGCGCCACGCGCATCCGCACGGCGCTGCTGCACGCCCTGATCAACACCGTGGTGGACGGCGACGACACCCTGACCGCCATCGGCCGGCCGCGCTTCCATGTCGTCTCCGACCTGGTGCACGCCGAGCCCGGGTACCCCGAGGACGAGCTCGACGCGCTGCAGGAGGCGGGGTACAAGGTCCAGCGGTGGGACGGGCTGGACCACTACTTCGGCGGGGTGAGCGCGGTGGGGATCGCGGGCGCGGCCGGCGACCCGAGACGAGGCGGCATCGGCCGCCTCCTCTAGCGGCTGCTCACCCGTCGCCGGTCGGCGGCGTTTCCGCCTGTTCGACCTGCTGGATGAGTTGCTTCAGGTGGGCGATCTCGTCGCGCAGGGCGGCCTGACCGGCGGCGGTGAGGGTGACCCAGGTGCGCGGGCGCTTGCCCTCGTAGCCCTTCTCGATCTGGATCAGCTCGGCCTTCTCCAGCACGGTCAGGTGCTGCCCGAGGTTGCCGGCGGTCAGCTGCAGGGTGGTCCGGAGGAAGCCGAACTCGACCTGGCGGGCCTGGTGGGCGATGGCCATGATGCCGAGCCGGACGCGCTGGTGGACGACGTCGTCGAGGCCGTTGGCGGGATGGTCGGTCATCCCGCGCGAACCTCGGGCCTCGGCCGGAACACGGCGAAGGCGGCAGCGCCCAGGAGCAGTACCACCGCCGGGACGAGCAGGTATGGCAGGAAGAACCACGGCGACGACGAGCGGATGGCCTGGTTGCCCTGCACCATGCCGATCGCCAGGTAGGCGACGGTGTACGCCAGCAGCGCCCAGTAGCGTTCGACCCAGGCGAGCACCAGCAGCGCCAGCCCGATCGCCGCCAGGGGACTGGCCAGCCCGTTCACGAGCCAGACGGCCGGCCCGGCCTCGATCCGCACCGGCTCGGTGGAGGACGGGTCGGCGGGCGGGGGAAGGATCGGGTGGAACGTGAGCCAGATCGACACGGCCGTCATCGCGATGGCCAACGCGACGCCGGCGACGACGTAGGGGCGGATGGGGGTGCCCACGCCGCGCTGCCGGGACTTCCTGACGTAGAAGGCCGCGATCGCCGCGTAGGCGAGCAGCAGCGCGACCACCCAGTACCCGAGCTCGACCGGGTTGGGCGCCATGCAGACCTTGTCCTGCGGGCCGGATCGGCAGGTGCCGAAGACGTCGACGTAGGGGACGTACCGGTAGACGGGGATCGCGACCAGCGTGACCATGGCGAAGACCAGCAGCGGGAACCAGGTGCCGCGCTGGGCGACACGGACCCGGCGCGTCAGGGCGCGCATGGCGGCCAGCAGCTCGCGAGGACTTTCCGGCTTATCTTCCATGAAGATAGCTTTGCATTACAGATCCAGTCTGCGCAACAGAGCACACGGATCCGGCTGGGCTGCATCAGGTCAGCGCCGGTCCGAGGCAAGCACGGCACCGCTCGTAGCTGACGCGTGCTCGACGTAGTGCGTGCCTTCCAGGCGGTACAGCCGCAACAGCACCGCATCCGAATCCTGCTCGACCAGCAAGTACCACGCGATCTGCGCGGCCGCGTACAGCTGCATCTTCAGCAGGCGATCCGCCGACGCGTTGCCCGGCGAGGCGACCTCGTCGACCAGGACGACCTCGGACGCCTCGGTCGTCGCGCCGTCATCGTCGGTGTCTGCTACGACCAGATCGGGGATGACGATTCGGCCGGCATGCAGCCGGACGTTGACCGCCTCCCAGACCTCCAGGCCGGCCTCCGAAGCGGGCTCGTCGAGAGCGTTGGCGATCCGCCGGGACAGACGCCGATGGCGCTTCGTCCGGGCGGGGCTCACCAGCAGGCTCCCATCGAGCAGCTCGATCCGGTCCACCGTTTCGCCGAGCGCGAGGTAATCCGTCTCATTCCACGGACCGACGTGCTCCAGCACGGCGACGCTCATCTCGGTCCGCCTCCCGGCCGACACCTGGCTCAGGCTTCTCATGACCGAAGCCGCAGCTCCACGCAGCGCGGACGGACCGACCTGACCGCGATTTGTTTATGACCAGCCGTGGCCGGCCGGATTCGGGGGGCCGGACACATGAAGAAGGCCCCCGTCCAGCCTCTGTGGCTTTCGCGACGGATTTACAGTCCGCCCCACGCTCATGTCCTGAGCAGCGCGAACGTCCGTTGTAGGCCTTCGGTCGGCGTTGCATTGTCGCCCGACAACGAAGGGGCGTCGCTGCCCGACCTTCGGCAGCCGTGACGTTGGGCGCGCCTAGGGTCTGTCCTGCCGATCATGGAAGCCACATGATCGCGGCAATGAGGACCAGGCTGGCTTGGTAGATCGTGGCGCGTTTGGCGTAGCGGGTGGCCAGGTCGCGCCATTGCTTGAAGCGGTTGAAGCACCGTTCCACGACGTTGCGGCGTTTGTAGAGGACCTTGTCGAAGGCCGGTGGTCGCCCGCCGTGGCTGCCCTTCGCAGCACGGCGTGCGACCTGGTCCGACCGCTCCGGAATGGTATGGCGGATGCGTCGTTGCCGTAGCGCGCGGCGCGTCGAGTCATGGGCATAGCCCTTGTCGGCGATGAGCATGTCCGGTCGCTTGCGCGGCGCGCCGGGCCCGGGCGGGTTGATCCGGATGTGGTCCAGCCAGGCCAGCAGTTGCGGGTTGTCACCGGCCTGGCCCGGGGTGAGCATGATCGACAACGGCCGGCCCCGGCCGTCGACGGCCAGGTGAATCTTGGTGCTCAGCCCACCGCGGGACCGGCCGATCGCCTCACCGATCTGCGCACCCACCGCCGGCCCGGCGCCACGCCCGACGCCTGTGGATCCCCCTTTTTGCGGGCCCCAGCCGCATGCTGGTGCGCCCGCACGATCGAGGAGTCCACACTGACCGTCCACTCCACTGGCTGACCATCGTCATGCACCTGCGCCGCAGCGAGAATCCGCTCCCACGTCCCGTCCGCGGTCCACCGTCGCAACCGCTCATGACACGTCTTCCACGGCCCGTACCGCTCCGGAACATCGCGCCACGGCGCACCCGTACGCAGCTTCCACAGAATCCCGTTGATCACCTGCCGGTGATCACGCCACAGCCCAGACCGCGACCCGGCCTCGGGCAACAACGGCGCGATCACAACCCACGCTGCGTCAGTCAGCTCACCACGGCGAACCACCGACACATCATCGATGAACTACTTCATGATCGGCAGGACAGACCCTAGTCGATCCGACGGCGGTCGGGCTGGAACAGTCGGCAACTGGTAACGGGATGGTGCCGACGGTGGCTGCAGCCTTCCCCAAGGCTGTCAGGGGTCGCGGTCAGCGCGGCTGAGCCTGACTCCTTCGCGCCGCTGGCGGGTCGCCTTGACTAGCCCCCCTAGATGGGCCTAAAGTCGCGCTAGTTGGCACCGCCAAGGGGGGCTTGCCCGAGTGGCCGAAGGGGCCGCCCTGAAAAGTCGGTGGATTCCGTTGGACCCGGGATCCCGTGGGTTCGAATCCCACAGCCTCCGCGCCAACACGCCTAGGGGGAGCGCGTGCAGCGCTCCCCCTAGGAGCACGAACCGCTAGGCTCGATGCATCCCGTTGGACCCGGGACACTAAGTGTGTCAGTTCGTGGCGGGGTAGGCAAGGAGAACCAATGACCACGCCTAAGGATCTCTACACTATCGAGGACCCTCTCGAACTATTCAGGCGTGCCACGGCCGCAATCGCCGAGCAGCAGGACAACATTGACCAGATAGCAGAAATCCGCGCTCGTGCGGTTACTGCGATGTACGCGCGCGGTTACAGCTACAAAGACCTGGCTGGACTACTTGACGTCAGTGCGCCACGCATTGGACAGCTTGTCGGATCGAGCGACTCGATCGAACTTCAGTTTCTTCGGGCATGGGCTGGCATCGAGAAGCAGCTTACAACGATAGCCGAAAGCGACTATCGACATTTGCGTTCCCCGTACTCTTACGCAGTGGAGAAGCTGCGCGAGAGTAGTCTCTTTTCACCCGAAGCGCTAAGTGATTTGGAATTCCTTCGCAACCTGCGCAATAGGTTGATGCATGCCCGAGAAAGCCTGACGCCTGCCATTACCGAACGGGCGCTTAAGGCAACTGATCACTTGTCTGCACTGCTGCAGCTTTACATCGTCCAGCATCGGGTCGGACGCCATGAGCCTGCATCGGATCAAGCTCCGGCGGCGGAGGCGCCTATCCCCTGGCGCAATCTTGACTCTCGCACCTTTGAGAGCATCGTGTCTGTATTCCTCAGCCGGGATCATCCGTCGTCCACGCGCATCAATACCGCTGGCGGCGATAATGGAATCGATGTACAGCTGAACAGTTCCGACGGAATGGTCATCTATCAGATCAAGAGCTTTGCTGGACATGTTACAGCTTCGAAGCGTCACGTCATAGCTGACTCTCTCTCGAAGGCTGCCGAGCATAACCCCGTTCGGTGGCATCTAGTAATTCCTGTTGATCCGACTGCACGGCAAATTTCATGGTTTGACGAAATCTCATCGCATTATCCGTTTGACTGCGTTTGGCTAGGGCGGACGTGGCTTGACGGTCAGGCGGCGAAGTACCCGGACGTCGTCCGCTATTTCCTGCGACCCGAGACGCCCGACGAGATCGTCAGGAATATTCAGGAGTTGACTCGCGCGCAGGCTGCCCTTGCTCGTGGAGTTCCAGAGGCAGTGGAGCGCCTGCAAGCCATCCATTCGCGGCTTAATAGCATTGATCCATATTATTCGTTCGGCTTGTCGATACAGCCTGACGGTCGAGTTGAGGTGTCGACATGGCCGCGATATCAGGGTGCGGAAAAAGACCGACCTCGGACTTTGCGGGCCGAGGTAAGTCTTCCGCCGACCGATGAAGGTCGAGCGACGCGGAAGGCCATGCGCGACGCAATCGACTACGGTAGCGCTGTCACAATTCCCGCCAACTTCGTCGACAAAGTCGAGGTTAGTGTTGGTGGTGTGCCCATTGAGAACAGTTCTCGAAACATCATCGAACTTAAACCCATTGAGAGGGCGATGGCGGAGCTTGAAGGAACTGAACTCAGAATTATTGACGACAACGGTTCGCCGGTAGCTCAGTTGCCTCTAATCGCGCGGACGGCGTCAGCCGGACAGCGTGGAGGAGAATTAGTCTTTCGTGATCCGACAGACTGTGTCATCTTCACGCTAAGGCTCGACGAAATCAAGAAGAGCGTGCTGTTTAACTACGCGTACCGGCGCCCCGAGAATGCTCTGCCAGGAGTTATTATTCCGACCCTGCGACTTCTGGCTGAATTTAAGCCGAAGCGGTCCGTCGTCCTGATGTCGAAAGGGCGGGAGTTGTTAGCCCCTGTTCCAATTACGGATGCCCCTGCAACAGACTACGGTGCATACCTGGAGATTCTCCAGACTCTGGAAGATATCCAGAGGAAGACTGGCGTGTACTTTGCAGTCCCCGAGAAACTGAGCCGCCAAGACTATGTAGACATCGACGCGGCATATCGGCTTCTGTCTGGCGAGACTATTAGCGAACGGTGGTCGTCTCTAGCGATCGCAACAACTGTCGGCGGCGTGAAGTCAATGAAGCCGGCATTCGTAGGGAAGCCAGGTCAGATCAAGACTGAGTCCGAGCAGTCTCTTTTGCTTGGAGATGTCGAGATCCCGCTGGGACGTGTGGAAAGAATTTTCTCGGCTGTTGTCGCTGATTGGCCGGACATCTCTGGTTTGCCGGACGAAACGGAGGTTGATCTAGAGTTGCGGCCTGCGGACGGCAGCGAAGCCAGGGCGAGGATTTTGGCTGCGCATGAAGGCGGTGTGGCACCGGAGGAGCTGCAGGCGGGCGAGCAATAGCGCAATCTGCATGAAAGCAGGTTGATTGTTGCGACAAGAGTGTCATGGGTTTGGGGGCGGGGTCGTGAGGCGTTAAGGCGTTAAGGCGTTTAGGAGTAGCCGCCGTCGTTCGCAACAAAGGTGCCGCGCTGGGGAACCATGAAGACCAAGCCACGTCTTGGACCTCGTGAAGCAATTTGGGTTTGCCGGGCGTGCCAGACCAGCAGAGTACCTCCATCGGGTCCGTCTCGGACCGGAGGTCATCGGTGAGGTCGACGCCGCGCGTTTCAAGAGGGTTGAGCAGCTCGGCTGCAACGAGCGGGGCCCGGTGGCCGCCGAAGATGCCGCACACCGGCCCGTCGAATTCGAGCAGGATGGCCCGCTAGCGGCAGCGAGCTACCTTTTCTAGCTTGTTGGCGTGGCCGGTCCGCTATTGGGATATAACCTTCGACGTCGCAATGATGATTCGCTCTGCCACGAAGCGCATGAGAGGAATCTCCCGTGCTAGCTCATTGTCATGAGTAAAGGGGACGAACCTGCCTTTGGAACCCTCCTTGCTGTGGACTAACGCATTGCGTGTTTTGTATATCCGCCGGCTTAGGGAGACTAAGGTGCCTTGTGCGTCTGTGGAGTTCAGGTCGACCGGATCCCCGCCGGAGAAGCTGACAGTATGGCTCGCGTATAGTTCTGGCAAGGCGGCGTCGAACCGGCGAATGTCATCGTTGAGATCGCTTATATTGACGAATCGATTGAGCGTTAGCGTTAATGCGGCCTGCTCATTGTTGATCGCCAGCTCCTCGTCGCGGAGCTGGACCGCCTTGGTGACGTTCCGGATCAGGCTCCTGACGTCTTGCTTGCGCCTGTAGGAGAATCCAGGCGCTGTGATGAGTGCCTGGACACGGTCTATCAGATCGTCCTGGTATACATTCTCAAACCAATGCTCAGCTACATGGTAATACGATAGGTATTGCAGCATTGGACTGTCGCCGGAAATGCCTAGCTGGTAATGGTGAACTAGATCTGCAACGTAATGCCGCCGGGGCGCCTCCATTTCCGTGATCGATGACCGGCGCATGCTGCTGATCCGTGAAGGGCTAGCGAGCGAATCCAAACTCCGTTGTGGAAGTACGGCGACATCGAGGTTATAGCCGAAGTGAAACAGAAAAGAGTCAACGTACGGTTGCCAGAAATTCTGCGGTCGCGAAGTGCTGGATATGATGCGTAACGTCGGTATGCGTATGACGATGCGAAGGGCGGAAAACACATCCATATCGACGGGTTGTCGGTCGCGATATAAATTAACCGGTCTTGATATTCTGCGCCATCGAGGGCCTATGCGCTGCTGAAGGGTAAGGCAGCAATATACGATGAACGCCGGACTGGCCCATCCTATCTCGTAGGTCAAACCAGCGATTGGATCAATGACCGGTTGCGACTCGTCGTAAGCCCGAGCGAAGTAAGGACGACTCGACTGCACCATCGTCTCGTACGCCACAGGGCTGACGACCGAGGCTTCGGTGATGGGATTGAATGTTCGGATTGCATTTGCGATGTCGTCGATCTCTGAGCGTGATATGGTCGGCGAGGAGTTGAACACTCGACTTCCGTCGAAGACGAAGTTGTCATTGTCGCTGCGAACGGTTAGGCGTAGTGCGTCGGCAATAACTGCGGCGACTTCTTCGCTTGTAGTCTCCATATGACCCTTCGGTTGCCGGGGCGTGTGGTCGTGCTTCCAGAAGCGCTAACGCCGAAAGTTGGCCTGCCTTCTCGCCGTAAGCGGGTTACATCTTGGCGCATGATGTCGACCCTGCCTATCGTTCGCCAGAGGTTGTAGGGCAAACTTGAGTCCCAGAACAGCGATTCTTCGGCACCGGGAGTATAGGCATGGCGGCGTTGGAACGGACCCTTGTACTGCTGAAGCCGGACGCGGTGGCGCGCGGGCTGGTTGGGCGGATCATCCAGCGGTTCGAGGAAGCTGGGTTGAAGATCGTGGGACCAAGATGGTGCAGATGGACGCTGACCTGGCGAAGAAGCACTACTTCGACCTGGAGGAGCGGTTCGGCGAGTCCGTGTTCAACGTGACGGCGAACTTCATGCAGTCCGGGCCGGTCATCGCGCTGGTGCTGGAGGGTGTCGAGGCGGTGCCGACCGTGCGCCGGCTTGTTGGTGTGACGTTCCCGAACCAGGCGAACCCCGGCACGATCCGCGGCGACTTCGCGCACACGTCGAAGGCGTACACCGAGGCCAACCACACGGTGGCTGCGAACCTCATCCACGCGTCCGGGAACTCGGAAGAGGCGAAGTACGAGGTCGAGCTGTGGTTCTCGGAGAAGGAGCTGTTCAACTACCAGACCGTGGCCGAGAGGTTCCTGTTCTGATGGTCGACGACGACGCGGCGCCCGTGGTGACGATCGGCGAGCTGCGCAAGCAGTACGACGAGGAGCGGTTCTACCAGGACGACCGGGCCGCCGCGGAGTACGCCTACGCCCTGGCCGTGCGGCTGCGGGAGCTGGGGGAGACGGACGAGGCGCGCAAGTACGCGCGCGAGTGCCTCCAGCTCGCCGAGGCGCTGCCGTCGAACACGCTCGACGACGTTGCCTCGGGGCGGCAGAGCGTGGGCGGGGTACCGCTGCCGGATCACTTCCATGACGGTGTGGTCCGGTCGCGGCTGCGGGATCTGCTCGACGCCGCCTGACGCGCGTCAGGCGAGCTCGGTGTCGAGGTACTCCTGAACCGGCCCGAAGAACGGGTACGGGACGTATTCGGTGAGGGTGGCGCGGTCGCACCATGCCACCTCTGCCAACTCCTCCGCGTCGCCGACCTCCGCGGTGCCGCTGACGCGGTCGCACGCGACGTAGGCCATGGTGCGGCCCGTGTTCGGGTGCACGCGGCTGCCGAGTGAGCGGGTCGCGCGGACCGTGAGCGTGGTTTCCTCGTTGGCCTCGCGTACGGCGGCTTCCTCGTCGGTCTCGCCAGGCTCGACCTCGCCGGCCGGGAACTGCCAGGAGAGCTGGCCCTCCTTGACGCGGCGGCGGACCAGCAGGAGCCGGCCCTCTTCGACGATGACGGCGGCGGCGATGGTGGGGCGGGTTGGCTCGGTCATGATTCCTCGCTGAGTGCTTGCAGTGCGGGTGGGAAGATGCGCTCGGTCGGGATGAAGTCGGTGACCCGCTGCCGGGGAATCCAGATGGCGTCGACGTTCTCGTCCGTGTCGCGGTTCTCGACCTGGCCGGCGAGGTAGACGCAGAGGAAGTACTCGGCGAAGACGCCGGTCACGGGGTGGACGCGGCTGCCGAGTTCGCGGATGACCTGGCAGTGAATGCCGGTCTCGGCGAGGGTTTCGCGTACGGCGACGGTGCGGGATTTGGCGCCCGGCTTGACGATGCCGGCCGGGAACTGCCACGTGATGCCGCCGGGATCGTCCTCGCGGCGGCAGACGAGCAGGACGTCGGTCTCGTTGGTGACGACCGCGATGGCGACCGTCAGCGCGACGCCACTCGGGGCCGCATCCACCTCGGCCCGGTCGTCGGCGCGGAGCTGGCGGGCGAAGCGAACCTTCACCGACTCGGGCGCCTGTTCGTAGACGGTGTCGAGGGCGCGTTGCAGTTCTGGGCGGATGCGTACGTCGGGCTGCTGGTGCCAGGACGCGATGGTGCGTTTCGCGACGCCGAGGCGGTCGGCCATCTCGTCTTGGGAGAGGCGCAGGGCTGCCTGGAGCGCGCAGGCGTGGCGGCCGGTCCACTGGTCGATGACCGTCTCCCGCGCCGGCTGGCCCATCGCGCGTCAGGAGACCGTCAGGGTGGTACCGGCCGGGAATGTCTCGACTTCGCCGGAGGCTCGGGTGACCGTCAGGCCGGCGCTCGACGTGACGCTGTCGCCCGGGCCGAGTGTCACCTTGGGCGGCGTGTCGACGACGAACGTGCCGTGGCCCTGCCGGATCTCGATCAAGCCTTCAGCGCGTAGGACCGCCATCGCGCGGCGAACCGTCTCGCGGGCGAGGCCGAATTCGTCGTGGAGATCCTTCTCCGACGGCATTCGCCGGCCCGGTGGTAGCTCTCCGCTACTGATGCGGTCGCGCAGGACTGCGGCGAGCTGCCTGTATGCAGCACCTTCGCGATCCGGCGTGATCATGTGGTTACTGTACGTACGGACATGCAGTCGCCTGGTGGTGTATACGTCTAGACGTCTGTACCTTTGGACATGCAGGTCAGGCGAAGGGAGAGGTCAATGACGGTTGAGTCGGAGGCGCTGGAGGTCACCGACTGCCCCGCCTGGTGCGGGGTCAATCACCAACGTGGGGCGGGGTTCCACGCGCACTGCGCCGGCGAGGTTCGCTGGAGCGAGGGGAGCATCGTGCTCGTGGTGACACGGCGCGGCGACGATGACGGCGTCGAGATCGCGTACCACGCGGCGGGCGAGGCGCCGGCAATCGCGTTCCTCGGCAAGCGCGATACGCGTAGGCTGCGCGACGGTCTCGACGCGGCCCTACGGTCGCTCGGCGCCGCTTAGCCGTAACGTGAAGAGCCCCCGAGCGCGGTGCTCGGGGGCTCTTTACATCGTCGCTGCACCGGAACTGCATCGACGATGGTGGCTTGGTTCATCGGCGGCGCGCCGGTTTCCCGGTTGACTTGTCTTCATCGGAAGACGGGTCAACGGGAGGAGGTGAAGCATCCGTGGTTGGTTGCCTTGCAAGTTTTGGTCCACTAGCAAGTGATCCACGGCGCGGGCGTGAGGCTTGCCAAGCCTTGACCGCCGCGGGCCGCCAGGCCGGCGAGCGGCCGAACATGCGATCGGCGGCCGGGGCTTGGCCGCGCGACACGTAGGCCGCCCACGTCACGCGACTGATCGGCGCGCCCACTGATCGCAGGTACGCCAGGACGTCATCTGTCGTCCACCAGTCCACAGGCAGTTCATTGCTTGTATCCGCCATCGGGTCGAGCGTATGTCACCTGGCGAGGACAACGTTAAGGCCGTGTCCGCGCGAGTGGGCATCTGACGCCCGGTCCGGCAATCGCTAGCTCCTGATCGATCAGCGGGCTTGCTCGAATACAACGTCAAGTTGTACGTTGCTCACGCCCGAATACAACGTCGAGTTGTAAAGGAAGGTCATGAACTTCGTCCCCTCCGGCGGTCCCTCGCCCGCCGAACTGGCTGCCATCCAGCGGGAGTGGCCGCTCATCGAGGCGGAGATGTCCCTCGTCGCCGCCGAGATCCGGGTCCTGACCGCCGAGCCGCAGCCCACGGTGCGCGACTGGCACCGGCTGCGAACCGCCGAGCGCGACGTCCTGCGCGCAGCCGCCGCACTCGTCTACCGCCGCATCTCCGAAACCCTCGACCCCGCCGCCTGAAAGGAGCCAGCCATGAGCCTCGGCATCTTCTCGTTGATCCTGCTCGGCCTGCTGTGCACGTTGTTCGTCGACCGCAAGACGCGCGGCCGGATCGCCGTCACCGCGCTGTCCGCGTTCCTGCTCGGCATGGTCGTCGCCGCGTCCAACGGCGTGCTGGCCAAGCCCTCGCGCGCCGTCGTGGACGGCGTCCGCTCGGGCATGACCGCCATCGGCGACTCGCTCGGCGGCGGCAAGTGACCGAGCACCACCTGATCCGCGTCCGCTGGGGTGTCCGCGCCGCGCTCGTGCTCGGCGTGGCCACCTCGGTTGCCGCGAACATCCTGCACGCCAACCCGAACCCGATCTCGCAGGCCATTTCGGCGTGGCCGCCGCTCGCGCTGCTGCTCACCGTCGAGCTGATCTCGCGGGTACCGGTGCACCGCCCGCTGCTCGCCGCGGTGCGCCTGACCGCGACGGCGTGCATTGCGGGGATTGCTGCGTGGGTGTCGTACACGCACATGGCCGGCGTCGCGGCGCGGTACGGGGAGCAGGGCCTCGCGCCGTACCTCATTCCGTTGTCCGTCGATGGCGTGGTCGTGGTCGCGTCCGTGTGCCTGGTCGAGCTGGCCGGCCGGATGCGCGCCGAGCCTGTGAAGCCGGGCATCGAGCCGGACGCCAAAGCGGACCCCGAACGGACATCGCCGGACCGCAAGAAGGACACCGCGTCGGCCATCGCGCGGCTGCGCGCCAAGCACCCGGACATGTCCGCCGCGGACATCGCGCGCCGCGTCGGCGTTACCGACCGGACCGTCCGCCGCCACCTCAACGCCAAAACCGCTTAGGAGACAAGCGAATGAGCACGCTGTACCGACACCTGATGCACGCCCTCGAAGCGCTCGGCGCGTCCGCGGACGCGGTCGCCGACTCGCTGCTCGCCGGCGGCTGGACCGGGCTGCGCCAGGACGGGCTCTGCTGCCCGGTGTCCAACTACATCGTGGCCGTCGTCCCGCACGCCGAGGCCGCATCCGTCACCCGCAACCGCATCACGGTCATCACGACCGACGGGGAGATGTGCGAGGCGACGCTGCCCGCCGGCCCCGCGCAGTTCGTGTCCGCGTTCGACGGCGGCGCCTACGACGACCTCGCGGCCGTCATCACCCGCACCGACGGCGAGGTCATCGACGACCTCGAACGGTAGCTCCGCCCGGGGCGCGGCCTTCCGGCCTCGCAAACCTCCGGCCGCGCCCCGGCCTCCTCGTCAGCCATCAGACCTCCGCGGAGGAACCCTCATCATGACAAACCCCGAAGAGTTCGACTGGGACCGGCACGAGGCCGAGATTCTCGACCTCGACGCCCACCGCCCGACCCCGGTCGACCTGCCCGACACGCACAAGCCGGCGCCGCGGACTGCCCAGCGCCGCCCGATCGTCCCCGCGTGGGCGCGGTCGCGAACCGAACTGCTGACCCAGGCCCGTTGGGTCGTCACGTACTACACGCACGCGTGCCTGTACCACCTCACGCGTCTGCCGAAGTGCACCGGCAAGCTGTTGCTCCGAAGCCCGCGCGGCGTGGTCCGGTTCGTGGCCGGCACCGCCCGGTGGGTCACCGACGCCGAGGGCGCGCCGGTCCGCGCGGCGGCGGTGCGGCGGGAGAGCGCCGAGGAGTACCTCCGGCTGTCGCGGCAGCGCGACGCCCGCGTGCGGCTGCGGACGCTCATCCTGCTGGCGTCGGGCGCGGTGGCGCTCGGCGGCGTGGTGTTCGCGATGCTCATCATGCGGCCGGTGTACCTGTACGGAGTCCTCGTCGCCGTTGTCGCACTCTTCGGCCTCGCCGGTGCGCCGGCCGATCGGCCGCTGCTCGACACCGCTGTGTCGGTCACTCGTGCGCCGCGCCTGACGTCCGATGTCGTGCTCGCGGCCCTGGGCGCGATCGGCGTCGCGGGCATCAACCAGGCGATCGCCAAGCGCGGCGCGAAGGATGCGATCCGGTTCGCGGAGCCGATCAGCCGGGACGGGCCTGGGTGGCGTGCCGTGGTCGATCTGCCGCCCGGCACGACCGTGGATCAGGTCGCCGACAAGCGCAAGGAGCTGGCGTCGGCGCTCGGCCGGCCGCTCGGGTGCGTGTGGCCGGAGGGCAATCTCGACGTACACCCGGGACGGTTGGTCCTGTGGGTCGGCGACGAGGATCTGTCGAAGTCGCGGCAGCCGGCGTGGCCGCTGCTGAAGTCGGGCACCGTCGACCTGTTCAAGCCGATCCCGTTCGGCACCGACCAGCGCGGCCGGCCCGTCACGCTGACGCTGGCGTTCGCGTCGATGGTCATCGGCTCCATCCCGCGCGTGGGCAAGACGTTCGCCGCGCGGCTGCTCCTGCTCGCCGCCGCGCTCGACCCCCTGGCCGAGCTGCACGCGTACGACCTCAAGGGCATGGGCGACTTCGCGCCGCTCCAGCCGGTCGCGCATCGGTATCGGGCCGGCGACGATGACGAGGACATCGCGTACGCCCTGGCCGACATGCGCGAGCTGGCCAAGGAGCTGACCCGGCGCACGAAGGTCGTGCGGGAACTGCCGCGGGAGCAGGCCCCGGAATCGAAGATCACGCCGGAGCTGGCCGCCGCGAAGCAGTACCGGCTGCATCCGATCCTGCTCGTGGTCGACGAGTGCCAACGGTGGTTCGAACACCCGGAGCACGGCGAGGAACTGCGCGCGATCGCCGAAGATCTCGTCCGGCGCGGGCCGGCCGCGCTCATCATCGGCGCCTTCGCGACCCAGCGGCCTGACTCGAAGTCGCTGCCGACCGGCATCTCCGGCAACGCGGTACTGCGCTTCTGCCTCAAGGTGATGGGGCAGATGGAGAACGACATGGTGCTCGGCACCAGCGCCTACCGCAACGGCATCCGCGCGACCATGTTCACCCGCCGCGACCTCGGCATCGGGTACCTCGCCGGCGAAGGCGACGAACCGCAGATCACGCGCACGTACTACGTGGACGTCGTCGCCGCCGAGGCGATCGTCGCCCGCGCCCGGGCGCTGCGCTCCGCGGCGGGGACGTTGAGCGGGCACGCGCTCGGCGACCAGTTCGCACCGGCGGCGGTCGCGTCGATCTCGCTGCTCGACGACATCGCCGCGGTGGTACCACTCGGCGAGACCAAGGTCTGGTGCGAGACCGTCGCCGCCCGCCTGGCCGAGCTGCGGCCCGACGTGTACGGCGGGTGGGACGGCGAGCGGGTCACGGTCGCGCTGAAGCCCTTCAAGGTGAAGGTCTCGCAGGTCTGGGGGACCGACCCGGCAACCGGCAAGGGCGCCAACCGGCGCGGCTTCGAACGCGCTTTGTTGATCGCTGCGCTGACCGAACGTAACCGTCGGCGCGACGCCGCCTGACCCGGAGGGTGCTAGGTCTAGCAGCCGGCCGCCGCTAGACCTAGCACCCCCGCTAGCACCCGATCCGTGCCCCTGCCTGGTCTCTAGCGCTCTAGCAGCCCTCGCGTGCTGCCGCGCCCTTTCCTGCCCTGGAGGGCTTTGTGAACCCCCTCGACCTGCTAGCCGGCCTGCTCTGCCTCGGCCTGCCGACCATCACCTTCGGTTACCTCGCGCTCTGCCGGATCGCGCCCTTTCGCCGCTGCCGCACGTGCGGCGGGACCGGGCTCGCCCGCCGTCAGTACGGCCGCGTCAGCCGCTCCTGCCGCCGCTGCGACGCCACCGGGCTGCGGCTGCGGTACGGCGCCCACCTCATCAACGAAGCCCGTCGCCTCCATCGCGACGGCACCCGCTGAACGGAGGTACCGACTCGTGCACCGCACACCGCCGCACGACAACGCCGCCGAACAAGCGGTGATCGGCGCGGCCCTGCTCGCCCCGGCACTCATCGCCGACCTCGCGGGCATCCTGACAGCCGACGACTTCTACCGCCCCACCCACGGGTTCCTGTGGCGCACCCTGGTCGAGCTGCGCGCAGCGGGCTCGCCCGGCGACCCGGTATCAGTCGCCGCACACCTCGCCTCGATCGGCGCCCTGGCGAAGCTTGGGGGAGCGGCGTATCTGCACACGCTCGTTGCTGCCGTACCCACCCTCGACAACGCCACGCACTACGCCCGCATCGTCGCCGAGCACGCCCGCCGCCGCGCCGTCGTCGACCTGGGGGAGCGGCTGACCCGCATCGGCGACGGCGACGCCGACGAGCTGCTCGCCACCGGCCGCGCGTTGCTCGCCGACGTGGCCTCGCCGGCCTGGCCGCCGCCGATCCCGCTCACCGCTCGGCATGGGGCACCGCCGTTCCCGGTCGACGCCCTGCCGGGCTGGCTCGCCGACATGGTTTGCGGGGTCGCCGAGTTCACCCAGACGCCCGCCGACCTCGCCGGGTGCCTCGCGCTCGCGGCGCTGTCGACAGCCGCCGGCGGTCGCGCGTGCGTCGAGATCCGACCCGGCTGGCGAGAGCCGTGCAACCTCTTCACGGTTGTCGTCTTGCCGCCTGGCTCCCGCAAGTCCGCCGTGTTCGCCACCATGACTGGGCCACTACTCGCGGCCGAGCGAGCGCTCATCGACCGGGCGAAGCCCGCGATCGTAGAGGCGGACCTCGCGCGGCGCGTGGCGAGCAAGGCCGCCGAACGCGCGGCGAACGCGGCCGCGCACGCCGACAACGCCGCCCGCGATCGGCTGCTCGCCGACGCGGCCGGCGCGACGATGAACGCCGACGCCATCACCGTGCCGGTACTGCCGCGCCTGGTCGCCGACGACGTCACCAGCGAGCAGGCAGCGTCGCTGCTGGCTGAGCAGGGCGGCCGGCTGGCGGTGCTATCGGCCGAGGGTGGCATCTTCGCCACCCTCGCCGGCCGGTACAGCGGCGCGCCGAACCTGGAGGTCTTCCTCAAGGGCCACGCCGGCGACATGCTCCGCGTCGACCGCCGCTCCCGCCCTGCCGAACACGTCGACCGACCGGCGTTGACGCTTGGCTTGGCCATCCAGCCGGAGGTCTTGCGCGACATCGCCTCCATGCCCGGCTTCCGCGGCAAGGGCCTGCTCGCCCGCATCCTGTTCTCGGTCCCCGAGAACACCGTCGGCCGCCGCCGCATCGGCACCGAACCCGTACCGCCCGCAGTCGCCGAGCGGTACGCGGACCGGCTCGGCGGCCTGGTCGCCGTGCTCGACGAGTGGACCGACCCGGCCATCATGCCGCTCCTGCCCGCGGCAAACGCCCGCGTGCTCGACATCGAGCGCGAGGTCGAACCCCGCCTCGGCCCGGCCGGCGCGTGGGCACACATCGTCGACTGGGGCAGCAAGTACACCGGCGCCATCGTCCGCATCGCAGGCCTGCTCCACCTCGCCGCACATGGCGGCGACGGCTGCACACGACCGATCGACGCCGACACCGTCGACCAGGCCGCGAGGCTCGGCCGCTACTTCGCCGAACACGCCCTGGCGGCGTTCGACGACATGGGCACCGATCCCGTCGTTGACGACGCCCGACACATCCTCGGCTGGATCGAGCGCACCGCTTGCCGCCGCTTCACCAAACGCGACCTGTTCAGCGCACTCTCCCGCGGCCGATTCCGCAAGGCAGCCGACCTGGACCCGGCGCTCAACCTGCTACAGGCCCACGGATACCTCCGCGCTGAACCAGCTCCCGAGCGCGCCGGTGCCGGCCGTCCGCCCTCACCGGCCTGGCTGACGCACCCGGACGTCACGAAGCCCGCAGCGACGGTGCACCCGCTCTCGGTGGTGGCCGGATGAGCCGCCCGCGCAATCCGCAGAAACCGCAGAACGTCACGCCGCTTCGGACTTCCGCGGATAGCGCGGATTCCGCGGCGCGACCGAAGCGGAACTTCCTCACCCTGGCCGAGTTCCTGGCCGAGTTGGACGTCCCGAAGTCGACCTTCTTCCGCTGGAAGGCGCTCGGCGAAGCACCCCGCACCTACAAGCTGCCCAACGGCCAGCTGCGTATCCGCCGATCCGACTTCGAGGCATGGCTAGACGATCGAGAGGAGCCGAGGGCAGCATGAGCACCTTCGACGTGCGTGTCTGGTCCATCGAGGAGCACAAGGGCAAGGACCGCAAGTCCGGCAAGCCGAAGAGCACTTTCCGAGTCCGGTGGGTCGTGGCCGGTAAGCGCTTCGGCGACTCATTCGCGTCCCGCCCGCTCGCCGAAAGCTTCCGCTCGCGGCTTCTGGTGGCCCAGCGCGAGGGCGTCGCCTTTGACGAGCAGTGCGGCCTGCCCGAACCTATGGCACGGCAGCTGCGCACCAGGTCGTGGTACCAGCACGCGGTTGAGTACGTAGACATGAAGTGGCCCCACGCCTCGCCTAACCATCGCCGCGGAATCGCTGAGACGCTCGCTGACCTCACGCCAATTTTGCTGGCAACGGAGCGAGGAGCGCCCGACGACGAAACTATGCGGATGGCCCTGTACCGCTACGTCTTCAACGCCGGAGCGCGAGCGGCCGGCCCGCCTCCTCGGGACCTGGCCGCTGCCGTCGACTGGCTGTCGGGCAACACGGTCGACCTCACCGCGCTGAAGGACGCGGCGCTGGTGCGCAAGGCGCTCGACGCCATCGCGCTGCGCCGTACGGACGGCAAGGCGGCAGCCGCCGCGACGGTGGCCAGGAAGCGCGCCGTGTTTTCCAACGCCCTGCTGTACGCGGTCGAACTCGGCCGGCTGGAGGTTCACCCGCTCTCGGTGGTGTCCTGGTCGCCGCCGAAGCTGCCCAACGGCGTAGAGCGCAACGTGGTCGCCAACCCGACGCAGGCCGCCGCTCTGCTCGACGCAGTGGCGGTCGACACGCCGGAGCTGAAGGCGTACTTCGGCTGCCTGTACTACGCCGGCCTACGCCCCGAAGAGGCGCTCCACCTAACCGAGTCCGAGTTCGAACGCCCGGCGACTCCGGAGGGCTGGGGTTGGCTGCACCTGTCAGGCGCAACGGCGCAACCCGGCCGAGGTTGGAACGACGGCGACCAGGCGACGGAGGACCGGGGTCTGAAGCACCGGTCGGCGAAAACCACCCGATCGGTACCAGTCGCGCCGCCTCTCGCCGCGATGCTCACCGACCACGTTAAGCGCTTCCCGTCGGCGAGCAACGGCCGGCTGTTCGTGACCCGCCGCGGTCCGGGTGGCCGACTGATCGAGCACCCGATCGGCACTCCGGTGCCTCGTAATGCCCTCTCGACTGCATGGAAGCGGGCGCGTAAGAAGGCGCTGACTCCGGCGCAGGTAGCTTCACCGCTGGCGCTGCGCCCATATGACCTGCGTCACGCCTGCCTTTCGACTTGGCTTAACGCCGGCGTACCTGCCCCCCAGGTCGCGGAGTGGGCAGGCAACAGCGTCAAGGTCTTGCTCGACTTCTACGCGAGGTGCCTCGACGGCGGTGTCGACGCAGCGCTGAGTCGCATCGCACTAGCGCTGGACTTCCCGCGGCAATAGCACCCATTTTGAAGCTCGGGAGGGCAAGACAAAGCAGCTTGGGCTGACACATAACCAACTGGCGCTAGGCCGTCGCCTGCTTCAGTCGGCGCCTGTTGCCGACCGACCGTCGGATGTGAGGAGGAGGGCAGCGGGACAGGCATCAAGTGATTCAATACTGCCGGTTTACCGCCGAGCGCAAAGCGTCAACTAGGTTGCTTGCTGCGTTTCGAATCTCTGGTCTGTTCAGCCAAGTCTTGACCAGTGCATGCCGGATGAATGACTCTGGCACCCCAAGTTCCTCAGCCAGTTTTCGCAACTGGTACTGATGATCAAGTCCTGCAAGGTTCGACAGCGTAGCGCTAATGTCGGTTACTGGCCGTCCTATAATTCCTGCCAATCTCTCTAGCCCGTTCTTAGTCAAGTCGAGCAGCTCGTCCTCTGGGGACCGTTTGCCCGGCAGGAAGAAAAGGCGAGGCGAGTCCTTGATTGAGTTGCGTTGGTCTCCGTCAAGGACGGCTACGACAGCAATTCGGCTACTACTTTCGAAGCTGCGCAGGCCGGCGATTACGTTCGCCTCCCCGAAAGCTGGCACGATCTCTAGTTCTCTTGTGAGTGAGACATCAAAGTCTCCGAGAACTGAACGCAACACGTGAACAGCCATGTCATCTTCGACGAGGACGAGTCCGCGGACCGCGCTCTCCACGCCCACGGCGTCACGTAGTTGGACCAACGAAGTCGGACGGACAATCTCTATCTTTTCGGACGATCTTATGCACATGCGGACATGACTCAGAGGGAAGCGTGAAAGAATGTCGGGAGAATGTGTAGCGACCAGTAGTTGCAGATCTTTCCGTAAGCAATATCGCGCAATCTCGTCGGCCAGCGCTCTGTGACCTCGGCTGGCTATGAATGCCTCTGGCTCGTCTATGAGCACAAATGTCCCCTCCTCTGCTTCTCGCAAGAACCAGAGGAGGTAGTGTACCCACAATTCGCCAGTACTCATTTTCGAACTGTCGATCACTTTTCCCCCGTGCTCAGCGAAGACGAGCGGAATGGGGTAGTCGTGTCCAAGGTCGTCTGCAGATTCGGTGGGAAACGTGTAGACAGTTACGCGATCGTATGACCGCCCGAGTATATTCTTGAGTCCTCGGAGGTCCTCTGGTGATAGGTTGCTGTGCTTGCAGTCCGACAAGCGGTCTTCGGTCCTTATGTAATCCTCCAGATTGTTTAGCTCGGCGAACGCGTAGATGGGTCCACAATAGCTCGGCCACCAATTTGCGGTGAGTGGAGCGTCGTCTACCTCGGCGTCCCGCCACGTCTCCAAACGGCGTTCAGCCGTATCTCCTACGTTGACTCTTCGAGTAAGGCATCCTTCTGGCGTCATCACTGTGACCTCGAAAACGCCGCCCAATCTATCGCGCTCATACGTGCTGTCGCCGATGCGAATGAAGGGCGGGACCATGGTTGGCGTGGCATATCCAAACAGGGCTTCGACGGTTCGCAGTAGCAACGACTTCCCTGTGCCGTGAGATCCCGTCAGGGCTGTTACTCGTTGGAAATCCACTGTCTGTATTTCAAACGCATCTGATTCAATGACTGAAAGGGACTGAAGATGCACGGGAGTGTTCGCCTCAACGAGACGCCTCCATCGCTTCGCGCGGGGGTCGTTAGTCATGGTGACATTTTGCTGCAGATGCATGGGGAAGCAACAGGCGTCTTCCCGCGCGCGCCCCTCCATACTGTCAGGAAGGAGTCGGCGAGCAGCGGAGCCCAAGTTCGACACGGCGCCCCCTGTTGCCGGCCGAAAGCTTTTGGTTCGAGTAGCAGTGGTTGTCGCGGTTGACATCGCGAACTGGCGATCTGGTGCAGGAATTTGCCTGTGGGTGACGGTAGCCTGGACCAGTGAACCCGCGTAGGCGTAGCCGCAGCCGGGACTGACCGACGCTGGGGCCGATGTCGCCTATTGCTGGCGGGCGGACTGTTCTTTGGAGTGTCCTCCGACCGGTTTGGCTGCGGGTGCTGGTCAGCCTGGTGTGTAGTCGTACGCGATCCGGGCGAACGAGGTCGGGCTCTGTGGGGCGGCCTATGGCCAAGTGGGCGCACGCGTGGCTAGCTTGTTTGTTCCCTTCAGGGCAAGCTGAGCGGCTATATGCGGCAGACGGGTAGCGCGCCCGTCCCGTTTGCATGTGTGACCCTGCTCGGGTCCCGGCCGGGCGGGGCGGCATGGTGAGCGGGTTGCTCGGCTTCTGCGCCATCAGGGCGCCGTATCACGTCGGCTCCACCCTCTGGCTGCCCTCGTTGGCGCGGTTCGCCTCATCAGCGCCAACGACCGGTCCACCGTCAGCACCGACCCGCCACGGGCGCCGGCACCCCGCGCCCGCAGGCCGTCGCTTGGTCCTCGTTCGTCGGGGCGGATTCGGGGCAGCGGCTGAGATCGGACGGGTCGCACTGAGACGCAACGGGACCAACGCGAAGGGCCCTTCACCGGCGTTTCCGCAGGTGAAGGGCCCTTCGGCCTTGCCAGTGGCGGGTAGAGGATTCGAACCTCTGTAGCTTTCGCGACGGATTTACAGTCCGCTCCCATTGGCCGCTCGGGCAACCCGCCTGGCGGAAGCCAGAATAGCGGTAGGCCCCGGGGGCAATGCAAACGGGTACCCTCGGCACGCCCACAACCGTCTTTCGCGCGCAGTAACAGGGAGCGTCTGCCATGGCTTCGGCACCCTCGTTCGACATCGTCAGCAAGGTCGACCGGCAGGAGGTCGACAACGCGCTCAACCAGGCCGAGAAGGAGCTGGCGCAGCGGTTCGACTTCCGCGGCACCGGCGCTGAGATCAAGTGGGCCGGGGAGGAGACGGTGGCCCTCCAGGCGGAGACCGAGGAGCGGGTCGTCGCCGCCCTCGAGGTCTTCAAGGAGAAGCTGGTCAAGCGCAACATCTCGCTCAAGTCCCTCGACGCGGGCGAGCCCCGCGCGTCCGGCAAGACCTACAAGATCGACGCCAAGATCGTGCAGGGCATCGAGTCGGACAAGGCCAAGGCCATCTCGAAGAAGATCCGCGACGAGGGCCCGAAGGGCGTGCAGGCCCAGATCCAGGGCGACCAGCTGCGGGTGACCGGCAAGAAGAAGGACGACCTGCAGGCCGTCATCACCCTGCTCAAGCAGGAGGACTTCGGCATCGCCCTGCAGTTCACCAACTACCGCTGACCCGGCGCCGCTCCGGCTCGCCCGCGGGCCGGAGCGGTCGGTGGGCCCGGGGCGGTCAGTGGCGCTTGCCGCGCCGCACGACCACCACCACGACGGCGGTCACGATCACGGCCACCACCACGACGCAGCAGCACGCAGCCTAGCCGAGTGACACCTGCGCCGTTGACCCGTCTCGATCGACAAGATCGCGGAGGTCGTTGGGCGCGCGGACGAGCAGGAAGCTGTCCGTGTGGCGGATCTCGATGTCGCGCTCGCCGGTCTCGTCCGGATCGGTCAGCACGACCTGGAGCGTCTGAGCCATGGCTGCCGACCCTACAGGGCGGCCGGTTTCGGGTCGCTCGTGTGAGTGAACGCGACGAGCGCTGACCGGCGGCACCGGTCAGCGCTCGTCTTGGGCTCCGGGGTCACCGGTGCAGCGCGACCCCCGCCATCTGCTCCAGCCGCGCCACCCGCTGCTCCATCGGCGGGTGCGTCGAGAACAGCGACGCGATCCCGCCCCCGCGCAGCGGATTGTCGATCATCAGGTGCGCCTGGCTGGCCATCTGCCCGTCGGCCGGCAGCGGCAGGGCCTGGGTGCCCCGGTGGATCTTCCGCAGCGCGCTGGCCAGCGCGAGCGGGTCCCCGGTGAGCTTGGCGCCCGACTCATCCGCCTGGTACTCCCGGTTCCGGCTGATCGCCAGCTGGATCACGGTCGCGGCCAGCGGGCCGAGGATCATCATGAGCAGCAGCCCCGCGATGCCGGGCCCCTCCTCGTCGTCGTCGGACCCGCCGAGCGGCAGGAAGATCGCCAGGTTGGCGAGCATGGTGATCATTCCGCCGAGCGCCCCGGCCACGCTCGAGATCAGAATGTCCCGGTTGTACACGTGCGACAGCTCGTGTCCGATGACGCCCCGCAGCTCGCGCGGCGTGAGCATCTCGAGAATCCCCGAGGTGACCGCGACGGCCGCGTTCTGCGGATTGCGCCCGGTCGCGAATGCGTTCGGCTGCCGGGTCGGGCTGATGTAGAGCCGGGGCATCGGCTGGCCGGCACTGGTCGCCAGCTCGCGAACCATCGCGTACAGCTGGGGCGCCTGAGCCTCGGTGACCGGCTGCGCGTTCATCGCGCGCAGGGCGATCTTGTCGGAGTAGAAGTAGCTGAACGCGTTCATGGCCAGCGACAGGAACACGGCGATGACCAGACCGGTGCTACCGCCGAGCCAGTAGCCGACAAGCAGAATGAGCGAGGTCAGCAACCCGAGCAGGGCTGCCGTCTTCACGCCGTTGAAATGCCTGTGCTGCATGCCACCTACAACAGCGCGACTCCCCGTACTCCTTCCCGACGCTCGCTGTGAGCTGGCTGAAAGTCACGCCGCCAAGCTGACCGTCAGCCGAACGTCCCCGCGGCGCGCATCACCAGCTCGGGGCCGAAGCCCACCAGCGCGGCCACGACCGCGGCGGCCCCCACGGAGGCGGCGACCGGCCATGGCACCCGAGTGCGCGGCGTCACCCCCGCCGCCCCGTCGCCCGGCGCGGCGAAGAAGGTCGCGCCCACGCGCACGTAGTACGCGAGCCCGATCACCGCGTTCACCGCGACCACGATCGCCAGCCAGGTGGCGTCCCCGCCGAGCAGCGATCGGACCACCGCCACCTTCGCGAACAGCCCCGCGAGCCCCGGCGGCAGACCCGCCAGCCCGGCCAGGGCCAGCACCAGCACCGCGGTCAGCCAGGGCGACCGCCGGGCCAGCCCGCGGTAGTCGGCGATCTCCCCGCCGTCGGCCGCCCCGCGCACCGCGACCAGCGCCCCGAACGCGGCGAACTCGAGCACCACGTAGAAGAAGGCGTACCCGATCGCGGCCGCCACCAGCAGTGGCGTCACCTCGTCGGCGGCGATCAGCGCCCCGAGCGGCGCGAGCAGATAGCCGGCCTGCGCGACCGACGACCAGGCGAGCAGCCGCACCATCCGCCGCTGCCGCAGCGCCACGAGGTTGCCGACGGTCATGCTCAGCACGGCCAGCACCGCGAGCGTCAGCCCCGAGGTCGACAGCACCGGCCGGGCCGCCGAGACCCCGACGAGCAGCAGCGCGACGACCCCACCCAGCTTCGAGGCGGTCGAGAGGTACGCGGCGACCGGCAGCGGCGCCCCGTCGTACGTCGCGGGCGCCCACGCGTGCGCCGGCACCGCCGCCACCTTGAACCCGAGCCCGACCAGCAGCAGCACCACGCCGACCTTGAGCATCGCCCCGGTCGCGAGCCCCGCCGCGCCGGCCTCGGCCGACTGCCCGGCCAGGTGGGCCTGTCCCGCCGCGATGTCCGAGAAGTGCACCCCGCCGGTCGCGGTGAACACCAGCGCCGCCCCCAGCAGCGCGATCGCCGTCGACACGACGCTCACCACGAAGAACGTGACCGCCGCCGACGCGCCCTCGCGAGCCCCGCGGCGCAGCCCCACCAGCAGGTACAGCGGCAGGGTCAGCGTCTCCAGCGCCACGATCAGCGTGATCAGGTCGCGCGCCCCGCCCAGGACCACGGCCCCGGTGAGCGAGCAGGCGAGCAGGAAGCAGTGCTCGCCGACCGGCACCTCGCCGGTCCGCAGCAGCGGCACCGACAGCGCCAGCGCCCCGAGCGCGAGCCCCGCGAACACGGCGGAGACGATCGCCGTCGCCGGATCGAGCACCAGCGAGCACTGGTCGGGCCCGACGCAGAAGGCGGTCCGCCGCTCGCCCCCGGCCCCGACCGCGATCGCCGCGGCGAGCACCCCCGCCATCCCGATCGCCGTGGCGCCCATCACCGGCCCCCGCCGCCCCGGCACGAACAGGTCCACGAGCAGCGCGAGCACGGCCGTCCCCGCCGCCACGTACGCGGGAATCAGCGCCACCTGGTCGATCCTCATCGCCCGAACACCCCCGCGAGCGCCTCGACGGCCGCGTTGGACCAGCCCAGCGCCAGCGCCGGTGCCACACCGACGGCGAGCGTGAGCACGATCAGCGGCGCCCAGGCGACCAGCTCACCCGCGGTCAACCGAGCCGCCGTCCGCCCTCCGTCACCCTCCGCCCGGCGCCCGGGCGGAGGATCGTCGCCGCGGGGGAGCGCCGCGCCGGGTGGCGCCGCTCCCACGAGCGCGGGCAGCGGCCGGGCGAGCGCGGCGACGTCGGGCGTGGCCGCGCCGTGGGTGACCCGGCGCAGCAGCCGCAGGAAGTACGCCGCCGCCAGCGCCGCCCCCGCCGCGGCCAGCACGCCCAGCGTGATCCACAGCGGCCCGCCCCGCTGGAAGGCCGCCACCACCGCGAACGCCTCGCCCCAGAACCCGGCGAGCCCCGGCAGGCCGAGCGACGCGATCGCCGCGAACGCCAGCACCCCGCTCAGGGCCGGAGCCGTCTCGCGCAGGCCGCCGAGCCGGTCGAGCTCGCCGGTGTGGGTGCGGTCCTTGATGCCGCCGGCGACGAAGAACAGCAGCCCGGTGACGATCCCGTGCGCGATGTTGCCGATGAGCGCCGCCTGCATGCCCGTCGCCGTGAGCGTGGCCACGCCCAGCAGGACGAAGCCCATGTGACCGACGGAGGAGTACGCGATCAGCCGCTTCAACTCCGTCTGCGCCAGGCAGATCAGGCCGCCCGCGAGGATCGCCGCGGTCGCGAGGATCCCGAGCACCGGCGCGCTGCGGGCCGCACCGTCCGGCGCCACCCCGACGGCGACCCGCAGCAGCCCATACGTGCCCATCTTCAGCAGCACCCCGGCCAGGATCACCGACCCGACCGTCGGCGCCTCGGTGTGCGCCGCCGGCAGCCAGGTGTGCAGCGGCCAGAGCGGGCTCTTCACCGCGAACGCGAGCGCCAGCAGGACGAACGCCAGCAGCTGCATGCCCGCCGACATCGGCCGCACCGCCGGGTCGCTCAGCGCCACCAGGTCCCCAGTGCCGGCCGACGACACGACCACGAACACGCCGACCAGCAACAGCACCGAGCCGAACAGGGTGTACAGCACGAACTTCCGCGCCGCCCGCCGCCGATCGGCCCCGCCCCAGACCGCGATCACCGCATACATCGGCAGGAGCACGACCTCGAAGAACACGAAGAACAGCACCAGGTCGAGGGCGAGGAACACCCCGGTGATGCCGGCCTGCAGCACCAGCAGCAGCGACACGAGCAGCCGCCCGCGCCCTGGCTCCGGCACCCGCCAGAGGCAGTAGGCGCAGCAGAGCACGGTCAGCAGGGCGGTCAGCGCGACCAGCGGATAGGAGATGCCGTCCACGCCGATGTGGAACCGCAGGCTGAGCGACGGCGCCCAGGGCGCGTCGATCTCGGCGAACGGCTCGATCCGCCGCACCCCCGCGGTGTCGGTGCGCGCGAGGCCGAGGGCGACGACGACCCCGGCGGTGGCCGCCGCGAACACGGTCCCGCCGACCCGCCCGGCCCGGTCGAGCCGGGCCGGCATCGCGGCCGCGAACAGCGCCCCGATCGCCGGCAGCAGCAGCGTGGCGAGCAACAACGTCTGTGCGGAGCTCATCGCCCCACCCCCAGCGCGATGACGATCACGGCCGCGAGCACCACGCCACCGGCCAGCACCGCGGTCGCGGCCCGAGGCAGCGCGGCGGTGTGCGCCCGGGCGAGCAGCCCGCCGAGCCCGCCGGCCCCGGAGCCGACCCCCTCGACGGCCCCGTCCACGAGCCCTTCGTCGCCGCGGCGCGCCAGCCGTGCCAGCGCGGCCACCGGCCGCGTCACGAGGGCGTCCTGCGCGGCATCCAGATAGAAGGCGTTCGCGAGCAGCCGCCCGAGCGCCGTGTCGGGCGGCGCGGCGGCCGGATCGCGGCGCCAGGCGAGCAGCGCCCCGGCGGCCAGCAGCACGAGCGCGACCGGCGTCATCCAGCCCAGGTGCGCCACCGGCTCGCCGGAACCGAGCCGCTCGCTGAAGCCGGGCAGCAGCCCGGCCAGCCCGAGCAGCGCCGCCGGCACGGCCAGGACCAGCAGCGGCCCCCGCATCGCCCACGGCGGCTCGTGCCCGGCCTCGGCCGCGGCGGTGCGCGGCGCGCCGAAGAACGTCCGGCGCCAGAGCCGCACCACGTAGGCCGCGGTCAGCGCCACCGTCACCCCCGCCGAGCCGAGCACGATCCACGCGACCCCGCGCGGCACCGGCCCGGACCCGGTCGTCGCCTCGAGGATCGCGTCCTTGCTCCAGAACCCGGCCAGCGGCGGCACCCCGGCCAGCGCCCCGAGCCCGATCGTCATGGTCCAGAACGTCGCCGGCATACGGCCGCGCAGCCCGCCCATCGCCGACATCAGGTTGGTCCCGACCGCGTGGATCACCGACCCGGCCGCGAGGAACAGCAGCGCCTTGAACGCCGCGTGGGTGAGCAGGTGGAACAGCGCCGCCGAGGGCGCGCCGACCGCCAGCGCCCCCGTCATGTACCCCAGCTGGCTCACCGTCGACCAGGCGAGCACCCGCTTGATGTCGTCCTGCCCCAGCGCACTGAGCGCGCCGAGGAGCATGGTCACCGAGGCCATCACCGCGAGCACCACCATCGCCGCGGTCGAGCGCTCGAACAGCGGATACAGCCGGGCGACCACGTAGACCCCGGCGGCCACCATCGTCGCGGCGTGGATCAGCGCCGAGATCGGCGTCGGGCCGGCCATCGCGTCGGGCAGCCACGTGTGCAGCGGGAACTGCGCGCTCTTGCCCGCCACCCCGGCGAGCAGCAGCACACACGCCGCGGTCAGCGTCCCGCCGGAGATGGCCCCCGACTGTGCCGCCGCGAACACCTCGGCGATCCGGAAGCTGTGCGCGTGCAGCCCCAGCACCACGATCCCGAGCAGGAAGCCGATGTCGCCGACCCGTGTCACCAGGAACGCCTTGACCGCGGCCCGCGGCGCCTCGGGCAGCCGCCGGTCGTGCCCGATGAGCAGGTATGAGCAGATGCCCATGACCTCCCACCCCACCAGCAGCGCGATGAGGTCCCCGGACACGACCACCAGCAGCATCGCGCCCGTGAACAGGCTCACCTGCGCCGCATACGGCGCATATCGCTCGTCGTCGTGCAGGTAGGCGACGGAGTAGACCTGCACGCAGAGCGCGACCACGCCGACCGCGACGGCGACCAGACCCGCAGGCCCGTCCAGCCACGTCCCGAACGTCACGGTGACCCGCCCGAACTCGGCGATCGTCACCCCGCCGTCGGTTCCGCGAACCCCCCGCACCGCGACCGCGATCGCGCACACGAGCGCGACGGCGGCCCCGCCCACCCCGAGAAGAGCGGCAAAGCCCCGCATCCGGTACCGCAGCAGCAACCCCGCCAGCCCCGCCGCGACCGGCACCCCCGGCAGCGCGGCCCCCAGCGCGTCGACGCTCACCGAGCCACCCCCGTTCCGCCCGCGTCCGGCTCTTCCACCGCTGCATCGGATCGAGGGCCCGGACCGGTTCTCGCCGCGCCCACCGCACCGTCCGGGTCCGGCACCGCACCCGGCTCCGGCGACGGGGAGGTCGACGGTCCGGGCGAAGGCGGCCCGTCGCCGAGCGGGAGGTCGTCGACGCCGACCGTGCGCCGCAGCCGATACAGCTGCAGGATCAGGGCCAGTCCGACCCCGATCTCCGCGGCGGCCAGGACGATCACGAAGAGCGTGAAGGACTGCCCGGCCTGGGGTGCCGCGGCCCGGATGGTCGCGTCCGCGGTCACGAACACCAGGTTGACCGCGTTGAGCATGAGCTCGACGGCCATGAGCAGCAGGACGGCGTTGCGGCGCACCAGCACGCCGTAGACCCCGATGCCGAACAGCAGGCCGGCGATGGTGAACGGCAGCACGGGATGCATCAGCCGCGCCCCCGTCCGGTCGGGGCCGGCCGGGATCCGCGGGCCGGCCGAGTGCTGTGGGCCGGCCGGAATCCGCGGGCCGGCCGAGTGCTGTGGGCCGGCCGGAATCCGCGGGCCGGCCGAGTGCTGTGGGCCGGCCGGGAGTCGCGGGCCGGTGTGCGGCCGCTCGCGGGCTTCGGGTCCGGGGCCATCAGCCGCGCCTCCGTTCCGCCGCGCGGCCGCCGATGTCCGGGCGGGACACCACGATCGCGCCCACCAGGGCCGCCAGCAGCAGCACCGACACGAGCTCGAAGGGCAGGACCCACGTGCGGAACAGGGCCGCGCCCAGGCGCTCGGCGGTGCCCGGCTCCGGCATCGCGACCCGGGTCCACCGGAAGGCGTCGATGAACAGGGCCGCGAGCCCCAGCCCGGCGCCGGCGCCGATCAGGGCCCCGGGCCACCGGGTGCGGTCGAGGTCGTCGCTCGCCCCGATCGGGGCCCGCGTGAGCATCACCGCGAAGAGCAGGAGCACCACGACCGCGCCGACATAGACCAGCACCTGCACCCAGGCGACGAGTTCGGCGGTGAGCACCAGATAGAGGCCGGCGATCGCGCCCAGGGCGACGACGAGCCAGAGCCCGGCCCGCACGACGTGCCGGGTGGTCACGACCAGGAGGCCGGCGCCCAGCGCCACAGCGCCGAGCGCCAGCGTGAGCACGTCGGCCACGGTCATCGCTGCGCCACCCTCATGGCCGACATCCTGCCATCCGGGTATGACAGGAATCGACCGCCGGGCCGCGGTGCGATCAGCCTGGGTTCGTGCGCAACCTCAGGATGCGTTCGAGTCGCGGGCGGCGCGCTTGGCGGCGGCCGTCTGCTCCTTGGCCGGCTCGCCCCGCGGATCGTGTGCGGGCGGCGCCGGCACGGTGGGCACCCACTCCTCGAGCCGCTCCTTCTCGTGCAGCAGATCGCGGATGTCGTGCTCGGCGTACTCGAACTCCGGCGACCAGTGCAACGCGTCGAACGGGCAGACCTCGATGCAGATGCCGCAGTACATGCAGAGTGAGAAGTCGATCGCGAACCGGTCGAGGACGTTGCGCTGGCGGGCCCGCGCGGCGCCGGGGACCATGACCTCTTCCTTGTGCGAGTCGATGTAGATGCACCAGTCCGGGCACTCCCGCGCGCACAGCATGCACACGGTGCAGTTCTCCTCCAGCAGCGCGATCACGCCACGGGAGCGGGGCGGCAGGTCGGGCTCGACGTCCGGGTACTGCTGCGTGTGCGACCGCTTCGTCATCGTGCCGAGCGTGACGGCCAGTCCCTTGGCGAGGCCTTTCCCCGGAAACTCCACGTTCGGAAGGTAACACCGGACCCGGATGGGTGGCCTCGCTCGGCGAGGCCAAAAAATGTCGTACACCTGTTCTAAGATGTCCCCATGAACGAGCGACGGTGGTGGAACGGCAGCTGGTCGCGGCTCACGCGCCGCGACGTCTACGTGCGCAACGCGGCCGACGGCCGGTGGGATGTGGAGCTGCGCCGGGGTGGGCCCGAGGGGCGCGTGCGGACCCGCGGGTTCGGCTCCGAGCGGGAGGCGATCGAGTGGATCGAGGCCACGGTCGTCGGCGCCGAGCCGAACTGGCGGGAGATCGTGGCGACCCGGTCCAAGGGAAAGGGGCGTGGCCGGCGTGGCGCGCTCCGGGTCGCGCCCGGCGGGAATAGCGGCGGGCAGGTCGCCTGAGGGGGGCATGTCCTGACACGTCGGACTTGCTGCGACATGGGAAGTCGTTCGGATGCTTACGATCAATCGGCGTAGGAAGAACGGGGGGTCCGATTTGTGTGAGCTTGCAGAGACCGAACCGTCGGCGGCGGCGAACGAAGGGCGTGAAGTTCGACGAAGGCCGACTCCCGGCGACGCCAAAACGTTGCGGGGAAGCTGCGACGAGTGAGCTGATATAGCCGGTTCGCCAACCCTGAAATCGGCCGAAAGGTCGATTCTTCCGCGTGGCCACGTCATCTTGGCCCGCGCTCTGTTGGTCCTGACGTGGCTTGTGGCACGATCGTGGGTAACCAAACCGGGCCACGTGTCACAGCGATCGCATGGGAGCAAGAGATGCGCGAAAAGACGCTAGGCCGGTGGATTGTGCGGTTGGCGGTGACCGTCGGGGCCGGCTCACTGGCGTTAGGGCTGTCGGCCGCCGCGGCTCATGCCGATACGTCCCAATACGCCCGATTCAATGCCCACCCGACCACTCTGGTTGGCGTGGCGCAACTGAGCCCGGCTCCGGAACCGATCTTCTTCACCGAAGACTTCACCTGGGACTGACCCGCTCGTCGCCGATGCAGCGGGACGGCGGTTGATCGTGGCCACTGCTGCATGCGATTGGGGAGCTGGTGCCTGCACCGAAGACGCCGATCAGGCGTGCTGACTCGCATGCCTGGATCGTCACCGGTCCGCTGATCTTGCTCGGGCTCGGCATGGCCCTGCCGGGCCTGCTCTCCGCGCAGTCGCGTCCAATCACCGACAACATCCTCTACGCGCCCGCGCTGCTGCTCTTCGCCATCCTGGCCACGCACATGCAGCTGCGCCTGGACGTGCGCCGGCAGGTGCTGGCGATCGGGATGAACGACGTGCCGATCCTGCTGGCGCTCTACTATCTGCCGCCCGCACTCGTCATCGTCATCCGAATCATCGCGAGCCTGACCTGGAACTTCTTCAACGTCCGGCCCGGCCCGCACAAGATCGCCTTCAACGCCGCAAGCCACTTCGCCGGCGTCTCGGCCGCCGTCCTGGTCATCTTCTCGTTCCCGCTCGGCGACGCCGAGCAGCCGCGGACCTGGCTGGTGCTCGCGTTCGCGATCGTCGCGAACAACGTCGTCACCCTGGCCGGCGTCGCCGGCGTCATGACGCTGGTCCAGGGCGTCGCCCACCTGCCGCAGTTCCTGCGCACGGCCCTGCCCGGCTTCGGGGTCATGGGCTTCGGCATCGTGCTCGGCCTCGTGATGCTGCTGACGCTGCAGGCCAGCCCCTGGGCCGTCCTGTTCCTGATCTTCATCGCCGTGGTGCTGGTGCTCGGCAACCGGGCCTACGCGCGGTTCCTGCGCCAGCACAAGAGCCTGATGGAGATGTACGGGCTGACCCGCGACATCGCCAGCACCAACCACGACGGCACCCTGCCCGACGTGCTGCTCGGCCGGGTCCGGGCGCTGCTCGTCGCCGACTCCGCGTCGCTCTGGCTCCCGCAGCACGGGCGGCACCAGGAGGTGCTGCTCTCCGCGCGCTTCGACTACCCGGGGCTGCTCGACGCCGCTCCGACGCCGGACATGTTCCGCGAGCTCGCGATGCGGACCGGGCGCACCGTCGCCGTCGGCCCGCACGTCGGCGACGCCGAGCTGCGCGCACCGCTGCAGGAGGCGTCGGTCAAGGACATCATCGTCGTCCCGCTGCTCTCCGGCGGCGTCACCATCGGAACGCTCGAGGTCGCCGGGCGGCTCGGCGAGCGCACCGCGTTCGGCAAGGACGACGTGCAGCTGATCGAGACGCTCGCGGCTCACACCGGCGTCGCGGTCGAGAACAGCCGGCTCGTCGACCGGCTCCAGTTCGACGCCAACCACGACTCGCTCACCGGCCTGGCCAACCGCCGCCGGATGCTCGAGGCGCTCGGCGAGGCGATGACCGGCCGCGGCCCGCGCGAGGTCGTGGCCGTGCTGCTCTTCGACGTCGTCGCGCTGCGCCAGGTCAACGACTCGCTCGGGCACGCCGCCGGCGACAAGGTGCTCGCCGAGGTGGCCCGGCGCCTGCGGGCCCTCGCGCCACAGGGCGCGCTGGTGGCCCGGGTCGGCGACGACGAGTTCGCGATCGAGCTGCGCACGGCCAGCGCCGACGCGGCCGCGACCGTCGCGGACACGTTGCGCCAGGGGCTGCGCGACCCGATGGTGATCGACTCGCTGACGATCGACATCGACACGTACGTCGGGATCTCGATCTATCCCGAGCACGGCTCGGACCCCGAGGAACTGGTGCAGCGGGCCCACGTGGCCACGCACGTCGCGAAGTCGCGGGGGATCGTGCAGGTCTTCAACGCCGGCCTGCAGTCCCGCGCGGTGCGGCGGGTCGGGCTCGCGGCCGACCTGCGCACGGCCCTCGCCGGCGGCGAGCTGGAGGTGTACTTCCAGCCGAAGGTCGCCCTCTCCGACCGCCGGCTCGTCGGCGTCGAGTGCCTGGCCCGCTGGGAACACCCCGTGCACGGCCAGGTCGCGCCGCCGGACTTCGTGGCCGTGGCCGAGCACACCGGCCAGCTCGGCCGCCTCAACGGCGTGGTTCTACGCGAGGGCATCCGCCACGCCCGCGAGTGGGCCGACGCCGGGCGGCCGCTCGTCGTCGCCGTGAACCTCTCGGCCCGCACACTGGGCGACTCGGACCTGCCGCTGCAGATCTCGGAGCTGCTCGACGAGCACGGCGTGCCCGCGGACCGGCTGATCCTGGAGATCGCCGAGGACGAGGGCCTGCTCGTCGGCGGCCGCGCCCTGTCGACCCTCACCCGCCTGCGCGACCTCGGCGTGCGGCTCTCCGTCGACGACTTCGGCGCCGGGCGCTCCTCGTTCGCCGACCTCAGCCGCCTGCCGGTGCAGGAGGTCAAGATCGACCGGACGTTCGTGCAGGGCATGGCGACCTCACCCAGCGACCTCGCCATCGTGCGCACGATCGTGGACATGGCCCGCAACTTCGAGCTCGACGTGGTCGCCGAGGGCGTGGAGAGCGAGCTCACGCTCGGGCTGCTCGAGGACATGCGCTGCGACATGGGCCAGGGCTTCCTGTTCAGCCGCCCGCTGCCCTACGAGCGCTTCGAGTCCTGGCTCCAGGTCCAGACCGCGGAGGACTCGGCCGAGGCCCCGGCGGGCGAGGTCCGCTGGCTGCGCGCCGTTCCGTAGCCCAAAGCGAAGGCATGGGCCGGCCGCAGGCGGAAGCACAGGACGACCCTCGAACGCCGCGCGCGAAGGGCCGGGACACGGGCCCAGACGCGCCGAAAAGGGCATCTGAGCTGCGAGAAGACCGAAAGTGGGTAAGTCGATTTCGTGCCCGGCCCGGGGCCGTGTACGCTTAGCGAGCGCGTGTGCGGGAACGTACGCGATGCGCCCCCTTAGCTCAGTCGGCAGAGCGTCTCCATGGTAAGGAGAAGGTCTACGGTTCGATTCCGTAAGGGGGCTCGAGACCGGGCTTGAGACATCGAGTCCGCCGCGGCGGTGTAGCTCAGATGGCAGAGCAAGCGGCTCATAATCGCTGTGTCGCCGGTTCAAGTCCGGCCACCGCTACAGAAGCACCACTGGGACGCCCGATTGGGCGTCCATCTGTGTGAGCCGCTATGATGGTTCGCTGGATCTGATTCCGCCCCACCTGAACGCTCTGAAGGAAGGCACTTCGCCATGGCCAAGGCGACCGACGTTCGTCCGAAGATCACGCTGGCGTGCACGGAGTGCAAAGAGCGGAACTACATCACGAAGAAGAACCGCCGCAACGACCCGGACCGCATTGAGCTGAAGAAGTTCTGCCCGCGCGATGGCAAGCACACCCTCCACCGCGAGACGCGCTAGTCGCTGCCGCAACACGATCTTTCGATGAGCCCCGGCCCCGATGGGACCGGGGCTTCATCGTGTTCGCGGGGGAGCCGGCGCAGGAACGACCGGCCTGCGACCGGAGCCGTTAGGCGTTACCGGTAAATTTCAGGTCATGCCGCTGGATCAGTCGTTCTTGGGCCGGGTGTACCCGCCGACCCCGCCCTACGAGGTGGGCCGGGAGAAGATCCGCGAGTTCGCGGACGCGGTCTTCGCCGCCGACCCCGTGCACCGCGACCTCGCCGAGGCGCGCGCGAGGGGCTACAGCGACGTGATCGCCCCGCCGACGTTCGCCATCATCCTGAGCCAGAACGCCGGCCAGCAGCTCGTCGACGACCCCTCGTTCGGCATGGACTACAGCCGGGTGGTGCACGGCGGCCAGACGTTCCGCTACGAGCGGCCGATCCAGGCCGGCGACCACCTCGTCACGGTGATGACGGTGGAGGAGATCAGCAGCCGGGCCGGCCACGCGTTCCTGACCACGCGGCACGAGGTGGCCACGGTCGAGGGCGAGGCCGTCGTGACGATCTGGACCCGGCTCGTGATTCGTGGGGAGGGCTGAACGATGCAGCCAGGCACCGAGTTCCCGGCCCAGACCTACCGGGTCACCAGGGCCACCCTGGTGCGCTACGCGGGCGCGTCCGGCGATTTCAACCCGATCCACTGGAGCGACCGTCAGGCGACCGCCGTCGGGCTGCCCGGCGTCATCGCGCACGGCATGCTGACCATGGGTCTGGCGGGCCAGGCGGTGGCGTGCTGGGTGGGCGGAACGGCCGCGATCGTGGAATTTTCCACCCGGTTCGCGAATCCGGTGGTCGTGCCCGACGACGACAAGGGCACCGAGGTGGTCATCAGCGGCGTGGTCAAGAAGATCCACGACGACGGCTTGGTGCAGATCGATGTGACCGCGACCTGCGAGGGGGACAAGGTCCTGGGGGCCGCGAAGGCACTCGTTCGAAACAACGACGACAACCGGTAGAGGGGGGTGGTTGGGATATCCCGCCGACAACCCGTACACTGGTCCGCCGTGGGGTGAGCAACCCGACACCGGCCTGTCCGGACCTGTCGGAGCTGCCTTCCTCACGAAGGGGTGTGGCGCAATTGGTAGCGCAGCGGTCTCCAAAACCGCAGGTTGCAGGTTCGAGTCCTGTCGCCCCTGCGCCGAAGGCCTGACCTGGGTCTGGTGCGCCCGGCCGGAAGGCCGGGACGTCGACCACAGCGGTCACGGTTGGTCCGACCGCGTGCCACCGGCTTCTCGCCGGTGTCCCGCGAACCGAGCCGAACCGGTGGTCGACGGGTCCAAGGGCCCGGGTTCTCGCTGTCGGCCGACACGGACCGAGCACTCGCGAGATCACGGAAGAGGGCGAAAGTGGCCGAACGCAGGCGACGCGGGACCAACCCCGCCGACGATCGCCGTGAAGAGGAGCTCAGCGCCGAGGACGCCGCCATCGAGGAAGAGTTCGCGGACGAGCTGGACAGCCTCGACGTCGATGACGAGATCGACGAGGACGATGACCTCGACGAGGAGACCGCGAGCAAGAACGGCCGGTCCAAGGACAAGTCCAAGGACGCCAAGTCGAAGGACCTCAAGACCAAAGACGGCAAGAAGGTCAAGGTCAAAGAGGGCGGCTCGAACAACATCTTCGTGCGGCTCATCAACTTCATCCGCGAGGTTGTCGCCGAGCTGCGTAAGGTTATCTGGCCGACCCGCAAAGAGCTGACCACCTACACCCTCGTGGTAGTGGTGTTCGTGATCATCATGCTGGCCATCGTCGGCGGCCTCGACTTCGGCTTCGCCAAGCTCGTCCTCTGGTCCTTCGGCAACGGCAACGCCGACCAGTAAGGGCGCCGGCCGATCGGGCGACATACCGCCGATGAAGGCCGGACCAGCACAGACGGCGACCCGAAGATCAGACAGACGGAAGTGAGCAGCGTGCAGGAATTCGACGAGACGCCCGGTACCGACGACGACGAGCAGCACGAGGAAACGTCGACGGTGATGACGGCCGACACCCCGCCGGTGACGGCCGACGCCGAGGACCCCGTCGCCGAGCTGCGTGCCGCACTGCGCTTCGCGCCCGGTGACTGGTACGTCGTGCACTCCTACGCCGGCTACGAGAACAAGGTCAAGACGAATCTCGAGACCCGCATCACGAGCCTCGACATGGAAGAGTTCATCTACCAGGTCGAGGTCCCGACTCGTGAAGAGGTCGAGATCAAGAACGGCAAACGCACCCAGGTGCAGAACAAGGTCTTTCCCGGCTACATCCTCGTCCGGATGGAGCTGACCCCGGAGTCGTACTCCTGCGTGCGCAACACGCCGGGCGTCACGGGCTTCGTCGGCGCGACGGACCGGGCCGACCGCCCGGCTCCGCTGTCGCTCGACGAGGTGCTCAAGTGGCTCGCCCCCGCCGTGCAGCAGGAGGGCGGGAAGAAGGCCGGCGGCAAGACCGAGGTCAAGGTCCTCGACTTCGAGGTCGGCGACTCCGTCACGGTCACCGACGGCGCCTTCGCCTCGCTCCAGGCGACCATCAGCGAGATCAACGCCGACCAGCAGAAGCTCAAGGTGCTGGTCTCGATCTTCGGTCGCGAGACCCCGGTCGAGCTCAACTTCAACCAGGTCACGAAGATCTGAGTCGCGACCCGGCCCGAGGCCAGGTCAAAGATCGAATTCGCCTGCGGTACGCTTGAGCGTCCGGCCTCAGTTGCCGGGCGCTCAGTCGTGCGTAGAGACCGCCGGTAAGGCGAACTCGAGAACAGCACGAAACCGAATTCCAGCCCAGGAAGACGAAAGCAGCCATGCCTCCGAAGAAGAAGCTCGTCAAGACCTTCACGCTTCAGTTGCCGGGCGGCCAGGCCACCCCGGCACCGCCGGTCGGTCCCGCCCTCGGTCAGCACGGCGTGAACATCATGGAGTTCGTCAAGGCGTACAACGCCCAGACGGAGTCCATGCGCGGTGACATCATCCCGGCGCAGATCAGCGTCTACGAGGACCGCACGTTCACCTTCATCCTCAAGACGCCGCCGGCCGCGCGCCTGCTGCTCAAGGCCGCCGGCGTGCCCAAGGGCTCCGGCGTCCCGCAGAAGGACAAGGTCGGCTCGATCACCAAGGCGCAGCTCCGCGAGGTCGCCGAGAAGAAGATGGCCGACCTGAACGCGAACGACATCGAGATGGCCGAGCGGATCATCGCCGGCACTGCCCGCTCCATGGGCATCGTCGTCAAGGACTGACGCACCGCACCGCAGCACCGATCGGCAGAAGTGGGAGGGCGCCCGAGGGCGTCCGCACTGAGACCACAGGAGAACTCAGCGACATGTCGCAGCACGGCAAGAACTACCGCAAGGTCGTCGACCTCGTCGACCGCAACGCGCTCTACAGCCCGATGGCCGCCGTCAAGCTCGCGAAGCAGACGACGACCGTGAAGTTCGACCCCACCGTCGAGGTGGCCATGCGCCTGGGCGTCGACCCGCGCAAGGCCGACCAGATGGTCCGGGGCACGGTCAACCTGCCGCACGGCACCGGCAAGACCGCCCGCGTCATCGTCTTCGCGCAGGGCGCGAAGGCCGCCGAGGCCGAGGCCGCCGGCGCCGACGCGGTGGGCACCGACGAGCTGGTTGCCCGCATTCAGGAGGGCTGGCTGGACTTCGACGCGGCGATCGCCACGCCCGACCAGATGGCCAAGATCGGCCGGATCGCGCGGATCCTGGGCCCGCGCGGCCTGATGCCGAACCCGAAGACGGGCACGGTGACCATGGACGTCACCAAGGCGGTCAACGAGATCAAGGGTGGCAAGATCACCTACCGGGTGGACAAGCACTCGAACCTGCACCTCATCATCGGCAAGGCGAGCTTCAGCGAGCAGCAGCTCGTGGAGAACTACGCGGCCGTGCTCGAGGAGGTCAACCGGGCGAAGCCCTCGGCGGCCAAGGGCAAGTACCTGCGGAAGATCTTCCTCACCACCACCATGGGCCCGGGCATCCCGGTCGACCCGAACAAGACGCGCAACCTCCTCGAGGACGACAGCGTCATCACCGCCGCGGAGTAGTCAGCAGACTCCCAGCCAAGCGGGAACATCCGGGACAGCGTGCCTGTGGCACGCTGTCCCGGTGCGTTTGCAGGACGTGTGGTATCGATACGGCCGCCGTGCACCCTGGACGCTGCGCGGGGTCGACCTGACCCTCGAGCCGGGGGAGACCGCGATCGTGGCCGGCCCGAACGGGTCGGGGAAGTCCACGCTGCTGCAGCTGGCGGCCGGTGTACTGCGGCCGGGGCGCGGCCTGGTCACGCAGCGGCCCCCGGTCGTCGGCTGGGTGCCCGAGCGCTTCCCGGCGGATCAGCCCTTCACGGCGCGCGCCCATCTGCGGCACATGGTGGCCATTCGCGGCCTGGACGCCACCGAGGACATCGAGCGGTGGGCGCGCCGGCTGAACTTCGAGCACTTTCTCGACGTCCGGCTCAACCGGCTCTCGAAGGGCTCGGCGCAGAAGGTCGGCCTGGTCCAGGCGCTCCTGCGCCCGCCCGGGCTGCTGGTGCTCGACGAGCCCTGGGAGGGTCTCGACGCGCAGACCCGCGAGCAGGTGCCCGCGATCGTCGCCGAGGTCGTCGGGCGCGGCGGGTCCGTGCTGGTCAGCGACCACCTGGGGGAGGTCGCACGGCTGCCCGGCGCGCGCCGCTGGCACGTCCGCGACGGTGAGGTGCACGCCGGCGACCGGCCGGCGCGCAAGACGGTGATCGAGCTGGCGGTCGACGCGTCGGAGGCGGGGGAAGCGGTCTCGCGGTTGCGCTCGGCCGGTTTCGACGTGGTGTCGGTACGCGACGAGGTGCCCCTGCCATGACCGCCCTGATCCGCATGCGGCTGACGGGGTTCGTCCAGACCGGCCGCGCCGCCGCGCCGCTGCTCGCCGCGCTCGTGGTGCTCTCCATCCTCTACGGCGGCGGCCAGGCCCAGGCCGGCGAGGCCTACGGCGTCTCCGCGGCCGTGCTGTTCGTGGTGCTCGCCTGGCAGACCAAGGTGCTGCTCGACGTCGAGCCGGACGTGCAGCGCCGCCTCGGCCGGGTCGCGGCCGGCGGCGCCGCGCGGGAGATCGCCGCCGGCCTGGCCGCCGGCCTGGTCGCCGGGCTGCCCCTGATCCTCATCGCGATGGTCCTGCCGTGGGTCGTCAACGGCGTGACCACGCCGGGTCCCGGCGACCCGTCGCTGGCCACCGGCGTCGCGCTCGGCCTGTGGGCGCACCTGCTGCTCCTGCTGCCGGCCGTGGTGCTCGGCGCGCTGGCCAGCCGCGCGGTGACCCTGCAGGCGGCGCGCGGGCTGACCGTGCTCGTGGCCGGCATCGTGTTCACGATCGTCTTCGGCCTCAAGAGCTTCCCGGCGCCCTGGCTCGCCCCGCCGGTGATGGCCGCGGCCCGCGATACGGTCGGCGGAGCCCACCTTCCCACGCTCGCGGTCACCACCCTGTGGGGCATCGCGTGGACCACAATCTTCATGATCATTTACGGCCGCCTGCGGCTCGACCGCGCCTGATTTGGAAAAACGTCGAACCGTCGCGTACTTTGGTAGCGCAAACCCGAAGACCGCTGGTCATGTCCGCGTGAGCGGACATCGAAGGCCCCGCCGCAATGCGGGCGACCCGCGCAGGGACGCGAACATGGTGTGAATGCCGGCGCCGCAAAGTGCCGCCCTCCGCTCCGAGCGCCCCTGCGCCCGGGGCGTTTTTCATTGCTGGGGCCAATTGACTGGCACCGAAGCAACGAGAGAGGAGGGACATGGCGGACAAGCCGGTTCGAGACGACAAGGCCACGGCAGTCGCGGAGCTCACCGAGCAGTTCCGGGGCTCCTCGGCCACCGTGCTGACCGAGTACCGCGGCCTCACCGTGGCGCAGCTCAAGACCCTGCGCCGCAGCCTGGGCCGCGAGACCACGTACGCCGTCGCGAAGAACACGCTCGCGAAGCGTGCCGCGACGGACGCGGGCATCAGCGGGCTCGACGATTTGTTCTCCGGTCCTACCGCGCTCGCCTTCGTCGGCGGCGACCCGGTGGAGGCGGCCAAGAGCCTCCGCGAGTTCGCGAAGACCAACCCGATGCTCGTCATCAAGGGTGGTGTCTTCGAGGGCAAGGCCATCAGCGCGGACGAGGTCCGTCGCCTGGCCGACCTGGAGTCCCGTGAGGTGCTGCTGGCGAAGCTGGCCGGCGCCATGAAGGGCAACCTGAGCAAGGCGGCGGCGCTGTTCCAGGCTCCGCTGTCGAAGGCGGCCCGCACCGCCCAGGCTCTGGTGGACAAGCGCGCGCAGGAAGCCGGTGGCGAGGCCGAGTAAGTCCGGCCCGCCCCGATACCCAAACTTTTGAGAGGAAACGCCACCATGGCGAAGCTGAGCACCGACGAACTCCTCGACGCGTTCAAGGAGATGACGCTGATCGAGCTCTCCGAGTTCGTGAAGCAGTTCGAAGAGGTCTTCGAGGTCACCGCGGCCGCCCCGGTCGCCATCGCCGCCGCCGGCGGCCCGGCCGCCGCGGCCCCCGAGGTCGAGGAGAAGACCGAGTTCGACGTCATCCTCGAGGGTGACGGTGGCAAGAAGATCCAGGTCATCAAGGTCGTGCGCGAGCTGACCGGCCTGGGCCTCAAGGAGGCCAAGGACCTCGTCGAGGCCGCGCCGAAGGCCGTCCTCGAGAAGGCCAACAAGGAGAACGCCGACAAGGCCAAGGCGAAGCTCGAGGCCGAGGGCGCCAAGGTTACCCTCAAGTAACTCAGCGTCGATCAAGGACGGCCGCCGGACTCCGGCGGCCGTCTTTTTTGTCAGCAACTTGTAAGGACCCCAAGATCTAGGGGGCCGACCACAACACTTAGTGGTCGGCGTGCGAGATATCTGTCACGAAGCCCCGACGCGCGTGGGAACCCTTGACGCGGTGACCGGCGGCCAGGCACGCTAATCAGGCACTGCCTTCCGCGGACGCGGTGGGCCGGGCGGACCGACTAGATGTGCCCCGATCCTTCTTGGGTCCGGCTCAGCGCGCATCAACAGGGAACCGCAGGCCACGACCGTCGCGAGCGGCCCGGCCGGTGGAGAAACGATCTTCGCAAAAGGTCGTTGGAAACATCGTGCACGATGCCGCTGGACAGCGGTGAGCCTCTCGGCTACACTGCTAGTTTGCGCTGTCTTCTGACTTCACCTTCGGCGTGAGGTGTCCCTTCGTGGGCTCCTCCACATCGGGGGTCGTCAGGCTGCACGCGAAACGGCCTGTCTGCAACACCGGTCCTCGGAAGGACGCATCTTGGCAGCTTCCCGCCCTGCGAAGACCAGTTCGAGCGCTTACGCTCCCCGCCGGGTCTCCTTCGGCAGGATCACCGAACACCTAGAGGTTCCCAACCTCCTTGCCATCCAAACCGACTCGTTCGACTGGCTGGTTGGCAACGAGAATTGGCAGAGCCGCTCGGCCGGTGATCAGCACGCCCGTTCCGGGCTCGCGGAGATCCTCGATGAGATCAGTCCTATTGAGGACTTCTCCGGCACGATGTCACTGTCGTTCTCCGCGCCCCGCTTCGACGAGGTCAAGGCCCCGATCGAGGAGTGCAAGGAGAAGGACCTCACCTACTGCGCCCCGCTGTTCGTGACCGCGGAGTTCACCAACCACACCACCGGCGAGATCAAGAGCCAGACGGTGTTCATGGGTGACTTCCCGATGATGACGCCCAAGGGCACCTTCATCATCAACGGCACCGAGCGCGTCGTGGTGAGCCAGCTCGTCCGCTCCCCGGGCGTGTACTTCGACAAGCAGCCGGACAAGACCTCCGACCGCGACCTCACCAGCGTCAAGGTCATCCCGAGCCGGGGTGCCTGGCTTGAGTTCGACATCGACAAGCGCGACACCGTCGGTGTCCGCATCGACCGCAAGCGTCGGCAGGCGGTCTCCGTCCTGCTCAAGGCCATCGGCTGGTCCGCCGAGCGTATCCGTGAGAAGTTCGGCTGGTCCGAGCTCATGATGACCACGCTCGAGAAGGACCACATCGCCGGCCAGGACGAGGCGCTGCTGGACATCTACCGCAAGCTGCGGCCGGGTGAGCCGCCGACGCGGGAGAACGCGCAGAACCTCCTCGACAACCTGTTCTTCAACCCGAAGCGGTACGACGTCGCCAAGGTTGGTCGATACAAGTTCAACAAGAAGCTCGAACTGGACGTGCCGATCAACCAGGGCGTCCTGACCGAAGAGGACATCGTCGCCACGGTCGAGTACCTCTGCCGCCTGCACACGGGCGAAGAGGGCTACGAGGCCGACGACATCGACCACTTCGGCAACCGTCGCCTGCGCACGGTCGGCGAGCTCATCCAGAACCAGGTCCGCGTGGGCCTGTCCCGGATGGAGCGCGTCGTCCGCGAGCGCATGACGACCCAGGACGTCGAGGCGATCACGCCGCAGACCCTGATCAACATCCGCCCCGTCGTGGCGGCGATCAAGGAGTTCTTCGGCACCTCCCAGCTGTCGCAGTTCATGGACCAGACCAACCCGCTGGCGGGCCTGACCCACCGGCGCCGGCTGAGCGCGCTCGGCCCGGGTGGTCTGTCCCGTGAGCGGGCCGGCTTCGAGGTCCGCGACGTGCACCCGTCCCACTACGGCCGCATGTGCCCGATCGAGACCCCTGAGGGTCCCAACATCGGTCTCATCGGCGCGCTCTCGACGTTCGCGCGGGTCAACCCGTTCGGCTTCGTCGAGACGCCCTACCGCAAGGTCGTCGACGGCCGGGTGACCGACCAGATCGACTACCTGACCGCGGACGAAGAGGACCGGTTCGTCAAGGCCCAGGCCAACGCCCCGCTGAAGAGCGACGGCAACTTCGCCGAGGACCGCATCCTGGTTCGCCGAAAGGGCGGTGAGGTCGACAACGTCCCCGCCGACCAGGTGGACTACATGGACGTGTCGCCGCGGCAGATGACCTCGGTCGCGACGGCGATGATCCCGTTCCTCGAGCACGACGACGCCAACCGGGCACTGATGGGCGCGAACATGCAGCGCCAGGCCGTGCCGCTGGTCAAGGCGGAGTCGCCGCTGGTCGGCACCGGCATGGAGTACCGTGCCGCCGTCGACGCCGGCGACGTGGTCGTGGCCGAGGTCGGCGGGGTCGTCGAGGACATGTGCGCCGACTACGTCACCATCCACCAGGACGACGGCCACCGTCGCACCTACCTGCTGCACAAGTTCCGCCGCTCCAACTCCGGCTCCTGCGTCAACCAGAAGCCGGTGATCTTCGAGGGCGACCGGGTCGAGGCGGGGCAGGTCATCGCCGACGGCCCGTGCACCGACGAGGGCGAGATGGCGCTCGGGCGCAACCTGCTCGTGGCGTTCATGCCCTGGGAGGGCCACAACTACGAAGACGCGATCATCCTGTCCCAGAAGCTGGTGCAGAACGACGTCCTCACCTCGATCCACATCGAGGAGCACGAGGTCGACGCGCGCGACACCAAGCTGGGGCCGGAGGAGATCACCCGCGACATCCCGAACGTCAGCGAGGAGATGCTCGCCGACCTCGACGAGCGGGGGATCATCCGGATCGGCGCCGAGGTCGTCACCGGCGACATCCTCGTCGGCAAGGTCACGCCCAAGGGTGAGACCGAGCTGACCCCGGAGGAGCGGCTGCTGCGCGCGATCTTCGGTGAGAAGGCCCGCGAGGTCCGCGATACCAGCCTGAAGGTGCCGCACGGCGAGACCGGCACGGTCATCGGCGTGCGGACGTTCAGCCGCGAGGACGGCGACGAGCTGTCCCCGGGCGTGAACGAGCTGGTGCGCGTCTACGTGGCCCAGAAGCGGAAGATCCAGGACGGCGACAAGCTCGCCGGCCGCCACGGCAACAAGGGTGTCATCTCGAAGATCCTGCCCGTCGAGGACATGCCGTTCCTCGAGGACGGGACCCCGGTCGACATCGTGCTCAACCCGCTCGGCGTGCCGAGCCGTATGAACATCGGCCAGGTGTTGGAGACCCACCTCGGGTGGGTGGCCAAGACCGGCTGGAAGATCGACGGCGACGAGCACGAGTGGCAGCGCGCCCTGAAGGCCATCAACGCGGGGGAGTCCGAGCCGGACACCAACGTGGCGACCCCGGTCTTCGACGGCGCCAAGGAGGAGGAGATCGCCGGCCTGCTGAGCAGCACGCTGCCCAACCGGGACGGCAACCAGCTCATCGGGGCCAGTGGCAAGGCGCGGCTGTTCGACGGCCGCTCCGGCGAGCCGCTCCCGGACCCGATCGCGGTTGGCTACATCTACATCCTGAAGCTCAACCACCTGGTCGACGACAAGATCCACGCTCGCTCCACCGGCCCCTACTCCATGATCACGCAGCAGCCGCTGGGTGGTAAGGCGCAGTTCGGTGGCCAGCGCTTCGGTGAGATGGAGTGCTGGGCGATGCAGGCCTACGGCGCGGCCTACGCGCTGCAGGAGCTGCTGACGATCAAGTCCGACGACGTCCTCGGACGCGTCAAGGTCTACGAGGCGATCGTCAAGGGCGAGAACATCCCGGAACCGGGCATCCCGGAGTCCTTCAAGGTGCTCCTCAAGGAGCTGCAGTCGCTGTGCCTGAACGTCGAGGTGCTCTCCAGCGACGGCGTGGCCCTCGAGATGCGCGAGACGGACGACGAGGTGTTCCGCGCGGCCGAGGAGTTGGGCATCGACCTCTCGCGGCGCGAGCCGAGCAGCGTCGAGGAAGTCTGATATCGCGGGCGGCGCTCCTGCGGGGGCGCCGCCTCGCCGGCCCGTTGAGGACCGGCACGCGACCTAGCAATTACCCGAGCAACTGAATCGTGAGGACATAGACGAAGTGCTCGACGTCAACTACTTCGACGAGCTCCGCATCGGCCTGGCCACGGCCGACGACATCCGCCAGTGGTCGCACGGCGAGGTCAAGAAGCCCGAGACCATCAACTACCGCACCCTGAAGCCGGAAAAGGACGGGCTCTTCTGCGAGAAGATCTTCGGTCCGACCCGGGACTGGGAGTGCTACTGCGGTAAGTACAAGCGGGTCCGCTTCAAGGGCATCATCTGCGAGCGCTGCGGCGTCGAGGTGACCCGGGCGAAGGTCCGCCGTGAGCGCATGGGCCACATCGAGCTCGCCGCGCCGGTCACGCACATCTGGTACTTCAAGGGTGTGCCCAGCCGCCTCGGCTACCTGCTCGACCTGGCGCCGAAGGACCTCGAGAAGATCATCTACTTCGCGTCGTACGTGATCACCAGCGTCGACAAGGAGGCTCGCCACCGCGACCTCGCCACCCTCGAGAACGAGGTGTCGGCCGAGAAGCGGCAGGCGGAGAACGCGCGCGACTCCGAGATCGAGAAGCGGGCCGCCAAGCTGGAGCAGGACCTGGCCGAGCTCGAGGCCGAGGGTGCGAAGGCCGACGTGCGCCGCAAGGTCAAGGAGGCCGGCGAGCGCGAGATGCGGCAGATCCGTGACCGCGCGCAGCGCGAGATCGACCGCCTCGACGAGGTCATGGACACGTTCCGCAAGCTGGAGCGCAAGAACCTCATCACCGACGAGCTGCTCTACCGCGAGCTGCGCGACCGGTTCGGTGAGTACTTCAACGGCTCCATGGGCGCCGAGGCGATCAAGGCCCTGCTCGAGAACCTGGACCTCGAGGACGAGGCCGAGCTGCTGCGCGAGACCATTCGCAGCGGCAAGGGCCAGCGCAAGATCCGGGCGCTCAAGCGCCTCAAGGTCGTCGCCGCGTTCCTCAACACCGCGAACTCGCCGCTGGGCATGGTGCTGGACTGCGTCCCGGTCATCCCGCCGGACCTGCGCCCGATGGTGCAGCTCGACGGTGGCCGCTTCGCCACCAGCGACCTCAACGACCTGTACCGCCGGGTCATCAACCGCAACAACCGGCTCAAGCGCCTGATCGACCTGGGTGCCCCGGAGATCATCGTCAACAACGAGAAGCGGATGCTGCAGGAGGCCGTCGACGCGCTGTTCGACAACGGCCGCCGCGGTCGTCCCGTCACCGGCCCGGGCAACCGGCCGCTGAAGTCGCTGTCCGACATGCTCAAGGGCAAGCAGGGCCGGTTCCGGCAGAACCTGCTCGGCAAGCGCGTCGACTACTCCGGCCGTTCGGTCATCGTCGTCGGCCCGCAGCTCAAGCTGCACCAGTGCGGCCTGCCGAAGCAGATGGCCCTGGAGCTGTTCAAGCCGTTCGTGATGAAGCGCCTGGTGGATCTCAACCACGCGCAGAACATCAAGTCGGCCAAGCGCATGGTCGAGCGTCAGCGCCCGGTCGTGTGGGACGTGCTGGAGGAGGTCATCGCGGAGCACCCGGTGCTGCTCAACCGCGCGCCGACCCTGCACCGTCTGGGCATCCAGGCCTTCGAGCCGCAGCTGGTCGAGGGCAAGGCGATCCAGATCCACCCGCTCGTCTGCACCGCCTTCAACGCCGACTTCGACGGCGACCAGATGGCTGTGCACGTGCCGCTGTCCGCGGAGGCGCAGGCCGAGGCCCGCATCCTCATGCTGTCCAGCAACAACATCCTCAAGCCGGCCGACGGCAAGCCGGTCACCATGCCTACCCAGGACATGGTCATCGGCCTGTACCACCTCACGCACATCCAGAAGAACCTGCTCGGCGAGGGGCGCACGTTCAGCTCCGACGCCGAGGCGCGGATGGCGTTCGACAACGGCGAGCTGCACCTGCAGGCGCCCGTCAAGATCCGGCTCAAGGAGCTCATCGGGGTCGACAACGGCGCCGGTGCCGAGCCGTGGGAGGCGCCGGAGGGCTGGCAGCCGGGCGACACGGTCACGATCGAGACCACGCTCGGGCGCGTGCTGTTCAACGAGGCGCTCCCCGTCGGGTACCGCTTCGTGAACTACGAGATCCGCAAGGGTCAGCTGTCGGCGATCGTCAACGACCTCGCCGAGCGCTTCCCCAAGGTCTCCCTCGCGGCGGCCCTGGACGCGCTGAAGCTGGCCGGTTTCCACTGGGCCACCTGGTCCGGCGTCACCATCGGCATGGAGGACGTCATCCAGCCGCCTCGCAAGCGCGAGATTCTCGAGCGCTACGAGAAGGAGGCCGAGCGGATCGACAAGCAGTACCAGCGTGGTCTCATGACCGCCGAGGAGCGCCGCGGCGAGCTCATCGAGATCTGGACCAAGGCGACCGGCGAGGTGGCCAAGGAGATGGAGAGCGCGCTGCCGCGCGAGAACCCGCTGTGGAAGATGATCAACTCGGGTGCCCGCGGTAACCTCCTCCAGCTCCGCCAGATCGCCGCGATCCGTGGCCTGGTGGCCAACCCGAAGGGCGAGATCATCCCGCGGCCGATCAAGGCCAGCTACCGGGAGGGTCTGTCCGTGCTGGAGTACTTCATCTCCACGCACGGTGCCCGCAAGGGTCTGGCCGACACCGCGCTGCGGACCGCCGACTCGGGTTACCTGACCCGTCGTCTGGTCGACGTCTCGCAGGACGTCATCATCCGCGAGGAGGACTGCGGCACCGACCGCGCCATCCCGATGGCGGTCGGCGAGCTGGTCGACGGCGTGCTGCGCATCCACCAGCACGCGGAGACCGGTGTGCACGCGCGCACCCTCGCCGACGACGTGCGGGACAAGGACGGCCGGATGGTCGCCGAGCGGGGCACGGACATCAACTCGATGGTCGTGGACCTGCTGGTCGCGGCCGGCACCGAGAACGTCCGGGTCCGCAGCGTGCTCACCTGCGAGTCGAAGCTGGGCGTCTGCGGCGCCTGCTACGGCCGGTCGCTGCCCACGGGCAAGACGGTCGACGTCGGCGAGGCGGTCGGCATCATCGCCGCCCAGTCCATCGGTGAGCCGGGCACGCAGCTGACGATGCGTACCTTCCACACCGGTGGTGTCGCGGGTGAGGACATCACCCAGGGTCTGCCGCGTGTCACGGAGATCTTCGAGGCCCGCGTGCCGAAGGGTAAGGCGCCCATCGCCGACACCCCCGGCCGCGTGCGCATCGAGGACGGCGAGCGGATGCGGAAGATCATCATCGTGCCGGACGACGGCAGCGACGAGATCGTCCACGACAAGCTCAGCCGCCGCGTCAAGCTGCGGATCCAGGACGGCGAGCACGTCGAGGTCGGCGAGAAGCTGACCGAGGGCACGATCGACCCGCACGAGCTGCTGCGCATCATGGGTCCCCGGGCGGTGCAGGTGCACCTGACGTCCGAGGTCCAGGAGGTGTACCGCTCGCAGGGTGTGCTCATCCACGACAAGCACATCGAGATCATCATCCGCCAGATGCTCAAGCGGGTGACGGTCATCGACTCCGGCTCGACCGAGTTCCTGCCGGGCGTGCTCGTCGACCGCGCGATGTTCGAGGCGGAGAACCGCCGCGTCGTCGCCGAGGGCGGTGAGCCGGCCGCGGGTCGTCCGGTGCTCATGGGTATCACCAAGGCGTCGCTGGCGACGGAGTCGTGGCTGTCCGCGGCCTCGTTCCAGGAGACGACCCGGGTGCTGACCGATGCCGCGATCCACGCGCGCAGCGACTCGCTGATCGGTCTGAAGGAGAACGTCATCATCGGTAAGCTCATCCCGGCCGGTACGGGCATCAGCAAGTACCGCAGCATCCGGGTCGAGCCGACCGAGGAGGCGAAGGCGAAGGTCTACTCGATGACGGGCTACCCGGAGGCCGACTACGGCTTCGGGCCCGCGAGCGGCCAGGCCGTCCCGCTGGACGACTTCGACCTGGGCTCCTTCCGCTAGGCTCCTTGCACTGGGCTCATTGCGCTGGGCCGGGTAAGAGCGATCTGAACAAGCGCAGGGGCGGGGACCTTCAGGGGTCTCCGCCCCTTCGTCGTTCACCGGATAGAGTCGTCTGGTGACGTCATCCACCCGGCATCCGCTGGATCCGGATCCCGTTCGAGCGACCAAGGCCACCGCCGTGTTCGGGCTGGGCCTGCTGTCCGTCGTCACGGGCCCGTTCCTCGGTGGGGTGATTCCGGCGACGCTCGCGCTGCTCATGGCCCGCGAGTCGCACAAGGAACTGGTCGCCGCCGAAGGCTTCCTGCTCGGCGCCCGGCGGCTGCGCAACGGCGTGCGGCTGGCCTGGACCGGGATCGTGCTCGCCATCGCCGGCCTCGTCGTGCTGGCGATCGTCGGCCTGCTGCACTACGCGCGGCAGCGTGGCACCGACTTCGACTCGACGGTGAACTAGATGTCCTACCCGCCGTATCAGCCGCAGCCGCCCGTCTACGGCCCGCCGCCCGCCTATGGCCCGCCGCCGGGCTACGCGCCGCCCCCGGCCCCGCCGTCGCCCGCGCTGACGCCCGCCATGCGCGTCGACGTCGTCCAGGGCACCCCGTTCGGCGTCGCCTACCCGGCCGCGCCGACCACACCGAGCGGTCCGTCCATCGGCTCCCTGGTCGCGGGCATCGCCTCGATCCTGGTCGCGCTGTTCGCGCTCTGCCTCGGCGCCACCGGCGCGTCCGAGGGCTGGGGGCTCGCCGCCGCGGGCGCGTTCACCGTCCTGGGTATCTTTCTCGGCGCCGGTGCGGCCGGCCTGGGCCTCGCCGGCACCCGCCAGATCCGCAAGGCCGCCGCCGGCGCCGCGGTGAGCGGGCGGGGCATGGCCATCACCGGCATCGTGCTCGGCTGCACGGGCGGCGGCCTGGCGATGTTCGTCATAATGCTCACCTTCCTGCTCAGCTGAGCGGGGAAAACGAGCCCCCCGGACGCTTCGATCAGCGACCAGGTACTCTTGGTGTGAAGAGTGTTCCGTCGGCGGGCGTGCCGGGCGATTTTGACCAGCGTCCTTACGGTGGGTACTCTTTCCCCTCGTGCCCGGCATTGCTGGGCAACTCGTGCGTGCGCCCACATCGCCCGCTCCGCGGGAGTGAGGGTGGGTGCGGACCACAACCCCGGGCTGGGATCAAACGGGCCGGGTCCGCGGAACTGGCGACACGCCCGACCGCGGGTGCCGGTCTACGCCGGGCAGACAGAAGAGAAGACGTTGCGGCCGCGAGGCCGAAGGGAGAGGCAGGCCCAGTGCCTACGATCCAGCAGCTGGTCCGCAAGGGCCGCCAGGCGAAGCTGAGCAAGACGAAGACGCCGGCGCTCAAGGGAAGCCCGCAGCGGCGGGGCGTCTGCACGCGTGTGTACACGACCACGCCGAAGAAGCCCAACTCGGCGCTGCGCAAGGTGGCCCGTGTGCGGCTGAGCAACGGCATCGAGGTGACGGCCTACATCCCCGGTGTCGGTCACAACCTTCAGGAGCACTCGATCGTGCTGGTCCGTGGCGGTCGTGTGAAGGACCTTCCCGGCGTCCGGTACAAGATCATCCGTGGTTCGCTGGACACCCAGGGCGTCCGCAACCGCAAGCAGGCTCGCAGCCGTTACGGCGCGAAGAAGGAGAAGAGCTGACATGCCGCGTAAAGGCCCCGCGCCGCGCCGGCCGCTCGTGGCGGACCCGGTCTACAACTCCCTGCTCGTGACCCAGCTGATCAACAAGATCCTGGTCGAGGGCAAGCGTCAGCTCGCCGAGCGCATCGTGTACAGCGCGCTCGAGGGTGCTCGCGAGAAGACCGGTACCGACCCCGTGGTGACGCTCAAGCGCGCCATGGACAACGTGAAGCCGACCCTCGAGGTCCGCAGCCGCCGTGTCGGTGGCGCGACCTACCAGGTGCCGGTCGAGGTCAAGCCGGTCCGCGCCACCACGCTGGGCCTGCGCTGGCTGGTCACGTACTCCCGCGCCCGCCGCGAGAAGACCATGACCGAGCGGCTCATGAACGAGCTGCTCGACGCCAGCAACGGTCTCGGTGCTTCGGTGAAGCGCCGCGAGGACACCCACAAGATGGCGGAGTCCAACAAGGCCTTCGCGCACTACCGCTGGTAAGCGACGCTTCCCCAGCATCCGACGAGAGACGAAGTAGGGATTTGTAGTGGCTGCCGCAGACGCCGCCCTCGCCAAGGTCCGCAACATCGGCATCATGGCGCATATCGACGCCGGTAAGACGACGACGACCGAGCGCATCCTCTTCTACACCGGCATCACGTACAAGATCGGCGAAGTCCACGAGGGCGCGGCGGTCATGGACTGGATGGAGCAGGAGCAGGAGCGCGGCATCACCATCACCTCCGCCGCCACGAAGTGCGAGTGGAAGGGCCACACGATCCAGATCATCGACACGCCCGGCCACGTCGACTTCACGGTCGAGGTCGAGCGGTCGCTGCGCGTCCTCGACGGCGCGGTGGCGGTCTACGACGGCGTCGCCGGCGTGGAGCCGCAGACCGAGAACGTCTGGCGGCAGGCGGACAAGTACAACGTCCCGCGTATGTGCTTCGTCAACAAGCTGGACCGCACCGGTGCCGACTTCTTCCGCTGCGTGCAGATGATGGTCGACCGGCTCAACGCCACCCCGCTGGTGCTGCAGATTCCGATCGGCCTCGAGGGTGACCACATCGGCGTCGTCGACCTGCTGGAGATGCGCGCGCTGACCTGGCGCGGCGAGACCCAGAAGGGCGAGGACTACGCCATCGAGGAGATCCCGGAGAACTTGGTCGAGCAGGCCAACGAATACCGGGACAAGCTCCTCGAGACGCTGGCCGAGACCGACGACGAGATCATGGTCCGCTACCTCGACGGCGACACGTTCGACGTCAAGGAGCTCAAGGCCGCGATCCGCAAGGCCACCATCGCCGGCAAGCTCAACCCGGTCGTGTGTGGCTCGGCGTTCAAGAACAAGGGCGTGCAGCCCATGCTCGACGCCGTCGTGGAGTTCCTGCCCTCCCCGCTGGACATCCCGGCCATCGAGGGCATCGCGACGGACGGCGAGACGCCGCTGCTGCGCAAGCCGTCGACCAGCGAGCCGTTCTCGGGCCTGGCGTTCAAGATCCAGACCGACAAGCACCTCGGCAAGCTCACCTACGTGCGCATCTACTCCGGCACGCTCGAATCCGGCACCCAGGTGGTCAACTCCACCAAGGACCGCAAGGAGCGGATCGGCAAGATCTACCAGATGCACGCGAACAAGCGTGAGGAGCGCAGCAGCGCGGGTGCCGGCGACATCATCGCCGTGCAGGGTCTCAAGCAGACCACCACCGGCGACACGCTGTGCGACCCGGCGAACCCGGTCATCCTCGAGTCGATGACCTTCCCGGAGCCGGTCATCGAGGTGGCCATCGAGCCCAAGACGAAGGCCGACCAGGAGAAGCTGGGCACCGCCATTCAGCGCCTGGCCGAGGAGGACCCGACCTTCCGCGTCAAGAACGACGAGGAGACCGGGCAGACGGTCATCGCCGGCATGGGCGAGCTGCACCTCGACATCCTCGTCGACCGCATGCGGCGCGAGTTCAACGTCGAGGCGAACATCGGCAAGCCGCAGGTGGCGTACCGCGAGACGATCAAGTCGGTCGCGGAGAAGGTCGAGTACACCCACAAGAAGCAGACGGGTGGCTCCGGCCAGTACGCGCGCGTGATCATCAAGCTCGAGCCGCTGGAGACCAGCGCCGACGGCCCCACGTACGAGTTCGTCAACGCGGTCACCGGTGGTCGCATCCCGAAGGAGTTCATCCCTTCGGTCGACGCCGGTGCGCAGGACGCGATGCAGTACGGCGTGCTGGCGGGCTTCCCGCTCGTCGGTATCAAGCTCACGCTGCTCGACGGGCAGTACCACGAGGTCGACTCCTCCGAGATGGCGTTCAAGATCGCCGGCTCGATGGTGCTCAAGGACGCGGCTCGCCGCGCCAACCCCGTGCTGCTCGAGCCGCTCATGGCGGTGGAGGTGACGACGCCCGAGGAGAACATGGGCGACGTCATCGGCGACCTCAACTCCCGGCGCGGCACCATCCAGGCGATGGAGGAGCGTGGCGGCGCCCGTGTCGTCCGCGCCACCGTGCCGTTGTCGGAGATGTTCGGCTACGTCGGCGACCTGCGGTCGAAGACTCAGGGCCGGGCTAGCTACTCGATGCAGTTCGACTCCTACGCCGAGGTTCCCGCGAACGTGGCGAAGGAAATCATCGCGAAGGCGACCGGGGAGTAAGCACCCCGGTAGTTTGGCCGTGAGGCTGTGTCAGCGGGGCTGATTCGGATTCCTGCAAGTCGGGGCCAGCCAGACCCAAGTCGACAGGGTGCGTCGGCGCTTCCAGCGTCGGCGCACCGTGAACCAAGAAGTCCACAGGAGGACACCAGTGGCGAAGGCGAAGTTCGAGCGGACTAAGCCGCACGTCAACATCGGCACCATCGGTCACATCGACCACGGTAAGACGACGCTGACGGCGGCCATTACCAAGGTGCTGCACGACGAGTTCCCGGACCTGAACCCCTACACGCCGTTCGACGAGATCGACAAGGCGCCGGAGGAGAAGGCCCGTGGTATCACGATCTCCATCGCGCACGTCGAGTACCAGACGGCGAACCGGCACTACGCGCACGTCGACTGCCCGGGTCACGCCGACTACATCAAGAACATGATCACCGGTGCCGCGCAGATGGACGGCGCGATCCTGGTGGTGGCGGCGACCGACGGTCCGATGCCGCAGACCCGCGAGCACGTGCTGCTGGCCCGCCAGGTCGGTGTGCCGTACATCGTCGTGGCGCTCAACAAGAGCGACATGGTCGAGGACGAGGAGCTCCTCGAGCTCGTCGAGCTCGAGGTTCGCGAGCTGCTGTCGAGCCAGGAGTTCCCGGGCGACGACGCGCCGGTCGTGCGCGTTTCGGCGCTCAAGGCGCTCGAGGGCGACAGCCAGTGGACCGGCGCGCTCCTGGAGCTGATGAACGCGGTCGACACCGCGATCCCGCAGCCCGAGCGTGAGACCGAGAAGCCGTTCCTCATGCCCGTCGAGGACGTCTTCACGATCACCGGTCGTGGCACGGTCGTCACCGGCCGTGTCGAGCGTGGCATCCTCAAGCCGAACGAGGAGGTCGAGATCGTTGGCATCAAGGCCAAGTCGATGAAGACCACCTGCACGGCGATCGAGATGTTCCGCAAGATCCTCGACGAGGCGCGTGCCGGCGAGAACGTCGGTCTGCTCCTGCGTGGTATCAAGCGCGAGGACGTCGAGCGCGGCATGGTCGTGGTGAAGCCGGGCAGCAACACCCCGCACACCGAGTTCGAGGCGACCGTCTACATCCTCTCGAAGGAGGAGGGTGGCCGGCACACCCCGTTCTTCCAGAACTACCGGCCGCAGTTCTACTTCCGTACCACGGACGTCACCGGCGTCGTCACGCTGCCCGAGGGCACCGAGATGGTCATGCCGGGCGACAACACCAGCATGTCGGTGCAGCTCATCCAGCCCATCGCGATGGAGGAGAACCTCCGCTTCGCGATCCGCGAGGGTGGCCGTACCGTCGGCGCCGGCCGCGTGACGAAGATCATCAAGTAACACCTAGAGGTACCCCGATTTCACTTTGTCGCAGTACGTGCGGCATAATGGTCGGGTTGCGTCGTGGGGCGGTCGAGACTGCTCAATGAGAAGTCTCGGCCGCTTCCGCGCGGCGTCGGTCCTGTGACCGACGCGGATCCCCTCGACTGGGCGTGGCACGCCCTGGGGTAGGTCTCCACAGCGGAAGTCGTCTGCGGCGGAGCCTGGCCCTTGGCCGCGACACGCCCGACCGCGGGGGTCGGACAAACACATTAGGCGGCACCGGACCCTGCGGGGTTTGGCGGGGCTGCGAGGCCCCGCATGAGAGAGGGAACTGAAGCCACCATGGCGGGACAGAAGATCCGCATCCGGCTCAAGGCCTACGACCACGAGGTCGTCGACTCCTCGGCGCGGAAGATCGTCGAGACGGTCACGCGCACCGGGGCTCAGGTCGCTGGGCCGGTGCCGCTGCCCACTGAGATCAACCGCTACTGCGTGATCCGCTCGCCGCACAAGTACAAGGACTCGCGCGAGCACTTCGAGATGCGCACGCACAAGCGTCTGATCGACATCATCGACCCCACCCCGAAGACGGTCGACTCGCTGATGCGGCTCGATCTGCCGGCCGGCGTCGACATCGAGATCAAGCTGTAGGGACTCGGACTTATGGACAGGCAAGTCAAGGGCATCCTGGGTGAGAAGCTCGGCATGACCCAGGTCTGGGACAACGGCAAGGTTGTCCCCGTGACCGTGGTGCAGGCCGGCCCGTGCGTCGTGACCCAGGTGCGCACGCCCGACAACGACGGCTACTCGGCGGTGCAGATCGGGTGGGGTCAGATTGACCCGCGCAAGGTCAACAAGCCGCGCGCCGGCCACTTCGCCAAGGCGGACGTCGCGCCGCGCCGGCACATCGTCGAGCTGCGGACCACCGACGCCGGCGAGTACTCGCTCGGCCAGGAGATCAACGCCGACACCTTCGCCGCCGGCCAGCGCATCGACGTGACCGGCCGCACCAAGGGCAAGGGCTACGCCGGTGTCATGAAGCGGCACGGCTTCCACGGCCTGCGGGCCAGCCACGGTGTCGAGCGCAAGCACCGCTCGCCCGGTTCCATCGGCGCCTGCGCGACCCCCGGTCGCGTCTTCAAGGGCGTGCGGATGGCCGGTCGCATGGGTGGCGCGCGCTTCACCGTGCAGAACCTGACGGTTCAGGCGATCGACGCCGAGGCGGGCCTGATCCTGGTCCGCGGCGCGGTCCCGGGCCCGAAGGGCAGCCTCGTGCTGCTGCGCAGCGCGGCCAAGGTCGAGGCGAAGGCGCAGAAGGGCGGGATCACCCGATGAGCACCGTCGACGTTCGCAAGGCCGACGGCACCACCAACGGCACCGTTGAGCTGCCGGACGACATCTTCGACGCCCAGGCCAGCATTCCGCTGATGCACCAGGTCGTCGTCGCGCAGCTGAACGCGGCCCGCCAGGGCACGCACAAGGCGAAGTCCCGCGGCGAGGTCGCCGGCGGTGGCAAGAAGCCTTACAAGCAGAAGGGCACCGGTCGCGCCCGCCAGGGCTCGATCCGCGCGCCGCAGTTCACCGGTGGTGGCGTGGTCCACGGCCCCGTGCCGCGCGACTACACCCAGCGGGTGAACAAGAAGATGAAGGCCGCCGCCCTGCGCGGTGCGCTGTCGGACCGCGCCCGCGAGGGTCACATCCACGTCGTCGAGTCCTTCATCGAGGGCGAGACGCCGAAGACCAAGACCGCGCTGGTCGCGCTGCGCGCCATCACCGAGGCCCGCCGGGTCCTGGTGGTGCTCGCCCGCGACGACGAGGCGAACTGGCTCAGCCTGCGCAACGAGCAGTCGGTGCACCTGCTGGTCGCCGACCAGCTCAACACCCACGACGTGCTCGTGGCCGACGACGTGGTGTTCACCACCGCGGCGCTGGACGAGTTCCTCGGGGTTCCGGCCGAGTCGAGCGCGCGCGCCGACGACAGCAACGAGGAGGGCTGAGCCATGGCGACGATCGCAGACCCGCGGGACGTGATCATCCAGCCGGTGGTCTCGGAGAAGAGCTACAGCGAGCTCAACCGCAACTGGTACACGTTCCTGGTGCACCCGGACGCCAATAAGACCGAGATCAAGATCGCGATTCAGCAGATCTTCAACGTCCGCGTCCTGTCGGTCAACACCATCAATCGCGAAGGCAAGCGCAAGCGCACCCGCACGGGCTGGGGCAAGCGCAAGGACACGAAGCGGGCGATGGTCAAGCTCGCCGAGGGTGACCGGATCGAAGCCTTCGGCGGACCGGTCAGCTGAGGGGTATAGACGATGGCTATCCGTAAATACAAGCCGACGACGCCCGGTCGTCGTGGTTCGAGCGTTGCCGACTTCGCCGAGATCACCCGATCGACGCCCGAGAAGTCGCTGCTCGTGCCGCTGCCGAGCAAGGGCGGCCGCAACGTCCACGGGCGGGTCACCGCTCGGCACCAGGGCGGCGGGCACAAGCGCCAGTACCGGTTGATCGACTTCCGGCGTGCGGACAAGGACGGGATTCCCGCCAAGGTCGCGCACATCGAGTACGACCCCAACCGCACCGCGCGCATCGCCCTGCTGCACTACGCCGATGGCGAGAAGCGCTACATCATCGCCCCGAAGGACCTCAAGCAGGGCGACGCGGTCGAGGCCGGTGCCGGCGCGGACATCAAGCCGGGCAACAACCTGCCGCTGCGCAACATCCCGGTCGGCACCACCGTTCACGCGGTGGAGCTGCGCCCGGGTGGCGGGGCCAAGCTGGCCCGCTCGGCCGGCGTCGGCATCCAGCTGCTGGGCCGCGAGGAGCAGTACGCCACGCTGCGTATGCCCTCCGGCGAGATCCGGCGCGTCGACGTGAACTGCCGCGCGACCGTGGGTGAGATCGGCAACGCCGACCAGTCGAACATCAACTGGGGCAAGGCCGGCCGCATGCGGTGGAAGGGCAAGCGCCCGACCGTCCGTGGTGTCGCGATGAACCCCGTTGACCACCCGCACGGTGGTGGTGAGGGTAAGACCTCGGGTGGTCGCCACCCGGTCAACCCGAAGGGCAAGCCGGAGGGCCGTACGCGGCGCAAGGGCCAGCCGAGCGACCGTCTCATCGTCCGTCGGCGTTACGCCACCCGGAAGCGCGGCTAAGGAGCCTGAGCAATGCCTCGCAGCCTCAAGAAGGGCCCGTTCGTTGACGACCACCTCGTCAAGAAGGTGGAAGTCCAGAACGCCAAGAACTCCAAGAACGTCATCAAGACCTGGTCGCGCCGGTCGACGATCATCCCCGAGATGCTCGGGCACACGATCGCCGTCCACGACGGACGCAAGCACGTGCCCGTCTTCGTGACGGAGGCAATGGTCGGGCACAAGCTCGGCGAGTTCGCGCTGACCCGCACGTTCAAGGGTCACGAGAAGGACGACCGGAAGAGCCGCCGCCGCTAAGGCAGCCGATAGGAATCAAGAGGATTTCCCGATGCCAACGAAGAGCGAGGCGGCGCTGCCCGGTGCGCGGGCGATCGCGCGGCACGTGCGCGTGTCGCCGATGAAGGCGCGCCGTGTGGTGAACCTTGTGCGGGGCCTGCCCGCGCGCGAGGCGCTCACGGTGCTGCAGTTCGCGCCGCAGTCGGCGAGCGAGCCGGTCTACAAGGTTCTGGCCAGCGCCATCGCCAACGCAGAGAACAACGAGCGCCTCGACCCGGATTCGCTCCTGGTCGCCGAGTGCTATGTCGACGAGGGCCCGACGCTCAAGCGGTTCCGGCCGCGGGCGCAGGGCCGGGCGTACCGGATCCGCAAGCGCACCAGCCACATCACGATGGTGGTCGAGAGCGTTCCGGCCGCCCAGGCCCGTGCGGCGAAGGCCGGCGTGGCCAAGGCGACCAAGGCCGCGAAGGCCGTGACGCCGGAGACGGACGAGGGCGACGAGGTCGAGTCGCAGCCCGCGAAGAAGGCGGCCGCGAAGAAGGCCGCGCCGGCCAAGAAGGCCGCGCCGGCCAAGAAGGCGGACGCCGAGCAGGCTGACGCCGAGGAAGGGACCGAGTAATGGGTCAGAAGGTTCACCCGCACGGGTTCCGGCTCGGTATCAGCACCGACTGGAAGTCGCGCTGGTACGCCGACAAGCTCTACAAGGACTACATCGCGGAGGATGTCAAGATCCGCCGGATGATGTCCAAGGGCCTGGAGCGGGCCGGCATCGCCAAGGTCGACATCGAGCGCACCCGCGACCGGGTCCGCGTGGACATCCACACGGCCCGCCCGGGCATCGTGATCGGCCGCAAGGGCGCCGAGGCGGACCGCATCCGCGCGGAGCTCGAGAAGCTCACCGGCAAGCAGGTGCAGCTCAACATCCTCGAGGTGAAGAGCCCCGAGTCGGACGCCCAGCTCGTCGCGCAGGCCGTGGCCGAGCAGCTGTCCAGCCGGGTCAGCTTCCGCCGCGCGATGCGCAAGTCGATGCAGTCGGCCATGAAGAACCCGCTCGTGCGTGGGATTCGGGTGCAGGTCTCCGGTCGCCTCGGTGGCGCCGAGATGAGCCGCACCGAGTTCTACCGCGAGGGTCGCGTGCCGCTGCACTCGCTGCGCGCGAACATCGAGTACGGCTTCTTCGAGGCCCGTACGACCTTCGGCCGCATCGGCGTGAAGGTCTGGATCTACAAGGGCGACGCCGTTCCGGGTCGCGAGGCGCCGGCCGAGGCCGCCCCGCCGCGTGGTCGTCGTGAGCGTGCGGACCGGCCCGAGCGGCCGCGCCGCGGGCGTTCCGGCTCCTCCGGCACGACCGCCGGTGGCACTGAGGCCGGTCGCGCGGCAGCCGCCGCGCACGCCGCCGAGGCCGCCGCGACCGAGAGCGCACCCGCCGAGGCGGCCGCTCCGGCTCCGGCAGAGACGCAGCAGGAGGGCTGACGAATGCTGATCCCTCGTAAGCCCCCGAAGGGCTTCCGTAAGCCGCACCACCCGGACCGGCACGGTCCGGCCAAGGGTGGCACGCGCGTGGTCTTCGGCGAGTTCGGTATTCAGGCGCTTGAGCCCGCATACATCACGAACCGCCAGATCGAGGCGGCCCGTATCGCCATGACCCGGCACATCAAGCGTGGTGGCAAGGTCTGGATCACGATCTTCCCGGACCGCTCCATCACCAAGAAGCCGGCCGAGACCCGCATGGGTTCCGGCAAGGGCTCGCCGGAGTGGTGGGTGGCCAACATCAAGCCGGGCCGGATCCTCTTCGAGATGTCATTCCCGAACGAGCAGATCGCCCGGGAAGCAATGCGTCGCGCGATCCACAAGCTTCCGCTGAAGTGCCGGATCGTCACGCGCGAAGGGGCTGATGTGTGATGGCCGCCGGTATCAAGGCGACCGACCTGCGTGAGCTGTCCGACGAGGGCCTGGTCGAGAAGCTGCGGGAAGCCAAGGCGGAGCTGTTCAACCTCCGCGTGCAGTCGGCCACCGGCCAGCTGGACAACCACGGGCGCCTGCAGATCATCCGCAGGGACATCGCCCGGATCTACACGATCATGCGCGAGCGTGAGCTGGGTCTTTCGGCCGCGCCCGACGCTGTGGCTGAGGTGGCATGAGCATGAGCGAGCAGACGACCGAGTCGGGCACCGAGGTGCGCGGCCGCCGCAAGGTCCGCGAGGGCCTCGTGGTCAGCGACAAGATGAACAAGACCGTCGTCGTGGCGGTCGAGGACCAGGTCAAGCACCCGCTGTACGGCAAGGTCATGCGCCGCACGAGCAAGCTCAAGGCGCACGACGAGCAGAACGCGTGCGGCGTCGGTGACCGGGTGCTGCTCATGGAGACCCGTCCCCTGTCGGCGACCAAGCGCTGGCGGGTCGTGGAGATCCTCGAAAAGGCCAAGTAAGGCCGTCGTTCCGCCAAGCTCGGCGCCGGGTGACCAGGATCGCCTAGGACCTGGCGCCGAGAACTGGCAGACATTAGGAGACAAGCGTGATTCAGCAGGAGTCGCGGCTGCGCGTCGCCGACAACACGGGAGCCCGGGAAATCCTGTGCATCCGTGTGCTCGGTGGCTCCGGCCGCCGCTATGCAGGCATCGGCGACATCATCGTGGCCACGGTGAAGGACGCCATCCCGGGCGCCGGCGTGAAGAAGGGTGACGTGGTCAAGGCCGTCGTCGTCCGCACCACGAAGGAGCGGCGCCGGCCGGACGGCTCGTACATCCGCTTCGACGAGAACGCCGCCGTCATCATCAAGGACGGTGGCGACCCGCGCGGTACCCGTATCTTCGGCCCGGTCGGCCGTGAGCTGCGGGACAAGCGTTTCATGAAGATCATCTCGCTCGCGCCGGAGGTGTTGTAGCCGTGAAGGTCAAGAAGGGCGACACCGTCCTCGTCATCGCCGGCAAGGACAAGGGTTCCCGCGGCAAGGTTCTCGCCGCGCTGCCCCGCGAGGACAAGGTCGTCGTGGAGGGCGTCAACCGGGTCAAGAAGCACACCCGCATCCGCACCACCCAGCGGGGCTCGAAGACCGGCGGCATCGTGACGCAGGAAGCCCCGATCCACATCTCGAACGTGATGGTGATCGACTCGGACGGCAACGCCACCCGGGTCGGCTCCCGCGAGGACGAGAACGGCGTGAAGACCCGCGTGTCCCGTCGTTCCGGTAAGGAACTGTGATGACGACGGTCGAGAAGGTGAACCCGCGCCTCAAGCAGCGCTACCGCGACGAGATCGCCGGCGCGCTGCAGGAGCAGTTCAAGTACGCCAACGTCATGCAGATCCCGGGCGTGGTGAAGGTCGTCGTGAACATGGGTGTCGGCGAGGCCGCTCGCGACTCCAAGCTCATCGACGGCGCGGTGCGCGACCTGGCCACCATCACCGGTCAGAAGCCGCAGGTCCGGCGGGCGACCAAGTCGATCGCGCAGTTCAAGCTCCGTGAGGGCATGCCGATCGGCGCCAAGGTCACCCTGCGCAACGACCGCATGTGGGAGTTCCTGGACCGGCTGCTGTCGATCGCGCTGCCGCGTATCCGCGACTTCCGCGGTCTCGACGGGCGCAAGCTCGACGGCAACGGCAACTACACGTTCGGTCTCACTGAGCAGTCGGTGTTCCACGAGATCGACCAGGACCGCATCGACCGGCCGCGAGGGATGGACATCACCGTGGTCACCACCGCCCGCACGGACGAGGAAGGTCGCGCGCTGCTCAAGCTGCTCGGCTTCCCCTTCCGTGAGAACTAGGGAGAACTGACCATGGCGAAGAAGGCTCTCGTCCTCAAGGCCGCCGCGAAGCCCAAGTTCGCGGTCCGCGCGTACACCCGCTGCCAGCGCTGCGGCCGGCCCAAGGCCGTCTACCGCAAGTTCGGCCTGTGCCGCGTGTGCATCCGCGAGATGGCGCACCGTGGCGAACTGCCCGGCGTTTCCAAGGCTTCCTGGTAATCCTCCTTCGCCGCAGGCCCACCGACCCGGTGCGGAACCGCGGCGAGAAAGGCTGACAAACCCATGACCATGACCGACCCGATCGCAGACATGCTGACCCGTCTGCGCAACGCCAACCAGGCGTACCACGACCGGGTGTCGATGCCATATTCGAAGATCAAGGCGAACATCGCCGAGGTGCTCAAGTCCGAGGGCTACGTGTCCGCGTGGCTGGTTCAGGACCCGGAGGAGGGCAAGGTCGGCAAGACCCTTGTCGTCGACCTCAAGTACGGCCAGAACCGTGAGCGCAGCCTCGCCGGTATCCGCCGCGTGTCGAAGCCCGGCCTCCGCGTCTACGCGAAGTCGGTGGAGATGCCGCGCGTGCTCGGCGGTCTCGGTGTGGCGATCATCTCGACGTCCCAGGGTCTGCTGACCGACAAGCAGGCTCGCAAGCGAGGGGTGGGCGGGGAAGTCCTCGCCTACGTCTGGTAAGGGAAGGCATCACATGTCTCGAATCGGACGTAAGCCGATCACGGTGCCCGCCGGCGTCGAAATCAAGATCGACGGCCCGGTCGTCACCGTCAAGGGCCCCAAGGGCGAGCTCTCGCACACGCTGGCCGAGCCGATCACGATCGAGCGGGCCGAGGACGGCACCTACAGCGTCGTCCGCCCGAACGACGAGCGGAAGTCCAAGGAGCTGCACGGCCTGTCGCGCACGCTGGTCTCCAACATGGTGGTCGGCGTGACCGAGGGCTACCGCAAGAGCCTGGAGATCGCCGGCACCGGTTACCGCGTCACCGCCAAGGGCAGCGACCTCGAGTTCGCGCTCGGGTTCTCGCACCCGGTCCTGGTGACCCCGCCGCCCGGCATCACCTTCACGGTCGAGAAGCCGACGGTGTTCCACATCGCCGGCATCGACAAGCAGCAGGTCGGCGAGATCGCCGCGAACATCCGCAAGATTCGCCCGCCGGAGCCGTACAAGGGCAAGGGCGTGCGGTACCAGGGCGAGGTCATCCGCCGCAAGGCCGGAAAGGCTGGTAAGAAATGAGCGCCACGCTGCTCAAGCGCCGCAACTCCGGCGGCGTTGCCGCCGCGCGCCGCACGGGGCGTGCTCGCCGGCACTTCCGCATCCGCAAGCACGTTGGTGGCACCGCCGAGCGTCCTCGCCTGGTGGTCACCCGCTCGCTGCGGAACATCACCGCGCAGATCGTCGACGACCTCAAGGGCCACACGCTGGCCTCGGCCTCGACGCTCGACGCGACCATCCGTGGCGCCGAGGGCGACAAGAAGGCCCAGGCCGCGAAGGTGGGCAAGCTGCTCGCCGAGCGCGCTACCGCCGCGGGTGTCGGCAAGGTCGTCTTCGACCGTGGTGGCAACAAGTACGCCGGCCGCATCGCGGCTCTGGCGGACGCCGCCCGCGAAGCCGGACTCGAGTTCTGAGAAGGAGAAACGTTCATGCCTGGTCCTCAGCGCAGGGGCGGCGGGTCCGGTAACACCCAAGAAGGTGGTGGCGGCCGTCGCGAGAATCGTCGCGAGGGTGGCGGCCGCGGCAACGCGCCCGCCGAGAAGACCCCGCACCTCGAGCGGGTCGTCGCGATCAACCGCGTCGCCAAGGTCGTGAAGGGTGGTCGTCGCTTCAGCTTCACCGCCCTGGTCATCGTCGGCGACGGCGACGGCACGGTCGGCGTCGGCTACGGAAAGGCCAAGGAGGTGCCCGCGGCCATCGCCAAGGGTGTCGAGGAGGCCAAGAAGCACTTCTTCAAGGTTCCGCGGCTCGCGGCGAGCATCCCGCACCCGGTGATCGGCGAGGACGCGGCCGGTGTCGTGCTGCTCAAGCCGGCCTCCGCCGGTACGGGCGTCATCGCCGGCGGCCCGGTTCGTGCCGTCCTGGAGTGCGCGGGCATCCACGACGTGCTCTCCAAGAGCCTCGGCTCCTCCAACGCCATCAACATCGTCCACGCGACGGTGGCGGCGCTGAAGAAGCTCGAGTCCCCGGAGGCCGTGGCCGCGCGCCGTGGCCTGCCGGTCGAGGACGTCGCGCCGGCCGCCATGCTGGCCGCTCGCGCCGGGGTGGGGGCATAGCCATGGCCCGTCTGAAGGTGACCCAGATCCGGTCCGAGATCGGTGGCAAGCAGAACCAGCGTGACACGCTGCGGACGCTTGGCCTGAAGCGGATCCGCGACGTGGTCGTCAAGGAGGACCGCCCGGAGATCCGCGGCATGATCCACACTGTGGCGCACCTCGTCACCGTGGAAGAGGTGGAGTAATCCGATGACGATCAAGCTGCACCACCTGCGGCCCGCCCCGGGCGCCAAGACCGACAAGACCCGTGTGGGTCGCGGTGAGGGCTCCAAGGGCAAGACCGCCGGTCGTGGTACCAAGGGCTCCAAGGCCCGTAAGAACATCTCGGCGGCGTTCGAGGGTGGGCAGACGCCCCTCCACATGCGCCTGCCGAAGCTCAAGGGCTTCCGCAACCGCAACCGGATCGAGTTCCAGGTTGTGAATCTTGCACGCCTCGCGGAGCTTTTCCCGCAGGGCGGCGAGGTCGGCGTGGCCGAGCTGGTCGACGCCGGTGCCGTCCGCAAGGGCGAGCTGGTGAAGGTCCTCGGCGACGGGGAGCTCGGCGGCGTGAAGCTGCAGGTCAGCGCGCACAAGTTCAGCGCGTCGGCCAAGGAGAAGATCCAGGCGGCCGGCGGCTCTGTGAAGCTGCTCGGCGGCGACAGCGAATAGAGCGCTATCGTGGCGTCCACCATCTTGGTGGGCGCCACGCGGCGCCTTCAAAGCCGGACGTGATGTGCCCCGGACATCCTGTTAGAGTCCGTTGCGCAGTAGCACACTCGACTCATACGTTCGACAGCGTCACCCGCACCACCCGGACCCCACCTCGTCGGCCGAACGACCGGCCGCCTTGCGCAGGAGGATGAAGTTGCTCTCCGCCTTTGTTAGTGCGTTCCGAACGCCTGACCTGCGCAAGAAAATCCTGTTCACGTTGCTGATGATCGCCATCTACCGGCTCGGCGCCACGCTGCCCAGCCCCGGCGTCAGCTACGGCAACGTGCAGAAGTGCCTCAACATCGTCGAGAACAGCAAGGACAACCAGGTCTTCACCCTGTTGAACCTGTTCTCCGGTGGGGCACTGCTCCAGCTGTCGGTGTTCGCGCTGGGCATCATGCCCTACATCACCGCGAGCATCATCCTCCAGCTGCTGACGGTGGTGATCCCGCGCCTTGAGCAGCTGCGCAAGGAAGGCCAGTCCGGCCAGGCGAAGATCACGCAGTACACGCGCTACCTGACCCTCGGCCTCGGCATCCTGCAGGCCTCGGCGTTCGTCGCCCTGGCGCGGTCCGGCCAGCTCTTCGGTGGCGCGTGCGACCAGTCGCAGTACCCGATCATCCCGGACACCGGCAAGATCCCGATGTGGCTGACGCTGGCCGCCCTGGTCGTCACCATGACCGCCGGGACCGGCGTCATCATGTGGCTGGGCGAGATGGTCACCGACCGCGGCGTCGGCAACGGCATGTCGGTCCTCATCTTCACCTCGATCGCGGCCCGGCTCCCGATCGAGGGCATCCAGATCTGGCAGGACAACAAGACCACGTTCTTCGTGATCGTCGGCCTCGCGGTCGTGGTCATCGCCTTCGTGGTCTTCCTCGAGCAGGCCCAGCGCCGCATCCCGGTGCAGTACGCCAAGCGGATGATCGGCCGGCGGATGTACGGCGGCACCTCGACCTACATCCCGCTGAAGGTCAACCAGGCGGGTGTCATCCCGGTCATCTTCGCCTCGTCGCTGCTCTACATCCCGCAGCTGATCACCTCGTTCGCGGGTTCCGACTCGACGAACAAGACGATCCTCTGGATCAACCGGAACATCGTGCCGCAGAACAGCGCCTGGCACATCTCGATCTACTTCCTGCTGATCATCTTCTTCACCTACTTCTACGTGTCCATCACCTTCAACCCGACCGAGGTGGCGGACAACATGCGGAAGTACGGTGGTTTCGTGCCCGGCATCCGCCCGGGCAAGCCGACGGCCGAGTATCTTGACTTCATCCTCAGCCGCATCACGCTTCCCGGCGCGCTTTACCTGGGCATCATCTCGATCCTGCCCAACCTGCTCATCGGGATCGTGGGCGGCGGGCAGGCTCTGCAGAACTTCCCGTTCGGTGGCACCGCGGTACTCATTATTGTTGGTGTGGGCCTCGAGACGGTGAAGCAGATCGAGAGCCAGCTGATGCAGCGCAACTACGAAGGGTTCCTCCGGTAGTGAGGCTGGTGCTGGTAGGTCCCCCCGGGGCGGGCAAGGGGACCCAGGCCGAGTACATCGCCGCGCATCTCGCCGTGCCCAAAATCTCCACCGGCGACATCTTCCGGGCCAACGTCGGGCAGGGCACCCCGCTCGGCGTCGAGGCCAAGCGGTACATGGACGCCGGGCAGCTGGTGCCGGACGAGGTCACCATCAACATGGTGTCCGACCGGCTGGCCGAGGGGGACGCGACCGACGGCTTCCTGCTCGACGGCTTCCCGCGCACGGTGCCGCAGGCCAACGCGCTGGACAAGCTCCTGGCCGACCTCGGCACCGGGTTGGACATCGTCCTCGAGCTCGTCGTGGAGAACGAAGAGGTCATCCGCCGGCTCTCGGGCCGGCGGACCTGCCGTGGCTGCGGCAAGATCTGGCACGTCGAGTTCGACGCGCCGACGCACGACGGCGTCTGCGACCGCTGCGGCGGCGAGCTGTTCCAGCGCGACGACGACAAGGCCGAGACCATCGCCGAGCGGCTGAAGGTCTACGCGCGCGACACGTCGCCGCTGGTGGACTACTACGGCGCACAGGGCAAGCTGGTGGGCATCGACGCGACGGGTCCGGTCGAGGACGTCACCGTTCGCGCGATCGACGCCCTCCGTTCCTACGGCGCCTGAGCGCACAACAGCACACGACGGGTAAGTCTCATGGCCCCTCATCAGCTCGAGATCGAGCTCAAGACGCCCGAGCAGATCGGCCTCATGCGCCGCGCCGGGCTGGTCGTGGCGGACGCGCTGGAGCGGATGCGGGCCGCGGTCGCGCCCGGCGTCTCCACCGCGGAGCTGGACCGCATCGCCGAGGAGACCATCCGAGCCGCGGGCGCCGTGCCGTCCTTCAAGGGCTACCACGGCTACCCGGCCTCGATCTGCTCCTCGGTCAACGACCAGGTCGTCCACGCGATCCCGAGCCCGCGGCAGATCCTGGCCGAGGGTGACCTCATCTCCATCGACTGCGGCGCCGACCTCGACGGCTGGCACGGGGACGCGGCGATCACGGTCGGCGTCGGAGCGGTACACCCGGATATGCGCAGTCTCGTGCGCGTCGCCGAGGACGCCATGTGGGCGGGCATCGCCGCGGCCGCCCGGGGGGCGCGCTCGGGCAAGGGGCGGCTGACGGACATCTCGTTCGCCATCCAGTCCTCGATCCGCAAGGCCGGCCGCTTCGGCATCGTCGAGGGCTACGGCGGGCACGGCATCGGCAGCGCCATGCACCAGGACCCGTTCGTGCAGAACTCCGGCCGCCCGGGCAAGGGCCCGCTGCTGCGGCCCGGCATGGCGCTCGCCATCGAGCCGATGATCACCCGGGGCAAGCCGAAGGTCGCGGAGCTCGACGACGGCTGGACCGTGGTGACCGTCGACGGCTCGGCCGCGGCGCACGTGGAGCACACGATGGCCTTCTGCGAGGACGGCGTCTGGGTGCTCACCGCGCACGACGGCGGGCGCGGCCGGCTCGGCGACCTTGTCACGGCCCGGGAGCCCGTCCCCGCCGCCGAGTAAGGGAAATACCGGGGTGGAACCGGTGTGCGCCTCGATGCGATGCTGTGTGCAGTGTCCGAAGGGGGAACGGTGGCAGACCGGCGGGAAGACCTGCGCGCGGCCGACGTGGACCGGCAGTTCGTGGCGGAGCGCCTGAAGGCGGCGCTGGACGAGGGCCGGCTGTCGCTCGGCGAGTACGACGACCGGCTGAAGGAGGCCTACGCGGCCCGGACGTACGGCGACCTGGACGGCATCCTCAAGGACCTCCCCGGCTTCCACCCGGCGGGCGGCTCCCAGCTGGCGCCGCAGGAGCCCGTGGTCGACGACCCGGACGAGCGCCGTGGGCGCGGCGACACTCGGAGCAACCCGCGCTGGCTGATCGGCATCTGGAGCGCCTGGCTCGTCGCCGTCTCGGTCAACGTGGTCATCTGGGCGCTGGTGAGCCTGTCCTCCGGCGAGGCCGTCTACTTCTGGCCGATGTGGGTCGCGGGCCCGTGGGGTGCGGTGCTGCTCGTCTCGACGTTCTCGGTCAAGGCGCTCGGCCACAGCCCGGACGAGAACGAACAGCGACGCTACCGGGACAGTTAGATACCCCCGATTTGGTAGCTGGGGGACCCGCGCGTAGACTTGCCGATTGGCGCAGAGCGTCCACTCCGGCATGCCCCCACGCGCTTCTAGTGGCATGACCGGAGCCGCGGCTGGCTCGGGGTCCCGTGACCTCGAGAAATGGATGCGAGCGTCGACCAACCGACCCGATGTCAGGTAGCGGAGGACATGCCGAAGAAAGACGGGGCCATCGAGATCGAGGGCCGAGTGATCGAGCCACTGCCGAACGCGATGTTCAGGGTGGAGCTCGCCAACGGCCACAAGGTCTTGGCGCACATCAGCGGCAAGATGCGACAGCACTACATCCGCATCCTGCCCGAGGACCGTGTGGTCGTGGAGCTTTCGCCCTACGACCTCACTCGCGGGCGCATCGTCTACCGCTACAAGTAATCGGTGTCGGTACCCAGTTAACGGTCGGGTTCTGTCGTGCCCGCTCGCAATGAGCGCGTGCGCAGCGAGAGTTAGGCAAACCGTGAAGGTCAAGCCGAGCGTCAAGCGGATCTGCAACAACTGCCGGGTCATCCGGCGGCATGGCCGGGTCATGGTCATCTGCAGCACTGACCCGCGCCACAAGCAGCGCCAGGGCTGAGTCCCCGGCACCCGCTTTTCTGAGTAACAGCCCGTTCCAGCCTCGGGCGGCCCGCCGGCAACGGCGTGGCGTGCGTGGGGCTGCACCCCTGGTCGGAGGCCAGGGCCCGTCTGTGGGCAGACGGGAGTGGAGCGGGCACAGACCTCCGCACACTTGAGGAGCACGCCCACTTATGGCACGTCTCGTCGGTGTCGATCTCCCGCGCGACAAGCGCACCGAGATCGCACTCACCTACATCTACGGCATCGGGCGTACCCGCGCCGTCGAGACCCTGGCCGCCACTGGCATCGACCCGAACAAGCGGGCCCGTGACCTGACCGATGAAGAGGTCGTGCAGCTGCGCGACTACATCGAGGCCAACTACAAGGTTGAGGGTGACCTGCGCCGCGAGGTCGCCGCGGACATCCGCCGCAAGGTCGAGATCGGTTGCTACGCGGGCATCCGGCACCGTAAGGGCCTGCCCGTGCGCGGTCAGCGCACGCGGACCAACGCGCGCACCCGCAAGGGTCCGAAGCGCACGGTCGCCGGCAAGAAGAAGCCGGGCAAGAAGTAACCACCGGTCCGATCAGAAACGTATCTAGGAGCGCATAGAGAATGCCGCCGAAGGCTCGCGCCGGTGGGGCCGCTGTCAAGAAGGTCCGGCGCAAGGAACGCAAGAACGTCGCCCACGGGCAGGCGCACATCAAGAGCACGTTCAACAACACCATCGTGTCGATCACCGATCCGACCGGTGCTGTGATCTCCTGGGCCTCTGCCGGCCAGGTGGGTTTCAAGGGCTCGCGCAAGTCGACCCCGTTCGCCGCGCAGCTGGCCGCCGAGGCCGCCGCGCGCCGCGCGATGGAGCACGGCATGCGCAAGGTCGACGTCTTCGTGAAGGGCCCCGGTTCCGGCCGGGAGACCGCGATCCGTTCGCTGCAGGCCGTGGGCCTGGAGGTCGGGCAGATCTCTGACGTCACGCCGCAGCCGCACAACGGCTGCCGTCCGCCGAAGCGCCGCCGGGTCTAAGGGAAGAGAAGAACATGGCTCGCTATACAGGTGCCGACTGCCGCCGTTGCCGGCGCGAGAAGATGAAGCTGTTCCTCAAGGGCAGCAAGTGCGACGGGCCGAAGTGCCCGTTCGAGTCGCGTCCCTTCCCGCCCGGCCAGCACGGCCGCGGCCGGCCGAAGGAGACCGAGTACCTCCTGCAGCTGCGCGAGAAGCAGAAGGCCCGCCGCATCTACGGCGTGCTGGAGCGGCAGTTCGCCGGCTACTACGAGGAGGCCGTGGCCAAGCCGGGCAAGACCGGTGAGGAGCTGCTGCGCATCCTCGAGTCGCGGCTCGACAACGTCGTGTACCGCGCCGGCCTGGCGTCGTCGCGCGACATGGCTCGCCAGCTCGTCAAGCACGGCCACATCGTGGTCAACGGCCGGAAGGTGGACATCCCGTCGTACCGCCTGCGTGAGCACGACATCGTGCAGGTGCGGGAGAAGTCGCGGGAGCTCACCCCCTTCCAGGTCGCGCAGGGCCTCGCGGGCAGCAAGACCGTCCCGGCGTGGCTCGAGTTCATCCCGAGCGAGTTCAAGGTCCTGGTGCACAGCCTGCCGGCCCGGCAGGTCATCGACACCCAGGTCCAGGAGCAGCTCATCGTCGAGCTCTACAGCAAGTAGCAAGACTGTCGGAGGGGCCTCATGGCCCCTCCGATACGGAGCGCGTCAAATAGCGGGCGCGCAACGAAACTGGAGGAAAGAACGTGCTCATCTCCCAGCGGCCCAGCCTCGCGGAAGAGTCGATCAGCGAGGTCCGGTCCAAGTTCACCATCGAGCCCCTCGAGCCTGGCTTCGGGTACACCCTCGGCAACTCGCTGCGGCGCACCCTGCTCAGCTCGATCCCGGGCGCGGCCGTGACGAGCATCAAGATCGACGGCGTGCTGCACGAGTTCACCACGATCCCCGGCGTCAAGGAGGACGTGGTCGAGCTCGTCATGAACATCAAGGAGCTGTGCGTCAGCTCCGAGCTTGACGAGCCGGTGTCGATGTACCTGCGCAAGCAGGGCCCCGGCGACGTCACCGCGGGCGACATCCAGCCCCCGGCCGGCGTCTCCGTGCACAACCCCGACCTCAAGCTGGCCACGCTCAACGGCAAGGGCCGCCTCGACATGGAGCTCACCGTCGAGCGGGGCCGCGGCTACGTCACGGCCAACCAGAACAAGCAGCAGGGCCAGGAGATCGGGCGCATCCCGGTCGACTCGATCTACTCGCCGGTGCTCAAGGTGACGTACCGCGTCGAGGCGACCCGTGTCGAGCAGCGCACCGACTTCGACCGGCTCATCATCGACGTCGAGACCAAGGCGTCGCTGACCCCGCGCACCGCGCTGGCCTCGGCCGGCTCGACGCTGGTGGAGCTGTTCGGCCTCGCGCGCGAGCTGGACGAGACCGCCGAGGGCATCGACATCGGCCCGTCGCCGCAGGACGCGCAGCTCGCGGCCGACCTGGCGCTGCCGATCGAGGAGCTGGACCTCACCGTCCGCTCCTACAACTGCCTCAAGCGCGAGGGCATCAACTCCGTCGGTGAGCTGATCAGCCGCACGGAAGCAGACCTCCTCGATATAAGGAATTTCGGTCAGAAGTCGATCGACGAGGTCAAGATGAAGCTCGCCGGGATGGGTCTGGGTCTGAAGGACTCCGCCCCGACGTTCGACCCGGCCCACGTCGTGGACTCCTTCGCCGAGGTGGACTACGACGCCGACGACTACCGCGAGACCGAGCAGCTGTAGTTCAGCCGCTGTATTAGAGGAGCCCTGACAATGCCCACGCCCACCAGAGGTCCCCGCCTCGGCGGCAGCCCCGCGCACGAGCGGCTGATGCTGGCGAATCTCGCCACGTCGCTGTTCAAGCACGGTCGCATCACGACGACCGAGACGAAGGCCAAGCGGCTGCGCCCGCTCGCCGAGCAGCTCATCACCAAGGCCAAGCGCGGCGACCTGCACGCGCGCCGTCAAGCGCTCTCCGTGGTGCGGGACAAGGACGTGGTGTTCGCGCTGTTCGACCAGATCGCGCCGCGGTTCAGCAACCGTCCGGGTGGCTACACCCGCATCGTGAAGACGGGCCCCCGCAAGGGCGACGCCGCTCCGATGGCGATCATCGAGCTGGTCGAGGAGCTCGAGGTGGCCGCCCCCAAGGCGCCGCGCAAGACCGCCCGGAAGGCCGCCAAGGCCGACTCGATCGCGGTGCTCGCCGGCGACGACGCGGACGAGACCCCGGCCCCGGCCGCGGCGTCCTCGCCCGCGGACGAGGACGCCGCCGAGGCGAAGGACGAAGAGACCAAGGCCTGATCACCGGTCGAGGTTCGTCGGCCCGGCACCCTTTCGGGGGTGCCGGGCTTTCTTTTGGGAGTTGTACCGCATGAGCGTGCGCATCCGCCTGGACGTCTCCTACGACGGGACCGACTTCTCCGGCTGGGCCCTGCAGCCGGGCCGCCGGACGGTCGCGGGCGAGCTCCTCGCGGTCCTGGAGCGCCTGTTCGGCTCGGTCGCGGGCCTGACCGTGGCGGGGCGCACCGACGCCGGCGTGCACGCGACCGGGCAGGTGTGCCACGTCGACGTGGAGGAGGAGCGCTGGGCGGTGCTCGAGTCCGCCCTCGTGCGCAAGCTGGCCGGGCTCCTTCCGCCTGACGTGCGCGTGCTCGCCGCGGGTGCGGTGCCGCCCGAGTTCGACGCGCGCTTCTCGGCGCTGGCGCGGCGGTACGAGTACCGCGTCACGGATGCCCCCTTCGGCGCCGAGCCCCTGCGCCGCCGCGACACGCTCGCCTGGCCGCGCCCGCTCGACCTGGCGCTGCTGAACGAGGCCGCGGCGGGGCTGGTGGGCGAGCACGACTTCGCCGCGTTCTGCCGGCGCAAGGAGCACGCGAGCACGATCCGGGCCGTGTCGCGGATGGACTGGCGCCGCGATGCCGACGGCACCGTGGTGGCCACCGTGGCGGCGGACGCGTTCTGCTGGTCGATGGTCCGCAGTCTCGTGGGGGCGCAGCTGGTGGCGGGGGACGGGCGGCGGGCTACCTCGTGGCCGGGTTCGCTGCTGACGCGGACGGTGCGGGCCGACGAGGTGGTGGTGGCGCCGGCGCACGGGCTCACGCTGGTCGAGGTGACCTATCCGGGTGACGCGGATGCGTTGAGTGCGCGGGCGGAGCTGACTCGGCGCCGCCGGGATCTCTGACGGTTGGGGCTCGATAAGTCGGGCGCTCCGCGCCGCGACTTATCGCCTTTATCGGCATTTTTCGCGTTCTGCGACACATGGCCGTTTCGCGGCATTCAGCCACTCCGGCGCCCAGGCGTTGGCGGCGGGCCGAAACTGGGTCGGCGCTGCGGCGGGACCGCGCTGAGCCTGGGCGGAACCACGCGGCGGCGGGCCTGCGCTGAGCCTGGGCGGAACGGCGTGGCGGCGGACCGCCAACTGGGCTTGATCGAGCCGGTGGCGACTCGGCGTCCGCGCTGAGTCCGGCCCGCGCTGAGCGTGGGCGGAACCGCGTGGCGGCGGGCCTGCGCTGAACGTGGGCGGCACCGCGTGGCGGCGGGCCGCAAACTGGGCCCGGTCGAGCCGGTGGCGACCCGGAGTCCGTGCTGAGACCGCTGCGCCCGCGGTGGACGAGGGCGCAGCGGGAGCCCGCGGGCGATCAGCTCGGCGGGGCCGAGCCAGGCAGGGACGCGGCCGGGGTCGCCTCGGGCTGGATGACCGAGCGGTTCTCGATGATCCCGTTGTCCAGGTACGTCTCGACGATGTCGTACGTGATCTGGTTCGGATACGGGTCGCCCTGGGTGAAGTTGTTGCCGTCGACGCGGGCGATCACGCAGTACGTGATGAAGTGCCCCTTGTAGTTCCACCCGAGCTGCGTCGGCGCCCGCACGAGCGCGTCGGTGCCGGTGCCCGCGCCCACGCTCATGCCCGCGAACCGGCCCTTCTGACCGTCGACGATGGGCTTGATCCCGTCGAAGGTCTTGGCCGCGACCTCCTCGCTGGTCACGTTGAAGATGCCGGCCGTGATGAGGTACTCCTGATTCGGCGACTTCATCGTCGCGCGCACGACCTCCGAGCACCCCGCCCCGGCGAGCAGCGTCGCCAGCTGCTCGGTCGCGGCCACCTTGCAGTCGTTGGACGCCTTCGTCGCCAGGATCACGTAGGGCGCCTCGTCCGGCACCGCCACGATGTTGTTGCTCGGGAACACCTCGGCCTCGGTGAGCGCCTTCGGGTCCACGTCGCGGCTGCTGATGTCGCGCTTCTTCGGCGCCGACGACTGGCCGGACTTGGCCGACTCCGGCCCGTTCTTCTCGTCCTTGAAGATGAACCAGGTGCCCACGCCGCACACGCCGAGCACGACGACGACCGCGATCGCGCTGAGCAGCGCGACCCACCGGTGCGGCCGCGGGACCGGGCGCACCGGGTCGATGACGGCTCGCGGGCGGTCCAGCCGGTCGAGGCGCTCCGGCGGGTCCCCGCGGTCGGGGCGGCGGGGCGGCTCACGCAGGGCCCGCTTGGTGCCCCCGGTGGTGTATTCGCCCGTGTACTCCCCGGAGCCCCGACCCCCGCGGCCCCGGCGCGCGCCGGAGGGCTCGTCGTAGCGGTCGTGGCCCGGCTCGTCCTCGGGCGCGCGGCGCTGCTGCGGGGGCTCGTCGTACGCGGGCCGGCGCCGCATGGCCTCGTCGCGCCGCCGCACCCCGCTGTCGTCGCGGCGCCCGGTCTCGGGTGGGGCCGCCGACTCGAACCCGGCGCGGGCGCGGCGTCCGGTGCTCTCGAGGTCGTCGTCGTACGCCGGGCGCCCCCGACGCCCGCGCGGGTCCTCGCCCGGGCGGAACATCGTGGTCTCGCCGGCGTAGGGCGCGCCGCTGCGGGGCCCGTCCTCGTCGAACCCGCGCGCGGGCGGGTCGTTGGCCGGGGCGCCGTACGTGCGGGCGGAGCCGTTGCCTGCCCCGTTGGCACCGTCGCGCCGACGGCGGGCGCCCGTGTCGTCGCCGGGGCGGAACATCGTGGTCTCGCCGGTGTAGAGCGCTCCGCGGCCGCCGTTCGCCTCGTCGCCGGGTTCCCCGAACCGATTGCGAGGCTCGGGCTCGGCCGCGCGCCGGCGCCCGCCCGCGTCACCCGTGCGGGGCTCATCGGCGGCCCGGCGGCGCCCGCCACCGTTGACCTCGCCGGTGCGGGGACCGAGGTCGCCTGTGCGGGAGCCGAGGTCGCCTGTGCGGGGACCGAGGTCGCCTGTGCGGGAGCCGAGGTCGCCTGTGCGGGGACCGAGGTCGCCTGTGCGGGAGCCGAGGTCGCCTGTGCGCGGGCCGGTGTCACTCGTCCGGGGGCCGAAATCGCTGGTCCGCGGGGTGAAGTCGCCGGTGCGCGGGTCGGCCGCGTAGGCGCGCTGCTCCTCGGCGGCGCGGCGGGCCCGGCGGGCGGCGCCGCTCGTGGGCGACGAGTCCGGGCGCATGTTCGGGAAGATCGGCACCAGCGGCGGCGGGTCGGCCGGCGGGTTGGCCGCGCTCAGTTCGCCGAGCGGCTTGATGATCGGGGTCAGTTGGGGACCGTGATCGTACGACTCCGAGGCGCGCGCCTCCTCCTCGTCCCGCGCGCGCCGGCGGCCCCCGCGCGGCTCGTCGAGGCCGGCGCCGGGAAGCTGCTGGTCGAGCGGGGGGCGGGCCGGGGGTGCCGCCGGGCGTCCGTAGACGCCGCTGGGGGAGTCGTCGTCGGCGGCCCGGCGGCGACCCGCGGGCGGCGCGGAGGCGTCCGGCGTCGACCAGCCGTCGACGTTGGCCGGGCGGCTCGGGGGCGCGGCCGGTGGGAGCGATCCGGGGCCGAAGACGCCGCTGGGGGAGTCGTCGCGCGACCGGCGGCCGCGCCGGGTGTCCCCGGTCCGCGGCTCGCGGATGTCGCCCGTGCGGGAGTCGCCGCGCGGGTCACCTCCGCGCGGGTCGCCGGGGCGGGAGTCGGCGCCGGAACGGGAGTCGGCGCCGGGGCGGCGGATGGCCGTCGTGCGGTCGAAGTCGCCGGCGCGCTCGCCGGTGCCGGAGCGCTCCATGCGCCCGGGGCGCTCGAAGGAGGCGGCGCGCTCGCCCGTGCCCGAGCGCTCCATCCGGCCCGGGCGGTCGAACGAGCCCGAGCGGTCGGGCGGACCCGGACGGTCGGCCGGGCCCAGGCGGTCGAGCGGGCCCGGGCGGTCGAAGGATCCGGAGCGGTCCATCGGGTCGGGACGGTCGAAGTCGAACGAGCCGGAGCGGTCGGGAGGGCCGGGGCGGTCGAAGGGGTCGGGCGGCCCCGCGAAGGGGTCGGGCTCGCCGCGTCCGCTGCCGCGCAGACCGGCCAGCCAGTTGTCGGCTTCGTCCGCCTCGTCCCGGCGGAACGAGTCGGATCGCCGCTTCCGGCGCTGCTCGTCCCGAGAAGTCATGTCGCACAGGGTAGCCGACGCCGTCGCGCGGTGGCTTGTCGGCGATGTTGCGCACAATCCGAACGGGTGGCCGCGCAAACCGCCGGTCACCTGCGCGTGGACAATGCGTTGCGGAACGCGGGTGATGGAGGGCATGTTGTCAGGCGAGCACTACTTCTCGGCCGACCCGGAGGTCGCGCACCAGCGCCACGAGGTCGTGTTCGAGGCCCTTGACCAGGAGTTTCGTCTGGCGTCGGCGTCCGGGGTGTTCTCCTGGAGCGGGCTGGACCGGGGCACCGCGGTGCTGCTGGCCGAGGCCCCGCCGCCGGGGCCGGACACGGAGGGCGCGCTGCTGGACCTGGGCTGCGGATATGGCCCGATCTCGATCGTGCTCGCCACCGCCGCGCCCAGGGCGACGGTGTACGCGATCGACGTGAATCAGCGCGCGTTGGACCTGGTGCGGGAGAACGCGGGCGGGCGGCGCATCGTCGCGGCGCTGCCCGACGAGGTGCCGGAGACTGTCAGCTTTGCGCAGATCTGGTCCAACCCGCCGATCCGCATCGGCAAGGCCGAACTGCACGCGCTGCTGCTGCGGTGGCTGCCCCGGCTCACCCCGGACGGCGTCGCGTGGCTGGTCGTGGCCAAGAACCTGGGCGGCGACTCGCTGCAGCGCTGGCTCGCCGAGCAGGGCTTCACGGCCGAGCGCCACGCGACCGACAAGGGTTTCCGGGTGCTGCGCGTCGGAAAACCGCTTTCGTGACGTACGGCTGCCGATGAAGCTCTTCAGACGTGGGATATGTGGACGTCGCAGGGGTCGGGCACACGCTGCCGGACGGCCGTGAGCTCTTCTCCGAGGTCTCGTTCCGGGTCGGCGAGGGCGCGAAGGTGGCGCTCGTCGGGCCCAACGGGGCCGGCAAGACGACCCTGCTGAAGATGGTCGCCGGCGACCTGCCGGTGCGCGAGGGCGCCGTCGCGCGCTCGGGTGGGCTGGGCGTGATGCGCCAGTTCATCGGCATGATCGGCGACGATCGGACGCTGTACGACCTGGCCCTGCAGCTCGCGCCGCCGCGCCTGAGCGAGGTCGGGCACCGGCTGGCCACGGCCGAGCGCGCGCTGGCCGACGGGACCGAGAAATCGCAGCTCAGATACGCGAACGCGCTGACGGCGTGGGGCGAGGCGGGCGGGTACGACGCGGAGGTTCTCTTCGACACCGTGAGCGTCGCGGCGCTGGGCCTGCCGTGGGACGCCACGCGGGACCGGCCGGTGCGCACGCTGTCGGGCGGGCAGCAGAAGCGGTTCGCGCTCGAGCTGCTGCTGCGCGGCGAGGACGAGGTGCTGCTGCTGGACGAGCCCGACAACTTCCTGGACGTACCGGGGAAACGCTGGCTGGAAGAGCGGCTCCGCGAATCCCCGAAGAGCGTGCTCTATGTCTCGCACGACCGCGAGCTGCTGGCCCGGTCCGCGGATCGCGTGGTCGCGGTCGAGGGCGGCTCCGCGTGGGTGCACCCCGGCGGGTTCGCGTCCTGGCACGAGGCCCGCGGCGCGCGCCACGAGCGCCTGGAGGAGCAGCGGCGGCGCTGGGACGAGGAGCACGAGAAGCTCAAGGCGCTCGTGCTGATGTACCGCACCAAGGCCGCCTACAACGACGGGCTGGCGTCGCGCCTGCAGGCCGCCCAGACCCGCCTGCGCAAGTTCGAGGAGGCCGGGCCGCCGCCGGCACCCCCGAAGGAGCAGGACATTCGCATGCGTCTTTCCGGGGGTCGTACGGCCAAACGCGCCGTCATGTGCGAGCAGCTGGAGCTCGACGGGCTGACCTACCCGTTCGACCTGGAGATCTGGTACGGCGACCGCGTGGCCGTCCTCGGCGGCAACGGCACCGGCAAGTCGCACTTCCTGCGGCTGCTGGCCCGCGGCGGCACCGACCCCGACGGCCCCCAGATCGGCACCTGGTCCGGGTCGATCGGCGCGGAGCTCGCCCCGGTGGCGCACGGCGGCCGGGTGCGCCTCGGCGCGCGGGTGCGGCCGGGTCACTTCTCACAGACGCACGACCGCCCGGAGCTGCTGGACAAGACCCTCGCCGAGATCCTGTGGCGCGGCGACGACTGGCGGGCCGGCCTGCCGCGGCCGCAGGCGATCCCCGCGCTCGGGCGCTACGAGCTCGCGGCCCAGGCCGACCAGCGCTTCGGCACCCTCTCCGGCGGCCAGCAGGCCCGGTTCCTGGTGCTCCTGCTCGAACTGTCCGGGGCGACGCTGCTGCTGCTCGACGAGCCGACCGACAACCTGGACCTGGCCAGCGCGGAGGCGTTGGAGGAGGGGCTGCGGGGCTTCGACGGCACCGTGATCGCGGTCACGCACGATCGCTGGTTCAGTCGTTCCTTCGATCGGTACGTGCTCTTCCGCGCCGACGGCGAGGTCGTCGAGGTCCCCGAGCCGGTCTGGGAGGGCCGCTCCTGACGGACTGCTTGTGCGGTTCACTGGTCACGCTCCGTGGTCATCTATCGCCCGTGGAGCCGACTGTTGTACTCACCATCGGGGCGTCCGACTCCTCCGGTGGCTCGGGCCTGCAGGCCGACCTGCGCACCCTGGCCGCGCTGCGGATGCACGGCGCCTCGGTGGTGACCGCGGTGATGTCGCGCAACACGCGCGACGTCGCCGACCTCTTCCCGCAGCCCACGAACGTCGTCACCGCGCAGCTCGGCTGCGTGCTGGAGGACCTGCCGGTGGCCGCGGTGAAGACCGGCATCCTGCCGACCCCGGAGACGGCGGTGGCGATCGCGGCCCGCGCGCGGACGGGTGCCCTGCCGAACCTCGTCGTCGACCCCGTCCTCACGGCGGCGTCGGGCTCGCGGCGGGGGCTGGTCGCGGCGTACGAGCGCCTACTGCCCCACGCCAGCGTCCTCACGCCGAACCGCGAGGAGGCCTCGGCCCTGCTCGGCTGGGACGTCTTCACCCCGACGGACATGGCCGCGGCCGCGTCGCAGCTCTCCGCCCGCGGCCCCCGCTGCGTGGTCATCACGGGCGGCGACTTCGCGGCCGGCCGGGACGCGATCGACGTCCTCTGGTCCGACGGCGAGGCGCGCGTCCTGCACAGCCCGCGCATCGCGAGCCGCAACACCGACGGGAGCGGGGCGACCTTCGCGACGGCCGTGGCCGCGCGCCTGGCCATCGGCGACGAGGCGGACGCGGCCGTATCGTGGGCGAAGGGCTTCGTGGGCCGGGCCATCGGCGACGCGTCGGACTGGCGCCTGGGCGGCGGCACCGGCCCGATCGACCAGTTCGGCTGGTCCTCCCTGACCCTGCGCTGACGCCGCCGTCGCTGGCCGCGCCGGGCTCGTGCTCGCCTGCTCCCTGCGCTGCGATGAGGCCCACGCCGCGGGGTGCCGGGTCCGTGCGGGGGTGAGCCGGTGCGGTGGGTGGTGTGGCGAGCGAGACAGGCGCGTGGCCGAGAACTTCTCGACGCGTGGTGGATGATGCAACCCATGGACGAGAAGACGTTGATCCACCAGATCTCGACCCTGGTCGACGAGGAGCACAAGCTCCGCACGCAGCTGCAGGCCGGGAAGATCACCGAGCAGGAGGAGCACGACCGGCTGCGGGGGGTGGAAGAGCAGCTCGATCAGCTCTGGGACCTGCTCCGGCGCCGGCGCGCGGCGAAGCTGCAGGGGGTCTCGCCCGACGAGGTCGAGGCGCACTCCGTCGACGAGGTCGAGCACTACCTCCAGTGACCACGGGCAGGGGCGTCAGTCGACCCTGAGGCGGTAGCCGCGCTTCACCACCGTCTGGACGAAGGCCGAGCCGCCCAGGGCCGCCCGCAGCCGTGCCACCGCCATCTCCACCGCGTGCTCGTCCGCGCCCCGCGGCAGCTCGCGCAGCAGGGCCGCCCGCGACAGGACGCGGCCCGGAGAGGCGGCCAGGGCGCGCAGGACCGCCATGGGGCCGGGCGCCAAGGGCTTCAAGGTGCCGTCGATGATCGCGGCGTGCCCGCGCAGGGTCACCGCCGCGCCCGCCACGTGCAGGGTGGGGGAGCGCTTCGGCAGCTCGTCCACGAGGATGCGGACGAGAGCGCCGAGGCGGGCCCGGGACGGGGCCGCCACCGGCACGCCCAGGCGTTGCAGCGGGGCGGCGGTCACCGGGCCCACGCACGCCGCGAGCACGTCCGTGCGCAGTGCCTCCAGCACGTCCGGCGCCTCCGGGCCGGCCACGCGCAGCAGCGAGCTCACGGCCGGGGCCGACGTGAACGTCACCGCGTCGACCAGGCGGGAGCAGGTCAGGTCCACCAGGCGGCGCAGGGGGGCGGGGTCGACCGGAGGCGCCCAGCGGTACACCGGGATCTCCACGACGATCGCGCCGGCCTCGCGCAGGGCGGACGTGAACTCGGGGTGGGGCTCGCCGTGCAGCTGCAGGGCGATGCGCCGGCCCGTGAGGCCGCCGGGGAAGGACTGCGTCAGGTAGTCGAGGACCTCGTCGCAGCTCTCGGTCTCCGGGGACCAGGCCTCCAGCATGCCGGCCGCGCGGACGGCGCCCTTGGCCTTGGGGCCGCGCGCGATGAGGTACGCCTCGCTGAGCCGCGTCCGCAGCGCCTCCCCGAGGCCCCAGCCCTCGGCGGCCTCGATCCAGCCGCGCAGGCCGATGCCCGTGGTGGCGATGACGATGTCGGGCGCCACGTCGACGCACGAGACCGTGGCCGCCTTGAGCTCGGTGTCGTCCGCGACCGGCACGATCCGCAGCGCCGGGGCGAGCACGACCCGCGCACCGCGCCGCTCCAGCAGCGCGCTCAGCTCGTCGCGCCGCCGGTCCGCGGTCACGGCCACGGTGAACCCGGCGAGCGGCAGGTCCTCGCCGGAGGAGGGCCGCGCCTCGAGCCGGCTGCCGGCACTCATTCGAGACCGCCGATCTCCACCATGCCGTCGTTGACGCGCACGGAGTACACCGGAACCCGAATGCCCGGATCGTCCAGGCACTCGCCGGTGACGAGGTCGAACGACTGCTTGTGCATGGGCGACGCGACCACGGCCCGATCGCCCCGGCTGCCCACGATCCCGCGCGAGAGCACGGCCGCGCCGCTGATCGGGTCGAGGTTGCCGATGGCGTAGACCCCGCCGTCGAACACGCGGAACAGCGCCACCTGCTGCCCGCCCACCAGCGCGGCCACTCCGCGGTCCGGCTCCAGGCGGAGGTACGGGCACACGACGGTCCACTTCATGGGCGCGCTCCCAGGACGACGGGTACGGGCTGTCCGCGTTCGGATACGAAGGTGATCGTCGGGTCGGGCGTGCCGGGCGCGTTCACGAACGACACGAACCGGGCCAGCCGCTCCGGGTCCTCGAGCGTCGCGCGCCACTCGTCGGCGTACGACGTGATGTGCCGCGCCATCTGGGCGTCGAGCTCCGCGGCGATGCCGAGGGAGTCCTCGACGATCACCGCGCGCAGGTAGTCCAGCCCGCCCTCGAGTCCCTCGATCCAGGCCGCGGTGCGCTGGAGCCGGTCGGCGGTGCGGATGTAGAACATGAGGAACCGGTCCACGACCCGGATCAGCTCCTCCGTCGACAGGTCCGACACGAGCAGGTCGGCGTGGCGGGGCCGGAAGCCGCCGTTGCCCCCGACATAGAGGTTCCAGCCCTGGTCGGTGGCGATGATGCCGAAGTCCTTGCCCCTGGCCTCGGCGCACTCGCGGGCGCAGCCGGACACCGCGGACTTGATCTTGTGTGGGGCGCGCAGGCCGCGGTACCGCAGCTCGAGCTCGATCGCCAGCGCGACCGAGTCCTGCACGCCGTACCGGCACCAGGTCGACCCGACGCAGGACTTCACGGTGCGCAGCGCCTTGCCGTAGGCGTGCCCGGACTCGAACCCGGCCGCGACCAGCCGGCCCCAGATCGCGGGCAGCTGCTCGACCCGCGCCCCGAGCAGGTCGATGCGCTGGCCGCCGGTGATCTTCGTGTACAGCTTGAAGTCCCGCGCCACCTCGCCGATCACGATCAGCTTCTCCGGCGTGATCTCCCCGCCGGGGATGCGCGGCACCACCGAGTAGGTGCCGTTGCGCTGGATGTTGGCCAGGAAGTGGTCGTTGGTGTCCTGCAGCGAGGCCTGCTCCCCGTCGAGGACATAGTCGTTGTGCAGCGAGGAGAGGATCGAGGCGACCGTCGGCTTGCACACGTCGCAGCCGCGCCCGGTCCCGTGCTCGGCGATGAGCTGGGAGAAGGTGCGGATCTGGCGGATCCGCACGATGTCGAAGAGTTCGGCGCGGCTGAAGTCGAAGTGCTCGCACAACGCCTTCGAGGCGGCGACCCCCTGCGCGGACAGGATCTTCTTCAGCAGCGGGATGCAGGACCCGCAGCTCGTCCCGGCCCGCGTGCACTCCTTGAGCGCGGCGACGTCGGTGCAGCCCTCCGCGATCGCGGCGACCACCTGGCCCTGGGTCACCGCGTTGCAGCTGCACACCTGCGCCTCGGCGGGCAGCGCCACGTCGCCGGACGCGTCCCCGGCCAGCAGCGCGAGCGGGTGCCCGGGCAGCGGGCCGCCGACGCTGGCGCGCAGCGTGGGGTACGCGCTCGCGTCCCCGACCAGGATGCCGCCCAGCAGCGTCTGCGCGTCGTCGGAGAGCACCAGCTTCGCGTAGCGCCCGTTCGCCGGGTCGAGGTACACGATGTCGAGCAGATCCGCCCGGGCGCCCGTCTCGGAAGGCAGGGCGTCGCCGAAGCTCGCGACGTCGACGCCGAGCAGTTTGAGCTTGGTCGACAGGTCGGCCCCGGGGAACTCGGCCGAGCCGCCGAGGAGCCGGTCGGCGACCACCTCGGCCATCGCGTACCCGGGCGCGACCAGCCCGTAGCAGCTGCCGTCGACCGCGGCGCACTCGCCGATCGCGTAGATCGCGGGGTCGTCGGTGCGGCAGCCGGCGTCCACGAGCACCCCACCGCGTGCGCCCGTCGTCAGTCCGGCGGCCCGGGCGAGCTCGTCGCGGGGCCGGATGCCGGCCGCGACCACCACGAGGTCGGCCGGCACGTGGGCGCCGTCGGAGAGCGTGAGGTTGAGCCGCCCGCTCGGCGAGGTCTGCCGGATCGCGGTCGTGCCGGCGCCGAGGTGCACGCGCACGCCGAGGTCCTCGACGTAGCGGCGCAGCACCGCCCCTCCGGCCGCGTCGACCTGCATCGGCATCAGCCGCGGGGCGAACTCGATCACGTGCGTGCGCAGGCCGAGCAGGCGCAGCGCGTTGGCCGCCTCCAGGCCGAGCAGCCCGCCGCCGATGACCGCGCCGACCTCGCGCCCGCGGGCGTGGGCCCGGATGGCCTCGAGGTCGTCGAGGGTGCGGTAGACGAAGACGCCCGGCTGGTCCACCCCGGTGATCGGCGGCACGAACGCGGACGAGCCCGTGGCCAGGACCAGGGCGTCGTACTGGTACTCCGCGCGGGCCGTGCGCACCCGCCGGGTGCCCCGGTCGATCGACAGCACCGGCTCGCCGAGCCGGACGTCGACCCTCTCGGGCACGCCGTAGGTCAGCTCCTCGGCGGTGACCCCGTCGAAGTACGCCGACAGGCGCACCCGGTCGTAGGCGCCGCGGCCCTCCTCGGCGAGCACGGTGATGTGCCACCGGTGCCCGGGGTCGCGAGCGGTCAGCGCCTCCGCGAACCGGTGCCCGACCATGCCGTGCCCGACGACCACGACACGCATCGACGAGTCTGAGTTTTTCATTCGGGCGCCCCGGTAACGCTGGCATGACACAGCCATTTCGGTGCTGTAACAACCCTGCGACCGCTTCGCTCGCGGGCGGGGCGGCAGGCGTCAACCGCTTCGGACATGGCCCAAAGGCTGCCGGTGGGCGGTTTCGCTCCAAAGTCCCGAATGTTTCGCGCCTGCTAAGAGCGCCTCACACGCATCGGCATCGGGTCGTTACCGTTCCGTGTTGGAATCGGTGTCGATGAGCATCGATGGATTCCCGGAATCTGGGCGCCGATTGTGCCAGATCCTCACACTGTAGGGTGGCGACGGTTCGCCGCTGGGTAAAGAACCATCGACCCCTATGTAGCAACGAGGAGGAAGCAGATGCGCACGACCGGCAAGGCCGCACTCGCGGCCGTTGCGGTGCTCAGCATCGGGCTCACCGGATGCGGTGGCGACAAGGCTCAACCCGGGGCCGGGGCCTCGGCCGGAGCCTCGGGCGCCGCGGGCACCGGCACGTCGGCCGGCGCCTCCACCGGCGCCTCGGGCGACACCAGCGGCACCACCGGCGGCGGCCAGGGCAGCGTGGCGTCGTGCCTGGTCGGCACGTGGAAGGCCGACAACATCACCGGCAAGCTCTCCGGCCCGGTGGGCGGCACGTTCCAGGGCGGCGGTGGCGCGCTGCTCACGATCGACTCCGGCGGCAAGGCGCAGGTCGACTTCGGCCCCATGCAGCCGGTGACCTTCACGTTCTCCGTCTCCGGCAACGACGTGAAGGGCAGCTTCTCGTACGGCGGCAAGGTCAACGGCGCGGTCAAGAGCGCGTCCGGCACGACCGGCACGCTCGAGCCGAGCGGCTCCGTGGACTTCGGCACGCTCACGGTGACCGTGGACCTCACCGCGCCCGTCGCCCAGCGCGTGGCCGACAAGGTCTCGATCGCCGAGTTCGCCGGGACGGGCAGCGCCAACACCGGCGGGGCCGTGGACGCCCAGCCGATCCTCAAGAAGAGCCAGTACGAGTGCGGCAGCGGCACCCTGAAGCTCTCGCCGCCCGCGGGCGCCGAGGACACCGGCACCTGGACGTTCAAGAAGGCCTAGCAGGACTTTCTTCCCGGCGGCGGATCTCACAAGCGGAGATCCGCCGCCGTGGGGGAAACGTTTCGGCGTCGACAACATCGATGCGACGAGCTGAAACGGGCCGCCCATAGCATCCACGGCCATGACTCTTGCCGTGGACAAACCGCAGTCTCAGCCCGAGCCGCGCCGCGGCCGCTGGATCGACGACTGGCACCCCGAGGACCCCGAGTTCTGGGCGCGGACCGGCGCGAAAATCGCCCGGCGCAACCTGATCGTCTCCATCCTCTCCGAGCACATCGGCTTCTCGATCTGGAGCCTGTGGTCGGTCTTCGTGCTCTTCCTGGGCCCCAAGTACGGGCTCGACCCCGCCCAGAAGTTCCTGCTCACGAGCGCGCCGACGCTGGTCGGGGCGGTTCTGCGGCTGCCGTACACCTTCGCCGTGGCCACGTTCGGCGGGCGCAACTGGACGATCTTCAGCGCCCTGCTGCTCCTGGTGCCGACGATCTTCGCGGGCATCATCCTCGAGCCGGGCGTCTCGTTCCCCATGCTGCTCGTCGCCGCCTCCGTGGCCGGCGTCGGCGGCGGCAACTTCGCCTCCTCGATGGCCAACATCAATGCCTTCTACCCGCAGCGCCTGAAGGGCTGGGCGCTGGGCATCAACGCCGGCGGCGGCAACATCGGGGTGGCCGCGGTGCAGCTCGTCGGGCTGCTCGTGCTCGCCACCGCCGGGGCCGCCCACCCGCGGCTCATCGTGCTGATCTATCTGCCGCTGATCGTCATCGCCGCGGCGCTGGCCGCGATCTACATGGACAACCTGACGCACGCCTCGAACGACCGGCGGGCGATGCGGGACGTGATCAAGGACGGCCACGCCTGGATCATGTCGCTGCTGTACATCGGGACGTTCGGCTCTTTCATCGGCTTCGGGTTCGCCTTCGGGCAGGTGCTCCAGGTGCAGTTCAAGGCCGACTTCGACACCCCCGTGAAGGCGGCCTACCTCACCTTCCTCGGCCCGCTGCTCGGCTCGCTGATCCGCCCGGTCGGGGGGCTGCTGGCCGACCGCTTCGGCGGCGCGCTGATCACCTTCTGGAACTTCGTGGCCATGGCGCTCGGCGCGGTCACCGTCCTGCTCGCCTCCCGCCAGCACTCGCTGCCGCTGTTCGTGACCGGGTTCGTGTTCCTGTTCCTCTTCAGCGGCCTCGGCAACGGCTCGACGTACAAGATGATCCCGGCGATCTTCAAGGCCAAGTTCCCGGCCGACGAGCGCGAGGCCCGGCGGCTGGCGACCGCGCTCATCGGCGTGGCCGGGGCGATCGGGGCGGCCGGTGGGGTGCTCGTGAACCTCGCCTTCCGCGAGTCCTTCCTGACGTACAAGACCGGCGACGGAGCGTACATCGCGTTCATCGCCTTCTACGCCCTGTGCTTCGGCGTCACCTGGCTGGTCTACTTGCGCCGATCGCCGCGGAAGCTCAGTAACGTGTAGCGGTACCGAGCGAAGCGAGGTGGCCGCTCACCATAAATACAGCCTTAGCTCGGGCCGGCGCCGGAGTCTGCGGAGGTGTCGGCACGAGCCCCCGATTTGGCTCCGCTGGGGACGCCGAGTATCGTGGATTGCTGTTGTGCGATGACAAGGCGTTCCCACCGTTCGGGTACGCTGGATGATCGTGCGCCCGGACTGATTCGGTTCAGCGCCGTCATCGAGACGCACCCCAGAACCGACGACGTGGAAGACAAGGTAGACCTGTGGGTACGTACAGCCCGAAGCCGGGCGAGATCGAGCGCGTGTGGCACGTCATTGACGCCACCGACGTTGTGCTCGGCCGCCTCGCCACGCACGCTGCGACGCTGCTGCGCGGCAAGCACAAGCCGACGTTCGCCCCGCACGTGGACACCGGCGACTTCGTCATCGTGATCAACGCCGGCAAGGTGGCGCTGACCGGCAACAAGCGGCAGACGAAGGTGGCCTACCGCCACTCGGGCTACCCGGGTGGTCTGAAGCGGGTCGGCTACGAGGAGCTGCTCACCAAGAACCCCGAGCGGGCGATCGAGCTGGCCGTCAAGGGCATGCTCCCGCACAACCGTCTGGGCGCGCGCCAGATCCACAAGCTGAAGGTGTACGCGGGGGCCGAGCACCCGCACGCCGCTCAGCTGCCCCAGCCGTTCGAGATCAAGCAGATCGCGCAGTGAGCGCGGACGAAGGACTGAGCGTGACCGACGAGACCACCGCCGCCCCGACGCCGGCCGCTGTCGCGACCGTCGAGACCCCCCGCCGCCCCGGCCGCCACGGCCACGGCGACGGCCACCAGCTCGGCGCCGACCCGTGCGCGCCGCGCCGGCCAGCCGATCCAGACCGTCGGCCGCCGCAAGGAGGCCATCGTCCGGGTCCGCCTGGTCCCCGGCACCGGCAAGTTCCTGCTCAACGGCCGTGAGCTCGAGAACTACTTCCCGAGCAAGGTCCACCAGCAGTCGGTGAAGGAGCCGCTCGTGATCGCGGAGAAGGCCGAGGCCTTCGACGTCTTCGCGAACCTCCGCGGCGGCGGCACCACCGGCCAGGCGGGCGCGCTGCGCCTCGCGATCGCCCGGGCGCTGGTCGAGAACGACGGCGACGACCGCCCGGCGCTCAAGAAGGCCGGCTTCCTGACCCGTGACGCCCGCGCCACCGAGCGCAAGAAGTACGGTCTGAAGAAGGCCCGTAAGGCTCCTCAGTACTCGAAGCGCTAACGAAGCATGTCGGCCGGGTGCCACCCTGGGAGGTGGTCGCCCGGCCGTTTCGTGTCGTGCGGACGGGTACAGGCGGGCAGCGGGCCGGCTGGGGCGCGCGCGGTGGTTCGACCATGGGAGGTTTCGCGATGGGGCGACTCTTCGGCACTGACGGAGTCCGTGGGCGGGCCAACGCCGACCTGACTCCCGAGCTGGCGATGGGGGTCGCCATCGCCGCGGCCCAGGCGCTGTTCGAGCACGATCACTCCCACGCGCCGGTCGCGGTCGTCGGGCGGGACCCGCGCGCGAGCGGCGAGATGCTGGAGGCGGCCGTCGTGGCCGGCCTCACCAGCGCGGGCGCGAACGTGGTGCGGGTCGGCGTGCTGCCGACGCCCGCGGTGGCCTATCTCACCGGCGTGCTGAACGCCGACATCGGCGTGATGCTCTCGGCCTCGCACAACCCGATGCCCGACAACGGGATCAAGCTCTTCGCCGCCGGCGGGCACAAGCTGCCGGACGAGGTCGAGGACGAGATCGAGCGCCTCATGGAGGGCGCCAGCCACCGCCGCCCCACGGGCGCCGGGGTCGGCCGGGTCACCGACTACGCCGACGGCGAGGACCGCTACGTCCAGCACCTGCTGACCTCGCTGCCGAGCCCGCTGGCCGAGCTGACCGTCGTGGTCGACTGCGCCAACGGGGCCGCCTCGTCCGCCGCGCCCGAGGCCTACCGCCGCGCCGGCGCCTCGGTCATCGCGATCAACGCGGACCCCGACGGCCTCAACATCAACGAGGACTGCGGCTCCAACCACATCGCCGCCCTGCGCCAGGCGGTCGTCGAGCACGGCGCCGACCTCGGCATCGCGCACGACGGCGACGCCGACCGGTGCATCGCGGTGGCGGCGGACGGCACCGAGATCGACGGCGACCAGATCATGGCGATCCTGGCGCTGTCCATGCGCGAGGCCGGCCAGCTGACCGAGGACACCCTCGTCGCGACCGTGATGAGCAACCTGGGGCTGAAGCTGGCGATGGCCGAGGCCGGCATCCGGCTGCTGGAGACCAAGGTCGGCGACCGGTACGTGCTGGAGGAGCTGCGGGCCAAGGGTCTCGCGCTCGGCGGCGAGCAGAGCGGGCACATCGTCATGCCCGCGTTCGCCACCACCGGCGACGGCGTGCTGACCGCCCTGCACCTGATGGGGCGCATGGAGCGCACGGGCAAGAGCCTCAAGGAGCTCGCGTCCGTGGTACACCGGCTGCCGCAGGTGATGATCAACGTGCCCGTGCTCGACCGGGCCGCGGCCGCCCGCTCGCCGCAGGTGCTCGACGCGGCCAAGCAGGTCGAGGGCGAGCTCGGCGGGACGGGCCGGGTGCTGCTGCGCCCCTCCGGCACCGAGCAGCTCGTCCGGGTCATGGTCGAGGCCGGCACGCAGGAGACCGCCAAGGCCGCCGCCGAGCGGATCGCTCACATCGTGCGGGCTGTGTCTCCTATCTAGACCATCCCCAGCCAGTTAGTAATGTGCGCCCATGACAGAACCCCGCACCGTCATCGTCACCGGCGCGTCCCGCGGCATCGGCAAGGCGAGCGCCCTCGCCTTCGCCGCCGAGGGCTGCAACGTCGTGCTCACCTCGCGCAAGATCGAGACCCTGGACGAGGTCGCGGCCGAGATCACCGCGCGGTTCCCGGCCGTCGGCGTGCTCACCCACGCCGCGCACGCCGCCGAGCCGGACCAGGCCGCGGCGGTGGTCGAGGCCGCCATGGCCCGCTTCGGCGCGATCGACGTGCTGGTCAACAACGCCGGCACGAACCCGTACTTCGGACCGCTCATGGACATCGACCCGGTCCGCGCCGAGAAGACCGTCCGGCTCAACCAGTTCGGCCCGGTGCTGTGGAGCCAGCTGGTGTGGAAGGCGTCGATGTCGCAGCGGGGCACGGGCACGATCGTCAACGTCGCGTCGGTCGGCGGCGTGCTCACCGAGCCGGGGATCGGCTACTACAACGCGACCAAGGCCGCCGTCATCCACCTGACCCGCCAGATGGCGGCCGAGCTGGCCCCGGTCCGGGTGAACGCCGTCGCGCCCGGGATCGTGCGCACCCATCTGGCGCGCGGGCTGTGGGAGAGCAACGAGGACTTCCTCAACGACAAGCTCCCGCTCGGGCGCATCGGCGAGCCGGACGACATCGCCGATGTCATCACCTTCCTGGCCGGTCCTGCGTCACGCTGGATGACGGGCCAGACCCTGGTGGTCGACGGCGGGGCGCAGATCCGCTCCTCGCTCATCTAGTCATACCCATTCGTGCGCATGTCCCGTGCGCGTATGCGACAGTTTCGCGCACGGGTCCTGCGCGAAATTCTGCTACGGTACGGGCATGTGCGGAATCGTGGGGTACGCCGGCGCCCGGCCGGCTCTGAACATCGTGCTGGACGGGCTGCGGCGGCTGGAGTACCGCGGCTACGACTCCGCCGGCGTCGCCATCGTGAACGGTGAGCTGCTCACCGCCAAACGCGCCGGCAAGCTCGCCAACCTGGAGAAGGCGCTCGCCGACGAGAGCTCCCATGGCCTGGACGTCGGCACGACCGGCATCGGCCACACCCGCTGGGCCACGCACGGCGGCCCGACCGACCGCAACGCGCATCCGCACCGCTCGTTCGACGGCCGGGTCGCGGTCATCCACAACGGCATCATCGAGAACTTCGCCAAGCTGCGGGCCGAGCTGGAGAACGGCGGCATCGAGTTCGCCAGCGACACCGACTCCGAGTGCGCCGCCCACCTGCTCGCGCAGGCCCTGGCCGACGCGGCGGGGGACACCCCGGCCGAGCGGCTGGCCGAGGCCATGCGCGCCGTGTGCCGCCGCCTCGAGGGCGCGTTCACCCTGCTCGCCGTCGACGTGCAGGCCCCCGGCGTGGTGGTCGGCGCCCGGCGCAACTCCCCGCTCGTCGTCGGCCGCGGCCAGGGCGAGAACTACCTGGCCAGCGACGTCTCCGCGTTCATCGAGCACACCCGTGAGGCGGTCGAGCTCGGCCAGGACCAGGTCGTGCTCATCAGCGGCGACGACATCGTGATCACCGACTTCCTCGGCAACCCCGCCGAGGGCAAGACGTTCCACATCGACTGGGACGCCTCGGCCGCCGAGAAGGGCGGCTACGACTACTTCATGCTCAAGGAGATCGCCGAGCAGCCGCACGCGGTCGCCGAGACGCTGCTGGGCCGGCTCAACGAGCACGGTGACCTCATGCTCGACGAGGTCCGCCTCACCGACCAGGACCTGCGCGACGTCGACAAGGTCTTCATCGTCGCCTGCGGCACGGCCTACCACGCGGGGATGGTCGCCAAGTACGCGATCGAGCACTGGACCCGCATCCCCTGCGAGGTCGAGCTGGCCAGCGAGTTCCGCTACCGCGACCCGGTGCTCGACCGCTCAACGCTGGTCGTGTCCATCTCCCAGTCCGGCGAGACCATGGACACCCTGATGGCGCTGCGCCACGCGAAGGAGCAGAAGGCGCGGGTGCTGGCGATCTGCAACACCAACGGCTCCACGATCCCGCGCGAGTCCGACGCCGTGCTCTACACCCACGCCGGCCCGGAGATCGCGGTCGCCTCCACCAAGGCGTTCCTGACCCAGCTGGTGGCCTGCTACCTCGTCGGGCTGCACCTGGCCCAGGTGCGCGGGGTGAAGTACGCCGACGAGGTCGCCGCCGTCGTCGCCCAGCTGCAGGAGATGCCGGCCAAGATCGAGCAGGTGCTGGCGATGATGGCCCCGATCCGCGAGCTCGCCCGCGAGCTGGCCGAGGCCAAGAGCGTGCTGTTCATCGGGCGGCACGTGAGCTACCCGGTGGCCCTGGAGGGCGCGCTGAAGCTCAAGGAGCTGGCGTACATGCACGCCGAGGGCTTCGCCGCCGGCGAGCTCAAGCACGGCCCCATCGCGCTGATCGACGAGGGCACGCCCGTCGTGTGCGTGGTGCCCTCGCCCCGGGGCCGCGGCGTGCTGCACGACAAGGTCGTCTCCAACATCCAGGAGGTCCGCGCCCGCGGCGCCCGCACGATCGTGATCGCCGAGGAGGGGGACGTGGCCGTGAAGCCCTACGCCGACCACCTCTTCTACGTCCCGGTCACCCCGACGCTGCTCGCCCCGCTGGTCACCACGGTGCCGCTGCAGGTGCTGGCCTGCGAGATCGCCTCGGCCCGCGGCCACGACGTCGATCAGCCGCGCAACTTGGCCAAGTCCGTGACCGTCGAATAGGGCCCGTGTGGTTGGGTTGTTCCGTGAGAGCAGCCTGGCGGGTCGCGCAGGTGCGCGCGGCCGAAGAGTCCGTGATGAAAACCCTGCCGGACGGCGCGCTCATGCAGCGCGCCGCGGCGGGGCTGGCCCGGCGCTGCGCCGACACCCTGCCCAGGGTGTACGGCGCGCGCGTCCTGCTCCTCGTCGGCCCCGGCAACAACGGCGGCGACGCGCTCTACGCCGGTGCCCGGCTGGCCCGCCGTGGCGCCCGTGTCGACGCGCTGCTCTTCGACCCCGACCGGGTGCACCGGGGCGGGGCCGAGGCGCTGTACCGGGCCGGGGGACGCCTGAGCGAGGCCGCCCCGGCCGGGGCCGACCTCGTGGTCGACGGCATCCTCGGCATCGGCGGGCACGGCGGCCTGCGCGAGCCCGCCGCCGCCAAGGTCGCCGACATCGCCGGCATCCTCATCGGCGCGCCCGTGATCGCCGTGGACGTGCCCTCGGGCGTCGACGCCGACACGGGGGCCGTGACCGGCATGGCGGTGCACGCCGACATCACCGTGACCTTCGGCGTGCTCAAGCCGGGCCTGCTCGTCGGGGCGGGCGCGGTGCACGCCGGCATCGTCGAGCTCGTCGACATCGGGCTCACCGAGCACCTCGACGGGGACCCCGCGCTGTACGTCCCGGACTCGGACGACATCGCGGCGTGGTGGCCTCGGCCGCAGGCCAGCGACAACAAGTACTCCCGCGGGGTCGTCGGGCTCGCGACCGGCTCGGACAAGTACCCGGGCGCCGCGGTGCTCTCCACCGCCGGGGCGCTGGCCGGGCCGACCGGGCTGGTGCGGTACGCCGGGGGCGCCGCCGACGCCGTGCGGCTGCACCATCCGCCGGTCATCGCCACCGAGCGGGTCGCCGACGCCGGGCGCGTGCAGGCCTGGGTCTGCGGCAGCGGCCTCGGCACCGACGAGCGCGCCTACGGCGAGCTGCGCGCGGTGCTCGGCGCCCCGGTGCCCGTGATCCTCGACGCCGACGCGCTCACCCTGCTCGCCGACGCCCGCCTGGCCGACTGGCTGCGCGAGCGCGACGCGCCCACCGTGGTCACCCCGCACGACGGGGAGTTCCAGCGGCTCTCCGGCGGCGCGCCCGGCGACGACCGGATCGCCGCGGCCGTGACCCTCGCGTGCCGGATGGACGCGGTGGTCCTGCTCAAGGGCGACCGGACCATCGTGGCGACCCCGGACGGGCGGGTCTACGTGAACCCGACCGGCACCGCGGCGCTGGCCACGGGCGGCACCGGGGACGTGCTCGCGGGGCTGCTCGGCTCGCTGCTCGCCGGGGGCATGCAGGCCGAGCACGCGGCCGTGGCCGCCGCCTACACGCACGGGCTGGCCGGGCGGCGCGCGGCCGAGGGCGGGCCGGTGACCGCCGCCGAGGTGGCCTCCCACCTGCGCGGGGCCGTCGGGAGCTTAACCCGCCGGTAACGACCGTTTAGGCTCTTGTCATGGGTACCGAGGTGGTCAAGGGCGGCAACCGCAAGCGCACGGCCGGGATCATCGGGGCGATCGTCGGCCTCGCCGCGGCCGGCGTCGCGGCGGGGGTGGCCACCGAGCGGTACATCGTGCGCCGCTCCAAGAACGCTGACGACCCGCACGCCGACGAGGAGTTCGGCGTCTGGGCCGCCGACGAGGAGCTGACGGTCACCACGGACGACGGCATCGACCTGCACGTCGAGGTCGTCGAGGGGCCCGCGGGCGAGCCCGGCCCCACGCTGGTCTTCGTGCACGGGTTCTGCCTGGACATGGGCACGTTCCATTTCCAGCGCACGTACTTCGAGGGCAAGCACCGCATGGTCTTCTACGACCAGCCCGGGCACGGTCGCTCGGGGCGGCTGAGCAAGGGGGAGTACACGATCGACTCCCTCGGCTCCGGGCTCCGCGCGGTGATCGCGGCCACGTGCCCCGAGGGACCGATCATCCTGGTCGGACACTCGATGGGCGGCATGACGATCATGGCCCTGGCCGAGCAGTTGCCCGAGCTGTTCGAGAACCGGGTCGTGGCCTGCGTGCTCATCTCCACCTCGGCCGGCAAGCTGGACCAGGTCACGTTCGGCTTCCCCGAGGTCGTGGCCCGGTTCCGCCGGCCGCTGCTGCCGGTCGTCGGGCTCGCCGGCCCGATCAGCTCGGCCGTGATCGACCGCGCCCGGAAGGCCTCGACCGACCTCGCCTGGCTGCTGACCCGGCGCTACGGGTTCGGGACGTCCCGCCCCAGCCCGGCGCTGGTGTCGTACGTCGAGAAGATGAACTCGACCACGTCGACCGAGGTCATCGCCAGGTACCTGCGCACCCTCTACACGCACTCGCGGCTGCTCGTTCTCGGCCCGCTACGCTCGGTCCCCGTGCTACTGGTCTGCGGCGACAAGGACGTGTTGACGCCGCTCGCCCACACGTACGAGATAACGTCGGTGCTGCCCGAGGCGGAGCTGGTCGTCGTCGCCGACGGCGGCCACGTGGTGCTCCTCGAGCACGCCGACGAGGTCAACGAGGCCATGGACCTGTTCCTCACAAAGGTGCTGCAGTGACTCGAATCCTGTCCACCGTCGAGCAGACGCGGGACTTCGGCAAGGCGCTCGCGTCCGTGCTGCGCGCGGGCGACCTGGTCGTGCTCACCGGCCCGCTCGGCGCCGGCAAGACCGCCCTGGCCCAGGGCGTTGGCGCGGGGCTCGCCGTGCGCGGCGACGTCACCTCGCCGACGTTCGTGATCGCGCGCGTGCACCGGCCCGACGCCGAGCGCGGGGGCACGCTGCCGATGGTGCACGTCGACGCGTACCGGCTCGGCAACGTCTCCGACCCGATCGGCGAGGTGGACGCGCTCGACCTCGACGCGACGCTGGAGGACTCCGTCACGCTGGTCGAGTGGGGCGAGGGGCTGGTCGAGCAGCTCAGCGACGAGCACCTGGAGGTGCGCCTCGACCGCCGCGACGACGACTCGCGCGTGGTGGCCCTGATCCCGCGGGGCGGGGACTGGCCCGCCCGCGCGGAGGCGTTCGCGAGCTGAGCCGCGGTGTGGACACGATAAGTCGGGCACTCCGTGCCACGACTTATCGGATTTATACCTTAAGTCGGATTTGTGCGGCTGATCGCCGGAAAAAGCCCAGCTCGGCGCGGGGACCGGACCGACTGCTGCCCGGACGTTGACGCCGGCGCTGGCGTCGCCGGTGCCGCGCGGGGGCGGGTGCCAGCGTCGTGGTCGGCGGCTCGGGGCCGGTGCCGTGCGCGGTCAAGTGAAGGCGTTGCGAGTGCGGCGCGGGCGGGTGGCGGCGCGTTGCGGGTGCGGCGCGGGGCCGTCGCGGGGCGCTGCGAGTGCGGGGCGCGGAAGGGTGCCGGCGTTGTGGGTGGCCGCGAGGGCTCGGTGCCCGGTGACCCGCCCGGCGGACCCGGAGCTGGCGGCGGGTGCTGCGCGGGGCGGCGGCGTGGGCGCGGGCGGGCCGCGCGGCGTGCCCGCCGATCCGCCGTCGTGGCGCTCAGGTCAGTGTCGGTCCCGGGCGCGGCGCGCAGGCGAGTGTCGGTCCCGGGCGGGGCGCTCAGGCGGGCTGGAGCACTTCCCAGACGTCGACCCAGGTGCCTGCGTCGTCGGTGCCGCGCGCGAGCAGGTGCCGCCCCTCGTGGCAGAACGCCGTGCTGACCGAGCGGCCCGGGGTCAGGTCGGCCCGGAACACCTCGGCCTCCGTCTCGAGATCGCGGACCGACAGGGTGCCGTCCAGCGTCGCGGCGCGCAGCCGACCGTCCGGGCTCTCCATCTCGGCCGCGAACGCGTCCGCGCGGCTCGACTCGGTGTAGCCGGAGAAGCGCCTGGGCAGGTCCTCGCCCACGATCCGGTCGAGGCGGGCGCCGGTGGCGAGGTCCCACACGGTCGCGACGTCCCGGCGGTAGCGGCCGACGTGCGCCGCGCCCTCGCCCGTCGTGACGAGGCGCCATTCGGCCTCATTGAGCAGTACGGCATCCGGCTTGTGCACATCGGAGAAGCTCGCCGTCACGCGGCCGGAGAGCACGTCCCAGACCGCGAAATGTCCCTCGGCGTCCCAGGTCACGAGGGCCAGCTGTTGGCCCGGCCCCAGCGCGACCTGCGCGTGCCCGCCCCGCCCGGCGCCGCGGCCCGGGCGCAGCTCGGTGACCAGGGCGCCGGTGGCGATCGCGCGCACCTTGACGTATTCGCCGTCGCCCGAGCACTCCACGAGCGTGCGCCGGTCCGGCATGAGCAGCCAGTCCCCGGCTACGCGCAGGTGATGGCGCTTGGCCAGCTGGAACCGCTCGGGCCCGGCCGGCTCCAGGCGCGCGTGGGCGGCCACGGCGCCGGAGACCACCATGCCCCCGATCGCGACCCGCTGCTCGAGCAGGATCCCCTCGCCGCGGCCGGACGAGAGGTCGAAGACGCGGTCGTCGGCGGTGCGGACCTGGGCCAGGGGCGCCTCGCGGCCGTACGCCTCGCCCTCCTTCACCAGCCAGCGCACCAGCCGCCCGCGCCCGCCCGGGATGGTCCAGGACAGCGGCTCGACGCGCCACGACGGCGGATCGGCGGGCACGCTGCGGCCCGCGCGCCCCCGCGCCCACGCCGCCGCCCCGCGCAGCACCGCCAGCTCCGGGTCGGCCGGGCGGGTCACCGGGCACCCGAGCCCGTCGTGCAGGACCTGGCCGATCCCCGGCAGCCGGGCCGCCCCGCCGACGAGCAGCACCGCGGCCACGTCCGACGGCCGGATGCCCGCGCGCGCCACGACCGCCCGGGCGCTGGCGATCAGCCACCGCGCGGCGGGTTCGGTGAGCCGGTCGAGGAGCCGGCGGTCCATCCGGTACGGCGGAACGCCCGCCTCCACCTCCTCCGCGGCCTCGGGGACGTCGGCGAGGCGGTGCTTGAGCCGGCGCACGATGTCCAGCGCGTGCAGGTTCGCCCGCACGCTGGTGTCCCCGCCGGCCGCGAACGCGGGCTCGACCCACTCGGCCAGCGCGGCCCGCAGGTCGGCGACGAGCATGACGTCGATGTCGCGGCCGGTGCCCGAGCTCTCCTGGCTCAGCGGTACGGGCCGGCCGTGCTGCACCTGCGCGAGCGTCGCCGTCCAGGTCGCCCCGAGGTCGCAGACGAGCACGTAGCCGCCCTCGGGCACCTCCAGCATCGTCATCGGGTCGAGCACCGCGGCGCTCGCGTCCACGACGAGCTCGGCGTCGGGGAAGCCGGCCACGGAGGCGGCCGCGATCAGCGCCTCGCGTCGGGGATCGTGGGTTCGGTACGCCGCCGGAGCGCTCAGCACCAGGCGCGCGACCGGGCCGTACACCCGGCGCGCCTCGTCCACGATGGACTCCAGCGCCGTGCCGACCAGCTCCACGCCGCTCACGAGCTGGTCTCCGAGCCAGATGGGCGCGCCGGCGTCGACCGCGCGGCGCACACCGTCGACGTACTCGCGCGGGTGACTGTCGCGGGCCTGCTCGGCCGCGGCCCCGACGAGCAGGCGCGAGCGGCCGGCCATCGTGGCGCTGCCCGGCCAGCGGGGCGCGCCCGTCACCGGCTCGCGCACCGGGTGCAGCTCATCGGGCAGGACGACGGCGGCGGACAGGGCCCAGGACCCGAGGTCCACGACCAGAATCGGTGAGTTCACGGCGGCTCTCTCCCCGCGTCGATAGGCGCCGATGCTAGGTCTCCCTCATTGCGGCGCTGTTAACTGATTTAGAGTTGGGGCCGTGCTGGTGATGGTGGTGGACACGGCGACGGCGGCGGTGACCGCGGCGCTTGCGCGGATCGACGACGAGGTCACGCTGCTCGCGGAGCGGGTGACGGTCGACGCGCGCGGCGCCGGGGAGCTGCTGGCCCCGCAGATCGCCGCCGTGCTGGCCGACGGCGGGGTCACCGCCGGCGACCTGGCCGGAGTGGTCGCGGGCGTCGGACCGGGCCCGTTCACCGGCCTGCGCGCCGGGCTCGTGACGGCCGCGGCGCTGGGGCACGCCCTGGCGATCCCGGTCTACGGCGTCTGCACGCTCGACGCGATCGGGCTGGGGCTGCCGGGCCGCGCGCTGGTCGCGACCGATGCCCGGCGCAAGGAGATCTACTGGGCGACCTACGTCGACGGCCAGCGGCTCGCGGGGCCCGACGTGGCCAAGCCGGCGGCGGTCGCGCTCGACGGGATCGGGCTCGCGGCGGGCGACGGCGCGGTGAAGTACGCCGACATCCTGAAGCTCCCCGTCGACGGGCCGCGCTATCCGCCGTCGCTCGCCCTGGCCGAGCTCGCCGCCGACCGGGTGCGGGGCAAGGCGCCCGCCGAGACGCTCACACCGCTCTATCTGCGCCGGCCCGACGCGGTGCTGCCCGGTGAGCGGAAACCGGCGCTGCAGTGACGGACGCGGTCGTGCACGACGTCGAGCTCGCCGAGCTGCGCTGGTTCCACATCGCCGACCTGCTGCCGATCGAGGACGAGCTCTTCGGCGAGGAGCGGTGGTCGGCGGGCATGTTCTGGAACGAGCTGGCGATGGGCCACCACTACCTCGTGGCCCTCGACGGCGAGCGCGTCGTGGGCTACGCCGGGCTGGCGGTCGCCGCGCCCGACGAGGCCTGGGTGCAGAACATCGGCGTGCGCAAGGACGCGCAGCGGCGCGGGATCGGCCGGCGCCTCCTGGAGGCGCTGCTCGCCGAGGCGCGGCGGCGCGGGGTCGAGCAGGTGCTGCTGGAGGTGGCCGTGGACAACGGCCCCGCGCAGCGCCTGTATGCGGAGCACGGGTTCGAGGCCGTCGGCATCCGCCGCGGCTACTACCAGCCCAGCAACACGGATGCACTGGTGATGAAGCGTGAACATGTCTGAACCGCTCGTTCTGGGGATCGAGACGTCGTGCGACGAGACCGGCGTCGGGATCGTGCGCGGGCACACGCTGCTCGCGGACGAGATCGCGTCCAGCGTCGACGAGCACGCGCGGTTCGGCGGCGTGGTGCCCGAGGTCGCCAGCCGGGCCCACTTCGAGGCCATGGTCCCGACGATGCAGCGGGCGCTGGACAAGGCCGGCGTGACGCTGTCCGATGTGGACGCGATCGCGGTCACGGCCGGCCCCGGGCTCGCCGGCGCGCTGCTCGTCGGGGTCGCGGCGGCCAAGGCCTACGCGCTCGCCGCCGGCAAGCCGATCTACGGCGTCAACCACCTCGCCGCGCACGTCGCCGTCGACACGCTCGAGCACGGGGCGCTGCCCGAGCCCGCGGTCGCCCTGCTGGTCTCCGGCGGGCACTCCTCGCTGCTGCGGGTCGACGATCTCGCCGGGGGCGTGGTCCCGCTCGGCGCGACCATCGACGACGCGGCCGGCGAGGCCTTCGACAAGGTCGCGCGCCTGCTCGGGCTGCCGTTCCCGGGCGGACCGCCGATCGACAAGGCGGCCCGCGACGGCCAGGTCGTGATCCCCTTCCCGCGCGGGCTCACCGGCCCCCGCGACCTTGCCGAGCACCGCTTCGACTTCTCGTTCTCGGGCCTGAAGACGGCGGTGGCGCGCTGGGTCGAGGCCCGCGAGCGCGCCGGCGAGCCGGTGCCGGTCTCCGACGTGGCCGCGAGCTTCCAGGAGGCGGTCTGTGACGTGCTCACCGCGAAGGCGATCGACGCCTGCCGCGAGCACGGGATCGAGACCCTGGTCATCGGCGGCGGCGTCGCGGCCAACTCGCGCATCCGGTCGATGGCCCAGGAGCGTGCCGAGAAGCACGGCATCACGGTGCGCGTGCCGCGGCCGAAGCTCTGCACCGACAACGGCGCGATGGTCGCCGCGCTCGGCTCGCACCTGGTCGCGGCCGGGGCCGCGCCGGGCGAGCTCGGCCTGCCCTCGGATTCGGCCATGCCGATCACCCTCGTGACCGCCTGACGCCGTGGGGGTAGAGTCCAGCGCCGTGATCGTGCGCATGTGGGAGGTCAGGGCGCACCCGGAGGGGTTCGGGGAGCTGTTGTCCTGGGTGTGTGAGGCGATGCTGCCCAAGGTCGAGGTGCACCCGTTGCATTTGAGCAGCGAGGTGTACGCATCGACGGACCAGCGCCTCGTCGTCGTGTCGAAGTGGCGGGGCAGCACGCCCGAGCCGTTCGCCGAGCCGCCGTCGCACCTGGTCGCCCGCAAGCCGCAGTTCTGGGACTTCACCGAGGTCGACCGGTAATAAATGTAAGGCGCCCGAGGGACCCCAACGGTTACCGTCGGGGGCTGTGCGGAGACTGCCTCAAGCCGAGCCCGGAGAGCCCGACAGTCGATCGGCCGGCCGCTATCTGCTCTGGATCGCGCGGGGGCAACTGTCCCTGATCGCCGGGGGCGTGTGCTTCGGCGTGCTGTGGATGATCAGCCAGGCGCTCGTGCCCGCCGCGATCGGGGCCGGCGTCGACGCGCTCGCGCGGGGCGACCGGCACGGGCTGCTCGAGGCCGGCGCGGCCGTGCTCGGCCTCGGCGCCGCCACCGCGGTCACCGGGATCCTGCGCCACCGGTTCGCGGTGTCCAACTTCCTCAGCGCCGGGTTCCGGACGGTCCAGGTGACCGCGCGCCACGCCACGCGACTCGGGGCCGCGCTGCAGAAGCGGGTCGCGACCGGCGAGGTCGTGAGCATCGGCACGACGGACTTCGACCACATCGGCTACTCCGTGGACGTCTCCGCCCGCGCCAGCGGCTCCGTGGTCGCGATCGTCGTCGTGACCGCGCTGCTGCTGCGGGTGTCGGTGCCGCTCGGGCTCGTCGTGGTGCTCGGGGTGCCGCTGCTGGTCGCCGTGGTCGGCCTGCTGCTGCGGCCGCTGCACCGCCGGCGCCGCCACCAGCGCCAGCTCGCCGGCGAGCTGACCGGCCGCGCCGGGGACATCGTGGCCGGCCTGCGGGTCCTGCGCGGCGTCGGCGGCGAGGCGGAGTTCTCCCGGCGCTACCGCACGGAGTCGCAGCGCGTCCGCTTCGCCGGCGTGCGCGTGGCCAGGGTCGAGTCGACGCTGGAGGCCGCCCAGATCCTGCTCCCGGGCTGCTTCATCGCCCTGGTGACGTGGCTGGGCGCGCGGTTCGCGGTGGCGGGCCGGATCAGCCCGGGGGAGCTGGTCGCCTTCTACGCCTACGCGGCGTTTTTGATCGGGCCGCTGCGCACCCTGACCGAGTTCGCCGAGAAGCTGACCCGCGGCCTGGTCGCCGCGGGCCGCGTGGTCGCCGTGCTCCGGCTCGAGCCCGACTTTCAGGAGCGTCCGGATTCGGTACCGGCTGAAGACGGCGACCTGGACGACCCCGACTCGGGCCTGCGCGTGCCCCGGCACCGGCTCACGGCGGTCGCGGCCGTGCGGCCCGAGGACGCGATCGCGATCGCGGAGCGGCTCGCACTGCTGGATCCGGCGTCGCGGGCGCGCCTGCACGGCGTACCGCTGCGGGACATGGCGATCGCGGACGTCCGGCGGCACGTGCTGCTCAGCGACAACGACGCGACGCTGTTCCGCGGCCCGCTGCGCGACGAGGTCGGCGACGGGGCCACGCTCGCCGACGCCGCGGCCGTGGACGTCGTCGAGGCGCTGCCCGGCGGGCTCGACGCCGAGATCGCCGAGCGCGGGCGCGACTTCTCCGGCGGGCAGCAGCAGCGGCTGCGGCTGGCCCGGGCGCTCGCGGCCGACCCGCCGGTGCTCGTGCTCGTCGAGCCCACGAGCGCCGTCGACGCGCACACCGAGGCGCGCATCGCCGAGCGGCTGCCCGCCGCGCGGGCCGGGCGCACGACCGTGGTGTGCACGACCAGCCCGCTGCTGCTCGACCGGGCCGACACCGTCGCGTTCGTGGGCGCCGACGGGCGCGTCGCCGCGACCGGGGCGCATCGGGAGCTGCTCGACAGCTGCCCGCAGTACGCCATGACCGTCACGCGTGGGGAGGACTGACGGTGCTGCCGATCGCATCCGGCGGGGAGGTGCGCGCCTACCTGCGCACGCTGTTCACCGACTACCCCTGGCGGCTCGCCGGGGTCCTCGCGCTGCACGTCGTCGGGGCCGCCGCCGGCCTCGCCGCGCCTCCGCTGCTCGGCGCGCTCGTCGAGCGGGTCGCGGCCGGGACGACCGCGTGGACCGTCGATCGCATCGCGCTCGCCATCGCCGGGTTCGTCGTCGCGCAGGCGGTGCTCGTGCGCTACGCCCGCGTCGCCGCCGCCCAGCTCGCCGAGCGCGTCCTCGCCCGGCTGCGCGAGGAGTTCGTCGACGGGGTGCTCGCGGTGCCGCTGTCCACCGTGGAGCGCGCCGGCACCGGCGACCTGCTCAGCCGCGCCTCCCGGGACGTTTCGCAGACCTCCGACTCGGTGCAGTCGGCGCTGCCCACGATCGTCGTTGGCGGCCTGCAGATGCTGCTGACCCTGGTCGCCGTCGCGGTGGTCGGGCCGATCCTGCTGCTGCCCGGGCTGCTGGCCCTGCCGCTGCTGTACCTCCCGTCGCGCTGGTACTTCCGCCGCGCCAACGCCGGCTACCTGCGCGAGTCCGCGGCCCTGGCCCGCATGGCCGACGGCCTGGCCGAGACCGTCGAGGGCGCCCGGACCGTCGAGACCCTCGGTTTGCAGCAGCGCCGCCTCGAGCGGACCCGCGAACAGCTCGAGGGCACGTACGCCGCGGCGATGTACACCCTGCGCCTGCGCACGGTGTGGTTCCCGCTCTCCGAGTTCGGCTACGCGCTGCCCGCCGCCGTCACCCTGGTCGCCGGCGGCTGGTTCGTGCTCGAGGGCTGGGTGAGCGTCGGCCAGGTCACCGCCGCGGTCCTGTACTTCGTGTCGATCATCGACCCGCTCGACCGCATCCTCAGCTACGTCGACCAGCTGCAGCTCGGCCTCGCCTCCTTCGCGCGCCTCATCGGCGTACGCGCCGCGGCCGAGCCGCCGATCCCCGCGGGCGGCCCCCAGCCGGTCGACGAGGTGCTGACGGCCAAGGACGTCCGGTACTCCTACGTGGACGGACGGGACGTCCTGCACGGCATCGACCTCGCGGTGCGGCCCGGCGAGCGGCTCGCCATGGTCGGCCCCAGCGGCGCCGGCAAGTCCACGCTGGGCCGGCTGCTCGCCGGGATTCACGCGCCGCGGTCGGGGGTGATCGAGCTCGGCACGGTACCGCTGCGGGATCTGCCCCTCGACGAGCTGCGCGGCCACGTCGCGCTCGTGACCCAGGAGCACCACGTGTTCATGGGCAGCCTGCGCGACAACCTGACCCTGGCCCGCGCGGGCGCGACCGACGCCGAGCTGTGCGCGGCCCTGGCCACCGTCGACGCGCTGGACTGGGCGCTCGCGCTGCCGCAGGGCCTCGACACCACGTCGCTGTCGTTGTCGCCGGCCCAGGCGCAGCAGCTCGCGCTCGCCCGGCTCGTCCTCGCCGACCCGCACACGCTGGTCCTCGACGAGGCGACGTCGCTCATCGACCCGCGCGCCGCCCGGCACCTGGAGCGGTCGCTGGCCGGGGCGCTGGAGGGCCGGACCGTGATCGCGATCGCGCACCGGCTCTTCTCCGCGCACGACGCCGACCGGGTCGCGGTGGTCGAGGACGGCCGGATCACCGAGCTGGGCAGCCACGACGAGCTGGTCGCGGCCGGGGGCGCCTACGCCGCGCTCTGGCGGTCGTGGCACGGCTCCCGCGCTACTTGAGCAGCGCGTACACGACCTACTTGAGTAGCGCGTACACGACCGCGAAGACCGCCACCACGGCGATGGCCAGGGCGAAGATCACCAACAGGTGGCGGTCAGGGGGCTCGGCGGAGGGCACCGGGGCGAGCGCGGGCAGGTCCACGATCGCGGCGCGCAGATCGTCGAGGGTCTTCGCCGCGTACACGGTCCCGACCCGGTCGGAGAACTCGTCCAGCGACAGACGGCCCTCCTCGGTGTGCCGCTGCAGCACGCCGATCACGCGCTGCCGGTCCTCGTCCGATGCCCGCACGACGGACATGCTGTCAGTGCGACGCGATCGGCGCCAGGGTCGCGCCGGTGACCTGGACGAGGTCGGCCGGGGCGAGCTCGATCTGCAGGCCGCGGCGGCCGCCGGAGACGTACATCGTGGGGAACCCCTCGGCCGAGGCGTCGATGACGATCGGCAGCCGCGAGCGCTGCCCGACCGGGGAGATCCCGCCCGTGACGTAGCCGGTCGCGCGCTCGGCCGCGGCGGGCTCGGCCATCGCGGCGCGCTTGCCGCCGACCGCGGCCGCAAGCGCCTTGAGGTCCAGCGAGGCCGACACCGGCACCACGCCGACGGTCAGCTGCCCGTCGACGGTCGTCACCAGCGTCTTGAACAGCCGCGCCGGGTCGACGCCGAGGGCCGCGGCGGCCGCCTCGCCGTAGGAGGAGGCGCGCGGGTCGACCTCGTAGGTGTGCGGGGTGAACGCGATCTTCGAGCGCGTCAGCAGTGCGGTCGCCGGGGTGCCCTTGCTCGCCACTGGCCCACAATAGCGACATGCAGATCGGCTCGGTCCAGTTGTACCTCGGCCACGGCCACCTGTTCCTGGGCGCGACGAGCGGCGTCGACCTGTCGGTGTTCGACGGCGACGGCGCGGTGACCGCGACCGAGCACCACGTCCGCATCGCCGCGCGCCCGCAGGTCGGTCTGGTGCGGGTGCGGCTGTGGCAGGGAGCCGGTCCCCGGGTCGGCAAGCTGGTCTTCGACGGGCCGCTGAAGCTGCCGGACGCCAAGTTCTGCGTGGAGGAGGGCGGGGGGCTCTCGCGGTACGTCACCAAGGTCACCAGCCACAGTCCGCGCGTGCTCATCGCGGTCGACGACCCCGGCCACGCCTCGCGGGTCGAGGTCGTGCTGGACCCCGAGTTCGTGCCCCGCAGCGCGCAGGTGTGGACCGCGGGCGAGCCGCCGTTCCCGAAGCTGACCGTGTCCCCGACCGCGCCCCGGCACCGGGCCGACGCGTTCGCCGACGCCCTGGCCGGGCACGACTTCGCGCGGCGGCGCCTGGCCGCGGCCCTGCTGGTGGTGGCCGAGGAGCGCCGGCAGCGCAACTCCGAGCAGAGCGTCGCCTTCTACGTCAACGACATCGTGGAGTGGCTGCGCTGGCTCAACGACCGCCTCACCTACGAGATGTGCCGCGACACCGGGCGGCACCTGCTCGGCCAGCTCGGCCTGCGCTCGCCCGAGGCGCTGGCCGACGACACGCTCAGCGACCTCCAGCGGCGCCTGGGGCATCCGCTGGTCTGAGGAGTATGGCCGCGGGCTGGTGGTTGACGCGGGTGAGCGCCAGGACGGCGCTTTCCGTCCCCTGGAGCCTGAGCTGCCGGCGCAGGTCCTCCACGTCGTGAGCCGAGCCGCGCTTGAGGATCTGCAGGGCGCCGATGTTCCTGTCTCGCAGCGCCGTGCGCAGCTTCTTGAGCGCGATCGGCAGCGTTTCGGTTATTTCATAGCATTTGGCGAATGCTGTGGATATGGGTGATGTAGTGGTTATGTAGGCTATGGACGCGTCCAGCAGCGTGCCGTCCAGCGTCTCGGCCAGCTCGGCGATCAAGTGCGAGCGCACCACGGCGCCGTCGGGGTCGTAGAGGTACGAGCCGATGGGCCCGACCGGGGCTTTCCGGTCGCCGGTGCCGGTGATGTGCGCGACTTGCCCGCCTCGGAGCAGTGTCGCCCGCCGTGGGACCTCGGCCAGGGGCCCGCACCAGGCGGCCGCCTCGACCACGTCCCCGTCGACCGACACCCACTCGCCCTCCGCGCCCTCCGGCAGCAGCGCGTGATCGATCCCCGGCGCGAGCTTGAGCACCGTGAGCGGGACCCGGCCCGGGAGCGCGGTGACGAAGTCCCACGGCGGCGAGTACGCCCGCGGGTCGAACACCCGCCGCCCGCCCGACGTGCGCCGGGCCGGGTCGCAGAACACCGCCTCGACCGCGACCAGCGGGGTCTCGGTCGCGTCGCGCGCCTCGACGAGCACCTGGTCGGCGAGCCCGAGGGCCTGGACGTTGGCCCGGGCGACGGCGGCCGTGGCGGGGTCGGCGTCCACGGCCAGCACGCGCATCCCGGCCCGGGCGAACGCGATGGTGTCCGCGCCGATCCCGCAGCCCAGGTCGGCCACCCGGGTCGCGCCGGCCGCGGCCAGCCGTTCGGCCCTTCTCCGCGCGACCGTGGCGCGGGTCGCCTGCTCCAGTCCGGCCCGGGTGAAGAACATGACGGCGGCATCGGTACCGAACTTCGCCGCCGCCTTCCGCCGCAGCGCGACCTGGGTCAGCGCCGCCGCGGCGAGCTCGGGCGGCAGGCCCCGCGCGCGCAGGGCCGAGGCCGCGGCCAGCGGATCGCCGTCGGGCAGCTCGGACGCGGCCGCCAGCGCGTCCCGCCCGGCCGCCGTGAACAGGGGCTGCACATCCTCGGGGCGCACGTGATCCTTCAAGTCCGGGGTGATTTCGTGGCGTGTCTGGCACTCTAGTTGACGGAGTGCTAGCCACCGGCATAACCTCCGAGTTAGCACTCTCCTGCCGAGGGTGCCAGACATACCCGGCCGGGGCCGGCACCCGCGACGACGGCTTCACCGGGCACTCGATTAGCAAGCTCGATACCCCAGGAGGGTATGCCCGTGACTACCGCGACGCAGGTTGCGATCAAGCCGCTCGAGGACCGCATCCTGGTCCAGGCCAACGAGGCTGAGACGACCACCGCCTCGGGCATCGTCATTCCGGACACCGCGAAGGAGAAGCCCCAGGAGGGCACCGTCATCGCGGTGGGCCCGGGTCGCATCGACGACAAGGGCAACCGGGTGCCGATCGACGTCAAGGTCGGCGACACCGTCATCTACTCGAAGTACGGCGGCACCGAGGTCAAGTACGCCGGCTCGGAGTACCTCGTGCTCTCGGCCCGCGACGTCCTCGCTGTCATCGAGAAGTGACCGTTTTTCACTAGAAGCAGTGGCCACCGCCCCGGACCCGTGCGAACAGGCGCGAGGCAGCCGGGGCGGTGTCGCTTTGAAGGGAATCCACACGCATGGCGAAGATCCTGAGCTTCTCCGACGAGGCGCGCCACCTTCTGGAGCACGGCGTCAACCACCTGGCCGACACGGTCAAGGTCACGCTCGGCCCCCGCGGGCGCAACGTCGTCCTGGACAAGAAGTTCGGCGCCCCGACCATCACCAACGACGGCGTGACGATCGCCAAGGAGATCGAGCTCGCCAACCCCTACGAGAACCTCGGCGCGCAGCTGGTCAAAGAGGTCGCCACCAAGACCAACGACGTCGCGGGTGACGGCACCACCACCGCCACCGTCCTGGCCCAGGCGCTCGTCCGCGAGGGTCTGCGCAACGTGGCCGCCGGCGCCAACCCGGCCGGCGTGAAGCGCGGCATCGACCAGGCCGCGGCCGCGATCGTCAAGGCCCTCAAGGACAAGGCCACCGCGGTCGACAGCCACACCGAGATCGCGCAGGTCGCCACCATCTCCGCCCAGGACGCCACCATCGGCGACCTGATCGCCTCGGCCATGGAGCGCGTCGGCCGCGACGGCGTCATCACGGTGGAGGAGGGCTCGATGCTGACCACCGAGCTCGACGTCACCGAGGGCATGCAGTTCGACAAGGGCTTCGTCTCCCCGCACTTCGTCACCGACGGCGAGGCGCAGGAGGCGGTCCTCGAGGACGCCTACGTCCTCATCACCACGCAGAAGATCTCCGCCATCGAGGAGCTCCTGCCGCTGCTGGAGAAGATCGTCCAGAACAGCAAGCCGCTGCTGATCATCGCCGAGGACGTCGAGGGCCAGGCCCTGTCGACCCTCGTGGTGAACGCCATCCGCAAGACCTTCAAGGTCGTCGCGGTCAAGGCCCCCGGCTTCGGCGAGCGCCGCAAGGCCATGCTGCAGGACATCTCGATCCTGACCGGCGCCGAGCTCGTCGCGCCCGAGCTGGGCTACAAGCTCGAGAACACCGGTCTCGAGCAGCTCGGCACCGCCCGCCGCGTGGTGGTCACCAAGGACCTGACCACGATCGTGGACGGCGGCGGCGAGCAGTCCGAGGTCAGCGGGCGCGTCGACCAGCTCCGCAAGGAGGTCGAGGCCTCCGACAGCGACTGGGACAAGGAGAAGCTGAACGAGCGCATCGCCAAGCTCTCCGGTGGCGTCGCGGTCGTCAAGGCCGGCGCCGCGACCGAGATCGAGATGAAGGAGCGCAAGCACCGCATCGAGGACGCCATCTCGGCGACCAAGGCCGCGGTGCAGGAGGGCATCGTCCCCGGCGGCGGCGCGGCCCTCGCCCAGGTCGCCTCGGTCCTCGACGGCGACCTCGGCCTGACCGGCGACGAGAAGGTCGGCGTGGCGATCGTTCGCAAGGCCCTCGTGGAGCCGCTGCGGTGGATCGCCCAGAACGCGGGCTTCGACGGCTACGTCGTGGTCGGCAAGGTCCAGGCCCTCGACTTCGGCCACGGCCTCGACGCGGCCACGGGCGAGTACGTCGACCTGGTCAAGTCCGGCATCGTCGACCCGGTGAAGGTGACCCACAGCGCGGTGGCCAACGCCGCGTCGATCGCGGGTCTGCTGCTCACCACCGAGAGCCTGATCGTGGACAAGCCGGAGGCTGCTGAGCCGGCCGCCGGTGGTCACGGCCACGGGCACGGTCACGGCCACTCGCACGGGCCGGGCTTCTGACCGGTTCCGCACCGCACGTTCGACGAGCCCTGGGTTTCGGCCCGGGGCTCGTTGGCGTTTTCGTTCGGTGTTGGGCGCGATATGTCGGGCGCTGCGCGCCGCGACATATCGGATTTATACCCTGTCGGGAGATAAATCCGTTTTCGGGGCTTCCGGTGGTGTATGGCCGTTTCGCCGCCGGGCGTCGATCGTGCGCGCTGATGGCGTGCGTGTCGCCGGTGGGTGCGGTGCTCGGGCGACTGAGGTGGCGATGGCGGTCCTACTGAGGTGGGCGCCTTTGTGTCGTGGCGTCGTGTGGTGCTTGGGGTCTTCGTCCGCCCGTTGAAGGGGCGGGTCGAGTGCTCCAAGGAGCCGTCCGTGGAGGTCGGCGGTCCAAACGGTGCCGGGGCGAGTGGCTGGCGGCGAGCGGTCACGCGGATCGAGCCGTCCGAGCGGGGTGAACTGTCCATGGGGTCGAGCGGCGCGTGGGTCGAGCGGTGCGTGGGGCCAGCGGTGCCGCGGGGTGTGCGAAACGGGGGCGCGGCGCGCGGCTGGTGGCGGCGGGCGCGGTCACGTTGGGTGCCCGGCGGACTGTGCGAGCGTCACAGTCGGCTCAGGAAAAGGTTAGGGACCCATTACGCCGCTTGGTGCGGTACGGATGATCGCCGCATGCTGTAAGCGTGCACACTCGAAGGTTCGGTGCGCTCGCCGGCCTCGCCGCCGCGGGCACCGCGCTCGGCGTGGCCGAAGTGGTCGCGATCTTCACCGGCGCGTCCACATCGCCGCTGGTCAGCGTCGGCGGCGTGGTCATCGACAGCGTTCCGGCCAAGGTCAAGGATCTCGCCGTCGAGGTGTTCTACACCTACGACAAGCTTGCGCTCAGCATCGGTACGCTCGTCATCCTCGCGGCCTTCGCGGCGGGCATCGGGATGCTTGCGGTCAGGCGGCGCGTGTGGGGGTACGCCGGAATCGCCCTTTTCGGCGTCATCGGGATCGCCGCCGCGCTCAGTCGCCACAACGCGCACTGGTATGCGTTCGTCCCCACGCTGCTGGGCGCGGCCGCCGGCGCCGGGGTCCTGCACTGGCTGCTCACCCACGAGGCCGGCGACAACGCCACGGCCGAGGAGCGCCGGTGGTTCCTGCGCGCGAGCGGGTACACCTTGCTGGGCGCCGCCATCGTGGGCTTCGCCGGGCGCTGGTGGTCCACCCGGCGCAACGTCGAGGCGGACCGGGCGTCGATCGAACTGCCCAGCGTCCCGCCGAACACCGTGGCGCCGCTGCCGCCCCAGGCCGACGCGGCCCTGCCCGATCTCGCGCCCTTCGTCACGCCGAACAAGGATTTCTACCAGATCGACACCGCGCTGGTCGTGCCGCAGCTCACCACGGAGGACTGGAAGCTGCGCATTCACGGCCGGGTCGAGAAGGAGCTCACGATCAGCTGGGGCGAGCTGCTCAAACGGCCGATGATCGAGCGGTACGTCACCCTGGCCTGCGTCTCCAACGAGGTCGGCGGTGGCCTCATCGGCAACGCGAAGTGGCAGGGCGTGCGCATCGCGGACCTGCTGGCCGAGGCGCGGCCCAAGTCCGGCGCCGACCAGGTCGTGAGCCGCTCGATCGACGGGTTCACCGCGGGCACCCCGACGGCGGTGCTCCAGGACGGCCGCGACGCCATGCTCGCCATCGCCATGAACGGCGAGCCGCTGCCCGTCGAGCACGGGTTCCCGGTTCGGATGGTGGTGCCGGGCCTGTACGGATATGTCTCCGCCACGAAATGGCTGGTCGAGCTCGAGCTGACCTCGTTCGCCGATTTCGACGCCTATTGGATCAAGCGCGGATGGGCCGCCAAGGGGCCGATCAAGACCGAGTCAAGAATCGACACGCCGCGGGACGGGAGCAATCCCAGGGCGGGCGAGATCATGATTGCGGGCGTGGCCTGGGCGCAGCATCGCGGCATTTCCAAGGTCGAAATCCAGGTGGACGGCGGGGCCTGGCAGGTCGCGAGCCTGCTGCCCGTACCGTCGATCGACACCTGGCGGCAATGGACCCTCAAGTGGCAGGCCACGCCGGGGCGGCACCGCATCACCGTACGCGCCACCGACAACGGCGGCGACACGCAGACAGACGCCGTGGCGCCGCCGGATCCCGACGGCGCCACGGGGTGGCATTCGATCAATATTGAGGTGAAGTAGCGCCTAGCGCGCCGCGGTGCGCGACCGGGAGGAGTTGCCGGCCGACACCTGCGGGCGCCGCTGCGACGGCACGCCGGGGGCGGGGTGCGTCGGGCCCGGGCGGGCCGGCACGGCGCGCAGCGGCTGCTGGGCGCCCTGGTTCGGCGACGGCGTCGGCGCGGTCGGGCGCAGGCCCAGCTTCGACTCCAGGCGCCCGACGTCGACCCGGGAGCGGCGCCGGTCGGCGGCGTCCTCCCAGCCCAGCGCCAGCAGCCGCAGCCGCTCGCCCTCGGTGAAGCCGCCCCACACGCCGTAGGGCTCCCGCGTGGTGAGCGCCTGCGCGGCGCACTCCGCGCGGACCGGGCACGCCCGGCACACGTTCTTGGCGGCGGACTCCCGGCGACCGCGCGAAGCGCCGCGCTCGCCGTCGGGGTGGAAGAACTGGGCACTGTCCCGTCCGCGGCACAGTCCGAGCCGCTGCCAGTCCCAAATGTCCGCGATCGGACCGGGCAGGCGAGTCACATTCGTCATTCGCTCCTCCTTCCAGGCGTGCGGCCTGGAATTCGCGTGCTGCCCATTTCCGGTACAACGCGCGAGACCGCCACAGGTAACGGCATGTCGTCGGTCAATTTCTCGTAGGCCAATCGCGGTAAAACCACGTCTAGATCTCGCCTTTTCGTGTTTCTCTCTTTGAGAGAGAGGAGCACGACGGTGCGGACGATTTTGGTGTGTGTGCGAACACAGGTCGCGGCACAGACGGTTGCCGCGGCCGCGGCCAGGCTGGGAGTGGCACACGCGGTGCGGACCGCCGTCACGATGGTCGAGGCCCTGGCGCGTCTTTCGGAGCAGCCGGCCGACCTGGTGCTGGCGGACCCGACGCTGGCCCGTCCCGACAGCGCGGAGTTCTCCCGCCGCGTGCTGGCCGTGGCGCCGGGCGCGACGGTGGTCTTCTTCGGCACGGAGGAGCCCCGGGCCGCCGCCGCGGCGATCGCGGCCGGCGCGCGGGCGGTCATCCGGGTCGACACGGCTGATCCGGTCACGACGCTCGCGAAGGCGGTGCTGCTGGTGCTGAGCCAGGTGGGCCGCAGCAACGGCGAGCCGGTGCTCCAGGCGCGCATGGGCGCGCCGAGCCAGGCGGCCGGGGGAATGCTGCAGGCCGGGCGCGGACTGCCCGCGACGGCGCGGACCGCGGTCGGGATGCCCGGGGCGGCCCGGGTGACCGGGGCCGGCGTGCCGCAGCAGCGCGGCGACGTGCCCGGCGAGCCTCCGCGCCGGCGGGTGGAGCTGACCGAGCGGGAGCTGCAGGTGCTGCGCGGGATGGCGGACGGGAAGAGCAACGCCGAGATCGGGCGGGAGCTGTTCGTCTCCGAGGACACCGTCAAGACGCACGCTCGCCGGCTGTTCCGGAAGCTCGGAGCACGCGACCGGGCACACGCCGTAGCGGCGGCGTTCCGCGCCGGGCTCGTGAGTTAGCGGCGCTGCAGGCCATCCGGGGCATGCCGCTGCGGTACCCGCCGCGCGACAAACCTAAACGAGGGCCTGCTAGCCGTCGCCGTCGTCGGTCGCACTCGCCAGTGCGTCGTGAACACCGTCAGCGTAACCCCGCGCGTATTCCCATGTGACGTAATGGTCCGGATCGGGGTCGAAGGCGGGCTCGTGCACGCGCGGTCGACCGGACGTGAGCAGGTGTTTCAGGTTCCCCCGCAGCAAATCCCAGTCGAAATAGTGCGGTTCGTGGCAGTCCTCACACTCGATGACGAGCCCACGGACGCCGATCGCCGTGAGCAGCGCCTGGTAGATCTCGAGGTCCGCGAGGTCCTCGAGAACGTCCTGGCGCTCGGCGGCGGTCAACGGGTCTTCGTTCCCGCTGTCGTCGAGCTCGGCCGAAGGATCGGCCGGGTCGCCGGCGAACGGGTCGATGGGCTCTTCGTGCACGCCTCAACGGTATCCCCATTCGGCCCTGGTGTGGGGCCGGGCACGGCTCTGCCATGGCGGACGGGTGCGCCGCCGGGGCGGAAGTACGATGAGACGCACCCGCCGGACGACCGAGAGCTGGGATGCGCTTCATGGATTTCTCCCGACCTGACGTGCTGCCTTTGGGCCTGACCTTCGACGACGTGCTGCTGCTTCCGGGCGAATCGGACGTCGTGCCCAGTGGCGTCGACACCTCGAGCCGGATCACCCGGAACATCACCCTCCGGATACCGCTGGTGTCCTCCGCGATGGACACGGTCACCGAGGCCCGGATGGCGATCGCGATGGCGCGGCAGGGAGGCATCGGCACCCTGCACCGCAACCTCTCGATCGAGGACCAGGCCCAGCAGGTCGACCTGGTCAAGCGCTCCGAGGCCGGCATGGTCACCAACCCGGTGACCTGCTCGCCCGATGCGACGCTGCGGGAGGTGGACGCCCTCTGCGGGCGGTATCGCATCTCCGGCGTTCCGGTCACCGACGCCGACGGCCAGCTCGTGGGCATCGTCACCAACCGCGACATGCGCTTCGTCTCCGACCCCGAGACCCGGGTGCGGGACATCATGACCGTCACCCCGCTCATCACGGCGCAGGTCGGGGTCAGCAAGGACGAGGCCCTCGCGCTGCTGCGCAAGCACAAGGTCGAGAAGCTGCCGATCGTCGACGGCTCCGGCAAGCTGCGCGGCCTCATCACCGTGAAGGACTTCTCGAAGAGCGAGAAGTTCCCGCACGCGACCAAGGACGACGCCGGACGCCTGCGCGTCGCCGCCGCGGTCGGGGTCGGCGAGGACAGCTACAAGCGGGCCCGCACCCTGATCGACGCCGGCCTGGACATCGTGATGGTCGACACCGCACACGGGCACAACCGGATGGTTGTGGAGATGGTGCAGCGGCTGAAGAAGGACACCGCGGTCGACGTCGTCGGCGGCAACGTGGCGACCTACGAGGGCGCCCGGGCGCTGGCCGAGGCCGGCGCCGACGCGGTCAAGATCGGCGTCGGGCCCGGCTCCATCTGCACCACGCGCGTCATCGCCGGCGTCGGTGTGCCGCAGATCACGGCGATCATGGAGGCGTCCCGGGCCTGTCGTCCACTGGGCGTGCCGGTCATCGCCGACGGCGGCATGCAGTATTCCGGCGACATCGCCAAGGGCATCGCGGCCGGCGCCGACACCGTGATGCTGGGCAGCCTGCTGGCCGGCTGCGAGGAGAGCCCCGGCGACCTGATCTTCATCAACGGCAAGCAGTTCAAGACGTACCGGGGCATGGGCTCCCTCGGCGCGATGCAGTCCCGCGGCCAGGCGCGCTCCTACTCCAAGGACCGCTACTTCCAGGACGACGTGAGCTCCGACGACAAGCTGGTGCCGGAGGGCATCGAGGGCCAGGTCGCCTACCGCGGCCCCCTCTCCGCCGTCGCCCAGCAGCTTATCGGGGGCCTGCGCTCCGGCATGGGCTACGTCGGCGCGGCCACGATGGCCGACATGCACGAGCGCGCCCGGCTCATCCGGATCACCGCGGCGGGCCTCAAGGAGAGCCACCCGCACGACATCCAGATGACCGTCGAGGCCCCGAACTACCACTCGCGCTGACGCGGTGGACGAACACCCCTATTTCAACAGGAGCTGACATGCGTGACGTGGTCGAGATCGGGCTCAGCAAGAGCGCCCGGCGTGGCTACCACCTGGACGACATCGCGATCGTCCCGACCCGCCGCACCCGCGACGTCGACGACGTATCCACGAACTGGCAGCTCGACGCGTACCCGTTCAAGATCCCCTGCGTCGCTCACCCGTCCGACGCCACGATGAGCCCGGCCACCGCGGTCGCGCTCGGCAAGCTCGGCGGCCTGGGCGTGCTCAACGTCGAGGGGCTCTGGACGCGGTACGCCGACCCGACCAAGATCCTCGAGGAGCTCGCCGATCTCGACGACGAGGCCCCCGCCACGCGGCGCCTCCAGGAGGTCTACGCGGAGCCGATCAAGCCCGAGCTGATCGGCGAGCGGGTCAAGGAGATGCGCGACGGCGGCATCACGGTCGCCGTGCGCGTCTCGCCGCAGCACACCCTGGCCCTCGCCCCGGTGATCCTCGACGCCGGCGTGGACATCCTGGTGATCCAGGGCACGCTGGTCTCGGCCGAGCACGTCTCGACCACCGACGAGCCGCTGAACCTCAAGGAGTTCATCGCCGACCTCGACCTGCCGGTCATCGTCGGCGGATGCACCAACTACCAGACCGCGCTGCACCTGATGCGCACCGGCGCCGCGGGCGTCATCGTGGGCATCGGCGCCGACGAGTGGTCGACCACCGACCGCGTCCTTGGCATCCGGGTGCCGATGGCGACCGCGATCGCCGACGCCGCGGACGCGCGCCGCGACTACCTGGACGAGACCGGCGGGCGCTACGTGCACATCATCGCCGACGGCAACATCCAGACCTCGGGCGACATCGCCAAGGCGCTGGGCTGCGGCGCCGACGCCGTGATGGTCGGCGAGCCGCTCTCGCGCAGCGACTCGGCCCCGGGCGGCGGCGCGTGGTGGCACTCGGCGGCGAGCCACCCGAAGCTGCCCCGCGGCTCCTTCGGCTCGGCCGAGCCGGTGCTGGGCACGCTGGAGAAGGTGCTCTACGGCCCGTCCGAGGACCCCGACGGCGCGCTCAACCTGTTCGGCGCGCTCAAGCGGGCGATGGCGAAGTGCGGGTACCGCGACCTCAAGGAATTCCAGAAGGTCGGGCTCATCCTCGACAAGTAACAACAGAGACAAGTAGCAGCAGAGAGCTACCGCGACGTCCGTCGTGGTCCGGACCGTTACTCCCGTGGCCTCACCGTCCGCGGTGGGCGCGGCGGCCGGACCATCGCGCTCGTCACGACAGCACACGACCTCGGGTGCCGGGCACCCGAGGTCGTTCTGTCAGCGGTGCGGTCTCGGGTCGGCTTTTCGTCTCGTCGGTCGGTGGGCCGGGCATTTCGCCCGAAAAGCCACAGGGCCTCGGGTGCCGGGCGAAGAGCCGGGCACCCGAGGCCGTCTTGTCAGCGGGGCAGCGCCTGTTGCAGCTCCGCGCGCAGCGCCGGGGTCAGCATCTCGCCCGCCTGCTTGGCCAGGCGGGCCATCTCGTAGCCGACCACGCCGATGTCGGCCTCACGGCCGGCCAGCGTCGCCAGGATCGAGCCGTCGCGGATCGACATGACCAGGAAGAACCCCTGGCCCATCTCCACCACGGTCTGCTTGACCTCGTCGCCGTCGAAGATCCGCGCGGCGCCGCTGGTGACGCTCACCAGGCCCGACGTGACCGCGGCGAGCTGATCGGCGCTGTCGCGGGGCAGATGGTCCGAGACGGCCACGAGCAGGCCGTCGGAGGACACCACCACAGCATGGGCGATGCCGGGGACCCGCTCGGTGAACGCGTTGATCAGCCAGCTCAGGTCCCGTGCTTGTTGGCTCAGGGTCACGCCGTGCTCCCTCGATGTTCGTTGATCGGCACCGTGGGCACCTCGTCCTCGTTCGCGGCCCGATGCACGCCACTGTAGAACCGGGTCAGCATGCTGCCGACGCTGGCCGGGTCCGGCTCGGTGTGCGCCACCGTGACCTGCTGCGTCTCCTCCGGCGCGGGCGCGGGCACGCTCGCATCGCCCGGCAGCTGCGCCTGCGGCACCCGGATCGGCAGCCCGGCGCTGCTCGTACCGGCGGTCACCGGCTGCCGCTGGGCCGGGATGAGCGGGGCCGGAGCCGGAGCGTCGCCGCCCCCGCCGCGCGACCACCAGCGGGTGCCCTTCGCGGCCGTCGCGGGCGCACCATTGGGCCGCGACGCACCGGCGATGATGTCCTCGGCCCGGGCCGGGCCGCGCTTGACGCCGTTGGTGCTCTTCGGCGCCGACGAGCCGGGCGCGGCCGCGACCGGCGCCGCGGACACGGGGACCGTCGAGACGGGCGCGGCTGACACCGGAGCGGCCGAGACGGGCGCGGCCGAGACGGGTGCGGCCGAGACGGGTGCGGCCGACACCGGCGCGGCCGACACCGGCGCGGCTGACACGGGTGCGGCTGACACGGGTGCGGCCGAGACCGGCACCGCGGACACCGGCGCGGCGGACACAGGGACCGCCGAGACCGGCGCGGCCTCGGGGACGTCCGGCAGCCGGGGCGCCGCTACCGCCGGTACGTCCGAATCCGCCTCGTCATCGGCGGGCTCCTCGGCCGGCATCGAGGGGCGGGACGGCAGCGCCGGCAGGATCGCGGTCGGGTGCTCGCCGGAGGGCTCGCTCGCGGCCGGGGCCTGCGAGGTGCCGCCGTCGACCGGGATCGGCAGGCGAGCCGCGCCCGCGAGCCGCGTGGCCGCGTTGTTGCCGTAGAGCCCGACCCCGTCCGGCGGGGCCGCGAGCAGGCGGGCGGGCAGCGTGACGTACGCCGTCACACCCTCCTCGCTCGCCGTGAGCCGCACCGACACGCCGTGCCGGTCGGCAAGGTGGCCGACGACGACCAGACCCATCCGCTCGGAGGCGGCCACGTCGATCGCGATCGGGCTGGACACGCGCTCGTTCGCCTCGATGAGGCCGGACTCGGTCATGCCGATGCCCTTGTCCTCGATGACGATCGTCGCCTCGCGGGCCTGCTGGGCCGGCCAGCCGGTCACCGTCACCACGGTGTCCGGCGGCGAGAACGTGGTCGCGTTCTCCAGCAGCTCCGCGAAGAGGTGCACGATGTCGGAGACCGCGTGGCCGACGACGAAGACGTCGTTGGACACGTCCTGGCGGATGCGGGCGTACTGCTCGATCTCCGCCATGGCCGCGAGCATGACCGCGGACAGCGACACGGGCTGGGCCCACCGCCGGGTCGCCTCGCTGCCCGCGAGGACCAGCAGGTTCTCGTCGTTGCGGCGCATGCGGGTGGCCAGGTGGTCCAGGCGGAACAGGTTGGCCAGCTGGTCCGGGTCGGTCTCGGCCGACTCGAGCTGGTCCAGCAGCTGCAGCTGGCGCTCGACCAGCGTCTGCGACCGGCGGGCCAGGTTGACGAACATCGAGTTGACGTTGCGTCGCATGACCGCCTGCTCGACGGCCAGGCTGACCGCGCTGCGGTGCACGGCGGTGAACGCGTCCGCCACCTCGCCGATCTCGTCGGACGAGCGCACGCGGGTCGTGGTGTCGACGGTGACCGTCTCGCCCCGCGGCAGCGTTCGCAGGCGCTGGATCGCCTCCGGCAGCCGGTGCTGGGCCACGTCGAGCGCCTGGGCCCGCAGCTGGCGCAGCGAGCGGGCCATCGACCGGCCGATGAGCCAGGACAGCAGCAGCGCCAGGAGCATGACCAGCACGATCGCCGAGGTGGCGACGATGGCGTTGGTCCGCTGGGTGCTACTGCGGTCGGCGGCACCCGTGATCGCGTCCTCCAGCATCGCCTTCTCGATGCTGCGGATGTACCCCAGCTCCAGCGTGCTCGCCCGCCACCAGTCCTCGGCGGAGACGCCGACCGCGGCGCCCCGGGCCCGGGAGATGATGTCCTGCTGCAGCCGGGCCACGGTGGAGACCGCGTCCTGGCGCAGGTTGCGCACGTAGAGCGCGAGGTGGGCCGGGCTCGCCGACGCGCGGAACCGCTCGACCGCGGCGACCTGCCGCGCCTGGATCTCCGAGAAGGTCTCGAAGTCGTCCGGCGCGAACTTGCCGGCGCTGGCCGCGGCGAAGATCCGCCCGCGCAGCTGGTCCTTGAGCTCCTTGGCCTGGGCGAGGTCCATGAGCGAGGAGACCTCGGCCACCGACTGGGAGTCGCCGCCGATGTCGGGCCGGTCCGGCACCAGGTCGAAGAGGTGCTGGATGGTCACCGAGTACTGCTCGAACACCGCCTCCTCCCGCAGCCACCGGTGCGCGACGCCGTCGCGGACCAGGCCGAGGTCGGTGAAGTCGGCGGTCATCCGGTTCTGCACGCCGCTGAAGATCGGGTTCTTCAGCAGCGGGCGCGCCTGCTCGGAGAAGGCGCGCAGCGCGGAGTCGGTCGCCGCCTGGCTCTCGGCCAGGTCGTCGGCGGCCTGATTCGGACCGGACGGCTGGGGCCCGCTGGTCGACTTGGCGAGATATCCGACCGTTCGGTCCCTCTCCAGCTGCAACTGGTGGATGAGATCGGTCAGTTGGCGGCCGACCTTGACCCCTTGGGCGAACTGGTCCAGCTTCGTCGCGTCCTGCACGGAGAGGTTGATCTGCACGCCGGCGATGACGAGGAACGCCACCGCGGGCAGCACGAGCACCGCCGCGAGCTTCGTGGGCACGCGCCAGTCGCGCACCCGGAACAGGGATGCGCTGCGCCGTTGCGGTTCCCCCGGCCGCCGACGGCGATGGCTGTTCACCTTCATCACGACGGCCGGAGCCCTCGTCGAAGGCGGCGAAGCGAAGGTCTGCACCCCTCCACACCTTTCGCATGCGTCATCGCGCTGCTGAGCAGCGTGCGGCACTTATCAAACCAGGGTTGCGACCAGTGTCCAACCACGTCATAGTGGCGCAGGTCACAATACTCGAAGCCGGACAGCGGGCTTGCTAGGCATTGATCAGACGGGAAGGATACGGCCGTCCGACCAGCCACGCGCCACAAGGAGTCATACGCCGTGCTCACCCGGGGCCGACGGCCCGCAGTGACCGCCCTGGTGCTGGCGTCGGCGTTACTCATGTCGGCGTGCACGGGCGACGCGAAGCCGGCCGTGACCCCGCCGGCCAGCGTCGCGATCGGGCTCCTGGTGCCCACGAGCGGGCCCAACGCGCAGCTCGGCCAGCAGGCCACCCTCGGCGCCCGGCTCGCCCTCGAGGTGGTCAACCGGGACGTCCCGAGCAAGCCGCTGCCCCTGCCCCTCGGCCCCGGCGTCGGCCTGCGCAGTGGCACCAAGATCACGCTGCTCACCGGCGACACCGCCAGCGCGCCGGAGCGGATCGAGAAGGAGGCGACCAAGCTCGTCGACGACGGCGCGGTCGGCCTGATCCTCGCCGACACCATCGACGTCGCCCAGACGACCAGCCGCGTCGCGGACTTCCTCGGCGTCTCCCTGATCGACGGCCTGACCACGTCGGACACCTTCAGCGAGTCCAACCGCGCCGGGCACTTCCGCATCCAGCCGACCGACCGGCACCTGGTCAACACCGCGCTGGACCTGCTCTACCGCTACAAGGGCACGAACGGCCAGGTCAAGCGCATCGTGACCGCGTCCGGCGCGCCCGGCGGCGAGCTCGGCAAGGAGGTCGCGAGCCTCAAGAACTCGATCGAGGACCTCAGTCAGTCCTCCGGCTACGAGGTCGCGGGCAAGGACCACGTGCTGCCCCTCACCGGCAGCGAGGCCGGCCAGCCGAACGGGCAGGTGCAAAAGGGCGACGCGGTGCTCGCCATCGTGACCAGCCCCGCCGAGGCGAGCGCCGCCAACGACCTGGCGGTGAAGCTCAAGGGCACCGCCTCGGTGATCGCGCTCGGCCCGGCCGTCGCCGCGCTCGACGGCGTGAAGAACCCGACCGCGCTGCGGGCCTCCGGCTGGTCGAACGAGTTCGCCACACGCAACCCGACCGCGCAGGTCATCGGCGCGATGTTCGAGCAGGCGTTCCACACCAAGCTGACCGAGGTCGCGGCGGACGCGTTCATGGCGACGCTCACCCTGGCGATGGCCATGGACCAGGCGGGCGACTACACGAAGCAGGCGGTGCGCAACTCGGTCCAGCAGCTCAGCATGCCCGCGACCCAGACGATCATGCCGTGGAACGGGGTCCGGTTCGACGGCACGGGCGTGAACCAGCTCGCGGCGGGCGTGGTGGAGCAGCGGACGCAGAACGGCTACATGGTCATCCAGCCCGCCGAGCTCTCGATCACCCAGGCGCCGAACCTGTAGCTGTCGCGCTTGTCGGAAATATCCGGCGCTTCGCGCACAGATATTTCCGACTTATCGCCTGACGGGGCATAAATCCGGTATGTCGCGGCGCGGAGCGCCCGACATATCGAAAATCGCTGTTCGCGGGTCTGGGAGCGCGACGAGCGTCAGCCAAGGTGCCTACGCGGGGCACCCGACGTAGCTGAGGCCCGACATATCGAGGATCGCTGTCCGCAGGACTGGCGGCGCCGGCGCGCGACGAGCGCCAGCCAAGGTGCCTACGCGGGATGCTCGGGTCGCTGCGCACGAGCCCGTTGAGGTCCGGCGCCGCGTCCGGCGGCAAATTGACGAGTGACCGGCGTCAGCCGGGGGTGCCCGCGCACTTGTCGAGGTCCGGCGCCGTGTCCGGCGGCAAATTGACGCGCGACCGGCGTCAGCCGGGGTGCCCGCGCACTTGTCGAGGTCCGGCGCCGCGTCCGGCGGCAAATTGACGCGCGACCGGCGTCAGCCGAGGTGCCTGCGCAGGGCGCCCGGGTCGCTGCGCACCAGCTCGTTCAGGTCCAGCACCGCGTCCGAGTCGGGCGCGACCAGCCGCCGCGGCAGCAGCGGATGCTCCCGCCGCCACCCCTTGCGCAGCAGCGTGTACTCGACCACCACGGCCAGCAGCGCCGCCCCCATCCACGGTGGCGGCGGCTCCGCGTCGGCGGCCGCCGGCAGCCCCCGCCGCGCCCGCTCCACGTCCACCGGGCGGCGCAGCAGCGTCCCGGCCAGCTCGTCGCGCCCGTCCGGCGTGCGGCCGAGGACCTCGTTGACCGCCTCGACGTACTGCCGGGCCCGTCGCTCCACGTCCGGCAGGTAAGCCTCGACGGGCAGGTCGGCGAGGCGGACCCAGGGCTCGCCGGAGCCGGACGGCAGCACCTCGGCGGCCAGCGCTCGCAGCGCCGCCGGGCCGAGCTCGTCGATGTGGGCCGCGTCCGGGTCCAGGGTCACCAGCGGGCCGTCGGCGGGGGCCCGCAGCTCCTCGGCGAGCCCTGGGTGGTGCCCGGCGAGCTCCTCGCGGTCGACGTCGGCGGTGGGCGCGCCCCAGCGTGAGAGTCGCAGCCGCCAGCCCGCGTGCAGGTCCTCCGCGTGGATCGGGCCGGTCGTCGGCAGGGAGCCGGTGTTGAAGGCCGACATGGTGCCAGAGGCCAGCGGGGCCGCGGCGAAGGCCGAGAACGCGGCGTGGATCGCGGCCGCCTTGAGCAGGGCCCGGGCCGCGTCCTCGACGGCGGAGAGGCCGCCGCCGGCCGCCGTGATCGCGGCCGCGTCGCGGACCTGCTCGGCCTCGGCCAGCAGCGGCTCGGTGGCGCCGAGCAGGCGGGCGTGGCGGGCGGCGGCCTTCTCGCCGGCGGGAGTGCTTTGGCGGGCGTCGAGCAGGCCCCGCACGAGGTCGGGGTGGCGCGAGGCGGGCAGGGCGAGCTCGTGGGTGAGCAGCATGCGCAGCTGGTCGGCGGAGAGTCCCCAGGCCAGAGGCAGGCCGATGACGAGCGCGCCGCCCCGGAACTCCACCGTTGGGGAGCCTCCCAGGTGTACCGACTGCGGAGCCCCCACGTCGGCGAACTTCAGGGCGTCGAGCACCACGGAGTGCAGCGCCGCGTGGTGGCTCGCATCGACGGCCGGTAGCGCGGGCGGCGTCGCCCCGACGGCGCGGCCGGCGTCGTCGGCGCCCAGCAGCCGGCGACCACGCCAGACGGGCAGCCCGCCGGGAAGTCTCGCCATAGTTGACCAGTCTGCCGCAGATGACCACCGAAACCGAAGGGGCTTCCGTCCAAGTTACTCACGGGTCACTATGGGGCATGCGCTACGACGTCGTGGTCATCGGATCGGGGTTCGGCGGCAGTGTGACCGCATTGCGCCTGGCCGAGAAGGGGTACTCGGTCGCCGTCCTGGAAGCCGGGCGCCGCTTCGCCGACGACGAGTTCCCGAAGACGTCCTGGGACGCGCGGCGCTTCCTGTGGGCACCGGCACTGCGCTGCTTCGGCATCCAGCGGATCACCATGCTGCGCAACGTGCTGGTGCTCGCCGGCGCCGGGGTCGGGGGCGGCTCGCTGGTCTACGCCAACACGCTGTACCGCCCCCTCCCGCCCTTCTACGAGGACCCCCAGTGGCGGGGCATCACCGACTGGCAGGCCGAGCTCGAGCCCTTCTACGACCAGGCCGAGCGAATGCTCGGGGTCGCGACCTACGCCCGCACCACCGCCGCCGACCGGGCCTTCCGTGCGGTGGCCGAGCGCATGGGCGTCGGGGAGTCCTTCCACGCCACGCCGGTCGGGGTGTACTTCGGGCGCTCCGGCGTGGACCCCTACTTCGGCGGCGCCGGGCCGATCCGCCAGACCTGCACGCACTGCGGCTCCTGCATGACCGGCTGCCGCGTCGGGGCCAAGAACACGCTCGTGAAGAACTACCTCCACCTCGCCGAACAGCAGGGCGTGCGGGTGTACCCGCTCACGACGGTCACCGCGGTGCGCCCCGCCGCCGAGGGCTACTCGGTCGAGACCCGCGGCACCGACCGGCGCCGCCGGCGGCAGACCTTCGAGGCCGGCCAGGTCGTCTTCGCGGCCGGCGCGATCGGCACCCAGCGCCTGCTGCACCGGATGCGGGCCGACGGCGTGCTGCCCCGGATCTCGCCCCGCCTGGGCAAGCTGACCCGCACCAACTCGGAGTCCATCGTCGGCGCCCGCTCGCTGCGCAAGGGCGTCGACTTCACCGACGGCGTGGCGATCACCAGCTCCTTCCACCCGGACGCGAACACCCACATCGAGCCGGTCCGCTACGGCCCCGGCTCCAACGCGATGGGCCTGCTGCAGACCGTGCTCACCGACGGCGGCCCCTGGCGGCCGCTGCGCTGGTTCGGCGTGTTCTTCCGGCACCCGCTGCGGCACCTGCGGGTGCTCTCGGTGCGCCGCTGGTCGCACAAGACCGTGATCGCGCTGGTCATGCAGTCGCTCGACAACTCGCTGGACGTGCACTACAAGCGCTCGTGGACGGGCCGGCGGCGGCTCACCACGACCCAGGGGCACGGCGAGCCGAACCCGGCCTCGATCCCGGCCGGCAACGAGGCGGTCCGGCTGCTGGCCGAGGAGATCGGCGGGCTGCCCGGCGGCGGCTGGTCCGAGGTCTTCAACATTCCGCTCACCGCGCACATCCTCGGCGGCGCGGCGATCGGGGACTCGGCGGAGACGGGCGTCGTGGACGCGTACCACCGCGTCTTCGGCCATCCGGGACTCCACGTCGTCGACGGCGCCGCGGTCTCGGCCAACCTGGGGGTGAACCCGTCGCTGACGATCGCGGCGCAGGCCGAACGGGCGGCGTCGATGTGGCCGAACAAGGGTGAGCCGGATCGGCGCCCGGACCTGGGCGCCCCGTATCGCCCGGTCGCACCGATAACTCCGTCACGTCCCGCCGTCCCCGCGGAGGCTCCGGCCGCGCTCCGACTAGGCTTTTGCCCATGACCACGCCGCAGCCAGTGCTCGTAGTCGACTTCGGTGCGCAGTATGCCCAGCTGATCGCCCGCCGGGTGCGCGAGGCCCACGTCTACTCGGAGATCGTGCCGAGCTCGATGCCGGTCGCCGACCTGCTGGCCAAGCGCCCCGCGGCGATCATCCTCTCGGGCGGCCCCTCATCGGTCTACGAGGAGGGCGCGCCCCAGGTCGACCCGGCGCTGTTCGAGGCCGGGGTGCCGGTCTTCGGCATCTGCTACGGCTTCCAGGCGATGGCGGTGGCCCTGCGCGGCGAGGCGGCCCACACCGGCAACCGCGAGTTCGGCGGCACCCCGCTCACCCTCGCCGCCGACGGCGGCGTGCTGCTGCGCGACCTGCCGGCCGAGCAGTCGGTGTGGATGAGCCACGGCGACTGCGTGACCGCGGCGCCGGCCGGCTTCACGGTCACCGGCGGCTCGCCGGGCGCGCCGGTGGCCGCGTTCGAGGACACCGACCGCCGGCTGGCCGGTGTGCAGTTCCACCCCGAGGTGGCGCACACCCCGCACGGCCAGGAGGTGCTGCGCCGCTTCCTCTACGACATCGCCGGCATCGAGCCCACCTGGACCTCGAACAACATCATCGAGGAGCAGGTCGAGGCGATCCGGGCCCGGGTCGGCACCAAGCGGGTGATCTGCGGGCTGTCCGGCGGGGTGGACTCCGCGGTGGCCGCGGCCCTGGTGCAGAAGGCCGTCGGCGACCAGCTGACCTGCGTGTTCGTGGACCACGGCCTGCTGCGCGCGGGCGAGGCGGAGCAGGTCGAGAAGGACTACGTCGCCGCGACCGGGATCAACCTCAAGGTCGTCGACGCGTCCGCGACCTTCCTCCGCGCGCTGGCCGGGGTGACCGACCCGGAGCAGAAGCGCAAGATCGTCGGGCGTGAGTTCATCCGCACCTTCGAGGCGGCCGCCCGCGAGCTCGACGCCGACGAGCACGTCGAGTTCCTCGTGCAGGGCACGCTCTACCCGGACGTGGTCGAGTCCGGCGGCGGCACCGGCACCGCCAACATCAAGTCCCACCACAACGTCGGCGGGCTGCCCGACGATCTGCAGTTCGCGCTGGTCGAGCCGCTGCGGACGCTGTTCAAGGACGAGGTGCGCCAGATCGGGGCCGCGCTCGGGCTGCCCGAGGAGATCGTCATGCGCCACCCGTTCCCGGGGCCGGGCCTGTCGATCCGGATCATCGGCGCGGTGGACGAGGAGCGGCTGGCCATCCTGCGGGCCGCCGACCTGATCGCCCGCGAGGAGCTCACCGCCGCGGGGCTGGACCGCAGCGTGTGGCAGTTCCCGGTGGTGCTGCTCGCGGACGTGCGCAGCGTCGGGGTGCAGGGGGACGGCCGGACGTATGGTCACCCGATCGTGCTGCGCCCGGTCTCCAGCGACGACGCGATGACCGCGGACTGGTCGCGGCTGCCGCACGAGCTGATCGCCAAGATTTCGACCCGGATAACGAACGAGGTCCGCGAGGTCAACCGCGTGGTCGTGGACGTTACGTCCAAGCCGCCGGGCACCATTGAATGGGAATGACCCGGCTGCCGCCCCGACCACCCACCCCTGAGAAGAATTTCATTCAGCCATTTCAGGCTGAACTCGCTCTTGGCGAGCGGCTGAGAAAGCCGGACAATTCATTTCCGTGACTCCAGCGCTACAGCCGCTGCGGCGCATCGCGGCCTACTGCGTCTGCGTCGACGGCGATGCCTTCCTGCTCGTGCGGGCCTCGGCCAAGTCCGGGACGCCCGGGGCCTGGTCGCTGCCCGGCGGCGCCGTCGACCACGGTGAGAACCCGGTCGACACCGTCGTGCGCGAGACCGCGGCCGAGACCGGCCTCTCCGTCGCCGTGGTCAAGCTGCGCGACGTGCTGGCCGACATGCGGGCCCTGCCGACGCGCGGGCTCACGATCCACACCGATCGGCTGATCTACGAGGTCTCGATGCGCGGCGGCGCGCTGCGCGACCGGGTCGGGCAGCCCACCGACCTCGCCCGCTGGGTCACCCTCGAGGAGGCCCAGGCCCTGCCGCTGCGCCGGTTCACCGCCGACGCGCTCGGCCTGCCCGACGCCACCGCCGACATCCGCCCCGACGGCACGCCCGAGGTGCCGTCCTTCTACGCGGTGCCCGGCCCCGACGGCCTGCACCGCGCCCAGCGCTTCGCCGCCTACGCGGTCTGCACCGACCGGCGCAACCGCGTCCTGCTCACCCGCATCTCCGACGGCTACCCCGGCGGCGGATGCTGGCACCTGCCCGGCGGCGGCACGGACTTCGGCGAGCAGCCCGGCGTCGCGCTCATCCGCGAGCTGGTCGAGGAGACCGGCCAGGAGGGGCAGATCGTCGAGCTGCTCGGCGTGGCCAGCCACCGCGACGCGGCCCAGCTCGGCCCCGAGGGCTACCCGATCGACTGGCACGGGGTCCGCGCGTTCTACCGCGTCCAGGTGGCCCGCTCCAGCCGCCCGGTGATCCACGACGTGGGCGGCTCGACCGCCGAGGCGCGCTGGTTCGACCCGGACGACCTGGACGAGCTGCCATTGACCGAAGTGACGGAGGAGGCCCTTCGCGGGGTCGGCCTACGCTGATCACCATGACGCGGACACGGGTGATCACGGTCTACGGGCGGCTGCTGGGCACGGCCGAGGAGGTCGGCGGGCCGATCCGGCACGGGGAGAATCCGGCGACCGCGGTGGTCCGGCTGTTCCGCGAGAGTGCCGGGCTTCCGGTTGCTGTTTCGGGTGTACGCGACGTGCTCGCCCTGACCACCCCCGATCTCCACGAGGATCGCGTCCTCTTCGACGTCGTCCCCGCCGACGCGCCCGGGCCCGCCGACGCCGAGCCGGCGAGCGAGTCCGAGCTGCCGAAGGGGCAGCGCTTCGCCGCCTACGGGTTCGTCACCGACCCGGCCGGACGCGTCCTGCTCACCGAGATCGCCCGCGGGTTCCCCGGGGCGGGCCGCTGGCACCTGCCGGGCGGCGGGACCGACGTCGGCGAGCAGCCGGCCGAGGCCCTGTTGCGCGAGTTGTACGAGGAGACCGGCCAGCGCGGCGAGATCGTCGAGCTGCTCGGGGTGACGCACCGGCGCAGTTCGGGTCTTGTCGGCCCGGAGGGGTACCCGATGAACTGGCACGCGGTCCGGGCGCTCTACCGCGTCCTGGTGCCCGAGCCCTCGACACCGAGCGTGACGGAGGAGGCCGGCGGCTCGACCGCGTCGGCGGCCTGGTTCGAGCCGGGCGACCTCGCTGGGCTGCCCGTCACCGAGGTGGTGCAGTGGGCCGCTTCACTGCCCGCAACGGGCGAGTGACCGACGTCGTTAAAATGGACTAGAGGTTAACGAAAAACTACACTGAGTAGTTCTGCGGTTCGCCTGAACCGGCGGTTTCCGTCCTGAGGCATCGCCAATCGCGACCTGATATGAGACCGTGTAGATCGCGAGACCGTCTCGCGAAACGGACATCGAGGGTCGAAAGGCCCCGAAAAGCGACCGTGGGAACCTCGTTCCTACAGTGGAGGATCAGTGCCGAGCACACCTTGGCAGCGACGACGCACTACGGACAGCCCGCGCCCCGGTGGCGGAAGGCAATGGGCGGGACGGCTGCGACGCAGCGGCTCCCTCGCCCGCCAGGTGCTCTTCGCCGGACGTGTGGGGCGCCGTGGTGAGGGCAATGTGGCCGGCGCGACCTCCCTGCTCGTCCCCGCCGCGGAGACCGACACCCGCACCGGACGCGTCCGCCTGCCGCGTCTGCGCATGCGCCGCCGTGACGGAGTGTCACGGGACCTGGCGGCCGAGGTCATCGCGCTCGCGCCGGTCAGCCCGGCCGTCGAGACCGCGCCGACGGTCGCCCCCCCGGCGGTCACGTCGCCGGTGGAAGACGAGCCGCAGTCGCTCGCCATCCCGCTGCTGCCCGGCGAGCGCACCGTCGCCCGCCGCATCCGCTTCGCGCTCGTCAATGCCTGCACCCTGAGCAGCCTCATGCTCGGCCTGTCGGCGATCTTCATCGCGGTGAACCAGGGTGACGTGCGGGTCGCGGCCTCGCTGCTCATCGCCTGCGTCATCTTCGACGGCCTCGACGGCTTCCTGGCCCGCCGCCTCGGTGTGGCCAGCCCCTTCGGCGCGCAGATGGACTCGCTCGCCGACATGTGCTCGTTCGGCCTGGCCGCGCCCGTCGTGGTCTACTCCTGGCTGAACGCGTCCGCGCCCGGCTGGCTGCTCATCCCGGCCTGTGCCCTGGTCGCGGCGGCCGCGGCGATCCGCCTCGCGCGCTTCAACGTCTCGCCGAAGGACGGCCGCTTCTTCTGCGGCGTGCCGACCACGATGTGCGCCGCGGTCCTCGCGCTGGCCACGCTGATCGCCCCGCAGATGCCGGCCGCCCTGCGCGTCGCCGGCGTGGTGCTGCTCGGCCTCGCGATGGTCTCGAGCTTCCCCTACGCGAAGCTCGCCCGCCTCGTGAAGCTGCCGCCGTGGCTGCTGGCGCTGCCGGTGATCGGCGCCCTGGTGAACTACCGCATCACGTTCGTCGTGGTGGTCTTCGCCTACCTGGTCAGCGGCCCCCTGCTGTGGCTCAAGCAGCGCCACAAGGCCGCCTGAGTCGCGGTCCCCACAGCGAAAAACGGCCCCGCTCCTGATCGCAGGAGCGGGGCCGTTCTGCTTGGCCGTTACTTCCAGGTGGCGATGACCGTCTGGCCGCCCACCACGCGGTCGCCGGGCGCGACCTCGGGGTCGGCCTTGTCCGCGGGCAGGTAGACGTCGGTGCGGGAGCCGAAGCGGATCAGGCCGAACCGCTCGCCCTTGGCCAGCAGCGAGCCGATCGGGGCGCGCTGCACGATCCGGCGCGCGATCAGCCCGGTGCGCTGCACGACCGCGACGGGGCCGTGGACCGTCTCGAGCAGCGTGTACGCCGCGACGTTGTGCTCCGCCTCCGGCTTCATCGCCGCCGCGTAGCCGCCGTCCTCGACGAAGTAGTCGACCACCTTGCCGGCCACCGGCGCGCGGTTGACGTGCACGTCGAGCACCGACAGGAACACCGCGATCCGCAGGAACTCCATGTCGCCGAAGCGCTTGTCGTGCATGCGCTCGACCCCGAGCACCTTGCCGTCGCTGGCCGCCACGACCGCCTTCGCGTCCTCCGGCACGTCGCGCTGCGGGTCGCGGAAGAACGCCGCCACCGGGGCCGCGGCCAGGGCCGGGACCAGCCAGAGCTTCGACTTCGGGCGGGCCGCCTTGGCCAGCGCGGCCAGGCCCAGCGCGATGCCGGCGGCGGCCACGCCGTTGGAGTCGATGTGCATGCCCCGGGTCAGCGGCACGCTGGACGGGCGCAGCGCCGGCAGCAGCTTCGCGGCCGCGCTGTGGTGGGCCGGGGTGTGCCGCAGCCGGTGGATGCGCACCGGCGGGACGTTGCGCAGCACCAGGTCGCTGCCGACGCCGTAGAGCGCCGCCTGCCGCTCGACCTCGTCCGCCGCCCCGCTGGGCAGGCGGGTCGCGGCCACCACGACGGTGAGCACGCCGCCGTCGGCGACCAGCTTGGCCAGGCCGCCGAGCACCTCGCGGGCGTCCTCGGCGCTGCCGCTCAGCGCCTCGGCGTGGATCACGACGTCGGCGGGCTCGGCGGCGTCGATCGAGTCGATCACGCGGGTGCGGTCGGCGACCCAGCGGCCCTGGCGCTCCACGTGCTCGCGCAGGGCGGCGGCCGCGCCGGGACCGGTGCCGACCACGGTCAGCCGGTCGTCGGGCAGCAGTGCGTCGATCACCGCGGCCAGCGCCGCGGAACCGGCCGCCGCGCCGATCACCAGGCCGGTCTTGGGACCGCCGTGGCGGGCGAGCTCGGAGGCGAGGACCCGGGCGGCCCGGTCACCGATCTGGATCGGGCGGCGGGAAGCGCCGGATGTGCCGCCAACGGGAAACTGGGTCATCTCGGAAGGGCTCCTCAAAGGCAGAAGGGTGAAGATGTCTTGGCCGCAACAGGCAGCTGGCCGACGGGGTCACGAACCCCGTCGGCCAGCATATTCCGTGCCGCGACGTGGCGGTCCACGTCCTGGTGCGCGAGCCGGGCCCCCCGCCCGGCCGGGTTACTCCGCGTCCAGGTCGTAGTCGAGCCCGTCGCCGTGCTGCCCGGCCTTGCCACGCTCGGGTTTGTCCGAGCGCAGCGCCCCCAGCAGGCCGAGTCCCCCGAACAGGATCAGGCCCACGGCCACGATCCAGCCGGCGTTCAGGTGCACCGAGACGGCCTGGTTGAACAGCCAGACGACCACGATGCCCAGGAAGATCAGGCCGAACGTCAGCGAGACGCCGTCCAGACGGTGCGGCTTCATCGGTCCACCCTCACATCTCCCCATTGCGTGTCCAGGTCCAGTGCAAGCTTGCCGCCACCGGGCCCGTCGGCGCCGTAGTCGGTGACGGTGGTGGTCGTGTTGAACCCGCCGCAGCTGGACTCGAACACCCGGCAGTCCCCGCCCTGGATGTGCACGGTCACCGTCACGTCCACGTCCGGCGGGACCGTGATTGTCAGGTTGCCCGCGGTACCGATCCGGAAGGCGACCACCGTCGGGGTGACCTCCTGCGTCTTGAAGTTGAGCTGCGTGAGGTCGGCGTCGATGTTGCCGATGTCGGTGGAGTACCGCTCGCCCAGCTCGTCGAACGAGGTCGGCCGGATGCTGATGTTGTCGCTGCGGTGCGGCACCGAGGTGCCCGTCGCCGCGGTCGCGATCGCCAGCGCGATGCTCAGCACCGCGCCCAGCAGGATCAGGATCCGAGCCCGGCCGAGCCACGCGCCCGTGATCAGGCCGAGGGCGGTGATCGCCAGCGGTACCGCGAAGAACGTCGAGGCCTTGAAGTCCGCCACGGTGACCTCGAGCGCCGCGAGGATGCCCAGCGAGAGCAGGATCAGCGAGAACGTGATCCGGCCCAGGCGCGAGCGCTCCTTGGGCTTCTTCGGCGGCGGAGTCGGGGCCAGACCCGGATACGGCGACATCGGCACGCCGGGGGGCGGGTAGCCGAGGCTGGCCGCATACGGGCTGGAGGCCGCGTAGGGCCCGTGCGGTGCGAACGGCGGCCGGTAGCCGGCCCCGGGTCCGCTGCCCGGCATCGGCGGCAGCGGGGGCAGGGGCGGCAACGGCGGCAGCTGCGGTGGTCGCGGGCCGATCGTCGGCGACTTGCCCTCCGCGTACGCCGCGGGCTGCGGGGCCGGCGGCGTCGAGGCGGAGCGGAAGTCCTCGGCCGGGCCGGTGCCGGACTCGGGCGCCGGGGGCGCGCCGGGTGCGGTGGACATCGTGGGTGCTCCTGGGGTCACTGGGGCCTGGGGCTGCATCGGTGCCTGGCCGAACGGCGTGGGCCCGGACGACGGGGCACCGAACGAAGGGGCGCCGAACGACATCGGCCCGAACGAGGGGCCCGGTGCGGTCGGCTGGAACTGCGGGCCTCCGAACGGCGCGCCGGCGGTCGCGAACGGCGTGGGCGGCGGGTTCGGCACCGCCGGCGGCACGAACGGCCCCGGCGGCGGCTGGCCGTTGCCGGCCTGTCCGCGCAGGACCAGCGCGATCACGCCGACGACCACGGCCAGCCCGACCAGCGCGGCGCCGAAGTTCTGCGACATGACCAGCAGGAACGCGAGCACCGCGCCGACGCCGATGACGATCGCCAGGGGCGCGGAGGTGCCGGAGCGGCCGCGGCCGAGCAGCGCCTCGAGCGGGGAGCCGGTGTCGCCCTCGGCGGGCAGCAGGAGCCAGCCGAGCAGGTAGGCGACGATGCTCACGCCGCCGGCCAGGGTGAGCACGGCGAAGATGACCCGCCACAGCGTGGGGTCGGTGTTCGTGGCGCGACCGATGGCGGCGCAGACGCCCGCGATGTACCGGCCCTGCTGCGGCCGGACGAGCAGGTGGCGGTTGAACCCCGCGGACCCGAACGGGGGCGGTGGCGGCACCGATGCTCCGAACGGCGGGGGCGGCGGCGCGCTCCCGGGCGGCGGTGGCGGCGGCACGTCCCCGGGCGGGGGAGTGTGGGTGTCGCCCGTCGGCCACTCGAACGGCGCGGACGGGTTGGACGACTCGTACTCGGCCTCGAGCCGGGGCTCGTCGTCCTTGGGCGTTTCGTCGGATTCGTTCGCCGCGGTGGCGGTGCCCGGCTCCCACTCGGGCGTTTTGTCGGATTCGGGGGCCGGGGTGGCGTCGAGCCGCGCGGTGTCCGATTCCGAGGGTTCGGGGGCCGAGGGTTCGGGGGTCGAGGGCTCGGGGGTCGATGGTTCGGGTGTCGCGTCGCCGGCGCCGGGGGCGGCGGGCGGCGCGGGATCTGGCTCCGCGGCCCGTCCCGCGACGGCGTGGGCGGCCGGCTCGTCGGCGGCAGGCGGGTTCGTCATGCCATCCATGCTGGCGGACGCGCGGGGTCGACCGCCTCAGGCATCGACCCTGACGCCACCCTGATTCTGCGGCTCCGGGGCGCTGGGAGTGGTTTCGCGCCCTGGATCCGTGTGACGATCTGGAGGTACCGAATCCGGAACCCGAGCAGAGACGAGCCCGATGAGCAGCCCGTTCCCCGTCCGCCGCCTCTATCGCGAGCCCGCCGACCGGGTCGTGGGAGGGGTTGCCGCCGGCATCGCCGCGCACCTGGGTGCGCCGGTCGTGCTGGTTCGGGCGGCGTTCGTGGTGCTGGCCGCGTTCAACGGGCTCGGGGCGCTGCTCTACGCGGCGTTCTGGGCCGTCCTGCCGCTGCAGCCGCACGGGCGCGGCGGCGGGCGCAACGTCAACCAGCTGTTCTCGTTCCTCGCGCTCGGCGTCGGCATCGTGATCCTGCGCCTCATGGTGCAGCCCGACGGCAGCGTCTCCTCGGTGATCGGCTGGCTCGCCGCGATCATCGCGCTCGGCGCCGGCATCATCTGGCACCAGGCGGACCCGAAGCGCCGTGAGCGCTGGTCGGCGACCGTTCCCGGGATGCCGTGGCTGGGCGCGGCGGTCGACAACAACCGCAAGTCCTACCTCTTGCGTTTCGTCGGCGGCGGCCTGCTCGTCGTGGCCGGGATCATCGGCGTGTTCGTGGTCGGGGTGTTCCCGCTGCGGGGCGTGCCGTTCTCCTCGATCGGCTACGGGCTCGCGTTCGCGGCCGTGGCCCTGGCCGGCGTCGGGCTTGCCCTCGCGCCGCTGCTGTACCGCATGTTCACCCAGCTCAGCGCCGAGCGCGAGGCCCGGGTGCGCGAGCAGGAGCGGGCCGAGCTGGCGGCGATGATCCACGACCAGGTGCTGCACACGCTCGCCTTGATCCAGCGCAATGCGGGCGACCTCAAGGAGGTCCAGCGGCTGGCGCGCGGGCAGGAGCGGACGCTGCGCAACTGGCTGTACAAGCCGACGGCCTCGCCCATGGAGAAGTTCAGCGCCGCGCTGGAGGAGGCCTCGGCCGAGGTCGAGGACACGTTCGCGGTCGCCGTGGAGACCGTCGTGGTCGGCGACGTGGACGTCGAGGAGAAGGTCGGCGCCATCGTCGCGGCCGCGCGGGAGGCGCTGGTGAACGCGGCCAAGCACGCGAAGGTGCAGACGATCTCGCTGTACGCCGAGGTCGAGCCCGACTGCGTGAGCGTCTTCGTGCGCGACCGGGGCGCCGGCTTCGACCTGTCCGCCGTGGACGACGATCGGCACGGGGTGCGCGGCTCGATCGTCCTGCGCATGCAGCGCCACGGCGGCAAGGCCGAGATCCGCAGCACGCCGGGGGAGGGCACCGAGGTGCGCCTCAGCATGCCGATCGACACCGAGGGCCGGCGCCGCAAACCCGCGGCCACCAGTTCGTCTTCTGAAAGCGGAGAGCGATGAGCACCGAAGAGACCCAGCGGCTGCGCGTGTTCCTGGTCGACGACCACGCGATGTTCCGGGCGGGCGTCCGGGCCGAGCTCGGCCTGCACGTCGACGTGATCGGCGAGGCGAGCGCCGTGGCGGAGGCGGTGCAGAAGATCTCCGCGCTGGAGCCCGACGTGGTGCTGCTCGACGTGCACATGCCCGACGGGGGTGGCCGCGCGGTGCTCGACGCGATGCGCCGCACCCATCCGCAGGTGCGCTTCCTGGCCCTGTCGGTCTCCGACGCGGCCGAGGACGTGATCGGGCTGATCCGGGCCGGCGCCCGCGGCTACGTCACCAAGACCATTTCCCCGGACGAGCTGGCCGACGCCATCCGCCGCGTGGCCGACGGCGACGCGGTGTTCTCGCCGCGCCTGGCCGGCTTCGTGCTCGACGCGTTCGCCGCCCGCCCGGACGCGCCCGTCGCCGATCCGGAGCTGGACCAGCTGACCAACCGCGAGCGGGAGGTGCTGCGGCTGCTCGCTCGGGGGTACGCGTACAAGGAGATCGCGAAGGAGCTCTTCATCTCGATCAAGACGGTCGAGACGCATGTCTCCAACGTGCTGCGGAAGCTGCAGATGTCGAACCGGTACGAGCTGTCGCGCTGGGCCGCCGACCGCCGTCTGGTCTGAGGCGCTGGGGTGGGGTGACCAACGGCGGGCCTGGCAGCGTCGGCGCGCCAGCGCCTAGCGGTGTCTGGCGGGAGCGACGGTCCGCACCCCGACGGCCCGAGTCATGGTCTTTGGCGGTTTCTTCAGGCCGTCGCGAAGATCGAGTAGCCCTCGGCCAGTCGTCCCTCGGGCAGGCCGCCGGCCCGGGCGACCATCGCGTGGCGCTCGCGCAGCATCTCCTCGAAGCCGTCCAGGTGGGCCGTCTGCGAGGCGTGCGCGCGCAGGGCGGCGAGCTTGCGCGGGAACGTGTCGGTGATGTCGACGATGTGATCCGGGTTCGGGCCGCCGCTGTACCAGATCTCCCGCACGGTCCAGGCCTCGAGCCCGATGTCGGTGAACGTGAACGGGTTGCGCGCGTCCGGGTACACCGCGCAGGTCGTCGCCTCGCCCGCCGCCAGGTGGTCGGGGTGGCTCGGCCCGGCGAGCCGCTCCCAGCGCCGCAGCGGCGAGCTGGTCAGCACGCGGTCGGGCCGGAACCTCCGGATGGCCGCCGTGATGTCCCGGCGCAGCCCGATCGTCGGCTCGAGGATGCCGTCGCGGTATCCGTCGAGGAACTCCACCTGCTTCACGCCCACCGCGGCCGCGGCCGCCCGCTGCTCCGCCTCGCGCAGCACGGGCATCTCCTCACGCGGCGTGTCGTCGAAACCGCCCGCGTCGCCGCGCGTCACCAGCAGATAGGCGACCTCGATGCCGGCATCGACCCAGGTCGCGATCGTGCCGGCCGAGCCGAAGTCGACGTCGTCGGGGTGCGCGAGAACGCACAGCGCGCGCTGGACGTCAGTCAGGGGCGCGGCCGAGGGAGGAAACGTCATGCTCCTATTTGTACCGCCTACAGCGGCCCGCGACCCGCGCGAAGGATCAACAGCGCCAGCTGCGTGCCGTCGGCGCCGAGCTCCTGGGAGAAGCGCTCGAGGATCTCACGCTCGCGGCTGAGCACGAGCCGGGTGCCACCGGCCGCGACGCGGGTCTTGCCGACCTCCTGCGAAATCGCGGCGCGCTCCTTCCACAGCGCCACGATCGCCGAGTCGATCTCGTCGATCCGGGTCCGCAGACCGGAGATGTGCTGGTCGGGGGTTGCCGTCTGGGCGTCGGCGGGCTGCTGCTCCATGGTGATGGCGGCCATTTCTCTTCGTTCCTCTGACTCGGGGTTTGGGCTCCCCGGGAACGCGAACGCCCCGGGCTTCGGAGCCCGGGGCGTCGGTAGGTTCTGCGATCAGGCGCGACCTACGGCTGCCGGACTCCGGTAGCCGTAAAAAAAGTAGCGCGCGCTCTCGATCACGTTGCCGAGTATGGCACGGCGTCAAGGTCAGCGGAAAGGTCTTCCGAAAGTTGGGACGCCGTCGGTTTTCGGTCACCCGTTCGACCCGCCGGGCCCGGGCCGCCGGAAACTGTCGGGGGGTCGGCGTAGAGTCGCCCCTGCGATGCATGCTCTCTTCGAGGTACCTCAGTCCCGCCCGCCGCAGCCCGAGGGCCCGGCGGCGCAGTCCAGGCCACCCAGGCGCGACCTGCTGGACGGGCTCAACGGCCCCCAGCGCGACGCGGTGACGCACGAGGGGCAGCCCCTGCTCATCGTGGCCGGCGCCGGGTCGGGCAAGACCAAGGTGCTCACGAGCCGCATCGCCTACCTGCTCGGCGAGCGCCACGTGCACCCCGGCGAGATCATCGCCATCACGTTCACCAACAAGGCCGCCGGCGAGATGAAGGAGCGGGTCGCCAAGCTGGTCGGCAACCGCGCCCGGCTGATGTGGGTGTCCACGTTCCACTCCGCCTGCGTGCGCATCCTGCGCGCCGAGCACGACCACGCCGGGCTCAAGTCGACGTTCTCGATCTACGACGCCGACGACTCGCGCCGCCTCATGCAGCTCGTCGCGCGCGAGCTCGACCTGGACCCGAAGCGCTACCCGGCCCGCGGCCTGGCCACGCAGGTGTCCAACCTCAAGAACGAGCTCGTCGACCCCGAGACCTTCGCCGGCACCGCCAAGGGCCCGGCCGAGCGGGCGCTCGCCGAGGCCTACACGCTCTATCAGCAGCGCCTCACCGAGGCCCACGCGCTCGACTTCGACGACCTGATCATGCGCGTGGTCAACCTGCTGCAGAGCCACCCGGAGGTCGCCGAGACCTATCGCCGGCGCTTCCGCCACGTGCTCGTCGACGAGTATCAGGACACCAACCACGCGCAGTACATGCTGGTGAAGGAGCTGGTCGGCAGCACCGGCGAGCTCTGCGTGGTGGGCGACGCCGACCAGTCGATCTACGCCTTCCGCGGCGCCACGATCCGCAACATCCTGGAGTTCGAGCGCGACTTCCCCAACGCGCACACGATCCTGCTGGAGCAGAACTACCGCTCCACCCAGACCATCCTGTCCGCGGCCAACGCCGTGATCGGCCGCAACACCGAGCGCAAGCCCAAGCGCCTGTGGAGCGACCAGGGCGCCGGCGAGCAGATCGTCGGCTACGTCGCCGACACCGAGCACGCCGAGGCCGACTGGGTCGCCCGCGAGATCGACCGCCTCTCCGACAACGAGGGCGTCCGCCCCGCCGACGTCGCCGTGTTCTACCGCACCAACGCGCAGTCCCGCGTCTTCGAGGAGATGTTCATCCGCTTCGGCCTGCCCTACAAGGTCGTCGGCGGCGTCCGCTTCTACGAGCGCAAGGAGGTCCGCGACGCGCTGGCGTACCTGCGCGCCGTGGTCAACGAGGACGACACGGTGAGCGTCCGCCGCGTGCTGAACACCCCGCGCCGCGGCATCGGCGATCGCGCCGAGGCCTGCATCGAGGCCCTCGCGAGCCGCGACCGCATCTCCTTCGGCGCCGCCCTGCGCCGCGCGGCCGAGGCCCCCGGCATCTCCAGCCGCGCCGTCAACGCCATCGGCGACTTCGTCGCCCTGCTCGACGACCTGCGCACCCTGGCCGAGACCGCGATGCCGGAGGAGGTCCTCGAGGCCGCCCTGGAGCGCTCCGGCTACCTGGGCGAGATCGAGGAGAGCACCGACCCGCAGGAGGCCGGCCGGGTCGAGAACCTCCAGGAGCTCGTGAGCGTGGCCCGCGAATACACCGAGCGCGCCGAGGCCACGGTCGCCGTGGCCGCCGAGCAGGGCGACGCGACCGCCGCCCCGCCCCCGAGCGTCGCCGGCTTCCTGGAACAGGTCTCCCTGGTGGCCGACGCCGACCAGATCCCCTCGGACGACCCCGACCACACCGGCGTCGTGACCCTCATGACCCTGCACACCGCCAAGGGCCTGGAGTTCCCGGTCGTCTTCCTGACCGGCCTGGAGGACAGCGTCTTCCCCCACCAGCGGGCCATGAGCGACCGCAAGGAGCTCGAGGAGGAGCGCCGCCTGGCCTACGTGGGCATCACGAGGGCCCGCCAGCGCCTCTACATCTCCCGCGCCGTGACCCGCTCCGCCTGGGGCCAGCCGTCCTACAACCCGCCGTCGCGCTTCCTGGAGGAGCTCCCCCCGGAGCTCATGCGCTGGGAGCGAACCGAGGCGTCCTACACGAGCTGGTCCGGCCGCGCGGGCGTGGGCGGCCGCTCCTCGGGCACGACCCAGTCCCGCACCTCGTCCTTCGTGGGCGGAACGCCGAAGGCCGCCCAGCTGGCCGCGAAGCTGGGCCTGGACGCGTCGAAGCTCTCGACGGCCAGCGAGCTCCAGCGCGACGTGCCGGCCCTGGCCGTGGGCGACCGCGTCAACCACCAGCGCTACGGCCTCGGCCGGGTCCTGGCCGTGGAGGGCGCCGGCCCCCGAGCCCAGGCCCAGATCGACTTCGGCGACCAGGTGATGTGGATCGTGCTGCGGCACGCCGCGGTGGAGAAGATCTGAAACGCTTTTTGCTCGGGTCCGCGTCACTTGCGGACCGTTGCTCCCGCCAGACAAAAGGGCGGTCCGGATGGCCTTCGGCCGGAGGGACCGCCCTAGCCATGTCCGTGGTGCCAAGAGCCCACCCCGACCGACGTCCGCGGCACGCCGGCGAGCGGTCGAGTCTCTCGCCGTACCCTCACGGGATGGGCGATGGCGTTGCGACCCTGCCTCGAATGGCTGAGGTATTTCCGACGCTGGCGGCCGAAATCGACCGGCTCTTGAGGCTGGACGATCCGTCACACCCGCTCGCCGGCACAGTGGGGAGCCTGCGGTTCTACGGTCGCTGCCCCTGCACGGCGACCTGCACCAACCTCTTGACCGCGCCGCCCGGGTCGGCTGGACCTTACCTTGTCCAACTGGAGCGGGACGGGATGGACGTCATCTGGCTCAGCCTCGATCCCACCGGTACGACTGTCGTCGACATCGAAGTGCTCGATCGAAACGGACTCGGCCTGGATTCGGCCGGCGGCGCCGAGTGAGTTGAGGCCGGATACGTCGCCTCGGTAAGGCCGCAGCCCGTAGGCAAAGCTCGCGCGCCCAACGATGCGCGCTTATGTCGATGAGCGTTGCCATGATGACCGTTCAGACGGCCCAGTCCGGGTTCACCGGGGTGACGACCGCGGCGAGTGCTGTGACACGTCCGTTCAGAAGTGTCGACCTGGACGGCGACGGCATCCCGGACGCGCCGCAGGCACTCACCGCCGCCAAGGGCGTGGGTGGAGCGATCACCGGTGCGGCCGGCGCGGTCCGCGGGGCGGCCGCTTCGCTGTTCAGGCCCCGACCGACCTCAGATCGAGGACGCGTCGACCAGGGACGAGCAGAAGCCGCTGTAGAAGCCGCGCCGTCGGGCAGCGCCACCTTGCCCACGTCGCCACCTCTTCCGGTTGGTGGCGGCATGTTGGACGGTGCGTGAGGTGTCTGATGGGGCGGCTGACGAAAAGTCGGAGGTCCTCTAGGCTGCCTTGGTGCGACGGCAGGGTGTTGGAGAGCAGAGTGACCGGCACGCGCGGTTGGACTGGTTGGATGCGCTGCGAGGGGTCGCGGTGCTGCTGGTGGTGTATGAGCACGCCACTGACAACATCCTGCGCGCGGTGCGGGTGCATCTGGATTCCTGGTTCAACCCTGGCCAGGCCGGGGTGTTCCTGTTCTTTGTGATCAGCGGGTACATCGTGCCGGCGTCGCTGGAGCGCCGGGGTGACCTGCGTGCGTTTTGGACCGGTCGGGCGTTCCGGTTGTACCCGATGATGCTGGCGGGTATGGGCGCAACGCTGGTCATGCTGGTGACCGGTGTGGTGTCTGCGCAGTCGCTGGGGGTCAAGCACGGGTTGGCGGCGGCGATCGCGTCGACGGTGATGCTGCAGGACATTTTGGGTCTTCCGTCGGTGCCGGCGGTGCTGTGGTCGCTGTCTTACGAGATGATTTTCTATCTCTTGGTATCGGCGTTGTTCGTGGTCCGATGGCACCGGTTCAGCGCTGCGTGGGCGGTCGCGTTCGCCGCCGTCGCGGTCGGGCTGGGGGGCGTGTTCCCGCTCGTCACGCTGCCCGCGCTCGGACTGGGTCCACGGCGTGCGGCCGTTCTGGTCGTGCTGGCCGTCGTTCTGGGTGTCGTCGCCCTGGTCAGCCGCCGAGAAGTGCTGGTGGGGGCGGGCGCGGTGGTGCTCACAGGGCTGGCCGCGGTGCTGCTGGTGACCAGCGGCCGCTTTCCTGGCTGGTTCTTGCTCTCGATTCCGGCCTTGATGTTCGCCGGCACGGCGTTGTACCGAGCTGAGCAGGGCCAGCTGTCCTGGCGGGTCACCGCGCCGGCGATCGGGGTGGTGTTCGCCTGCGTCATGGCCAGTACCTGGTGGGCGCTGTCCGATCTGAGCGCGGCGAGTCTGCGTTCGGCCCGCCCGTGGATGGGAACGCTGACGCTCGTGGCGGTGCTGTTCGTCATCGGGATGGGGTTGCGTCGCCGCCGCGTTCCGCGGGTTCTGGTACGGCTGGGGGTGATCAGCTACTCGGTGTACGTGGTGCATTATGTGGTGATTTTGTGGATGGGGCCGGTCATGCAACGCCATTGGCATGAGCCCGTGTTTGTGCAGGTGCTATGGGCGCTTGGATTCCTGGCCCTGTCGCTGGGCGTCAGCGAATTGACCCATCGTTTTATCGAGCGGCCGGCGCAGCGGCTCGGGCGTCGCGTGACGCAGGCTCTGGATGGGCGAGGGCGGAACATTCGACAATCGCCGCAGACCGACCTGGACGTGCCGGTGGTCGCGCGGACAGGCAGCTGACGTTACTGCGGCACTTCGTCGCGTCCAATGGGCGCCGTCGTTCTGGCGGGGGCCTTCCCGTTAGGGGCTCAGGCAACGGCCTGCCGTCTGCAGCGCGTGTGTGAGAATGCGCGAACATGCTGGTCGAACGGCAGGCTGAGCAGTTGGGCGCCCCAGCCGTCGGGGGGTGGCGACGAGGTAGGCGAGCAGGACGGCGACGGCGGTGAGGCCGGCGCGGTACAGCCGGGTGCCGCGGACGGTGGCCCACATGAGCGCGAGCGCGGCGGCGGCTACCGACGAACCTTGACCCACCAGCCACCCACCTGACTGAACGGCATTGCGTCTAGTCGGGCTTTGCCGAGTCGGTGGCGGCTCCGCTCAGGACGTCAGCACGCCGATTCCCAGGCCCAGTGCCCCCGCGGCCAGGCAAGCCGCCCCCAGCCAGACCATGACGATCGCCCCGTTGGGCTTCGTGCGGTCCTTCCCGGCCGAGGATGCGAAGAACCCGCCCGGCATCAGGATCGCCGCGGCCAGGATGCCGACCCGTCCGAGCCACCCCACGACGCCGTCGAGCCGGGCGAGGTCCGCGTAGAGGATGCCGACCAGCCCCAGGGTGACCAGGACGCCGGCGTGGGCGTGGCCGGCGCGAGCGAAGGCCTGCTGGAAGGGGGTCGTCGGCACGGAGCCGCGCACGATCTTGGTGAGGAAGTAGCCGCCGAATTCGATGGTGACGATCGAGAGCAGGGCGATTCCGGCCAGGATGCGGCCGGCGTCGGTGAACTCGAACTGCATTTCGGTCCTCCCCGTCACTGCCTTGGTACGCTATGGCAGTGACGATATCCGGCGGGAGTATCACTGGTCAAGCCGCGATAGACAGTCACGTCTCGGCCTGGGTCGAACTCTGTCTCGCGATCGTCAACGACCTCGCGATCGAGGTCCGGCAGGGGCGCCGGGCGCCGGCCGACGCCGGGCTCGCCGACGCGTTCGCCCGGCTCGCGGCCGACCCGTTGACCAGGGACTTCGAGGTGTCGTCGGCCGACGTGGACGACCTGGCGTCGGCGGCGCGGCGGCTGCACATCGCGATCGACACGTGCATCGCCGGGGACCTGCTGACCGCCGCGTTCGCGTTGAACACGGTGCTGGCGGAGTTCGGAGCGGTACCAAATCTGCATGCGGCAGCCGGGGAAGTGCCGCACCTGACCTTCCACGCGGCGGACGCGCCGATCGTGGACGCCTGGGCCGCCGAGTCCGCGACCGCGCTGGCCTTCCTCGTCGGCACGCAGCAGACCCACCGGCTCGGGCAGTGCGGCGCCGACAGCTGCGACGCGTACTACCTCGACTCCACGAAGAACGCCTCCCGCCGCTTCTGCTCGCTCGCGTGCCAGAACCGCGCGAAGTCGGCCGCCTACCGTCAGAAGCGCCGCGAGCAGCCCGAATAGAAACTGTCGTACCCACCCGTCATCCTGTCCTCGTGAACCTCATCGCTCGCGCCGCAGGCGTCGTCGTCATCGGGCTCGGCGTGGTCGCCACCATCGCCGGCCTGGCGCTGCCGTGGACGATGGCCGGCGGCCGGCATCCCGACCTGGTCACCATCGCCGGAGTCGCGTTCCTGGGGCCCCTGCTGAGCGGGCTCTGCGTGGTGTACGGGCGGAGTGAGCCGCGCCGCTCGCGCCTGATCTCGGTGGTCGCCGGAGTCGCGGCCGCCGCGGCGACCGTGATCGCGGTGGCGCTCGCCCGCCTGGTCGAGCCCAGCGCGGGCATCGGGCTCGGCGGGCCCGTGACCGTGGTGGGGACCGCCGCGCTGGTCCTGGGCTGGGTGCTGCTGGTCGTCACCGGCGTGGGCCGCCTGCCCGGCGCGAACTGGCGGCGGTGGACTCCCGTCGGGGTTTTCGCAGTCGTACTGGCCGTGGCCGCCGGATACGCCATCTCCTGGGCGCGCGAGGGAAGGTTCGTGGACGCCACGACCGCCGGCGCTGCCCCGGCGACCTCGCAGGGGCAGACGTGGCCGCTGGCGTTCCCGGGTGTGCAGCTCGTCGGGGTGCACAAGGGCCTGGCCGTCGTTCGCGCCGCCGACGGCATCCGGGCGGTCTGGCTCGGCAACGGCACCCCGGCCTGGCAATACCTGCGATCCGATCTGCCCAGCCAGGCCGCGGGGCTGGTCGACGGCGCGGTCGTGGTCGTGTTCGGCACCGACGACGGCGTGCTCGTCACCGCGCTCGACGCGGCGAGCGGGGCGGAGCGGTTCTCCCGGCGGTACCAGTCGGGGAAGATGGCGACCGTCCACGCCGCCGGGAGCACGGCGGTGCTGTCCGGGGCCGGGATCGGCGCCGGGGACCTGCTCGGCATCGACTCCCACGACGGCACCCAGCGCTGGCGGTGGACGCCGGCGCGGGGCGGGGCGGCGTGCGACGTGACCGACCTGGCCGGCTCCCCGCAGACCGTCGCGGTCGCGCTGCGGTGCCGGGCCCAGGGCGTCGACGACGTCGCCGTCGGGCTCGACACCGGGTCGGGGGCCGAGCGCTGGTCCTGGCACGCGATTCAGCGCGGCACGACCGAGCTCCGAGTCCTCTCCTCCGGCGCCGGGTTCGTCACGCTGACGGGCGCGGCTCCGCAGCGGGTGACGTACATGGACGCGGGCAGCGGCTCGGTCGGGGCCCGCCACGAAGCGCCCGGCACGCTGCCGCTGGCCGTGGGCGCGAGCATCGTCTACGCCGACCCGGGCTCGGCCAAGGCCCGGATCGCGTCCGTCGAGGCGGCGACCGGCAAGGAGCAGTGGAAGGCCGACCTCGCGGGACTCGGCGGCTACCAGCCGGTGGCGGCGACGACGGCCGACGGCCGCGTCTACACGCTGTGGCGCAACACCGCCGGCGCCCTCCGTCTGCTCACGGCCTCGACGAACGACGGCTCGACGACGGAGGAGCGCGCGATCGCCTGTGACACGCGCTGCCCGGAGGCCACGATCGAGGCGGCGGACGGCCGCGCGGTGGTCGCGACCCGAGAGGAGAAGGCCACGAAGGTGTATTTGAGCGTCATCTGACCACGGGCGCGCGTCAGTAGTTCGGGCGCGGCGACGCGTCGGGGTTCGCGGCGCCTTGCGGGGGAGCGCCCCGGAGTCCGGCGGCCGGTTCGGGCGCGCGTCGGCAGTTCGGCGGGCGCGGCGACGCGTCGGGGTTCGCGGCGCCTTGCGGGGGAGCGCCCCGGAGTCCGGCGGCCGGTTCGGGCGCGCGTCGGCTGGCCGGTCTGGGGCGGTTCGGCTGCGCGTCGGCCGGACTGAGCGGAGGCGAACAACGGCATCCCGGCGTCCTGGCGGAGCGCACGGATTCGTCGGCGACGAACGGGTCTGTGGGCCTACCCGGTCAGAGTCCGAACGCGCCGCTTTCTATCAGAATCGTCAGGCCGATGCCGATGAAGAGGACGGCCAGTACGAGCAGATCGTCGATGTTGGTCACGGCGAACATGCCGGCGGCCTGGCCGAGCAGCGACGGTCCCATCGGCGTCTCCTCGTTGCCTGATTGTGTGTTTCAGTGCGGTTGCCGACGGTCAGTCGTCATCTGCAGGTGGTGGATGGCTTCCCGATGACCGTCACCGGCAAGGTCCGCAAGGTGGAGGTGCGCGTGAAGGCCGTCGCCCTTCAGTCGGCCGCCGCTGTCAGGAACGCGTAACCAGTCGGTCGGCCAGGGTCTCCAGTGCCGCGACCAGTTCCCGGTCAGCGGCGGGATCGCCGGTGCCGGCGGCGGCCAGCAGAGCCTCGTCGACGGTGACCGCGCCCGACCGGCTGACCGCGTGGGGGATGGCCGCGCTGACCCGGACCAGGGTGCGCCGCCCGTCGCCGGGATCGGCCGAGGTCTCGAAGACACCCTGGTCGCGCAGCCGGGCGACGGACTCCGACACATAGCTCTGCGGCAGCCCGGTTCGGGCCGTGATCTGGCTGATGGAGCTGTCGGGGGCGGCGCTGACATCGGCCAGGATCAGCCCCACGCCAGGGGGAGTGCTGGCCGCCTTGGCCGCCGACCGCATCGTCACTTCGGCGATCTTGGAGAGCTGCCGTATAGCGTCGCCGATGCATCGGTAGCGATGCAACTGGAGGGGCGATGTTGAGCCAGTTCGGGGTGCTGTACGACGTGGGCCGGGCGATGGGTCCTCGGCTGCCGACCTGGCGGCCCGACTACACCCCGGCCCTGGTCCGCCGCGAGCTGGAGATCATCCGTACCGACCTGGCCGCCAACGCCGTACGGCTCTGCGGGCGCGACCCCGCCCGGCTGCTGGCCGCCACCGAAGACGCGCTCGCCCTCGGCTTGCGGGTGTGGTTCTCCCCGGAGCTCTGGAATGCCACGCCCGCGCAAACTCTGGCCTATCTCACCGAGGTCGCCGCCGCCGTCGAACCGCTGCGCCGTCGGTGGCCCGACCAGCTCACCTTCAACGTCGGCAACGAGCTGACCCTCTTTATGCGCGGCATCGTGCCCGGCCGCACCTTCGGCCGGCGCCGGCAGGCGGCCGCGCTGCGCGAGCTGGTGCGCTCCGGCCGGCACACCCCGCCGCTACGCGCCTTCCTCGCCGACGCTGCCGCCGCTGTCCGCCGGAGCTTCCACGGCCCGGTCAGCTACAGCTCACTGCCGTTCGAGAAACCGGATTGGGAGCTCTTCGACGTCGTCGCCGTCAACCTCTACCGTCAGTTCGGCGACCGCTACGAGGTTGTGCTGGATCGGCTGCTGGCCCTCGGCAAACCGGTCGTGAACACCGAACTGGGGTTCGCCGCCTGCCGGGAGGCCGACAACCCCGAGCTGCTCGGCACCTTCAACGCGACCCCGATCAGCATGGTCGGCGCGCACCTGCCCACGGTCGGCCGGCTCGTCCGGCCCCGGGTGCGCACGGTCCGCTTGCGGGACGAGCACGCGCAGGCCACGTTGCTCATCGACCAGCTCGAACGGCTGGAGCGGGCCGGCGTCGCCGGGACCTTCGTGATGAGCTTCAGCTTCCCGCTCGCGCCGTACGACCCCGACCCACGGTATGACCTGGACGCCAGTGCGCTGAGCATCGTCCGGACGCTGCGCCGCGGTGCGCGGAGCACGACCTATCCGGACATGGCGTGGGAGCCGAAGGAGGCCTTCCACGCCCTTGCCGACTTTCACCGCCGTTCGCGCTGAGCCACGTTGACCCGGACGACCAACCGAGTCCGCCGAGCCAAGTTCGCGGAGCCGAGTCCGCGGGGCCACGGTTGGGAGAAAGCGCGAACGGGGCCGGCTAGGAGAGCGTGGGCGGCCGAGACGCGTGGGGATCGGGCTGCGGCTGGGTGCGGGCGAGCGTCGTGCTGGCTCAATCCGGTCAGGGAAGTGGGCACCCCGGGTGTGCGGAATCGTCGGCTGCCGAATTGCGTGCGCCGCCCTGAGGAGCAGAGTCAGTGCGAATGTGGTGTGAAGGCCTGGAGCGTTTGGGCGCGGACTCGGCGGGGGTGGAAACGTGAAAGCGGCCGAGAGCCGAAACGGATTTACGAATAGATCGCTTCCGTGTGCCGCTGGATGTCCACGCCGTGTTCGCGCATGAAGGCGAGCGGTTCGATCGGCTTGTCGTTCTCGCGCACCTCGAAGTGCAGGTGTGACCCGAAGGAATGCCCGGTGTTGCCCACCAGTGCGAGCCGATCGCCGGCCTTGACCTGCTGGCCCTCCTTGCAGAGGAGCTTGGAGGCATGGCCGTACACGGTCACGACGCCGTCGCCGTGGTCGATCATCACGTTGTTGCCGTAGCCGGCGTTCCAGCGGCACAGGATGACCTTGCCCGCGGCTACCGCGACGAAGGGGGTGCCCTGGGCGGCGCCGAGGTCGACGCCGGGGTGGAGGCGGCCCCAGCGCTGGCCGTAGAACGAGGTCAGCGTGTACTTGCGCAGCGGCAGGATCCACACGTCGGGCGCGGGCTGGTTCGCGGTCGTCACCGTGCTGTGGGCGTCGCCGCGGCTCGCGCGGTCGCCCGAACGGGTGGAGATGTCGTCGTAGTTGCCCGTCGACTCCATGGACAGGCCGTCCGTGTGCGACTCGGGCAGCGTGGTGGCGGTGCCGAGCGCCACGATTCCCGAGGCGACCAGCGCGGTCGTGAACACGGCGAGATAGCGGCTGCGGGGGTCCTCGAGGCGGCGGCGGCCACGGTAGTTCGCGCGCATGTTCCGTGCTGGCAACGCGGGAACCTCCGAGTCGGACAAAGTACAAAGAAATCGTGAACATAAATCAAGAATGCTGAAAGCCGAAGGTCACGGTAGCCACGCCGGAATCGTTCGCACAAGTTGTGGTGCGCGCCGCGCCGAATAAAAGCCCGTCGGGTTAATTGTGCGTAACCGCATTGTCGGGTCGTCGTTGCGGGCGCATCGCGGAATGGGCGGCGCGGCGTGCGGTACCTTCGGCTGAGATCCCGCAACGGTGCGGGCTCGACCCAGTGGCCGCCACGAACGGCCGGGAAGGACCGTGAGGATGAGCGCGCGGACCCGCGTCGTCATCGCCAAGCCTGGCCTCGACGGGCACGACCGAGGCGTCAAGATCGTGGCGCGCGCGCTGCGCGACGCCGGCATGGAAGTCATCTACACCGGGCTGCACCAGACCCCCGAGCAGATCGTGGAGACCGCGATCCAGGAGGACGCCGACGCCGTCGGGCTGTCGGTGCTCTCGGGCGCGCACATGACGTTGTTCCGCCGGGTGATCGAGCTGCTGGCCGAGCGGGGCGCCGCCGACGTCACCGTGTTCGGCGGCGGGATCATCCCGGACGAGGACCTGCCCGAACTGCAGCGGCTCGGCGTGGCCGCCATCTTCACCCCGGGCGCGACGACGCAGTCCATCGTGGAATGGGCGCAGGGGAATCTGGTCGCCGAATAGGCGTACGTCAACGCGGAATGGGCAAAAAGGGGGAGGGGCCGGACGCACCCCTCACACGTCCGGCCCCTCTATCGCACGATGCCCCGCCGCCACCCCTCGACCGACAGGGCATCGGCCGTTTTTGGTGCCGGCCTCGCCCCCCGGGTTTCCCGTGGGCGGGCCGACACTGCTCTCAACGACGCTCCGCCGGGGCGGTTACGCGGTCCTGCCCGTGTCCCCCGGAAGTGAAAAGTCACAGGGAGTGGAATGGGGCACATCGGGAACCCGCGCGAAGCCGGACGGCCCGCGCCTGGTTAGGCTGCGATCGTTGAGCCGTCCTCGCGATGGGGCAGGCGGCACGGTTGACGGAACGGGACCAACTGTGGACCTGTACGAGTACCAGGGGCGCGCCCTCTTCGCCAAGCACGGGCTGCCCGTGCTGGGCGGCGGTGTCGCCGAGACCCCTGAAGAGGCCCGGGCGATCGCCGAACAACTCGGTGGCCGGGTTGTCATCAAAGCCCAGGTGAAGGTCGGCGGCCGCGGCAAGGCCGGCGGCGTCAAGCTCGCGGAGGGCGCCGACGAGGCGACCACGCACGCGACCAACATCCTCGGCATGGACATCAAGGGCCACACGGTCCACAAGGTGATGGTCACCACCACGGCCGACATCGCCGAGGAGTACTACTTCTCCTACCTGCTCGACCGGGCGAACCGCACGTTCCTGTGCATCGCCAGCGTCGCGGGTGGCATGGAGATCGAGACCGTCGCGCACGACGCCCCGGAGAAGGTGGCCAAGGTCGCCATCGACGCCGTCAAGGGCGTCGACGAGGCCCTGGCCCGCCAGATCGTCGAGCAGGCCAAGTTCCCGGCCGACGTCGCCGACCAGGTCGTGTCGATCGCGGTCAAGCTGTGGCAGGCGTTCGTCGCCGAGGACGCCACGCTCGTCGAGGTCAACCCGCTGGCCAAGACCACCGACGGCACCGTGCTCTGCCTGGACGCGAAGGTCACGCTAGACGCCAACGCCGACTTCCGTCAGCCGGACCACGAAGAGCTCGAGGACAAGGCCGCGGCCGACCCGCTGGAGCAGGCGGCCAAGGAGAAGAACCTCAACTACGTGAAGCTCGACGGCAACGTCGGCATCATCGGCAACGGCGCGGGCCTGGTCATGTCGACCCTGGACGTCGTGGCCTACGCGGGCGAGGGCCTCGGCAGCAAGCCGGCCAACTTCCTCGACATCGGCGGCGGCGCCAGCGCTCAGGTCATGGCCAACGGCCTCGAGATCGTGCTGGGCGACCCCGACGTCAAGAGCGTCTTCGTCAACGTCTTCGGCGGCATCACCGCCTGCGACGCGGTCGCCAACGGCATCGTGCAGGCGCTGCAGCTGCTCACCGACCGCGGCGAGGCGGTCACCAAGCCGCTCGTGGTCCGCCTCGACGGCAACAACGCCGAAGAGGGCCGCCGGATCCTCGACGAGGCCGGCAACCCGCTGATCGAGCGGGTGGACACGATGGACGGCGCGGCCCGCCGGGCCGCCGAGCTCGCAGCGAGTGGGGTGTAACGACCATGGCGGTATGGCTGACCGAGTCCAGCAAGGTCATCGTCCAGGGCATGACCGGCGCCGAGGGCTCCAAGCACACCCGGCGCATGCTCGCCGCGGGCACCGACGTGGTCGGCGGCGTGAACCCGCGCAAGGCGGGCCAGCAGGTCGACTTCGACGGCACGAAGCTGCCGGTCTTCGCCAGCGTCCGTGAGGCGATGGAGCAGACCGGCGCCGACACCACCGTCATCTTCGTCCCGCCGGCCGGCACCAAGTCGGCCGCGATCGAGGCGATCGACGCGGAGATCCCGCTCGCGGTGGTCATCACCGAGGGCGTGCCGGTGCACGACACGGCCTCCTTCTGGGCACACGCCCAGGCGGCCGGCAACAAGACCCGGATCATCGGCCCGAACTGCCCCGGCATCGCCAGCCCGGGCAAGTCCAACGCCGGCATCATCCCGGCCGACATCACCGGCCCGGGCAAGATCGGCCTGGTGAGCAAGTCGGGCACGCTGACCTACCAGATGATGTACGAGCTGCGCGACATCGGCTTCTCGACGTGCATCGGCATCGGCGGCGACCCGGTCATCGGCACCACGCACATCGACGCGCTGGCCGCGTTCGAGGCGGACCCGGAGACCGCGGCGATCGTCATGATCGGCGAGATCGGCGGCGACGCCGAGGAGCGGGCCGCGGACTTCATCAAGGCCAACGTGCGCAAGCCGGTCGTCGGCTACATCGCGGGCTTCACGGCCCCGCCCGGCAAGACCATGGGCCACGCGGGCGCGATCATCTCGGGCTCGGCGGGCACCGCGGACGCCAAGAAGCTCGCGCTCGAGGCGGCCGGCGTCGCCGTGGGCAAGACCCCCACGGAGACGGCGAACCTCATGCGGGACATCGTCACCGCCCTGTAAAGACATAGGTCCGGACGGCCGGGGTTAGTGACCGGCCGTCCGGTCTTTGGCAGAGTAAAAGGCGATGCCGACCACCACCCCTGAAGACCCGGAAGAGGGGGCGCAGACCCGGCTCGCCGACCGCGAGACCGTCCGGCTGCCGATCCAGCGGCGCGCGGTGCGGGGGAAGGACCCCGCCAAGCGCCCGGCTCGGCGTGCCCCGCTGGTCCTGGCCGCGGTGGTCAACTCCCTCTGGGCGGCCCTGGTGTCGCTGCTGCCGACCCTGCTGGTGGTCTGGCTGCTCTTCGCCCTCGACAGCTCCGGCGCCCCGCTCGGGCAGGTGCTGCGCCTCGGGCTGGCCGGTTGGGTGCTGGCCCATTGGGTACCGCTGCAAACCGGCATCGGCCCCATCAGCCTCGCCCCGCTCGGGCTCACCGCGATCGCCGCGTGGCGGGTCTACCGCGCGGGCGTGCACACGGCCCGCGCGATCGGGGCGCGCGCCCACCACAAGGGCACACCGTGGTCCCCATGGCCGGCGACGCGCGCCGGGATCGGGATCATGGTGGTGTACGGCCTGCTGGGCGCCCTCGCCGCGACGATCGCCGGCCACAAGGGCATCAGCGTGTCCCCGGTCCGCGCCGCGCTCACGTTCGCCGGCTTCGGCCTGGTCGCGGGCTCCCTCGGGGCGTTCGCCGAGGCCCGCGGCATCGCCCGGCTCGCCGCCCGCACGCCGCGGGTGCTGCGCGACGCGACCCGCACCGGGGCCGTCGCCGCGCTGCTGGTGCTCGGGGCCGGCGCGGCGACCACCGGCATGGCGGTCGCGTTCAGCGGCGGCGACGCGAGCCAGATCATCGACGACTACCACACGGGCATCGCGGGGCAGGTCGGGCTCGTGGTGGTGTGCGGGTTCTTCGCCCCGGACGTGGCGGCGTGGGCCGCCAGCTACCTGGTCGGGCCCGGCTTCACCATCGGCTCGGAGACGTTCATCAGCGCGGCGCACGTGACGGTGGGGCCCCTGCCCGCCGTACCACTGCTGGCCGGTCTTCCCTCGACCCCGGCGACGGGCTACGCCCCGCTGCTGCTCGGGCTGCCCCTGCTCGCGGCCCTGATCGCGGGCTGGCTGCTGGCCCGCCGGTCGCTGCGGCTCGATCCCGGGCGCTCGTGGTACGCCCTGCTCGGCGCCGCCCTGCTGGCCGGGCCCGTTGCCGGGATGCTGCTCGGGCTGGTGAGCGCGGCGGCCAGCGGCTCGCTGGGCTCCGGCGGCCTGACCGACGTCGGCCCCCACTCGGGCGCGGTCGGCTTCGTCGCGATGTTCATGGTCGCGATCGGCACGCTGCTGTCGGCGGCCGCGACCAAGATTGCCCTGCGGGCGAAGGCGGCGCGCGAGTGAGCACGCTGCTGTCGGCGGCCGCGACCAAGATCGCCCTGCGGGCGAAGGCGGCACGCGAGTAAGGGCGGTTAGCGCGAGTTGGCGCGAGTAAGCGGACACGTAAAAGGGGCGCGCGAGCCGAGCCCGCACGCCCCTTCAGAAAAGCCCTGCGAGAAGGCTTACGGGTAGCTGTAGCCGGTGCTGAGGTTGAGGGTCAGCGACAGGATGAGCAGGATCACCCAGAGGCCGACGGCCACGCCACCGCAGATGAGACCGGCGAGCGCCTGACCCCGGTTGTTCGCCAGGCCCTGCTTCACCTTGTTCATGCCGAGGTAGCTCACGACGACCGCCGCGATACCGAGCGGCAGACCGATCGAGAAGCAGCACAGCAGCGGGATGGCCGCGATGCCCAGGATCATGCCGACGAGGCCGAGCGTGTTCTGCGGCTGGCCGCCCGCGGGCTGACCGTACGGCGCCTGGTAACCGGCGGCCGGGTAGGCGCCACCGGAGGTCGGGTACGCCCCGCCCGAGGTCGGGTACGGCTGGCCGGAGACCGGCGGCTGCTGCGCGTACGGGTCCTGGTACGCCGGCTGCTGCGGCTGGGCGTAGGGGTCCTGGTAGGCGGGCTGCTGCGGCTGCGCGTACGGGTCCTGGTAGCCGGGCTGCTGCCCGTACTGGGGCTGCTGACCGTACTGCGGCTGCTGGCCGTAGGGATCCTGGTTGGGCTGCTGCCCGTACGGATCCTGGCCCGGTGGTGGGTAGCCCATGACTTCTGGCTCCTAAGACTGGGGACTATCGCTGTGTGGTGGTTCGCACCAGGGTAGTCCCGAGGGGATACGGAACCACGGCAGCCTACTTGGACCGATCAACTCTTCGCAGTGGTAAACGATGGAGTATCGGTAACGCGCTAGACTTTTGCGTAGTTTGTCAGCAAATGGCGGCCGACCCGCCGCTGAGCAGGGCCGACCCGGTCGATAGAGTTTTGCGGTGACCGTTCGGCTTCTCGTGCTCGTGTCCGGTTCCGGGTCAAACCTGCAGGCCCTGCTCGACGCGGCCGCCGACCCGGCCTATGGCGCCGAGGTCGTCGCGGTCGGCGCGGACCGCCCCGGCATCGAAGGGCTGGCGCGCGCGGAGCGTCACGGCGTGCCCACCTTCGTGGCGTCGGTCAAGGACTTCGCGACCCGCGACGAGTGGGACGCCGCGCTGCTGGCCGAGTGCTCGCGCTTCGAGCCGGATCTCGTGGTCTCCGCCGGGTTCATGAAACTTGTCGGGCCGCGGTTTCTCGGCGAGTACGAGGGCAGGTATGTCAACACGCACAACGCCCTGCTTCCGGCGTTCCCCGGGACGCACGGGCCCCGCGACGCCCTCGCCTATGGCGTGAAGCTCGCCGGGGCCACGCTGCACTTCGTCGACAGCGGCGTCGACACCGGGGCGATCATCGCGCAGGTCGCGGTGCCGGTCCTCGACGACGACACCGAGGACACGCTGCTGGAGCGGATCAAAGTGGCCGAGCGCCGCCAGCTGGTCGACACGGTCGGGCGGATGGTGCGCGAAGGCTGGACCGTCAACGAACGAAAGGTCAGGCTGGGCCGTGGCTAACCGCCGTCCCATCAGGCGCGCGCTCATCAGCGTCTACGACAAGACCGGTCTCGAGGAGCTCGCGCGCGCCCTCGCCGGCGCCGGTGTCGAGCTCGTCTCCACCGGCTCGACCGCGGGCCGCATCGAGGCCCTCGGGCTGCCGGTCACCCGGGTCGAGCAGCTGACGGGCTTCCCGGAGACGCTGGACGGGCGGGTCAAGACGCTGCACCCGAAGGTGCACGCCGGGCTGCTGGCCGACCTGCGCCTGGAGGCCCACGCCGCCCAGCTCGGCGAGCTCGGCATCGAGCCGTTCGAGCTGCTGGTCTCCAACCTCTACCCGTTCACCGACACGGTGGCCTCCGGCGCGTCGGACGACGAATGCGTCGAGCAGATCGACATCGGCGGGCCGGCCATGGTGCGGGCCGCGGCCAAGAACTTCCCGAGCGTCGCGGTGGTCACGTCGCCCGCTTCCTATGATTCGGTACTGCAGGCAGTCGCCGACGGCGGCTTCACGCTGGACGAGCGCCGCGCCCTGGCCGGCCAGGCCTTCGCGCACATCGCCGAGTACGACGTCGCCGTGGCCGCCTGGTTCGCCCGCGACGACCAGCGGTTCGCGGGCACGGCCCTGCGCCACGCGGCGACCCTGCGCTACGGCGAGAACCCGCACCAGGCCGCCGCGCTCTACACCGACCCCGCCGCCGCCCCGGGCCTGGCCCAGGCCGAGCAGCTGGGCGGCAAGGAGATGTCCTACAACAACTACGTCGACGCCGACGCCGCCTGGCGCGCCGCGCACGACTTCACCGACCCCTGCGTCGCGATCATCAAGCACGCGAACCCGTGCGGCATCGCGGTCGGCGCCGACGTGGCCGAGGCGCACCGCAAGGCCCACGCCTGCGACCCGGTCAGCGCCTACGGCGGCGTGATCGCCGTCAACGCCCCGGTCACCGTCGACCTGGCCAAGCAGATCAGCGAGATCTTCACCGAGGTCGTCGTGGCGCCCGCCTACGAAGAGGGCGCCGCGGAGGTGCTGACCGCCAAGAAGAACCTGCGCGTGCTGCGCGCCCCGGTCTGGACGCCGGCCCCGGCCGAGCAGCGCCAGATCTCCGGCGGCGTGCTCGTGCAGGCGGCCGACCGCATCGACGCCGACGGCGACGCCCCCGCGAACTGGACCCTCGTCACCGGCTCGGCCGCCGACGAGGAGACGCTGGCGGACCTGGCGTTCGCCTGGCGGGCGGTGCGCGCGGTCAAGTCGAACGCGATCCTGCTCGCCTCCGGCGGCGCGACCGTCGGGGTCGGGATGGGGCAGGTCAACCGGGTCGACTCGGTGCGCCTGGCGATCAGCCGGGCCGGCGAGCGGGTCACCGGCTCGGTCTGCGCCTCCGACGCCTTCTTCCCGTTCCCGGACGGCCCCGAGGCGCTCATCGCGGCCGGCGTGAAGGCGATCGTCCAGCCCGGCGGCTCGATCCGCGACGACCAGGTCATCGCGGCCGCGAACGCCGCCGGCGTGACGATGTACTTCACCGGCACCCGGCACTTCTTCCACTAGCGAATTCCACTAGCGAAGGCGGCCCGCCCCCGGCTACGGCAGCGTGACGGGGGCGGGCACCTTGGCCCCGAAGTAGGTCGCGACCGCGTCGCTGACCGCGTGGGCGCCCTTCTCCAGGGTGCCGCCCGGCTTCTGCTCGTACATCGCGGCCACGACATAGCGCTCGCCGTCGCCCGCGAACCCGACGGTGTGGGTCACCCAGACGTTCTTGCCGTCGACCGGCTTCTCCGCCCAGCCGTCCTTGTTGCCGGGCCGCAGCGCCGAGCCGGCCGCCCACACGCCCCAGTGCTGGTTGGCCGCGACCTTCCGCAGCGTCGTCACCAGATACGTCCGGCTCGTCGCGTCGAGCTTCTCCAGCACGTACGTCATCAGGCTCTGCAGATCCTCGGCGCTGCACCGCAGATTGCGCCAGAAGGTGTCGTACCCGTCGATGACGGCGAGATCGCCCATGCCGAACCTCGCCGTGAACCGGTCGAGCATGCCGGGCCCGTCGAACTTGTTCCACAGCGCCGTGGCGGCGTCGTTGTCGGAGTTGATCAGGGCCTTGTCGAGGTTCGCCCTGTCGGCCGCGGCGAGCGTGATCGCCTTGGCCTGCTGGCGTTCGAGCAGGTCGGTGGCGATCGCGAGCTTGATGGTCGACGCGGTCCAGGTCGTCGCCTTCGTGTCCCCGGCCCGCCAGACCTGCCCGGTCTGCCGGTCCCGCACGACGATGCCGAAGGTGCCCGGCTGCTTCTTCACGAACGCGAGCGCCTTCGTGGCCTGGTCCGCGGTGTTCCCGGGCGCGGCCGAGGCGCCCTTGCCGGCCAGACCGGCCGAGCCGTCGTCGACCTGGCGGCCCTGGCTCTGCCCGCCCGACGGCTGGCCCACCATCGGCTGCGGGGCCGCGTCGTCGCCGCACGCCGTGAGGACGAACAAGGTGAGGAGGGCGACAACCCCGCGCCGAAGCAGCACGCCCTGCACTCTAATGGCAGACTCGGGTCCCGTGACGGCAACGATTCTCGACGGTAAGGCGACCGCGACCGCCATCAAGGACGAGCTGCGCGTGCGGGTGGCGGCGCTCACGGCCCGGGGCATCACGCCCGGCCTGGGCACCGTGCTCGTGGGCGACGACCCGGGCTCGCACGCGTACGTGGCGGGCAAGCACCGCGACTGCGCCGAGGTCGGCATCGCCTCGATCCGCCGCGACCTGCCCGCGACCGCGACCCAGGACGAGGTCGAGGCGGCGGTGCGGGAGCTGAACGAGGATCCGGCGTGCACGGGGTACATCGTGCAGCTGCCCCTGCCGCCCGGCCTCGACGAGCAGCGCCTCCTGGAGCTCATCGACCCCGGCAAGGACGCCGACGGGCTGCACCCGACCAACCTGGGCCGGCTCGTGCTGAACATCCCGGCCCCGCTGCCGTGCACGCCCAACGGCATCGTGCAGCTGCTGCGGCGGTACGACGTGCCGATCAACGGCGCCGAGATCACCGCGATCGGGCGCGGGACGACGGCGGGCCGGCCGCTCGGGCTGATCTTCACCCGCAAGACGGAGAACGCCACCGTGACCCTGTGCCACACCGGCACCCGGGACCTGGCCGCGCACACCCGCGACGCCGACATCGTGATCGTCGCGGCGGGCTCGGCCGGGCTGCTCACCCGGGACATGGTCAAGCCGGGCGCGGCGGTGCTCGACGTGGGCGTGACCCGCGTCGTGGACGAGTCCGGCAAGGCGCGGCTGGTCGGCGACGTGGCGCCCGACGTGGCCGAGGTGGCCGGCTTCCTGGCCCCGATGCCGGGCGGCGTCGGGCCGATGACCCGCGCGATGCTCCTGGCCAACGTCGTGGAGCTGGCCGAGCGTCAGGCCTGATACGAAACGGCCCCGCCACCCATCGGGCGGCGGGGCCGTTCGCGGAAAAACTAGGCGCTCAGGCGCTTCGCGAGGTTCTGGTCCAGCGCGTTCATGAACTCGTCCGTGGTCAGCCACGGGGCGTCGCGCGAGATCAGCAGGGCCAGGTCCTTGGTCATCTGGCCGCCCTCGACGGTGTCGACGCAGACCTGCTCCAGGGTGTTGGCGAAGTTGGTCACCTCGGGCGTGCCGTCGACCTTGCCGCGGTGGGCCAGGCCGCGCGTCCAGGCGAAGATGGACGCGATCGGGTTCGTCGAGGTCTTCTCGCCCTTCTGCCACTGCCGGTAGTGCCGGGTGACGGTGCCGTGGGCGGCCTCGGCCTCGACGGTCTTGCCGTCGGGGGTCATCAGCACGCTGGTCATGAGGCCGAGCGAGCCGAAGCCCTGCGCGACGGTGTCGGACTGCACGTCGCCGTCGTAGTTCTTGGCGGCCCACACGAAGCCGCCCTCCCACTTCAGCGCCGCGGCGACCATGTCGTCGATGAGCCGGTGCTCGTAGGTGATGCCGGCCTTCGCGAACTCGTCCTTGAACTCGGTCTCGAAGATCTCCGCGAACAGGTCCTTGAAGCGGCCGTCGTAGGCCTTGAGGATCGTGTTCTTGGTCGACAGGTAGACCGGGTAGCCGCGGTCGAGGCCGTAGCGCAGCGAGGCGCGGGCGAAGTCGCGGATCGAGTCGTCGTAGTTGTACATCCCCATCGCGACGCCGCCGCCGGGGAAGTTGGCGACCTCGAACTCCATCGGGGCGCCGCCGTCGGCCGGCGTGTAGGTCACCGTGACCTTGCCCGGGCCGGGCACCACGAAGTCGGTCGCCTTGTACTGGTCGCCGTGGGCGTGGCGGCCGATGATGATCGGCTTGGTCCAGCCGGGGACCAGGCGCGGCACGTTCGACATGATGATCGGCTCGCGGAAGACCACGCCGCCGAGGATGTTGCGGATGGTGCCGTTCGGGGAGCGCCACATCTTCTTGAGCGAGAACTCCTCGACCCGCGCCTCGTCCGGCGTGATCGTGGCGCACTTCACGCCGACGCCGTGCTGCTTGATGGCGTTCGCGGCGTCGACCGTGACCTGGTCGTCGGTCTGGTCGCGGTACTCGATCGACAGGTCGTAGTACTTCAGATCGACGTCGAGGTAGGGCAGGATCAGCTGCTCGCGGATCTGCTTCCAGATGATCCGGGTCATCTCGTCGCCGTCGAGCTCGACGACAGGGTTGTTTACCTTGATCTTCGCCATCGGCCGGGCGCTCCTCTCGCGCTGTCCACGCTTAGCAGTACGAGCGTACTGCATGGCTTGGGTGGGCTCGAAGTCGGGCCCTGAGCTGGCAGGATAACGCTATATCGCGAAATGTCCGATAAGTCGCGGCACGGAGTGCCCGACTTATCGTGCGGACCACGACGGGCCGGTCGGAGTGTCCCGAATCGTCACGCCCGCGTCGGCCAGGACGTCGCGGAGGGAGTCGCTCAGGGCCCAGTGCTTCGCCGTGCGGGCCTCCGTGCGCAGCGCGACCAGGGCCGTGACCAGGGGACCGAAGCGGTCCGGGCCCGCGAGCGAGCCGAGCCGCACCAGCATCCCCCGCAGCGCCGCCCGGGCCTGCTCGCGCTCGTCGGACACGTCCGTGTCCGCGATCCAGTCCTGCAGCGCCTGCTCCAGCTCCAGGGCCGCGGCCACGCAGCCGTCCGGGTCGCGGGCCGCCAGGCATGCGTCGAACCTGCCCGTCGCCGCCTGCGTCGAGGCGGCCAGCGAGGTGGGCGGCGGCGGCTCCCGCACGACGGCGGGAGCCTCGGGCGTGAAGTCCGCCTCGGGGAGACCGGTGAAGACCGAGAAGGGCAGTGTCGTGCCGGCCGGCCAGCGCTGCGAGCGGCCGCCCCGGCGCAGGGTCAGCCCGCCGTTGCCGACCACCGTCACCGTGCGCGCGCCGAGGTCGAACAGCCCCGCGGTGTGCTCGTCGATGCCGATGATGAACGCCTCGGGCGGCAGCAGCGGCTCCAGCCGGGCCAGGCGGCGCTCGCCCAAATAGCAGAAGCGCGTGTCGTGGTGCCCGCCCTCGGCGTTGTCGTAGTGCGGGATCAGCACCGCGGGCAGCCCGGTCACCTGGTGGAACAGGTCCAGCCCGGGCACCCAGTGCGGGTCGCTGCCGGCCTTGTAGATCTCGTACACCGGGATCGTGTGCGAGCCGAGGGTCAGCGCCGCGGCCGAGGCGAAGCAGACCACGCCGTCGGCCGCGAGGACCTCAGCCAGTACACCTGGGAAGGGCGTCTCCGACCATTGCCGCAGCGCATAGGTGGGGCTGCCCGGCCCCGCGAAGAGCCAGCCGGCCTCGCGCAGGCCGCTCAGCGCCCGTTCGAGCGGCAGGCCGGCCGCGGGCGTGCTGCGCCAGCTGACGACCGAGAGCGCGCGGCCCGTGCTGTCGGCGAAGTACTTCACGGCCTTGGCCGAGATGTCGTCGGCGTTCTCCTGGAAGCCGTACGGCGTGTCGAGCAGCACCGCCGGCCGGTGCCCGCAGCGCCGGAAGATCTCGCGGTGCGGCTTGACCATCGTCGGCGCGGTCTCGCCCGAGCCCATGATCACCAGCAGCCCGCTCATGCGAGGCTCAGCAGGTCGGCCGCGACGGACGCGGGGTGCTGGGCGTGCACGTCGTGGTCCGCGCCCGGATACGGCCGCAGCTTCACGTCGGCGAGACCGGTCAGGTCGGGCGTGTGCGAGCCGGCCGGGATGGCGAGCACGGGGACGGCGATCCGCGGGAAGTACGGCTGCGGCGGGTCGTCCCACATGCTCCGCACGATCCGCATGTGCTCGGGCACGGGCAGCCGCCGGCTCAGCGAGTCGTCCGGGTGCACGTGCAGGTTGCTCACCGTCGCCTCGATCGCCCACGGCTCCCAGTCCGGGTGCGCGGCCCGCAGCCGCGCCCGCAGCCGCGTCGCGGTCAGGCCGCTCACGTCCGGCGGCCGCAGCCGCTCCTCGCACGCCGCCCAGCTCGGGAACTGCGCCGCGAGGTCGATCCACCCGCCGTCGACGAGGGCCAGGGCGCGCACGCGCTCGGGATGACGGGCCGCCAGCTGTACCACCACGTTGCCGCCCCACGACTGCCCCGCCACGATCGCCGGCGGCAGGCCCAGCTCCGCGAGATCGTCGGCGGCGGTCGCGGTGTCGTACCCGTCGGGCGGGCTCGGCGACTCCCCGTGCGACCGCAGGTCGGCCGCGTGGACCGGGTGCCCCGCCGCCACCAGGTGCGCGGCCACCCTGTCCCACAGCCGGGCGTTCGACGACAGCCCGTGCACGAGCAGGAACGGCACCCCCTCGAGGCCCTCCCCGTGCACGCGAACGTGAAGCCTCATGGATACGCAGCCTAGATGCCGCGACCCCTCCGGTGCAGGGCCCCGAGCACGCTTTCGACCTTGACCACGCCGGTCACGGCCGCGAGGGCGATCGCGGCGCGCGGCTCCCGCCAGTTCGAGCGCATCGCCGCCTTCGTCCAGCGCCACGCGTCCCGGCGGTTGCCGGTCGCCGCGGACCAGCAGGCGAGCTGCCCGTACACGCGGCCGGCCCCGGTCGTCGACGCCGCGATCTCGGGGTGGCGGGTCATCATCCAGCGCAGCGAGGCCATCTTCGTCCCGTACTCGTAGGCGAACAGCGACGAGCGCCCCCACAGCACCCGCACCAGCGGGTCGTCGACGTGCACGATCTCGCCGCGCTTGACCGCCCGCAGCAGCAGGTCCCAGTCCTCGTTCTGGCTGCCGGGCGCGTCCTCGGCGACCAGCCCCATCTCGTCGGCGGCGAACGCGGCGCGCCGCACCAGGAACGTCGAGGAGTGCAGCATCGACATCCGCGAGCGGACCAGGTCGTCCAGCCCGACCAGCGAGGCGCCCGCCAGCCGCGGCGTGAGCCGGTCGGCGAACTCCACCTCGATCGCCGACGTGCAGAACTCGGCCTGCGGCCGCTGCTGCAGCGCGTGCACCTGGCGGCGCAGCTTCGTCGGCAGCCACACGTCGTCGTCGTCGCAGAACGCCACCAGGTCGGTGTCGAGCGCGACGATGCCCGTGTTGCGCGCACCGGCCAGCCCGGGCTTGCGCAGGTTGGGCAGCACGTCGAGCGGGCGCTCACCCCCGCGGCACAGGCTCGCGTCCGGGTCGTGCTGGTCGAAGATCACGATGGTGCGTACCGGCCCGGGGTAGTCCTGGGCGACGATCCCGGCCACCGCGCGGCGCAGCAGCTCGGGCCGGTTGCGCGTGGGAATGATGACGCCGACGCTCGGCCAATGCCCGGCCGCGCTCGTTGAGCTTGTGTGGCCGGCGGGCGCGCTCATCGGGCGCCCCGGTAGCCGTATGCGCCGAGCAGGGGGGCGGTCAGCGCGCTCACGACCCGCCGCTGCCGGCCGGGCAGGGACGTGCGCCAGGCGTCGTCGCGGCGCAGGGGCACCGGCCCGACGGTGAAGCGCATCGGGTTGCCGGCGGCGCTGTGACAGGCGCCGAGGGTGGCGGTGTTGCCGGCCAGGAACGGCAGGTCACCCGGCTTTATCTCGATAAATCGCGACAAATCGCGCAGGGTGTCCTCGGGGCGGTCGAGCAGCTCCTCGTACCGCACCCGCTGCACCGGCACCCCGCAGCGGTGCAGTGCCGAGAACGCCACGTTGTGCGCGTTCCACAGGAGGGCCGAGCGGCCGGGGGAGTACCGCGTCATCTCCTCGGCATTGTCGGTCTCCGGCCGCGAGACCTTCTTCGTCCAGGAGTAGGCCACCCCTCGGCTGTCCCGGACCATGTGCACGACGCGCAGGTCGATGCTCGGCGCGAACCGAAGGCAGTAGGCCAGCGCGGCGTGCTTGGAGGAGTCGACGAGCACATCGGCCCCGGAGACGATCGCGGCGGCCTCGTAGAGGCGGGCGTACCAGTCGGCGTACTCCTCGACGAGCAGCCGGTGCGCCGGACTCATCCGCACACTGGCGAGCCGCGGAATGTGCCGCGTGCGCTCGACGGCGTGGCGCAGTGCGAGCACCCGCCACACATCGACGTGCTGCCACCCGCCGAACGCCTTCTCCCCGACGGCCTGCCAGAACCCGCACTCCGAGAAGTGGTCGCCGCACGCGCAGCGCTCGTCGCCGGCGATGTCGCGCTCCCAGAGGTGCACGACCTCCCCGAGCGGTACCACGCCGGGCAGTTCCCCCAGCAGGCGTTCGAGCAGCGTGGTGCCGCTGCGCCCAAGCCCTCCGAGGAACAGAACGCGTACCAAAGCGCCCTCCTTGGTCGTTTTGGTGGATATGCCAGTTTCGCTGGCATCTGGTAGGTCTAACGAGGAATCGCGGACGAACGATGCTGCGCAGCTACTCCCACACCCGTCGAGTACCGGTCGGCGGCCTGCCCATCGACCCGGTAACGGAGTCCGAGGTGGTCACACGCGTCCTCAGCGCCCTGAAGCGGGGCCGGGGCGGCTGGATCGTGACCCCGAACGTGGACATCCTGCGCAAGGTGGCCCGAGACGCCGCCCTGCGAGCCCAACTGAGCGCGGCCGACCTGGTGGTGGCCGACGGCGCCCCCCTGGTCTGGGCGGCGCGCCTGGCGGGCCGGGCGCTACCCGCTCGGGTGCCCGGCTCCGACCTGATCTGGTCGCTGTCGCGGGGCCTGGCGAGCCAGGGCGGCAGCGTCTTCGTGCTGGGCGGCACTCCCGCGGATTCCGCGCAGAAGGACGGCGCTCACCGCGCGGCCGCCCGCCTGGCCGAGGAGTGCCCGGGCCTGCAGATCGCCGGCGCCCACTGCCCCCCGTTCGGCTTCGACCGCAACCGAACCCAGCTACGCGACGTCTGCGCGCGCGTCATCGAGGCCGAACCCCAGATGGTGTACGTCGGCATCGGCTTCCCCCGCCAGGAGCACCTGATCGCGTCCCTGCGCCGGTCCCTGCCCGCGACCTGGTTCCTGGGCTGCGGCGCGGCGGTGAACTTCGTGGCCGGAGACGTTCAGCGAGCCCGCCCGGCGATGCAGAAGGCCGGCCTCGAGTGGCTGGACCGGTTGGCCCGCGAGCCCCGGCGCCTGGCCCGCCGCTATCTCCGCGAGGACGCCCCCTTCGCCGCCGCACTGCTGGCCCGCTCGCTGCACTACCGCCTGACCCGCCGCCCGGCCCACCGAGCCTGATCCCCGTCCTCGCTCAGGACGCGCGCCGCCCGATGCATGCCCGCGCCGCCGTAGACCGGATGTCGCGGGCATGGGCGTCGTGCGGAGACTCGCGCGAACTCGGCTTTGGGCACGGCGATGTCGAGCCGGAAGGCGCCCGGCTCGTCCAGGCCGGAGGCGGGTTCGTCGGGATAGTCCTTCGTCACGATCGTGGCGAACAGCTGCGTCGACGGGAGCAGAACGCAACGCCCCGGCTGATCTCGGGTGACTCGTCGCCGGGCTGCGGCCGCAGGACGATCACGTCCCGACCTTGGATCACGGAGGCTCGACGCCGGCGATGCGAACCCTCATCGCCCCTTGCGCACCGCCGGCGTGGCCCGGCGGGCGGGCTGCTCCGTCCAGCAGGTTCGCGTCTACGCCCCCGCGGCCGTGCGCGACGCGCGAGTCGTGCACCAGCGGCGCCTCGCCGAGTACCGCATCATCCCGCCCCTGCGTGCGCTCATGCCGGTCCTGCGGCAACGAGGGCGAACCTCCGACATCACCGAGGCCCTCCACGCACGAGACGCGAACATCAACGCGCGTCGGCGGCGGGACTCCTGGCGCTGACATCTTCCGCTACGCCCGTGGTCTGCGGCGTCGGGCGGTGGGTCCGGGTGGCAGCGTGCCGGTGTCCGGCAGCGAGTCGTCACCGGGCCGCGGGCCTGTGCTGACGCGGCCGGGCTGATCGCCTGGACCGTCAGCCCCACCGCCGACGCCCGCCGCGACGATGACCTGCGGCACAAGCCGCCGGGCGGGTCGAACAGGAGCCCGCCGACCATGCCCTCGTGACCGCTGGGCAGCGCGCGGACAGTCCCGCGCGAACCGCCGGCACCTGCGTCACCGTGGGATCAAGGCGACCATCCCGGCGCAAGACCGATCAGGACCCAACCCGTGAATAGCGCTACGTGTCGTGGTCACGCGGCGAACACCTCCGGGAGTAGGCCGTGCTGCACCGGGTACACGCCCAACATCCCGACCTGGTGCCCGAGCCGAACGACGCCGACTTGGATGCGCTGCCCGGCACCCCACTGACCGGCGACCTGGACACCGATCAGCAAGCCGCGTTGGCCCGCGTCGCTGCGCCAATGCTGGTCAGCACCGTGCGTCGGCCTACCCGCCCGCCGAGATCCACGCGCTGGTGACCGAGCGCATGGCCGGTCTGGACCTGCCGGGCCCAGCGGGCGAGGCCGCCCGCGCGGCCCGGTCCTTCTTGGCCGGCCTTCGCCTCGGCCCCGCCGGCAACACCGTGCTGGGCCACGCCGACCCGAGCCTCGCCAACTACCTGTGGGACGGGCAGCGGATCCGGATCGTCGACTTCGAAGACGCCTCGACGCGCTGACTGGACCAAGTTCCTCCCCCATGTTCGACGGCGACCGACTACTCGACGCGCGCCGGCTCTACGCCATCCTCTGGCTGCACGCGCTCCGCCCCGGCGGCCCCGCCGAACACCGCAACCCACCCGGCACCCTCGACCAGCAAGCCGAGCGACTCCTCGGCCTGCTTTGATCGACCAGGCCAGGCCAGGCCAGGAAAGGAAAGGAAAGGAAAGGCCATCGACAAGACCGGCCCGCACATTCAAGAAATTGCAGAATCTGCCTCGGCCGGGCGTTCCGATTTACACCTCAAGCGTAACCCGCTCGACCTAATCGATCTCCGGGCCGAACACGCAGAGCAACCGTCGGAAACCCAGTGTCATCGGCCGCGCTCGGCTGCGCGTACGGACTCCATGTACGCCAAGGCCGCCGCCCGCAGCGCCGTCTCCGCGTCCTCCGACGAAGCAGCCACGTCCGCGAACAGCCGGCCGCCCAGGGAAGTGGGCGGTGGCAGGGCAACGTCCAGGTTCGCGCGGGCGACGCGCTGCAGGAGCTTCGCGGCCAGGGCCAGCGCCGGCTGCGACAACGCGACGCCGTCCACGACCGAGCCCCGGGCCTTCTCCGCCTTCTTGATCTGCTCCCAGTTCGCGATGATCTCGTCGATGCCGCCCACCTCCGTGTCCGCGAACACGTGCGGGTTGCGCCGGATCAGTTTGGCTACCAGGTCGCCGGCCACGTCGTCGATCGTGAAGTCCGACGTCTCCTCGGCCAGGCGGGCGTGCAGCACCACCTGCAGGAGCACATCGCCGAGCTCCTCGCGCACGGCGGGCGAATCCCCGGAAGCGATGGCGTCGAAGAGCTCGTAGGACTCCTCCAGCAGGAACGGCGCCAGGCTTTCGTGCGTCTGGGCCCGCTTCCAGGCGTCGCCGTGGGTCGGGTGCATCAGGCGATCCATCACGGTCACCACGTCGAGGAGGCGCGCGCCCGGGGGATCCCACGAGCCGTACACGAGCTCCAAGGCGGCCAGACCGGGTTCGCGGGCCAGGCGGAGGCCCAGCTCCCGGGCCAGGTCCTCGTCGCCGTCCGGCGCGGCCAGCCACACCACGGTGCCGTGGGCGGACACAGCGGTCAGCAAGGTGTCGACGAAGGCGGAGGTCAGCACGGACACCGAGGCGCCCGCGGCCACCAGGGCGTCGGACTGCGGGGTCGCGGCGGCGGTGAACACGGGGTGCGCGCGCACCAGGTCCCAGGCCTCGGCGGTCAGGACGCCCGCCGGCAGCCGGGGGGACGTCACCAGCAGGACCACGCTGCCCGACACCGCCGTCAGCCCTCCTCCGGAAGCATGTCCTTCTCGGAGGGGAACCCTACGTCAAGGTGCTTGCCCTCGAAGACCACGGGCATGACCACCGGGCCGTACCGCGGGTTCACCGACACGTTCGCCGCGTCCAGGGCTCCGGCCAGCCGCTGCTGGGCCGAGAACAGCGGGCCCAGGCTGATCTGGGTCTTGAAGTGGTGCGTGGCCTCGTCGTAGTCGACGTCCGCGTCCGCCCCGCCGGCCTCCCAGAGCCGGTCGGCCTCCTCGTCGGTGAGCGGCCGCGCCTGCTCGGCCGCGGCCACGGACTGCAGGCCGCTCAGGTACTCCGTCCACAGCACCACGTACGGGTCCGACGGCGACATCCCGAAGGTCTCCGCGATCGTGTCGACCGGGGCCGTCCGCGCGCTCAGGCCGCGCTCGGCGATGACCCGCTTGCCGAGGTCGGCGAGCACGATCAGGGACACGACCTCGGTGCCGTTGGTGCGCACGAGCGGCGGCGGCAGGGTGCCCGGGTTCTTCGCGTGGGCCTCGGCGAAGGCGGCGATGCGCCGGTCGGCCTCGTCGTTGACGCTCTTCACGATCGCGTCGACCGAGGCCGCGGAGACCTGGCGCTCGCCGACGTAGACGGCGACGTCCGGCTGGGAACGGCAGGCGGCCAGGGCGGAGCCGGCGGCCAGGGCCAGGGCGACCACGCCGGCGAGGCGACGAACACGCATAGTGCAGCAGCCTCTCACGCAGTGTTGGCCGCGGCCCGGAGCGACGCGGGTTCGCCCAGGACCGTTTTGAGCAGCTCGGCCGCCCAGTCCAGCAGCTGCGTGTCCCGCATCGGCTCGCCGCCGACCCGGCGCGTCGACGGCCGGGGCAGCGAGACCGTGTCGGCCGCGACCTTGTAGACGGCCTCCGGGTAGAGCCGCTTGAGCCGCATCTGCTTGGAGTCCGGCAGCGCGAGCGGCCCGAACCGCACGTGCTTGCCCTGCAGCGACACGTCCGTCAGCCCGTAGGAGCGGGCCAGGAACCGGAAGCGCGCGACGGCCAGGAGGTTCGCGACGGGCAGCGGGGGCTCGCCGTAGCGGTCCTTCATCTCCGCCACGATCTCGTCCAGCGCCACGTCGTCCTTGGCCCCCGCGATCTTGCGGTAGATCTCCAGCCGGAGCCGCTCGGCCGCGATGTATTCCAGCGGCAGGTGCGCGTCGACCGGCAGGTCGATCTTGACGTCCGGCTCCTCCTCCTCGGGCCGCTCGCCCTTGAACTGCTGGACCGCCTCGCCGACCATCCGCACGTACAGGTCGAAGCCCACGCCCTCGATGTGCCCGGACTGCTCGCCACCCAGCAGGTTGCCCGCGCCGCGGATCTCGAGGTCCTTCATCGCCACGTACATACCCGCGCCGAGCTCCGTGTGCTGCGCGATCGTCGCCAGCCGCTCGTGGGCGTGCTCGGTCAGCGGCTTGTCCGGCGGGTAGAGGAAGTAGGCGTAGGCCCGCTCGCGCCCGCGGCCCACCCGGCCGCGGATCTGGTGCAGCTGGGCGAGGCCGAGCAGGTCGGCGCGCTCGACGATCAGGGTGTTGGCGTTGGGGATGTCGATGCCGCTCTCCACGATCGTGGTGCAGACGAGGACGTCGTACTCCTTCTCCCAGAACCCCACCATGATCTTCTCGAGGGCCTCCTCGGTCATCTGGCCGTGCGCGACCGCGACCCGCGCCTCGGGCACCAGCTCCCGCAGCCGCCGCGCCGCCCGCTCGATCGACTCGACGCGGTTGTGCAGGTAGAAGACCTGCCCGTCGCGCAGCAGCTCGCGGTGGATGGCCGCGGCCACCTGCTTGTCGTCCTGGGCGCCGACGAACGTGAGCACCGGGTGGCGCTCCTCCGGCGGGGTGGCGATCGTGGACATCTCGCGGATGCCGGTGATCGCCATCTCCAGGGTGCGCGGGATCGGGGTCGCCGACATGGTGAGCACGTCGACGGAGGCGCGCAGCTGCTTGAGGAACTCCTTGTGCTCCACGCCGAAGCGCTGCTCCTCGTCGACGATCACGAGGCCGAGCTGTTTGAACCGGGTCGCGGTCTGCAGCAGCCGGTGGGTGCCGATGACGATGTCGACGGTGCCGTCGGTGACCTTCTCCATCGTCAGCTTCGTCTCCGTGGGCGTCTGGAACCGCGACAGCTGCCGCACCTCGACCGGGAACTGCGAGACCCGCTCGGAGAACGTGTTGAAGTGCTGCTGGGCCAGCAGCGTCGTGGGGACGAGCACGGCGACCTGCTTGCCGTCCTGCACCGCCTTGAACGCCGCCCGCACCGCGATCTCGGTCTTGCCGTAGCCGACGTCGCCGCAGATCAGGCGGTCCATCGGCACCGCCTTCTCCATGTCGCCCTTGACCTCTTCGATCGCGGCGAGCTGGTCGGGGGTCTCGTGGTAGGGGAAGGCGTCCTCGAGCTCGCGCTGCCACGGCGTGTCGGGGCCGAACGCGTGGCCCTGCGAGTTCTGCCGGACCGCGTAGAGCTGGATGAGCTGGGCGGCGATCTCCCGCACCGCCTTGCGCGCCCGCGACTTGGCCTTCTGCCACTCCGAGCCGCCCATCTTGTGCAGCGTGGGCGCCTCGCCGCCGACGTAGCGCGACAGCTGGTCGAGCTGGTCGGTGGGGACGAAGAGCCGGTCGCCGGGCTGGCCGCGCTTGGACGCCGCGTATTCGATGACGAGGTATTCGCGGTCGGCCCCGTTGACCGTGCGCTGGACCATCTCCACGTAGCGGCCGATGCCGTGCTGCTCGTGCACCACGTAGTCCCCGGCGCGCAGCTCCAGCGGGTCGATCTGGTTGCGCCGGCGGCTGGGCATCTTGCGCATGTCCTTGGTGGACGCGCCCCGGCCGCCGGAGATGTCGGTGCCGGTGATGACCGCGAGCTTGGCGCCCTCGTCGAGGAACCCGAGCTCGAGCGAGCCGGTGGCGACCGTGATGAGGCCGGCGGCGGGCGCGGCCGGGATCGCCTCGGCGAAGGAGACGCCGAGGTCGGAGCCGCGCAGCACCTCGGCGGCGCGCTGGGCGGGCCCGGTGCCCTCGAACACCAGCGCGACCCGCCACCCGTCGCCGGTGAGGCGCTTGAGGTCGTCGACGACCCGGGCGGTCTCGCCGTGGTAGAGCGGCACGGCCTGCGCGGCGAGCGTGATCGAGACGGCGTCGTCCGAGACGGCGACCGCCGGGGCCGCGTCCTGCCAGGGCTCGGCGGGCAGCGCCGAATCGGGCGTCGCGGCGAACGGGCTCAGCGACCACCACGGCTGCCCCAGCGAGGCCGCCGCGGCCCGGACGTCTCCCAGGTGGCGGAAGGCCGCCGCGCCGAGGTCGATCGGCGCCTTGCCGCCCACGGCGGCCGCGGCCCAGCTGGCCTCCAGGAACTCGTCACTGGTGCGCACCAGGTCGTGGGCCCGGGTGCGGATGCGCTCGGGGTCGCAGAGCAGCACGTGCGTGCCCTCGGGCATGCAGTGCAGCACCAGCTCGAGCGAGTCGGTGCCGCCGAGCAGCGCCGGCGCGAGGGACTCCATGCCCTCGACCGGGATGCCCCCGGCGAGCTTGTCGAGCATCTCCGCGAGCTGCGGGTGGTCGGTGGACAGCGCCCGGGCGCGGTCGCGGACCTCGTCGGTGAGCAGCAGCTCCCGGCAGGGCGGGGCGAACAGCCGCTCGACCTTCTCGATGGTGCGCTGGTCGGCGACGGCGAACGAGCGGATCTCCTCGACCTCGTCGCCCCAGAACTCGACCCGCAGCGGGTGCTCCTCGGTCGGCGGGAAGACGTCGAGGATGCCGCCGCGCACCGCGAACTCGCCCCGCTTGGTGACGAGGTCGACGCGGGCGTAGGCCAGCTCGGCCAGGCGCACCGTGAGCGCGTCGAGGTCGGCCGAGCCGCCCTGGCGCAGCTCGATCGGCTCCAGGTCACCCAGGCCCTTGAGCTGCGGCTGGAGCACCGAGCGGACCGGTGCCACGACGACCCGGGGCCGGGGCGCCTCGGCGGTCGGGTGGGCCAGGCGGCGCAGCACCGACAGCCGCCGCCCGACGGTGTCGGAGCGGGGGGAGAGGCGCTCGTGCGGCAGCGTCTCCCACGACGGGTAGACGGCGACCGTGTCCGGCTCCAGCAGGCAGGTCAGCGCCGCGGCCAGGTCCTCGGCCTCGCGCCCGGTGGCCGTGACGGCCAGGACGGGGCGCTCGCCGGCGACGGCGGCCGCGACGAAGGCGCGCAGGGCGGGCGGCCCGGTCAGGTCGACCTGGTCGCTGTGCCCGGCGCGGGCGAGGTCGCGCGCGCGGGCGAGGGCCGGATCGGCGAGGACGGCGTCGGTGAGACCGGCGAGCTTCATGGCGTTTTGCACCCAATCTGCACGGCAAACAGCCCCGCGCCGAGATTCGGGCGGGGGTGGTCGATGCGGGTTCAACCCTATCCGGAGGGTATGACAGAAACCGAGACATGGCTCACCGGAACGGCACGGGCCGACGACGGAGCCGATACGATGCCGATGAAATCGGACAGCGCCGTCCCCGCCCCGAGTCGCCTGAAGCCGACCGCAACTTGGAGGGGACACATGTCCGACGACGCCGCTGACGCCGCCCTGCGGGCGGACATCCGCCGGCTCGGCTCGCTGCTCGGCCAGAGCCTGGTCCGCCAGGACGGCCAGCAGCTGCTCGATCTCGTCGAGGAAGTGCGCGCGCTGGTGCGCACCGACCCGGAGGCGGCCGCCGAGCGGCTGCACGGGCTCGACGTGGTGACGGGCACGCAGTTGGCGCGGGCCTTCTCGACCTACTTCCACCTCGCCAACATCACCGAGCAGGTCCACCGCGCGCGCGAGCTGCGCCGGATTCGCGTCCGCGAGGGCGGCTGGCTCGAACGCGCCGCGAAGCTCATCGCGGACCGCGGCGTGGGCGTGCGCGAGATCGGCCAGATCGCCTCGAAGCTGGCCGTGCGCCCGGTCTTCACCGCGCACCCGACCGAGGCCTCCCGCCGCTCGGTGCTGACCAAGCTGCGCGCCGTGGGCGACGAGCTCGACGCCGAGGCCGTGGCGACCGCGCTGGACGGCTCGCTGGAGCCGGACAAGACCCGCACCGCGCGCACCGACCGGCGCCTGGCCGAGGTGCTCGACCTGCTGTGGCAGACCGACGAGCTGCGCCTGGAGCGCCCGGAGCCCAGCGACGAGGCCCGCAACGCGGTCTACTACCTCGCCGACCTGGCCGAGGGCGCGGCCCCGCAGGTGCTCGACGACCTCTACGAGACGCTGCGCGATCTCGGCGTACAGCTGCCGCCGACCGCCCGCCCGCTGAGCTTCGGCTCGTGGATCGGCGGCGACCGCGACGGCAACCCGTTCGTCACCCCGGCGGTCACCCGGGACGTGCTGCTGATCCAGCACGAGTACGGCATCCGCATGGCCGAGGGCGTCGTCGACACGCTCATCGACGAGATCTCGGTCTCCAAGCGCCTGCGCGGCGTCTCGCTGGACCTCTCGGCGAGCCTCGCGGCCGACCTCGACAACCTCCCGGAGCTGCCGGCCCGCTACCGCCGGGTCAACATGGAGGAGTCGTACCGCCTCAAGCTGCGCTGCATCCGCCTGAAGCTCGGCCACACCCGCCAGCGCCTGGCCACGGGCACGCCGCACAAGCCGGGCCGCGACTACCTCGGCACCGCCGAGCTCATCGCCGACCTCGAGCTCATGCGCGCGTCCCTGGCCCGCAACGGCGGCCAGCTCGCCGCGACCGGCAAGCTGGCCTCGGCGATCCGCACCCTGTCGGCGTTCGGCCTGCAGCTGGCCACGCTGGACGTGCGCGAGCACGCCGACGCCCACCACGAGGTGCTGGCCCAGCTGTACCGCCGCGTCGGCGAGGTCGACTACAACGCCCTGTCCCGCGACTCCCGCCGCCAGCTGCTCATCGACGAGCTCAACGGCCGCCGCCCGCTGGCCACCCGCGACACCGGGCTGTCGGACTCGGCGCGCAAGACGTTCGACGTGTTCGCCGCGATCCGCGAGGTGCAGGAGCGCTTCGGGCCGGAGGTCGTGGAGACGTACATCATCTCGATGACCCAGGGCATCGACGACGTTCTCGCGGCCGTCGTCCTGGCTCGCGAGTGGGGCCTGGTCGAGGTGAGCGCGGGGGCCGGCTTCGGCGGCGCCTCGATCGAGTCGGCCCGGGCCCGGGTGGGCTTCGCCCCGCTGCTGGAGCAGGCCCGCGAGCTCGAGATGGCCGGCGAGATGCTGGACGAGCTGCTGTCGATCCCGGTGTACCGCGCGATCGTGCGCGCCCGCGGTGACGTGCAGGAGGTCATGCTCGGGTACTCCGACTCGAACAAGGACGCCGGCATCACGACGTCGCAGTGGATGATCCACAAGGCCCAGCGCCAGCTGCGCGACGTCGCGGCCCGGCACGGCGTGCGGCTGCGGCTGTTCCACGGCCGGGGCGGCACCGTCGGGCGCGGCGGCGGCCCGACCCACGAGGCGATCCTGGCCCAGCCGTGGGGCACGCTGGACGGCGCGATCAAGGTGACCGAGCAGGGCGAGGTGATCTCGGACAAGTACACCCTGCCCGCCCTGGCCCGCGAGAACCTCGAGCTGACGCTGGCCGCGGTGCTGCAGAGCGCGCTGCTGCACACCGAGCCCCGCCAGCCCGCCGAGTCGCTGGCCCGCTGGGACTCGGCGATGGAGACCGTGTCCTCCGCGGCCTTCGCCAACTACCGGGCGCTGGTGGAGAACCCGGACCTGCCGGCGTACTTCTGGGCGGCCACCCCGACCGAGCTGCTCGGCGCGCTGAACATCGGCTCGCGGCCGGCCAAGCGCCCCAACGCCGACGCGGGCCTGTCGGGCCTGCGGGCGATCCCGTGGGTGTTCGGCTGGACGCAGTCGCGGCAGATCGTGCCGGGCTGGTTCGGCGTGGGCAGCGGTCTCAAGGCGGCGCGCGAGGCCGGCCTCGGCGACGTGCTGCGCGAGATGCACGAGAAGTGGCACTTCTTCGCGACGTTCCTGTCCAACGTGGAGATGATGCTGGTCAAGACCGACCTGGAGATCGCGTCGCGGTACGTCGAGACGCTCGTGCCGGAGCCGCTGCGCCCGATCTTCGAGGTGATCAGCGCGGAGTACGAGCAGACGGTCGCCGAGGTGCTGGCGATCACCGGCGAGACGGCCCTGCTCGACCGCCAGCCGGTGCTGCAGCGCACGCTCGGGGTCCGCGACAGCTACCTCGAGCCGCTGCACCACCTGCAGGTCACGCTGCTGGGGCAGTACCGCGACAGCAAGTCGGCCGACGCGAGTGCCTGGCCCGGCGGCCGGCGCTCGTCGCCGGACCCGGCCCTGGAGCGCGCGCTGCTGACCACGATCAACGGCATCGCGGCCGGCATGCGCAACACCGGCTGAGCCCCGGGACCGTTCCTATGGCAGGCTTGCGAGGTGTCTGTGAACGGTTGGGGTGTCGAGGGTTTCACGTTGCCGGATGACGTCCTGCGGGACGCCCCGACCTATACCCCCAAACCGTCCGAACTCGCGGACCTGGAGCTGCTCGTGTCGGGGGCCTATGCGCCCCTGACCGGGTTCCTCGGCTCGGCCGACCTGATCGCGCTGCGCCGCACCGGCCGGCTGGCCGACGGCACCGCCTGGCCGGTGCCGGTCACGCTCGAACTGCCCCGCACCCTCGCGGAGCAGTTCGACGTGACCGACCCGGCGCGGCGGGTGCTGATCCTCGCCGATCTGGAGGGCGCCCCGGTCGCGGCCCTGGACGTGCAGGAGGTCTACCCGGCCCGCAAGACCACGGCCGGCGTGGCCGGCCGGGTCCGGCGGCTCGGCGACGGCGGCCACGGGGCGTTCCGGCGGATGCGGCGCACCCCGGCGGAGGTCAGGGGCTCCCTGCCGCCCGGGCGGATCCTCGGGGTCATCGCCGACCGGCCGCTGCACCGCCCGCAGCTGGCCCAGATCGCGCGCGCGGCCCGCACCCTGGCCGCGCACCTGGTGGTCCTCGTCCCGGTCGACGGCCCCGGCCCGGACGGCCTGGCCCCGGAGGCCCTGGTCCGCTGCGTGCTGGCCGCCCGCGACCGCATGCCGGCCTCGACGATCGTGGCCCTGCCGCTGCCCAACCACGACGGCGACGACATCCGCGACGCGATGCTGCGCACGCGGGTCGCCGCGTCCTACGGCGTGACCCACCTGCTGGCCTCGAGCGAGTCGATGCTCTCCGGCGGCGGCCTGCGCGTGCTGGTCCCGCGCGAGCTCGCCTACGACGGCCGCGACGGCCAGTGGCGCTCCCTGGACGACATCCCGCCGCGGCACCGCCGCCTGCCGCTCACCTTCGCCGAGATCGACGACTTCCTCGACCGGGGCACGATCCTGCCGGAGTGGCACACCCCGCCGGCCGTCGCCCGCGAGCTGGTCCGCGCCCGCCCGCCCCGCCGCCAGCGCGGCCTGGTCGTCTTCTTCACCGGCCTGTCGGGCAGCGGCAAGTCCACGATGGCCACCGGCCTCGCGGACGTGCTGCTGGAGACCGGGGAGCGGACGATCACCCTGCTCGACGGCGACATCGTGCGCCGGCACCTGTCGGCGGGCCTGGGCTTCTCGGCCGAGGACCGCGACACGAACATCCGCCGCATCGGCTGGGTGGCCGCCGAGACGGCCCGGCACGGGGGCGTGGCCATCTGCTGCCCGATCGCCCCCTACCGCGACGCCCGGGCCGCGGCCCGGCAGTTCGCGCACAACGCGGGCGCCGACTTCGTGCTGGTGCACGTGGCGACGCCGCTGGCCGAGTGCGAGCGGCGGGACCGCAAGGGGCTGTATGCGAAGGCGCGGGCCGGCCTCATCAAGGGCATGACGGGCATCGACGACCCGTATGAGGATCCCCTGGACGCCGAGCTGACGATCGACACGACCGACCTGTCCCAGGGCGAGGCGGTCACGACGGTCCTGCGCTACCTGGGCAGCAACGGCTGGCTGGACCCGAGGCCCATTCCTTAGGACATTCCTTGCTCGGGTCCGCGGTGGTCCGGACCGTCGCTCATTGGTAGAACTGGTGCTGCCCGGCTCTTGGTGGGGTTGGGTGGCACCTGGGCCGCTAGGTCACTGCCAACCGTTGCCGCCCCCGGTGTGAGGGCTTGCGGGAGTTTCTGCGGGGTTTGGCGGTCCGGGGCATCCCGACTGGCAACAGGGCTACTGCGCCGTGGAGAGCGCCCGTCAATGAGCGTCCGGCAGTGATGTCCCGAACCACCAGGTGCGCCTTCCACTGATCTGTGCAGCGGTTGGAGCGGTGTTGAGTGTGACAGGTGAGCGGTTCGCGGGTATCGACTGGGCTGAGGACTCCCACGCGATATGCGTGATCGACGGGGCTGGGGAGCCGGTCGAGCGGCTGGTCGTGGGCCATTCGAAGGCCGGGATCGGGAAAGCGGTGGCGGTCCTGGTCCGTCACGGGGTGGCCGGGGTCGGGATCGAACGGCCGGACGGGCCGCTGGTTGCGGGGTTGCTCGCGGCGGGCCTGGAGGTGTTCGTGGTGCCGCCGTCGCAGGTCAAGAGCTTGCGGGGCCGGTATGGGTCGGCGGGACACAAGGATGACCGGTTCGATGCCTATGTGCTGGCTGACACGGTGCGCACGGACCGGCGCCGGCTGACGCCGTTGCGGCCCGACACGGCCGCGACGACCAGCCTCCGCACGCTGGTGCGGGCCCGGGCGGACCTGGTCGGGCATCGGGTCGGCATGGTCAACCAGCTGCGGGCGCATCTGCTGAGCGTGCTGCCCGGGGCGGTCGGGTTGTTCTGTGAGCTGACCTCGCCGATCAGCCGGGCGTTCCTGACCGCGTTCGGCACCCAGGACGCGGTCGACGCGCTCACCCTGGACACGCTGACCGCCTGGCTGGCCGGGCAACGCTACCGCCGCATCAAACCCGGCGTTCTCCTCGCCCGGCTGCACGACGCCCCGGCCGGGGTGACCGGCCCCGCCGGGCAGGCCCTGGCCGGGGTCACCACCGCCTACCTCACCGCCGTGACCGCCCTGATCGACCAGATCACCGCACTCGAGGACCAGATCGCCGACGCCCTGGCCGCGCACCCGGACGGGCCGATCTTCACCTCACTGCCCCGGGCGGGGACGGTCCGCGCGGCACGGCTGCTCGCCGAGATCGGCGACGCCCGCGGGCGTTACCCAAACCCGGCAGCACTGGCCGGCCTGGCCGGCGTCACCCCATCAACCCGCCAATCCGGCAAGGTCACCATCATCGCGTTCCGGTGGGCTGTGAACAAACAACTCCGCGGCGCGGTCTGCGACTTCGCCGCCGACTCCCGCCACACCAACCCCTGGGCCGCCCACCTCTACCAGCAGGCACGAGCCCGCGGCCACCGCCACCCACACGCCGTCAGAATCCTCGCCCGCGCCTGGCTCGGCATCATCTGGAAATGCTGGACCACCAACACCCCCTACAACCCCGACCAGCACAACGCCCTGCAAAAAGTCCTCACCCAAACCCCTTGACCCCACAGGGCACTCCCGCCAGAAATCCCGGCCTCCGTGGTAGCAAGACCAGGCTCGGCGCGTTGAACTCAGTAGCGAGCACGGGTGAACTCGCGCCGACACGGACCAATCGGCCATTACGAACATAGCGGTCACGGCGTTAAGGGCTGGAGAACCTGACGCCGAAGGGGCCGCCGTTCAATGGACGCCACACGCCTGCACAACGCCGAAGCCGCAACCGACTCCTCCGGCGTCGATCTGCTCGGCATGGCCCGGCGCCATTGGTGGCTGGTGCTGGTGCTCGTGCTGGTCGGCCTGGCCGGCGCCGTGCAGTTCACCTCGATGCAGACCAAGGTCTACGAGTCCTCGACGTCGGTCCTCGTCTCGCCGATCGGCAACGGGCAGGACGCGAACTCGACCAGCGGCCGCACCAAGGGCGACATCAACCTCGACAACGAGGCCCAGCTCGTCGCCAGCACCACGGTCGCCACCGACGCCGCCGCGCTCATGCGCTCCACCACCCCGCCCGACACGCTCGCGGCGAGCGTGCGCGTCGAGGTCCCGCCGAACACGACCTTCCTGGTGATCACGTTCTCGGCGAGCACCGCCGAGCAGGCCCAGGCCGGCTCGCACGCGTTCGCCGAGGCCTACCTGCGCAACCGCGAGGAGTCCGCCAAGGCCGACGTCGCCGGCCGCATCGCGATCCTCAACGACAAGATCAACCAGCTCAACACCGGGCTGACCCAGATCAACAACAAGCTCGCCACGCTCAAGCCGTCGGACCCCAACCGGCCCAACCTCGAGAGCCAGCGCAGCACCGCCACCGCGCAGATCAACACCCTCGCCGGCCAGCTCAACCAGCTGCTCACCACGACCGTGAGCGCCGGCAAGATCACCCGCGACGCCGACCTGCCCAGCGCCCCGGTCAAGCCCAACCGCCTGCTCAACCTGGCCAGCGGCGCGGCCGCCGGCCTGCTGCTCGGCGTCGGCGCGGCCATGCTCCGCGAGCGGCTCGACCAGCGCGTCCGCCGCGCCTCCGACCTGCCCCGCCGCGTCGACGTCGCCGTGCTCGCCAGCGTCCCGGGCCGGGTCAAGCCGCGCCTCGACGACGTGTTCGCGCCCTTCGGGGCCGGCGGGCGCATCTTCAACCGGCTGCGCAACGAGGTCCTCGCGAGCATCCCGGCCCCGGCCGGCGGCGACGCCCGCGTCGCGCTCGCGGGCCAGGTCGTGGTCGTCGCCGGGGCGAGCCGGGGCGCCGCCTCGACCGTGGTCGCGGCCAACCTCGCCGCCGCGTTCGCCCGCACCGGCGCCGAGACCGTGCTCGTCTGCGCCCACCTCCCCGACAGCATGGTCGACACCACCTCGGTGAACCGGATGCTCGGCGTGCGCGCGGTGCCCGGCCTCTCCGACGTGCTCGCCGGCCGCTTCTCGCTCAGCAGCGCCACCCAGCGCGCCCCGCGCCACCCGAACCTCAGCGTCGTGACGACCGGCGGCACCGCCAGCGCCGGCGGGCTGCTGCAGTCGCAGGCGCTGCGGGACACCCTGGCCACGCTGCGGGAGCGGGCCGCCTACGTCGTGGTCGAGGCCCCGTCCACCGCCACCAGCGCCGACGCGCAGAGCCTGGCCGCCCTCGCCGACGCCGCCATCGTCGCGGTCGAGGTGCGCCGCACCCGCAACACCGAGATCGCCGACGCCGCCGACCAGCTGCGCCGGGTCGGCACCCCGCTGCTCGGCGCCGTGGTGCTGCCCAAGCTCGCCGCCCCGCGCGGCGGCGACGAGCGCGACACCGCCGCGGTCACGCCCACCATGGCCGACGACATGACCACGGTGCTGGAGAAGCTCCCGGCCAAGGAGGAGAAGGAGGAGCCGGTGGTCGCCAAGCGCATCCGCACGGCCCCGGCCGCGGCCCCGTCGTCCACGGCCCCCGCGACCCCCGCACCGCCCACCGTGAACAAGGCCAAGACGGTCCCGCCGACGCGGCAGACCCGCACCATCTCGGTCACCCGCATCTCGGCCGAGGCCCCCAGCGAGAACGGTGCCGACAAGCGCCGATGACGACCCTGACGAGCCACCCCTCCGCCGAAGCCGGCCTCGGCGCGCCGTCCCGGCCCCGCAAACCGGTCCACCGGCTCGCCGCCTGGCCCGTGACCGGGATCCTCCTGCTGTACCCCCTGTGGTGGGCCCTGGGCCTCGGCGTCCTCATCTTCTTCCTCGCCGCGGTGCCGATGGCGTGGTCGCTGATCCGCCACCGCGCGGCCGGCCACGTGGTGAAGCTGCCGCCCGGGTTCCTGCTGTGGCTGCTGTTCCTGGCCACCGTCGGCTTCGGGCTGTTCACCCTCGGCGCCGACCCCGCCGGGACCGTCCCCGGCACGTGGTCGAGCCGCTCGGTGTCCTACGCCTTCCGCCTCGGCGGCTACGGCGCACTCACCGTGCTGCTGATCTACGCCGGCAACCTCGAGCGCCGGGTGCTCACGCAGGAGCGCTTCGTGCGCCTGCTCGCCTGGCTGTTCGCGGTCACGGTGGCCGGCGGCGTGCTCGGCATGGCCGCGCCCCGCTTCGAGTTCACCGCGCCGTTCGAGCTGCTGCTGCCGGCGCACGTGCGCCACGACGGGTTCGTGCAGTCGCTGGTGCACCCGACCGCGGCCCAGATCATGAACCTGCTCGGCGGGGAGACGCCGCGGCCGGGGGCGCCGTGGGGGTACACGAACACCTGGGGCAACAACGTGTGCCTCCTGGTGGGCTGGCTCACCGTGGCGGGCTTCTGCCTGGCCCGCCGCCGGCGCACCAAGATCGCCGCGGCCGCGACGCTGCTCGTCGCCGTCGTGCCGATCGTGTACTCGCTCAACCGCGGCCTGTGGATCGGCCTCGGCGTGATGGCCGTCTACGTGGCCGTGCGGCTCGCGCTCAAGGGCCGCGTGGCCGCGCTCGGCCTCGTCGCGGTCGTCACCGTCGGCCTGGCCGTGGCGCTCGCGGTCACCCCGCTCGGCGACGTGGTCAACGCGCGCGTCGACGACGGCAAGTCCAACGGCGTGCGGATGTACACCACCCAGAAGGCCCTCACCGGCATGTGGGAGTCGCCGCTGATCGGCTTCGGCTCGACCCGCAGCACCATCGGCGGGCGCAACTCGATCGCGGTGGGCGAGAGCAGCAGCTGCGCGCGCTGCGGCAACTTCACCATCGGCGGCAACGGCCAGCTGTGGCAGCTGCTCTACGCGCACGGGCTGCTCGGCACCTTGTCGTACATCGGCTTCTTCCTGGCCGGCCTGTGGCGGTTCCGGCGCGACGCGAGCCCGATCGGCCTCGCCGGCAGTGCCGCGCTCGTGTCCGGCTTCGCGGCGATGCTCTGGTACAACGCCCTGGTCACCCCGCTGGCCCTGACGTTCCTGGCGTACGCCGTCCTGTGGCGCAACCAGCAGAAGGGTTTCAGCGAGCGATGAGTCCGATGAAGACCGCGCCGGCCGCACTGCGGGCCGGCGACGAACAGCTGCGCGCCCAGTACATCGAGGAGGTCCTGGGCCTGCTGTACCCCGGCAACGGCGAGCGGCCGGTCGAGTACCTCGTGATCCCCAACGCGCGCAAGCCGCGCCTGCTGGTGCCGGCCGACGATCGGCGGGTGGCCGCCGCGGCCGTGCGCCGCTACGCGGAGCCGCAGTCGCGCCTGGCCCGGCTCAAGCGCGACGCCGTCGTGGCCGCCCTGCGCACCGGCCTGTCCGGGCTGCTGCTGCGCGACCGGCTGACGCTGAGCCCGGCCGAGGACACCATCGACACCTACCTCGGCCGCCACCTCGGCGACGGCCTGCGCCTGAGCGTCCACATCGGACCCGCGCGGGCCAACCGCAAGCCGGTGCTGCAGCTGCTCGACGGCGACGGGCGCACCCTCGCCTTCGCCAAGCTCGGCACCTCGGCGCTGACCCGCGAGCTGGTGCGGGCCGAGGCCGCCGCGCTGAGCACCGTCGGCGCGGCCGGACTGACCCAGACCCGCGTGCCGGACGTGCTGCACGCCGGGCAGTGGGGCGAGCACGAGGTGCTCGTGCAGTCCGCGCTGCCGGTGTGGCAGCCGCGGGTGGCCCTGACCGCGCCGCGGCTCGCGGGCGCCATGCTCGAGGTGGCGCGCTGCTGCGGCACGAGCCACGGCCGCCTCGACGGCAGCGGCTACTGGAACCGGCTGCGCGCGCGGCTCGACGCGGTCGCCGACCACGCCGAGGGCGCCGCCCTGCGCACGGCCGCGGAGCGCGTCGCGCGCGCCGCCGGCGACGTGGAGCTGCACTTCGGCTCGTGGCACGGGGACTGGTCGCCGTGGAACATGGCCGCCGTCGCCGACGGGGTGCTGGTCTGGGACTGGGAGCGGTTCACCCCGGGCGTGCCGATCGGCTACGACGGGCTGCACCACGCCCTCCAGCTCGGCATCGGCCGCTCGCCCTCGGCGGGACAGGCCGTCAACGAGCTCGTCGCGGCCGCGCCCGACCTGCTGCTGCCCTTCGGCGTGGTGCACCGCCAGGCGGTCGAGGTGACCGCGCTGCTGTACCTCATCGACCTGGCCACCCGGTACGTCACCGACCGGCAGGCGGAGGCCGGCGCCCGGCTGGGCGTGCTCGGCAGCTGGCTGCTGCCCGTCCTCGTCGCGCGAGTGGAGGCGCTGTAACCATGCCCGTGCAGGTACCCGAGACGATGAAGCGCATCGTCCACTTCGGATCCCGCAACTACGGCCAGCTCACCGCCGGGCGGCGGATGCTGCCGCAGTTCCTCATCTGCGGCGGGCAGCGCTGCGGCACCACCTCGCTCTACCGGGCACTGGCCGCGCACCCCGCGGTCATCAAGGCGGTGCTGCACAAGGGCGTGCACTACTTCGACGTCGGCTACCACAACGGCCTGCGCTGGTACCGCGGCCACTTCCCGCTGCAGCGGCGGGCCGAGCGGGTGCGGGCCGAGTTCGGCGTGCCCGCGCAGACCTTCGAGTCCAGCCCGTACTACATGTACCACCCGCACGCGCTCACCCGGATCGCCGCCGACCTGCCCGGCGTCCGCCTCGTCGTGCTCGTGCGCGACCCGGTCGAGCGGGCCTACTCGCAGCACGCCCACGAGGTCGCCCGCGGCTTCGAGCCCGAGGTCGAGTTCGGCCGCGCGCTCGAGCTGGAGGAGCAGCGGCTGGCCGGCGAGCGCGAGAAGCTGCTGCGGGACCCGTTCGCCTACAGCTTCGCCCACCAGCACCACGCCTACCGGGCCCGCGGCGAGTACATCGAGTACCTCGAGCCGATGGCCCGCCTCCTCGGCCGCGACCGCATCCACGTGGTGGACAGCGGCGAGTTCTTCACCCGGCCCGAGCCCGTCTACGACGCCGTCGTGGACTTCCTCGACCTGCCGCACGTGAACACCTACCCGAAGTTCGAGCGGCACAACGCCCGCCCGCGCAACCGCCTCGACGACTCGATCGCCCAGCGGCTGGCCGAGCACTACGCGCCCTACGACGAGCGGCTGGCGAACTTCCTCGGGTACAAACCCTCCTGGATGCCATCGTGACGGCAACGCTGGAGCGGCCGGCTTTGGAGTCGCCCGGCGGGATGCTGCGCGGCGCGGCCCGCGGCGGGATCGCCAACCTGGCCGGCACCGCCTGCACCGGGCTGGCCGGGGTCGGGGTCACCTGGCTGGCCGCCCGGGCCCTCGACCCGCACGCGGCGGGCGCGTTCTTCGCCGCCACGGCCACCTTCGGCCTCGGCGTGACCTTCGCCAAGCTCGGCGTGCAGACGTCGCTGGTCTACTGGCCGGCCCGGATGCGCGCGGTCGGCGACCTGTCCCGCTTCGGCGAGTGCCTGCGCATCGCGCTGCTGCCGGTGGCGGTCGCCGCCGTGTGCATCGCGGGCGGGCTGTGGTTCGCGGCCGACCTGCTGCCGGGCCGGCCCGACCTGGTGCGGGCGCTGGCGCTGTTCCTGCCTGCGGCCGCGTTCACCGACGTGCTGCTGTCCACCACCCGCGGGCTGCGGGCCATGCGCCCCACGGTGCTGCTGGACCGGGTCGTGCGCCCGGCCGCGCAGCTCGTGCTGCTGGTGCTGGTCTGGGCCGCGGGCTGGGGCGAGCAGCTGTTCGCCGCGTTCTGGGCGCTGCCGTACATCCCGACGGCGCTGCTGGCGGGGTACGCGCTCAAGCGCCTCCGGATCGGGCTGGACCCGGACCGGAAGGAGGCCTCGGACTTCACCCCGAAGCGGTTCTGGTTCTTCACCGCCCCCCGCGCGGTGGCGAGCTTCGCCCAGATGGCGCTGCAGCGCGTCGACGTGCTCATGGTCGCGGCGCTGGCCGGGCTCGCCCCGGCCGCCATGTACGCGGTCGCCGGCCGGTTCGTCATCCTCGGCCAGTTCGTGAACCAGGGCGTGTCCCAGTCCGTGCAGCCGCGGCTCGCCGAGCGCCTGGCGGTCCGGGACACCGTGGGCGCCAACCTGCTCTACCGGCAGGCCACCGCGTGGGTGGTGCTGTGCTGCTGGCCCTTGTACCTGCTGGTGTTCACCTACGCCCCCCTGTACCTGAGCCTCTTCGGCGACCACTACGAGGACGGCGGCGTCGGGGTCGTGCGCGTGCTCGCCGCCGCGATGCTGGTCGCCACCGCCTGCGGCATGGTCGACGTGGTGCTGGCGATGGCCGGGCGCACCTGGTGGAACCTGGCCAACGTCGGGCTCGCCCTCGTCGTGATGCTCGCCGCCGACTCGCTGCTCATCCCCCGCAGCGGCGCGCTCGGCGCCTCCGTGGGCCTGGCGGCCGCGGTGCTCGTGAACAACCTGGTCCCGCTCGTGCAGGTGGTGCGCGGGCTCGGACTGCACCCCTTCGGCCGGGCCACGCTGCTCGCCGCCGCCATGGCGACCGTGTGCTTCGCGGTGCCGCAGCTCGCGCTGTGGCCGCTGCACCCCGGACTGATCGTGAAATTCGCCGCCACGGGGGCGGGTGCCGTCGCGTACTGCTACGCGGCGGTGCGCATGAAAAGGGTTCTGATGCAGGGGGAGCGATGAGAACGGACTACGCGGAGGTCTTCCAGTCGGAGGCGGCGGTCGACAAGTACGAGCGGGTGGTGTACGCGCCGGAGACCTACGCCACGGCGGTGAGCGGGCGCCAGCGGGCCTTCCTGCGCCGGCTGGTGCGGCGGGAGTTCACGGCGCGGCGACCCGTTCAGCACGACTTCGCCTGCGGCACCGGCCGGGCCATCAAGCTGCTGCACGGGGTGGTGCGGGCCGCGCACGGCTACGACACCTCGGAGCAGATGCTGACCAAGGCCCGGGAGGCGGGCGTCTACGCGAAGCTGCACCAGGTGAGCGAGGAGGGGCCGCTGCCGGAGCCGGCGACGGTCGACGGGCCGGCCCTGGTGACCGTGTTCCGGCTGCTGCTCAACGCCCCGAAGGACGTGCGTGACCGGGCGATCGCGTTCGCCGCCCGGATCCTGCCCGAGGCCGACTCGGGGCTGCTGGTGGTGGAGAACCACGGCAACCGCTCGTCGCTGCGCCACCTGCGCCACCGGCGGCACCGCGGCAACGCCTGGTTCGCCGAGCTGCAGCACGGGGAGGTCGAGCAGCTGCTGGCCCGCCACGGCTTCGAGGTCATCGACCGGCGCGGCTTCGCGGTGTTCCCGGCCGGCGCGTACCGCCGCGAGTGGCTGCGCCCGATGGCCCGCAAGGCCGACGACCTCGCCACCCGCTCGCGCAGTCTCTCCGGGGTGGCCACGGACGTTCTCTATGTAGCCAGGCGCATTCCGAAGTAGGAGAGCCCTTTGAAGCGGATCGTCGTTACCGTCGCCGTGGTGGCCGTGACCGTCGCGGTCGCCGCGGGGATCACCCTGACGGTGCTCAACCACGGGAGCCGGCCGCATCCGCCGTCGGCGGCCCCCTCGTCCACAGTGGACACGGGGCCGCCGGCCATCGCCACTTCGGAGGGGCCGTTCCAGGCCGGGCCCGTCGGGCCGCCGAAGCAGGGCTCCTACCTCGGCGCCTGGGTGCGGCCCGGCAGCCTGACCGAGTCCGGCCGGGTGACCGCGATGACGGCCTGGGAGCGGTCGCTCGGGCGCAAGATGGCGATCGTCAACACCTACCGCCGCTTCGACGAGGACTTCGACACCGCCTCCGACCGGCAGTTCGCGGCCCGCGGCAGCACGCTGATGCTGTCGTGGGCCGGCGGCGACACCCGGCTCATCACCATGGGCCGCTACGACGACCTCATCCGCCAGCGGGCCCGGGAGCTCAAGGCGTTCGGCCATCCGGTGCTGCTGCGCTACCGCTGGGAGATGGACCGCCCGAACCTGCGCGCGCAGATGTGGTCGGGCGCGGACTACATCGCGGCGTGGAAGTACGTGCGCAACATCTTCACCCAGGAGGGCGCGACGAACGCCTCGTGGGTGTGGTGCCCGACGGCCGAGGGCTTCCAGGGCGGCTACGCGGCGGACTTCTACCCCGGCGATGACCAGGTCGACTGGACCTGCGTGGACGTGTACGCCGGCACGAAGTACGGCGCCATCGGCGCGCTCATGCGCCCCTTCCTCGAGTTCTGCGCGCGGCACCCGAGCAAGCCGGTGATGGTCGGCGAGTTCGGCATCGCCCGCAGCTGGGGCTCCGAGCAGCGGGCGTCGTGGCTGCGCGACGCCTCGGCCACGTTCAAGGCCAACCCGCAGATCCGCGCGGTGCTGTACTTCGAGTCCGACCCCACCGACAACAAGGGGCCGACGAACCAGTTCATGGTCTCGGACGACCCCGGCGTGCTGGACGCGTTCCGCTCCTCGCTCGCGCAGGACACGTACTACAAGCCGATGACGAGCTCGCGGCCCTGACGCTCGGCCTCGGCCAGCACCGGAATCCAGCGCCCGGCGTCGAAGACGTTGCCGCCGATCGCCTCCGTCGCGGGGTCGTCGGGCTCGATGAGGGTGAACGCCGGGTCGAGCGCCTCGCGCTGCAGCAGCGGCATGCGGGGCGCGAGCACGTAGACCTTGTCGTAGCCGGCGGCCAGGTCGGCGTTGGTCCGCGACCGCACCCCGCCGTCCATGAAGCGCGAGCCGTTGACGGGGATCGGCGGGAAGATGCACGGCACCGCGCAGCTGGCGGTGACGGCGGGCACCAGCGGTACACCCGAATCGGCATCCCAGGCGACGGGCTCTCCGGTGGCGGCGTCCACCGCGGTCACCGTCAGCCGGTCCGGCCAGCCCTCGATCGGCAGCCGGCGCCCGAACGCGGCCAGCCACGGATCCGGCGCGCCGACCTCGGCCTCGAGCGCGATCGCGCCGATCCGCCGGCGCATCTCGGCCGGCTCCAGCGAGCCGTCCTGCAGCAGCTGGAAGGCGAGCGCCCCGCGGTTCCAGTCGGCGCGGATCGGCGGGTCGCCGGGGCCGAGCGGGGCTTCGATCGCGGCGGCGGTGCGCGGGTCGCCGAACGCGGCGATCAGCGCACCGGTCATCGCGCCGGCGGAGGTGCCCAGGATCAGATCTGCGCGGGCGAGGTCGATGCCCCGGTCGTGCAGGCCGACGAGGATGCCGAGTTGCCAGGCGACGCCGGTGATGCCGCCGGCGCCGAGGACGAGCGCGGTGCGTTGCATCCATCCTGCTTAACACGCGCTGCTGAACGCCTCGCGGTCAGCAGGAGTCCGGCACCCACCAGCAACACGCCGAAGACCTTCGCCGGGCCCGGAACCTCGTGGTCGGCCACGGCCGCGGTGCCCAGGGCGAACACCGGCACCAGGGCCAGGAAGACGCCCGCGCGGTCGACGCCGAGCCCGGCCACGCCCGTGTACCAGCACACGAACGCCACCACGGTCAGCACCAGCCCGAGGAACGCGAGGGCGGCCGCCTCGGACGGGTGCGGCAGGCGCGGCCGCTCGCCGGTCAGGGGCAGGAGCAGGAGCAGCATCGGTACGGCCAGAGCCGTGCTCCAGGCCGAGACGCGCACGGGTCCGAGCCGGGGCAGCAGCGGCGCGGCGAGCAGCGAGAAGGCGGCCTCGCAGGCCAGCACGCCACCGGCCGCGACGAGCCCCGCGGTGTCGTGCGCGCCGAAGCCGGAGACCAGCGCCGCGCCGGCGACGACCACCGCGGCCGCGCCGAGCAGCCGCGGGGCCGGGCGGCGGCCCTCCGACAGCGGTCCGAGCAGGGCCAGCAGCAGCGGGCTCACGCCGACGATGGTGGCGATGACGGCCGGGTCCGCGTGCTTGAGGGAGTACAGGAGCAGGATGTTGAACGCGACCAGCCCGGTCGCGGCCACGAGCCCGAGGCGCACCAGCTCTCGCCCGGTCGGGTGAATCCGGGCGGGTTCGCGCCGGACGAGCGCGAAGAGCGCGATGGCGGCCAGCGCGTAGCGAAGGGCCTGGCCGGACAGGATCGGATAGGCGACGATCGAGCGGCTCACGACGAACGAGCCGCCGAGAATCGCGCAGGTCAGCGCGCAGTACGCGGAGTGGCGCCGGTTCATACGCACGAACTTACGAGCGCCAGTGGTACCCGCTACAGTGCCACCGAGGGACCGTTTTGAAGGGCCACTTTTTGTCGGTATGGGAGGCGTTGGTCGAGCTCGACCGCACCCGCCCACGGGTCGGCGAGCAGCTCGTCGGCGCCCTGCGCGAGGCGATCACGCGAGGCCGCCTCGCCCCCGGCACCCGGCTGCCCTCGACCCGCGACCTCGCCGCCGACCTGGGCGTGTCCCGCGGCCTGGTGGTCGGCGCCTACGAGCAGCTGGCCGCCGAGGGCCGCCTGGTCAGCCGGCGCGGCTCCGGCACCGTGGTGGCCGAGGTGGTCGCGGCCGTGCCCCGCCGCCGCGCCGACGTCGTCGAGCGGCGCGCCGCGGTCGCCCCGCTGCGCCCGGGCGTGCCGGACCTGGGCGCCTTCCCTCGCACGGCCTGGCGCCGCGCCTACGAGACCGCCCTGACCAGCGCGCTCGACGCGGACTTCGACTACGCCGACGCGATCGGCGTGCCGCGGCTGCGGGCCGAGCTCGCGGGCTACCTCGGCCGCGTCCGGGCGGCCCTCGTGCCCGCCGACGGGCTGATCGTCACCGCCGGCGTCACGCAGGGCCTGGCGCTGCTGGCCCGGGTGCTGCTGGCCCGCGGGATCAAGCGGATCGCGCTGGAGGACCCGGGCCCGGCCGCGCTGCGCGAGCACCTGGCCCGGCTCGGCCTCGACGTGCTCGCCGTGCCCGTGGACGCCGACGGCCTCGACGTCGCCGCCCTGGCCCGCACCCGCGTCCGCGCGGTGGTGCTGACCCCGGCCCACCAGTTCCCGACCGGCGTGGTCCTGGCTCCCGGGCGGCGGGCCGACGTGATCGCCTGGGCGCGCCGCGTGGACGGGCTCGTGGTGGAGGACGACTACGACGCCGAGTACCGCTACGACCGCGAGCCCGTGGCCTGCCTGCAGGGCCTGGCCCCGGACCGGGTGGCCCTCGTCGGCTCGGTGAGCAAGGTCCTCGCGCCCGGCCTGCGGCTGGGCTGGCTGGCCGCGCCGGCGCAGTGGCTGCCCGACCTGTTCGCGGCCAAGCACGACGCCGACAACGGCGGCCCGGCCCTGCAGCAGCTCGCCTTCGCCGAGTTCCTGGCCGGCGGCGGCTACGACCGGCACCTGCGCCGCGCCCGCCGCCTGCACCGCGAGCGCCGCGACGCCGTGGTCGCGGCCGTGCGCCGGCACCTGCCGCGCGCCCGGATCGGCGGCATCGCGGCGGGCCTGCACCTGGTCGTGGAGCTGCCGCCGGGCGTCGACGACCGCGCCCTGGCCGAACGCGCGGCCGAGGCCGGTCTGGGCCCGCTGGCGCTGTCGACGCTGCGGGTGCGCAAGGGCGGGCCGGGCGGGCTGGTCCTGGGCTACGCCGCGCACACGCCGCACGAGCTGACGGCCGCGGTGCGCAAACTCGCCACGCTCATGTGAGCCGTCACCTTCGGTGCCGGCCGGTGTCGCCCGCGCGCTCGCCCCCGGATGATGTGCGCGATCCGCCGCGCCCGGACCAGCGCCCGGCGCGTCGGGGCCGCCTCGGGGCGCGCGGGGGGCGGTGCACCGGATACGGTCGGGGCATGTCCCAGCACTTTGTTCCGTTGGCCGAGCACATCGCGGACGCGTTGCTCGAGTGTGCGCCCGCGCTGGCCGCCGGCGCCGGGGATCACCGCTTCGACAACCGGCTGCCCGACTACTCCGCCGAGGGTGTGGCCGGCGACGTCGACATGCTGCGCGACGCCTCCGCCGCGCTGAGCCAGATCGACGTCGACGAGCTCGACCGGCAGGACCAGGTCGACCACGCGGTGCTGCTGGCCCGGGTGGAGCGGATGCTGTTCGAGCGCACCGAGATCCGCGAGCACGAGTGGAACCCGCTCGTGCACAACCCCGGCACCCTGCTGCACGGCCTGATCTCGCGCCCCTTCGCCCCGGCCGAGCAGCGGCTGATGTCGCTCGCCGCGCGGCTGAGCGCGATCCCCGACGCCCTGGCCACCGCCCGCGAGGTGCTCGGCGAGTCGCCCCGCGTGCACGTGGAGACAGCGATCGGCCAGTTCGCGGGCACCGCCCGGCTGGTGCGCGAGGAGCTCGGCGAGCTGCTCAAGGAGGAGCCCGGCCTGGCCGAGGTGATCGCGCCGGCCCAGGAGCGCGCCGCGACCGAGCTGGACGCCTTCGCCGACTGGCTGCGCGGCCGCCTCGACTCGAGCGACCGCGACCCCCGCCTGGGCCGCCGGCTGTGGGAGGCGCGGCTCTGGCACACGCTGGACACCGAGCTGGGCGCCCGCACGGTGCTGGAGCGGGCCGAGGCCAACCTGGACCGGGTGACCGAGGAGCTGCGGGAGGCCGCGGCCGAGCTGACCGGGGACCGCGACATCCGCGCGGCACTGGCCCGGGCCGCGGCCGACGTGCCGGACAACGACACCATCGTCGAGCTGGCCAAGGTCTCCCTGGACGAGGCGACCGCCTTCGTGCGCGAGCACGACCTGATCACCCTTATCGACGACCCCCTGGTGATCATGGAGATGCCCGAGTTCGCGCGCGGTGTGGCCGTGGCCTACTGCGACCCGCCGGGCCTGCTGGAGCCCGCGGAGCTGCCGACCTTCTTCTGCATCTCCCCGACGCCGGCCGACTGGTCGAGCGAGCGGGTGGCGTCGTTCTACCGCGAGTACAACCGCCACATGCTGCGCGACCTGACCGTCCACGAGGCGACGCCGGGCCACTTCCTGCAGCTGGCCCACGCCCGCCGCTTCCGCGGCCGCACCCGCGCCCGGGCGATCGGCTGGAGCGGCCCGTTCGTGGAGGGCTGGGCGGTCTACGCCGAGGAGCTCATGGCCGAGCGGGGCTTCGGCGGCCTGCCGGTGCGCCTGCAGCAGCTGAAGATGCAGCTGCGCATGAGCATCAATGCCATCATCGACCAGCGCGTGCACTGCGACGACATGACCGAGGCCGACGCCATGGCGCTGATGATGGAGCGCGGCTTCCAGGAGGAGGGCGAGGCGGCCGGCAAGTGGCGCCGCGCCCTGCTGAGCTCGACGCAGCTGTCGACCTATTTCGTGGGCTACACCGAGGTCCGGCAGATCGCCGATGAACGCCCGGCGAACGTCACCCTCCGCGACTGGCACGACCGGATGCTCGCGCACGGCTCCCCGCCCCCGCGCCACCTGCGCACGCTGCTGGATCTGTAACCCGAGCGCCGGGCGAGATCCCGCCGGGAGATAGGCTCAGGGGTGCCGCACCGTGGCGGCCGACCACAATTTTTTCGGCAAGGAGTGACACGACAGTGGCCACTATCGAAGCAATCGGCGCGCGGGAGATCCTCGACTCGCGGGGCAACCCGACGGTTGAGGTCGAGGTCGTCCTCGACGACGGCACCCTGGCCCGGGCGGCGGTTCCCTCGGGCGCCTCGACCGGCGCGTTCGAGGCCAACGAGCTGCGCGACGGCGACAGCAAGCGTTACCTCGGCAAGGGCGTCGAGAAGGCGGTCGAGAACGTCAACGAGCGCATCGCCGAGGCCGTGCGCGGCTTCGACGCCACCGAGCAGCGCCTCGTCGACCAGGCCATGCTCGACCTCGACGGCACCCCGGAGAAGTCGGAGCTGGGCGCGAACGCGATCCTCGGCGTCTCGCTCGCGGTGGCCAAGGCCGCGGCCGACTCGGCCGGGCTGAGCCTGTTCAAATACCTCGGCGGCCCGAACGCGCACCTGCTGCCCGTGCCGATGATGAACATCCTCAACGGTGGCTCCCACGCCGACTCCAACGTCGACGTGCAGGAGTTCATGATCGCGCCGGTCGGTGCCCCGACCTTCCGCGAGGCCCTGCGCACCGGCGCCGAGGTCTACCACACGCTCAAGTCGGTGCTGAAGAAGAAGGGCCTGTCGACCGGCCTCGGCGACGAGGGCGGCTTCGCGCCCAACCTGCCGACCAACGCGGCCGCGCTCGACCTGATCGCCGAGGCCGTCGAGAAGGCCGGATACTCGCTGGGCAGCGACATCGTGCTCGCGCTCGACGTGGCCGCGACCGAGTTCTTCAAGGACGGCGCCTACGCGTTCGAGGGCGCCGGCAAGTCGTCCGACGAGATGATCGCGTACTACACCCAGCTCGTCGACGCCTACCCGATCGTGTCCATCGAGGACCCGCTGTCGGAGGAGGACTGGGACGGCTGGAAGGCGATGACCGACGCGCTCGGCTCCCGCATCCAGATCGTCGGCGACGACCTGTTCGTCACCAACCCGCAGCGCATCGCCCGGGGCATCGCCACCGACACCGCGAACGCGGTGCTGGTGAAGGTGAACCAGATCGGCTCGCTCACCGAGACGCTCGACGCCGTGGACCTCGCGCACCGCGCGGGCTTCCGCACGATGATGAGCCACCGCTCGGGTGAGACCGAGGACACCACCATCGCCGACCTCGCCGTCGCCGTGGGCAGCGGCCAGATCAAGACCGGCGCGCCGGCCCGCTCCGAGCGGGTCGCGAAGTACAACCAGCTGCTGCGCATCGAGGACGAGCTCGACGACGCGGCGCGCTACGCCGGCCGTGGCGCCTTCCCGCGCTACCGTGCATAAATCGTTCTGATTGGCCCGCGACCCCGATCTGCCCCCGGGCGGACCGGGGTCACGGGCCGCACGGACCTGGGGGAGGAGCACATGCAGCAGCGCACCAGGCCCGGCGGGCGCGGGATCGGCCCCCGGGGCTCGGCCCCGCGCGGGCAGGGCGAGCGCCGGGGCACGCAGCGGGCCGGCCGGGCTCCGTCGCGGCCGATGGTCGCGCGCCGGGCCGTGGCCACCGGCGCCGGGGCGGCGCTGCGCACCCGGGCCCCGCAGCCGCGCCGGTTCACCAGCCGCGCGGTCGTGCTCAGCCTGGTGCTCCTCGTGCTGCTGCTCGCCTACGCCTATCCGGTGCGGGTCTACCTCGCCCAGCAGGCCGAGATCGAGGCGCTGGAGGAGAGCCAGCAGCGCCAGTCCGTCAAGGTCGCCGAGATGCAGGCGCGCGCGAAGAAGTGGGACGACCCCGAATACGTGATCTCCCAGGCCCGCCAGCGGCTGCACATGGTGCTGCCCGGCGAGAAGCCCTACGTGGTCGTCGACCCGGCGAACAACCAGGCCACCGACCCCGCCGAGCTGCCGGGCGCGCCGAAGCCGCCCCGGCCCTGGTACGACAAACTCTGGTCGAGCGTCGAGGCGGCGGACAAGCAGTGAGCGATTTCGAACCGGCCACCGAGAAGGATCTCGCCGTGGTCGCGGAGCAGCTCGGCCGGACGCCGCGCGGCACCCGCGCCGTCGCCCACCGCTGCCCCTGCGGCCTGCCCGACGTCGTCGAGACCACGCCGCGGCTGCCCGACGGCACGCCGTTCCCGACGCTGTTCTACCTGACCTGCCCCCGGGCCGTGCACGAGTGCAGCCGGCTCGAGTCGGCCGGCCTGATGCGCGAGATGGGCGCCCGGCTCGCCGCGGACCCCGAGCTCGCCGCCCAATATCAGGCCGCCCACGAGGACTACCTGCGCCGCCGCGAGGCGGTCGGGCACGTGGCCGAGATCGACGGCGTCTCCGCGGGTGGCATGCCGACCCGCGTGAAGTGCCTGCACGTGCACCTCGGGCACGCCCTGGCGGTCGGGCCGGGCGTGAATCCGTTCGGCGACGAGACCGTGCGGCTGGCCGGCGAGTGGTGGGCGCAGGGGCCCTGCGTGTCACTCGATGCTGGTGACGACTGAGCGCAGGATCTCGTAGCCCTCGGCGTCGTCCTGGGTGCCGGTGTGCGGCCGGCGGAAGCGGCGCACCTCGACCGCGATGTCCGACAGCGCCCAGCGCAGCTGGAACAGCATGATCGTGGACGGGCGGACGAGCACCCCGGTGGCCTCGGCGTAGGCCTCGAAGATCGACCCGTCGCCGGGCTCGATCAGCCACAGGTCCCGCTCCGGCGGGGAGACGAGCACCGTGTCCCAGTCGATGAGCCGCCACCCGGTCGGCGTGCGCATGGTGTTGCCCGAGTGCGGCTCGCCGTGGGTGAGCACCGCCCGCACCGGCTCGGCCCGGCTCTGCAGCACGAGCTCGTCGTAACGGGCCAGCACCCGCTGCAGCGGCCGGCGGTGCGCCTCGAGCAGGTCGGCCGCGGGCACCGCGTAGGGGCCGCAGGCGATCTCGTCGCCGGGCCGGCGCAGGGCCTCCTCGACCTCGTCGCGGTGCGGCACCGCGAAGTCGTCCACGCGCGCGTGCCGGCGGGCGACGGGCGGGGCCGTGTGCAGCCGGATGATCATGTCCAGGGTGGCCCGGCGGTGCGTGGGGCCCGTGAACGCGTTCCACTCGAAGCTGGCGCCCTCGACGAACGGGTACAGCGCGATCGTGAACGGCCCCTGGTGCACCGCGACGGCGCCGTCCAGCGCGGGGACCGGCGCGACGACGAAGGAGTGCCCGGTGGCGTGCAGGTCGGCGGCGACCCGCAACGAGGCGCCGAGCTTCGCCGGGTCGGCCGGCTCGTCCACGGTGACGAACCAGCGGAAACCCGCGGTGTCGGCGAGCTCCCAGTGGTGGCTGCCGAAGCCGACGGGCCGATAGCTCAGCGACTTGACCGGAATGCCCCACTCCTTGGTCAGCACCGCCCCGAGGGCGTCCTCGGGGAGTCCGGCCGGTGGGGTCAGCACCCAAAGAAGGTACGTCAGACTTCACCCGCGGGCGGGACCGGAGGCCGTTCGCGGCCGAACAGTCGGATTGTTGACGTTAGCAGGGTGAGCCATTGACGGAACAGCTTGGCGGTGGATCGGCTGGTCCCTTGGCCTCGAACCCCATCCGGATCGCCCCGCCGGCCTCCAGATAGGTGTTGTACGCCTGCGAGCGCAGCACCAGCCGCCCGGGCCCCTGCTCGGCGGTGGCGCCCCAGGTCGATGTGACATCGACGTTCTTGGGCAGATTCAGCTGGACGATCCAGCCCATGAGCGGCTGGCTGCCCAGGTTGGTGACGGTGACCTCGGCGTTGAAGCCGTCCTTCCACTTGCTGCGCACCGCGTACGCCGCCTTGACCGATCCGGGGGCGGCGGACGTGTGGGCGGTCGGCCGCGGCGGCTGGGTCGTGCCGGCCACGGAGGCCATCGGCGGGCGCTCGGCGGGCGCGTCCTTGGTCACGTACAGGACCGTCATGGTGCCGGCCACCACCGTCATGAGCGCAGTGGTGACCATCAGCACCCGATCGCGTGTCAGGAGCCACATCCGCGCGCCACTACCCTTACGCCCATGGAGGTAACCGTCCGGCGGGCCCGAACCGCCGACGTGCGGGGGATTCGGCGACTGGTCGCGATGTACGTCGCGGACCGGCGCCTGCTCTCCAAGCCCACCGTCGCGCTCTACGAGGCCGTGCCGGAGTTCTGGGTCGCCGAGCGCACGAGCGACGGCACGATCGTCGGCTGCGGCGCTCTGCACGTGATGTGGGAGGACCTCGCCGAGGTCCGCACCGTCGCCGTCGACCCGCTCCTGCGCGGGCACAAGATCGGCCACCGGATCGTCGCCGAGCTGCTCGAGGCGGCGCGCCAGATCGGCGTGCGCCGGGTCTTCGTGCTGACCTTCGAGACCCGCTTCTTCGCCTCGTTCGGCTTCGTGCCGATCGACGGCACCCCGGTCACCCACCAGATCTACGAGGAGCTGCTGCGCTCCTACGACGAGGGTGTCGCGGAGTTCCTCGACCTGGAGCGGGTCAAGCCCAACACCCTCGGCAACCATCGGATGCTGCTGCATTTGTAGGCTTCCGGGTGTGAAGCGCGTGGCGGCCATCGACTGCGGGACCAACTCGGTCCGACTCCTCATCGCCGACGTCTCCGAGGACTCGGAGATCTCGGACGTGACCCGGCAGATGCGTATCGTCCGGCTGGGCGAGGGCGTGGACCGGACCGGGCGGCTGTCCGAGGCCGCGATCGAGCGCACCCGGCTGGCCCTGGTCGACTACGCCGCGGACATCGCCGGGGCCGGGGTCGACGCGGCCCGCATGGTGGCGACCAGCGCCTCCCGGGACGCCGGGAACGCGGGCGACTTCCGCGCGATGGTGCTCGACACGCTCGGCTTCCCGCCCGAGGTGATCACCGGCGACGAGGAGGCGCGGCTGTCCTTCTCCGGCGCCGTGCGCGGGCTCACCGCCGAGGCGCCGTTCCTCGTGGTCGACATCGGCGGGGGCTCGACCGAGTTCGTGGTGGGGGAGCGCGACGTCGAGGCGGCCATCAGCGTCGACATCGGCTGTGTGCGGATGACCGAGCGGCACCTGCGCACGGACCCGCCGACCCCCGAGCAGATCGCGGCGGCCGAGGCGGACATCGAGGCCGCGGTGGACCGGGCCCTGGCCGCGGTCGACGGCGCCCGGGCGTGCACGCTGGTCGGGCTGGCCGGCTCGGTGACGACGGTGGCGGCGCTGGCGCTCGGGCTGGGGGAGTACGACCCGAAGCGCATCCACCGCGCGCGGATCTCCGCCGCCGACGTGGCCAAGGTGACCGCGGGGCTGCTCGGCCAGTCCGCCGCCCAGCGCCTCGAGCACCCCGTCATGCACCCCGGCCGCGCCGACGTGATCGGCGCGGGGGCGCTCATCCTGCGGGTGATCGTCGATCGGGTGGGAGTCGACTCGGTGATCGCCTCCGAGTCGGACATTCTCGACGGAATCGCCCTGTCACTCGCGTAAGTTCCTCAGGTTTGCCCTGTCGGATTTGTGTCAGAGCAGCTCAGGTGCCATGCACGGAGGGTCACCCGGTCCGGCGGACCTCGGCCCGGGACTGCTCGCGGGGCTCGGCGTCGTCGCGGGACCACCACCAGCCGTACGTGAGCACACCGTCACTCGGCATGGTGACGATGATCTTCGCCAGGAGGGCGCCCTCGTAGGCGTTGAACACCCCCGGCTCGCTCTGCACGAATCGGGTCACGCCGGGCAGCTCCAGGCACGTGACGTGCAGTTCCAGCCGGCCGGCCTCACTCGCGGTGAGGATCGTGTGCTCGACGTGCTGCAGGCCCTTGCTGTCGCTGACGGCCTCGTAGTCCAGCGTGATGGCATTGCCCCGCACCACCGAGGTCACCTTGATCCGGGCGACGAATGGTCCGGACTCCAGCCCGTCCCCGCGGCCTCGGTAGACACCGGGCGCCGCGGCGAGCCGTTTCAACAGATCGGTCACGGCGCACACCGTAATACGAGCACGCTCAGTGCTGCGCGCATTGGCCCTCTACCGATATCGTGAGCCGTCTCCAGCAGGCAAGAGGTCGGTTTTCCAAGCTCAACCGTCATTTTGCCCGTTAGGGTGATCTTTGCGGCATACCCCGGAAGGAAACGCAATGTCTGATCAGTACCCGCCGCCCGGCAGCTACCCGCCACCCGGTGGCGGGGGTTACCCGCCGCCCGGTGGTGACCAGCCGCCGTACGGGCAGTCGTCCGGCGCACCCTACGGCCAGCCCTCCTCGGGTTCCCCGTACGGCCAGCCCTCCTCGGGCGCCCCGTATGACCAGTCCTACGGCCAGCCGCCGGCCTACGGTGCCCCGGCCGCGCCCGGTGGCGCGCCGTTCGGTGCCCCGCCGCCGAAGAAGTCCAGCGCCGGCAAGATCATTCTGATCATCCTCGGTGTCATCCTGGTGCTCGCGCTCGTCTGCTGCGGCGGCATCTTCTTCTTCGCCCGCAGCACCTGGAACGACATCGTCGACAGCGTCAACTCGGACCCGTCGAACGCCAAGGTGGGCGACTGCCTGGCCGGCGACTCGATCAGTGACAGCACGTCGAAGAACGTCAGCGTGAAGATCGTGAAGTGCGACGACGCGACCGCGAAGTACAAGGTCGTGGGCATCAAGAACGGCGTGTCCCAGACCGAGTCCCTGCAGGACGAGGCCACCGTCTGCGACGCGTACTCCGACGCGAAGTACGTGCTCTGGCAGGGCACCGACGTCAGCAGCGGCGACGCCCTCTGCCTCGACGACGCCAAGTAAAAGGCGCAGCAAGAACCGGCAACAGCTTCGCAGGGCGGTCCGCATCGGCAGCGGGCCGCCTTTTTGCGCGCCTCGGTCCTACGCGCTTGATACTACTGTGCATTGCGTACTACTCTGCTTGCCGTGGACACCACCCAGCTGCTCAAGGGGGTGCTCGACCTCGCCGTTCTCGCCGTGCTGCGCGACGAGGACGGCTACGGGTACGACATCCTGCGCCGGCTGCGCTCGGCCGGCCTCGACGACGTCGGTGACGCGTCGGTCTACGGCACCCTCCGCCGCCTCTTCCAGGCTGGCGCGCTGACCACCTACGTGGTGCCCAGCGAGTCGGGGCCGCATCGCAAGTACTACGCGCTCAACGCCGCCGGCCGGGCCCAGCTCGCCCAGTCCGGCAAGGTCTGGACGGGCTTCGCGCAGACCATGGACCGGCTCATCGGGGAGGTGGCGGCATGAGCGGTACGGAGCGAAGCGGAGTGGCCGCTCATCGGGAAGGTCAGGCCTTGTCATGCCGGCGCCGGAGCGAAGCGGAGGTGGCGGCATGATCGCGCCGAGTGGCAGCAGCCTGGAGATCGACTACTACCTGGAGCGGGTCGGGGAGGCGCTGGCCGACCTGCCGCAGGAGGTGCGCGAGGACCTCATGGAGGACCTGCCCGCGCACTTCGCCGAGGTCCTCGAGGAGCAGGGCGGCTCGCTGGTCGAGCGGCTCGGCCCGCCCGCCGCCTACGCCGCCGAGCTGCGCGCCGCGGCCGGCATCGAGGCCGGCGCCCGCACCACGAGCGCCGCCCGGATCGACCTGGAGCGGCTGCGCGGCCGGCTGCGGATCGCGGACGAGCGCGGCGGGCGGCTCATCGGCTACGAGCGCGCCACCGACTTCCTGCGCCTGTTGCGCCCGGCCTGGTGGGTCGCGCGCGGGGTGGCCATCGTGGTGCTGATCTTCGCGATGGACATCCTGCCGTCCGACCGCATCGACGACCCGCTCGGCTGGGTGCTCATGGCCGTGGCCGTGATCGTCTCGGTGCGGCTGGGCGCCGTCGGCCGCCCGCGCATGCACCGGTTCGTCGGCTACGGCATCACCGCCCTCGGGGTGATCGGCGTGCTGGTCATCGCCGTGAACCTGGACCGGCTCGGGGGCTCGCACACCTACCTGCCGCAGTCCTCCTACAACCCCTACGAGGGGGTTGTGGACGTGTACCCGGTGGACCAGGACGGGCGGCCGCTGCAGAACGTCACGCTGTACGACCAGAACGGCAACCCGATCTCGATGGGCGACGCGTGGCGCTGCTACACGGGCCAGGAGCCCGAGCCCCGGGCGACCCCCGCCTACCCGCTGTGCCCGCTGGGCCGGACGGCACCGACCCCCTCGGTCACGCCGACCACGACCCCCTCCGCCACCCCGTCCAGCAGCCCGAGTGCCAGCCCGAGTGCCAGCCCGAGTGCCAGCCCGAGCGGGACCCCGTCGGCGTCGGGCTAACGTCTGACCTGTGGAAGACGCGCTCGACCGGCTCGTTCAGGAGATCTCCGAGTGCCGCCGCTGCCCCCGGCTGGTGGCGTGGCGGGAGGAGGTCGCCACCGTCAAGCGCGCGGCCTTCCGCGACCAGGAGTACTGGGGGCGCCCGGTGCCGGGCTTCGGCTCGCACCGGGCGCCCATCGCCATCCTCGGGCTCGCACCGGCCGCCCACGGCGGCAACCGCACCGGCCGGATCTTCACCGGCGACCGCTCCGGCGACGTGCTCTTCGCGGCGCTGCACCGCGCGGGCCTGGCCAACCAGCCCACCAGCACCTCCCGTGACGACGGGCTCACGCTGACCGGCCTGCGGATCTTCGCCGCCGTGCGCTGCGCCCCGCCGGACAACAAGCCGACCCCGGTCGAGCGCGACACCTGCGCGCCCTTCCTGCATCGCGAGCTCCGCGAGATCGCCCCTGACCTGCGCGTGGTGATCGCCCTCGGCGCATTCGCGTGGGCCGCCTTCTGGCCGGCGCTGCGAGCCGTCTACGGTGTAGCACCGGCAAGGAAGGTACCGTTCGGCCACGGGACCCTGTGGCAGGCCGAACGCGCCCCGGCGTTGCTCGGTTGTTACCACGTGAGTCAACAGAACACCTTTACCGGTCGGCTCACGCCAGGAATGCTGGACGAGATTCTCGCCCGGGCGAAGCAGCTCGCCGGGCTTGCTTAGAGCGACGGGATGCTGGTGGAGGCTCGGGACCGCACCTTCAGCCGATGGTGGCCGGTGCTGGGCGTCATCGCCGTGCTCATCATCGGTGGGCTGGCGTCGTCCATGTCCACGCTGGAGATCAACAACGTGCCGGTGGCGACGCCGGCGGTGGACCGGCCGACCCCGACCGTCGTGGCCACGAGCGACCAGCAGGAGGCCGAGCCGCCGGCCGGCGCCGGGCGCAACGACGACCTCGAGATCCCGGACTGGGTGCTGACCGGCGCGACCGCGCTGTGCGGGCTGCTGGTCCTGGTCCTGGTCGGCAGCCTGGTGTACTACCTGCTGAGCAACCGCACCGCCAAGCCCAAGCCGCGGGTCTTCGTCGAGCCCGAGGCCCCCCGCCCGATGACCACGGGCGCGGCCGAGGAGGTCATGGCCGCCGTCGAGGCGGGCATCGTCGAGCTCAGCGACACCGACACCGACCCCCGCCGGGCCGTGATCGCCTGCTGGGTGCGCCTGGAGCGCGCCGCCGCGGCCGCCGGCACCCCGCGCCTGGTCGGCGACAGCCCGACCGAGCTCGTCACCCGCCTGCTGTCGGCCCATCAGGTGAGCCGCCCCACGCTCGAGGGCTTCGCCGAGGTGTACCGCGAGGCCCGCTACGCCACCCACCCGGTCGGCGAGCGCTCCCGGCAGGACGCGATCGGCGCCCTCCGGCAGATCCGCGCCGAGCTCGCCGGCGTCGGCGCGCGTGGAGGTGAGCCCGGTGCCCCGTGAGGAGCAGGTGGTCGGCCTCGACGAGCTCTTCGACGGCGGCCCCGCGGTCCCGCGCCGCGAGCAGGCGCCGCGCCCGGCCCGCCGCCCGTCGCGCCCGTTCGACTGGCGCTGGTGGGTGCGCCGGCTGTTCGTCGCCGTCGCGCTGACCACGGTCGGCGGCGGCATCCTGTACTTCGTCGGCTACACCCTGCAGTACGCGCTCCTGCTGCTCGTCATCGTCGCCATCCAGGTGATCTGGGAGATGCTGCAGCAGGTCCGCGCCGACGAGCTGCCCGCCACCCTGACCGGCGCCGGCCTGGAGCCGGTCGCCCGGCCGCGGGAGGGGCGAGGGCCGGAGCGTGCGCCGGGGCGGCGCGACGCGATCCCGTCCGGTGACGGCATCCTGCTGGCCGTGGCCAAGTGGGACGACCGGTTCGTGTGGGGCGAGCGTGACCCGAACCGCTTCGCGGCCGTCGTCGTGCCCCGCTTCACCGACCTGGTCGACGCCCGGCTCCGCCAGCGCCACGGCATCACCCTGGCCGGCCAGCCGGAGCAGGCGCGCCGGCTCGTCGGCGAGGAGCTCTGGCAGCTGCTGCACTACACACCGTCCCGCGTGCCCAGCCCGCAGGACATAGCATCGATCGTCGCAAAGGTGGAGGCGCTATGAAGACGCTCGCACCGGCCGAGGTGGGCCGGATCGCCAAGGTGGTCCTGGACCAGGTCGGCACGGTGGTCGTCGGCAAGCGCGACTCGCTGGAGCTGGTCCTCGCCGGGATCCTGGCCGGCGGCCATGTGCTGCTGGAGGACCTGCCCGGCCTGGGCAAGACGCTGACCGCGCGCTCGTTCGCGCAGGCGCTCGGCATCGGCTTCCGCCGCCTGCAGTTCACCCCCGACCTGCTGCCCGCCGACGTCACCGGCTCGTTCCTCTACGACCAGCGCAACCACGAGTTCTCGTTCCGGGCCGGGCCGGTCTTCACCAACCTGCTGCTCGCCGACGAGATCAACCGCACGCCCCCGAAGACCCAGTCCGCGCTGCTGGAGGCGATGCAGGAGCGGCAGGTCTCCGTCGAGGGCGCCACCTACCGCCTCGACGCGCCGTTCCACGTGCTCGCCACCGCGAACCCGATCGAGTACGAGGGCACGTATCCCCTGCCCGAGGCCCAGCTCGACCGGTTCCTGCTGCGGGTGTCGTTCGGCTATCCGGAGGCCGACGAGGAGTGGGACGTGCTGCGGCGGCGGATGTCGCGGCGGCAGGAGGAGGCGATCCTCGAGCCGGTCGTCGACTCCGAGACGCTGCTGGCCATGCAGGCGGCGCTCGAGGACGTCGTGGTGGAGGACTCGATCGGGCGGTACATCGTCGCCTTGACCGCCGCCACCCGCGTGCACCCGCACGTGCTGGTCGGCGCGTCGCCCCGCGGCTCCCTCGCGCTGCTGCTGCTGTCCCGCGCGTCGGCGGCGCTGAGCGGCCGGGACTACGTGGTGCCCGAGGACGTCAAGGCGGTCGCGATCCCGGCCCTGGCCCACCGCATCTCGCTGCGCCCGGAGATGTGGCTCAAGCGCATCGACCCGCGCTCCGTGGTCACCGAGGTGCTGGCCCAGACGCCGGCCCCGGCCAGCGGGGCGCTGCCGTCCTACGGCGGTCGCCGTGGCTGAGGTCCGATGAGCGAGCGCGGGGCACCCCGGTCGCACGCGCGGGCGTTCGAGCCGACCCGCGCCCTGGGCCGGGCGGTGCTGGTCACGGGCGCGCTCGTGCTCGTCGCCGTGCTCACCGGCCGCTTCGACCTGGTGGTCATCGCCGCGCCGTTCGCCATCGGCACCGCCGTGTCGCTGGTGCGCCGCCCGCGCCGCGGCCCCACCGTCGAGGCCATCGCGGCCGAGCCGTTCCTGGTCGAGGGGGCCGACCTCGGCGTCACGATCAACGTCGGCAACCCGAACCCGGTCGGCTTCGACCTGCTCGTGGTCCGCTCGGTGGTCCCGCGCTGGGTCCGGCTCAAGCACAGCGACCGCCCCTACGCGGTCACCGTCGACGGCGGGACGATCTCCGGCGTCGACCTCGAGGGCCGGGTGCTGCGCTGGGGCCGCCACCCGCTCGGCCCGGTGACCGCGCACGCCGTCGCCTCCGACGGGCTGCTCGTCGGCCGCGCGGTGCAGACGCCGCCGCTGCCGCTCAAGGCGTATCCGGCGACCGAGCACTTCGACGCGGCCGAGGCGATGCCCCGCGCGGCCGGGCACGTCGGCGGCCACCGCTCCCGGCGCACCGGCGAGGGCGGCGAGCTCGCGGGCGTGCGCCGCTTCGGCCCCGGCGACCGCCTGCGCCGCATCGACTGGCGGGTGTCGCTGCGCACCCGCGAGATCCACGTCGTGAGCACCCTCTCCGACCGCGACGCCGAGGTCGTCGTGCTGCTCGACGCGCTGCACGAGGCCGGGCGCTCCGGCGGCATCGATGGGCGCGCCTCGGTGCTCGACATCACCGTGCGCGCCGCGGCCGGCATCGCCGAGCACTACCTGCACCGGGGCGACCGGGTGGCGCTGCTGCAGTACGGCGGGACCGTGCGGCACCTGCGCGCGGCCAGCGGCCGGCGGCACTACATGACCGCGCTGGAGTTCCTGCTCGACGTCGCCGCCGGGGAGCAGTCCGACGAGCCGCCGCCGTCGTCCTTCGGCCCGCACATGATCCAGGGCAACGCGCTGGTGATGGTGCTCACCCCGCTGCTGGACGTGCGCAGCGCGGCGATGCTGGCCAACCTGGCCCGCGCCGGAAGGTTCGTGGTGGCCGTGGACACCCTGGCGGATCCGGTACTGCGCCTGCGCGCGACCGGCAAATGGGGCGACGTCGCCCAGCGCATGTGGCGCCTGGAGCGCGAGGCCATCATCGGCCAGCTGCGGGAGCACGGCGTGCCGGTCGTCGCCTGGGGCGGGGCCGGCAGCCTCGACGAGGTGCTGCAGGGGGTCGCGCGCGTGGCGGTCGGGCGGACGGTGACGGCGTAATGCTCGACGAGCTCGCGGAATACTTCTCCGGGCGCATCGGCCGCCTGCGGGACAAGGTCGAGCGGGCCGCGGCCGGGCCGCTGCTGGTCCGCGGCGCGATCGTGCTCTTCGCGGCGCTGAGCCTGGTGCTCGCGTTCCCGGCCGAGGTCATGCACAACGTGGCCGCCATCGTGCTGGCCGCCGTCGTGGCACTGCTGCCCGCGACGTTCCCGCGCTCGCGCCTGCCCGGGCTCGCGATCTTCGCGTGCGCGTTCGGCTGGCTGCTGGGGCCGCTGTTCTACGGCGAGAGCGTCTCCGTCCCCCGGCTCATCGGGCTCTCGACGGCGCTGTACCTCATGCACTCCCTGGCCGCCCTGGCCGCGGTGCTGCCGTACGACGCCGTGCTCTCCCCGGGCGTGATCAGCGGCTGGCTGCTGCGGGCCGGCGCGGTGGTGGCCGTGAGCGCGGTGGTCAGCGTGGCGATGCTGTTCCTCGTGCGGGCGGCGATCGGTCCCGTGTTCCTCGTCGCGTCCCTCGTGGGGGTCGCCGCGGCCGGTCTCCTGGCCTATCTCGTGGCCCGCCGGGTGTCCGGCTGACCCCTGTGGCCGCCGTTACAGCCCTGGTAACGGGCATTACATGTGTCCGGCCCGCGGCAGAAGAGAGCGACGCTCATCCCTAGCGTTGCATTCGTGGCTGCGAAGCGAATCCTGATCGTCGGGGCCGGGCACGTCGGGCTCTATGCCGCCCTGCGCCTGTCGAAGAAGCTCAACCGGCACGAGGCTGAGGTCACCGTCGTCGACCCCCAGCCCCACATGACCTACCAGCCGTTCCTGCCAGAGTCGGCGGCCGGCAACATCTCCCCCCGGCACAGCGTCGTCCCGCTGCGCCGCGAGCTCAAGGACTGTCACGTGCTGTCCGGCACGGTGACCAGCATCGAGCACGCGCGGAAGGTCGCCATCGTCCAGCCGATCATCGGCCCGGCGCGTGAGGTTCCCTACGACCACATCGTCGTCGCGCCCGGCTCGGTCTCGCGCACCCTGCCGATCCCCGGCCTGCGCGAGCAGGCGGTCGGCTTCAAGACCATCGGCGAGGCCGTGTTCCTGCGCAACAGCGTGCTCGACCGGCTCGACGTCGCCGCGACCACCGACGACGAGGCCACGCGGCGCCGCGCGCTCGCGTTCGTCTTCGTCGGCGGCGGCTACGCGGGCGTCGAGGCGCTGGCCGAGATGGAGGACATGGTCCGGGGCGCGCTGCGGTACTACCCGGAGATCCCCCGCGACGAGGTCCGCTTCATGCTCGTGGAGGCGGCCAACCGCATCCTGCCCGAGGTCGGCGCGGAGATGGGGGCCTACACCGCGGTACAGCTGACGCGGCGCGGCATCGACATCCGCCTCGGCACGCGGCTGGAGTCGTGCGTCGACGGCCTCGTGAAGCTCTCCGACGGCGACGCCTTCGAGGCCGACACGATCGTGTGGACCGCGGGCGTCAAGCCGCACCCGATGCTCGAGGACACCGACCTGCCGAGGAGCCCCCGCGGCGCGATCACCTGCAAGCCGACGCTGCAGGTCGTCGACGCCGAGGGCAACGTGGTCGAGGGCGCGTGGAGCGCCGGCGACTGTGCCGCGGTGCCGGACCTCACCGCCGCGGACCCGGGCGCGCTGTGCTCGCCCAGCGCCCAGCACGCGGTGCGGCAGGCCTCCCAGCTCGCCGACAACATCGCGGCGGTGGTGCGGGGCCGGGCGCCCGCCGACTACCGGCACAAGCACGTGGGCTCGGTCGCCGGGCTCGGGCTCTACAAGGGGGCCGCGCGGGTGTACGGCATCAAGGTCCGAGGCGTCCCGGCGTGGTTCATGCACCGGACGTACCACCTCAGCCGCATCCCGACCCTGAACCGCAAGATCCGGGTGCTCGTGGACTGGACCCTGCAGCTCGTGCTGCGCCGCGAGGTCGTCGCGCTCGGCTCCCTGCACGAGCCGCGCGAGGCCTTCACCGAGGTCGCGGTCCCGATCCCGCTGCCCGTGCGGGGCCAGACCGCCGAGCAGAAGGCGGCCTGAGCCCGACTAGCTTCGAGCGCGCCAGACCCACACGTCGGCGACGCGTTCGCCGGGGCCGAGCAGGGCGTCGAGGGTGCTCGTGAGCGCCGCGGCGCCCCGCTGGCCGTCGGCGAGCACGAAGCACGACGCGCGCCAGTAGGCGACGTCCCGGCGCAGGTCGATGCGGTCCTGGTCGGTGAGCACCGGCGGGCTGTCGTTGGCCATCGCCCGGTGCAGCAGCTGCGACGTCGGCCGCGGGTAGACGCCCACGGCCGATGCGCCACCGTCGCCGTACGGGCCGATGAACCACCCCTGCGGGGTCGCGAACGACACCCCGGTGGCCGCGGCCCAGCGCATCGCCTGCGGGTCGTTCCAGTCGGGCAGCGGCACCGGGACGATCGTGCCGTCGCGGGGGGCGCAGCCGCGCCAGTACCCCTCGGTGAAGAACTTCGGCACCGGGGCGCGTTCGGCGGTGGGCAGCGGCATCGGGGCCAGCGGCACGAGCGCGGCCACCACCGCGACCGGCACGAGCAGCTTGAGCGTCTCGGTCTGGGTCAGCGCGGCGTGTACCACGCACGCCAGCACGAATCCGAGCAGCGGGACGGCGGCCAGCGCGAAGCGGGTCGGCAGCGCCCACTCCACGATCGGGACGTGGGCGATCAGGGAGTACGGCGCCCACTGCTCGGTGCGCTCGTGCCCGACCACGACGTGCGGGCCGAGCGCGAGCGCGCACAGCACGACCGACACCACCGTGCACGCCACGACGGCCGGGCGCCGCCACATCCACAGCGTCGCGCCCAGGACCACGATGAGCACGGGGGCGCCGAAGAAGGCGGTGTACTCCGCCGGCCCGCTCGCCAGCCTCGCCGCGCCGTCGCCGCCGGCCAGCGAGAGCGGGGAGATGGCCGCGAAGCTCTTGAGGTCGGCCGAGTAGAACTCCGGCTTGAACACGCCGCCGTGCGCGCTCTGCGGTCCGCGGAACTGCAGCCAGATCGGGTAGGCGAGCGCGACCAGGGCGACGGCCGCGGCGACGCCGAGCCCGATGCCCAGCGACGGCAGCACATGCCTCGGGATCGGCCGGGTGGTCGCGGCGAACGCCAGGCAGAACAGCGTGAGGGTGATGGCGGCCAGGAGCAGTACCTCCTCGCCGAGGAAGAACTGCGCGACGACCAGCGCGCCCAGCAGCAGCCCGAGCCGGACACTGCGCTGCCCCTTGGCGAGGCTGAACACGCACCAGGCGATCGCGGGCACCAGCCACGCCGCGGTCATGTGCAGGTGGCCGTTGGACTGGCTCACCATGCCCGGCGCGAAGCCGCAGAAGGCGCCGCCGATGAGCGCGGCCAGGCGGTGGAGTCCGGCGGTGCGGGCGAAGAGGAGGTACCACCCGGCGCCGGTGGCCGCGAGGTTGAACCCGGTCACGACCGCGAACGTCACCGGCGCCCCGAACGCCAGAGTCAAGGGGGCGAAGAGCACGCCGAGCCCGACGAGCGAGGCGTTGCCGAGCACGTTGATGCCCTCGGGCGCGTTGAGAGCACCGGTCACGAAATGGAAGTCGCCGCGATACGCTCGGGTGGCGTAGGCGAGAAACCACTCGTCGAGAGCCTGGTCATTGGCGTTCAGCGCGAGGCCGCGACCCGCTGGATCGGCCCAGAGGCCCCGTGTCAGCAGGGCGGCCGCGAGCACCATGAGGGCGCACGCGGCAAGGTCGCTAATCCATAAGCGGCGAATGCGCAATGGCTGCGCGGCCGGTGTTTCATGGTCAACCGGCGCAGTGCCCGCCTCGTCGGTCTGTGGGGCGCTGGTCACCCGGACGACAGTAACGGCCAACCCCTTGTCGGTGTTGGGGGTTCGTCGGACGGGCTACCGTGAGATCGCGTTTCTACGCCCGGGTGGTGGAACGGCAGACACGGCCGCCTTAAAAGCGGCTGCCGCGAGGCGTGCGGGTTCGAACCCCGCCCCGGGCACCGAGTTTATGGTCGTTGCCCCCACAAATCGCACGAATTCCGTCGTTATCTTCGACCGTAACGTCGGGCTGTATGGTGCTCGTTTCCCGCGGGCGAGTTCGCGGTACCCTGGGCTTACACGTGAATGAGAGCCCATGGAGGCCGATCGTGCAGAGTTCGAACCCGGTGCTCACCCGCCTTGGCGAGGCGGCGCGGGCTTCCCGTTACGAGACCGCGTATCCGGGCGCGCCCACGCGCGCCATGACCATGGACGACGTCGTCGTCCGGACCGTCGCCCTGCTCGCCATCACCGGCGTGGTCGGGGCCGGCGCGTGGATCCTGTTGCCGGCCAGCAGCCCGGTGACCTACTTCGCGGCCTTCATGTCCGGCATCGCCGGGCTCGTGCTTGGCCTCGTCATCTCGTTCCGCCGGGTCACGAGCCCCGCGGTGATCATCCCCTACGCGGCGCTGCAGGGCGTCGCGCTCGGCGTCATCAGCCGCGCGTTCGAGAGCTGGTTCTCGGGCATCGTGCTCCAGGCGATCGTCGGCACGTTCGGCATCTTCGCCGTGATGGCGGTGCTCTACAAGCTCAAGGTGCTGCGCGCGACGCCGCGCTTCACCAAGTTCGTCATCGGCGCCCTCATCGGCGTCGTGGTCCTGTCCCTCGCCAACTGGCTGTTCTACCTGTTCGGCGTGAACCTGGGCCTGCGTGAGTACACGATGAACGGCCAGGTCAGCTGGCTGCCGATCGTGTTCAGCCTGGTGATCATCGGCGTGGCCGCGCTGACCTTCATCCTGGACTTCGACGCGATCGAGCAGGGCACCCGCTACGGGATGCCGGAGAAGTACGCCTGGTACTGCGCGTTCGGCATCCTCGTGGGCCTGATCTTCCTGTACTACGAGATCCTGCGCATGCTGAGCTACCTGCGCCGCTGATGACGCACGACGATCAGCTCGACACCGCGGTGCGCAAGCTGGTCGGCCAGGTCTCACACTGGACGCCGCCCCGATGGGCGGCGTCCGGTCTGTCTGTTTCCGGGCTGTCTGGGCCAAGCCGGGCCGACCTCATGCACGACCTGGTGCAGTGGATGGCCGACCGGTGCGCGGAGGCGGAGGGCCGGCCGCCGATCCCGGTGCCGCGGCTCGACAACGACCTGGCCCTGCCGGACCAGCTCCAGGTGGTCGCGGCCGACCTGCGCCGCTTCGCACCGCTCGCGGTGCGGCAGGACGCCGCGGCCCGCATCACGGCGGTCCGCGGCGCCTTCGGGTAGACGGCCTCAGGTCAGGTGGGCGAGCAGGTCCTGGCGGGTGATGACGCCGGCCGGCTTGCCGTCGATGAGCACCACCGCGGCGTCGGCCTTCTCCAGCAGCGCGACCGCCTCGCTGACGGGCTGGCCGCCGCCGATCATCGGCAGCGGGTCGCCCATGTGCCGCTCGACCATGTCGTGCAGGTGGGCGTGGCCCGAGAAGAGCGCGTCCAGCAGGTCCCGCTCGGCGATCGAGCCCGCGACCTCGCCGGTGACGACGGGCGGCTCGGCCTTGAGCACCGGCAGCTGCGAGACGCCGTATTCGCGCATGTAGTCGATCGCGTCGCGCACGGTCTCGTTGGGGTGGACGTGCACCATGCCGGGCACCCGGCCGTCCTTGCCGACGAGGACGTCGGCGACCGTGGGGGTCTGCTCGGCGGTGCGGAGGAAGCCGTACCGAGCCATCCAGTCGTCGTTGAAGATCTTGGAGAGGTAGCCGCGGCCCCCGTCGGGCAGCAGCACCACGACCACGTCGTCCGGGCCGGCCTCGCGGGCGACCTTCAGCGCCGCGGCCACGGCCATGCCGCAGGAGCCGCCGACGAGCAGGCCCTCCTCGCGGGCCAGGCGGCGGGTGAGCTCGAACGAGTCCTTGTCCGACACCTCGACGATCTCGTCGCAGATGGTGCGGTCGTAGGTCGTCGGCCAGAAGTCCTCGCCGACCCCCTCGACGAGGTAGGGGCGGCCGGTGCCGCCCGAATACACCGAGCCCTCGGGGTCGGCCCCGACGACGCGCACGCGGCCCCCGGAGGCCTCCTTCAGGTAGCGCCCGGCGCCGGAGATCGTGCCGCCGGTGCCGACGCCCGCCACGAAGTGGGTGACGCGGCCCTCGGTCTGCTCCCAGATCTCGGGGCCGGTGGTCTCGTAGTGCGAGCGGGGGTTCGCCGGGTTCGCGTACTGATCGGGCTTCCAGGCGCCGGGGATCTCCCGGGCGAGGCGATCGGAGACGTTGTAGTAGGACCGGGGGTCCTCGGGGGCGACGGCGGTGGGGCAGACCACGACCTCGGCTCCATAGGCCCGCAGGACGTTCTGCTTGTCCTCGCTCACCTTGTCGGGGCAGACGAAGACGCAGCGGTACCCCTTGAGCTGGGCCACCAGCGCGAGCCCGACGCCGGTGTTGCCGGACGTGGGCTCGACGATCGTCCCGCCCGGCCCGAGCAGCCCGGACTTCTCGGCCTCCTCGACCATCCGCAGCGCGATGCGGTCCTTCACGCTGCCGCCCGGATTGAGGTATTCGACCTTGGCCAGGACGGTGGCGGAGATGCCGGCGGTGACGTTGCGGAGCCGGATGAGGGGCGTGTTGCCCACCAACTCGACGACGTTGTCGTAGTAGCGCACGCCGCCAGCGTATCCGGCCTGCCCGGGACTACCCGACGACGTGTCCGGGAATGATGTGCTCCCGCTGCTTCTCCCACTCCAGGAAGCGCTCGAGCTCGTCCATCAGGGCGCCGGCGAAGTACCCGGCCACGGCCAGGTCGTCGACGAGCCCGAAGACCAGCAGGAACGCCTCCGGCACGGCGTCGATGGGGGAGACGATGTACACCCCCGCGACGGCCAGCATCGCCAGGCGCGTGCCGCCGTCGTACTGCCCCTTCATGGTCGCCTTGACCATGCGCGGGATCGCCGCGAGCCGCCTGCCGATCCCGGGGGTGTCGGAGCGGAACACGCGCGCGAGCGCCGTCCACGCCATCCGCCGTCGCAGCGCACTGTCCGCCATGATGACCGCCCTCTCTGCCTTGCTTCGAATGTAACGGTGTCCGTCACCATGTGCTGGAGTCACTGTCGGCTCCCGGACCGGTTCGTCCGCGCGAGGCGGCCACGAGCCGGGCTGAGGGACAATGGCGACATGGATCTCGATGAGGCTCGTGCCGTCCTGACGGACCAGCACCAGGCCGTGCTCGCCACCCGCCGGACCGACGGCGGGGTGCAGATGTCACCGGTCGTGGTCGCGGTGGACGCCGAGGGCCGCGTGGTGATCAGCAGCCGCGAGCCCGCCTACAAGGTGCGCAACCTGCGGCGGGACCCGCGCGCGGCGGTGTGCGTGCTGCCCGACGGGTTCTACGGCCGATGGGTCCAGGTCGAGGGTGAAGCTGAGATCGTTTCGCTCCCGCAGAGCGTTGAAGGTTTGGTCGACTACTACCGGCGGGCATCCGGACGGGAACACGACAACTGGGATGAATATCGCGCCGCGATGGTTGCGGAACAACGGGTGCTGATTCGGATCACCCTGCTCCGAGCGGGGCCGGACCGGTCCGGATGAGCGACGGTTACTTGGAGGGCGGGGGTTAGCCTCGGGGGCCGCAGGGACCTCGGGGATGGAAAGGGCGGGGGCGGTGAAGCTGCAGTCGGAGCGGGTGAAGCGGATAGCCACGGCGGCGGTGGTCGGTGGCGGTGGCGTGGCCGGGGCGGGCGCGCTGTTCTACGGGCTGGTGCTGGGCCAGGCGCTGCTGGCGCGCAAGACGATTCCCCAGGTGGTGAGCCCGCCGCCGCGCGCGAACGGGCTCTACGGCACCCAGTTCGAGGGGACGCCGGTGCGCCTGGTGGTGCTCGGGGACTCCTCCGCCGCCGGGTATGGCGCGCTGAGCCCCAGCGAGACGTTCGCCGCCGCGGTGGCGGCCGGGCTGGCCGAGCAGTTGCGCCGGCCGGTCTGGATGCGCTGCCTGGCCGTCGTCGGCGCCGAGTCCAAGGGCCTCCCGCCGCAGGTGGAGGTGGCCCTGCGGCAGCGGCCGGACGTCGCCGTCATCTGTATCGGCGGCAACGACGTGACCCATCGCGTGAGCATCCCGACCGCCGTGCGGCACCTGGTGCGCGCGGTGCGCGTGATGCGTGAGGCGGGCGTGGAGGTCGTCGTGGGTACGTGCCCCGACCTGGGCACCATCCGCCCCATCCAGCCGCCGCTGCGCTGGCTCGCGCGGCGCTGGAGCCGGCAGATGGCCACCGCGCAGACGATCGCGGTCGTCGAGGCCGGCGGCCGGACGGTCTCGCTGGGCGACCTGCTCGGCGAGCTCTTCTACGCCGAGCCCGACCGGATGTTCAGCCTCGACCGGTTCCACCCGTCGGGCGCCGGATACCTGGCCGCCGCCCAGGCCGTCCTGCCCACCGTCGTCGCCGCGCTCACCGAGCCGGTCCCGGTCGCGGGCGCGCTCGTGGCCCCGGCCCAGGCGCTGGCGTCCGGCGAGGGGGTGCGGGCGCTGCCGCAGGCCGCGGCGGAGGCCGCGCACCGGCCGGGCACCGAGGTCAGCGCGGCCCAGGTGGCCGGGCACGACCGGGGTCCGGCGGGCCGCTGGGCCCAGCTGCGCCGGCGGGTCTGGCACCGGCTCCCGCAGCAGGCCGATCGCACCCCGGACCGAGCCACGGACGGCGCCGCGGACCGCACCCCGGACCGGGCCGCGGAGCCCGCGTGAGCCAGGTGGACCGGCGACCGGGCTCGGCGCGGCCGGGCGTGGGCCGGCGGCTCGGAGCGGTTCCTCAGGTGACCGTGGGCGGTGGTTCGGAGCGGTCTCCCGGGTGGTTCGTGGGCCGGTGGTCCAGAGCGGTTCCTCGGGTGGCCATGGGGCCGCGCTCGGCGGCGGGCGGCAGTCCGCGGGGCCGGGCGGCTCGTGGGCCATCACGTGGCGCCAGTGACACGCCGCGTAGTCGACGGCCCGGTGCCGGCCCGGGAGTCGGCAGGGTGAACGGGCCGAGGGTGGTTTCCGTCACCTTGCGTTTTGCAATTCGTCCGGATTTGCCCCTTGTTCGCGTCACCCGGACCGTGATTCGATTGACTGGCCCGGAACGGAGGTGACGGCGTGAGTGTCGTCAAGCGCCTCGCCAAGCTCGCGACCGTGACGGTGATCGCGGGCACGGTCGGCGGGGCCGCCGTGCTCGCAGCGCAGGCGGTTGCCGCCCGCACCCGCACCTACGCGAAGCCCGACATGCGGCTCGCGATGCGCTCGTCGATCGGGGGTGCCGGGAAGCCGCCCATGCGCCTGGTGCTGCTCGGCGACGCGACCGCGCTCGGCGTGGGGGTCGAGCGGGTGGCGGACACCGTCGGCGGTCAGCTCGCGGCGCTGCTGGCGGGCGGTGCCTCGGGGCGGCGGGTCGAGCTCTCCAGCGTCGCCGTGGCGGGGTCACGCTCCTCCGACCTGGCCACCCAGGTCGCCCGGGCGCTCGTCGGGCCGGTGCCCGACGTGGCGCTCGTGCTCGTCGGCACCGACGACGTCACCCACCCCGGCCGCACCTCGGACGCGGCCGAGCACCTCGGGGCGGCCTGCCGGCGGCTGCAGGACGCGAACATTCCCGTGGTCGTCGGGACCTGCCCCGACTTCGGCGCGCTGCGTGCCTTCGCGCCGCCGTTGCGGCAGCTCCTGGGGCTGCGGAGCCGGCGGATGGCCCGGCTCCAGGCGGCCGAGGCGGGGGCCGCGGGCGCGGTGGTGGTCGACCTGGGGGCGCGTACCGGGGCGGTGTTCCGGGCGGATGCGGGGACGCTCTGCCATGACGGCTTCCATCCGTCGGCGGACGGGTATCGGGTCTGGGCGCACGCGCTGCTGCCCGCCGTCGAGGAGGCCGCGGCGGTGCGCCGGGCCGCGTAGGACGGGCGATCGGATCGTCGGGCGGCCTGCCGCGGGGACTTGCGGGCGGGAGACGGCGACGAGCCGTGCGTCGGGGCGCGTAGGACGGGCGATCGTCGGGCGGCCTGCCGCGAGGACTTGCGGGCGGGAGACGGCGACGAGCCGTGCGCCGGGCCTTGTAGGACCGGCGATCGTCGGGTGACCTGCCGCCGGAGGCGGTGACCGGCCGTGCGCCGGGTTGTGCGGGACCGGCCGGCGTAGGGTGACCGGCCGCGAGCCTGTCTGCCCAGGCTGACAGACGGAAGGGTGACCATCCGCGGGCCTGGCAGCGTCGGCGCGCCAGCGCCCAGCGGTGTCTGGCGGGAGCGACGGTCCGGACCACCGCGGACCCGAGTCATGGTCCCTGTGATTACGCACGCCGTGTGACAATTTTGGCTGGACGAAGGCGGATGGGCCGGGGTTACCTCGAAGTAGCATCCGAGGTATGCCGGAAGCTGTCATCGTTGCCACCGCCCGGTCCCCGATCGGCCGTGCCGTCAAGGGATCGCTGCGCGACCTCCGCCCCGACGATCTTGCCGCCACCATCGTCCGTGCCGCTCTCGACAAGGTGCCGCAGCTCGATCCGCGCGCGATCGAGGACCTCTACCTGGGCTGCGGCCTTCCCGGCGGCGAACAGGGCTTCAACATGGCCCGCGTGGTGAGCACGCTGCTCGGGTTCGACCACCTGCCCGGCGCCACGACCACGCGGTACTGCGCATCGTCGCTGCAGACCACGCGGATGGCCTTCCACGCGATCAAGGCCGGCGAGGGCGACGTGTTCATCTCGGCCGGGGTGGAGTGCGTGTCGCGGTACGCCCGCGGCAACTCCGACGCCCTCCCGCCCGACGCGCAGGCGGCCGTCGGCGGGCCATGGCAGAACCCGGCGTTCGCGGACGCCTACGCGCGCACGACCAAGCGCTCCGAGGGCGGCGCCGACGCGTGGCACGACCCGCGCGAGGACGGTGAGCTGCCCGACATCTACATCGCCATGGGGCAGACCGCCGAGAACCTGGCCGAGCTCGAGGGCGTGACCCGGCAGGACATGGACGAGTTCGGCGTCCGATCGCAGAACCTCGCCGAGGAGGCCATCAAGAACGGCTTCTGGGCCCGCGAGATCACCCCCGTCACCACCCCGACCGGCGAGGTCGTCTCCACCGACGACGGGCCGCGGGCGGGCGTCACGCTCGAGGGCGTGGCCGGGCTCAAGCCGGTGTTCCGGCCCGACGGCCGCGTGACCGCCGGCAACTGCTGCCCGCTCAACGACGGCGCGGCCGCGGTGGTCATCATGAGCGACACCAAGGCCCGCGAGCTCGGGATCACGCCGCTGGCCCGGATCGTCTCCACCGGCGTGACCGCGATGTCGCCGGAGATCATGGGCATCGGCCCGGTCGAGGCCTCGCGCAGCGCACTGCGGCGGGCCGGGATGACCATCGACGACGTCGACCTCGTCGAGATCAACGAGGCCTTCGCGGCGCAGGTCATCCCGTCGTACCGGCAGCTGGGCATCCCGCTGGAGAAGCTCAACGTGAACGGCGGCGCGATCGCGGTCGGGCACCCCTTCGGCATGACGGGCGCGCGCATCACCGGGACGCTCATCAACTCGCTGAACTGGCACGACAAGTCCATCGGCCTCGAGACGATGTGCGTCGGCGGCGGTCAGGGCATGGCGATGGTGCTGGAGCGCCTGAGCTGAGTTCCCCGCTTCGCTCGTCTTGGGGGAGCTCCGCTCCACCCAAACCCCCTCCCACACGTTGGTCGCCGTAGTCGGTTGCGGGAGCCGGGATCGTCTCAGGTCCCGGCCTCCACAAAGCGCACCGGGGCACACGGTCGCCGCCTCGGTCTCCGCAAAGCGCACCGGGCGTTGCACGGTCGCCGCCTCGGTCTCCGCAAAGCGCACCCGGGGCGCTTACTCCAGTTGGGCCGGGACGGCGACCACGTCCACCAGGGCGTCCTTGCGGAGCACCGTGATCGGCAGTCTCGTGCCGATCGCGGGGCCGAGCATCAGCCGCAGCACGTCCTGCACGCCGGTGATGGGCTTCCCGCCGGCGCTGAGCACCACATCGCCCACGTAGAGCCCGGCCAGCCCGGCCGGGCTCCCGGGCACCACCTCGGCCAGCCGCAGCCCCTTGGACTGCCCCAGGCGCTGCGCGAGGGGCGGCGGCAGCGGGACGGTGGCCCCGGCGACGCCCAGCCAGGCGCGCCGGACGCGGCCGGTGGCCATCAGCTCGGACATGATCAGGCGGGTCGTGCCGTTGATCGGCACCGCCAGGCCGAGCCCGATCCCGGCCACGGCCGTGTTGATCCCGACGACCCGCGAGGCCGAGTCGGCCAGGGCGCCGCCCGAGTTGCCCGGGTTCAGGGCCGCGTCGGTCTGGATGACGTCGTCGATGAGCCGGGCGTGCCGCCCGTCGCGCACCGGCAGCGAGCGCCCGAGCGCCGAGACCACGCCCGCGGTGACCGAGCCGGCCAGGCCCAGCGGGTTGCCCACCGCCACGACGAGCTGGCCGATGCGCAGGTCGTCGGCGTTGCCCAGGGTCGCCGGCGGCACCCCGGCCTCGCGGATGCGCAGCACCGCCAGGTCCGCGAGCGGGTCGGCGCCGACCACGTCGAAGCGGGTCTGGGTGCCGTTGGTGAACTCGGCGACGCCCCCGTCGGCCTCGGCGACGACGTGCGCCGAGGTCAGGGTGAAGCCGTCCGGGGTGTAGACGACGGCCGAGCCGGCGCCCTCGCCGCGGCGGCTGCGCACGGTCAGGCTGGCGACGCTCGGCAACAGGGTGGCCGCCACGGTGGAGACGACCCGGCTGTACGCGTCGAGCGCATCGATTTCGGGGTCCATGCGAGGAGGAACACCGGGGACGGCCCGGCAATGCCGCCCGCCGTTACGCCAACAGCGATACCGCCGGGAGGTCGAACCACCGCAGCGCCTCGAAGTTGGCCGACACGACCCCGTCCGGCTCCGCCTCGGCGGGCAGCGACTCGAACAGCTCCCGGGCGTAGCGCAGGTATCCGGCCAGGTCGGACTCGGGCGCCCGCTCGTGGTGCGAGGGCCAGGTCAGCTCGCCGGAGTCCGAGTAGGTCAGCTCCGACAGTCGCAGCGGGGGCTCGACCACGCCGTCGCGGTGCTTCCACAGGCCCGTCCGCGGATCGAAGCGGTACTGCGGCAGCAACGCCCACCCGTGCGTCGCCACGAGGTGGACGGCGTCGACGATGTACCGGAAGACCGCCTCGGAGATGAAGTAGTTGAAGCTGACCCGCACCCAGCCCGGCTTGATGCCCTCGCAGCCGGCGATGATCTCCTGCTCGAAGCGGTGCGAGCGCTCGATGTCGATGCCCAGCAGCCGGTGGCCGTAGGGGCCCGCGCACGAGCAGCCGCCCCGCGACTGGATGCCGAACAGGTCGTTCAGCAGCGAGACGACGAAGTTGTGGTGGAGGTACCGCCCCCGGGGCTTCTTGATCACGAAGGACACGATCGACAGGCGGGGCGCGTCCAGGTTGCCCAGGATCTCGAGGTTGGGGTTGGTCTGCCACGACGCGATCGCCTCGCGCAGGAACCCCTCCTCCAGGGCGCGGATCGTGTCCGTGCCGACCGCCCGCTTGAGCTGGAACACCAGGCCCGCGCGGATCGACTCGACGATCGCCGGGGTGCCGCCCTCCTCGCGGTGGGCCGGGTCGGCGATGTAGTGGTGGTCGGTCGGATTGACGTAGTCCACGGTCCCGCCGCCGGGCACGGTGGGGACCCGGTTGGTCAGCAGCGTTCGGCGCACGACCAGCACACCCGGCGTGCCGGGGCCGCCGACGAACTTGTGCGGCGAGATGAAGACGGCGTCCTTGTCGTGCATCTCGATGTCGATGTAGGGCGCGGCGGCCGCGAAGTCCCAGAACGACAGCGCCCCGTGCTCGTGCAGCAGCGCCGAGATCGCGTGCGTGTCGCTGACGATCCCGGTCACGTTGGAGGCCGCCGAGAACGATCCGATCTTCAGCGGTCGATCGGCGTGCCGCACGAGTTCGGCGCGCAGTCGGTCCAGGTCGATGTGGCCGTTGTGATCCTCGGGGATGACGACCACGTCCGCGATGGACTCCCGCCACGGCAACTCGTTGGAGTGATGCTCGAAGGGGCCGATGAACACGACCGGGCGATCGGTGGCCGGGATGCGCGCCGAGAGCTCGTAGCGGTCCTCCAGCGCGGCCGGCACCCGCAGGCCGAGGATGTGCACCATCTTGTCGATCGCCGCGGTGGAGCCGGATCCGGTGAAGATCACGACGGTGTCGGCGTCGCCGCCCACGGCCTCGTTGATGATCTGGCGCGCGTCCTCCCGCAGGCGGGTCGTCTGCAGGCCGGTGCCGGACGATTCCGTGTGCGTGTTGGCGTACAGCGGCAGAACCTCGTCCCGGACGAAGCGCTCGATGAAGTCCAGCGCGCGGCCCGAGGCGGTGTAGTCCGCATAGGTCACCCGGCGCGCGCCGAAGGGCCCCCGCATGACCTGGTCATCGCCGATCACCGCGGCACGAATGCGCTGCAAGAGGGGGTTCTGCATGGCCGTCATCATCCCAGGCGCCACGCCGTCCTCTTTCGTGTGGTCGGGAGAATGTCGCACTGCTTGTCCGCTCCACTGGAGGGCCGGACTGTTTAACGTTTCGTCCGGAGGTGCTCAGGAAGCCTCATGAGACTGGGGGTAGGGAAGTTGGTCAGTGTTGACCAGTCCGAGCCAACAGACGTCGTCGATCGACTCCTGTGGCGGGACGCCACGCAGATCCTGAGTCGGCACAGCGAGTCCGACGGGGAGGGGCTGTGCCTCTGGTGCGGGCGGGAGTGGCCCTGCGCGCCGCGCCGGCTCGCGGAGAACGCCGCCGAGGCCTCGCGCCGCCCCTGGAACGAGGCCTGGACCGCGCGTCACGACCTCTACAGCCTGCGGACCATGCCCGACTGGCGGATCGACCTCGGCAAGCCGCGCTCGCGCGGCGGCTGGCATCGAGCCGGCGGAAACCGGGGAACCTTCCTGTAACACGATCGTTGATACCAGCGGAGACTTCGGCGCGCCCCGCCAGTGCAACGCAGTCCCGCGACACAAAGACCCGCCCGGACGCGGTTGCCGACATGCCTCCGTCGGCTCCGAACGCCTCCGGCCAGGCGTCCTCCCCAGGGAACGGGCGGGTCTACCCGGCAGGCGAGGGCACTTCTCGTGGTTCCCCCGCATATATCGCGAAAATGTGCCCTCGCCTGCCAAAACCCTTCATGTGGTACCTCGAGAGCCCCGGCTGCGGCCGGGGCTCTCTTCTTGGCTGATTTGAGTAACTCTCAGCTATTTCGCTGCTACTTTGCGTGAGGTAAGCCCTCAAGTCAGCTTTGCTGTGGCGACCACCGGAGGAGACCACACATGAACCACCCGAAGACGCGTCTTCGCACCTGGCGGACTCGGGCCGTCCTCGTCGGCGGCACCGTCACCGCGATGATCGCGGCCACCGCGGCCCCCGCCCTCGCGGCGACGGTGCCCCTGACGCTGAGCTCGGCCACGGGCCCGAGCGGCGGCGGCAACACCATCACCGCCACGGCGACGACCAACATCTTCACCACCGCGATCACGCCGGTTGTGGAGTTCCAGTACGTCGGCACCGGCGCGGCGGCGAGCTGCTCCGCGACCTACCTGGCGCCGGCGGCGGTCGCCGGCACCGTCACGGGCGGCGCCTTCGTGCAGAACGCTGGCGTCATCGCCGCGACGACCGTCAAGAAGCTCGGCACGAGCGCCACCAACAAGATCGCCGTCACCGTCCCGGCCGGCGTCGTGCTCGGCAGCAGCGGCGGCACGAACCAGTCCACCGCGAAGTACAACCTGTGCGTCTACACGGGCACCACGACCGGCGCGTCCGGCAGCCCGCTGATCGGCAACGCGGCGTACGCGATCGCAGGCCAGCCGACGCTCACCACCGTGACGCCGTCCACCGGCCCCGCGCTGGGTGGCAACACCATCACCGTCGCCGGCACCAACTTCCCGAGCACCGGCATGACCGGCACGCTGGGCGGCCTGGCGCTGAGCAACATCGTCGTCGCGACGGGCGGCACCAGCTTCACCGCCACCGTGCCGGCCCACGCCGCTCAGACGGGCGTGTCGCTGATCATCAACTCGGCCGGCGGCATGGCCACGAAGACCACGGCGTACTCGTACACCAACGGCATCGTGATCTCGCCGAACACCGCCCCGCAGAACACCACGGTCGACGTCGACGTCCAGGGCGTCGGCTTCTCGGCGATGGACTTCAGCAGCTCGAACACGGTCGGCACGATCGACACCAAGGCGCACGTGTACCTGGTGCCGGGCAAGTACGACCCGACGACGAACTCGAGCAACAAGACCCTCGGCGGCGTCGCGGAGTGCGGCAGCGTGCTGGTCGTCAGCGACACCGAGCTCATCTGCACGATGGACCTGCACGACAGCCTCGACGACACGACCGGTGCGGCCGTGTCGGGCACGCCGGTGCCGAAGGGTACCTACACGCTGACGGTCGTCAACGACGGCTCGGTCGGAGCGCAGTCCGGCACCGGCTACAGCGTCTCGCTGATCGTCAGCGGCGCCACCTTCACGGTGTCCGACTACTGATCCAGCACACGAAAGCGGCCCGGGAGCTCAGCTCCCGGGCCGTTTTGCTGTTTGCCGTACTCGATCAGCCGAGTTCGGACCACGTCCGGTCGATCGCGGCCAAGCTGTCCGCCTCCGACGGGTGGCCGCCCTGGTCGATGAGCACCGTGAAGACGCTCTTCGCGGCGCTCACCCGCCAGCAGATCAGCATGTTCGGCTTGTGCGAGACCGGCTGGTTCGCGCTCAGCCGGAAGTTCTGCGAGCACTGCGCGTCGCCCACCGCGCGACCGTCGTCGGCCACCCAGGCCAGCTCGCGCTGCCCGGTGAGGTCGGCGTGCGCGCTCACGATGCGCAGCGTGGTCTTGCCCGGGCCCGTCGTCTCGCTCACCGAAGCCGAGGCCGTGGCCCCGCCCGGCGCCGGCGGGAGCGGCTGCCGCACGTTGTTGCTGGCCATCGCCGCGGCGGAGCGGGCCGCGCCGATGCGCTGCTCGCTCGTCATCGGGCTCGGCGTCGCCGTGGTGTCCATGGCCGCGGCGCCCGGCTCGCTCGTGGCCGCGCCGGCCGACGGGGCCGGGGCGGTCGACGGGCCGGTGTCGTCACTGGCGGCCGCGGCCACGTTCTGTGCGGCCGCCCTCGCGACCGGGTCGGTGGCGGCCCCGGCGCTGGTCTGCAGGGCCACGAAGCCCCCGACCCCCAGCATCGCCGCCAGCCCGACGCCCCCGAGCACGAACGGCCGGCGCCGCCGTGCCCACCGGGGCACCCTCTCATCCGCTGACTGATGGTTCTTCGCTTCGGCACGACGTTCGTCGGCGTGGCCCATACTCTTCAGTCCCCCGCGTGTGTCACTGCTTCGATGGCCGGCCGCCCGTGCGGAAGCCTCCGCGGGGCGGCCTCAAGCCCTGATCATCCCACCGAAGTAGTGACAAAAACCCCCAAATCAGCTACCCGGTCGGTGCGCCGCCGCCGATGGGGCACGTACTTCGTCGGCCTGGTGATCTGCGCCGGACTCGGCGGTCTCCAGTTCGGGTTCAGGCGCGGAACCCGGGGCGGCTGACTCCGACTGGCTCTCCATGGGCGAGGTCGAGGTGCGTGTCAGCGGAAGCCGCCGGCGCTGCCTCGCCCGATTCGCGATCCTCGCGCCGGCCGTCGAGGCGATGGGTCGCGAGGACCCGCGAGGCGCCCGGCCGTCAGATCGTCGAGATGCCCCTCGGCCCCGGCCTGCTGGAGCGGACGCCCGCGTCGGCGCCGTCAGGCCCGCGGAATCTCGTAGAAGAGCACGCCCGCCCAGAGCAGCACCCAGGCCACGAAGGCCAGCGCGGCGAGCAGGAGCATCGTCATGACCAGAAGGCTCAGGAAGCCACCGGAAAGCGACAGCACCCTCCGCCACCGGGGAGGATGGGGCTCGGCTTCCTCTTCCTCCATATCGAACACGATCATGCCGACAATGTAAGCCGCGCCGTCATCGGCCGGCGCGGCGGCTTCGCTATGTCGATGCCCGTCCTCAAGCAAGGTCAGGACGGCAGGGTGCCGACGCCGATGGGGCGAACAGTGACCTGGAGGTACTTCGGAAAGCATCGTCTCAAGGGCCAGGCGCGGCGGCGATGTCGCCGACCTTTTGAACCAGACGCATCGAGCCAGGGATCTCCCGGAAGCCGTGGTGCCGGTAGAAACCGTGGGCCGCGCTGTCGAGCGCGTCCACGACCACGAACCTGGCGGCAACGGTCTGCGTGGCGACGACGATCCGGTTGAGGGCGTCCGAGAGCAGTGCGCCGCCGTGGCCCTGCCCGTGAAGAACTTTGTCGAGCGCCAGCCGCGCGAGCAGCACGGCCGGTGCTCTTGCACTGGCCCGTGTGGTTACACGCCCACGGACGTCCGGACCGCCATGAATATCCGTGCGCCTGGCCGGTACAGTGCGCGTCGCTGCCCCGTCGGGGCGGCGTGGCGGTCGTAGCGGGGAACGGGGGCCGGCGCATGGCGGTCGAGCGGGTCTTGCACGTCCGGGACACGCCGGACGGGCCGGCGGTGACGCTGCGGTGGATCGGTACCACCTGGCTGGAGCGCGGCCCGCAGTACCGCCGCCGCCGGGCTCTGGCCGCCGCCGCGGCGGTGCTGGGCACCCTCGGCGGCGCGGCGGCCATGGTGTGGCTGCTCGGCGGCGCGGCCGCGCACAGCTCATCGCGCGGCGAGGACGTGGTCAGCTACGTGTACGCGGCACTCGTCGTCCCCGGCGTGTTCTGGGGGCGGCATTGGCTGCGCCACGCGCCCACCCACGAGCGCGACGCCGGGCGCGGGATCATCGCCTACGGGCCGGTGCTCCTGGTGCTCCTGCCGCTGGCGGTCGGCTTCGGGCTGGCCGTCATTCCGCGGCTGTTCGGCGAGCAGTACCCGGGCGAGGAGCGAGCCCGCCACGCGACGCTCGGGCTGCGGGGCGTACCGAACGAACGTTGAAGTTGTACGTCTGGCCCGATCTGATCGTTCCGAACAGAATGGCCGCCAGCGTGGCTGGCGGCCATGTGGTTCCGGCAGGTCAGACGGCGTCGGGGACGGTTGCGACGCCGATGGGGCACGTCATGCCGTTCGGGCCGTGGTTGCAGTACCCGCCGGGGTTCTTGGCGTCGGAGAGGTACTGCTGGTGGTAGTCCTCCGCGTAGTAGAACGGCCCGGCCGGCCCGATCTCCGTCGTGATCTCGCCGTGGCCCGCGTTCTGCACGACCGGTGCGAACGCCGCGCGCGAGGCCTCGGCCACGGTCGCCTGGGCCGGCGTGGTGGTGTAGATCGCCGAGCGGTACTGCGTGCCGACGTCGTTGCCCTGGCGCATGCCCTGGGTCGGGTCGTGGTTCTCCCAGAACGCCTTGAGCAGCGTCTCGTACGACACCTTGGCCGGGTCGTAGACCACCTGCACGGCCTCGGTGTGCCCGGTGCGCCCCGAGCAGGTCTCCTCGTACGTCGGGTTCGCCGTGAAGCCGCCCTGGTAGCCGACCGCGGTGGAATACACCCCGGGAATCCGCCAGAAGATGCGCTCCGCGCCCCAGAAGCAGCCCATGCCGAAGTAGGCGACCTCGAGCCCGGTGGGCCAGGGGCCGCGCAGCGGGGTGCCGAGGACGGTGTGCTTCGCGGCGACCGGCATCTCGGTGTCGCGCCCGGGGATGGCCGACTCGGCGGTCGGCAGGTCAAGCTGCTTGTTGTACCGCAGGAACACGATCCGCTCCTTAAAACTTGAGGCTTTCGGGCTCAAGTCTGCCGCGAAATGCGCCGCGATGCCTTATGAGCTCATTACGGCGGAGACCTTCTCCGCGAAGGAGAACGCCTCCTCCTCGCTCGCGTATTTCGTCCGCGGCCAGAAGAAGCCTTTGAGGCCGTCGCCCTTCGTCCGCGGTACCACATGCGTGTGCAGATGGGCGACGCTCTGTGACACCCGGTTGTTGATGGCGACGAAGGTGCCGCCCGCGGACAACCCGGTCTCGACGGCCGCCGCGATCCGCTGGACGAAGGTGAAGTACGAGGGGATGTCCGTCGGGTCGAGATCGGTCAGCGTGACCACGTGCGCCTTGGGCACCACGAGCACATGGCCCTTGAACACCGGGCGGATGTCGAGGAAGGCGGCGGCGGTGTCCGTCGAGGCCACCAGGTAGCCGGGCGAGGCGCCCGACGCGATCGAGCAGAACAGGCAGTCCGACACGATCGCCAGCCTAGTCGCGACTACTGTCGGCCCATGACCCACGGCTTCGAAACCCTCGCCATCCATGCGGGGCAGGACCCGGACCCGGCAACCGGAGCGGTCGTCCCGCCGATCTTCCAGACCAGCACCTATGCCCAGGACGCCGTCGGCAGCCCGCGGCTCGGGTACGAATACAGCCGCACCACCAACCCGACCCGCGACGCCCTGCAGGAGTGCCTCGCCGCGCTCGAGGGCGGCCGCCGCGCGCTCACCTTCGCCTCCGGCCTCGCCGCCGAGGACACGCTGCTGCGCACGGTCTGCCGCCCCGGCGATCACGTCGTCATCCCCGACGATGCCTACGGCGGCACGTTCCGCCTCTTCTCCAAGGTCGCCGAGCGCTGGGGCCTGACCTGGAGCGCCGCCTCGATCCACAGCGTCGACTCGATCCGCGCCGCGATGACCGACCGCACGCGGATCGTGTGGGTCGAGACGCCGACCAACCCGCTGCTGGGCATCGCCGACATCGCCGCGCTGGCCCAGGTCGCGCACGACCGCGGGGCGCTGCTGGTGGTCGACAACACCTTCGCCTCGCCGTACCTCCAGCAGCCTCTGCACCTGGGCGCCGACCTCGTCGTGCACTCGACGACGAAGTACATCGGCGGGCACTCCGACGTCGTCGGCGGGGCGCTCATCGGCGCCGACGAGCAGCTGATGGGCGAGCTGGCGTTCCACCAGAACGCGATGGGCGCGATCAACGGCCCGTTCGACGCGTGGCTGACCCTGCGCGGCATCAAGACCCTCGGCGTGCGCATGGACCGCCACTGCGACAACGCCGAGAAGGTCGTCGAGTTCCTGTCGCGGAACAAGGCCGTTTCGCAGGTGTTGTACCCCGGGCTGCCCGAACACCCCGGGCACGAGACGGCGGCCAAGCAGATGCGGCGCTTCGGCGGCATGGTGAGCTTCCGCGCGCAGTCCGAGGAGCACGCGGTCGAGATCTGCAACCGCGCGCGCCTGTTCGTGCTCGGCGAGTCGCTCGGCGGCGTCGAGTCGCTCATCGAGCACCCGGGCCGGATGACGCACGCGAGCGCGGCCGGCAGCCCGCTGGAGGTGCCGGGGGACCTCGTCCGGTTGTCCGTCGGAATCGAGACGATCGACGATCTTCTGGCCGATCTGGAGTACGCGCTCGCTCGTTGACACACTTGACCGCACCACGGACGGGTACGGAAGGTGTCATCGATGCTGGACCGCGCAACCACCTGGGTAGGGGCCACGGCCAGGGAGATCGCCCGTGCGGTGCGCCGCGGCGACACCTCGGCCACGGCCGTCGTCGCCGATCACCTGGACTCCATCCGCGCCTACGACCGGATCGTCGGCGCCTTCCGCGAGGTCCGCGGGGGCGCCGCGATCGCGGAGGCGGAGATCGTCGACGACCAGCCGAACCTCGCGAACCTGGCCCTCGCCGGGGTGCCGGTCGCGGTCAAGGAGAACGTCCCGGTCACGGGGCTGCCGACGTGGAACGGCTCGGCCACCGCGCGCTGCCCCGTGGCCGACCGCGACCACGAGGTCGTCCGGCGGCTGCGCGGGGCCGGGGCGGTGGTCGTGGGCGTGACCCGGATGCCGGAGCTGGGCATCTGGGCCACCACCGACGACGCCGGCACCGTCACGCGCAACCCGTGGCGGACCGACCGCACGCCCGGCGGCTCCTCGGGCGGCTCGGCCGCGGCGGTCGCGGCCGGGCTGGTGCCGATCGCGCACGGCAACGACGGGCTCGGCTCGATCCGCATCCCGGCCGCCTGCTGCGGCATCGTCGGGCTCAAGCCCGGCTCGGGCTCGGTGCCGGCCGGGATCGGGAGCAACGACTGGTACGGGCTGGCCGAGAACGGCATCCTGGCCACCACCGTCGCCGACGCGCACCTGGGCTACTCGGTGCTGGCCGGGCGCACCCCGCACGCGCTCACCGAGCCGGCCCGGCTTCGGGTCGCCGTGTCGCTGCGCAGCCCGGTCGCGGGGGTGTGGCCGGACGCCGGGTCGCGCAAGGGCCTCAGCGATGCGGTACGGCTGCTGCTCGCCCATGGCCACGCCGCCGTGCGCGCCGACCCGTCGTATCCGCCCGCGCTGGCCGCCCGGGTGCTGTCCACCTGGTTCGGGGCCGCGAGCCTCGACGCCGCCGAGCTGGACAAGGCCGCGCTGCAGCCGCGGACCCGCCGCCACGTGGCCCTCGGCGAGCGGGCGCTCAAGCAGGGCCTGGTCCGCGACGCCGACCGGGCGACCTGGCGGGAGCGCTGCCGCAACTGGTTCGGCGACGGCGGCTTCGACGTGCTCGTGACCCCGGCGCTGGCCGCCGCGCCCCCGTCCGCGGACCGCTGGTCGGCGCGCTCGTGGGCCGCGAACATGCTGGTCAACACCCGCTATGCGCCCTATGCGGCGCCGTGGAACTTCGCCGGCTTCCCCGGGCTCGTGTTCCCGGTCGGGGTGCGCCCCGACGGGCTGCCGGCCGCGGTGCAGCTCGTCGGCCCGCCCGGGGCGGAGCCGCTGCTGCTCGCCCTGGCCGGTCAGCTGGAGCAGGCCTCGCCCTGGCGCCGGCACGCGCCCGGGTGGCCCCGCGTCGCCGCGCGGCGCCGATGATCCGAGCGATATCGGGCCTGGCGGCGGCCGCGATGCTCGGCGTCGCGGCCGCGGCGCTGGTCAACCTCGGGATCGCGTTCCTGCCCCTGGCCGATCTGCATGCGGTACATCACCCCGGCGTCGAGTCCGCGACGGTCGCCCTGTTCCTGCGATGGTTCGCCCGGACCCTGCTCGTCGGGTGCCTGCTGATAGCCGCCGTGGCCTGGGCCGGTTGGCTGCTTCGGGCCCGCGGCAATCTGGTCGCCTTCGGGGTCCGGTCGCGCCGGGTCGTCGACAGCGTCGGGCGGGCGCCGGACCTGCGTCGCCGCGTGACGATCCTGCAGTGGGTCTTCTACGGCACGGCGTCCGTGGCGCTGGTGTGGGCCTGGGTGGCCTGGCTGGCGGGGCACGAGACCGCGGCGGAGATCGCCTCCGTGCGCGACCAGGCCCGGGCCGGGCACCCGGTGGACGACGCGCTGGCCGCGTACCTGTTCGGGCGGGAGCTGATCCTCTATCTGCCTCCGGCCGCCCTGTTCGTTCTGGCCGCGGGGGCCGCACTCTTCCTGATCGCCAATGTGACCTCCGCGCAGTACGGACGGGTGGCCCGGCTGCGCGGAGTCGTTGGTGGGACGATCGGGCCATGACCGTCTCCTCGGATCTCGTGACGCTGGCCGAGATTGAAGCGGCACGGCACCTGCTGGCCGGCGTGACCCGCCTGACCCCGGTGGAGCCGAGCCGGCCACTCACCGCCAAGCTCGGCGGCCCGGCGTGGCTCAAGTGCGAGAACCTCCAGCGCGCGGGCTCGTTCAAGGTGCGGGGCGCATACGTCCGGCTCGCCCGCCTCTCCGCCGAGGAGCGCCGCCGCGGGGTCGTTGCCGCCAGCGCCGGCAACCACGCGCAGGGCGTCGCGCTGGCCGCGGGGCTGCTCGGCATCAGCAGCACGGTCTACATGCCGCACGGCGCCCCGCTGCCCAAGATCGCCGCGACCAAGGGCTACGGCGCCACCGTGGAGTTCGCGGGCTCCACCGTCGACGAGGCCCTGGTCGCCGCGAAGGAGTTCGCCGAGCGCACCGGCGCCGTGTTCATTCACCCCTTCGATCACCCCGACGTCATCGCCGGGCAGGGGACCGTCGCCCTCGAGATCCTCGAGCAGGTGCCCGAGGTCAAAACCGTGATCACCGGGGTCGGCGGCGGCGGGCTGATCTCCGGGCTCGCCGTCGGGATCAAGGCGCTGCGCCCGGACGTGCGGGTCATCGGCGTGCAGGCCGCGGACGCCGCCGCGTTCCCGCCCTCGCTGGCCCAGGGTCGCCCGGTGCGGCTGGAGAACTTCGGGACGATCGCCGACGGCATCGCGGTCGGCCGGCCCGGGGACATCACCTTCGAGCACGTGGCCAAGCTCGTCGACGAGGTCGTGACGGTCACCGAGGAGGACATCTCCCGGGCGCTGCTCATGCTGCTCGAGCGCGGGAAGATGGTGGTCGAGCCGGCCGGGAGCGTCGGGGTGGCCGCGCTGCTCGCCGGGGTCGTGACGGTGCGGACGCCGGTGGTGGCGGTGCTCTCCGGCGGCAACATCGACCCGATGCTCATGCTGCGGGTGATCGAGCACGGGCTCGCGGCCGCGGGGCGGTACCTCACGTTCACCGTGCGCTGCGGGGACCGGCCCGGGCATTTGGCGAAGCTGCTGACGTACATCGCGGAGCAGGGCGCCAACGTGGTCGACGTGGCTCATCGCCGCCAGGACTCGCGGCTGCAGCTGGGGGAGGTCGAGCTCGGGCTGTCCGTCGAGACGCGCGGGTCCGAGCACTCGGATCGCCTGGTCAACGCCCTGAGGTCGGCGGGCTACACGGTGACGTTCGGCGTGTAGCCCGCCGTCCGTAGGGCTCTCGACGCCTGCTCAGCCCGCGAAGGGCTCGAAGGCGATGACCTTCACCGTGATCGCGGCGCCGTTGGGGGCCGTGTAGGTGACGATGTCGCCCTGCTTGGTGCCCAGGATCGCCTTGCCCAGGGCGGACTCCGGGCTGTAGACCGTCAGGTCGGTCGTCGCGGCGATCTCGCGCGAGCCGAGGAGGAACTTCTCCGTGTCGTCCTCGTCGTCGTCGAACTGGATGGTGACGACGGTGCCGGGCGCGACCGCGTCCGAGGTGGGCGCGTCGCCGACGACCGCCTTGCGGAGGAACTCCTTGAGGTACAAGATCCGACCCTCGGCCTTGCCCTGCTCCTCGCGGGCGGCGTGGTAGCCGCCGTTCTCGCGCAGGTCGCCCTCTTCGCGGCGTGCGTTGATCTCGGCAGCTACTGCCGGGCGGTTGGCGATGAGCTCGTCGAGCTCGGCCTGCAGCCGGTCATAGGCGTCCTGCGACAGCCAGGTGGTGGCCTGGTTGCCGTCGGTGGTCGACACTGAAGATCTCCTTACAAGCACGCTCGGGTCAAACCACCAAAGTACCAGTGACTCGCATCACCGCGGCCACTTGAATTTTCCCGGGCGTTACCTGCTTTTCAGCGGCCCGCACGCGGGGACCTCGACGGTGACCGGCCGATCGCTCGTCGCCAGCCGATATGTGACGTACGCCTCCGCCCCCTCGGGCACGTCCACCTGGGCCAGCCCGACCTCCTGGCCGCTGGCCGAGCGCGCCCGCACGCTGCAGGTCGCGCGCTGGTCGGGCTCCTTGCGCACCACGAAGTCGACGGTGATGCCGTCGTCGGTGACGTTGTAGAAGCGCTGGACCTGCGGCTCGAAGTCCTGCGGACCGTACTGCTGGAAGAGCTGCCACGCGATCGCGAGCCCGGCCGCGGCCACCACCGCGGCCAGCGCGACCACCAGCCAGCGGCGCTGCGGCAGCGGCTCGCGCCGCCGGCCGTAGCGGCCCGGCGGGTACTTGACTGTGGTGTGCGTCTCTTTGGCAGTGGTCACGGGAGTGCGTCCTCGTCGTTTTTTGTCAGAGGTACCGACCACAATAGGGTCGTTCCGTTTCCTCGCCTCGCGGTGGGTCTCTCTGGAGGGATAGCTCGTGACCGAGCAGTTGCGTTTGATGGCGGTGCACGCACACCCCGACGACGAGTCGAGCAAGGGCGCGGCCGCCATGGCGAAATACTCGGCCGAGGGGGTCGACGTCCTCGTCGTGACCTGCACCGGAGGTGAGCGCGGCAGCGTGCTCAACCCGAAGCTCGACCGCCCGGAGATCTGGGAGAACATCGGCGAGATCCGCCGCGCCGAGATGGACCGCGCCCGCGAGATCCTCGGCGTCCGCCAGGAGTGGCTCGGCTTCGTCGACTCGGGCTTCCCCGAGGGCGACCCGCTGCCGCCGCTGCCCGAGGGCTGCTTCGGGCTCATGGACCCCGAGGTCGCCGCGGAGCCCCTCGTCAAGCTCATCCGCACGTTCAAGCCGCACGTCATCACCACCTACGACGAGCGCGGTGGCTACCCGCACCCGGACCACGTGATGACGCACAACGTCAGCATGGTCGCCTTCGAGGCCGCCGCCGACGCGTCGCGCTACCCGGACGCCGGCGAGCCGTGGCAGCCCCTGAAGCTCTACTACAACATGGGCTGGTCGCGGAAGCGCATGACGCTCCTGCACGAGGCCATGCTGGAGGCGACGGGCGAGTCGCCCTACACCGAGTGGCTCAAGGAGTGGCAGGAGCGCCGCGACGGCGAGGACCGGCCCGACCCCGACCAGCGCGTCACCACCAGGGTCCCCTGCGGCGAGTTCTTCGAGGTCCGCGACGACGCCCTGCGCGCCCATGCCACCCAGGTCGACCCGGACGGCTTCTGGTTCGCGGTGCCGATGCCGATCCAGCAGAAGATCTGGCCCACGGAGGACTACGAGCTCGTCAAGAGCTTCGTCGAGACCACCACGCCCGAGGACGACCTCTTCACCGGCGTAAGGTGAGGGTATGAGCGCGTTGGCCGTCCTGGCCGAGAACAACTTCGGCGACACCCGCTCCGGGGGCCTGGCCGGCCCCATGGGGCTGCTCATCATCGTGCTCCTGGGCATCGCGACGGTGTTCCTGATCCGCAACATGACCGCGCGGATCCGCCGCCTGCCGGCCGAGTTCCCCGATCCGGACGCCCACAAGAACCCGGACCGGAACGACTCGACCACATCGTCTGAGTAGTCGGTAGCAGCGATCTGAGTTAGAAACGCATCGCTGGCCACTGTTGTCCCTTTCCTGCGTGGCTTAGCCTTCACGGGGTGCGTGTTTGCTTCGCCGTGCGCGCATCCCTGTGAGGCAGGGAAGGGAGCAATGGTGACCGCGATGGCGCGCGCCCCGTTCCACCCGCCCTCGTCTCTCGCTGTCGCCATCGGGCAGAGGGCCGCCGCGCTCCCGCGGGGGTGGCGGTGATCGCCTTGGCGCGTGCGCATCGGGCACTGCCGTCCCGGCTCGTCGCGCTCATGGTCGCGGCCGCCGGGCTGAGCGTCGTCGCCGCGCTGGTGGCCGCCACGCGTCTCCCCGAGGGAGCCGTCGCCGCCGCGTTGAATCGGTTCAACATCCAAGGTCTGCCGCCCGTACCGTCGGCCGTGCTCACCGGCGCCGCCGTGGCGATGGTCTCGCAGCTGGCCCGCGTGCGCGTGCGCGCGGGCGGCGGCCTGGCCCGGCTGGCCTGGGGCGAGGCCGCGATCGTGGTGCTGCTCGCGAACCTCCCCCCGCAGGTCGTCCCGCCCGTGGCCCTGCTGGGCTTCGCCGCCGCCCACGCCGCCCTGCACCTGGTCGACGCCCGTGCGAGCCGCGCCCGCCCCGTCCGCGAGAGCATCTACGGCGTGGCGGCCCTGACCGTGGGCGCCGCCCTGGCCACGCTGGTCATGGTCGCGATCTGGGGCAACGGCACCGCCCGCGAGGGCCTTCCGCCGCGCTTCATCGCGGCCCTGTGCGCGGCCGCCGCCGTGTACTTCGTGGCCACGTTCGCCCTCGTGGTCCTGCGCATCGTCGCCGCCGGCGGCGACCTGCGCGACACGGTGTCGTCCATGGCCACGAGCATCCCGCTCATGCTGATCGGCAATGTGGCGGTCGGCCTGGTGATCGTCTGGGCCTGCGCCACCAGCGGCTTTCTGCTCCTGCTCCTGCCTCCCGTGCTCTGGCTGATGCACCAGTTCTACGCGAACCGCATCGGCGAGGACGACGAGCGCCGCACGTGGGCCGAGTTCGCCGAAGTGGCCCGCGACCTGAACCGCCTGGACGAACGAGACGCGGCGATGGCCGGCATCGCGGGCGCGGTGCGCCTCTTCCGCGTCCCGGCCGCCAAGATCGTCCTCTCGGGTGGCCGCTCCCACGGCGATCTCCCCCCGGGTCCGTACACCAGCCGAGCCCTGACGGTCGGCTCGGTGCCGGTAGGTGAGCTCCGGCTGGCCGGCCCGGAGCCCCGGCGATCGAGGGACCGCCTGATGCTGGCGACCTTCGGTGACGCCCTGGCCGCGGCCCTGCACGACGCCATCACGCACGACGAGTTACGAGCGATGAGCGAGCGCACGACCTACGACGCCGTGCGCGACCCGCTGACCGGCCTCCTCAACCGGGCGGCCCTGCTGGCGAGGGGCAACGGCCGGCTGTCCGCCCGCTCGCCGGGCGCCCCGGTGGCCCTGCTCCTCCTGGACGTGAACGACTTCAAAGAGGTCAACAACGCTCTGGGCCACACGGCGGGCGACGAGGTCCTGAAGGTGATCGCGCGCCGGGTCCAAGGCACCGCAACCGAGGATCAGCCCTCCGGCCCGGTCATCCCGCGCCCCAGGACCGCCTCCTCGCCCATGTTCGCCCGGTCGGCCCCCGGCCCGTCGTACTCCCCGGACCCGCCCGCGAACCCGACCGCCGCGAACGACGGCCACCCCTCCACCGACCTCCACGCCCGCCTGGGGGGCGACGAGTTCGCGATCCTCATCACCGACCTGGCCGACGGCGCCGAAGACCTGGCCCTGGCCGCCGCCGTGGAGCGGGCGCGCCGCCTGGGCGCCCAGATCGCGGCGCCCATGGAGATCGACGGTGTGGTCATGTCCAAGGAGACCTCCATCGGCGTGGTCGTGGCGGCCGCCGGCTCCGCCGACCTGACCGAGCTCCTGCGCCGCGCCGACATCGCCATGTACCAGGCCAAGAACGGCGGCCAGCCGGTCGCCTGGTACGACCCGGCGCGCGACGACGCCAGCACCGACCGCCTGGCCCTCCTGGCCGAACTCCGCGAGGCCCTGAACGCCACCACCGGCGACGAGCAGCTGACTTTGGACCTTCAGCCGGCCATCGCCCTCGCGGCCGGCGCCGCTCCTGTCACCGGCGTCGAGGCCCTGATCCGCTGGCGTCATCCCCGCCGGGGCCGCCTGATGCCCGCGCAGTTCCTCCCGGCCGTGGAGGCGAGCGAGCTCATCGGCCCCCTGACCCACTGGGTCCTGGAGAAGGCCATCTTCCTGGCCGCGGGCTGGCGCCGGGCCGGCTCGGCCGTGCCGGTCGCCGTGAACATCTCGGCCCGCAGCCTCGCCGAGCGCCAGCTCCCCGAGACGATCAAGGAACTCCTGGGCCGCTACCGCCTCCCGGCCGAGCTTCTCGTCCTGGAGATCACCGAGACCGTCATGCTCTCCAACTCCCCGGTGATCGACGACGTCCTGGCGCGTGTCCGCCGCCTGGGCGTGCAGCTCGCCGTGGACGACTTCGGCACCGGCTACTCCGCCTTCACGCTCCTGACCCGGGTGCCGGTCCAAGAGGTGAAGATCGACCGCGAGTTCGTCGCCCAGATGCTCGACTCGCCGAAGGCCGGCGCGATCGTCCAGACCACGGTGGACCTCGGCCGCCGGATGGGCCTCCGCGTGGTCGCGGAGGGAGTGGAGAACCCGGAGCAGCGGGCCCGGCTGGCGGAGCTGGGCTGCACGGCCGCCCAGGGCTTCCTCTTCTACCCGCCGATGTCACCGGAGAGTCTCCAGTCCGTCCTGCGCGAGCGCCGCCAGGTCCAGCGCCGCCACCTGAGGGCCGAGGGCACCGGCTGATCCACCACGCGACTCCTTCAGCGCCCCGCCGTGCCCGACTATTGGAATGGAACGTTCCGTTCTGATAGGCTGGAGGTGCAAGCGAGAGGGCGACACGATGGGAGCCGCAATCATGAACGAGCAGCTGACGAGCACCTGGGCCGTGCTGGACGAGGCTCACCTCGCCCTGCGCACCACCGTCGCGGGCGTCCGGGCCGGCGACTGGACGCGCCCGACTCCGTGCGCCCAGTGGAACGTGGCCCAGGTCCTCCAGCACGCGGCCGGCGACCAGCTCGGCTACGCCGCCTCGATCACCGGCTCCGGCTGGCCGGCGTTCGACCCCTTCGCCCCGACGGGCCACTTCGACACGGCCGACAACCCTGCCGACAACCCTGCCGAATTCGCCGACGAGGCCATGCGCGCCTCCGCCGCGGCGTGGGCCACCGTGCCGCAGAACGCCGCGGAGGTCGCCACCCCGCTCCCGCAGGGCAAGCTCCCGGGCTGGCTCGCCGCGGGCGCCTGCGCGCTCGACGCCGCAGTGCACGCCTGGGACATCGCGCTCGCCACCGACCAGCCCTCCCCGCTCACCAACGCCCTGTCGCGCGACCTGCTGAAGGTCGCCCACGAGCTCGTGGAGCCGCTCCGGGCCTGGGGTGCGTACGCCGCGGTCCTGCCCGCCGACCCCTCCGACGACGACACCGCGACCCTCCTGCGCTACCTCGGCCGCGACCCCCGCTGGACCGCCGGGTCCGCGGTCTGACCGGTGCCGCCGCTCCTCATCCACTGTGGACGGATGTGAGGCAACGGGTGATCGAGGGCTGACACACCGGGCGGGTGCTCGGCGTTGGAGTTCCGTTGCCCTAGCGTCACCGAATGTGAGCAGGCGGGGGATTGCCGGGGTCGCCGGGTTTGTGGTCGCCGCGGTTGGGGCGTTTGTCGTGCTCGATCACTTCGGGGGGAGCGAGCGGTTCGCCGATCTGCCCGGGGGCGCCGACGTGCGGCTCGTCGGGCGGTTCACGCCGCCGCAGGTCGAGCGGCTCGCCGGGCTCCCGCAGGCGCAGGCCGTCGAGTGCGACGACACGCTGTACGACGTGGGGATCGCGAGCGGGCGGCTCCAGCTCGAGCAGGTGACGGTGCTGACGGCGGTGCGGAGCCCGGGGCTGCAGCGGGCGGCGCTGGTGCAAGGGCGGGCGGTGCGGGGCGACGCCGAGATGCTTGCCGTGGACGGGCGGGGGCTGAAGCTCGGGGACCGGGTCACCGTGACGCGGGGCGGGCGCGGGGTGGCGGGGAGCGTGGTCGGGGTCGTGGCCCGGCCCTCCGGGCAGCCGGATGCCGTGGCGTTGTTGCCGGCGGGGGCGATGACTCGGCTCGACGGGGGGAGTGGCTGTGCGCAGATCGCCGTGCGGCTTCGGCGGCCCAGCGAGGCCACGGCGTTCCAGCGGGCGGCCAAGGGGGTGCTCGGCGGGAATCCCGTGGTGACGTACGACGAATCGCTGCGGGGACACGTCTGAGTGCCGCCAGGGCGAAGAAGGCTCTAGGGGGCCGTGCCCGACCACGTCATGGACAGGGCCGTCGCCGCTCGCTCGGCCCGGATCTCCATTGCCGAGCCCAGAATCACCGCTCGGTCCGACACCGCCAGCGTGTCGTCCACTGTGTACGTCTGCCGCGTGCTGATGAAGACCGGGGTGTTCGCGGGCTCGGCCAGCAGCGCCGACGACGTGGCGTCCAGCAGGCCCGGGCTCACGGTCTCCGTCGCCCGCAGGACCGGGACGCCCGCGTTCGACAGGGCCGTGTACAGGGCCGTCGTCGTGAAGTCCACCTCCAGCAAGGGGGTGGCGTACGGGGCCGGCACCCACGACACCTGGTGGACCGAGGGGCGGCCGGCGAACGTGCGGACCCGCTCCAGGCGCAGGGCACGCCCGCCGAAGGTCTTCGAGTCCGTCAGGGTCGACGAGATCACCGTGGTGGCCACCGCGAAGCCCTGCTCCCGCAGGTCGTCGGTCAGGCTGCGCAGGGAGCCCAGGCGGTAGGCCAGGTGGGGCGGGGACACGAAGGTGCCCCGCCCCGGTTGCTGGACGATCAGGCCCTCGTCGCTCAGCTGGCGCAGGGCCTGCCGCAGGGTCATCAAGGTGACGCCGTAGGCGGTGCTCAGGTCGCGCTGGGCCGGGAGGGCCGCCCCGGGGGCGTAGAAGCCGCTGTGGATCTTCGCGGCCAGGTCGGTCGCAATGGCGCGGTAGCGGGGTTCGCCGTCGCGGGGCAACCGGTCCTCCTGGAGCCTGAAGCTGAAGCCTGATGCGAGCAGGCCGCTACGATATCGCCGCCCGCAAGGCGCGAACGTAGTCGCCCGCCTCGGAGGCGCTCGCGCCGTCGAGGATCCTGCGCATCAGGGCCGCGCCCACCACCACGCCGTCCGCCAGTGACGCGGCCTGCGCCGCCTGGGCCGGTGTCGAGATGCCGAAGCCGAGCAGGACCGGCAGCGAGGTCTGCGGCTTCAGGCGGGCGGCCAGGTCCGCGGCGGAAGAGGCCAGCGACGTCCGCTCGCCCGTCGTGCCCATCACCGTGACGCCGTAGACGAAGTGGCGGCTTCTCCGGCCGATCTCGGCCAAGCGGGCGTCCGGAGTCGCGGGGGAGGCCAGCAGGATCAGGTCGATGTGGGCGGCCACCTCCTCGCACTCCTCCAGGGGCAGGTCCGGCACGATCAGGGCCGTGAAGCCCGCCGCCTTCAGGCGGGCGCAGAACGCCGCGGCGCCCGAGCGGATCACGAGGTTGGCGTAGGTGGAGGCGATGAGCGGTACCGAAACGGAGACCGCGGCAAGGTCGGACAGGATGCGGTCCAGGGTCGCGCCGCGGGACAACGCGGTCTCCGTGGCCTCCTGGATCGTCGGGCCGTCCAGGGTCGGATCCGAGAACGGCAGGCCCACCTCCACGTAGTCGGCCCCGGCGTCCGCGAACGCCGTCAGATACTCCGTCCACGACGACGTCACGCCGGCGGTGACGTACGGCATCAGCAGTTTCACAACGCCTCCCGCATCGACGCGAGGTCCTTGTCGCCGCGGCCCGACACGGTGACGAGCACCGTCGAGCCTTCGGGCAGCTCGCCGCGCATGACCCAGGCCAGCGCGTGCGCGGACTCGAGGGCCGCGACGATGCCCTCGGTGCGGGCGAGCCGGCCGAACGCGGTCACGACCTCGGCGTCGGAGACGGTGACGTAGCGGGCCCGGCCGAGGTCGCGCAGGTGGACGTGCTCGGGGCCGACGCCGGGGTAGTCCAGGCCGGCCGCGATGGAGTGGGCCTCGGCCACCTGGCCGTCGTCGTCCTGCAGGAACAGGGAGCGCACGCCGTGCAGGACGCCGAGCTGGCCGTGGCTCGCGCCCGCGCCGCCGTCGGCCTCGACGCCGATCAGCCGGGCCGGCGTGTCGACGAAGCCGGCGAAGGTGCCGGCCGCGTTCGAGCCGCCGCCCACGCAGGCCACCACGTAGTCGGGCACGGCCGCGCGCAGCTCGGTCGCGCACTGGCGCCGGGCCTCGTCGCCGATGACGCGCTGGAACTCGCGGACCATCCACGGGTACGGCGCCGGGCCCAGCACCGAGCCCATGCAGTAGTGCGCCGTCGCGACCTCGCCGACCCAGGCGCGCATCGCCTCGCTGGTCGCGTCCTTCAGCGTCCGGGCCCCCGTGTGCACGGGTACGACCTCGGCGCCGAGCATGCGCATCCGGAAGACGTTGAGCTCCTGGCGCTCGATGTCCTTCGCGCCCATGTAGACGGTCGCGGAGAGGCCGAACAGCGCCGCCGCGGTCGCCGTGGCCACGCCGTGCTGGCCGGCGCCGGTCTCCGCGATGAGCTTCGTACGCCCCATCCGCTTCGCCAGCAGCGCCTGCCCGAGCACATTATTGATCTTGTGTGAGCCGGTGTGGGTCAGGTCCTCGCGCTTGAGCAGCACCGTCAGCCCGAGTTCGGCGGAGAGCCGCAGCGCGGGCGTGAGCGGGGTCGGGCGGCCCGCGTACGTGGCCAGCAGGCGGTCGAGCTGCCCGCGGAACGCCGGGTCGGCCCACGCCTCCCGGAACGCGTCCTCGACCTCGCGACAGGCGCCGATGAGCGACTCGGGCACGTACCGCCCGCCGTACTCCCCGAACCGCCCGAGCGCGCCGGGGTCGGTCATCACGGAGTGGCGCGGCCGAATGAGCAGCTCAGTCATGGTGAGCCTCCACAGTTCTAGAACAGTGACTGTTCTAGAACTGTGGCACGAGAGGCGCGAGATGTCCAGACTGATGCCGTGGCGCTCATCGAGTACGACACCAGGGCCGCGACCGCGTTCGCCGCCGGACGGCACCTCGACGACGACGCGTTGCGGGGATGGCGCGAGCGCATCGCGCACTACCTGCGCCCCACCGCCGAGACCCACCTGCTCGACCTCGGGGCCGGAACGGGTCAGTGGATGTCGGCGTTCCGGCGTTGGTACGGCCTGACCCCCCTCGGCATCGAGCCGTCCGCCGCGATGCGCGCGCTCGCGCAGGAGTCGATCCTCGGGGGCGACGCCGAGCGCATCCCGCTCCCGGACGGCGACGTGGACGCGGTCTGGCTCTCCACCGTCGTGCACCACCTCCCCGACCTGCCCGCCGCGGCCGCCGAGATCCGCCGCGTCCTGCGCCCCGGCGGCCTGGTGCTGATCCGCTCGGCGTTCGCGGGCCGCCCCGACGGCATCTCGCTGTTCACGCACTTCCCGGAGGCCGCGACCGCGATGGCCACGCGATTCCCGTCCGCGTTGGACGTCGCCCGCGGATTCGGTACCGCCGGCTTCGCCGCCCTGGCCCTCGAACCGGTTCCCCAGCTGACGGCGCCGACCCTGGGCCACATCGTCGACACCTTCGACCGGGCGGCCCACACCCCGCTCCTGCTGATCGGCGACGACGAGTACGCGCGCGGCCTGGCCCGGCTCCGGGCCGCCGATCCGACGCAGCCCGTCGTCGACGCCCTCGACCTGCTCGTGCTGCGGGCCTCCGGCGAAGGCGCCGCTCAGTCCTAGCGGCGGCCGCCGAGCGGCCCGGCGGATCGGTACATGTCCGCAACCGGCCTGGGTAGCCTGACCCCCATGGCCAACCGTCTCGCCGGGGCGACCTCGCCCTACCTGCAGCAGCACAAGGACAACCCGGTCGACTGGTGGCAGTGGTCGCCCGAGGCGTTCGCGGAGGCGCGCCGCCGCGACGTGCCCGTGCTCATCTCGGTCGGATACGCGGCCTGCCACTGGTGTCACGTGATGGCCCACGAGTCCTTCGAGCACGAGGGCGTGGCCAAGCTCGTCAACGAGCTCACCGTGCCGATCAAGGTCGACCGCGAGGAGCGGCCCGACGTCGACGCCGTCTACATGACCGCCACCCAGGCGATGAGCGGCCAGGGCGGCTGGCCGATGACGGTGTTCGCCACGCCCGACGGCGAGCCCTTCTACTGCGGGACCTACTTCCCGCGCGAGGCGTTCGCGAGCCTCGTCCAGGCCGTCGCCGCCGCCTGGCGCGACCAGCGCGAGGGCGTGCTGCAGCAGGGCGCCGCGGTGGTCGAGGCCATCCGCAAGGTGGCGGAGCGTCCGCCGTCCAACCCCATGGACGATGCGGTACTGCGCGCCGCCGCGACCTCGCTCATGAAGTCCTACGACGCGGAGCACGGCGGCTTCGGCGGCGCGCCCAAGTTCCCGCCGCACATGGCGCTGCTGTTCCTCCTGCGCCACTACCAGCGCACGCGGGAGGAGGCGATCCTCGACGCGGTCCGGCACACCTGTGAGCGGATGGCCCGCGGCGGCATGTACGACCAGCTCGCCGGGGGCTTCGCGCGGTACGCCGTCGACGGCACCTGGACCGTGCCGCACTTCGAGAAGATGCTCTACGACAACGCGATGCTGCTGCGGGTCTACACCCACCTCGACCGCATCGCCGGCAGCGGGACCGGCCGCCGGGTTGCCCACGAGCTCGTCGCGTTCCTCTCGCAGGAGCTGCACGACGGGCACGGCTTCATCTCCGCGCTCGACGCCGACGCGGACGGCGAGGAGGGCCTCACCTACGTCTGGACCCCGGCCCAGCTCGACGAGGTGCTCGGCGAGGTCGACGGGGCCTGGGCGCGGTACCTGCTGCAGGTCACGCCGGAGGGCACCTTCGAGCACAGCTCGTCGGTGCTCCAGCTGCCCGAGGACCCGATGAACGCCGAGCGCTGGCACGACATCCGCACCCGGCTGCTGGCGGCCCGCACGCTCCGGCCCCAGCCCGCACGCGACGGCAAGGTGGTCGCGGCCTGGAACGGCCTGGCGATCACGGGGCTGGTCGAGTTCGGGAAGGCGTACGGCGACCCGGACGCGATCGCGCTGGCCGTCGAGACCGCCGAGTTCCTGGCCGGCACGCATCTCGTCGGCGGCCGCCTGCGCCGGGTCTCCCGCGACGGCGTGGCCGGTGAGCCGGCGGGCGTGCTCGAGGACTACGGCGCGGTCGCCGAGGCGTTCTGCGCCGTGCACCAGGCGACGGGCGACGGCCGCTGGCTCGACCTGGCCCGGCAGTTGCTCGACGTGGCGCTCCAGCACTTCCGCGACCCCGAGTCCGGGGGCTTCTTCGACACCGCCGACGACGCCGAGGCGCTCGTGGCCCGCCCGGCCGACATCACCGACAACGCCACCCCGGCCGGGCTGTCCGCGGTGTGCGCGGCGCTCGTGACGTTCTCGGCGCTGACGGCGGACACGGCCTACCGCGAGGCGGCCGAGCGCGCCCTCGCGACGGTCTCCGTCGTGGCGGCCACGCACGGGCGGTTCACGGGCTACGCCTGCGCCGCGGGGGAGGCGCTGCACTCGGGGCCGTTCGAGATCGCGATCGCCACCGCCGACCCGTCGGACCCGCTGGTCGCGGCGGCGTGGTGGCACGCCCCGCCCGGCGCCGTGGTGGTCTCCGGCGCGCCCGATCGTCCCGGGGTGCCGCTGCTGTCGGACCGCCCCCTGCGCGGCGGCCAGGCAACGGCGTACGTCTGCCGCGGCTTCGTGTGCGACGCGCCGGTCACCGCGCTGGAGGACCTGGTCGCCAAGCTCGCGTGAGCGAAGTCGGGTCGCGAAATATCCGGCTCGTTCCTCACCGGATATTTCGGACTTATCAGCATTTCGCGGTATTCCGCTGGCAGCGTAGCGCTCGCGGTTGGCCAACTGCTGTAACGGTGTAATCGTGTAATCATGATGATGCGACGAGGAGACGCCCCCTGGGGGCGGGGCGGCGGGCCGCGCAGCGAGCCCCCGCCCGCCGACGACGCCACCGCCTGGATCGGCGGTGCGCTGCCGGAGAGCTGGTTCCAAGGTCCGGCCGAGGTGACCATCGACCGCGACGAGATCCTGATCGTGGGCCGGCTCGGCGCGCCGGCCCTGGTCGAGGACGCGAGCGACGCCGACCGGGCCGCCGCCGAGCAGGGCCGGATCGCGGGCTTCCGCGAGACGACCCGCGACCAGCGGATCGGCATCGCCCAGCAGCTCGAGCGGCGCTACCGCCGCAAGGTCTCCTGGGGCGTGCAGGTCGGCGAGGCCCGGGAGCTGTTCACCACGCACTCGGCGCCGGTGATGACCCGCCTGCGCCAGGCCGAGCGGCAGGTGCTCGACACGCTGGTCGACTCGGGCGTGGCGCGGTCGCGGTCCGAGGCGCTCGCGTGGTGCGTGGCGCTCGTCGGGCAGCACGCGGACACGTGGCTGACCGAGCTGCGGCAGGCCATGGAGTCCGTGGACGAGCTGCGCAAGCGGGGTCCGGCGGTCTAGATCCACGGTTGCGCCGCGCGGTGTTTTCGGGCAAGTCGGACATGCCCGAAAGCCGCGCGGCGCAGCCCCGGACAAGGTCAGTCCGATATGTCGCGGCGCGCCAGCGCCCGACATATCGTCCCTGCATCGAGCCCGAAAACCGGAGCGATAGGCTGGCCAGCCTATGGATACCCGAACCGGACTTCCCGTCGTCGGCATGGTGGGCGGCGGGCAGCTGGCCCGGATGACCCACCAGGCGGCGATCGCCCTCGGCCAGTCGCTGCGCGTGCTCGCCGTCTCGCCCGACGACGGCGCCGCGCTCGTCGCCGCCGACGTGCGGATCGGCCGCCACGACGACATCGACGCGCTGCGCGAGTTCGCCAAGGGCTGCGACGTGGTCACCTTCGACCACGAGCACGTGCCCGGCGACCTGATCCGGCAGCTGGCGAGCGAGGGCTTCACCCTGCTGCCGGGCGCCGACGCGCTGCGCTTCGCCCAGAACAAGCGGGCCATGCGCGAGCACCTCGGCGGGCTCGGGCTCCCGATGCCGCGCTGGACCGACGGCGACGTCCAGGCGTTCGGCGACGAGGTCGGCTGGCCGGTGATCGTGAAGACGGCGACCGGCGGGTACGACGGGCGGGGCGTGTTCGTCGCGCACTCGATGGCCGACGTGCCGCCCGGCGTCGAGGTCATCGCCGAGGAGATGGTGCCCCTCAAGCGCGAGCTGGCCGCGGTCGTCGCGCGCTCGCCGCTCGGGCAGGTCGCGGCCTACCCGGTCGTGGAGACCGTCCAGGAGGGCGGGATCTGCGTGGAGGTGCTGGCGCCCGCCCCCGGCCTCGACGAGGACCACGCGATCGCGGCCCAGCGGCTCGCCATCGACATCGCGACCGGGCTCGGCGTGGTCGGCGTGCTCGCCGTCGAGCTGTTCGAGACGACCGACGGGCGCCTGCTCATCAACGAGCTCGCGATGCGCCCGCACAACTCCGCGCACTGGACCATCGAGGGCGCGCGCACCTCGCAGTTCGAGCAGCACCTGCGGGCCGTGCTCGACTACCCGATGGGCGACACGCGGCTCACCGCGCCGGCCGTGGTCATGGCCAACGTGCTCGGCGGCGAGCCGGGCGGGATGTCCATCGACGAGCGCCTGCACCACCTGTTCGCCGAGGAGCCCGGGGCCAAGGTCCACCTCTACGGCAAGCAGGTCCGCCCCGGCCGCAAGATCGGGCACGTGACGGTGCTCGGCGACGACCTGGAAGACTGCCGTCGACGGGCTCGCAAGGCCGCCCGCATTCTCGAGGAGGGGTATCAGCATTGAGCGCGCCAGTGATCGAGGTCGGCGTCATCATGGGCAGCGACTCCGACTGGCCGGTCATGCGGCTCGCGGCCGACGCCCTCGATGAGTTCGGCATCGGCTACGAGGTCCGCGTCGTCTCGGCGCACCGCACCCCGCACCTGATGCTCGACTACGCGGGCGATGCCGTGGCCCGGGGCCTGAAGGTCATCATCGCGGGCGCGGGCGGGGCCGCTCACCTGCCGGGCATGGTCGCCTCGGCCACGCCGCTGCCGGTGATCGGCGTGCCGGTACCGCTGAAATATCTGGACGGCCTCGACTCCCTGATGTCGATCGTGCAGATGCCGGCCGGCATCCCGGTCGCCACCGTGTCCATCGGCGGCGCGCGCAACGCGGGTCTGCTCGCCGTGCGCATCCTGGCCGCCGCGAACCCGGAGCTGCTGGCCAAGGTCCGCGACTTCCAGGAGTCCCTGCGCGCCATGGTCGCGGAGAAGGACGCCGCGCTGTCGGCGTCCCTGATCGAGCCGGCCGGCCAGTAATCCGGAGGCGCGGCCGGGCCGGTCGCGCCTACCCTCGGCGGTCATGGGACGGCTGCTCAATGTGATCGACGTCGAGGCGACGTGCTGGGCCGGGCAGCCGCCCGCCGGACAGGTCAGCGAGATCATCGAGGTCGGGGTCTGCGTCGTGGACCTCGACGCGCGGGAGCGCGTCGACCGGGACCGGATCATGGTGCGGCCCGCGCGGTCGGCCGTCAGCGCGTTCTGCACCGAGCTGACCGGCATCACCCCCGCCGAGGCCGCGGCCGGGCTCTCGTTCGCCGAGGCGTGCGAGCGCCTGCGCACCGTGCACCACAGCGACTCGCGGCCCTGGGCGAGCTGGGGCGACTACGACCGCAAGCAGTTCGAGCGGCAATGTCAGGGGCGGCAGCGGTACCCCTTCGGCTCCGACCACACCAACGCGAAGGCCGTCTTCGCCGACGCGCACGGACTGCGCAGGCAGGGCATGGCCGGCGCCCTGCAGACGGCGGGCCTGCCCCTCGAGGGGCGCCACCACAACGGCGCGGACGACGCCTGGAACATCGCCGCGCTCGTGCTGCACCTGGCCGAGCGCGGCCAATGGGCCCGCATCGCCTGATCGGCGCAACTCTTTGTCTGTTTCTTCCGTTATCGGAGGTGTTGGTTCGGGCGGACGAGGGCGGGTACGGCATGACGGCGCACCAGGGCGGCAAGCTCCACCGGTGGACGGCGCGCACGCTGGTCGGCGGGGCCACCGTGGCCTCCGCGCTCGTGTTCGGCCGCGCGGCCGCCGCGCCGCCGCGGACCGTTCCCGGCGCCGAGCCGGCCCGCGCGGTGAGCGGCGTCGTCGTCGCCGGGGTGGCCTCGGTGACCCTGCTGCTGCTCCTCGCGGGCACGATCCTCGTCGTGGCGCCGCGCTTGATTCAACTCGTGCGAATCTTCAACGCTCGCCGTCAGGTGCGCTGATCTGCGGCGGAAAAGGTCGGGCTTTTCGAACTTCGATCGGTGACCCCACGCAGCCGTGGCGTAGCGGTACAGTGACCGCGTCGCGTTGACGGTGAGGAGGATCGATGTCCGATTACTCGGCGGTCGGCGGGGTCGGGTCGTTCGAGTGGAACCGGCGGGACAGCGCGCGCTACGACGCCGCGCTCGAGGCCGTCGAAGAGGCGATCGCGTGCTACGCGCGCCTGCGCAACCGGGCCGTCGCCAGCGGCAACGACGCCGAGGCCGAGCGGCTGCTGGCCGAGCAGGCGGCCTGCATCACCGAGCAGCGGCTCCTGCGGCCCGAGGACACCGCGGCCGTGGCCCGGATTCTCGGCGAATACCCGGCGCTCATCGCCTGGCTCCGCGACCGCATCGGGTAGCGACCGCGCCCGTCGGCGGGATCGTACGGTGGAGACGTGACACTTCCTGAGTCTCTGCAGCGGCTGCTCGCCCAGCCCAACCCAGCCGTCATCGCGACCGTGCGCCAGGACGGGCAGCCCGTCTCGGTGGCCACCTGGTACCTCTTCGAGGACGGCCGCATCGTCGTGAACATGGACGCCGGTCGCAAGCGTCTCGCCTACCTGCGCCAGGAGCCCCGCGTCAGCCTGACGGTGCTCGACAAGGAGAACTGGTACACCCACGTCTCCGTCACCGGCACCGTCGCCGAGCTCAAGGACGACCCGGAGCTCGTGGACATCGACCGCATCGCCACGCACTACACCGGCAAGCCCTACGCGAACCGGGAGCAGCCGCGGACCACCGCGATCATCGACATCGCCTCGTGGCACGTCTGGCCGCCGCACGCCCTCGACCAGTAGGGGGGCCGGTGGAGCGGGTCGGCGCGCCCTGTGGCCGCGTCGACATCACGGTCCATGTGCACCGTCCCGGCCCGGTCTGTAACGCGGATGTTAATTCCGGACTTGACACAAGACGCAAATAGATAGATGGTCGTCGTAGCAGTACTGCAGAGGCCGGTCCCGGTCGCGCCGCCGAGCGCCGGGGCCGGCCTCTCGCGATCGGTCAGACGCGAGGAATGTGATCTCCGGGCGGCGTTTGCGGCAGCCTGCTTGTCGCGCGGCCGGCCCGACTGTTGCGGTGCGTCGCATGCGGTCGAGGTCAGCCGGCTGACCGCAGTGGGAGTTCCGCATCGACGTCCTCGCAATGCCGCAGCAGCCGGCGGCCGGGATCTCTGCCCGGCCGCCGGCTGCGCGCGGAGATCGGTGGCGTCTCAGCCGGCGAGGAGCTGGCGGGCCATGACGATGCGCTGGACCTGGTTCGTGCCCTCGTAGATCTGCGTGATCTTCGCGTCGCGCATCATGCGCTCCAGCGGGAAGTCCTTCGTGTAGCCGTAGCCGCCGAGCAGCTGCACCGCGTCCGTCGTGATGGACATGGCCGCGTCCGAGGCGAAGCACTTCGCCGCCGCGCCGAAATACGTCAGATCCGCGTCGCCGCGCTCCGACTTCGCCGCCGCGGCGTAGGTCAGCTGGCGCGCGGCCTCCAGCTTCATGCCCATGTCGGCCAGCATGAACTGGATGCCCTGGAAGTCCGCGATGGGCTTGCCGAACTGCTTGCGCTCCTGGACGTAGCCGAGCGCGAAGTCCAGCGCCCCCTGCGCGATGCCCAGGGCCTGCGCCGCGATCGTCACGCGCGTGTGGTCCAGGGTGCGCATCGCGGTGCCGAAGCCGGTGCCGGGAGCGCCGATGATGCGGTCGGCCGGGATGCGGACGTTGTCGAGGTAGACCTCGCGGGTCGGGCTGCCCTTGATGCCGAGCTTCTTCTCGGGCGCGCCGAAGCTCACGCCGGCGTCGGACTTCTCGACCACGAAGGCCGAGATGCCTCGCGAGCGCGCGGTGGGATCGGTGACGGCGAAGACGGTGTAGTACTCGCTCACGCCGGCGTTGGTGATCCAGCGCTTGACCCCGTTGAGGACCCAGGTGTCGCCTTCCAGCACCGCGCGGGTCTTCATGCCGGCTGCGTCGCTGCCGGCGTCGGGCTCGGACAGGCAGTAGGAGAACATCGCGTCGCCGCGGGCCACCGCGGGCAGGTAGCGCTGCTTCAGCGACTCGGAGCCGGCCAGCAGCAGCGGCATGGTGCCGAGCTTGTTCACGGCCGGGATGAGCGAGGACGAGGCGCAGGCCCGCGCGACCTCTTCGATGACGATCGCGGTGGCGAGCGCGTCGGCTCCGGCGCCGCCATAGGAGACAGGAATGTGCGGCGCGTGAAAGTCGGATGCACGCAGCGCGTCGTACGACGCCTGAGGGAACTCGCTGGATTCGTCCGCAGCTGCCGCGTTCGGTGCGACCTTGCCGTCACAAACCGCGCGCACAGCCTCACGCACAGCGATGTGCTCCTCGGGCAGTGCATACACCTCGAACACGGCAAACCCCCTCGTCACAGCGCTACTGAACCCGCGTTCAGCAGCCCGCCGCTGTGAGCATACCGACGAGTAACGAAATGGCCGGAGGCACGGTAGCTTCCAAGGGTCTATCCTCGCCGTGGCGACGTCGGCCCGATCCCACAGGTGAGGGTCGGCCGAGCAGACCTCGATCGAGCGGAGACAAGGCGTGACCATCGCGTACCCCAGCACCCCACCTGTCGTAGCCCCGCCGTCCGGTTCGGCGCGGCCCCGGCTGACCTTCCTGGGCACCGGATATCTCGGCGCGACGTACGCCATCTGCTTCGCGGAACTCGGTTACGAGGTGATCGGTTTCGACATCGACGAGGCCAAGATCGCCAAGCTGGCGGGCGGCGACGTGCCGTTCCACGAGCCCGGCCTCGACGAGCTGCTGCGCAAGAACCTGTCGGCCGGTCGGCTGCGGTTCTCCACCTCCTACGAAGAGGTCGCCGAGTTCGGGGACATCCACTTCATCTGCGTGGGGACCCCGCAGCGCCCCGACGGCATGGCCGCGGACCTCTCCCACGTCGAGAGCGCCGTCTCCAAGCTCGCGCCGCACCTGACCCGCAAGGCGCTCATCGTCGGCAAGTCGACCGTCCCCGTCGGCACCGCCGAGTGGATCGAGCAGCTCGTCGCCCGGCACTCGACCGTCGACCTCGGAGTCGAGGTGGCCTGGAGCCCCGAGTTCCTGCAGGAGGGCGTGGCCGTCGAGGACGTGCTGCGGCCCAACCGCGTCATCTTCGGCGTCAAGTCCGAGTGGGCGACCGGCATGCTCTACGCGGCCCACAAGGGCGTCTTCGACCTCGCCGTCACCGAGGACCGCGAGGTCCCGGTCGTGGTCACCGACTTCGCCACCGCCGAGCTCGTGAAGGTCGCGGCCAACGCGTTCCTGGCCACCAAGATCTCCTTCATCAACGCGATGGCCGAGGTCTGCGAGGCGGCCGGCGCCGACGTCACCCAGCTGGCCCGCTCCATCGGCTACGACGCCCGCATCGGCAACAAGTTCCTGCGCGCCGGCGTCGGCTTCGGCGGCGGCTGCCTGCCCAAGGACATCCGCGCGTTCCAGGCCCGCGCCCAGGAGCTCGGCGTCGGCGAGGCGCTGCGGTTCCTGCACGAGGTCGACCTGATCAACCAGCGCCGCCGGCAGAAGATCGTCCAGCTCTCCGCCGAGCTGCTCGGCCGCGGCTACGGCCCGGCCGGCCCGGACCTGGCCGGCACCAAGATCACGGTGCTGGGCGCGACCTTCAAGCCCAACTCCGACGACGTGCGCGACTCGCCGGCCCTCTCGGTCGTGCGCAAGCTCGCCCGCTCCGGCGCCGAGGTCACGGTCTACGACCCGGAGGGCATGGAGCAGGCCCGGGCCGAGGTCGGCGACGTCGCCTACGCCAAGACGCTCACCGACGCCGTCACCGACTCCGACCTCGTTTGTGTGCTCACGGAGTGGGAAGAGTTCCGCAACACCGACCCGCAGGCGCTTTCGCCGCTCGTCTCCGCGAAGAAGGTCATCGACGGCCGGAACTGCCTCGACCAGGCGGTCTGGGTCGCGGCCGGCTGGGAGTACCGCGGCATGGGGCGCCCGGTCGTTTCATAGAGAACCTCCCGAACGGGCGCATCGCTTTCGTCGCCCGGCGAAACAAGGCATTCTTCCCAGTAGGGCGTGAACGGCCGGGGCACCGCACCGCGGAGCCCCGGCCGAGAGCACCGGGGGAGGAGTGGCGTGGAGACGTATCCGTGCCCGGCGTGCGGTGGGCCGGCCAGCGAGGCCACCGGCTGCCGTTCGTGCGGCCGGCCGCACGATCCGGACGCGGCGGCCCTCGCGCTGTTCCAGCGGACCGTCGCGGCGCTGGAGCAGAAGAAGCGGGACCTCACCGAAAACACGCAAATGCTGCGCAAGCAGCTCGCGCACACCTCCGCGCAGCGCGACAGCCTTCGGCGCAAGGTCCGCGCGGCCGTCGACGCCGAGCGCGCCGCCCAGGAGGCCAAGGCGAAGCGGCCGCTCCTGGGCCGCCAGCGCGAGGCCGTCCCGCCCGCGGCGACCCCGGCGTCCACGGCCGCGGAGCCGGTGGCCGTCACGACGACCGCGACCACCGCGACCACGACGCTGCCGCCGAGCCAGCAGCGCTTCTCGCCCCGCGCGCCGCACACCGCCGAGAGCGGGCACGCGCCCGCGGCCGGTGGCTCCCGCATCGCGCCGCTCAACGCGCCTCCTCCGCCGCGCCGGCCGAGCGGGGGCCAGAAGAGCCTCCCGCCCGGTGACCAGCCCGAGGCCACCGAGAGCAGCATGCAGGCGTCGGTCCTGGCGCTCGGCGGCCTGCTGCTGGCCGGCGCCGCGATCGTGCTCACCCTCGACGCGTTCGGCAGCATCGGCACCGTCGGGCGGGTGCTGTCCCTGGCCGTCATCACCGCGATCGCCCTGGCCCTGCCGCTCGTGCTGGTCAAGCGCGGGCTGAGCGCGACCGCCGAGACCGTCGCGTCCGTCGCCCTGCTGCTCGTGCTGCTCGACGGCTACGTGGTGCGCTCGGAGAAGCTGCTGGGCGCGGACCGGCCCCAGTTCAGCACCTATCTGGGCCTCGTCTGTCTGCTCACGGCCGGGGTCGCCGCCGTGTACAGCATGCAGAGCCACCTCATCGCCTCCCGCTACGCGACGCTGCTGGCCCTGCAGCCGGTCCTGCCGCTGCTGTTCTACGACGCGATCCACGGCCCGACCGGCTGGGCGATCGCGCTGTCGGGCGTGGCGCTGATCGACCTCGGCTTCGCCGTCGCGCTCAAGCAGTCGATCCAGCGGCGGCTCGACGCGCACCACGAGGACGCCGCCGCCGAGGACGAGCTCGCCCACACCGGCCGCACCAACCGCATCGCCGACGGGCTCATGCGCGACCTGGCCTGGGTCCTCTTCGCCGTGGCCACCGGCGTCGCGCTGCTGGCCGCCGCGGTCGGGCTGGCCGTCACCGACGCGCGCGTCCCCACCCTGCAGGCCGCCGCGGCCATGCTCGTGGCCGCCGCGCTCGGCGTCGGCGGCGCGCTGACCTGGCGCCGCGGGATGCTGCCGGACATCGCTGCGGGCGTGGCCACCGGCGCGGTCATCGTGGCCATCGCGCGGGTCGGCGCCGTCTGGCTGCCCGGCTCCACCCCGCTGTTCCTCGCGCTCGCGGTGACCGTCGCGGCCGCGGGGGTGCCGTTCCTGCCCGAGGACGCCCGACGGGGGCCGCGCTACGCCGTGTCGGTCGCGGCCGCCGGGGCCACGCTGCTGGTGCTGGTGCGGGCCTTCCCCGGCATCGCCGCGCCGTTGCGGGCCGCGTGGCCGGTCTGGAAGGCGGATCTGGGGGCGTACGAGGCCCGCATCCACGCCGCCGTCGGGGCGGAGGGCTGGCAGTACGTCGTCGCCATCCTGCTGCTCACGGGCGCCTGCATCCTCATGCTCAGCGGCCGCAGCGACCCGGTGGCGGTCCGGCTGCGCGACAACGTGGGTCCCGAGGTGGCCCCGGACGAGCTGCGGACCGACATCGCGGTCGTCGGCGCGGCCCTGACCCTGCTCGTCGCGCCCGCCGCGCTCGGCCTGAGCTGGCTGGCGATCCCGGCCCTGGCGGTCAGTGCGGCGGTCGTGATCGGGGCCCTGGCCCTGCGCGTGCGCGCCCCGCACACCGCGTGGGTCTGCCTCGGCGCCGCGCTCGTGCTCGGCCTCTACGCCGCCGCGGCCGCCCTGGTCCGCCCGGGCGCGACCGCGCTCACCCTGACCGCGATCGCCGTCGCCGGGGCCGCGATCGCCTGGCTGCCCCGCCCGCACCAGACCGACGGCGACCGGCTCGCGGTCACCCAGCGGGTCGCCGACGCCGCCGCCGGGGGCGCGCTCTTCGCCCTGCCCGGCGCGGCCGCGTCCAGTGCCGCGATCGTCTTCGGCGGCCTGCCGGGCGGCGCGACCGTCGTGCTGGTGCTGAGCTTCCTCGCGCTCGCGGTCAGCCTCGGCGTGGCCGCCCTGATCCAGGTCGCCCGGGACCGCGCCGGCGGCGGGCCCAGCGTGCCGCTGCTCGCCGGGGCCACCGCCGGCGCCGTCGCGGTCGGCCTCGCCACGGTCATCGCGCCCGGCGCGACCACCATCGACTTCGTCATCGGCCTGCTCATGCTCGTCGCTGCGGTGATGCTGTGGGCGGCGCCGCGCATGGACGACCGGCAGACCTTCGGCGTCGAGTTCACCGGCTCCGACGCGGCCGCCGCGGCGGTCACCATCGCCGCGATCGGCGCCCTGGCCCGGGCCGTGTCCCTGGCCGCCTCCGGCATCGAGGTCGTGGTCCTCGCCGTGCTCGTGTTCCTCGTCGCGGTCGCGGCCCGCTCGTCGCTGCCGGAGGAGTGGCGGCGGGGCCCGGTCGCGGGCGCGGCCATGGTCGGCTTCGGCACCGGCCTCTACGCCGGTGCGCTGTCGGTGATCGGCGCGATCGGGGTGATCCGGGCGGCCGACCCCATGTGGCACGCCCCGCTGGACGCCCGCTGGGCGCAGACCGCGCACGGGCTCGCGGAGTTCGGCTGGCAGATCCCGATCGCCCTGCTGCTGCTCGCCGGGGCGGCCGCGATCGCGCTGCCCCAGCCCTACGGCGACGACACCGCCTCGGCCGCCCTCGTGCTCGCCACGCTCGGCGCGCCGGTCGGGCTGGGCCTGGGCTGGTCGGCACCGATGGTCATCGGCTGGGCCGCGGCCACCGGCGTCGCCGCGTGGGCCGCCTTCGCCCGCAGCTGGCGCGGCGTCTACACGCGCCTCGGCGCCGCCCTCGTCGCCGGGCTCTACGCGGCCGGGGCGAGCCTCGTGCGCCCGGGCGCGACCGCGGGCACCCTGGCCGCGCTCGGCATCAGCGGGGCCTTCGTCGCCGCCCTGGCCCGCACGGTCGCCCTGCGGCGCGCGGCCGCGGGCGAGCGCGTCCGTGATGTCCGCGAGGACGGCGAAGACGGCGAGGACGACGTCGACGGCGGCCCGCTGACCGTCGTCGGCGGGGCCGGGGTCGCCGGCGCCCTCTTCGCGTTCACCGGCGCGGCCGCGGCCATGGTCGGCAGCCTGCACCCGGACCGGCCCAGCACCATCCTCATCGCCGCGCTCGCGACCGCCGCCGTGGGCCTCGCCGTCGCCGCGGCCGGGGCGCAGCAGGCGCCCGGATACATGCCCTACGTCAGCACCGGCGTCGCGGTCGCGGCGACCACGACGGCCGTGGTGGCGCTCGTGGTCCAGCGCGACGGCGCGGTCGTCTACGCCGCGGCCGCCGCGCTGCTCGGGGTGCTCGCGGAGTTGCTGCGGGCGAACTGGTACCGCCCGGCCGAACCCGAGCTCGGGCGCTTCCGGCCGGACCGCTCCGGCCGCCGCCCGAGCACGCGCGCCGGCGAGCAGCGCATCCCGCGCAACTTCGCGATGGGCGTCGCGGCCGCCGCCGGCATCCCGGCCGTGATCGTCGTGGTGTTCATCGCGCCCGCGCTGTTCGCCGCGCTCGCCGGGCCGTACCGCTGGCTCCAGCAGCCGTGGACCGGCACCCCGGCCACCGCGGCACATCTGGGGCCGCTGGCGCAGTACGCCGGCAACAGCACCCATGTGCTGGGCGCCTTCCTGCTCACCGTCGCCGCCGCCCTGATGGCCGTGGGGCTGGGCGGCGACGGGCAGGCGATCGCCAACCGGGCCGTGGCGATCGTGGTGCCCGGCGCGGCCCTGACGCTGCTCATCGCCCCGGCCGCGCTCGACGCGCCGTGGCCGGTGCAGCCGACGCTGGCGCTGCTGGTGGCCACCATCGCCGGCCTGGGCCTGGCCCTGACGCTGCCGCCGAGCCCGGACAGCGCCGACGCGCGGCTCATGACCGGCGCCCGGCGGCTGGTGTTCGTCATCGCGGTGCTGGCCGCGGGCGCGGGCGGCGCCGGGAGCCTGGCCACCCGCAGCCAGACCCTGACCTGGCTGGCCGGCTCGGTGGTGGTCGGCGCGATCGGCGGCATCTGGGGCAAGACCGCGACCGCGCGGATGCTCGGCTGGAACGTGGCCGCCTCGACCGCCGAGGGCTTCGCGGTGGCCGCCGGGCTCGCGGCCGGCCTGGGCCTGAAGCAGTGCGCGTTCCCGCTGCTGATCGTGGCGACCGCGCTGCTGGTGCTGGGCGCGGCCCTGCCCCGGCTGCGGCCCAGCGACAGCATCAACCGGGAGGCGATGACGGTCGAGGCGGCCGGGTACGCCGGCGCCGCTATCGCCGTGCTGATGACCCTCGGCTCGTGGGCGCACACCGCGGCCGCCCTGACCGCCGTCGGGGCGATCCTGGGCCTGTCGGCGGCGCGCAAGGGCCGCAGCCCGCGCCAGCGCACGACCCTCATCGTGGCCGCGTCCGTCGCCGAGCTGCTGGCGATCTGGCTGCTGCTCATGACCGTGCGGGTCGCGGTCCCGGAGGCCTACACGCTCCCGTTCGCCGGCCTCGCCCTCATCACCGGCCTGATCGAGATTCGCAACCGGCCGGAGCTGGGCAGCTGGCTCGCCTACGGGCCGGCGCTCGTGGCCGGCTTCGGCCCCAGCCTCGCGATCGCCGTGGCCCAGCCCGACTCGCCCGAGCTGCGCCAGGTGCTGCTGATCCTGGCCGGCGTCATCTGCGTGGCGATCGGCGCGGCCCGGCAGCAGAAGGCCCCGGTCGCGGTCGGCGCCGCGGTGACGGTGATCGCGACGGTGAACGAGCTGTTCCGCATCGGCCTGCCGTTCTGGATGATGCTGCTGCTGTTCACCGGCACCGGCGTGCTGCTGATCAGCCTGGGCGCCACCTACGAGCAGCGGCAGCGGCTGGACCGGCTGCGGGGCGTCTACCGCGGGATGCGCTGAACGGGTCAGTCCATGCCGTCCGGCGGGCCGGCGGCGTCCCGGTCCATCTGCTCGACGACCCAGCGGGCCCAGTCGCGCTGCAGGGCGTAGTAGCGCCGGCCGAACTCCGCGGCGTAGCGCGAATAGCCCTGCGCGTGCCCGGCCGCGGCGGCCTCGTCCATCTGCTTGATGACGTGGTCGAGCTCGGCGACCTCCGCGTCGCTGGCGCCCGCCATCTGCTCGGCGAGCACCTTGACGTCGGGCACCTCCAGCGAGGAGAGCATGAACAGGCGCAGCACGAACTCGTTGCGCGGCGGGGTCTCCCCGAGGGGGCTGAACATCCACCGGCGCAGCTCCTCGCGGCCGGGCTCGGTCACGCCGTAGACCTTGCTGCCCCGCGACCCCTCGTCCACGACCTCGATCAGCCCGTCGGCGAGCATCCGCTTGAGCTCGGGGTAGATCTGGCTGTGCCCGGCGTTCCACGCGTGCGACGACAGCGTGACCTCGAAGCGCTTGGTCAGGTCGTAGCCGTTCTGCGGGGTGTCGGAGAGCAGCCCCAGCAGGGCGTGGCGAAGGGACATGACCGAAGCCTAACCTGTCGAACTCGACATGTCGACCATGACATGACAGCTACTACATGTTCTCATTGACATGTCGAAAACGACATGTCAGAGTCGACACATGGCTGACGACGAGCGCGCGACGAGCAAGACCCCCGGATTCCTGGCCATCCTCAAGTCCCTGCTGTGGGACGTGGGCCTGTCGCTGGCCGCCTACTTCGTCGCTCACTGGCTGGGCGCGAGCGACTACGTGGCCCTGCTGTGCGGCTCCCTCGCCGCGCTGGCCCGGATCCTCTGGGTCGCGACCCGGGCCCGCCGCTTCGACGTCTTCGCCGCCGTGATGCTCGGCGTGTTCCTGGTCGGCCTCGGCCTGTCGTTCCTGACCGGCTCGCCGAAGTTCCTGCTGATCAAGGAGTCCTTCGGCACCGGCATCGCCGGCCTGGCCTTCGTGGTGTCCTGCTTCGTCGGCCGCCCGCTGATCTACCACGCAGCGCTGCGCATGCAGGAGGGCGACCCGGCCAAGGCGGCCGAGTTCGAGCAGAAGTGGCGGGACCTGCCCGGCTTCCGGCGCAGCTTCCGCGTCATGTCCGCGACCTGGGGCGCCGGGCTGCTCTTCGACGCGGTCGTGCGCATCCCGCTGGTGCTGGCCCTGTCCACGTCGGCCGCGGTCACCGCCTCCACCGTGCTGTTCATCGCCACGATGGTGATCCTGGCGGCCTGGCAGGTCCGGTACATCCGGCGCATCCAGGCCCGCGCGGCCGCGGCGGAGGCCGCCGTCAGGCCGGCGTGACCTCGGGCGCGGCGGCCTCGGGTGCGGTGGTCCCGGGCGAGGGGGCCGGGGCCACCGGGCCGCCCGGGGTCTTCCCGCGCATCAGCAGGATCGGGACAAGGGCCGGGGCCGCGGCCCCGGCGGCCCACCAGAAGGTGTGGCCGAAGGCGCCGGCGAGCGCGTCGAGGGAGCGGGCGCCGGACGCGCCGCGCTGCCGGGCCACGGCCAGCACGGCCACCCCGAACGAGCCGCCGACCTGCTGGAACACCCGCACCGCGGTGGTGGCGTGCGGCACCTCGGCCCGGCGGAGGCCCGCGAAGACCCCGGACTGGGCGGCCACGATGATGCCGCCGAAGCCGGCCCCGCCGAGCGCGATCAGCGCCGCGATCGTCCACTGGCTCGTCCCGGCCGAGAGCCGGGTGAGCGCGACCGTCACCCCGAGCAGCAGCAGCGCGCCGGTGAGCGCGATCCGGCGGCCGCCGAAGCGGTCGGCCAGGCGCCCGGCGACCGTGAGCGCCAGGGCCGAGCCGCACCTGGCCGAGGCCGGGCGCCACGGGCTGCTGCGCGGCGGCGTCGACGAGTAGATCGCCGAGTTCGACGAAGGCCTGGACTGGCTGCTGGACGGCTTCGCCGCGACCCTGCCCTGAGGTCCGCGTAACGGCGGCTCAGCTTGCCCGGGGCCGTGCCGATAGCAGGGCCATGTCAAGCACGAGTGAGCGCTGGTTCGGCGCCGGGCACAGCACGGCCGCCGACTCCGCGAAGGCCGGCGGCGAGGCCGCGGCCCAGGCGATCGCCGGGCGTACCCCAGCCGCGGTCTTCGTCTTCACCTCCGGCGGGCACGACGCGGTGGCGGTGCTCGCGGGGGTCCGGGCCGAGGCGGGCGACGCCGTCGTGGTCGGCGGCGTCGGCCTCGGCGAGCTGACCGGGGCGGGCGCGACGGAGCACGGCGCGGCGGTCGCGGCCCTGGGCGGCCCCGGCTTCACCGTGCGCGCCCGCGCGGCCGGCATCGCCGGGCTCGGCGCCCGCGCGGCCGGGGCCGAGGTGGCCGCGGCGATGGCCGAGATCGACGCGCCCCACACCGCGCTGCTGCTCGTCGGCGACGGTACCGCGCTCGGCCCGCACGAGATCGTGCGCGGCGCCTACTCGGTGGTGGGGGCGGCGGTACCGCTCGTCGGCGGCCTCACCCACGGCCGGGCCCAGTTCCTCGGCGACCGCGTGCTGGCCGGCAGCGTCGTCGGCGTCGCCCTCGGCTCCGACCGCCCGATCGGCATCGGCATCGCGCACGGCTGGCGCCGCGTCGAGCCGCCGCTGATCGTGACGCGGTCGGCCGGCGAGCGCATCTACGAGCTCGACGGCGAGCCCGCCCTCGACGTGCTCCTGCGCCGGGCCGCCGCGTCCGGCGCCGGCGCGCCCGGCACCGCCGCCGAGCTGTTCCAGGACGGGGTCAATCTCCAGCCCGTCGGCCTGGCCCGGCGCAGCGGCCTCGACATCCGCTCGCTGCACGCGGGCGACGACGAGGAGCGCTCGGTCTCCGGGACCGCCGAGATCCCGCAGGGCGCCCTGGTCTGGCTGATGGAGGCCGAGCGCGACGAGCTCGTCGCCGGCGCGGGGGACGCGATCGGCGCGGCGACGGCGGCCCTGGGCGGCGCCGAACCGCTCGGCCTGCTCGCCTTCGACTGCGGCGGCCGCAAGCTCACCCTGGGCGAGGACGGCATCGCCGCGGAGGTGGCGGCCATGCGCGCCGCGCTCGGCGACGTGCCCTTCGCCGGCCTCTACACGCTGGGCGAGATCGCGCGGGTGCGCGGCGCATCCGGACTGCACCAGCTCACCCTGGTCGCCCTCGCGCTGGCCTGAGGGGAGTCTCGTGACCGCCTGGTCGACCGCTCAGCTGACCGAGTACTTCGTCGCCGTCAACGCGGCCGGCTCCGAGGAGGCCGCCATCGCGCTCGCCGTGGAGCGGGCCGCCGAGATCGTCGAGGCCGAGGTCGGTCTCGTCGTGCTCGGCGGGCGCCCGCGCGGCGCGTGGGGCTTCGGCGTCGCCGCGCCCGAGCGCGACCTGCTCGCCCTGTCCCCGGCGGGCGGGATCGTGGACATCCCGGGGCTCGGTGACGTCCACGCCGTGCCGAGCCAACTCGGCTCGGGCCTGCCGGGCGCGCTGATCCTGGGCCGGCTCGACGAGCCGTTCACGCCCGAGGAGCGCCAGACGCTGCACGGCATGGCCCAGATGCTCGGTGCCGCCCTGCGCGGCGCCCGGGCGCTGGCCGCCGAGCAGACCCTGCGCGCCGACCGCGAGCGGGAGACCCGGCTCGTGGAGACCCTCCTGGCCATCCAGCGCGGCATCACGAGCCGGCGCCCGCTGCAGGAGACCTTCGACGCGATCACCGGCGGCGCGGCCGAGCTGCTGGGCGACGCCTACGTCGCGTTGATCCTGGCCGACCCGGCGCCGTGGGTGGCGTCCTGCGCGGGCGGCGTCGGACCCGGCGAGCGCCCCGGCAACGCGGCCCGGGCGGCGATGGACACCGGCTCGCTGCAGGTGGACGAGGACGAGCGGGGGCACGCGATCATCGCCGTGCCGGTGCTCGTGACCGGGGAGATCGCCGGGAGCCTGGTGGCCCGGGCCGGCGACGCCGCCGGCTACCACGCCGACCAGCTCGAGGCCTTCGCCCAGCAGGTCGGCCTGGCGCTCACCGACGCGCGCACCGTCGAGCAGGTCCACGAGGCCCATCACGACCACGTGACCGGCCTGCCCAGCCGCGCCCTGTTCCTGAAGGCCCTCAACGGCCGCCCGCGCGCCGGCGTGCTCTTCATCGACCTGGACCGGTTCAAGGCGGTCAACGACAGCCTCGGCCACGACGCCGGCGACCAGCTGCTCGCCGACGTCGCCGAGCGGATCCGCGGCTGCGTGCGCGCCGGCGACACCGTGGCCCGCCTCGGCGGCGACGAGTTCGCGGTGCTGCTCGGCGACGCGCACCGCGACACCGCGGTGGCGACCGGCGAGCGGATCATCGACGCGGTGCGGGAGCCGTTCCGGGTCAAGGGCCGCAGCGTCTACATCGGCGCGAGCATCGGCGCGGCCCTGCCCGGCGCCGACGGCAACGGGTCGCCCGATGACCTGCTCAACTGCGCCGACCTGGCGATGTACCGCGCGAAGAAGGACGGCCCCGGGCGGGTCGTCGTCTACGAGCCGGCCATGCACGCGGCCGCGCTGCACTACCTCTCGCTGCGGGCCGACCTGCAGCGGGCGCTCGCCGAGGGGGAGTTCGGGCTGGTGTACCAGCCGCTCGTCCGCCTCGACGCCGGCTCGGTCGTGGGCGTGGAGGCGCTGCTGCGCTGGAACTCCCCGGGCCGCGGCATCGTCGCGCCGGGCGAGTTCCTGCCGATCGCCGAGGAGTCGGGGCTCATCGGCGACATCGGGCAGTGGGTGCTGGCCAGCTCGGCCCGGCAGGTCGCGGCCTGGCGGCGGCGCCGGCCCGGGCTCACGCTCAACGTCAACATCTCCGGGCGGGAGCTGGTGCGGCCGGGCTTCGTCGAGGACGTGACCCGCACCCTGGCCGCCGCCGGGCTGCCGACGAACGCGGTCACGCTGGAGCTCACCGAGTCGGTGCTGATGAGCGACCCGCAGCCGGCGGTGCTGGCGCTCAGCCGGCTGCGGGCGCGCGGGGTGCAGATGTCGATCGACGACTTCGGGACCGGGTACTCCTCGCTGGCCTACCTGCGCGACCTGCCCGTCGACGAGCTCAAGGTCGACCGCGCGTTCATCGCGCGCACCCAGCTGACCGGGCGGGACATGGCGCTGGTCTCGACCATCATGGAGCTCGGGCACATCCTCGGGCTGCGGGTCGTCGCCGAGGGCATCGAGAACCAGGCGCAGCTGGATGCGGTGCAACGGCTGGGGTGCTCCCTCGGCCAGGGGTTCCACCTTCACCGGCCGCTCGACCCGGCCGCGATCCCGCCGCTGCTGGAGTCGCCGTCCCTGCCCCGGGCGGCATGACGAAAGGGCCGGGCATGCGCGCCCGGCCCTTCGTCAGTGCGGAATCGAAGTGTGCGGTCAGCGGCCCTGCAGCGACTTCACGTTGTCGCCGAAGGTCCAGCTCTTCGAGCCGTCCCAGTTGATCGACCAGTCCATCAGGCCCTTGATGCCGCTGACGCTGTTGTACGCCTGCGACACCAGCGACGGGGCCATGTAGCCGCCGCCGGCACCCGACTGCGCGGGCAGGCCGGGAACCTGCTTGTCGTACGGGATCCGGATGGTGGTGCCCTGGATCGTCAGGCCCGAGTTCAGGCAGTTGGTCTGCACCGTGAAGCCCTGGACCGTGCCGGCCGAGTACGAGTCGCCGGAGCAGCCGTACATCGAGCCGTTGTAGTACTGCATGTTCAGCCACCACAGGCGGCCGTTGTCCAGGTACTTCTTGATGATCGGCAGGTACGAGCCCCAGATGGAGCCGTACGTCACGCTGCCGCCGGTCACGTAGGCCGTCTCCGGCGCCATGGTGAGGCCGAAGTTCGACGGCATCTGGGCCAGCACGCCGTCGATGATGCGGATGAGGTTGGCCTGCGACGTCGACAGCGTGTTGATGTTGCCGCTACCGCTGAGCCCGGTCTCGATGTCGATGTCGATGCCGTCGAAGTTGTTGGCCTTGAGGATCGGCACGATCGTGGCCACGAACCGGTCCGCGACCGTCGACGAGCTCAGGTCGATGCCGGCCGCGGCGCCGCCGATGGACATCAGCAGCGTCATGCCGTTCGCCTTGGCCTGGCACATCTCGGCCGGCGTCGGCACCTTCACGCCCGAGTCCATGCCGTTCTCCCACAGCACGGTGCCGTCGGAGCGGATGACCGGGAAGGCGAGGTTGATGACGTTGTACCCGTGCTGCGCCATCCGGCTGTCAGTGATCGGAATCCAGCCGAGGCCCGGGTGCACGCCGTTGGAGGCGCCGTCCCAGTTCTCCCAGTAGCCCTGCAGCACCTTCCCGGCCGGCCGGGACTTCACCGCGCAGGAGCCCGTGCCGCCGGTCGGCGACGTGCTCGGGGACTTGCTCGGCGAGGCCGACGGCGACTTGCTCGGGGAGGTCGACGGCGACGGGGACGTGGTGCGCGACGGCGACGGCGAGGCGGTGGGGGAGGTGGTCCCGCCGCCCGAGCAGGCACCGAGGTCCTTCCACAGCGACGGCGTGGCCGCGGGGTTCCAGCCGGCTCCCACATAGGCGGTGTGGGTCACCAGCGCCTGGTACGTGTGGCCGTTGTACGTCACCTGCTGGCCGGCGGTGTATGTGTTGCCCTCGGCCCAGACCGGTGCCGAACAGGCGGCGGCGGCGACGTTCGTGGCGGCCTGGGCCCCGAGCACGGGCGCGAGGGCCAGCGCCGTAACGAGAGCCGCGGCCGCCCCGGTCACCAGGGCGATTGTGCGACGACGAGATCTCACGGGACCTCCTGCCCATCGATGGATCGATGAGCAGGGACGTTATCAGTTAACACTATTAAATGTAAGGGTCGGGAACCTTAAAGCGCCGTCGATTGATCCATCGAAGGGCGTGCACGGCAATGGCCCCGCCGCTCGAGCCGAGCGACGGGGCCAGAAGGTGATCGACGTGCGGCTCAGGCCCGATCGCGCGGCGGCTGTGCCCAGGGGTTGTCCCGGCGCGGCTGCGGCTCGTCCGCCGTGGCGGACGCGTCCGGCTGTTCCGCGTCCGGCTGGTTCGCGGCCGGCTGCGGGCCGGTCGCCTGGGAGGTGGCCCGCTCCGCCGCGATGCGATCGAGCTGGGACTGCGCCGCGGTCGCCCGCCGCTCCGCCTCGCCCCGCGCGAACGCCGCCCGCCGCTCGGCCGCCTCGGCCGGGCTGACCGCCTGCTCCCCGAACCCGAAGTTCGCGGTCGCCTCGGCATCGGCCACCGGCGCCGCGAGCCGCGTCGTGGCCTCGTCGCCGCCGCCGTACGGCCACAGCGTCGTGGCATCCGGATCCTCGACCGGCTCCGCGGAACGGGCCGGGCCGCCGGACGGCAGCACGGTCGTGGCCTCGTCCGCGGAAGGCGCCTTGATCACGGTGGTGGCCTCCTCGACCGGCGGCTGCGGCGCCATCGGCTGGAACCGTCCGCGCCGCTCCTCCGGCTCGCCGGCACCGGCCGGCGGGGCCGAATGCCGCGGCCGCGGCGCCGCGGGCGACTGGGAGCCCGGGTGGAACGCCTCGGTCTCCTCCTCGCGCCCCGGCCGCGCCGGCGGAACGGCGAACCCGTCGAACGAGGGCCCGGCGAGAATCGACCGCTCCTCCTCGGCCGGCCCCCGAGCCGCGCGCGACGGCAGCCCGCTGGCGCTCTCGCCCGCATGCAGCGGCCGGGTCGCCTCCGACTCGCTCTCGGCCTCGATGTCGGCCGCGGAGTCGGTGTCGGCGGGCGCGCTCGGCGCGGGGACGACGGGCCACGAGCCCGACGGCGTGTCCGGCGACCCGGGCGCCGGCGCGGGCGAGGCGGGCACCGGCCAGGCCGGCGGCTCGTCGGCCGGCGGCGGCGAGCTGGCCCCCCGGCTGTAGGCCACGGCCCCGGTGGCGGGCGCGTTGTCCTCGGGCGTCAACCAGCCCGGCTCCGCAGCAGCCGCCGGCGGCGCGGAAGCGACCGGCGGCGCGGAGACGACCGGCGGCGTGAAGACCGGCTGCGGCGCGGAAGCGGGTGGCGCCGGCGGGAACGGCACGGGCGGCGGCCCGGAAACAGGCGGTCCTGAGACGGGCGGCCCGGAGACGGGAGGTGCGGAGACGGGAGGTGCGGAGACGGGCGGCGCCGGCGGAATGAACGGCGGCGTGGACACCGGCAGCGGCGGCGCGGCGAACGGCGGCGGAGCCGACCCGGGCGGCACGAAGGCCCCCGGCGGCGCCGAAACCGGCGGCGTGGAGACCGGCGGCGGCGCGGGCACGAACGGCGCGGCGGCCGGCGGGGCGAACCGCGGCACCGGCTGCGTCTCGTCGGTGGGCGCGGGCGGCGCGGCGCCGAACCCGCCCGCCGAGGGCAGCACCGACGTGGCGGCGGCCGGGAACGCGGTCGTGGTGGAGGACGGCGAGTACGCGGGCCGGGCCACGGGGGGCGGAGCCGCCGGGCCCTGCCCGAGCGGGTACTCGTGCGCATCCGCCGGCCCCTCGCCCGCCGCCGGCACCAGCGGCACCGCGGTCGGCCAGGTCCGCCAGCGCTTGACGCTGAAGGCGGCGATGAGCAGCGCGAGCCCGAGCACCGCGGTGGTGCCGTTGACGATCGGCAGGCGCAGGTCCACCTTCAGCGAGCCGATCGCCAGGTCGCGGGGCAGGCTGTTCATCACCGACAGCGGGTCGATGAAGAGGCTCACGTAGGTGGCGAGCAGCGCGAGCCCCGCGACGATCGGGCCGACGGGCGAGATGCGCAGGCTGGCGATGAGCCCGATGAGCAGGCCGGCACCCAGGAGGTAGGCGGCGGGCACGAGCAGGTCGACGGAGTCGAAAGCGCCGCGCTCGACCCACTTCGCCACGGTTTCCGCGGATTGCTGCTGACCGATCGCGATCAGCAGCCAGGCGATCGGGGCGATGAACATCCCCGCGATCAGGCTTCCGACGTGTCGCATGGCTCGCACCGTACCGTCTTTGGCATGACCGAGCACACCGCCCGACCGCCCGGCCGCCCCACCGGTTACTCGCGGGTCACGCTGAGCCGGATCATGACCGCGGTCGACGTCAACCTCTACGGCACCGTCCACGGCGGCGTGATCATGAAGTTCATCGACGACGTGGCGGGCGCGGCGGCCGCGCGGCACAGCGGCGGGACGGCCGTGACCGCCTCGATCGACGAGATCGCGTTCCTCGAACCGCTGCGCGTCGGCGACCTCGTCCACGCGTTCGCGCAGGTCAACTGGACCGGCACGAGCTCGATGGAGGTGGGCGTCCGGCTCGAGGCCGAGCGCTGGGACGTGGTCAGCGAGGCCGACCCGCTGGTCGTGGCGACGGCGTACCTCGTCTTCGTCGCCATTGACGCCGAGGGCAAGCCCCGCCCCGTCCCGGCCGTGGTCCCCGATTCGCCCGTCGACGAGAGCCGGTGGCGCGAGGCGGAAATCCGACGCGAGCACCGTCTCGCCCGCCGGGACGCGATCCAGCAGCATCGATCAAACCGCTGAAGGGTCAAAAGCTGAAAGGTCAAAAGCGGCCCATGGCTCGGGTCCGCGTCAGTCACTGACCGTCGCTCCCGCCAGACATCCCGGCCTCCGCGGTGGCAAGAGCGAAAACCCCCGGGAACAGCGCGCCGGGCACCGGACAAGAAGGTGTGTGGACCCGGAAGGCAACCTCTTGATCGCGGACGGCTTCACCGCCCTCTACGACCGGCACGCGCGGGCGCTGTACCGCTACTGCGCGCGCCGGGTGGGGCCGGATCTCGCCGAGGACGCGGTGGCCCAGACGTTTCTGGTCGCGTACGAGAAGCGCCACACCGTCGACCCCGGCGCCGACCCGCTCCCGTGGCTGTTCGGCATCGCCACCAACGTGCTGTTCCGCCATCGCCGCGACGAGGTGCGCGGCTACCGGGCGCTGGCCCGGACGGGCGCGGACCCGCTGCTGGTGCAGGTGTCGGCGGAGAGCCACGCGGCTCGGACGGACGAACGGGTGGATGCCGGCCAGCGGGCGCGCCTCATCGCGCGAGTGCTCGCCAAGCTGCCGGCCCGCCAGCGCGACGTTCTGCTGCTGTTCGCAGTCGCCGACCTGTCGTACGCGGAGATCGCCGAGGCGCTGCACCTGCCCCTCGGCACCGTCCAGTCGGCGCTGCACCGGGCCCGGACCAAGTTGCGCAAGGCACTCGACGAGGCGGAGCGACGATGAGCACTGACGATAAGGACCTTCTGGCCCTGCGGGAGTTCCGCACTGCCCTGGACGCCCCGCCGGAGGGGGTGCTCGTGAAGGGCCGCTACCGGCTGGCCGGCAGCGAGTACCGCCCCCCGGCGCGCCGCCGCCAGTGGCTGCTGGCCACCGCCGGCGCGGCCGCGGCCCTGGCCGTGGTCGTGGGCGCGGCGGTGGCCGTGCGGCACGCGGGCGGCCCGGCGGGCGACGGCGGCCAGGCCCCGGCCGGGCGCCCGGCCACGAGCGGCGCGCCTACGAACGGCAAGCCCGCGGACATCCCGGTCGCGATCGGCACCCGGGCTCCGCTCAACGCCAAGGTCAGCGGCGACGGGGGCGCGACGCACGCCAAGGCGGTCGCCGCGATGGATCGCCTGGCCGACGCGGGGGCGAGCGCCCGGCCGATGCCGGTCCCGGCGGGGCAGGTGCTCTACGTGAAGACGTACAACCTGACCGCCGGCGAGCAGACCTACGTCCACGAGCTCTGGATGGACCCGGTCACCATGGTCACCCTGCGCGTCCGCCGCACCGACGGCACGCAGACGATGGACGCGCCGAGCACCCAGGAGGAGATCGACCAGGCCGCGGCCACCCCGGCGGGCCTGTACCGCCCGACCGCGCAGTTCCTGGCCGGCCTGCCCACCGACCCGGGCCAGCTCCTCACGTCCTGGCGGCAGTGGGCCCAGACCGAGTACCCCGGCCGCCCGGCCGACGCCATGATCTGGAAGGACGCCTTCGAGCTGATCGACTACTCGGAGCCGTTCTGGACACCGCAGCAGCGGGCCGTCATCTACAAGGCGCTCGCGCAGATGCCCGACGTGAAGGCGACCGCGGCGAAGATCGACAACCGGCCGTACGACCTCGTCTGCATGGATCGTGAACCCAACGGCTCGGGCACCGTGGACTGCTGGTTGTTCGACTCGGCCACGGGCCGCCACGCGGGCAGCGCCTGGCCGTCCAAGAATCTGGCCCTGAACCCGGGCAACGTCGGCCTGATCGACTACGGCACCCAGCCCCGCCCGGCCCCCGCCGTGCGGCCGAGCAGCCCGCCCAAGCCGAGCGGGTCCGCGAGGACGAAGTAGTGCGATGTGGGTGGGCTCCATCCGATCGAGGGATCGGATGGGGTTCACCCACACTGAGCGACCGTTCACGCGTATCGCAAGATGGACCAATGGCAAAGGTGCTCTGGGAACCCCCGTCGGACGTGCGTGAAAACACCCGTATCGGGGCGTTCCTGCACCGGCTGGAGGCCGAGCGCGGCCTGGCCTTCGACGACTACCAGGCACTGTGGCAGTGGTCGGTCGACGAGCCCGCCGAGTTCTGGCGCGCGATCTGGGACCACTTCGAGGTCATCGCGCATGTGGCACCCAGCGACACCCTGCCCGACGCGACGATGCCCGGCGCCCGGTGGTTCCCCGGGGCCCGCCTCAACTACGCCGAGCACGTCCTGCGCATGCCCGGGGTCGCCGACGACGAGCCGATCGTGATCGCCCGCTCGCAGACCCGCGGGCCCGTCGAGCTGACCGCCGCCGAGCTGCGCGAGCAGGTCCGCCGGGCGCGGGCCGGGCTGCGGCGGCTGGGGGTCGGCGAGGGGGACCGGGTCGCGGCCTACGCCCCGAACATCCCCGAGACCTTCGTGCTCCTGCTCGCCGCGGCCAGCCTCGGCGCCATCTTCTCCAGCTGCGCCCCCGAGTTCGGCACCCGCTCCGTCGTCGATCGCTGGCAGCAGATCGAGCCGAAGGTGCTCGTGGCGGTCGACGGCTACCGCTACGGCGACAAGCCCATCGACCGCACCGCCGAGGTCGAGGCCATCCACGCGGCCCTGCCGTCGGTCGAGCACGTGGTGCGCATCGGATACCTGAACCGAGACACAGACCCGACCCGGGACGACTGGTCCGGGCTCACCGCGGCGACCGACGAGCCGCTGGAGTTCGCCGCGGTCCCGTTCGCGCACCCGCTGTACGTCCTCTACTCCTCGGGCACGACGGGCCTGCCGAAGCCGATCGTGCACGGCCACGGCGGCATCCTCCTCGAGCACCTCAAGATGCTCGCCCTGCACCACGACCTCGGCCCGGGGGACCGGTTCTTCTGGTTCACCACGACCGGCTGGATGATGTGGAACTACCTCGTCTCCGGCCCCGCCGTCGGCGCCGCGGTCGTGCTGGTCGACGGCAACCCGGCCCACCCCGACCTCGGCTGGCTGTGGCGGGTGGCGCAGGAGTCCGCCACCACGTACTTCGGCACCTCCGCCCCCTTCCTGCTCTCCTGCCGCAAGGCCGGGCTGGTGCCGAAGGACTTCGCGGACCTGAGCCGCCTGCGCGGGGTCGGCTCCACCGGCGCGCCCCTGCCGCCCGAGGGCTTCGAGTGGGTCTACGACGCCGTGTCGAAGGACGTGCTGCTGGCGTCGGCCTCGGGCGGTACCGATGTCTGCACCGCCTTCGTCGGGGGAGTGCCGCTGCTGCCGGTGCGGGCCGGCGAGATCGCCTGCCGGGCGCTCGGCGCGCGGGTCGAGGCGTTCGCGGCGGACGGCACCCCGGTGGTGGGCGAGCTCGGCGAGCTGGTGATCACCGCCCCGATGCCGAGCATGCCGGTCGGGTTCTGGGGCGACGCGGACGGGAGCCGCTACGCCGAGGCGTACTTCGGCACCTACCCGGGCGTGTGGCGGCACGGCGACTGGATCACCATCGACGAGCGCGGCGCGTGCGTGATCACCGGCCGCTCGGACGCGACCCTGAACCGCGGCGGCGTCCGGCTCGGCACGAGCGAGTTCTACTCGGTCGTGGAGGGGCTGGACGAGGTCGTGGACTCTGTGGTCGTACACCTGGAAGACCCCGAGGGCGGCGCCGGTGAGCTGCTGTTGTTCGTGGTGCTGGCCGACGGCGTGACCCTCGGCGACACGCTGCGGGCGCGCATCGCCCGGGAGCTGCGCACCGCGCTCTCGCCGCGACACGTCCCCGACGAGGTCTTCCAGGTCGGGGCCGTGCCGCGCACGCTGTCGGGCAAGAAGCTGGAGGTGCCCGTGAAGCGCATTCTCACGGGAACGCCGGTGGATCGGGCGGCCGCCAAGGGCGCGCTGGCGAACCCGGAGTCGCTGCAGTACTTCGTCACAGCACGGCGGTAGCCTGCTCCGACGCCGCGCGCTGCTCGAGCTTCGCCGGGTCGCTGTTGACGCTCAGCACGATGCTGGCCCCGGCGACGAGCGGCGCGACGAGCCACTCGACGGGGTCCGGGTGCGCGACGGCGTCCACGAGCACGCGCCCGGCGGGGTAGCCCAGCGCCCGCGCGCGCTCGACCAGGTCCTCGGTCCCGGCCCCGCCGACCGGCCCCGGGTAGTGGTCGCCGAACTGCCGCACCTCGGCCACGTAGTCCGCGAACCCCTCCGGCACCCCGCCGCGCATCGGCAGCCCCATCGGCGCGAGCCCGAGCACGTACCGGTCGGCCGGCCCCGGCGCGCCCGTCTCCGCCGCCGTCAGCGACGCGAACTCCACGTCGGCCCCCGCGCCCGTCGGCTCCCCGTAGGCCACGCTCAGCCCGGCCGTCCACGCGCCGAGCAGCACCGCCGCGGTCTGCCAATGCGCGGGCAGGCGCACCGCGGCCAGGTCGCCCGGCCCCAGCCCGCACCCGTCGACCAGCAGGTTCGCGGTCTTCGACACCCAGTTGGCCAGCGTCGCCCCCGACAGCTCCGTCCGCTCGCCGGTCGCGTCGTCATAGAACGTCAGGAACGGAAGTGACGGGTCTTTACCCACAAATGCCGCAAAGAGTGAAGGAACTGTATTCCCCATATGTCCAATTAATCCCTTCCATAGCATCTCACCTGATTTCTAGCGAGATGGGGCAAGCGAGATGGGTGTCTGGGCAACGCGACGATACCGGCGCAACAGGCTGGTCGCCCTCGCCGGCTGCTCGCTCGCCCTCCTCGCCGCCGGGGCCATCGGCGGCGGCGCCGCGGCCCGCACGAGCGAGCCCCCGGTCGCCGACGAGGGGCTCACCGCGCCGGTCGAGTGGGCCAACCCGGCGGCCACGGCCCCGGGCGGCAGCGGCGTGCCCACCCGCGTGACCCGCGTCGCGCTCGGCGACTTCGACCGGCCCGCGGACGGGGTGAGCGCCCAGAGCGGGGTGCTCGAGGACGTACCGCTGGACGGCGGCTACCACAAGACCACCCGCAGCCGGACGCTCACCGTCACCCGCACCTCCGTCGCGCCCTTCAGTGCCGTCGGCGTCACCTGGCGCGAGACCGAGCGCATCGGCGCGGTCAGCGTCGCCGTGCGCCACCACACCCCGGGCGGCGCCTGGAGCGCGTGGCAGACCGTCGGCGCCGGCGAGGCCGACCGCGATCCGCAGAGCGTGCCGGCCCGGCCGCGCGGCAAGGCCTCGCCCTCGCCGAGCGCGCCGGCCGCCGGCCCCGTCGAGCGCGGCGGCTCCGATCTCGTCTGGGTCGGGCCGAGCGACGGCGTGCAGATCACCGTCAGCGCCACCGGTGGTTCGGCCCCGCACGATCTCGCCGCCGACCTCATCGACCCGACCGACTCGCCCGCCGACGCCGCGCCCCCGGCCCCGCCCGTGCTCGAGGACGCGCCGGTCGCGCTGCGGCCGTTCATGCCGGTCATCAACCGCCGCGCCTCCTGGGGGGCCAATGAGCAGCTGATGGACTGGCGGCCGCAGTACGCGCCGATGGTCAAGGCGGTCGCGGTGCACCACACGGCGACGGGCAACGACTACTCCGAGGCCGACGTACCCAAGATCCTGCGCTCGATCTACCAGTACCAGACGGTCAGCCGCGGCTGGGGCGACATCGGCTACAACGTGCTGGTGGACCGGTTCGGCCGGCTCTGGGAGGGCCGGGCCGGCGGGCTGAGCCGTCCCGTGGTCGGGGCCCAGGCGGGCGGCTTCAACACCGGTACGGCCGGCATCGCCATGATCGGCACGTACTCCTCCGTGGCCGTCCCGCCCGCCGTGGTGGAGTCGGCCGCCAAGTACACCGCGTGGAAACTTTCACTCAGCCAGGCCATCGACCCGCACGGGAACGTGACGCTGACCGGGGGCGGCTCCACGTCGCGGTATCCGGCCGGCACCACCGTCACCGTCCCGCGCGTCTTCCCGCACCGCCAGACCAACCCCACCGAGTGCCCGGGCGCCCGCGGGATGGACGCCCTGCCGGCGATCCGCGACCGCGCCGCCGAGCTGCTCGGGGACCTGGTCAAGCCGCAGACCGTGCGGTCGCTCATGGCGGCCTACCGCCCGGCCGACGGCACCGTGCGGCTGCAGGGGATCGCCCAGCCCATCTTCACGTCCGGCCCGAACGAGATCGCGGTGCCGGCCGACTACAACGGCGACGGCAAGGCCGACGTGGCCACCTGGTCGCCGATCACCGGCAACTGGACGATGCTGCTCACCGGCGAGGGGCGCTCGGTCGCCCAGTGGGGCCTGCCCGGCGACGTGCCGGCCCCCGCCGACTACGACGGCGACGGCAAGGCCGATCTCGCCGTGTTCCGGCCGTCCAACGGGGTCTGGTACATCAAGGGCGTCGGCGAGCTGCAGCTCGGGCAGACCGGCGACCAGCCCGTGCCCGGCGACTACACCGGCGACGGCAAGGCCGAGCCCGCGATCTGGCGCCCGTCCACCGGCCTGTGGGCGATCCGCGCGATCCGTGAGTGGCAGTTCGGCGAGCCCGGCGCGATCGCGGTGCCCGCGGACTACGACGGCGACGGCCGGCTCGACGCGGCCGTGTGGTCCCCGTCGACGCAGCAGTTCACGGTCACCGGCCAGGCCCCCGTGCGCCTCGGCGACCCGGGCGACACGCCGGTGCCGGGGCAGTACGACGGGGACGGGCGGGCGGACCTCGCGGTATACCACGACGGGCGGTTCGACGTGCGGGGAATAGGGAAGTACGAGGTCGGAGCGCCCGGCGACGTACCGATGCCGCTGAATTGAGCAAAACTTGAACTTCCGACTCGGCACATGAGTTGATTCAGGCTGAATCCTGGGTGGAACTCACGATGCGAGTCGCGTCGTGGACATCGATCACCGGCGGATCGGGCGTAGGCTTTGCCGCGAGACCGTCGCACCGAAGATCCGCATCGAGTTCAAAGGGAGTGCCCCGTGACCCCCGGCCGACCGCCACGCGTGCTCGTAGACGCCACGAGTGTCCCAGCCGACCGAGGCGGGGTGGGGCGCTACGTCGACGGTCTCCTGGGCGCGCTGGGCGCGCTCGACGCCGACCTGGCCGTCGTGTGCCAGCGCACCGACGCGGAGCGCTACGGGCGGCTCCTGCCGAACGCGCGGATCATGTCCGCCCCCGCCGCGGCCGCGCACCGCCCGGCCCGCCTGGCGTGGGAGCAGACCGGCCTGCCGATGCTCGCCCAGCAGGTCGGCGCCCAGGTGCTGCACTCGCCCTTCTACACGTGCCCGCTGCGCGCGGGGTGCCCAGTGACGGTGACGGTCCACGACGCCACGTTCTTCACCGAGCCCGAGCACTACGACAAGTCCCGCCGCACGTTCTTCCGCTCCGCGATCAAGACGTCGCTGCGGCGCGCCAGCCGGGTGATCGTGCCCAGCAAGGCGACCCGCGACGAGCTGATCCGCCTGCTCGACGCCGACCCGACCCGCATCGACGTGGCCTACCACGGCGTCGACCCGGATGCGTTCCACGCGCCCAGCGACGACGAGAAGGCCCGCGTGCGCGCGCGGCTGGGGCTCGGGTCGACGGAGTACGTCGCCTTCCTGGGGGCCAAGGAGCCCCGCAAGAACGTGCCCAGCCTGATCCGCGGCTGGATCTCGGCCGTGCGCGACCGGCCCGACCCGCCCGCGCTGGTGGTCGCCGGCGGCCAGGGCCACGACGACGAGATCGACGGGGCCATCGCGGAGGTCCCCAGCCACCTGCGCCTGCTGCGCCCGGGCTACCTGCGCTACGCGGACCTGCCGGGCTTCCTCGGCGGCGCGGTGGTCGCGGCCTACCCGTCCTTCGGCGAGGGCTTCGGCCTGCCGATCCTGGAGGCGATGGCCTGCGGCGCGCCGGTGCTCACCACGCCGCGGCTCTCCCTGCCGGAGGTGGGCGGGGACGCGGTGGCCTACACCGGGCCGAGCCCCGACGAGATCGCCCGCGACCTTGCGGCACTGCTCGACGACACGGAGCGACGTAACGCTTTGGCCAAGGCCGGCGCCGCGCGCGCCAAGGAGTTCACCTGGGAGTCCAGCGCCGAGGTCCACCTCGCCGCATGGGCGAGAGCCGCGGGCCCCCGCGGTTACTGACCCCGGGTGACCTCCAATGTCACCCGCCGAAACGGCGCGAGGCGATTTCGGTAATGGTGTTGACACCCCCGAGTTGTGAGAAGGCACCCTTTTCCGGGCATGATGGGCGCGTGTTCTACGCGGTGATTCCTGCAGGTGGCAGCGGCACGCGGCTATGGCCGCTGTCGCGAGCCGGCCATCCGAAGTTTCTCCACGCCCTCACCGGGACCCCGTTGTCGCTGCTCCAGGCGACGTACGGGCGTCTCGAAGGCCTGGCGACGCCCGAGTCCACATTCGTGGTGACCGGCGTAGCGCACGCGGCCGCCGTGGCCCGGCAGCTGCCGGGCCTGCCGGAGGGCAACATCCTCGTCGAGCCCACGCCGCGCGACTCCTGCGCCGCGATCGGTCTCGCCGCGGCGGTGATCGCCCGCCGTGACCCGCACGCCATCATGGGCGCGTTCGCCGCCGACCAGCTGGTCCGCGACGTCCCGGCCTTCCAGGACACGCTCCACCGGGCGATCCAGGGCGCCGAGGACGGCCTGCTCATGACGATCGGCATCACGCCGACCCACCCGGAGACCGGCTACGGCTACCTCCACGTCGGCGAGCCCACGGGCACCGGCGACGTGTGCAAGGTCGCCGAGTTCGCGGAGAAGCCCGCGCTCGACGTGGCCCAGCGCTACGTCGACTCGGGGGAGTACCTCTGGAACGCCGGTATGTTCGTCTGGCGCGTGGACGTGTTCCTCGACGAGCTCGCCCGCCAGCAGCCGGCCCTGCACGACGGCCTGCGGCGCATCGCCGAGTCCTGGGAGTCGCGCGAGCGCGAGGAGGTCCTGGCCGAGATCTGGCCCGGCCTGACCAAGATCTCGGTCGACTTCGGCGTCATGGAGGGCGCGGGCCGAGCCGGCCTGGTCGGCACGGTGCCGGGCAACTTCGGCTGGAACGACGTCGGCGACTTCCACACCCTGGGCGAGCTGCTCGAGACCGACACCGCGGGCAACGTGGTGGTCGAACTCGGCGGCGTCATCGACGACCCGGTCGTCGCCCAGAAGCCGACGGTCCTCATGCACGACGCGGAGCGCGTGGTCGTGGTCCCGCGCTCGGGCCGCCTGGTGGCCGCGGTGGGCGTGAGCGACCTGATCATCGTGGACACGCCGGATGCGCTGCTGATCTGCCCGCGCGCTCGCGCCCAGGACGTGAAGAAGCTGGTCGACTCCCTGAAGGAGCGCGGCTCGAGCGAGCTGCTGTAGGGCGGCGCTTGCCCCGGGCCCGGGCGCTTTCGTCCGGGCCCGATCGCTTCTCGCGCTTTTGTGTGCGTCCGTCTCCGCTCGCGCACGACTGCTTCCCGTGCTGTGTGCGTGCCGGTCCCTGCCTATGCACGACTGCTTCTCGCGCTTTGTGTGCGCCGGTCTCCGCTCGTGCACGACTGCTTCCCGTGCTGTGTGCGTGCCGGTCCCTGTCTATGCGCGACTGCTTCTGGCGCTTTGTGTGCGCCGGTCTCCGCTCGTGCACGACTGCTTCCCGTGCTGTGTGCGTGCCGGTCCCTGTCTATGCGCGACTGCTTCTCGCGCTTTGCGTGCTCGGGCCCCTGCTCATGCACGGCCCCTTCTCGCGGCCCCCGCTCATGCACGACCGCGGCCCGCCCCGGACTTCGTGAGCGGCTCGGCGCCGTCCGTTTTGCGGCAAAAGCCGAACTCGCCCGCCGCTGAACCCAACACACCCGATATTTGACCCGCCACCGCATAAATCCGGATATGTCGTGACGAGGAACGAGTCATGACATATCCCGGATCAGCACCAGCCGAGTCAGACGCGCTTGGCCCAAGCCAGCGCCGGCCCGACCAACTGCTCAGTAGCATCAGCAAGCGGCTCAGGCAGCGAATCCGGCGCAAACCACCCAAGCGCACTGGATTCCGCGCTGACGAGCTCAACGGCCCCGGCCGGCGCGATCGCCGCATACCGGATGTCGTAGTGCAGCGATGACCCGCCCGAGCAGTGCACATGGTGCACATCGAGGTCGATCGGCGCCTCGCTCACCCGCAGCCCGAGGATGCCCGACTCCTCCGACGCCTCGCGCAGGGCCGCGCCCGCGATCGTGGTGTCGACCGGCTCGCAGTGCCCGCCGAGCTGCATCCAGCGGTTGACCCGGCCGTGCAGACACAGCAGCACCCGCTCCGCGTTAGCGTCCACGACCAGGGTGCTCGCGGTCACGTGGCCGCCGGTGTGCTCGCGCCAGACGGTGGTCGGATCGGGCCGTACGAAATCCAGGAACCGCTGTCGGGTCGCCTCGGCCTCCGGCGAGGGAGCCGCCCAGTCCGACAGCACCGCCAGTGCGTCCTCGTGCAGCGTCGTCATAGTGACGGCAGGCTACCGCGCCCGATGACGAGCACGCCGAGGGGCACGCCGCCTTCGGGCAGCTCGGCGGCGAGTGTCGCCGGATCGGTGACCTCCAGCCAGCCGCTCGCAAGCCCATCAGCTGCGAGAACGGCTCGCAACCGCTCCGCCGTCCGGCCCGCCTCGGCCGCTGCGCGCAGATCGCCGGCCGGGGACCACACAATCACGGCCGCCACGGTGTCGGCCGGAACCGTCACGCTGCGTGTCTGCGGGAACGGCAGGGCGGGCAGGCGCACGGGTCCCTCGGCCGGGGCGAAGCCGGTCGCGTCGGGCAGCTCGGCGGCGGCGCGCAGGCCGCGGGCGGTGGCCTCGGCGGTACCGAGCGCGAACAGATCGGCATCGGCCCCGCGAATGAGCTCGGCGGCGCCGCGGCCGTGGTCGGGCGCGAAGCCGGGCGCGAACCCGCGCACCACCGCGACCGGCACCTGCGCCGTCTTGCCCTTCACCAGCTCCGCCGCGGCGGCCAGCTGGTCGATCTGGGCCATCTGGGTCAGCTGGAGCTCGTTGCCGTACGCGTCCCGCTGGCCCCGGTAGTCGACCACCGCGTCGACGCCGGCCGCGCCGATCGCGAAGTCGACGAGGCCGAGCCGCCACGGCCGGCCCATGGTGTCGGTGATGACGACGGCGACGTCGAGCCCGAAGCGCTCGCGCAGCTCCTCGCGCAGCGCCCGGGCCGAGGCGTCCGGGTCCTTGGGCAGCAGCACCAGGTGCGTGGAGTCGACGTTGGACGCGTCGATGCCGGCCTGGGCGAGCACGAGCCCGTGGTGCGTCTGCACGATGCGGGTCGGGCCGCGCTCGGCGACCACGCGGGCGGTCTCGGCGCGCAGCGCGGCCTCGCGGGCGGCGTCGCGGTCGGGCCCCTCGGGCGGCAGCTCGACCAGCCGGCCCTCGGCCTTGCTTACGATCTTGCTGGTGACCACGAGCACGTCGCCGTCGCGGAGCCAGTCGGCCGCCCCGGTGATGAGCTCGGCGAGGTTGTCGCCCGGCCGCACCTCGCCGATGCCGACGACGGGGTGGACCTCCAGCGACGGGATCATGCGACACCCACCGTGGCGAGCGCGTCGCGGACCATGGTCGCGGTCGCGGCCTCGTCGGTCATCCAGAGCGGGACGGCCCGCACCCGCAGGCCTGGTACGACCACATCCACGTCCGACGAGTCGACCAGCCAGGCGTCGAGGACCCCGCCCTGTGACCGGGCCCCGAGCAGCCCGCCGACGCCGGCCGCGCTGCACTCCACGCCCATCACCTCCAGGCACTTGTCGGCCATCCCGCGCACCGGGGCGGAGCCGATGATGGGGGAGAACCCGGCGACCGGCGCCCGGCCGCCGGCCACGGCGTCGCGGATCGCGGGCACGGCGAGGATCGGGGCGATGGAGACCACGGGATTGCTCGGCGCCACCAGTACGACATCCGCCTCCGCGATCGCGTCCAGCACCCCCGCGGCCGGCTTCGCGGTCTCGGCCCCGACGAACACGAACCGCTGGGTCGGGATCTGCGCGCGGTGACGGATCCACCACTCCTGGAAGTGGATCGCGCGGGTCGCCCCGTCGACCTCCACGACGGCGTGCGTCTCCACGCGGTCGTCGCTGGCCGGCAGCATGCGGATCCCGGGCTGCCAGCGGTCGCAGAGCGCCTCGGTGACCGCCGAGAGCGGGTAGCCCGCCTCCAGCATCCGGGTGCGCACCAGGTGGGTCGCGATGTCCTTGTCGCCGAGGCCGAACCAGGTGGGCTCCGCGCCGTAGGCGGCCAGCTCCTCCTTGACCGTCCAGCTCTCGCCGACCCGGCCCCAGCCGCGCTCCGGGTCGGCTCCGCCACCGAGCGTGTACATCACGCTGTCCAGGTCGGGGCAGATGCGCAGCCCGTGCAGGGTCACGTCGTCGCCCACGTTGATCACCGCGGTGACGTCGGCGCCCGTCTCCCGGGCCACCGCGCGCACCCCGAGCAGGAAGCGCGCGCCGCCGATGCCACCTGCAAGAACCACGATCCGCATGCGTCCAATCCTGCCCCACCGCCGTCACGTCGCCGTTGGGGGTCTCTCACGGACGCGAGAATCGCCGCCGGCAGCTAGGCTGCTGGCGACCTGTTGCACGGACCGCTTCACTTCGGGAGAGCCAGTGAGCACCCAGCCACCCGATCCGACCTCCACCGGGGCCTACCAGCCCCAGGCGGCGCCGCAGTATCAGACCCCGGCCCCGGCGACGCAGGCTGTTCCCGTCTCGGGTGCCGCGCAGCAGCAGTACCAGGCCGCCCCCGTCTCCGGAGCCGCGCAGCAGTATCAGGCCGTTTCCGTCGCGCCGGTCGCGCCCCCGGATGCGAAGAAGGCCCGCGGCCTGCTGGAGCCCTACCGCGAGCTGGCCGCGTTCGGCCTGCTCGGCGCCGTCGCGCTGATCCTGCTCGCGGGGCTCGTGCGCGTCCTCACCGGCCTGTTCAACTCGTTCCTGGCCACGGCGACCGCGTCGTTCTCCAACGTGATCGGCTTCGAGGTCATCCTGCTGCCGATCGTCGCGGTCGTGCTCGTGCTGCTGCTCGACCCGGTCACGCCGCGGGCGAAGATCGTCGTGCTCATGGCGATGATCGAATACGCCATCGCCGCGGTGCTCGGTCTCGTGCTGCTGCTCGGCGGCCTCATCGGCGACTTCCAGAGCGAGGGCCCGATCGGCTGGGCGCTCGGCGGCTTCCTCGAGCACCTGGCGGGCCTCGCGCTCATCGGCCTCGGGCTGTTCCTCGCCGCGCGGATCTACCTCGGCGCCTACACGGCCCCGAAGCCGGTCGCCTCGCCGTACCAGGGCTACCAGTACCAGCAGCAGGCCTACGCCCAGCAGCAGTACGCCCAGCAGTACGCGCAGCACCAGGCCGCGTACGCGGCTCAGCAGACCGGCTACGTCACCGGCGCTCAGCCGGCCTCGCAGCAGCCGGCCCAGCAGGCCCCGCAGCAGCCGGCCACCCAGGGCTGGCAGCAGCCGACGACGGGTGGCACGCCGGTGGTCGCCGCGCAGCCCCAGGCCTACCCGACGGCCCAGCCGACCTCGGGTGGATACGCGGCGCCCGCCTACGCGACCCCGGCGTACGCGACGCCGGCCGCCCCGGCCGTGCCCGCCGCTCCGGCTGTGCCCGCCGCTCCGGCCGCGGCCGAGACGGCGGCGCCCGCGGCCCAGCCGGCCTCCGGGCCTCCGCTGAGCTCGCCGTTCGCCGCCTACACGGCGCCGGCCCCGACCCCGGTGGCCGACGAGCCCGTTTCGGCCTCTCCGGCCGACGCCCAGTCGTCGACGCCGCCCGGCGGGTTCGCCTCGGCGGGCTGGCCGGGTGGCCACTCGACTCACCCGGCCCCGGCCGAGGAGGAGGGCACGGCGGTGCTCAGCCCGGCCGACCCCGACGCCACCCAGCAGGCGCCCGTGGTCAGGCCGGCTGAGCCGGCCGCACAGGAGCCGGCCGCGGAGGCGACCGCAGCGCAGGAGGCCGTGGACCCGGACCGCACCACGGTGCTGCAGCCGGGTGCCAAGAAGGACGACGAGGGCGAGGCGACCCAGCGCACCCAGGCGATTCCGCCCAGTAACTGACCGTTTCGCCCGCACACCCGTGGCCGCGACCCAGTCGCGGCCACGGGTGGTATTACGTCACACACCGGCCTGGCGAGGAATCGCCCCCCGGCGGCCTACAGTTCGGTGGTGACACCTGAAGGTAGAGGCACCGAAGGCAACGCCATGCGCCGGGCACTGCGGCGGGCGGCCGATGGCCGGACGCTCGACGCGACCGAGGCGGCCGTCCTGCTGAGCGCCCGCGACGCGGCCCTGGACGAACTGCTCGGCATCGCCGGCGCGGTGCGCGACGCGGGGCTCGCCGACGCCGGCCGCCCGGGCGTCATCACGTTCTCCAAGAAGGTCTTCGTGCCGCTCACCCGGCTGTGCCGGGACCGGTGCCACTACTGCACCTTCGCGACCGTCCCGCACCGGCTGCCCGCCGAATACCTCGAGATCGACGAGGTGCTCGAGATCGCCCGCGAGGGCGCCCGGCAGGGCTGCAAGGAGGCCCTGTTCACGCTCGGCGACCGGCCCGAGGAGCGCTGGCCCCAGGCCCGGCGCTGGCTGGACGAGCGCGGCTACGACTCGACGCTGTCCTACCTGCGCGCGTGCGCCATCGCGGTGCTGGAGGAGACCGGCCTCCTGCCGCACCTCAACCCGGGTGTGCTGTCGTGGGCGGAGCTGCAGCGGCTCAAGCCGGTCGCGCCGAGCATGGGCATGATGCTCGAGACCACCGCGACCCGCCTGTGGTCGGAGCCGGGCGGCCCGCACTTCGGCTCGCCGGACAAGGAGCCCGCGGTCCGGCTGCGGGTGCTCGATGACGCCGGGCGGGTCGGCGTGCCCTTCACGACCGGCATCCTCATCGGCATCGGCGAGACGCTGGACGAGCGGGCCGAGTCGCTGTTCGCGATCCGCCGGACGATGCGGGAGTACGGCCACATTCAGGAGGTCATCGTCCAGAACTTCCGCGCCAAGCCGGACACGGCGATGCGCGGGATGCCGGACGCCGAGCTGCAGGACCTGGCCGCGAGCATCGCCGTGGCCCGGCTGGTGCTGGGGCCCAAGGCGCGCATCCAGGCCCCGCCGAACCTGATCGACGAGGAGTACGCGCTGCTCATCCGGGCCGGGATCGACGACTGGGGCGGCGTGAGCCCGGTGACCCCGGACCACGTGAATCCCGAGCGCCCCTGGCCGGCCCTCGACGAGCTGGCCACAAGGACAAAAGCGGCCGGTTTCGTACTGCGCGAGCGCCTGACCATCTACCCCGAGTACGCCCGCCGCGGGGTGCCGTGGCTCGACGCCCGCCTCGTGGAGCACGTCGAGGCCCTCATGGAGCGCGACTCGGGCCTGGCCGACGAGTCCGCGATGCCGGTCGGCCGGCCGTGGCAGGAGCCGGACGGCGGGCACGAGGACAGCGGCCGCACCGACCTGCACACCGCGATCGACGAGCAGGGGCGCAGCGCGGACCGCCGCGGCGACTTCGACACCGTCTACGGCGACTGGAACGAGGTCGCCACGCGCGTGCGGCAGACCGCGCCCGAGCGCCTGGACTCCGACGTCCACAGTGGACTCAAGCTGGCCGCGAGCGACCCGGGCGCCCTGCTGCGGCCCGAGCACGAGGCGGCCGCCCTGGCGCTGTTCAATGTGGACGGTGCCGGGCTGGAGGAGCTGGTCGGCATCGCCGACGACCTGCGCCGCGAGGCCGTCGGGGACGACATCACGTTCGTGGTGAACCGCAACATCAACTTCTCCAACGTCTGCTACGTGGGCTGCCGGTTCTGCGCCTTCGCCCAGCGGGAGCGCGACGCCGACGCCTACCGGCTGTCGTACGAGCAGGTCGCCGACCGTGCCGAGGAGGCCTGGAACGCGGGCGCCACCGAGGTCTGCATGCAGGGCGGCATCGACCCGAAGCTGCCCATCAGCGCCTACGCCGAGCTCGTGCGGGCGGTCAAGGCGCGGGTGCCCGGCATGCACGTGCACGCGTTCAGCCCGATGGAGGTCGTGACCGCCGCGTCGAAGGCCGGCGTGTCGATCCGTGACTGGCTGACCCAGCTCAAGGAGGCCGGCCTCGACACCATCCCCGGCACCGCCGCCGAGATCCTCGACGACGAGGTCCGCTGGGTGCTCACGAAGGGCAAGCTGCCCACGTCGGCCTGGGTCGAGGTGGTGAGCACGGCGCACGAGCTGGGCATCCGGTCGAGCTCGACGATGATGTACGGCCACGTCGACCACCCCGGCCACTGGCTCGGCCACTTCCGGGTGCTGGCCGGCATCCAGGACCGCACCGGCGGTTTCACCGAGTTCGTGGCGCTGCCGTTCGTGCACCACAGCGCGCCCATCTACCTCGCGGGCATCGCGCGACCCGGCCCCACCTGGCGGGACAACCGCGCCGTGCACGCCATGGCCCGCGTGCTGCTGCACGGGCGCATCCCCAACATCCAGTGCTCCTGGGTGAAGCTCGGCGACGAGGGCACGGTCGCGATGCTGCGCGGCGGCGCCAACGACATCGGCGGCACGCTCATGGAGGAGACCATCTCGCGCATGGCGGGCTCCGAGCACGGCTCGGCCCGCACCAAGGAGGAGCTGGAGGCGATCGGCCAGGCCGCCGGCCGTCCGGTGCGCCGCCGCACCACCACCTACGGTCGTGTCTGAGCAAAGGTCCGGGACGGGGCCTAGCTCACGGTCGTCGGGACCATCGCCACGCCGGCCACGAGGGCGCCCAGCAGGATGAGGGCGAAGATGCGCCGGCCGGGGATGAGCAGGGCGAGCACGAGCGCGCCCAGCGCGATCTTCACGGGGTGGGTCCGGACCTGCTCGACCGGCCACCCCACGTGGGGCAAGATCAGCCGCACCGGCCCCACCACGCGCTTGCGGTCGACCGCGCGCGGGTCCGCCTGTGCGTTCGCGTCGCCCTTGACCGTCAGCGCGCCGTCCGCCGCCTGTGCCACGACCCGGTGCGTGACCGGGCCCCGGAGATCGTTGTACGTGACGATCTCGTACTGCGCGACGGACTGCGCGTGCGGGTCGACGAAGATGAGGTCGCCCGCGTGTATCGAGGGCGCCATGGACTCGGACATCACGACGTAGGGCTTCCACCCCAGGCCGGCGACGCCGACGGTGAACATGATCACGGAGACGGCGGCGCCCAGGAGCACTCGGTGGATCATGGGCGGGCCGTGAGGTCGGGTCTCAGCTTTTGCCGCACATCGGCGCAGTTCGGCCAGGTCACGCGCGGCTTGAGCAAACTTTCCAGAACTCTTCCGGCGCGTCCGGCGTGTCGCCCGTTACCTCCGGTGGGGCTTCGTCGGTATGGGTACGGCACGGGGTGCAGGCGATCGCCCGAGCGGGCCTATTTAGCAGGTTCGGCTTGACGACGCACGCATTACACGCGTGTAATTTCACGGGGGATGTTCGCCGGATGGGTTCCGACAACCTGTCAAGCGGACATAAGGAACACCGCGCCGAGGTACAGCAACCTTGTAGGACATGCGCCTTCCGCGTGGGGGGTTGCGCCGGCATTGACGCCGGTGCGCAAGAAGGAGGCACGCTGATGGACGGCCGACCAGTCGTGGCCGACCTGCTGGGTAACGCTCCGGAGTGGCAAGAGCGCGCTCTGTGTTCGCAGACCGACCCGGAGGCTTTCTTCCCGGAGAAGGGCGGGTCGACGCGCGAGGCCAAGCGCATCTGCTCGCGCTGCGAGGTGCGGGCGGACTGCCTGGAGTACGCGCTCGGGCACGACGAGCGCTTCGGGATTTGGGGTGGGCTCTCGGAACGCGAGCGTCGCAAGCTCAAACGACGGGCTGCTTAGCGGATCGGATTTTCGAATTCGGGCGCCGATCTCCTTTTGGGGGTCGGCGCCCATTTTCTTGGAATTGTTATGCGGTCGGAGGAATAATCTACGCGTCGGGGGGAATGACGCGCAGATGCCCGCGCCGGCCGAGTGGATGCTGCTGATCGGGCTCCTCGCGGTTGGGTGCCGGCCGGGCCGCCTCGCGCACCGCCTCCGCGAGCGCCACGAGGTCGTCGTTGGTCGGCGGCGGGGGACCGTACTCGCCCTCGTGCCGCACCAGGTCCCATCCCCGCGGCGCGGTCAGCCCGCGGGCGTGCGACTCGCACAGGTCGTAGGAGTGCGGCTCGGCGAACGCGGCCAGCGGACCGACAACTGCGGTCGATTCGGCATAAACGTACGTCAACGTCGCAACGGGAGATCGGGGGCAACCGTTGCGCGAGCATCGACGTGGGGTCCTCACGGCCAGACGGTATCGCTCGAAGGCCGCCGCGTCGTCCCCTAAGGCCCGCGACACGCCGACGTGACCACGGCGACACGCCCGCACGGGCGACCGTCGCAAGAGCCCGGCGACCCGCGGCGGCCGCACCGAGCCCGGGGCGGGCACCTGGCGCTACGCTGAACATCGTGGCGAGCCCAGACCGACGACGCAGTGGACCGGGCCGGCGCGGTCGCGACCGGCACGGCCGGGGGCTGCGCGGCCGCCTGGTCCCCGCGTCGCTGCCGATGTCCCGCACGCGCGCCGAGATGTTCGACGATCTCGTCCTGGACTCGGTCGAGCAGCTGGAGCAGCGCTTCTCCCAGGAGCTGGCCGGGGTCGAGTTCGCCGTCGAGGACGTGCCCCCGGAGCTCAACGTCTACGACTCCGACGTGCTCGAGGACGGCGAGGTCCCGCTGGCCCGCCTGCTGCCCGGTCGCCCGGGCCGGCACGGGGTCCCGCCGCGCATCGTCCTCTACCGCCGCCCGCTCGAGTTCCGCGCCGCCGACCACGACGACCTGGCCGACCTCGTGCACGACGTGATCATCGAGCAGGTCGCCAACCTGCTGGGCGTGTCGCCCGACGAACTCGAGGGCTGAGCGCTCCCCGCACGGCTCCACTGTGGACCCGTCGAGCAGGCCCGCGCCTCAGAGCTCGTCGATCCGCACGCCCAGCACGTCTTTACCCCGCTCGACCTGCTGGTCGACCCGCAGCGAGCGGTCGCCCCGGATGCGGCCCACCTCGGCCCCGACCACGCGCTCGGCCTCGACCACCCGCTGGATGACGTGGACGGTGGCGCCCGCCCGCTTCGCCGCGGCGATGGACTCCGCGACCTGGTCGGCCAGGTCCGGGTCGGCGGCCAGCCGGGCGGCGAGCACGCGGACGAAGGCCTCCTGCTCGGCCTCCGGCGCCCGCTCGAACCGGGCCATCGCGTCGGCCGCCGCCGGGTCCGGAGTCAGCGCGCTCCGCAGCCGCCGGTAGAGCCGCTGGGTCGCCTCCCAGACCGCCTGCCCGGCCGCCCCGGCGTACTCCTCGGCGGCCTTGCGCACGTAGGGCGCCAGCAGCGTGACGGCTCCGGTGGCGATGATCGCGATGTCCATGGGGTCTCCCAGTCGGGCTAGCCGGAGTAGGTCCACCATTCGTGGCGCCGCAGCCGGGCGAAGATGACCGGCAGCAGACGCTGGAGCTTGGAGTAGTCGTCCTGCGTGCGGGTCACCTCGGCGATGACCTTGCGCAGGGCCTCGTCCAGGGCCGCGCGCCCGTTCTGCCGGGCGATCGCCGCGTGGATCACCTGGGCGTTGGCCGCGTCGATGGCGAAGTCGAGCCGGCGCGCGTCGTCGGCCGGCGTCGCGGCCAGCGCCTCGTCGTAGGCCGCGATCGCCCGGCCGAGGTCGGCGACGCGCAGCGCCTCGTCGGAGCGGCTGTCGGCCCGCGCGGCGTAGGCGTCGCCGAGCAGGTTCGCCGCGTTGATCCACAGCGGGTCGTTGTCCGCGCGCCGCCGGTCGCGGATCTCGGTCTGCGCCCGGATCCACACGTCGAGCTGCTCGTCGGACGGCGCCGGCAGCTCGCGAACGGTGTCGGCGACGTCGACCGCGTAGGTGACCCGGTGCTCGTCGTCCGGGGCCGCCGCCCGCCACGCCTCGAGGTAGGCGGCGAGCGCGGCCGCGACGTCCACGGCGGCGGTCTCGTCGTCCGGCCGCCGGCGGCCCCGCAGGGCGTAGGCGTCGCCGAGCAGGTTCGCCGAGGACTCCCACCCCGGCTCGCCGGCCGCGCGGCGCAGGTCCAGGATCTCCAGCTGCACCTCGACCCACCGGTCGACCAGCGCGTCGGACGGCACCGGCAGCTCGCGGATGGTGTCGGCCAGCATGATCGCGTAGTCCCGGCGGCGGTCGGGGTCGTCGGCGGCCACCGCCCTCAGCGCCTCGTCGTAGGCCTCGATCGCCCGGAGGAGGTCCGCGACGCGGGCGTCGTCGTCCGGCGCGGCCCCGGCCCGGGCCGTGTAGGCGTCGCCGAGGAGGCTCGCCGACTGGTGCCAGTCCTCGTCGCCGTCCGCGAGGCGCAGGTCGCGGATCTCCGTCTGCGCGCGGATCCACAGGTCGAGCTGCCCCGGCGACGGCTCCGGCAGCTCGCGCAGCGCCCGGGCGGCGTCGATGGCGTAGGTGAGCCGGCGGGGATCGTCCGGGAGCGCGCCCTGCCAGGCCTGGAGATAGGCGCCGAGCGCGGCGTCGCGGTCGGCCGCGCGGGCGTCGTCGTCGGGCGCGGCCTCGGCCCGGGCCGTGTAGGCGTCGCCGAGGATGTTCGCCGACTGGGGCCACAGCGGATCGCCGGTCGCGACGCGCAGGTCGTGCAGCTCCCGCTGGACGGCGACCCAGAGATCCAGCTCCCCGGGTGTGCGGTCCGGCATCGTCAGCAGGGCATTGGCCAGGGCGACCCCGGCGTCGGCCCGGTGCTCGGGCTCGTCCGCGGTCGCGGTCCAGGCCGGCCGGGCGGCCTCGAGCGCCGCCGCGAGGTCGTCGGCGTCGGGCGGCTCGGAGCGGGCGGTCGCCCGGTCCAGGTAGGCGCCGCTGAGCAGCGCCGCGGCGAGCGGCCACTGCGGATCGCCGTCGCGGTGCCGGGCGTCGCGGATCTCGATCTGGGCCGCGATCCGCAGGTCCAGGTGCTCCGCCGACGGCTCGTCCAGCCGGCGGATGGCGTTGGAGACGTCGATGGCGAAGTCGACGTGTTCGTCCTCGTCCTCGACCCTGCCCTCGTCCTGCGCCGTCGCCCGCCAGGCCTCCACGTAGGCGTCGACGGCGGCCTCGAGGTCGGCGGTGCGGCCGGGGTCGTCGTCGGGCCGGGTGCCGGCGCGGGCGCCGAGGGCGTCGCCGAGCAGGCCGGCCGCGCGCGGCCACGAGGCGTTGCCCGCCGCGCGGGAGAGGTCCCGGACCTCGGTCTGCGCGCTGATCAGCAGGTCGAGCTGCGCGGCCGAGGGCTGGGCGACCGCGTGGAGCGCGTCGGCCAGGTCGGCGGCGTAGGTGAGGCGCAGGGAGTCGTCGGCGGGCGACGCCTCCCAGGTCCGCAGGTAGGAGGCGCGGGCGGCGTCGAGGTCGGCGGCCCGGGCCGGGTCGTCCTCGGGCCGGTGCCCGGCCCGCTCGCCGTAGGCGTCGCCGAGCAGGCTCTCCGCCAGCACCCACCCGGGGTCGCCGGCCGCGTGCTTGCGGTCGCGGATCTCGGTCTGCGCCTCGATCAGCAGCTCGACCTGCTCGGCCGAGCGGTCCGGCAGCTCCCGGAGGGCGTCGGCCAGGTCGGCGGTGAACATGAGGCGGTTCTCGTCGTCGCCGGGCGCCCCCGACCACGCCTGCTGGTAGGCGTCGAGCGCGGCGCCGAGGTCGAACGCGCGGGCGACCGCGAGATCGTCCGGCCAGGTGGCGGCCCGGGCCCGGTAGGCGTCGCCGAGCAGGTTGGCCGAGTTGCGCCAGGCCGGCTCGCCGGCCGCGCGGCGCCGGTCCCGGACCTCGGCCTGGGCCCGGATCAGCAGGTCGCGCTGGTCGGGGGAGGGGGACGGCAGCCGGCGCAGGATGTCGGCGACGCCGATGGCGAAGACCAGGCGGAGGTCGTCGTCCTCGGGGGCCATCGTCCAGGGCGGGAGATAGGCGGCGAGCGCGGCTTCGAGGTCCGCGGCGCGGGCGTCGTCGTCCTCGGTGGCGTCGGCGCGGGCGAGGTACGCGTCGCCGAGCAGGTTCAGCGACAGCAGCCAGGCGGGGTCGTCGCCCGCCCGGCGCAGCTCCTGGATCTCGGTCTGGGCCTGGACCAGCAGGTCGAGGTGCTCCGGCGCCGGATCGGCCAGGTCGCGCACGGTGTTCGCCACGTTGATCGCGCCGTCGACCAGGTTGGGGTCGTCGGGCCGCATCAGCCGCCACGCGGCCACGAAGGCGGCGACGGCCGCGATGAGGTCGTCCCGGCCCGCGGCCCGGTCCCGGCGCACCGTACCGATGCACACGTACGCGACCCGATGGATCTCCGAAGGCCGGGCGGGGTCGGCGGCGATGGCCTCGAGCCGGTTCAGCAGCTCGGGGATCTGGCCGGGCCGGACCGTCCCGGCGAGGGCGATCGCCGCCGCCTCCAGGCTGTCCGGGTTCGGCCAGCCCGAGTCCGGGGACAGCAGGTCGACCACGCAGCTCGGGGCCAGCGCGACCTCGAGCCGCCCGGAGTCGCTGACGACGAGGTAGTAGCCGCGCAGCAGGCCGCCCCACATCGCCCGGGACACGCGCGCCTGGTAGTCGGGCAGCCGCTGCTTCAGCCAGTCGGTGCGCTCGTTGCCGGCCAACGCCGCGTGCTCGTCGAGGTCCTGGATGGACAGGGCCGACAGCACCTGCACGCCGATGTACCGGTTCACGGAGTCGGAGTGCATCAGCGCCCGGAACCCGACGGAGAGCGGCAGGGCCAGCCCCGGCAGCCGCAGCCGCGGCACGATCCGGCCCGCCTGCTCGATCGTCTCGAGCATCGGCCCGGCCCGCTCCAGCCAGCGGGGCTCGGCGAGGATCCGCTCGACCTCGCGCTCGTGCCGCTCCGCGTCCGGGTGGAAGGGGTCGAGCACGAACAGCGAGAACCAGTGGCCCAGCACCCACGAGGCCGCGTAGTCCTCGGTGACCGGGCCCCAGTTGGCGCTCGTGCCGAGCCGGGTCAGCCCGATGGCGAGGCGCAGGTGCTCGGCCGCCTCGGAGATGCCGGCGATGTTCCCGGCGAGCAGCCAGCGGCCGAAGTCCGGGTGGAAGAGCCGGATCCGCCGCCGCGGGTCGGGTTCCACGAACGGATGGCAGACCTCGATGAGCGAGTCGAGGTCGGCGTCGTCGAGCCCGGTGACCCAGCGCAGCTCGGTCGGGCCGAGGCCGCCGCTGAACGAGCACGCGACGGCGCCCAGCAGCGGCCGGACCTTCGACTCCCAGGCCGGCCGGCTGACGTGCTGCTGGATGCGCCGGATGCCGTCCTCGTAGAGCCCGGACAGCCCCGCCGAGAGCCGGATCGGCTGGGGCACCCGGCCGGACGCCGCGATCTCGGCCTCCAGCGCGGCCGCGTTGGTCGTGGCCCACAGCCAGTTGCCCTGGGCGCCGCCGACCAGGGCCTCGACCAGGCGCCCACGGTCGTCGCCGGGCACCGCGGCGAAGCGCCGGCCGAGGTACGCCCGCAGCTCCCCGTCGAGGTCCTCGGCGTCGTCGACGAGGTCGAGCGTCACGCTGCGGGCCGGGTCGAGCCAGATGGAGCCGCGGCGCCGGCTGGCGCACAGGAACCGCACGCCGGTGCCCTGGGCGGCGGCGGTCAGCGTGTTCAGGACCCGGAGGAACTCCTCGGCCCCCTCGTCCTCGGCCTGGTCCAGCGCGTCGATCAGGATCAGGGCCGGCTCGGAAGGCGGGGTGGCCCGGATGCGCCGTTCGGCCTCGGGCACGAGCCCGCTGAGCGCGGAGAAATTCGTCGCGTTCACGGTGACGGCGACGGCCGCGACGCGCTCGGCGCTGCCGACCTGTTGATTGACGTTTTCGATGACGACGGCGGGCGCGCGAACGCTCAGCACATGATCGTCGCCGGTGCCCGCCTTGAGCCGGTCGATGATCTGCACGAGCAGATGACTCGCGTCGAACGCATTGTCGACCTTGGAATGGCGCAGGACGGTCGCGATGACCCGGCGGTGCTCGCCGGCGGCCTCGAAGCCGGCCCACGCCTGCAGCAGGACGCTCGACTTCCCGCTGCCCGGACGGCCCGTGAGCAGCATGGCCGGGGGTCCGTCGACCCGGTTCAGCCAGCTCTCGATCCGGCCGAGCGCCCAGGAACGCACCGCGAAGCCCCGCGCGATCTCGGCGATCCGGGCCGGCTCAGCCATGTCTGGAATTCTAAGAAAGAATGAGCCGGATGGATTGGGCTGATCGGCTCATTCGGCGGCGCGTGAATGGTGCGGAATGGTCAGTTACCGAGCATTCGGGAGATCAATTCGGCCCGTTTCGCGGGACGCCCGGTGCGGGCCTCGGCGGCGTCGGACGTCGTCATCAGGCGCAGGCTCGCGTTGATGCCCAGCCAGCGCAGGGGCTCCGGCTCCCAGTTCGGGGAGCGGTGGCCGACCCACGGCAGCCGGACCAGCTCGCTTTCGGCGCCGGTGATCAGGTCGGCCAGGGTCCGGCCGGCCAGGTTCGCGGTGCCGACCCCGTCGCCGACGTAGCCGCCGGCCCAGGCCAGCCCCGTCGCCGGGTCCAGGCCGACCGAGGCCATCCAGTCGCGGGCCACGCCCAGCGGGCCGCCCCAGGTGCGGGCGACCGGCACCTCGTCGCCGATGAACGGGAACAGCGTCCGCAGCACGCGGGCCAGGTCGGCGAAGACGCGGGGCTCGTGGTCGAAGGCGGGGTCGATCGCCGAGCCGTAGTGGTAGGGGGCGCCGCGGCCGCCGAAGGCCAGGCGATCGTCGGCGGTGCGCTGGCCGTAGATGATCAGGTGGCGGCCGTCGGCGAACGTCTCGCGGGCGGCCAGCCCCGCCTCCGCCCAGAATGCCGGGGGCAGGGGGTCGGTGGCGATCATGAGGGAGTACAGCGGCGTGATGGCACGGCGGTGGCCAGGCAGGCGCGGCGTGAAGCCCTCCGTCGCCCGCACGACGATCGGCGCGCGGACGCGGCCGTGGGCGGTGGTGGCCACCCTGGGGCCGAGGCGCGTCACCGGGGTCCGCTCGTAGATGCGCACGCCGCGCCGCAGGCACGCCGCGGCCAGGCCGCGCACGAGCTTGGCGGGCTGGATCGCGGCGCAGTGCGGGGTGTAGGTGCCGCCCAGCACGTCGGTCGCGCCCGCGCGCGCCTTCGCCTCCGCGGCCGAGAGCAGGTGCAGCTCGATGCCGTAGCGCGCGGCCTCGGCGACCTCCGCGCGGGCCCGGGCGAGCTGCGCCGGCGAGCGGGCCAGCACGACGGTGCCGCCCTTGGCGTAGTCGCAGTCGATGCCCTCGGCGGCGGCGACCCGGCCGACCTCGTCCACGGCGGACTCCATCGCCGCGTTCAGCGCGAGGGCGGCCTCGCGGCCGAACGCGCGGTCCAGGTAGCCGACCGACTTGGGGAACAGGGCCGAGCACCAGCCGCCGTTGCGGCCGCTCGCCCCGAAGCCGGCGTGCTCGGCCTCCAGCACCGTGATGCGCAGCGAGGGATCGGCCACGGCGAGGTAGTACGCGGTCCACAGGCCCGTGTACCCGGCGCCGACGACGCACACGTCGGCCTCCTCGTCGCCGGCGAGGGGCGGGCGCGGGGGCTGCGGCGGCAGTACCGCCGTCCAGAAGCTCATGGCGCCTCGCCCGGCAAGAACGCACCGAGCTCGGTGCGGATGGGGATCACGCCGGTCGGCGGGGACCAGCCGGCGTCCTCGGGCGAGGTCTCGGGCCAGCCGTCGCTCACCTTCAGCGACCACTCGGCCAGCGGCAGCCGCAGCACGAGCGTCGCCGCGAGCTCCTTGCGGGACGGGGGCCGGATCATGTCCCACCGCCCGGGCGCGAGGTGCTCGCTGATCACCCGCAGCGCCGGCGCCTGATCCTCGACGACCGTGCACGAGCCGAGGACCATGGCGCAGCGGTACCGCATCGACGCCTCGAACGCGCTGCGCGCCAGGATCAGCCCGTCCAGCAGGGTGACCGTGAAGCAGCCCGGGGCGCCGCCCGCCAGCAGGCGGAACAGCCGGCTCCCGCTCGAACCGTGGAACAGCACCGAGTCCCCGTCGCGGCCGTACGCGACCGGAATCGCGTACGGCTGTCCATCGTGGACGAACGCCACGTGGGCGACCATCCCGGCGTCGAGCACGGCGTGCAGCGCGGAACGCTCACGGACCGCCTTGTCGGGCAGCCGGCGAATCCGCGTGCGCTCTACAGGCGGTTCCATGCCTCGGTGAGGACCGCGCGCAGCATCTGCTCCATCTCTGCGAACTGCTCCTCGCCGCAGATCAGCGGCGGCGCGAGCTGGATCACCGGGTCGCCGCGGTCGTCGGCGCGGCAGTACAGCCCCGCCTCGAAGAGCGCCTTGGACAGGAAGCCGCGCAGGAGGGCCTCGGACTCGGCCTCGTTGAAGGTCTCCTTGGTCGTCTTGTCCTTGACCAGCTCGATGCCGAAGAAGTACCCGTCTCCGCGCACGTCGCCGACGATCGGCAGGTCGTGCAGGCGCTCGAGGTAGGACCGGAACAGCGCCGAGTTCGCGCGCACGTGCTCGTTGAGGTTCTCGCGCTCGAAGATGTCGAGGTTGGCCAGCGCTACCGCGGAGGCGACCGGGTGCCCGCCGTAGGTGATGCCGTGCGCGAACCAGTTCCGCCCCTGCAGGAACGGCTCGGCCAGCCGGTCGGACACCAGCATCGCCCCCAGCGGGATGTAGCCGCTGGTAAGGCCCTTCGCGCAGGTGATGATGTCGGGCTGGTAGCCGTAGCGGTCGGCCCCGAAGTACTCGCCGAGCCGCCCGAACGCGCAGATCACCTCGTCGGAGACGAGCAGCACGTCGTACCGGTCGCAGATCTCGCGGACCCGCTGGAAGTACCCGGGCGGGGGCGGGAAGCAGCCGCCCGCGTTCTGCACGGGCTCCAGGTAGACCGCGGCGACCGTGTCGGGCCCCTCGAACTCGATCATCTCGGCGATGCGGTCCGCGGCCCAGACGCCGAACTGCTCGGGCGTCATCGACTGGTCGGGCCGGCGGTAGTAGTTGGTGTTGGGCACCCGGAAGGCGCCCGGCACCAGCGGCTCGAAGTCCTGCCGGAACGCCGGGACGCCGGTGATCGACAGCGCGCCCATCGAGGTGCCGTGGTAGGCGACGTACCGCGAGAGCACCTTCGTCTTCAGCGGCTTGCCGACCTTGCGGAAATAGGAGCGGGCGAGCTTCCAGGCGCTCTCGACCGCCTCGGAGCCGCCGGTGGTGAAGAACACCCGGTTCAGGTCGCCCGGGGCCAGGCTGGTGAGCCGCTCGGCCAGCTCGATCGCCTTGGGGTGCGCGTAGGACCACAGCGGGAAGTACGCCAGCTCGGATGCCTGCTTGGCGGCGGCCTCGGCGAGCTCGTGGCGGCCGTGTCCGGTCTGCACCACGAAGAGCGCGGAGAGGCCGTCGAGGTAGCGGCGGCCGTGGCTGTCGTAGATGTAGGCGCCGTCGCCCCGCACGATGACCGGCACCGGGTTCTCGGCGTAGTCCGACAGGCGGGTGAAGTGCATCCACAGGTGATCGCGCGCCGCGTTGTCCAGCGCGGCGGCGTCGGGTTGCTGGTCGGTGGTCATCGGGTCCCCCACGCATAGGTTTGCTTGGCGAGCTTGAGGTAGACGAAGGTCTCCGTCGCGGTGACGCCGGGGATGCTCCGCACCGTGTCGTTGATGAGGTCGAGGAGATGCTCGTCGTCGGTGCAGACCAGCTCGACGAGCAGGTCGTAGCCGCCGGCGCAGATCACCACGTAGTCGATCTCCGGGACCCCCGCGAGCGCCTTGGCGACCGGGCGGAGATCCCCTTCGACCTTGACCCCGATCATCACCTGGCGGGCGAAGCCGAGCGTGAGGGGATCGGTGACGGCCACGATCTGCATGACGCCGGTGTCCAGCAGGCGTTGCACCCGCTGGCGCACGGCCGCCTCCGACAGCCCCACGACCTTCGCCAGGGCGGCGTAGGACATGCGGCCGTCGCGCTGCAGCTGCTCGATGATGCGCTTGTTCACGTCGTCGAGGGCGGGCTCGGTCACCTGTGGATTCTGACCCAGGATGCGGGCTTTGGCAACTGATTCCATGGCTGGTCAACGATCAATCTACGGAATCGTTAGGGTTGCCGACGGCCCGGAAAACGTTGCAGACTGTCCTCCCCGCGTTTCGGCGAGATGACGATCGTGACCGCACGTTGACTTCATAGCGTTTTTCGTTGTGCGGCCCGATCGTGACAACGGAATCCCTTGTGAGTGATGGCACCCCGTGTCAGGATCAGTCGTCGGTCACCACCCCCAGTTCGGGTGATCGATATCGAGATCCGTAGGAGCCCCTGTGCGAAACCAAGCCGCCGGCCTCTCGCGCCGGACCCTGATTCGCAGTCTGCTGGCCAGCGGTGCCATCGTCGCGTCCGGCGGGACGCTGGCGGCGTGCGGCACGAAGCCCGCGAAGAAGAACGACGCGGAGAAGGCCGCCTGCATCGGCACCGACGCCTCGGCGACCGAGAAGAAGCTCAACTGGTCCAACTGGCCGCTCTACATCGATGTCGATGCCAACGACGACAAGAAGCGCCCGTCGCTGGACGCGTTCACGGCCAAGACCGGGATCGCGGTCAACTACACCGAGGACGTCAACGACAACAACGAGTTCTTCGGCAAGGTGCGCAACCAGCTCCAGGCGTGCCAGTCGATCGACCGCGACGTCATGGTGCTCACCGACTGGATGGCCTCGCGGGTGGTCAACCTGGGCTGGGTGCAGCCCTTCGACCCGGCGAAGACCCCCAACTTCACCGCGAACGTGATCAAGACGCTGCGCAACCGGCCGTGGGACAAGGACATGAAGTACGCCGCCCCGTGGCAGTCCGGCCTCACCGGCATCGCCTACAACGGCGCGGTGACCAAGGAGGTCCGCACCATCGACGAGCTGCTGACCCGCCCGGACCTCAAGGGCAAGGTCGCCGTGCTCACCGAGATGCGCGACACCGTCGGCCTGCTGCTGCTGTCGATGGGCAAGGACCCGGCGACGGTCAGCGACGCCGACTTCGACGCCGCGATCGAGAAGCTCAAGAAGGCCGTCGACTCCGGCCAGATCCGCAAGTTCACCGGCAACGACTACAAGGAGGACCTCGCCAAGGGCGACCTCGCGGCGTGCATCGCGTGGTCCGGCGACGTCATCCAGCTCGCCGCCGAGGAGGGCTCGAAGGTCGCGTTCGTCACGCCGGAGGAGGGTCTGATCATCTGGTCGGACAACATGCTGATCCCGGCCCCGGCGACCCACAGGGCCAACGCCGAGCAGCTCATCGACTACTACTACGACCCCGCGGTGGCCGCCCAGGTGGCCGCGACGGTCAACTACATCTGCCCGGTCCAGGGCGCGCAGGAAGCGATGCAGAAGATCGACCCCGACCTGGCCACCAACCCGCTGATCTTCCCGGACTCGGCGACGCTGGCCAAGACGCACTCGTTCAAGGCGCTCACCGAGGACGAGGACAAGAAGTACGCCGCCAAGTTCGAAGCCGTATCGGGGGCCTGATACATGACCGAGCAGCCCAGCGGCGCCGATCTCCGCCTCACCGGTGTGACGAAGCGGTTCGGCACCTTCACCGCGGTCGACGACCTGACCCTCACCGTTCCCCGGGGTTCGTTCTTCGCGCTGCTGGGCGCGTCCGGCTGCGGCAAGACGACCACCCTGCGGATGATCGCGGGGCTCGAGGAGCCGACCGAGGGCCAGGTCCTGCTCGGCGACTCCGACGTCACTCGGCTGCGGCCCTACAAGCGGCCGGTCAACACGGTGTTCCAGAGCTACGCGCTGTTTCCGCACCTCAACATCGAGGACAACGTCGCCTTCGGCCTGCGCCGGCGCGGCATCCGCAAGTGCACCGACCAGGTGGAGGAGATGCTCCACCTGGTCGACCTCGACGGCTTCGGCAAGCGCCGCCCGGCCCAGCTCTCCGGCGGCCAGCAGCAGCGGGTGGCGCTCGCCCGGGCGCTGATCAACCGGCCCCAGGTGCTGCTGCTCGACGAGCCGCTCGGCGCGCTGGACCTGAAGCTTCGCCGGCAGATGCAGGTCGAGCTCAAGCGCATCCAGACCGAGGTCGGCATCACCTTCGTGCACGTCACGCACGACCAGGAGGAGGCCATGACGATGGCCGACACGGTCGCGGTGATGAACGGCGGGCGCATCGAGCAGCTCGGCGCGCCCGTGGAGATGTACGACTTCCCCGGCACCGCCTTCGTGGCCAATTTCCTGGGCCAGTCCAACCTGCTCGCCGCCGACGTGACCGGACGCTCCGGCGACGACCTGCTGGTCGGGGCCTACGAGGGCCGCTACACGGTCCCGGCCGCGCGCGCCCGCGCCACCGAGGGCACGGTGTGGCTCGGCGTGCGGCCGGAGAAGATGCACCTCAGCACCGGGGAGGTGCCGGCCGGCCACCAGAGCGTCACCGGGCTCGTGACCGACTCCTCCTACATGGGGGTCAGCACGCAGTACCTCGTGCGCGCGCCCTGGGGCGACGAGCTGACCGTCTTCGTGCCCAACTCGGGCGTGGCCGCGCCGCTCGCCGTGGCCAGCGAGGTGACCGTGCACTGGCGGCCCGACCACGCGTTCCTCCTGCCCCGCCCGGCCGGCGAGACCCACGCGCCGGTGGTGGATGCCGAGGAAGTCGCGGCATGAGCGGTACGGAGCGAAGCGGAGTGGCCGCTCATCATGAGCTCAGGTCCTCCTCGTGTCGGCGCCGGAGCGAAGCGGAGTTGTCGGCATGAGCGCTTTGGGGCAGCTCGGGGCCGGTGCTGGCACTGGCGCGCCGGTCAAGCTCGAACAACCCAGGAAGAAGTGGCTGCCGTACCTGCTGCTGCTCCCCGGCGGCCTGTGGCTGATCCTGTTCTTCGCGGTGCCGTGCATCCAGCTCTTCGCGACCAGCCTCTACGACCCGAGCGGGTCGCTGGAGGACGGATACGCGATGACCTGGCAGTTCAGCAACTACTCCGACGCCATCGCCGAATACCTGCCCCAGTTCGGCCGCTCGCTGTGGTACGCGCTGCTGACCACCGCGTTCTCGCTGCTGCTGGGCTACCCGCTGGCCTACGCGATCGCGCTCAAGGCCGGCCGCTGGAAGAACGTGCTGCTCATCTGCGTCATCGCGCCGTTCTTCACCAGCTTCCTGATTCGCACGCTGGCCTGGAAGGTCATCCTGTCCGACAACGGCACGGTCGTGTCGGTGCTCAACGCGCTGCACGTCCCGCTGCCCGACGGCCGGCTGCTGGCCACCACGCCGGCGGTGATCGCGGGGCTGGTCTACAACTTCCTGCCGTTCATGGTGCTGCCGCTCTACGCCAGCCTGGAGAAGCTCGACCCGCGGCTCATCGAGGCGGCCGGCGACCTCTACGCCCGCCCGGTCGCGCGCTTCACGCGGGTCGTGCTGCCGCTGTCGATGCCCGGTGTCGTGGCGGGCACGCTGCTGACGTTCATCCCGGCGGCCGGCGACTACATCAACGCGCAGCTGCTGGGGACCAACCGGCAGTACATGATCGGCAACGTCATCCAGTCCAAGTTCCTCAAGGTCGGCGACTACCCGGCCGCGGCCGCGCTGTCGTTCACCCTGATGGCGGCGATCCTCGTGCTGGTCTTCGTCTACGTCAAGCGCGCCGGAACGGACGAGGTGCTCTGATGCTCCACCGCCTGCGCAGGTTCCTCGCCGATCACTGGGTCCTCGCGATCGGGCTGATCGTCCTGCTGTACCTCTTCGTGCCGATCGCCGTCGTGGCCGCGATGTCGTTCCGGGACGCCCGCGCCAACGCCCCCTACACGCTGGACAACTACAAGTTCACGCTGGATCACTGGAAGCACCCCTTCGGCGTGGCCGGCATCGGCGACGCCTTCTGGCTCAGCATCGGCGTCGCGCTGCTGGCCACCGTCGGCGCGACGGTGCTGGGCACGCTGATGTCCTTCGCCCTGGCCCGGCACAGCTTCCGCGGCCGCGGCGCGACCAACACGCTGATCTTCCTGCCCATGGCGACGCCGGAGATCGTGATGGGCTCGTCGCTGCTGGCGCTCTTCGTCGCCTCGGGCGTGCCGCTGGGCTTCTGGACCGTCGTCATCGCCCACGTGCTGTTCTGCCTGTCGTTCGTGGTCGTCACGGTCAAGGCGCGCCTGGCCGGGCTCGACCCGCGGCTGCAGGAGGCGGCCATGGACCTCTACGCCGACGAGCGCCAGACGTTCCTGCGCGTGACCCTGCCGCTGGTGATGCCCGGCATCGTCGCGGCCGCCCTGCTGTCGTTCTCGCTGTCCTTCGACGACTTCATCGTCACCAACTTCAACTCCGGGACCGTCGTGACGTTCCCGATGTTCGTCTGGGGGGCCTCGCAGCGCGGCATTCCCGCCCAGATCAACGTCATCGGCACCGCGATGTTCCTGATCTCGTTCCTGATCGTCCTGATCGGCCAGTTGCCGCGCCTGCGCCGGAAGGCCTAGGAGCACATGCGATTACTGATCGTCGGCGCCGGTGGCGTCGGCAGCGCCGCGGTGCGCATCGCCGCCCGCCGTCCCTTCTTCGAACACTGCGTCGTGGCCGACTACGACGCCGCCCGGGCCGAGGCCGCGGTGTCCTCGGTGGACGATCCCCGGTTCGCCGCGGCCGTCCTCGACGCCGCCTCCGCCCCCGCGGTCGCGCAGCTGTGCCGGAGCCTGCGCATCACGCACGTGCTCAACGCCGTCGACCCCCGCTTCGTGGTCTCGGTCTTCACCGGCGCCCTCGAGGCCCGCGCGCACTACGTCGACATGGCCATGTCGCTGTCCCAGCCGCACCCGGAGCGGCCCTACGAGAAGGTCGGCGTGCTGCTCGGCGCCGCGCAGTTCGCGGTCGAGGACCAGTGGCAGGCGGCCGACCGGCTGGCGCTCGTAGGCATGGGCGTCGAGCCCGGGCTGTCCGATGTCTTCGCCCGCTACGCCGCCGACGTGCTCTTCGCCGAGGTGCACGACATCGGCATCCGCGACGGCTCGGACCTGGTGGTGGACGGCTACGAGTTCGCCCCCTCGTTCTCGATCTGGACGACGATCGAGGAGTGCCTCAACCCGCCGCTCATCTATGAGAAGAACCGCGGGGTGTACGTCACGAGGCCCTTCTCCGAGCCCGAGATCTTCGACTTCCCGGCCGGCATCGGCCCGATCGAGTGCGTGAACGTGGAGCACGAGGAGGTGCTGCTCATCCCGCGCTGGATCGACGTGCGGCGGGTCACCTTCAAATACGGCCTGGGCGACGAGTTCATCCGGGTGCTCAAGACCATCCACAAGCTCGGGCTCGACTCGACGAGGAAGGTGATGGTCGGCGGCGTCCCGGTCTCCCCGCGCGACGTGGTGGCCGCGGTCCTGCCCGACCCGGCGAAGCTCGGCGAGCGGATGCACGGCCGCACCTGCGCCGGCACCTACGTCACCGGGCTCGGGCGCGACGGGCGGCCGCGGGCCACCTACCTGTACCACGTCGTCGACAACGCGTGGACCATGCGCGAGTACGGCTGTCAGGCCGTCGTGTGGCAGACCGCGGTCAACGCGGTGGTCGGCCTCGAACTGCTCGCGGCCGGCACGTGGACGGGCACGGGCGTGCTCGGCCCCGAGGCCTTCCCGCCGCGACCGTTTCTCGATCTGCTCGCCGAGCACGGGGTGCCGTGGAGTATGCAGGAGCTATGAAGGAGTCATGATCGAGCCATGAACCAGTTCGGTCCGGACTTCACGTTCCTCGGGGTGCCGCGCTGCGACCTGGCCGCGCTGCCCGAGGCCGACGTGGTGATCATCGGCGCGCCCTACGACGGCGGCACCTCCCACCGGCCCGGCACCCGGTTCGGTCCGCAGGCCATCCGCCAGGCCTGCTACCTGCCCCACGACGGCTCCCGGCCCTCGCTCGCCATGCGGGTCGACGCGCTCAAGGATCTGAGGGTCTTCGACGCCGGGGACGTCCACATGTACGCCCCGGACTCCACGACCGCGCTCAAGACGCTGGAGGACGCCGTCTTCGCGGTCGCCGACTCGGGCGCGATCCCGGTCGTGCTCGGGGGCGATCACACCATCGCCTGGCCCGACGCGACCGGCGTGGCCCGCAAGCTCGGCTACGGCCGCGTCTCGATGGTCCACTTCGACGCCCACGCCGACACCGGCGACGTCGAGATGGGCTCGCTGGTCGGCCACGGGCAGCCGATGCGCCGCCTGATCGAGTCCGGTGCCCTGCGCGGCGACCGGTTCCTGCAACTGGGCCTGCGCGGCTACTGGCCCGGCCCGGAGACGCTGGACTGGATGGCCGGTCGGGGCCTGCGCTCCTACGAGATGACCGAGATCGTCGCCCGCGGCCTGGACCAGTGCCTGACGGAGGCCTTCACCATCGCCACCGACGAGTGCGACGGCGTCTTCCTCTCGGTCGACGTCGACGTGGTCGATCCCGGCATGGCCCCGGGGACGGGAACCCCGGAGCCGGGCGGCCTGACCTCCCGGCAGCTGCTGGACGCGGTCCGCCGGTGCTGCTTCGAACTGCCGATCGTCGGCATGGACGTGGTCGAGGTGTCGCCGCCCTACGACCACGCCGAGATCACGGCGTACCTGGCCAACCGCGTGGTCCTGGAGACCCTGTCCGCGATCGCCCGGCGCCGGCGCGGAGACCCGTGGGACCCGCGCCGGCCGCTACTCGAGGGCCGCTGACTACTCGGGGCCGCTGACTACTCGAGGCCGCTGACTACTCGAGGGCCGCTAACTCCTCCGGGGTCAGCAGCCGGGACCTGATCAGGAAGCGGACGCCCTCCGGAGCCTCCAGCGAGAAGCCGGAACCGCGCCCGGGCACCACGTCCACCGTGAGGTGGGTGTGCCGCCAGAGCTCGAACTGCGACTTCGACATCCAGAACGTCACCGGCTCGTCGACGCCGTCCACGGCCAGCGACGCGAGGAGCACGTCGGAGGAGCCGGTGCGGAACTCGCCCTCCGGGTAGCACATCGGCGAGCTGCCGTCGCAGCAGCCGCCGGACTGGTGGAACATCAGGGGTCCATGCGTGCCCCGCAGCGACCGGATCAGGTCGGCCGCCGCGGGGGTCACCGCCACTCGCTGCATCTCTAGAAGAACCCGAGCTTGTTCGGGCTGTAGCTGACGAGCAGGTTCTTGGTCTGCTGGTAGTGCTCGAGCATCATCTTGTGGTTCTCGCGGCCGATGCCGGACTGCTTGTAGCCGCCGAACGCCGCGTGCGCCGGGTAGGCGTGGTAGCAGTTGGTCCAGACCCGGCCGGCCTGGATCGCCCGGCCCGCGCGGTAGGCGGTGTTCGTGTCGCGGGTCCACACGCCGGCACCGAGGCCGTAGAGGGTGTCGTTGGCGATCTTGACGGCGTCGGCGAAGTCGGAGAACGAGGTCACCGAGACCACCGGGCCGAAGATCTCCTCCTGGAAGATGCGCATCGCGTTGTCGCCCTCGAAGACCGTGGGCTGCACGTAGTACCCGCCGGAGAGTTCCCCGCCGAGGTCGGCGCGCTCGCCGCCGATGCGGACCTTCGCGCCCTCCTGCCGGCCGATGTCGAGGTAGGAGAGGATCTTCTCGAGCTGGTCGTTGGAGGCCTGCGCGCCGATCATCGTGTCGGTGTCGAGCGGGTGGCCCTGCTTGATCGCCCGGACGCGCTCGGTCGCGGCGTCCATGAACGTGCCGTAGTGGCCCTGCTGGATGAGCGCGCGGGACGGGCAGGTGCACACCTCACCCTGGTTGAGCGCGAACATCGCGAAGCCCTCGAGCGCCTTGTCGAAGAAGGCGTCGTCGGCGGCGGAGACGTCGTCGAAGAAGATGTTGGGGCTCTTGCCGCCGAGCTCCAGGGTCACCGGCTTGATGTTCTCGCTGGCGTACTGCATGATCAGCCGCCCGGTCGTGGTCTCGCCCGTGAACGCGACCTTGGCGACCCTCGGGCTGCTGGCCAGCGGCTTGCCGGCCTCGACGCCGAAGCCGTTGACGATGTTGACCACGCCCGGCGGGAGCAGGTCGGCGATGAGGCCCATGAGCACGTGGATGGAGGCGGGGGTCTGCTCGGCCGGCTTGAGCACGACCGCGTTGCCGGCGGCGAGCGCGGGGGCGAGCTTCCAGGTGGCCATGAGCAGCGGGAAGTTCCACGGGATGATCTGCGCGACCACGCCCAGGGGCTCGTGGAAGTGGTACGCCACGGTGTCGTCGTCGAGCTCGCCGAGGCTGCCCTCCTGGGCGCGGATGGCGCCGGCGAAGTACCGGAAGTGGTCGACGGCCAGCGGCAGGTCGGCGGCGAGCGTCTCCCGGATCGGCTTGCCGTTCTCCCAGGTCTCGGCGACGGCGAGGGTCTCGAGGTTGGCCTCGATCCGGTCGGCGATCTTGTTGAGGATGTTGGCGCGGTCGGCCACCGAGGTGCGGCCCCACGCGTCGGCCGCGCCGTGCGCGGCGTCGAGGGCGGCTTCCACGTCCTCGGCGGTGCCCCGCGCGATCTCGGTGAAGGCCTGGCCGGTCACCGGGGTCGGGTTCTCGAAGTACTGGCCGCGGGCGGGTTTGACGTAGTCGCCGCCGATCCAGTGGTCGTAGCGGGACTCGAAGTTGACCAGGGATCCGTCCTGGCCCGGGGCTGCGTAGCGGGTCATGCCCCGAAGTTAGTTACGGCCACGTTGCAAGAACGTTGCGTACTCCTCCGACAGGCACGCGACCCGCTCCAGGGCAAGGGCCTGGCGGGGCGAGCCGGGCGGCAGGGCGGCGGCGAGGGCCTCCCACATCCACAGGTCCTCGGCGCCCCAGGCGGCCGCGGTCCAGGCCGCGAGCATCGCCGGGTCGCCGCTGGCCCGGACCCCGGCGCGCAGCTGGCCCTCGATGAGCCGGCGCAGCCGCACGATGCCGGGCGCCTCCGAGAGGGGCAGCAGCGGGCCGGGGTAGGCGCGCAGGGCACTCTTCACGTCCCCGGCCGCGAGGCACTCGGCGATCTCGGCGAAGTCGGAGGTGACCGCGTCGCGCAGCCGGTAGGGGCGCGACAGCAGCAGCGGACCGAGCACGTGGCGCAGCCGCGACAGCTCCGCGCGCAGGGTGACCGGGTTGACGCACTCATCGCCGTAGAGCTCCAGGGCGAGCTGGTCGCCGGTGAGCCCCTCGGGATGGGCGCACAACAGGGCGACGATCTCGCTGTGCCGCCGGCTCAGCCGCTGCGCGCGCAGCACACCCTCGTCGCGGCCGAGCGCGGTGAAGGTGGGGCCGGGCGGCGCGAGGGTGGCCAGGTGCGCCTCGGCCGCGCGGGCGGTGGCGACGACCAGCGCCAGCGAGTGCGGGCTGGCCAGGTGGTCGCCGCCCGTCACGTCGATCGCGCCCAGCAGGCGGCCGGTGCGCGGGTCGTGGATCGGCGCGGCGGAGCAGGTGAACCGCTGGACGCGGCGGCTGAAGTGCTCGGTGGCGAAGATCTGCACGGCGTGGTCGACGGCGACCGCGGTGCCGGGCGCATTGGTGCCGGCGTGGGCCTCGTCCCACTGCGCCCCGGCGACGAAGTTCATGCCCTCGGCCCGCCGCAGCACGGTCTTGTGCCCCTCGACCCACAGCAGCCGGCCGTGGGCGTCGCAGACCGCCATCAGGTGATCGCCGTCCTCGGCGAAGCTGCCCAGCAGGTCCCGGAAGAGCGGCAGCGCGTGCCGGAGCGGATGGTCGCGCCGATACTCCTCGAGCTCGTCGTCGCTGAGGTCGACGGGGGCGGTGGCGTCCGGGTCCAGCCGGGCGGCCGCGCTGCGCCGCCACGAGTCGGCCACGACGCCGCGCACCTGCGTCCCGACCCGGCCGCCGCCCAGGAACGCGTCCCGGGCGCGGCCGACCTGACCGCTCCGCTTGCGGGGATTGGCCCCCGTGGGCAGGGCGAGCCAGGGACTGTTCATGCCTCATAGTGACCCGGGTCACCCCCGATCGCCAAGGGGCGAACGGCTTTCTACAGTGCCGTTTCCAGCAGGTCGAGCGCGCGTTCGAGGGTCGGGTCGTCCATCACCAGCGGCGGCAGGAAACGGATCACGTTGCCGTAGGTGCCGCAGGTGAGCAGCAGCAGCCCGGCCTCGTGGGCCAGGCGCTGGATGTCGGCCGTCTTGGCCGCGTCCGGGGTCGCGCCCAGCGGCGCGCCCTTCGCCCAGCCCCGCTCGGCGGTGAGCTCGCCCGGCGCGGCGGACTCGGGCACCACGATCTCCAGGGCCAGCATCGCGCCCCGGCCCCGGACGTCGCCGATGAACGGAAAGCGGGCCCGCAGGTCGCGCAGGCGGGGCAGCATGACGGACTCGATCCGCCGGGCGGCCGCGGCCAGGTCGAGCTCCCGCATGGTCTCGATCGAGGCGAGCGCGGCCGCGCAGGCCACGGGGTTGCCGCCGTAGGTGCCGCCGAGGCCGCCCGGGTGCACGGCGTCCATGAGCTCGGCCCGCCCGGTCACCCCGGCCAGGGGCAGGCCGCCGGCGATGCCCTTCGCGGTGGTGACCAGGTCCGGCTCCAGCCGCTCGTGGGTGCTGGCGAACCAGTCCCCGGTGCGGCAGAAGCCGGTCTGGATCTCGTCGGCGACGAACAGCGCCCCGTTCGCCTTCGCCCAGGTGGCCAGCGAGGGCAGGAAGCCCGGCGCGGGCACCACGAAGCCGCCCTCGCCCTGGATCGGCTCGATCAGCACCGCGGCCACCTGGTCGGCGCCCACCTGCTTCTCGATCATGCCGATGGCCAGCGCGGCGGCGTCCGGGCCGGCGAGGCCGTCGCGGAACGGGTAGGACATCGGCACCCGGTAGATCTCGCCGGCGAACGGGCCGAAGCCGCGCTTGTAGGGCATGTCCTTGGCGGTGAGCGCCATGGTGAGGTTGGTCCGGCCGTGGTAAGCGTGGTCGAACACGACGACGGCCCGGCGCCCGGTGGCGTGCCGGGCGATCTTCACCGCGTTCTCGACCGCCTCGGCACCCGAGTTGAACAGGGCCGAGCGCTTCTCGAACGTGCCCGGGGTGAGCGCGTTGAGCTGCTCGCAGACGGCGACGTAGCCCTCGTACGGCGCGATCATGAAGCACGTGTGGGTGAACCGCTCCGCCTGGCGCCGCACCGCCTCGGCCACCCGCGGGTTCGCGTTGCCGACGTTCGTGACCGCGATGCCGGCCGCGAGGTCGATCCACTCCCGCCCGTCGACGTCCGTGAGGGTGCCGCCGGAGGCGTGGTCGACGTACGAGCCGATCATGCTGCTGACCCCGCGCGCGACGGCGGCGGAGCGGCGCTTGCGCAGATCCTCGGAGGACGTCATCACAGCTCGATGTTGTGCATGACGTGCTTGATCCGGGTGTAGTCCTCGAGCCCGTACATGGAGAGGTCCTTACCGTATCCGGACTGTTTGAACCCGCCGTGCGGCATTTCGGCGACGATCGGGATGTGCGCGTTGACCCAGACGCAGCCGAAGTCGAGCCGCCGGGTCATGCGCATCGCGCGGCCGTGGTCGCGGGTCCAGACCGAGGACGACAGGCCGTACTCCACCCCGTTGGCCCAGCGCACCGCCTCGTCCTCGTCCGTGAAGCGCTGCACGGTGATGACCGGCCCGAACACCTCGTCCTGGATGATCTCGTCGTCCTGGCGCAGGCCGGAGACGACGGTCGGGGAGTAGAAGTAGCCCTTGTCGCCGACCCGGGCCCCGCCGGTATCGAGCCGGGCGTGATCGGGCAGCCGGTCGATGAAGCCGCCGACCCGGGCGAGCTGGTTGGCGTTGTTCAGCGGGCCGTAGAGGATGTCCTCGTCGTCCGGGGCGCCGGTCTTCGTCCCGGCCGCCTGCTCGGCGAGCGCGGCCACGAAGTCGTCGTAGATGCCCGGCCCGGCCAGCACGCGGGTGGCCGCGGTGCAGTCCTGGCCCGCGTTGAAGTAGCCGGCGACCGCGATCGCCTCGGCCGCGGCGGCCAGGTCGGCGTCGTCGAAGACCACGACCGGGGCCTTGCCGCCCAGCTCCAGGTGGGTGCGCTTGAGCGACGGGGCGGCCCCGGCGGCCACCTCGCGCCCGGCCCGGACCGAGCCGGTGATGGAGACGAAGTTCGGGGTCGGGTGGGCGACCAGGGCGCGGCCGGTGTCCCGGTCGCCGGTGATCACGTTGAGCACGCCCGGCGGCAGGAACTCGGCGGCCAGCTCGGCCAGCAGCAGCGACGAGACGGGCGTGGTGTCGGACGGCTTCAGCACGACCGTGTTGCCCGCGGCCAGCGCCGGGGCGATCTTCCACACCGCCATCATCAGCGGGTAGTTCCACGGGGTGACCTGGGCGCAGACGCCGATCGGCTCACGCCGCACGTAGCTGGTGTGGCCCTTCATGTACTCGCCGGCGGACTTGCCCTCGAGCACCCGGGCGGCGCCGGCGAAGAACCGGATCTGGTCGATCGACGGCGGCAGCTCCTCGCTGGCGGTCATCGCACGCGGCTTGCCGGTGTTGCGCACCTCGGCGTCGATGATCTCCGACGCCCGGTCCTCCATCGCGTCGGCGAGCTTGAGCAGCGCCCGCTGCCGCTCCGAGGGCGTGGCGTCGCGCCAGGTCTCGAAGGCCTTCGCCGCGGCCCGCACGGCGCGGTCGACGTCCTCGGCGCTGGAGACCGGCGCGGAGGCGAACACCTCGCCGGTGGACGGGTCGATCAGGTCGGAGTATCGGCCGTCGGCGGGGTCGGTGTAGGCGCCGTCGACGAAGTTCTGCAGCTGCTTGGTCATGTCCGCTCCCTTGAGTGCCCGGCACGGACATCTTTCCATCGAATCCGTCGCACACAAGCCCTCGGGCAACTGTTTCCGTTGGGGTTAGGGTGGAATCGTGACCCCGTTCTTCATTGCCGGGCGCCCGGCAACCAGCGACGACGCCGTCGAGATCCGCCACCCCTACGACGGGCGTCAGGTCGGCACCACCTCCAACGCGACTCCCGAGCAGGTGGAGGCGGCGGTCGCCGCCGCGGCCGCCGTCGCCGCCGAGGCCGCGGCCCTGCCCGCGAGCGCCCGGGCCGCCGCCCTCGACCACGTCAGCGCCCGGCTCAAGGAGCGCGCCGACGAGGTCGCCCGGCTCATCACCGCCGAGAACGGCAAGCCGATGAAGTGGTCGCGGGGCGAGGTCGCCCGCGCGGTGTCGACGTTCCGCTGGGCCGCCGAGGAGGCCCGCCGCTTCTCCGGCTCGCTGCAGCGCCTCGACACCGACCCGGCCGCGACCGGCCGCATCGCCCTGGTCAAGCGGGTGCCGCGGGGCCCGGTGCTGGGCATCTCCCCGTTCAACTTCCCGCTCAACCTGGTCGCCCACAAGGTCGCCCCGGCCCTGGCCGTCGGCGCGCCGATCGTGCTCAAGCCGGCCCCGGCGACCCCGCTCAGCGCGCTGCTGCTCGGCGAGATCCTGGCCGAGACCGACCTGCCCGCGGGGATGTGGTCGATCGTGCCGATCCCGAACGACCGCGCCTCCGCCCTGGTGGCCGACCCGCGCCTGCCCGTCGTGTCGTTCACCGGCTCGGGCCCGGTCGGCTGGCAGATCCGCGACGCCGTGCCGCGCAAGCACGTCACCCTCGAGCTCGGCGGCAACGCGGCCGTGGTGGTGTGCGAGGACTGGGACGACCTGGACTGGGCGGCGACCCGGATCGCCACCTTCTCCAACTACCAGGCCGGGCAGAGCTGCATCGCGGTCCAGCGGGTGTACGTCCACGAGCGCCACCACGACGCGCTGGCCGAGAAGCTGGTGGCCGCGGTCGAGGCCCAGGTGACCGGCGACCCGGCCGCCGACGAGACCGACGTCGGCCCGCTCATCAGCGAGTCCGCGGCCCGGCGGGTCGAGGAGTGGGTCGGCGAGGCGGTCGCGGCCGGGGCCAAGGTGCTCACCGGCGGCACCCGCGACGGCGCCGCCTACGCCCCGACCGTCATCGCGCACGCGCCGGCCGACGCCAAGGTCAGCTCCGAGGAGGTCTTCGGCCCGGTGCTGGTGCTCGAGCGCGTCGCCTCCGACGCCGACGGGTTCGCGGCGGTCAACGCCTCGCCCTACGGGCTGCAGGCCGGCGTGTTCACCCGGCGGCTGGACCGGGCCTTCGAGGCCCACCGGGTGCTCGACGTCGGCGGGGTGATCGTGGGCGACGTGCCCAGCTACCGGGCCGACCAGATGCCCTACGGCGGGTCCAAGGCCAGCGGGGTCGGGCGCGAGGGCCTGGCCAGCGCGATGGCCGACTACACCGAGGAGCGCGTCATGGTCCTCACCGGGCTCCAGCTGTAGTCACTCCCAGGCCTCGCGCCGCTCCTTCGACGAGGAGCCCGGAGGACGCTCGGCGGCCTCGTACAACTTCGCGTCGAACACGTCGGGCTCCAGGAAGATGAAGCACTCGTAGCTCAGGGCGTCGCGGACCTGCTTCTCCGCCCGGTTGATCGCCTGGGCCACGTGCGCCATCGTCTCGCTGGCCCGCACCGCCACCTTGGCCGCGATCAGCAGCTGATCGGGGCCGAGGTGCATGGTGCGCAGATGGATCATGCGTTCGATCAGCGGCTCCCGCTCGATCGCCGCCTCGATCGCCAGCAGGGTGCCGTTGTCGGCCGACTCGCCGATGAGCAGGCTGCGCATCCGCTGCGACAGGGTGATCGAGATGACCACGAGCAGGGCGCCGATGGCCAGCGTGCCGGCCGCGTCCCAGCGCCCGTCGCCGGTGACCACCGCGAGGGTGATGCCGACGAAGGCGAAGGTGAGGCCGGTCAGCGCGCCGAAGTCCTCGGCGAGCACGACCGGCAGCTCGGGGGAGCGGGTGGTCCGGATGAACCGCAGCCAGGGCGCCCCGCGGCGGGACGGCTCGGCCTCGTGCACCGCGGTGCGCAGCGAGAACGACTCCAGCCCGACCGAGATGCCCAGCACCGCGAACGCCCAGATCGGGTCCTCGACCGGCTCCGGGTGGTGCAGCTTCTGCCAGCCCTCGAAGAGTGCGAAGACGCCGCCGACGAGGAAGATCACCAGGGTGACGAGGAAGCCGTAGAAGTATCGGAACCGAGCGTAACCGAACGGGTGCAGCTGGCTGGCCCGCTGCTGGGCGCGCCGGCCGCCGATGAGCAGCAGGACCTGGTTGGCGGTGTCGGCCACCGAGTGCACGGCCTCCGCGAGCAGCGACGACGAGCCGGTGAACAGGAACGCGACGAACTTGCTCAGCGCGATGCCGAGGTTCGCGGACAGGGCCGCGACGATCGCCCGCAGGGAGTTGCCTTCCTCCGCCATGTGTTCATCCTGCACCACATGCTTTCCCGGATCTCACATGCGCAACTTAGGACTGACACGTGCACGGAACGCAACCGCACTAGGCTCCGTCGTAGGAACAGCGACCACGACTAGGGGTGCGAGACTGTGATCGACCTGAGCCGGATCGTCAAGGCCTACGACGTGCGGGGGACGGTGCCCGACCAGCTCAACGAGCCGGTGGCGGAGGCACTCGGACGGGCGTTCGTGCAGACGCTGCGCAGCCGCGGGGAGTTCGCCGAGAAGATCGTGACCGCGCACGACATGCGGGCGTCGGGCCCGGCGCTGGCGACGGCGTTCGCCAACGGTGCGCGCGCCGAGGGCGCCGACGTGCTGGAGGCCGGCCTGGGCTCCACCGACCTGCTGTACTACGCCTCGGGCGTGCTCGACCTGCCCGGCGCCATGTTCACCGCGAGCCACAATCCCGCGCAGTACAACGGGATCAAGCTGTGCAAGCAGGGCGCCAAGCCGGTCGGGCAGGACACCGGCCTGACCGAGATCCGCGAGCGCGCGCAGCAGATCCTCGACAGCGGGGCCCGGGTCGCCGAGGGTGCGCTCAAGGGCGGGCTGGAGCAGTACAGCCTCCTGGAGCGGTACGCCACCCACCTGCTCAAGCTCGTGGACCTCTCCGACATCCGGCCGCTGACGGTCGTGGTCGACGCCGGCAACGGCATGGGCGGCTACACCGTGCCGGCCGTGCTCGGCTCGGGCCTGCCGCTGACGATCATCCCGCTGTACTTCGAGCTCGACGGCACCTTCCCCAACCACGAGGCCAACCCGCTGGAGCCGGCCAACCTGGTCGACCTGCAGGCCAAGGTCCGCGCGACCGGCGCCGACATCGGCCTGGCCTTCGACGGCGACGCCGACCGCTGCTTCGTGGTCGACGAGCGGGGCGAGGCCGTCTCCCCGTCGGTGATCACGGCGATGGTGGCGGTCCGCGAGCTGGCCAAGGACCCGGGCGGGACGATCATCCACAACCTCATCACCTCGAAGGTGGTGCCCGAGATCGTCCGCGAGCACGGCGGCGAGCCGGTGCGCACCCGGGTCGGGCACTCGTTCATCAAGGCCGAGATGGCCCGCACCGGCGCGGTCTTCGGCGGCGAGCACTCGGCGCACTACTACTTCCGCGACTTCTGGGGCGCCGACACCGGCATGCTCGCCGCCCTGCACACGCTGGCCCTGCTCGGCGGCCAGCCCGCCCCGCTGTCGGCGCTGGCGAAGGACTACGAGCGCTACGCGGCCTCAGGCGAGATCAACTCGACGGTCGCCGACACCGCCGCGAAGATGGCCGAGGTCGAGCAGGCGTTCCCGGTGGAGATCGACCGGCTCGACGGGATCACCCTCAGCTTCCCCGACGGCAGCTGGGCCAACGTGCGCCCGTCCAACACGGAGCCGCTTCTGCGGCTTAACGTTGAGGCGCCGACCGCCGAGCGGATGGCGGCGCTGCGCGATGAGATGCTGGCCGTCATCCGCCGCTGAGTCGTCCGCCGCTGAGAAGGAGTTGGAACGCGTGTCCGTGGACCCCGCCCTGCTGTCGATCCTGCGCTGCCCCGACGAGCACCACGCCGAGCTCACCCTCGACGCCGATGCGCAGACGCTGACCTGCACCGAATGCGGGCGGATCTTCGAGATCCGCGACGGCATCCCGGTGCTCCTGCTCGACGAGGCGCGCCAGCCCTCTGCCGATGGTGCGGTTGAGAACGGCACCGGCGGGGAATCCGCCAAGACCGAAGAGGGTGGTGCGGCATGAATCCACTGGAAGGCACTGCGGGGGTCCGCGGGCATCGCGAGATCGACCTGGCGCTGCTGGACAACGCCGAGTCGCTGGAGAAGAACGACCCGGGCGGCATGCTGCGGGCGACCGCGTCGGCCGGCGCCCAGGTGCGGGAGTCGGCGGCGCTGGCCGCCGAGACCGACCTGAGCGCGCTGGCCGACGAGGGCCGCCCGCGGGCCGTGGTCGTCGCGGGCGTCGGCACGGCCGCGCGCACCGGCGACATCCTCGAGACCGTCGCCGGGCCGCGCTGTCCGGTGCCGGTCCTGGCCCACCGCAGCGCGGGCATCCCCGGCTGGGTCGGCGCGGCCGACGTGGTCATCGCCGTCTCGGCGTCCGGCCGCTCCCCGGAGGCGCTCGCCGCCGCCGAGGCCGCCGGTCGCCGCGGGGCCCGGCTCGTGGCCATCGGCGCGCCCGACACCCAGCTGCACGCCCTGGCCGACCGCTTCCGCGCGCCGTTCATCCCGGTGCCGCGGCGGGCGCCGGCCCGGGCCAGCCTCTGGGGCCTGACCGTCCCGGTGCTGCTCGCCGCGCGCCAGCTCGGCCTGGTCAAGGTCACCGAGGCCGACTTCGCCGAGACCGCCGCGCGGCTGGACGCCGACGCCGAGCGGTGCCGCACGGCGATGGAGACGTTCGTGAACCCGGGCAAGAGCCTGGCCCTGGACCTGGCCCACTCGGTGCCGATCGTCTGGGGCTCCTCGCCGCTGGCCACCGTGGCGGCCCGCCGCTTCGGCGACACGCTGTCGGCCAACGCCCGCTACCCCGCAGTCGTCGGCGCGCTCGGCGAGGCGGGCCGGGGCCGGGTCGGCCTGCTCGACGGCGTCTACGGCGGCCTGGCCGAGGCCGACCGGGACATCTTCGCCGACCCGGACGAGGACGCCGACAACCCGGCCACCCGGCTGCGGCTGGTGCTGCTGCGCGACGGCGGGCTGGCCGGCGAGGACGAGGACGACGGCGAGCCCGTCGCGGTCGAGGAGCGCCGGGCCGAGGCCGTGCAGGAGCTGGCCGAGCGCCGGGGCGTGCGGGTGAGCCTGATCACCGCCGAGGGTGGCTCCGCTCTGGAACGATTGGCGTCGCTCGTCGCCGTGCCGGACTTCACCTCGATCTACCTGGGTCTGGCGCACGGCTTCGACCCCATGGCCGTCCCTGCTGTGTCGGAAATGAAGGATCTGGTGAGTCCGTGAGAGGTCCGGAGCGCAGCGGAGGGGCCTCTCACCATTTAACTCAGTGCGATGCTCGCATCGCCGTAGCGAAGCGGAGGCGATGTGAGCACTGAAGGCGGGACTAAAGCGATCTTGGCGGCGCTGGCCGCGAATCTCGGCATTGCCGCCACCAAGTTCGTCGCGTTCTTCCTGACCGGGTCGTCGTCGATGCTGGCCGAGGCCATCCACTCGGTGGCCGACTCCGGCAACCAGGGCCTGCTGCTGCTCGGCGGCAAGCAGGCCTCGAAGCGGGCCACCGCGCGCCACCCGTTCGGCTACGGCCGCGAGCGGTACATCTACGCCTTCATCGTCGCCGTCGTGCTGTTCTTCGTCGGCGGCGTCTTCGCCATCTACGAGGCCTGGCACAAGATCTCCCACCCGGAGCCGATCGAGTCCTGGCAGTGGGTGCCGGTGGCCGTCCTCCTCGCCGCGATCGTCATGGAGGGCCTGTCCTTCCGCACCGCGATCGGCGAGACGAAGAAGATCAAGGGCAAGGCGACCTGGGTGCAGTTCATCCGGCGGGCCAAGGAGCCGGAGCTGCCGGTCATCCTGCTCGAGGACTTCGCGGCCCTGCTCGGCCTGGTGCTCGCGCTCTTCGGCGTCGGGCTGACCCTGATCACCGGCAACGGCATCTGGGACGGCATCGGCACCGCGGCCATCGGCGTGCTGCTCATCGCGGTCGCGGCCGTGCTCGCGGTCGAGATGAAGAGCCTGCTCGTCGGCGAGTCGGCCACGCCGGACCAGGTCGCCGCGATCGAGCAGGCGATCGTCGACGGCCCGGAGGTCGAGCGCGTGATCCACATGCGCACCGTGCACCTGGGCCCGGACGAGCTGCTGGTCGCGGCGAAGATCGCGGTCCGGCACAACGAGACGGCCGACGAGATCGCCCGCGGCATCGACGCCGCCGAGGCCCGCATCCGGGCCGCGGTGCCGATCGCCCGCGTGATCTACCTGGAGCCCGACATCTACCGTGCCGCCAAGGCCGGCGAGGCCGACCAGAACACCGTCCCGACCAGCGCGGAGGCGCACTGACCGTGGAACTGCTCGACAGTCCGATCCGCAAGTACGCCTGGGGCTCGCGCACCGCGATCGCCACGTTGCAGGGCCGGCCCACGCCGACCCCGGACCCCGAGGCCGAGCTGTGGATGGGGGCTCACCCGGCCAGCCCGTCGCGGCTCGCGGTGAGCGGGGCCTCGCTGGTCGACGCGATCGCCGCCGACCCGCGGACGCTGCTCGGCGCGGCCAACGTCGAGCGCTTCGGCACCCGGCTGCCGTTCCTGCTCAAGGTGCTCGCGGCCGCCCAGCCGCTGTCGCTGCAGGCGCACCCGACGCTGGAGCAGGCCCGGGCGGCGCACGCGGCCGGGCACCAGTCCTACGTCGACGCCTGGCACAAGCCGGAGATGCTGGTCGCGCTGACCGACTTCGACGCGCTGTGCGGCTTCCGCGACCCGGCGGCGGCCGCGGCCGACCTCGCCGCGCTCGGCGTGGCGCGGCTCAAGCCGACGATCGACGCGCTGAGCCAGGCCGACGCGGCCGCGGCCCTGCACGACGCGGTCCAGGGCCTGCTCGGGCATCCGGACGCGGACCTCGTCGGCGAGGTCGTGGCCGCGTGCGCGCCCCGGGCGGCCGAGAAGCCGGCCTACGACCTGGTCACCGGGCTGGCCGAGCAGTATCCGGGCGACAGCGGGGTCATCGTGGCCACGCTGCTCAACCGGATCCGGCTGCGCCCGGCCGAGGCGGTCTGGATGCCGGCCGGGAACCTGCACGCCTACCTGCGCGGCGTCGGGGTCGAGATCATGGCCGCCTCGGACAACGTGCTGCGCGGCGGCCTGACCCCGAAGCACGTGGACGTCGAGGAGCTGCTGCGGGTGCTGCGCTTCGAGGTGCTCGACGAGCCCGTCACCCACGCGGAGGACCTGGGCGGCGGTCTGTGGGCCTACCCGGTGCCCGTGCCCGACTTCGCGCTGCACCGGGCGGTGCTCAGCGCGGACCGGTCGGCGGTGCGGCTGCCGGGCTCGGGACCGCGGATCGTGCTGTGCACCCGGGGCTCCGTCCGGGTCGACGACGGCGCGGTCCCGGTGACGCTGAGCCCCGGTCAGGCGGCGTTCGCGCCGGCGAGCCGGCCGGAGCTCGCGCTCAGCGGCTCCGGTGAGGCCTTCCAGGCGGCGACGCCCCTGACCTGAGTTCACCCACTCGGGCTGCTGAATCGGCCGCGTCGCGATCCTCGCGGCGCGGCCGGTCTCGTTACCAATCCAAGGTGCCCGAATTCGGAGCATTTGCTTGACATTTGAGTTGCGCAGAGTAGTGTTACGGCTACGCAGGGTTTGAGACAGCGCTCCAAGCCAATGCGGGGGAACCAAACCGGGGGGAAGAGCGGGGCGGTGGGAGCAATCCCGCCGCCCCGCTCGCTGTCCCGGTCACTTCGTCCAGGGGCGATTGGAAGGCTTTCCCGCCGCCGCGTACCGTGAAGGGTCGCCGTACGCCTCTGCAGACCAGGAGATCGCATTGACCAGCACGCTGCCGCCGAGCACCGTCGCCGACGGTGACTTCAAGGTGGCCGATCTGTCCCTCGCCGCGTTCGGGCGCAAGGAGATCCAGCTCGCCGAGCACGAGATGCCGGGCCTCATGGCCATCCGGCGCGAGTTCGCCGCGACGCAGCCCCTGAAAGGCGCGCGGATCACCGGCTCGCTGCACATGACGATCCAGACCGCGGTGCTGATCGAGACGCTCGTGGCGCTCGGTGCGCAGGTGCGCTGGGCCAGCTGCAACATCTTCTCGACCCAGGACCACGCCGCCGCGGCGATCGCCGTCGGCCCCGAGGGCACCCCCGAGAAGCCGGCCGGCGTCCCGGTCTACGCCTGGAAGGGCGAGACCCTCGACGAGTACTGGTGGTGCACCGAGCAGGTGTTGCTCTGGCCCGACGGCCAGGGCCCGAACATGATCCTCGACGACGGCGGCGACGCCACGCTGCTGGTGCACAAGGGCGCCGAGTTCGAGGGCGCGGGGGCCGTGCCGTCGCCGGACACCGCCGACTCGGAGGAGTACGCGGTCATCCTCAAGCTGCTGCAGCGCTCCATCGGCGAGGACAACCGCCGCTGGACCCGCGTCGCGGCCGGCATCAAGGGCGTGACCGAGGAGACCACCACCGGCGTGCACCGCCTCTACGAGATGCAGCAGGCCGGCACGCTGCTCTTCCCGGCGATCAACGTCAACGACTCCGTCACGAAGTCGAAGTTCGACAACAAGTACGGCTGCCGTCACTCGCTCATCGACGGCATCAATCGCGCCACCGACGTCCTTATCGGCGGCAAGGTGGCCGTGGTCTTCGGCTACGGCGACGTGGGCAAGGGCTGCGCCGAGTCGCTGCGCGGCCAGGGCGCCCGGGTCATCGTCACCGAGGTCGACCCGATCTGCGCCCTGCAGGCCGCGATGGACGGCTACCAGGTCGCCACGATGGAGGACGTCGTCGAGACCGCCGACATCTTCATCACCGCCACCGGCTGCCTCGACGTCATCACCGCCGAGCACATGGGCCGGATGAAGCACCAGGCGATCGTCGGCAACATCGGCCACTTCGACAACGAGATCGACATGGCCGGCCTCGCCCACCGCTCCGACGTGACGCGGATCAACATCAAGCCGCAGGTCGACGAGTGGAAGTTCGACGACGGCCACTCGATCATCGTGCTGAGCGAGGGCCGCCTGCTCAACCTGGGCAACGCGACCGGCCACCCGTCGTTCGTCATGTCCAACAGCTTCGCGAACCAGACGATCGCCCAGATCGAGCTGTTCACGAAGATCGAGGAGTACCCGATCGGCGTCTACACGCTGGCCAAGCACCTCGACGAGAAGGTCGCCCGGCTGCACCTGGACGCGCTCGGCGTCCGGCTCACCGAGCTGACCAAGAAGCAGGCCGAATACCTCGGCATCCCGGTGGAGGGCCCCTACAAGGCGGACCACTACCGCTACTGAGTCTGATCGTCAAGGGCCCCGCCGGAGTACTCCGGCGGGGCCCTTGGTGTTGAAGTGCCACAAGCTTGTAGCAGATGCCGGTGAGGTCTAAGGTAATGCTGACCTAAGTAAGACAAGGCTTACCTGCGGAGCTCGAATGACCGCCATCTACCTGATCGGCCTGCGCGAGGGGCTCGAGATCACGCTCGTGGTCTCGATCCTCGTCGCTTTCCTGGTCAAGAGTGACCGCAAGCACCTGCTGAGGTGGGTCTGGACCGGCGTCGCGGTCGCGGCGCTGCTGTCCATCGGGGTCGCCGCGCTGCTGCAGGCCGGCACCGCGTACCTCTCCGGCCCCCACCAGGAGATGGTGGACGCGATCGCCTCGCTGATCGCCGTCGTGTTCGTCACCTTCATGATCTTCTGGATGCGGCGCATGGCCCGCCAGATGGCCAAGGAGCTGCGCGGCAAGCTCGAGGACGCGATCCAGGTCGGCCCCTTCGCGGTCGCCGGCATGGCCTTCCTGGCGGTCGCCCGCGAGGGCCTGGAGACGTCGATCCTCTTCTTCGCCGCGGCCCAGGGCGCCGACACCTGGCAGCCGATCGTCGGCATCTCGCTCGGCCTGGCCACCTCGGTCGTGCTCGGCTGGCTGCTCTACGCCAGCGCCATCCGGATCAACCTGACGAAGTTCTTCACCTGGACCGGCGCGCTGCTAGTGCTCGTGGCCGCCGGGATCTTCAAGTACGGGGTGCACGACCTGCAGGAGGCCAACGTCCTGCCGGGGCTGAACAACCACGCGTTCGACCTCTCCAACGCGCTGCCGCCCACCGCGTGGTACGCGGAGCTGCTGCGCGGCATGTTCAACTTCACGCCGCAGCCGTCCGTGCTCGAGACCATCGCCTGGGTCGCCTACGGGGTGCCGGTCCTGATCCTCTTCCTGCTGCCGCTCCTGCGCCGGCCGGCATCCGAGCCCGCATCAGGGCCGTCATCGAAGCCGGTCGCCTCCGAAGCCTGACCGCCTCACCTCCCCCTCTTTCCATGTCTCGTAGGAGAACCATGCGTACATCACGCCTGCTTGCGCTCGGTGCCGTACCGGCGCTGGCCGTCGTCGCGCTGACCGGCTGCGGCGACGACAAGAGCGGATCGGAAGCCGGGGCTGAGGCCAGCTCCAACGGCAAGATCGCCGTCACCGCCACCGACTCCGAGTGCAAGGTCGAGAAGACCGAGGCGGCGTCGGGGCCGGTCACCTTCACCGTCAGCAACAAGGGCGGCAAGGTCACCGAGTTCTACGTGTACGCCACCGGCGACCGCATCGTCGGCGAGGTCGAGAACGTCGCGCCGGGCCTCACCCGCGACCTCATCGTGGAGCTGCCGGCCGGCACCTACGAGACCGCCTGCAAGCCGGGCATGATCGGCAACGGCATCCGCGGCCAGTTCAAGGCCACCGGCGAGAGCAAGCCGCTGACCGACGACGCCAAGCTCGCCCAGGCGACCAAGGACTACCAGACGTACGTGAAGAACAACACGGGCGCCCTGATCGACAAGACGACCGAGTTCGTCAACGCGGTCAAGGCCGGCGACGCCGAGAAGGCCAAGTCGCTGTTCCCGATCGCCCGCACGTACTGGGAGCGCATCGAGCCCGTGGCCGAGAGCTTCGGCGACCTCGACCCGGCGATCGACGCCCGCGAGGCCGACCTCGAGCCCGGCCAGGAGTGGACCGGCTTCCACAAGATCGAGAAGGACCTCTGGGTCACCAAGGACATCAGCAAGTCCGGCCCGACCGCCGACAAGCTGCTCGCGGACGTCAAGACCATCGTGAGCAAGGCCGAGACGGTCCAGCTGTCCCCGATCGAGCTCGCCAACGGGGCCAAGGAGCTGCTCGACGAGGTCGCCACCGGCAAGATCACCGGCGAGGAGGACACCTTCTCGCACACCGACCTGTGGGACTTCCAGGCCAACCTCGAGGGCTCCCGGGCCGCGATCGCGGCGCTGCGCCCGGTCATCGAGGAGAAGGACGCCGCCCTGGCCAAGAGCCTGGACGAGAAGTTCGCGGCGGCGCAGGCGGAGCTCGACAAGCACCGCAACGGCGACGGCTGGAAGTTCCACAACGAGCTCTCCGAGGCCCAGCTCAAGGCGCTCGCCGACGCGATCAACGCGCTCGCCGAGCCGATCAGCAAGGTCGCCCCGCTCGTAGCCTCCAAGTAGCTCCTGGAGTTTTCGCCATGGATCGTCGCAAGATGCTCGGACTCGCCGGAGCCGGGGCCCTCGGGGCCGCGGCCGGCGGGGCCGTCGGCCTGCAGGTCTTCGACGAGCCGCCGCCCGCCCGGGCCAACGACCCGGGCGCGGCGGTGCCCTTCTACGGGGCCCGGCAGGCCGGGATCGTCACGCCCGCCCAGGACCGGCTCCACTTCGTCGCGTTCGACGTGATCACGGACAAGAAGGCCGAGGTCGCCGAGCTGCTGCAGAAGTGGACGGCGGCCGCGGCCCGGATGACGGCGGGGCAGGACGCCGGCGCCATCGGGGCCGTGAACGGGGTGCCGGAGGCGGCGCCCGACGACACCGGCGAGGCCATCGGGCTGCCGCCGTCCGGGCTGACGCTGACCGTCGGCTTCGGCCCGACGTTCTTCCGCACGGCCGAGGGCAAGGACCGCTTCGGCATCGCGGACCGGCGCCCCGAGGCGCTGGCCGACCTGCCGAAGTTCGCCAAGGACACGCTGAAGCCCGAGATCTCCGGCGGGGACATCTGCGTGCAGGCGTGTGCGCATGACCCCCAGGTGGCCGTGCACGCGGTGCGCAACCTGGCCCGCATCGGCTTCGGCGTCGTGAGCGTGCGCTGGTCGCAGCTGGGTTTCGGCCGTACCTCCTCGACGTCGCGAACCCAGCAGACCGCCCGGAACCTGTTCGGCTTCAAGGACGGCACGGCCAACCTGAAGGCCGAGGACACGAAGCTGCTCGACGAGCAGCTCTGGGTGCAGCCGGGCGACGGCCCGGAGTGGATGACCGGCGGCTCCTACATGGTCACCCGCAAGATCCGGATGGTGATCGAGACGTGGGACCGCACCTCCCTGGCCGAGCAGGAGGCGATCATCGGCCGGAACAAGGGCGAGGGCGCGGCGCTGGGCAAGGCGGGCGAGTTCGACGAGCCGGACTTCTCGGGCGAGACGATCCCGCGGGACTCCCACGTGCGCCTGGCGCACCCGCAGTTCAACGACGGGGCCCGGCTGCTGCGCCGCGGCTACAACTTCGTCGACGGCTCCGACGGCCTGGGCCGGCTCGACGCGGGCCTGTTCTTCATCGCGTACCAGCGCGACCCCCGCAAGCAGTTCGTGCCGATCCAGACCCGGTTGTCGCGGCAGGACGCGCTCAACGAGTACATCCGGCACGTCTCCAGCGGCCTGTTCGCCTGCCCACCCGGCGTCTCCGCCGCGGGCGACTCGTGGGGTCGTGCCCTCTTCGTCTAGGCCCGCCCCCTATGGTGGCCGGGTGGCGTTTGTAACTGGAAGGCAGATGCGGGGCTCGATCACGGCGCTGGCGGTGGCCGCGCTGCTGCTCGGCGCGTGCACCGGCGGCGGCTCCAGCAAGCCGTCACCGACGGCCACCATCGGGTTCGCGGACTGCGAGAAGAACCCGACCACCTGCAACGGTGGCGATCTCAAGCTCGGCGGGGCGTATACGTACGGCCTCGAACAGCCCATCGCCAACTGGAACGTGAACACCCGCGACGGCGCCTCGCCCGCGACCAAGCAGGCGCTGTCGGGCCTCCTGCCGCAGGTGTTCAAGGTCGACCCGCAGGGCCGCCTCCAGCTCAACGCCGACCTGGTGAGCTCGGCCGACATCACCAACCAGAACCCCGAGACGATCGTCTACAAGATCCGTCCCGACGCGGTCTGGAGCGACGGCATCCCGATCACCGCCGACGACTTCGTCTTCGCGTGGAAGCAGAACTCGGGCAACCCGGCGCACTGCTCGAACTGCACGCCCGCGGCCACCGCCGGCTACGACGTGATCAAGAGCATCGTCGGCTCCGACGGCGGCAAGACCGTCACGATGACCTTCACCGACGGCAAGACCTTCGGCGACTGGAAGGGCATCTTCTCCAACGACGGGCTGTACCCCTCGCACCTGGCCACCAAGCAGGGCTTCGACCTGGCCAAGCCCGCCGGCATCGCGGCCGCGTCCGACTGGTTCGCCCGCACGGTGCCGACCTGGTCCGGCGGCCCCTACCAGGTCGACAGCTACAACCAGGGCCAGAGCCTGGTGCTCAAGAAGAACGACAAGTGGTACGGCAAGATCAAGCCGAGCCTCGACACCATCACGTTCAAGTTCATCACCGATCCCAACGCGATCCTGCCCGCGCTGAAGGCCAAGGAGCTCACCGGCATGTCGCCGAGCCCGAGCCAGGCCCTCGTCGCCGGCGTGGCGGGCACGCCCGGGGTGATCTACTCGGTGGGTGAGAGCTACGCGTGGGAGAACCTGACGCTCAACGTGCGCAACAAGTACCTCGCCGACCCGGTCCTGCGCCGCGCGCTGTTCACCGCGGTGAGCGTCAAGACGGTGGTCGAGAAGACGTACGGCGCCTTCGACAAGAACCTCAAGCCGCTGGGCAGCCACAACTTCGTGCCCGGGGACACCGCCTACAAGGACGTGATCTCCGGCACCGGCCAGGGCACCGGCGACACCGAGAAGGCGAAGAAGCTGCTCACCGGCGCCGGCTACAAGCTGGACAACGGCCGCCTGTCCACGAAGGCGGGCGAGGCCGTGCCGGCGCTGCGGCTGCGCTACGACAAGGGCAACGCCACCCGCGCGGCCGCGGCCGAGCTGATCTCGGCCGCGCTGAAGAACATCGGGATCGACGCCCACCCCGAGGCCACCGACAGCCTGCCGCAGACCCTGACCTCCGCCGACTTCGACCTGGTGCTGGCCGACTTCGTGAACGGCCCGCTCTACCAAGGCGCGGCCGAGCGGCGCTGGTCCACGGGGGCCGCGGGCAACTACGGCGGGTACACGAACCCGGAGCTGGACCGGCTGGTGCACTCGGCGGCGACGGACGTGGACCCGCGGCACGCGGCGGACCTGCTGAACCAGGCCGACGACCTGCTGACGAAGGACGCGTACGTGCTGCCGCTCATGCAGCGCCCGACGCTCACGTTCACCTACTCGGAGTACGCCAACATCCGCGACAACCCGTCCGTGTGGGGCCCGACGTACAACATCGGCGAGTGGGGCCTGCGCTCCGCCTGATCGCGCGTGCGGGACCGCCTGGTCAGGCGTGCGGGACCGGCGGGCGCGGCATCGGCGGCCGGTCGGCCGGCGGCTGCGGCGGCGCCCACGAGCTGGTCACGCTGGGCTGGTGCTTCGGGGGCTGGAAGCGCGGCGTGACGACCGCGTACAGCCCCGGCCACACCGCCGCCGAGGCCGCCCGGGCCTTCGCCAGGCGGTGGCTCGACCGCCGGTGCCGCTCGGCCAGGACCGCGGCCAGGTAGGCCCAGCCCGGCACGCCCGGGGGCGGCGGGGGCGTCGTGCGCTGCGACACCTCGCGGGCGAGGGCCTGGCCCAGGGCCGTGCGCGCGGGCTCGGCGATCTCGCGGTTGCGGGCCAGGAAGTGCCGCACGGCCAGCGCCAGGCTGTCGTCCAGCCCGGTCAGGTCGAGCAGGGCGGCCCAGCGCACCAGGGGCGGGGGCATGGCCGGGACCCAGCCCCAGCCGGCCGGGGTGCGCTCGTGGATCACGATCGTGCCGGCGACCAGGTCGCCGATGCGCTTACCGCTCGGGTTCAGCATCAGCACGCCCAGGCTGCCCAGCCAGGAGACCACCGGGAAGAGCAGGCCCGGCCACTCGACCGCCATGCCGACGAGGGCGCGGGCGAGAGCGTGGCGGAATCGCACCGGGCCGCCGTCGTCGCGGACCACGCGCAGCCCCATCGCCGCCTTGCCGGGCGTCCGGCCGCGCAGGAGGGTCTCCCAGAACACCGGATACCCGATCAGGGTGACGGCCAGCAGGATCACGATGATCGCCTGGAACAGGCCCCCGTCGAAGACGTTCGCGCGCAGGGTCAGCCAGACCACCAGGGCGGTGGCGAAGAGCAGCGCGACCAGCAGCAGGCACTGGAGCACGATGTCGAGCATCAGGGCGAGGACGCGGGAACCGGCCCGGGCCACGCGCACCTCGAGCTCGACGGCCTCGCCGCTGACGAGGCGCTCGCCGGGGGCGGCCGCGGCCGAGGGGTCGGTCATGGCTGACAGTTTGCTACAGCCGCGCACCTCGTGGGGGCCGCAGCCGGGCAGAACGGGCACCCGGGGCGTGCGGGGGCCGTCTACGCTGCCGGAGTGGACCTGGACGCCTTCGTCGCCGAGCACAACATCGAGTGGCGGCGCCTGGAGGAGCTGGCGAAGCGCCGCAAGCTCGGCGCGGCCGAGGCGGACGAGCTCGTGGCGCTGTACCAGCGCGCCGCCACCCACCTGAGCCTCATCCGCAGCCGCTCGCCCGACCCGATTCTGGTCGCGCGGCTGTCCCGGCTGGTCCTGAGTGCCCGCAACGCGCTCACGGGCACCCCCTCGTTCTCGCCCGCCACGGTGGTGCGCTTCTTCACCCACACCTTCCCGATGGCCGTGTACCGCGCGTGGCCCTGGTGGTGCGGCGTGGCGACCGTGTTCTCGCTGTTCACGTTCGCGCTGATGGGATACGTGGCGGCCAACCCCTCGGTGGCCGGGTACTTCCTCTCCGACGCCCAGATCAGCGCGCTGGTCAACGAGGAGTTCGAGGGCTACTACAGCCAGTACCTCCCGCAGAACCAGTTCCTGCGCGTGTGGACCCACAACGCGCTGCTCACCGGCGAGTGCCTGGCCGCGGGCGTGGTCTTCTTCCCCGTCGTGTACCTGCTGTTCCAGAACGCCATGAACGTCGGGCTCATCGGCGGGGTCATGATCGGCTACGGCCGAGCCGACACGTTCTTCGGGCTCATCGTCCCGCACGGCCTGCTGGAGCTGACCGCCGTGTTCGTCGGGGCGGGCGTGGGCCTGCGCATCGGCTGGTCCTGGGTCGCCCCGGGCCCGCTGCGCACCCGCGGCCGCGCGCTCGCCGAGACGGCGATGGAGGGCATGCTGGTCGCCCTCGGGCTCGTCGCCGTGCTCCTGGTCAGCGGCCTGCTGGAGGCGTTCGTGACCCCGGCGAGCATGCTGCCCTACATCGTGCGCGACTTCATCGGCTTCGTGGTCTGGGCCGCGTTCCTGGTCTACGTCTTCGTGCTCGGGCGCCGGGCCCACCTGGAGGGCGCGACGACGGCTATCGAGGGAGAGATCGCCCAGGAGTCGCTCCCGGTCGCCTGACCCACGCGGGCGTCCAGACCTCGCCGTCCGGGGCCGCGTGCTTCGCGACCGCGTACGAGCGCAGCCGGTCGAGTCCCGGGTGCGGGTTGTCCAGGCGCCAGAGCAGCGACATCGGGTAAATCGGGGCCGGCCCGCGCACCGGGATGCGGCGCAGGTCGTACGCGTCCGGCCACATGTACCACGAGCCCGCCCCGACCAGCGTGGACACCGTGGGGGACTCGGCGATCTCGGCCAGCAGCGCCTCGTTGCCGAAGATCGGCCCGACCACGTCGATCGTGAGGCCGAAGGCGGCGGCGAGCTCGTCGTAGTACGCGGCCCACTCGGTGCCGGGGGCCAGCCCCGGCATGCGGATGCGGTGCCCCACGAGCGCCGCCGGCGTCACCGACTCGGCGTCGGCGAGCGGGTGGCGCGGCCCCACGAGCAGCTCGTGCGGCTCGTCGATCACGCGGGCGGCCCCGATCCCCTCCGGCAGCCGGTGCGCAGGCCCGGGCACGGCGTGGAAGGTGGCGTCGATCGTCCCGGCCTGCAGCGCCGCCACGGCCGCGTCCACGTCGCCGCTGAGCGTCACGACGTCGAGGTCGATGCGGGGGTACTCCCGGTAGAACTCCTGCAGCAGCACCGCCGCCGCGATCCGGCGGTTGACGACGTCGACGCGCAGGGCCCGCTTCCCGGGTCGCACCGAGGCGTCCGCGCGCTCGGCGACGCGCAGCAGTTCCCGCGCGTGCGGCAGGAACGCCTGCCCGTCGACGGTGAGCCGGGCGCCGCGGGCCGTGCGGGTGAACAGGCGCACCCCGAGATCCCGCTCGAGGGCCGCGATGCGCTTGGACACGGCCTGCTGCGTGACCGCCAGCTCCGCCGCGGCGACCTGGAACTGCCCGGCGTCCGCGGCGGCGACGAAGGTACGCACGGCGTCGAGATCCACGCCGCCGACCCTATGTGCACAACGGGCCGTTGTGGCGCCCCGGCGGGCGCGTTGTTTGATCGCGGCGGCCCCGGCCTGCTGAGATCGGCGGCGTGGCTCGACGGGATCTGGGTGCGCGGTTCGGCTGGCTGTGGGCGGCGTACGCGGTCAGCGCGTACGGCTCCGGACTCGGCTTCGGCGCCCTCCCGCTCATCGCGGTCCTCGCGCTGGACGCCGGCCCGGGCCAGGTGTCCGCGCTCTCGGCGATCGGCCCGGCGGTCGGCGCGCTGATCGCGCTCCCGCTCGGCCCGTGGGTCGAGTTCCGGCGCAAGCGGCCGGTGATGATCGCCATGGACGTGGCCCGGTTCGCCGCGATGATGACCATTCCGGTCGCGTACGCCATCGGGATCCTCGGCTTCGTCCAGCTGCTCGTGGTCTCGGCGGTCGTCGCGGCGGCCAAGATCGCGTTCAACTCGGCGAGCGGCGCCTACCTCAAGCGGGTGGTCGAGCCCGGGGACCTGCTCGTGGCCAACGCCCGCCTCGAGTCGACGAACTGGAGCTCCATCGCGGTCGGGCCGCCGCTCGGCGGCGCCGCGGTCGGGCTGTTCGGGCCGGTCGCGAGCATCGTGGCGGACGCGGCGAGCTACTTGCTGTCGGCGCTGGGGATCGCCGCGATCCGGGACCGCGAGGAGCGCCCCGCGCCGCTCGTCCGCCGGACCCGGCTCGGCGAGCTGCTGGAGGGGTGGCGGTTTCTGTTCGGCCATCCCGGTCTGCGGCTGCTGTACGCGAACCAGGTGCTCGTGAGCGGCCTGATCATGGCGACCGAGCCGCTGCTGGCCGTGCTCCTGCTGCGCGAGCTCGGGTTTCCGCCGTGGCAGTACGGGCTCGCCTTCGCCGCTCCCTGCCTCGGCGGGCTGCTCGGCTCGCGCCTGGCGCCGCGGGTCGTGGCCCGGTGGGGCCGGCGGCGGGTCGTGCGCGTGGTCGGCACCCTGCGCGTGGTCTGGCTGGTCGGCCTCGCGTTCGTCCAGCCCGGTCCGGTCGGGCTCGCGACCGTGATCGCCGTCGAGCTCGCGATCATCGTGAGCATGAGCCTGTTCAACCCGGTCCTGGCCGCGTACCGGCTCGAGGAGATCCCGAAGGAGCGCGTCGCCCGCGCCCTGTCGGCCTGGTCGATCGGCAGCGGCCTGTCCATCGCCGTGCTGAGCGCGCTCGGCGGCGTGCTCGCCGACCTCACCGGCCCGCGCACGGCGCTGCTGGTCGCGGGCCTGCTGATCCTCGGCACCCCGGTGCTGCTGCCGCGGCTGGCGGATCAGAGCCGGCCGGTGGCCTTGAGCGCGAGGTAGTGATCGGTCAGCCGGGAGGCGAACTCGTCCGCGGGGGCGTCCACGACCTCGACGCCGTGGCGGCGCAGGGCGGCGGCGACCCGGTCGCGCTCGGCCAGGGCGCGCTGGGCGGCGGCCGCGGCGTACACGTCGGCCGGGGTGGCGTCGGGCGTCACGTGCGCCATGCGGATCAGCTCCGGGTCGTGCACGGCGGCGACGATCACCTTGTGCCGCGCGGCGAGCTGGGGCAGCACGGGCAGCAGCCCCTCGCCGAGCGCGCCGGGCTCCAGGGCGGTGAACAGCACGACCAGGGCCCGCTTGCGCTCGCGGCGCAGCACCTCGCCCGCGACCAGGCCGAAGTCGGTCTCCACCAGCGCCGGCTCCAGCGGGGCCATGGTCGTGACCAGGCGGAACAGCAGCGTGCGCTTGTCGACGTTGGTGACCGACGCGCGCACGGCGGTGTCCACGGCCAGCAGGTCGACGCGGTCGTCCGCGCGGGCGGCCACGGATGCGAGCAGGAGGGCGGCGTCCATGGCCGCGTCCAGGCGGGGCTCGTCGCCGATGCGGGCGGCGGAGGTGCGGCCGGTGTCGAGCACGCACACCAGGCGCCGGTCGCGCTCGGGCCGCCAGGTGCGCACCACGACGTCGGAGCGCCGGGCGCTGCCCCGCCAGTCGATCGAGCGCACGTCGTCGCCGACCACGTATTCGCGCAGCGTGTCGAACTCGGTGCCCTGGCCGCGGCCCCGGGTCACCACCGAGCCGTCCAGCACGCGCAGGCGCGAGAGCTTCTCCGGCAGCAGGCGGCGGCTGTGGAAGCGCGGGTACACCCGCAACCGCCACGCCGGCGTGAGACGGTCCGCGGTTCGCCGGCTCGTCTGGCGGTACATCAGCCCGAGCGGCCCGACCGAGCGCACCAGCACCCGCACGGCCGGGCGGTCGCCGCGCCGCGTCGGGGTGAGCGTGGTGGCCACGGCGACCGCGCGGCCCGGCTCGATCCGCACGTCGTGCATCGCGGGCGCGGCGCCCGCGGACGGCACCCAGGCGTCGCGCACCCGGCCGGTGAGGACCCGGTCGGAGCGGTTCTGCAGCAGCAGGCTCACCTGGCCGGACTCGCCCAGCCAGAGCGACTGGTCGCCGGTGCGGCTCATCCGCAGCAGCTTCGGCGACGCGGCGTTGTGCCAGTCCAGCGCGCACGCGCCGGCGACGGCGAGCACGAGCACCCCGGCCGCGACCCACAGCCCGGCGGCCGGGATCGTGTCGCCCGCGATGACGCCGACGAGCGCCAGGATCACGGCCCCGCCGCCGAGCAGCGCCGCGGCCCGCCAGGTGATCATCGCGGGGTCGGCACGGTGGCCAGCACCGACTCGAGCACGTTGTCCGTGGTGACACCCTCGAGCTCGGCCTCGGCCCGCAGGCGCACGCGGTGGCGCAGCGTCGGGCGGGCCAGGGCCTTCACGTCGTCCGGGGTCACGTAGTCGCGCCCGGTGAGCCAGGCCCACGCCTTGGACGCGGCCAGCAGCGCGGTCGCCCCGCGCGGGGAGGCGCCCAGCTCCAGCGACGGCGAGGTGCGGGTCGCGCGGCAGAGATCGACGATGTACGCCAGGACACCGTCGGCCACCTGCACCCGCTGCACCGCGGCGCGCCCGAGGGCCAGGTCGGCCGCGGTGGCCACCGACTGCACGCCGGCCTCGCGCAGCTTGCGCGGGTCGAAGCCGCGGTGGTGCGCCCGCAGCACGCCGAGCTCCTCGTCGCGGGTCGGCAGCGGGACCGTGAGCTTGAGCAGGAACCGGTCGAGCTGGGCCTCCGGCAGCGGGTAGGTGCCCTCGTACTCGATCGGGTTCTGCGTCGCGGCGACCAGGAACGGGTCGGGCAGCGGGCGCGCGGTGCCCTCGACCGACACCTGCCGCTCCTCCATGACCTCCAGCAGCGAGGCCTGGGTCTTCGGCGGGGTCCGGTTGATCTCGTCGGCGAGCAGCAGGTTGGTGAAGACCGGCCCCTCGCGGAACTGGAACTCCGCGGTGCGGGCGTCGAAGATCAGCGAGCCGGTGACGTCGCCGGGCATCAGGTCGGGGGTGAACTGCACCCGCTTCGAGTCGAGGTCCAGCGCCGCGGCGATGGTGCGGATGAGCAGCGTCTTGGCGACGCCGGGCACGCCCTCCAGCAGCACGTGGCCGCGGGCGAGCAGCGCGATGACCATGCCGGTCACCACCGCGTCCTGCCCGACGACGACCTTGGCCACCTCGGCGCGCAGGCGCCCGAGCGCGGCCCGGGCCTGCTGCGCGCCGGCCTCCGGCGAGCCTTCGATCAGCGGGGTGGCGATGTCGGTCACCGTGGCTCTCCTTCGAATGGGGCGGCCGGGGCCGGCTGCGTCCCGGGTTGTTCGGTTGTGACGGCGTTGACCAGCTGCTCGAGGCGCTGCGCCGCGGCGACCAGCTCGTCGTCGGTGTCGGGCGGCGGCCCGAAGAGCGTGTGCTCGACCGAGGGCGGCGGCCAGCCGCTGCTCGCCGCGACCGCCGCGACCAGAACCGGCCGCTCGACGTCGGGCGCGAGGCGCAGCAGCCGGACCAGCCGGGCCAAGGCGGCGTCGCGCAGCACCTGCAGCGACTCGCCGCGGGCCTTCGCGCGCTGGTAGAGCCGGCCCCGGCCGATCGCGGTCTCGCTGGAGCGCACGACCACCGGCAGCGGCTCGACCACGGGCGCGCCGAGCCGCCGGGCCATCGCCACCGCGAGCGCGATGACGCCGAGCACGACGAGGGCGGTCGCGACGTACGTCCACGGCGGGAACGCGCTCCAGAGCGGGTTGGGCGGCTCCCGCGGCGGCTTCGGGTCCTCGTTCTTCGAGTTGGCCTGGCTCGTGGGCTGGTTGCCGGTGGCGCGCTGGCCCGGCTGCGGGAAGTCGCGGTCGGCCGGGTCCGCCGGGTTGGACGGGTCGACGGGGCGCAGCGACGGCGGCGCGCCCGAGGCCCCCGCGAGCGCGGGGTCGTTCGTGATGCCGGGCGGGGGTTCGCGCCGGTGCAGGTCCAGCCAGATGAGCCGGGGCGCCGCGGTGAGCAGCCCGGTGGCGAGCGCCGCGTTGCCGTGCTCGCCGATGCGGTCGTTGCGGAACACGTCCGCCGAGCCCACGACGGTCACGGTGACGGCGGCGCGCTCGTACACCACCAGTGAGTCGGCGTAGCAGCGCGCGACCTCGCGGCCGAGGTCCTCGTCCAGCGAGCCGTAGCGGGTGCGCACCACCGCCGCGGTCCCGGCCTTGGCCGCGGGCGCGTAGGAGCAGCCGGGCGCGGCGGTCTTGGCGATGTAGTTGCGGCTCGTGCCCCGCATCGGCAGCAGCCCGTCGACGATCGCGCTCGCGTTCGGCTCGACGATCACCACGCGGGTCGAGGACGGGAGGACCTTGAGCATGCGCAGGTAGTACTTGTGCATCAGCTGCGGCGTGGTGATCAGCAGCGTGGCGTTGCCGGCCGAGGCGGCGACGAGCGCGTCGGAGCTCTTCTGCTCGGCGACGACCTCGACGCCCGCCCGGCGCACCCGGTCGGCGAGGTCGGCCGCGCCGATGCCGGCCCGGCTGGTGGGGGAGAGGAACGCGGGGTCGTCGTCGCTCGGCTCGCCCGCCTGGTAGACGAGCGTGCCCACGAGCATGAGCAGCAGCGTGGCCGCCGGGGGCACGACGAGTCGCAGCCATCGCCAATTGCGCGGCTTCTTGGGCTTCTTCGCCGTTGCCGACGGCGTCGGCTGCGTCGCCGTCGTGGTCATCGGCCGACCTCCGCGGCGAGTTCCCGCATGCGACTGTCGTGCTCGGCGGTGGCCGGACGCTCGCCGTACCAGATGTCGGAGAAGATCCCGGACGCGCTGCGCATGGGCGCCTCGACGGCGGGGCGGGCCGCGCCGGCCGCGCGGGCCAGCTCGGTGACGGTCATCCCGGGCGCGTGCTCGAGGACCTGGCGCTCGACGAGGCCGCGGACCATCGAGCGGAGTCGCTCGCGGACGGCCTCGGCGTAGCGGCCCTCGGCGGCGAGCCGGTCGGCCAGGGAGGCGAACACGTGCGCGGGCAGCTCGGGGACCTCCTCGCCATCGGACGGCTCCGCCTCGGGCTCGGGCTCCTCGTCCGCGCCGAGGTCGACGTCGAGCTGCTCGCTGTCCTGCTTGGCCTTGCGCTGGCGGCGCAGGCGCAGGCTGGGGAAGCGCCGGGGGATCCATCTCGGGTAGAAGTAGTACAGCAGGCCGAACGCGATCGCGGCGACGATCAGCAGCAGCGTCGCCAGCGGCACGCCGATCAGGTCGTCGACGGCCTGCAGAAAGCCGGCCCAGGCCCGGGTCATCGGACCGCCGCCCCGAGGATGACCGATCCGGCCAGGTCGATCGGGCGGTTGAGACGGCGCAGGCGCCCGATCGCCACGTCCAGCCCCTCCACCCGCATCCGGATCTCCAGGTAGAGCACGGCGTCGACGCAGGCGAGCATCGCGTATGCCACCGTGTCGACGACCACCCAGACGGCGACCATGGCGATCGCGTAACCGGTGGTGTAGGGCCGCAGCCAGATCTCGAGCAGCGCCCCGCCGCCGAGGCCGAGGGCGATGCGGATGGCCGCCCAGCTGACGTAGCCCCCGACCCGGATGGACATGCCCCGCAGCCCGCGCCCGGCGAGCTTGAACGAGCGTCCGATGGCCGCGAACGGCCCGACGCGGTCGACCACCAGGGCGGCCGGGGCGAGCCCGAGCAGCCCGTAGAGCAGCGGCCAGGGCAGCATGAGCATGAACGCCGTGACGAAGATCAGGGCGGTGGTCGCCAGCGCGATCACGCCCAGCGGTAGCGCGCGGCGGGCCACCTGGCGCAGCAGGTCCCGGCCGCGGGCTTTGCGGCCGAGCAGGCCCGGGCCGGCCGCGGCGCCCGCGAACCCGCCGAGCAGCGTCAGGATCCCGGCCTCCAGCGCCATGGAGACGCAGAACACCATCCAGGACTCGGCGGGGTGGTCGTCGAGGTCGAGCCAGTAGGCCGGCGGCCGCATGTGCGCCCACTCCCGCAGCGGGTAGAGCAGCACCTGCTGGACGGCGGAGAGCACGAAGGCGGTGCCCAGCAGCAGCGGGGCCTGGGCACGCAGTAGCGACACGGCGGCGTCGAGCAGCTCCCCGAAGGTGAGCGGACGCATCGGTATCACGGCCCGGGTCTCCTCCACGCGGGACACCGTAGTCGGCCCGCGCGACTCCGGGTGGCCTGATTACCGAGCGTCACGAGATCGACACTACCGGGCGCGAAAATTCCAAGATCGGCGATCGGGTTCCCAACTTCGGGCGTCGAGGTGAAATATTGGACCGCATGAGAGCCCGTGTCCTGGTGGTCGACGACGACCCCGCCCTCGCCGAGATGCTCGGCATCGTCCTGCGCAGCGAGGGCTTCCTGCCGTCCTTCGTCGCAGACGGTGAGCGCGCTCTTGCCGCTTTCCGGGACACCCGCCCCGACATCGTGCTGCTCGACCTCATGCTCCCCGGGATGAGCGGGATCGACGTGTGCCGGTCCATCCGGGCCGAGTCGGGCGTGCCGATCGTGATGCTCACCGCCAAGAGCGACACGGTCGACGTGGTGCTGGGCCTGGAGTCGGGTGCCGACGACTACGTGATGAAGCCGTTCAAGCCCAAGGAGCTCGTCGCCCGCATGCGCGCGCGGCTGCGCCGGGGCGAGGACGTGGCGCCGGAGCTGCTGACCATAGGGCCGCCGGGGAACCAGATCACCATCGACGTGCCCGCGCACACCGTGATGCGCGACGGCGAGGAGGTCAAGCTGACCCCGCTCGAGTTCGACCTGCTGGTCGCGCTCGCCCGCAAGCCGCGGCAGGTGTTCACCCGCGAGGTGCTGCTCGAGCAGGTCTGGGGCTACCGCCACGCGGCCGACACGCGCCTGGTCAACGTTCACGTGCAGCGCCTGCGGGCCAAGATCGAGCCGGATCCCGAGAAGCCGGAGATCATCCTGACCGTGCGTGGCGTCGGCTACAAGGCCGGGACCGGATAGGCCTTTCGTGGTGCGCATCGACCCCATCATCGTGCGAGCCCGCCGTCTGCGACCCCGGCGGCTCGTCCCGCAGGCCATGAGCCGGCGGCTGCGCCGGCTCTGGGCCGTCGCCCGCCGGCAGTGGCGCCGCTCGCTGCAGTTCCGGGTCGTCGGCATCACGCTGTCGCTCTCCGCCGCGCTCGTGCTGGCCTTCAGCTACACGGTCGCGTCGCTGATCAGCAACAGCGTGCTGGAGGGCAAGCTCGACCAGTCCAAGTCGATGATCGACAGCGGGTCCTCCTACGCGATGCGCGAGCTCGCCGGCTTCACCCAGCCCGACGACCCGGGCCTGCCGCCGAGCGTGAAGAACGTCGTCACCCAGCTCTACGGGTCGATCAACAACCAGCGGGCCGAGGTCGTCATGCTGCGCCGCAGCGGGCCCCTGGCCGCCTCCTGGCCGCCCACCCGCGACAAGGACGTGATGAACGACCCGCAGGTCAATGGCCTGCGGTCACTCGTGGTCGGGTCGAAGGGCGGCACCTACCAGCAGATCGCCACGCTGAACATCGGCGACGGCACGCAGAAATACCTCGTGATGGGCACCCCCGTCGCGGTGGGCTCGGTGCCGATCGAGCTGTACTACGTGATTCCCCTCGACAACGAGGACGAGCTCGTCCGGTTCACGGGCGCCGTCGTGACCGGGACCGGCATCGCGCTCGTCGCACTGCTCGCCCTCATCGCGGCCATGATGACCCGGCTCGTGGTCACGCCCGTGCGGGTGGCCGCGCGCACCGCCCAGCGGCTCTCGGCCGGCCTGCTCGATCAGCGCATGGTGGTGCGCGGGGAGGACGATCTGGCGCGGCTCGCCGCCGCGTTCAACCAGATGGCCGCCAACCTCCAGCGCCAGATCGTGCGGCTGGAGGAGATGTCCCGGCTGCAGCGGCGGTTCACCTCCGACGTGTCGCACGAGCTGCGGACGCCGCTGACGACCGTGCGGATGGCGGCCGACCTGCTCTTCGCCTCGCGCGACGAGTTCGACCCGGCCGCGGCCCGCAGCGCGGAGCTGTTGCAGGCCGAGCTCGACCGGTTCGAGGGCCTGCTCACCGACCTGCTGGAGATCAGCCGGTTCGACGCCGGGTTCGCCGCGCTGGACGCCGAGCCCACCGACCTGGTCCCCGTCGTGCGGCGGGTCACCGACCAGCTCCAGTCGCTCGCCGAGCGGTGCAAGGTCGAGCTGAAGGTCGTCGTGCCCGAGGGCGACGTCATCGCCGAGGTCGACCCGCGCCGCGTCGAGCGCGTGCTGCGCAACCTCGTCGGCAACGCGGTCGAGCACGGCGAGGGCAAGCCGGTCGTGGTGACCCTGGCCGCCGACAGCTCGGCCGTCGCCGTGACCGTCCGCGACCACGGCGTCGGGCTCAAGCCGGGGGAGGAGAAGCTGGTGTTCAACCGGTTCTGGCGCGCCGACCCCTCGCGCGCCCGGCAGACGGGTGGGACCGGCCTCGGCCTGTCCATCAGCCTCGAGGACGCCCGCCTGCACGGGGGCTGGCTGGAGGCCTGGGGCGCGGCCGGCAAGGGCGCCCAGTTCCGCCTCACGCTGCCGGCCCGCAGCGGGGACCGGCTGGTCTCCTCGCCGCTGCGGCTCGTGCCGGACGACGCCCGCGCCGACGAGGCCGCGCTGATCGGCGAGACCCCGTGACCCGCTCGTTCCGCCCTTCCCCGGCTCCGCCGGCTCCCCGGACCGTCGTGGCCGCCCGGCTGCGGCGGGGGCTGGCCATGGTGGCGACGCTCGCCGCGTTCGCCGTGCTCGGCGGCGGGTGCGGGCTGCCGTCGCATACCGAGCCGAGATACGCGGGCCCGGCGCAGAGCCCGGCCGCGGCCCAGGGCGGCCAGAAGACGCCGCCGAAGCCCACCGACGGGATGACCTCGGAGCAGCTGATCGAGCGGTTCCTGCAGGCGTCGGTCGGGGCCAACCTGGGTGGCGGCGGTGACGGGGGCGAGCCGGACGACGCCAACAAAGAGGCGCTGAAACGGATGAAGCTGTTCATGGTCGGCTCGACGGCCGACGCCTGGAAGCCGCAGAAGCCGGGCAGCGTGGTCATCGTGCGGGACCCGCGCATCGAGCCGGTCCCCAACGGCAACGGCCGCGACACCGCCGAGGTGAAGCTGACGCCGCTGGGTGTCCTCAACGCCAACGGCGAGGTCACCGGCTGGAAGGGTGGCCCGCTGCCGACGGCGACCTTCTCCACGGTCCTGGTCGGTGGCCAGCGCCGGCTGCAGGACGTGCCGACCGACTACATCTACATAAGCGAGTCGGGCCTGCGGGAGTGGTATGCGCAGCAGCCCATCTACTTCTGGAGCAACGGGGGCGACAGCCCGCGGCTGGTGCCGGAGCTGCGATACATGCCCAGCTCGCTGTCGCCGGCCAAGCAGGTGGCCGAGACGCTGGGGTGGCTGCAGAACGGCCCGGGGCAGCTGCTGTCGCCCGTGGTGAACAAGTGGTTGAACTCGTTGACGGTCCCGGACAACCCGGTCATCGAGGACAACGACATCAGGGTGAACCTCAACGGCAAGGCGGCCGCGCAGAGCAAGGACGACCTGGTCCGGCTCGCGTGGCAGATCCGCTGGTCGCTGCCCGACCACAAGCCGGTGAAGCTCACCATCGAGAACCAGGACTCCGGCGTGGACTCGGAGGGGTATCTCGACTACAACCCCGCGGTCGAGGCGGCGACGGTGGACCAGGGCAAGGTCTACGTGATCGTCAACGAGGCCGTGCGCAGCATGACCCTGAGCTCGGGTGTGACCGAAAACCCGCTGTTCATGCCCGGCGGTCAGAACAAGGGGGTCGTGTCGGCGGCGATCAACCGGCAGGGCAGCCGGGCGGCGCTCGTGACCAAGTCCCAGACCGCCGGCAAAAGCGAGCAGCACCTGCTCGTCTACACGCCGGACCAGTCGGTGGGCGGCACGCCCAAATACGCCGACGTCGGCATCGCCGCGCCGCGGCTGAGCCGGCCGGCCTGGATCAGCTATCCGGTCAAGCGCCTGATGATCGCCGATGGCAACCAGCTGTGGGTGAGCCGCACGGAGGAGGGCAACAAGGAGTACGACCCCGTGGAGCTCGGCGCGCTGTCGAGCGCGGCGATCACGGCCTTCGCGGTGGCGCCCGAGGGCCGGCGCATCGCGTTCGTCTCCAACCGGCAGCTCATGGTCGCGCCGCTGCTCTACGACAAGGACAGCAACAAGTTCAGCATCGGCACGGCGCAGCCGGTGACCACGTCGCTCGGCGACAGCCAGGCGGTCGGCTGGCTCACGGAGACGACGCTGGCCGTGGGCGGCAAGCCGTCCCCCCGGTCGGTGCACCCGATCGGTGTGGGCAACGACGGCCCGCGGTACAACATCGTGGCCGTCACCATCGACGGTGCGCAGGAGGAGCCGTTGCCGGCCTTCTCGCGCACGACGGACGCGGCGACGGACGTCACCCAGCTGGTGACGCGCGTGAACCGTCCGGGCTTCCCGCTGGACTACTCGATCGTCTCCGAGGCGAACGGGGTGGCCCAGCGCATGTACTCGACAAGCAACGACCCCATCCCCGTGACGCCGGAACCCAACCCCGCTGCACTCGTCACTGCCCCCTTCTACGCGGACTAAACCGGCCTGTGGTGGGGCTTGGCCGGGGTGGGTGAGTCGATGCGGGCTGGAGCGTGGGGGCTGGCGGAGTCGTTGCTCGACCTGGTGCTGCCGGCCACCTGTGCGGGGTGTGACGAGCCCTCGCCGCGGGCGTTGTGCGAGCGGTGCCGTTCGGCGATGGAGGGGGCCCGGCCGCAGCGGACCTCGCCGGATCCGTCGCCGGAGGGGATGCCGGTGACCTTCGCGCTCGCGGCGTACGCGGGGGCGGTGCGGCGGGCGATTGTGCAGTACAAGGAGAAGAATCGCCACGAGTTGAGCGGGGTGCTCGGGGCTCAGCTCGGCCGCGTGGTGGATCGGGCCGTGGCCGGTGGGCCGGTCGTGCTGGTGCCCGTCCCCGCCACGGCGGCGGCCGTGCGGCGGCGGCACGGGGATCACATGCTTCGCCTGGCCCGGGCGGCGGCGCGCGGGCGGCCCGGGGTCGCGATCGCGCGGCCGTTGCGGGCGCTTCCCCGGCACGACGACTCGGCGGAGCTCACGGCCGCCCGGCGCGCGGTGGCGGCCCGGCACGCGTTCGCGGTGCGGCCCCGGCCCGCGGCGGCGCTGCGGGCTCTGGTGAACCGTGAGGGCGCCGCGGTCGTACTCCTCGACGACATCGTCACCACCGGGGTCACCCTGGCCGCGGCGGCGGAACGGCTCGCGGGGGCGGGCGTGCGGGTCGACGGCGCGGCCGTGCTCGCCGCGACGCAGCGGGACGGGACTCGCCGCGGGGGCGCCAAGCGCGACGCGGTGCGGCGAGACACCGGCTGGGCGGCGGGCGATCGAGACTACGGCCGGGCGGCGCCGGACGGTGTGGTGGTTGGCGCGTCGGCCGGGCGGAGTCCGGTTCGGCGGGGTTTGGAGCGGATGCCGGCGGACGGTTCGGGGCGGGTGCCGGCGGATGGCTCGGCTCCGGGGGTGGCGGACGGCTCGGAGCGGGTGCCGGCGGACGGCGTGGTTCAGCGGGGTTCGGCTCGGCTGAGTGGACGACGGCGGGCCGGGTGGACGGTACGCGGCACTACGCTACGTCAGTAGTGGATCACGCGATTTGGTCGATTTATACCGAATGTTACTTCCTGCGTAGCGTGGGGTAATCCCTCGGGGTGGGTTTCGGGCGGGGAACTGACCGTTCTTTTGAACGGGGGGTGACTAGCGGCTGTCCTCGGTTTAACGTCGAGAGACGACCAATGCTCGCCACGGCGGCGCTCCTGGTGAGCCGCGGCGAGAAGGCCGCGAAGGGAGGACCTGACACCCGCTGTTCGGTCGCGTGCCGCGTGGGCTCAGCCTCTGGGGAGGCGCGTTCCGGCCGAGTCTCGATACCGAAACCCGAACCCGTTTCTCTGGAAGAACCCGTGGGGGAGGTCAGGAGTGGACATCGTCGTCAAGGGCCGCAACGTCGAGGTGCCCGATCACTACCGGCAGCACGTGGCAGACAAGCTGCAGAAGATCGAGCGCTACGACCACAAGCTCATCCGCGTCGACGTCGAGTTGTTTCACGAGCGCAATCCGCGCCAATCCGATCACTGCCAGCGAGTCGAGATCACGTGCTACTCACGTGGTCCGGTGATCCGAGCGGAGGCCTGCGCCGCCGACTTCTACAGCGCCCTGGACGCCGCGATCAGCAAGCTTGACAGCCGGCTGAGCCGCGCCGCAGATCGGCGGCGAGTGCACCGGGGCCGGCACGCGCCGGTGTCCGTCGCCGCCGCGACCGCGTCACTCGCATTCACGCCACCCGAGCGGCACACCACGACCGCGCTCGCCACCAGGGCCGAAACGCCGGTCCAGGCCGAGCGCGCCGAGGGCTTCGAGCTCATCGAGGAAGCCGACGACCAGCCGTGGCACATCGTGCGCGAGAAAGAACACCCCGGTGAGCCGATGACCGTGGACGATGCACTGTTCCACATGGAGCTGCTCGGCCACGACTTCTACCTGTTCAACGACAAGGAGTCGGGACGCCCGAGCGTGGTCTACCGCCGCCGTGCGTACGACTACGGCGTCATGAGCCTCGGCATGTAGCCGGAGCCCACGCCGAACATCTGTGTCGGGCTCGACGCCGGATCGTCGTCGAGCATCACACCGAGCACGACCGTGCCCCGGTGGGCCGTCCGCTGCCCCGGGTGGCCCACCGGGGCCGGTTGTCCAATCCCCTCACCGTCGGCCCGCGCAGCTGCGCGGGCCGACGGTCGTCCCACGCTGGGCGTCCGCGTCTGCGCCGGGCGTCCGCGCCGCGGGGCGGTTCAGCGGTTCGTGGCCTGTAGGTGCAGGTCGCGGGCCAGTGCCGCCGTGTCCGCGTAGTCGGCGAAGAGCCCGTCGAGGCCGGCGGCCAGGAAGACCCCGATCTCCTCGAGGACGTTGCCCCAGGCGTTGGGGTCGTTGCCGGTGCGCAGGTTCAGCGGCAGGAACTGGTTCTCGTTGCGGAACGTCCACGCGTGCACCTTCAGGCCGCGCGCATGCGCGTCGCCGATCAGCGGCGTGGGCGCCAGCAGGTTGCCGGCCGAGTCGCGGGCGACGACGAGGTTCTTCGTGGCGCCGACGCCGTCCGTGAACGCCTTGAGGTAGTCCAGGCCCGCGGGCTTGGCGAGGTCGGCCCAGGTGCGGGGGTCGCCGCTGGTGCGGAAGTCGAAGGGCTGCCCGGTGGCGTCGAGCAGTACGACCGATGGGGTGTCCACGAGACCGCGCAGCTTCTTGATGCTCGTCGGCTCGAACGACTGCAGGAACACGGCGGCCGTGCGCCCGGCGAGGCCGTTGCGCTTCAGGACCCGGGCGACCAGCGGCTCCAGCGCGAGGCCGATCGAGTTGAAGTAGGTCGGGTGCTTCGTCTCGGGGTACACGCCGATCGTCCGCCCGACGCGCTTGCCCTCCACGCGGGCGAGGTCGATGACCTCCTGGAACGTGGGCACCTCGAACAGGCCGTCGTAGATGGTGTTGTGCGGGCGCACCGAGGGCAGCCGCTCGACCGCGCGCAGGGTCTTGAGCTCGGCGAGCGTGAAGTCCTCGGTGAACCAGCCGGTCACCGTCAGCCCGTCGATCGTCTTGGTGGTCCTGCGCGAGGCGAACTGCGGCTTCGTCGAGACGTCCGTGGTGCCGCCGATCTCGTTCTCGTGCCGGGCGACGAGCTGGCCGTCCTTGGTCGGCACGAGGTCGGGCTCGATGTAGTCGGCGCCGAGGTCGATGGCGAGGCGGTAGGAGGCCAGCGTGTGCTCGGGGCGGTGGCCGCTGGCGCCCCGGTGGCCGATGACCAGCGGGCGGGCCGGGCGGTGGCGGTCGGTCGCGGTGGCGGAGGCGGTGCCCGAGGCGGTGTCGACGGCGTAGGCGGGGCTGACGAGGGCGGCGGGCAGCACGGCCGCACCGGCGGCGGCACCCACCCCGGAAATGACTGCACGACGGCGCATAGATGTTACGAAAGAGGCCGTACGGCAACGTCACGTGACGTTCAGGTGACCGATGGGCGCACCTTGGCGAACGCGATGTTGTCGATTCGCTCTCCGTCGGGTCCGGGGAGGCGGGCGAGCTGGAGCGCCTCGCGGTGGTACCCGGCCGCCTCCAGCACACGCTGGGAGGCCACGTTGTCCACGGCGGTGCCGGCGACCATGCGGGCCATGCCGATCTCGAAGCCCCAGTCGGTGACCAGGCGGGCGGCCCGCGATGCGTACCCGTGGCCGCGCGCCTCGGGCGTGAGGCTGTACCCGATCATCGCCTCCCGCAGCGCGGGCTCGAAGTAGAACAGCGCGATCTCGCCGAGGTACTCGTCGTCCGACGCCCGGCGGATGGTGAGCTCGGCCCGCTGCCCGGCCAGCCATTTCGAGGCGGCCTCGGCGCAGTGGCGCTCGACCACGGCCAGGTCCAGCGGGGCGGCGGCGACGGACCTTCCGCTCACGTCGGGCCGGATCCGCAAGGTGTACGTCGGGCCGGCGTCGGCCGGCACCAGGGGCCGCAGGGTCACCACGCCGTCGGTGAGCCGGCCCCCGGGCAGATCGGGCAGCGCCCGCGGGCTCGGGCCGACCGGATCGTCGTCGAGCAGCGCCCAGATCACCATGTCGAACCGCGAGCCGTCCGGCCGCCGCCCGCCCCCGCGCGCGATGCCCTCGCGGATGAAGCCGGCCGTCACCGCGACCCGTTGGCTGGCGATGTTCTCGGCCTCGATCTCGAGGTACAGCCGATGGAACTCGCCCTTGAAGAGCTCCCGGCTCAGCCGCCCGAGCGCGGCCGAGGCGACCCCGCGCCCGCGCGCCGCCGGGCTGACCCAGTAGCCGACCGAGGCGACGCCGGGGCCGCGCGGGATGAAGCCGATGCAGCCGAGCACCTCGCCGGTGGCCCCGTCGATCACCGCGCGCTCGTTGGCGCCGCGCTCGATGAAGTCCAGCGCGTCCGTGCGGGTGTACGGGTCCGGGAGCATCGGCAGGTACCGCCGCGTCGTCGGGTCGTTGACGGCGGCGACGATGGTCTCGGCGTCCTCGGGGCGCCACTGCCGCAGCTCGACGCTCATGTGAGGTCCCCCGGCAGCAGCGTGGCCACCCAGCCGTCCACGCGCTCGCCGCGCTGGACGCAACTGTCGCGCTGCACGCCCTCCACCTCGAACCCCACCTTCTCCGCCACCCGGCGGGACGCGTTGTTGCCCACGTGCGCGCGCCACACGATGCGGCCCAGCGCCAGACGCTCGAAACCGTAGGCGCACGCGGCCCGCACGGCCTCCGTGGTGTAGCCCTTCCCGCGCGCCCAGGGTGCCGCGGAGTACCCGACCTCGGCCGTCACCGGGTCCAGCGCGCTGATGCGCAGGTCGACGGTGCCGGCGAAGCGGTCGTCGCCGTCGGCGAACGCGAAGCCGACGCCCGTGCCGCGCAGCCACATCGCCGGGTACGCGTGGCGGATGAAGTCCAGGCCCTGCTCGGGGCGGTAGTCCAACGGGATCGAGGTCCACTGCACGGTGCCCGGGTCGCGGAAGGTGGCCACGACGTCGTCCAGGTCGCTCTCCCGCAGGAGGCGCAGCGTGCACGGGCCGGCCGGCAGGCGGCCGGGCGGGTGGCTGAGCGCCTGGGCCCGTCGCGCGCCCGGGCCGCCCGGCGCCACCCAGGCCGGCGGGGTGTCGCAGACCTCGCCCGGCAGCAGCACGCCGTGCCAGCCGTCGACGAAGCCGCCCCCGCGCGCGGGCAGCGCGGCGCGCGCGACCCCGTCGAAGGTGAACCCGATCCGCTCGGCGGTGAGCTTGGAGGCGTGGTTGCCCACCTCGGCGCGCCAGGTCAGCCGGCGCAGCCCCAGCACCTCGAACGCCCAGTGCGCGACCGCGCGCCCGGCGCGCTCGGCCACCCGGCGGCCCCGCGCCCACGGCGCCACCCAGGTGCCGAGCTCCGCGTTGCCGCCGGCCTTGTCCAGCACGACCAGCCCGGCCGAGGCGAGCAGTTCACCCGAGCGGGCGTCGAAGACCCCCAGCGGGGCTGAGGTCTGCTCCGCCCACGCCGTCCGGGTGACCGGCCCGGTGAAGTCCTCGGCGTGCTTGAGCAGGTAGGGGACGGGCACCATGGTCCAGCGCTGGATGAGCGGGTCCTGGCACGCCCGGAAGACGTCCACGGCGTCCTCGGGCTGCCAGGCGCGCAGGACGAGCCCGTCACCGGTGGCGAGTTCGATCGGGTCCATGAACGCCGATCCTGCCGTATCGTTCGGCGCCCTGAGACGGATATTTCCTCGGTACCTCGGGTGATTTGTCCTAGTATGGGGGTTAGTGTCCGAAGAGTAGCCAGGCAGGGGCGGCAGGTCGGCGGGAAAGCCGCCTACGATGGGTCGCAGACGTTTGAGGGAGCGCTGACCCGTGTCGATTTTCGAGAAGATCCTCCGCGCCGGCGAGGGCCGGATGGTGCGCAAGTTGAAGGCCGTCGCCGACGCCGTCAACTCGCTGGAGGACGAGTATGCCGACCTGACCGACGAAGAGCTCGCCGGCATGACCGAGCAGTTCAAGGAGCGGCTCGCCGACGGTCAGACGCTGGACGACATCCTGCCGGAGGCGTTCGCGGTCGCGCGCGAGGCGGCCTCCCGGGTGCTCGGCCAGCGCCACTACGACGTGCAGATCATGGGCGGCGCGGCCCTGCACTACGGCAACATCGCCGAGATGAAGACCGGTGAGGGCAAGACCCTCACCTGTGTGCTCCCGGCCTACCTCAACGCGCTGTCCGGCAAGGGCGTGCACGTCGTCACCACCAACGACTACCTGGCCCAGCGCGACGCCGAGTGGATGGGGCGGGTCCACCGCTTCCTCGGCCTCACCGTCGGCACGGTGCTGCCCAACCAGCCCTCCAGCGCGCACAAGGCCGCCTATGCGTGCGACATCACCTACGGCACGAACAACGAGTTCGGCTTCGACTACCTGCGCGACAACATGGCCTGGTCGCGCGACGAGCTCGTGCAGCGGGGCCACAACTTCGCGATCGTCGACGAGGTCGACTCGATCCTCATCGACGAGGCCCGCACCCCGCTGATCATCGCCGGCCCGGCCGAGCAGTCCGCCCGGTGGTATCAGGAGTTCGCCCGCGTGGTGAACCGCCTCAAGCGGGGCAAGGAGGGCGAGGCCGACTACGACGTCGACGAGTCGAAGCGGACCATCTCCGTCACCGAGCGCGGCGTCGCCAAGGTCGAGGACCAGCTGGGCATCGACAACCTGTACGAGTCGGTGAACACGCCCCTGGTCGGATACCTCAACAACGCGATCAAGGCCAAGGAGCTCTACAAGCGCGACAAGGACTACGTCGTCAACGAGGGCGAGGTCCTCATCGTCGACGAGTTCACCGGCCGCATCCTGCACGGCCGGCGCTACAACGAGGGCATGCACCAGGCCATCGAGGCCAAAGAGGGCGTCGAGATCAAGCAGGAGAACCAGACCCTTGCCTCGATCACCCTGCAGAACTTCTTCCGCCTCTACGGCAAGCTCTCCGGCATGACCGGAACGGCGCAGACGGAGGCCGCGGAGTTCAACAAGGTGTACAGCGTGGGCGTGGTCTCCATCCCGACGCACCGCTCGATGATCCGCGTGGACCACCCCGACGTGATCTACAAGACGGAGAAGGCGAAGTACAACGCCGTCGTCGAGGACATCGTCGAGCGCCACAGCCTCGGCCAGCCGATCCTCGTCGGCACCGTCTCCGTCGAGAAGTCCGAGCTGCTGTCCCAGCTGCTGCGCCGCAAGGGTGTCCCGCACGCCGTGCTGAACGCGAAGTTCCACGCCAAGGAGGCGGAGATCGTCGCGCAGGCCGGCCGCAAGGGCGCGGTGACGGTCGCGACCAACATGGCCGGCCGTGGCACCGACATCCTGCTCGGGGGCAACGCGGAATACCTCGCCAACGCCGAGCTGCGCCAGCGCGGGATCACCGAGGACGAGACGCCGGAGGAGTACGAGAAGGCGTTCGCGGAGATCCTGCCCGAGTTCGAGAAGCTGGTCGAGGAGGAGTCCGACGAGGTCACCGACGCCGGCGGCCTCTACGTGCTCGGCACCGAGCGGCACGAGTCCCGCCGCATCGACAACCAGCTCCGCGGCCGTTCCGGCCGGCAGGGCGACCCCGGCGAGTCGCGCTTCTACCTCTCGCTGCAGGACGAGCTCATGCGCCGCTTCCGCGCCAGCGCGGTCGAGGCCGTCATGGACCGGTTCAACATCCCCGAGGACGTGCCGATCGAGTCGAAGATGGTCACGCGCCAGATCAAGAGCGCGCAGACCCAGATCGAGGCGCAGAACGCGGAGATCCGCAAGAACGTTCTGAAGTACGACGAGGTGCTCAACAAGCAGCGCAAGGTCATCTACGCCGAGCGCAAGCGCGTGCTCGACGGCGAGGACCTCAGCGAGCAGGTCCGCAACATGATCGACGACGTCATCGGCGCCTACGTCGTCGGCGCCACCTCCCTCGGCGAGACCTCCGAGGACTGGGACCTCGAGCAGCTGTGGACCAGCCTCAAGCAGCTCTACCCGGTCGGCGTCACGATCGAGGACCTCGAGGAGGAGGCGGGCGGCCAGCTCGACCCCGAATTCCTGCGCGTCCAGCTCATCGAGGACGCCCACAGCGCGTACGACCGCCGCGAGGAGGAGCTCGGCGCCGAGGCCGTTCGCGAGCTCGAGCGTCAGGTGCTGCTCAACGTCATCGACCGTAAGTGGCGCGAGCACCTCTACGAGATGGACTACCTGCAGGAGGGCATCACCCTCCGCGCCTACGCGCAGCGCGACCCCGTGGTCGAGTACCAGCGCGAGGGCTTCGACATGTTCCAGCAGATGCAGGAGGGCATCAAGGAGGAGGCGATCGGCTTCCTCTTCAACCTCGAGGTCCACGTCGAGGAGGCGGTGGAGGAGCCCGTGGCCGCCGAGGCGGACGAGGAGACTCCTGCCGTGCCGCTGCCGGAGCCGCACGTCGAGATCCGCGCGAAGGGCCTCGGCGGAAGCCGCGCCCCCCCGCGCCCTCCAGTACTCCGCCCCGACCATCGACGGCGCGGCCGGCGAGTCCGGGGTCGTCATCGAGCAGGAGCAGGCCCCGGCCCTCGGCCTCGGCAGCGGCGCCAGCGGTGCCAACGGCTCGGCCGCGGGCCAGCGGCCGTCGCCCTCGGCCCGCCGCTCGGGTCCGCCGGCGCCGAACGCGGGCGCGCGCAAGCCTTCACCGGGCCAGGCGGCGGCGAGCAACGGCCCGTCGCGCAACGCGCCGTGCCCGTGCGGCTCGGGCAAGAAGTACAAGCGCTGCCACGGCGCCCCGGGCGGCCCCGCCTAACCCGGCCCCCTTTTGCGCTACCGAAACGGGCGCTCCCTGGTTCGCCAGGGAGCGCCCGCTTCTTTGGGCCCACATCCGGTCGCGACACCTGTCGGCTTCTGGCGCTGACCTCTGACCTGGACTCCGGCTCGGCCGCTGAACTCTGGCCCGTACCGCGGCTCGGGTTCGGGCGCTCGGCTCTGGTTCAAGCGCGGGCTCGCGGTTTGGGCGTTCGGCTCTGGTTCAAGCGCGGGCTCGCGGTTTGGGCGTTCGGCTCTGGTTCAAGCGCGGGCTCGCGGTTTGGGCGCTCGGCTCTGGTTCAACTGCGGGCTCGCGGTTTGGGCGCTCGGCTCTTGTTCTTGTGCCGGCTCGGACTCTCGTGCGGGTTCGGGCGCTCGGCTCTGGCCCCAGCGCGGGCTTCGGCGTTTGTGCGGGCGCGGCTCTCGCCCGGGCTTCGGCTCTGGCGCTGGGCCGCGGGTTGCACGCTGCGGATGCGCAGTTGCGGGCGCTTGGCGTCGTGGTGCTCATCCGGCCGGCCTGGAATTCGCAGCGCTCGTCGGGCGCGTTGGGGTTCATGCGCTGGCCGGGCGGGTTCCGGGTCCGTGGCACTTGCCGAGCGAGGGCGGGGTTCGTGGGTGCTGACGGGCGGGCGCGGAGTTCGCGGTGCTGACCAGCGGCCGGGTGCGTTCCGGGTTCGGGGCGCTCTCCGAGCGGGTTCGGGTTCGTGGGGTTCGCCGGGCGGGTTCGGGGTTGTCGGGGCGGGATTTGTGACGCTCGCCGGGTTCGAGGGTCAGCTGGGTGCGCGAGTGCACGGCGGACCGTCGAGCTGTTCATTACGAGTGAATCGGTCGGTGAAGGGGAGGGCGGCCGCCGCATGGGCTCTGGGGGAAATGCGGCGGCCGCGTCCAGCGCGGTGGTCTTCGGTTGTAGGCGGCCGCCGCGGGCCGGGCCCATTCGACCCGCGGCGGCCGCGCCATTGGTGGTGGTTGGAACCCAGTGCACCCGCCGCTTCATCGAGCTACCGAGCACACCGGGGGTACGCGTGGTGGGCGGCGGCCATCGCGCCCCGGCACGATTGGGCGCGATGGCCGCCTTGGAGGGGTTGTCCCGGCCCACCGAATCCGGGACGACCGCCCTCCGGAGCCGCCGCTCGTGTGCTGTCCCTCCCCGGAGCCACGAGCGGCGGGAGCGTTGACGGGGTCGGGCCGCTCGGCCCCGTGATCGGAGCGGCCCGGACCTCGCCGTCGCGGGTGAGGTGGCTCAGAGGACCTGGACCAGGGTGCAGACCCAGCCGAATACGCCGAAGTTGGGGCGGTTGGCCTTCTCGAAGCGCACGGCCATGGCCCAGCTCGACGTGCCGTGCTCGAGCACGACCACGCCTTCGGCCACGCCGGCCAGGGGTTCGGTCACGAGCACGCGGCGGACGCGGACGAGGGCGCCCTTGCGTGCGGCGTGGCTGGGGTTCATGCGGATGCGAACGGTCCGGCGCAGCACCTGATCGCTGACGTCCCCGAACTTCTGTGGGTGGGCCAGGGGGCGGAGTTGGCTCGGCGGGCGGTAGCCGTTGAGGATCTCCACGCACATGGCGGCGAAGCGCTTGACGGCCTGATACGAGTCGGATCGCACGGTCGGTTGCGGCGGGGCGGCCGGGAGCCTGGGCGCGCGCACCGGCGGCCGGGGCGCGGGAGCGGAGCCGGGCGGCCAGTCGAACGGCAGCGGCTCCATCGTGTAGCCGAGCGGGCGCGGCGGCTCGGGCGGCGGATTGACGATCGGCGGGTCCAGCGGCGGGGGCAGGCGCAGGATGACGGCGGGGGCGCCCGGGGTCGGCCTCGCGCTGGTCCGCAGGCCGCGGACCTCGGGGCTTCGGCTCGCTCTGGTGCGCGTATCGCCGGCCCGGCGCCGCGTCGGTGAGGTATCGGCTATGCGTGGGACGGCGCTGAGTGCCGGCCGTCGCTCATGGCCATCGTCGCGGTCTACCCCGTCGTCCGAGCCGCGGCCGGAGTCGGCGGACGGGGCGCGACTCGGGACGGCTCGCAAGCCGGCCCTGCGTCGCTGAACGGGGCCGGCCCGGAGATGGGCGGCATCGTCGCGAGCCGGAGCGTCGTCGCCGCCGGCGGCACCTCCTCGGGCCGTTCTCTTCCGTGGAGGAGCGTCGCTGTCTCGGATCGCGGGGCTTCTTCGAGGGGCGGTGCCGTCGCGGGCGGCCGTGGTCATGCGAGCGGACCTGCCGTTGCCGCTGCGGGCGGCCGTGGTCGTGTGAGCGGCGCTGCCGTTGCCGCTGCGGGTGGCCGCGGATCCGCCGCGTGAGCCGCTGCCCGGACGTTGCTCGGTCGACACCGTCATGAGAAGCCCCCCGATGCTTGCGTTTGCTTTCGTTTGCCTTCAGGAACCGTTGTATCGAGGGGGCGCGGTGCCGTCAAGAATGCTGCGGGGGCTTATGGCGGGGTATGGGCGGTTAAGACCGACTCGTCCTTTCGCGCGCGCGGGACTGCCGTGACCGATTCAGGCGGTACGAGCGAAATATGGAAAGTGGCGAAAGGCGTAAAGGCGCAGGTCAGTCGAGGTCTGGAGAGGGATCGACGAGGGGGTTGCTGCGCACCCACTCGGCCGTCTCCGCGTACTTGCGCTCGATGTACTCCTCGAGCTTGCTCCGCTCGATGCGCCACTGGCCGCGTCCGCCGACCTTGATCGCCGGCAGCTCCCCGCTGCGCACCATGTGGTACACCTGCGAGGCAGACACGTTCAACTGCTCGGCAACATCGGCCATGAGCAGGAATCGCGGCTCCATCGCCTCAGTTTGCCACCGTTCGCTTAGCACTGGTTACGACGAATCGGTCCGACACGCCCGACATGCGTGTCGAAACCCGGGCAAGGGTGTAGTACAAGGAAGCGTGACGACGGACCTCACGCGCGTGTACCTGCCCGCGACGCTCGCTCAGCTCACCGTGCTGCGGGAGAGTGGCGAGCTGCCGCCGCCGACCGAGGCGCACGCGGTCACGCCCTCGCTGCGGGAGTGGTACGCCGAGGGCGACGAGGAGGAGCTGGAGTACGTCGCCTTCACGCGTGCCGCCCAGAGCGGTCTGCGGCTGCTGCGGCACGACGCGAAGGCGCCTCGGCGCCGGGTCGTGCTCTCGGCCGACCTGCCGGGCGCGATGGTGAAGATGAACGGGCTCGATCTCGGCTCGAGCAACGTCGAGATCTCCGGGAAGATCGCGCTGCGCACCGTGGCCGCGATCCATGTGGACGGCCACGACGCCGAGGCCGACGTCGCCGCGGCGGCCGATGTGGTCGAGGAGGCGGAGGCGGGCGACCCGGATGCGCAGTTCACTGTGGACGGCGCCGAGGATCACGAGCTGGAATGGTATGACCCCTCCGAGCTCGACCAGCTCGTCGACCGGGCCTAAGCGCGTTTGAGGGTGCGCCCGACCAGGATCATCGCCACGAACGCGCCCGCGAACAGCAGGATCAGCCCGTGGTTGACCTGCTCGGGGAGCCGGTTGGCGATGATCGCCGCGTCGAATTCGCTCTGCTTTGCCACCGCGTGCGACAGCGGCAGAGCGCCGATCCAGCCGACCAGCGCCGCCGCGAGGGTGAGCAGCCCGGGGAAGGCCCCGGCCAGCGGGTACGACGGCCACGGCAGTGCGAGCCCGGTGCGCCGCAGGTAGCCGAAGGCCATGGCGCCGGCCGCGATGCCGGAGGCGATCGAGGTCGTGAGCTGGAGCCGGTACGCCGCGTCGGCCATGCTCCCGACCGTCTCCCGGTTGCCGAAGAGGTCGGCGAGGTCGTTCTGGAAGTACGCCGCCAGGAGCCCGATCGCCGAGGCCAGCACGCCCGCCGCCGCGCCGGCCGCGACCGCGCTGATCGGGTGCGCCGCGGCGATGAGGCCGCCCAGCACCCCGGTGACGGCCACCGTGACGGCGACGTAGGCCACGGAGGGGCCCGAGTGGTACGCCGCGAGCATCCCGCCCATCGCGAGCAGCCCGACGGGCAGGCCGCCGAGGGCGCCGTACAGCAGCCGCCCGCGCGCCCCGGCCTCGGCCGCGAAACGCCCGACGGCCAGGACTCCGACGGCCGCCCCGGCGATCAGCGTCGGGGTCAGCACGCCCGGCAGCACCAGCGCGGCGACGGCGGCGTCGGGGACGTGCCCGTACGCCGAGAAGAGCGTCAGGAACAGCAGCACGAGCGCGAACGCGGCCACGAACACCGCACGCGCCGGCCGCCACGTCTCCACTGCCGGCTCCGCCACCGCAGCACGCTTCGCACCCACGATCTGCAGCGTACGCGAGTTCCTTTTGGAGCCCGCCTGTGGACAACTTCGAGCAGTCCGTGAGTGCGTGGGAGGATGGGAAAGACCTCGCCAACGCTGCCGAGACGACGTGGGAGACCCTCATGGATGCCTTGATCACCGTGCCCGAGCCCGTAAACGAGCCGGTCCGCGGATACGCCCCCGACACCCCGGAACGGGCGAGCCTGCAGCGCCGCCTCGGCGAGCTGGCCGGCGAGCGGCACGAGCTGACGATGACGATCGACGGCGAGCGACGGATGGCCGCCGGTGAGCCGATCGACGTCGTGCAGCCGCACCGCCACCGGCACGTCCTGGGTGTGACGCACAACGCGACCACCGACGACGCCGCCCGGGCCGTGGCCGCGGCCAAGCGCGCCGCCCCCGCCTGGCGGGACCTGCCCTATGCCGAGCGCGCCGCCGTGTTCCTGCGCGCCGCCGACCTGCTCAGCGGCCCGTGGCGGGACACACTCAACGCCGCCACGATGCTCGGGCAGTCCAAGACCGCGATCCAGGCCGAGATCGACAGCGCCTGCGAACTCATCGATTTCCTGCGATTCAATGTGTACTTCGGGCAGCAGATCCTCGCCGACCAGCCCCGCTCCTCGGCCGGCGTGTGGAACCGTTTCGACCACCGCCCGCTGGAGGGGTTCGTCTACGCGATCACGCCCTTCAACTTCACCGCGATCGCCGGCAACCTGCCCTCCGCGCCGGCGCTGATGGGCAACACGGTGCTCTGGAAGCCCTCGCCCACCCAGCAGCTGGCCGCGCACTACACGATGCGGCTGTTCGAGGCCGCGGGCCTGCCGCCCGGCGTGATCAACCTCGTCACCGGCGACGGGCTCGCCGTCTCCGAGGTCGCGCTGGCCGATCCGGACCTGGCCGGCATCCACTTCACCGGCTCGACCGCGGTGTTCCGCAAGCTGAACCGGACCGTCGCCGAGAACGTGTACCGCTCCTACCCCCGCGTCGTCGGCGAGACCGGCGGCAAGGACTTCGTGATCGCCCACCCGTCGGCCGACCCGGCGGCGCTGATTACGGCGCTGGTGCGGGGCGCGTTCGAGTACCAGGGGCAGAAGTGCTCGGCGGCCTCACGCGCCTACGTGCCGGCCAGCCTGTGGTCGCGGATCAAGGACGAGCTCGTGGCGACCGCGGACTCCCTCGCCTACGGCGACGTCACCGACTTCACGAACTTCGGCGGCGCGGTAATCGACCAGCGCGCCTTCGACCGGCACGCCGCGGCGCTGGACCGGATCAAGAACTCGTCCTCGTGCACGGTGGTCGCCGGTGGCACTGCCGATGACTCCGAGGGCTTCTTCGTGCGCCCGACGATCGTCGAGTGCACCGATCCGGAGCACGAGGTGTTCACGACCGAATACTTCGGCCCGATCCTCGCGGTGCACGTCTTCGCCGACGCGGACTTCGAGGCGGTCGTGACCCAGGCGGAGTCCGCGGCGCCCTACGCGCTGACGGGTTCGATCTTCGCCACCGACCGGGCCGCCGTCGACCGGGCCACGCACGCCCTGCGCTTCGCGGCCGGCAACTTCTACATCAACGACAAGCCGACCGGGGCCGTGGTGGGGCAGCAGCCCTTCGGCGGCGGGCGGGCCTCGGGGACCAACGACAAGGCCGGGTCCTGGTACAACCTGCTGCGCTGGACTTCCCCGCGCACGATCAAGGAGACCTTCGTCCCGCCGACCGACCACCGCTACCCGCACATGGGCTGACCTCGTGCCCCAGGCCACCGCGGGCCGGTCTCACGTCCGGCCCGCGCACGGCGCACCCGCGTCTGGCCCGCGCACGGCGCACCCGCGTCTGGCCCGCGCACGGCGCACCCGCGTCTGGCCCGCGCACGGCGCACCCGCGTTCGGCCGCGTCCGGCCATGCGGAGCGCTGGCGTTCGGCCCGCGCGCCACGCACCCACGTCCGACCCGTGCGCGTGCGCCCCGCTCGCAGCCCTGTGGCCCGCTACTCGCAGCCCTGTGGCCCGCTACTCGCAGCCCTGTGGCGCGCTATCGGCTGGGCTCGTGTGCGGCATTCCTGTGTGTGGGCGTGCGGCTGTGTGAGGTCCGTCTGCGGACAGATGCTTCCGGCGCATCCGCGAAGCCCGAGGTGGTGTTCGATGCGGCTGGATGTTGGGTGCGCCGGGGCTGTGGGAGGCGTGCGTGCTAGTGGCGGGGGCGGGCTACGGCGACGATCTTGTCCAGGGTGAAGGCTCGATCGTCGCGGCGTAGGCGGCACCAGGCCTCGATCACCGTGCCTGACAGTTCGGCGTTCTCGATCACGCGCTCCGAGGCGCGGCCGTTCGCGTCCACGTAGCGGATCCAGATCGGGGTGCCGTGCTCGACCGCGTCTGCCAGCAGTTGTGCCTGCTCCGGGCGTAGCTGTGGGGCTCGATGGCGGATCTGTTCGAGGGGTGAGGCGCCTCGCTGCATCGGTACGGCCAGGCGGCGCGCCAGCTCGCCCGGGTCCACGGTCGGCTTGGGGCGGCGTGTGCCCAGCGCTGCGGGAGCGGAGCGGCGCACGGTGACCTTCGGGCCCGACTGTTTGGCTCGGTGGCCCAAGTCCCGGAGTGCGGCCAGCAGCGACGGGACGGGCAAGGACGAGGCGGCGATGGTGGGGGCCAGGCGTTCGAGCTCTAGAGCCGCTACCACCCCGTCCAGGAGGGGGATGTCCTCGCAGACGATCACGCTCGCCGCGGGTGTCACCCGCAGGGATGGTGCGGGCAGGAGGCGCTCGGCCACCTCGGCGAGCGGGCGGCCGTCGGCCAGGGCGCGGCCCAGCGGGCTGATCGCGAACGCGTCCGGCTCGATCATCACGCACACGCCGAGGAGCGTCGCCTCGGCCACGATCCCGCTCACCGCATCCTCAAGCGTCGACCCCGCGCGCCCAGACGTCGCGCGATCGGGCGACGAGGACGACCCAGTGCGCGCGGGCGACGAGGGGGACCCAGTGCGCGGGGGCGAGGAGGACAACCCAGTGCGCGTGGGCGAGGAGGACGACCCAGTGCGCGTGGGCGACGAGGGGGACCCCGGGCGCTCGGAAGAGGAGAGCGACCCCGGGCGCTCGGGCGAAGAAGGCGACGAGGGCGGCGGCACTACGCGGAGGGGTGGGGGAGCGGAAGAGGAGAGCGACCCCGTGCGTGCGGGCGACGAAGGCGAGGAGGGCGGCGGGACCACGCGGAGGGGAGGGGGAGCGGACACGGCGCGTGCGGGCAGGGGAGCGGTCCAGCGCACCAGCGGCGCCAGGGACTCGGCGCCGTGTACGGCGGTGTCCGGCGGCAGGTCGTGCAGCACGCGGATCACGACGCGGCGCAGGGGCGGGCCCGACCACCAGCCCGACAGCAGCCGGGCCAGGCGATCGGGCGCCGGTTCGTCGGTGAGCGCTGTGGTGGTCGGCACCAGGTGGGCGCCGTCGGGGGCCAGGAGGCCTGCTTGTAGTACGACATCCGCGAAATGCGCCACGAGGGGCTCATCGAGGCCGAGTTCCGCGGCCAGCCGGGCGAGTTCGCGCGCCGCCACGCCGCCGTTGCGCTGGCGGGCCAGGGGATGTTCGGAGGCCTCCGTGAGCAGGGCGGCCGCGTGGTCGAGCAGGGCCGCCGCGGACTCTCCGGCGGCGGTTCGGATGGCGCCCCGGTCGGCGGGGCCCAGCGCGGGCGCGGGGGGAATCGGATCGAACTCGCGTTCCGGCGTGGGCTCGAGCGCCAGGCCCGTCGAGACCCACAGGTCGTCGCCCTCGGGCCAGACGAGCGCGCGCTGGCTCAGCACGCGCAGGGTCGCGTCCAGGGAGGAGTCGTCGGGGGCCAGGTTCAGCTCGTCGGCCAGCCGGGCGCGCGGGATCGGCGGCTCGCCCAGCGCGGCCAGGGTCTCGAGGACCTGCAGGGCCGGCAGCGGGAGCGTGGCCACGACGTCGGTGACCGCGGTGCGCGTGGACAGGCGGGCGGCCAGCGCCGTGAGGTCGCCGGGGGACGGGGCGGTGAGGGCATCGGGGCGGCGGCGCAGCAGCTCGCCCAGCTCCGAAGCATCGAGACCCTGCAGCCACCGGACCAGTGCGCCTCTCGCCACGACTGGTGACCTTATAGCGTGGGTTGGTGACCAACGAATCTGCCGGCAGCGCCGCCGGCAACTGGACCGATGCGCATTTCGGGGAGCAGGGCGGCCGCCTCACGTACGGTGACTATCTTCGTCTGTCGGCGTTGCTCGAGGCCCAGGTTCCCGAGTCCAGCCCGCCCGCGCACGACGAGCTGCTCTTCATCACGATTCATCAGGTGTACGAGCTGTGGTTCAAGCTGGTGCTGCACGAGCTCGAGGACGCGCGGGATCGCCTGCTGGGCGGTGAGACGTATCTGCCCCGGGTCCGGCTCGAGCGGTGCCTGTCGATCCAGCGGGTGCTCGTGGGTCAGGTCGACATCATCGACACCATGACCCCGCAGGACTTTTTGCGCTTCCGCAGCAAGCTGTCCCCGGCCTCGGGGTTCCAGTCCGCGCAGTTCCGCGAGATCGAGTTCCTGTCCGGGCTGAAGGATTACACGTTCCTGCAGCGCTTCCGCGGTCTGTCGGAGCTCGAGCGGGCCCGGCTGGAGCGGCGGCTGGCCGAGCCGAGCCTGTGGGAGGCGTTCCTGGCCATGCTCGGCCAGCACGGCTTCGCGGTCGGCGACGCCGAGCAGCGCGTCGAGTCGCTGCTGGCGATCTCGCGGGACCGGGAGCGCTACGGCCCCCTGTGGGATCTCGCCGAGGCGATGCTCGCCCACGATCAGGCCTGGTCGATGTGGCGGGCCCGGCACGTGCTCATGGCCGAGCGCCAGATCGGCACCAAGGCGGGCACGGGCGGCAGCGTCGGCGGGGCGTACCTGCGCTCCCGCGTCGAGCTGCGGTTCTACCCCGAGCTGTGGGAGCTGCGCAGCCGGATGTAGCCGACTCCCCGGTTTGTGCCATCCGGCCCGGCGGGGGAGCCGCGGCGTGGCGGCCCTCGCCTACCGTCTCGGGGTAAGGGGAGGGACGGTCATGAAGACGGTCACGGGCGCGAAGACGATCCTGGGCAACCGCTACCGGCTCGAGTCGGAGGTGGCCCGGGGCGCGATCGGCGCGGTCTGGCGCGCGTACGACACGCAGGCCGGCGAGTGGGTCGCGGTCAAGGTGCTGCGGGCCGAGGCCGCCGAGGTGGCCGAGCTCAAGGACGGCTTCCTCGGCGAGGCCGAGCTGCTCGCCGGGCTGGAGCACCCCTCCGTCATCCGGGTCAAGAACCTGGTCAGCGACAAGCACGTGCTCGCGATCGCCATGGAGCTCGTCGCCGGGCCGGACCTGCGCCGCCGGCTGCGCGCCGAGGGCCCGCTGCCGCCCGCGGTCGCGGCCGAGGTGGTCGCGCAGGTCGCCGACGCGCTCGCGTACGTGCACGCGAACAACATCGTCCACGGCGACGTGAAGCCGGGGAACCTGCTCGTGCCCACCGACGGCGGGCCGGTGCGCCTCGCCGACTTCGGCGTCGCACGGCGCCTGGACCGTCCGGCGGGGCCGACGCACGCCACGCCCGAGTACGTGGCGCCGGAGGTCGTGGCCGGGGGCTCGCCGAGCCCGGCCGCCGACGTGTACGCGCTCGGCGTCGTGCTCTTCGAGCTGATCTGCGGCCGCAGCCCGTACCGTGGCGGCTCGCCCAACGACGTCCTGCGCCGCCACGCCGACTGCGTGCCGGTGCCCCCGCCCGGGATGCCGGCCGCGCTCTGGCCGGTGATCGAGGCGTGCATGGAGATCGACCCGCGCATGCGGCCGACGGCGGCGTCGATCGTCGGGCGCCTCCGCGCGGCCGAGGGCGCCCTCGACGGGTTCGAGCCGCTGCCGCGGCTGCCCGCCGAGGCCGTCACGTTCTGGCAGCGCTCGGCCGAGCTGACCGCGCCCATGCAGGCGCCGGTCCGGCGCGTCGACTGGGTGCCGCTGCCGACCGCCCCGACCTCGCCGGCGGCCGCGTCCGCCGCGCTGATGATGGCGGTGCCGATCGGGGAGCAGCCCACCGAGCCCCACGGCGTCGCCGAGGTTCCCACGCAGGTCATTTCGGCAGCGGTACCGTCCGAGCAGGCTCCTGCCGCGGAAGCCGGGGAGGGCCCTTCGCAAGTCGAGGAGAGTTCCTCGGCCGCCGAGGAGGGTCCTTCGGCCGCCGACCCGGCGATCGAGGCCGTCGCGGCCGGGACGCCCCTGTGGGCCGGTCCGGACGCGGCCGAGATGATGATCCCGCCGCAGCGGGCCGCGTCCACCGGCGAGCCGCCGACGGAGCTGCGCTTCGAGTCCGCGCCGGTCGCCGACGAGCCGCCGACGGAGATCGTCGCGGCTCCCGAGCCGCCGACCGCTCCGGTTGCGCAGGTTGCTCCGATTGCACCTTTTGTCCCGTTCGCGCAGCCGGCCCCGGCGACCCCGGAGGAGACCGCCGACCGTCTGTTCGAGGAGTTCGGCGAGTCCGACACGCCCGGCCGCCCCGACACGCAGAAGAAGCAGCGCCGGGTCCTCGCCGCGATCGGCGGCGGCCTGCTGCTCGTCGTCATCCTGGCGGTCGGCGCGCTGCTCTTGACCGGCAATGCTCCGAAAACCGACAATACGGGCGATAAGCGGGTCAACGCCACCACGCCGGCACCCGCCGCGCCGAGCTCGGCCGGCGCCGCGCCCGCGGTCAGCGCCACGCCGGAGGAGACCCAGACGGCGGCCGACCCCGGACAGACCGCCGACCCGGGTTCGGGCGAGCAGAAGCCGACGAAGAAGCCCGGCACGCCGGCGCCGACGAAGACCGGACTGCCCGGCCTCGGCGACCCGATGCCGTCGTTCCCCGCGATGCCGTCGATGCCCGCATTCCCGACCTTCAAGCAATGAGCAGCCCCGTACGGCTGTCCTAACTCGACAGTCGCAGCGCGACAGTTCACAGTGGATTTGCCGAAATGCTGGACTGTGCTGGCGAAAGATGACAGCGTGGGGCTATGGCGGATTCTGGAGTCAACGCGACCGCGGCTGCGCTGCTCGGCCTCCTGCACGAGGGACCGATGACGGGCGGCCAGTTGATGGCGGCCGCGCAGCGCCGGCTCGGGCCCTACTGGTCCATGACGCGCAGCCAGGTCTACCGGGAGCTGCCGGCCCTCGCCGACTCCGGATACGTCAAGCTCGGCAAGCCCGGCGCCCGCTCCAGCCAGCCCTATGCGATCACGCCGGCGGGCAAGCGCGCCTTCGCCCGGTGGCTCTCCGAGCCGGCCGGCCGCGAGGCGCTGCGCAATCCGGTGGCACTGCGCGTCGCATTCGGGGCGCAGCAGTCCGCCACGCAACTGCAGGACGTCTATGCGCACGCGGCCGAATACCACAATGCCGCGCTGACCGAGGCGCGCGAAATGGTCAAGGAGGCCAAGAAGTCCGGCGACGACTTCTTCGCGGCCTCGCTGGAGTTCGCGGTCGGATATCACAAGGCGGCACTCACCTGGCTCAAGAGCGCGCCCGGCAAATAGTCGGGGGCGCCTCGGCGTACCCTTGATGTGTGACTGCTCTGGACCACGCCGAATCCCTCAAGAACCTCGACGGCACCCTGCGCAACATCGAGGCGGTCCTCGACCTCGATCGCCTGCACAAGGAGAAGGCCGCGCTCGAGGAGCAGGCGTCGGCTCCCAACCTGTGGGACGACCAGGTCGCCGCGCAGAAGGTGACGTCTCGCCTGTCCTACGTCCAGGGCGAGATCAACCGGCTGGAGTCGCTGCGGTCGCGGCTGGACGACGCCCAGGTCCTGCTCGAGCTGGCCGAGGCCGAGGGCGACTCCTCGTCGCTCGGCGAGGTCGCCGACGAGATCGCCGGGCTGACGAGGTCGATCTCGGACCTCGAGGTGCGCACCCTGCTCTCCGGCGAATATGACGCCCGTGAGGCGCTCGTGACCATTCGCGCCGGCGCCGGCGGGGTGGACGCGGCCGATTTCGCCGACATGCTCCTGCGGATGTATCTGCGCTGGGCGGAACGGCACGGCTACGAGACCGACGTCTATGACACCTCCTACGCCGAGGAGGCCGGCATCAAGTCGGCCACGTTCGCGGTCAAGGCCCCGTTCGCGTACGGCACACTGTCCGTCGAGTCGGGCACCCACCGGCTCGTGCGGATCAGCCCCTTCGACAACCAGGGCCGCCGCCAGACCTCGTTCGCGGCGCTGGAGGTCGTGCCGGTCGTCGAGCAGACCGACGATGTCGAGATCCCCGACGACGAGCTGCGCGTCGACGTGTACCGCTCCAGCGGCCCCGGTGGCCAGGGCGTCAACACGACCGACTCGGCGGTGCGCCTGACCCACATCCCGACCGGCATCGTGGTCTCCTGCCAGAACGAGCGCTCGCAGATCCAGAACAAGGCGACCGCCATGGGCGTGCTCAAGGCCAAGCTGCTGGCGGTCAAACGGGCCGAGGAGGCGGCGAAGATGGACGCCCTGCGCGGCGACGTGGCCGGCTCCTGGGGCGACCAGATGCGCTCCTATGTCCTGCACCCCTACCAGATGGTCAAGGACCTGCGCACGGAGCACGAGACCGGCAACCCGACCGCGGTCTTCGACGGCGACCTCGACGGGTTCATCGACGCGGGCATCCGCTGGCGCAAGCAGCGGGAGCTCGACCCGGCCGCATAGCGGCACCATTTCGCGCTTGATCATCCCTTCGGAGTCCGTCAATCACTGACGGTGACTCCCTTTGCCCGCAGCAAAACGTGGTGTACGTCACATTCGCACACGGGAATCAAGCGCTGTCCTGCTGTTCGCGTCCCCGGTTCGGGTTCGCATTCCTGGCAAAACGCGCATGACGCACCGCGTGTACTTGGCGCACTTGTCACACCGCGTAGACTCACCTCCCGTGATTCGGCTTGACCACGTGACGAAGACGTATCCGAAGGCGTCTCGCCCCTCCCTTGACGATGTCTCCGTGAACATCGAGAAGGGCGAGTTCGTCTTCTTCATCGGTCCCTCCGGCTCAGGCAAATCCACGATCATCAAGCTGCTGCTGCACGAGGTCACCCCGAACCGGGGCAAGGTCGTCGTGAACGAGCGCGACGTGACGTCGATGCGCTCGTGGCGGATTCCGGCCTTCCGGCGCCAGATCGGCTGCGTGTTCCAGGACTTCCGCCTCCTGCCGAACCGCACGGCCTACGAGAACGTGGCGTTCGCCCTCGAGGTGATCGGCAAGTCCAAGGGCGTCGCCCGCCGCGTCGTCCCCGAGGTGCTCGAGCTCGTCGGCCTCGGCGGCAAGGAGCACCGCTACCCCCACGAACTCTCCGGCGGTGAGCAGCAGCGTGTCGCCGTCGCGCGGGCGTTCGTCAACCGGCCGCTGATCCTGCTGGCGGACGAGCCGACCGGAAACCTGGACCCGGACACGTCGATCGAGATCATGCGACTGCTCGACCGGATCAACCGGACCGGGACCACGGTCGTCATGGTCACCCACGACTCCAACATCGTGAACCAGATGCGCCGCCGGGTCGTAGAGATCGAAAGTGGCCGGATTGTGCGGGACCAGCCGCGCGGTGTCTACGGCTGACCCCAGCCTTAGTCCGCACCGCCCCCCGTCCTCCTGCTGGGCCCGCTGGGAAGGAACCCCCACCCGATGCGCGTGAGATACATCCTGACCGAAGTCCTGACCGGGCTTTGGCGCAACGTCACGATGACCATCGCGATGATCATCACGATGACCGTGTCGCTGACCATGCTCGGCGCGAGCCTGCTGCTCTTCTTCCAGGTCGGCAAGATGGAAGACTTCTTCTACCAGCGGGTGGAGGTGTCCGTCTTCCTCAAGGCCGACGTCAGTGACGACCAGCGCGCCAGCATCGAGAGCGCACTGAAGTCCAACGGCCTGGTCAAGTCCTACGAGCACGAGACCAAGGAAGCCGCCTGGAAGCGATTCCAGGAGCAGTTCAAGGACGCGCCCGACCTCGTCGCCGCGACCAAGCAGGACTCGCTGCCCGAGTCGTTCCGGATCAAGCTGAAGGACCCGAACAAGGTCCAGGACTTCAGCGACCAGTTCCGGACCCAGGAGGGCGTCAGCGACATCATCGACCAGAAGCAGCTGCTGAAACGGGTCTTCGACCTCTTGGGCGCGCTGCAGACCCTGGCGTTGACCGTCGCCATCGTCCAGGGCGCCGCGGCCCTGCTCCTGGTGGCCAACACCATCCAGGTGGCCGCCTACAGCAAGCGCCGCGAGGTAGCCGTCATGAAGCTGGTGGGCGCCTCGAACTGGTTCATCCAGATGCCCTTCGTCCTGGAGGCGGTCTTCGCCGGCCTGATCGGCGCGATCCTCGCCTTCGGCGGGCTGGTCGCGGCCAAGGTCTTCTTCATCGACGGCTCGCTGAAAGCCCTGACAACGGTCCTGCTACCGGTGGACTGGGGCAACGTGTGGATCATGCTTCCGGTCCTGTGTGGGGCCGGCGGCCTGGTGAGCGCCATCACGGCCTGGGTCACGCTGCGCTTCTACGTGCGCGTCTGACCCGACCGGCCCAGCGGCTCCTTCGAGGGCGGATCCCCACTGCGGGGGTCCGCCCTCGCCGCGTTCCCGGGCGTTCGAGGCGGGCGGTGGTGCTCGGGCTTGGTGGGCTCGGTGCCGTGCTGGTTCGGCTTGCTCGGCCGTGTCTCGATCGTGCCGCGTCTTGTCTCGCTCATCCGCGTCGTGCGGTGCTTGCGCCGCGCTTGCGTCGTGCCGCGTCGTGCCGCGTCGTGCCGCGTCGTGCCGCGTCGTGCCGCGTCGTGCCGTGCCGTGCCGCGCCGTGCTTGCGCCGCGCCGTGTGGTGCCTCGCTCGTGCGCGCTCGCCTACGCCTGCTCTCAGGCCGACGGTGTGGGCCACTTGGTGCCGGCCGCGTGATGTGGCTGGGAGGTGCGAGCCACGTCGTCGGGCCACGTGGTGCCGGCTGCTTGGTGCGGCTTGGAGGTGTGGCTGGGAGGTGCGGCTGCAGTCGTGGCTCGGCTGGGAGGTGCGGCAGTCGTGGTCTGGGCGGGGGGTGCGGCTGCGGTCATCGTGGGATCGGGCTGAAGGGGAGCGCGGTTGCGATAGGGCATTCGCGTTGGGCCGCCACGATAGGTGCATTTAACCGAAATTCCGGACTTCTGGGCTTTTTCCTGCGTACGGTAACCCTCAAGTGGTACTGGAGGGTTGCTTCTGTGAACCGAATCCGGATCGTCGCCGCGTTCGGCGTCGTGCTCATGCTGCTCGGCCCGGGCTCCGTCGCCCACGCGGACGCCGGCGATGACAAGGCTCGGCTCGACAAGCAGTTGCAGGAGACTCAGGCCACGCTCGAGGCGGCCACCGACAAGGCCCAGCAGGCCGCGGCCGACCACGATCGCGCGCAGGCGGCGCTGCCGGGAGCACAGCAGAGCCTGGCCGACGCCAAGGGGCGCGTGATCGCGGCCGATGCGGCGGTACGGCAGGCCGAGCGCGACCGCACCGACGCCGACGCCGCCGCGCAGGTGGCCGATGCCGGGTACGCCGAGGCGAGGCGGCAGGTCGACAAGGCCCGCCAGGACGTGTCCGTCTTCGTGTCGGCCGCGTACAAGGGCGGGGGCTTCGCCATGGTCAACTCGGTGCTCGACTCCGGGGGGCCGACGGATCTGGCGTTGCGCATCGAGTACCTCAACCACGTCGCCGAGGAGAACCAGGCGGCCGTCGACGAGCTCACCGCGGCCCGGATGGACGCGAAGAAGCGCAGCGACACCGCGTTGCTCGCGCTGCGCCGCGCGCAGGACGCCGCCGATGCCGCCCAGCGCAGCCTCAACGAGTCGCAGGCGGCCCAGGCCGGCGCCGAGCGGGCGGCGGCGGACGTGCAGCAGTTGCTCGACACCAGCGCGGCGGCCGAGGCGACCGCGAACGCGGAGCGCACCGCGGTGCTCGCCCGCTACGAGGCGCTCAAGGTCGAGAGCGACAAGGTCGCCGAGCAGTTGCGGGCCGAGGCGCAGGCGGAGGCTCGGAAGGCGAAGCAGGGCTCGGGCGGGGCCAAGGGAAACAATGCTCCACCGAACACGGCCATCGGCCCGAAGACCGGGGCCTTCTTCCTGATGCCGGTGCACGGCTGGAAGTCGAGCAACTTCGGGATGCGGTTCGACCCGGTGTACAAGGTCTACCAGCTGCACGCGGGCGTCGACATCGCGGCGGGCGGGGGACAGCCCATCGTCGCCGCGGCGGACGGCGTCGTGGTGCGCGCGGGCCCGTCGGGCGGCAACGGCAACTACACCTGCATCTCGCACGGGCTCTACCAGGGCAAGGGGCTCGCGACCTGCTACGCGCACCAGTCCGCGATCCTGGTGCACGTCGGCGAGCGGGTGAGCCGCGGCGAGCTGATCGGCCGCGTCGGCACCACGGGGGCGTCGACCGGGTACCACCTGCACTTCGAGGTGCGCCTCAACGGGAGCCCGGTCCAGCCGCTGACCTGGCTGCCGGGGTGCCTCTGCTGATCCGGGGGGCGATTCGCTCGAAATGTCCGGCGCTGGCGCGCCGGACATTTCGCTTTTTTCGCCCGACGGGGGATAGGGGTTACCTATCCCTTTGGGGCCGCTGCGCTCGTGAGCGCGTCGCAGTGACATTGGAAGGCGCTACCAGCCGCGGAGGTGGCAGCGTCGGCGCGCCAGCGCCGAGCGGTGTCTCGCGGGAGGAACGGTCCGTACCACGGCGGACCCGAGTCATGGCTCTATGGCGTTTGTGGCCGCGTCGGCGAAATGGTCTTGCCGGGCGCGCTACGCTTCTCTTCGATCGAGCAACTCAGGAGGGGTCGATGCCGCGCGAAAAGGGGCGCAAGCTCGTCGCGTCCAACCGGAAGGCGCGTCACGACTACGAGATCCTCGAGACGTTCGAGGCCGGGATCGCGTTGACGGGCACCGAGGTCAAGTCGCTGCGCGCCGGGCGTTGCTCGCTCGTGGACGCCTTCGGCCAGATCTCCGATCGCGAGATCTTCCTGCACGCGATGCACGTGCCGGAGTACACGATGGGCACCTGGACCAACCATCCACCCCGCCGGATCCGGAAACTGCTGCTGAAGCGGCAGGAAATCGACCGGATCGGGGTCAAGGTCCGGGAAAGCGGCCTGACTCTGGTGCCGCTGTCGGTCTACTTCGCCGACGGATGGGCGAAGGTCGAGCTGGCCCTCGCGCGCGGTAAGAAGGCCTACGACAAGCGTCAGACGCTGGCCAAACGCGACGCCGACCGCGAGATCGCTCGCGTTATGGGCCGCCGGGGCAAGGGCAACGCAGAGTAAGGCACCTCCCGCGCGTGAGTACTACGCCGTGGTAATGCAAGCAATGCGTCAAGGCCATATAGTCCCTGCGTGACCGAGATTCGGGTCGATGCTGACCTCGAGCACCCACCTGCCGTGGTGTGGCGCGCGTTCACCGAGGCCCAGCTCGTCACCGACTGGCTCCCGACTACTCGGTTCATGGTCCGCGACGACGGCACCTTCACGTTCCAGGCGCCCGATCTCGCCGGCCTCGAGGACCCGATCGAGGGCCAGATCGTCAAAATCGAGGCGCCGCACCGGCTCGTGATGCGCTGGGAGGGCAGCAACCTGCACACCGTGGTCGCGGTGACCCTCCACGAGCGCGAGGACGGCACCCGGCTCACGATGACCCAGAGTGGGTTCCTGGGGCCGCAGGGGACGATGCGGCGGCGGGTACTGCTCACGACGTACAGCACCCTCTTCAACGGCCCGCTGATCGCCACCCTGGCCCGGCTCGCCGCGGCCCCCGAGCCCGCGACCCCGGCGCCCGACCCGCCGACGACACCGCGGCGCAACGACGGCGGCCCGTTCAACCGCCTCCCCGGCCAGCGCAACGCCCCCAGCCGTTCCGCGCCCGGCCTGAGCTCGCGCATGCGCTCGACGGCCGGCCCGCGCCCGACCACGTCCGTGCCGGGTTTCGCCGCGGCCGTGCTGACCGCGCGGGCCACCGGCATCGCCCAGGTGACCGCCGCCACCACGGCCGCGGCCCCCACGATCGCCGATCCGGCCCCGACGACGTTTGCCGGCCGCATCGGCCCGGCCGTCCGCGCGGCGTGGCACCGGCTCGCGGGCGCCCGCGACTGGTCCGCCGACCGCCGCAGCCAGGCGGTCGCGACGAGTGCGGCGGTACTGCTCCTGCTGGCCCTGGCCGCCATCCTCATCGGCAAGGCGACCGCCCTGCACCCGGCCGGCCCTCCGCAGACCGGCGGCGCGAGCGAGGGCCCGGTCCAGGCCTCGATGCCGGCCGCGGTGGTCCCCCCCGACCCGCACGACCTCGGACCCGATCGTCCCGGCCGCCTCGCGCGCCCCGTCCCCGACCCCGTCGCCCACCCCGTCGGCGTTGGCGGCAGCGGCCCAGCTCACAGCGGGGTACAAGACCGAGAACCTGACCCTGACCTCGTACCGGGTGACGGTCATCATCGCCAACCCCTTCACGACCACGGCCACCGCCGACGGCTGGGAGCTGACCATCCAGCTCCCGCTGCTGGACCTGAACGTGAGCAACGTCTCCGGCGCCGTGATGGCCCGCTCCCAGGGCCGCCTCTCCTTCACCCCGGTCGACGCGACCCGCACACTGAAGCCCGGCACCACGGCCACGGTCCGCTTCGACGTCAACGGCCTCGGCGTACGCAACGAGCCCTTCACCTGCACGATCGACCACCAGGCGTGCTCCGGCATACCGGGATGAAGTTGTGGCGGGAAGGCGCTACTCTTGATCCGTCGCGCCGTTGGTGGCGCGGCAGCCAACACCACCCGCGCGGGGGTGACTGGTTTCGACTTTGTTTGTAGCGATAGGGGAAGCGAGCCGAGGAAGCCGACGTTGTCTCGTGAATCAGTCGTCGGAAAGTTATAAGCGCCAATTACAAGCGCTCCGATCTCGCCCTCGCTGCCTAAGCCAGGTCCGAGATCTGTCGGTCTGGGATTGCCTTCGGCCCAGTAACCGGCATCAGCTAGAAGGCTGGCCAACCGAGCCCGGTCACGGGGCTCGTGCGGTGAGATTAATTGTGGCTGGGCCCGTCACACCAACTCGCTCGCGTGATTGGTGGGGCCGAGTAGAGGCATAGCGAGCTGCGCTCGGAGAAGCCCTAACAAAGCGACGAAGGACCCGGGTTCGATTCCCGGCACCTCCACCATGGAGGGCGTAATCGAACCCGCGCCAGCAAGAGCGGCGCGGAGGAGATCGCCATCAGAGGCGGGGTCACCGACATCGGTGGCCCCGCCTCTTGCTATCTCGGCCAGTGGCTTGACCTGCGCTTGGAGGTCGTCGGCCGCCACGAACGGCCCCTGGTCGTCGGCGTCGAGGTAGAGCCGGTGGAAGAACGTCCGGTTGAGCGACTGGCGGGCCTTGGTCGTCGCCTGGCGGTACAGCTCCTGCGGATCGCTCAGCAGTTCGAGGAGTTCTTCGATCCGCTCCTGCGCGCCGGCGGTATCCGGTGCTTCGTCGAGCTGTCGCGCGAGTCGGCTGCGCTCGTCGCGGATGGCACGGAGCCGCTGGGCGATCTTGTCCTGCGGCCAGTCGGGGTCGCCGACCAAGTCGAGGAACCGGTCCTCCTGGGCGCCGAGCTTCGCGAGCTGTGCCTTCACCCGCTGCTGGATCTCGGATCGCGTCGAGACCGAGTGGCCGAGGACGTCTCGAACGCGCCGCCCGATGCGCTGGCGCAGCTCAGGCGGAAGCATCACGGTCGCGTAGTTCTCGATGACAATCCGACAGGACCTACGAGGACCACTCCGTCGGCCGCGGGACCATCGAGTCCATCCTGGATATCCAGCATCAGTTCAAGTACAGGCATGCCATTTATCTAGACCTCGCCCTTGTGTCCGGCGGGTTGAAGCCGCAGTGGAAATGGGTTGAGTTGGGCTGGACGGGCGACGTCTCGAGCCTGAATTTTGAGCCTGTGTATGGCGATGGGGACTGTGGCGAGCTGATCGCACGCGGCCGTGCCGAGGAGGTCCGCAGGTATGGTGCGGCGAACTCTTCGGACCTCGCTTCGGAACATGCGTCCAGCTCCCGGAGCGTCGTAGGCCCGACGCGGCGCCTACTGGGTTCGCATTAGCTTGACTTGTAGGGCGCGTTCAAGTAGTCGAGCGCTACCTCACTGGAGATGGCCAGCGGCGGCCCACCTCATGGTGGGGCCGCTTTCGTTGACCGGTCGACCTGAGTGCGGCCGCGACGGATTGGCGGAGGAGTGGATCTGGTGTCGGTCCGGGTGGGGCCGACCGACCGGATGGCAGGGCGGGTCAGCTGTTCGGCCTGGAGCGCGAGCAAGGTCGATGGCCATGAGAACGTCACCAAGCGGCTCGGTACGACGATCGAGGCTATATATGGCCGTGTGGCCATCTGCTGTAAGGCGCTGGCGTGTGTCTTGAGGGCGTGCGCATCGCCAGTGGCCGGTCGGCATGGCAGGCTTGTGGCAGCAGCCGTCGGGAGGTGAAACAGCTGATGAGCGTCGCGGTGCTTGAGCACGAAGGGCCCTGGGGTGAGGACGAATACCTTGCGCTCGGCGAGACGGTGGATCGGATTGAGTTGCTGGACGGGAGCTTGCTGGTGAGCCCGGCGCCGAGCAAGCGGCACCAACGCCTCTCGTCGCTGTTGTTTGTCGAGCTCGACAACGCGGCTTCTGCGGCGGGCCTCCTTGCGTTGGAGGCGGTCAATGTCCGGCTGCATATGGGCCGGATCATGATTCCCGACCTCGTCGTGGCCGACACGGATGAGGACGGCGTCGTGATCGACGCACCCGATGTGCTGTTGGTCGTCGAGGTCGTGTCGCCCGGCAACGCCGGCGCCGATCGGCTGGTGAAGATGCACCTGTATGCCGCTGCGGGAATCGGCCAGTACCTGGAGACGTGCTCCGCGTCCAGGAACCGTTCGCATTCGATCTCGACACGAACGTCCTGCTGCGCCGGGTGCCTCGAAAGCTCACCTGAGCGGGTTCAAGTAGGCGAGCGTTGCCTCCACTGGAGATGATCAACGGCGCCCTACCGGATCGGTGAGGGGCGACGGCCGACATTGACGTGGCCCCGGGAAATCCCCATCGAGGGCGAGCCTGCCGATGTGACTGCGATCGCGGCCGCCTATGCGGGCTGGCTCGCGACGAGCGATGTTCCCAAGCTGTTTGTGAAGGCCGAGCCCGGTGCGGTCCTCGCCAGCGATTGGCTGCTCGACATCGTCCGTGGATGGCCGGCGCAGGTCGAGGTGACGGTCGCGGGGATCCACTTCGTCCAGGAGGATTCGCCGGACGAGATCGGGCGGGCCATCGCAGGCTGGATGGAGGCGTTGGGCTGACGGGGCATCGTCAGCTCCGCCATGGAGGTCGCGCGGTGCGGGGGAGATCGCCGTCAGAGGCGGGGTCAACGATGTCGGTGACCCCGCCTCTGCGGCGAGGTCAGCTGAGTTCGGGAACGTCGCCGGCAAGGAGATTTTCGAGCGAGACCGAGCCGTACTCCGTGTAGCGGTTGCCGTCGAGGCGGAACTGCACGACGGTGTCGTCCGGTTCGACGCGCCAGAAGAGCGGGATGCCGGCTTCGGCGTATTCGATCGGCTTGAGCCAGCGGTCCATGCGCTCGGAGCCCTTGGAGACGATCTCGACAGCGAGCGCGACAGCGGCCGAATCCAGCCAGACGGTCTCGTCGGGCACCGGGCCGTTCGTGACCACCAGGTCAGGGATGCGACCGTTGAGGTTGTCGGCCGCTGTCCGGATCCCGGGTGCGACGTTCACACGCCCCCTGAAGCCGTGCTGCAGGAGCCACGCGCTGATGAGCAGGCTGATCTCCTGGTGGCGCCACGTGCCTGGCGGCATGACGATGAGGTTCCCTTCGCTCAACTCGAAGCGGTGGTTGCTGTCGGCTTCGGCGAGGCGGGTGACGTCGTCCAGGGTGAGTGGCCGGTCGGGCAGGTTCGATGCGACTGTCATGTCATGCCTGCCCTTCTGCAGTCTCGATCGCCTCATGTTACCGGCCGCCAGGTCATCGTCGGCCTGTTGAGCTCTGGTCCACGGGGTCTGCGCGAGTGGAGCATATAGCCACATGGCCACTAGTACCCAGCGACACGTGGGTGCGCCAGGGGCCGAGTGGTGTCTCGCCCCGCCGCACGAACGACTCGGTGCTAGGCGCGGCCCATGAGCCGCTCGATCTCGGCCAGCTCCGGCTCCGTCAGCGGGCCGTGCCGCAGGGCGCCGGCGTTCTCCTCGACCTGGGCGACCGTGCGGCAGCCCGGGATCGGGATCGTGCGCGCGTCGAACGCCCACAGCCACGCCAGCGCGCCCTGGGCCAGGGTTCGGCCGTTCGAGGTCAGGATGTCGCGGATGGCGTCGATGCGGGTGAGGAACTCGGGGGTGGGGCGGCCGTCGTGGAAGTACGTCATCCACTCGGGGCTCAGCCCGCGCACGTCGTCGCGCGGGAGTTCCGAGGTTGCCGAGTAGCGCCCGCCGAGGAGCCCCATCGCGAGCGGGCCGCGGATGATGACGCCGAGATCGTGCTTGGCGGCCACGGGCAGCACCTCGAACGAGCCGCGCAGCACCGAGAGGTCGGCCTGGATCGTGGCGCAGCGCCGTCCCTCGGTCGCGAAGGCGTCGGCGCGCTCGGGGAAGTCGGTGCTCCAGCCGTACGCTCGGATCAGCCCCTGGTCGATGAGCCCCTCGAGCACTGGCACGAGGTCGAGCGCCTCGGGGATCGGGAGGCTGTTGATGTGCAGCTGGTACAGGTCGATGTAGTCGGTGCCGAGCCGCCGCAGCGACGCTCGCACGGAGCGCTCGACGTTCGCGGGCGTACCGTCGTCCGGGCCGGTCTGGCGCGTCTGCTCGTCGAAGGTGCCGCCGAACTTGGTGGCGATCACGACCTCGTCGCGCCGCCCCTCCAGCGCGCGGGCCAGGATCTTCTCGCTGTGCCCGGCGCCGTACACGTTCGCGGTGTCGAAGAACGTCACCCCGAGCTCGATCGCGCGGCGAACCGCCCGGATCGACTCGTCGTCGTCGACCTCCCCCCAGCCGAGCGGCTGCGCACCGGCCCAGAACGGGCCGCCGATCGCCCAGCAGCCCATGCCGAGCGCACTGACCTCGATACCACTGCGTCCCAGGAATCGCGTATCCATGGCTGTGAGCGTGTCACCTGGAGTGCGCTCCAGGTCAACCGAAACCCGCGTTGCGGTACCACCGCCGCGCCGGGCGGTTCGGCGGGGGCGGGTTAGCATCGGGCCATGAGCCTGGCCGCCGAGGACGTGGAGCGGTTCGAGGCCGCGCGCCGGCGGCTGGAGGCCATCGCCTACCGGATGCTCGGCTCGGCGGCCGAGGCCGAGGACGTGGTGCAGGAGACCTACCTGCGCTGGCAGGCGGCCGATCCCGAGCGCATCGAGGTGCCCGAGGCCTGGCTCACCAAGGTGCTCACGAACCTCTGCCTCAACCAGCTCACCTCCGCGCGGGCGCGGCGTGAGACCTACGTCGGGCAGTGGTTGCCCGAGCCCCTGCTCGCCGGCGATCCCATGCTCGGGCCGGCCGACACCGCCGAGCAGCGCGAGTCCGTCTCCTTCGCGGTGCTCACGCTCATGGAGCGGCTCTCGCCCAACGAGCGCGCCGTCTACGTGCTGCGCGAGGCGTTCGACTACCCGCACCGCGAGATCGCCGGGGTCCTCGACATCAGCGAGGCCGCGAGCCAGCAGATCTTCCACCGCGCCAAGCAGCACGTCGCCGACGGCCGGGCCCGCACCGAGGTCGACGCGGCCGCGGCGCGGCGGATCGTCGAGGAGTTCCTGGCCGCGGCGGCCAACGGCCGGACCGAGCCGCTCGTGAAGCTGCTCACGGCCGACGCCGTGAGCATCGGCGACGGGGGCGGGAAGGTGCCGGCCCGGGCCAAGGCGTTCGAGGGCGCCGTGGCGGTGGCCAAGTTCCTGTGGGGGCTGTTCCGGCCCGGGGCCGGCAAGCGCGCCGCTGTCGGCGGGTCGCCCGAGGTGTACGCCACGACGGCCAACGGCGATCCGGCGGTCGTCGCAGTCCTGAACGGCCGCGTGGTCGGGATCATGTGCCTCCAGGTGACCGAGGACGGCATCGCCGCGGTGCGCAACCAGGTGAACCCGGACAAGCTCGAGCGCGCGACCGCGACCTGGGCGGCCGGGGACCACGAAAAGCCGCTGTACACGGTCTTCTGACCGCCTGTGAGGTGCTTCACAGCGCGTGGGTGTCAGGAAACGGCGGGCCGCCCGGCTCAAAGGGCAAAACCACGCTGGACGGGAGCACCCACCATGTCGCACCGCATCGTCGTCCTGGGCGCCGGATACGCCGGAGCCATCGCCGCCGGCCGCCTGGCCCGCCGCCTCCGCCGCGAGGACGCCACCGTCACCCTCGTCAACGCCGAGCCCGACTTCGTGGAGCGGGTCCGCAACCACCAGCTCGCGACCGGCCAGACCCTCAAGCCCCGCCCGCTGGCCGAGATGTTCGCCGGCACCGGGGTCGACCTGCGCATCGCCAGGGTCACCGCCGTGGACGTCGAGCGCAGGACGGTCAGCCTGACCGACGGCGAGCTCGGCTACGACACGCTGGTCTACGCCCTCGGCAGCGCCTGGAACGCGCGGGGTGTGCCCGGAACCGCCGAGCACGCGTACGAGATCGCCGGCCGCCCCGGCGCTCTCCGCCTGCGCGAACGCCTGGCGGGCCTCGAGCCCCGCCGCCCGGTCGTGATCGTCGGCGGCGGCCTGACGGGCATCGAGGCCGCCACCGAGATCGCCGAGTCCCGCCCGGACCTGGACGTGGCCCTGGTGACGAGCAGCGCCCTGGGCGACTGGCTGTCCCCGAAGGGCCGCGCCCACCTGCGCCGGGTGTTCCAGAAGCTGCGCATCACGGCCCACGAGCACGCCACGGTGACCGCCGTCGAGCCCGACGCCGTGCGCACCGCCGAGGACCGCACCATCCCGGCCGCCGTGACGATCTGGACGGGCGGCTTCGCGGTCCACCCGATCGCGGCGAACACGACGCTGGAGGTGACCGAGGCCGGCCAGATCGTCGTGGACGGCTACCTGCGCTCGGTCTCGCACCCGGACGTGTACGCCATCGGCGACGCCGCCATGGCCATGGGCCCCGGCGACAAGCCCCTGCGCATGTCCTGCGCCTCGGGCACCCCCTCCGCCTGGCAGGCCGCCGACGCCATCGCCGCGCGACTGACCGGCGGCAAGCTCCCGAACGCCCCGATCCGCTACTTCAACCAGTGCGTCTCCCTGGGCCGCAAGGACGGCCTGATCCAGTACGTGACCGCCGACGACCAGGCCAAGCCCGCCGTCCTGACCGGCCGCCTGGCCGCGCTCTACAAGGAGCTGGTCTGCAAGGGCGCGGCCTGGGGCGTAGCCAACCCGACCCTGGGCCTCCCAACCCGCCAACGCCCCACGACCCCGATCCCGACCCCGCACCAAACCAAGGTCAACGCCTGATAAAAGAAGCGCGACCACACGCGGGCCTGGCAGCGTCGGCGCGCCAGCGCCCAGCGGTGTCTGGCGGGAGCGACGGTCCGCACCACCGCGGACCCGAGTCATGACGCACGACCGCGCTAGCGCTCGTCGCCGCCGGCTTCGCCACGATTCCCGAGCGGGACAGCCTCGACGACGTCACGGCGTTCCCGATCGGCATCGGGCTGCCGCTGCTCGCCGCCGGCCTGGGGCTGCTGCTCGCGGCGGGGGCGCGCGCCGTTGTCGCGACGGGCGCGAAAGGCGAGCAGCAGCAGGACCGCGCCCAGGAAGGCGACCAGCGCGGCGGTCGCCGCCGTGGTGTGCATCGCGGCGATGAAGGCGTCGTTCGCCCGCGTGGCCAGGTCCGGGCGGTGCAGGGCGTCGGCCACCGCGCGGGTGTGCTCGGCCGACGGGGCCGCCGCGGTGCGGGCCGCGGGCGGGAGGCCGGCCAGGGCCGGGGCGATGCGGTCGCGGTAGGTCGTGGTGAGCACCGTGCCCAGCAGCGCGATGCCCAGCACGCTGCCGACCTGCCGGACGGTGTTGTTCACGGCCGAGCCGGCGCCCATGCGGTCCAGGGGCAGCACGGCGATGACGGCGGCCACGGTCGGGGCGATCGTCATGCCCATGGCGGTGCCGCTGACCAGGCCGACGACGCAGAACCAGACCAGCGGGGTGTCCACGTCGAAGGCCAGGTTGGCCAGGAACGCGGCGGCCACGACGAGCAGGCCGCCGCCGCTGACCAGGGCCACCCCGTGCCGCTTCGCGAGCCTCGCGCCCAGGCCGGAGCCGACCGCCACGCCCAGGGCGCCGGGCAGGAAGGCCAGGCCGGTGGCGAGGGCGCTCATGCCGCGGGCGCCCTGGAGATAGAAGTTGCCGTAGAACATCTGGCCGGTGATGGCGAAGAACAGCGCGGCGAGGGCGATGTTGCCGGCGCTGAAGCGGCCGTTGCGGAACAGGCGCGGGTCGAACGACGGCTCCGGCGCGCGCCACTCGAAGACGGTGAACAGCGCGAGCAGGGCCAGGCCGAGCACGACCGGGCCCCACACCCGGCCCCTGGTCCAGTCGGTGTCCTGGCCGGCCTCGATGAGGCCGTAGGCGAGGGACGCCAGGCCGGCCGTGGACAGCAGCAGGCCGATCGGGTCCGGGCGGCGCCGCTGTGCGAGCTTCGGATTCGGTACCGCCCACGCGATCCCCGCCAGCGCGAGCCCCACGACGGGCAGGTTGACCAGGAAGACCGAGCCCCACCAGAAGTGGTCCACGAGCACGCCGCCGAGCAGCGGGCCGAGCGCGACGCCGACGCCACTGGAGGCCGACCACGCGGCGATCGCCCCGGCCCGGCGCTCGGGCGGGAACGTGGCGCCGATGATCGCCATGGACGTCGGCATCATCATCGCGCCGCCGAGGCCCATCAGGCCGCGGGCCAGGATCAGGCCGGTCGCGTCGCCCGCCCAGGCGGCCCAGATCGAGGCGGCGCCGAAGCAGGCGAGGCCGAGGATCAGGATCGTGCGGTGGCCGTACCGGTCGCCGAGCGCGCCGGCGGCGAAGAGCGCTGTGGCGAAGAGCAGGGCGTAGGAGCCGACCGCCCACTGGAGCTGGCCCGGCGTGGCCCCGAGGCCGGTGCGCGGGTCCGCGATGCGCTCCAGGGCGATGCCGAGGATGGTCGTGTCGATCCAGATGAGGACCGCGGCGAAGACGAGCACGGACAGCACTCGGCGCTGCCGCGGTAGATTCATTGACAGGTCCCTGACGGTCATAACGGCCACACTCCCGGAATGACAGGTTCCTGTCAATAGCGCCCGGGCGCACAATGAGTGGGTGAACCCCAGCGACGCCTGCTCGACCTTCCTCGTCCGCCACGCCTGGCTCGCCCTGCGCGGGGTCGTCGCCGAGGCGCTGGTCCCGCATGAGCTGTCGGTGGCGCAGTTCGCGTCGCTGATGCTGCTCGACGAGGCGCCGGGGATGTCCGTGGCCGACGTGGCCCGCAAGGTCTCCACCGCCCGCCAGTCGGCCAACGAGATGCTCGCCGGCCTGGAGCGGGCCGGGCTGGTCGAGCGCCGCCAGCACCCGTCCGACCGGCGGTCGCAGCAGATCTTCCTGACCGAGGCCGGGCGGGCGCGGCTCGGCGAGGCGCTGCCGTCCGTCCGGGCCGTCGAGGCCCGCCTGTCCGGCGGGTTCACCGCGGATGAGCTGGCCGTCGTCAACGCCTGGCTCACGCGCATGACCGAGGCCGAGACCGCTGCGAGCGAGGAGATCCCCACCCTCTGAGCTGGACAGCAGTGTGTCCCGCGTCACATTATGGAGTGGGCGGGAGGTGCGGCATGGAACTGCTCGGCGGCATTCAGGGCATGCAACACGCCATCCAGACCCCGGTCGGCGACCCGGCGTTCGGGACCCGGGTGAGTCACGCGGTGGCGCAGCTCAAGGAGGCGTTCGCGGTCCACGTGGAGGAGACGGAGGGGCCCAGCGGGCTCTACGCGGAGGTGCTGGACGACGCGCCGCGGCTGGCGCCGTACCTCAGCACCCTCGTCGGCGACCACCGTTCGGTGTGGAACGCCCTGGACGAGCTCGAGGGGCGGCTGTCCGGCCGGCACCCGGCGGAGGCCGTGCGGCGCGACGCCGACCGGCTCATCCGCGAGGTGTGGCAGCACCGGCAGCGGGGCGCGGACCTGCTCCACGAGGCGTACGAGACAGACCTCGGCGGCGAGACCTGACCGCTCTACAGTCGAGCGATGGGGCAGCGTGTGCTGGTCGTCGATGACGACCCGACCGTCAGCGATGTCGTCAGGCGATACCTGGAGCGGGCCGACTACGGCGTCACGCTGGCCGGGGACGGGCCGGGGGCTCTGGAGGAGTACCGCCGCGAGCGCCCCGACCTCGTGGTGCTCGACCTCATGCTGCCCGGCCTCGACGGGCTCGAGGTGTGCCGGCGGCTGCGGGCACAGGACCCGGGCCTGCCCATCATCATGCTGACCGCGCTCGGCGAGGAGTCCGACCGGGTGCTCGGGCTCGAGGTCGGCGCCGACGACTACGTCACCAAGCCGTTCTCCCCGCGCGAGCTGGTCCTGCGCGTGCAGTCGGTGCTGCGCCGCGCGGCCCCCGCCCCGGCGGCCGGCGAGCTGGCCGACGGCGACCTGCGCGTCGACGTCGCGCGGCGGATCGCGACCCGGCGGGGCAAGGAGCTCGCGCTGACCGTGCGCGAGTTCGACCTGCTGGTGTTCCTCATGCGCAACCCGGGCCGGGTGCTGCGCCGGGCGGAGCTGCTGGAGCAGGTGTGGGGCTGGACCTTCGGCGACCAGTCCACCGTCACCGTCCACATGCGACGCCTGCGGGAGAAGGTCGAGGACGATCCGGCCGAGCCGAAGCGGATCCTCACGGTGTGGGGCGTCGGGTACCGGTACGAATATGCGTGACGTCCTCAACACCTTCCTGATGGCGCTGAGCGGCTCGCTGCTCGTCGCCCTCGCGGGCCTGGCCGCGCTGCGGGCGCTGCGCCACCGCTCGGTGACCGCGCACTTCGTGGTCATCCTGCTCGTCTCGGTGCTCAGCGTGCTCGCCGGCATCCTCAGCGCCGCCATGCGCATGTTCATCTCCGACCACGACCTGCACGTGCTGCTCATCGTCGTCGGCACCGCGGCCACCGTCTCGCTCGCCGTCGGACTCTGGTCCGGCCGCCGCCTGGCCCGGGCCAGCACCTGGGAGCGGGAGGCCGAGGCGCGCCGCCGCGAGCTCGTCGCCTGGGTGTCGCACGACCTGCGCACGCCCCTGGCCGGGCTGCGCGCGATGGCCGAGGCGCTCGACGACGGGGTCGTGTCCGATCCCGAGACGGTCGCCGAGTACCACCGCCGCATCAGCGCCGAGACCGACCGCATGGCCGCGCTCGTCGACGACCTGTTCGAGCTGTCCCGAATCAACGCCGGCGCCCTGCGGCTGGCCGTGGCCGACGTGCCGCTCGGCGACGTGGTCTCCGACGCCATCGCCTCCGCCGAGCCCCTGGCCACCGCCGGGCACATCAGCATCGTCGCCGAGCCCTCGACGGGCTGGCCGGTGGTGCGCGGCTCGATGCCGGAGCTCTCGCGGGTCGTGAACAACCTCATCCGCAACGCGATCCGGTACACGCCGCCCGACGGCACCGTGACCGTCACCGGCGGGCAGGACGACGCCGGGGGCTGGCTCGCGGTCAGCGACACCTGCGGCGGCATTCCCGAGGCCGACCTGCCCAGGGTGTTCGACGTGGCGTTCCGGGGGGCTCCGGCGCGTACACCGGAGAAAAGCGCGGGCGGAGGACTGGGCCTGGCCATCGTGCGCGGCCTGGTCGAGGCCCATCAGGGCACCGTCGCCGCGGCCAACGTGGGCGACGGCTGCCGGTTCGTCGTGCGGCTGCCTAGCGCAGACCGTCCAGGGCGTGCCGGCACGGATCGTCCGGCCGCTCCGGCAGTCGCGGGATGACGTCGAGCAGGACCCGCCGGAGCCGCTCGGTGTTCTCCCCGAAGACCCGGAAGACCTCCTCCTGGGTGACCCCGTGCTCGCCCTCCACCCCGGCGTCGAGGTCGGTGACCAGGGCGATCGAGGTGTAGCAGAGCGCCAGCTCCCGGGCCAGCACCGCCTCGGGGTGCCCGGTCATGTTCACCACGGCGCCGCCGATCGCCGTGAACCACCGCGACTCGGCCCGCGTGGAGAACCGCGGCCCCTCCACGACCACCATCGTGCCGTCCCCGGCCGCGATCCCGTGCTCGCCCGCGACCTTCTTCACGACGTCACGCCCGGTCGCGCAGTACGGGTCGGCGAAGTTCACGTGCACCGCGCCCTCGTCGTAGAACGTCTGCACCCGCCCCGAGGTCCGGTCGATGAGCTGGTCCGGCACCACGAACGTGCCCGGCCCCAGCTCCGGCCGCAGCCCGCCCACCGCGCACGGCGCCAGCACCTGCGACACGCCGATCTCCTTGAGCGCCCACAGGTTCGCCCGATAGGGAATCCGATGCGGCGGAAACCGGTGATCCTTTCCGTGCCGGGGAAGAAAAGCGGCGCGCCGCCCACCCACCGTGGCGACCGTGATCGGGTCGGACGGTGGGCCATACGGCGTGTCGACCACGTGTTCCTCGGCGTCGTCGAGGAGTGCGTAGAGCCCCGATCCGCCGATCACGGCGACGTCCGCGAGTGAGGTCACGGAACAGACCCTAACCGGGACGCGCGGGTCAGGCTATGGTGCGAGACATGACCCTCGCACCCCGCTTCCTTGTCTGCTGGTGGGACTGATGTCGATGCCGGGCGAACTGGGTGAGCCCCCCACGGGACGCGGGTCACCGAGACCGAGAAATTCCGGCACCGGCCGGGGCACGTCCAGGCAGCGTCGAGGGAGGGCGATGGAGTCGTTGACCGGGCGGCTGCTGGTGGCGACCCCCGCGCTCCGCGACCCGAACTTCGAGCGCACCGTCGTGCTGGTCGTCGCGCACGAGGAGGGCGGCGCGCTCGGCGTCGTGCTCAATCGCGCCACCGAGGTCCAAGTGGCCGACGTGCTCGGCGGATGGGGCGCCCTCGCGGGTGAGCCCCCGGTCGTCTTCGAGGGCGGCCCGGTCCAGCCCGAGGCCGCGATCTGCCTGGCCCGCACCCGCCCCGGCGTAGAGGACTTAGCCGGCTTCAACCGCGTCTCGGGCGCGGTCGGCACCGTCGACCTCTCGGGCGACCCGGACCTCCTGGTGGCCGGCGTCCTCGGCGTCCGCGTCTTCGCCGGCTACGCGGGCTGGTCCCCGGGCCAGCTGGAGCGCGAGATCGAGGGCGGCTCCTGGTTCGTCTTCGACGCCCTGCCCAGCGACGCCTTCGCGCCGCGCCCCGACGACCTGTGGCAGATGGTCCTGCGCCGGCAGGGCGGGCTGATGGCCGCGGTGGCCCACTATCCGGCGGACCCGACGCAGAACTAGGGATACCCGATGTGACCCCCACCCCGGGTATGTGTACTATTCCGTGAGTGCCCGCGAGAGCGAAGCACAGCATGATGGGGCCGTGGCGCAGCTGGTAGCGCACCACACTGGCAGTGTGGGGGTCAGGGGTTCGAGTCCCCTCGGCTCCACCCATCGGGAAGTGCGGCTAACGCCCTGGTCACCGCATTACGCGGGGAACCAGGGCGTCGCTCGTTTCAGGGCCTAATCGGTCGTCGTGCCGGATCACGCCGTGAGCCGGTCGGTGGCGTCCTCCAAAAGGGCGTCCAGGGCGGCGGCGATGGCGTGATCGCGGTCACGGGTCGCGTGCTAGTAGATCCTGGCCGTCCGGGTGCCCGCCTTCTTGAGCGCCGTCCGCCAGATGCGGTGGAAGGTGCGGCGGCGGGGGACGCCGCCCATCGGGCCGGGCTCGGCCCAGTCGGTCAGGTGCTGCTCGATGTCGGCCCGCAGCCCGCGCGGCAGGCTGATGGGGCGCTTGCCCGCTTCGGACTTTCGGGTCGTCGTCGACCTGCGTGCCGTCCTCCATCTCCACGGTCGCCCGCGGCTCCATCGCCTCCAGGTCGATGCTGCGCCGCCGCTGCGCGACCAGCTCGCCGAAGCGCAGTTGCGCGAAGGTCGCCAGCAGCACGAGCATCCGGTAGCGCGGCTGGATGCTGGCGACGATGGCGAACACCTGGTCGCGGGTCGCAATCGATACGGCAGGGGGTGCGCCGGATCGGTAGGTCTTCGGACCTTCGGCGGGGTGATCTGGCTCAGCGTCGCATCGCCGAAGAGCGGGGGGATGTGAAGGGCGCCCCTACTTGAGCCCGACAATGCTTGCCGTCGAATTGGCTCAACGGTTTGCCGAGACACCATTCAACGGCGTCTTGCGGTCGGGCGAAATTGGGCGGATCAAGATCCGCCTTCTTGACGTATCCCTCTTGTGCTTGATCCGGCATGACGCGGCTTAGATCGGGTTCCTGATCACGTGAGCCGGCATCGGGCGGTAGTCCTCGTTCGCCCAGCCACCGGAAGACGCTCCGATGCCGTGTTTCACTGGAACGCCAGCGACACCGCCCGCCATCCAGTGAGCGGGTCACAGCTGGCCCGGTCGTCCGCCGGGGCGTGTGCGGGTGGCCGCAAAAAGGTCATCGGGCTCACCATCGTCGGCCAGCGGAACGCGTCTACCACCAGCGATCACCTAGGCTTGTGTTTGCTGCAGACGCCGGGCACGGATTCAGGGGCCTCCAGTCTGCGAAGGTTGGAGGTCAATGGACCTCTCGCCAACAGTCAGTGATTCAGTTCGGTGGTAGCAATCACCGACGATAAGGTGCGCGTCCGGCCGGACTCATAGCGGAGCAAAGATTTGCGACTCAATGAACTCCTGCGGGGACCGGCGGACAGCTGCCCACCGCCTCACGATCCGGTGGCGTCGGCGATCGGCGAGGGCCGCGCACGGCAACGGCGGCGTATCTTCCTCGTGGCGGCGGCCGCCCTCGCCATCGGCGCTGGTGCGGCAACCTTGGCTGTCCGGCCCTTCGCGTCAAAGCCGGCGATTGACCGCCCGGTGGCCGCGCCGCCGGCAGCTTGGCCGCCGCGCGGCGACTTAGCCGCGGACACGAACGTGCTGCCAGCGGTAATCCGGACTTGGAACGTCGGCTATCAGCAAATCCGTGTCCTGTACGCCGGCCGAAACTTCGCCGGAAAGGGCTCTGAACCGGTCGTCGTGGTCGCCGCCGCCCAGGATTCGCACGGCCAGAAGCGAATCGGCTGGTTCACCGCCTCCGGCACCGCATTCAACGCCACGACGCCGCTAATCCGGCGGGCAGAGACGGCTGAGCCGGAGGAGACCGGCGTCTACGACCTCGGCGTGGTTGTCAACCTGTCCGACGCTTGGGTGGCCTTCGACCTGGCGGCGCCCGGCTGGACCGTCTTGGTCCCGTCGGTCCCCGGCCCCGATCTCCCCTACGGCGTCAACGACCCCGTAGGCGAATTCGTCCAGCGGATCATCAGCGGGCCCCGAACCCGGGTGACGATCACGCGTGACGGCCAGGTCGTCGCCCAACACGACCTGGGTTAACGGAAACCGAATGCCGGCGGCAGTCAGAGGACAACCACCGGCATTCGAGCGTGGCGTTGTACAGGATCGCGCCGACGCCGATAGCCTCGACTCCGCGAACGGGTAGCGCCATGCGACGAGGATGTAAAGCCGAAGCCGGCGCCGGGGCAGCCCACGTGGGCATCCCCATGGCCCGCTTCCGCATCAACACCAGCGGCGTCTTGCTCCAAGCCCGGCGAACCCGCACCGCAGGGCGTCAACCTAGGCGTGGATGAGGGCCAGGTCCTCGCCGGCTCGGATGCCGGGGCCGCTGAAGGTCGACCGGGTGCCGCCCGGGCCAGCGTGGACCACCCGGGCGCCGGCCAAGTAGCGGATGCTCACGTTCTCGGCGAAGTTCCTGCCGTTCGGCAGGGCGCCGGCGGCCATGACGGTGCCGATGTCCACGCCCCAGACGCGGTGGCCCTCGTGGCCGTCGCGGAACAGTACCGCCACGTCGCCGCTCAAGTAGGCGTCGTAGACGATGCGCACGCCCAGGTCCAGCCGCAGGGCCAGCAGGGTGTCGCCCCGGGCGCCGTCCGCCAGGGCCGTGCTCGCCGACTCGATGGTGTCGGCGCCCCACGCGTGCTCATAGGTGAGGCGCTGGGCGTTCGGGACTTCGATGTCGTACCGCAGGTGCTCCGCCGCCACCACCCCGCCGTTCGGGGACCACAGGTGGGCCGCGGTGGCGACCAGCCGCGGCGCGTCCTCGATCGGCAGCTCCACCGGCTCGGAGCCGACCCCGGTGATCGAGGCGCTCGCCACGCGCAGCGTCGTGGTGACCGGCGTCCAGCCGTGCGTGCCGTGCAGCAGGCCGTCGATCTGGACCCGATCCGGCGCGCGGCCCAGGCATGCGGCCACGGCCTCGGTCAGGCCCTCGTCGCCGAGGCCGAACAGCTCCACCTCCGACGCGCTCGTCGGATGGCGGTCCTGCCCGTGGGCGTTGACGCTGGATGACGCATAACACTGGCCCGCAACGATCGACAGCTCAATGCCCATGACCGGCCCCCGAGATCACGCAATGTTACGCATACGTTACGCCTGGTCGAGCGAACTTGACCTTGAAAAGCGAAACCGGGGTCGAGGCGCGATTCAGGGGCGGGCGGGCGCCGCGTGGAAGGCCGGCGCCGACTGCTCGGGCGCGACCGCGGTCGCCTTGCGCAGGCGCAGCTCGGCGTCGAAGGCCTCGTCGTCCAGGCTCCGCTTCGCGGCCGCGGCCATGTCCGCGGCCTTCGCGGTCTGGCGCTCGATCTCGGACGCCTCCTGGTACGCGTTGAACTTCCGGTCCCGAATGACCTTGCGCAGCATGAGCTGCTGCGCGAACGGGTGCGCCTGCGGGTCCCACCCGTTGCGGTGCATGAGCGCGTCGGCCAGGTCCGAGGCCGTGATCTCGCCGCGGTCGTGCGCGGCGTTGACCATGCGGACGAGGTCGCGGCGGCGGTTCTCCGGGTCGTCCTCGGTCACCGGGAACGCGTTCGCGCGGCGGAGGCGGTGCACGGCCCCCTCCGACTCCTCGAACGCACGCCACGCGGCGTCCTGGGTCCGCTGGGCCGCCTCCCACTCGCCCCGCCGGCGCTCGGCCATGGCGTTGGCGCGCTCGGCGGCGATGGCGATCTCGGCGCAGTACCGCTGCAGCTCTTCGATCTCCTTGGCGCTGCGTTCGAGCTTGGCCTGCTTCTCGCGCGCGGCCTCGGGGTCGCGGATCGCCTTGCGCAGGCGGCTCCACCAGGACGGTCCGCCGGAGCCGCGGCGGGAGATCAGCGTCATGATCAGGAACGTGATGATGACGGCGGCGAGCAGGGCCAGCCAGATGGCCAGGGCTTCCTGCATGCCGTGCGAGAAGTTCTGCATGGTGGGGGGCACCTCGGATGGCGAGACCGGTCAGGGAGGGGTTCGTCTCATACCGGGTGCGCTGGTGGTGCCCGGCCCGCCACGACACCCACGTGGCGGCCGGTGAGCAGCGGGCTCGAGCCGTCGGCGAGGACGGGCTCGGCGTGGGCGAGAGGGACGGCCGGCCGCGCCTCGTCCACTGTGGACTCCGGCTCGGGCGCCGCGGGCGCGGTGGCGTTCAGCGACACCGGCGCGGGGCGGGCGGGCTCCACTGTGGACGGTAGGGCGGGGGTGAAGCCGGCGCCGATGATCAGCGCGCAGACAGCCAGCGCGAGTCGTCGCACGCGTCGCCGCAAACGGCTGGGCGGCGGGACGACCTGCATCACTCAAACATGCCCCTTCCCGGCGAAGGTCGCAACCTAGGGTGAAAATTCCTACAGTCGGAGAGGCGTACCGTGTCGCCGTGGATCTGACCGTCATCCTCGGCCCGATGAAGAGCGGCAAGTCGCTGGAGTTGGTGAGCCTGCTCTCGCCGCTGCAGTACACGGACGCGCGCCACCGCGTGTTCCAGAGCGCGCGCCACGTGCGCGACGCCGGTGTCGTCTCGCGCAGCGGCGCCGCGCTCGCGACCGTCAAGGCGACCTCGCTGGCCTCGGCGCTGGACGAGGAGCTCGACGTCGTCGGCATCGACGAGGTGCACATGTTCACGCTCGCCGACATGCTCGTCGTGCGCCGGCTGCTCGAGCGCGGCACGCGCGTGGTGGCGGCCGGCATCGACCTCGACCACCGCGGTGAGCTGTTCGCGCCGGTGCGGGCGCTGCTGGAGCTCGGGCCCGCGAGCGTCACCTACCGGCGCGCGGTGTGCGATCGCTGCCGCTCGTTCTCGGCCGTGTACACGCAGGTGCTCGAGCGCGGCGAGCCGATGATCCGGGAGCTCGCGCCGTCGACGGCGCTGCCGGACGACGGCACGTACGCGTACGAGGCCCGCTGCCGCATCTGCGTGGTGCTCCCGGACAAGCTGACCCTCGCGGTCTAGATACCCCTGGGGGGTTACCGCGCGCGGGTATGCTGGTGGGCATGACCAGCCCGACGCCGCGTGGGTACACCGCCACCAAGGACCAGCTCCAGAGCCGCCTGCGCCGCATCGAGGGCCAGGTGCGCGGCGTGGAGAAGATGGTCGACGAGGATCGGTACTGCATCGACGTGCTCACCCAGATCAGCGCCATCCAGGCCGCCCTGGACAAGGTGGCGCTCGGGCTGCTCGACGACCACGCCCGGCACTGTATGCACAACGGCGCCCAGGACGGCAAGGGCGAGGAGATGGCCACGGAGATGATGGCGGCCGTGGGACGGCTCCTCCGCCGGGGCTGACGGTTCCCTATTGTCTACTGCCGTGCCCGATTACGCGTTCGTACGGCAGACCGACGGCTTCACCTGTGGCCCCACGGTCGCGATGGTGGCCTCCGCGGCCCTGGACCCCTCCTACGGCGCGACCGTCACGGACGCGGGCGAGGAGCAGCACCGCATCCACGCCGCCGCCAACCGCCTGTGGCCCCGCAAGCTCGGCACCACCCCGTGGGGTGTGGCCGGGATCATCTCCGCGCACACGGCGGCGCTGGGCGTGCGCTACGGGTGGCGGCTCTTCCGCGGCGACCTGGCGGCGGCGATCGCGGCGGTGGAGTGCGACTGGCCGGTGGCGATGCTCATCGGCGCCGCGATCCCGCGCCACTGGGTGCTGATCGTGGGGCACCGCGACGGGGTGCTGGAGTGCTTCAACCCGGCCCGGGGCGTGGTGGCCTCGATTCCGGTCGCGGACGTGGCGGCGCGGCGGCTGGAGCCGCTGGGCTTCCCGCGCGCGTTCGCTCTGGTTCTGCCGCGACACGTCACATCCTGAAACCAGCGCGACGGGATGATCACGGGTACGTTGCTGGCGTGGTACCGCTGAGCTACGTCCAGGGCGACGCGACCAGCCCGCAGGCCGCTGGGCCCAAGATCATTGCGCATGTGTGCAACGACCTCGGCGGCTGGGGCAAGGGTTTCGTCGTGGCCGTGTCGCGCCGCTGGCCCGAGCCGGAGCGGGACTATCGCGCCTGGCACCGCGAGCGGGCCCGGAACGACTTCGGGCTCGGGGCGGTCCGTGTCGTCCAGGTGCGGCCCGACACCTGGGTCGCGAACATGATCGGACAGCACGGGATGCGCACCGGCTCCAAGGGACCGCCGATCCGGTACGACGCCGTCGACCGCTGCCTCGACGCGCTCGCCGGCCACGCCGGCCGCCTCGGCGCGTCGGTGCACATGCCGCGCATCGGAGCCGGCCTGGCCGGCGGCCGGTGGGAGCGCATCGAGCCGCTGATCATCGCCCGGCTGTGTGACCGCGACATTCCGACGACCGTGTACGACCTAGCTTGATCACGTTGCCGCCGACGTTCTCTGGGAGTGTGCAGTGAGGCGCATCCTGAGCCTGGTCCTGGCCGCCGCCGTGCTGGCCGGCTGCTCGAACGACGACAAGAGCACTCCCGCGCCCGCCGGCGAGCCGTCGGCCGGGACCGTGGTCGCCATGGCGCACGCGGATGCGCAGGCGCTCGCGGACAAGTACCGCACCGAGGCCGTCACGGCCCTGGGCGCGGCGCTGGCCGGCCCGCCGACGAGCAGCCTGGCGCCGTGCGAGGGCCCGCACACGTTCACCGCGATCACGTACGGGGACGTGCCCGTCCCCGCCGACCAGCAGGCCGCCGCCCTGCAGAAGCTGCGCGAGCACTACAGCGGCGCGCAGTACACGGTCGCGCCGCCCGGGGCCGACGCCTCCCTGAACGCGATCACGCCCGACCGGGTCAAGATCTCGATCGCCCCGGAGGGCGCCGACACGCTGCGCATCAACATCGCGACCGCGTGCTATTCGTCGGACGAGCCGCTGTGACCTACGAGTCGTCGGACGAACCGCGTTGACGTACGAGTCGTCGGACGAGCCGCTGTGACCTACGAGCGGGACCCGCGCGTGGACGCGTACATCGACGCGCTGCCCGAGTGGCAGCGGGTGATCTGCTGCCGGGTCCGGGACCTCGTCCACGAGGCCGATCCGCAGGTGACGGAGACGATCAAGCGCACGGTCCAGCCGTACTTCGTGCTCGACGGCAACGTCTGCGCGCTGCTGGCCGCGAAGACGCACGTCAACGTGTTCCTCTACGACGGGGCGATTGTCCCGGACCCCGACGGCATCATCACGGCGGGCCACGGGAACTCGACCGCCCGGACCGTCGCCGTGCGCGAGGGCGGGGAGGTGCCCGCCGGCCCCCTGCTCGTGATGTTCCGCCAGATCATCGCGAACAACCGCGCCGGAGGGTGGCGCAGGCTCAAGCGCTCCGGGTGACGAGGACCGGGCGGCCGCTGTGGACGTGGTCGCGCAGGGCTTCGACGTCCGGCTTCCGGCCGTTCTTCTTCAGCACCTCCGCCACCAGGATGTCGCTCAGTGGGGCGTCGGGGTCCGGGTCCTCGGCGGTGAGCTCGACGTAGGACGGGGCCACCAGGCGACCGTGGACCGCGCCCCGCACCAGGTCGGGCTCGAACTCGTCGTCGAGGACCACCGCCCGGGTGCGCAGGTCGCCGTGCAGCATGACGAGCTTGTCGGTCATCTCGCCGGCGAACAGGTCCGCGTGCACGTCGCCGAGGACGATGAGCTTGGGGTCGCACCACAGGAAGATGTCGCGGGCCTTCAGGCTGCCCAGGACCACGAGGGCCGCGGCGCCGTCGTCCTCGTCGAAGAGGTTGCCGCGTACGGTCAGGTCGCCGTCGACGATGTATCCCGTTGCCGCCTCGGGCGTGTCCGCGGCGAAGGGGTGGTCCCCGGCGTGGCCGGTCAGGCGCAGGTCGCCGTCGATGACCAGGTCGGGGCCGGTCACGAGGATGTACTCCTCGTTGTAAAGGTTCTCGTACGAGGACTCGGGCAGCCCGCGCCGCTCGAAGAGCTCGACCGCCTCGTCCCATGACACGTACCGCGTCCGCATGCGGCGCACGCTACCAAGGCTGATATCAGGGCGGCGCGACCACCCGCGGACCTGGCAGCGACGGCGCGCCAGCGCCGAGCGGTGTCTGGCGGGAGCGACGGTCCGCCACCACCGCGGACCCGAGCCATGGGCTTGAGAGAGCGCTCTCCGGACGGCGATTTTCCGGGCTCTTGACTGCGGGGTCACATCGACGTAACACTTCATCTACTCGCTGAGAGCGCTCTCACCGCCATGGATCGCGCCCGGCCGGCAACCTCGAAAGCAGGCAGCCCATGAGTTCCAGATCTCGCGCCCTACGCAATGTTCTGCTGGCCGGGACGACATTGACCGTTGTCGCGTTCGGCCTCGCCGGCGTCATCGGGTCGGCCTCCGCCGCCGTCACCGGCAACCCGATCATCGGTCCCGGCGGCAAGTGCGTGGACATCTCCGGCGACGACACCGGCGTGAACGGCACCGCGGCCCAGCTGTGGGACTGCCAGGCCGCGGCCGCCGACCAGCACTGGACCTGGAGCGGCACCGCGCTGACCGCGATCGGCCGGTGCCTCGACGTGGTCAGCGGCGGCACCGCCAACGGCACGAAGCTGCAGCTGTGGGACTGCAACGGCACGGGCGCCCAGCAGTGGGTCGCGCAGGCCGACGGCTCGATGAAGAACCCGCAGTCCGGCCGGTGCATGGACTCGCCGAGCGGGGCCACCGCCAACGGCACCCGCCTGCAGATCTGGGACTGCAACGGCACCGGCGCCCAGAAGTTCTCCATCACCACGACGACGCCGCCGACGGGCACCTGCCCCACGTACTCCGACACGCCGGACTTCGGCCCGAACGTGCACATCTACGACCACTCGATGAGCGACGCGGCCATCCAGGCGTCGCTGGACTCGGTCTTCAACGCGCAGAAGGACACCCAGTCCGCGCAGTTCGGGACCCGCCGCGACGCCCTGGTGTTCAAGCCGAGCACCACCCCGTACGCGGTCGGCGCGAACATCGGCTTCAACACCTCGATCCTCGGCCTGGGCCAGAACCCCGACGACACGCGCATCAACGGCGCCGTCACCGTCGACGCCTTCAACGCGAGCGACGCGGGCAACGCCACCCAGAACTTCTGGCGCTCGGCGGAGAACCTCTCGGTCAACACCCTCGGCGGGACCAACCGCTGGGCCGTCGCGCAGGCCGCGCCGTATCGCCGCATGCACGTCATCGGCGGGCTCAACCTGTTCCCGGCCAGCTACGGCTGGGCCAGCGGCGGCTACATCTCCGACTCCAAAGTGGACGGCAACGTCGAGTCGGCGTCGCAGCAGCAGTGGTACACCAAGGACAGCACTCTGGGCAGCTGGAGCGGTTCCAACTGGAACATGGTCTTCTCCGGCGTCAACGGCGCCCCGGCGAACAACTTCAACACCAACCCGTCCGCCGGTCCCCGCTACACGACCCTGGCCACGACCCCGATCTCGCGGGACGTGCCCTACCTCTACATCGACGGCAGCGGCAAGTACCGCGTGTTCCTGCCCTCGCTGCGCACCAACGCGTCCGGCGCGAGCTGGGCCGGCGGCTCGACCCCCGGCACCTCGGTGCCGATGAGCACCTTCTTCGTCGCCAAGCCGAGCGACTCCGCCGCGACGATCAACACGGCCCTCGCCAACGGCTGCAACGTCTTCTTCACGCCCGGCGTCTACCACGTCAACCAGACGCTGCACGTGACCAAGGCCAACACGGTCGTCCTCGGCATCGGCTACCCGACGATCATCCCCGACGGCGGCGTCAACGCGATGGACGTCGCCGACGTCGACGGCGTGCGGCTCAAGGGCCTGCTCTTCGACGCCGGCACCACCAACAGCGACACCCTGCTCAAGGTCGGCCCGGCCAAGTCGGCCGTGTCCCACGCGGGCAACCCGACCACGGTCCAGGACGTGTTCTTCCGCATCGGCGGCATGGTCGCCGGCAAGGCCACGAACAGCCTGGTGGTCAACACCAACAACACGATCATCGACCACACCTGGGCCTGGCGCGCCGACCACGGCAGCGGCATCGGCTGGACGGTGAACACCGCCGACAACGGCCTCACCGTCAACGGCGACAACGTCCTGGCGACCGGCCTGTTCGTGGAGCACTACCAGAAGAACGAGGTGGTCTGGAACGGCGCCAACGGCCGGATCATCTTCTTCCAGAACGAGATGCCCTACGACCCGCCGAACCAGGCGGCCTGGATGAACGGCTCGACGCAGGGGTACCCGGCCATCAAGGTGGCGTCGGGGGTCACCACCTTCGAGGCCTGGGGCCTGGGCAGCTACTGCTTCTTCAACGTCAACAACTCCGTGGTCTCGGCCCGCGCGTTCGAGGTCCCGGCGGCGGCGGGCGTGAAGTTCCACAACATGGCGGTCGTCTCGCTCGGCGGGGTCGGCACCATCAGCCACGTCATCAACAACACGGGGGCGGCGGCGAACTCGACCACCAACAACGTGTACCTGGTCAACTTCCCCTAACTCGCACATCGACGACGGCCGGTCCCGGACATCGGGCCGGCCGTCGTTGTGTGCCCGAAATGACGGCGCGGCCGCGGCGCGTCACCCGCTAGGTTGACCGGGTGGCCTACCTGCTCTCCGTCAACGTCGGCACGCCCGTGCGCACCGAGCACTCCGACGTGTCGCACACGGGCATCGACAAGCGACCCGTCGACGGCCCGGTGGCGATCTTCGTGCCCGGCCCGCGCGGGACGCAGGAGACGGGCGTGGCGGGCGACCGCGTCTGCGACACCCGCCACCACGGCGGCCCGGACCAGGCCGTCTACGCCTACGCCCGCGAGGACCTCGACACCTGGGCCGGGGAACTGGGCCGCGACCTGCCCGGCGGCGTCTTCGGCGAGAACCTGACCACGTCCGGCCTGGACGTGACCGGCGCGCGGATCGGCGAGCGCTGGCTCGTGGGCGACACGGCCGTGCTCGAGGTGTCCGCCCCGCGCATCCCGTGCCGCACGTTCGCCGGCTGGCTGGGGGAGCGGGGCTGGATCAAGACCTTCACCCGGCGCGCCATCCCCGGCGCCTACCTCCGCGTCATCCACCCCGGCTCGGTCCGGGCCGGCGACGAGGTGCGCGTGGTGCACACCCCGCCCCACGACGTCACGATCGGCCTCGCCTTCCGCGCGCTGACCGCCGAGCCGGAGCTGCTGCCCCGGCTCCTCCCGGCCGACGCGTTGCCGGTGCGGACCCGCGAGAAGATCGGCAACCGCCTGGCCGCATAGCGCCCGCTCCCTGGCGCTACGCCGTCTGGAGCGAACGCTTCGACAGGCCCATGAAGTAGCCGTCGATCACCGACCGCACCGGGGCGTCGGGCTGGTCCGCGGCCCCGAGCGTGACGAACAACGGCGTGTAGTGCTCGGCCGTCGGGTGCGCGAAGGGCATGCCCGGGGCCTGGCTGGCGTACCGGCTCAGCGTGTCGACATCCCCGCGGGCGAGCGCGTCGGCGGCCCAGGCGTCGAAGTCGGCCGACCAGCCCGGCGGGGTACCGTGGCCGGTCCAGTGCTCCCGCGTGAGGAACGGCAGCCCGTGGGTCATGAACCCGGAGCCGATGACGAGCACGCCCTCCTGGCGCAGCGGCCGGAGCCGGCGCCCGAGCTCGAGCAGCCGGTCGGGGTCGTGGGTGGGCAGGCTGAGCTGCAGCACCGGGACGTCGCCGAGCGGGTACATCGTCATGAGCGGTACCCAGGCCCCGTGATCGAGCCCGCGGCTGCGGTGCTCGTGCAGTGGCTCCGAGTCGGGCATGAGCGCCGCGACCTTGCTCGCGAGCTCGGTGGCGTCCGGCGTGTTGTACTGCAGCGTCCAGAACACGGGCTTGAAGCCGCCGAAGTCGTACACCAGCGGCGTGTGGGCGGCCGTGGCCGAAACGCTCAGCGGCGCCTGCTCCCAGTGCGCGCTCACGATGAGAATCGCCGTCGGCTTGGGCAGCGCGAGCGCCCATTCGTGCAGCTGGCGCATCCACTCGGCGTCCTCGAGCAGCGGCGGCGCGCCATGGCTGATGTACAGGCTGGGCAGCGCCCCATCCTCGGGCGCCCACATCCGCTGCTCGCGACTGGCCGGCACGGCCACCGCGAGGTGCCGTTCGAGAAGGGGAAGCTCGTTCATGTTTGAAGAGTAGCGCGTTAGTTGAGCGCTCAACAGTGTGACGGCGCTCGCGGGTGGCGGCCGGGCGCGGCTCGCTGGTCGGGACCGGGTGTGTGCTGCTCTCCGGCGTTGCGAGCTGGTGATCCGCCGTTGGCCTTCGTCCGTTCGCCGGCGCGCCGCCTCCCCCCTGCGACGCGGCCGACCGACTCAACCAGCCGCCATCTCGGAGGCTCGGTGCAGGGCATCGGCCACGGCCCGCGTCTCGGCGGCCCCGTACACGAGGAGGAGTTCGCGCTCACGTCCACCACGGCGGTCGGTAGCCGTGGCGCGCTCAACGACGACCCGGGTGGTGGTGAGCCGGTCATCGACGCAGATGTCCATGTCGGCCACGCCGATGTCCACCTGCCGGACGAAGAGTTCTTCCATGAGGGAAAGCGTGGCGCCACCCCGAACCCGGTACGCCGCCCTGATCGGGTTATTCGCCCTCGCCTCCGCACCGCCTCGACCCCCGGCCCTCGTGCGGCCGCCCTGGCCGCCGCGGCGGGGTCGCGCCCTGTCCGCGGCTGTGTGCGGTGGAACAGTTCCGATCGACACCCGCGATGCGCAGAGTCGCCGTGCGCCGTTCGGCCGGCTCAGAAGTGGGCGCGCGCGGCGGTGGTGACCAGGAGCTTGGCCTCGTGCAGGTGGACCTTCTCGTCAGCGGTGACGTTGGCGTCGGCGGAGCGCCGGTGCACGGCCGCTTCGAGCTGGGAGAGGGGGTTGTCGCGAGTACAGCTCAGGAGCGTGTCCAGGAATGCCTCGGCCCGCTCGGCGAACTCGTGCCCGGGCAGCACCGCGACCGTGGCGATGATGAGCGCCGTCATCGCCACGTCCAGTTCCGGTGGCCCCTCGCAGCTGTTGCGCCAGTCGATGACGACCGGGCCGCCCTCGGTCATGACCACGTTCTCGGGGTGCAGATCGAGGTGGAGTATGCGCGTACCGGGGTCGGTGGCTGAGCGAACGCGCACTTTGTGTAGCCGTTCGAGCAGATCGGCCAGCACGGTGGCGCCCGCCTTGAGGTCGAGGGTGCCGTCGCCGAGGGCCTGCAGCATCGTGGGCCCGTCGAGGCGCTCCATGACCAGGTCGGCGCCCTCGGCCTGGTAGATGCGCGGAACGGGATATCCATGGTCGGAGACGTATCGCATGATTGCCGCCTCCGCCGCGACATCCCCGCCGCGGCGGTACCGCCGGAGCACTCGCCGCTCGTCGAGCGCATAGATATCCGCGTCGCGGCCGCTGGCGAGAAGTGCGGTCATGCCGCGACTCTACGTCCCCGGCCGGAATCATTCAGCCCTTGGGCGCGGGGCCATCCACTCTCATGAGCGACATGCGGGCGCTTGAGCCAAACACCGCGTGACGAACGCCTTCCAGCACGCTCGATGCCCACCACGACAGCGAGCAACGTCAACCGATCCCCGGAACGGAGCGCACCGCACGTTCGCTCACATTCGCGCGTGCAAGTCACGCATGCACATTCGCTCATCTCCATCGCGCGGCTCGCGCATGCACGTTCGCTCATCTCCATCGCGCGGCTCGCGCATGCACGTTCGCCCGGCTCTCCGTCGTGCAAGTCCCCGTGCTCTGTGCGCGTTCGCTCATGTCCGCTGTCCGGGTCGCGTGTGCTCGTTTGCTCGGCTTCCGCCGCGCGAATCCCCGCGCTGGTGCGAATCCCGTGCGCGTTCGCTCATATCGCGCTGCGGGGCTTGCGCGTGCACGTTCGCTCACGTTGCGCCGTGCGGGGCGCGCGTGGCTTGCCGCCGTGGGAATCGCCAGGTCGAGGAAGGGGGTGTGGCTAGAGCCAGCCGTTTTCGTCGGCCAGGCGCACTGCTTCAGCTCGGGTGCGGGCGCCGGTCTTGCCGATGGCCGCGGACAGGTGGTTGCGCACGGTGCCCTCGGACAGGCCGAGCTGGGCGGCGACGTCGGCTACGGTGCCGCCTTCTCGGGCTGCGCGTAGTACGTCGGCCTCGCGTGGCGTCAAAGGACTGTCGCCGCTGGCCAGCGTCTCGGCGGCCAGGGTCGGGTCGACCACGCGGAGACCCTGGGCGATGCGGCGCACGGCGTCGGCGAGCTGCTTCGCGGGCGTGTCCTTCACGACGAACCCGGATGCGCCGGCGGCCATCGCGCGCCGGAGGTACCCGGGGCGGCCGAACGTCGTCACCATCAGCACCTTGCACGAGGGCAGCGCCTTGCGCAGCGCCGCGGCGGCGGCGATACCGTCGAGGCCGGGCATCTCCACGTCGAGCAGGGCGACGTCCGGCCGGTGCTCCCGCGCGGCCGCGACGACCTCGTCCCCCGCGCCCGACCTCCGCGACGACGGACAGATCGGCCTCGAGATCGAGCAGCGCCGCGAGCGCGCCCCGCACGAGGGCCTGGTCGTCGGCGATCAAGAGTCGGATGGACACCCGAGCATCGTGTCACGCCATGAACGCGAGCCCGTCACGCGTCACTGCGCACGAGGTCGAGCGCTCAGAGATGCACGAGGCTCCACTTGGCCGAACGCGGTGCTCGTCGGGGTGTGGCATTGGCGACACCGGCTATGTAGTGATCTGGATTACTTCGCGAGCGTGGGTGGTCGTTGGCGCGGCGCTGATGGTCGCCGGCGCGCGGCGTCTGGGTTGGTGCGCGAGTTCGGTGATCGTTCGCGCGGTGCTGAGGCTGAATTCGCACGGTCCTGAGGCTGAGTTCGCGCGGGGCTGAGGCTGAGTTCGCGCGGGGCTGAGGCTGAATTCGCACGGTCCTGAGGCTGAGTTCGCGCGGGGCTGAGGCTGGGATCGCGCGGGGCTGAGGCTGGGATCGCGCGGTGCTGAGGCTGAAGGCGTCCGGGTGGCGTTGAAGTCGGGAAACGGCCGTGTGGCGCTGTGGATTTCGGGTGCGGGGCCGGCTTACTGGGCCAGCTCCGTGATCGTTCGCACGGCGGCGGTCGCGACGTTGGCTGCGAAGTCGTAGTCCAGCGTGTCCGCGGTGTCGTCGGCGCGGTGGTAGTGCGCGTTGCGATAGTCGGCCGTGTCCGTTACGAGCAGGGAGCGGCGGCCGGCGTCCCAGTACGGTACGTGGTCGCTGCGCATTGCGACATGCTCGGCGAAGGCTGGCAGAACCAGCGGCAGCGACGGTATCTCCAGGTGCCGCGCGAAGCGCGTCTGCAGGTCCTGGGAGCGCTCGTCGGCGACGAGCGCGATGAAGTCGCCGCGTTCCGGGACGTCCAGGAAGTCGCCGAGCTCCTCCGGGATGCGCTGGTGCGCGGCGGTGTGCCCGATCATCTCGAAAACGATCGACTCGGTCTGCGCGGTGATGAACGCCTGGTGCGCGGCGCTGCCGTCGAATCCTGACTCTTCGCCGCCGAACAGACAGAAACGAATGGTGCGGGCGGGCAGGTCCGCGTCGCGCAGGACGCGGGCGGCCTCGAGCACGCCGGCCACGCCGCTCGCGTTGTCGTCGGCGCCGGGGCTGGCCTCGACCGTGTCCCAGTGCGCGCAGAGCTCGACGGCATCGTCGGAGGTGCCGCCCTCGATCTCGGCGACGAGGTTGACCTGGTGCAACTCGCTGCCGTAGCGCTCGACGCGCACCTTGAGGCCCATGGCGCTGAGCTGATCCGTCGAGTACCGCAGGCACGCGGCGACTCCCGGCAGGTCCTCGAACCGCGGTCCGTGCGCGGTGAGCGCTTCGACATGTGCGCGCAGCCGTTTCGCGGAGATCATGGCCACAGGATAAGGAATCCGAGCCATGCCCGGGAACGCCGGAACCGTCGCGCGTTTGGGAATCCGCCCATCCGTGCGGGGGATCGCTCGCCGCTAGCAGTGGCTGGTCCCGGGAGGCGGGAGCGCGGGTAGGTCGCGCGAGGTGGGCGAATGCGGCGGCTGGGAAGCGAGGGGGAGACGCCCGCGAGAGGTGGGGAGCCAGGGTGGCCGGAGGCGGAGACGCCTGCGCGGGGTGGTCGAGCGTGGCGGTGGGGGGAGCGAGAGGTGGCCGCAGGCGGAGACGCCCGTGGTGGGGGAGCGAGGGGTGGCCGGAGGCGGAGACGTCTGCGCGGGGTGGTCGAGCGTCGCGGTGGGGGAGCGAGGGTGGCGGAAGAGGTGGAGGAGAGAAGCGGCGACCAGTGGGCCGAGGCTGAGCCTGGACATGGAACAGCCCCCGAGGTTCCCGCGCTCTGCGCGTGGGCCGGTCGGACTACACCGGAAAGCCTCGGGGGCTGGGTGGCTGTCTCGTATTCGCCTGCCGCCATCCGGGCGGACACACGAAGTGCGAGTCCAGAGGACGGCGACTAGCGGACAGTCACCTCACGAGTCCCATTGCTACACAACTTTGGACCACCTCCTTTCCCGTGTACGCCCAACCTAGCCAGCCCCATGGATCACCTGCAACGGTTTTTCGGGAGCATCTTGGTTAGCGGCCTCCACGCTGCCCAGGCGCTTGATCAAACGGCGCACCACGAGCAGGGGGATGATGCCGAAGACGCCGAACGAGATGTCGATGACCGACCACCAGATCGGGATGCCGCGCACGGGGCCGGCGAACAGGGCCAGCGGCACGATGCCGACGCAGGCGATCATGCCCCAGTCGATGATCCAGATGTTGCGCACCGGGCCTCGGAAGGGGCCCCAGAAGGCTACGGCGATGACGAGGTGGGCGAAGGCCAGCCAGTCCGTGCCGTACATGATGAAGGGGTAGCGGTCGTTGGTCTCCGTGATGCCGCGGTCGACCCGGGCGATCCAGTCCACCAGGGCCTGCGGGGCGGGGGAGCCGTCCAGCAGATTGTGCAGCCAGCGGACCTCGTGCTCCAGGGGGAACGCGGTCACGCCGCTGGCGACCAGGCCGACGATGAAGATGATCAGCCAGACCCGGATTTTCGTCATGCCCGCAGCGTAGGGGCGGGCATGACGGTCTGGCGGGGGCCGTCACGAGATCTGCACAACATCCGTCCGGGGAGCCGGCGCCGGTGGGCGGGGGCGAGGTCCGGGGAGCCGGCGCCAGTGGGAGGCGCGGCAGGTCGGGGGCGAGGTCCGGGGAACTGGCGCCAGTAGGAGGCGTGGCGGGGCGGGCGAGGTCCGGGGAGCCGGCGCCAATGGGAGGCGTGGCGGGGGCTGGGATGAGATCGGGGAAGCCGACGCCAGTAGGAAGCGCTACCAGCCGCGGAGGGTGAGGCCACGGGAGTAACGGTCCGTACCCCGGCGGACATCGCGGTAGCTCTCTGCTTCTGGATGCTCTTGAAACCGCCCTCAGCGCGCCGCTGCCGCCCGGAAACGCCGCGACGCCCCCGGCAACAGTGCCGAGGGCGTCGCGGAAGGCGCAGACGGGTCAGGAGTCCTGGTAGCTGGCGCCGCCGTCGGCCTCGTGGCTGAGGGGGCGGGCGCCGCCGGGCGGCGGGGCCTCCAGGGAGTGGCCGGGCGCGTGGGCCGGGAAGCGGGCGTCGAACGCCGGCCGCTCCGAGCGGATGCGCGGCATGCTGTCGAAGTTGCGCAGCGGCGGCGGGCAGGACGTCGCCCACTCCAGGGACATGCCGTGGCCCCACGGGTCGTTGACCTCGACGACGCGGCCGGTCTTGTACGACTTCCACACGTTCCAGATGAACGGCAGCGTCGACAGGCCGGTGATGAACGAGCCGATCGTGGAGATCGTGTTCAGCGTCGTGAAGCCGTCCGTGGCCAGGTAGTCGGCGTAGCGGCGGGGCATGCCCTGCGTGCCGAGCCAGTGCTGGACCAGGAACGTGGTGTGGAAGCCGATCGTGGTCAGCCAGAAGTGGATCTTGCCCAGGCGGTCGTCCAGCATGCGGCCGGTCATCTTCGGGAACCAGAAGTAGATGCCGGAGTACACCGCGAAGACGATCGTGCCGAAGAGCACGTAGTGGAAGTGGGCGACCACGAAGTAGGTGTCCGACACGTGGAAGTCGATCGGCGGGCTGGCCAGCAGCACGCCCGACAGGCCACCGAAGAGGAAGGTCACCAGGAAGCCGATCGCGAAGAGCATCGGCGTCTCGAAGGTGATCTGGCCTCGCCACATGGTGCCGATCCAGTTGAAGAACTTCATGCCGGTCGGCACGGCGATGACGAAGCTCAGGAACGAGAAGAACGGCATCAGGACCTGGCCCGTGGCGAACATGTGGTGCGCCCACACGCTCATCGACAGGGCGCCGATCGCGATCGTCGCGCCGACGAGGCCCTTGTAGCCGAAGACCGGCTTGCGGCTGAAGACCGGGATGACCTCGGTGATGATGCCGAAGAACGGCAGCGCCACGATGTAGACCTCGGGGTGGCCGAAGAACCAGAAGAGGTGCTGCCAGAGCATCGCACCGCCGGTCTCGGCGTCGTAGACGTGCGCGCCCAGGCGGCGGTCGGCCTCCAGGGCCAGCAGCGCGGCGGCCAGGATCGGGAAGACCATGATCACCAGGACGCTCGTCACCAGGATGTTCCAGGTGAACATCGGCATCCGGAACATCGTCATGCCGGGCGCGCGCAGGGTCAGCACCGTGGTGATCATGTTGACCGCGCCGAGGATCGTGCCGAGGCCGGAGAGCACCAGGCCGACGATCCACAGGTCGGCGCCGACGCCGGGGGAGTTGATGATGCTGTTCAGTGGCGCGTAGGCGAACCAGCCGAAGTCCGCCGCGCCGCCCGGCGTGATGAACCCGATCAGCGTGATCGAGCCACCGAACGCGTAGAGCCAGTAGGCGAACGCGTTGAGCCGGGGGAAGGAGACGTCGGGCGCGCCGATCTGCAGCGGCGTGATGTAGTTCGCGAACGCGAAGACGATCGGCGTCGCGAAGAACAGCAGCATGATCGTGCCGTGCATGGTGAACAGCTGGTTGTACTGCTCAGGCGAGAGGAACTGCAGACCCGGGCGGGCGAGCTCGGCGCGCATCAGCAGCGCCATGAAGCCGCCGATCATGAAGAACACGAACGACGTGATGAGGTACATCAGGCCGATCTGCTTCGCGTCCGTGGTGCGCAGCAGCCGAGCGAACGCCGAGCCCTTGACCGGCTTGTGCACCGGCCATGGCCTGGTGACGATCGGCTTAGGTGCGACGGTGGTCACGAAAGGCCTCCTGAGGCTGTTGAACCAGCTGGCAAGCCAGCTCCGCGAGGTGTCGAGCGATCAACACGTCACCCCGCAGGCAGGATAGTCCTCCCACCCGACGCGGAATCGCTGGGGTTCAGCTACCGCCCTTGGCCCCGAAGTCGAAGCTGATGGCGCCCGCCGCGATCGCGGCCAGTACCAACAAGATGATCCCCCAGAAGATCAGCCGATCGGCGGGAGTCGGGCTTTTCACCGCACCGAAGAGTCGGCTGGTGATGGGCGCGGCCGGCGCCTCTAGCACGGCGGTGTCGGCGTTGTCCGGCACGGCCGCCACCGGGCGGCGCTCGCCGAGGGCCTGCAGGACGATCAGGACGGCGCCGGCGAGGACCAAGAGGACGCCCAGCACCGCGACGATCACGGCGATCCAGTCACGCATGATTGCCTCCTTCGCTCCAGCAGGCTAGAGAACCCGGCGGGTGCGAGTCGAGACCCGGCTCACGCTCCGGCGCTGAAATTTACAGTCAGAACCCCGGTAGCGAAACCTTGCGGCAATCTCGTGTTGACACCGCAGAAACGGTGTACGACGCTCCGATATGGAAGCGCTCCCAAAATCGACGACTTGCTATCTAAGGAGGTCGCGATGTCGATTACCGCCGCTCCAGAAGCGCTCGATCCCACGCACGACCCCATGCGTGACAGCTCCGAACACCCCACCCTTGCCCATGTAGCCGCCCTTGCCGGAGTCTCTTCCGCCACCGCCTCACGCGTGCTCAACGGTTCCGCCCGCGTCTCGCCGGCCGCCCGCCAGCAGGTCCGCGACGCCGTTGACCGCCTCGGCTATGTCCGCCAGCGTGCCGCCCGCGCTGTCGACCGCCGCCCCCGTTCCGTCGCCGCCGTGGTGTGCGAGCCGAACGCACGCCTCTTCGCCGACCCGTTCTACTCCCGTGTGCTGGCCGGAGCCAGTGCCGCGTTCGCCGAGCGCGACATGCCCATGCTCCTCGCCGCGGGCGAGCGCCCCGCCTCGCTGCAGCGCTACCTCAGCAGCGGGCACATCGACGGCGTACTGCTGATCTACTGCCGCAGCAGCCACCCCCTCGTCGTCACGCTCCCCGCCCTCGGGGTGCCGGTCACCCTGATCGGCCGCCCGCTGCAGGGCAGTGCCCTGTCGTACGTCGACGCGGACAACCGCGGCGGCGCCCGGCAGGCGGTGGAGTACCTGGCCCGCACCGGCCGCCGGCGCATCGTCACGATCGCCGGGCCGCCGGACGTCTCGGCCGGGGTGGACCGCCTCGCCGGGTTCCGCGAGGGGCTCGAACGGGCGGGGCTGGACCCGGGCCCGATCGCGTACGGCGACTTCACGCGCCCCGCCGGGGTGCACGCGATGACCCGCCTGCTCGATCACCGGCCCAACCTCGACGCGGTCTTCTGCGCGTCGGACCTGATGGCGGTCGGGGCGCTGCACGCGCTGCGGCAGTCGGGCCGGCGGGTGCCGGAGGACGTGGCCCTGGTCGGCTTCGACGACCTGCCCTTGGCCGCGTTCACCCAGCCGCCGCTGACCACGATCAAGCAGCCGGTCGAGGAGATCGGGGCGGCCGCCGCCCGGCAGCTGCTCGCGCAGATGTCGAACGAGCCGTGGGACGAGCCGCCGGTGCTGCCCACGACCCTCGTGCGGCGCCAGAGCGCCTGATCGTCGTGGCACTGCATCCAAGCGCCGCTATCCGGCCGAATGACTGGGTATGCGGCTCTTGGACCTGTTGGACGCGGCCCGGGACCTGGACAGCGGCGCCGTCGCCGGCATCGTCGTCACGCTGACGGCGCGGCACGGCGTCGCCGCGACCTGGACCGGGGCCTGCGTTCCGGCCCTGCGGCGGATGGCCGCGGGAGCCGGCCCGGCCGACATCGCCGTCGAGCACGCCCTCACCGAGGGCATCGCCCGCGGCCTCGACCTGGCCAGCGTTCCGCGGCACGCCGACATCCGCAGCAACCACGTGCTGCTCGCCTGCGCACCGGGCGAGCAGCACGAGCTGCCCCTCAAGGCGCTCGCGGCCGCGCTGTTCGAACGGCGCGTCGGCACGTTCTCGCTGGGGGCCGGGCTGCCGTGGCCCGCCCTGCACGCCGCGACGGGGCGGACCGCCCCGAGCACCGCGGTGATCTGGGCCCAGACCGCGGAGACGGCCGACGCCGCCGGACTGTTCGCGGTCGCCGCGGATTTCGCCGGTACCGCCTTCGCCGCCGCCGGCCCCGGATGGCTCGCGGCCGGGGTGGCGCCACGCCTCACCCGGGCAGGACTTGCCCATCTCACCTCCCTCGACCTGGCCATATCCGCCTGCGCGCGGGTCCCGGAGCCGCTAGACATGGAGGCGTGAAGGCGATCACGCTGACCGCAGACCACAGGCTGGCCCTGCGGGACCTGCCCGACCCGCGCCCGGCTCCCGACCAGGTCCTGCTGGCGATCCGCGCCGCGGGCGTCGACGACGATCTCCCCGAGGCCGCCGGCGTGCCGGACTCCGGGGCCGACGGCGTGCCGGGCTCCGAAGCCGGCGGCGTGCCGGGCCACGAGATCGCCGGCGTCGTCGTCGCCCGGGGCCCCGAGGTCACCGACTTCGTGGTCGGCGACGAGGTCTACGCGTGGGCCGACGGCGCCTACGCCGAGCGGGTCGCGGTCCCGTCGCTGCTCGCCGCCCACAAGCCGGCCGGTCTCACGTTTGTCGAAGCCGCAGCGGTACCGAGGGCGGCCGTCACGGCCCTGCAGGCCCTCCGCGCCGCCGGGACCGGAGAAGGCGACGTGGTGCTCGTGCACGACGCGGCCGGCGGGGTCGGGCACTTCGCGGTGCAGATCGCGCGGGCGCTGGGGGCCGAGCGGGTCATGGGCACCGGGGACGGCGACTTCCTGAAGGAGCTCGGCGCCGAGCCGGTCGACGGGTCCCCGGCGGACGTCGCGGTCGACTTCTCCGGAGGCGAGACCACGGCAGCGGTACTGAGGGAGGTCCGCGATCCCGCCCGCGCCGTGTCCACGGTGAATCCCGCGATCGCCGCGGCGGGCGGCCGGTACGTGGTCCCCAGCCCCTCGGCCGCGGACCTCCGCTGGCTGGCCGAACTCGCCGACCGCGGGCGGCTGCGGGTCGCCCTGCACCGGGAGCTGCCCCTGGCCGAGGCTGCGGATGCGCATCGGCTCCTGAGCGCCGGAGGCGTGCGCGGGAAGCTTGTGCTCACGCCGTAGGGATTTCGGCCTGGTGGCGGTACCTTCTCGGACATGATCGACGCTCCCGCCGACTACCTGGGCCGGCGGCGTGTTTCGCATCGACCGGCACCCTTGGTGCTCATCGCGGTACTGATCGTGGCCGTGGTCGCCGGGCTGGCCCTCGTCGTCGCGCTCCCGGACAGGGCCCCGCGCGACCTGCCCTCGCAAGCCGAGGACCCGGTGATTCCGGTCCTGTCGCTGGAGCCGCCGCCCTCGCCATCCGCGGCGCCGCCGTCCGCGTCGCCCTCGGTGTCCGCGTCGCCGTCCCGCTCGCGCACGTCGCCGTCGGTCAAGCGGTCACCGTCGCCGTCGCGGCCCCCGGCCCTGGTCTTCGAGGCGGAGGCGGGCGCCCGCTCGGGCCAGATGACGGTCCGCTCCGTGCCGGGCGCCTCGGGCGGCCGGGTCGTCACCGGCATCGGCGACGGCCGGGCGCTGGTGTTCCCGACGGTGACGGTGCCGGCGAAGGGCGAGTACCGGCTCACGATCGCGTACGCGTCCGACTCGTCCCGCCGCTGCTACCTAGGCCTGGGCCGCCGCTGGACGCAGCTGACGTTTCCCGCGAGCGGCGGCGCGAACAAGGTGGCGACGATCTTCATGACCGTCCGGTTCGACCAGGGCCGCAACACAGTCGAGGCCGGGAACACCCCCGGCAGGTGGTGCCCCGACCTCGACCGCATCACCGTCACCCCTGCTGACCACCCCAGCTCGGTGACGTCGTGAGCAACGTTTTTGGCGTGACCGTGCGCCGGTGGACCATCCAGGGAGGCTTCCGGTTTTTCCGGCGCCGGTCACATGAGTAACTATGCGGGGCCGACCTGAGGACCGGCCCAAACGGCGCTGTGAAGTTCCTGAGTACCCCGGTGATCAGCGACTTTGCCCTCCACGCCGACGGCCGCCGCACCCGCGCCGTTGCGGCGGTGTGCGCCGTGGGAGCCCGGCGGGGCCGGGTACGTGGCCACGACCGTGGGCGTCGCGGCGCCGATCTCGATGACGAGGCTTCGGCGGGCTCGTCACCGGCGGCCCGACAGCCGCCGCGAACGCCTCCCGAGCCGGGGCGCGCGGATGTGTGGAGCACTCGCGGACGTTCTGGGGCGAGGCGCATTTGGGGCGCGGGCACGTTCGGGGCGTGGGGCGCATTTGGGGCGCGCGGGGCGCGGGCACGTTTCGGGGCGCTGGGCGTGCGGAGCATTTGGGACGCGGGGTGGAGGGCACGTTCGGGGCGCGGGCGGACGTGCGGATGGGGCGTCAGGCGGCGCGAGCCCTCGGGGCCTGCGGGGCTGCCGGGACGCGGGCTGGCCGTGGGCACGAGCTCGGGTGTGCACGGCGGGCGCGGGTGGCGGCGCGGGGCGGTGGGCGCGGGCTGGCCGTGCGCGCGAGCTCGGGTGTGCACGGCGGGCGCGGGTGGCGGCGCGGGGCGGTGGGCGCGGGCTGGCCGTGGGCGCGAGCTCGGTGCGCACGGGGGGCGCGGGTGGCGGAGGTGCGGGGCTGCTGGGACGCGGGCTGGCCGTGGGCGCGAGCTCGGGTGCGCACGGCGGGCGCGGGTGGCGGCGCGGGGCGGGTCCGAGCTCGGGGGGGCGCGGGTGGCGGAGGTGCGGGGCTGCTGGGACGCGGGCTGGCCGTGCGCACGAGCTGGGGTGCGCACGGCGGGCGCGGGTAGCGGAGCCCGTGGGGCGGTGTGGCGCGGGCGCGGGGCGGTCAGCCAGGCGCGGTGAGGCGGCCCCGACGGCGGATGCGGCGGGTTGGGGTCAGGCGACGCGGAGGGTTTCGCCGAGGACGCGTACGACGTCGCCCTTGTGCAGCTGCCGGCCGCGGCGGGTGTCCACTTCGCCGTTGACGCTGACCTCGCCGTCGAGGATCAGCTCCTTGCTTTCGCCGCCGGACTCCATGATGTCGGCGAGCTTCAGGAACTGACCCAGGCGGATCATGTCGCCGCGAATCTCGATGTCTCTCACATCGCGCAGCGTATCCGCCGCTCCGCCGGCGCCCGAGATGGTCGGCCTCCCTGGCCGCGACAGGCGACACGCGCGGTTTCGGCGTGTTGCGCGCGGCGTGCGGTTCGATTGCGCGCCCACGCTCAGCGAGTCCCCCGGGGCGTGCCCGCGGTGAGTCGTGCGCGTGGCGTGCAGTTTGATTGCGCGCCACGCCCCTCGCGTCTCGGCGGGCGCGCCGGCGGCGGGTCGTGCGCGCGGCGCGCATGGCGGGCGGTTCGATTGCGCGATCCGTGCCGCACGCGTCGCGTCGTTCTTGTCGCGCGTGTCGTGCGGCGCGCGGTTCGAGGCACGCGGCCCGCGCGGATCGCGTTGCTCGTGGCCCGCGCGGCCCGTGTTGCGCGCGGCCCGTGTTGCGCGCGGCCCGTGTTGCGCGTGGCCCGCGTTGCGCGTGGCGTGCAGTCCGGATGAGCGGGGCGCGCAGTTTGCTCCGAGTCCGGCGTGGGGGTTCGTGTCGGGCGGGCTGGCGGTGAGTCGTGCGCGTGGCGTGCAGGCGGATCTGACGGCGCCGTGCAGCCTGCGGAGTGGCCCGATTGCGGTGAAGAAGCGTATGGCGGTGCGGTGGAGCGGCGAGTCGAGGCTGAGCGGTGCCGAGTTGACCGAACGAGGGCCTCTGCGTGTGGCTGGGAGGGTGCGGTTGTGTCCGGGCAGTGAGGGCCTTCGCCGTGCGGCTGGGAGCGGCCGGCTGCGTGGGGGCGGTTGCGTGGGGGCGGTGGGGCCTTTGCGGTGCGGATGCGCGGGGGCGGTGGGGCCTTTGCGTGCCGCTGGGAGGGTGCGGGTGGTTGGGCCTTTGCGGTGCGGCTGGGAGGGTGGCGGATGCGCGGGGGCGGTGGGGCCTTTGCGTGCCGCTGGGAGGGTGTGGGTGGTTGGGCCTTCGCGGTGCGGCTGGGAGGGTGCGGGCGGTCGGGCCTTCACGGTGCGGCTGGGAGCGGCCGGCTGCGGGGGGAGTGACAGGGCCTTTGCGGTGCGGCCGAGACGGGGCGAGTTGCGTGAACGAGGACCCGGCGCCAGCAAGAAGCCTCACCACCCGCGGGCGGTGAGGCCACGGGAGTTACGGTCCGCACCACGGCGGACATCGCGGTAGCTCACCGTATCTGCCCTCGGAAGCCCCGCCCGCCGCGCATGACAGTTTTATGAAAAATCGAGCGTGATCACCCGCGAGGGTGAATCGGGGAGGAAAAGTCACCCTACGTAGAAGCGCCGACACGACCTGTTGCCGAGCGTGACCCCAAATCGACGAGAGCGCCGCGCCCGGGGTGAGTGGGCACGGCGCTCCGCATGCGTCGTTTAGAGGGGTCGGCCTAGGCCGGGGAGAGACTGCGTTCCGTAACGGTCAGGCCAGCTGGGTTACCCCGCCACGCGGGGCGGGCAGGCGGCCGGACACGGTGCCGGGCGGGATCGGTACGCCGAGGATGTCGCTCACGCCCACCACCGCGAACAGGCGCGCGATGAACGGGTTCGGTCGGCGAATGTCGAGCTTGACGCCCATGCTGTGACAGATGCGCTTGGCAACGACGAGGGTGCCGATGCCGGTGGAGTCGAGGAAGGTGACCCCCGCGAGATCGATGACAAGGAGGTCGATGCTTCCGTCGAGCACTGAGCTCACCGCTGTGCGGAGCTCCTGAGCGGTCTCATAGTCGATTTCGCCACTCAGGGTCAGCACTGACTCTCGCTGATCTGAGGGACGAGTCTCGATCGACAACTTCACGTGACCCTCCTGGTGCTGAGCCGTCCACCATGGACGACCCTTTGAGGTCCCGCAAGCGTAGCGAAGTCCAGCCGTTTTCGCCACGCTCCGTGTAGGGGCTCCTTACGTAGTGACGTGAGAAGTCCTCACATCGGTGCTGCGGGATCCGCTTGCCCGGATGACGGTACACGTCGGTTGTTACACGGCAAGTCCAGCCATGTGCCATCCGCCGGTCGGTCAGCTCCCGGCCACGACCGGTTCACCGACCAGGTTCACTCCGGCCGCACGCAGCTCTACCAGGGCAGACTCCGTGGTCGTGGGGGCTACCCCGGCCGTGAGGTTCAGGAGCACCGTCGTAACAAAACCCTCACGCACCGCATCGAGAGCCGTCGCGCGGACGCAGTGGTCGGTGGCGATGCCCACCACGTCGACCTCGGTCACGGCGCGCTCGCGCAGCCAGTCGGCCAGGCCGCGGCCGGCCGCCGAGCCCTCGAAACCCGAGTACGCGGCCGCGTACGAGCCCTTCTCGAAGACCGCCTCGATCTTGGCGGTGTCGAGGGAGGGGTGGAAGTCGACGCCGCCGGTGCCGACGACGCAGTGCACCGGCCAGGTGCTCACGAAGTCCGGGTGTTCGGCGAAGTGCGCGCCGGGGTCGATGTGGTGGTCCTGGGTGGCCACCACGTGGTCCCACGGGCCGTCGGCGAGCGCCGCCGAGATCTCCGCGGCCACCCCGGCGCCGCCGGTCACGGCGAGGGAGCCGCCCTCGCAGAAGTCGTTCTGCACGTCCACCACGATCAACGCCCGCGTCATGCGGTGCCTCCTGAGATTCCGCCGGACATGATGACCGGGACCGCGGGGTCGCCGGCCGAGAGCTTGAGCCCTTCCCACGGGATCGAGATGAGGCACTGGCGCAGGTGCTCGCGCGAGGCGGCCAGGGTCGGCAGGTCCGCGACCGGATCGCCGGCGCGCAGCAGGGGCCGCTGGAGCAGGCGGTCGTGCGGCTGTGGCTCCGGCTCGCCGAGCGAGACGACGACCTCCTCGGTCGCCGTTCCCGTCGGTTTGTGCCGCCGTACCGCCGTCTTGCGCCCGCCCACCGTGCCCTTGTTCTCGGAGCGCTTGACGACCGGGCGCCCCTCGACCTCGACGAGCTTGTAGACCAGCCCGGCGGTCGGCGCGCCCGAGCCGACGACGACGGCGGTGCCCGCGCCGTACACGTCGACGGGCTCGGCGGCCAGGGCCGCGATCGCATACTCGTCCAGATCGCCCGACACGACGATCTGCGTGTCCGTGGCGCCCAGCGAGTCGAGCAGGGCCCGCGACTCGGACGCGAGCACGGACAGGTCGCCGGAGTCGATGCGCACGGCGCGCAGCTCGGGGCCGGCGACGGCGATCGCGTTGCGGATGCCCTGCGCGATGTCGTACGTGTCCACGAGCAGCGTCGTCTGCTTGCCCAGCGCCGCGACCTGGGACGCGAACGCGGCCTGCTCGGAGTCGTGCAGCAGCGTGAACGCGTGCGCGGCCGTGCCCGTCGTCGGGATGCCGTAGCGCCGCCCCGCCTCGAGGTTGGACGTGAACGCGAAGCCCGCCAGGTACGCCGCCCGGGCCGCCGCGACCGCCGCCTCCTCCTGCGTGCGCCGCGAGCCCATCTCGATCACGGCCCGCCCGCGCGCGGCGGTGACCATCCGCGCCGCGGCGGCCGCGATCGCGCTGTCGTGGTTGAGCACCGACAGGATCAGCGTCTCCAGCACCACGCACTCGGCGAACGTGCCGCTCACGGTCAGGATGGGGGAGCCGGGGAAGAACAGTTCGCCCTCGGCGTAGCCGTCGACGTCTCCGCTGAATCGGTACTTCGACAGCCAGCCGGCCGTCGTCTCGTCCACGATGCCCCGGCTCTCGAGGAACTCGATCTCCTCGTCCCCGAAGCGGAAGTCGGCGATCAGGTCGAGCAGGCGGCCGGTGCCCGCGACCACGCCGTACCGGCGCCCGGTCGGCAGCCGGCGTGCGAACACCTCGAACACGCAGCGCCGGTCGGCGGTGCCGTCCCGCAGCGCGGCGGACAGCATCGTCAGTTCGTAGTGGTCGGTCAGGAACGCGCTACTCGTCACGTGAACAACATATTCCAAGGGTGATAGGACGGCGATCACTCCTTGACCTGGCAACCGGGAGCGCCCGGGTCATCCGCCGGGCGCTCCGGTGCGAAAGGGAGCCGCTAGTCCTCCGGCGGCAGCGAGCGCAGCGCCGCCGCCAGCTCCGCCCGCCCGGTCACGCCGAGCTTCGCGTACACGCGCATGAGGTGGTTGTCGACGGTACGGGAGGAAAGGTAAAGCTGATCCGCGATCTCCTTCGACGGCACGCCGGCCGCGGCCAGGCGCGCGATCTGGCGCTCCCGCCCCGTCAGCATCGGTTGCGGCACGACCAGGGCCGGCGTCACCGCCTGCGGGCACTCGACGCGCAGCTCGGCGAGGCGTTGCGCGGCGCGGGGCGTCTGCGGTGAGCGGATGCCGCGCAGCAGCGTGACGGCCCCCGCGGCGGCCTCGGCGGCGAAGAGGTACAGCTCCATCTCCGCGAGCTCCTCCGCCACCGCGAGCAGCGCGCCGCCGTCCTCCTCGGCCATCGCGCGCACGTGCCAGGCCATGGCGGGCGCGAGGCGGCCCTCCACCGTCTGCGCCAGGGCGCCGATGCGCTCGTTGACCTCCTGCGCGAAGCCGAGGCGGCCCAGGTCGTACAGCGCGAACATCTCGTGCGCGGCGAACCCGTCGCTGCGGTTGCGCGCGGCGAGCAGCCGCAGCACCTCGGCGGCCGTGCTCACGTCGCCCGCGGCCACGGCGACCCAGGCGCGGGCCTCCTCGAGCCACGGGTACAGGACCTCCATCGAGCGGTAGTGCGCCTCCTCGGCCAGCGCGAACGCCGCGGCGGCCCCGGACGCGTCGCCCTGCAGGGCGGCCACGTGCGCGCGCTCGGCGTGGGCGAGGGCCACGAAGATCCGGCCGGTGGCGAGCATGGCGCTGGCCTGGCTCGCGGCGCGCCCGGCCTCCTGGAGGTGCCCGCGCAGGCGGGCCGCCTGGGAGCGGACGATCTGCAGGTAGCCGGAGCCGAGCAGGAAGTTGCCGGCGTCGGCCATGCCCGCGAACTCGGTGGCCACGATCGCGTCGACGGCCGCCAGGTCCGCGGCGAGGATCATCGCCGTGCCGCGGGCGAGCTCGATGCCGAGCTGGATGTACGGCACCTCGGCCCGCCGCTGGGCGGCGTCCGCGTCGAGCAGCGCCATGGCCTTGACGGTCTGCACCGGGGTGCCGCGCATGGCCTGCAGGTGGCCCATGTTGCTGCGGGCGAGCGCGCGCGGCCCGGGCGCGGAGGCGGGGCCGTCGAGCACGGTGCGGGCCAGGGTGAGCGCCTGGCCGTAGTCGCCCCGGTGCAGCCGCATCGTCGACTCGACCGACAGCGCGAGGGAGCGTTCACGCAGGTCGGTGAGCTTGTGGGCCTGGCGGTCCATCTCGTCGGCGGTGGAGGAGTCGCCCTGGCCCCACTGGGAGGTGATGTTCCGGATCGCCAGCCACCGGCTGCGCTGGGCCTCGCCGGTGATCTGGTTCTCGTTCTGGTCGAGGATCTGGGCGCCCTCGTCCGGGCAGTTGGCGAACATCAGGATCGTGGCCAGGGTCTCCGCGGCGTCGAAGCCGCCGCCCGCGGCCACGGCCGCCTTGCCCAGGCGCATCGCGAGCGCCATGTCGTACGTCGCGAACGCCAGCCGGCACGCGTTGAGCAGCAGCACCGGGTCCCGCGCGGTGTCGGAGTCGAGCCGCCAGACGGCCACGCGCAGCAGGTCGTCGCGGCGGCGGGCCCCGGAGTTCTCGACCAGGGTGGCGAGGTCGGCGAGCAGGCGCCGGAACCGGGTCACCGGGCAGCGGCGGCGGACGACCTCGCCGTACAGCGGATGGGCGAGCCGGACCGTCGTGCGCCGATCCTCCACGACCACCCGGACCAGCTGCCGCTCCTCGGCGGTCTCCACGGTGGCCAGGTCGGTCGCCTCGACCAGCAGCGGCAGGCCGATGGGCTCGCCGAACGCGACCAGCTCCAGCACCGCCCGCTCCTGCGGGGTCAGCTTGCCGATGCGGGCGTCGACGACCTCGGTGAGCGTCGGGGCCAGGTCGACCTTGCCGGTCCAGCGCTGCATGCCGTAGCTCTCGATGATCTCGCCGGCCGCGTGCGCGGCGATCACGAGCTCCCGCAGCAGCAGGGCGTTGCCCTGGGACAGCTGCTGCAGCCGGTCCACCGAGGCGGAGTCGACCGGGCCGCCGAGCACCTGCTGCAGCAGGTCGGAGGTCTCCTGCAGGGTGAGCGGGCCGAGCTCGATCCGCTCGACGAGATCGTCCTTCCACAGCGCGCTGATCGGGTCGTGCACCGACTCGCCCGTGCGCACCGTGCCGATCACGGTGGCGTTCTCGGAGCGGGCGACGTAGTACACGAGCGCGGCGGAGAGGGGGTCGAGCAGGTGGGCGTCGTCGATCGCGACGACGATCGGGCGGCCTGCGGCCTGGCGGTGCAGCGCGTCGACCGCCCAGCGCAGCAGACCCGCGGGCGAGCCGCCCGCGGGCTGGTCGGGCGGGAGCACCTGGGCCAGCCCGCCGAGCGGGAGACCGGCCGTCGCCGCGTTGGCGGTGGCCGTCCAGACGGCGATTCTGTCCTGGTCAAGTGCGTTCACGCCCTCGCGCAGCAATCGGCTCTTGCCGATGCCGGGCGGGCCGCCGAGAATCAGGCCACGACCGGTCGAACCGGTGGCCGCCTCAGCGACACGAATGAGTTCCGCGTTTCTGCCGACAAAGCTCCAGGGAGGCACCGTCGCAGCATATCGATACGTTGATTACTGCGCGTACCTGCGGAAGCACGAACTTGAGTACCCCGTTCGGCTCCAGTGAGTAGCACGAACCCTGCTGCTGTAAGTGTCCGTTCACGTAGCGTTCCGATGCCCCGCCCGCCAAGCGCCGTTCGTTTCGCGTGTCAGGGTGGGCCTTCCCGGGCGTGCACAAGGAGGTCGCACATGGGCTTCGGGGTCATGCAGGCGCCGCTGATCGATCTTACCGTCGTGTCAGCGCCGGCCTTCGGCGTCCCGACGAGCGGGAGATCGGTGTCCGCCATGCCGGCCGGAAACATCCGAGGCAGCCGGAACCATCGGCAACCGAGCACCCCGTCACGGTCGTCCCGGCGGTCCTGCGCGGTCGTCGCCGGCACCGCCCGGTCCGGCAAGACGGCGCTGGTCGACGCGCTGATCCGGCGCACCGCGGAGCCGATCGAGGCCGGCGACGCCTGGGTGGTCTTCCGCCACGGCGAGCGCCCGGAGGCGTGGGCCTTCGTGCCCGGGCACCGCGAGGCGCGCCCGTTCCCGGACCACAGCACGATCAAGGGGCCGGCACGCCCGGCCCGGCGGATCGAGATCACCCACCCGTCACCCCTGCTCAAGCGGCTCGCGTTGATCGACACGCCCGGCCGCGGGGACCTGGACCCGGCCACCTGCGAGATCTCCCTCGACGCCGCCGCCGACGGGCTCGGCCTGGTCTTCGTGGTCGACGCCGCGGCCCCGCTCGGGCGTGCCGAGCTCGACCTGCTCGCCGCCGCCGCCGACCGGCTGGAGCGCATCGCGTTCGTCCTCACCCACATCGACCAGCACGACGAGTGGCCCGAGATGCTCGCCGCCAACCGGGCACTGCTCGCCGCGCGCGGCCCCCGGCTCGCCACCGCCCCGTGGTTCCCGGTCTCGCTCGAGCCGGCGTCGATCTTCGGCGTCGCCGAGCTGCGCCACCAGCTCGAGGCCTGGAGCGACGAGCGGGCCGACGCCGGCGTGCCCAAGAAGGTCACCGCCACCACGGTCTCGGCCACCGGCGACGCGTGGCAGGAGCACCTGGAGCGGGAGATCCGCGCCCGCCGCCTGGCCGCCGTCGAGCGGGTCTCGATCGACCTGGCCACCATCCACGTGCGCTGTGTCCAGGAGCTCGGATCCGGCAAGGGCTGCCCCGAGCTGCCCCGGGTGCTCGACCGGCAGCTGCACGCGCTCTCGGTGCGCAGCTCGCGCCAGCTGCGCACCGACACCCGCGAGGTGATCGACGCGGTCTTCGGCGCGCTGCTGGACACCCCGCCGGACGAGCTCGTCCTGACCCGGATCGCCACCGCCGCCCGCCGGGCCGTGGACGGCGCCCGCGACGACGGCCGTGAGCGCGACCGGGCGCTGCTGGTCACCACCACCTCCGGCGTCGCCTCGCTCACCGGCGCGGGCGCGCTGGACGGCCTCTGCGCGACCGGCCTGGCCGGCGGCGCGGATCCGGACCCGGCGCAGGTGCTCTCGCCGCTGGGCATCGGACTGAACGCCGGGTCGTTTGCGATGTGGCAACCCCGGCACGCGCCGGGCGGCCCGCCGAAGCTGCCGGACAAGAAGGACTGCCGCCGCTGGCTCCAGCACGCGCTGCGCGAGATCGAGGTCGAACTCGGCCACGAGCTCAGCGAGCGCTACGCCGAGCTGCGCCAGGCGCTGTCGATCATTGCGGGGGACGCGGTCGACCATGGCGTGCTGCTCGCTTGATGGCACCATGTTGGTATGGCGGCGCCGCAGGTCCTACCGATCGAAGAGACCCACGTCGAGGTTGATGAGGTGCCCCAGACCGACCGTCCGTGGGTGACTGTCGTCTGGAACGATCCCGTCAACCTCATGAGTTACGTGACCTGGGTCCTGCAGAAGCTGTTCGGGTACAGCAAGGAGAAGGCCGAACGCCTCATGCTCGACGTGCATCACAAGGGCAAGGCGATCGTCGTCAGCGGGGCGCGCGAGAAGATGGAGTACGACGCCTCCCGGCTGCAGGCCCACGGGCTCTGGGCGACGGTGGAGCAGTCGTGACCATGTTCGTGCGCGCCGGCACGGTGTGCGTCGCCCGGTTCGGCCCGGGCGAGGCCGCGGTGCTCAACGAGGTCATGCTCGAGGTCATCACCCTGCTCTCCGAGGGCTTCGACCGCACCGATCCGGTCATCGGGCGCCTGTTCCCCGATGTGTACCGCGATGACCCCGCCCTCTCCGCGGAGCTGCGCCGATACACCGAGGACGACCTGCGCTCGGCCAAGCTGGAGCAGGCCGCGCTCCTGCTGGACGCGCTGCCGGTCGAGGGCGGCGAGGTGGCCCTCGACGAGGAGCAGGCCGAGGCCTGGCTGCGGGCGCTCACCGACGTCCGGCTCACCCTGGGCCTGCGCCTGGGCATCGCCGACGACGACGTGGACATCGAGTCCGAGCTCGACGAGGCGATCCTCAAGGACCCCACGTCGGCCCGGGTCGCGCAGCTCTCGGTGTACCAATACCTGACCTATCTGCAGGAATCGCTCGTCGGTGCGCTCATGGGCTGAGATGCCCGTCACGGGCGAGTGCCGCCCGGGTTTCGGTAGGCTGTCTCCCGTGCTGACCATCGACGCCGCGATCCTCGACGCGATCGTCGCGCACGCCCGCCGGGACCACCCTGACGAGGCGTGCGGGATCGTCGCGGGTCCGGCCGGCTCGGACCGGCCGGAGCGACACGTGCCGATGGAGAACGCGGCCCGGTCCATGACGTTCTACGAGTTCGACTCCAAGGAACAGCTGAAGCTGTGGCGGGAGATGGACGACGCCGACGAGGAGCCGGTCGTGGTCTACCACTCGCACACGGCCACCGAGGCCTATCCGTCCCGCACGGACGTCTCCTTCGCCGGCGAGCCCGGCGCGCACTACCTGCTCGTCTCCACCCGCGACCCGGAGCTGACCGAGGTCCGCTCGTTCCGCATCGTGGACGGGGCCGTCACCGAGGAGCCGGTTCAGGTAGTTAATGCAGTCGTGGATCCGAACGCCGTCCAGAAGTACCTCTTCGGGCAGAGCCCGGCGACCGTCGACTACGAGTGTCGGACCGGCAACTGACCTGCCGCCCGTTCTGACCCGTTTCGTCCCGTCGTCTTCAGAGGAGAACACCAATGGCCATCGAAGTTCGCATTCCCACCATCCTGCGTAGCTACACCGGCGGCGCCAAGACCGTCGAGGGCTCCGGGGACACCGTCGCCGACCTGCTCACCGACCTCGACTCCCGGCACGCCGGGCTCAAGGACCGGCTGATCACGGGCGAGGGCGGCCTGCACCGGTTCGTCAACGTCTACATCAACGACGAGGACGTCCGGTTCCTCGGCGCGCTCGACGCGAAGCTCAACGACGGCGACTCCGTGACGATCCTGCCCGCGGTCGCGGGTGGCGCGTTCGCGTTCGCCGCCGCCCACGCCCTGCGGGGCTGATCGCGTGACGCGCTACGAGTCCCTGCTCGACGCGTGTGGCAACACGCCGCTCGTCGGACTGCCTCGGCTCTCGCCGAGCGCCGACGTGCGGCTCTGGGCCAAGCTCGAGGATCGCAACCCGACGGGAAGCGTCAAGGACCGCGTGGCGCTGTGGATGGTGAAGGCGGCCGAGGAGTCCGGCCGCCTCCGCCCGGGTGACACGATCATCGAGCCGACCAGCGGCAACACCGGCATCGCGCTGGCGATGGTGGCGAAGCTGCGCGGCTACCGGCTCGTGTGCGTGATGCCCGAGAACGTCTCCGCCGAGCGCACCTCCCTGCTGCGGATGTACGGTGCGGAGATCATCACCTCGCCGGCGGCGGGCGGCTCCAACCGCGCCGTCGCCGTGGCGAAGGAGATCGCGGCCGAGCACCCGGACTGGGTGATGCTGTACCAGTACGGCAACGAGGCCAACGCGCGCGCCCACTACGAGTCGACCGGCCCGGAGATCCTGCGCGACCTGCCGACCATCACCCACTTCGTGGCGGGGCTGGGCACCACCGGCACGCTCATGGGGGTCGGGCGCTACCTGCGCGAGAAGGTCGAGGACATCGAGATCATCGCGGCCGAGCCCCGCTACGGGGAGCTCGTCTACGGCCTGCGCAACCTCGACGAGGGCTACGTGCCGGAGTTGTACGACGCGAAGGTGCTGACCCGCCGCTTCTCCGTCGGGACCCAGGACTCCGTGCTGCGCACCCGGCAGCTGGTCGAGGTCGAGGGCATGTTCGTGGGCTTCTCCACCGGTGCCGTGCTGCACGCCGCGCTCGCCGTCGCACACCAGGCGCTCAAGGCCGGCAAGCGGGCCGATGTCGTGTTCCTCGTGGCCGACGGCGGGTTCAAGTACCTGTCGACCGGCGCCTACGGGGGCACGCTCGCGGAGGCCGAAAACGCCCTCGAAGGGCAGCTCTGGGCCTGAGCTACAGGCCCGTCACGATCCAGCCGAGCAGCAGGCTCACCGACGCGGCGCCGAGCAGCGCGTAGGGGAGCCTGCGCCGGTGCACGCTCGCGAACGCCGCGATCGTGCACGCCAGGCCCAGCAGGCCGATGGTGATGACGACGGGGCCGTACCAGACGCGGTACTGCCCGATGAGCCCCACGAAGGCCCGCAGCGCCACCGCCATGCCCCCGAGCCCGAGCGCGGCCGCCCAGGCGCACACCGCGGCGATCTGGCGGTTGTCCGGGCGCGGGTCGGCCTCCGTGGGCAGGCGGAACGCGTCCGGCAGGTGCCGGCGCAGTCGCTTCACACGGGACACGTCAACCGACACGGTGCCTCCTCTGTTGCCGCCTCACTGCGTGCAACGACCGAGGTAGTTGAGCGTGACGCGACCCCTGTCACGTTGGCGACATCCGCCCCCCGATCTTTCGGCCTGGGCAGCCAGTCCGGCGTAGGCTGCGCAGCGTGAGCGGGCCAAGCCGTGCCCTACAGCCGCGGGTTCGTGGATTGGATCTATCCTCACCCTTACCGTTCCTATCCACATGCGATCCACAGTTCGTTCGAAGACGGGAGACGGCGGGTTGAGGGCAGCATCATGAGGCTCACGGTTCTCGGCTGCGCCGGCAGCTTCCCGGGGCCTGAGGCGCCCTGCTCCGCCTACCTGGTCGAGGCGGACGGCTTCCGCCTGCTGATCGACTTCGGCCCGGGTTCGATGTCGGCGCTGCAGCGCTACGGCAGCCTCTACGCCGTCGACGCGATCCTGCTGTCGCACCTGCACTGTGACCACATGCTCGACGCCTGCTCCTACATCGTGGCCCGCCGCTACGCCCCGGCCGGACCGTTCCCGCCCCTGCCCGTCTACGCGCCCGTGAACGCCCCCGAGCGGATCACGGCGGCCTACGGCGGCGAGAACGAGCCGATGTCCATCGGCGACGTGTACACCTTCTACGCCCTGCAGCCGGGCAGCTTCCCGATCGGGCCGTTCGGGGTGACCGTGGACCGGGTCAACCACCCCATCGAGACCTACGGCGTGCGCCTCGAGCACGACGGCAAGGTGCTCGCGTACTCGGCCGACACCGCCCCCTGCGAGGCCCTGATCCGCCTGGCCCAGGGCGCCGACGTGTTCCTGTGCGAGGCGAGCTACCTCGACGGCGTGGACAACCCGCCCGATCTGCACCTGACCGGCCGGGAGGCGGCCGAGCACGCCACCAAGGCGGGCGTCGGCCGACTGCTGCTCACCCACCTGGTCCCGGCCTGGGGGAGCGAGGCGCTCACGCACGAGGCGGCATCGAGCGCCTTCTCTGGCCCGATCGATATCGTGCGGCCTGGCGCGCGGTACGACATTTAGGGACCCGTTCGCCGTCTGGCCAACAAATCGTGGCCGCATGCATGGACGCCGCCCTCATGGTCATGGCATGCGGATCGCGATCGTCACCGAATCGTTCCCGCCCGATGTGAACGGCGTCGCCCACTCCGTCGTCCGGGTCGCCGAGCACCTCGTAGCGCGTGGCCACGAGCCGCTCGTGATCGCTCCTCAGCCGTCGTCCGCGGCGCGCTCGGTCACCGGCTCCTTCCCGTACCAGATCATCCGCGTGCCCTCCGTGGCCACGCCGGGCTATGGGAGCTTCCGCCTGGGGCTGCCCAGCCGCCGCCTGGCCGCAGCGCTGAGGGCGCATCGCACCGACCTCGTGCACCTGGCCAGCCCGTTCGTGCTCGGCGCCCGAGGCATGACGGTCGCCGCCTCGCTGGGCCTGCCCACGGTGGCCGTGTACCAGACGGACGTGCCCGCCTACGCCCGCCTGTACTACCGCTCGAACCTCGGCGAGTCGGCCGCCTGGCGCTGGCTGCGGCACATCCACAACGCCGCCGACCGGACCCTCGCGCCGTCGACCGCCGCCGCCACGGCCCTGCACGGCCACGGCATCGAGCGCGTCTGGCTCTGGCGCCGCGGCGTCGACGCGGCCCGTTTCGACCCCGGGCACCGCTCCGCGGCCCTGCGCCGCGCGGTCGCCGCCGAGGGGCAGGTGATCGTCGGCTACGTCGGCCGGCTCGCCGTCGAGAAGCGCGTCGACCTCCTCGCGCCGGTCAGCCGCATCCCCGGCGTCCGCGTGGTCGTGGTCGGCGACGGCCCGGCCCGCGCGACCCTCGAGCGGGCCATGCCGGACGCGGTGTTCCTCGGCGAGCGCCGCGGCGACCAGCTGGCCCGGATCTTCGCCAGCCTCGACCTGTTCGTGCACACCGGGCCGTTCGAGACCTTCGGCCAGACCATCCAGGAGGCCCTCGCCAGCGGCGTGCCCGTGGTCGCGCCGGCCCAGGGCGGCCCGCTGGACCTCGTCGACGACGGCCGCACCGGCCTGCTCGTGCCGCCCGGCGACGCGCCCTCGCTCGTCTCGGCGGTGACCGAGCTCGTCCAGGACCACGAGCGGCGCCTCGCCATGGGCGTGGCCGCGCGCGTGGCGGTGGCGTCGCGCACGTGGGCCGCGGTCGGCGACGAGCTCATCAGGCACTACGCCGACGTGCACGCCGGTGGTGTCGCCGCACGCTCGGTGCCGATCCCGGCATGAGCTCGAGGATCGTGCGGCTGGCGAACTTCGTCATGCCGCGCTCCGGTGGGCTGCGCACGGCGCTGCAGGCCCTCGGCGAGGGGTACCTGGCGGCCGGCCACGAGCCCATCCTCATCGTGCCCGGCGCCGAGCGCTCCGACGTGATGACCTCACAGGGCCGCGTGATCACGATCCCCGGCCCCGTGGTGCCCGGTACCGGCGGGTACCGCGTCCTGATCAACCGCCGCAAGCTCGCGAAGCTGCTCGAGGACCTGGCGCCCGACCGGCTCGAGGTCTCCGACCGCTTCACGCTGCGCTGGACCGGCCGCTGGGCCCGCGAGCGCGGCATTCCCGCCGTGATGGTGTCGCACGAGAGCCTCGCCGGGCTGCTGACGTTCGCCGGCCCGCTCGGCAATCCCTGGGCGGACCTGCTCAACGCGCGCAGCTTCCGCTCGTACGACCGCATCGTGTGCACGACGGGCTGGGCGGCCGGCGAGTTCCGCCGCATCGGGGCCGAGAACCTCGCCCAGGTGCCCCTCGGCGTCGACCTCGACCTGTTCAACCCGTCCCGCTACGACGACTCGCTGCGCGCCCGCTACGCCGAGCCGCACCAGGTCCTGCTCGTGCACTGCGGCCGGCTCTCCTCCGAGAAGCGCCCCGAGCGCTCCGTCGACGCCTTGGTGGCGCTGCGGAAGCGGGGGGTCGACGCGGTACTGGTGGTCGCCGGTGACGGCCCCCTGCGCGCCCGCCTGCAGGAGCAGGCCCGCGGGCATGAGGTGCACTTCATGGAGTTCGTGACCGAGCGCACCACGGTCGCGTCCCTCCTCGCGACCGCCGACGTCGTCATCGCGCCCGGCCCCATCGAGACGTTCGGGCTCGCGGCCCTGGAGGCGCTCGCGTGCGGCACGCCCGCGGTGGTCGACGCGGCGTCCGCGCTGCCCGAGGTGATCGGCGACGCCGGCGTCGCCGTCGCGCACGACTTTGCTTCCGGTGTACTGCAGGTGCTCGAACGACCCGCCGCCGCCCGCCGCGCCGAGGCACGCGCCCGGGCGGAGCAGTTCTCCTGGCCGGCCGCGGCCGCCGGCTTCCTGGCGGTGCACCACTCGCTGGTTCTGTCGGGGGTGGCTTCGTGACCGTTTTCGCAGCTCTTGGAGATTCGACCACGGCCGGCTTCGGTGACCGGGTCAAGGGCCGGTGGCGCGGCTGGGCACCGATCTTCGCGTCGGCGCTCGGCGTGCGGCTGCACAACTTCTCACTCAGCGGCGCCCGGGCCGCCGACCTGGAGCGCGACCAGCTCCCGCGCGCGCTCGCCGTCCGCCCGGCCCTCGCGGCCGTGCTCATCGGCACCAACGACACCCTGCGCGACCCGTTCGACGGGGCCCGGTTCGCCGGGCACCTCGAGCGCACCGTCGCCCCGCTGCGCGAGTCCGGCGCCGAGGTGCTCACCATCCGGCTGCCCGACCCGGGCCGCATGTTCGGCCTCCCCGGCCCGCTGGCCCGCCCGCTGGCCCGCCGCATGGCCGAGATCAATGAGGCGGCCGACCGGGTCGCCGCGCGGTACGACACCATCCACTTCGACGCGGCCGGCAACCCGGACTCGTACGAGCGGGACATGTGGAGCGTCGACCGGCTTCACCCGAGCGAGCGCGGGCACCGCTTCCTGGCCTGCTCGTACTTCGACCTCCTCGAACAGCGCGGTGTCGTCAAGACCCTGCTGGCCGACGGCCTGGCCCCGTCCCGCCCGTCGCCGGAGCCGACCAACCGCCCGCCGAGCGTCCTGGCCCAGGCCCTGTGGATGTCGACGGCCGGCACGCGATGGGTGATCCGCCGCTCGACCGACCTCCTGCCGGGCCTGGCCCGCCTGGCCTGGGCCGAGTGGCGCCACGGTTCCCCGGCCGCGGACCTGGACCTGGACCCGGTCCCCGGCAAGGTCGCCTGATCGGCTTGTCTAGGGTGGTTCCTATGGCCCGACCCGATGGACGCGTCCCAGACCAACTTCGACCTGTATCGATCACCCGCCAGTGGAGCATGCACCCGGAGGGGTCCGTACTCATCGAGTTCGGCGGCACCCGCGTGCTGTGCACCGCCAGCGTCACCGAGGGCGTGCCACGCTGGCGCAAGGGCTCCGGCCTGGGCTGGCTGACCGCCGAATACGCGATGCTCCCGCGCGCCACCACCACCCGCAGCGACCGGGAGAGCGTGAAGGGCAAGATCGGCGGCCGCACCCACGAGATCTCCCGCCTGATCGGCCGCAGCCTGCGCGCCTGCATCGACCTCAAGGCCCTGGGCGAGAACTCGATCGTCCTGGACTGCGACGTCCTGCAGGCCGACGGCGGCACCCGCACGGCGGCGATCACCGGCGCCTACGTGGCCCTCCACGACGCCGTCTCCTGGCTGGCGGGCCAGCGCAAGCTCGCCGGCAAGCCCGCGGACGTCCTGCACCGCTCGGTCGCCGCCGTCAGCGTCGGCATCATCGCCGGCCAGCCCCGCCTGGACCTCTGCTACGAGGAGGACGTGGTGGCGGACGTGGACATGAACGTGGTGTGCACCGGCGCCGGCGAGTTCGTCGAGGTCCAGGGCACCGGCGAGCAGGGCATCTTCACCCGGGCAGAGCTGGACACCCTCGTGGACCTGGGCGCCCGCGGCTGCGCCGACCTGACCGCCCTCCAGCAGAAGGCCCTCGCCGGATGAACCTCCTCTTGGCGACCCGCAACAAGAAGAAGCTGATCGAGCTGCGCCGGGTCATGGAGGCCGCGGCCCTGAGCATCGACCTGCTCGGCCTGGACGACGTCGACAGCTACCCCGAGGCCCCCGAGACCGGCCTCACCTTCGAGGACAACGCCCTCCTGAAGGCCCGCGAGGCCGTCCAGTACACCGGCCTGCCCAGCATCGCCGACGACTCGGGCCTGGCCGTGGACGCGCTCAACGGCATGCCGGGCGTCTTCTCGGCCCGCTGGTCGGGCCTGCCGAGCGGCGCCCCCGACCGCGACGGCGCGAACCTCCGTCTGGTCCTCGCGCAGGTCGGCGACGTCCCCGACGAGCACCTCGGCGCCGCCTTCGTGTGCGCCGCGGCCCTCGTCTACCCGGACGGCCGCGAACAGGTCTTCCGCGGCGAGATGCGAGGCCACCTGATCAGGGCCCCTCGCGGCGACGGCGGCTTCGGCTACGACCCGATCTTCGTGGCCGACGGCTACACGAAGACGACCGCCGAGCTGACCCCGGAGGAGAAGGACGCCATCAGCCACCGCGGCAAGGCGTTCCGGGCCCTGGCCGCAGCTCTGTAACACCGCGGATCTCACGGTACTGCCAGACGGCGGCCGGCCCAGGCCGGGTTTTTCTCGGTCCCTGCTCCGGCCGCCGCTCTGGCCCTTGTCCGTGCTCTCGTCAGGCGAGCGGCCCCGCCACCCCCTCGATCTCCTTGCGCAGCTCCCGCGACCAAACCAGCCCGCGCGCCGCCTCCATCACCGGCGCGAGGAACACATCCGGCCCCGGCCCGCCCGCGAACCGCTCCACCAGCGCCACCGCGCGCGCCCCGGCCGGCGAGGGCCGCAGCGGCGCCCGCAGCTGGATGCCGCGCACCGCCGAGATCAACTCGACCGCCAGGATGCTGCACAGGTTGTCCAGAACGGTCCGCAGCTTCCGCGTCGCCGCCCACCCCATCGACACGTGGTCCTCCTGCATGCCCGAGGTCGGCAGCGAGTCCACGCTCGCGGGCGAAGCGAGCCGCCGGTTCTCCGCGACGATCCCCGCCGCCGTGTACTGCGCGATCATCAGCCCCGAATTCACCCCCGCATCCGGGGTCAGGAACGGCGGCAACTCCCGCGACCGGGTGACGTCGAGCAGCCGGTCCACCCGCCGCTCCGCGATCGCCCCGACCTCGGCCGCCGCGATCGCGAGGAAGTCCGCGGCGAACCCGAGCGGCGCCCCGTGGAAGTTCCCCGTCGACTCGACGCGCCCGTCGGTGAGCACCACCGGGTTGTCCACGATCGAGCGCAGCTCCCGCCCCGCGACCGTCGCCGCGAACTCGAGCGTGTCCCGCGCCGCCCCGGCCACCTGCGGCGCGCACCGCATCGAATACGCGTCCTGCACCGCGTGCACCAGGTCGTCCCGATGCGAGTCCATGATCGGCGAGCCCTGCAGAAGCCGGTGGATGTTCGCTGCCGAGGCCGCCTGCCCCGGGTGCGGCCGGATCGTGTGCAGCTCCGGCATGAACGGCCGGTCGGAGCCGAGCATCGCCTCGATCGACAGCGCCGCGGTGATGTCCGCCATCGTGAACAGGTGCCGCGAGTCCTCGATGGCCATGATCAGCATGCCGAGCATGCCGTCGGTGCCGTTGATGAGCGCCAGCCCCTCCTTCGAGGACAGCGCGATCGGCGACACTCCGGCGTCGAGCGCGCTGATCCGGGTGCCGTCCTTCGCCAGCACCCACCCCTCGCCGATCAGCACCAGCGCGCAGTGGGCCAGCGGCGCGAGGTCCCCGGATGCACCGAGCGACCCGTGCTCGGGCACCCACGGCGTGATGTCCGCGTTGAGCAGTTCCACGAGCGCCTGCGCGACCTCGGGCCGCACCCCGGAGCGCCCCATCGCCAGGGAGCGGATCCGCAGCAGGATCATCGCTCGTACGACCTCCCGCTGCACCGGCGCCCCGACGCCCGCCGCGTGCGAGCGGATCAGCGCGTGCTGCAGCTCTGCCCGGCGCTCGGGTGCGATGAACGTGTTGGCGAGCGCCCCGAACCCGGTCGACACCCCGTACACCGGGCGCCCGTCCCGCTCGATCGCGTCCACGATGGACCGGCTCGCGCGCATGGCGTCGAGCGCGTCCGGCGCGAGGGTCACCCGCGCGTTGCCCCGGGCGACCGCGATCAGGTCGTCGGGGGTGATGCCAGAGGCGGTGATGGTGATCAAACCAGCTCCCCATTGAGCACGACGTTGGTGGTCAGCGGCACCCCGGGCCGGTAGGCCAGGTGCACGTACGAGGGGGCGTCCAGCACGACGAGGTCGCCGCGCGCCCCGTACGTCAGCCGCCCGATGTCTTCCCGGCGCAGCGCCGCCGCCCCGCCCCGCGTCGCCGCGAGCACGGCCTCGGCCGGCGTCATCGCCATCTCCCGCACCGCGAGCGCGATGCAGAACGGCATCGACGTGGTGTACGACGACCCGGGATTGCAATCCGTCGCCAGCGCGACCGTCGCCCCCGCGTCGAGCAGTGCCCGGGCCGGCGGATACGGCGACCGCGTCGAGAACTCCGCCCCCGGCAGCAGCGTCGCGACCGTGCTCGACCCGGCGAGCGCCGCGATGTCCGCCGCGGTCAGGTGCGTGCAGTGATCCGCCGACGCCGCGTTCAGCTCCACCGCCAGCCGCACCCCGGGCCCCTCCGACAGCTGGTTCGCGTGCACCCGCACGCCCATCCCCGCGTCGGCGCCGACGGTCAGGATGGCCCGCGAGTGATCCGCGTCGAACGCACCCCGCTCGCAGAACACGTCGATCCACCGAGCCCCGGCCCCGTGCGCCGCGGTGAGCATCGGCCCGCAGACGAGGCTCACGTAGTCGTCCGCCCGGCCCGCGTACTCCGCCGGCACCACATGCGCCCCGAGGAACGTCGTCTCGGTGCTGAACTCCCGCGCGATCCGCAGTGACCGGGCCTCATCGGCCACGCTCAGCCCATACCCGGACTTGATCTCCATCGTCGTCGTGCCCTGCCGCAGCGCCTCATGCCGCAACCGCGCCACGTTCGCCCGCAACTGCTCGTCATCGGCGGCCCGGGTCGCCCCGACCGTCGTGCGAATCCCGCCGCCCGTATACGGCTGCCCCGCCATCCGCGCCGCGAACTCCGCCGCCCGATCGCCCCCGAACACCAGGTGTGAGTGGCTGTCGACGAACCCGGGCAGCACCGCCGCCCCGTTCGCGTCGAGCCGCATGTCGGCCGCCGGCGCGTCCCCGGCCCGCCCGATCCACTCGACCCGCCGGCCGTCGATGACGAGCGCGGCATCGCGGCGGATCCCCAGCGGTCCCTCACCCCAGTTCGAGTCGCCCGTGACGAGCTCCCCGATGTTGGTGACCAGCAGCGACCTCATCGCGCCGCCGCCCCGACGCGGCTGCTGTCAGCGGTCTCACTCGCACCGGCCGAGATCTTTCCGAGCGCCCCCTGCAGCGCCGCCCCCACGTCCGGAACCGCGACGTGCACTCCGTCGCGCACGACGACCCGCCCGTCGACGACCACGTGCCGCACGTCCGCCGCCGTGGCCACGAACCCGATCGCCGCCGGATCGCAGCCCGCCGTCCGCGGCGAGTCGAGCGCCACGGTGACCAGGTCCGCCCGGCCGCCGACCGCAATGGTGCCGGCGTGCGACCAGCCGAGCGCCGCGTGCCCGGCGGCCGTGGCCGCGCTCATCAGCTCGGCGCCCGTGAAGTGCCCGCGATGCTCGGTGTGGAGCCGCTCGTGCATCTCGACCCCGCGCGCCTCCTCGAACAGATCGATCACCGCGTGGCTGTCGCTGCCCAGGCTGAGCGGGCTGCCCGCGTCGACCAGCGCCCGCGCGTGCCCGATGCCGTCGGCGAGATCCCGCTCGGTCGTCGGGCAGAAGCACACCCCGGTGCCGCTGTCGCCGAGCTCGGTCCGGTCCGTGTCCGTCAGGTGCGTGGCGTGCACGGCCGTCACCCGCCCGCCGAGCAGCCCGCGATCGGCGAGCAGCTCCGTCGGCGTCCGGCCGTGAACCGCGAGGCAGGCCTCGTTCTCCGCGCGCTGCTCCGAGAGGTGCACGTGCGTCGGCAGGCCGTCGGTGCGCGCCACGAACGCCGTCAGCACCTCCGCCGGCACGGCCCGCACGCTGTGCGCCGCCGCCCCGATCCGCGCGTGGGGCCGGGGCCGGAGCCGATCCAGCCGGTTCGACCAGGCGTCGATCGACCCATCACCAAACCGGAGCTGTACCCCCTCAAGCGCCCGCCCATCGACCCCCGCCGTCAGATACAGCGTGTCGAGCAGCGTGATCCTGATCCCCGCATCGGCCGCCGCGGCGATGAGCGCCTCGCCCATCGCGTTGGGGTCCGCATACCTGACCCCGCCCGGCCCGTGGTGCAGATAGTGGAACTCGCCGACGCAGGTGATCCCGGCCCGTGCCATCTCGGCGTACACCGCCACCGCCAGCGCGTGATACGAGTCCGGGTCGAGCGCGCTCGCCACCGCGTACATCTGCTCGCGCCAGGTCCAGAATGTGCCCCGCCCCCGCTGCGTCCGGCCCCGCAGCGCCCGGTGGAACGCGTGGGAGTGCGCGTTGGCCAGGCCCGGCAGCGTCAGCCCCGGCAGCCGCATCGCCCCGGCGGCCTCGGGCGCGTCGACCGGCGTCCGCGGCCGAACCACGACGAACCGGCCGCCCGCGATCTCGACCACCACGTCGTCGGCGACGCCGGACGGCAGCCAGGCGTGTTCGCAGTGGTACCGCATCACTGACATAGCCGGGCCAAAAGATCGGTGAGCTTCTCCACCCCGGCGGCGCAGTCGGCATCGCGGGCCGATTCCTGCGGCGCGTGCGAGATGCCCGTCGGGTTCCTCACGAACAACATCGCCGTGTCGACGTGGGCGGACAACACGCCCGCGTCGTGCCCGGCACCGGTCGGCAGCACGGGCGCCTGAAGCTCGAGGGCGGCGAGCTTGCTGACGTCCCCCGTGAACCCGACCTCGCCGGTGACCGACTCCGCGGCCATCGTGACGTGCGTGCCGTCGAGCCGGGCCCGCCTCTCCGCTCGCTGGTGAATGGCCTCGACGAGCTTCTGCAGCGTCTCGCCGTCGGCGGCCCGGGCGTCGAGCCACGCGGAGGCGCGGGCCGCGATGGCGTTGGTGGCGTTCGGCGCGACCTCGACCCGCCCGACGGTCGCGTGCGCGCCGTGGGTCCGGGCGGCCTCGTCGGTCGCCAGCACCGTGTAGGCGAGCGTGAGCATCGGGTCGTGCCGGTCCGACATGCGGGTCGTGCCGGCGTGGTTGCCCTCGCCGGTGAACTCGAAGCGATACCGCCCGTGCGGCCAGATCGCGCTCGCAACCCCGACCGGGGCGTCGAGGTGGTCGAGGGCTCGCCCCTGCTCGACGTGGAGCTCGACGAACGCCCCGATGCGCGCCAGACGTTCCGGATCGGGCCCGAGCCGATCCGGGTCGAGCCCGGCCCGCCCGATCGCGTCCGCGAGCCAGGTGCCCTCCTGGTCCCGCAGCCGCAGTGCCTTCGCGGGATCGAATGCGCCGGTCATCAGCCGCGAGCCGAGGCACGGCACCCCGAACCGGGCGCCCTCCTCCTCGGTGAATACCACGACCGCCACCGGCCGCGCCGGCTTCACGCCTCGCTCGCGGAGCCGGTCGATGGCGAGCAGCCCCGACACGACGCCCAACGGCCCGTCGTAGGCGCCCCCGTGCGGGACGGAGTCGAGATGGCTGCCGGTGACGACCGCGCCCTCCTGGTCCGGCTCGCCCCACCAGGCCCACAGGTTGCCGTTGCGGTCGATTTCGACCTCGAGGTCGCGGTCCAGCGCCTCCTCGACGAACCACTCGCGGCAGACCAGATCGGTGTCGGTCCACGAATGCCGGACGTACCCACCGTCCTCGCCGACCCGGCCGATCGGGCTCAGCGATCCCCACAGCGCGGCGAACCGGTCGGCGCTCATCATGCCCGCTCACCGGCCTCTCCGCCGTCGGCCGCCGTCTCCCGCATCGGCACCCGTAGCCCGTTCGACTCGGCGACCTCGGCCGCGTCGTCGTACCCGGCGTCCACGTGCCGCAGCACGCCCATCGCGGGGTCGTTGCTGAGCACCCGTGCCAGCTTCTGTGCCGCGAGCTCGGTGCCGTCGGCGACCGAGACCTGCCCGGCGTGGATGGAGCGGCCGATCCCGACGCCGCCGCCGTGGTGGATCGACACCCAGGAGGCGCCCGAGGCCGTGTTCACCAGCGCGTTGAGCAGCGGCCAGTCCGCGATCGCGTCGGAACCGTCGCGCATCGCCTCGGTCTCCCGGTACGGAGAGGCGACGGAGCCGGTGTCGAGGTGGTCGCGCCCGATGACGATCGGGGCCTCCAACGTGCCGTCGGCGACCATCTCGTTGAACCGGAGCCCGGCCCGGTCGCGTTCGCCTTGGCCGAGCCAGCAGATGCGAGCCGGCAGGCCCTGGAACGCGACCCGCTCCTGCGCCATCTTGATCCAGCGGTGCAGCGAGGCGTTCTCCGGGAAGAGGTCGAGGATCGCCCGGTCGGTGGCGGCGATGTCGGCGGGGTTGCCCGACAGTGCGGCCCAGCGGAAGGGGCCCTTGCCCTGGCAGAAGAGCGGCCGGATGTACGCCGGGACGAACCCCGGAAACGCGAACGCCCGATCGAACCCGCCCAGTTGCGCCTCGCCCCGGATCGAGTTGCCGTAGTCGAACACCTCGGCGCCGCGGTCGAGGAATCCGACCATCGCCTCCACGTGCCGCGCCATCGAGTGGCGGGCGCGCTCGGTGAACTCCTCGGGCTTCTTGGCCGCGTAGTCGGCCGCGTCCTCGGGATCGATGCCGCTCGGGATGTAGGACAGCGGGTCGTGCGCCGAGGTCTGGTCGGTCACGATGTCGACCGGGACGCCCATCCGCAGCAGTTCGGGAAGCAGCAGCGCGGCGTTGCCCACGATCCCGACGGAGAGCGGCTTGCGCGCGATCTGGGCCTCGGCGGCGGCTCGGACCCCGGCCTCCAGCGAGTCGGCGATGACGTCGAGGTAGCGGGTGGCGACCCGGCGTTCGAGCCGGCTGCGGTCGACGTCGATGATCAGGCAGACGCCGCCGTTCATGGTGACCGCGAGCGGCTGGGCACCGCCCATCCCGCCGCACCCCGCGGTGACCGTGAGCGTGCCGGCCAGCGTCCCGCCGAACCGCTTCTCCGCCACCGCCGCGAACGTCTCGTAGGTGCCCTGCAGGATGCCTTGCGTGCCGATGTAGATCCACGACCCGGCGGTCATCTGCCCGTACATCGTGAGGCCGAGCGCCTCCAGCCGCCGGAACTCCGGCCAGTTGGCCCAGTCGCCGACGAGGTTGGAGTTGGCGATCAGGACCCGCGGCGCCCACTCGTGCGTCTGCAGCACCCCGATGGGCCGGCCGGACTGCACCAGCATCGTCTCGTCGGGCGCCAGCGTCGTCAGCGTGCGGACCAGCGCTCGGTAGGACGGCCAGTCCCGCGCGGCCTTGCCCGTGCCGCCGTAGACCACCAGATCCTGGGGGCGTTCCGCGACGTCAGGATCGAGGTTGTTCATGAGCATGCGCAGGGCGGCTTCCTGTTGCCATCCTCGCGCCGTCAACTGGGTGCCCCGAGGGGCACGGATTGCTTCCATGATTCTCCTCGGTTAGGGCAGGAATACCTGACGAGTGGCGGCGGAGCGCTCGAACGCCTCGAGCCGCTCCTGGGTTTCGGCCGGTGCGGAGTCGCACATCGCCTGGAGCAGGATCGTCACCATCGCCATCGGCGCGGTGTGCATGTCGAAGACCAGGCGGGAGCCCACCGGCGCGGTGAGCACCACGTCCGACTCGGCGGCCGCCGGACTGACCGGTGAGTCGGTCACGGTGACGACACGAAGCCCTGCGGCCCGCGCTTCCCGGAGCGCGTCGACCGCCTCGCGCGGATATCGGGGCAGCACAAACGCCAGCATCGCAACTGCACCGGCCGCGCGCGCCTGTTCCAGACGATCCGCGAGCAGGCTGCCTTGCTCCTGGACAAACCGTACATCCGGATGGACCTTGGCCGCGAAGTAGGCGAAGGCTCCCGCGAGCGCCGCGGCTGCCCGCAAGCCGAGGACCGGCAGTGGCCGGCTCGCCATCAGTAGCTGCCCCGCCTCGGTCAGCGGCCCGGGGTCCTTGAGCATGGCAGAGAGCTGCTGCAGGTTGGCGATCTCGTCGCCGAGCGCCTGCTCGAACTGGCTGGCCGGCACGGACTCGTCGGCGTCGTCCACTGTGGATGAACCGTGCCGGTAGCCGTCGATCGTCACGCGAAGCTGGTCGCGGAGTGCGGGATAGCCCTCGAACCCCAGCGCCGTTGCGAACCGGGTCACCGACGGCTGACTCACGCCCGCGAGGGTCGCCAGGTCGCCGCTGGAGAGATAGCCGGCCTGCCCGGCGTGCTCGACCAGGATGCGCGCGATGCGCCGCTGGACGGGCGTGAGGCGCTGTCCATCGAAGAGGTCGAGTATCCGCTGGCGCGGGGTGGAAGTCATGGGGTCAATGTAAGTCGACTTTCAGGCTTGCGTCAAGTGCATGGGATCATTCAGAATGTTGGCGGGAAGGGGGACGGCCATGCGAGTCTCTGAGCGTGCGGCTGAGCTACCTAGCGACCTATCCGATCAAGAGCTGCTACCGCGTCGAGGCGAAAAGCGCGGAAGTCGAGCCATGGGGCCTGGCCGGCGACCGCCGCTGGATCGTCGTCGACGAGGCGTCCAAGCTGATCACCCAGCGGGACTGGCCGCCGCTGGGTCGGGTCCGGCCGCGGTACGACGACCTGGGGCTGGTGCTCGAGGCGGAGGGGGCGGAGCCGCTCGGGGTGCCGTATCCGTCGGCCGAGACGTCAGACATCAAGCACTTCCACATGTGGATCGCCGCGACGTCCGCGGGGGACGTCGCGAACCGCTGGGTGTCGCAGGTGATCGGCCGGCCGGCCCGCCTGTTCCACCTCGACGATCCGACCCGGCGGATGGTCGACCCGGAGTACGGGATGCCGGAGGACCGGGTCAGCTTCGCGGACGGCTACCCGCTCCTGCTGGCCAACGAGGCCTCGCTGCGGGCGGTCAACGACTGGCTGGCCGAGGACGGGGACGAGCCCGTCGCGATGACGCGGTTCCGGCCCAACGTCGTCGTCTCCGGCGCCCCGGCCTGGGCGGAGGACGACTGGATCGGCCGCCGGGTCGTCATCGGCGAGGTCTCCTTCCGCGTGCCGAAGGCGTGCGAACGGTGCGTGCTGACCACCATCGACCCCGAGACGGGTGAGAAGGGGCGGCAGCCGCTGCGGGTGCTGGCCAAGCACCGGCGGTTCCCGAGTGGGCTGCTGTTCGCCGTCAACCTCATCCCGGACATGCGCGGGAGGATCGCGATCGGCGACGAGATCACGGTCGTCTGACAGCGCCGGGGCCGCACTGGCGATGAGGCACCCCGATGCGGTTCAGTGCATCAGGCGGCGCCTGCATGGGATTCGGACATTGACGACGAGAGCACGCCGGGCGGCGAGGCGAAAGTGGCATAACACGTCGCGGGGTGCTGCTGGCGGGACATGATCAAGGCGTGACGCCCGTGCGGGTGCGGCCCCATCTTGCCGAGATCCTCGATCGCACGCATCACGTCGTCGTGACGTTCAGCGTGCTCGGGAACCTGCTGCCCGAGCCGGAGACGGTGGCGCGGCAGGTCGGCGAGATGCTGCAGGAGACCGGGCATCGGATGTCGATCCTGGGCGGCACGAGTGACAACCCGTTCGAGGTGCTGGCCGAGGCGTACGAGGTGTCGGAGGAGGTGGGGCGCAGGGCCGAGCAGCTGATCCACGACGCAGAGGTCGACGCGGCGGACTGGGTGCCGGTGACCACGGGATCGGCCGAGTTGCTCGAGGCGTGCCGGGCGACGGGGCGGTCGGTTGCCGTGTACGCGCCGCACAGCGAGTCGGCGGTTGGGCGGTACCTGCACCGGCTGGGGCTGCGCGGGCTCGTCGGGCCGGCGCTGGGGCGGGGGTTCGCGATGCGGAACCCGGCGATCCGGACGATGGCCCCGGTGTTCGAGGCGATCGGGGTTCAGGCGCAGGACGCGGCGGTGGTGTGCGCGACGTTCTCGGCGATGTCTGCGACGCAGCGGGCGGGGGCGCATGCGATCGGGGTGGAGCGGATTCGGGAGCCGCGGAAGGTGCTGCACGGAGGGGAGGGGCGTAATGCGGTGGTGCGGTCGTTGATGGCGCTGGCTGAGGCGATGAACGGGGTCGGGTCGCCGCGGGGTCTGTCGTAGCGGCGCTCGGGGCCACCGGGTTCAGTGACCTTCGTCGAGGGGCGGCCAGCGTCGGCGGCTGGGGCGCGGCGGTTCGCGGCTGAGGGCTTGCGGTGCGCGGCGGGGGTGCGGGCCGAAGCCGGAGCCGGAGACGGAGACGCAGACAGGGCTTCAAGGCGCCCGTTGGGGCATTGAAGGACTGCTATCGATGCAAGATCAGTGGCCAAAACACACCGGTAATGTGAGCGAAATGGTTCGTGCCTAGGCTCCGTTCATGGCGGACATCTTCGATGAGTACTCGATGTCCGGGGCCATGTTCGAGGCGTGGGACGAGATGTTCGAACGCCCCGGGCAGCCGCGGTCGCCCTATCGGTCGTTGTTTGCTGCGCTGCAGCCGCTCGCGCCGGCTGACCTGCGGTTTCGGGCCGATCAGCTGGCTCGGGTGTTCACCGATCGCGGGGTCACGTTCGCCTACGCCGGGGAGGAGCGGCCGTTCCCGCTCGACCTCATTCCGCGCATCCTCGACGCGACCGAGTGGGATCTTCTCACCGCCGCGGTGCAGCAGCGGGTCAAGGCGCTCGAGGCCTTTCTCGCCGACATCTACGGGGCCGGGCGCGTGTTCGCCGACGGGGTCGTGCCGCGCAAGCTGATCACGACCAGTGCGCACTTTCATCGGCAGGCGTACGGCATCGAGCCGCCCAACGGCGTGCGGGTGCACATCAGCGGCGTCGACCTGGTGCGGGACGAGCAGGGGCATTTCCGGGTATTGGAGGACAATCTCCGGATTCCGTCCGGGGTGTCGTACGTGATCGAGAACCGGCGGGCGCTCACGCACACGATGCCGGCGCTGTTCGCCGATGCTCGGGTGCGGCCCGTCGACGACTATCCGGCCCGGCTCCTCGCGGCGTTGCGGGCCGCGGCGCCCGAAGGGGTCGACGATCCGACCGTCGTGGTGCTGACGCCGGGGGTCTACAACGCCGCCTACTTCGAGCATGCGCTGCTCGCTCGGCTCATGGGCGTCGAGCTCGTCGAGGGGCGCGACCTCGTGTGCAGCGGCAATCGAGTGCGGATGCGCACCACGCAGGGCGAGCGGCCGGTGCACGTCGTCTACCGGCGCGTCGACGACGACTTCATCGATCCGCTGCACTTCCGGCCGGACTCGGTGATCGGGTGCCCGGGGATCGTGAACGCGGCGCGGGCGGGGCAGGTCACGCTCGCCAACGCGGTGGGCAACGGGGTCGCCGACGACAAGCTGCTGTACACGTACGTGCCCGACCTGATCCGCTACTACCTCGCCGAGGAGCCGCTGATCGACAACGTGGAGACGTACCGGCTCGACGACCGCGACCCCGAGGTGCTCCACGACGTGCTCGGCCGGCTCGACCAGCTCGTGCTCAAGCCGGTCGACGGGGCCGGGGGCAAGGGGATCGTGATCGGGCCGCAGGCCTCCGAGGAGACCCTGGCCACGCTGCGGCGGGCGGTCGAGAAGGACCCGCGCGGCTGGATCGCGCAGCGGCCCGTCGCGCTGTCCACGTCGCCGACGCTGCTCGGGGACCGGGTCGCGCCGCGCCACATCGACCTGCGGCCGTTCGCGGTCAACGACGGCAACGAGATCTGGCTGCTGCCCGGCGGGCTGACCCGCGTCGCGCTGCCCGAGGGGGCGCTCGTGGTCAACTCCAGCCAGGGCGGCGGCTCCAAGGACACCTGGGTGCTGGCCCACCCGGGCGATCCGGCGCCGGCACCGCAGCCGCGGGTCGCCGCCGAGCCCCGCGACACCGGCGGGAGCCCGCGCGACAGCGGGCCCGCGGCCGCCCAGATGGCCGGACAGCAGCAGTAGGGAGGAGGGCAGATGCTCAGTCGCATCGCGGAGTCGCTGTTCTGGATCGGCCGGTACATCGAGCGCGCCGACGACACCGCACGCATCCTCGACGCCTTCCTCGGCCGGCTGCTCGAGGACCCGTGGGCCGACGAGGACGCGGCCTGCCGCACGCTCATGTCGATCCTCGGCGCGCCCGCGCCGCAGGACCGCCGGCTCACCACCGGCGACGCGCTCGAGCTGCTCGCGTTCGACGCCGAGGACCCGAGCGCGATCTCCGGGGCGATCGTGGCCGCGCGCGACAACGCGCGCGGCGTGCGCGAGACGATCTCCAGCGAGATGTGGGAGTGCCTCAACGTCACCTGGCACACGCTCGCGTCGCGCCGGGTCGCGGCCGAGCGGCTCGGGCCGACGATCTTCCTCAGCTACGTGCGCGAGCGGGCGGCCGTGCTCGCCGGGCTCGCCGAGTCGACGATGAGCCGCGACGACGGCTGGCGGTTCCTGGTCCTCGGGCGCAGCCTGGAGCGGGTCGACATGACCGCGCGGCTGCTGTCGATCCAGACCAACACGCCCGACGAGGTGACCGGCTGGCGCACGGTGCTGCGCTCCTGCGGCGCCGACGAGGCGTTCCTGCGCACCCACGGCGGCACGTTCGACCCGCAGCGGGTCACCGAGTTCCTGCTCCTGGACCGGCTGTTTCCCCGGTCCGCCCTGCACGCGCTGGGTACCGCGGAGCAGTGCCTCGTCGATCTGGCCCCCACCACCGAACGCGCGGGCGTGACCGATGCCGCCCGCCGGCCGATCGGGCAGATCCGCACGCGGCTGGAGTACGCCGACACGACCATGCTGCTGGCCGAGCTCCCGCAGCACCTGCGCGCGCTGCAGCAGACCTGCGCGACGGCGAGCGCGGCGATCACGGCCCGGTACTTCCCGCAGTCCACGCCCGTCACGTGGGGCACAGTCGCTTGGGGTGGCTCATGAACTGGCGCCTGAAGATCCGGCACGTCACCGGCTACAAGTACGCCGGCACGGTCTCGGCCTCCTACAACGAGGCGCGGCTCACCCCGCTGACCCTGCCGTGGCAGACGACGCTCTTCAGCCAGGTCGAGGTCACGCCCGGAGCGGCCACGTACCGCTACCACGACTACTGGGCCACCCAGGTCACCGCGTTCGACCTGCACCGCCCGCACCAGCAGCTGCGCGTGGTCTCCAGCAGCCTGGTCGAGGTGTCGCCGCCCCCGACGCCGGCGCTCTCGCTCGGCTGGTCCGACCTCGGCACCGACCTGGTGCTCGACGCGCACGCCGAGTTCCTCGCGCACTCGCGGCTCACCGGGGTCGCCCCGGCCCTCGTCGCCGAGGTCTGGGACGCGTGCGGGGGCTCCCCGGGCGACGCCGCCGAGGCCGTCTGTCACTGGGTGCGGGATCAGGTGTCGTACGTCCCCGGCTCGACCGGTGTGCAGACCAGCGCCCAGGAGGCGTGGGACCTGCGCAAGGGGGTCTGCCAGGACATCGCGCACCTGACCGTGGGCCTGCTGCGGGCGCGGGGGATTCCCGCGCGCTACGTCTCCGGCTACCTGCACCCCAAGGTCGAGGCCGAGGTCGGCGAGACGGTCGCCGGGCAGAGCCACGCCTGGGTCGAGTGGTGGGCGGGGGAGTGGTCCGGGTTCGACCCGACCAACGGCGTGCCCGTCGGGCCGCGGCACGTGGTGGTCGCCCGCGGCCGCGACTACGACGACGTGCCGCCGCTGCGCGGGGTGTACCACGGCGCGCCGAGCAAGCACCTTGGCGTCACGGTGGAGATCACACGCCTGGCGTGAGTATTGTGTCTCTGCGTTACGCGGGGGCCGTAGCCCAATGGCAGAGGCACACGGTTTAGGTCCGTGCCAGTGTGAGTTCGACTCTCACCGGCCCCACCGCCTCAAACGCTTCGTGCTCACGCGCCGCCGTTTATCGCTACTGCAACCTGTTTGCGGGCTCGTACACTCGTGCGCATCATGACGAAGCTGAATCAGATCATCGCGGTCGAGAAGGGCGTGAAGTCCCGCTCGTTCCAGGACCTCACCGAGGCCCACCACGTCCTGCAGAAGCCGGCGCTGCTGGCCGGCATCTCCCGCACCTATCGCCCGAAGGACGAGGAGGGCGAGCAGCTGCCGCCCGAGTCGACCCGGGTGCAGGTCAAGGCCGAGGAGGTGCTCCGCCAGACGGGCACGATCCTCACCCGCCTGTTCGACGTCACCGCCACCAAGGACTGGACGAACTGCGTGGCGCGCGCGGACGTCTCGGTCGACGGCCAGGTCCTCCTGCGCGAGGTTCCGGTGTCGTACCTGCTCTTCCTGGAGAAGCAGCTCGCCGACCTCCTGACCTTCGTGCGCAAGCTGCCGATCCTCGACGCCGCGGAGACGTGGGTCTACGACGCCTCGGCCGACACGTACGCGACCGAGCCGACGCAGACCACCCGCACGAAGAAGATCCCGCGCAACCACGTCAAGGCCGAGGCGACGGAGAAGCACCCGGCGCAGGTCGAGGTCTACTACGAGGACGTGGTCATCGGCTACTGGAAGACCGTCAAGTTCTCCGGTGCGCTGCCGGCCAAGCGCGTGAACGAGCTCGTCGAGCGCGTCGAGAAGCTGCAGGCCGCGGTGAAGTTCGCCCGCGAGGAGGCCAACGGCGTGGAGGTCGTGGAGCAGGAGACCGGGGAGAAGGTCTTCCGCTACCTGTTCGGCGCCTGACCGCGCGACGGCGGGGCCGGAAATCGCGTTTCGCCGATCGGTGCCGAGCGACTAAGATCGGTGGTGCGCAAGGAGCGCAGGCTGAACCTGAGGCTCAGTTTGACAGGTGCGCGCGGTGTCAATGTGGAGGTTCGATTCCTCCCGCCGTCACGACACGAGACGGCGTAGCCCAACGGTAGAGGCGGCCGCGGGAGCCGAAACACAAACTCAACTTCTCGCTCCAGTCTGAGCATCCGCCGCCGAACGCCGGATCAACCGAACGGGACGCCAGTCGTCGAGGTTGCGGGTTCAACTCCCGCTCGGTCCTCTCCATGGGCCGATAGCTCAATCGAAGAGCGCGACGTCATAATCTGATCTTCGTTCTTCAAACGTCGCCGGTGTGCGCAATTGGGCGGCAAGCCGAAGCCCGGTGGATGGATACTCCGCCGGGCTTCACCAATTCCCGCGCCGGCCGGGCTGACAGCAAGAACACGGGCAGCAAAAACACGGACAGCAAAGAACACGGACCATGACTCGGGTCCGTGTCACCGGCGGACCGTTGCTCCCGCCAGACACCGCTTGGCGCTGCGCGCCGTCGCTGCCAGGTCCGTGGCGCAAGAGCGCAGTCAGTCCAGACCGAGGTCCTTGCGCAGCTTGGCGACGTGGCCGGTGGCACGCACGTTGTACATGGCGCGCTCGATGAGGCCCTTCTCGTCGATCACGAAGGTGGAGCGGATCACGCCGAGGACGGTGCGGCCGTAGTTCTGCTTCTCGCCGTAGGCGCCGTAGGCGCGCAGGACCGCGCGGTCGGGGTCGGAGACCAGCGGGAAGGTGATCGCGTCGCGGTCGCGGAACTTGGCCAGCTTCGCGGGGGCGTCGGGGGAGATGCCGACGACCTCGTAGCCGGCCGCCTGCAGTGACGCAAGGTTGTCGCGGAAGTCGCAGGCCTGCTTGGTGCAGCCCGGCGTCATGGCGGCGGGGTAGGCATAGAGGACGACCTTGCGCCCGCGAAGGTCGGCGAGCGACAGGGGCTCGTCCTGGTCCGTCTGCAGCGTGAACTCGGGGGCGGTGTCACCCGGCTCGAGGCGCGTCGTCGTCATGCCCCTGACTGTAGCCCTCGCGTACGACAAAATCCGCCGCGACGAGGTCGACACACGTCGCTACGCAAAGTCATGGCGGACTCGTGGAGGAGTCGCCGGGAACTTTTTGCGGCCGCCCCGCGACCAACTCACAATGACCGGCGCGAAATCATGAACCCATGACCCGACGCAGATGGTCCGTCCCACTGGCGATGCTCCTCGGCGCCCTGGCCATCCTCGTGCTGCCCGCCGCGCCCGCCAGCGCGCACGCGGAGCTGGAGAAGACCGCGCCGGTCGCCGGCACGGTGCTCAACGACATGCCAGGCGAAGTGACGCTGACCTTCAGCGAGCAGGTCCGGCTCGTCGCGGACAAGATCAAGGTCATCGCGCCGGACGGCGGCCGGGCCGACACCGGCAAACCGGTCGTGCGCGACCAGGAACTCGTCATCCCGCTCAAGTCCGGCGGTGCGAAGGGCACCTACCTGGTCAGCTACCGGGTCATCTCGGCCGACAGCCACCCGGTCAGCGGCGGCTACAGCTTCTCCTACGGCCAGCCGTCGGCCACCCCGAACGCCGACGACGCCGGCTCCGGCGTGCAGACCGACGGCGTGGTCAAGAACGCCATGTCGGTCGCGCGCTTCCTCGGCTTCGCCGGCCTCGTGCTGCTGGTCGGGCCCGCGCTCATCCTGTTCGCGCTGTGGCCGCGCCGGCTGTCCACGCGCGACCCGGGGCGCGTCGCGCTGACCGGCGCCGGACTGCTCGCGGTGAGCACGATCCTGGAGTTGTACGTCCAGATCCCGTACACCGCGGGCACCACGCTCTTCGACATCACCGGCGCGGCCGCGAGCGAGGTGATGGGCACCCCGTTCGGCGCCGCGCACCTGGTCCGGCTCGGCGTCGTGCTCGCGACCGCGATCCTGCTGCGCCCCGTGATCGCCGGGCGGGCCGGGAAGTTCGACCAGACCATGCTCGTGATCCTCGGCGTCGTCGGGCTCGCGACCTGGCCGATCTCGGGCCACCCGAGCGCCTCGCCGGTGCCGACGCTGACCGTGGTCGCCGACGCCGCCCACCTCGCGGCCATGTCGATCTGGCTGGGCGGGCTCGTCATGCTCTTCGGCTTCCTGCTGCGCCGCGCGAACGCCCGCGAGCTGAGCGCGATCGTGCCGGTGTGGTCCGGGTGGGCGCTCTTCGCCATCACGGTGCTCGTGCTCGCGGGCACCGCGCAGGCCCTCGTGGAGATCGGGACGCTGGACGCGCTCACCGGCACGACGTACGGCCAGATCGTCATCGCCAAGGTCGCGCTGCTCGCCGTCGTGGTGGCGGTCGCGGCGTACTCGCGGCGCCTGACCAGCCGCCGCTTCGCCCCGGCAACGCCGGCCGCGCAGGACGACCCGGCGGACGACGAGCTGGTGGACGACGACAATGCGGTGGACGACGAGCTGATGCACGACGAGCCGATGCACGACGAGCCGGTGCAGGAGGTGCCGGTGATCGAGGAGCGCGACCGGCGCCGGCTGCGCACCGCCGTCATCACCGAGGTCGCGATCGCCGTGGTCGTGCTCGCCCTGACCTCCGTGCTGGTCCAGACGAGCCCGGCCCGCGCCGGGCAGAGCGACACCCCGCCGGGCCCCTTCGACACGGTGGTCTCCACGAACCTGCTCAAGATCCAGGTCGACATCTCACCGGCGACCGTCGGCATGAACTCCGTCCATCTGTACGCGGTCAAGCCCGACGGCTCCGGCCCCCAGGCGGTCGTCGAGTGGAAGGCGACGGCGGCGCTGCCGTCCAAGGGCATCGAGCCACTGACGGTGCCGACGCTCGCGGTGAGCGACGACCACGCGATCGGCCAGGTTTCGCTGGTGTCCGCGGGCACCTGGGAGTTCAAGTTCACGGCTCGGGTGGACGACTTGAACCAGAGCACGGTGACGGTCCAGGTCCCGGTCAAGTAGCGCGAAAACCGCGACATTCTGGGGTTTTCGGGCGATACGTGCGGTCTGCGCCCGAATTGCCCGGTAATGTCGGGCCCGTAACGCCGGGGGGAAGAGGGGCCGCTGCCATGGTCGTGCGTCTGGTTCGGGCGGGTGTCGGCGCGCTGCTGCTGCTCATCGCGGTGCCGCTGGCTCTCGCCGGTGGCGGACTGCTGCTCGCCATGGAGCATCGGGCCGGCGACGACACGTTCTCGGCGCGACTGGAGCGGGTCCGTGCCGACGGCGCCGCCCTCGTCGTGCCCGACGTCGACGCGCTCCTGCGAGCCGACGCGCCGTTCGCGCGGGGTGGGCAGACCACGCTCAGCCTGTCGGCGGTCGGCTCCGGCGGCCCGCTCTTCATCGGGCTCGCGCCCACCACGGACGTCAAGCGCTACCTCGACGGCCAGGCCCACACGAGCCTGACCCACGTCCGCCTCGCCCGCGGCCCGCTGCCGGTCGAGCTGACCGCCGAGCCCGCGAACCGCACCGCGAACCAGTCGGTCGTCCGGAACGACCCCGCCGACCTCGCTGACGCCGCGAACCAAGCCGCGAACCAAGCCGCGAACCAGGCGGCGGACCAGGCGGCGGACCAGTCGGCGGACCAGTCGGCCGACCAGGCGGCGAACCCGGACGCGGCGAACGCGGCCGCGAACAACCCGGACGCGAACAACCAGGACGTGAAGCGCCCGGCCCAGGAGAAGTTCTGGATCGCCCGCAGCGAGCAGCGCGGCGGCGAGGCCCGGCTCACCTGGTCGTCCTCGGCCCTGCGGGGCAAGCACCTCGCGCTCGTCGTGATGCGCGCCGACGGCCAGGCCGGCATCGACGCCGCGATCACGGCCCGCCTCGCCCCCGCCTGGCTCGGCCCCACCACCGGCGGCCTGCTGATGCTCGGCGGCGCCCTGTTCTTCCTCGCCCTGATCACGCTCGCCTGGCCCCCGGCCCGCCCGGCGCTGCAGGCCGCCGCCCCGGCCTCGGCTCCGGAGCCGCTCCCGATCCCGGCGCAGACCACGCCCGAGGAGCCCGAGGAGCCGAAGGCGCAGGAGCCGGAGCGGGAGCGGGAGCAGCCCGAGGAGCCCGAGGCCGAGGCCCCGGGGAAGGCGAACGAGCGCGTCATGGCCACCCTCGCCGACGTCCTCAAGGCCGCCGACGCGGAGGTGCCGGCCCCGGCGAAGCCCGAGGAGCCGGCCCTGGAGGAGTGTGAGCTCGACCGCCCCGCCCCGAAGGACGCCGGTCTCGAGATCGACCTCCCGCCGCTGCCGGCGATGCCCAACATCGAGCTGCAGTTCACGTGGGCCCCGCTGGAGGTCGGCGACGAGTCCTCCGCCAAGGCCGAGAAGCCCGCCGAATCGGCCGCCATGCCGTGACGCACGCCACATCGAGACCCGGCTTTGGTAACGACATGGCGCAGTATGGGTGGTTGCCCGCACCGAGGAGCGAGAAGTCGGCCGAATGAACACTAGGCTGTCCGGTGTGGGTGATCTTTTGGTCTGGATCGACTGTGAGATGACGGGTCTCGATCTGGGGAAGGACGCGCTGATCGAAGTCGCGGCGCTGGTGACCGACCCCGATCTCAACGTGCTCGGCGACGGCGTCGACGTGGTGATCCACGCCGACGACGCGGCGCTGGACGGGATGCTCGAGGTCGTGCGCGACATGCACGGCAAGTCGGGCCTCACCGAGGCGGTGCGCGCCTCCACCGTGACGGTGGCCGAGGCCGAGGACCTCATCATGTCCTACATCACCGAGCACGTCCGCGACCCGCGCACGGCTCCGCTGTGCGGCAACTCGATCGCGACGGACCGCGGCTTCCTGGCCAGGGACATGCCGCGCCTCGACCACCACCTGCACTACCGGATGATCGACGTCTCCTCGATCAAGGAGCTGTGCCGGCGCTGGTATCCACGCGTGTACTTCGGCCAGCCCGCCAAGGGCCTCGCCCACCGCGCCCTCGCCGACATCCGCGAGAGCATCCGCGAGCTGGAGTACTACCGCCGCACCCTCTTCGTGCCGCTGCCCGGCCCCGACGTCGAGACCGCCAAGGGGATCGCCGCCGAGTTGAGCCGGGAAGGCGACACGAACGCGTCATAACCCTGTCGACGAATCCCGTCCCGCATGCCCTACTATTAGCGGGCGAGTTCATGGTGGCTGTAGCTCAGTTGGCAGAGCACCGGGTTGTGGTCCCGGGTGTCGTGGGTTCAAATCCCATCAGTCACCCCATATGAAAGCGGCCCCCGTCCGAGGACGGGGGCCGCTTTCGTGCAGAAGGTGCTTGGTGCGGGGCTCAGGAGAGCGGGAGCAGCGCCAGCCGGGCGTGGTACTCGCCGCCGATCTTCTCCGTGTCCGAGCCCACCAGCAGGCCCTGGGGCGTCGCCAGCAGCGCCCGGGCGCCCACGCCCCGCGGATTGCGCTGCGGGTTCCACGCCGTCGCCTTGCCCGTCTGCGGGCTGATGGCCGCGATGCCCGGCCGCGACACCGCGCCCGGCCCGGCCGTCTCGCGGCCCTGCGGGTTGTCCATCCAGCGCTGGTGCCCGCCGACGTAGATCGCGGCCCCGGTGTCCGCCACCGAGTACAGCGAGTCCCCGCCAGTGTGGTTCACCCACAGCGGCTTGTGCAGCCCGCTGCCGCGCAGGTCGAAGCGCGCCGCCGTGTCGCACATGAGGTCCTGGCCCCACTTGCGGCCCGTCGCCACGATCGTCGCGTAGGTGCCCGTCGGGTCGAAGTCGATCCCGCGCAGGTACGTCTCGAAGCCCGCCCGGCACTCGTGCGCGTACGCGTCCGTGTACCAGTCCGCGAGCCGCACCGCCCCCGTCGCCGGAATGTCGATCATCACGACCTGGGCCCGCCACTGCCCGGCCGCCTGCTCGACCGCGCCGATCGCGGCCAGCCGGTGCCCGTCCGGGGTCAGGGCCAGGTCCTCGAGCTTCACGCGGGTCAGGTGCGGCGCGGCCAGCTTCATGTCGAAGGCCGGGTCGACGGCGCCGGTGGTCGCGTCGAGGCGGGCCAGGCCGACGCGCTGGGTGCCGTTGACGGCGCTGAACGAGCCGGCCGCGTAGAGCCACTGCCCCTGCGCGATGAGCGCCCGGTCGTCGCCCCAGTTGATGGCCGCGGTGAAGGCGGGCACGCGGCTGCCGTCGGCCAGGCTGAGCTGTGCCAGGCCCCGCTGCGCGCCCCCGGCGATCTTCTGGAACGCCCCGCCGGCGTAGACGGTGTTGTTCGGCCCCGTGGCCAGCGCGAACACCGGCGCGTCGGGCTGCGGCGCGAACGGCAGGATCTCGCCCGTCGCGGCGCGGTACGCGAACAGGTTCTTGCGGTTGTACCGCACCTTGCGCTGGGCATCGGTGACGGTGCTGAAGTCGCCGCCGACCACCACCGTGTCCCCGACCAGCGCGAACGCCCGCACCTCACCGTCGAGCACGTTCGGGGTGAAGTCGGCGGGGTTGGTGGACACCTGGGCCGGCTGGTTCAGCGCGGCGGAGGCGGGGATGGCGACCGCGAATGCGGCCAGTGCTGTGGCGGCAGCGGCGATCAGGCGTCGGCGCATGCAGGCGTCTCCTCGGTCGTTTCATGGGTCCGGCTGTGCCACCGGAGACGGCGGCACATAGCCAAGACAACGGGAAACGTGGCGAAAGGAAACGCTAACGCCGCTAAAGCACCTTAACGGCCGGAGGGTCCGATTCTTCCGGATCGTCGGCGTTGACCATGAAGTGGGCCGCGCGCTCCAAGTAGTCCCAGAGCACCGCCTCGTGCTCGGGCGCCAGCTCGATCGCGTCGACGGCCCGGCGCATCTGCCGCAGCCAGGCGTCGCGCTCGGCGGAGGCGATGCGGAAGGGGGCGTGGCGCATCCGCAGGCGCGGGTGGCCGCGGTTCTCCGAGTAGGTCGTCGGGCCGCCCCAGTACTGCATCAGGAACAGCCGGAAGCGCTCGTTGGCCGGGCCGAGGTCCTCCTCGGGATACAGCGGGCGCAGGATCGGATCCTCGGCCACGCCGGCGTAGAACTCGTCGACGAGCTTGCGGAAGGTCGGCTCGCCGCCGACGAGCTCGTAGAAGTTGGGGGACGTCACGCCATCAACTATGCCGCGCCGGCTGCGAGGGCGGTGCGGGCGGGAGGCCACCGAGCTCCGTGGTGCGCTCGGTCAGGTCGACGGTGACCTCCGGCGGGTCGACCATCATCGGCTCGCGGCGCGGGCCGGGGGAGGGGCGCCGGCGCGGCGGCAGCGGCACCCGGGCCAGATCGATGGTGACCTCGCCGAGGTCGTCGATGGTCTCGTGCTCGGCGGCGTACTGCGCGGCCGCGGTGCGGACCTTGTTGGCCGCGATCGCGTCGGCGATGGTCGCCTTCGCCGGCCAGCCGGCGATGATCAGCACGGTGGCGCCGAGCCCGGCGATCCCGAAGTAGCCGACGACGTCGGGGAGCGCGTAGCTGGTGGCCAGCCAGCCGGTGAGCATGATGGCCCCGCCCTGCAGCAGGTGCACGCCGCTCTGCATCACACCGAACGCGCGGGCCCGGTACGCCGGCGGCAACACCTGCACGAAGAGTCCGTTGCCGGCCGGGAGCGTGATCGCCAGCGAGGCGCCCGCGACCAGCGTCATCACGACGATGAGCGGCAGTTCCGGGTCCAGCAGGGCCGGGACGAGCGCGAGGGGCGTGACGATCGCGAGGGGGCGGATGAGCGCGACCCGGCGCTGGGGCGGCAGCAGCCAGGTGACCAGGGCGCTGCCGAGCACGAAGCCGGCCGCGGCCGCGGTCATGATGACGCCGAAGCCGAACGCGTCGGAGTGCCCGGCGAGGTGGGCGGCCCAGGCCGCGGCCAGCCCCTCGGGGACCACGCCGAAGCAGACCCCGGCGAAGACGACCAGCGCGATCGAGCGCATCACCGGCGAGCGGAACACCACCCGGTAGCCGTCGGCCGCCTCGCGCAGCAGGCCGGTGTGCTCCTCGCGCTTGAGCGAGGGCTGCCGCTCGGCGACGACGAGGCTGATGAGCAGCGCCGAGACCGCGAACGTCAGGCCGTTGACCAGCAGGGCGAGGGAGCCGTCCACGGCCACGAGCACGGCGCCGAGCGCGTAGCCGGCGATGAGCGAGACCTGCCCGGTGGTGCGGTTGAGCACGATCGCGGTGACGTACTGCTCGCCCTGCAGCAGCTGCGGCATGAGCGCCGAGCGGGAGGCGTCGAACGGCGGGCTCAGCAGCGCGTTGCCGAACAGCAGCGCGATGACCAGCGCGGTCGGTATCCCGGGAAAGGCGGCCAGCACCAGCATGATCCCGGCGCGCAGCAGGTCGCAGCCGATCATGGTGCGCCGATACGGATGCCGCTCGGCCCAGGCCGACAGCACTGCCCCGAAGCCGAGCCAGGGCAGGTAGCTCACCGCGAACGCGGCGGCGGACATGATCGGGGAGTTCGTCTGCTTGTAGACCAGCGCGACCACGGCCGCGCGAGCCACGTTGTCACCCAGGCTCGACTGGGCCTGCGCCGCGAACAGGGCCGCGAACTCGCGGTTGGCCAGGGTCTCGCGGATCGTGGCGGGGCGCTTCGCGGACTCGTCGGGGTGCGGCACCGGCAGAGCCCCCTTCCCCTTTGGTCGCGACGGCGGAACGTTCGCGGGCGCGGCCGAACCGGTCAATCCGCCCGAGAGGGGTCAACGGCGGCGGACCGGGACACTGTGCAGCGATGCACCTGAACGAACGGACGATAACCGACTGACCACCCGACGCGCGACCCTACCCTCCGGGTTGATCACAGATGGCCGTGAGATTGGACAAACACCACCGATCAGGTGGGTCCACCCGGTCCCGGCTCGCCGCCCTCGCCGTTGGCCGGGCGGATGTACATGCGCGCGGCGGAGAGCTGGGCCGCGATCCCGGCCCGCTCGAGCGACTCGGTCAGCCGGCGGCGCAGCTCGCGCCCGATGCGCCACTGCGCCTCGTTCGACGTCTTCACCGTGGTCCGCAGCACCGCGCCGTCCGCGGTGAGCTGCTCCACGCCGAGCACCTTCGGCGGGTCCATGAAGTCGTCGGCGTAGTCGGGGTCGCCGGCGAACGCGTCGGCCGTCTCCTGCAGCACCGCGGTGGCCTGGTCGACCGAGACGAACCCGACCGGCACGTCGACGTTGACCACGGCCCAGCCCTGGCTCTTGTTGCCGACCCGCACGATCTCGCCGTTGCGCACGTACCAGACCACGCCGCCCGCATTGCGGATCGTGGTGATGCGCAGCCCGACCGCCTCGACGGTGCCGGTGACCTCGCCCACATCGACCACGTCGCCGACGCCGTACTGGTCCTCGAGCAGCATGAACAGCCCGGCGATGAAGTCCTTGACCAGGTTCTGCGCGCCGAAGCCGATCGCCAGGCCCGCGATGCCGGCGCTGGCCAGCAGCGGCCCGAGGTTGATGCCGATCTCGCCGAGCACGAGCATCGTCGCGATCGTGAACACGACGGCGGAGGCGATGCTGCGCAGCACCGAGCCGAGCGCCCGGGCGCGCTGGTTGCGCCGCTCCGAGGGGGCGGACAGCGTGGGCAGCCGCTTGCGCAGCGGCCGCAGCATCGCGCCGCCGGCCTCGTTGTCGCTGACCGTGTGCTTGATCAGCCGGTCGACCGCCCGGTGGATCAGCGCTCGGATGATCAGTGCGACGATGATGATCACGAGGATCGTCACCGGTTTGACCAGCACCCAGTAGCTGCTCTCGGCCAGCCATTTGTTCTTGAACTGGTCGTAGACGAAGTCGCAGAAGCCGGATTTGTCGGCGCAGCTCGGCGTGCTTCCGGGCTTCGGCGTCTCCTCGAACGGCATCGCGATGGGGCTGATCACGGGGCTCCTAGCAGCAAACCGGGGCGAACGGGGCAAGTCCACCCAAACAACGGGGGTGACGGGCGAAGGTTCACCCGACGGCCGCAAATAGTACGTGCAATCCGAGGATCTATCAGGGACGATTAGCCCACGGACCACCGCCGGTGGGCCCGCAAGCAGACCTCACGTGACCTCATCCGGGGCCGCATCGGGGCCCATTCCAGGGAGACTTCCTTCACGCACTAGGGGGACGGCGATGCCTGACATACGACCCGCACGAGTATCGGGTGCGCTGGTGCTGAATGCCACCTATGAGCCGCTGTGTGTCGTGTCTGTCAGACGTGCCACCATCCTGGTCCTGACGTCGAAGGCCGTGTGCGTCGCCGACGGTGACGGGATCCTCCACAGTGCGATGAACGAGTTGCCGGTGCCGTCCGTGGTCCGGCTCACCCGTTACGTCCGGGTGCCGTACCGCACGCACATAGGCCTCTCCCGCCGCGGCATATTCGCTCGCGACGGATGGCGTTGCGCCTACTGCCGCGGCCCGGCCGAGACCATCGACCACGTGATGCCACGCAGCCGGGGTGGGCGGCACGCCTGGGAGAACGTCGTCGCCGCCTGCGCCCGTTGCAACCACACCAAAGGTGACAAAACGCCAGCCGAACTCGGCTGGCGTTTGCATGCCACCCCCATTGCGCCGAAGGGCGTGGCCTGGCGTGTCCTCGGTCACCGCACGCCCGACCCGCGCTGGGCCGACTGGCTGGACCTGCCCGTGGACGGCCTGCAGCAGGCCGCATAGTTCCATGGGCTCGGGTCCGCGTCGGTCACTGACCGCTGCTCATTGGTAGGACGCCGGTCTGGGTCGGCATCAGCGAAGCCTCGCCGAGCCAGACCGCGCGCAACCGCACCCGCACCGAGCCCGCGGAGTGGCACAGATCCCACAGTGTGAGGGCGCCCACCTGGTGCGCGGCAGTGGTGATCGCCACCATCTCGGCGATAGATCGTGGCCTCATTCGCGGGCGATCGCGTCGCGGAGGCGCTCACGGCGTGGCCAGCGGCAGCCGGCCCAGGGAGTTGCCGTCGAATAGACCAGCCCGGTGTCCGGAATGTAGAATTGCGCGCGGAAATGTCCGATCGGTTCCTGGGTGTCGCGCGATTCGGCATACTGGCGCGAGAGGTCCATGAACGTGACGGTAGGCCCCCGGCAACCGGCTGGTCATTGCCGCCCGCTAACGTGAAGCCGGTCTTTTAGTCCCTTCGACGCCTGGGGGCGTTGAGCTTGTCCATCATCGAGACGACGCTGATCTTCGCCGGGATTCCGGTTGCGGTCATCCTGCTCATCGCGGGCGCCGTCTACGCGGGGGGTTCCCGCCGTAGCAGGCGCTACCGGCCCGGACGGCCGTTCGATTTCACGCCCGTCTGGTTCCTGTCCGCGCCTGAGCAGCAGACCGAGGCGGCGCACGCCCGCGAGCTCACCGGTGCGCGGCGGGCCGAACTGACCGCGAGTGGCGAGAGCTCCGGCGTGACCGACTGGTCGGGCGACCGGACGCAGCCGCAAGTCATCGGAGGCGCAAGTGACCGGTGGTAGCCCGGCCGGCCTGACCGGCCGGCCCGAAGTCCTCAACGGCCCGTTCACCACGCGCCAGCTGCTGCGCCTGGACGAGGCGCTGCGCCTGGCCGACTCGTCGACGGGGCTGACGTTCAGCATCTACGTCGGCGACCTCGAGGAGCCGGGCCGGACCTACGCCGAGAAGCTGCACGGCCAGCTCGCCGACCCGGCCAACACGGTGCTCATCGCCCTGTCGCCGAACCAGCGCGTGCTGGAGATCGTGACCGGCGGCGAGGCCCGTCGCCGGCTGCCCGACCGCGCGGCGAAGCTCGCGGCGCTGTCGATGGCGGCGGCCTTCGGCGGCGGCGACCTGGCCGGGGGCCTGGTCTCGGGCCTCGCCCAGCTGGCCGACCACGCGGGCAAGCACTGAACTGACGCGAAAAGAGGCGCCGCGCTCGGCTTGAGCGCGGCGCCTCTTTCGTGTCTCAGGAGGCCGCGGCGTCCTTCGCGCGCGCCTTGAGGGCCCGCACGATCCCGTCGCGCCCCTCGCCGACCAGGCGGCGCAGCGGCGCCGGCGTGCCGGGCGTGGCCAGCCAGGCCTCGGTGCGCGCCACGGTGTCCTCGCTCACCTGGTAGGCCGGGTACGCCATCTCCACGAACTCGGCCGCCGGCTCGCTGTCGCGGTGCTCCCAGACGGGCAGCAGCGCGTCGAAGTAGGCGGGCACGAACGGCGCCGTCAGCTTCGTCTGTGCCGAGTGCTGGAAGCCCTGCAGCAGCGAGCGCTGCAGCCAGTTCGGCAGCGCGTGGTCCTCGGTGAGCCGGCGCCAGGTCTCGGCCTTCGACGCCTCCGTCGGCACCAGCGCCCGGGCCAGCGCCGCCTGCCGCTCGCCGCTGGCCGTCCGGTCGCGGTCGAGCTCGGCCTCGATCTGCTCCGGGTCGGCCGCGCCCGCCGCGATCAGCGAGTGCAGGATGCCCCAGCGCAGGTCGGCCTGGATGGTCAGCCCCGGCGGCACGTCGTCGCCGCGCAGCCAGCCCGCCAGCACCGCGAGGTCGGCCTCGCTGCGCGCGGCGGCCGCGAACGAGCGGGCCCAGGCCAGCTGGAAGCCGCTGCCCGGCTCGGCCGTGGCCAGCGCCGCGCGGGCGGTATCGGCGAGCTGGGCCCAGCCCTGCGGCCCCCACGCCGGGTCGGCGTAGAACACCAGCGCCGACTGGGCCTGGCGGATCGTCGCGGTGACGAGGTTGATGTCGCGCTCGGCGGGCAGGCCGGTCGCGACGAGCTTCACGTAGTCGCGCGCCGCGAGCTCGGCGTCGCGGACCATGTCCCACGAGGCCGACCACACCAGCGCCCGGGCCAGCGAGTTGTCCAGCCCGTCGATGTGATCCACGACGACGGCCATCGAGGCCGGGTCGAGGCGCAGCTTGGCGTAGGTGAGGTCGTCGTCGTTGAGCAGCAGCACGTCGGCCGCACGCACCCCCGCGAGCGCGGCGATCTCGGTCTGCTCGCCGTCCACGTCCGCCTCGACCAGGTCGCGGCGCACCAGCCGGCCGCCGTCGGCCAGGTCGTAGAGGCCGATGCCGATGCGGTGCGTGCGCAGCGTCGGGTAGGCGGCCGGGGCCTCCTGGCGCACCACGACGCGCTCGTAGGTGCCGTCCGCGGCCACGGTGATCTCCGGGCGCAGCGTGTTCACCTGGGCCGTCTCCAGCCACTGGGCGGCGAACTTGCGCAGCTCCTTGCCGCTGGCCGACTCGAGCGCGGTGAGCAGGTCGTCGAAGGTGGCGTTGCCCCACTGGTGCTGCTGGAAGTAGGCGCGCAGGCCGCTGCGGAAGGCGTCGATGCCCACGTACGCGACCAGCTGCTTGATGACGCTGGCGCCCTTGGCGTACGTGATGCCGTCGAAGTTGACCTCGACCGCCTCGACGTCCGGCATCTCGGTGTAGACGGGGTGGGTCGAGGACAGCTGGTCCTGCCGGTAGCCCCAGTTCTTGCGCACGGACAGGAACGTCGTCCACGCGTCGGTGAAGCGGGTCGCGTGGGTGTTGCACCAGTGGCTGGCCCACTCCGCGAACGACTCGTTCAGCCACAGGTCGTCCCACCAGCGCATGGTCACGAGGTCGCCGAACCACATGTGGGCGAGCTCGTGCAGGATCGTGTTCGCGCGCTGCTCGTACTCGAAGTCGGTGACCGGCGAGCGGAAGATGTAGTGCTGCTCGGCGTGGACCACGCAGCCGAAGTTCTCCATCGCGCCGGCGTTGAACTCCGGGGAGTACACCTGGTCGTACTTCGGCAGCGGATACCGGATGCCGAACTCCTCGTGGAAGAAGTCGAAGCCCTGCTTCGTCACCAGGTTGATGTCGTCGGCGTCGAGATACTGCTTCATCGACTGCCGGCAGAACACACCCAGGTCGATGCCGTCGTGGGTGTCGCGGACCTCGTGGTACGGCCCGGCGCACACGGCGGTGATGTAGGTGCTCATCCGCGGCGTGGCCTGGAAGTGCCGCACGAGGCCCTCCTGCCGCTCGAGCGGCATGTTGGAGATGACCTTCCAGTGCGCGGGCGCCGTGACCCGGAAGGTGAACTCTGCCTTGAGGTCCGGCTGGTCGAAGCAGGCGAAGGCGCGCTGGGCGTCGGCCGTCTCGAACTGGCTGTAGAGGTACACCTCCTTGTCCACGGGGTCGACGCTGCGGTGCAGGCCCTGGCCGGTCGTGGAGTACGGGAACTCGGCGTCCACGACGAGCACGTTGTCGGCCGCCAGCCCGGACAGCGCCAGGCCGCCCTCGGTGCTCCAGCCGCTCGTGTCGACGGGCTCGCCGTTGAGCGTGGCGCCGTGCAGGGTCGCGGCGGCGACCTCGATGAAGGTCCCGGCCCCCGGCTCCCGGCAGGTGAAGCGCACCTCGGTGGTCGACCGGAACGTGCCCTCTCCCGGATGCCCGGCGCCGTCGGTCAGGTCGAGGCTGATGTCGTACGCCGTGACGCCGAGCAGGCGGGCCCGCTCGACCGCTTCGACCTGGCGTAGGTTGCGTACACCGGCCACGTGTCGTCTCCTGTCGTTTCGCTGTGGCCGTCCCCGTCGACGGCGTCACCCCGAGTGTTCCATGCTCGCGGAGGAGACTGGGGGAGTGGCTCAGGTCACTCATGCCCGAAGTGGTACCTCGCGGGATGGTTGCGTAAGGATCGGTTCGGGTTCCCGACTCTTTCACTAGTGAGGTGGTCACCGTCATGGCCGAAGACCGCGTCATCGCCGATATGTGGTTCGACCCGCGCTGCCCGTGGGCCTGGATCACGTCCCGCTGGCTGCTCGAGGTCGAGCAGGTCCGCCCCGTCGACGTCCGATTTCACGTGATGAGCCTCTCGATCCTCAACGAGGGCCGCGACGAGCTGCCGGAGAAATACAAGGAGGGTCTGGCAAAGGGTTGGGGGCCCGTCCGCGTGGCGATCGCCGCCGAGCAGAAGTTCGGCAATGATGTGCTTCGTCCGCTTTACACCGCCCTGGGCAACCGGATCCACCACGAGCAGCAGGAGCTCTCCGCCGAGCTGTACCGCTCCGCGCTGGTCGAGGCCGGGCTCCCGGCCGAGCTGGCCGAGTACGCCGAGTCGACCGAGTTCGACGCCCAGCTCCGCGAGAGCCACTTCGCCGGGATGAACCCGGTCGGCATGGACGTCGGCACGCCGGTGATCCACGTGCCGGGCCCGGACGGCAGGATCATCGCCTTCTTCGGCCCCGTCGTCACCCCGCGCCCCAAGGGCGAGGCGGCCGGTCGCCTGTGGGACGGCACGCTCCTGGTCGCGGGCACGCCGGGCTTCTACGAGATCAAGCGCACCCGCGACGTGGGTCCGGTCTTCGACTGAGTAGCCTGGCTACTCGTGCGGCGATTCTTCACACCCCGGTGGGTGCTCGGGCATGTCCTGGCACTCGTCGGGGTGGCCGTCTGCGTGGTCGCTTGTCTGTGGCAGTACCAGCGGGCGACCGCTGGCAACATGCTCAGCTGGGCGTACACGGTGCAGTGGCCGCTCTTCGCGATCTTCGTCGTGTTCCTCTGGGCGCGGGCGATCCGCGACACCCGCGGCACCGCCGCGCCGAGGAAGCCGGGCCCGCCGCCGCTGCGGCCGATGGTGCCCCGGCCGGCGCCCGTGACCGAGGACGATCCGGAGCTGGCGCAGTACAACCGGATGCTGGCCTGGCTCGCCGCCAACCCCGACCGCCGCCCGAGCGACTTCCCAGGATGAAGCAGATGAATCTGAACCCCGCCCTCGCCCGCTACCGGGTCGTGGCCTGGATCGTCGGCGTGCTGCTGATCGTGCTCACGGTCGGCACCGTGCTCAAGTACGCCACCGACAACGAGACGATCGTGGCCATCGTGGGGCCGGCGCACGGCTTCCTGTACATGGTCTACCTGGTCCTCGCGGCCGACCTGGCCCGCCGGGCGCGCTGGAAGATCGGGTTCACGGTGCTGGTGCTGCTGGCCGGCACCGTGCCGTTCCTGTCCTTCGTCGCCGAGCGCGTGGTGACCCGCCGGGTGCGTGCCGCCCAGGCTCCGGAGCCGGTGCGCACCGCGGCCTGAGCGCGGACCGCAAGTTTCCTCCCTTCGTGTGCGGGGCACCCTTACTGCACAAGGTGATCGCGCGAAGGGAGCCCGTTGTGGGGATGGAAGTACGGCTTTCGCTCTCCCTGCCGCGCGACACCACGACCGTCCCGTTGACGCGGCGCGTGCTCGACGCCGCGCTGGCCGTCTTCGCCGTGACGACCGACTGCCGTGAGGACATCGGCCTGGCCGTCGGCGAGGCGTGCGCCAACGCGGTCCAGCACGCCGAGACCGGTACCGACTACGAGGTGACGGTCACCATCCACGAGGACCGCTGCATCATCGACGTGGTCGACGAGGGCATGGGCCTGGACAGCGCCGCCCCCAAGGACGTCGGGCCCGACGCCGAGAGCGGCCGCGGGCTAAAGATCATCCACGCCATGGCCGACATGGTCGAGCTGCGGCGACGCCAGCCGCGCGGGATGGCCCTTCGGATCGTCAAGCTCCTCACCCGGACGACCCCGGCCTTCTCCTAACGGTCCATTGTTCGTGCCAGGTCCGCGACTGAACGCTCGCTCGGGCGTATGCGTGTTGTTCTCTGGAATCGCACCCCTGGTGCGTCACCCGAACGGATGGGTGCCGTTGCACCCTGCGACGACACATTCTGGAGAAAGCCGAAGATCATGTCTGAGTCCCGCTGCACCGTCCAGGAACGGACCTGGAAGGACGAGCTGCCCGAGCTGCCCGACGATCTGAGCGCGCTCCTGGCGCCGCCGGTCGTGGTGCGCTTCGACACGGTGGTCTTCCACGCCGTTACTGACGACGCGCACCGGACTGCGGGACTGCTGAACCCCCACGCCGTGGCCACTGTCGCCTGACCTATAGCGTCGTACGCATGACGGTTGCGTACCCGATCGCCCACGCCTGGCTCTCCACCGGAGGGACCGGCGCGCAGAACTACGACGAGTTCGCCGACGACGCGGAGATCACCGCGATCATCGCCGCCAACCCCGCCAGCGCCCTGGCGGTCGAGATGCCGCACCGGGCGCCCGAGAGCGTCGGCCGCCCGTTCCTCGACTGCCTCCCCGACGCCGTCGCGCGCCTGCGCACGGCGAAGGAGGACGGCCACTACGCACCCGCCGCCGACGTCGTGGTGCTCTACCGGATCACGGCGCCGGACGGCGCGCGCGCCTACGGCCTGTGGTGCATGGTCGCCACCGACCAGATCTCGACCAGCGCCGACGAGCCCGGGGCGGTCATCCGCAACGAGGACGTCTTCATCGAGAAGGTCCGCGAGCGCGTCGCCCTGGCCGAGGCCACCAAGCACCTGCTCTCGCCCGTCCTGCTGCTGCAGACGGCCCACGGGGACGCCCTGCACGCCGCCCTGGCCCAGGCCGTGGCCGACGCCGGCCGCCCCGCCGTGACCGACGTCGACCCGTCCGGCCGCGCCCACGAGATCTGGGCCGTCGGCGCCGGCACCACCCGCGACCGCCTCCTGGCCCTCGCGGGCGGCGGCGAGCTCGTCGTGGCCGACGGCAACCACCGCAGCCTCGCGGCCCAGACCGCCGGATACGAGCGCTTCCTCGCGGTCGTGACCACGCCGGAGTCGGTCGCGATCCAGCCGTACAACCGCCTGGTCTCGGATCTCCCGGAGCCCCTGGAAGGCCTGGACCTGGTGCCGATCACCGGCCCCGCGGGCGTTCCGGCCACGGGCGGCCGCGTGCACCTCTACACGCGCGAGGGCGCCTGGTCGGTGAGCCTGCCCCGCACCGAAGGGGCCGGCGTCGTCGAGAACCTCGACCACGCCCTCGTCGAGCGCCGCCTGTTCGCCGAGACGCTGGGCCTTGAGCCCGGGGACAAGCGCATCACGTACGTCGGCGGCGACTACCCCGCCGAGTGGCTGCGCGGCGAGGTCGACGCCGGCCGGGCCGAGCTCGCGGTGCTGATCGCCCCGGTGACGGTCGATGACTTCGTGGCGGTCAACCTGGCCCGCCAGAAGATGCCGCGCAAGAGCACCTGGTTCACGCCGAAGGCCCGCGCGGGCCTCGTGGTGGCTCAGCTCGATTCGTTCTAGTCACCCGATCGTGATACACACTAGGCCGCTGAACTTCGGGCCTGGGGTGTGTAGATGCAGATGCAGATCTTCATCGCGGCGATGATCGCCGCGTGCGGAATCGGCGCGTTCGCCGCCGCCGCGCTCGTCTGGGACCGCCGGAGAATCCTGCGCCTCAAGTCGGGCGCGACGGCGGGTTGGGTGTTCGGCCTGGTCGTGCTGGGTGGCGGCTTGCTGGCGGGTTCCTGCCTGGGACTCATCCGGCTCTGACAGACTGCCGGGTATGCGCGTCTACCTTGGTTCGGACCACGCCGGCTATGAGCTGAAAGTGCACCTGGTCAGCGCTTTGGGGCTGCAGGGCTACGAGGTCGTGGACGTCGGCCCGGCGAAGTACGACCCCGACGACGACTACCCGGTCTTCTGCTTCCACACGGGGGCCCGGGTGGTCGCCGATCCCGACAGCCTCGGCGTGGTGATCGGCGGCTCGGGCAACGGCGAGCAGATCGCCGCGAACAAGGTCCCCGGCGTGCGGGCGGCCCTGGCCTGGAACGTGGAGACGGCCCAGCTGGCCCGCGAGCACAATGACGCGAACATCGTCGCGATCGGCGCGCGCCAGCACACCCTCGACGAGGCGACCACCCTCGTGACGACGTTCCTGTCCACGAAGTTCTCGGGCAACGAGCGCCACGCCCGGCGGATCGCCCAGGTCCTCGAGTACGACAACTCGCGCGTGCTGCCCCCGCTGCCCACGGCCTGAGGTCTGCTCGGGGGCACCGGGGAGCCGGTGTCCCCGAGCAGGGTGCTCACCACTCACTCGGGGTCGAGCGGGACGTCCTCGGGGTTCTTGATCCCGAGCTGGCGGCGAACGGCGATGAACAGGTCTCGCTGCGCCCGCTCCAGCCGCACGGGCGGCGTGAGTCCACCGAACCGGGGATCGGTTTCGTACGGGTCCGGATGTCCTTCCCCGACGACTCGCACGGAGTATGCGTGCCGGAGGACCACGGGTGCCAGCGCCTTGATCCAGTCCACCGCCTGACGCTAACAGTCGATGCCTACGGCATCCATGATCTTCGTGCTGTGGGCTACGAGGTGGGGGAGCGGCGGCCCGGGCGCGTCAGCTCCTCGCGCGGCACCCAGCCCCGCCGGATGATCTGCAGGTCCCGCTCCGCCGCCGCGATATCCGCCTCAGTCGGGCGGGCCGCGTCGCGGGCGCGCAGGGCCGCCGACACCGAGACCTGCGACGCGCCGCCGCCGACCAGGCCGCGCAGGCCCCGCTCCGACACCACCTCGTCGTGGTGATGGTGGTGATGCTGCTGCTGATGGTGGTCGTCGTGCGGATTGGGATGGTGCTCGTCCTCGTGGGCCGGCGCCGCCTCGGCCGGCTCCGGGTCGTGCACCGCGGCGGTCATCGCGAAGGTGCCCGACAGCTCCGCCAGGTGGTGCGGCGAGGGCGGGCGGGGCACGGCGGGCTTGGGCGGCTCCTCGGCCGCGGGCGCCGGCTCTTCAGCCGCCGGCGACTCGGGGGGCGTCTGGGTCACCGGTTGATGTTGCCGCATGCGGCGCCGCCGGCGCTGGATCCCTCCCATGAACCGAATCTACCGCCTGCGGCGCCACCAGCCGAGGGATCAGAAGATTTCGATCGAGTACGGGGCGATCGGCCAGCTGAAGGCGGTGCTGGCCGCGGCCACCGCGGTCGGGCGGTGCTCCGTCACCCGGCCCGACAGGTGCAGGGCGCCCAGGCGGGTGCCGCCCATGTAGACCGCGCCCAGCTCCTTGATCCCGAGCGTGAAGTCCGGGTCGCCGTCGGCCCTGGTGCAGGTGACCAGGGCGCCGCCGGCGCCGGCGCGCAGGCGCCAGCGGCCCGCGTTGGCGGGGAGGAGCTCGTCGGTCACCTCGAAGACGACGTCCAGCGGGGCGGCGTACCGGCGCGCCGCCAGCGCCCGCGGCAGGTCCACGATGCGCACCCAGAGGCCGTCGCCGGCCTTGGCGCCCAGGTGCCTGGGCTCGTCGACGAGGTGGAAGAGCGGGTCGTCGGCGCTGGTCATGCCCTGGACCAGGGTGCGGGCGAGGTCGATGCGCAGCAGGAAGCGGTAGAGCTCGGCGTAGGCCGCGGGCGTCCCGGCCACCACCTCGATGACGTTGACCTCCTGCTTCGGGCCGTTGTCGTCCCAGGTGCCGCGGATCCGGTACCGGGCGAAGCCCTCGATCGCCCCGTCGCCGTTCTCGTACAGCACCGCGCGGGCCCGGGTGGCGCCGCCGCGCTCGGATTCCGGGTCCGAGGTCAGGTGCCGCCACCAGTTCTCGTCGCGGCTCGACCAGCCCGGCTTGCCGGGGAACACCCGCGAGTACACCTCGGAAAGCTCCTTGATGAGCTCCGCCGGGTTGCCCGAGCGCAGGGTGCCGGGCGCCGGCGGGGCCGTGATCGAGAGCTCCCGGCGGTCGGCGCGCATGGTGACGTTCTGGGCGGCGAGGCCGTAGCCGAACCGCGGGTAGATGCGGCCCTCCGACGCCCACAGCGTCGCCACGGCCTCGGGCGCGGTCGTCAGCTGGGCGGTCATCATGCGGCTGAGCAGGCCCTTGCGGGTGTGTACCGCGGACACCGCGACGCCGGTGACGTGCGCGGCCGGGATCACCGCGCCCGGCACCGCGAGGTCCCGCGTGAACACGCCCGCGGTCGCCACGACCTGCCCGTCGTGCTCGACCAGGTGAGTCCGCGCCGGCTCGAAGACCAGCCGGTACGTGCTCTCGGGATCGAAGTCGGCGGCGGCCGCGAACGCCTCGCGGCGCAGGCGCGCGAGCGCGGGGAGGTCGTCGGCGCCGGCGGTGCGCAGGACATAGTCGCTCATCGGTTGTGTCTACCTCGTGACCTCCGGTCAGCGCGACCGATTTGCGCGCTCGTTACTCTCGAAACCGTATGGGGGCGGCAAAACAATGCTGGGGGGAGCGACACGATGACGCAGGGTGCGTTGCTGGACCTGGTATGCGGTCCGGCGAGCCCTTTGCCCGAGACGTTCCAGCGGTACCGCCTGGTTGCCCACCTGGGCTCGGGCGGGCAGGCGGACGTGTACCGCGCGGTGCGCGTCGCCGGCGGGGTGACCTCGGCGCCGATGACCGTGAAGGTCTTCCGCGTCGACCCGCAGCGCCCGATCGCCGACGAGCTGCGCTCGTGGGACAAGGGCGACGCCGCGCTCATGGACCTCAACAACCGCGGGGTCCCCGGCATCTGCCGGCGGGCCGACGGGTTCTACGGGCCGCCGCCGCACCGCCCCGGGGAGCGCCCGGCGCCGGGCGACGCGGTGCCGTACCAGGTCTATGACTATCTGCACGGCGTCAACCTGCGCGAATACGTGGTGCAGCGCGCCGGGGCGAACCCGGCCGGCCGGCGCCTCAACGCCGTCTCCGCCCTGAAGACGCTCGCCGTCGTGCTGTCGAACCTGCACGACCCGCAGGAGCCGGGCGCGACCCCGGTGCTGCACATGGACGTGAAGCCGTCCAACCTGATGGTGCTGGCCACCGGCGAGGTGCGCCTGATCGACTTCACCGGGGCGCGGTACTACCGCGAAGAGGAGATCACCCAGATCGCCTACACCCCGGAGTCGGGCGGCCCGGAGGCGTTCGGCGGGGTGAAGTACGTCGGACCGGCGTACGACGTGCACGGCTTCGGCGCGGTCGCGTACTTCATGGTCACCGGCGCCTACCCGCGCGTCGACGGCCGCAGCGACCAGGGCGGCCCGCCGGACGCGTCGCCGCCGCCGTGGAGCGTGCTGCGCCGCCACCCGCTGCTGGAGCGCATCCCGGCCCTGCGCGACCACCTGCACGCGCCGCTCGCCGACCGGCCGTCCGACCGGCCGCAGACTCGCGAGCTGCAGTCGTGGCTCGCCTACCTGGCCGACCTCGTGCGCCGCTCCGGCCTGCCCGACGTGGGCTGCGACTGGCACGAGCCCGAGGCGGGCGAGACGGGCCGGGTGGTCGGGCGGGCCCGTCCGTCCGTCAGCGGCACCGAGACCGACGCCGCCCAGCGCATCGAGCGCCTCGAGCGCGAGCTCGTCGCCATGCGCACCGGCGCCGCCCCGCCGACCGCGTACCACCAGGAAGTCCCGCCGCCGGTCTCCGCACCCCCCGTCTCGGGTGCGCCGGTCTCAAGTGGAGGTGTCGCCGTGAACGCCGACGGAGTGCCGCAGATGCGCGGACGGGCCAAGGTCGTCCCGCGGCCCGCCCCGGAGCCGACGGGCATGATGGACTTCGAGCCGCAGGAGCAGCAGCCGCGGTACTCTCCGCCGCGCGGCGAGCGCGCCCGGCAGCTCAAGCTCGGGTGGGAGTACACCGGCACCGGCGCGGTCATCGCGTTCATCTGCTGGGGCCTGTGGGCGCTGGACAGCGAGGGCAGCCTCAACGGGCCCTTCATCGCCTTCCTGGTCGTGCTCGCCGTGGCCGTGGGCGTGTTCGCGCTGGCGCGGCTGCTCGGCCGGCTCATCATCGAGCAGCGCCTCGGCCGCTCGCGGCGCTCCGCCCGCGGCGCCCACGCGATCACCGGGCTCTTCCTGGCCGTGGCGGGCATCGCCTACCTGCGCGAGGTCAGCGGGGCGGTCAAGGTCTACCACTGGGTGAAGGACCTCATCGGGTGAGGTTCTGGCGCCGCCGCAAGCCCTCCGCCGGGTCGCCGACCGGCCCGCTGGAGGGGCTCGTCAACTTCCGCGACCTCGGCGGCATGCCGGCGGACGGCGGCACCGTGCGCACGGGCGTGCTGTTCCGCAGCGACTCCCTCGCCTACGCCACCCGGGCCGACGCCGACCGCCTGGTCCGCGACCTCGGCCTGGCCACCGTGATCGACCTGCGCGGGGAGTACGAGGTGTCGCAGCTCGGCCGCGGCCTGCTCTCGGACACCGCGGTCGAGTACTACCCGGCTCCCATCGCGGACGTCAGCGGGGCCGAGGATCTCGTCGGGCACTACGTGGCGATGCTCACGGAGAAGGGCCCGGTGCTCGCGGGCACCGTCCGGCTGCTCTCCTGCGCCGGCACGCTCCCGGCCGTCTTCCACTGCGAGGCCGGCTGCGACCGCACCGGGGTGCTGGCTGCGGTCGTGCTCGGGCTGCTCGGCGTGCCGGAGGACGCGATCGCGGCGGACTACGCGGCCACGGCGGCCGCGATGCCGACGATCCACGAGCGCGTGGCCGTCGTCGTGGACCGGCTCGGGCTGCCGCCGCGGCCGGTGGAGGTGCCGGCCTGGGAGCCCGAGGCGGCGCTGATGGCCAAGATGCTCGACGTGGTGCGGGAGCGCTGGGGCGACATGGAGGGGTGGGCGCTCTCCTACGGGCTGACGCAGGACGAGCTGGCCGCCCTGCGTCAGAACTTGATCCTGGCCGTATAGCCCCGGTTGATTCCGGATATGTCGGGCGCTTCGCGCCACGACATATCCGATTTATCGCCTGACAGGTCATATGTCCGAAAAGTCGCGGCGCGGAGCGCCCGACTTTTCGTCGCACCTACACCGGAACAGCCTGAGCCGCGGCCACGGGACGAGCGTTCAGCAGGGCCGTGTAGTCGCGCTGGGCCGCGTCCAGCAGACCCCGCCAGGCGTCCTCGCCGACCGGGAGGCGAACGGGTCGCTCGTCCGCCGCGATGTGCCGCAGCACCTCGGCCGCGAACACCTCCGGCGGGCTGGACATCGGCAGCGACTTCAGCGCCCGCAGGCCGGCCCGCATCGGCTCGGTGACGCCCGAGTACGCCGAGACGTGCTCCGCGGACTCGGTGAGTGACGAGCCCCACTCGGTCGCGAACATCCCGGGCTCGATCGCGGTCACGTGCACCCCGCTCCCGGCGAGCTCGAGCGCGAGCGTCTCGACGAGCCCCTCGAGGGCGAACTTCCCGACCGCGTACGCCCCGAGGCCCGGCATCGCCATCCGCCCCGCCATCGAGGACACCATCACGATGTCGCCGAAGCCCTGGGCGCGCATGAGCGGCAGCACCATCCGGGTGAGCCGCCACGGCGCGACGAGGTTGACCGCCAGCTGCGCCTCCAGCTCGGCGTCGGTGACCTCCTCGACGGCCCCGAAGTGCCCGATGCCGGCGTTGTTGACCAGCACGTCCACGCCGCCGTAGCGGGCCAGGGCCGCGTGCACGGCGTTGTGGCAGTCGTCGGGGTCGCGGACGTCGAGGGCGCAGGTGGCGAGCGTTCTGGGGTACCGGTCCCGCAGCTCCTCGAGCACCTCGGGGCGGCGGGCGGTGGCCAGCACCTGCTGTCCGGAGGCGGCGACCGCCTCGGCCAGCGCGCGCCCCAGGCCGGTGGAGCAACCAGTGATCAACCAGCGACGAGTCATGTTCGACATAGTGACTCTCAGTATCCGCCGACCAACAGTCCGAGAAACGTGAATGACAATCATTCAGCGGCCATTTCCGCCGTTCGTGTCGGCCCGGTATCCGGCCGTACAGTTGCGGCGTGCGCTCGCTGGCGGAGCTGATCTCCGACGACCGGTCCGCCTGGGCCGAGATCGAGGCGGCGGTGTCCGGCTCGCCGTATGCGGTCGAGCTGCTGCCCGCCGACCCCGACCGCGCGGCCACGTGCCTGCACCGGCTCCAGGTCGCCACCACCTCCTGGCTGGGCGCGCTCGTCTACGGCACCGGCGGCCTGATCGTCGACGGCGGCTGGCTGCGCGTGCTCGGCTCCGGCCACCCGCGCCGCCGCCTGGCCGACATCCACGAGGTCAACGCGACCTTCGAGGCCGCGGGGCTGGTCGTGGCCCAGGACATTCTCGGCGGCGAGTTCGTGTGGCGGCAGGGCGAGTCCGGCAAGCGGCCCACCATCCACTACTTCGCGCCCGACACGCTGGGCTGGGAAGACCTCACGCTCGGCTACACCGACTGGCTCTTCGCGATGCTCGGCGGCGCCGCCGACCAGTTCTACCTGAGCTCGCGCTGGCCCGGCTGGCGCGACGAGGTGGCGGCCTGCCCGCTCGACGCCGGCATCCACACCGCGCCGCCGCTGTTCACGAAGGAGGGCCGCGACCTCGACCGCGTCAGCCGCCGCCCGATCGCGATGGCCGAGCTGGTCGGCTACAAGCACGACATGGCCGACCAGCTGGGCGCATGAGGCTCGCGCGCAACGACACCGGAGGCTCCGGCCCCGCGATCGTGCTGGTGCACGGCGGCGGGAGCGGGCGCGGCACCTGGGACGCGTTCACCCGCGAGCTCGCGGGCTGGCGGGTCGTCGCCCCGGACCTGCGGGGGCACGGGGAGAGTCCGCGCTGTGCGGAGTACACCCTGGAATGTCACGCCGACGACGTGGCCGGCCTGCTCGACGAGCTCGACCTCGACGCGCCCGTGCTCGTCGGCCACAGCCTGGGCGCCTTCGCGGCCTCGCTGGTCGCGCAGCGCCATCCGGACCGGGTCGCCCGCCTGGTGCTCGAGGACCCGCCGGCCCCGCCCCGCGACGGCGTGCGCGCCGGGGGCTTCTCGCGCGCCCGGCTGGCCGTGTCCGCCCTGGCCGGCGGCTTGTCCCGGCGAAGCTTCGACCGCAACGCGCTGATGTCGGCCATCCACGATCTCCGGGAGCCGAATCCGTCCTGGTGGGCCGGGTTGGAAAAGATTCAAGCCCCGTCATTGGTACTGTCGGGAGGCCCCAAGAGCCACATCCCGCCCGCGCGCCTCGCGTCGGTGGCCGCGGCGATCCCGGCCGCCGAGCTGGTCACGATCCCGGTGGGGCACCGCATCCACAGCACCGCGCTGCCCGAGTTCACGACCGCGGTCAAAGAATTTCTGAGCTGACGGTCCGGATGGGCGCGGCGGCTCCGACGTAGCCCGCGCAGACACCCGAACCGAAGGGGCAACCGTGAAGTACATGATTCTCAGCTACGCCTCCCAGCGCGACTACGACGCGATGGCCGGCCGGCCTGGCGAGACGCCGTGGAAGCCGGAGGACTTCGCCGCCATGGGCCAGTTCATGGCCGAGTTCAACCAGGAGCTCGAGGCCGCCGGCGAGCTCGTCGAGACCCGCGCCCTGGACGCGCCGGTGCACACGCGCCGGGTGGGCGGCGCGCCGGCGCTCGTCACCGACGGCCCGTACGCGGAGACGCAGGAGGTCCTCGCCGGCTACTGGATCGTGGAGTGCGACAGCTTCGACCGCGCCACCCAGATCGCCAAGCGGCTCGGCGAGTGCCCGGCCCCGCCGGAGGTGGCCGCGAGCGCGTACGCCGATGTGCGCCCGATCGTCGAGTCCTCCGGCGAGCTCGGCTTCTGATCCCTTGAGCGGGACGCGGCGCGGGGGCGGCGCCTGGTCCGGCTCGGACCAGGCGCTGCTGCGCGACCTCGCGCCGCAGGTCCTCGGCGCGGTGGTGCGGCGGTACGGGCACTTCGACACCGCCGAGGACGCGGTGCAGGAGGCGCTGCTGGCCGCCGCCCGCCAGTGGCCGCACGACCCGCCGGCCGACCCGCGCGCCTGGCTCATCACGGTCGCCGCGCGCCGCCTCACCGACCTGCTGCGCGCCGAGCAGACCCGCCGGCGCCGGGAGGAGACGGTGTTCCGGCTGGCGCACGAGGTACAGCCGGAAGTCGCGCAGACCGATGACGCTCTGGTCCTGCTGTTCATGTGCTGCCACCCCGCGCTCGGGCCCGACGCGCAGCTGGCGCTCACCCTGCGGGCGGTCGGCGGCCTGAGCACCGCCGAGGTGGCGCGCGCGTTCCTCGTCCCCGAGGCGACGATGACGAGGCGCATCACCCGCGCCAAGCAGCGCATCAAGGCCAGCGGGCTGCCCTTCGCCCTGCCGCCCCCGGCCGATCGGGCTTCAAGGACGGCAGTCGTACTCCACGTGCTGTACCTGATCTTCAACGAGGGCTACGCCGCCACGCGGGGCGAGGCCCTCCAACGCCCGGACCTGGCCGCCGAGGCCATCCGCCTGACCCGGCTCGTCCATCGCCTGCTGCCCGACGACCTGGAGGCGGCCGGTCTGCTGGCCCTGATGCTCCTGACGGACGCCCGCCGCGAGGCCCGCACCGCGCCCGACGGCTCCCTGGTGCCGATGGCCGAGCAGGACCGCACCCGGTGGAACGCCGAGCAGATCGCCGAGGGCGTCGCCTTGATCACCGCGGCCCTTCCCCGCGGCGTGCCCGGCCCCTATCAGCTCCAGGCCGCGATCGCCGCGCTGCACGACGAGGCCCCGACCGCCGCGGAGACGGACTGGCCGCAGATCGTGGCCCTGTACGAGCTCCTGCAGCGCCGCGCCCCCGGCCCGATGGTGGCCCTGAACCACGCGGTGGCGGTGGCCATGTCCCGCGGCCCGCTGGCCGGCCTCCCGCTGCTGGACGCCCTGACGTCGCTGGACGCCGACCACCGCCTGCACGCGGTGCGCGCCCACCTGCTGGAGATGTCGGGCGACCTCGCCGCGGCCCGGGAGTCGTACCTGCGCGCGGCCTCCCTCGCCGGCACCCTGCCCCAGCGGCGCTACCTGAACGCCAGGGCGGGACGAATTCCGGATCCGAGGGCATGATCCGGGCGTTTCCCCAGGTCATTTCCTTGATCCGCCCCTCCTTCGAACTGGCGTTCGATTAGTGTCGGTGGTATGACAGCAACCTGTTCGGCCACGAAGACCACGACGACGGCAACGGGCGACGTGGAGGTCCGCTGCACCAAGCCGGCCGGCCACGAGTCGGCCCACGAGGCAAGGCTGGGCGCCTTCCCCATCCGCTGGCGTCAGACCTCATAGGTCTCCGCCATCTCGGGCGACTCGCGCGGCAGAATCCCGTCCACGAGCAGAAACGGCGTGCCCGCCACGTCGTGCACGGTGAGGATCGACAGCGCCACGCTGAGTGGGTACGGCAGCGCCAGTGCAGCCGTCTCCGCTACCGTCGTCAGCCGCGCCCCGAAGCGCTCGACCACGCGATGCGTCCGCCGCCCGTGCGTCGATTCGAGTTGCTCGAGCAACCCCCTCGCGTGGGCGAGACGCACGGGCGTGAAGGCGGTGGTGAGCGCCAGCGGCCGCGCCTTGATCAGCGTGAGCCGGTAGCGGGCGGCGAACACGGTCGCCCCGGCGGGCAGCCCGAGCAGGGCCGCGACGCGCGGGACGGCCGGCAGCAGGCGGCTGCCGAGACACTCGCCGTGGCGGTCGGCCTGGAGCAGATACTGGACCCGCCGCGGCAGGGCCGCGAAGGTCGTCATGGGCCGCCCAAGCACGATGCGGCCCTTACCCTGCACGCCACGCACCCAGCCCTGATGGCGCAGGTGCCGCAGCGCGCGGACAACGGTGGAACGGGACGTTCGGAACTCGGCGGTGAGCTCGGCCTCGCTGGGCATGAGCGCCCCGACGGCGAGCACTCCGCGCTCGATGCGGTCCTGCAGGGCGAACACGATCTCGGCGTACTTCGAATCCACGGCGGCGCGAACCCTTCCGGGACTGGGGGTCTGCGAGCCGCCGTCCCGCAGCGTACTGACGCCGCCCGATCACGATCGAATATCGACGCGTTGCCTGGTCAGGCCCTGTTTCCGGCTCAACCACCGTCGGTGGGAACGCCGGTTTCGAAAGCCGCTCCGCGGAAGTATCTGTCGCACCCATCGGCCACTATGAGGACCGTGATCTTCTTCGACCACGCGGTTTCTCGCCGCGGTCGGGCAATCACGACCTGGAAGACCCGCCCGGTCCGCGGCCCCGAACAACGCGAGCGCGGCGGCAAGTGGTGGCGTCAACATCACCTGGCGGGCGGACTCGTTGGGAAGCCTCCCGCGCGCTGATCGCGTGAGGGCGCCACCTGCGGGTACGAGCGAGATTGTGAGCCAAGTGTGACGACAGGCTCGCGAAAAGTCGCCATTCGTCGCGGCGGCGTGACGTTCGGTGAAGTTGAGCACTTCGGGCGGATGAGGGCGCGGTGGTTTTTGGGGTGGTGATCGTCGGGCTCGCGGTGGGCGGCGGGCAGCAGGAAGTACGAGAGCCGCTGGGTGAAGGCGAGGACTCTTGGACCCCTCGGGCACTTGGTGCGGTCTTGAGGGGGTCTGGGTGGAGCGAAGCTCCCCCAGGAAGGGAGGTAGAGAGCGGGCGAGGAGAATCGAACTCCCACCGTCAGTTTGGAAGACTGAAGCTCTGCCATTGAGCTACGCCCGCATGCGGCCCCGCGGAACGGGGCTGCGACCACCAGAGTACCGAATCCCCGCGCGCCGGGTCAGCGGTGGGGGTCCACGGTGTGCGACACCGGCATACCGACCGGCGACGTCTCCGGCGGAGCGCATACACTTGCCGACGCACACCACCGGGGTGTAGCGCAGTTTGGTAGCGCACTCGCTTTGGGAGCGAGGGGCCGTGGGTTCAAATCCCGCCACCCCGACCGGGAACAACGACGTAGCGCAGCCGCCAGTCCAACCAGTCGTAGTAACGAGGGAGAAAGTTCTGTGAAGAGCACCGTCGAGACCCTGAGCCCGACTCGCGTGCGGCTCGAAATCGAGGTGCCGTTCGCCGAGCTCGAGCCGAGCCTCAAGAAGGCGTACCGCGAGATCGGGTCGCAGGTCAACATCCCCGGGTTCCGTCGGGGCAAGGTGCCCACCGCCGTCATCGACCAGCGGGTCGGGCGCGGGGCCGTGCTGAACGAGGCCGTGCAGGAGGTCATTCCGACCCAGATCCTGGCCGCGGTCCGCGAGCACGAGGTGAAGACGCTCGGGCGGCCCGAGGTCGAGATCACCGAGTTCGCCGACGGGCAGCCGCTGAAGTTCACGGCCGAGGTCGACGTGCGGCCGCAGATCACCCTGCCCGACCTGAGCGGGATCACCGTCACGGTCGACGCGCTCGCCGTGTCCGACGACGACGTCGACGAGCAGCTCAAGGGGCTGCGCGACCGGTTCGCGACGCTCAAGACCGTCGAGCGGACCGCCGTTGCCGGCGACTACGTGCAGATCGACCTCGTCGCGAAGGTGGACGGCGAGGAGGTGCCCGGCGGCAGCGCGACCAACGTCTCGCACGAGGTCGGCTCCGGCCAGCTGGTTCCGGGCCTCGACGACGTGCTCGTGGGCATGGGCGCCGGCGACTCGACGACGTTCACCACGCAGCTGGTGGGCGGGGAGTTCGAGGGCCGCGACGCCGAGGTGTCGGTGACCGTGAAGTCGGTCAAGGACAAGCAGCTGCCCGAGGTGGACGACGAGTTCGCGCAGCTCGCGAGCGAGTTCGACACGCTCGACGAGCTCAAGGACGACCTGCGCACGCGCCTGACGCGGGCGAAGCGCATGGAGCAGCTCTACTCCGCTCGTGACCTCGCGCTGAAGGCGGTCATCGACGCGACCGACGTCCCCGCGCCCGAGGGTGTGGTGAAGGACGAGGTGGAGTCGCGCAAGGAGTCGATGAACGACCAGCTCCAGCGGATCGGGGCCTCGTTCGACGACTACCTGCAGACCGAGGGCAAGACCGAGGAGGAGATGGACGCCGAGCTCAACGAGGCGGCCGTCGAGGGCGTGAAGGTCCAGCTGGTGCTCGACACCCTGGCCGACGCCGAGGATGTCCAGGTCAGCGACGACGAGTTCGGGCACGAGATCGTGCACCGGGCGCAGCGCGCGGGGATGGGCCCTCAGCAGTACTACGACCAGCTGGTCCAGGCCGGCGTGGCCGGTGCGGTCTTCGGTGACGTGCGCCGCGGCAAGGCGCTCGGGATCGTGCTCGAGCGTGTGAAGATCGTCGACAGCGAGGGTGCCGAGCTCAGCCTCGACGACCTGCGCGGCGCGGCCGACGACCACGAGGGTCACGACCACGAGGGCCACGATCACAGCTCGCATGAGGGTCACAACCACTAACGTTGTAGGCCGGGGCAAAAGCCCCGGCCTTCACCACGGTGCGCTCATAGCGAAATGCGGTGAGCACGGGAAGCTGCGGCCCCCCACACCGGTTAGGGTCGGCAAGTACAAGACTCTTGCGAAGGGCTGCCATGACCGACCTGCATATTCCAGCGTCGCCATTCAGTCCCGCGCCCCAGGGGCGCGGTAGGGGCGCGGACACGAGCCTGACGCTCGACGACTCGGTGTTCAACCGGCTGCTCAAGGAGCGCATCATCTTCCTTGGCAGCGAAGTCAACGACCAGGTCGCCAACCGGATCTGCGCCCAGATGCTGCTGCTCGCCGCCGAGGACGACGAGCGCGACATCTGGCTCTACATCAACTCGCCCGGTGGCTCCGTCTACTCGGGCATGGCGATCTACGACATCATGCAGTTCGTCACCAACGACGTGGCGACTGTGGCGATGGGCATGGCCGCCTCGATGGGCCAGCTGCTGCTGTGCGCCGGTGCGCCGGGCAAGCGGATGGCTCTGCCGCACGCGCGCATCATGATGCACCAGCCGTCCGGCGGCATCGGGGGCACGGCCGCCGACATCGCCATCCAGGCCGAACAGATGCTGTATACGAAGCGCATGTTCCAGGAGCGGGTGTCGTTCCACACGGGGCAGTCGCTCGAGCAGATCGAGGCCGACTCCGACCGTGACCGCTGGTTCACCGCCAATGAGGCGCGGGACTACGGCTTCATCGACAAGGTGATCACCGGGGCCCAGCAGGCTCCGGAAGGCGCCGGAACCCTGGCCTGAGGAGCGAAGCCATGACCGATCTGAGCCTGCCCCCGGCGCTGCGCGAGGTGCACAACCGCTACATCCTGCCGTCCTACGTCGAGCGGACGTCCTACGGCATCAAGGAGACCAACCCGTACAACAAGCTGTTCGAGGACCGGATCATCTTCCTCGGCGTGCAGATCGACGACGCGTCGGCCAACGACGTGATGGCGCAGCTGCTGACGCTGGAGAGCACGGAGCCGGACCGGGACATCACGCTCTACATCAACTCGCCCGGCGGCTCGTTCACGGCCATGACGGCGATCTACGACACCATGCTCTACGTCCGGCCCGACATCCTCACGGTGTGCCTGGGCCAGGCGGCGAGCGCGGCCGCGGTGCTGCTCGCGGCGGGCACGCCGGGCAAGCGCCTCGCGCTGCCCAACTCGCGCATCATCATCCACCAGCCGGCCACCGAGGGCGGCTACGGGCAGGGCTCGGACATCGAGATCCAGGCTCGGGAGATCATGCGCATGCGGACCCAGCTCGAGGAGATGGTGTCGCGCCACACCGGCCAGCCGGTCGAGAAGGTCCGCAAGGACATCGACCGCGACAAGATCCTCACGGCGGACGAGGCCAAGGAATACGGCCTGGTCGACAACGTGCTGGTCAGCCGGAAGAAGTCGAGCCTCGTGGCGTCGGGCAGCTGACGACTCTGCGTGCAACACCCATCGGCTCGCCCTAACCTGGAGGTTGGGCGGGCCGATGGAGTGTCGGGCGAATGTCGTCGGGAGGCCGGCCCAAAAAGACACCCCCTCGTAGGGGGTCGGAATACGGGCGACCACCAGGTAACGTCGAGGCAGTAGCCAGCGTGAGGCGGGAACGCGCACGCGGCGAGCAGATGCGATCCGGACGTAGGGTCCGGCCGAAGGCAGGGAGATCGTAGGTGGCACGGATCGGCGACGGCGGCGACCTACTGAAGTGCTCCTTCTGCGGCAAGTCGCAGAAGCAGGTGAAGAAGCTGATCGCCGGCCCCGGCGTCTACATCTGCGACGAGTGCATCGATCTCTGCAACGAGATCATCGAAGAAGAGCTGGCGGAGTCGGGCGACGTCAAGTTCGACGAGCTGCCGAAGCCGATGGAGATCTGCGCCTTCCTCGATCAGTACGTCGTCGGCCAGGACCAGGCCAAGAAGGCGCTCGCGGTGGCGGTCTACAACCACTACAAGCGGGTGCAGGCGGAGTCCGGCGGCAACTCGGGCGGCGACGGCGTCGAGCTGGCGAAGTCCAACATCCTGCTCATCGGCCCCACGGGCTGCGGCAAGACGCACCTGGCCCAGACGCTCGCGCGGATGCTCAACGTGCCGTTCGCGATCGCCGATGCCACGGCGCTCACCGAGGCGGGATACGTCGGCGAGGACGTCGAGAACATCCTGCTGAAGCTGATTCAGGCCGCGGACTACGACATCCGCCGCGCGGAGACCGGCATCGTCTACATCGACGAGGTCGACAAGATCGCGCGCAAGTCGGAGAACCCGTCGATCACGCGGGACGTGTCCGGCGAGGGTGTGCAGCAGGCGCTGCTGAAGATCATCGAGGGCACGGTCGCCAACGTCCCGCCGCAGGGCGGACGCAAGCACCCGCACCAGGAGTTCATCCAGATCGACACGTCCAACGTGCTGTTCATCTGCGGTGGCGCCTTCGCCGGCCTCGACCGGATCGTGCAGCAGCGGGTCGGCAAGGGCGGCACCGGCTTCGGCGCCAACCTGCGCTCGATCACCGACCGGACGGCCGACGACGCCTTCAGCGACGTGATGCCCGAGGACATGCTCAAGTTCGGCCTGATCCCCGAGTTCATCGGGCGGCTGCCGGTCATCACGAGCGTGAAGAGCCTCGACCGCGACGCGCTGGTGAAGATCCTGACCGAGCCGCGCAACGCGCTCGTCCGGCAATACCAGCGGCTGTTCGAGCTGGACGGGGTGGAGCTCGAGTTCGCCCCGGAGGCCCTGGAGTCGATCGCGGATCAGGCCATCCTGCGCGGCACCGGCGCCCGCGGACTGCGGGCCATCATGGAGGAGGTTCTGCTCTCCGTGATGTACGAGGTGCCGAGCAACCCCAACATCGCCCGGGTGCTCATCACCCGCGAGGTGGTGCTGGAGAAGGTGATACCGACCATCGTGCCGCGGGACCTGGCCGCCCACCGGGTCGGTCGTCGACGCGCGGACCGCGAGGAGAAGTCGGCGTAGCCTGGCGCCTATGCGCGTAGCGGTATGTCAGCTCAATGCCCGCGACAACCGGGCTGAGAACCTCAAGACGGCTCGAACGCTCCTCCAGCGGGCATCCGATGGGGGAGCGGATCTGGCGGTCCTCCCGGAATACGTGGACTACCTCGGGCGCGGCCACTCGGCTCCGGCGCCCGAGCCCGTCGACGGGGAGTTCGCCGCGTTCTTCGCCGACGCCGCGCGGGAACTCGGGATGTGGGTCCACGCCGGCTCGTTCCACGAGACCGGACCCGACCCCGAGCACACGTACAACACATCGCTTGTATTCGATCGATCCGGCGCACTTGCCGCGACCTATCGAAAGATCCACCTCTATGATGTCGAGATCCCCGGGCGCGTCTCGTACCGGGAGTCCGCGACCGTCGCACCGGGGGAGTCGACGAGCACCGTCGATGTCGAGCAGATCCGACTAGGCCTGTCGATCTGTTACGACCTGCGATTTCCTGAGTTGTACCGTCAACTGGCGATCGACGGCGCCACAGTCCTCGTGGTGCCGGCCGCCTTCATGCTCCACACCGGACGGGACCACTGGGAGGTTCTGCTCCGCGCGCGAGCCATCGAAAACCAGTGTTACGTGCTCGCCTCCGGGCAGATCGGCAACCACGATCCGGACCGCACCTGTTTCGGCCGCAGCATGATCGTGGATCCGTGGGGGACGGTCGTCGCCCAGGCCCCCGATGTCGCCGGCGTGACCATCGCCGAGCTTGACCTCGACCGGCTCGCCGAGATCCGCGAAACGCTCCCGAGCCTCGCCAACCGCCGGCTCTGAACGGCCCCGGATCCCTTCTATGGTGCCGATTTGACTCGGTCGGCACCGGGTCCGTAAGGTTCTCCAAGTCCGAGGGGGATGGGCGGAAACGCCCGGTTCGTCGGATTAGTACCACCAGGGCGGTTCGGGAAGCGATTTGCGAACGCGAAGCCGACCGGGTAAGGTACTCCAGCCGGTAGGGAACCGGGCGAGCTTGCAAGAGCTGGCCGGCCTACCGAAACCCCGAGCAGATCTGGCGCCGGAAACGGCGCGGATGGCCTGTGCGGGGGAACGTTCCAGACGGTCAACAAGCGGAAAACGCGGACTTGACAGAACGGAACGAGCTGGTAAAGTAAACGGGCCGGGAACGAGCCGGGCGGGCCAAGCGAGCGACAAGCTCCCAAGTGCCGGCCGGTGTAACCGGACCTTCCGAAACAAGATCACCGGAGACGGTGGCCTTGCTATGCTCGGAAAAACCGCTCAAAGTTCCAGAGTTCGGACACGGACTTGACAACGGCGAGCGACCTGGTAAAGTAGAGAAGTTGCCCCGGGCGGGACACGCAAGCGATTGCGGGCCTCGACGGTGTGTGTTGGTTGTTTGAGAACTCAACAGGGTGCTTGTTAAGCCAGTGCCAAATGATTATTACCCCGTGGCATGGGCGCGCTTCTTCGGGAGTGTGTTGCGTGTCTGGGATTCCTTTGGTGACAACATGTTTGTTGCCGGGTGATTGATTCACCAACACAGGTTTTGTTGGAGAGTTTGATCCTGGCTCAGGACGAACGCTGGCGGCGTGCTTAACACATGCAAGTCGAGCGGAAAGGCCCTTCGGGGTACTCGAGCGGCGAACGGGTGAGTAACACGTGAGTAACCTGCCCTAGGCTTTGGGATAACCCTCGGAAACGGGGGCTAATACCGAATATTCATGTTCCGCGGCATCGTGGGGTGTGGAAAGTTTTTCGGCCTGGGATGGGCTCGCGGCCTATCAGCTTGTTGGTGGGGTGATGGCCTACCAAGGCGACGACGGGTAGCCGGCCTGAGAGGGCGACCGGCCACACTGGGACTGAGACACGGCCCAGACTCCTACGGGAGGCAGCAGTGGGGAATATTGCACAATGGGCGGAAGCCTGATGCAGCGACGCCGCGTGAGGGATGAAGGCCTTCGGGTTGTAAACCTCTTTCGACAGGGACGAAGCGCAAGTGACGGTACCTGGAGAAGAAGCGCCGGCCAACTACGTGCCAGCAGCCGCGGTAAGACGTAGGGCGCGAGCGTTGTCCGGATTTATTGGGCGTAAAGAGCTCGTAGGCGGCTTGTTGCGTCAGCTGTGAAAACCCGCAGCTCAACTGTGGGCTTGCAGCTGATACGGGCAGGCTTGAGTTCGGTAGGGGAGACTGGAATTCCTGGTGTAGCGGTGAAATGCGCAGATATCAGGAGGAACACCGGTGGCGAAGGCGGGTCTCTGGGCCGATACTGACGCTGAGGAGCGAAAGCGTGGGGAGCGAACAGGATTAGATACCCTGGTAGTCCACGCTGTAAACGTTGGGCGCTAGGTGTGGGGGGCCTCTCCGGTTCTCTGTGCCGCAGCTAACGCATTAAGCGCCCCGCCTGGGGAGTACGGCCGCAAGGCTAAAACTCAAAGGAATTGACGGGGGCCCGCACAAGCGGCGGAGCATGCGGATTAATTCGATGCAACGCGAAGAACCTTACCTGGGTTTGACATGTACGGTAATCCGGCAGAGATGTCGGGTCCTTCGGGGCCGTTCACAGGTGGTGCATGGCTGTCGTCAGCTCGTGTCGTGAGATGTTGGGTTAAGTCCCGCAACGAGCGCAACCCTTGTTCGATGTTGCCAGCGGTTCGGCCGGGGACTCATCGAAGACTGCCGGGGTCAACTCGGAGGAAGGTGGGGATGACGTCAAGTCATCATGCCCCTTATGTCCAGGGCTTCACGCATGCTACAATGGCCGGTACAAAGGGCTGCGATACCGTGAGGTGGAGCGAATCCCAAAAAGCCGGTCTCAGTTCGGATCGGGGTCTGCAACTCGACCCCGTGAAGTCGGAGTCGCTAGTAATCGCAGATCAGCAATGCTGCGGTGAATACGTTCCCGGGCCTTGTACACACCGCCCGTCACGTCACGAAAGTCGGCAACACCCGAAGCCGGTGGCCCAACCCTTGTGGAGGGAGCCGTCGAAGGTGGGGCTGGCGATTGGGACGAAGTCGTAACAAGGTAGCCGTACCGGAAGGTGCGGCTGGATCACCTCCTTTCTAAGGAGCACCTTCGGTCGAAAGACTGTGAGGAGCCCGCATCGGCCGAGTGTGCTGGTGGGGTGCTCAATGGCGGAGACACTGGCGAAGGTCTTGCGGACAACGGTCCCGGAGTCGAGTACTGCTAGCTGGAAGGCTGGCGTGGAAACAGTTCTGGGATGCGGTTCGTGTGGATCGTATAGGCACCCTGTTGGGTCCTGAAACAACCAGCGATGGTGTGTTTCGGACGTGAATCTGCGCCGGCGTGCAAAACCAGGCAGGGTGTCTGTCGAGGTTGCCGCTGACAAGACGGTGCGGGTTTGGTGTTGGTTGAGAATTGCACAGTGGATGCGAGCATCTTTATTGCTTTGTGGTCAAGTTGCTGAGGGCGTACGGTGGATGCCTTGGCACCAGGAGCCGATGAAGGACGTGGGAGGCCGCGATAGGCCTGGGGGAGCTGTCAACCGAGCTGTGATCCCAGGGTGTCCGAATGGGGGAACCCGGCACCAGTCATGTGGTGTCACTCCTGCCTGAACACATAGGGCAGGTAGAGGGAACGCGGGGAAGTGAAACATCTCAGTACCCGCAGGAAGAGAAAACAATAGTGATTCCGTGAGTAGTGGCGAGCGAAAGCGGATGAGGCTAAACCAGGCATGTGTGATACCCGGCAGGGGTTGCATGTTTGGGGTTGTGGGGCATGTCTGCACCGGTCTGCCGGCTGGTGGCACAGTCAGAAAGCCGTGGGTTAGTCGAAGTCCGCTGGAAAGCGGCACCGTAGACGGTGAGAGTCCGGTAGGCGAAAATTCGACGGTCTGTGTTGGCGTGTTCCCGAGTAGCGGCGGACTCCTGTAATCTGCCGTGAATCTGCCAGGACCACCTGGTAAGCCTAAATACTCCCTGGTGACCGATAGCGGACGAGTACCGTGAGGGAAAGGTGAAAAGTACCCCGGGAGGGGAGTGAAATAGTACCTGAAACCGTGCGCCTACAATCCGTCGGAGCGTCCTGGCTTAGGCTGGGGGTGACGGCGTGCCTTTTGAAGAATGAGCCTGCGAGTTAGTGATACGTGGCGAGGTTAACCCGTGTGGGGGAGCCGTAGCGAAAGCGAGTCTGAATAGGGCGTTCAGTCGCGTGTCCTAGACCCGAAGCGGAGTGATCTAGCCATGGGCAGGCTGAAGCGCGGGTAAGACCGCGTGGAGGGCCGAACCCACCAACGTTGAAAAGTTGGGGGATGATCTGTGGTTAGGGGTGAAAGGCCAATCAAACTCCGTGATAGCTGGTTCTCCCCGAAATGCATTTAGGTGCAGCGTCACGTGTTTCTTGCCGGAGGTAGAGCACTGGATGGCCTAGGGGGCCCACAAGCTTACTGAAGTCAACTAAACTCCGAATGCCGGTAAGTGAGAGCGTGGCAGTGAGACTGCGGGGGATAAGCTTCGTAGTCGAGAGGGAAACAGCCCAGATCACCAGCTAAGGCCCCTAAGCGTGTGCTAAGTGGTAAAGGATGTGGGGTCGCATAGACAACCAGGAGGTTGGCTTAGAAGCAGCCACCCTTGAAAGAGTGCGTAATAGCTCACTGGTCAAGTGGTTCCGCGCCGACAATGTAGCGGGGCTCAAGCACACCGCCGAAGCTGTGGCATTCACACGTGTACCAGGCCTTTGTGGTCCAGGTGTGTGGATGGGTAGGGGAGCGTCGTGTCACCGGTGAAGCGGCGGAGTGATCCAGCCGTGGAGGTGACGCGAGTGAGAATGCAGGCATGAGTAGCGAAAGCAGGGTGAGAAACCCTGCCGCCGGATGACCAAGGGTTCCAGGGCCAGGCTAATCCGCCCTGGGTGAGTCGGGGCCTAAGGCGAGGCCGAGAGGCGTAGTCGATGGACAACGGGTTGATATTCCCGTACCCGCGTAGAAGCGTCCATGCTGAACCTGCTTGTACTAACGTCACAATGGTCTGAACCTTTCGGGGGGATGGCCGGCGTTTCGGAACTCGGGTGGTAGTAGGCAAGCGATGGGGTGACGCAGGAGGGTAGCTGGACCCGGCCGGTGGTTGTGCCGGGGCAAGCGTGTAGCCCGTGCTGTAGGCAAATCCGCAGCACATGTGGGTGAGACGTGAAGCGGAGCCGTTTCAGGTGAAGTCAGTGATCCCATGCTGCCGAGAAAAGCCTCTAGCGAGTTTCGAGCGGCCCGTACCCCAAACCGACACAGGTGGTCAGGTAGAGAATACCGAGGCGATCGGGCGAACTGTGGTTAAGGAACTCGGCAAATTGCCCCCGTAACTTCGGGAGAAGGGGGGCCACCGATGGTGAGACCACGTGCTGGTGGAGCGGTTGGTGGCCGCAGAGACCAGGGGGAAGCGACTGTTTACTAAAAACACAGGTCCATGCTAAGTCGTAAGACGACGTATATGGACTGACGCCTGCCCGGTGCTGGAACGTTAAGGGGACCTGTTAGTCCTTCGGGGCGAAGCGGAGAACTTAAGCGCCAGTAAACGGCGGTGGTAACTATAACCATCCTAAGGTAGCGAAATTCCTTGTCGGGTAAGTTCCGACCTGCACGAATGGCGTAACGACTTCCCCACTGTCTCAACCACAGGCCCGGCGAAATTGCACTACGAGTAAAGATGCTCGTTACGCGCGGCAGGACGGAAAGACCCCGGGACCTTCACTATAGCTTGACATTGGTACTCGAATTCGATTGTGTAGGATAGGTGGGAGCCGGTGAAACCCTCACGCCAGTGTGGGTGGAGGCAAGCTTGAAATACCACTCTGTTGGATTTGGGTATCTAACCTTGGACCGTGAGCCGGTTCAGGGACAGTGTCTGGTGGGTAGTTTAACTGGGGCGGTTGCCTCCTAAAATGTAACGGAGGCGCCCAAAGGTTCCCTCAGCCTGGTTGGCAATCAGGTGTTGAGTGCAAGTGCACAAGGGGGCTTGACTGCGAGACTGACAGGTCGAGCAGGGACGAAAGTCGGGACTAGTGACCCGGCACTGGCAGGTGGAAGCGGTGTCGCTCAACGGATAAAAGGTACCCCGGGGATAACAGGCTGATCTTCCCCAAGAGTCCATATCGACGGGATGGTTTGGCACCTCGATGTCGGCTCGTCGCATCCTGGGGCTGGAGTAGGTCCCAAGGGTTGGGCTGTTCGCCCATTAAAGCGGTACGCGAGCTGGGTTTAGAACGTCGTGAGACAGTTCGGTCCCTATCCGCCGCGCGCGTAGGATACTTGAGAAGGGCTGTCCCTAGTACGAGAGGACCGGGACGGACGAACCTCTGGTGTGCCAGTTGTTCTGCCAAGAGCACGGCTGGTTGGCTACGTTCGGAAGGGATAACCGCTGAAAGCATCTAAGCGGGAAGCTCGCTTCGAGATGAGGTATCCCACCCCTTGAGGGTTAAGGCCCCCAGCGAGACCACTGGGTTGATAGGCCGGAAGTGGAAGCCTGGTAACAGGTTTGAGCTGACCGGTACTAATAGGCCGAGGACTTGACCTACAAATCTTTGCTTTGAAGATCTTGCATCCACTGTGTGATTCTGAACCAACACCGGACGCACCCCACCTATTCGGGTGGGTGTGCGGGGTTGACAGGTTCATAGTGTTACGGCGGCCATAGCGGAGGGGAAACGCCCGGTCCCATTCCGAACCCGGAAGCTAAGCCCTCCAGCGCCGATGGTACTGCACCCGAGAGAGTGTGGGAGAGTAGGACGCCGCCGGACTAACGTTCCTTCAGGGGCTCACCGAATTCGGTGGGCCCCCTGAAGCGTTTCCCAGGCCTTTTCGAGCCGGCCCCGCATGCTGCGGGGCCGGCTTTTTTGTTGGTGCGGGATCGGGCTGAGCGCCCTTGGGGCGGGGGCCCGGGCAACGTCGCGCAGCGGTCAGGCGGCCGCTCAGCCGCGGTGCTCCACCGCGGTGCGGAGCTCGACCAGGGACTTGGCGGAGTCGGACACGGGGCTGTTGGAGAACAGGGCCACGCCCAGGGAGCCGTTGTCCGCCCAGCCGCACACCGTCAGGTCCGCGTCGTCCACCTTGGTCGTGCCGCAGCGCATGGTGCCGCCCAGGGGGCCGGCGTCGACGTCCTTGGTGTCGCGCACGCCGCCCTTGTCGTCGGTCAGCATGTCGAAGGCGGTCTTCAGGGTGTCCTCGGGCTTCCAGATGCGCGCGGTGCCGGCCACGAGGATCGCGTCCGTCTTGCCGTCGCGGTAGATGAGGCCGACGCTGTTGTCGAGGCTCACCTTGGAGGCGATGGCGTCGCGGATGTACTCGCTGGTCTGCTGGGCGCCGTCGCTCTTGTCGAGGGTGAAGGCGCCGACCTTCTCCGGGGACTTGATCTCGGTGTCGCTCTGGCCCAGCACGCGGAAGAAGGTGGGGCCGTAGAAGATCCCCGAGACCAGCACGGCCGCGGCCGCGACCGAGCCGGTGATGATCGCGATGCGCTTCAGGGGGACGCGGCTCGCCGGGGCCTCGGAGGCGTCATCGTCGTCGTCTTCGTAGTACAGACCGGCGGGACCGCCGTCGGGGTCGACCATCGGCGCACTGTAGCAACTCAGGCTCAACGGGTGGGGCCTAGTAGCGGTCGGGCAGCACACGCCGGGGGACGCGCGGCGGATGAGGGCGGAAACGCGACAGGGGCGCGTCGAGCGCCCCTGTCGTCGAAGTGCCGGCGGTGATCAGCTGCGGGTCTGGACCGCCTCGCGGATGTCGACGAAGCGGGTCGACGCGCCGCTGATGTCCTGGCCCATGAAGACGACCAGGCCCACGCTGCCGTGGTCGGCCCACACGCACATGCTCATCTTCAGGCTGTCCGAGCCGACGGTGTACTTGCTGCTCCCGCACTTCACCGTGCCGCCCAGCTTGCCCGCGGGGTAGTCGGTCGGCGGGGTCACCGTCGTGAAGCCGCTGCTGGTGCCGAAGCCCTTGAACGCGGAGTCGACCTCCGAGCCGGGAGAGAAGAACGTGCCCGTCGCGGCGACGAGGATGACCACGTTCGTCGGGTCGTCGTCCTTGGCCGCGGAGTACACCCCGGTCTCGATCTCGTCGATGTTGTCGATGCTGCCGCGCAGGTCGGACTCCATGCTCGACTTGAGCGCGTCCGACTGCTGGGTCTCCTGCTTGGTGAGGCCGCCCGGGAGCGTCGGCGGGGCGGTCACGTGCGCGCCGGAGTCACGGTAGATCGGGTACAGGGCGATGCACGCGATCAGCCCGCAGACCAGGAACACACCGCCGACGACGCTCAGGGTGATCTTCAGCCCCTTGCCCTTGCGGGGCGGCGGCGGGGGCGCGAAACCGGGGCCGGGCTGCTGGTACGCCGGCGGGTAGGCCGGCGCGGGCGGCTGCTGGTAAGGCGGCGGCTGACCATACGGCTGGGCCGAGACCGGATAGCCGGGGCCCGACACCGGATACTGCGGCTGCTGCGGCTGCGGTGGCTGCTGCTGCGGCGGCGGATAGGGGCCCGGGTTGTTCACCGGCGGGGTGGTGCCGTACTCCGGAGCGAGGTCATACGAGATGGGCCGGAAGGGCTCGGAGCGCGGCTCGTCGTCCGGGTTCTGCGGCGGGTAGGTCACCGTCGATCAGTCTCCTGAGTGTAGGGGCAATGGCGAGCGTAGACCCCCTGCGCGACAGTTCTAGACTTTGCATGTGACGGATACTCCACGCACGGGGCACGCAACCCCGGAGCTCTCGGCTCAGTATGCCCCTGGCGAGGTCGAGCAGCGGCGGTATGAGCAATGGGTAGCCGACGGTCTGTTCAAGGCGGACGCGGGAAGCGACAAGCCGCCGTTCTCGATCGTGCTCCCGCCGCCGAACGTCACCGGCTCCCTGCACATCGGCCACGCGCTCGACCACTCGGTCCAGGACGCCCTGACGCGGCGCAAGCGGATGCAGGGGTACGAGACGCTCTGGCTGCCCGGCATGGACCACGCCGGCATCGCCACCCAGAACGTGGTGGAGCGGCAGCTGGCCGCCGACGGGCAGTCCCGGCACGACCTGGGCCGCGAGGCGTTCGTCGAGCGCGTGTGGCAGTGGAAGCAGGAGTCCGGCGGCAAGATCCTGGGGCAGATGACGCGGCTCGGGGACTCCGTGGACTGGAGCCGCGAGCGGTTCACCATGGACGCGGGCCTGTCGCGGGCCGTGCTGACGATCTTCAAGCGGCTCTTCGACGACGGGCTCATCTACCGGGCCGAGCGCATCATCAACTGGTGCCCGCGGTGCCTGACCGCGCTGAGTGACATCGAGGTCGAGCACTCCGACGACGACGGCGAGCTCGTGTCGATCCGCTACGGCGACGGCGAGAACGCGATCGTCGTGGCGACCACGCGCGCCGAGACGATGCTCGGCGACACGGCGGTCGCGGTGCACCCGGACGACGAGCGGTACCAGCACCTGATCGGCACCGAGGTCGAGCTGCCGCTGACCGGGCGGCGGATTCCGATCGTCGCGGACGCGCACGTCGACCCGGCGTTCGGCACCGGCGCGGTCAAGGTGACCCCGGCGCACGACCCGAACGACTTCGAGATCGGCCAGCGCCACGACCTGCCGAGCCTCACGATCATGGACGAGCACGGCGTGATCACGGTCCACGGGCCCTTCCTGGGCCTGGACCGGTTCGAGGCGCGGCCGGCGGTCGTCGGGGCGCTGCGCGCGGAGGGCCGGATCGTCGCGGAGAAGCGGCCGTACATGCACGCGGTCGGGCACTGCTCGCGCTGCAACACGACGGTCGAGCCGCGGCTGTCGCTGCAGTGGTTCGTGCGCACCGAGCCGCTGGCCCGGGCCGCGGGCGACGCGGTGCGCGACGGGCGGGTGCGGGTCGAGCCGCCGGAGCTCACGAAGCGGTACTTCGGCTGGGTCGACAACATGCACGACTGGTGCATCTCGCGGCAGCTGTGGTGGGGGCACCGGATTCCGGTGTGGTACGGCCCGAACGGCGAGGTCGTGTGCGTGGGCCCGGACGACGAGGTGCCGGCCGGCGACGGCTGGACCCAGGACGCCGACGTGCTCGACACGTGGTTCAGCTCGGCGCTGTGGCCGTTCTCGACGCTCGGCTGGCCCGACGAGACCCCGGACCTCGCGAAGTTCTATCCGACCAGCGTGCTCGTCACGGGGTACGACATCCTGTTCTTCTGGGTCGCCCGGATGATGATGTTCGGTCTGTACGCGATGGACGGGCGGCAGCCGTTCGACGTCGTGATGCTGCACGGCATGGTCCGCGACCAGTACGGCAAGAAGATGTCGAAGTCCTTCGGCAACGTCGTCGACCCGCTGGACTGGATCGAGCGCTTCGGCGCCGACGCGACCCGGTTCACGCTGCTGCGCGGGGCGAACCCGGGCGCGGACGTGCCGGTGAGCGAGGAGTGGGTGCAGGGCGCCCGCAACTTCGCCAACAAGCTGTGGAACGCGACGCGCTACGGGCTGGCCAACGGCGCCACCGTCGAGGGCGAGCTGCCCACGGAGGACCTGAGCACCGTCGACCGCTGGATCCTGTCCCGGCTGCAGCACGTGATCGGCGAGGTCGACCAGCAGTTCGAGGCGTTCGAGCTGGCGAAGGTGTGTGACACGCTGTACCACTTCGCCTGGGACGACGTCTGCGACTGGTATCTGGAGCTGACCAAGCCGGTGCTGACCGGCGACGACGAGGCGGCCAAGGCGCGCACCCGCCGGGTGCTGGGGCACGTGCTGGAGAGCCTGCAGCGGCTCCTGCACCCGATCATGCCGTTCGTGACCGAGGAGCTGTGGACGACGCTCACCGGCCGGCCGACCGTGGTCCGCGCCGAGTGGCCGACGCCGGACAAGGAGCTCGCCGACGACTCGGCCGAGCGCGAGGTCGAGAACCTGCAGCGGGTCGTCACCGAGGTGCGCCGGTTCCGCGCCGACCAGGGCGTGAAGCCGGCGCAGCGGGTGGTGGCCCGGCTCGAGGGGCTGGACGCGGCCGGCCTGGCCGCGCACGAGGGGCTGATCCGGTCCCTGGCCCGGCTCGACGCGGCCGGCGGGGACTTCGCGGCGACGGCGAAGCTGGCCGTCGGCGTGGGGGTCACCGTGGAGCTCGACACCCGGGGCGCGATCGACGTCGCGGCCGAGCGGGCCCGGCTCACGAAGGACCAGGCGGCGGCGGAGAAGGAGGCGGCGCAGTGCCGGGCGAAGCTCGGCAACCCGGCCTTCACCGGCAAGGCCCCGGAGGCGGTGGTGGCCAAGATCCGGGAGCGGCTGGAGGCGGCCGAGGCCGATCTCACACGTATCTCTGCGCAGCTGGACGCGTTGCAGTGACCCGGTTCACGGAGGTCGACCAGGAGCTGAACGCCCGCGGGTTCACTCGCATGGTGTTCGACCTGTCGCGCATCGAGGGGCTGCTCGACTCGCTCGGCAGCCCCCAGCGGGCGTACCCGGCGATCCACCTGACCGGCACGAACGGCAAGACGTCGACGGCCCGGATGATCGACTCGCTGCTGCGGGCGCACGGGCTGCGGACGGGGCGGTACACGAGCCCGCACCTGCAGAGCATCACCGAGCGGATCAGCATCGAGGGCGAGCCGATCAGCGAGGAGAAGTTCGTCGAGGTGTACGAGGAGGTGGCGCCGCTGGCCGAGTACCTCGACGCCACCGCAGCGGCTGAGTCTGGTGCCCCGTTGACGTACTTCGACATGACCACGGCGATGGCGTTCGCGGCGTTCGCCGACGCGCCCGTCGACGTGGCCGTGGTCGAGGTCGGCCTCGGCGGCGCGGACGACTCGACGAACGTGCTGCAGGCCCAGACCACGGTGATCACGCCGATCGGCCTCGACCACATCGAGTGGCTCGGGGACACGATCGAGGAGATCGCGTGGGCCAAGGCCGGGATCGTGCACAAGGGCTCGACGCTCATCTGCGCGTTGCAGCCCGAGGAGGCGATGCGGCCGATTCTGGAGCGCTGCGCCGAGGTCGGGGCGACCGTGGCCCGGGAGGGGCGCGAGTTCGGGGTGGTCAACCGCGATCTCGCCGTCGGCGGGCAGGTGCTCACGCTGCAGGGGCTCTCCGGGGTGTACGAGGGAATCTTCCTGCCCTTGCACGGCGAGCACCAGGCGCAGAACGCGGCCATCGCGCTGGCGGCGGTCGAGGCGTTCCTGGGTGCGGGCTCCGAGCGGGCGCTCAACGCCGAGTCGGTGCGCGACGGGTTCGCCGGGGCCACGTCGCCCGGGCGGCTGGAGCGGGTGCGCAACTCGCCGCCGATCCTGCTCGACGCGGCCCACAACGCGCACGGCATGCAGGCCACGGTCCGGGCGCTGACCGAGGAGTTCGCGTTCAGCGGGCTCGTCGCGGTCGTCGCGGCCCTCGCCGACAAGGACGTCGAGGGCATGCTGGAGCTGCTGGAGCCGATCACGGAGAGCATCGTGGTGACCCGCAACAGCTCGCCGCGCGCGATGCCGGTCGCCCAGCTGGCGCAGATCGCCGAGGAGCTCTACGGCGGGGATCGGGTGCGGGTCGTGCCGGACCTGCCGGACGCGATCGACGCGGCCGTCACGCTCGCCGAGAGCGACAACGCCGTGCCCGGCACCGTCGGGATTCTCGTCACCGGCTCGGTCGTGACCGTGGCCGACGCGCGCGGGCTGCTGAAGCGATGAGCTCGCCCGCCGGACTGAAGAACCCGGGCGCGGCCGTGCGGGGCGTCGGGGCCGCGGGCCTCGCCGTCGAGGGTGTCGTACTGCTGCTGGCCCTCCTCCCGCTCGCGAAGCTCGGCCACGGGAACACCACCGGGGCGATCTGGGTGTGCGCGGCGCTCGCGGTCGTGTGCTTCCTGCTGTGCGGGTTCATGAAGCGCACGTGGGCGTGGATCGCCGGGCTGGTCGTGCAGGTCGTGCTGCTCGCGGGCGGGTTCCTGCACTGGTCGCTGCTCGCGCTCGGGCTCGTGTTCGGGCCGGCCTGGCTGTACGCGCTCTACGTGCGCCGATCCGTCTACGCGAACAAGCCCGACTGATGCGCGCCAGCCGGCTCCTGTCGACGCTGCTGCTGTTGCAGACCCGGGGCCGGCTGACCGCGCAGCAGATCGCGGACGAGCTCGAGGTGTCGGTGCGCACGGTGTACCGCGATATCGAGGCCCTGTCCGCCTCGGGCGTGCCCGTGTACGCAGATCGTGGTCCGGCTGGCGGGTTCGCGCTGCTGGACGGGTACCGAACCAGTCTCACGGGGCTGACCAGCGATGAGGCGGCCGCGCTCTTCCTCGCCGGCAGCGGGGCGACGGCCGGGGATCTCGGGCTCGGGCCGATGCTCGACGCGGCGCGGCTCAAGCTGCTGGCGGCCCTGCCGGCCGAGCAGCGCACGATGGCCGGGCGCGTGCAGCAGCGCGTCCACGTCGACGCCCCGGGCTGGTTCCGCGATCCGGAGGCGCCGCCGCACCTCGACACGGTCGCGACGGCCGTCTGGGAGCAGCGCCGGATCCAGATGTCGTACCAGAAGTGGGACGGCGTTTCCGTGTCGCGCCTGGTCTCGCCGCTGGGGCTCGTGCTCAAGGGCACCGCGTGGTACGTGGTCGCGGTCGGCCGCTCGCGGACGAACGCCTATCGGGTCTCGCGGATCTCGTCGCTCGCCCTGACCGACGAGCACTTCACGCGCCCGGCCGACTTCGATCTTCGCCGGTACTGGCTGGAGTTCTCCGACCGGCTGCAGTCGACGCTCTATGCCGGGGGTTCGGCCACGGTGCGGCTGTCGCCTCGGGCGGTCTCGCTGTGGTTCCTGCTCGGGCCGGTCGCGCAACGGGCGCTGCGCGAGTCGGCCGTGGACTCGGGCGACGGCTGGGTGCGGGTGGACGTGCCGATCGAGTCGCTGGAGCACGCGCGGGTCGCCTTCGCACGGTTCGGGCCGGACCTCGAGGTGGTCGCGCCGCCCGAACTGCGCTCGCTCATGATCGCCGACGCGGCGGCGCTGGGCCGGCTCTACTCAGCGTCTTAGCTCTCTCGCGCGCTGTTTCCGGCGTGCTCTGCTCAGCGTCTTAGCTCTCTCGCGCGCTGTTTCCAGCGTGCTCTGCTCAGCGTCGTAGCTGCCAGCGTGCTCTGCTCAGCGGCGTAGCTCCCAGCGCGCTTTGCTCAGCGGCGTAGCTCCCAGCGCGTCAGGGCGATCGCGTGGCCGTCCGGGTCTCGGAAGGTCGCCGAGCACAGCTCCAGCTGCTCGCCCTGCGGCACCGTGCGGGGCCGGTGGACGAAGTCGACGCCCTGCTCGCGGAGGCGTTCGTAGGCGTCGTACACGTCCGGCACGTCGAGGTTCAGGTGCACCACGCGGCGGTCGACGGGCGGCATGTCGGCGACGCGGCGCAGCACGACCCGCGCGGTGCCGGTCTCGAGCACGGCGCTGGTCTCGCCGCTGTCGAGCTCGGTCAGGCCGAGGGTGTCGCGGTAGAAGCGGCGAGAGCGCTGCAGGTCGGACACGATGAGCGTGATGCTGACACCGTTGACGCCGTCGAGGGGCGTGGTCTGCTGGCGGCGCGGGCCGGCGGCCAGGAACTCGGCCACGGCGCCCTCGCTGAGCGGCTGCTCCTCGAGCGCGTCGGCGTCCTCGCCGTCCTCATCGCCGCGGCCGCTTCCGTTGCTGTGGTTGCTCCCGTTGCTTCCGTCGTCCGGGAGGTAGTGCTCCGACGCGTACGGATCGGGGGACACCGGCTCCTCGTCGTCGTCCTCGCCGGCGGGGGCGCGGAGGACAGGCGGGGCGCTGTAGAGGCCCTTGCCGTTGACCGACCACGCGGAGCCGGTGCGCTCCTCTTGGGTCTCGGCTTCCGCTTCTGGCTGGGTGTCTGCTTCGGGTCGGCGGTCTGCTTCGGGTCGGGTGTCTGCTTCGGGCTGGGTGTCTGTTTCGGGCTGGGGGTCTGTTTCGGGTTGGGGGTCTGCCAGCTCGCCTTCGATGACGGGGGGATCGGTGTGCGTGCCGCGGGTCGGGGGGAGTTCGGACTCGCGGTCGGGGTAGTACGCGGCGGCGGGGCGCGGTTCGTCCGCGCTCGTCCACCATTCGACCTCGGGGTCGGCCTGCGGGGCGGGGACCATCGAGCCGGACTCCGGGATCGTGTACGCCCCCGGCTTTCCCCGCGGGTCCTCGGTCGTCCCCTCCGCCTCGGCGTCGACGGTTTCGGCGTGGACGTTCTCGGCCCAGAGCGGTCCGGTCCGTGTGTCCAGGGCCGCTGCGGGCTCGGCCTGCTCGTCCGGGGTCGCGGGGATCGGCTCGGCCTGCGTGGTGTCCAGGACCGCCTGAGGTTCGGCCTGCTCGTCCGGGATCGCGGGAATCGGCTCGGCCTGTGCCGCCGCGAGGGCCTCGGGGAGCGCCGGTGGCTCCGGCGTGACCGGGCGGGTGCGTCCCGGGCGGCTGCGGCGGACCCGGTCGTGCGCGCCCGAGCGCGGGTGCGGGCTGGGGCGGCGGTGCTGGCTGCCGCCGGGGCGCGGGGTGGAACGGAGCCGCATGATGATCGGCTCGTCCTCCTCGCCGATGACCGTCGGGCGGGTCTCGGTCGGCTCCGGCCAGGACTCCGCCGCGGCGGCCTCCTCGGTCGTCTCCGACTCGGCCTCCGACTCGGCCTCCGACCCGGTCTTCGCCTCAGTCTTCGGCTCGGCACCGGGCTCAGCCCCGGGCCCGGTCTTCGGCTCGGCCCCCGGCCCGATCTTCGGCTCGGCCCCTGGCTCGCCCCCCGGCCCGATCATCGGCTCGGCCTTCGGCTCCGCGGTGGCGGTCTCGGGTTCGGCGGCGGCCGGCGGGGGGAAGGTCGTGGCCGCGCCCATCGGCTCGTCGGTGCGGTGGGCCGGACCGCCACCGCCCGCGGCGTGGCGGGGCTTGCTCTGGCGGGTCGGGAAGCCGAAGTAGCCGCGCAGCGACGGGCGGCCGGCCGCCGCGTCCGGGATCTGCTCGGCTTCGGCGGGAGCGGGCGGGGCGACCGTCGCCACCCGCGCGTCGGCGGTCTCGGCCTTGACCGGGGGGAGGTCGGTCAGCGTGGTCGAGTTGTCGGGCGGGAGGTAGGTGCCCGGGCGGCGGTAGGGCTCGTCGGGGTCGTAGATGTCCTGGCGGGCCTTGTCCAGCTGGGCGTTCAGGGCGCTGTAGTCGTCTTCGATGTCGTCGGCGGGGCGGCGCTGCTCGGCGAGGACGACCTCCTGGTGCGTCTGGACGCGTTCCCACAGCACCGTGAACTTGCGCGGGGCGCCCTTGAGCACCTGCACGGGCAGGGTCGCGCCGCGCTCCGGCCACTTCTCGATCGGAATGGCGGGGTCGGTGCCGCTGACGGTCACGCCCCGGATACCGGTCGCGGTGATGGTGAGCTTCAGCCGGCCGCGGGCCGAGCGCCCCTCCTGGGTCGGGCGGGCCGTGATCTCTTCGACGACGGCGGTGCCTTGGACGTACAGCCGGACCTTGTTGCGATTGTTGACGACAGCGATCATCACCGGGCCGGCCAGGGCCACGATCACGCCGAGCGCGATGACGAGCGGGCTCGACATGCCCAGGCCGCAGAAAGCCAGGAACCCGCCGATCACCACCATCAACAGGATGACCAGGTTCCGGCTGTCGCTCGATGACGCACGGTTGCTGGACGGCAAGTCGACCTCCCCAGACGACTGACACCAGGCTATGCCTGATCATTACCGAAACGGAAGTCTCCGGCACGCTGGCGCGGCCGGGCACAATCCGGGTATTTCTGCGCCGTCGTTGATCGGATGCCGACGACATTTGCCGAGGTCGATCGTATGTAATCGGCCCGGAGCGATTTCCGGTAACCCGGCGGTTCAGTCGGGCGGCGTCGTCCACAGGGCCGAGATCGGCAGAGCACCGAGGCCGTCGCCGAAGCTGAGGGGCTCGGTGCCGCAGTACAGGACGAAGCCCGCCCGGTAGCGATCGCCCAGCCGCCGCTGGAGCAGCCGCAGCCCGCGGAAGTCCTCGGCCCGGACGGTCTCGGCCGCCTTCACCTCGATCGCGACCACATTGCCGGCGTTGTCCTCGAGGACGGCGTCGACCTCGTACTGGTCGCGGTCGCGGTAGTGGAACAGGCGGATCGAGCTGCGCGCCCAGGTCAGCTGGCGGGCCAGCTCGCTCACCACGAAGTTCTCGATCAGGCCGCCCTCGGGCATGCCGCCGGTCGCGCCGGTGGACAGGAACCCGGCGAGGCCGGGGTCGACGAAGACGACCTTCGGGGTGGCCACCGTCCGGGTCGTGGCGTTCGCGGACCAGGCCGGGATCAGGCGGATCAGGTAGATGGTCTCGAGGATCTCGACGTATCGCCGGACCGTCGGCGCGGACAGGCTCAGCTCGCCGGCGAGCCGGTTCACGTTGAGCAGGCCCGCGGTCTGGGCGGCCAGCAGCGACACGAGCCGCCGCATGTCGCCGGCCTTCTCGATGTCGGCGACCTGTTTCACGTCGCGGGTGATGACGTCGTCGAGGTAGCCCTCGAAGAAGCGCTCCCGCCGGCGGGGAGTCTCGCGGCGCACGGCCTCGGGGTAGCCGCCGCGCAGGGCCCGGGCCAGGCCGTCGCGGCGGGAGAAGTCCGGGGCCTCGGCGGCCGCCGCGGTGAGCTCGGGGCCGAGCCGGAACGCGGCGTCGACGAACCCGTCGGGGGCGCCGTCGATCTCGCCCTGGGAGAGCGGCCAGAGCTCGATCGTCTCGGAGCGGCCGGGCAGGGCGTCGGGCACGCTCTGCAGGGCGAGGAGGCGGGCGGAGCCGGTGAGCAGCAGCCGCCCGGGGCGGGGGTCGCGGTCCACGACGTGCTTGATCGCCAGCCAGAGGTCGGGCACGCGCTGGACCTCGTCGATGAGCATGAGCCCCTCGTGCTGGACGAAGCGGATCGGGTCGGCCTGGGCGGCCGTACGCGTGCCGGGATTGTCCAGGAAGCGCGCGACGCCGCCGGGGTGCTGGCGCAGGACGAGCTCGGCGAGGGTGCTCTTGCCGACCTGGCGGGCGCCGTTGAGGACGACCACGCGGGTGTCTTCGAGGGCATCGAGGACCAGGTCGGCGGCGTGGCGGGGCAGGTATTCGGCGGCTCGGCGCACGGGTTCAGACTACCGGTTGGCCTTCGATCTGCCGACGCGGGCACTTTCGATCTGCCGATGGGGTGGCTTTAGATCTGCCGAAGGGTTGGGTTTCGATCTGCCGACGATGGCCGCGCCGATTCGCCGCGAGTGCCGTCCTGACTCCGGCTCCGGCCCCAGCTTCGGCTCTGACCGCGACCAGGGCCGCCGGTCGCCACGCCGTGCCGCGTCCGGTGCCGCGATCGTCGCTCGGTGCCGCGGTTGTCCGCCGCGGGCGTCGTCTGGTGCCGTGATTGTCCGCCGCGGGCGTCGCTTGGTGCCGCGGTTGTCCGGCGCGGGCGTCGCTCCGCCCGCGCCTCATGCCGTGCCCCCGATGCCGCGCTACGGCCGTCTCGGCCGCGGCTCATGGTCGCCGCCGCAGCCCGCCACGCTTGCGGCCGCCGTTGTCGCGCGCGGCTCAAGCCGCCGCCGCCACGGCTTGTAGCGCTGCCAGGGGTCGTTTTCGTCGGCGCGGGAATCGGTCGAGAAATACGCTAGATTCCCGAATACCCCGTCAGGAGAAAAATGCGGACATGTTGTGGCGCGAAGCGCCCGACATATCCAGCAAACCCCAGCTCAGGCGTCCGGCTCCGCGGCCGCGATCTGGTCGGGCCGCTTCGGCGCGTACCGCCCGACATACTCCTGCCCGGTCAGCTGCTGAATCGCGTTCATGAGCTTCAAGGTGACCTCCCGCAGCGCGCGGCTGTCCACCTCGCCGCCGCCCTGCCATTGGCTCAGGTCGAGCGGCTCGCCGATGCGCACCTCGACCTTGGGGCCGAGCTTCGGCAGCCTGGCGCCGACCGGCATGACCTGGTCGAATCCCATCAGGCCGACCGGGATGATCGGGGCCGGCGCGTCCAGGGCGAGCTTGGCCACGCCGGGGCGGCCGCGGTACAGGCGGCCGTCGGTCGAGCGCGTCCCCTCCGGGAAGATGCCGAGCACGTGGCCGGCGCGTAGGACGGGCAGGGCGGCGTCCAGGGCCAGGAGGCTGGCTCGGCCGCCGGAGCGGTCGACCGGGATCTGGTTCAGGCCGTACATGATGTTGCGTAGGGCCGCGCCCTTGAGGCCGGGGCCGCGGAAATACTGGTCTTTGGCCAGGAAGTACACGTTGCGCGGGGCGATGGCGCCCATCATCACCGAGTCGAGCACCGACTGGTGGTTGCTGGCGAGGATCGCTGGGCCGGTCTTCGGCACGTTGTCGAGGCCGATGATTTTGGGGTGCCAGAGAATCCGGACCGTCGGTGCCACGGTCATCTTGCCGACCGCATAGAGCGCGGACAAATGCCCTCCACCAGGCTCAACTCGACGCTGTCGCACACTCTAACGGCCGGTCGCGGCAATGGCAGCCGGGCGGGTCACATGGTGGGCAACACCACCCGGCGAAGGGTAGGCCCGTCCGGTCGATGATGTGAGTCGCGACGAGGTTCGGATTTCGCGCCGCCCTGGCCCGGCCCCGCGCTCCGCGCCCCGCGCCCCGCGCCCCGCGCGCCTGGTCCGCGCTCCGCGCGCCTGCTCCGCGCCCCGCGGCCCCGGGCCGGCCCCGCGCCTGGGGCGTCGAGGGCGATCCGGGCGAGGAACCCGGCGCCGGCGCAGGCCGGGCGGACCGAGGCTAGGAGGCGACGAGGACCAGGGCGGTCGCGGCCAGGCCGAGGCCCGCGAGCTGGATCGGGCGCAGGCGCTCGCGGTCGACGAGCATGGCCAGCAGGACGGTCGAGACCGGGTACAGGGCGGCGATCGGCGCGATGATGCTCAGGTCGCCGCGGGTCACGGCGAGGACGTACAGCGCGTTGGCGCTCATGTCGAGCAGCCCGGCGGACACCAGCCAGCGCCGCGATGAAGGGTCCAGCCGCAGGCCGTCGCGGCGCACGCGGAGCAGGGCGAACGGGGCGCCGAGCGCGATCGCGGCGACCTGGGCGCCCGCGATCGGCCACAGGCCCGCGTCGTCGCCGGCCCTCGACAGGCACGTGAAGAACAGGCCGAACGCGGCGCCGGAGAGCAGGGCCAGGGCGACGAGCCTGCCGGTGACCGGGCCGCCGGTGCCGCCCGCGGCGCTCACCAGGCCGATCGCGGCGATCGCGCAGGCGGCGCCGGTCAGGGCCAGGGTGCCGGGGCGCTCGCCCGCGGCCAGCCCGAACGCGACCGGGATCAGGGCGGTGGTCACGGCGCTGATGGGGGCGACGATCGCCATCGCGCCGCCGGCCAGTGCGCGGTAGAAGACGAACATGCCCAGGACGCCCAAGACGCCCGCGGCCGCGCCCCAGCCGAGGGCCCGGGCGTGCAGGACGCCGGGAACGAGGAGGAGATAGAGGGCGACCGCGGGCAGGCTGACGGCCTTCGAGATCACCACGACCAGCAGGGAGTCGGCCCGCTGGCTGGCCTTGCCGCCGGAGAAGTCGCCGACGCCCCAGACCAGCCCGGACAGGACGGCGAGCGCGATGCCGATCATGCGAGTTGCTCGATGGTCGCCGACTCCGCGTCCAGCAGGGAGATCAGGTGCTCGGCCGCCGGCCGCAGGTCGATGTCGAGGCCTTCGAGGAGGAACACGGCCGAGGTCGTGTCCGGGGTCAGGGCGGTGCGGCGGCCCTGACGCCAGTTCCAGCGGCGGCAGGTCACGCCGATGTCGTCGCGCCAGATGACCTCACCGGGCTTCGGGGGCTCATCGGCCCCCGAAACCCGGTGAGGGGGGTCATCGGCCGGGGCGCCGTCGAAGGGCTCGTCGCCGGCCGCACGGACCAGCCGCTCGGTGCCCACGAGGGCCGCGCGGTCCTCGCCGCCGATGGGCACGGCGAAGCGGATGCTGACGGCGTTGTACGCGTCGACGATCCGGTTCACCGAGGGCACATCGCCCTTCGCCGCCCGCTTGCGCAACGCCTCCGCGGAGCACGGGGTGCGCTGGGGCTTGGCGCCGAATGCGCGGTACACGTCCCGCCACGCCTCCAGGTGGGGGTGGGGCGCGCCCAGGTCGCCCGCGGCCGCGACGGCGTCGTGCAGCAGCGCGGGATCGCCGGGGCCGTTGCGCAGCCCGTCGGCGAGGACCGCGAGCACGGTAGCCTCGTGCCCCACGGAACGGCACAGGTCGAGAACGTCATCGGCAACGGCGAACATGCCGCTAGTCGTACCATAATAATGACCGTGAAGGAAAATATGTTGACCGACCGCGAGCGGGACGCCCAGCTGGCGATCGCGCGTCAGGTGAAGGGCCTTCGCCAGGGCAGACGCTGGTCGCTGGACGAGCTCGCCAGCCGCTCAGGTGTGAGCAAGGGCATGCTCGTGCAGATCGAGGGCGCCCGCACGAACCCGAGCATCGGCACCCTGTGCCGGGTCGCGGAGTCGTTCGGGGTGAGCATCGGGCGGCTGCTGGAGGCCGAGCCCGAGCCCGTCGTGAAGATCGTCGGGGCCGAGGAGCCCGCGGTGCTGTGGCGCGGCCCGGACGGCGGCACCGGCCGGCTGCTGCGGGGCGTCAACGATCCCGCGTTCGTCGAGGTCTGGGACTGGCGGATGGCGCCGGGGGAGGAGCACGACTCCGGCGACCACACGCCGCGCACGCGGGAGATCATCCACGTCCACGCCGGCGAGCTCGAAACGGAGATCGACGGGACGGCCTACCGGGTGACGGCGGGGGAGACCATCGACTTCCAGGCCGACCGCCCCCACCGGTACCGCAACAGCGGCCCGGTGGAGGCGGTCCTCACGATGGTCGTCGTCATGCCCCAGGGAGAGCACGACCGACGGGCGTGACGGTCACCTTGACGGCCTCGCCCTCGCCGACCTCGCCCGCGAAGCCGTCGATGAGCGTGCCCAGCGAGACCGAGTTGGCCAGCGTCTCGCCGGCCACGAACGAGTCGTGCACGGCCAGGGCGGACGCCACCGACTCGGGGCCGTCGACCACGACCACGATCCGGTCCGACACGTTGAGGTCGGCGTCGCGGCGGGCCTGCTGGATGACCCGGACCAGGTCGCGGGCCACGCCCTCGGCCGAGAGCTCCGGCGTGACGGTGCTGTCGAGCACGACCACGCCCTCGCCGCCGGGCAGGGGCGCGGACTGGGTCGGGTCGGCGGCGACGAGCTTGAGGTCGTACTCGCCCTCGCTCAGCTCCACCCCGCCCGCCGTCACGACCCCGCCGGCCTGGCTCCAGTCGCCGGCCTTGACCGCCTTGATCACCTGCTGGACCTGGCCGCCGAGGCGCGGGCCGAGCACCCGCGGCACCAGCGTCAGCACCGGCGTGCAGTGCGCGGCCACGTCCGCGGTGAACTCGACCGTCTTCACGTTGACCTCGTCGGCGACGAGCGCGGCGAACGGGCGCAGCGCCTCGGCGTCCGGCGTGGCCACGGTCAGCGTCGACAGCGGCAGCCGCACCCGCAGCCCGCGGGCCTTGCGCAGCGACAGCGCGGCCGAGCACACCTCGCGCACCGCGTCCATGTCGGCCACGAGCCTGTGGTCGGCCGGGAAGTCCTCCGCGGCCGGCCAGTCCGTCAGGTGTACCGACCGCTCGCCCGTCAGCCCACGGAAGATCTCCTCCGCGGTCAGCGGGGCGAGCGGCGCGACGACCTGGGCCAGCGTGGTGAGCACGGTGAACAGCGTGTCGAACGCGTCGTGGTCGCCGGACCAGAAGCGGTCCCGGGACCGGCGCACGTACCAGTTGGTGAGCGCGTCGAGGTAGGCCCGCACCGTGCCGCAGGCGCCGGAGATGTCGTACGCGTCCAGCTGCCGCCCGACCGTGGCCACCAGCTCGCCGGTCTTGGCCAGCACGTACCGGTCGAGCAGGTCGGCGCTGTCGGTCCGGCGCCGGGCGGTGTACCCGTCCGCGTTGGCGTAGAGGGAGAAGAAGTAGTACACGTTCCACAGCGGCAGCAGCACGTGGCGGACCGAGTCGCGGATGCCCGGCTCCGTCACCGGCATGTCCCCGCCGCGCAGCACCGGCGAGGAGACCAGGAACCAGCGCATGGCGTCGGAGCCGTACTCGTCGAACACCCGGTACACGTCCGGGTAGTTGCGCAGGCTCTTGGACATCTTGCGCCCGTCCTCGCCGAGCAGGATGCCGTGGGACACGCAGTTGTTGAACGCGGGCCGGTCGAACAGCGCCGTGGCCAGCACGTGCATGGTGTAGAACCAGCCGCGGGTCTGGCCGATGTACTCCACGATGAAGTCGCCCGGGTAGTGGTGCTCGAACCAGTCGGCGTTCTCGAACGGGTAGTGCACCTGGGCGAACGGCATCGAGCCGGACTCGAACCAGCAGTCCAGCACCTCGGGCACGCGGCGCATGACGGACTGCCCGGTCGGGTCGTCCGGGTTGGGCCGGGTCAGGTTGTCGATCTCGGGCCGGTGCAGGTCGCCCGGGCGCACGCCGAAGTCGCGCTCGAGCTCGTCGAGCGAGCCGTACACGTCCACGCGCGGGTACTGCGGGTCGTCGGACTTCCACACCGGGATCGGCGAGCCCCAGAACCGGTTGCGGCTGATCGACCAGTCGCGGGCGTTGGCCAGCCACTTGCCGAACGAGCCCTCCTTGATGTGCTCGGGCGTCCAGGTGATCTGCTGGTTGAGCTCCACCATCCGGTCGCGGAACGCGGTGACCTGCACGAACCAGGACGAGACGGCCTTGTAGACCAGCGGCGTGTCGCAGCGCCAGCAGTGCGGGTAGGAGTGCGTGTAGCTGTCGTGGCGCACGACGACGCCGGCCGCCTTGAGGTCGCGGATCACCGGCTTGTTGGCCTCGAAGACCTGCAGGCCCTGGTAGTCCGGGACCAGCGAGGTGAACCGGGTGTGCTCGTCGACGGTGACGACGGTCGGGATGCCCACCGTGGCGCACGCGTTCTGGTCGTCCTCGCCGAAGGCCGGCGCCATGTGCACGACGCCGGTGCCGTCCTCGGTGGTGACGAAGTCGGCCCCGATCACCTGGAACGCGTTCGGGGTGTCCGCGAGGAAGCCGAAGAGGGGGGTGTACCGCCGGCCGACGAGCTCGGCCCCGGAGACCGACCCGACCCGGGTGGCGCCGGCCAGCTCCTTCTCGTAGGCGCCGAGGCGGGACTCGGCCAGGATGTACCGCTGCCCGTCCTCCTCGAAGAGGGCGTACTCGATCTCGGGCCCGACCGCGATGGCCAGGTTGGAGGGCAGCGTCCACGGGGTCGTCGTCCAGACCAGGATCTTCTCGCCGGTCTCCAGCGTGAAGGCCACGGTCAGCGCGGGGTCCTGCCGGTCGCGGTAGACGTCCTCGTCCATGCGCAGCTCGGTGTTGGACAGCGGCGTCTCGCAGCGCCAGCAGTAGGCCAGCACCCGGAAGCCCTCGTAGACCAGGCCCTTGTCGTGCAGGGTCTTGAAGGCCCACATGACGCTCTCCATGTAGGGCAGGTCGAGCGTCTTGTAGTCGTTGGTGAAGTCGACCCAGCGGGCCTGGCGGGTGACGTACCGCTCCCACTCGCTGGTGTAACGCAGCACGGACTCCTTGGTGGCCGCGTTGAATTTGTCCACGCCGAGCTGGAGGATCTCGGCCTTCGTGGTGATCCCGAGCTGCTTCTCGGCCTCGACCTCGGCGGGCATGCCGTGGCAGTCCCAGCCGAAGCGGCGCTCGACGCGGAAGCCCTTCATGGACTTGTACCGCGGGACGACGTCCTTGGCGTAGCCGGTCAGCAGGTGCCCGTAGTGGGGCAGGCCGTTGGCGAACGGGGGCCCGTCGTAGAACACGAACTCGTTCGAGCCGTTGTCGCCCGCGGGGCGCTGGTCCACCGAGGCCTGGAACGTCTCGTCCCCGGACCAGTAGTCCAGGACCTCGCGCTCGACTTCGGGGAGGTTCGGGCTCGCGGGGACGCCGGTGCCCGTGCGGTGCATCGGGTAGGCCATCGGTGGTCGCTCTCCTCGCGTGGTCGGTGTCGCATCCACGCGGGGACGAACCCTCGGGTCCGCGGTACCACCCCGCTTGCCGCCGGGGTCGTGCGTTCGGCGGCCGCTCGTTGGCCGGCTGTGACGGGCCGGTGTCCGTCCGGTTCTACTGGGCTGCCGGGGCGGCCGTTCTTCCGGAGGCTCGCCGGTGATGGCCGGGTCAAAGCCTGTACACCGAGGATAGCGCGCCACGGAATCGGGTATTCGAGGGAGCCTTAGCAAATAGTAAAGAAACCTTGACATTAAATTCCGGTGCGTGGAACGTGGAGGAACACGTCGACGCCCATCGACGTCACCCCCACCTGGAGTGCCCATGCGTCCACGCCATGTCACCCTGCTCGCAGGGGCCGGCGCGGCGGTCCTGACCCTCGCCGGGGTCCTGATCGCGTTGCCCGCCTCCGCCGCCGAGCTGCTCACCAACCCCGGCTTCGAGTCCGGTTCCGCCTCCGGCTGGACCTGCGAGTCCGCGTCGGTCACGTCCGGGGCCGCGCACTCGGGCTCCTACAAGCTGGCCGGCACGCCCGGCGGCACGACCGCCCAGTGCTCGCAGACGATCTCGGTCCAGCCGAACACGAAGTACACCCTGTCGGGCTGGGTCAACGGCTCCTACGTCTTCATCGGCGTGACCGGCGGGGTCGACGCCAGCACCTGGACCCCGGGCACCAGCGGCTACCAGCAGCTGTCGGTCGCCTTCACCACGGGCGCGAGCCAGACCACGGCGAGCGTCTACGTGCACGGCTGGTACGGCCAGCCCGCCTACACCGCCGACGACTTCTCGGTGAACGGCCCCGGCGGCAACCCGACCACGGTCGGCCCGACGACGCCGTCCCCGTCCAAGTCGCCCTCGGCCTCGGCCTCGCCGTCGAAGTCGCCGAGCAGTTCGCCGTCGGCCTCGACGTCGCCGAGCAGCTCGCCGTCGACGTCGCCGACCACCCCGACCGGGTCGCTGCCCAAGCACTTCCTGACCGGGTACTGGCAGAACTTCGTCAACCCGGCGACGCCGCTGCGGCTGCGGGACGTGCCCAGCGAGTACGACCTCATCGACGTGGCGTTCGCGGAGGCCGGCTCGCAGCCCGGCGCGCTCACGTACGCGGCCGACTCCGGCCTGTCCAGCGCGCTCGGCGGCTACTCCGACGCGGACCAGAAGGCGGACATCGCGACCCTGCACTCGCGGGGCAAGAAGGTCATCCTCTCCGTCGGCGGCGAGACCGGCCGGGTCAGCGTCGGGGACTCGGCGTCGGCCACGAACTTCGCCAACACCGCCTACGCGCTGATGCAGCAGTACGGCTTCGACGGCATCGACATCGACCTCGAGAACGGGCTGAACCCGACCTACATGGCGCAGGCCCTGCGCGCCCTGCGGGCCAAGGCCGGCGCGAACCTCATCATCACGATGGCGCCGCAGACGATCGACATGCAGTCCACGGGCAGCAGCTACTTCGCCCTCGCCCTGTCGATCAAGGACATCCTGACCGTCGTCTACACGCAGTACTACAACTCCGGCAGCATGCTCGGCTGCGACCAGATGCAGGCGTACTCGCAGGGCACGGTCAACTTCATCACCGCCCTCGCGTGCATCCAGCTGGAGAACGGCCTGCGCCCCGACCAGGTGGCCCTGGGCCTGCCGGCGGGCACGGGCGCGGCCGGCGGCGGCGTGGTCTCCCCGTCCGTGGTCAACCAGGCCCTCGACTGCCTCGCGGTCGGCACGAACTGCGGAACTTTCAAGCCGCCGCACACCTACCCGGGCATCCGCGGCGCGATGACCTGGTCGATCAACTGGGACGTGAAGAACGGCAACGGCTTCGCGAAGACGGTGAAGCCGCACCTGGCGACACTGCCGTAGGGACTTTCCTCCACCAACAGGCAGCCCCGGGGGGATCGGGTGTTCCCAGCACCCGTCCCCCGGGGCTGTTCTAGTTGTCGCGTCTAGTTGTCGCGGGTGACGATCGCCGCCCGGATGCTCTGCATCGAGCGGGAGGCCTCGTCGACGGTCTTGCCGGCGAAGACCGCGATCGCGATCACCCCGTGGTCGGCCCAGCCGCACACGGTGGCCGAGCGGCCGTCGAGGCGGGACGCGGCGCAGCGCTGCTCGCCGCCGAGCATCCCGGGGTCGACCTCGCGCACGTTCTGCACCTGGATCTTCGTGCCCAGCTTGCGCAGGCTGGCCTCGAGGTCGCGCGACGGGTTCGTGATGAACCGGGTGGCCCCGAACACGATGATCTTCGCCTTGCCGTCGGTCGTGTCCTGGTACGCCACCGTGAACCCGGACTCGTCCAGGTGATCGGAGGTCAGCGCGGTCTGCAGCTGCTCGGCCGTCTTCTTCGTGCCGGCGTCGTTGAGCCGGCTCAGCCCGGCCACGCTCGCGTCGACGTTCACCGAGGCCGGATACTGCACCCACCACGGCCGCGCCCACGCGTAGGAGCCGCCGCAGCAGCCCGCGCACAGCACGAGCAGGAACAGCATCACCCACGGCCACTTGCGACGCCGGCGGCGCCACTGCGGCGGGGGCGGCAGCGGGCCGGGGCGGTAGCCGGGCGGCAACGGGCCGTAACCGGGCGGGACCACGGGGACATAGCGGATCTCGGGGGGCCGTTGCCGGGCGGGCGCGGCCGGGAGATCCAGGGTGCGCGGCACCGGCGGCATCTGGCGGGTCTCCGGCTGGGCCGGGAGGTCGAGCGTGTCCTCCCATTGGCGGCGCCGGCGGGACCCGTCCGACGGCACGGAGGCGGAGCCGACCCACGTGGGGGAGGCCGGCTGCCGCTGGGTCGGCGACTCGTCCGGCGGTTGTGTCACAACTCGAAGGCTAACGACCCCGCGCACGCCGCGCAGAGTTCGCCGTTCGCGGCTAACGTCGGGATCGTGCTGGGTCTACCGGATCATGTGACCGCGTGCCTGTTCGATCTCGACGGTGTGCTGACCCCGACGGCGGTGGTGCACAACAAGGCCTGGACCGCGACCTTCAACGAGTTCCTCGAGGCCAGGGGCCTGCGGGAGTTCGACCCGGTCCACGACTACAACGACTATGTGGACGGCAAGCCCCGCGAGGCCGGCGTGCGGGACTTCCTGACGTCCCGGGGCATCTCCCTGCCCGAGGGCACCCCCGACGACTCGCCAGATGAACAGACCGTGAACGGGCTGGGCAACCGCAAGAACGAGCTGCTGCTGAAGCTGCTCGAGCAGGGCGGGCTCCAGCCGTATCCGTCCTCGGTGACCTACCTGGAGCGCGCGCAGGCGGCCGGACTGCGCCGGGCGGTCGTGAGCTCCAGCGCCAACACGCTGCAGGTCATCACGTCGACGGGACTGGCGCCGATGCTGGAGGCCCGGGTCGACGGGGTGACGATCCGCGAGCGCGGGCTCAAGGGCAAGCCGGCCCCGGACACGTTCCTGGAGGCGGCGCGCGAGCTGGGCGTCGAGCCCGCCCGGGCCGCCGTGTTCGAGGACGCCCTCGCGGGAGTCGCGGCCGGCCGGGCCGGCGGGTTCTTCGTGGTGGGCATCGACCGGATCGGCGGCGAGCACGGCGAGGACCTGCGCCGAAGCGGTGCCGACGTGGTCGTACGAGACCTGGGCGAGCTGCTGGGGGAGCAGTCATGAGCGCCTTTCCCGTCGAGCCGTGGGCCGTGCGCGAGACCAGCCTCGACATCAACGCGCTGGGCCAGACCGAGTCGCTGTTCTCCCTGGCCAACGGCCACGTGGGGCTGCGCGGCAACCTGGACGAGGGCGAGCCCTACGGCCTGCCCGGCACCTACCTCAACTCCTTCTTCGAGGAGCGCCCGCTGCCCTACGCCGAGGCCGGGTACGGCTTCCCGGAGGAGGGGCAGACGATCCTCAACGTCACCAACGGCAAGGTCTTCCGGCTGCTGGTCGACGACGAGCCGTTCGACGTGCGGTACGGGCGGCTGCACAGCCACGAACGGGTGCTCGACCTGCGCGCCGGCACCCTGCTGCGCAACGTCGACTGGTCCTCGCCCGCCGGCCAGCGGATCAAGGTGCGCACGGTCCGGCTGGTCTCGCTGGAGCAGCGCTCGGTCGCCGCGTTCCTCTACGAGGTCGAGCCGGTCGACCAGCCGGCCCGGGTCATCGTGCAGTCCGAGCTGGTGGCCAACGAGGAGGTGCCGACGCCGAGCAAGGACCCGCGGGTCGCCGCCGCGCTCGGGCACGCGCTGGTCGCCGAGGGGCAGTACGTCCGCGACCTCAACGCCCAGCTGCTGCACCGCACCAACGCCAGCCGACTGCGCCTCGGCGCCGAGATGGACCACGAGGTCACCGCGCCCGTCCCGGTGCGCACGCAGACCGAGACCACCGAGGACTGGGCCCGCACCACGTTCGCCTGCGAGCTGCAGCCCGGCCAGCGGCTGCGGATCGTGAAGTACCTCGCCTACGGCTGGTCCAGCCAGCGCTCCCGGCAGGCGATCCGCGACCAGGTGCACGGCGCCGTGGCCGGGGCCATGCTCGGCGGCTGGGACGGGCTGATCAAGGCCCAGCGGACCTACCTGGACCAGTTCTGGACCCAGGCCGACGTGGAGGTCGACGGCGACGCGGAGATCCAGCAGGCGGTCCGCTTCGCGCTGTTCCACCTCATGCAGGCCGGGGCGCGCGCCGAGGCCCGCCCGATCGCGGCGAAGGGGCTCACCGGGCGCGGCTACGACGGGCACGTCTTCTGGGACACCGAGAGCTTCGTGCTGCCGGTGCTGACGTACACCCACCCGCAGGTCGCCCGCGACGGGCTGCGGTGGCGCCACGACACGCTCGACCTGGCCCGCGACCGGGCCCGGCAGCTGGGGCTCAAGGGCGCCACCTTCCCGTGGCGGACCATCCGCGGCCAGGAGTGCTCGGCCTACTGGCCGGCCGGGACCGCCGGATTCCACGTCAACGCCGACATCGCCGCGGCCGTGGTGCGCTACGTGCAGGCGACCGGCGACACCCGCTTCGAGGCCGACCTGGGGCTGGAGCTGCTGGTCGAGACCGCCCGGCTGTGGCGCTCGCTCGGCCACCACGACCGCCACGGCGTGTTCCACATCGACGGGGTGACCGGGCCGGACGAGTATTCGGCCATCGCCGACGACAACATCTACACGAACCTCATGGCGCAGCAGAACCTGCGCTCGGCGGCCGACGCGGCGGAGCGGCACCCGGAGAAGGCCCGCGAGTTCGGGGTCGACGACGAGGAGATCTCCTCGTGGCGCGACGCGGCGGAGAAGGTGCACCTGCCCTACGACCACGACCTCGGCGTGCACCAGCAGTCGGTGAACTTCACCCTGCACCAGGAGTGGGACTTCGCGAACACGCCGCCCGAGCACTACCCGCTGCTGCTGCACTACCCGTACTTCGACCTGTACCGCCGCCAGGTGGTCAAGCAGGCCGACCTCGTGCTGGCGATGCACTGGCGCGGCGACGCGTTCACGCGGGAGGAGAAGGCCCGCAACTTCTACTACTACGACGAGCGCACGGTTCGTGACTCCTCGCTGTCGGCGTGCACCCAAGCGGTCATGGCGGCCGAGGTCGGGCACACCGAGCTCGCCTACGACTACCTGGGCGAGGCGGCCTTCGTCGACCTCTATGACCTGCAGCACAACGCGGGCGACGGGCTGCACATGGCTTCGCTGGCCGGCACCTGGCTGGCGATCGTGGCCGGCTTCGGCGGGATGCGCGACTACGGCGGGGAGCTGTCGTTCGTGCCCCGGCTGCCCGCGCGGATCGAGCGGCTCAAGTTCGCGCTCACCGTCCACGGCGACGTGCTGCGGGTGGAGGTCGAGCACGGGCGGGCGACGTACTCGGTGGACGAGGGCGAGGTCGCACTGCGCCACCACGGCGAGCGGGTGTCGGTGAAGGCCGGCGAGCCCGTCACGCTGCCCATTCCCGACCCGCACCCCGGCACGCCGGCCCCGAAACAGCCCCGCGGGCGGGCACCCCACCGGCGGCAGCGAGAGGAAGGTGTTCCCGGGTAGGTACTCTGGTATTCCGTGAGTGTGACGAGCGTCTTCCCCCAACTCGAGCGACTGCTGCCGCGGATCAGCAAGCCGATCCAGTACGTCGGCGGTGAGCTCGGCGCGGTCGTGAAGGACTGGGACTCGGTCACCGTCCGCTGGGCGCTGTCCTACCCGGACGCCTACGAGGTCGGTCTGCCCAACCAGGGCGTGCAGATCCTCTACGAGGTGCTCAACGAGCAGCCCGACGTGCTCGCCGAGCGCACCTACGCGGTCTGGCCCGACCTCGAGCAGCTCATGCGCTCCGAGGGTGTGCCGCAGTTCACCGTGGACGCGCACCGGCCGGTCACCGCGTTCGACCTCTTCGGCGTCTCGTTCTCCACCGAGCTCGGCTACACCAACCTGCTCACCATGCTCGACCTGGCCGGCATCCCGCTCGACGCGCGCGAGCGGGACGCCCGGCACCCGATCGTGGTCGCCGGCGGCCACGCGGCGTTCAACCCGGAGCCGATCGCCGACTTCATCGACGCCGCCGTGCTCGGCGACGGCGAGGAGGCGGTGCTCGAGATCACCGGCATCGTCCGCGAGTGGAAGGCGGAGGGGGAGCCCGGCGGCCGTGACGAGCTGCTGCTGCGGCTGGCCCGCACCGAGTCGGTCTACGTGCCGCGCTTCTACGACGTGGACTACCTGGCCGACGGGCGCATCCAGCGCGTCGTGCCCAACCGCGCCGACGTGCCCTTCCGGGTGCACAAGCGCACCACGATGGACCTCGACGCCTGGCCGTATCCGAAGAAGCCCCTGGTGCCGCTGGCCGAGACGGTGCACGAGCGCTACGCGGTGGAGATCTTCCGCGGCTGCACGCGCGGGTGCCGCTTCTGCCAGGCCGGCATGATCACGCGGCCGGTGCGCGAGCGCAGCATCACGACGGTGGGGCAGATGGTCAAGGAGGGGCTGGAGTTCTCCGGCTTCCACGAGGTCGGGCTGCTCTCGCTGTCCTCGGCCGACCACTCCGAGATCGGCGACATGTGCTCGGGGCTGGCCCAGCAGTACGAGGGCACGAACGTCTCGCTGTCGCTGCCCTCCACCCGGGTGGACGCGTTCAACGTGACGCTCGCCCAGGAGCTGTCCCGCAACGGGCGGCGCACCGGGCTCACCTTCGCGCCCGAGGGCGGCTCGGAGCGGATCCGTCAGGTGATCAACAAGATGGTCACCGAGGAGGACCTGATCCGGACCGTCGTCACCGCCTACACCAACGGGTGGCGGCAGGTGAAGTTGTACTTCATGTGCGGTCTGCCCACCGAGACCGACGACGACGTGCTGCAGATCGCCAAGCTCGCGCACGAGGTCATCCGCTCCGGGCGCTCGGCCACCGGCTCGCGGGACATCCGCTGCACGGTGTCCATCGGCGGGTTCGTGCCCAAGCCGCACACGCCGTTCCAGTGGGCGCCGATGGAGGAGCCGGAGGTCATCGACCGGCGGCTCAAGGCGCTCAAGGAGGCCATCAACTCGGACCGCTCGCTGGGCAAGGCCATCGGCTACCGGTACCACGACGGCGAGCCCTCCCAGGTCGAGGGCCTGCTCAGCCGGGGCGACCGGCGCGTCGGGGCGGTCATCCGGCGGGTCTGGGAGAACGGTGGGCGCTTCGACGGCTGGTCGGAGCACTTCTCCTTCCGGCGCTGGGTCGACGCGGCGGCGGAGGTGCTGCCGGCCTACGGCGTCGACCTGGCCTGGTACACCACCCGCGAGCGCGAGCAGCACGAGGTCCTGCCCTGGGACCACCTCGACTCCGGCCTCGACAAGGACTGGCTCTGGCAGGACTGGCAGGACGCCCTGACCGGCTACGAGCAGGACGACTGCCGCTGGACCCCGTGCTTCGACTGCGGCGTGTGCCCCAGCCAGGACACCGAGATCCAGATCGGCCCGACCGGGCGCAAGCTGCTCCCGCTCACGCCGGTCGGCGGGCTGCGCGTGCCCGGGGCCGGAGCTGGGATCGGGCACACGCATGGCTAAGCGGCAGCCGGAGGGCAACCAGGACCCGGTGGTGCAGCGGATTCGGCTGCGGTACGCCAAGCGGGGCCCGCTGCGGTTCACCTCCCACCGGGACTTCGCGCGCGCGTTCGAGCGGGCGCTGCTGCGGGCCAACGTGCCCATCGCCTACTCGCAGGGCTTCACCCCGCACCCGAAGGTCTCCTACGCGTCCGCCGCGCCGACCGGGGTGGCCAGCGAGGCGGAGTATCTGGAGATCGGCCTGCGGGCCGTCGTCGAGCCGGACGAACTGCGCCGGGCCCTCGACGCGGCCCTCTCGCCCGGCCTCGACGTGCTGGAGGCGGTCGAGTCGCCGCTCACCGGCGGGGGCAGCCTCGCCGACCGCATCGACGCGTCGACCTGGCGCATCGAGCTGCCCGGGATCTCCGGGGCGGACGCCGCCGTCGCCGTCCGCGCCTTCCTCGACGCGCCCGAGGTGCTGGTCGACCGGCTCACGAAGCAGGGCCGGCGGACCTTCGACACGCGGGCCGCGGTGGTCCGTCTCGACGCCTCTGATCTTGAAATTCTGTCAGATTCCACCAACGATGACCTACCTTCCGAGGTCACCGACATACCGTGTGCGATACTCGACCTTGTCGTGCGGCAGGTGACCCCGACCGTGCGACCCGACGATGTGCTGTCCGGTCTGCGCGTTGTGGCCGACCTGGAGCCGCCGGTTCCGCCCCGTGCGACCCGACTGGCTCAGGGAGTGCTGACCGAGCAGGGTGAACTCGTCGATCCGCTCGCCCAGTCCGGCGACGGGGATCGGCCGGCGGCCGTCGTAGGAACTTCGTCGCAGTAGACGACGGGTGATCCGCCAGGTGGCGGGCCGCCGGTCGCCGGGCACGAGGTTGGCAGACTTTCGGCGGATCGTCCGCGTGAGCGGATACCTCCGCCGGCACAACATATATGCGGTGCCCCCGTGTGGCTGCGTTGCTACGCGCCCGGGAGCGCCAGAACTGGAGAACGTCCGCATGTTCGACAACGAGTCGGCGAGCGGCGAGACCACCGGCGACGAGCCGGTGGCTGCTGCCGCAGCCAGCGAAGACGAGACCACCGCCCCCGTCCGGCGCACACGGCGCCGGACCACCAAGGCCACCGCGGCCGCCTCCGCCGAGGCGCCCGCGGCGGAGGCCCCCGAGACCCCGGCGGCCGCGGCTTCGGCCGAGGAGCCGGCCCCCGCGCCCACCCGCCGCCGGCGGAAGGTGACGCCGGCCGCGGAGGCCGCCGAGACCGGCGAGTCCGGGCAGCAGGCGCTGCCGCTGGACGAACCGCCCGCGCCCGTCAAGGCCACGCGGGCCCGGCGGACCCGCACCAAGGTCGTCGAGCCCGAGCCGCTTCCGGAGCCCAGTTCCGAACCTCCGGCCGAGCTTCCGGCCGAGCTTCCGGCCGAGCCTCTCGCCTCGGTCGAGGCCGAGGTCGAGGCCGGGCCGCTGCCGGTCGCCGAGGCCGAGGAGCCGCTGGGCGAGGAGCTCGCGTCCGAGGACGCCGAGCAGGACGCCGACACGCCCGAGGAGCTCGAGCCCCTGGTCGTGGAGGAGCCGCCGGCGCGCCGGGGCCGCCGCGCCGCGCCCGTGCAGCTGCTGTTCATGCCGCCCAGCGAGCAGGTCGCGCCGGTCCGGGCCGAGCGGCCCGCGCCCGTGTCGGCCGCCGAGGACGAGGAGATCGCCGAGGAGGAGCCGGTCGGCCGCGGTCGCCGGCGCCGCCGGGGCCGGGCCGCCGCCGAGGAGGCCGTGGCCGAGGCGCCGGTCGAGGCCGTCGAGGCGCCTGTCGAGACCGACGAGGCCGAGACCGACGAGGACGAAGAAGAGGACGAGGACGCCTTCGAGGGCACCGGGCGCCGTCGGCGCCGGCGGGGCCGGCGGGGTCGCGGCCGGGGTCGCGGCAACGGCGTCGACGACCTCGAGGAAGGCGAAGAGGGCGCCGAGGCCGAGGGCGAGGGCGAGGAGGGCGCCGCCGACGAGGAGGCGGAGGCGTCCGCCGACGAGGAGGGCGACGAGGACGGCGAGGGCCTGACCCGCCGCCGGCGCCGCCGCCGGCGCAAGGGCTCGAGCGACACCGAGGCCGCCGACGACCCGCACGTGGTCGTCAAGATCCGCGAGCCGCGCTCCGCCGCGCGCGACGAGGTGCAGGGCGTCTCCGGCTCGACCCGGCTCGAGGCCAAGCGCCAGCGCCGCCGGGACGGCCGCGAGCAGCGCCGCACCCGCCCGCCGATCCTCAGCGAGTCGGAGTTCCTGGCCCGCCGCGAGGCCGTCGACCGCACGATGGTCATCCGGCAGAAGAACGACCGCACCCAGATCGCGGTGCTCGAGGACAAGGTGCTCGTCGAGCACTACGTGACCCGGGCGTCGTCGAGCTCGATGGTCGGCAACGTCTACCTCGGCCGGGTCCAGAACGTGCTGCCCAGCATGGAGGCGGCGTTCGTCGACATCGGCCGGGGCCGCAACGCGGTGCTCTACGCCGGCGAGGTCAACTGGGACGCCACCGGGCTCGAGGGCCGCACCCGCACCATCGAGCAGGCGCTCAAGTCCGGCGACTCGGTGCTCGTGCAGGTCACCAAGGACCCCATCGGCACCAAGGGTGCCCGCCTCACCAGCCACATCGCGCTGTCCGGGCGGCACCTGGTCTACGTGCCGAACGGCAACGCCTCCGGCATCAGCCGCAAGCTCTCCGACGTGGAGCGCAAGCGGCTGCGTGACGTGCTCAAGAACCTCGTGCCCGACGGCGCCGGCGTGATCGTGCGCACCGCGGCCGAGGGCGCCTCCGAGGACGACCTGGCCCGCGACGTCAAGCGGCTGCAGGCGCAGTGGGAGGCCATCCAGGAGAAGTCCGGCGGCAGCAGCGCGCCGGCGCTGCTCTACGAGGAGCCCGAGCTCGTCGTGCGGGTCGTGCGCGACCTGTTCAACGAGGACTTCCGCGAGCTGGTCATCCAGGGCAACGAGGCCTTCGAGTCGGTCGAGCCCTACCTGTCGCACGTCTCGCCCGACCTCGTCGACCGGGTGCACCGCTACGCCGGTGCCACCGACGTCTTCGCCGACCTGCGCATCGACGAGCAGCTGATCAAGGCGCTGGACCGGCGGGTGTTCCTGCCCTCCGGCGGCAGCCTGGTCATCGACCGCACCGAGGCGATGACCGTCATCGACGTCAACACCGGCAAGTACACCGGCGCCGGGGGCAACCTCGAGGAGACGGTCACCCGCAACAACCTGGAGGCGGCCGAGGAGATCGTGCACCAGCTCCGGCTGCGCGACCTCGGCGGCATCATCGTCATCGACTTCATCGACATGGTGCTGGAGTCCAACCGCGAGCTGGTGCTGCGCCGGCTGACCGAGTGCCTGGGCCGGGACCGGACCAAGCACCAGGTCACCGAGATCACCTCGCTCGGCCTGGTGCAGATGACCCGCAAGCGGGTCGGCCAGGGCCTGCTGGAGGCCTTCAGCGAGACCTGTGAGGTCTGCAAGGGCCGCGGCCTGATCATCCACACCGAGCCGATCCCGGAGAAGCGTGGCGGCGGCGGTGGGGGCGGCGGCAACGGTCACGGCCACGCGGTGGCCAAGGTCGCCTCGGCCGCGAGCTCGCCCGGCGTGACCAGCGGGGTCGAGGAGGCCGACGCGCCCGCGCCGCGCAGCCGTCGCCGGGGTCGCCGCGGGGCCACCGCCGTCGCCGAGGAGGCGCCGGCGGAGGAGGAGACCGCCCAGGCCGCGGCGGACGCGCCCGAGGAGGCGGACTTCACGCCGATCGCCTCGGAGGACGACCCCGACAACATCGACGAGGACGAGGACGAGGGGTCGGGCAACGGGGCCCGTCGCCGCACTCGCCGGGGTGGCGTCCGTCGCCGGACCCGCCCCTGATTTGGGGAGTACGCCACCCGTGGCGTACTCTCTCTAAAGCGCACTTTCGTGCGCGAGGTCTTTTGCGTGCCTGTTGCGGCACGCATCCCGGACCAGCCCGCCAGAGCTCTACGACAGGAGTCCGCGTCTCATGTACGCGATCGTCAAGACCGGCGGCAAGCAGTACAAGGTCGCCGAGGGCGATGTGATCGAGGTCGAGAAGCTCGCGGGCGAGCCGGGCGATGCGCTGACGCTCTCCGCTGTCCTGCTTGTCGACGGCGAGGATCTCATCACCGATGCGGCCAAGCTTGCCAGCGCCGCGGTGACCGCTGAGGTCGTCGCGCACACCAAGGGTCCGAAGATCCGGATCCACAAGTTCAAGAACAAGACCGGCTACCACAAGCGCCAGGGTCACCGTCAGCCGCTGACCCAGGTGAAGGTCACCGGCATCTCCACCGGGAAGTAGGGCAAGCGCGATGGCACACAAAAAGGGTGCGTCCAGCTCGCGGAACGGGCGCGATTCCGCCGCCCAGCGGCTCGGCGTGAAGCGGTTCGGCGGCCAGCTGGTCAACGCGGGTGAGATCATCCTCCGCCAGCGCGGCACCAAGTTCCACCCGGGCGACCTCGTCGGCCGTGGCGGGGACGACACGCTGTTCGCGCTCGCCCCGGGTCACGTGACCTTCGGCACCAAGCGTGGTCGCAAGACGGTCAGCATCACTCCGGCCGAGGGCTGATCTCGCGGGTTTCCGACGGCGGGCAGGGGCATAAACGCTCCTCGCCCGCCGTTGCTGCGTTTCAGGAGTCTTCCCGTCCGTCGGGCTGATGCTTGGGGCGGCGTGACCACACGCGGACCTGGCAGCGTCGGCGCGCAGCGCCGAGCGGTGTCTCGCGGGAGGAACGGTCCGCACCACCGCGGGCCCGAGTCATGATCTTTGTTGGATCTTTGGTTGAAAAGGTGAGCTGCGGTGACCTCGTTCGTTGACCGGGCCGTGCTGCACGTGAAGGCCGGCGACGGCGGTCACGGCTGCGTGTCCATCCACCGGGAGAAGTTCAAGCCGTTCGGCGGCCCCGACGGCGGCGACGGGGGGCACGGCGGCAGCGTCACGCTCATCGTCGACCCGGGCGTGCACACCCTGCTCGACTTCCACTTTCACCCGCACCAGAAGGCCCGCAACGGCAACGGCGGGGCCGGCAACGACCGCGACGGGGCCAACGGCGAGACGCTCGAGCTGCGGGTGCCCGACGGCACCGTCGTGCAGACGCTCGACGGCGACGTCATCGCCGATCTCGTCGGGGTCGGGACCAAGTTCGAGCTGGCCCGCGGCGGGCGCGGCGGGCGCGGCAACGCCTCGCTGGCCAGCACGCGGCGCAAGGCCCCGGGCTTCGCCGAGCTCGGCGAGCCGGGCGAGCAGCTCGACGTCGTGCTCGAGCTCAAGAGCGTCGCCGACGTCGGGCTCGTCGGGTTCCCCTCGGCCGGCAAGTCGTCGCTGATCGCGGCCATCTCCGCGGCGCGGCCGAAGATCGCCGACTACCCGTTCACCACGCTGGTGCCGAACCTCGGGGTCGTGCAGGCCGGCGACGAGACCTACACCGTGGCCGACGTGCCGGGGCTCATCCCGGGCGCGGCCACCGGCAAGGGGCTCGGGCTCGAGTTCCTGCGGCACATTGAGCGCACCGCGGTGCTCGTGCACGTCGTGGACACCGCGGCGCTGGAGACCGAGCGCGACCCGCTCTCGGACATCGACGCGATCGAGGCCGAGCTCGCGGCGTACGGGGGGCTCGAGGACCGGCCGCGGCTCGTCGTGCTCAACAAGATCGACGTTCCGGACGGGCGGGACCTCGCCGACATCGTGCGGCCCGAGCTCGAGGAGCGCGGGTTCGACGTGCACCAGGTCAGCGCCGTGACCCACGAGGGGCTGCGGGAGCTCACGTTCGCCGTGTCCGAGCTGGTCAAGCAGCACCGGCTGGCCGCACCGGCGCAGGAGCGGACCCGGATCGTGCTGCGGCCCGTGGCCGTCGACGACAGCGGGTTCACCGTCGAGCGCGACGCCGAGGGCGTGTTCGTGGTCAGGGGCGGCGCGCCCGAGCGGTGGGTGCGCCAGACCAACTTCGACAACGACGAGGCCGTCGGCTACCTCGCCGACCGGCTCGCCCGGCTCGGGGTCGAGGTCGCGCTCAAGAAGGCCGGCGCCGAGCCCGGCGCTCCGATCCGAATTGGCGCCCGTGAATTCGATTGGCAGCCGAATCTTTTCGCCGAGGAGGAGTTCATGCCCGGCAACCGGGGCACCGACTACCGCCTCGAGGAGCCCAACCAGCGGGTCGGGGCTGCTCAGCGCAAGGCCATGCGGGCCGAGCGCCGCCGCCGCTTCGAGGAGCTGGAAGGTTCCCCTTCGGGCGACGACGACGACTTCTGACCCGCTCCGCAACGCGAATTGCCCGGTGAGTGAAACATCGGGGAAATCGAGGGTGCGTACCGTCGTTCCATGTTGATCGAGCAACGTCCATCGGGCGACTCGGAGGTGATCGCGCTCGTGGTCGACCAGCAGGTCGAACTGCGGGCGCGCGACGGTGGCCGGGAGGGCCACGTGTACGCGGTCGACCCGGCCGCCCGCTATCTGGTCGCGGTCGTCGGCGGCGAGGCCGTGGCCTGCGGCGCGCTGCTCGCCATCGACCTGGACGCGGCCGAGGTGACCCGGCTCTACGTCCGCCCGGGGTACCGGGGCCGCGGCCTCGGCCGCCGGATGCTCGCCGCGCTCGAGGACCTCGCCGCCTCCCGCGGCCACCGGGTGCTGAGACTGGAGGCGGGGGTCACCGCGCCCGAGGCCATCGCGCTGTTCCTGGGAGCCGGCTACCGGCCGATCCCGCGGTTCGGGCGATACGTGAAGTACGAGGCCAGCCGGTGCTTCGAGAAGCGCTTCGACGAGACCGGGCGGGACCTGTCGGTGATGCGCCGGGCGGTGACCGATCCGGGCGTCGCCGAGCTCGTGACGCTGGCGGCGGACGAGGCCGCGCACCGCTACGGCGATCCGCAGGCCCGCCGGTTCCCGCTCGACCCGCGCGCGAAGTTCGTGGTCGCCTCGGTCGACGGGGTCGCCGCCGGGTGCGGGGCCATCCAGCCGCTGGACGACCAGACGGTCGAGGTCAAGCGGATGTACGTGCGGCCGGCCTACCGCGGCAACGGGATCGCCCGGCGGCTGCTCGCCCTGCTGGAGGACCTGGCCGCGGGCTCGCACTACCTGTTCATCCGGCTCGAGACCGGCGCGCGGCAGCCGGAGTCGATCCGATTGTACGAATCGGCCGGTTACCGACCGATTCCACCGTATGGGCCGTACGTACACAGCCCGCTCAGCCTCTGTTACGAAAAACTCGTGATTGCCCCCGAGCCCATCGCGTCGGAGCTCGGCTGAGGCTAGTGTCGCTTCGGTGGGCATCCTCGAGCGGCTGACCCGACCGGCCCGTTCACCACGGGAGCGCTTCGCCGACCAGGTCCTGGCCGAGCTGCGCAGACTCGGGTTCACCGACGCAGAATTCCGCCCGACCCAGTTCGCCATCGTCTGCGAATGCGGCCAGGACGCGTACAGCACCCTCTTTCTGTCGAAGGCGTTTTCGCAGTACCAGCGCAAACCCGGCGACCGCAAACAGTTCGTGCGGGAGTTCGTGGCGCACAGCCTCACCCCGCCCGCGCAGCCGGCCACCTTCGCCGAGGCGCTGCCCGAGCTGCGCCTCGCCCTGCGCCACGCCGCCCGCGGGACCCGCACGCTGCGCCGGCCCGCCCTGCCGCACCTCGACGAGGTCGTGCTCGCCGGGGACGTGCCGCTGGACATCGACAGCCCAGGTCGCTGGGGGGTGAGCGCGGAGGCGATCTTCGCCGCGGCCCATACCCGCACGCTCGCCCGCGCGGAGCTGCCCGCGGCGGCCGGGTTCTTCGGGCCGTCGGTCCTGCACGTGCCCGACTACGACGGCGAGCAGCTGGTCTCGTGGGTGCTGCTGGAGGGCTGGCTGGCCGAACTCGACGAGCAGGTCGGGGGCCGGGCGGTCGCGTTCCTGCCGAGCACGCTGATGCTGCTCGTGTGCGCCGACGAGCCGCGCCTGGTCGAGCAGCTGTACGAGCTCGCGGCGGACGAGTACGCGCGCACGCCGCGGCCGCTCTCGCCGATGGCGTACACGACCGACGACGACGGCCGCGTGGTGCCCTTCCTGCCCGAGCGCGGGCATCCGGCCTACCCGGCCGCGGCGCGGGCCGGCCGGCGGCTCGCCGTCGACGTCGCCGAGCACCAGCGGCGCACCCTGGGCGATCCGCGGCTGGCCGAGGCCACCCTCACCGCCCGGCCGGACGGCTCGGCGTTCACCTCGGCCCAGTGGGCGGTCGGGACGCCGGCGCTGCTGCCCGCCGTGGATCTGGTGGGCGTGTCCGTGCCGGGCGAGAAGGTGTTCCACGTGCCGTGGGCGCTGCTCGTCGAGGCCGATCTCGTGCTCGAGGAGATCGAGTACCGGCCCCCGCGCTTCAGCGTGACGCCGGCACCGTCCCCGGCGTCGCTGGGCTACCTGCGCGAGCGGGCCGTGCGCTTCTGAGGCCCATGGCCGCCTTCACGCGGGCCACGGTCGCGTCGGCGCGTTCGGCGGCGCGCTCGGCCCCGGCGGCCAGGACCTGCTCGATGTCGTCCTCGGTGAGGGCGTGGTAGCGGCGCTGGATCGGCTCCAGCAGGGCGATCACCGCATCGGCGACGGCGGTCTTGAGCGCGCCGTAGCCGGTGTAGCCGGAGGCGATCCGCCCCGGTTCTTCCCCGGTGGCCACCGCGAGCAGCTCCAGCAGGTTCGACACGCCCGGCCGGGTCGCGGGGTCGTAGACGATCTCGTCGGCCGTGTCGGTGACCGCCCGCATGATCTTGCGCCGCAGCACGTCCGGCGGGTCGAGCAGGAACAGCACGCCGTTGCTGGACGCGTTCGTCTTGCCCATCTTCGTCCCCGGGTCGGCGAGGTCGGCCAGGCGCGCGGCGACCTGCGGGTGCGTGGCCCGCGGGACGGTGAAGACGGGGCCGTGGCGCTCGTTGAAGCGCAGCGCGAGGTCGCGCGTGAGCTCGACGTGCTGGCGCTGGTCGCGGCCGACGGGCACCTCGGCGATGTCGTGCAGCAGGATGTCCGCGGCCATGAGCACCGGGTAGGTCAGCAGCGACAGGCGGGTACCGCTGCCGCCGCCCTTCTCCTTGAACTGGATCATGCGGTGCACCTCGCCGTAGCTCGCGGCGCACTCGAGCAGGTAGTGCAGCTCGGCGTGGGCGGGCAGGTCCGACTGGCGGTAGAGGACCGTGCGCCGCGGGTCCACGCCGGAGGCCAGCAGGAGGCCGGCCACCTGCAGCGACAGCTCGCGCAGGCGCTGCGGATCGTGCGGGACGGTCAGGGCGTGCAGGTCGGCGACGAACACGGTCGTGGGCCGGTCCTGGCCCTCCACCACCGGGCGGATCGCCCCGACGTAGTTGCCGAGCTGGAGCGGGCCGGTGGGCTTGAAGCCGGAGATGCGGCGGTCGGACATGGGACTCGTTCCTCCTTGGTGGGGAGCCGCCGGGTCCCGGGCGGTGTCCGCACACACCGAAAAGCCGCCCGGATTCCGGGCGGCCCTGGTGGTCTGTGGGGTTGTCGCGATGCGCGAAGTCTGGCCGCCCCTAGCGGGCGCGCCAGCTGTTCTGTCGGACGGTTCGCGACGACATGGGACCCATAGTAGCAGCGGCCGGGAGATGTCAAGGGGGCGTTGCTGGCCCCTCCCGGGCGGGGGATTTTGGTGTTCGCTGGGTGGGGCGGGGAGGCATCGGCGGGGGAGGAACCTGTGTGGAACTTCGAGAACTCTGAGGAACGGGCCTGGCTGCGGCTGGAGTGCCCGGGGTGTCACGGCTGGCTCGGCATCCCGGCGGCGGTGCCGCGGGGGCCGTCGGCGGACCGGGTGGCGCGGCGGATCGACGCGTTCACCCATCGGCACCGGGCGTGCGGGCGGCGGCCGTGATGCGCCTGCGGCAGTTCCGGCTCCTGGTGGCCGGGGAGGTGCCCGAGACGGCGGCGGACGCGCTGTTCGGGCGGGCGGACGACCTGTGCGTGGAGACGCTGCCCGGCGGCGGGGCGCTGCCCGTCGTGCCGGCCCTGGACACCGGCTCCGGGGTCGGGGCCGGGGCGCGGTGGGTCGCCTGGGTGGCCTTCGACCGGCCGGCGCCGACGCTGGTCGACGCCGTCGTGTCAGGGGTCCGTGACCTGGACGTGGCGGGGCTCGGGATCGCGGCGGCGATCGCGGACGACTCGCTGGTCACCGCGGCGACGGTCGCGGAGCGGGTCGGGCGGCCGGTGGCCGTCGGGCCGGGCCGGGTCTTCGACTGGGGCGAGGTGCTCGAGCGCCTCGGCGGTGACCTCGGCGGGGAGGACGAGGCGGCGTTCGAGGCGGTCACGCTCGCGCTGCGGCTGCGCGCACTCGCGCCGCGGCTGGAGCGGATGGCCCCGATCCGGTCGCTGCTGCTCTAGCCGCCCTCGGCGGGCGCCTCAGACGTCGAACTCGCCGTCCTTGGCGCCCGCCACGAAGGCGTCCCACTCGTCCTGAGTGAAGACCAGGACGGGGCTGGCCGGGTCGGCGCCGTTGCGCAGGCCGATGAGGTCGTCGACGAACGCCACCTCGACGCGGCTGCCGTGGCTGTCGCCGGGCGCCGATCGCCACACGGCGCGGGAGCTGTCGAAGTCGCCCTTGGGGTGGGACATCGTCATGCGCGTCACCGTACCGCTTACCGACCGTGTTCGTCGTACCGGCCGCGCTCGTTCGGGTGATGCTGCACACCTCCCGGCCCCCGCGTTTCGATCATTACGATGCCCTGATGCGTGTTGGCATCATGGGCGGCACCTTCGACCCGATCCACCACGGGCACCTCGTGGCCGCGAGCGAGGTGGCCGACCGGTTCGGGCTGGACGAGGTCGTGTTCGTCCCGACGGGGCAGCCCTGGCAGAAGAGCGAGTTCACGGTCAGTCCGGCCGAGGACCGGTACCTCATGACCGTCATCGCCACCGCCTCCAACCCGCGCTTCACGGTCAGCCGCGTCGACATCGACCGCGGCGGGCCCACGTACACTGTGGACACGCTGCGTGACCTGCGCGACTCGTACGGTGCCGATGCCGAGCTCTTCTTCATCACCGGCGCGGACGCGCTCGGCAAGATCCTGTCGTGGAAGGACGCCGCCGACCTGTTCGAGCTCGCGCACTTCGTGGGCGTGACCCGGCCCGGGTTCGAGCTGAACGCGTCGCACCTGCCGGCCGACACGGTGAGCCTGGTGCAGGTCCCGGCGATGGCGATCTCCTCCACGGCGTGCCGCCGGCGGGTCGCCGAGGGCAAACCGGTCTGGTATCTGGTGCCCGACGGGGTGGTGCAGTACATCGCAAAGCGGGGTTTGTACCGAAAAGTCGGAAACATCTGAGGGGCACAATGTCGTGCTCGCGTGAGAGGCTGGAACCAGCCCGGCGTATCTTGGCCGGGGTGGTCCGACGAAGGGAGTCCGGTGCCCGCCACTGAGCGTGCCCGCGAGCTGGCGCTCACCGCTGCGCAGGCGGCCGCCGACAAGAAGGCCGAGGACATCGTGATCCTCGACGTGGCCGACCAGCTTGTCATCACCGACGCGTTCCTGCTCGCCTCGGCGCCGAACGAGCGGCAGGTCCTGTCGATCGTCGACGCGATCGAGGAGCGGCTGGTGCAGCTGCCGGAGAAGGCGAAGCCGGTGCGCCGCGAGGGTGAGCGCGGCGGGCGGTGGGTGCTGCTGGACTACGTCGACATCGTGGTGCATGTCCAGCACACCGAGGAGCGCGAGTTCTACGCGCTCGACCGGTTGTGGAAGGACTGCCCGCAGATCGAGTTCGTCGACCGCGACCTGCCCGCGACCGCATGACGCTGCTGATTCTGTGGCGGCACGGTCAGACGGAGTGGAACGCGGCCCGGCGGCTCCAGGGGCAGACCGACACGCCGCTGTCCGCCCTCGGCATTGAGCAGGCCGCCGAGAGCGCATCCAGGCTCGCCGCCCTGCGGCCGGCCGTCCTCGTCTCCAGTGACCTGCGGCGCGCCGCCACCACGGCGGGGGCGCTGGCCGCGGCCACCGGGCTGACCCCCACGTTGGACCCGCGGCTGCGCGAGCGCGGGTTCGGCGAGTGGGAGGGGCTCACGCACCCCGAGGCGACCGCGCGCTGGCCCGAGGCGTTCGCCCGGTGGCGGCGCGGCGAGGAGGTCGGCGACGCCGGCGTCGAGGAGATCGGCGCCGTGGCGAAGCGCATGGTCGCGGCGCTGCAGGACGCGGTCGACGCGGCCGGGCCCGACGCCGTGGTCGTGGCCGCCACGCACGGCGCGGCGGCCCGGTTCGCCACCGTGGCGCTGCTGGGGTGGCCGCTGGAATACGCACCCCTGCTCGGCCCGCTGCACAACTGTCACCGCACCCATCTGCGGCACGACCCGTTGCGCGGGTGGATGCTGGACGCGCACAACCTGCCCTGATCGTTCCCGCCCGGAACCGCCCGGGCGGGTCTAGCGTCGAAGGTGTCATGAGGTTTGTAGCGCTGATCGTCGCTGGTGGGCTCGCGCTGGCCGGGCTCGCCGGGTGCGGGTCGACGTCGGAGCCGGTCACGGCGCCGCCGCCGTCCATCGTGCCGCCCGCCCCGTCCTCGGACCTCCCGTCCGCCCGGCCGTCGCTGACCCTCGGGTCGGCCCAGCCGCTGGTCTCGGTGCGGGGCACGGTCAAGGACGGCGTCGAGCCCGGCTGCGTGCTGCTGGCCACCGAGAAGGAGACCTACCTCCTGCTCGGCGGCGACCGGGAGTCGATGAAGAGCGGCAAGACGCTGACCGTCTACGGCACGCCCGAGCCCAGCATGATGACCACCTGCCAGCAGGGAACGCCGTTCCGTGTGAGCCGGGTGGAGAACTAGGCTTCTGGCCGTTTCCGGGATCGGCTACGGTGCGGTGATGACCCGCCCGCAGTCCGCCGTCGCCGTGGTCACCGACTCGACCGCCTATCTGCCGCCGCTGCCCGCCGCCACCGGTGGCCGGCTCACCGTCGTGCCGCTCGCCGTGGTCGTCAACGGCGTGCCGGGCCTGGAGACCGTCGACATCGACTCGGCCACGGTCGCCGAGGCGCTGGGCGCGCGCCGGGTCGCCGTCACCACGTCGAGGCCGTCGCCGGAGGCGTTCGCGGAGGTGTACCGCAAGCTGCTCGACGACGGTGCGGACGGCGTGCTGTCCGTGCACCTGTCGGCGCGGCTCTCCGGCACGCACGACGCCGCGGCCCTGGCCGCCGCGGACTTCGGCGGCAAGGTCGAGGTCATCGACACCGAGTCGACCGGGATGGGGCTCGGCTTCCCCGCGCTCGCCGCCGCCGAGGCGGCCGCGGGCGGGGGCACGCTCGCCGAGGTGCGCGCGGCGGCCGAGGCGGCGGCGGGGCGTACGACCACGCTGTTCTACGTCGACACGCTCGAGTTCCTCCGGCGCGGCGGGCGGATCGGGGCGGCGGCCGCGCTGCTCGGCACCGCGCTGTCGGTGAAGCCGATCCTGCACACGACCTCCGAGGGCGTCGTGGTGCGGGAGAAGGTGCGCACGGCGAGCCGGGCTTTGGCGCGTTTGGTGGATATCGCGGTGGAGTCGGCGGGATCTTCTGACGTCGATGTGGCGGTGCATCATCTGGCCGCCCCGGATCGGGCGGATGCGCTGCTCACGACGCTGAAGGAGCGCATCGGGGGGCGGCTGCGGGAGCTGTACCTGACCGAGGTCGGCGCCGTGGTCGGGGCGCACGTCGGGCCGGGCATGGTCGCGGTGGTTGTCCACAGGGTTTCGTGAGTTATCCACAGGCGGGCGGCGGGGCGGATTCGGCCCGCCTAGCCTCCTGCGCATGGATCGTGTGACGCCGCTTGAGCCCGATGACGACTATCCCTGGGACGAGACCTTCCGGGAGCGCCGAAGACCCCTGACCTCCTCGTTGGCTACCTCGTTCGATCCCGGGCGTCGGGGGGTCCGGGTGTTGCTGGCGGTGGCCGGGATCGTGGTGTGCGTCTCGGCCGGGGTGGTGTGGTTCTCGCGGCCGCACGTGAGCGCGGCTCCCGCCGTGGGCGTGTCGGCGGTCGCCGGGCCGTCGTCGGCCCCGGCGCTGCTCATCGTCTCCGTGACCGGCAAGGTGCAGCGGCCCGGGCTGGTGCGGCTGCCCGCCGGGGCACGGGTCGCCGACGCGATCGAGGCGGCCGGCGGGATCGTGGCCGGGACCGACGTCACCGGGCTCAACCTGGCCCGCAAGGTCGTCGACGGGGAGATGATCGCGGTCGGGGTCCCGGCCGCGCCGGTCGCCGGGCCGGGCTCCGGGCTGGTGGACCTGAACACCGCCTCCTCGGCCGAGCTGCAGAAGCTGCCCGGCATCGGGGAGGTGCTGGCGCAGCGGATCGTCGAATACCGGGAGGCCCACGGCGGATTTCGCGCGGTCACCGATCTGCGGCACGTCGAGGGCATCGGCGACGCGAAGTTCGCGCAGCTCAAGGACAAGGTCACGGTATGAGCGCCGACCTGCGGCTGGTGGGGGCGGCGCTGGGGTGCTGGTTCGCGGCGATCGGCTCGCTGTTCCTGCCCGCGCTGTGGGGCTGGGGGCTCGCCGGGGCCGCGCTCCTGGTCGTGTTCGCGATGTTCCGGGGCTCGCGCTGGATCGTCGCCGCCGTCGCGGCCGGGGTGGCGTGCGGCGCGGCGGCCACGGCGGCGCGGGTGGGGGAGCGGGATGCCGAGCCGCTGCGGGGGCTGGCCGCCCGGCACGCGACGGTGCTCGCCGGGCTGGAGATCACCGATGACCCGCGGCTCGGGCGGGCGCACGTCGGCCGGAACGCGACGGTGGTCGTGCCGGCGCGGCTCGACTGGATCGGGCTCGAACGCGGACGGGTCGAGCTGTCGTCCCGTGTGCTCGTGCTCGCGAGCGACCACGGGTGGCTCGGGCTGCTGCCGGGGCAGCACGTCCGGATCGCCGGCCGGCTCTCGTCGCCGGACGGCGGGGATCTGCGGGCCGCGCTGCTGTCGGCCGACGGGGCGCCGCAGCTGGTCGGCCGGGCGCCGTGGGTGCAGCGGGCGGCCGGGTCGCTGCGCGCCGGGCTGCAGCGGGCCTGCCGGGGGCTGCCGGCCGAGCCGGGTGGGTTGCTGCCGGGGCTCGTGGTCGGGGACACCAGCCGGCTCGATCCCGCGCTCGCCGACGACTTCAAGACGACCGGTCTCACGCACCTGACCGCCGTGAGCGGGGCCAACCTGGCGATCGTGGTCGGGCTGGTGCTCGTCCTGGTGCGGTGGTGCCGGGCCGGGCCGCGGGTCGCCGCGCTCGTGTGCGTGGTCGCGCTGGCCGGGTTCGTGGTGCTCGTGCGGCCCTCGCCGAGCGTGCTGCGGGCCGCGGCCATGGGCGGGCTGGCGCTCGTCGCGCTCGCGCTCGGGCGGCCCCGGGCGGCGGTGCCGGCGCTCGCCGCCGGGGTGCTCGGGCTGGTCGTCGTCGACCCGGAGCTCGCCGTGGACGCCGGGTTCGCGCTGTCGGTGCTGGCCACCGGCGGGCTGGTGCTCATCGCGCCGGGCTGGACCGAGGCGCTGCGGGCGCGGGGCTGGCCGCGGGTGGCGGCCGAGGCGCTCGCGGTGCCGGCCGCGGCGCAGGCGGCGTGCGCGCCCGTGATCGCGGCGATCTCGGCCGGCGTCAGCCTGACCACGATTCCGGCCAACCTGCTCGCGGCGCCCGCGGTCGCGCCGGCCACGGTCGCCGGGCTTCTGGCGGCGGTACTGTCGCCGGTGCTGCCGTCCGTCGCGGCCTTCGCGGCCTGGGTCGCCTCCTGGCCGGCCCGCTGGCTCGTGTTCGTCGCCCATCGCGGGGCCGACGTGCCGGCCGGGCTGCTGCCGTGGCCCGGCGGCACTGGCGGCGGGCTGCTGCTCGGGGCGCTCATCGCGGCGCTGCTGGCCGGGTTCCGGTGGCCCGTCGTGCGGCGCTGGGTGCTCGCCACCGCCGTGGCGGTCGTGCTCGGGGCCGTGCCCGTGCGCTTCCTCGCCGCCGCGTGGCCGCCGCGCGGGTGGCTCGTCGTGGCCTGCGACGTCGGGCAGGGCGACGCGCTCGCCGTCGCCGCCGGCCCGGGCGCGGCCGTGGTCGTCGACACCGGGCCGGCCCCGGACCCGGTGGACGCGTGCCTGCGGCGGCTCGGCGTGCGGCGGGTGCCCCTGCTGGTGATCAGCCACTTCCATGTCGACCACGTCGGCGGGCTCGACGGGGTGCTGCGCGGGCGGCGGGTCGACGGGCTGCTCGCGCCCGCGTTCGCGGAACCGGCCGGGGCCCGCTCGGCCGTGCTCGCCCGCGGGGTGGCCGCCGTCGCGGCGCCGGCGGGCTCCGCGCTGACGGTGGGTGCGGTGCGGATCGACGTGCTCGGGCCGGTGCGTCCGGTGACCGGGACCCGTTCGGATCCGAACAACAACTCGCTCGTGCTGGCCGTCTCGGCGGGCGGGTTCCGGATCCTGCTGACCGGCGACGCGGAGACCGAGGAGCAGCTCAGCCTGCTCGGGCTGGACCTGCACGCCGACGTGCTGAAGGTCGCGCACCACGGCTCCGCGTATCAGGCGCCGGAGTTCCTCGCGGCGGTGCGGCCCCGGGTGGCGCTGGTCAGCGTGGGGGTGGGCAACGACTACGGGCATCCGAACCCCTCGTTGATGGCGATGCTGGCCCGGGACGGGATTCGGGTCATGCGGACCGATCAGCTGGGGGACGTGGCCGTCGTGCGCGACGGCTCCGGGCACCTCGCGGTCGCGGCCCGGGATGCGTGACACGATGGGCCGCGTGTCGAACCTTCCGCGCCTTCGCCTGGTGATCGGCGACGAGGAGCTGCTCGTCTCCCGCGCCGTCGCCGAGACCATCGCCGCCGCCCGTGCCGAGGAGCCCGACACGGAGGTGCGGCAGCGGGCCGGCGGGGAGCTGGTCGCCGGGGAGCTGGCCGAGATGCTGAGCCCGTCGCTGTTCGGCGGGCGGCGGGTCATCGTCGTGCTCGACGGGCAGGACGCGAAGAAGGACGTCTCGGCGGCCCTCATGGCCTACGCGAAGGCGCCCGAGGACGACGTCGTGCTCGTGGTCACGCACGCCGGCGGGGCCAAGGGCAAGGCGCTCGCCGACGGCATGAAAGCGGCCGGCGCCGACGTCGTGCCCGCCGCGAAGATCGGCAAGCACCGCGAGCGGGTCGACTTCGTGAAGAACGAGATCCGGCGGCAGGGCGGCAAGATCGGCGACGACGCGGCCGAGGCGCTGCTCGCGGCGGTCGGCAACGACCTGCGGGAGATCGTCGCGGCCTGCTCGCAGCTCGTCGCCGACACCGGCGGGCGGATCGACGCCAAGATCGTCGCGCAGTACTACAAGGGCCGTGCCGAGGTGTCCGGCTTCAGCGTCGCCGACGCCGTCATGGTCGGCGACACGGCCGGCGCGCTGGAGGCGCTGCGGTGGGCGCTGCACGTCGGCGTCGACCCCGTGCCGATCGCCGACGCCATCGCCGACGGGGTCCGGACCGTCGCCCGGGTGGCCTCCGCCGGCAAGGGCAGCGCATACCAACTCGCCGGGAGTTTGGGAATGCCTCCGTGGAAGGTCGAACGCGCGCAGCGCCAAGCCCGTGGCTGGACGGCCGAGGCGCTCGTTGATGCCATGCGAGCGGCTGCAGAGTGCAATGCCGCCGTGAAGGGTGGATCGGATGACCGCGGCTATGCCCTCGAGCGGGCGGTGTTCGCAGTGGTCGCTGCGCGCGGTGGAGGAATAGGACGATGACGACGAGCAACGGGTTCGCGCAACAGGCTCCGCTCTATGTCCGTGCGCTGCGGCTTCGGCACCTGCACGTGGGCGGGTTCGTGAGTTTCCTGCTGTTCGAGTGCATGATCGCCGCCGGGGTGTTGCTGGCGCTGGCCGAGCTGGTCAGCTGGTGGGCGGTCCCGGTCCTGCCGGCCGTCGTGGCGATCATGGTCAAGGTCAACGACATGGTCATCGGCGGGTCCCGTCGCGCCCGTGCATTGGCGCGCGGAGCGGAGCGGGGTTCACCCGATCGAGCGTCATCCACTCGGGTGGATCCGGATGACCGCACCGGCGAGCCGGCATCGGTTCCCCGGCGGACCGCGACCGCGCTCGATCGCGCCGAGATCGCCCGGGCCGGGCGGGCGGCGGCGCGGGCCGGCGCCGAGGCGCCCGCGGCTCGGGCCGGCTCCGACCCGTCCGCGGCTCGCGCCGGCGCCGAGGCACCCGCCGCTCCCGCGCAGGCGCCGGCCGTCCGGACCCGGACCGTCGAGCCGCCGGCGCAGCGCAAGAAGGTGGGGGTCATCAAGATCTCCGTGCCGGCGAAGGACGCGGGGTCCCGGCACGCGGCCGACGACGATGGCAACCGGGAGGTGGTCGACGCCGGGTACGGGATCTCGCCCGCCTCGGACGACGCTCCGGTTCCCGTGGCGGAGGCCCCGGTGTCGCACGCCGCCCTGGAGACGGCCGGCGAGGAGTGGACCGACACCGACTCGCACGGGTTCCAGCGGTCGCGGCCGCTGCACCCATCGGAGTGGAGCGACCGGCCGGCGCAGGATCGCCGCGCCGACCAGCCGGTGCAGGACCGCTGGCGCGACCAGCCGGCCCAGGACCCTTGGGCGGAGCAGGCGGCCGCGACCTACGCCGAGCCGGTGCGCGAGGCGGCGCCGATGGACTGGCCGACGGAGACCAACGCGTGGGGCGACCAGGCGGCGTGGAACGCCCGGGTGGGCTCCGGCGCGCAGGCCCAGGCCAACTGGGGCGACGAGACGGCGTGGGGCGACCGGGCGGCCTGGGCGGCCGGGGATTACGGGCGCGGGACGCAGTACTCGTCCGCGGCCGACACCGGCGAGTGGGACGACGAGACCGGGTTCGCCGACCAGGCGGCCTGGGGCACTCCGGCGCGGTCGCCGTACTCGTCCGGCTCGACGTGGGGCCAGTGGGAGCCGGGGGCGCCCGACTACGTGTCGGACTACACCGGGGAGACCACGGGGCCGCAGCAGGCCGCTCGCGATCTGGCGGCGCGCGGGGAGGCCTACCGGTCCGGGGAGTCCACCGGAGGGCACCGGCGCTATGACGAGGAGCAGAACCACGGGCACGACACCCGGCCGCTGCACCGGGAGACGCCCGGGCGGCACGCTCGGCAGCAGCCGCCTCCGCCCGGGCGGCGGCGGTCGGACGAGACCGACAACGTGACGTCGGGGCACTTCGGCTCCGGGCGGCACGCGGACCGGGGCTGGCGGTCGGAGGACGAGATGGCTCGGCAGCGTACGGGTGGGGTCAACCAGGGGCGGTTCGCCTGAGGCTTTTGGTCGCCGGCTCGCCTTGAGGGTCGGCAGGTAACCGGTAAATCCGATTTATCCGGCATGTGAGTGTCGGTGGTGTGGCCTTGGAGGATCGGCGGGCTTCGGCTCTCCGGTGCTCCAGGGCCACTTTTGTGTCGCTCGGGCCTCTCGGGCCGTCGGGCTTCGGCGCGTTACCGGAGGGGGTGCGGGCTGGGACGGGCCCGGGGTGTTGAGGTGCGGCCGGATGCGAGGGGGCGATCGAGCGCCGCCTCGGAATGAGTGGTCCGGTGCCGGTGTCGCCGTGCGATGGAGCGGTGCGGAGGGTCGCCGTGCCGGGTGGTGGTGAGATGCGGCCGGAGCGCGCGGTGGTGCGGGCGTTCGGTTGTTGCCGCGTCAGTGCGGCCGCGTTGGTTTGGAGCTGGGCACGGCGAAAGCGCCGCTCCACCTATGTGGGCGGCGCTTTTCGCAGGGCTCGTGAGCTGCTGCTGCTCCGGTCAGGCGGAGGTCAGGCCTTGCAGCTTCTTGGTGATGGCCGACTTGCGGTTGGCGGCCTGGTTCTTGTGGATCACGCCCTTGCTGGCGGCCTTGTCCAGCTTGCGGGAAGCGTCACGGAGCAGCGCGGCGGCGGTGTCGTTGTCGCCGGCGGCGGTCGCCTCGTGGAACTTGCGGATGGCCGTCTTCAGCGACGACTTCACCGACTTGTTGCGCAGGCGGCGCTTCTCGTTCTGCCGGTTGCGCTTGATCTGGGACTTGATGTTCGCCACGCGACAGCCTCGTCTTGATAGCTCGGGTTGGATTCCTAGAGCGCATGGCACGACGGCGCGTCACCTAGCGCGATGAATCAGGCTACCAGGTCACCCCGCAGCCAGCCAAAACGGGCCGCGTCCGAGAGGGACGCGGAGGCGAGAAGCTGGAAAAGGAAACCGGCGCCGTCTCCGAGTGGAGATGGCGCCGGTGTCCGAGGGGCTTGGGTCAGAGGGCGCTGCCCTTGACGTACTGGTCCCAGGAGAGCTCCCAGTCGGTCCAGCCGTCGCCGTATTTCACGCGTTCCTCGGTGCCCTTCACGATCACCGGGTCGCCGATGTGGGTCACGCCGTAGAGCCACTGGGCCAGCTCCAGGCTGATGTTCACGCAGCCGTGGGAGACGTTGCGCTTGCCCTGGTCGGAGACGGACCAGGGGGCGGCGTGGATGTACTGGCCGCTCCACGTGATGCGCTGCGGGAACTGGACCTTGGTGCGGTAGCCGTCCGGGGAGTCGACGGGCACGCCGTAGGTGGAGGAGTCGAACCACTCCCACTCGTTCTTCACCATCACGATGAAGTTGCCGCTGTCCGAGGGGTTGCTCGGCTTGCCGAGGCTGATCGGCATCGTCTTGAGGACCACGCCGTCCTCGGTCACGGTCATCTTCTTCGTCGCGTTGTCGGCTTCCATGATGAGCCGCTTGCCGACGGTGGCGTCGACGGTGAGGTCCTGCTGCGCGTACGACTTGTTGCCCAGCGACACCCCGCCCAGCGCGGCGCGCAGCTTCAGCTTGGTGCCGGCCTGCCAGTACTCCTTCGGGCGGTAGTGCACCTCCTTGGCGCTGAACCAGTTCCAGCTGCCCTCCTGCGGCGGGTCGGAGGACATGAACAGCCGGCGCTGGACCGCGGCCCGAGCGTCCTTGGGCACGTCGTTGGCGAAGTTCAGGATCATCGGCATGCCGACGCCGACGACCTGGTTGTCGCCGACCTGGCTGGTGACCCGGACCAGGTTCGACGGCTTGGCCATCGTGGTGAACTTCACTTCGCCGGTGGCGCCGTCGGCCTTCACGGTCGCGGTGTACTCCGTGGCCCATTTGAGCTGTTTGTCCGGAACCCAGTGCACGCCGTCGGCCGCGGGGGCCGACGCCTCCGCCGATGGGCCGGCCGGTGAGGCGGACGAAGCGGACTTCGACGGCTGCTGGTCGACCGCGCTGCCCGTGATGGTCGCGCCGGATGCGTCCTTCAGGGTCACCTCGGCCGACTCGGGGGCGTTGAAGACGAGGTCGAGGGCGGTGGAGACGTCCTTCGCGCCGTCGGCCGGCGAGGTGATCGGGATCTTCTTGCTTTCGGCGGCGCCTCCGGAGGTACCGCTGCCGGGGCTCTTCCACGAGGTATCGGAGTCCGAACACGCACTGAGTGCCAGCGCGCTCACCACCAGCAACGACAACCATCGAGACCGCATGCACCCAGCTTGCCTGATGGTCGCAAAGCCGCAAACGCGCCGAGCGGACCCGCGGGGAGGACGGCCCCTCGGGGGCGGTGGGCGGGCAGGCGCGTGAACCCTGATGGTCGCAAAGCCGCGAACGCGCCGAGCGGACCCTCGGGGAGGACGGCCCCTCAGGGGCAGTAGGCGGGCAGGCGCACGACGAAGGTGGTGCCCGGCTTGTCGCCGTGGTCGGTCACCGTGATGGTGCCGCCGTGGCGCTCGACCACCGTGCGGCTGATCGCCAGGCCCAGGCCGGTGCCGGGGACGCCCTGGTTGCGGATGTTCGAGCCGCGGAAGAAGCGCTCGAAGAGCCGCGACCGCTCCTCCTCCGGAATCCCGACCCCGGTGTCGACCACGTGCAGGGTGACGCCGGCCACGTCGCTGTCCAAGCGGATCTCGACGCGGCCGCCCGCGGGCGTGAACTTCACCGCGTTGGTCACGAGGTGGTCGACGACCTTGCGCAGGCGCGGGAGGTCGCCCGCGACGGGGGCGGGGCCGTCGGGCAGGACGACCGCGACGTCGAGGTCCTTCTCGCGGGCGGCCTGGGCGTTGGCGCCGGCGACCTCGCGCACCACGGCGGCGAAGTCCAGCGGGCGCTCGACCATGGTGACGTAGCCGCTCTCCAGGCCGGCGAGGTCGAGCAGGTCGTCGATGATGGCGCGCAGGTTCTCCGCGTTGCGCGCGATCACGGCCAGGAACTGCTCGCGCGTGGCCTCGTCGTCGTGGTCGTCGTGCAGGAGCAGCTCGGTGTACGACGAGATCGACGTCAGCGGCGTGCGCAGCTCGTGGCCGACCAGCGCGATGAACTCGTCCTTGGTGCGGGCCAGCTGCTTGGCGAGGTCCTCGGCCCGGCGCCGCTCCAGGAACTGTCCCACGTGCGCGGCGATGCCCGACAGCAGCGCGATCAGGGACTGCTCGGGCTGCTCGGCGGCGTCGCCGAAGAAGCTCAGCGTGCCGGTGACCCCGAGGCCGTCGCGGATCGGGATCGCCAGGCCCACGCGCAGCCCGTGCTTGGCCAGCGAGGGCACGTTGAGGCGGCTGTTGACCGCGGAGATGTCGGGGATCCAGGTCGGCTGGCCGGTCTCCCACGCCACGCCCGAGACGCCCTTGCCGGGGGCGAGCGGGTCCGGGGAGGGGATCTCGTACCCGGGCTCCGTCCACATCGCCGCGTTGCGCAGCACGTTGCCGACCTTGTCCACGAGCCACATCTCCGCGTGCGGCCATTGCAGCGTGCGCGCGACGGTCTCCAGCAGCTCGGGGCCGGCCTCCTGAATGGTCGGGGCCTGCTCGAGGATGCGCGACACGGCCAGCTCGCACTCGATGAGCCGCTGGGCCCGGCGGCGCTCGGTGACCTCGTGCAGGGCCGCGACCGCGCCGAGGCGGGTGCCGTCGGAGTCGCGGATCGGCTGGGCGTTCACGGTGAACGAGCGGCGCGGCCGGTCCGGCAGGTGGATGACGAACTCGGCGTCGCGGATGTGCTCGCCGCGGAAGGCGCGGGTGAGCGGCATGTCGTCGCCGGTGATCGTCTCGCCGCCCGGGGCGCTGCGCAGCGCGGTCCAGGCGTTCTGGGTGGAGCCGTCGGCGTCGTGGCCGGTGATCTCCCGCATCGCCCGGTTGAACAGGATCAGCTTGCCCCGCTCGTCGCTGGCGACCACGCCGGCGTCGAGGTTGTCCAGCAGGGCGGAGAGGAAGTGCCGTTCGCGGGCGAGCTGCCGTTCGGCGGTGACGCGCTCGCTGATGTCGTAGATGAACGCGTGCGCGTGCCGCCCGAGCGCGCCCTCGACGACGTTGAGCGTGATCTCGACGGGGAACTCGTCGCCGGCGCGGTTCACGGCGTACAGCTGCAGACGCTGGCCGATGAGCCGGGGCACCCCGCCGCGGGCCAGGCGCATGAGCCCGGCGCGATGGGCCGCCCGGAAGCGCTCGGGGATGATCAGCTCGTGCACGTGCTGGCCGATCGCCTCCTCGGCGGTCCAGCCGAAGGTGCGCTCGGCCGCGCGGTTCCAGCGCGTGATCTCGCCGGACAGCTCGATCGCGACGAAGGCCTCCAGGGCCGTCTCCAGCACGGCGTCGGTCTCGGCGGCGGCGAGCGCGATGTCCTCGCGCGAGGTCTCCGCGGCCAGCATGACCTCGATGATCCCGGCGCACTCGGCGATCGCGGCGATGTCCTCGTCGGTCCAGTGCCGCGGCACCGAGTCGGTCACGCACACCGCGCCGAGCGTGTTCCCGGCGGTGTCGTGGACGGGCTGGCCGAGGTACGCCGTGATGTGCCGGCTGTTCACCACGCCCAGGTCGCGCAGCACGGGGTCCTCGCGCGCGTCGCGGACCACCAGCGCGGCGTCCTCGCTGACCACGAACTGGCAGAAGGAGCTCGTGGCCGGCTCGGCGTGGACGCGGTCGAGGTCCGGCGGCAGGCCGTGCCGGCCGACCACGTGCATGCGCTCGTCGTCGACGAGCGTGAGCAGGCCGATCGGGGCCACCACCGAGCGGGCGGCCAGCCGGACGAGGCCGTCGACCGGGGCCGACGAGGAGCTCAGGAGCAGGTGTGCGCGGCGCAGGGCGCGAAGTCGTTCGGGCTGCGCGAGCACGCCGGTATCGAGTTGCGGCATACCACCCCCAACCCGCAAGCACGTAAAAGCGATCGTACCCGCGAAATGGTGCATTTCCCGGCTAAAGCCGCAGCTGGGTGACGCGCGCCAGAGTGGACTCGGGGGGCTCGCCGGTCGTCAGGTCGATGTCCTCGTCGATCCGGCCGTCGCCGAGGCGGATCAGCCGGTCGCAACGGGCCGCGACGGCCTGCTCGTGCGTGGCCAGCAGCACCGTCATGCCGTGCTGCTCGCGCAGCTCCAGCAGCAGGTCGAGGATCTGCGCGCCGTGGGCCGAGTCGAGGTTGCCGGTCGGCTCGTCGGCCAGCAGGAGCCGCGGCGAGCCGATGAGCGCCCGGGCGATCGCGACCCGCTGCTGCTGGCCGCCGGAGAGCTCGGCCGGCAGCGACCGCTCCCGCCCGGCGAGCCCGACCGCGTCGAGCAGCTCCCGGGCGCGGGCGCGCTTGTCGAACCCGACCTTGAACGGCAGCACCGGGGCGATCACGTTGTCCAGCGCGGTGAGGGCGGGCAGCAGGTGGTACCGCTGGAAGACGAACCCGACGGTGCGCCGGTACTCCGACAGCCTCCGCCGCCGCAGCCCCGTCACCTCCACCCCGTCGACCATGATCGAGCCGGCGTCGGCGGACTCGATCGCGCCGACCAGGTGCAGCAGCGTGGACTTGCCCGAGCCGCTCGGCCCGGTGACGGCGGTGAAGCTGCCCGCGGCGACCTCCAGCGAGAGCTCGTCCGCGGCGACGATGTCCTGGAAGCGCTTGGTGAGCCCGTTGACCGACAGCGCGGCACCTGACATGGCGTTACTCCTCGGCGAGCAGGCGGGCGGTGGGCAGGCGCTGCAGCAGCAGCGCGGGGACGATCGCGGCCGCGGTCGCGACCAGGGCGCCGCCGGCGAGCGCGGCGGCCGCGGTCCAGAGCAGGCCGGCGGTCACGGCGCCGACCAGCCAGGCCGCGCCGCCGAGCCCGAGACCGGCGCCGAGCAGGCCGCCGAGCACGCCGATGCCGAAGCCCTCGGCGGCGACCAGGCGGGTCAGCGCGCCGGCCGTCCAGCCGGTGGCGCGCAGCGTGGCGAGCTCGGCCGAGCGGTCGCGGATGTTGAGGTACAGCACGTCGGCGACGGCGAGGGCGCCCAGCAGTACCGTGGCGGCCACCGCGATCGTGTCGACCGATCGCACCTGGAGCGACACGGCGTCGCCGAGCAGCGTGCCGACGATCGCGCCGTGGAAGGCGAAGGTGATCGCGCCGAGGACGGTCGCCGCGGTGATCCCGATCGCCAGCGCGCCCGCGCCGAGCAGGGTCCGCCCGGGCACGCGCAGCAGGTTGCGCAGGCTCAGCCCGATCGGCCCGCGCGGGCGGCCGGCCCGGCGGGGGCGCAGCACCACGGGTCGCAACCCCTTCGCCGGCCGCGCGCGAGCCGCGGACAGTGCCGGGAGCAGCCCGGCCAGAAGAGCCAGGAGCAGCGCGATCGGTACCGCCAGCAGCCCCCGCCCCCAGGGAACCCGCACGTCGAGCAGGTAGCCGAGCGGACCGGCGAGCAGCATCGTCCCGGCGCCCGCGACCAGCCCGATCGCGGCGACCTCGCCGAGCACGACGCCGAACACGCGCCGGGCCGGCCAGCCGAGCGCGGTGAGCGTCGCGAGCTCGGTGCGCCGGTCGCGTACCCCGGCCGTGACCGCGTTGGCCAGGAACAGCGCGCAGACCACGAGTACCAGGACGAACAGCACGACGCTCTTGCGGTCCACGGCGCTCACGATCGCCGCGGCGACCCCCTTGCGGGTCCACAGCTCCGACAGCCGCAGCGCCGGCCGGCCGAACTGCCCCGCCGAGACGTCCACGAGCTGGGGCTGCGGCGAGGAGCCGTAGGTGATGTCGACGTCGAGGCCGGTTGCCGCCGCGATGCGCTCGGCCACGACCCGCACCCGCTCCCGCGCGGCCGCGTCGAAGCCGTGCACGCCGGCCACCCGCACCCGCACGGCCGAGACGGGCGCCTTGGCCGCGGTGCTCAGCCCGGCCTCGGCGTAGACCTGGTCGAGCAGGTCGAGGCTGGTCAGCAGCGTCGGCGGGGTGGCCAGATAGGCGGCCGGGTTGCCGTCGGGCAGCAGCGCGCCGCCGCCGAGCAGGTCGCGGCTGCGCTGGTCGCCGCCGGTGGCCACGGGGGCCTGGTAGGTCTCCATCGGGACCTTGCTCAGCGGGTCGAACGCCTGCACCTTGGCCGGGTCGTAGAGCCCGACGGTCCGGGCGAGGCCGAGGTTCGTCGACTGGCTGATGGTGCGGTACGAGGTGTCGTAGATCTGCCACGGCACGTGGACGCCGGACTCGTCCCGCAGCCGCCAGGCCTCCGGGTTGCTCGCGACCGGGACGGCGGTGAGCGAGCCGTCCGGGTTCTCGGTGTAGTCGACGCCGCCCGTGAGCATGAACGGGGCCAGGTAGTGCTGCGAGTCGAGCTCCTGCGGGTCGGCCTGCACCGTCCGCGTCTCCAGCAGCGGGCCGGTGATCGCATCGAGCGTGGCCAGCGCGTGCGCGGGGGTGTCGCCCGGCGGCGGCTCGCTCAGCGGCACCCGGCTCAGGCCGATGCGGATGCCGTTGTCCGGGTACGGCCGCTCGACGGAGAGCACCGGCAGCGTGGCCAGGTTCATCGGCGGCTTCTTGGGCTCCACCCGGTCGTCGGGGCCGAACCAGTGCCCGGCGGTGACCGCCCGGTCCAGCCCGACCAGCCGCGCCTCGGCCTGCGGGTCGACCGCGGCGAGCAGCAGCGGGGTCTTCCAGTACAGGAAGGCCTCGGCGGTGTCGGCGGTGACGAGCGCGTCACCGTTCTCGCCGGCCGAGCCGCGCTGGAACCGGCCGTCCGGCAAAAGCTGGTAGATGTCGAGGCGGGTGCCCTGCAGGTCGTTCATCAGGTTCGACATCTCGCCCTGGTCGATCCAGTCGCAGACCGGCCGCCCGTCCTCGAGGACGGGCACCGTGTCGGCGCACAGGTCGCGGCCGTTGCGCACGGAGCCGTCGCTGTACTCCACCCGGGACGAGCTGGCCCCGTTCATCTTCGGCCAGGCGAGGGCGTGCTTGGTGATGTAGACGAACTGGGCCCGGCCCTTGGCGGTGCTCAGCTCGCGGTCGGCGAGGAACGTCCGGTCGACGCGGATCAGCTGCCGGTCGAGCGAGCGGTCGACCAGGCCGGTGATGTCCGCGAAGGCGAGGCGGCTCTGGTTGGCGTAGCCGGCCATCGCGATCGGGGCGGCGACGTCCACGCCGTCGAGGGCGGCGATCCGGGCCACCTGGTCGCGGGTGATCCCGCCGTAGATGCCGCTGAGCGAGTTCGGGCGGACCTTCTGCCGGTCGTCCTCCAGCGGCGTGCGGGCGCCCCGGGGCCGCACCAGCACCTGATAGGCGGCGGCGGCCGACCGGTTCACCTCGCCGGTGACCTCCAGCCGGGCGGTGTCGGTCGCCCCGGTGAGCACGGTGAAGCCGGTGGTCGCCACCAGGACGCCGAGCAGCAGCGCCACCGACCTCGCCGTGCGCCCCCGTAGATGCGCCCAGATGAACGGGATCACGCGCCTACTCTGTCGCAATGCATTGTGACAATGCAAGGGGTAGCATCTCGGGTCATGCCGATCCATCACGCGGTGCTGTCGCTGCTGTCGCACGGGCCGAGCTACGGCTACGAGCTCAAGGGCGCGTTCGAGACGGCGGTCGGCCCGCAGTGGGGACCGCTGAACATCGGCCACCTGTACCAGATCCTGGATCGGCTCTCCCGCGACGGGATGGTGGTCTCGCAGCGCCACGCCCAGGCGGTCAAGCCGGACCGGGTGGTCTACGAGATCACCGACGTCGGCCACGAGGAGCTGCGGCGGTGGCTCGGCGAGGCGTCCCCGCGCAGCGGTGGGTTCCGCGACGACTTCTTCCTGAAGGTGACGGCCGCGGCCCGCTCCGGCGACGCGGACACGGTCAGGAAGGTGCTGTCGCAGCAGCGGACGTATCTCATGCGCGAGCTGCGCAACCTCGACGGCCTGCGGCGCAAGGCGGAGGACCCGGTGGTGGCCCTGCTGCTCTCGGCCGCGACCCGGCACGTGGAGGCCGACCTGGCCTTCGCCGAGGACGCCGACCGCGCCCTGCTGCGCACCCCGGGCGGCCTGCCGGTCGCCGTCCCGAAGGCCCAGGCGGTCGAGGGGCTGCGTTCAGCGGGGTAGGTCAGCGGGGTAGCAGCGACTCGGGACGCAGGTCGGGGATCTCGAACGGCTCGCCCAGCAATCGGGCCGCGGCCAGCCGGGCCAGGGCGGGCGCGGTCTGGATGCCGGTGCCGCCGAGGCCCGCGAACCAGAAGAAGCCGTCCTGCTTCGGGTCGGGCCCGACGATCGGGTTGCGGTCGGGGGCGAAGGTGCGCAGGCCCGCCCAGCTGGTGCGGACGCGGGCGAGGTGCAGGGTCGTCGCGGCCGTCACGCGCTCCACGGCCGCGGTCACGTCCTGGGGCGCGGCCTCCGCGTCCGTGGGCGGGCTCGGGGTCTCGTCGGCGGCGGAGATCAGCAGGCCGCCGCGCTCCGGGCGGAAGTAGAAGCGGTTCGCCACGTCCAGGACCAGGGGCCAGGCCGGGCCGACGCCGTCCGCGGAGGCGATCGCGACGGTGCGCCGGTAGCTGGTCAGGCCGGCTCCCTGGACCTCCAGCCGGGCCGCGACCGCGTCCGCCCAGGCGCCGGCGGCGTTGACGATCCGGGTCGCGGTCAGCTCGCCGCGGTCGGTCGTGACCGTCCACCGGGCGCGGGCCGCGTCCCAGGCACCGGACTCGAGGCCGATCGCGGTGCGCAGGACGGCGCCGGCGGCGTTGGCGCGGTCGCGGTACTGCTGCTGCAACGCGTCCACGTCCACGTCCTGGGCGGTGCGCTCCACCGCGGCCCGGGCCGCGGCCTCGGGGCGCAGCGCGGGGCAGAGGGTCCGGGCGGCCGCGGGGTCGACGGCGCGCAGGGACGGGTTCGCGGTCAGCAGGGCGTTGACGGCGCCGAGGTGGTCCTCGTCGGCCACCCAGATCGCCGGGCGGGCCCGCAGCAGTGGCGTGCCGGACTCGGCGCCGAGCGCGTCGAGGATGGTGCGGGAGGCGCGGGCGAGGGCGCGCTGCTCGGGCGAGCCCAGGCTCTCCGACAGCGCGGCGATCGAGCGTCCGGTCGCGTGGTACGCGAACTGGTTCTCCCGTTCGAGCAGCACGATACGCAGCTCCGGGCGGGTGCCGCCCGAGCGCTCCACCATCCGGCCGTCCAGCTCGGCGAGCTCCGCGGCGAGGGACAGGCCGGCGATGCCCCCGCCGATGATCGCCACGTCTGCGTGTTCGATGGTCCGATTGTCGCAGGGAATGAAGCGCGCCGGGCCGGGTAGCGGCGGCCGGTGCAGATCTCTGGCAAGTTCGCCGCGCTGGCCGAGGGCTGGCGCGACGCCGCGATCCTCGTCGTCGGGGACGCGTTGCTCGACGGCTGGCTGTGCGGCGCCCCGGTCCGGCTGAGCCGGGAGGCGCCGGTGCCTGTGATCGCCCTGGACGCCACCCGCGAGGTGTGCGGCGGCGCGGCCAACACCGCGGCCAACTTCGCCGCCCTCGGCGGCCGGACCACGCTGGTCGGGGCCGTCGGCGACGACGACGCCGGGGCCCGGCTGCGCACCTGCGTCTGGGACGCCGGCGTGGCCGACCGGCTCGTGACCGCGGTCGGCCGCCGGACGGTCACCAAGCGGCGGGTGGTCGCGGACGGATACGTCCTGGTCCGCTTCGACGACGGCGACACCGGCCCGCTGAGCCCGGTCGCGGCCGAGACGCTGGTGCGCCGGCTCGAGGAGACGCTGAGCAGCGAGCCGCGCCCGGACGCGGTCGTCGTCTGCGACCACGGCGCCGGCACGCTCGGGCCGCGCGTGCGGGAGCTGCTCGCGGCCCGCCGCCTCGACCTGCCGCTCTTCGCCGTGGACGCGCACGACCTGGCCCCGTGGGCGTCGACGGGGCCGGACCTGGTCACCCCGAACCGGGCCGAGGCCGCGCGGGTGCTGGGCCGCGTGTCGGACCGGGAGGTGCCCGAGTTCGACCGGGAGCGCGACCGCGGGCAGCTGCTGCGGCGCACGGGCGCGGCCGTGGTCGCGGTGACGCTCGACGCCGAGGGCTCGGCGGTGCTCAGCCTCGACGGGGAGACGGTCGGCACCGCCGCGCCGCCGGCGCCGGTCGCGCACGCGGCCGGGGCGGGCGGGGCGTACCTGGCCGGGTTCGTGCTCGGACGGCTGGCCGGCGCCGGGCTGGCCGAGGCCGCGGACGTCGCGCAGCGTTGCGCTTCGATGGCGATCCGTGGCGTCGGGACGGCCGTGGTCCCGGAGGGCCTCGGCCTGCCGGAGCGGGTGATATAAATTGTGATCGATGTGTGACCTAACCGGTCTCGATGTCCGCGTGCGGACCGTCGCCGGCGCAGTGCACGAGCACGCGGACCTCGTGAGCGTCGGACTTGAAGGTGACCCGGGACTGCGGCCCCGGGGCCCGGTCCGCGCTCACGATGTGGAATCCGGCGGCGGGGCTGAGGTACCGCACCAGCACCTTGCTCCCGTCGCAACTCGCGACCACGTTCCCGCCCGGCGAGCGCAGGATTCGCGGCGCGTCCGGCGAGGGTGAGGGAGACGCGGTCACGGGGAATCCGGGGGCCGGTCGAGCCGCCTTGAGCAGGGCATCCCGCCCCGCCGCGGTCGCATTGAGGGCAAGGGCCGTCAGCCCGCCCGCGCACAGCGTCCAGGCCAGAGCGGCCACCACCCACCGTCCACGTCGCATGGCGGCCGGAGTACCCGGGACGTCCCGGGTACTCCGGGCGAAGAGCGAGAAAAGGGGCGAGGGTGCTTCATACCCCTGACGACCTTGCTGGTGACTTCCGGCCCCACCTGTCCGTATCATGCCCGAGGCGCCACCCCTCTGCCCCGCGACCCCAGCGAGGAACCGACCGCATGAGAAGCCCTTCGTGGAGAATCCGCACCTGGTCGATCCGCGCGAAGATCATCACGCTGCTGCTGCCGCCGCTGGCCTCGCTCGTGGTGATGTGGGTGTTCGCGACGACCCTGACCGCGGGGGACACCGCCGAGCTGCTCAACAGCCAGACGTACTACGCGCTGTCGGGCAAGCCGTCCGAGAACGTGATCGTCGCGCTGCAGCGGGAGCGCATGCTCACCCAGGTCTACCTGGCCTCCGGCCGCCAGGAGGGCCGGCCCGAGACCACGGCGCTCAACGAGCAGCGGGCCAAGGTCGACGAGGTGCTCACCGACTTCCGCCGCCGGGCCGCCGACAACGACCTGCAGGACGCGATCCCCGAGGTCTCCCGCGGCCGCCTGCGTGAGGTCATCAACCAGTTCGACCAGCTCGCGGCCGACCGGACCCGCATCACCCTCGGCCAGATCGACCGGGCCGAGGCGATGAACGTCTACAACTGGCCGATCGACGCGATCTACCACTGGTACGACTCCCTGCCGGGTATCAGCAACGCCCAGCTCACCCGCAACGCCCTGATCGTCATCGCCACCAGCCGCGGCCGCGAGCAGCTCGCCCGCGAGGACGCGATGATCAACGGGGTGGCCACGGCCGGGAAGTTCCAGAAGACCGAGAGCTCCGACCTGATCGCGACCATCGGGGCCAAGCGCAACGTCTACGCCGACGCGACCTACGACCTGCCCAAGGGCGGCCAGGCGATCTGGAACCCGATCGTCACCAGCGACTCCTACAAGCGCGTCCAGGACCTCGAGAACAAGATCATGTCCGACGCCCGGGCCGGCGCCGGGCTGCCGATCGACATCAACGCCTGGCGGGACGCGTACGACAACCTCGTGGCCCAGCTGCGCAACTTCGACCTGCGCTTCGGCGAGGTCATCGTGGCCGACGCGGGCCCGGTCGCGACCGGCATCCTGCTGCGCGTCATCGGCGCCGGCGTGCTCGGCCTCATCGCCGTCGTGCTGTCCATCCTGCTGTCGATCCGCATCGGCCGCTCGCTCATCCGCCGGCTCGTCGGCCTGCGCCAGGACGCCCAGGACCTCGCCGACGTGCGGCTGCCGGCCCTGGTGGCCAAGCTGCGCCACGGCGAGAAGATCGACGTGGTGGCCGCGGCGCCGCCGCTGGAGTGGGGCGCCGACGAGATCGGCAAGGTGGGCAACGCGTTCAGCGCCGTGCAGCGCACCGCCGTGGAGTCCGCGGTGCACGAGGCCCAGCTGCGGCAGGGGCTCAACGAGGTCTTCCTCAACATCGCCCGGCGCAGCCAGACCCTGCTGCACCGCCAGCTCGGCCTGCTCGACCGCATGGAGCGGCGCACCACCGACCCGGAGGAGCTCGAGGACCTCTTCCGCGTCGACCACCTCGCGACCCGCATGCGCCGCCACGCCGAGGACCTGGTCATCCTGGCCGGCGCCGCGCCCGGCCGCGGCTGGCGACACCCGGTGCCGATGGTCGACGTGATCCGCGGCGCGGTCTCCGAGGTCGAGGACTACGCGCGCGTCGGCTTCCTGGCCCTGCCCGAGGCGTCGCTGGTCGGCCGGGCCGTCGCCGACGTCATCCACCTGCTCGCCGAGGTCATCGAGAACGCGACCGCCTACTCGCCGCCGCACACCCGCGTGCAGATCAGCGGGCAGCTGGTGCCGAACGGGTACGCGATCGAGATCGAGGACCGCGGCCTGGGCATGGCCCCGGAGGCGATCGAGGACGCGAACCAGCGGCTGGCCCAGCCGCCGGACTTCGACCCGGCCAACTCGGCCCGGCTCGGCCTCTTCGTCGTGGCGCTGCTCGCCGCCCGGCACGGGGTGCGGGTCACGCTGCGGGCCTCGGCGTACGGCGGCGTCACGGCGGTCGTGCTCGTCCCGCCGCACCTGATCACCGGGGCCACCCACGAGCTCACCGCGTCCACGCCGGCCGAGGAGCGCGAGGCCGCCGAGGAGGCGGTGCTGGAGCTGGAGGCGGCCGACGTGATCCGCCCGACCGTGGTGGCGCCGTCCGAGCCGCAGCCGATCGAGTACGTGGTTCCCGAACCCATCGCGCCGCCGCCCGTCGTTCCGGCCGCGGCGGCGCCGGCTGTGGCGGTACCGACGCAGCGGGAAGCGATCGAAGACGCCGAGCTGACCGATGACGGGCTGCCGCGCCGCCGGCGTCAGGCCAGCCTCGCCCCGCAGCTTCGCGAGCGGCCGGAGGAGGAGCGGACCGTCGACGGCATTCCGGCGGCCCAGTTCGCGACCACCACGGTCGGCGGGCGCTCGCCCGAGCAGACACGCGCGATGATGACGTCGCTGCAGGCCGGCTTCACCAAGGGCCGCCGCGACGCCGGGCAGATCACGCCCGGCGACGACCCGAACGCACCGGAAAGGGACGCATAAGTGACGCACTCGACGAGCCGCACCGGCAAGCTCGACTGGCTCCTCGACGACCTCGTCGAGCGGGTCGAGTCGGCGCAGCATGCCGTGGTGCTCTCCGCCGACGGGCTGCTCATGGGCGCGTCCAGCGGACTCGGGCGCGACGACGCCGAGCACCTCTCGGCCGTCGCGTCCGGTTTCCAGAGCCTGGCCCGCAGCGCCGGGCGGCAGTTCAACGGCGGATCCGTCCGCCAGACCATCGTGGAGATGGACAACTCGTTCCTGTTCGTCACCGCCGCCGGGCAGGGCGCCTGTCTCGCGGTGCTCAGCGCCGCCGACTCGGACATCGGCGTGATCGCCTACGAGATGGCGATGCTGGTGACCAGGGTCGGGCAGTACCTCACCGCGCCGTCGCGACCGGGCCTCTCACACGATGCCGCGGGGTGACCGGGAGCGTGAGCACGACTGGATGGACTCCGACGCCGGACCGGTAGTCCGGCCGTACGCCGTCACGGGCGGACGCGCCAAGCCGGCGGTCGGCGCCTTCGACCTGGTCGCCTTCGTGGTGAGCCGGGTCGACGGCTCGGGCGATCAGCACCTCCTGCCCGAGCAGCGCGCGATCCTCGCGCGCACCAACGAGCCGGTGTCGGTCGCCGAGCTCGCCTCCCATCTCGATCTCGCGCTCGGCGTTGTGCGCGTGCTGCTGGGCGACCTGCTCCAGCAGGGGCTCATCGAGATGCACGAACCGGAGTACGACCAATCCGTCGGGCCGCAGCGGCCCGACGATCGCATCCTCAAGGCGGTTGTCAATGGCCTCCGAGCGCTCTGACGGTCACGTCCCCCTCGCGGTGAAGATCCTCGTCGCGGGTGGGTTCGGCGTCGGCAAGACCACGCTGGTCAGCGCGGTGAGCGAGATCCGCCCCCTCCAGACGGAGGAGGTGCTCACCAACGCCGGCGTCGGCATCGACGACGTGCACGGCGTCGAGGGCAAGCGCACGACGACCGTGGCCATGGACTTCGGCCGGATCAGCATCAATCAGGACATCGTGCTGTACCTGTTCGGCACCCCGGGCCAGGACCGCTTCTGGTTCCTGTGGGACGAGCTGGCGCTGGGTGCCCTCGGGGCGGTGGTGCTGGCCGACACGCGCCGGCTGAACGACTGCTTCCCGTCGGTGGACTACTTCGAGCGCCGCTCCACGCCGTTCCTGGTCGCGGTGAACTGCTTCGACGGGGTGCAGAAGCACAGCGCGTCGCAGATCGCCAAGGCGCTGGACCTGGACCCGGACGTGCCGGTCGTGCTCTGCGACGCGCGGGACCGGCGCTCGGTCAAGGACGTGCTGATCGCGCTGGTCGAGCACGTCATGACGCTCAAGCAGGTCGCGGCCTAGCCGATCGGCCTGCCGCCGGATCTCGGGCACCGCGGTCGTCTCCCACCAGGCGCCGCGGCGCACCGGGCCGATGGTGAAGATCCGCTCGGAGGCTCCGAGAAGCCGGCCGCACGCGTCGACGTCGAGGCCCCGGCCGGTGTCGTCGCGCCGGGCCAGGCCGTCTTGCAGCAGTGCCCGGCCGAGCCCGGTGCTCGCGATGCCCTGGGGGCCCGTGCAGTTGACGACGGCCGCCCACCCCTCGCGGCCCGGGTCGGACGTGATCGTGAGGTTTCGCAGCCGCGCGGCCGTCGCGGGCGGCATCCGGTGGCGGTGCACCTCCCAGTAGACGGAGACGTGCCGCAGGAACCGCCGCCTGGACTCGGGCGAGAGCTGCCGCCACAGGTCGTCGGTCTGCGGGCGGATCGCGTCGACGGCGGCCCGCCAGTCCCGCTGGGTCGCGGCGAACTCGCGCACCGCGCGCATCAGGCCGGCCAGGGAGCTTCCGGTGTACTGCAACGAGCCGTCGGCGGGCACGACGTCCGCGTGCGGCCGGGGCAGGAGGCCGCGGCGGGAGACGGCGACGACGGGCGCCCGGCCCTCGAGCGTCAGGGCCACGTCCACGGCGGTCAGGCCGGTGCCGATGAGCAGGACCGGAAGGTCGCCCTCGATGCCGTCCAGCGCGCCCTCCGCCCAGGGGTCGCGGACGTACCGGGGGTGCTCCGTCAGATGCGCGAGGGCCGGGGGACAGGCCGGGGCGCCGTGCCCGAGCGCGAGCAGCACCCGGTCGCCTCGTCGCACGACGCCGCCGCTCAGTTCGACAGTCCCGTCCCCGCGCACCCGGGTGGCGGTGTCCCGCACGTGCTCGAAGCGGGCCCCCCGCAGCCGGTCGTGCAGGTAGTCGCCGAACACCCCGCGGGGCGCGAAGTCGGCCGGGCCGATGCCGAGGTCCTGGTCGCGGCACCAGCGCACGAAGTCGTCGGGCTGGTCGGCGAGGGCGCTCATCGCCGCCGCGCGCGAGTTGAGCAGGTGGGCCGGGTGCCGGGTGCGGTAGGCCGCCCCGCGCCCGAGCTCGGCGAACGGCGCCGGGTCGACGATGACCACCGCGTGGGACGGGTCCCGGCTCAGGTGGATCGCCGCCAGCGCGCCGCTACAGCCGCCGCCCACGATGACCGTGGTGCATGTCCGCCCCATCGCGCCACGCCCCTCCGTCAAAATCCTATTTAACAGATAGACTTTATAGTACTCTGCCCAAGCCCGACGTGTAGGAATGTGATTCATCGGGCATGTCGTGTCGCATGTCGTCCCTCTTTCGCACCAAGTCGATCGAGCAGTCGATGCGGGACACCGACGAGCCCGGCCACAAGCTGCGCAAGAACCTCTCCGCCTTCGACCTGACCGTCTTCGGTGTGGGGGTCATCATCGGCACGGGCATCTTCGTGCTGACCGGGCAGCAGGCGGCCGTCAACGCCGGGCCCGCCATCGTGCTGTCCTTCGCCGTGGCCGGCGTCGTGTGCGCGCTGGCCGCCCTCTGCTACGCGGAGTTCGCCTCCACCGTGCCCGTCGCCGGGTCGGCGTACACGTTCTCCTACGCCACCCTGGGGCAGTTCGTCGCCTGGGTGATCGGCTGGGACCTCTGCCTGGAGCTGGCGCTGGGGGCGGCGGTGGTGTCGCGGGGCTGGTCGGCGTACCTCCAGGAGCTCTTCGACCTGCCCACGTGGCTGGCCGGCGACAAGGCCCGCCCCGACTTCGGCGCCGCGTTCATCGTGCTGGCACTGACGATCGTGTCCATCGTCGGCGCCAAGCTCTCCGGGCGCGTCACCGGTGCCCTGGTGATCGTCAAGGTGGCCGTGGTCCTCTTCGTCATCGGCCTGGGCCTGTTCTTCGTCAAGGCCGCGAACTACCACCCGTTCATCCCGCCCGCCCAGTCCTCCGCCAAGGAATCGGGCGGGGGCGCGCCGCTGTTGCAGGTGCTCGCCGGCATCACGCCGCAGCACTTCGGCTGGTTCGGCATCGTGGCCGCGGCGTCGATCGTCTTCTTCGCGTACATCGGCTTCGACGTGGTGGCGACGACCGCCGAGGAGACCGCCCGCCCGCAGCGCGACGTGCCCCGGGGCATCATCGGCTCGCTGATCATCTGCGCGGTGCTCTACATGGGGGTCTCGTTCGTGGTCACCGGCATGGTCCACTACGGCGACCTGAACACCGCGGCCCCGCTGGCCAAGGCGTTCGACCTGGCCGGACAGGGCTGGGCGGCCAACCTCATCTCGCTCGGCGCGGTCTGCGGCATCACGTCGGTGATCCTGGTGCTGCTGCTCGGCCAGGCCCGGGTCTCCTTCGCCATGGCCCGCGACGGGCTGCTGCCGCCGGTGCTGGCCAAGGTCCACCCGCGCTTCGGCACCCCGTGGGTGATGTCGTCGATCACCGGCGCCATCGTGCTGGTGCTGGCCGCGTTCGTACCCTTGTCGGAGCTGTCCGAGCTGACCAGCATCGGGACGCTGTTCGCGTTCGTGGTCGTGTCGCTCGGCGTGGTCGTGCTGCGCCGCACCCGGCCCGACCTGCCCCGCGCCTTCAAGGCCCCGCTGGTGCCCTGGCTGCCCATCGTCAGCGTGGTGGCGAGCCTGTGGCTGATGATCAACCTGCCCGTGATCACCTGGGTGCGGTTCCTCGTCTGGATGGCGGTCGGGCTGATCGTGTACTTCGCCTACGGCATGCGCCGCGCCCGCCTCAGCGCCGAACGGGGCGAAGCGGCGGATATCAGTTCGGAACCGACCACTCCATCGACCTAGGCTAGGGGCTATGACCGACTGGGGCCTGACGTCCGACGACTACCACCTGGACCTGAGCCCGGACGACGTGGCCGACCCCGAGGCGATGTTCGGCCACGGTCCGCTCACGGCCGCCTCCTACGGCACGGCCGAGCTCAGCGCGGCCGACCCCGGGGCCGGCGACACCGGGCCGTCGGCGGGGGAGATGGGCGGCGACGCCGACACGGTCGGCTACGACTCCGACGGCGACGGCCGGGTCGACATGCTGCTGGCCGACACCGACCACGACGGCCGGACCGACGTGGCGATGTGGGACACCAACCACGACGGGCTGGTCGACGAGGTGGCGTACGACCAGGACCACGACGGCCGGATCGACCTGATCTACCACGACGACGACTTCGACGGGAAGGTCGACCGGGTCGAGTCGGCGGACGACTCCGCCGACCTGCCCGGCTACGCGTCGAACTAGCCCTTGCGAATCTTCTCCGCCTGCTTGGCGTAGGAGCGCTTGCCGACCAGCTTCCACATCAGCCGCGCCGGAAGGGGGAGCATCGCCAGGAACCGGGTGCGCTCCTCCGGCGTGGCGTCCTCCAGCAGCGCACCCAGCACGAACAGCAGCTTGTCCTTCGGCGTCTTCGCCCGCGCGTGCTCGCTCAGGGCCGCCCACTCCGCGACCGAGATGTGCTCCTCCACCAGCGGCAGGATCCGCTGCTCCTCCTCGTCGAGGTGCTCGAGCAGGTCGCGGCGGTGCCGGGCGAGCGCGCCGACCAGGGCGTCGCGCTCCGGCTCGGCGGGCGAGCGCTCCCAGGCGTCGAGCCGCGCGCCGACCTCCTGGAGCCCGGTGTCGACGACCTGGTGCTGCTGCTCCATGCGCAGCACCAGCTCGGCGTCGAGGTCGACGCGGGCCAGCAGCTTCGGCCAGAGCAGCTCGTCCTCGCTGGTGTGGTGGTCGTGCAGGCCGTCGACGTATCCGCGGGTGAGACCGGCCAGCCGCTCGGCCCGCTCGGTGTCGCCGGGGCGTACGGCGCCGATGAGCTCGGGCAGCAGCCGCGACTCGCGGCGGAACACCCGGTGGACGATGACCATCTCCTGGACCCAGGGACGCATATGTGGCTCCTCGAATTGTCGCGGTGATTGAGCCGAAAGCGTCGCCGGAGTGTCTTGTAGCGGTCTTGGAGCGCGCTTGGCGGCGACTACCATGACGCCGTCATGCTGCTGCGGGTGCTCGGGCCCTTCGAGGTCGAGACGGATGCGGGCGCCACGGTCGACGTCGGCGGACCCCGCCAGCGCGCCGTGCTCGCCCTGCTGCTCTCCGCCCGCGGCGAGGTCGTCTCGGTGGACCGGATGATCGAGGACCTGTGGCGCGGCGAGCCCCCGCCGCGGGCGATCGCGTCCCTGCAGGCGTACGTCTCCAACCTCCGCCGCCTCCTCGAACCCTCCCGCGAGCGCCGGGCCCCGGCCCGCCTGCTGGTCAGCGCGCCGCCCGGGTATGCGATCCGGCTCCCGGCCGAGGCCGTGGACGCCTGGCGGTTCGAGCGCCTGCTGGCCGACGCCCGCGCGGCCGTGCCGCAGGACCCGCGGCGGGCGCGGGTGCTGCTGCGGGCGGCGCTCCAGCTCTGGCGCGGGGACGCCTACGCGGAGTTCGCCGACGAGTCGTGGGCCCAGCCCGAGGCGGCGCGGCTCGAGGAGCTGCGGCTGGCCGCCCGGGAGCTGCTGCTCGACGCGACCATGCGCGCCGGTGCGCCGGCCGAGGCGGCGGCCGAGGCGGAGGTGCTGACCCGCCAGGCGCCGCTGCGGGAGGAGAGCTGGCGGCTGCTCGCGCTCGCCCTGTGGCGCAGCGGGCGGCAGGCCGATGCGCTGGCCGCCCTGCGCCGGGCGCGGGCGCTGCTGGCGGAGGAGCTCGGTCTCGACCCCGGCCGCGCGCTGCTGGACCTGGAGGCGGCGATTCTCGCCGGGTCGCCCGGCGTCCAGGGCTCGCCCGAGATGTCGGATCTGCCGGTCGTGCGGGCCGCGGACGCTCCCGACGAGCTGTTCGTGGGGCGGGCCGACGAGCTCGCCACGCTCGCCGGGGTCGTCGCGCCCAGCGTGGTCCTCATCAGCGGCGAGGCCGGCGTCGGCAAGAGCAGCCTCCTCGCGCACTACCGGCAGGAGCTGGCGCGGCAGGGCTGGCTCGTCGTCGTGGGGCGGTGCCCCGAGGCCGAAGGCGCGCCGCCGGCCTGGGCGTGGGTCGAGGCGCTGCGGCAGCTGGCCGGCTTCGCGCCGCCTGGGGAGCTCGCTTCCGAGGTGCGGCCGCTGCTCGACGAGGACGCCGGGGCCGGTCCCGGCGAGGACTTCGCGGCCGGGCGGTTCCGGCTGCATCGCGCGGTCGCGCGCTGGCTCGCCGCGGTCGCGGCCGAACGGCCCCTCGCCGTCGTCCTCGACGATCTGCACGCGGCCGACGGCGAGACCCTCATGCTGCTCGCGAGCGTCGCCGAGCTGGTCGCGCCCGGCGGGCCGGCGCTGCTGTTCGTCGCCGCGCTGCGGCCGGCCGACAACCGGGAACGGCTCGCCGCGACCATGGCGGCGCTGGCGCGGCGGTCGCCGGTGCGGCTGCCGCTGCAGGGTCTCGGCCAGGAGGACGTCGCGCGGCTGGTCGAGGCGTTCGCGCGCACGACCGTGGACCCCGGCACGCTCGCGGCGCTGGCCGAGCGCACCGGCGGCAACCCGTTCTACGTGCGCGAATCCGCGCAGCTGCTCGCCTCCGAAGGGGCGCTCGTGGCCACGTCCGAGGTGCCGGAGGGGGTGCGCGACGTGCTGCGGCGGCGGCTGTCGCGGCTGCCCCCGGCGGCGGTCGCGGTGCTGCGGCTCGCGGCCGTGATCGGGCGGGAGGCCGACGTCGAGACCCTGGTCGAGGCGGCCGACGCCGACGAGGGCACGGTGCTCGACGCGCTCGAGGCCGGGCTCATCGCGGGGCTGCTCACCGAGCCGGCGCCCGGGCGTGTGCGGTTCGTGCACGGGCTGGTGCGGGACACGATGTACACCGACCTCTCCCGGCTGCGCCGCGCCCGCATGCACGCCCGGGTCGCGGCCGGCACGCGGCGGCTGCGGCCCGACGACTACCCGGCGCTGGCCTACCACTACGCGCGCGCGGCGTCCTCGGAGACCGCGCCGGCGGCCGTGGACTATGCGGTGCGGGCGGCGGAGCTGGCCGAGCGGCGATTCGCGTACGACGCCGCCGCCGAGATCCTCGGCGCGGCGCTGGCGGCGCTCGAGGCGGCCGGGACCGTGCCCGGCGACCGGGACGCGCTCCTGGTCGACCTGCTCGGGCGGCTGCTGCGGGTCCAGGCGAGCGCGGGCGCGGTGGCGGCGGCGCGGCGGACCCGGCAGCGGGCGGTCGACGTGGCCGTGGCCGGCGGCGAGGACCTGCTCGTCGCGGCGTTCACGGCGTGGACGGTGGCGACGCCGTGGCAGATCCATGAGTACGGCGTGATCGACGAACGCACCGTGGACCTCCTCACCCGCCTGCTGCGCCGCGACGACCTGGCCCCGGCCGACCGCTGCCGGCTGCTCGACGCGCTCAGCGGCGAGCTCGACGGCGACGAGCGGGGGGCCGCGGCCGGGCGGGAGGCGCTCGAGATCGCCCGTGGCCTCGGCGACCCGGGGCTGCTCGCGCTCGGGCTGGCCGCACGGGGGCGGACGATGCCCTTCGACCGGGACATGCCGGAGCGCCGCGCGGTCGCGCTGGAGCTGCGGGCGCTCGCCGCCGAGCACGGATTCGTGGCCTACCAGTGGCTCGCCGAGCAGCAGCTGGGCAACTGCGCCGCGGCCCTGAACGAGCCCGCCGAGGTGCGCGCGGCGGTGGCCCGGCAGGGCACGCTCGCCGCCGCGTACCACCTCGCCGAGCCGTTCGCCATCCACCTCGCCGCCCGCGCCACCCTGGCCCACATCGAGGGCGACTTCGCCGGCGCCCGCGCGCTGTACGACGAGTGCCGCGAGCAGCTGCGCCGCCAGGGCTCCATGCACGGCGAGAGCTTCCACTTCTTCGCCACCTGCAGCCTGATGCTGAGCCAGGGCCGCACCGCCGAGCTCGTCGAGGCGACCCGGCTGGTCTGTCAGGAGCTGGGCGCGATCGGCAACGACGCCTACGCCCTGAGCCTCGTCGCCGCCGGCCGCGTGGCCGAGGCGCGCGCGGTCCGCATCGGCGAGCACCCGATCCGCCAGGACTACTTCGGTTCCGCGTTCTACACCGTGCGCGCCCTGGCGATCGTCGCGCTGGACCGGGCCGACCTGGCCCAGCCGGTCATCGACGCGCTGCTGCCGGTGCGCGACCAGATCGCGGGCGTGTCGAGCACCTCGATCGCGATGCAGCCCGTCGCGCTGAGCCTGGCCGAGCTGTACCGCCTGCAGAACCGCCCTGACGAGGCGACCGAGTGCCTGCGGCGGGCCGTGGACGTGGCTACCCAGTGGAACTCCCCCCACTGGCTGGCCCGTGCGCAGGCGCTGCTGTCCGCCTCCTGAAGCAGGCGAACACGAGCGCGACGGCCCCGGCGGCGAAGGCCGCGTTGCCCCACCAGCGGACCGGGTCGTGCGGCTCCATGAGCGCGGTGAGGGCGAAGCCGGCCCAGGCGTACGTGAGCAGCGCGCCGCTCGCGAGGGCCCGCACGTGCCGATCGGTCCAGCGGGTCCGGGCCAGCCATGCGGCTCCGGCCGCCAGCCAGACGACGCCGAACCAGAACCCTGCCCACGACTCCGGCCTTGCGAAGAACACCGTCGTCGAGCCGAACGCTATGACTCCGGTCAGCCAGACCTTGGGCGCGGGCCAGGTTCCGGGTCTTGGTCTCAGGAATGCGAGCGCTATGAGGATGGCGGCGGCTGTTGCGGCTCCCAGGCGTTGGGGGTGGGTTGCGGTGAAGTGCTCGCTGCCGGTGATTTCCTTGTGGATGATCCAGCAGCCCAGGAGGTATGCGAGTGCGGTTGCGGCCAGGCCGCGCTTGCTCAGCCAGGGGCGATATGGCGGCCGCTTCGCGGCTGACAGCCGCCGCCAGGGCCGATATGTCGGCCGTTTCGCGGCCGACAGCCGCCGCCAGGGCCGATATGTCGGCCGCTTCGCGGCCGAAGCCGCCGACATATCGGATTTTTCGCCTGTCGGGTGGAATGTCGGATTCAGCTGCTCCATCAGGGCGATCGGGACCGTGATGCTCCAGATCGCGTGGCCCGCCACGAAGGCCAGGGTGCTGGCGGCGCTCAGGCCCCAGGCCGGGATCGGGGTCACGGCCTGGAAGTCGTGGCCCTCGAACGACGGGTTGAACATGGACTGGTCGACGAGGCCGGCTTCGATCACGCCGTACGCGGCGCCGAGCAGCAGGATGGCCGGGTAGCCGCGGCCGGTGCGCCTCGCGAGCTCGCGGATGAGCAGGGCGCCGGCGCCGTACATGGGGACGAGGAAGGGCAGGGCCGGCAGGGCTCGGACGGAGATGTTGCCCAGCAGGTACTCGCCGACCAGCGGGGCCAGGAGCAGCAGGCCGGTTACGGGAACGAATCGGCGCATACGAACCACTTCAGCCGAATCCGAGGCGCGGTCCTAGCGCCGAAAGTCGCCCGTAAGCCGTCGTTAGTGGACTCCAAGTGAATCGAAAGTGGGGGCTGGGAGGGTGGCACTGGCAGTACCGATGCGAAATCAACCGTCCCGGAGGACGTCATGTTGTCCCGTTTGCTCGGCCGGCTCGGAGGAGCGGCCGCTGCGCATCCCTGGCGCACGATCAGCGCGTGGGTGATCGTGCTCGTCGCGCTCTCGGCGTTGTCCGCCGGGTTCGGCGGCACGCCGCACGATGACTACAACGTGCCCGGAACCGAGTCCCAGGCCGGGACCGAGTTCCTGCGCAAGCACTTCCCGGAGATGTCCGGGGCCGACGCCCGGGTCATCGTGCACGATGATCACGCGCTCGATCCGGCCGTGCTCGAGGCGCTGCGCGGGCGGCTGGCCAAGATGCCCCAGGCCGGGATCGTCGCGCCGGCTCGGATGTCTGAGGGTGGGGACACTGCGCTGATCGGGGTGCAGTACGACATGCCGGTCACCGACTTCGAAGGCACCTCGGCGATGGACGCGCTGCGCACCGCCGCCGAACCGCTCAAGCGGGAAGGGCTGCAGGTCGAGTTCGGCGGGCAGGTGGCCGAGAACATCTCGGCGCCCAGCGGCACCGCCGAGGCGGTCGGGATCGTCGTGGCGCTGCTGATTCTCGTGCTGGCGCTCGCCTCCGTCGTGGCCGCCGGGCTGCCGCTCGTGGTGGCGATCGCCGGGCTCGGCGTCGCCACCGCGGTCATCACGCTGCTGGCGAAGGTCACCGACATCAGCAACACCGCGCCCACGGTCGCGAGCATGGTCGGGCTCGGGGTCGGCATCGACTACGCCCTGCTGCTCGTCGCCCGGCACGTCGAGGGGCTGCGGCGGGGGCTCGACCCGCGCGCGGCGGCGATCGAGGCCAACGCGACCGCGGGCGCGTCCGTCGTCGTGGCCGGGCTCACCGTCCTCGTGTCCCTGTTCGGGCTCAAGCTCGCGCTCCTTCCCGTGTACTCCTCCTACGGCTACGCCACCTTCGCCGCCGTCGTCGCCGTGATGGCCGCGGCGGTCACGCTCGTGCCGGCGCTCTGCGGCCTGGCGGGGCACCGGGTCCTGCCGCGCAAGGTCCGCAAGGGCACGGTGGAGCGCACCCCGAAGCTCGGCCTCACCGCGCGCTGGGCCGCCGGCGTCGGCCGCCGGCCCGTGATCGCCGCGCTCGCGTCCCTGGTCGTGCTCGCGGGCCTCGCCGCGCCCATGCTCGGCATGCGTACCTGGCCCCAGGACGCCGGGAGCCAGCCGACCTCGAACACGACGCGGCTCGCCTACGACCTGGTGTCGGCCGAGTTCGGCCCTGGTGCCAACGGGCCGCTGCTGCTCGCCGTCGACACCGCCAAGGTGTCCGACCTGGACGGTCTGGTGGCGCGGCTGCGGACCGATCCCGGCGTCGCGAACGTGGCGCCGCCGGCGGTGAAGGGCACCGCGGCGGTCATCGCGGTCGAGCCCACGACCGGGCCGCAGGACGAGGCGACCTCCCGGCTGCTCGAGCACCTGCGCGCGGACGTGCTGCCCGACGGGGTGCTCGTGACCGGGCTCGTGGCGGTGTTCGCGGACATCTCCGACCGGCTCGCCGATCGGCTGTGGCTCGTCGTCGCGTTCGTGGTGGCGCTGTCGCTGGTGCTGCTCACGGTGCTCTTCCGGGCGCCGGTGGTCGCGGTGAAGGCCGCCGCCATGAACCTGCTGTCGGTCGCGGCCGCCTACGGCGTGATGACCGTGATCTTCCAGACCGACACGGGCGCGCACATGGTCGGCCTGCCGCACGCGGTGGCGATCTCCAGCTGGGTGCCGATCCTGCTCTTCACCGTCCTCTTCGGCCTCTCGATGGACTACGAGGTGTTCCTGCTGGGCCGGGTCCGCGAGGACTGGCTCGCGACCGGGGACGCCCGCGGCAGCGTGGTCCGCGGCCTCGCCGCTACCGGGCGCGTGATCAGCAGCGCGGCGGCCATCATGGTCGCGGTGTTCGTCGGCTTCGCCCTCGACCCGGACGTGACCGTGAAGATGATCGGTGTCGGGATGGCCGTCGCCGTGTTCATCGACGCCACGCTGGTGCGACTGGTCCTGGTGCCGGCGACGATGGCACTGCTGGGCCGGGCGAACTGGTGGCTGCCGCGCTGGCTGGACCGGCTCCTGCCGCACGTCGACGTCGAGCGCCCGTCGACTCCGGCGACGCGCGAGCCGGCGCCGGTCGGCTGAACCGCGCCCCGCGACCCTCGGCCTACTTCGGGCCGGGGGTCGCGGGGCCGCGACCCCTGCGGCGCCGCTCGCCGCGACCCCTGCGGTGCCGCTCGCCGCGACCCCTGCGGTGCCGCTCGCCGCGACCCCTGCGGTGCCGCTCGCCGCGACCCCTGCGGTGCCGCTCGCCGCGACCCCGCGGCCCCGCTCGCCGCGACCCCGCGGCCCCGCTCGCCGTGGCCGCCCAACCAGCCACTCTTGCGGCCCCGCCCGCTCGCGCGCGGCGGTATGGCTGCGCCGCCGTTCGGGCCGGGCTTTCGGTATCGCCTGGCTCAGCGTGGAGTGGCGGCGGTGCCTTGTGGTTGCGTGCGGCTCGCCGGTTTCGGCCGCGCGTGGCTCGCGGGTCACGGGTTTGTGTGGCCGTGACGCCCAGCCGGCCGGTTATCGGTCCCGTGCGGCTCGTTGGTTTGTGCGGTGTGGCGTTGCTTGGCTGCGGGCGCCCCAGTCGGCCGGTTGTTGGTCCCGCGCGCCTCGTTGGTTCTGCGGCGTGGCATTGCTTGGCTCGCCGTGGCCGCCCAACCAGCCACTCTTTTGGCCCCTCCCGCTGGCGTGCGGCGGTATGGCTGCGCCGCCGTTCGGGCCGGGCTTTCGGTATCGCCTGGCTCAGCGTGGGGTGGCGGCGGTGCCTTGCGGCTGCGTGCGGCTCGCCGGTTTCGGCCGCGCGTGGCTCGCGGGTCACGGGTTTGTGTGGCCGTGACGCTCAGCCGGCCGGTTGTCGGTCCCGCGCGGCTCGCTGGTTCGTGCGGTGCGGCGTTGCTTGGCTGCAGGCGCCTAGCCGGTTCTCGCCCCCGGCCACAGCTGGTGTGGCGGTGTAGCCGCGCGGTCGGGCCTTCGGTGTCGCGCGGCTTGCGTGGTGCTGCGAGGTCGGCGTCGGTCGGCTGTACGCGCCCAGCCTGTTTCGGTCGCGCGCGGCTCGTGTAGTGATGCGGAGTCGGCGTCGGTCGACTGCGTGCGCCTGGCCGGTTTGGTCTCACGCAGCTCGCTGGTCGCGGTTTCGTGTGGCCGCGCTTTCGGCTGGCGCGGTACGGCCCACGGCGTTGGTCGGGTGTGCGCGCCCGGCCGGCTCGGTCTCGCGGGGGCGCGTAGTGGTGTGGCGGTGGCGCCGGTCGACTGTGTGCGGCTGGCCGGCATTTGGTCTTGCGTAGTTGTGTGGTTGCCGGGCCGGTCGGTCTTGCGCTGTTGCGGGTTCTCGGTTTTACGTGAGGCGAGGGTCGGGTGGCCGTGGTGTTGGGTCCGCTGTGGGTGGTGGCAAATGATTGGTCTTGCGGCCCGCGGGGTGGGATTCCCCCGGGATGTGGACACCGGGTTTGCCGCGATCGGTTCAGCATAGGAAGCCGACTCTCGCTACGCGATGTCGCCTAACGCGATGCGCTCGCCAGTGTCCGACACCCTTACGTATGCTCCGGTGTGCGACCTGAGATTTCGGAGGATCTCGGCGACGGTGGCGAGCGCCCACTCCCGCGGAACAGCATCGCCAACCTCAACGTCAAGGTTGACGAAGTCCGCTCCGGTGCCGGCTCCGACTACGTCGAATCCGTCTATCTCCTGTAGTTCGTCCTCGATGTCGTCTCGATCCACGTCAGGGGGCAATGAGGCAAGATAGATATAGATGAACATTGGCTATGCCGCAATCTGTTGCAGGGGCACTGATTCCAGGGTTCGTTCATAGTCGGCGGGGCTGTGGTAGCCGAGGGCTGAGTGGCGTCGGCGGTGGTTGTAGAACGCGATCCAGCGGAACAGGTCGCGGCGGGCGTCGGCTTCGGATGTCCAGGTGCGGCGGTCGACGTCGAGTTCGCGTTTGAGGGTGGCGAAGAACGCTTCGGCGAGTGCGTTGTCATACGACGTGCCGGTCCGGCCAGTCGAGCGGCGCACACCGTGCCGGTCGCAGACCGCGGCGAAGGCGGTGCTGCTGTACTGACCGGTTTCAACCGGTCGTTGCAACACCACTGTCCTGAGTGGACGATAACAGCTCGTTGAAGGCTTCGCCAGGCGTCTTCCACTCGAGCGCTTTGCGTGGCCGGCTGTTCAGCGTTGCGGCGACCGCTTCGAGTTCACTGGTGTTCCAGCGGGCGAGGTCTGTGCCTTTGGGGAAGTACTGCCGGAGCAGCCCGTTGGTGTTCTCGTTCGTGCCGCGCTGCCATGGACTGTGCGGGTCGGCGAAGTAGACCTGCACGCCGGTGTCGATCGTCAGCTTCGCGTGCTGGGCGAGTTCTTTGCCGCGGTCCCAGGTGAGCGTGCGGCGCAACTGCTCGGGCAGGGCGGTGATCGTCGCGGCGATCGCTTCGCGGACGGCTTCGGCGCCGTGTCCGGCCAGGGCCGGGCCGTTCTTCGACCGCGCTTCGACGCCCCAACCGTCCATGCGGGGCAGGTGCAGCAGCATGGTGAAGCGGGTGGTTCGTTCCACGAGGGTCCCGATCGCGGACCTGTCCAGCCCGATGATCAGGTCACCTTCCCAGTGTCCGGGCACGGCCCGGTCTTCGACCTCGGCCGGCCGTTGGCTGATCATCACTTCGGGGGTGACCATGCCGTCGCGGCGTTGCCGGGCCCGGGCGCGCGGCACCCGCAGTGCCCGGCCGGTGCGCAGACACGCGACCAGTTCACGCTTGAGCGCGCCCCGGCCCTGAATGAACAGCGATTGGTAGATCGCCTCATGCGAGATGCGCATGGACTCATCATCCGGGAAGTCCAGCTGCAACCGGTTGCTGATCTGTTCCGGGCTCCACGCGGTCGCCCAGCGGCGGTCCTCCCGGCGGGGCTTGTTGCGTCCCTTCCAGGCCCGAGCCCTCGGCCCGGTCACGAGCTCGCCGCCAGGCTGGCGGACGCTGCCGCTCAGGCGCTCTTGGACGTATTCGCGCAGCCGCGGATTCGACACCAGCTTGGCTGTCTTCGGACGCTTGGCCGCCTGCTGTGCCTTCCACTGCGCCACCACAGCCCGATACTCCAGCTTGCCGCCGCGTGTTGCGGCGTTGCGCCGCAACTCACGCGAGATCGTCCCCGCGTCGCGGCCGATCCTGCGGCCGATCTCCCGCACGCCCTTGCCCTGCGCCCGCAGCAGCGCGATCTCCTCCCGTTCGGCGAAGGACAGATAGCGGCCCGAAGGCTCGTCCAGGCTGATCGGCGGCATGCCTCCAGCGTTCCGAAACCAGCGCGCCCCCACCGGCCACGACACGCCAACATCAAGCGCCGCCTCGACCGTCGTGACCCCCGTCGCGATCAGCCGCCAGAACTGCCGCTGCACCGCGCGTGACGGCTCAGGCCGACCCGGCGACCGCATCGGCGCCCGCAACGCCCGGTCCGCCGCCCACTGCCTCCGCGCCCCTTCCGGCACCCGCTCCAGCTTCGTGTTCCTACCCATCGCCCACCTCCGCGATGAAGGTGTTGCGACGATCGGTTGAATTCGCCCTGCGATCCCTTGTCCGAATGGAAGATGACCCCGTTGACCCGGCCGCCACGAGCGGCGACCGCAGCCTCGAGGGCGTCAGCGACGAGGCTGGTGCGCATATGGGTGTTGATCGACCAGCCGACGAGCCGGCGGGTGGCGATGTCGATGACCGTGGCCAGGAACAGCCAGCCACCACCGACGCGCAGATACGTGATATCGCCGCACCATCGCCGATCCGGCGCGGTGGCGGTGAAGTCCCGGCGAAGCAGATCCGTCACCGGCATCGCGGCCAGGTCCACCACCGTCGTGCGCCGCCGGCAGCGCAGGTGCCGCCCAGCGATGCCACGCCGGCGCATAACCCGTTCCACCCGCTTGCGTTTGATCCGGACACCCTGGGCACGCAGCTCAGCCGTGACCCGCGGTGATCCGTAGCTGCCGCCGGAATCGGCGTGGACGGCGGCGATCTGTTCCGCGAGCTGGTCCTCGGCCGCGGCCCGGTCACGGCGGCCCGGTTCGGCGGCGATCCAGCGGTAGAACCCGGACCGGGACACCGCCAGGAGCCGGCACAGCCGCTTCACGCCATACGAGGCCCGGTGGGTGGAGATGAATCGGAAGCGGCTGGTCACCAATCCATCTCCTTCGCGAAATAGGCGGCCGCCTTACGCACGATCTCCTTCTCCACCGGCAGCTCAGGGACCTCGGCGCGCAGCCGGGCGATCTCGGCGTCCTTGTCCGCCACCGACAATCCCGCACCCTCCGGCCGCGCCGGCTGGTCCTGCCGACGGACCCAGTTCCGCAACGTCTCGTGACTCATGCTCAGCTCACGAGCGACCTCATTGATCGGCCGGCCCGACGAGCGAACCAACTCGACCGCATCATGCCGAAACTCTTCCGTGTACTTCGATGGACGCCCCAACGGGGACACCCCTTCCTCTGGACCAACATCCAGTCTCAGGGTGTCCACACCTCAAGGGGAAGCCCGGGGGTCGTGTGGCTGCGACGGTTGACCGGTGGGCGCGATGGCTGCGCGGCGGACGTGGTCCTCGACCGGCGCATTGAAGGTGCGCGAGCATGGCCGGGATCGGCGCGGGCGACGAGATTGTCGCTGGTTCGGCAGGGGGAGCCGCGGGGGACGGGCAGAGGGCTGGGCTCCGTCTGTGGCTTCCGGCCTCGCGCTGGTTTGGAGCGCGAGGCCGGAAGCGTTTGAGGTGCGGCTGTGGTTAGCGTGGGCCGCGGCGCAGGGGGCGGGACCGGTTCCGGGAAGGGGAGGACGGCGGGCGGGTCCGGGCGGGAGCGCGGCGTTGTGGTTCGCGCAGGCCCAGGGTTACCAGGACGCGGCGGGTCGTGTCGGCGATCGGGCGTAGGACCCACGTGTGCACCCAGCGGGCCGGGGGCACCACCAGGTTGCGCCACACGAACCTCAGTGGGATGACCACCAGGTAGCGCCAGAGCAGTACCACCGAATGGTTCCACGCCCAGGCGATGGCCTGGCCGATCGGGACCACGACCCAGCGCCACACGAATGCGATCGCCTTGCCGATCGGGGTGAGCACGTAGCGGTAGATGCGGGTCATGACCCAGCCGACGGCCTTGGCCACCTCCAGCAGGATTCGGCCCAGCAGGTTCCAGAACGGGGCCGTGGCCCTGAGCAGCCACCAGAGGCCCTTCGCCACCGGCACCAGGACGTGCTTGGCGAACCACACCAGCGGGACCCACAGCAGGTTGACCGCGATCCAGTGCAGCGGGACCAGGACGACGTAGTACAGGGGGAGCCAGAGCACGTAGTACAGGAAGGGCTGGATGACGTATTTGACCAGCGGCACGCCCACGTATTTCCACAGGCGGCGCATCAGCCAGGCGAAGGCGTCCCAGGCCAGCTTGAACGGGACGACGAAGATGACGGCCAGGACGCGGATCGGCCAGGCCAGCCATCCCGGAAGCGGCTGGATCTCATCCCGAGAGCTCATGCCCCCTCCTCGCTTCGCTCGTCGGTGGCCTGAGCTGAAAGCTGCGCTGCCTGATGCCTTCGCTCCGGACCGGTCATGAGCGACCCGCCAGGTCCGCGCGGGCGTGCATGAGGGCGTAGCCGAGCAGGTTCAGGCCGCGCCAGCGCTCCGGGTTCTGGGCCGCCTCGTCGTCCGCGGCCAGGCCGATGCCCCACACGCGGTCCAGCGGGCTCGCCTCGACCAGGACGCGGTCGCCGGTGCCGACCAGGTATGCGCGCAGGGTGTCGTCGGCGTCGAACTTGGCGCGGCTGGCCGCCGTGACGATCGCGAAGCGTTCGCGGGCCCAGGTGTCCTCGTCGAAGCCCTTGACCGTCCGACCCAGGCTCTTGGCCTGATTCGGATGCGCGACGCCCAGCACGCGGGCCGCGGTCTGCTCGTCGCCGAAGAGCCTCGCCTTGCGCCACATCATGTAGTGCTCGGCCGACGGAAACCCGACACCGTCCACCTCGAAGCGCGCCGGCCACCACTGGCTCAGGCAGCTCGGTCCTAGCTCACCACCGGGGCGGGGCGTGTGGCCCCAGAAGTGCAGGTATTTGACGCGAGCCCCGGATCTGACCAGGCGGAGCAGCTCTTCGTTGGAGGACGGCGGTGCGGACATGCCCCGAGTGTGCCCGATCTTCGCAAAATCTCATGTCGGATATTCGCTGCTCGGGCTCGTGGGCAGGATCACGGTGACGGTGAGGCCGCCGCCGTCGCGAGGGTCGGCGAAGACCTTGCCGCCGTGGGCCGCCGCGACCGCCCGGACGATCGAGAGCCCAAGACCCGCGCCGGAGCCCGCGGCGCGGTCGGGGCCGAGGCGGCGGAACGGTTCGAAGAGGTTGGGAACCTCGTACGGCGGCACCACCGGCCCCGTATTGCTCACGGTCACGTAGACGCCGTCCGGGCGCGTGCCGCTCTCGGCGTGCACCCAGCCGCCGGAGGGCACGTTGTGGCGCACCCCGTTCTCGACCAGGTTGTGCACGAGCCGCTCGAGGAGCACCGCGTTGCCGCTCGTCGGGGCCTCGTCCGCCGTCGCCGTCACCTTCACGGCCTCGTCCTGCCGCAGGGCGGTCACGTGGGCGACGACGTCGGCGAGGTCCACATAGGACCGGTCGGCGACCGCGCGCTCGGAGCGGGCGAGCAGCAGCAGACCGTCGATGAGCCGCTCGTGCCGGTCGTTCACGGCCAGCAGCGTCCGGCCCAGCTGGCGCAGCTCCGGCGACGCTTCCGGGTGGTCGGTCGAGACCTCCAGCAGCGTGCGGTTGAGCGTGAGCGGGGTGCGCAGCTCGTGCGAGGCGTTGGCGATGAAGCGCCGCTGCACGTCGAAGGACTTGTCGAGCCGGGCGATCATCAGGTCGAACGTGTCGGCCAGCTCCTTCACCTCGTCGTCGGGGCCGCTGAGCGCGATCCGCTCGTGCAGCCCCCGGTCCGGGGCGCCGGCGATGCGCCGCGCGGTCTCGGTGACCTGGTGCAGGGGCTGCAGCAGCCGGCCGGCGACGAGCCAGCTGAACGCGAGCCCGATCACGACCACCACGGCGAGCGCGATCGAGCCCTGGGTGAGCACCGCCGTGGTCGCGTCGGAGCGGATCTCGCCCTGGATGTTCGAGATCACGTTGCCGGCCGCGCCGGGCGGCGGGAGGCCGTCGATGCCCTCGTTCTTCGCCATGAAGATCTTGCTGCCGAGCTGCTGGAAGACCAGCAGGTAGGTGATGCCGAGCAGCAGCAGGCCGCCGGCGAGCAGCACCCCGCCGACGACCAGGGTCAGCCGGGTGCGGATGGTCATCTTCCTCATGGGATGCGATACCCCACTCCCGGCTCGGTCAGCACCACGGCGGGCTCGCCCAGCTTCCGCCGCAGCTTCAGGATGGTCATGCGCACGGTGTGCGTGAACGGGTCGGCGTGCTCGTCCCAGGCCTTCTCCAGCAGCTGCTCGGCCGAGACCGCGCCGCCGTCGGCCCGCAGCAGCTCGGCCAGCACCGCGAACTCCTTGCGCGACAGCGGGACGTATCGGCCCTCGCGATACACCTCCCGCCGATGCGGATCGAGGCGGATCCCGGCCCGCTCCAGCACCGGCGGCGCGGCCGGGCGGGCCCGCCGGCCGAGCGCGGCCACCCGCGCGGCCAGCTCGCGGAACGCGAACGGCTTCGGCAGGTAGTCGTCGGCGCCCAGCGCGAGCCCGGCCACCCGGTCGTCGATGTCGGCGGCCGCGGTCAGCATGAGCACCCGGGCCGCCGACTCGCGCCGGGCCAGCTCGCGGCAGACCTCGTCGCCGTGCAGCACCGGCAGGTCGCGGTCGAGCACCACGACGTCGTAGTCGTTCACGTCGAGCCGCTCCAGCGCCGCCGCCCCGTCGTGGACGACGTCGACGGCGTGGGTCTCCCGCCGCAGCCCCTGCGCGACCGTCTCGGCCAGCAGCGGCTCGTCCTCGACCACCAGAATCCGCATGCCTGCCATGGTCCCGCGCCGCGGTGTCACTTCGGCGTCATCGTCCACAGTTACGGCCGGTTGACGCGGGCGGCCCTTGACTGCAGGGGCCAGTTATCCACAAGTGAACTCTTCCATGGAGGGCATCATGCGCATCAGGACCAGCCTCGTGCTCGGCCTGCTGCTCGTGCTCACCGCCGCCGGCTGCGCCAAGGGCACGGGCGGCGACGACGGCGTGGCGACCGCGGGCGACGGCAAGGCCGGACCGACGGCGAGCGCCACCGGCAGCGGCAAACGGGACCGGCAGGCCGAGCAGGAGGCGCTGCTCAAGTTCGCCCAGTGCATGCGCGACCACGGCATCCCGATGGACGACCCGCAGTTCGAGGGCAACGGGGTCAACATCACGATCCCGGAGGGCACCGACAAGGCCAAGGTCGACGCCGCCCAGGCCGAGTGCAAGCAGTTCATGCCCAACGGCGGGCAGCCGCCCAAGGTGGACCCGGCCGACCAGGAGAAGCTGCGCAAGTTCGCGCAGTGCATGCGGGAGCACGGGATCACGAACTTCCCGGACCCGAGCGAGGACGGCGGGATCATGCTCGACAGCGACAAGCTCGGCATCGACCCCCGCGGCGAGCAGATGAAGGCGGCCGAGAAGGCGTGCGAGCAGTACCAGCCGAAACGCCCGGCCGGCGAGGACGACGAGGCTGGAGATCAGGAGGGCGGGGCATGAGCAACCGCCGCCGGCGCGGGCGCACGGGCCGGGTGATCTTCGGGGTGGCGGCGGTGGCCGCGGTCGGGGCCGCCGCGGCCGCCGGGCTCGGGCTGCCGTCGGGCACCCACGACGCCGGGGCCGCGAAGGGCGCGCTGCCGGCGAAGACCGCCCAGGTGACCCGGCAGACGCTGGTCGACACCGAGAGCCACGACGGCAAGCTCGGCCACGGCGACAGCCGGACCCTCACCGGCCGGGGCGCGGGCACGCTGACCGAGGTGCCCGCCGTCGGCACGGTGGTGCAGCGGGGACAGGCCCTCTACCGGACCGACGACACGCCGGTCGTGCTGCTGTACGGCTCGATGCCGTCGTACCGCGCCCTGACCGTCGGCGCCGAGGGCCCCGACGTCAGGCAGCTCGAGGAGAACCTGGCCGCGCTCGGGTACACCGGCTTCACCGTCGACGACACCTACTCCTCGGCCACGGCGAGCGCGGTGCGCAAGTGGCAGGGCGACCTCGGCATCACCAAGACGGGCACGGTGGAGCCGGGCCGGGTCGTCTACTCCACCGGCGCCGTCCGCGTCGAGGAGCACAAGGCCGAGGCGGGCGATCCGAGCGGGGGCGCGATTCTCGCGTACACCTCCACGGTCCCGGTCGTGACGGTCGATCTGGAGACGTCGGATGTGCGGCTGGCCAAGTCCGGCAGCGCGGTCACCGCGAAGCTGCCGGACGGCCGCAGCGTCACGGGGAAGATCGCCGTGGTGCAGACGGTCATCCAGCCGGCCCAGGGGAACAACGCGGCACAGACGAAGTACCGCCTCACGATCACCCCCGACGACGCGAAGGCGTTCGACGGGCTGGACCAGATGACGGTCGCGGTCACGTTCACCGCGGGCCGCCGGGAGAACGTGCTCGCGGTGCCGGTCCAGGCGCTGCTCGCCCTGGCCGAGGGCGGCTACGGGGTGCAGGTGGTCTCCGGCGGTACGACCAGGGTCGTCCCGGTCGAGCTGGGCCTCTTCGCGTCCGGCCGGGTCGAGGTGACCGGCGACGGGATCGACGCCGGCACGGTCGTCGGGATGCCGGGATGACGCCCGTCGTCGAGCTGGACTCGGTGCGCAAGGAGTATCCGGGCGGGGTCGTCGCGGTCCGCGACGTCAGCCTCACCGTCTCCGCGGGCGAGTTCTTGGCCATCGTCGGGCCCTCGGGCTCGGGCAAGAGCACGATGCTGCATCTCATCGGTACCCTCGACCGCCCGTCGGCCGGCACGGTGCGCATCGACGGCCACGAGGTCGCGGGACTGCGCGACCGCCGGCTGTCGGCGCTGCGGGCCCGGCGGATCGGCTTCGTGTTCCAGCAGTTCCACCTGGCCCCGGGCCAGGCCGCGCTGGACAACGTCGCCGACGGGCTGCTCTACGCGGGCCCGCCGCGGGCCGAGCGGCGCCGCCGGGCCGAGGAGGCGCTCGTGCGGGTCGGGCTGGGGGACCGGCTCGACCATCTGCCGCACGAGCTGTCCGGCGGCGAGCGGCAGCGGGTCGCGATCGCCCGGGCGGTCGTCGGCGAGCCGGCCATCCTGCTCGCCGACGAGCCGACCGGCAACCTCGACTCGGCCGCCGGGGCGGGCGTGATGCGGCTGCTCGGGGAGCTGCATCGGGCCGGCACCACGATCCTCGTCATCACCCACGACCGGCAGATCGCGGCGAGCCTGCCGCGGCAGGTCAGCATGCGCGACGGGGAGGTGGTCGAGGATGACGACGTCGTTGGCGCCGGCGCGGCTGGCCCCCCGCTGACGTGGTCCGGGTCGGGGGCGCCGGATTGCGTACCCGCCCGATGCGCGCGTTCCTCTCCGCGCTCGGGATCGCGATCGGCATCGCCGCGATGGTCGCCGTCGTCGGCATCTCCTCGTCGAGCCGGGCCGAGCTCGACCGCCGCCTGGCCACGCTCGGCACCAACCTGCTCACGGTCGCGCCCGGCAACGACATCTTCGGCGACAACGCCACGCTGCCGGACGAGTCGGTGGAGATGATCGGGCGCATCGGGCCGGTCACCGAGGTGTCGGCGGTCGGGAAGGTCGCGGACGTGCACGTGTACCGCTCCGACCAGATCCCCGCGGGGCAGACCAACGCGATCACGCTGCGGGCCGCCCAGCTGGACCTGCCCCGGACCGTGGGCGCCACGATGGCCTCCGGCACGTGGCTGAACGCGGCGACCGCGAAGTTCCCGGCGGTGGTGCTCGGCGACGCGGCGGCCCGGCGCCTGGGCATCTACGCGGCCGGCGACGGGGTCCAGGTCTACATCCACGCGCGATGGTTCACGGTGATCGGGATTCTTGATCCGGTACCGCTGGCGCCCGAACTGGACGCGTCGGCGCTCATCGGGTGGGAGGCGGCGGCGACGTACACGGCCTTCGACGGGCACCCGACGACCGTCTACACCCGCTCGAAGGACGACCAGGTCGAGGCGGTCCAGGCGGTCCTCGCCCGCACCGCGAACCCGGCCGCGCCCGGCACCGTGAAGGTCTCGCGCCCCTCCGACGCGCTCGCCGCGCGGCAGGCCACCGACAAGACCTTCACCGGCCTGCTGCTCGGCCTCGGCGCGGTCGCGCTGCTGGTCGGCGGCGTCGGGGTGGCCAACACGATGGTCATCTCGGTGCTGGAGCGGCGCTCGGAGATCGGGCTGCGCCGCGCCCTCGGGGCGACCCGCGGGCAGATCCTCGTGCAGTTCCTCGCCGAGTCGCTGCTGCTGTCCGCCCTCGGCGGCATCGGCGGGGTCACGACGGGGATCGGGGTGACGGCCTTGTACGCCACCACGCGCGACTGGCCGACGGTGGTGCCGGCGTGGGCGACGGCCGGTGGGGTCGCCGCCACGCTCCTCATCGGCGCGATCGCGGGACTCTATCCCGCCGTCCGCGCCGCCCGGCTCGCCCCGACCGAGGCGCTGGCCGCACCCTGATCCGGGCGCTTGGCCGTCTGTGCGTACCGGTACGCGGCCATGAGGTGGCCGAGGTAGTGCTCGGCGGAGTACGCGTCCGCCGCGGCGCGCCCGGCCTCGGCCACCTCGCGGTGCAGCCGGGGGTCGGTGAGGACCTTCGCGAGCCCGGCCGCGAACGAGTCCGCGTCGGGCGCGGTGGACAGCCGCTTCGAGTCCTGGTTCGGGCGCTCCGCCAGCGCCGCGTCCGCGAGCACGACCGGCAGCCCGGCCGCCTCCGCCTCGAGCATGACCAGGCCCTGGGTGTCGGTGGTGGAGGCGAACGCGAGGACGTCGGCCATGCCGTAGTACGCCGCCATCCGGCTGTGCGGCACCGGCCGCACCAGTCGCAGCGCGTGGGCGACGCCGGCCTGGCGGGCGAGTCGGATCACGTTGATCCGGTTCTGCTTGACGCCGACCATGACGAGCCGCGCGTTGGGCACGTGGCGCAGCAGCCGGGCGAACGAGGCCAGCAGGAGCGCCGGGTCCTTCTCCTTGGTGGCCCGGCCGACCGCCAGTACAACCGGGGCGTTCTCGGGAATCCGCAGGGAACGCCGCAGCTCGGTCCGGCCCAGCGGGCAGTCGGCGAGCTGGATCGACGTCGGGACCGTCCACACCGGGGGAAGCCGCTCGAACTCGGCCAGCCCCGCGGCCGTCTTCGCCGACGGCGCGATGACCACGTTCGTGCGGTCCATGAACTCCTGCGCGAGCCGCAGCAGCTGCGCCCGGCGCTCGGTCCCGGACCGCGCGAGGCGCAGGTAGTCGCGCACGGTCCAGCCGAGCGCGAGCCGCTGCGCCGCGTGGGCCGCGCCGAACTGGATCTCCATGAAGTGCGCGGAGTACGCGAGCAGGTCCGTGTGCCAGGTCATCACCACGGGGAGGTCGTGCGCCCGGGCGTACCGCAGCCCGCCGATGCCCACCGGCCCGGGGGTGTGCACGTGCACGATGTGCGGGACCGGGCGCATGCCGCTGAAGTGGGGCAGGCCGACCCGGATGTTGCGCAACGGCACCGGGACGGACCGCACGCCACAGGGCTCCTGCCGGCCGCGCAGCAGCGGGGCGGGCTGGTAGACCTGAACCTCGTGGCCGGCGGCGCGCAGCAGGGACACCGTGGCGGCCACCGAGGTCGCGACGCCGTCGGAGCGTCCTGGGTGGCTGTCGCAGAAGTGCGCGATTCTCACGCCGCACATCGTGCGGTACCACGCCGCACTCGGACGAGAACGCATGTCCTTTGTACGCCAGCTGTTCATCGACCGGCCCGGTCCTATTCCGCCGGCAACCGCCTGAGCGCAGGCTGCACCGCTCGCGCCTGTCCGGGCCGCCGGTGCTGACCTAGGATGCGCGCATGACGGACGGGAGCTCGACCGCCGCCGTGCTCGCGCTGGTCGGGGCGCTCGGCGGTGTGCTGCTGACCGGAGCGATGAGCATCGGCACGGCGGCGCTCAACCAGCGCTGGAGCGAGCGGTCGCGGTCGCGGGCGGCCGACGAGGCCGGCGTGCGGGCGAGACGTGACGAGCTCCGGGCCGCATGCCACGCCTACCTCGTGGCCGCCAACCGCTTCTTCCAGGCGTTGGAGGAGGTGTCCCGGATGACGCGGCGGGGCGAGCAGTTCGATCCCACGGAGCGCACCCGGCCGGCCGTGATCGCGCTGCAGGACGCCTATCTGTACCTGACCATCAGCGCGGGCGCGCAGGTGCGCGAGCTCGCTCAGGCGTACAACGCGGCCCAGTTCGGGGACCTCGAGCCCGTCGCGTACAGCGGTGACCGAGCGGCGTGGGACGAGCAGGCGAAGATCGTCGACCGGCGCCGCGACGAGTTGCGGGCGGCCATGCGGGCCGACCTCGGCGTCGAAGATCGATGATGCCGAGCCGTCACGACCGGCCGGTCCCGCTCAGTCCCGGAACGTGACCGACCAGTACGCCGTGATCTTGCGGATGTCGCCGTGGTAGCGCACCGCACCGTCCTGGTCCCAGGCGCAGTTGCGGCCGTAGGCGACGACCGGCTGCCGGCCGCCGTACTCGAGCACGATGCGTGGTGCCATGAGCCGGTATGGTCCACCGTCGTGCGCGGCAGGATCTGGTTTCCCGGCAACCCGTGGCCGGACGGCCACCGCCTCACCGAGTTCCTCTGGACGGGCCGGCTCGATCGGTCGGGGCGGCTCTGGTTCGACCTGACGCTGCAGACGGCCCTCTACGACGAGGAGTTCGACGCCCCTGACATCGAGGACGAGGACGTCGCCGACTGGGCCGCCCCGATCGTCTGGAACAACTATCACCGCTGCACGCTGTCCTCCGCGACGTGGGAGGACGCGACCGGGCTGCTCGCCGCGACGCCGGGCCGATCCTTCCGGCTCGCCGATCCTCTACCGCGGCGACTGACCGCCGACCCGCTGCCGATCGAGGATCCGGATGCCCCGCCGGCGTTCAACGTGTACCTGCTCGGGCACGACTCGGTCGCCGACCACGCGGTCACGTTCACCGGCGACGGCTCCGGCCGGCACCGCATCGACTGGACCGGCCGGGTCGCGCTGACCTACGCCGGCGACGAGGAGTTCCGGTACGCGTTCCGCGCCGAGATCCACGAGGCGGCCCTGGCGCACATCGCGCTGCCCGACGGCATGTCCGGCGAGGAAGGCCGACGGCACCTGACGGGCCTGCTGGACGCGTCGGAGCGGTTGACGGAGTCCACGGTGGACGGCCGGCCGGTGCTGCGGCCGGCCTCATAGCGCAGATCGATCAGGTCGCGGCGGCGGGGAACACCACGAGCGAGCCGTCGCCGCTGCGTTCGATCTCGATGGCGACGTCGGCCCGGTGGGATCCCACGGTGAGGCCGTCGCCCAGGGCGCGCAGGCGATATGCGGTCCTGAGCAGCTCGTCGACCTCGCCCGGCGTGAACATGATGCTCCGGATACCGCCGTACCGCTTCAGCTCGAGCGTCGAGAGTCGCAGCAGGACCGAGTCGATGCCCAATTCCAGCTCGCCGACGCGGCGCTCGTCGTCCTGCAGCGTCCCGACGAAGCTCTTGAACGGATTGTCCGATCCGACCAGTTGTGCGTGTTCGACCGCCTGCAGCACGAGCACCCGGCGTTTGAGGGCGATGGCGAGCCGCGCCAGCTCCAAGTGGGCGCGGAATGTGCCGCCCTCCTCGTTGATGCCCGGGAACGACTTCGTCAGCGCCGTGACCTCGACCGGGCCGTCGGGCAGCGTGGCCAGCGCGTCCTGCCATTTCACGAGCCGGCGCTTGGTGCGTTCGATCGCGGTGCTGATCGCGTAGGACGAGGAGTCCAGCCCCAGCGACAGGCCGATTCTGCCCTGGTCGAGGAGGATCGACGTCGCCTTGTCGATCGCGTCGCGGCAACCGTCCAGCTCGCTGCGTTCCTTCTCGAGGCCGTCCTCCTGCAACTGCTCCAGGAGGACGGTGATGCGCTCGATCGCCTGCTGGCGCTGGTGGTCGGCGTAGGCGCTGACGCCTACCGCGACGGCCATCAGCACCAGCGGCGCGGCCACCGTCAACGCTCCGGCGCCGGCCGCGGCCACGCCGGCCGTGGTTGCCGAGCCGGTCGCGGCGCCCGCGACCGCGGCCTTGCCGCCAACGGGCACGAACGAGGCGCCGGCCCTGATGATGCCGGTGGAGCCGACCAGCGGGCCGCGAATGCCTCCCGCCACCGCCCTCGAAACCATGGGCCGGACGAGTCCCTGACCGAACTGGGCGGCGACCTTGGCCGGGACCACCATTCGGTAGAGCACCTCACCGGTGGCGCCGACGTTCAGCGCCCGCGGGGCCGATCTCGCCGTCTGGGTGATGAGCTGCGATAGCTGCTGGGCGAGCGGGCTGGCCGCATGCAGGGGAATCCCACCGTTGCGGTCGCGCTCGGCCGGCGACGGATGCGCCTCCAGCGTGGCGATGGGGGAGTCCGCGAGGGTCACCAGGGCGGTTCTCAGCTCGTCGAGCCGGGCCGGTGTCAGGCCCTCGTCGCCCAGCACGTCCGGCACGCTCACGGCCTCCGTGGCGAGCGTCCACACCGGCACGGGTGCCTTGTCGTCTGCGGTCACGTCCTGCCCCTCCCGAGATCGACATCCACCATAGGAGCCCGCCGGGGCCGAGGGGTAGGCCGGGTGGTCCGGAGGCTGGTTCGCTGGATTGGTCGGGCTTCGGGCGCTCTGTCCACATTGGAGATAACGGGACGACACCCCGGGTGCCGCAGGTCTATCGTCCTTGTCGGCATTCGTCGATTCACGGGGGTGCAATTCTTCAATGTCAGCGAAACGCACGGTAGCCGGGCTCGTCTCGGTCGTCGTCGGGTTCGTCGGGGCGCTCGTCGTCGTCCCGGACGCGGCCCACGCCACGAACCAGCGCGCGCTCCGCCCCACCAGCTGGGTCTACACCGACTCCAGGGCGCCCAACAAGGCCTACGTCAACCAGAGCACCGACGCGCCGATCGGGGCCTGGAAGGACACGAACGGCAAGCACAAGTCCCGGTCGTACTTCACGTACGACATCAGCCAGTACAAGGGCCAGCGCATCATCGCGACCGGCTTCGTCGCCGCCGAGACGCAGGCCAACGACTGCCGCAAGGCGCGCAGCTGGCAGCTGTGGACCACCGATCCGGTGGCGTCGAACGCGTCGTGGAACCGTCCGCCGCGCGAGCGGACCAAGGTCGCGGACATCGGCGGGACGGTGTGCCCGTCGGGGTACATCGGCGTCGACCTCGGCAACGTGGTGCGCGACGCGCTCGCGGCGGGGAAGACGACGATCACGCTCGAGCTGCGGGTGCCCGAGCGGCTCGAGAACGATCCGCGCTACGGGCGGCGGATCGAGAACGACCCGGCGCTGGTCATCAAGGCCAACTCGACGCCGGGCGTGCCCACGCAGCTCACCGTCGACGGGCGCTCGTGTGACGGGACCAAGCCGCTCTACATCACCACGACCACGCCGACGTTGAACGCGCTGCTCACGGACCCCGACGTCAACGACGGCGGGGGCGGGGACATCGCCTACGCGACGTTCGCGGTGTGGCCCGTCGACCAGCCGCAGGCGCGCGTCGAGCTGCCCGAGGTGTGGGCCGGCTACGCGCCCGCGCGGGCCTGGAGCGGGATTCCGGGCGGCATCCTGCAGGACGGCGTCACCTACGCGGTGGCCGCGCGCGGGCGCGACGACGTGGACGTGTCGCCGTGGAGCGAGGAGTGCCGGTTCACCGTCGACACCACGCGGCCGGGCCAGGCGCCGGTCGTCTCGTCCACGGACTACCCGTCGGACAACCAGCAGCACGGCGGCCCCGGCATCCCGGGCACCGTCACGTTCTCGGCGAACGGGGTGTCCGACGTCGTCGGGTACGCCTACGGCGAGGGGAACACGTACCAGTACGTCGCCGCGCCGACGCTCGGCGGGCCGGCCTCGATCCAGTTCGCCCCGTCGCGGGCCGGGATCGTGTTCCTCAACGTGCGCAGCATCGACCGGGCCGGCAACTCTTCGGACCAGGTCACGTACCGCATCTGGGTGCGCAACACCGCGCCGGCGATCGAGGACGCGGACCCCGACGCGTGGCTCGGCGACACGCACCACCTCACGCTGCGGCCCAACCTGCCCGGCACGGTGAGCTACACCTACCAGCTCGACGACGCCCCCGCCCAGACGGTCGCAGCGGCCGCGGACGGCACGGCCCAGGTGCAGATCACCCCGACCGTCAGCGGCACGGTCTTCACGGTCTTCGGCACCACGGCGGCCGGCGTGAAGTCGGGCACCAGCTCGCTGTGGCTGCTGATCGACTCGCGGCCGTTCATCGAGTCGGCCGAGTGGCCCTTCGACGGCACCCAGGGCAAGCCGGTCGGCACCCCGGGCTCGTTCACGATCAAGCCGCACATGCACGGCGTGGTCGAGTACGTGGTGCAGTTCAACCAGTACCAGGAGAACGAGCAGCCCGCGCAGACCATCCCGGCCGGCCCGGACGGCTCGATCACGGTGCCCTACACGCCGACGTCGGCGAGCGGCAACTCCATCACGGTGATCAGCCGGACGGCCGACGGCACCGAGTCGGAGGAGGCGGGCTGGGCGTTCTACCCGGCCTCGATCGCGCCGGTGGTGTCGTCGGCGGACTACCCGCTCGGCGACCCGGACGGCGGCGGCGGGCCGGGCATCGAGGGCGCGTTCCAGTTCCGCCCGACGGCGGCGAACGTGGTGTCGTACCAGTACGTGTTCGGCAGCGAGCCGCAGCAGACGGTCGCGGCGGGCGCGGACGGTACGGCCACGGTGCACTGGACGCCGGAGCAGTACGCGAACCCCGCGGGCGGCTGGGTCAGCCTGAGGGTGCGCACCACGAGCGCCAACGGGCTGGTGTCGGACTGGGCCTACACCAACTTCCGGGTGAAGGCCCTGGAGCCGACCATCGAGTCCGACATCTACCACTGGCCCGACGGCGGCAACGTCGGCCAGACCGCCTCGTTCACGTTCACGGCGCACCTCGGTGGCAGCACGGAGTTCTTGTACTCGTTCGACGGCGCCCCGGAGCAGACGGTCGCCGCGGGCCCCGACGGCAAGGCCACCATCACCTGGACGCCGGAGTCGTCCTACTCGCACGGCCTGAACGTCCGCAGCCGGACCGCGGCCGGGCTCTACTCCGGGTACGCGTACCTCCCGCTGTGGGTGAACCCGTCCTGATCGCCGGGCCGGGCCGGGTGGCAGCCGCCGCCCGGCCCGGCCCTCGCGGCTGACCCGCACCGTCAGGGCTGCTCGCGCGGGCACCACCAGGTCGTGCGGCCGCCGACGGTCGCGCGGCGCATCGCCGTGTGGCAGCGCGGGCACTCGCCGCCCTCGTGCCGGGCCGGGACGACGGAGAGCGTGTGCACGCCCCCGCCCGCGATGGCCGACTCCACCGCCTTGCGCAGCGCGCGGTGCAGCCGGTCCACCTCGGCCTTCGTGAGCGCGTCGACGGGCCGCGACGGGTTCACCTTCGCCAGCCACAGCACCTGGTCGGCGAGCAGGTTGCCGACGCCGGCCACGGCCTCCTGGTCCAGCAGCCGCGCCTTCACCGGGGCGCTCCCGCGGGACAGGGCCGCCCGCAACTGCGCCGGGGTGATGTCGCGCGCGTCCGGGCCCAGGCGCTCCACGGGCGGGTCGAGCCGGACGCGTCCGAGGCGGCGCGGGTCGACCAGCAGCAGGCGGGTACCGTCGCCGAACGTCAGCGAGAAGCGCGTGAACCGGTGGTCGCCCCGCGCGCGGCCGCGCTGCCAGTAGTCGCCGCCGTCCGTCTCCAGGCCCGCCTCGTCGACGAAGACGATCTTGCCCGACATGCCGAGGTGGATGCCCAGCGTGGGGCCGGTGGAGTCGAGCCACATGCTCTTGCCGCGCCGGTTCGCGGCGGTCAGCGTCGTGCCGACGAGCGCGTCGCGGATCGCGCCGGGGGAGTGCGGGCGGCAGACCCACGTGTCGGTGTCGTCGACGTCGGCGATGGGGCGGCCCAGGGCGTAGCGCTCCAGGACGGCACGGGCCGACTCGACCTCTGGTAGCTCGGGCATCCAGGCGAAGGTACAAGATGGCCTGCGTGGAATCCCTGCCGGTCACCCGCGTGCTCGACCAAGTGGTCAACCAGGTCCGCCGGGGCCCGACCATCCTCGTGGCGCCGCCCGGCACGGGGAAGACCACGCTGGTGCCCCTCGCCTTCGGCTCCGAGCGGGTGCTGGTGGCCGAGCCGCGGCGCATCGCGGCCCGCGCGGCCGCGCAGCGCATGGCCCAGCTGCGCGGGGAGCGGGTCGGGCAGAGCGTCGGCTACTCGGTGCGCGGCGACCGCCGGGTGAGCCGCGACACCCGCATCGAGGTGGTCACGACCGGGCTGCTCGTCCAGCGCCTGCTCGCCGACCCGGAACTGGCCGGCACCGACGTCGTCATGCTCGACGAATGCCACGAGCGGCACCTCGACACGGACCTCGCGACCGCCTTCCTGCTCGAGGTGCGCGACGCCATCCGGCCCGACCTCGGGCTGCTCGCGGCGACCGCGACGCCCGGCAAGAGCCTGCCCGGCGCCGGGGTCATCGACGTCGAGAGCCCGCTCTTCCCGATCGAGACGGTGTGGGTACCGCCCAAGCGCCCGCCGCTCACGATGGAGCACGTCGCCGAGGTGGTACGCCGGGCGTGGCGGGAGACCGGGCACGACATCCTGGTGTTCGTCCCCGGGGTCGCCGAGATCGAACGGGTGCGCCGCAACCTGCCGGGCATCCCGAGCCTGCCCCTGCACGGCCGGCTGCCCGCGGCCGAGCAGGACCGCGCGCTGCGACCCGGGGCGCGGCGGGTGATCGTGGCGACCGCGGTGGCCGAGAGCAGCCTCACCGTGCCCGGCGTCCGGGTCGTCGTCGACTCGGGGCTGGCGCGGGTGCCGCGGATCGACCTCGCGCGCGGGCTCGGGTCGCTGCAGACCGTCCGCGCGGCGAAGGCCAGCACGGTCCAGCGGGCCGGGCGGACCGCGCGGGAGGGGGCCGGCGTGGTGTACAAGTGCTGGTCGGAGGCGGACGACGAGCGGCTCCCGGCGCACCCCGAGCCGGAGGTGCGCACCGCCGAGCTGACCGGCTTCGCGCTCGCGCTCGCGTGCTGGGGCAGCCCCGGCGGGCGCGGGCTGGCGCTGCCGGACGAGCCGCCCGCCGCCGCGATGGCGGTCGCGGCGCAGACGCTCACGGCCCTCGGCGCCGTGGACCCGGACGGGCGCGCGACCGAGCGCGGGCGGCGCATCGCGCGGGTGGGCGCGCACCCGCGGCTGGCCCGGGCGCTGCTGGACGGGGCGCCGATCGTGGGCGCCCGCAACGCGGCCGAGGTGGTGGCGGTGCTCGCCGAGGACTCCTACCCGTCCGATGACGTGGCGGCGGTACGGCGGACGACGGACCGCTGGCGGCCGGAGGCGTCGCTGCTGTACCGGATGATCGAAAACCCGGTCGAGCGCACCACCAGCGCCGACCGCGCCGCGGGCATCATCGCGGGCCTCGCCTACCCGGAGCGCATCGCCCGGCGCCGCCGCGACGCCTACCTCATGGCCGGCGGCACCGAGGCCGAGCTCGCGCCCGGATCGCCGCTGCAGGGCCACCCGTGGCTCGCCATCGCCGCCGCGGACCGCCCGGCCGGCCGGGTCAACGCGCGCGTCCGGCTCGCCGCGGCGATCGACGAGGACATCGCGCGCGAGGTCGCGGCCGCGCTGTTGTCCACTGTGGACGAGGCGAGCGCGACGGGCGTCAAGCGGGTCGAGCGGCTCGGCGCGATCGTGCTGTCGGAGCGCGCGATCGGCGCGGCCCCGGCCGAGCTGGCCGCGGCGGCGCGCCGGGAGCGGCTGCGGCGCGACGGGGTGCCGTGGACGCCGCTGCGGCACCGGCTCGCGTTCCTGCACCGCGCGGCCGGGGCGCCGTGGCCGGACGTGCGCGACGAGGCGCTGATCGAGTCCATGGTGCACGGTGCCGACGTGCACACGGCGCTGCAGGCGCTGCTGCCGTGGCCGGCGGCGAAGGACCTGGACCGGCTCGCCCCGGAGCGGCTGACGGTGCCGAGCGGGTCGGCGGTGCGGCTCGACTACAGCGACCCCGGCGGCCCCGTGCTCGCGGTCAAGGTGCAGGAGATGTTCGGGCTGCTGGAGACGCCCTCGTTCGCCGGGCAGCCGGTGCTGCTGCACCTGCTGTCGCCCGCGGGGCGGCCGGTGGCGGTCACCCGCGATCTCGCCTCGTTCTGGCGCACCGGCTATCCACAGGTGCGCGCGGAACTGCGCGGGCGCTACCCCCGCCACCCGTGGCCCGAGGACCCGACGACCGCGCCGCCGACCCGCCGGGCCAACCCGCGCCGCTGATCACCCCCGACCTCACCCGGTGCCGGTCCGGGCGGACCGGACGCTTGAAGCCGGACGAGGGAGGCTTCGGATGAGCGACGACCTGCCCACGCTGGCCGCCGAGGCGTACGGCTACGGCTACCCCCTGCTCCAGGACCTGCAGGCGGTCGGCAGCACCACCGTCTTCAACGCGTTCGAGCACCAGCGCACCGTGCCCGCCGGACCCAACGCCAACCCCGATCTGCTGTACTCCACCGCCCAGCTCGACCTCTCCGGCGGCCCGATGTGGCTGCGGGTGCCGGGGACCGGCGGGCGATACCACGTGGTCCAGTTCATCGACGCCTGGACGGACAACTTCGCGTACGTCGGCAGCCGCACGACCCCCGACGAGCCGCGCGAGTACCTGCTGGTCCCGCCCGCCTGGGCCGGCCGCGAGGAGCCCGCGGCGGAGGTGATCCGGGTGCCCACGATGATCGCGACGCTCATCGCCCGGTTCGCCGCGGGCCCGGGCGCGCACGAGCTGCAGGACGGGCTCACGATGCAGCGGATGTACCCGCGGGTGCCGCTCGACGGGCTGCCCGTGCCGCAGCCCGGGGTCCCGGACGACCTCATGTTCCTCGAGGCGCTGCGCCGGGGCCTGTCCGCCTTCCCGCCCTCCCCGGCCGAGCGGCGCTACCAGCGGCGGTTCGCCCCGCTCGGGCTGTTCGCGGACGGGAATTCGCCGTACCCGACCATCCCGCGGGACCATCGGCTCGCCCTGCGCGCCGGGCTCGACCGCGGCCGCGAGGCGCTCGAGGAGGCCGCGACGACCGAGCACGCCGCCCCGGTCAACGGCTGGACCAACGACCGGCACGCGTTCGACTACAACCTCGACCACTTCGGGCTGGGCACCGTGGACACTCCCTTGTGGACGCTGCCGGACCGCGACGCGGCCCACCTCGCGCGCGCGGTCGCGGCCCGCACCCGGCTCTGGGGCAACCACGCCTACGAGGCCGTGTACCCGGCCGCGCACAAGGACCGCGACGGCGCCCGGCTGACGGGCGCCCGCGCGTACACCCTGCGCCCGCCGGTCGGCACACTCGCCTCGTACGCCGCGCCCGGCGCGCGCCTCTTCCGCTCGGTCGCGACCGACGGCGGCGTGGTGCGCATCCAGCCCGACCCGCCCGCCGACGGCGCGCCCTGGCTGCCGACCCCGCGCGGCGAGTTCCACCTGATCCTGCGCGTCTACAGCCCGCCCGAGGCCCTGCTGCGCGACGAATACGAGCTGCCGCCGGTGGTGCCGGTCCCGGACCATGGCTAGGTGGATCGTGATCTCCCCTTCGACGAGCGCCGCCGCTACTACCGCCGGATCGTGTCCGCGCAGGACGCCGGGCGCGCGGAGGCGCTCATCGAGCCGATCCGGGAGTCGTACGGCGACGCCGAGGCGGCCCGCCTGCTCAGCGCGTGCGGCTCGGCGGTGCTGGCGCGGCTGCTGCCGGAGCTGTCGTACGCGCTGCCGAACCCGGCCCGCTTCGGCCGCTACCGCCCCGCCGCGCTGCTGACCGAGGCCGCCCGGCAGCTTCGCGACCTGCCCGCGTCCGAGCGGTCCTCGTGGTGGTACCGCTGGTACCGCGCCGTGTTCGCGGCCGCCCGGACCCACCCCGGCGAGGCGATCGAGCTGCTGGAGCGCTACGCCCCCGCGGGCCACGTCTTCGGCCTCCACGAGCTCGCCCCGCTCGCCGCCGCCCACCCGGACCGGCTGGTCGACGTGCTGACCGCGCCCGGGCGCGCCGCCTGGCTGCGTTACCAGCGGCTGCCCGACGGCCTGCTCCGCCGGCTGGCCCCGGCCGCGGCCGCGCGGCTGCTGCGGGCCGCTCCCCAGCGCGACCGCCCGGCGCCGCCGGAGCCGGCGCCGTCCGCCGCGGAGGCGCGCCGCATCCTGGCGCTGTCCCCGGTGGCCCGCGACGAGCGCCTGGCCCGCCCCGAGGCCCTTCTCGCGGTCGTGGCGGCGCTCGGCCGCGGCGCCTTCGGCCGGCCCGAGCTCCAGGACCGGCTCGGCGCGCTCGCGACCTCGTCCGCCGCTCCCGAGCCCGTCCGCCACCGTGCGATCGGGTTGTGGCTGCGCGACCCGTCGACGCGGGCGGAGCGGGCGGGTGCGCTGCTCGCCACCGATCCCGCGAACCTCGCCGCGCCCGTCCGCCACCGCGCGATCGGGTTGTGGCTGCGCGACCCGTCGACGCGGGCGGAGCGGGCGGGTGCGCTGCTCGCCGCCGGTCCCGCGAACCTCGCCGCGCCCGGGCTCTGGCGCGCGGTCGCGGCGCGCCGTCCCGACCTGCTCGACGCGGCCCTCGCCGGCCCGTTTCCGCTGGTCAGGGTCCGGCGGCGCGACTGGGAGCCGCGGCACGTCGCGGCCTACGCCGCGCGGCTCGACTCGATCACCCGCGATCCCGGCCGACCGGCGGCGCAGCGCAACGCGGCGCTGCGCCTGCTCGCCACCAGCCCGGACCTCGGCCGCCCGTCGCTGACCGGCCGGCCCGGCGAGGAGCGGGACTGGGTCGCGCTGGGCCTGGCCCGCCATCTGCCGCCGTCGGAGGCGGGGCCGTTGCTCGCGTCCGTGCGCGGCTCGGTGCCGGGGCGGCGGCAGGCGGTACGACTGCTGGCTCATCTTGCTCTTCCGGACGGCCCCGAGCTGCTCTGGCGGCAGTGGCAGGAGCCGGACCTGCACCGTGACGTGCGCGTCGCGATCGTCGAGGCCGCGCGGCGGCACCCGGACCGGCCCGGCCTGTGGCGCATCCTGCGCGCCGCGACCGCGCGCGAGGACGTGGCGCCGATCGTCGCGGCCATTCCGGCGGACGTCCCCGAGTCCCGCCGGTTCGACTACGGGGCACTGATCGCCGCGGCCTGCGACAGCCCCGACGACGCGACGGCGGTGGCGGCGTGGGCGGCGTTTCCGGCGTGGGCGCGGTACATCCCGAACCCGGCGTTCCTGGAGCGCCTGACGGACCTGGAGGACGACCGGGTGTGGCGCGCCACGGCGCGCGCCCTCGCGGTGTCGGACACCCCGGCCGACCTGATGACCGAGGTCCTTCGTGTGCTGGCCGCGCTCGGCCCTCCCGGGCGCCGGCGCATCGAGCTGATCGCCGAGATCCGCACGTCGAACCCCGCTGTCTCCTGAACCCAGTGCGCGGTGGGCTACCGAGGTGCGGCAAGCTTGAGCCGACCGGGAGATCAAGGACTGGAGTTTTGTGATGACGGCGTTGGAACGGACCCTTGTACTGCTGAAGCCGGACGCGGTGGCCCGTGGGCTGGCCGGGCGGATCATCCAGCGGTTCGAGGACGCTGGGCTGAAGATCGTGGGCACCAAGATGGTCCAGATGGACGCCGACCTGGCTCGGAAGCACTACTTCGACCTCGAGGAGCGCTTCGGCGCCTCGGTGTTCAACGTGACCGCGAACTTCATGCAGTCGGGCCCGGTCATCGCGCTCGTGCTCGAGGGCGTGGAGGCGGTCGCGACCGTCCGCCGCCTGGTGGGCGTGACCTTCCCGAACCAGGCGAACCCGGGCACCATCCGCGGCGACTTCGCCCACACGTCGAAGGCGTACACGGAGGCCAAGCACACCGTGGCCGCGAACCTGATCCACGCCTCGGGCAAGCCGGAGGAGGCGAAGTACGAGGTGGAGCTGTGGTTCTCGGAGAGCGAGCTCTTCGACTACCAGACGGTGGCGGAGAAGTACCTGTTCTGAGCCCGGCCCGGCGGACGGTGGCGCGGCGAGCCCCCGCCACCTCTGCCCAGGCCCTTCACCGGCTGGACTACGTCAGTTCGCATAGTTCGCCGCAGATCGGACAGAACGCCCGCTTCGCCGTCGAAGTCACATCGACGCCGCAGGTACGGCACGTGCCCTGCTCGTAGAGGTCCGTTTCCGGCCCGAAGCCACCGTCGTAGTGGTCCCGGTCCGGCCAGGCAACCATTTCGAACGTCGCCGGAGTCTGGTCAAGCGCGCGCGGCGCGGTTCCGTCAGCCATGGTCGCTTCAGCCAGCACGAGCACCCTGGTAAGGCCGTACTTCGCGTCCCGGTCGCGATGAGCAGGCAGGACACGACGCAGAACGTCGACCAGTTCCGGGAGGCTCAGCGACTGTAGTTGCTGGGCAAGCGCTTCCCTGTCTTCGTCCCCGCTCATTGGCCACTCCAAAACGTCACGACGCGCTCAGTCTGCCAGGTGAGGGGAGGAGCATGGCACCATGCACGCCGTGCGTAGCCGACGCGGTGTCCTCGTCGCCCTGAGCGTTCTGGGGGCCTGCGCGCTGATCTGTGGGGCCGGCTATGCGCTGAGCGAATGGCGCCTGGCCGGGGATCGGGCCAGGGGCGAGCGTGCGGTGTCGGCGTATCTGACGGCACTGGCGCACGACGGCTACGACAGCGCATATGCCCTGATCTGCCGGCTCGAGTGGTGGCCCGACAGGGCGTTGTTCGAGCAGAGCGAGCGCGAGGACCCGGTCCGGTCCTTCGGGGTCGAATGGCTTCGGGACTGGTCTTCGAGGGACGGAAGCGGGTTCGTGTACCGCGCCCACGTGACCCAGGCGAGCGGCGTCCAGGCCGTGCGGGACATCGCGACGTTCAACGCTTCCTGCGTCAAGTACAGCCCGCCCGGGCCGTGATTCGGCGACTAGCATCGCGCAGGTGGACGTGCATGTCCGGCGTGCTGACGAATTGGCCCGGGCCGTCGCCGCGCGCTTTGCGGAAGAGGGCTTGGTCTTCGCGTACGAGCTCCAGCCGTATGGCGGTGGGTGTATGGCGCACATCGACCTCGCCCACGATGACGGCTTCATCTTCACGGTGGCGCGAACAGATCCCTACGGTTGGATCGAAATCCTCGACCCGGGGGACTTTCACTTGCCGCCCACGGCGCTGCTGCACTATGCGCTCCTGCGGGCACACGGAGCACGACCCGGTGACGCTTGGGAGACGGCCTTGAAGGCTGACCCCAACGGCAAGCGACGCCCGAGCCGCCGCCGCGCCTCCGAGTAGTGCGACACGGCGCTGCTGCTCGCCGGAGTGCCGCCTTGAGTCGTGACGGAGAGCAGCGCTGCTTTTGGACTTATGGGGAGCGAGCGCGCCAACACGAGTTCGGCAACGCGGCAAGAGCCACCGTGGACTTTCGACCCGCTTCAGCTCAAAGATCGCCAACGATCGGATCTTCGCTGAGCGGTTCGCGTTTGATGCCTTCGTTGGGTTCCAAATCGAACCGGCGTCCGTCGACTTCGCCCTTGACCCAACTGATGCAGCTTGGACGGTCGCCGGTTCCTGTCCGGCAGAACTCCTCGAGTGCGGCACGGACATGCGCGACGGGGATGGTGCTTTCGGGGTTGTAGAACATCGGGTAATGCGGCTCGCTGACGACTCTGGGATCGAAGTCGGGAGGCTCAGGGTTGTTGGACACCCACACCCAGTTGCCGATCTCGTTATCGGCTGGCACGCCCCGATCGGGAGAAAAGTACCAAGTAAGGCCACCGTAGCCGGTCTTGGCATTCACGCCGACGAAGAGGTAGTTGTCAGGCCACGGCGGCCCCTGAGGATTGACCCGGCGGGCACGGACGAAGCTGAAAATGGCGTTCTCGCCAGGCGCGATCCATGGTGAAGTCGGGTCTTCGACGGAGAGGTTGGTCATCACTTCTTCGATCAAGTCGGCGATTTCCTGCCACGTCTCCACATAGTGGACCGTCTTGTTGACACCTATCTGAAGGATCATCGCTTGCTCCTGAGCGGCCTCGCAGTCGGCTGATTCTTCCGCATCGCGCGCGGCCTTGCCGTCTCGGCCACCGTCGACCCCGCCCCCCGTGGAGCGCGCCTTTCACCCGGAGCGCCCCGTCAACTCAACGCTGACACCTCGCGCGGGGACGGACGGAGCGCGGGATCGCGGCAGCGGTCGAGCCGTCGTCGTGCTAGCTCGCGCGTCTGGCTGCGGACGAGATTGATGGTCCCATTCGCGGGGCGGTTGCTGTCGTCGCCTGCTGTACATCCCAGCGCCGCCGTGGCATGTGACCTTGGGATCAAAAGGCGCGATCACGGCACCACCGGGCCGCTGCTTTCAGCACTCGTGCGCCGCGTAGGACTTGAACCTACAACCCGCAGATTAAGAGCCCCTTGGACCGTCCTCGTCCGTCCGGCTGTGTCCTGATGGAGCCGGGTTTCGGCTGCTCGCGGTAGATCGGAGTGCTTTCCCGTCCACACCGTGACGGGTATGTCCTGCGGCGTCCGAGCGCCTGTGGAGCACCCGATGGTAGTCACCGTTTCGCCTTGGCTGTGGCGTACATTGTGCGTACGATGGGCCTGTGAGTGCCAAAGGAGACCGGCTCCATCTGCGGTTGGATGCCGAGCAGAAGGCGATACTGGAGGCGGCCAGCCGAGCCGCCGGCGACACCGTGTCGACCTTCGTGCTGAAGGCGGCAACCGAGGCGGCAGCCGACGTGCTGGCCGACCGCCGGGTATTCCTCATGGACCAAGACGCCTGGCAGGTCTTCGACGATGCACTCCAACGGCCGCCACAGGACATCGCCGGTCTTCGGGAACTGGTGACCGGTCCGACGGTGCTCGACCCGCCGCAGGGTGGAACGCCCCAGTGAGTTTCAGCTTCTCGCCGGTGGAGCCACTGTCGGCCGGGCATGCAGTGAACGGGTTCGACTGCGGCTCCCAGGCACAGTCCGTGTGGCTCGTCGAGCACGCCCTGCAAGCCCATCGGGCGGGACTGTCCCGCGTCTACGTCGTTCGTGACAACGACGACTCCGATAAGCGAGTGGTCGGCTACTACGCTCTGGCGGCCGGCAGTGTGGCTCCGGCCGACGCCTCCCCGTGGCTGCGGCAGGGAGCCGGTCGCTACCACCAGCCGGTGGTGATTCTGGCCCGGCTCGGCGTCGATCTCGCGGTTCAAGGGGCAGGGGTTGGCCGGGCCCTGGTCGTCGACGCGTTGCGCCGCGTCGCCGGCGCTGCCGAGGTCATCGGCGTGCGCGCAATGCTCATCCACTGCGAGACCGAGGCCGCGCGCGACTTCTACCTGCGCCTGGCCAAGTTCGAGGCCAGCCCCACCGACCCGATGCACCTGCTGTTGCTGATGAAAGACCTGCGCCGGGCCGTCGACGGGTAGAGGCGCCGCCCGATGCCTAGGCAAGGACCTGGTACGTGCGGCGGACTGCAGTCGGCCGCGCCTCCCGCCGCTCGACGACCGCGAGCTCGTCGTGGGCGCGTGTGGCGGCCTCGTCCGCCGGCGACCGGGACCGCAGTTCGACGTCCTGCCCAGCCTCGTCGAGGCCGTCCAGCCGGGACTTTCTCCGCAGGCGATCGGCAGTCGACACTAGCGGGTGCCATTCTGGTGGACTTCACGCCCTTGGTGCGGTGCACCATCAACCACGAGCACTCGACGGCGTCGAGTAGCTTGGCGACTCGCGGCGTGAACTCCTCATTCCCTCGATTCGAACAAGGCCAACGTAACTGCCGCGGGCGCGACCGTCTGCATCTGAACTGATCATGAACTAAGTCGACGCTGGCTCCTGCAAGGCTGGCAGGCAAGTTTGAGGTTTCGGTAGCCTCTGCACGCCAGACAAGTGGCGGATTGCATACCGGGATTGACGGCGGCAAGATTGGAGTTTCCGCGACCAGAGGGAGCCCGTCCATGCCAGGGTTTGATTCCGATATCTGGGATGACCATGCGGCCAGGCTGCGGCTGATGGGTCCGCTCATGGAAAACCTGATCCGAAGCCTTCTGGGTAGTGAAGGAATAGGCCGTTTCGTCAGAACGCAGGACAACGACTGGAGCCGGGAGGGGAGTGCCCATTCGTATGCGAAACAGCGACCGACTGACTGTTTCGAGGCGTGGACGCTTTGGCGGCGAAGACGAGCGGGTTCGGCTTTCGCGCAAGTGTCACTCGGTGCTCGAAGTTCGAGGGATTATTTGCGCGCTATACGGCTGCGAATAGGAGCCGCGATCGCTGTTGAGGGGGTGTGGGTGGAGCGAAGCTCCCCCACTGGGGAGCGAGCGAAGCGAGCGCGATAAACCGAGTTCGACAACGGCAAGCGGCCCCCGCCGCGAAGCAGGGGCCGCCGATTCGAACTCGTACGCCGCGTAGGACTTGAACCTACAACCCGCAGATTAAGAGTCTGCTGCTCTGCCAGTTGAGCTAGCGGCGCTGGCCGAACGGAGGTAACCCTAGCACGCACCCTCAGGCGCGCAAAAACGAGATACCCCCGTCCAGGGCGTGGCCTGGGTTACTCCTCGTCGTCCTCCCAGAAGAAGTCCGTCTCGGCGGTCTGGGCCGGGTCTTCGGCGAGCAGGTCCGAGTCCGGCGCGGCGAGCTCGTCCAGCTCGTCGTCCGGCTGGTCCCAGGTCACGCGCGAATTGGGCATCTCGGCTGTCATGGCACACCCCCGTGGGTACCGTGCGTGCTTCGGAACAACTGGCGACGGCGAGCTACCCCGCGCCCGCCGTCCTAACCGCGACCGGCCACGTCGACGCGCGCAGCACGAGGGTGGTCGGCATGAGGAGTTCCTCGGGGGTCCAGTCGCCGGCGGTCATGGCTCGGCGGAGCATGCCCGCGGCCAGGACGCCCTGCTCGAAGACGCGCTGGCGGACGGTCGTCAGGTCGAGCAGTGCGCTCAGCTCGTGGTCGTCGAAGCCGATGACCGATACGTGACGTCCGGTGCGGCGCAGGGCGCTCAGCGCTCCGAAGGCGAGCTCGTCGGACTCGGTGAAGACCGCGGTCGGCGGGTCCGGGAGGGTGAGCAGGCGACGCATGGCCTGTTCGCCGCCGTCCATGCCGTGCGGTACCGACATCACGAGGCTCTCGTCGATCGGGATTCCGGCGCCGGCGAGGGTTTCGGCGTACGCGCGGCGCCGTGCGTGGGCTACGGGCAGGAACATGCTCTGGTCGTTGTACGTGGAGATCATGCCGATGCGCCGGTGGCCCAGGGCGAGCAGGTGCTGCACCGCGGATGCCGCCGCCGCCACGTCGTCGATGCGCACGCAGCCGGCGCCGGGCACGTCGTGGCCTACGGCGACGATGGGCACGCCCAGGGACAGCAGGTCGGCGATCTCGGCGTCGGTGAACTGCATCGCGACGGTGAGCACGGCGTCGACCCGGCGGCGCAGCGGGAGGGCGCCGAAGAAGCGTTGCCGGGACGGGATGTCGCCGATGTTGTACAGCAGCAGGTCGAGCGAGTGCTCGCGCAGGACGGACTCGGCGCCGGCGACGATCTGGCCGAAGAACCAGCGCGACGCGTACGGCACGATCACGCCCACGGTGTGGGTCCGGCCGCTCGCCAGGCGTGAGGCGATCGGTGAGACGACATACGACAGCGACGCCGCGGCCTGCAGCACGCGGTCGCGCGTCTCGTCGGAGACGTTGGGCAGCCCGCGGAGCGTGCGCGACACCGTCGCGGTCGAGACCCCCGCGAGCCGGGCCACGTCTTCCATGCTGACGGGCGGTGGAACGTCAGCCACACGCGGAAGGCTAGGCAACGCCGGGTCCCACGGCAACATGTCCGCCGTGTTGCTAACTCGTTATCGATGAACTCGCGCGTAGGACTCGACAAACAGACCTTGCAAACGCTTACATCCGAGGAACACAAGGCACACCCCAGCACACCGGGTACGCGGGCGAAGGTGTTCGCCCAAGGACCAGGTATAGCCAAAGGAGGCTAACCATGGCCGTCCTCTCGAGGCGGCGTCGGGCGATCACGCTCGCCGGTGTGGCCGCGTTGGCCCTTGCCGCATCCGCCTGCGGCAGTTCCAGCGACTCCGGCTCCAGCAACGCCGACAAGCCCGAGTGCCAGCCGTACTCCCAGTACCGAGTCGACAAGACGAAGCACGTTTCGATCTACGCGACGATCCGCGACACCGAGGCCGACAAGCTCGAGCAGTCGTGGAAGCAGTTCGAGGACTGCACCAATATCAAGATCGACTACGAGGGCTCCGGCGAGTTCGAGACCCAGATCAAGGTCCGCGCCGACGGTGGCCAGCCGCCGGACATCGCGGTCTTCCCGCAGCCGGGTCTGCTCGCCACGTTCGCCAAGAGCGGTCAGCTCAAGCAGCTCCCCGCGTCCGTGCAGGCCAACCTCGACAAGAACTGGTCGAAGGACTGGGCCAACTACGCGACCGTCGACGGCAAGGTCTACGGCGTGCCGCTGGGCGCCAACGTGAAGTCCCTGGTGTGGTACTCGCCCGGCCTGTTCAAGGAGAAGGGCTACGAGGTCCCGAAGACGTGGGACGAGATGATCGCCCTGTCCGACAAGATCGCGGCGAGCGGCATCCAGGCGTGGTGCGCCGGCATCGAGTCCGGTGACGCGACCGGCTGGCCGGCCACGGACTGGATCGAGGACATCGTCCTGCGCGACCAGGGTCCGGACGTCTACGACCAGTGGGTCAACCACAAGATCCCGTTCAACGACCCGAAGATCTTCTCGGCCGCCGAGCGCGCCGCGACGATCCTCAAGAACCCGAAGTACGTCGGCAACCCCAAGACGATCGTGACCACCTCGTTCCAGGAGGGTGGCCTGCCGGTCAAGGACAAGAAGTGCGGCATGCACCGCCAGGCCAACTTCTACTCCAACCAGTGGCCGAAGGGCACCAACGTGGGCCCGGACGGCGACGTCTACGCCTTCTACTTCCCGCCGGTGGACCCGTCCAAGGGCAAGCCGGTCCTGGTCGGTGGCGAGTTCGTCTCGGCGTTCTCGGACCGCGAAGAGGTCGTCAAGGTGCAGACCTACCTCGCCTCGGGTGAGTGGGCCAACAGCAAGGCCAAGCTGGGCGACTGGATCTCGGCCAACAAGAGCCTCGACGTGAGCGCCGTGACCGGCACGATCGACAAGCTCTCGGTGCAGATCCTGCAGGACCCCGCCACCGTGGCGCGGTTCGACGGCTCGGACCAGATGCCCGCGCAGGTCGGCTCGAAGTCCTTCTGGACCGGCATGACCGACTGGATCAACGGCACCAAGGACACCAAGCAGACGCTGGACTACATCGAAAGCACCTGGCCGAAATAACCTGAACTGAGGTCCGGGTCCGGCGCCAAGCACCACGGCGCCGGACCCGGCTGGTCGGAGGACACCCCATGGATTACGACTTCTCCGAGGACGTCGCCAAGATCTGGCCGGCGCTCATGTTCATGGCCGGGTTCATCGTGGTCGTCGGCGCGCTGCTGTTCGTGCTCGACATCCTGCCCCGGTGGGGGAGGGGCAAGGAACGGCTCCAGATGGCCGGCTTCCTGGGCCCGGCGCTGGTCCTGCTCGGCGTCGGCCTGGTGTACCCGCTGATTCGCACCGTGTACCTCTCGTTCTACGACGCGGGTGGCGACGCCTTCATCGGCTTCGACAACTACACCTGGATCTTCACCAACGAAGACACCCTGACGATGCTGCGCAACACCCTGCTGTGGGTGGTCTGCGTCCCGCTCTTCGCCACCGGGTTCGGCCTGCTCTACGCGGTGCTGGTGGACAAGGCCCGCGGCGAGGGCATCGCCAAGTCGCTGATCTTCATGCCGATGGCGATCTCGCTCGTCGGCGCGTCGATCATCTGGAAGTTCATCTACGCCTACCGTGACCCGGGCGTGGAGCAGATCGGCCTGCTCAACCAGATCCTGGTCTGGTTCGGCGGCAAGCCCCAGCAGTTCCTGAGCAACGCACCCGGCAACACCTTCTACATGATCGTGATCCTGATCTGGATCCAGGCCGGGTTCGCGATGGTCATCCTCTCCGCCGCGATCAAGGCCATCCCGGCCGAGATCGTCGAGGCGGCCCGGCTCGACGGGGCCAACCCGTGGCAGATGTTCTGGCGCGTGACCATGCCCAGCATCCGCCCCGCCGTCGTCGTCGTGGTCGTGACCATCACGATCGCCACCCTGAAGGTCTTCGACATCGTCCGGACCATGACCGGCGGCCAGTTCAAGAGCAGCGTGCTCGCCGTGGAGATGTACAACCAGGCCTTCCGCTCCTACGACGACGGCAAGGGCTCGGCCCTCGCGGTCCTGCTGTTCCTGTTGGTCGTGCCGATCGTCATCTACCAGGCCCGGCAACTGCGGCACCGAACGGAGATCCGATGAGCAGCACTGACGCCGTCAGCACCGACGCTGCTGACGTCCCCGAGGCCAGCCCGCTCTACCGCCCCGAGGGCGAGTCGATGGCCAGCCGGGTGCGCCGCAAGCTCACGTCCCGGGCCGCCAGCGTCGTGTCGATCATCATCGCCCTGCTCTGGACGATCCCGACCTTCGGCCTGTTCGTCTCGTCGCTGCGGCCCGAGAACGACATCAAGACCACGGGCTGGTGGACGTTCTTCAGTCACCCCAGCATGACCCTGGACAACTACAACGAGGTCGTCTTCGGCACCTCGGCCTCCTCGGGCCGGCTGGCCAGCTACTTCGTCAACTCGCTGGTCATCACCGTGCCGGCGGTGCTGTTCTCGGTCACGATGGCGGCGATGGCGGCCTACGCGCTGTCGTGGCTGAACTTCCGCGGCCGCGACTGGATCTTCATCGGCGTGTTCGCGCTGCAGATCGTGCCGCTGCAGATGGCGCTCATCCCGATGCTCCAGCTGGTCAAGGGGTACACCGATTGGGGCGGCGGCTTCTTCGCCGTGTGGTTCGCCCACACCTGCTTCGGTCTGCCGCTGGGCGTGTTCCTGCTGCACAACTTCATGTCCGAGCTGCCCAAGGACCTCTTCGAGGCCGCGCGGGTGGACGGCGCCGGCCCGGCGATGACGTTCCGGCGCATCGTGCTTCCGCTGGTCACGCCGGCGCTGGCCTCCCTCACGATCTTCCAGTTCCTGTGGATCTGGAATGATCTGCTGGTGGCACTGGTGTTCACCTCGGGTCAGGGCAACCGCCCGCTGACCGCCCGGCTCGCCGAGCTGGCCGGCACCCGGGGCAACGACTGGCAGCGGCTGACCTCCGGCGCGTTCGTGTCGATGATCATCCCGCTGATCGTGTTCCTGTCGCTGCAACGCTATTTCGTACGCGGCCTGCTGGCCGGTGGAGTCAAGGGGTGAGTTCGCTGCTCTGGTGGCGTGATGCCGTGATCTATCAGGTCTACCCGCGCTCGTTCGCCGACGCGGACGGCGACGGGATGGGTGACCTGCGCGGCATCACGTCGCGCCTCGACCACCTGGTCGAGCTGGGCGTCGACGCCCTCTGGATGTCGCCGTTCTACCCGTCTCCGCAGCACGACGCGGGCTACGACGTCGCGGACTACCGCGACGTCGACCCGCGCTTCGGCACCCTCGCCGACTTCGACGCGCTCATGGCCGCCGCCAAGGAGCGCGGCCTGCGCGTCATCGTCGACCTGGTGCCCAACCACACCTCCAGCGACCACGTGTGGTTCCAGGAGGCGCTGGCCGCGAGCCCGGGCAGCCCGGCCCGCGACCGGTACCACTTCCGCAAGGGCCAGGGCGTCGACGGCGAGCTGCCGCCCAACGGCTGGCAGAGCGTCTTCGGCGGCCCGGCCTGGACGCGGGTGCCCGACGGCGAGTGGTACCTGCACCTGTTCGACACGAGCCAGCCCGACCTGAACTGGGACCTGCCCGAGGTGCGGGGCATGTTCGAGGACGTGCTGCGCTTCTGGCTCGACCGCGGCGTCGACGGCTTCCGCGTGGACGTGGCGCACGGCCTGGTCAAGGAGAGCGGCCTGCCCGACTGGACCGAGGCCCAGGTGCCGATCACCTCGCCCGGGGCCGAGCACCGCACGCCCCCGATGTGGGACCAGGACGGGGTGCACGAGGTGTACCGCGCTTGGCGGCGCATCCTCGACAGCTACCCCGGCGACCGCATCATGGTCGGCGAGGCCTGGGTCGCGCCGGCGGAACGGCTCGCGCGCTACGTCCGCCCCGACGAGATGCACCAGGCGTTCAACTTCAACTACCTGATGGCCCCGTGGACGGCCGCGAACCAGCGCGAGGCGATCGAGTCCAGCCTGGCCGGCGTCGAGCCGGTCGGCGCGATCTGCACCTGGGTGCTGTCCAACCACGACGTGGTGCGCCACGCGAGCCGGCTCGGCTTCGAGCCCGGGCACTCGACCCAGGGCGGCATCGGCATCGGCGACCCCCAGCCCGACGAGGCCCTCGGCCTGCGCCGCGCCCGGGCCAACACCATGCTCATGCTCTCGCTGCCGGGCTCGGCGTACGTGTACCAGGGTGAGGAGCTCGGCCTCCCGGAGCACACCACCCTGCCGGACGAGGTGCGGCAGGACCCGACCTGGTTCCGCTCCCGGCACGAGGTCCGGGGCCGCGACGGCTGCCGGGTGCCGATCCCGTGGGTGGCGGACGCGCCGGCGTACGGCTTCGGCCCGAGCGACGAGCCCTGGCTGCCGCAGCCGTCGGACTGGGCCCGCTTCGCCGCCGACCGTGAGCGCGGGGTGCCCGGGTCGACGCTGTCGCTGTACACCGAGGCCCTGCGCCTGCGGCGGACCCACGGGCTCGGGCGCGGTACCGTCGCCTGGAACGAGGTGGAGGGCGCCCTCGACTTCGTCAACGGCGCGGTCCGGGTGATCACGAACTTCGGCCCGGCGCCCGCCCCGCTCCCACCCGGAGAGGTGCTTCTCGCCAGCGGGGACCTGGCCGCGGACGGCAGCCTGCCGCCCGACACCACGGCCTGGCTGCGGGCGTGACAACGGCGGCTACCGTCGAGTCATGAACGCTCTGATCGCGCTGTTCTCCAGCTACCTCAGCCCGGCCGCCCTGGACGCCGTCGACACCGGGCTGGAGCTCGACCGCCGCCGCCGCAGCTATGGCGGCGGCGGCCTGATCGGCGGCTGCTGCTGCGCCGTGGTCGTGATCGTCGCGATCGTGGTGCTCCTGATCGTCAGGCGTCGGCGGCGCCCGCAGGCTTAGTTTCGCGCGCCGCCGACCGATGTTCTCGCTGGGGAGATTGTGATCCTCCGGGAAGGGAACCATTCGGTCATGGCGCGAGTCCTGCTCATCGACGACGACGCGGAGATCCGTGAGACCACCGCCATCCGCCTGCAGATCGGCGGCCATCACGTGATCTCCGCGGCGAGCCCGCAGGAGGCCCTGGACGTGGCCGAGGTCCAGCCCCACTTCGACGTGGCCGTGCTGGACCTGCACCTGCCGAAGGTGGACGGCGACGAACTGCTGGACCTGCTGCGCAGACACGCCGCGACGGCGGACCTGCCGGTGGTCTTCTACAGCGCGACCGCCCCGCACGCCACGTCCGTGCACGGGCTGTCCCTGGCGGACACGAGGCTGACCAAGGGCCGGTCCCTCAACAGCCTCCTCGCCACGATCAGCTGCCTGTCGAACTAGAAGCAAGATCAAGGGCGTCCGGGCTCGGGTCCGCGTCAGCGGCGGACCGTTGCTCCCGCCAGACATCCCGGCCTCCGCGGTGCCAAGACCGCACCAGGTCCACTTCCCGGACATGCCGGGCGCTCCGCGCCCCGGCATATCCGACATTTCGTATATGCGCGTGCTGTGATGGTTAGAGCGCTCTGATGGGCATGTGCAGCGCGTGACCCATCATCCGTTGCGAGTGAGCGAAAGCCGAGTTTTCGCAGGTCATGCGGGGGTAGGCTTCGCACCGGGCGCGGCGCCGCGGCAGAGCGGCGACAGGGATGGGGCGCTATGGGGCACCGGAACACCGCGCCGACCGAAGGGGGTGTCCGCTTGATGCGGATCGATGTGCGGATCGCATGCGAAGCCTGGCTGAGGGAAGGGGACGGCCATGTGGCCGCCTGAGCACGAGCGGTTCGCGGACCGTACGGCCGCCGGACACATGCTCGGAGATGCCGTCGCGGAGCACCTGCGCGGACGGGCGACCACGACGGCGAAGCAGCCGCTGGTGCTGGCCCTGCCCAAGGGCGGCGTACCCGTCGCGGTGGCCGTGGCCGACGCCATCGGCGCCGAGTTCGACCTCGTGATCTCCCGCAAGATCGGCCTGCCCTGGCAGTCCGATCACGGGGTCGGGGCGATCGCCGAGAACGGGCCCGCCGTCTTCGACCTCAGTGCCGTGGCCGCGGTCGGCCTCAGCGTCAGCGACCTCTCGCCGGCCGTCCAGCGCGAGCGCGTGGAGCTGCGGCGGCGGCAGGAGCGCTACCGGGGCTCCCGTCCCGCGCCCGACGTCACCGGCCGCGTGGTCGTGGTCGTCGACGACGGGCTCGCGACGGGCGTGACGGCCCGGGCCGCCGTGCGTGCGCTCAAGGTCGGCCAGCCCGACCACCTGATCTTCGCCGCGCCCGTCTGCGCGGCCGAGTCGGTCGACCTGCTCGCCGCCGACGTCGACGCGGTCATCGACATCCACAGCCCGCGCGAGTTCCACGCGCTGGGTCTGTACTACCACGATTTCGCCCCGCTGACGGACTCCCACGTCCTGCAGATGTGCACCCAGATGTGGAGCGAGAGCCGGATTCCCACGACGGTGTAGCAACGCCCTGCGCGATCCCGGTGCCGAGAACGAAGCGGCACCGGGATCGCGGTGTTTATAACGCCTGGGGTGGGTAGAGCATCACCCCATGAGGGCGGAAGACCTGCGAGCTCGCGTAGAGCGCAGGGGTGACGCCACGGTGGTACGCCTCGGCGGCGTGCTGGGCGTGGACAGCTCCCCGGCTCTGCGCTCGACGGTGCTCGCCTGCCTGGCCACCGAGCCGTCCGTGATCGTGCTCGACGTGGCCGACCTGCGCCACGACGACGACGTGGCGCTGACCGTGCTGCCGGCCCTCGCCCAGCACGCCGCCGCCTGGCCGGGCAGCGCCCTGACCCTGGCCGCGGCGAGTCCGCCGCTGGCCTCGGCCCTGGATCGCATGGCCGTGGCGAGGCGCATGCCGATGTACCCGACCGCCGACGCCGCCCTGGCCGCCCACGCGCTCCTGGCGCCACCGGTGCGCGACGCCGGCCCCGGGCCGGATCCCGCCGGGCGTCCGGGCGCCGCTCCTGGTCGCATCGGCGGCCACCCCGTCTACGCCGCCGCCCCGCTCGCGGCCTCCGTCGGCCGGACGGCCCGCGCGGCCGGCAAGGGCGCGGAGTCGGACGATCCGGTCGGCACCCGCGTGCGGGTCGCGCTCCCGCCGCTGCCGGACGCCACCGGGGCCGCCCGCCACATGGTCGGCCGGGCGTGCGTGCGCTGGGGCTTCGAGCGGGTGCGCGACGTCGCCGAGCTGGTGGTGACCGAGCTGGTCAGCAACGTCCTGCGCCACGCGCGCACCGACATGGAGGTCGTCGCCGCGCGCGATCGTGGCCGCCTGCACATCTCGGTGCGCGACCACAACTGCGACCTGCCCCGCCTCGGCGGCCGTCCGCCCGCGCACGAGGACACGCACGCGCACGAGGGCGCCGATGTGCAATCGCACGCCGACGGGGATGTGGGCCGGGTTGTGCATTCCTCCGCCGCGGGGGTTGCGCATTCGTGGGCGGGCGGGGATCGGCCTTCGCCCGCACGGGAGAGCGTATGGCCGGCGGGTGAAATGCTGCGCGAGGATGGGCGGGGGCTGCTCGTCATCAGCGCTCTCACGCGGTGCTGGGGCTGCATTCCCGTGCCCGGCGGAAAGGTGGTTTGGGCGACCGTCGCCAATTGAAAAGCTCACCCGCGAACTCATCCGGCGACGCTGAATTTGCGCCGGAAATGGTGTCTACAGTGATCCGGAAAGCAAATCCGCCTAAAGAGCAGGGGGAGTCTCCGCCATGGAGACAATGCCTACGGATTCGGTACTCGAACTGGACACCTGGCGGAATGGCGAGGACGAGATTCTGCGTCCGTCCGGGGTCCTCGACTATTCGGCGAGCGTCGGCCTGCGGGTCGCGCTCGCGCGGCGCCTCGACGAGGGCCAGCGCAGCCTCACCGTGGACCTGTCGCGGCTGCGGCTGCTCGACTGCGCCGCGGCGGACACACTGCTGCGGGCGCAGACCGACGCCCAGGAGCGAGGCGGCGCGCTGCGCGCCCCGGGCGCGACGGACCTGGTGCTGGACGTCCTCGAGATCATCGGGGCGGCGAAGCAGCTGCGCGCGTACGACGACCCGCCGCCGGGTGCGCCGCCGGTCCCCGAGGCGGACAAGTCCGACGACGCCGAGCCACCGAGCCAGTGGACCACCGTCAACGAGCTGCTGCGCCAGGCCGCGGCGCTGGACCGGTCCGACCCGCGGCGCGGCGCGCTGCGGGACCGGGCGGTCGCGCACAGCCTGCCGCTGGCCGACCGGCTGGCCCGGCGCTTCCACGGCATGGGGGAGTCGCCGGCCGACCTGAGCCAGGTGGCGGCGCTCGGGCTGATGAAGGCGATCGAGGGCTTCGACCCTGACTACGGCACCGACTTCGGCGGCTACGCGACGCCCACGATCGTGGGTGAGCTGAAACGGTACTTCCGCGACAAAGGCTGGGGCGTCCACGTTCCCCGTCGCCTGCAGGAGCTGCGCATCGAGATCAACCGCGTGCGCGACTCGCTCGGACAGCGCCTCGGCCGCTCGCCGACGCCCAAGGACGTCGCCGACCACCTCGGGATCGACGAGGACCAGGTGCTCGAGGCGCTGGTGGCCTCGTCGGCGTACCGTCCGGTCTCGCTCTTCGCCCCGCTGGGCGGCGACGACGACGCGGGCACCCTGGCCGACGTGCTGGGAGACGACGACCGGGACATCGACGGCGTCGAGTTCCGCCAGGCCGTGAAGCCGCTCATCGCCCGCCTGCCGGAGCGCGAGCGACGGATTCTGTCGCTGCGTTTCTACGGCAACCGTACCCAGGCCCAGATCGCGGCCGACCTGGGAATCTCCCAGATGCACGTGTCGCGCCTGCTGAGCCGCACCCTGGACGGCCTGCGCCGCGCTCTTCTGGACGGCTGAGCCTCCCGCCGCGCGGCGCGTGTGACGGCCGACACACGTGAGACGGCTGATGCGGGAGGCGAAAGGGTTGAGAAGATCGCGGCACGGGTAGTACGCCCCCCGGTTCGACGAAGGGGGAGCCGTGACAGACCTCCACACCGTGGAGTTCGCCGCCGTGCTGCGCCAGTTGACCGCCCGGCTCATCGCCAGCGACGATCTCGAAGAGGCGCTGGAGGACCTCGTGGAGACCGCCGCCGATCTGGTGGACGGGGCGGCCTGGTGCGCGGTCACGCTGGTTCGCTCGGGCGGGCCGTCCACCGCGGCGGCCTCGTCGGGGTTGCCGGAGGCGTTGCTCGACAGTCAGTACGACAGCGGCACCGGTCCCTCGATGGAGGCGATCCGCTCTCGGGACATCACGCTCAGCGACGACCTGGCCGCGGAGGAGCGCTGGCCGCAGTGGCGCCCGCGAGCCCTCGAGGCGGGGGTGAAGGCGGTCCTCGCGGTGCCGGTCGACATCGACTCGCACGCGATCGGGGCGCTGACCGTCTACGCCTCCGAGCCCGGCCGGTTCACCGCCGACATCGGGCTCACCGCGATGCTCGTGGCCGAGCACGCCGGGCTGCTGCTGTCGGCCGTGCTCGACCGTGGCCGCCGCGCCGACGTGCAGGCCCAGCTCACCTCGGCGCTCACGGAGGCGCTCACCGACGGCGAGACGGTCAACCGCGCCGTGGGGATCATGATGGTCCAGCGCGCCTGCTCGGCCGAGGCCGCGCTCGACGTGCTGCGCGGCACCGCGGGCCGGCTCGGCCTGCCCCTGACCACGGTGGCGGAGCGCCTGGTGCAGACCGTCGAGCAGCGGGTGAGCTCCTAGAACCCTGGCCGTCAGACCGTCAGCGTCCAGCTGTCGAGCGTCCCGGCCCCGCCCTTCGCGGTGTCCCGGACGCGCACCTTCCAGATGCCGTTGCGGTTGTACTTGCTGAGGTTCACCGTGTAGACGGCGTTGAGCCCGACGGCCTTGTCGCGCTTGTTCGCGCTCTTGAGCTTCTTCACCGAGCCGTTGGGCGCGATCAGCTCGACGGTCAGGTCGCCGCGCTTCGGGTACGCCACGTGGATCTCAACCTTCGAGGCCTTCGAGGCCTTGCCGCCGCAGTTGGCGACGGCCACGGTCGAGAGCGCGGTGCCGCGGTCACGCAGCACGACGTCGGTGCCGTTGGAGGCGACGTTGCACGGCTGGGCCGGGGCGGTGGTCACCGGCGTCGTCGTGACCGGCGCCGAGGTGACCGGGGGCGGGGTGACCGGGGTGCTCTCGGGCTGGGTGGCGACGTTCGTGATGGCGGCGGTGTCGAGCAGGCGGTTCGGGGAGCCGGAGCCGGCGTTCGTCACGATGCCGTTCGTCGCGTCGGCCACGAGGGCGTCGCGCACCTGGGACGGGGTCGCCGCCGGGTTGGCCGAGAGGTAGAGCGCGGCCGCGCCGGCCACGTGGGGCGTGGCCATCGAGGTGCCGCTCATGACCGTGGTGCCGGTGTCGGAGGCGTTGCTCGAGCTGGTGATGGACACGCCGGGGGCGAAGATGTCCAGGCAGGAGCCGTAGTTCGAGAACGACGCGCGGGTGTCGGTCTCGTCGGTCGCGCCGACCGTGATGGCCTCGGCGGTGCGGGCCGGGGACATCGTGCAGGCGTCGGTGTTCGCGTTGCCGGCCGCGACCGCGTAGGTGATGCCCGCCGCGATCGAGTTGCGCACGGCCTGGTCGACCGAGCCGTCCGCGTCGCCGCCGAGGCTCATGTTCACCACGGCCGGCTTCTGGGCGTTGGCGGTGATCCAGTCGATGCCCGCGATGATGCCGGAGTAGCTGCCGGAGCCGTCGCAGCCGAGGACGCGGACGGCGACGATCTTGACGTCCTTGGCCACGCCGTACGTGGTGCCGCCGACGGTGCCGGCCACGTGGGTGCCGTGGCCCTGGCAGTCGCTCGCGTCCGTGTCGTTGTCGACGAAGTCGTAGCCGGAGCGGGCGCGGCCGGCGAGCTCCGAGTGGGTCAGGCGCACGCCGGTGTCGAGGATGTACGCGGTCACGTTGGCGGCGGTGTTCGCGTACGTGTACGTGCCGTTCAGCGGCCGGTACTGCTGGTCGATGCGGTCGAGGCCCCACGGGGCGCCCGACTGGCCGCCCTCGATGCTCACCGTCTTGTCCTGCTGCACGTAGTCGACGAGCGAGTTGGCCGCCAGCCGCTTCGCCGCCTTCTCCGACAGCTGGGCCGAGAAGCCCTTGAGCGTCTTGCTGAACGAGCGGCGCACCTGGCCGCCGAACTGGCCGGCGAGGCGGTTCGCGGCGGCCGCGGTGCCGTCGGCGGCCACGGAGTCCTTGAAAACCACGATGTACCGGTCCCGAATCGAGCCGGCCTCGTTCGCGCCGAGGATCGTGCCCTCGGGCGCGGCCAGCGCGGGCGTGCCGGCCCCGAGCAGCCCAGCGGTCGCGGCGGCCGCGATCAGGGACGTACGGAGGAACGCTCGCATGATGCCGGATCTCCAATCAGATGACGCCGAAGCGGTGCCGTTCCAGACTCGGCAGCCAGGGGTGCACGGGCAGGTCGCCGCTCGTTGCCGCGGGGTTGCGGGAGAGACTGTGGGCATGGAGGACTCGCTGGCGGTGTTTGATATCGATGGGGTGGTCGCCGATGTGCGGCACCGGCTGAAATACCTGGACCGCCGCCCGAAGGACTGGGAACGCTTCTTCGCCGCGGCGGATCGCGATCCGGTGCTCGCCGAGGGCGTGGAGCTGGCCCGCTCCTACGCCGAGTCGCACGTGCTCGTGTGGCTCACCGGGCGCCCCGAATACCTGCGCGACCTCACTACGGCCTGGCTGCGCGCCGCCGACCTGCCGGCCGAGCTGCTGTTCATGCGCCCGGCGAACGACCGCCGCCCGGCCCGCGACTACAAGGCCCGCCAGCTCGGGCGGATGAAGCGGGAGTCGGCGGTCGCGGTCGTGGTCGACGACGATCCGGCGGTGGTGGCGCGGCTGCGGGGGCTCGGCTACGTGGTGCGGCTGGCCGACTGGGTCCCGCACTCCTCCACGCTGCAGAGCGCCCAGGAAAATGAGGGTCGCACCTGAGCCCGGCGCCCTACCATCGACGGCACGATGCTGAAGCGGACCGACCCCCGACTCGTCCGGCTCGACGAGGCCTGGACCACGCTGCCCAACCCCTATGACGTCCCGGTCGAGATCTGCGCGGCCCCGGACGTGCCGATCGAGCCCGCCGCGCTGGACGAGCTCCTCACCGTCCTGGAGACCCAGCGCACCCTCGAGGCGCTGTCGCCGGAGGCTCGCATCGAGCGGGTGGTCTGCACGCCCGACTTCCACAAGGGCGCCGGCATCCCGATCGGCACGGTGCTGCAGACCCGCGGCGCCCTGGTGCCGCAGGCCGTCGGCAACGACATCAACTGCGGCATGCGGGTCGAGGCCACCTCACTGGGCGTCGAGGAGGTCCGGCCCCGGCTGGACGAGCTCGAGCGCCGGCTGCGGCACCTGTTCTTCGAGGGCGGCCGCCGCATCGGGCTCACCCCGGACCAGCGGGCGGGGCTGCTCACGGCCGGGCTGCCGGGGCTGCTCGCGCACGGCGAGCTCGACACCCCGGTGCGCCACACCGTCCGCGACGGCGACCGGCTGCACGCGAGCGGCTTCCCGGCGCCGCACGCCGAGGAGTTCGCGGACTGGGTGCGAAGCGGCGGCGGGACCAGCTACGACTCCATCATCGGCGGGGTCGGGGGCGGCAACCACTTCGCGGAGCTGCAGTACGTCGCCGCGGTCCACGACGGCCCGACCGCCTACGCGTGGGGCCTCGCGCCCGGCCGGGTGGTCACGATGGTGCACAGCGGGTCGCTCTCCCTGGGCCACCAGGCCGGGGCGACGGGGCGGGACCTGGCGCGCAAGGCGTGGCCGACCGGCCTGCCCCAGCCCGCGAACGGGATCCGGCCGATGCTGCTCGACGACTCGACAGAGCGGATGCGGCGGCGGTACCTCACCAGCTTCGCGAACGCCGCGAACTTCGCCATCGGCAACCGGTACTTCCTCAGTCTCATGATGCGCGCCGGGCTCACCGGTGCCGTCGGCGAAATGGACGCCCGGCTCGTGTACGACGCCCCGCACAACCTGATGTGGCCGGGCGACGAGACCGTGCTGCATCGCAAGGGCGCGACGCCGGCGGGGCTGTCCGGCGACGGGTGGGGCGAGCCCGTCATCGTCCCCGGCTCGATGGGCGCGCCCAGCTACCTGCTGCGCGGCCTGGGCAACGAGCGCGCGCTCGGCAGCGCCTGCCACGGCGCCGGGCGCAGTGTCCCGCGCGGCGCGGCGGCCCGGGGCAGCGACGCGGAGCTCGACGCCTTCCTGCGCGAGTTCCGCGTGGTGACCCCGCTGAACCATCGCGACCCGGCGGTGGCGACGCGGCGGGACATCATCGCGGCGTGGCGGCGCGACCTGAAGCAGGAGGCGCCGTGGGCGTACAAGGAGGTGCTCCCGGTCGTGGACAGCCTGCGCACCGCGGGCGTCGCCGAGCCCGTCGTGGAGCTGCGGCCCCTGCTGACCGTGAAGGGCTAGCCTGCTGACCGTGAAGGGCTAGACGGTCACGGCGGTCTGCGCGTCCAGGAACTCGGCGAGCGCCGGGGCCGGCAGCGGGCGGGCGAACAGGAAGCCCTGGGCGAGCGCGCAGCCCAGCTCCCGCAGCACCGCGGCCTGGCCCGGGGTCTCGACGCCCTCGGCGACGGGGGACAGGTACATGCTGCGCGCCAGCTCGACGACCGCGCGGAACAGCGCCTTGTCCTGCTGCTCCTCGATGCGGTGCACGAAGGCGCGATCGATCTTGAGTACGTCCAGCGGCAGCGTGCGCAGGTAGGCCAGCGACGAGTAGCCGGTGCCGAAGTCGTCGATGGCGATGCGGATGCCGAACGCGCGCAGCCGGGCCAGGCGGCGGCTCACCTCCGCGGTCTCCTCCAGCGACGCGGTCACGAGCACCGTCTCGGTGATCTCGAGGACCAGCGCGGCGCCGGGCAGGCCGGTGCGCTTGAGCACGGCCAGCACCTCGTCGGCGAAGGCGGGGTTGCGCAGCTGGCGGCCGGAGACGTTCACGGTCACCGAGATGCCGTGCTCGTCGTGCCAGGCCTTGGCGTCGGTGCACGCCTGCTCCAGCACCCAGGCGCCCAGCCGGCCGATGAGCCCGATCTCCTCGGCGACGGGCACGAAGACGGCGGGGGAGACCGGGGTCCCGTCCGGCGTGGTGAAGCGCAGCAGCGCCTCGACGGCGGTGACGCGGGTGGTGTGCACGTCGACCACCGGCTGGTAGTGCATCGCGAAGCCGGTGGCGGCCTCGACCGCCGCGCGCAGCTGGTCGGCGAGGAGGGTGTGGGCGACGTGGGCCTCGCGCAGCGCCGGGTGGTAGCGCACGGCCCGGTTGCGTCCGGCCTCCTTGGCCGCGTAGAGGGCGATGTCCGCGCTCTGCAGCGCCTCGCCGGTGGTGACGGGGTGGCCGGAGTACACGCCGATGCTGGCGCTGATCCGCTGCTCGCGGCCGGCGACACGGTAGGGCAGCGCGAGCTCCCCCACGAGCGCGGCGGCGATCTCGTCCAGCGTCTCCGGCGGGCAGATGACCGCGAACTCGTCGCCGCCGAGGCGGGCCAGCAGCGAGGCGGGGCCCGCGGTCGCCCGCAGCCGCTCGCTCGCGGTCAGCAGCAGCTCGTCGCCGGCCGGGTGGCCGAGCGTGTCGTTGACGTCCTTGAACCCGTCGAGGTCGATGATGAGCAGCCCGATCTCGCGGTGGGTGTCGAGGTCCTCCTGCAGGCTGCTGCGGAACAGCTCGCGGTTGGCCAGGCCGGTGAGCACGTCGTGCTGGGCCCGGAAGGCGAGCTCCTGCTGCAGCTGCACGCGGTCGCGCAGGGCGCGGCCGAGGCGCAGCACCATCGAGACCATCAGCGCGCCGGTGAGCACGGCGGGCACCAGCGCGTGCCGCCACGGGTCGACCCCTCGGCGCAGCACCAGGTCGGCGACGAGGAGCCCAGGGCCGAGCAGCGCCAGGGCGATGAAGCCGGCGATCGGCGTACCGTAGTCGCCCCGGCTCTTGCGGGCGTGCAGCAGGGCGTGGCGGGCGTCGGGGTGCAGGGCCGCGGCGGCGAACAGCAGCGCCCAGGCGAGCCAGCCGACCGCGGACAAGGAGCTGGTCACGATCGTGCCGCGGCCGGCGACGTACTTGAAGACGTAGAACGCGTCCGTGCCCACCATCACCCCGGCCGAGGCGAGCACCAGCCCGGCGACCGTGCCCCGGCGCACCGCGAGCGCGAGGCGCAGCAGCAGCGCGATGGTCACCAGGTCACTCACGGCGATCAGGCTCACGCCGAAGGCGTCGAGGGGCTTGAGACCGCTGCGGTGCAGCAGCGGATACAGCACGAAGATCCAGGTCAGCTGGGCGATCCCGAGCAGGATGATGCTCGCGTCGAGGATGCGCGTCGAGGACCACGGGCGCAGCCGGCGGGCGATGAGCCAGAGGCCGGCCGCGGTGAGGGGGTAGCAGAAGAAGTACCCGGCCCCGAGCTCCTCCGGCGCGCCGGGCACGACGCTGAGCAGCAGGGTGCTCGTCGCCGAGGCCACGATGCCGGCGAACATGAGCCACCACGCCGCCCGCGGCTCGGGCCGTCGGCGGCACAGGGCGACGGCGGCCACGACGACGCAGCCGAGCAGGGACGCGAGGTTCAGCACGCCTTTGCCGCTCGGCGAGATGAGCGCCGCGACCGCGGCGAGCGCCGCGGCACCGCCGAGGAACCAGAGCCAGATTCGCACCCACTCATTCAGCGGGACGGGTGGTGCAGCCCGGTTGCCCGACGGGGTGCAAGGCGGATCAGCGCTGCCGCGGCGCACCTACCAGGTCACTATGGCGGCCGTGAGCTTCGGTCCGCTGTCGGGCGGTCCGGCCGGATACGGTGCCCTGTCGACGGTCTTCGCCGCCCGGTACCCTGCTCGGCGCGCTTGCCGTGCCGGCGGGCGCGATCGGCGTGCCGGCCTGCGCCGCGGGCGCGCTCCACCCGCTCGGCCGCCGGCCTTCCGAGGCTCCCGCGCCGACCCGATAAGCGGCATATAGTGCGTTTATGACGATCCGCCGGCTGGTGCCGGCCCTTGTGGTGCTGGGGGTGCTGTCGGGGCTGGCGGCGGGCGGAGCGGCGGCGTGGAGCTGGTGGGGGCGCGCCCATGAGATCCGCGCCGCCCAGCACCGGCTCTCCCAGGAGCTCGACGCGCGCTGGGCCGCCGACCGCCCCGAGGCCGCCACCGGCCCGGTCGCGCGGCTGCACCTGCCCACGCTGCGGCTCGACCTCGTGGTGCTCGGCGGCGCGGGCGGGGACGAGCGGGGCTCCGGCCCGGCGCTCGTCCCGGGCACGGCGGCGATCGGCGCCGCGGGCAACACCGCCGTCGCGGGCGAGCGGCGGCCGGGCGTGTTCTGGGACCTGGACCGGCTCGGGATCGGCGATCCGGTGGTGCTCGAGACGCGGCAGAGCTGGTTCGTGTACCGCGTGATCGAGGCCCGCGTCGAGCGCCCCGAGGACGGCACGGCGCTCGCCCCGCCGCCGCCCGGCGCCGGGCCGCTGCTGACCCTGGTGACGCCCGAGCCGCGGCTGAGCACCGCTCGCCGCCTGATCCGCCAGGCGACGCTCGTGCGCCGCGATGCGCGCGGCGGCCCTCGTCCGGCCGAACTGGCCTGAATCTCCTTTACCGGCCATCTCTGGTGCCGATTGGCCCAGTGGGTCCGAGCCGTGGGGTTCGTCCCGATGCGTGTCGTGTCCCCCGGACGGGGTCGAAAGGAGCGCCTGGCCGTGAGCGAGTTGGGTGACATTGTCCAGGAGTTCCTCGTGGAGTCCCACGAGAACCTCGACCAGCTGGACCGAGACTTGGTCGCGCTCGAGGCCCAGCCGGGCTCGCGCGACCTGCTCTCCTCGATCTTCCGGACGATTCACACGATCAAGGGCACCTCGGGGTTCCTGGCGTTCAACCGCCTGGAGAAGGTGACCCACGTCGGCGAGTCCCTGCTGTCCCGCCTGCGCGACGGCGCCCAGGGCATGACCCCGGCGACCACCGACGCCCTGCTGCGCATGGTCGACACGGTGCGCGGGCTGCTCTCCGAGATCGAGGAGAACGGCCAGGAGCTGCCCGGCGACGACTCCGAGGTGGTCGCGGCGGTCAACGCCTGCATCACCGACGACTCGGCCAAGGCCGCCGCGCCGGCCGCCCCGCCGCCGCCCGCCCCGGCACCGGTCGCGGCCCCCGCGCCCGAGCCCGTCGCGGCCCCCGCGCCCGAGCCCGTCGCGGCCCCCGAGCCCGCCGCGGCCCCCGAGCCCGTCGCGGCCGCCGCCCCCGAGCCCGTCGCGGAGGTCGTGGTCGTCGAGCCGCCGGCCGAGGTGGTCGTCGTCCAGCCGGTCGTCGCGGTCGTCGAGACCCCGGCCGCGGCGCCGCCCCCGCCCCCGCCGGCCGCGCAGAAGCCGGCCGCCGAGCCGCCCGCCGCCGGCAAGCCGCCCGCGGCCGCCCCGCCCGCGCCCCCGGCCCCGCCCGCCGCCGCCAAGGGGCCCGGCGAGCCCGGCGAGGAGCCGGCCTCCCGCCGCAGCGTCGCCGACCAGTCCATCCGCGTCGACGTCGACCTGCTCGACAAGCTCATGAACCTCGTCGGTGAGCTGGTGCTGACCCGCAACCAGCTCGTCCGCGCGATCGGCACCGTCTCCGACCCCGGCATGACCCGCACCGGCCAGCGGCTCAACCTCATCACCTCCGAGCTGCAGGAGTCGGTGATGAAGACCCGCATGCAGGCGATCGACCACCTGTGGTCGAAGCTGCCGCGGGTCGTGCGCGACCTCTCCTCGACCTTCGGCAAGCAGATCCGCCTGGCCCAGGAGGGCAAGGAGACCGAGCTCGACCGGTCGCTGCTGGAGGCGGTGAAGGACCCGCTGACCCACCTCGTGCGCAACGCCGTCGACCACGGCATCGAGACGCCCGCCGATCGCATCGCGGCCGGCAAGCCGGCCGAGGGGACGCTGACCCTGCGCGCGTACCACGAGGGCGGCCACGTCATCGTCGAGGTCCGCGACGACGGCTCCGGCATCGACCCGGACAAGATCGCGCGGATCGGCGTGGAGAAGGGCATCGTCTCGCGCGACCAGCTCGCCACGATGGACCGGCGCGAGATCCTCGGCCTGGTGTTCAAGCCCGGCTTCTCCACCGCCAAGGCGGTCACGAACGTCTCCGGCCGCGGCGTCGGCATGGACGTGGTGAAGACGAACATCGAGCGCATCGGCGGCGCCGTCGACGTCGACTCGATCGTCGGCAAGGGCACCACCTGGCGGCTCACGATCCCGCTGACGCTGGCCATCATCCAGGCGCTCACCATCGAGTGCGGGCACGAGCGGTACGTCATCCCGCAGGTCGCCGTGCACGAGCTCGTCTACCTCGACGGGCAGTCGGGCCGGGTGGTCGAGCACGCGATGGGCGCACCGGTGTACCGCCTGCGAGGCAAGCTGCTGCCGCTGGTCTACCTCGACGACACGCTCGGCCTGGCCCGCGACGGCGAGCACGACACCGACGTGTACGTCGCCGTGCTCCAGGCCGAGGGCAAGCGCTTCGGCCTCGTCGTGGACCGGGTGCTCAACACCGAGGAGGTCGTGGTCAAGCCGCTGACCTCGCGGTTCAAGGACATCGGGGTCTACGCGGGGGCCACGCTGCTCGGCGACGGCCGGGTCGCGCTCATCCTCGACGTCGCCTCGCTGGCCCGCCGCGCCCACCTGGCCTCCGGCGGCGAGCGCACCGACGCCGACGCCGACACGACCGTGCGCCGCGGCCGGGGCAACGCCGACCGGCTGCTCATCGCCGGGGTCGGCGACCGGCGCGTGGCCATCCCGCTGGACATGGTCACCCGGCTCGAGGAGTTCCCGGTCGAGCGCATCGAGCGCACCGGCAGCCGGGAGGTCGTGCAGTACCGCGACCAGATCCTGCCCGTCCTGCGCCTCTCGCACCTGCTGGGTGCCTACGAGACCGAGCCCGGCCCGACGGTCCCGGTGGTCGTCTACACCGAGAACGGCCGCTCGGTGGCGCTCGCGGTCGAGAAGATCATCGACATCGTCGAGGAGGGGCTCGACGACTCCAAGCGCGACTTCGGCGACGACGGGCTGCTCGGCTCGGCCGTCATCCAGCAGCGCGTCACCGAGCTGCTGGACGTGCGGCGGGCCATTCTCGCCGCCGACCCGCTGTTCCACACGTCGATGGACCCGTACGAGCACGACCCTTACCAAACCGGTACCGAGGCCGACTACACCTACCAGCCCGCCGGAGCCTGAGCCATGGCCAGCCGTCAGTACGCCACCTTCGAGGTCGCCGACCAGCTCTTCGGCCTCGACGTCGCCAAGGTCCAGGAGGTCCTCTCCTTCGACCAGTACACCCCCGTCCCGCTGGCCCCGGAGTCCGTGGGCGGCCTGTTCAACCTGCGCGGCCAGGTCATCGCCGCGGTGGACCTGCGCGTCCAGCTCGGCCTGCCGCCGCGCACGAAGACCGCCGAGCCGGCGATGAACGTCATCGTCAAGACCGACGAGGAGTCGGTGTCGCTGCTCGTGGACCGCATCGGCGAGGTCGTGACGCTGCAGGACGACACGTTCGAGCCGCCGCCGGACACGCTGCAGGGCCGCGCGCGGCAGCTGATCACCGGTGCGTTCAAGCTCGACGGGCGGCTGCTGCTCGCCCTGGACACGCAGAAGGCCGTCAACACCAACCCGCCCGGCACCAACCGCGAGGAATAGTCCATGAGCTGGTTCACGAATCGCAGTGTCAGGGCCAAGGTCCTCGCCGCGATCGCGGTCGGGGGCGTCGTCACCCTCGTCATCACGTTCTTCGGCCTCAACTCCCTGAGCAACGCCAACGCCACCATGCGGCAGTTCACCGCGAAGAACAACCAGTTCGTGGCCCTGTCGGAGATGCGCCAGGCGCTCACCGACATCGTCGGCGCGCTCAACGCCGACCAGCAGAAGGCCGCCGACACCGGGCTCAGCGACGCGATCGCCAAGTATCGGCAGGGCGCGCCGGCCGGGCGCGAGGACGAGCTCACGGTCGTCGAGAGCGCGCTGCAGGCCTACCGCCAGGTGCGGGACACCGTCGCCGCGCAGGCCGTCGCCGCCGGGCGCATCGACCAGTACGTGACCATCATGGCCGCGCAGGCCCAGCCGCAGCTGACCAAGGCCAAGGATGCCATCGGCCGCATGCAGGACGAGGACATCGCCGAGGCCATCGCCTGGCAGGACAGCGCCGACAACGAATACACGACCAGCCGCAACCTGATGATCGCGGCGGCCGTCGTCGGGCTGCTGGCCGCGTTCGGCATCGGGCTGTGGGTCACCGCGCTCGTCGTCGGGCCGCTGCGGCGCGTCTCCGACGTGCTCGGCGCGGTGGCCGACGGCGATCTGAGCACCAAGGTCGACGTGCGCTCGCAGGACGAGGTCGGGGCGATGGCCGCGGCGCTGAACAAGGCCACCGACAGCATGCGCGAGACCGTGCAGACGATGGATCACACGGCCACCTCGCTGGCGACCTCGGCCAACCAGCTCACCGGGGTCAGCGCGCAGATCGCCTCGGGCACCGGCGAGGCCAGCGACCAGGCCGGCGTCGTGGCGCTCGCGGCCGAGGAGGTCTCGCGCAACGTGCAGACCGTCGCGGCCGGCGCCGACGAGATGGGCGTGTCGATCCGCGAAATCGCGCAGAACGCGAGCGAGGCGGCGAAGGTCGCCTCCCAGGCGGTCATGGCGGCCGAGTCGACGAACCAGGCCGTGAGCCGGCTGGGGGAGTCCTCCACCGAGATCGGCAACGTGGTCAAGGTGATCACCTCGATCGCCGAGCAGACGAACCTCCTCGCGCTCAACGCCACCATCGAGGCGGCCCGGGCCGGCGAGGCGGGCAAGGGCTTCGCGGTCGTCGCCAACGAGGTCAAGGAGCTCGCGCAGGAGACCGCGCGGGCCACCGAGGACATCTCCCGGCGGGTCGAGGCGATCCAGGCCGACACCACCGGCGCGGTCGCGGCGATCGGCGAGATCGGCCAGATCATCTCGCGGATCAACGACTACCAGCTCACCATCGCCTCGGCGGTGGAGGAGCAGACGGCCACCACGAACGAGATGAACCGCAGCGTGAGCGAGGCCGCGACCGGCTCCGCCGAGATCGCCACGAACGTCTCCACGGTGGCGACGGCGACCCAGAATACGTCACGCAACGTAGCGGAAGCGCAACGCGCCGCCTCCGATCTGTCCCGGATGTCGAGCGAAATGCGGGCCCTCGTGGCACGGTTCCGGATTTGAACGTCGATGGGTTGACGCGACGGGGGTGACGCTCGGTCATCTAGGCCGACGGCGCCCCCGGCCCTTTCGGTGGACAGACCCGGGTGCAGGTGCGTTGCAGACTAGTTGCATGTACAGCCTGGTTAGCGCCCCCGTTCTCGGCTTCGACCTCTCCCGTCTGCAGGGCGGATCGGCTGCGGCCGATGTACTGCTCCGCAGCCTCACCATTACGCAGAGTGATCTTTCGGCCATCGCCGCGGCTCGCTCCGACGACGACTGGGACCGCGTGGACCTGTGGCGCGACGTCGACGCCGCCGCCCAGGAGCGCCGGGCGAACGCCGCCGACGCCGGCACGCTGACCGTCATCGAGCGCGCCCCGCTGGGCACCCTCGACGGCCTGCTGCACTGCCTGCGCTACGACGTGCTCGACTGGACCTGGGGCAAGCGCCCGGCGCCGTCGGCCACCATGCCGGCCCCGCAGGCCCGCGCCCCCCGCCAGCGGCAGAGCCCGGTCGCCAGCAAGGCCACCGGCGTGCTCTCCGACGCCGCCGCGGCCGCCTACCTGCGCGAGCTGCTCTCCGACGAATCCCGCCGCCGGCTCTCGGCGCCGTTCACCTCCGCGGTGCGCGCCCTGCCCGAGCGCGAGCAGGACCTGGGCCCGCAGGCCGACGACGTGCACCGGCTGCTCACCCGCGTCGGCGCGCTGAGCCCGGCCGACATGCAGAGCCTGAACAAGGTCACCGACAGCGCCCGCCCCGGCCTGTCCGACTGGGCCCCCGCCGTGCACTCGGCCTCGTGGGCGGTCTTCCTCTCCGGCCGCGTCCGCTCCGGCGCCGCCGCGCAGCTGCTGCTGGTGCAGGCGCTGGACCGCTCCGGCGTGCCGGTCGCCGACCGCGCGGGCGGCGTGTGGAACCTGCTCAGCGGCGCGGTGCAGGCCCTCATGGTGCGCGACCTGCTCGACTCGGCCACCGCGCGGCGCCTGCTCGACCCCTACTTCACCGCCCTGGGCCCGCTCGCGGGCTAGAAACGCATCGCCACCCCGCCTCTGTCCGAATGCTCCGGGCAGAGGCGGTTCTTTTGGGAATTTCCCTTATCCACGCCGGATCCGGCGCCGATTAGCCCGCTGGAACGTGACGGGCCTCGCAGTTGCCGCGGGCCCCCCGGTGCTGGAGGCAAAGGCGCGTGATCTCGGTTCTGGTCGTGGACGACTCGGTCGTCGTCCGGCGTCTGATCACCGACGCGCTCGGCGACGACCCGGAGATCCGGGTGGTCGGGACGGCCCCGAACGGCAAAGTTGCCCTCAGCAAGATCGAGCAGCTGCGTCCGGACCTGGTCACCCTCGACATCGAGATGCCGATCATGGACGGCCTGCAGACCATGCGCGCGATCCGCGCCCAGTACGCCCGGCTGCCGGTCATCATGTTCAGCACGCTCACCGCGGCCGGGGCGACCGCCACGCTCGACGCGCTCTCGGCCGGCGCGAGCGACTACGTGACCAAACCGGCCAACGTCGGCAGCGTCGCGGAGAGCATTCGCAGCGTCCGCGAGCAGATCATCCCGCGCATCCACGCGCTGTGCGGCGGCCGGCGCGGCGCGCTCGCCCCGCCGCCGGCCCGCCCGGGCCTCGCGCCCGCGCGCCCGCCGTCTCCGCCGCACGCGCCCAACGCACCGCTGGGCCGGCCCGGGGGCTCGGCGCTGCCCGGGGTCGTGCGGCCGCCGAACGTGCCGCCGGGCGGTCCCGCCGCGGCGCCGATCCGCACCGTGCCGCGCACGGGCGGCGTCGAGGTCGTGGCGATCGGGTGCTCGACGGGCGGGCCGGACGCGCTCACCGCGGTGGTGCGGGCGCTGCCCGCGAACCTGCCGGTGCCCGTGGTCGTGGTGCAGCACATGCCGCCCGTGTTCACGAAGATGTTCGCCGACCGGCTCGATCGCACCGCCGCGCTGACCGTCGTGGAGGCGGCCGGGGACATGGTGGTGCGGCCGGGGACGGTCTACATCGCGCCCGGGGACTTCCATCTGGAGGTGCACCGGCGCGGCACCGAGGTCGTGACCAAGCTCAACACCGGGCCGCCGGAGAACTTCTGCCGGCCGGCCGTGGACGTGCTCTTCCGGTCGGTCGCGCGGACGTACGGCGGTTCGACGCTCGCGATCATTCTGACCGGCATGGGCCAGGACGGGAAGCGCGGCGCGGAGCAGCTGCGCTCGGCGGGGGCCGAGATCGTGGCGCAGGACGAGGCGACGTCGGTCGTCTGGGGCATGCCGGGGGCGGTGGCGCAGGCGGGTATCGCGCACGCCGTACTCCCGCTCGGCGAGATCGCGAACCATCTCATCAGCCGTACCGCAGGCGGCCGCGGCGCGAAGTCCATGGAGGTGACCCGATGACCTTGACCGCGCAGGAGTTCGCCTTCATCAGCGGCCTCGTCCGGCGCGACGCGGCCATCGTGCTGGAGGCGGGCAAGGAGTACCTGGTCGAGGCCCGCCTGCTGCCCCTGGCCCGCCAGTCCGGCCTGCCCACCGTGTCGGAGTTCGTGAACCGGGCGCAGCAGCGGCCCGAGCCGGAGATCCACGCGAAGATCGTCGACGCGCTCACCACCAACGAGACGTCGTTCTTCCGCGACGGCGAGCCGTTCAAGCAGCTGGTCGACACGGTGCTGCCGGACCTGCTGCAACGGCGGGCGAGCACCCGCACGATCAAGGTGTGGTCCGCGGCGAGCTCGAGCGGGCAGGAGCCGTACACCCTGGCCATGGTCCTCAACGACAACCTGCCGCCCGGCTGGACCTTCGACATCCTGGGCACCGACATCTCCACCGAGATGCTCACCCGCGCCGAGGCCGGGCAGTACACCCAGCTGGAGGTCAACCGGGGGCTCCCGGCGCCGTTGCTGGTCAAGCACTTCGAGCGTCAGGGCGCGCACTGGAAGGTCACTCCGACGCTGCGCAAGAACGTGTCGTTCCGCCGGCTGAACCTGGCGGCGCCGTTCCCGCCGATGGGGCCGTTCGACATCGTGTTCATCCGCAACGTGCTCATCTACTTCGATGTGCAGACGAAGCGGACCGTACTGCAGCGGGTCGCCGGGACGCTGCGCCCGGACGGCTGGCTGTTCCTCGGCTCGGCCGAGACGACGATCGGCATCGATGACAGGTTCGAACGGGTGGTCGCCGGCCGCACGTCCGCATACAAGCTCCGGGCGGCCAAGGCCGCCAGCCCCGTGAGCGCTGCAGGAAAGGGGTGAAGCCAGATGCTCACCATGGTGATCGACGATTCGCGCGCGATGCGCCTGATTCTCAAGCGGATCGTGGCACAGCTGGGCTTCGACGTGGTCGAGGCGGGCAACGGTCAAGAGGCGATGGACTACCTCAGGACCAACGTTCTCGAGGGTGGCGGCGAGATCCCCGGTCTGGCGCTCGTCGACTGGAACATGCCTGAGATGAACGGGCTGGAATTCGTCACGGCGGTCCGCGCGGAGCCGCGGCTGCGCGGGATGACGCTCATGATGGTCACTACCGAGAGTGAGCAGAGCCAGATCGTCCGGGCGTTGGCCTCGGGGGCGCACGAGTACGTGATCAAGCCCTTCACTCCGGACGCCATCATCGACAAGCTGGCGCTGCTCGGCCTCGTCCCGAACGGAGTCGCAGCATGACGAACCCGACAGAGGATGACCTGAAGGTCATCGCGGATCAGGTCTGGTCCTCATACCTCGACCTGGACGGAGCCAGCCCGCTGGTGCCGCTGCCGCACGAGAAACCGGTCGACGACGTGACCGCCTCGGTCTCGGTCACCGGCGCGTGGCGCGGACACGTGCTCGTGAGCTGCTCGGAGGCGGCGGCCAAGCACGTCGCGGCCGCGCTGCTGGGCATCGAGTTCGACGACGTCGCCGAGGAGGACGTCGCCGACGCGCTGGGCGAGCTCGCGAACATCATCGGCGGCAACGTCAAGAGCCTGCTGCCCGAGCCCTGCGCCCTGTCGCTGCCGCACGTGCACGTCGACGGGGCCAACGGCCGCTACCCCTCGGTCACCGAGGTCTGCCACCTCGAGGGCACCTGGATGGCCGAGTCGGTCACCGTCACCGTTCTGGAAAGCACCGCCGATCTCGCTGGAGCCCCCGCATGAAGATTCTGATCGCCGACGACAGCCGAGTGATGCGGCAGATCGTCACCCGCACCCTGCGCCAGGCGGGGTTCGAGGGCCATGACCTCGTCGAGGCCTCTGACGGGCAGGAGGCCTTCGACAAGACGGTGGCCGAGAAGCCGGACCTTGTGCTGTCGGACTGGAACATGCCGCACATGACCGGGGTCGAGGTGCTGCGGATGCTGCGTGCCAACGGCAACCAGGTGCCGTTCGGCTTCGTCACGTCCGAGGGCACGCCGGAGATGCGGCAGGCGGCCGAGGACGCGGGCGCCCTGTTCCTGGTCACGAAGCCGTTCACAGCCGACACTTTCAAGGACGCGCTCGATCCTATTTTGGGATGATATGACCTATGTCGCATGTTCTGCCCGTTCCGAAGGCCGTCAAGGATCTGTTTGACGACCTGCTCGGCCGGCCGGTCACCGTGAACCCGGCCGACCCCATGAAAGCCGCCGACGTTCCCAACTCCCTGGTCGCCCTCTACACCGACGATCGGCTCCAGCTCATGGCCGTGATCGGGATGGACTTCGCCCTCACGGCCAACGCCGGCGCGGCGATCGGGCTGATCCCGCCGGGCGGCGCGGAGGCGTGCATCGAGGACAAGGTGATCTCGAAGATGATCGGCGAGAACGCCGGCGAGATCTGCAACATCCTGGCCGGGCTCATCAACAAGGAGGACGCGCCGCGCGTCAAGCTGCACCAGGTCTTCCTGCCGGGTGAGAACCCGCCGAAGGACGCGGTCAACTACCTGCTCGCGCTGGGCCGGCGGCTCGACCTCAAGGTGGATGTTTCAGGCTACGGCGGCGGCAAGCTCTCCGTGACGCTGACCGGCTGAGGCGGTGCCCGGAAAATACCGCATTTTTCGGGCACCAACCGGGCTTCCCCCGGGTCCGCACGGTTGCGTGGGCGACATCGTGCAAAAAATTGCGTAGTCATGCACTACGCTTGCGGGCATGACTCGACGACTCGCTGAGGTGGCGAAGTACGCCGGCGTGAGCGAGGCGACCGTGAGTCGGGTGCTCAACGGCAAGCCAGGCATCTCCGACGCGACCCGCACGGCGGTGCTCACCGCGCTCGACGTGCTCGGCTACGAGCGCCCGACCAAGCTGCGCGGCGAGCGGGCCCGCCTGGTCGGCCTCGTGCTGCCGGAACTGCAAAACCCGATCTTCCCGGCCTTCGCCGAAGTGGTCGCCGGGGCGCTGTCCAAGCGGGGCTTCACCCCGGTGCTGTGCACCCGGACCGCGGACGGCGTCTCCGAGGCCGACTACGTCGAGATGCTGCTGGACCAGCACGTCTCCGGCATCATCTTCTGCGGCGGCCTGTATCACCAGGCGGCCGCCGAGCACGAGCACTATCACCGCCTGCACGACCGCGGCCTGCCCGCGGTGCTGGTCAACGCCGCGATCGACGACCTGGGCTTCCCGCGCGTCTCGGTCGACGACGGGCACGCGGTGGACCAGGCGTTCAACCACCTCAGCTCGCTGGGGCACAAGCGCATCGGGCTGATCCTCGGCCCGGCCGACCACGCCCCGTCCAACCGCAAGCTGGCCGCGTTCAAGGCCGCCGCGGCGGACTCGGGCAGCGCCAACGAGGGCGACGTCGAGCGCGTCATCTTCTCGATGGAGGGCGGCCGCGCCGGCGCCACCCGGCTCATCAAGCACGGCGTCACCGGCATCATCTGCGCCTCCGACGTCCAGGCCCTCGGCGCCATCCGGGCCGCCCGCCGGCTCGGCCGCGAGGTGCCCGACGACGTGTCGGTGGTCGGCTTCGACGACTCGCTGTTCATGAACTGCACCGACCCGCCGCTGACCACGGTCCGCCAGCCCATCCAGGCGATGGGCCAGGCGGCCGTGACCCTGCTCGTCAGCCAGGTGGCCGGCACGCTCGTGCCGACCGAGGAGATGCTGTTCGAGCCGGAGCTCGTGGTGCGGGGCTCGACCGGCGCCCTGCAGGAGGCCCGCGCCACCACCGCCGCCTAGCAACCGCAAGATCCCAGAGCGCCACGACTCCTGCGGGAGTCGTGGCGCTCTTTGCGTTGGTTGCGCAACGGGTTTGCTGGGCGCGCTCCCACCGATCGGGCGGGTCGGCGGGGGTCGTGGCCTGTGGGTTTTCGGGCGATTCCGTGCAAGTCAGAGGCTCGTGGGAGCGCGCCCGTGCAAACGGCTGCCCGGAGATGATTAAAATTTTGCAACGGGCCATGGACTTCTTGTGCGGCGTGAGCCTAATCTCTTGCCTACGCCAGGCGGAAACCCTGACGCGATGCGATGGAAACCGAGCAGTAACGCGCTTGAAGCACCCACGGCAGCCGACGTCAGGCAGCGCACTCGTGCGGAGCGGTCCAGGTAGGACGCCCCCCGCCCGCACGGCCCTCAACGCCGACTCGCCGGACGACACCCCCCAACAAGGAGCGGATGATGAAGTACTCACGCACCACGGTGGCCTTGGCCATCGCGGGCGCGCTCGCGCTCAGCAGCACGCTCGTCGCGTGCTCCTCGAGCGACAACGCGAGCGGCGACCAGGGTTCGACCACGCTGGACCCGAACACCAAGGTCACGCTCAACGTCGTTGGTCTGCTCCCCGGCGCCAAGCCCGAGGCCCAGCAGGCGCTCGCGCAGGAGGTCACCGACTTCCAGAAGGAATTCCCGAACATCACGGTCAAGACCCACGACTACGAGTGGAAGGCCACCACGTTCGCGGCCGACCTCGCCGGTGGCACGCTGCCGACCGTGTTCGAGATCCCCTTCACCGACGCGAAGACGCTGATCGCGAACCAGCAGATCGCCGACATGCAGGCGTACCTGAACTCGCTGTCGTACGCGGCGAACTTCAACAAGAACCTGCTGCAGTACGGCCAAGGCTCCGACAGCCACGTCTACGCCATCCCGGCGAAGAGCATCTACGCGGTCGGCCTGCACTACAACCGTGACCTGTTCACCAAGGCCGGCCTCGACCCCAACAAGCCGCCGACCACATGGGACGAGGTCCGCGCCGACGCCAAGGCGATCGCCGAGAAGACCGGCAACGCCGGCTTCGCGCAGATGGCCAAGGACGGCACGGGCGGCTGGCAGCTGACGGTCGACACCTACGCCCGCGGCGGGCGCATGGAGGACGGCAAGAAGGCCACGCTCACCAACGAGCAGACCAAGGCCTCGCTGCAGTTCCTCAAGGACCTGCGCTGGACCGACAACTCCATGGGCGCGAACTTCGACTACGACTGGTCGAGCATCAACCAGGCCTTCGCCGCCGGCAAGATCGGCATGTACACCTCGGGCCAGGACGTCTACACGAGCCTGGTGCAGGCGAACAACATCGACCCGAAGACGTACGGCCTCACGATGATCCCGCTCGCGGGCGGCGACTCCGGCGTGCTCGGTGGTGGCACCATGGCCGCCGTGTCCAGCAAGGCCACGAACAACGACAAGGCCGCGGCCATCAAGTGGATCGACTTCCACTACCTGCGTAAGTACACCAACCAGGACGCCGCGACCAAGGCCGCGCAGATCCAGGCCACCAGCAAGCAGCCGGTGGGCACCCCGGAGCTGCCGATCTTCACGCAGCAGCAGTACGAGCAGTACCAGGGCTGGATCAAGCCGCTGGTGAACGTCCCGCTGGACCAGATGACCACCTTCACCGCCAAGGTCTACGACGCCAAGCTCGTCAACGAGCCGGCCGTCGCCACCCAGGACGTCTACAAGTCGCTCGACACGGTCGTGCAGGCCGTCCTGACCAACAAGGACGCCAACATCGACCAGCTCCTCACCGACGCCAACGCGAAGGCGCAGCGCGCCATCGACGCGGCCGGCTGATCCTCGCCGCGATGACCCGCACGGTGTGGGCCGCCGGGAGTCCGGCGGCCCACATCGGGCACTCACATCGGCATGTCCCTGAACACCAGGACGAGGAGTGATGTTGTCGTGAGTACCTCGGACTTCGCCGGGGACGGCCGGGGCGCCCGGGGCGGCCGGGTTCGCCGGCGCAACCCGGTGACGTGGGTGCAGCGGGGCGGGCTGAGCTCGGTCCTGTTCGGGCTGCCGCTGCTGATCATCTTCGGCGTCTTCTCGTGGTGGCCGATCGTGCGGTCGGTCATCATGAGCTTCCAGAAGACCAATCTCGTCGGGACCCCGACCTGGGTCGGCTGGAAGAACTTCCACTACGTGCTCACCGATCCGGACCTGCCTACCGCGATCGGCAACACGTTCTACTTCGCGCTGCTCGCCCTGGTGATCGGCTTCCCGATCCCGCTCGTGGCGGCGGTGCTCATCAGCTCGGTCCGCAAGCGCAAGGGCCTGTACTCGGTGCTCGCCTACCTGCCGGTGGTGGTGCCCCCGGTCGTGGCCGTGCTGCTGTGGCGGTTCTTCTACGACGGTGCGAAGGACGGCGTGTTCAACACGCTGCTCGGCTGGGTCGGCCTCGGCCCGTACGCCTGGCTCTCCAGCCCCGGTCTGGCCATGCCCTCGCTGGTCGTCGAGGCGACGTGGGCCGCGGCCGGCGGGACCGTCATCATCTACCTGGCCGCGCTCATCGGCGTGCCGGACGAGCTCTACGACGCCGCCGAGGTCGACGGGGCCGGCATCTGGCGCAAGGTGTGGCACGTGACCATGCCGCAGCTGCGCGGCGTGCTGCTCATCACCTTCATCCTGCAGATCATCGGCACCGTGCAGGTGTTCCTGGAGCCGTACCTATTCACCGGCGGCGGTCCCGCGAACGCGACGGTGACCGTCCTGCTCATGATCTACAACTACGCGTTCGGCAGCTCCCTGGGCGCGAACTACGGCGCCGCGACGGCCCTGTCCGTCATGCTCGCGGGCTTCCTGGCGATCCTGTCGCTGGTGTACTTCAAGCTCACGTCCGGCTGGAGCAAGTCGTGACCGGTCCCGAGGGAAAGCGGAGCACCATGGCTGTCATCGACCCCGCCCGGCAGCGGCCGGGCGCCGGGCCCGTCGCGACGCCGGTGGACGTGGCCAAGGCGGCCCGCCCGGCCCGCAAGCGCAAGGCATCGCAGTTCGAGGGCAGCCGCGGCTTCGTCTCCGAGCAGGACTGGCGCAACCCGCGGGTCAGCGTGGTCATGAAGACGCTGCATACGATTCTGCTGGTGTTGCTCCTCGTCGTCGGCATCGGGCCGGTGCTGCTGCTGGCCAAGTTCGCGATCACGCCCACGCAGGACATCATCCGCACGCCGCTGGCGATCTTCCCGCACGGCATGCGCTGGGCGAACATCTCCGAGGCGTGGAACGACGTCAAGATCAGCCACTACTTCCTCAACACGATCTGGCTCGCGGCCGGCTCCTGGTTCGTGCAGCTGCTCGTCGCGACCACGGGCGGCTTCATGCTCTCCGTGCTCCGCCCGGCCTGGGCCAAGATCGTCAACGGCCTGGTGATCGCGACCCTGTTCGTCCCGACCGTCGTGCTGCTGGTGCCGCTGTACCTCACGATCCTCAACCCGCCGGGCGTCGGCATGTCGCTCATCAACAACTTCTTCGCCGTCTGGCTGCCGGCCGGCGCGAGCGCGTTCAACGTGGTGCTCGTGACCCGGTTCTTCGACAGCCTGCCGCGCGAGGTGTTCGAGGCGGCCAGGGTCGACGGGGCCAGCTCGTTCCGGCTGTTCTGGTCGGTCGTCCTGCCGATGTCGAAGCCGATCCTCGGCGTCGTGTCGGTCTTCGCGGCCATCGCGAGCTGGAAGGACTTCCTCTGGCCGATGCTCGTGCTCAAGGACCCGAACCTGCAGCCGCTGTCGGTGCGCCTGCCCGCGATCGCGTCCCAGACCGACCTGGGCGTGTTCCTCGCGGCCCTGGCGATCTCGACGCTCATCCCCGTCGTGTTCTTCCTGATCTTCCAGCGCATGTTCCTCTCGAGCGCCGGATTGGGCGGAGCCGTCAAGGGCTGACCGCACGGTCCTCGCCTACCAGATCCACCTGTTGTGTCCAGGCACTTCGAGTTCCGAGAAAGCAGGTTCCACGTGGCCGACCAACACCACCAGGCTTGGTGGCGCAGCGCCGCTATCTACCAGGTGTACTTGCGAAGCTTCGCCGACGGCAACGGCGACGGCGTCGGCGACCTGGCGGGCCTGCGTTCGCGCCTGCCGTACCTGGCCGGCCTGGGCATCGAAGCGATCTGGATCGTGCCGTGGTACCCCTCGCCGCTGGCCGACGGCGGCTACGACGTTGCCGACTTCCGGGCCATCGACCCGATCTTCGGCACGCTCGCCGAGGCCGAGAAGCTCATCGAGGAGGCGCACGCCGCCGGCATCCGGGTGATCTGCGACATCGTCCCGAACCACTGCTCGGACCAGCACGCCTGGTTCCAGCGGGCGCTCGCGGCCGAGCCCGGCTCGCCCGAGCGGGACCTGTTCTGGTTCCGCAAGGGCCGCGGCGAGCACGGCGAGCTCCCGCCGACCGACCTGCAGTCCATCTTCGGCGGCCCGGCCTGGACCCGGGTCGCCGACGGCGAGTGGTACCTGCACCTGTTCGCCTCCGAGCAGCCCGACTTCAACTGGGACCACCCGGCGGTGCGCGAGGAGTTCGAGGACATCCTGCGGTTCTGGCTCGACCGCGGCATCGACGGCATTCGCATCGACTCGGCCGCCGTGCTCATCAAGGACCCGCTCGTCAGCGACGTGTACGAGGACAACGAGGGCATCCACGAGGTGTACCAGTCGTGGCGGCGCATCGCCGACACGTACACCCCGCCCCGGGCCCTCATCGGCGAGGTCTGGCTGCCCGACCACGAGGCGTTCGCCCGCTACCTGCGCCCCGACGAGCTGCACACCGCGTTCAACTTCGCGTTCCTGGGCGCCCCGTGGGAGGCCGTGGAACTGCGCCGCGAGATCGACATGACGATCGCGGTGCACGCCCCGGTCGCCGCGCCCGCCACCTGGGTGCTGAGCAACCACGACGTGACCCGCGAGGTGACCCGCTTCGGCCGCGAGGTGACCAACTTCGCCTTCGCCGACAAGCGCCGCGACGTGCCGTCCGACCTGGCGCTGGGCACCCGCCGCGCCCGGGCGGCCGCGCTGCTGACCATGTCGCTGCCCGGCGCCTACTACCTCTACCAGGGCGAGGAGCTCGGCCTGGAGGAGGTCGAGGACCTCGACGACGCCCTGCGCGAGGACCCCATGTTCCACCGCTCCGGGGGTGTGAACCCCGGCCGGGACGGCTGCCGCGTGCCGCTGCCCTGGTCGGGGACCTCCGCCCCGTTCGGCTTCAGCCCGTCCGACGCGACGGGTGCGCCGTGGCTGCCGCAGCCGGCCCACTGGTCCGAGCTCTCGGTCGCCGCCCAGCAGGGCGTGCCGGGCTCGTTCCTGCGGCTGTACTGCGACGCCCTCCGCCTGCGCCGCGAGGAGCCCTCGCTCGGCGACGGGCCCATGCGGTGGCTCGAGTCCGGCCCACAGGTGCTCGCGTTCGCCCGCGGCGAGGACTTCGCCAACGTGACCAACCTGGGCGCGGAGCCCGCCACCCTGCCGCCGCACCGCGAGGTGCTGCTCAGCAGCGTCCCGCTCAACCCCGACGGCACGCTGCCCGCCGACGCCTCCGCCTGGCTGCGGCTGGCCTAGGACCGATCCAGCTCCACCCGCACGGGGACTCAGACGCCGGGCGGTCGCACAAGTTGGCGGGTGCGACCGTCCGGCTTTTTTCGTGCTTCAAACGCTAACTTAACTGTTAATGCCGACCTGACCCCAGAGCGTTAACTGTTAAGACGATCCACAATCTTGATGGCCCGCGGGGCCGCCCAATAGGTTCTGTGGCAAGGAAAGAGACTTCCTTGTGGAGGCGGCACATGCGTTCCACCCCGACCGTCGCGGCGACATCCCAGCCGTTCCGATGGTGACGCCGGGTTATTCCGGGAACAGAGGCGGGGCGCTGGCCACACCGGCGCCCCGTTGTTCTTCGATCACACCAAAGGTGTTGTGGAAAATGCCATCCAAGATTCTGTGACCAGCGCGTACTACTCCCAGTCCCAGCGCAGACCGTAGCGCCCGGGGCCGTAGTCGAGGGCGATCGCGTGGACCGAGTGGCCCGTGTCGACCTCCATCGAAACGACCTGTTCGTCCTGCCCGTCCATCTGCTGGAACTGATATATCGCGCGCGGTAACGCGGCCGGGTCGAAACACACCTCGACCACGTATTCGCGCACCGGCAGGCGGAACTTGCGCTCGTACTGAGTCGCCAGCGGAAACGGCGGATAATTGTGCAGCGCGTGCTCAGTGATCACCGTCTCGCCCTTGGCGAGCGGGCGGTCGAACAGCAGCTCGGCCAGGAGCAGACCGCTCTCGGGGTGCTCCACGACCCGGCCGAGCCGGCAGTTGCGCACAGGCGTCAGCAGTGGCAGCGGGTTGCCCGGCACGTCGAGGCGAATGATCGCGACCCAGCGGTCCGGCCCGTCGGCCTCGGCCCGCAGCACCTGCCGCACCAGGAACGAGACCTCGCCGCGATCCGGGCCGACGTTGACCCGGTCGTGCTGGCTGAGCCGGGTCAGCCGCTCGTCCCAGCGGGTCTCGATGCCCTGGGCCAGGTCGACGATGAGGTCCCGCTCGGACCAGAACGCGCCCAGCTCCACGGTGTCGGGGCTCTTGTGCAGGTGCCGGCCGCGCGGGCGCGGAGGGCCCACCAGGGCGGCCAGCGAGCCCGGCTCGACCTCGAGGATCTTCTCGAGCTCGGCCAGCGCCGCGAGCGACTCGCGCCGCTCCGGCCGGCTGCGCCCGGTCTGCCAGTAACTGAGCGTGGCCAGGCTGACCGAGTAGCCCTCGGCGCGCAAACGCTCCTGGATGCGTTCCAGCCCCAGGCCTCGTGCCTGGATTGCATCTCGTAACGCGCCAGCGAAGTCGACCATCAGCCCCCCGGGAGCCATCCTCGCGGTCGGGGGCTCACACATGCAAGCGCGCGTTTGAGGTGAGCCCGATTCGGTTACCCGTTCATCCATGGGCGAGCGGTGGTACACCGAGAGTGTCATCTATTGCCTGGACGTCGAGACGTTCCAGGACTCCAACGGCGACGGCATCGGCGACTTTCAGGGTCTCATCGGCCGGCTGGACTATCTGACCAGGCTCGGAGTCAACTGCCTGTGGCTCAGCCCGATCCATCCGACGCCCGGCAAGGACGACGGCTACGACGTCACCGACTTCTACAACGTCGATCCCCGGCTGGGCACCCTCGGCGACTTCGCCGAGCTGCTGCACCAGGCCGCGAACCGCGGCATCAAGGTCATGATCGACCTGGTGGTGAACCACACCTCCGACGAGCACCCGTGGTTCCAGTCCGCGATCTCCTCCCCGGACTCGCCCTACCACGACTGGTACGTCTGGTCGGCCAAGGAGCCCAGCGACCGCTACCAGGGCATGGTGTTCCCCGGCGAGCAGTCCGAGACGTGGACGTACCACCGCAGGGCGCGCGCCTGGTACTACCACCGCTTCTACGACTTCCAGCCCGACCTGAACTTCAGCAACCCGCAGGTCCGCTCCGAGATCAAGAAGATCCTCGCGTTCTGGATCCAGCTCGGCGTGGCCGGGTTCCGCATGGACGCTGTGCCGTTCATCATCGAGCTCACCGAGCCCGGCGACCCGGAGAGCCCGCTGGACTTCGACTACCTCTCGGAGCTGCGCTCCCACGTGCAGTGGCGCCGCGGCGACGCGATGCTGCTGGCCGAGGCGAACGTCGAGCCGGAGAAGCTTCCGCAGTACTTCGGTGACGCCGGCGGCACCGGCAACCGCATCCACATGCTCTTCGACTTCATGCTCAACGGGCGGCTGGTGCTCGCCCTGGCCCGGCAGAACCCCGAGCCGGTCATCGAGTGGCTGCGCTCCACGCCGCACCTGCCGCCGGGCGGGCACTGGGCCACGTTCCTGCGCAACCACGACGAGATCGACCTGTCCCGGCTCACCGCCGACCAGCGCGAGGACGTCTTCGCCGAGTTCGGCCCCGACCCGGACATGAAGCTCTACGACCGCGGCATCCGCCGCCGGCTCGCCCCGATGCTGGGCGGCGACCGGGCGCGCATCGAGCTCGCGTACTCGCTGCAGTTCAGCATGCGCGGCACGCCCGTGCTGCGCTACGGCGAGGAGATCGGCATGGGGGAGGACCTGTCGCAGGAGGGCCGCTACGCCATCCGCACCCCGATGCAGTGGTCCTTCGCCAAGAACGCCGGGTTCTCGGCGGCCGAGCCCGTCCGGCCGGTGATCAGCAAGGGCGAGTACTCGTACCAGAAGATCAATGTGACCGCCCAGCGCGAGGACGACCAGTCCCTGCTCGCCTGGTTCGAGCGCATGATCCGGACGCTGCGGGAGAGCCCGGAGGTCGGCAACGGCACGTGCTCGGTCATCGACCGGACGCTGCCGCCGGGCGTGCTGGCGCACCGGGCCGACGGGCCCACCGGCTCGATGCTCTTCCTGCACAACCTCGGCACCGAGGACGCCGTGCTGGACCTGCACGAGCTCTTCCCCGAGACCAACCACCCCAACGAGGTGTTCGGCGACAAGGCGTACCCGGAGGTGGGCGACCTCTCCGAACTGTCGCTCGGGCCCTACGGGTACCGCTGGATCAGGCTGCGGCGGCAGAACGTGTAGGAGCGGCCGTTCACGGCTCGGGTCCGCGGTCGGCCGCCCTGGCCTTCTGGGACTGGTCGCCCCGGGCCGTCGGTCAGCCCTTCGGCAGCGCGCCGGTGGTCGCGCCGAGCGGGATCCGGGCGGGCTCGACCGGCCGGCCGAAGTGCCAGCCCTGGCCGAGATCGCAGCCGAGCGCGGCCAGCCGGGCGGCCTGGTCCGCGGTCTCGATCCCTTCGGCGGTGACCGTCATCTGCAGCGTGTGCGCGAGGCGGATGACGGTCTCGACGATCTGCTCGTCGACGTGGTCGCTCTCCAGCTTGCGGATGCCGGCCATGAACGCGCCGGCCAGCTTGAGCCCGTGCACCGGCAGGTGCCGCAGGTAGGCGAGGTTGGAGTAGCCGATCCCGAAGTCGTCGATGACGATCCGCACGCCGAGGTCGGCCAGCTGCCGCAGGGTCTGCACCGGCCGCCCGGTCTCCTGCATGAGCACCGTCTCGGTCAGCTCCAGCTGCAGGTTGGCCGGGTCCAGCCCGGACTCGGCCAGCGCCGCGCGCACGTCGTCGAGCAGCCGCGGGTCGGAGCACTGCCGGGGCGAGACGTTGACGCTGATCAGCAGCGGGTGCCCGGGGTGGCTGCGCTGCCACGCGGCCGCGGCCAGGCACGACTCGCGCAGCACCCACCGGCCCAGCGGCAGGATCATGCCGGACTGCTCGGCGACCGGGATGAACGTGTTGGGCGAGACCGTGCCGAGCTCGGGGTGCCGCCAGCGCAGCAGGGCCTCGGCGCCGTGCAGCCGGTTGTCGGCCAGGCCCACCAGCGGCTGGTAGACCAGCTCGAACTCGCCGCGGTCCAGGGCGCCCGAGAGTCTTCCGGTCAGCCCGTAGCGCAGCAGCTGCTGGGCGTTGCGCTGCTCGTCGAAGACGGCGTAGCGGGCCCGGCCGTCGGCCTTGGCGAGATAGAGCGTCGCGTCGGCGGCCCGCAGCAGCTCCTCCGGATCCGCCCCGCGCGCGGCCTGCTCGACGATGCCGATGCTCGCCGAGACCGCGAGCTCGTGGCCGTCGAGCCGCACCGGCTTGGCCAGCGCCGCGAGCATCGCCTCGGCCAGCTCGGTCAGCTCGTCGGGGCCCTTGGTGTCGCGCGCCACGACGACGAACTCGTCGCCGCCGACCCGCGCCACGAAGTGCCCGGCCGCGTTGACGCAGCCCCGCAGCCGGTCGGCCAGGGCGACCAGGAGCTCGTCGCCGTAGCCGTGCCCGAGCGTGTCGTTGATGGTCTTGAACTCGTCGAGGTCGAGGAAGCACACCCCGATCCGGGCGCCCTCCTCGGCGTCGCGCAGCGCCTCGGCGAGGTGGCCGTAGAGGAGCACGCGGTTGGGCAGCCCGGTGAGCGGATCGTGGTGGGCCTGGTGGTGCAGCTCGCGCTGGAGACTGTGCTCGGCGTCGGTGAGCGCGCGGGTCCACGCCCGCCGGATGCGCTCCTGGTCGTCGAGGATCTTCTGCCGCTGCGCCCGCGCGAACCCGGCCGCGAACCCGCCGATCACGTCGCCCGTCGCCGTGGGGGTCAGCACGCCGATCGAGCGCTGCAGGGCCTCCGGGCTGTTGAGGCCGATCTGGATCAGGGCGGCCCCGACCTCCTCGGCGGCCGCCGCGTCCCCGGTGTCGAGGGCATCCGTCAGCTGTACGGTCTGGCGCTCGAAGAACCGCTGCAGGGCCTCGGCGCTCAGGTCGAGGTAGCTGGTCTGCCGCACCGCGGCGAGCCACTGCCGGGCGAGCTGCGACAGCGCAGGATCGATGGCGGCATCGCTTTGGCCGTCCGAGCGCGCCACTCCATCACCCCCGGCGAAGATTACTGCACCGCGGCCCCACGTTGAATCGACGCTCAGTGTCGTTCTGGCTCCGTTTCCGTGAGCCCGTCGACGAACCGCGTCAGGAGCTGCGCGAATGCGGCCCGGTCGATCTTTGACCAGTCCCGGGTGGCCGCCGCGAACCGTCTCCGCCGCACCTCGTGGACGCGTTCGCAGAGTTCGCGGCCGGCCACGGTGAGTGCGAGCAGGGCCCGCCGGCCGTCCTTCTGGTCCGCCTCGCGCCTGATCAGCCCGGCCTCGACCGCGGCGGCGACGAGCTTGCTGGCCCGCGGCTGGGCGACGTCGAGCGCGGCTGCGATGTCCGTCACCGTGACCGGCGCGCCGCGCGCCTCGCCGTCCTCGACCGCGTCCACGACGTCGAAGAGCGCCGGATCGGCCTCCGGCTCGCTGCGGGCCAGGGCCCGCCGGGTCTGCCGCCGCCGAATGTCGACCATGGCCGCCTCGATGGCCTTGAGCACCTTGTCGTCCGCGTCGCCGTTATGCATAATCTTTATTATCTACATTCTATCGGCATACTGTTGGGGGGAGTGTCCCATGCGACCGGAGGAGCGTCCGATCGGGTACTGGCTGCGCGAGCTGGACCGCCGCCTGGAACTGGCGTTCGCGGCGGCCCTGTCGTCCTCGGGCGCCACGCGGCGCGACTGGCAGGTGCTGAACGGCCTCGGCCCGGACGCGCCGTTCTGGGATGCGGGGGCGCGCTCGTACGCGGATGTCGTGGCGGACCTGACGGCTCGTGGCTGGACGCTCGCGGACGGGACTGTGACTCCGGCGGGGGAGGAGGCCCGGGCCGAGATCGCTTCGGCTGTGGGCCGGATTCGCGGGGTGAGCATGACCGGCGTGGCGGACGAGTCCTATGTGGTCACGGTGCGCACGCTGGCGGCCATGGTGGACAACCTCCCGGCCGCCGCCTGACCGTCCTGCGAACCCCCACCCTGGTCCTCGGCCTGCGCAAGTGCCCGGGGCGGCTGCCCTGAGGGGTCGATATGTCGGGCACTTCGTGCCACGACATATCGGATTTATACCCCGACAGGCGAAATGTCGCTTGTATCGATGCGTTGCACCACGCGGCGGATGTCGCGGACCGTCGTGTTCAGTGGCGGTGTTCAGTGTCGGCGGGCCGGGATGGCGCGGGTGGCGGTGCTCAGTGTCCGCGGGCCGGGATGGCGCGGGCGATCGCTGTCAGGGTGTGCGGGGCCAGGCGGCCGTCGCCGAGGCCGAGCTCGATCAGGGCGTCGAAGACCCGCTGGTCGCGTCCGGCGGCGCGGACGGCCGCGTCGACGACCCACCGGCGCTGGCTCAGCGCCGCGGCCACCCGCGAGTGGCGCAGGTGCGGGCCGAGCCGGTCGCGCAGGGCCCGGCGGTAACGGCCCGCCGGGTCGTCCCCGTGGGCCGCGGCCGCGCCGGCCAGGGCGCCGGAGAGCACCGCGTAGAAGATGCCCTCGCCGGTGAACGGGTTGATGAGCGACAGCGCGTCCCCGGCCAGCAGGAGGCGGCCGCCGGCCGGGGGCGGGCGGTGCGTGGACAGGGGCAGGTGGTGGGCGCGCAGGTTCGTGGCGGCCGCGGTGTCGACGTCGGGCAGCAGCTCGGCCAGGCGGTCGAGGAGGCGGCGACGGGTGAGCGGGCCGTCGCGGAGGACCTCGCCGTAGCCGATGTTCGCCCGGCCGTCGCCGATCGGGAACGCCCAGGCATAGGCGGGCCAGCCCGACTCCGTGGTGACGATGCGCTGCTCGGCCGGCAGGTCGGGGGCGTGGGCGTAGCCGCGGATGGCCAGGGCCAGGTGGCCGGGGCCGTTCGGTGCGAACCCCAGCGCCCTGCGGACCAGGGAGTAGGCGCCGTCCGCGCCCACCACGGCGCCCGCCCGGATCTCGCCGTCGAGCACGGCGTGGTCGCCGCGGTCCTCGATCCGCCGGACGGTGTGCTCGACCAGGGTCGCGCCGGACTGCCGGGCGGCCTCGGCCAGGCGGTGGTCGAAGACCGTCCGGGGAATCGTGTACGCCGGGCGCGCGTGCGGCCGGGCCACCTCACCGCCGCCCGGGCCGCGCAGCCGCAGCGCCGGGACGGGGGCGAACTCCGGCGACAGCGGGGAGACGCCCAGACCGGCCAGCACGTCCAGGGCGTGCGGGGCGATCCCGTCGCCGCAGGGCTTGTCCCGGGGGAACGCCGCCTTGTCCAGCAGCAGGACGGTCGCGCCGGCCCGCCGCGCGGCCAGGGCCGCCGCCGCGCCCGCGGGGCCCGCGCCGACCACGGCCACGTCGAAGCGATCGCCGCCGGTATCCATGGGCACGAGCGTGCCACAGACCCGGGGGAGCGGCCGGGTGGCGGCTTGGCGGAACGACCCCGGCCGTCCGTCCGCCCCGATGCGTCGAATCGCCGCCGACGGAGGACGCACGGGGGTTCACGGTGATTGTCGCGGTTGACTACGCTCGCGGCATGCCCTGCCCAACTTGCTACTTTCCGGGCAACGACCCCGCCGCGACCCAGTGCGCGCAGTGCGGAACGGCGTTGACGCCCGCGGCGGGCGCATACCCCGGATCACCCGTCGCCTATGACGTGCATCCGATCTCCGACCAGGGCGCGATGCCGCCGCCGGCCCAGTTCGCGCCGCCGCCGGCCCAGCAGTTCGCGCCGCCGCCCGCCCAGTTCCCGCCACCTGCGGCGCAGTTCGCGCCGCCACCCGCCGGGCAGTTCGCGCCGCCGCCGGCGCCGTATGCGGGCGGCCTGGGTCAGCCCGCGCCGGGGGCCTATCCGCAGCAGCCGCCGCCGCAGTACCCGGCGGGCGGGTATCCCCAGGTGCCGCCCGTGTCCGGCGCGCCCTACTCGGGCATGCCGGTCTCCCCGACGCCGATCTCGGTCACGCCCGTCTCCGGGTCGCCGCAGCCGGGGTACTACCAACCGCTCAAGCCCAACCGCGGCCGCGTGCTGCTGCCGCTCACCGTCATCGTCGTCGTGCTCGTCATCGCCAGCACCGTCATCGCCGTCGTGAAGCTCACCGGCGGCCCGGGCGGCTCGGCGGCCGCGTCATCCTCGTCGGGCGCGCCGGTGCCGGGGCCCACCACGACCGGGCCGGGGCCGGGGCCGACCTCGGCGGCGCAGACGACCGGCGGCGGCGATCCCAAGGCGCAGGCGGCGGCGGTCGACGCGCTGCTTGACGCGAGCGTGGCCAGCCGTACGAAGCTCAACGCCGCGATCGACCTCGTGGGCAAGTGCACGCTGTTCGACAAGGCGATCGCGGACATGCAGACGGTCGGCACCGAGCGGCAGTCCCAGATCGACAGCGTCACCCGGTTCGACCTGGCGGCGATCCCCGAGGGCGAGCAGGTGCGCGCGATGCTCAAGGAGTCGCTCGGGTTCTCGCTCGCGGCGGACCGCAGCTACGTGCCGTGGGGGCAGGCGCAGCAAGCCAGCGGGTGCGGCGGCGGTGGGGAGTCCGACTACCAGGAGGCCCAGAACCAGTCCAAGAACGCCACCGATGCCAAGACCCGGTTCCTGGGCGTGTGGAACCCGGTCGCGAGCCGGTACGGGCTGCGGCAGCGACAGGTCACCGACATCTAGGCCGGGCCCGGTCTGGGAGTTGTCCTCCGAGCGGCGTTGCGGGAACGGCTCGCCCGCGACCGCCTCGGCGCGCAGCGCCTCACCCGCGACCGCCCCACCCGCGACCGGCTTGGCGCGCGCAGCGACCCGCCCGCAAGACGCCTCGGCGCGTAGCGGCTCGTCGGTGCCCGGCGCGGTCGCGTGGCCCGGGCGGCGTGGCCCGCGGTGGCGTGGCCCGCGGTGGCGTGGCCCGCGGTGGCGTCGGTCGCGGTCGCGGTCGCGTGGCCCGTGGTCGTATCGTCCCGTGGTGGCGTCGGGCCTGGGCTAGGTGTTGTCCTCCGAGCGGCGTTGCGGGAACGGTTCGCCCGCGACCGCCTCGGCGCGTAGCGGTTCGTCGGTGCCGGGCGCCGTCGCGTCGCCCGTGGTGGCGTCGGGGCGGGCGGGTGGCTCGGGCTTCTGACCGTACCCTCGTGTGATCATGCGGAACACGGCCAGCATGATGGCGGCCACCGGCACCGCGATGAGCAGGCGCAGCAGCGCGGTCTTCATGTCGAGCTGGTGGGTGACGAAGCCGGCGTAGAGGGCCGGCGACGCGATCAGCAACGCCAGGAGCAGCGTCGAGTACCGCGCCATGCCCAGCACCTCAGCCTCCCACCAGGCTCAGCCGCTCGCAGAGCATCGCGGCCCACTGGAACGGGGTCGACGGGCGGCCGTCCAGCAGGGCCACCGGCACCCGCAGGGACAGCGGGCTCGCCGGGTCGCCGCTGGAGCCGGTGCCGCGCAGGCAGATCGCGTCGACGCGGCGCAGGCCCTGCAGGTGGTGCGCGACGTCGGAGGTCTTGCGGCTGGCGTCGACGACGACCCACACCGCGACCGGGCGCACGGCCTCGACGATCGACGCGGCCCAGCCCGCCTCGTCCAGCGCCGCCTCGACCGCGACCACGCTCGCCGCGTCGGACTTGCGCAGCTTCTTGGCCCACAGGCGGGCGTCGTGCGCGCCGGTGATGCGCCGCTTGGCGTCGATCCCGGCCGCGGCCGCGTTGCGCCCGGCGAAGAGGATGTGCTCGGCGTCGAGGCGCTGGGCCTCGGCCACGAACCGGGCCACCTCCATCGCGTGGGTCGACTCGCCCACCACGATCAGCGTCTCGCCCGGCGCGTCCGGCGCGGGGTCGGCGACGGGCAGCGCGGTGAAGGCCTCGACGATCGCGCCGTAGGTGTCGCCGGCGGCCGCGCGGACGGAGATGTCCGTCGGCACCCCCAGCGACTCCAGCTTGTGCGCCAGCTCGCTCGCGCCGGCGCCGTTCGGACGGTCGGCCTTCTCGGCCATGGCGGCCTCGGCGGCCGCGGAGGCCTGGGCGTAGGCGCCGAGCCGCTCGCTTGCGGGCGGCGTGCGCGGCTTCTCCACCGTGGCGGTCGCTTCAACAGGCATTCGGGACTCCTGCCGGGAATCGGTCGGCCGGAACTGGGCCGGCTCGGAACGGGTAGGTCCATCTGCTGCGGCATCGGCGTGCCCGTGCGGCAAGCCGAGCGGTCCGGGCGGCCCGGTGGGCCGCGCCCCGCCGGTCCACGCCGGCGGCGGGGGCACCCGGCCCCACGGGAAGTCGTCACCTAGGAGCCCGGGCGACGTTGTGCGGGCCGGCGGCGGGGGCACCGGGCCCCGCGGGAAGGCGCCGCCCAGAAGCCCGGGCGACGCTGCGCGGGCCGGCGGCGGTTGTGGGCCGGTCCGCCCGTGGCCGAACCGTGCCGGCGTGTCGCGACCGAAGCGCGACGGCGCGGACGGCTCGTGTGGCGGGGCGTACCGCGTGCCCCGGCCGGTCGGCCGCCCGGACGCGCTGCGCAGCGCGTCCCCGGTCGGCATCGGTGAACCCGCCGGCGGCGGAGGGCCCCAGCCCGCCGTCGCCCGGCCCCACGCGGCGGCGGACAGACTCGCCGCGGCCGCGGGGCGTTCGGTGCGGTCCCGGAGCCAGGACGGCGGGTCCGCGGCCCGCGTGCCCCAGTGCTCGGCCTCGGCCCAGGCGTCGAGCCGCTCGAGCTGGCTCCAGTCCACGTCGATGGCCGGGGGAACCGGCAGTTCGAACCGCGCGGCCGCCAGCGCATCGGGCCGGGCGGGCGGTGGCGGCACATCGGGCCGGGCGGGCGGTGGCGGCACGGCGGCCGGCGTCTCGGCCGCGGGCGCGAACGGCGGCGCCGAGACAGCCCCGGACGCCGCAGCCGCGGAGGGCGCGGACGCGGGCGCGAAGCCTGCGGGCGGCGCGGAAGCAGGCGGCGCGGACGAAGCGTGCGGCGCGGACGAAGCGTGCGGCGCGGACGAAGCGTGCGGCGCGGACGAGGCGGGTGGCGCGGACGAGGCGGGCGGCGCGGAAGCGGAAGCGGGCGGCGAGGCCGGGCGGATGCTCGGCGGCGTCGCGGGGGTCCAGCCGGCGGGTGGCGCGGCCGGCGTGGCGGGCGGGGGAGCGGCGGCCTTCACCGGCGGATTGACCTCGGGCCGCTTGGCTTCGGGCGGCTTGACGGTCGCGGCCGGAGTCGGTGCCGTGGGCGGAGCCGGTGTGGTGGGCGCCTTGGCCGCGGGCGAGGCGGCCTTCGCGTGCGACTTCTCGGCGGCGGCCGGAGGAGTCGCGGCCTTGACCGCAGCCGACTTCGCAGGAGCCGTGGACGGCGCGGCGGACGCGGCGGACGCTAGCGCGGCGGACGCGGAGGCCGGCGCGCCGGGCTGAGCCGTGGCTTGAGCGGCTTGAGCGGCCTGGGCGGCCTGAGCAGCCTGGGTGGCCTGGGCGGCCTGAGCAGCCTGAGCAGCCTTGGTGTTGGCCTGAGCGGCGGCCGGAGGCGGAGGCGGCCGCAGGCCGAGCTTCGCGACCGGCTGCTCGGCCCCGGGCCGAAAGGGGCGCACCGACGGCGCCGCAGGCTCGGGCGCGGGGTCCTTCGGGCCCGAATGTTCCGCGGCCAGCAGACGGTTGAGGGCGTCGGCGGCGGTCGCCGGGCGATCGGGCCGTACCGTTGCCGCGCTTTCCTGGGCCTCGGCCAGCAATGACGCGAATGCGGAAGCCGCGGTCGGGTTTTCCCCGCGCCGCTCCGCCGCATCGGCCATCGCGGCCAGATCCTCGATACTGATCTGGCGTTTCGGCGTGTCGTCCTGGACCGTCGGCGCGGCGGATGATTCAGTGGTCTCAGCGGGGACGGAAACGGATTCCGCGGATTTCGAGGAATCCGGAACCTCGATGGTCAGCTCGTATTTTTGCGTGCCGAAAAGCCCGCCGACGCCACCGGAACGGACCTTTTCGGCCGAGATGATGACAGCGTCGGGCCCGTGCTCGTCGCGCACCTGCGCGAGCAGTTCCTCGAGGTCACGACCCTCAAGCAGCAACCGGGTAGGCACCGTTCACCACCCCAATAGTCTCAATTCGCAGCGTACTCCCGGTGATCTCTGAGTACGACAAAACCGGCAAACGCGGAAGCGCCATCTGCACCAGGCGGCGCAATGCGTTCCGCAGTTGTGGCGAACATACGAGCACCGGGCTCACGCCGCGTTCCTCGCCCTGTTCGGTGAGGCGCGTGAGGTCGGCCAGGATCGACTCGGCACGGCCGGTGTCGATGAGCAGCTGCAGGCCGCTGTCGGTGGGGCGCATGGATTCCAGCAATTGCTGTTCCAGTCTCGGCTCCAGGGTGATGGCGGTGAGCGTGCCGTCCTGCGAATAGCGGTTCGCGATCGCCGGGCCGAGCGAGGCGCGGGCCGCCTCCAGCAGCGCGTCCGGGTCGGTGGACTGCTTGGCCTGCAGTGACAGCGCCTCGAAGATGCGCACCAGGTCGCGGATCGGCACGCCCTCGTCGAGCATTCCGTGCAGGACCTGCTGGACCTGGCCGAGGCTGAGCACCGCGGGGGTGAGCTCCTCCACGACGACCGGGTGCGAGCGCCGGACCACCTCGGCTAGCGCGCGCACGTCCTCGCGGCCGAGCAGCCGGCTCGCGTGCACGCGGACGATCTCGGCCAGGTGGGTGATGATGACCGACGCGCGGTCGACGACCGTCGCGCCGGTGAGGTCGGCCTGGTGCCGCAGCTCCGCCGGGACCCACTTGCCGGCCAGGCCGAAGACGGGCTCGACGCCGGCCCGGCCGGGCAGGAAGTCCAGGCCGTCGCCGATCGCCAGCACGGTGCCGGGCGGGGCCATGCCGCGGCCGACCTCGACGCCGCTGATCCGCACCGCGTACGTCGACAGCGGCAGATCCAGGTCGTCGCGCGTGCGCACGGGCGGCATCACGATGCCCAGCTCCAGGGCGACCTTGCGGCGCAGCGCGCGCACCCGCTCCAGCAGGTCGCCGCCGCTGGCCTCGACGAGGTCGACGAGGTCGGGGGCCAGGGCGAGCTCGAGCGGGTCGACGCGCATCTCGCCCAGCAGCACCTCGGTCGGGTCGGGCGGCGGCGCCTCGGCCTCGGCGGCGGCCAGCTCGGCCTGCTCCTCCGCCGAGGGATCGACCTTCTTCGGCAGCCGCAGCGCGATGATCAGCACCCCGCCGCCGGCCAGCAGGAACGGCAGCTTCGGCAGGCCCGGCACCAGGCACAGGGCCAGGGCCGCGCCGCCGGCGATGAGCATCGCGGTGCGGTGCTGGCTGAGCTGCTTGCTGACCGTCGAGCCCATGTCGCCGTCGTTGGCGGAGCGGGTGACGATGAGGCCGGTGGCCACCGACAGCAGCAGCGCCGGGATCTGCGAGACCAGGCCGTCGCCGACGGACAGCAGCGAGTACGTCGAGATCGAGTCGGCCGGCGACAACCCCCGCTGGAGCATGCCGATCGCGAAGCCGCCGATCAGGTTGACCAGCGTGATGATGATGGCCGCGATCGCGTCGCCCTTGACGAACTTCGACGCACCGTCCATGGCGCCGTAGAAGCTCGCCTCGGAGGTGATCTCGGTGCGCCGCTTGCGCGCGGTCGCCTCGTCGATGAGCCCGGCGTTGAGGTCCGCGTCGATCGCCATCTGCTTGCCGGGCATCGCGTCGAGGGTGAACCGGGCGCCGACCTCGGCGACCCGCTCGGCGCCCTTGGTGATGACGATGAACTGGATGATGAACAGGATCAGGAAGATGACCAGGCCGACGATGAGCGAGCCGCCGACGACGAAGTGGCCGAACGCGTCGATCACGTTGCCGGCGAAGCCGTTGGTGAGCACCAGCCGGGTCGCGCTGATGTTCAGGGCCAGCCGGAACAGCGTCGCGATGAGCAGCAGCGACGGGAACGAGGAGAACTCGAGCGCGCGCTTGACGTACATGCTGACCAGCACGATCACGAGCGCGAGGGTGATGTTCGCGGCGATCAGCGCGTCGAGGATGAACGAGGGCAGCGGCACGACCATCATGAGGATGATCAGCACGATGCCGATCGGCACCACGTACTGCGAAAGCCGCTTCGGCACCGCCCGCTGTTCCTCTCCGGCCTGGTCGTTGTCCTACTGATCGGTGGCGAACGGGTACTTCTGAGGGTTTTCCTTCGGTTGCGCCGCCCGGTGCCGATCGGTGAGGCGTGCAGCCCGCAACAACCTCCTCCCGCACCGACTCCACCCAGCTCGTGCACATCGGCCGCCAGCCCATCTACGACTGGGGCGGGCACGTCGTGGGTTACGAGCTGCTCTTCCGCGGCGCCGCCGAGGACCTCGAGGCCGCCCGTCGCAGCTCCTACGCCACCAGCCAGGTCATCGTCAACGCGTTCACCGAGTTCGGGCTGGAGCAGCTCGTCGGCGGGCGCAAGTGCTTCATCAACCTGACGCGGGAGTTCCTGGTCGGGGACCTGCCGCTGCCGTTCGACCCCGACCACGCGATCCTGGAGATCCTCGAGACCGTCGAGATCGACGGGCCGGTGCTGTCGGGCACGGCCCGCCTCGTCGAGCAGGGCTACGAGATCGCGCTCGACGACTTCGTCTTCGGCCTCGGGCACGAGCGGCTGCTGGGGCTGGCCGCCTACGTGAAGCTCGACCTGCTGATCCGGGAGCCCGAGGAGCTGGCCGAGGTGGTGGAGCAGTGCCGGCGGTACCCCGGGGTGAAGCTCGTCGCGGAGCGCCTGGAGACCGAGGAGCACATCCTGCTCGCCAAGCGGTTCGGCTTCGACCTGCTGCAGGGCTACGCGGTCGGCCGGCCCCAGGTGCTCAGCGCCGTCGCCCTCTCGCCGTCGCGGCTGCGCCGGCTGGAGCTGCTCGGCGCCGTGACCGCCGAGGACGCCGACCTCGCCAAGGTCGTGACGATCGTGCAGAACGACCCCGCCCTGTCCTACCGCGTGCTGCGCGCGACGAACTCGGCCGCGAGCGGGCTGCCGCGCCGGGTCTCGTCCGTGCGTGACGCCGTGGTGCTGCTGGGCTCGGCGAAGATCCGCCAGTGGGCCGCGCTCATGCTCGTCAGCGACGTCGCCGAGTCGGCCAGCGAGGAGCAGCTGTCCAGCACGATGGCCCGGGCCCGGCTGTGCCAGACGGTCGCCGAGCGGCTCGGGCTGTCGGGGGAGGCGGCGTTCACCGTCGGGCTGCTCGCCGGGGTGGCCGAGCTCATCGCCGAGCCGATCGCCGAGATCGCGAACCGGCTGCCGCTGGCCGTGGAGATCGTGGAGGCGCTCGTCGACGGGCACGGCCGGCTCGGCCAGGTGCTCGCGACCGTGCGCGCCTACGAGCTCGCCGACGAGCAGGCCCTCGCGGCGTCCCCGGTCTCCTCGAGCGAGCTGGCACAGGCCTATCTGTCCGCGGTGGGCTGGTCGATGAAGACCATCGAGGGCGCGCTGGGCACCAGCGCGGGGTAGTGGCCGATGGCCGGTGAGAAGACCGAGCAGCCTACCGAGCAGAAGAAGCGGCAGGCGCGGCGCGAGGGCACCCGGGCCCGCACCCCGGACCTGGGCGCGTGGGGCGGGGTACTGCTCGCGAGCTTCCTGCTGCCGATGATGGCCCGCGAGCTCGCGACCCGCACCCAGGCGATGTTCCAGCGCAGCACGCAGGCGTTCACCGACCCCGAGCCGGCCAAGGCGCTGGAGCTGGCGAAGTCGGGCGCGAAGGACATGCTGATCGTCGCCGCGCCGATCACCGTCGGGCTCTTCGCGTTCGCCATCCTCGCGGCCGCGGCCCAGGGCGGCCTGCGCCCGGCGACGAAGCTGTTCAAGCCGGACTTCAAGCGCCTCAACCCGGTGAAGGGCCTCAAGAAGACCTTCGGCGGCCAGGCCGTGTGGGAGTCGGCGAAGTCGCTGGCCAAGGTGCTCGTGCTCGGCCTGGTCGTCTACAACACGATGAAGAGTCTGGTGCCCGCGCTGCTGTCCGCGACGACGGTACCGCTGCAGACCGTCATCGGCCTGGTCGCGAGCACCGTCCTGCACGTGGTGCAGATCGCCGCCGCGACCGGTCTCGTGCTCGCCTTCGCCGACTACTTCGTGGCCCGCCGCCGGGTGAACAAGCAGCTGAAGATGTCCAAGGAAGAGGTCAAGGAGGAGCACAAGAAGTCCGAGGGCGACCCGCACGTGAAGGGCCAGATCCGGGCCCGGCAGCACCAGATGGCGCGCAGCCGCATGATGGCCGACGTGTCCCAGGCCGACGTCGTGGTGGTGAACCCGACGCACGTGGCGGTGGCGCTCAAGTACGAGCCGGACAAGGGTGCGCCGAAGGTCGTGGCGAAGGGCGCCGAGCTCCTGGCGGCGAAGATCCGCGAGGTGGCCGCGGAGCACCGGGTGCCGCTGGTGCAGGACGTCCCGCTCGCCCGCGCGCTCTACGCCGCGTGCGAGGTCGGCGACGAGATCCCGGCCGAGCTCTTCGGCGCCGTCGCCCGCGTGCTCGCCTTCATCATGATGCTCAAGTCGAAGGGCTCGGCGGCGGGCCTGCACACGGCCCCTACGGATTGAAGAGCCGCAGCAGCAGGTTGACCGACTGGGTGGTCAGGTTGGCCATCGCGTTCGGCAGCAGCATCATGGCCGTGCCCACGATGCTCAGGGTCAGGAAGATCTTCGCGGGGAAGCCGAACGAGAACGGGTTCAGCGCCGGGGCGGCCCGGGTCAGCAGACCGAGCGCGACGTCCACGGCGAGCATGATGGCGATCAGGGGCGCCGCGATCTGCAGGCCGGCCAGGAACATCTGCCCGGCGCCCGTGGTCACCAGCCGGGTGAAGTGGGTCATCGACATCGTGCCGTTGAGCGGGATCGCGGTGTACGACGCCGCGAACCCGCGCAGGATCAGCTGGTGGGCGTCGGTGGCGTACATGATGGCCATCGTGATGAGCCCGTAGAACCGGCCGAAGACCGCGTTGCCCTGCAGGGAGAACGGGTCCATCGCGAACGCCAGCGTGAACCCGCCGACCAGGTCGATGAGGTTGCCCGCGATCTGCGTCGCGGCGAAGATCAGCATGGTCAGGAAGGCGATCGCGGCCCCCACCGCGGCCTGCTCGATCGCGTTGCTGACCAGGAAGGCCGTGGACATCTCCGACGGCACCTGGGTGGCCAGCTTCGGGGCGAGCGGCAGCGCGATCGCGATGGAGAGCAGGCCCTTCACCGTCGTCGGGGTGCCCTTGTTGCTGAACGGCGGGCACAGGGCCAGCCACACGCCCGCCCGGATCGAGGCCAGCAGGATCGCGATGACCGTGCTCAGCGAGAGGTCAAGCGCCATTGATCAGCGCGGGGATCGAGGCGTAGAGCTGCTCGGTGTATGCCACCATCTCGTGCAGCATCCAGTTGCCGGCGATCACCAGGGCGGCGCCGATCGCGGCCGCCTTCGGCACGAAGCTCAGCGTGCTCTCCTGGATCTGGGTGACGGACTGGAACAGCGACACCGCGAAGCCGACGACGAGCGAGGTGAGCAGGATGGGTCCGCCGAGCTTGGCGGCGATCGTCATCGCCTGCAGGGCCAGTTCGATGATCTTCGTATCGGTCATGTGGAACCTCGGCAATCAGCCGCGATAGCTCGCCACCAGCGCGGTGAGGATCAGCCCCCACCCGTTGACCAGCACGAACAGCAGCAGTTTGAAGGGCAGGGCGATCGTGACCGGGGGCAGCATCATCATGCCCAGGGACATCAGGGCGGCCGAGACCACCATGTCGATCACCAGGAACGGGATGTAGATGACGAAGCCGATGATGAACGCGGCCCGCAGCTCGGAGAGCACGAAGGCGGGAATGAGCGTCGTCAGCGGCACGTCGTCCTTGTTCTTCGGGGCGGGCCGATCGGCGATCTTGGTGAAGAGCGCGATCTCGTCCTTGCGGGTCTGCTTGAGCATGAAGTTCCGCAGCGGCTCCGAGCCCTCCTTGAACGCCACGGACTGGGTCTTCTCGCCGTGCAGGTAGGGCTGCACGCCCTCCTTGTTCACGTCGGAGAGCACCGGCGACATGATGAACAGGCTGATGAACAGGGCCAGCCCGGCGATGACCTGGTTGGGCGGCACGTTGCTCAGGCCCATGGCGTTGCGGGTGATGCTCAGCACGACGAAGACCTTCGTGAACGAGGTCATCGTGAGCAGGAGGGCCGGCGCGACCGACAGCAGTGTCAGGGCGACCAGGATGGTGATCGACTGACTCGGTTTGACCCCGTTGACGTCGATGTTCACGCTGCCGTCGGGGTTGCCGTCGATCGCTGGGGCGCTCGGCGGGGCGGGCGGCTTCGGGGTCGGGACCGCCTCCGCGATGCCCGGGGACGCCAGGACGAACAGCGCGAGCATCAGCAGTACGACAGCAGCCAAACGCTTCACGAGGCGCTCTTGCGGATCAGCTTGAGCGCCGGGGCGAGCGGGTTCTCGACGGGCTGTGGCTCCGGGAAGAGCGCGGCGTCCGCGTCGGCGAGCAGCGAGACGCCCGCGTCGCTGACGCCGAGCACGAGGGCCCGGTCGGCGACCTTGACGACCGCGACGGACGAGCCGCGGCTGAGCTGCTGGCGTGCCACCACGGTGACGGCTCCTCCACTGCGGCCGCCGAGCGGGCGTCGGGCGATCCGCATCAGCGCCCAGAGTATCGCGAACACTACGGTGAGTGAGCAGAGTACGCGCAGTACGAGTTCCATCGTGGTCGCTGCCGTCCTAGGCCCGGTCGCTCGGGCCGACGATCTCGGTGATCCGGATGCCGAAGTTCTCGTCGATCACGACCACCTCGCCGCGGGCGATGAGCCGGCCGTTGACGAGCAGGTCGGCCGGGCCGCCGGCGGCGCGGTCGAGCTCGATCACCGCGCCGGGGGCCAGGGAGAGCAGCTCGCGCACGCTCATCCGGGTCCGCCCGAGCTCGGCCGTGACCTCCATCTCGACGTCGTGCAGCAGGTCGAACGCGGGCGGGCCGCCGCGGGCCCGCTCCGAACGGTCCGCCGCCCCGGCGTCGCCGCCGTCGGCGCCCAGTACCTCCGCCGCGACCGAGAGCCCGACGACGGCCTGGACCCCGAGCTCACCGGCCTCCAGCGGGACCAGGACGCCGCCGGCGGCGACGAGCTCCGCGAGGGCCTGCGCCGGCTGCAGCAGCTCGCCCGGGTCGACCACGACGGGCCCGAGGACGGCCGCGGCCGCCTCCAGGGCCGGGCGCACCGCCTGGCTCAGGTCCAGGCTGCCCATGGGCGAGTTGGCGAGCGCCTCGACGAGGTCCTGCGTGACGACGATCGCGACCTCGCCCTGCGCCGCCCCGGCGAAGCGGGCCCGGACCGCCTGGCCGGTGATGGCGAGGTCGTCCGCGTTCTGCGTCGGCACGCCGACGGAGAGCGGGGAGCTGGCGGGCAGCAGTGCCACCGCGGCCTGAGCGGCCGCCTCGGCACGGGCCAGCGTGGCCTCGTTGGTACCGATCGTCATCGGCTGGTCTCCTCAGCGCGGTTCATGCCGAGTTGTCCGGCGGGCCGGTGGGTGGGGCGCTGCCCCGGCTGGGGGCTCGGCACCACCAGGCAGGCCATGCGGTTGCCCTGCGCGCCGGGCACGGCGTAGGCGAACGTGATGTCCGCGGTGACCACGGCGAGCGGGGTCGACGTCGAGTGCGCCAGCGGGACCACGTCGCCGGGCTGCAGCCCGACCAGGTCCGCGGGGTGCATCCGCACCGGCTGGAACCGCACGGAGACCTCGATCGGCGCGCCCTCCAGGCCGGCGACGACATTACGGTACGCGGCCTCGCGGGCCGCCCGCTGCGCGTCGGTCAGCACCGTGTCGCCCCGCTCGCCCTGCAGCTTCGGGAAGATCGACCCGAACGGCAGGCAGATCGTGGCCATGCACTCCTCGCTGCCCACGCGCATCTCGAACGACGACACGATCACGGCGTCGGAGGCGGCTCCGGCCTGGGCGAACTGGGGGTTGTACTCGATCGTCGTCATCTGCGGCCGCAGCGCCACGATGCCCTCGAAGGCATACCGCAGCTCGCCGAGCGTGCGATCGATGAGGCCGTGCAGCAACGGCATCTCGATGTCGCTCAGCGGACGCTGTGGCTGGGGGCCGCCGGGGCCGCCCAGCATGTGGTCGATGCAGGCCATGGCCGTGCTCAGGGAGAACTCCAGGATGGCGGTGCCGGGCAGGGGGTCGATGGAGAACATCGCGACGACCGTCGGGCTCGACAGGCTCGAGATGTACTCGTCGTAGGTGAGCTGTTCGATGGAGATCAGGCTGATCGACGACACGGCGCGCAGGCTCGTGGTCAGCAGCGTGGCGTACTGGCGGGCGAAGGTCTCGTAGGCGATCTGGAGCGTCCGGATGTGCTCCCGGGAGAGCTTGGTCGGGCGGCGGAAGTCATACGGCTCGGGCCCGGAACTCTTGGACCCACGCCGGTGCATCTTGCCCGGCGTGCGACCACTCCCGGTCGCGGACGTTGACTGCGTCACTCTCTTACCATCGGTCTTTTCGGGTGCAGGTTGACGTAAAACGGCCGAAACGGACCTGAAGGTTTCCTCCGAAACCTCCAGGTCCGCGCCGGTGCCTCCCGCTACTGAATCACAAACGTGGTGAAGTAGACGTCCATAACCTCTTTCTTCTTGTCCACCGTGTAGGCCTTCACGACCTTCTCGACCAGGGCCTTCTTGGCCTTGTCGCGGCCGTCGGCGGTCAGCAGGGCGTCCTCGCTCTGGTTGCTGAACTGCTCGATGGCGATGTCGAGGGCCTTGGAGCCGTCCGGGGCCTCGGCGGCCTCGGTGGTGGCCTGCAGGGTCATCTTGAGCTTGAGGTAGTGCCCGTCGGCGAGGTTGATGGTGATCGCGTCGAGCACGGAGACGACGCCGGGGGTCGGGGCCGGCTCGGCCGCGGCCTTCTTCGGCGCGAACATCATGTAGCCGCCCACGCCGCCGCCGATCAGCGCGACCAGGGCGATCGCGACGATCATGATGAGCTTCTTCTTCCCACCCTTGGCGGGGGTCTCCTCAGCGGTCTTCTCGTCCTTCTCGGCCATGGGGTGCCTCCTTCGTCAGCTGGTGGTGGTTGAAGCCGAGGGCAGCAGCGCCCGGGTGTCGGCCGGTAGGTTGGACAGGACGATGACCTCGACGCGGCGGTTGAGGGTTTCGGCGCGTGGGTCGGTGGTGGGGTAGAGGGGTTTGGTGTCGGCGTAGCCGGTTGCGAGGAGGCGGTTGTCGGCGATGCCGGCGTCGGTGTGGAGCATGCGCACGACGGCGGAGGCGCGGGCGGAGGACAGTTCCCAGCCGGAGGGGTAGGTGCCGGTGCCGCCGGAGAGCTGGTTGGTGTGCCCGTCGACTTCGATCTTGTTGGGCAGGGCGGCGATGGCGGGGCCGACGCTGTCGATGATCTGTTTGCCGGCGGTGAGGAGGTTGGCTTCGTTGCCGTTGAAGACGATGCCGGTGGTGACGATGGTGACGACGAGGCCGCGTTCGTCGACGGAGTATTTGACCTGGTCCTGGAGGCCTTGTTTGGTCAGTTCCGCGGTGATCTCGGCTTTGATTTTCTCGTAGCTCTGGATTTCGGCCGCGGCGGCGGCCTGGCGCTTGGAGGCGTCGGAGCGTTCCTTGGCCTGTACGGCGTCTTGGATGGCGGTGGCGTCGGAGGTGGTGCCGCCGATGCCGGAGGAGAGGTCCATCGGGCTGTTGGAGTCGGAGGACTCCATGAGGCTGGCCTCGCCGCCGTTGAAGGCGACGGAGGGGTTGCCGAAGCCGACGGCGAGGCCGTTCTTGAGCTCGGCGAACTTCTTCTGGTCGACCTGGGAGATCGCGAACAGCACGATGAACAGCACCATGAGCAGGGTCATCATGTCGGCGTAGGACACCAGCCACCGCTCGTGGTTCTCGTGCTCCTCCTCCTCGTGGCCGCCCTTCTTGTGCTTGGCGTGCGCGCCGGCCTTCGCCGCGTGTCCACCACCACTCATGTGCGGCGGCCCCCCTTCAGGTCGTTGTAACGCCGTCGGGGATTACATCGGGCCGATCGCCCGACACCGGAGTGCCGGACGGTTGCCGAGTCGGTGTGGGCCGGTTACGCGGCCTTCTCCTTCTCCTTGGAGGCGCCCGGAGGCAGGAGGCTGCGCAGCTTCTGCGCGACCAGACGCGGGTTGGCACCCGCCTGGATGTTGATGATGCCGGCGATGACCAGCTCCATCTGCCCGCACTCGATCTCGGACAGGCGTTTCATCTTGGCGCCCATCGGCAGCCACATGACGTTCGCGGACAGCACGCCCCACAGGGTGGCCACGAACGCGCCCGCGATCAGGTGGCCCAGCTTGTCGGGCTGGCTGAGGTTCTCCAGCACGTGGATGAGGCCGATGACGGTACCGATGATGCCGATCGTCGGCGCGTACCCGCCCATGGCCGTGAAGATCGCCGCGGCCTGCTTGTCGGCCTTCTTCTTCGCGTCGACCTCGGCCTCCAGGATCGCGGCGAGCTCCTCGGAGTCGGTGCCGTCGATCGCGAGCTGCAGGCCCTTCTTCAGGAAGGGGTCCTGCACCTCCTTCATCGCGTCCTCGAGGGCCAGCAGACCCTCCCGCCGTGCCTTCTCGGCCAGCTTGACGATGTCCTCGACGAGGGAGTCGTACACCGCGGACTTGCTCAGCAGCACCCGCTTGAACGAGTCGACGAGGCCGATGGTGTCCTTGAGCATGCCGCCGGCCATGGCCGCGCCGAGGGTGCCGACGAACACCAGCACCAGCGGCGCGACCAGGAAGATCGAGCCGGGACTGCCGCCCTCGAGGATCATCGCGGCGAAGATCGCGACGAAGGCGAGGACGATTCCTGCGAGGGTTGCCGGATCCATGATGCCTAGCGCTCCCGACGGTGCAGACGGACGACGTTGGTCTCTTTGACCCGCTCGGCGGCGGCCTCGGCGCGCTCGTCCGGCGTCTGCCCGACCAGGTGCTGCGCCTCGACGACGACCGAGGCACGGTACTGCCGCACGAGCGCCACGAGTTCGGGCAGCGACTCGGCGACGAGGTACTTGGTGCCGTCGACGAGCGTGATCACGGTGTCCGGGGTGCAGTCGGCCCGCTCGACCAGGTCGGGGTTGAGCGCGAACACCGGGCCGTTGAGTCGGGTCAGCAGAATCACGGCGCCCTCCTAGGACTTACCGCTTGAGGTTCACCAGCTCCTGGAGCACGTCGTCCGACGTGCTGATGACCTTGGAGTTGGCCTGGAAACCGCGCTGGGCGACGATCAGGTTGGTGAACTCCTGAGCCAGGTCGACGTTGGACATCTCCACGGCGCCGCTCTGCAGCGTGCCGAGGCCGCTGGTGCCCGGGGCACCCACCTGCGCCAGGCCGGAGTTGACGGTGAAGCGGTACAGCGAGTCGCCGGTCTTCTCCAGGCCGGGCGGATTGTTGAAGTTCGCGAGCGCCAGCTGGGCGATGGTCTGCTTGTTGCCGTTGGAGAACACGCCCACGAGCTGGCCGTCGGGGTTGATGCTGAACGACTGCAGCGTCGCGGCCGGCGCGCCGTTCTGGGAGAGCGGCTGCACCGTGGTGTTGCCGGTGTACTCCGTCAGGCCCGCCAGGTCCACGCCGATGCCCGAGCCCGAGGCCAGCGGGTCGTACATGATGCCGACCTTGGTGGCGCCGTTCTTGTCGGTGAACGTGGGCCCGGTGACCTGCCCGTTGGATCCGAAGGTCAGCGCGGTCGGGCCGACGCTGTTCGTACCGTCGGACAACGTGACCGACCACGCCCCGCCCGTGAAGTCGAAGGTCTGGGTCAGGTTGACCGTGTTGCCCGTGACGTCGTACGTCTTGATGGACCGGGTGATCGTCGAGGGATCGGGCGCGTTCGCCGGCAGGTTGCCCGCGATGACCACGGTGTCGGTGGCCGTCGGCGCGATGAGCGTGCCCATCGGCAGGCGGATGTCGCCGAGCGGGGCGTTGCTGTTGACCACGCCGTTGACCGCGGGCCAGCCCTGCACCGCGGCGCCGGTCGGGGTGACCAGCTTGCCCTCGGCGTCGAAGTTGAACGCGCCGGCCCGCGTGTAGAGCTGCTCGTTCACCGAGTTCACGACGAAGAAGCCGTCACCGGAGATCATCACGTCGGTGGCCCGGCCGGTCGTCTGCGCGGAGCCCTGCACGAACGTGGTGTTGATCGCCGCCAGGCGCACGCCCAGGCCGACCTGGGCCGGGTTCGTGCCGCCGATCTCCGGCTGCGGGGCGCCGGCGGAGCGCATCATCTGGCTCAGCGTGTCGGCGAAGACCGTTTGCGCGGACTTGTACCCCACCGTGTTCACGTTGGCGATGTTGTTGCTGGTCACGTCCAGCATCTGCTGGTGCGCGCGCAGGCCGCTGATGCCGGAGAAGAGTGAGCGGAGCATGTGGGGTGGTTTCCTTTCAGGACGCGGGCTGGCCGGGCGCGGGTCGGGCCGGCACTGACGGGTTCGTCCCCGCTGGTTGCTGCTGGTGTTGCTGTTGCTGTTGCTGCGCGCCGGGCTGCGCGGGCTGGCCGTTCTGCACGGGCGTGTTCTGCGCGGCTGGTGGCGTGTCCTGTGCGCCTGGCTGTGTGTCCTGCGCGTTTGGCTGTGCGGGTTGCGCGTTTTGGGTCGCCGGCGGGGTCTGGCCGTCCGACACCTCGGTCACGCTCGCCAGGGCGATGTCCGTGTTGCCCACGCGCAGGGTGGGAGGGCCGCCGGTGAAGAACTTGGCCGACGACACGACGCCGGTGATCGGGTGGCCGTCCTTGTCCGCGTACGTGACCGTCTTGCCGATCAGGTTGCTCGCCCCGAGCTGGAGCTGCGCGTTGAGCATGCTCTGCTCGGCCGTGGCGAGGTCCTCGAGCTTCTCGACCGTCGTGAACTGCGCGGTCTGCGCCAGGAACTCGGAGTTGTCCATCGGCTTGCTCGGGTCCTGATACTTCAGCTGGGCCACGAGCAGCTTCAGGAACGCGTCCTTGCCCAGATCGCCGCCCGGTTTCGCGGGCTTGTCCGGGTCCTGCTTCGTGGTCGTGGCATCGGTCTGCTTGGTCGGTGCGTACGTCTTCGGCACGTAGTCGGCGACGCTGCCACTGACCGGCGTCGGGGCGGTGATGGCGCACTCCCTTGTTCGGTCCGGTGCGCGGCCCGTCCTGCTGGGTCGCGGTGGTGCTGGTGTTGCTCGGCCCGCGGTGCGGCGGGTGCTGCTGGGTCGCGGTGGTGCTGGTGTTGCTCGGCCCGCGGTGCGGCGGGTGCTGCTGGGTCGCGGTGGTGCTGGTGCGGTGCCGCTGGTGTTGCTCGGGTCGCGGTGGTGCGCTGGTGTTGCTCGGTCGCGGCGGGGCCGGTGGTGGCCGGGCCGCGGTGCGGGCGGGTCCGTCTTGCTGCTGACCTGTCGGCCTGCCGGCCGGCGTTCGGGCCGGTTCAGAGGCGGACGTCGAGTCCGTCCATGGGCTCGGCCGGTGTGGGCTCCGCGCCCGTTTCGACGCGTTCGGGCGCTCGTTGTTGAGATCGTCCCTCCGGGTGCCGACCTGAGAAATGTTGCGACTCGTTGCCCGCGAAGGAGGATTGCTGGTTCAGTTCGAGTGCGCACTGGGCGAACCCGGCCGAGCTGAGGTCCTGCCGCAGCTGGGGGAGCGCCGCCTGCAGCGCGGCCTGGCCGGTCTCGCGATCGGCGCGCAGGTGCACCGAGATCGACCCGTCGCGCACCTCGGCGACGATGCTCACGGGGCCGAGCTCCTCGGGGTCGAGCCGTACCGTCATCCGGTGCACCCCGTCGGGCCCCTTGCGCAGCGGCGAGAGCACACTCACGAGCTGCGGCGCGACGCTCGACCACGCGGCCTGGCCCCCGAGCAGCCCACTGCCGTCCACGGCGGTGCCGCCGACGCCCCCGATGACCGCCGCGAACGTGTTGCCGCCCGCCGCGACCCCGGTGACCGCGCGGCCGTTGCCGGCCGTCTGCGAACCGCTCCCGCCGGTGCCGCCGCTCATGCCGTGCCCGACCCCGCCGCCGCCGACGCTGACACCGGCGGGGACGGCCAGGCCGGTCGCGCCGAGGCTGGGTACGAGGCCGGCGGTGCCCGTGTCCGCGGCCGGCGCGCCGTCATCCGGCTTCGCGGGGCTCTCGGTCCTGGGCGCGGCCGCGGTGGTGACGATCCCGTTCACCCAGCTGAAGCCCGGGTCGGGCGCCGGCAACGTGGTGTTCGCGGGTGGCGCGGCGGGAGTGCCCGGCGTCATGGGGCTGAGGCCGGGGTTCGGATGTTGCGTGGTGCCGGTCGTCGCGATCGGCGCGGGCTGGTTGCCGGTGGGCGCAAAACCGGTGGGCACAAAACCGGCATCGGCGACCGGGGCAGAAGCGACCGGAGCAGAAGCGGCCGGAGCAGAAGCGGCCGGCGCGGAAGCAACCGGGGCGGAAGCGGCCGGGGCAGAGGTGGTGACTGGGGGAGACGCGGCGGCTGGGGGAGACGTGGCGGCCGGGGCTGCGGTGGTGACCGGGGCGGCCGCGACGGGAACCGGGATGGCAGCAGAGGGTGCGGGTGCCCCCGCGATGATGGGGGCCGTATTCGGAAGCGGGGCGGGGTCGAGCGGGCCAGTTGCCGTGGGGATCCCGGGCCGCGACTGAGTGGCTGGGGCCGCGGTGGCCTGTGCCGTGGTGGCCTGTGCGGTCGTGGCCTGTGCCGTCGTGGCCTGTGCCGCGGCGGCCTGTGCCGTGGTGGCGATGACCTCGGCGGCCACGAGCCCGTTGCCGTCGCGCAGGACGGCCTCGCCCACCACGACGCCCGGCTCGGGGGACCGGGCCGTGACGACCCAGCTCGCCTTGGCCGGAGTCGAGGCGACTGCGGTCGGGGTCGAGACGGATGGCGCGGCCGTGGTGGGGGCTGAACCAGCGCTCGGACCAGAAGAGGCGGCCGGCGGCGGGGCCGAGGTCGCGGTCGGCAGCGCGGGCGCAGTCAGCGTCGCAGGCGGAGTCGCAGCCGGGGTCGACGTCTGGGTCGCGTTCGCGGTCGTGGGCAAAGCGGTCGTGGGCAAAGCGGGTGTGGGCAAAGCGGTCGTGGGAAGAGTCGCGGCCGCAGGAGGAGTCGCGGTCGCGGGCAAAGGCGCGGCCGCAACAGGAGTCGCGGGCGGGCGGGACACGGCCGGTTGGGCGGGGAGGGCGACTTCGGGCGTGGCCGGGAGCACGACCACCGGCGCGGTGACGATCGTGGTCGGCCGCGTGCCCATGGCCGCCGCCGCCAGCTTGGACTCCAGATCCGCCGCGAGGGCGGCGCGGACGGCGGCCGGAGCGTTCGGCGCTGTCGTGACGACCGGGACTGCGGTCGGCGGCGGAGCCGGAGTCGAAGCCGGGACCGGGACCGCACCGGGCAGGGGTGTGCTGCGGGAGATCTCGGGCTGCGGCTGCCGGGCGACCACCAGGACCCCGGCGATGCGCATGGCCGCGTCCAGGACCGCCGCCTCCTGGGCCGCGGTGATGTCCGGGACCGCAAGGGGCGGCTGGTTCTGGTCCTGGTCGGGTGCCGTGCGCGCCATGGCGTTCGGCGGGAGGTTCACCAAGGCCGGGTCCACCGCGGGAGCCACCGCCGAGCGGAGCTGGTCGCGGGTGAACCGTGGGCGCACCACCAGAGCCTCGGCGGTCTTGGCGGCCTCCAGCGCGGCCGCGAAGGTCTCGTCCAGTGTGGACGGTCCACCCAGGAACGACGGCAGCCCCGTGTCCGTGGTCTTCGTCGTGGCCGAAGCGGCGGGAATCATGCCAGGAGACCTCCGTCCGAAGTGGACTCCGCGGACATCAGGGAAGCGAGGGACGGCGACGCGCCGGCGCCCAGCGACAGGGCGGCCAGCGTCGACGGGGTGAGCGTCGTCGACTCCGTCAGGGGGCCGATCGCGCGGGCCGACAGCTGGGCCAGGGCCGCCTTCACCTTCGGGACGTAGGCCTGGGTCTCGGCGAAGGGCGGAATGCCGCCGTACTTGCTCACCGCGCTCCCGCCCGCGTTGTACGCGGCCAGCGCCAGGTCCACGCTGCCGAACTGCTTGAGATGCGACGACAGCAGCCGGGCCGCGCCGTCCACGGCCTGGGCCGGGTCCAGCGCGTTCACGCCCAGGCCGCGCGCGGTGCCGGGCATGATCTGCATCAGGCCCTGCGCGCCCGCGCGGCTCACGGCGCTCGGGTTGTAGCCCGACTCCACCTTCGCGACCGCGGCCAGCAGGGCGGGGGAGACGCCGTAGCGGGCGCCGGAGGACTGGAAGAGGCCGGCGTACGGTACCGACTCCGGCAGTTGCGTCGAAGAGAGGGCCGCCGGGCGGATCGCGGGCGTGGTCGCGCTCGCGGCCGGGATGATGCGCCGGATCGCCGTCGGGGTGCCGGTCACCTTCTCGGTCTGCACGACGGTGCCGGTGTGCGGGGCCACGACCATGGTGCCGTTGCCCGCGTAGATGGCGATGTGGTTCACCGGGCGCCCGAACGCGAGCAGGTCGCCGGGGCGGGCCTGGGCCAGCGAGGACACCGCGGTGCCGAAGCTGGCCTGGTCCTTGGCGGTGCGGGGGAGCTTGATGCCGACGTCGGCGTAGGCGCGCTGGACCAGGCCGGAGCAGTCCAGGCCGCTCTCGGGGGTGTTGCCGCCGAACTTGTACGGCGTCCCGGCATACCGCTGCGCCGCCTCGACGACCTGGTTGCCGGTGATCGCCGTGGTGCGGCCGAGCGCGGGCACGGCCGTCGACGCGGTGTCCACCTGGGACTGCAGCGCGTCCTTGAACGACGAGCCGGCGTCCAGGGCGGTGGGGCGGTGCAGGCCGAGCATCGAGCGGATCTCGGCGACGCGGGACTGGGCCTCGAGCACGGTCACTGCCGGTCCTCCTTGTAGGAGCTCGACGTCGTGAGGTCGTCGACCGCCTTCTCCTCCGCGGCCGCCTCGGTGCGCTTGCGCGTGAGGTCGTGGCGCTCCTGGAGCTTCTCAATCGTGCGGCGCTGGACGGCGGCGTCGGTGAGCTCGCGCATGCGCTCCTCGACGGTCTCGTCGGCGAGCCGGCTCAGGCCGATCGCGGCGGCCAGCTCGCCGGCGAGGGCCTGGCGGGCGGTCAGCGTCGCCGCGTACGCCGCGGCCGTCGCGGCGTTGGGCACCGCCCGGCCGTCGAGGTCGCGCTCGCGGGAGCGGACGCGCTGGACGGCGTCGGCGGCGTCGGCTCGTGCGCGTACGACCGCCGCTTTTGCCATGTCTTCCTGGGCCTTGCGGGCGCGCAGCACGGCGCCCAGCCGGAATCCGCTCTTGGCCATCAGCCACCTGCCAGGAGTTCGTCGAGCAGCTGCCACGCCCGGGGCGCCGGGGTGGTGTCCTCCATGTCCTGCCGGAGGAAGTCGTTGATGCGGGGCCACAGCTCGCGGGCCCGGTCGGCATCGGGGTTGGTGCCGGCCTGGTACGCCCCGATCTCCACCAGCTCCCGCACGTCCCGGTGCGCGGCCAGCATCCGGCGCAGCGCGGTCGCCGCGGCCCGCTGCTCGCGGGTCGTCACCGCGTTCGCGACCCGGGAGACGGACTCGAGCACGTCGATGCTGGGGAAGTGCCCGGACGTGGCCAGGCGCCGGTCGAGCGTGATGTGGCCGTCGAGGATCGAGCGCGCCGAGTCCGCGATCGGCTCGTTGTGGTCGTCGCCCTCGACGAGCACGGTGTAGAGGCCGGTGATGCTGCCCACCGGGGCCGGTCCGGCCCGCTCCAGCAGCCGGGGGAGCAGCGCGAAGACGCTCGGCGGATACCCGCGGGTGGCCGGCGGCTCGCCCGCCGACAGCCCGACCTCGCGCTGGGCCATGGCCGTGCGGGTGAGCGAGTCCATGAGCAGCAGCACGTCCTGGCCGCCGTCGCGGAAGTACTCGGCGATGCGCGTGGCCACGAACCCGGCCCGCAGCCGCACCAGCGGCGGCTGGTCCGAGGTGGCGATGACCACGACCGAGCGGGCCAGGCCCTCGGGGCCGAGGTCGTTCTCGATGAACTCGCGCACCTCGCGCCCGCGCTCGCCGACCAGCCCGATGACGGAGATTTCGGCGTCGGTACCGCGGGTGATCATCGACATCAGCGAGCTCTTGCCGACGCCGGAGCCCGCGAAGATGCCCATCCGCTGCCCCCGCCCGCACGGCACGAGCGTGTCGAGCGCGCGCACGCCGAGCGAGAGGGGCTCCAGCACGCGCCCGCGCTCGAGCGCGATCGGGGCGTCGTTCTCCACCGAGACGTGCTCGAGGCCGACCAGCGCCGGGCCGTTGTCCATCGGGCGGCCGAGGCCGTCGAGGATGCGCCCGCGCAGCTGGGGCCCGACGGGGATCTGCAGCGGCGCGCCCGTGCTGCTGACCGGGCTCCCGGTGCCGATGCCGGCGAGCGGGCCGAGGGGCAGGCAGGCGAGCCGGTCGCCGTTGAGCGAGACGACCTCGGCCGGCACGACGGCACCGCGCTGCGGGTCGCCGATCTCGACGAGGTCGCCGACGCTGCCCTCGACCCCGGCCACGGTGACCGACAGGCCGACGATCGACACCACCCGCCCGGTGACGCGCGGGTGGGCGGCTTGTGCGGCGGCCAGGAGCCGTTGTTGTAGCGCGGATGTCACTGCTGCAGGACCTCCCGGACCCGGTCGAGCGCGGGGCCCAGCCGGGCGTCGACGGTCGTGGCGTCGCACAGCGCGATCGCGTCGCCGGAGCGCAGGCCCGGATCGTCCACGAGCGTCACCGTGCGGCCGTCCATGACCAGTTCCGTCTCGCCAATCGTCATCAAGTCGGCCGGGTTGAGCCGTACGGTCACCGGACTTGCCGAGGGCGCGAGCGCGAGCGCTCGGGCCAGCGCGTCCCGGCCCGGCTCGGTCGCGGTGCGCAGCTCCCGGGTCAGCACCGCCTCGGCGATCGCGAACGCCGTCGCCACGATCTGCTCCTCGATGTCGTGCGCGGCCGGCACCGCCCGGCCCTCCAGGGCCATGGCCGCCTGCCCGAGCCCGAGCAGGGCCCGCTCGATCCGCTGCCGCTGCGCCTCGGCGGTCTGCGCCGCCTGCTGGGCGACGACGGCCGCGGTCCGCGTCGCCTCCTCGCGGGCCTCGCGCAGCCCCTGCGCCCAGCCGGCCGCGTACCCGGTCGCCTCCGCCTCGCCCCGCCACCGCGCGAGCAGCTCCGGCGGGATCGTCTCGCGCTCGCGCAGGTCCACGTCGAAGCGGGCCGAGGGGGCCGAGCCGGCGCGACCGTCGCGCAGGACGCTCTCGCCGAAGCGGACCGTCGGCGGCTCCTCCGGCGGCGGGAACGCCCGCGTCGCCGGGGTCACCGGCGGGGGCGGGGGCGGCGGGAAGGCCGGCCGCGGGGTGCCCGCGGGCTTGCGCTCCGGCGGCGGGAACGCCAGCGGGTAGTCGTCCCGGGGCCCGGCCGGCGGGATCTCGGCCGGGGCGAAGTCAGCCGACGAACTCATCGTCATCGCCCCTGCTGATCACGATCTGGCCGGACTCCTCGAGCGTGCGGATGGCCTGGACGATCTTGGCCTGCGACTCCTCGACCTGGCGCAGCCGCACCGGGCCGAGCATCTCGATCTCGTCGGCCAGGTTCTCCGCGGCGCGCTCGGAGAGGTTCTTCATGACCTTCTGGCGCACCTCCTCGCGCACGCCCTTGAGCGCGGTCGCGAGGTCGTTGGTCTCCACCTGCCGCAGCACCAGCTGGATCGAGCGGTCGTCGAGGGACACGATGTCCTCGAACATGAACATCTTCGAGCGGATCTCCTCGGCCAGCTCCGGGTTGCGCCCGGCGAGGCCCTCCAGGATCAGCCGCTCGGTGGCCCGGTCGGTCCGGTTGATGATCTCGACCAGCGGCTCCAGGCCGCCGACGTTCGACAGGTCGTTGGGCTGCAGCACCGAGGACATCTTGCGCTCCAGCGTCGACTCGACCTGGCGGATGATGTCCGGCGACGTGCGGTCCATGACGGCGATGCGGTGCGCGACGTCGGCCTGCAGCTCCGGCGCCAGGCCCGACAGGATCTGCGAGGCCTGCGTCGCGGTCATGTGCGCGAGGACGAGCGCGATCGTCTGCGGGTGCTCGTCCTGCAGGAACGACAGCAGCTGCCGCGGGTCGGCCTGGCCGAGGAAGCCGAACGGCACGTCCATGAACACGGTGTTGAGCCGGCCCACGATCTCGCCGGCCCGCTCCCGGCCCAGCGAGGCCTCGAGCAGGTCGCGGGCGAAGTCCATGCCGCCCTGGCCCACGTACTTGTGCCCGGTCGCCATGTCGTGGAACTCCTCGAGCACCACGTTGGCGACGTCCGCCTCGACCTGGCCCAGCCGCACGATCTCGGCGGTGAGCTCCTCCACCTCCGCCTCACGGAGGTGCGCCATGATCTTGGCGGCCTCGTCCTTGCCCATCTGCACGAGCAGGATGGCGGCCTTGCGCAGCCCCGTCATCTCACCCGTGACCATTGATCACCCTCAGCATGGTCGTCATCCGCGCCGGTCCGCGAGCCAGCCGCGCAGCAGCTGCGCGACCTCGTCGGGCTGCTTCTCCACCATCGTCGTGAGGTCGCGGAAGCGGCCGTCGCGGTCGAACTCGTCGCCCGGCGCGCCCCCGCCCTCCAGGGCCGCCGCCCCGCCCGGGCCGCCGCCGCCCTCGAGCGCCAGCTTGGCGCGGGCCGCCTCGATGGCGGCCTGCATCTCCTCGAGCGCGGCGTTCTGCTCCTCGGTGAGCTTCTGCTTCTCCGCCTTCTTGCGCTTGCGCTGGGCCAGGGCCGCGATGATGAGCAGGATCAGCAGCGCGAGCACGATCGCGCCCATCTGGATGTACTGCTGCATCACCTGCGCCTGCTGCCCCTTGGCCGCCTCCTTGGCCGCGTTCTGCTCGGCGGTGGCCGCGGAGGTGTCGAACGCCATCGAGGAGACCGCGATCTGGTCGCCGCGGGCCGGGTCCAGCCCCACCGCGGAGGAGACCAGCTGCTGCAGCTGGGCCAGGTCGACCTTCGCGACCGCGCTGTCGACGATCACCGCGATGCCGAGCTTGTCCACCCGCCCGGGCGCGCTCTTCGTCGTCTCGGTGACCATCCCGACCGCGTTGTTGCGGGTCTCGGTGGTCTGCTGGTACTGCCCGTCCCCGCCGGCCCCCGTCCCGTTCGGCACCTGGATGTTGTCCGGCCCCAGCACCCCGCCGACCGGCACCCCGTTGCCGCCCGAGTACTGCTCGGACTTCTTCTGCTCCGACAGCGGCGGCACGGCCGGGTCGGCGACGTACTTCTGCGTCTTGGTCTCGGTGTTGTCGTAGTTCAGCGCGGCGGTGACGTTCACGGCCGAGTGCCCGGGCCCGACGACGGTGTCGAGCATCGTCTGCACGGCCGTGCGCAGCCGCTGCTCGTAGGCCGACGTGGCCGCGCCCCCGCCGTCCCCGCCGGAGCCGCCGCTGGAGTCGGACGTGGACAGCACCTTGCCGCCGGCGCTGACGACCGTCACCGCGCCCGGTTCGAGCCCCTCCACGCTGGAGGACACCAGGTGCACGATCGACGTGACCTGGTCGCCCGTGAGCGACTGGTTGCCCGTGTTCACCAGCACGGAGGCGGTCGGGGCCTGCTGGTCGTCGGTGAACACGTCCTTCTCGGGGATGGCCAGGTGCACCGACGCCGAGTTCACGTTCTTGATCGAGCCGATGGTCTTGGCGAGCTCGCCTTCCAGGGCGCGGCGGTACGTCACCTGCTGCATGAACTCGCTGGTCATGATGCCCTGCTTGTCCAGCAGCGCGTACCCGGCGTCGCCCTGGGCGGGCAGCCCGGCCCCGCTCATCTCGATCCGCAGCGCGTACACCTGGTCGGCGGGCACGTTGATGGTGCCGCCGCCGTCGGAGAGGGAGTACGTGACCCCGTCCGCGTTGAGCTTGTCCACGATGGCGCTCGCGTCCGCGGACGCCAGGTTCGAGAACAGCGGGGCCATGGCCGGCTTGCCGGACCAGCTCGCGAAGAAGTAGCCGCCGATCGCGAGCGCCAGAACGGCGAAGATCGTGACGGCCTTCTGCCCGGGGCTGAACGACTTCCAGCCGTCCAGCCCCCGCCGGCCGAGCACGGTGAGCCGGTCACGCATCAGGCCTGCATCCTCATGATCTCGTTGAAGGCGTCAAGGGCCTTGTTGCGCACCGCGACCGTCAGGCTCGTGGCGAGGCTGGCCTGGGTCGCGGCGATGATGTAGTCGTGCACGTCGGTGAGCCGGCCCGTGGCCGCCTCGACGGCGAGGTTGTCGGCGGTGTTCTGCACGTCCTGCAGCTTCTGCAGGCCCTGCGCGACCATGTTGCCGAACTGCGTCCCGGCCGCCGGGTCCGCCGAGGACCCGGACGTGTCGGTGGCGTTCATGGCGGAGGAGAGCGGCGAGATGGCGCCGAGCGGCTGGATCGCGTCGATGCTCATGCTCAGCCCTTACCGACCTGGATCGCGGCCTGGTACTGGTCCTTGGCGCGGTCGACGACGGTCAGGTTCGCCTGGTACGCGCGCTGCGCCATGATCAGCTGGGTCATCTGGCTGCCGAGGTCGATGTCGGGGTACTTGACGTAGCCCTCCCGGTCGGCGAGCGGGTTGTCCGGCTCGTACACCAGCCGCCCCTTCGGATCGCCGAGCGCCGTGCCCGCGACCCGGACGCCGCCCTCGCCGTCGCCGTAGCGGACCGCCTGCGCCTGCACGTAGCGGGCGCGGAACGCCTGTCCGCTCGTCGGCACGGCGTCGTTGATGTTCGCGATGTTGTCCGACACCGCGTCGAGCCACTTGCGGTACACGGTCACGCCCGTGCCGGCGATGCCGATCGCGCCGAAGATGGTCATCGCGATCAGCCCCGGATGGCCGTGCGCAGGAGCCCGAACTTGTCGTCGGTCGCGCGCAGCATGGTCTGGTACCGCAGCCCGGTGTCGATGTTCGACAGGACCTCGTGGTCGAGGTTCACGTTGTTGCCGTCCTCGCGGGTGGGCTCCAGCGACCGCGCCGTCGTGATGCTCGCGTCCGTCGGGTCGCCCGCCTCCACGGCCATGCGCAGGGCGTCCTCGAACTCGACGCGGCCGGCGAGGAAGCCGGGCGTGTTGATGTTGGCGATGTTGTCGGCGATCACCCGTTGCCGCTTGGCGAGCCCCGTCAGGGCTCCGTGCAGGGCGACCTGCGTGGTGTCCTCGAGCACGAAAATCGGACCCCCGTCGGTGTGTCGCCAGTCCATTGGCCAAGGGGTGAGCCATCCTTGCTCACTGGAGGCATCGGCCCGGTCCCGGCCATGTTGAGGCAGAACGGTGCTTTCTTCGGTTGCCGCTCGGTTGCAGACCGGTGGCACCGTGCGGCCCCTGATACTCAGGGGAACCCCCGGTTCGTGGATCCGGGTGCGGGCCGGGTGCAGCCCGGATGTCCGCGGCACGGCCGATCCATAGCGTCATCGGCGTGGAGAAGAGACCAGTAACGGTTCGCATCGCGCGCTGGAGTGCCGAGCACCCGTGGCGCGCCATCGCCCTCTGGGTCGCGTTCGTCGCCGTCTGCTTCGTCGGCGGGAACATGGCCGGCACCGTCGAGGCCACCAACCGCGACCAGGCCATCGGCGAGTCCGGCCGGGCCGGCGTCATCGTCGACGACGGGCACTTCGACAACCCGGCCGCCGAGAGCGTCCTCATCACCGCGCGCACCGGCGCGCTCGACCACGACGCGGCGATGGCCGCGGCCGCCGACGTCAAGACCGCCATGCAGGCGCTGCCGGACGTCGCCGAGGTCGCCGACCCGCTGCCCGCCCGCGACCAGAGCGCCGTGCTCGTCCGGGTGACCCTGAAGGGCGACCCCGACACCGCTTCGGACCGGCTCGCCCCGCTCACCGCGGCCACCGCCGACGTCCAGCGCCGCCACCCGGACCTGCGGGTCGAGGAGACCGGCGGCCCGTCCATCTCCAAGGCCATGGACGACACGCTCGGGCAGGACTTCAAGCGCGCGGAGTACCTCAGCCTCCCCGTCACCTTCGCCATCCTCATCGTGGCCTTCGGCGCGCTCATCGCGGCCGGCATCCCGGTGCTGCTCGCGCTCTCCTCGGTCGCGGCCGCCCTCGGGCTGTCCACGCTCGCCTCGCACCTCGTCCCGTCGACCGACACCACCTCGAGCGTCATCCTGCTCATCGGCATGGCCGTCGGCGTCGACTACTCGCTGTTCTACCTGCGCCGCGAGCGCGAGGAGCGGGCCAAGGGCCGGGCCCACCTCGACGCCGTCGAGATCGCCGCGGAGACCTCCGGGCACGCCGTCGTCGTCTCCGGCATCGCCGTGACGATCGCCATGGCCGGGCTCTTCCTCGCCGGCGACGTCGTGTTCTCGTCCCTCGCGCTCGGCTCGATCCTCGTCGTGCTCGTCGCCGTGCTCGGCTCCCTCACCGTCCTGCCGGCCCTGCTGGCCAAGCTCGGCCGCTGGATCGACCGGCCCCGCGTCCCGCTCCTGTGGCGGCTCACCAAGCCCCGCACCGACGAGCGCGGATCCCGGGTGTGGTCGGCGATCCTGCGGCCCGCGCTGCGCCGCCCGGCCGCGACCCTCGCGATCTCGGTGCTCGCCCTGCTGGCCCTCGCCGCCCCGGCGCTGAGCATGCGGCTCACCTTCCCCGGCATGGAGGACCTGCCCCGGACCACGCCGGCGATGCAGGCGTACGACCGCCTCGTGAAGGCGTTCCCGAGCAACGGCACGGTGCACGAGGTCGCGGTGCGGGTCCCCGCCGGACAGCTCGACGCCACCAGGTCGGCCCTGACCCAGCTCGCCCAGAAGGCGGCCGCCGACCCGCTGTTCGCGCCCCTGGAGCAGGAGCCGCAGGTCCAGGTGTCCAAGGACGGGCGCATCGCCGTGCTCGACGTCGCCACCCCGTTCGAGGGCCGCTCCGACCAGGCCAAGGAGTCGCTCACCCGGCTGCGCACCCAGCTGGTGCCGCAGACCCTCGGCGCGGTGCCGGGCGCGGAGATCGCCGTCGGCGGGTTCGTCGCGGCCGACGTCGACTACGCCGCGCACATCAAGCACAAGCTGCCGCTCGTCGTCGGCTTCGTGCTCGTCCTGACCTTCATCGTCATGGCGTTCACGTTCCGCTCGGTCGTCGTGGCCCTCACGTCCATCGCGCTGAACATGCTGTCGGCGGCGGCGTCGTACGGCCTCGTCGTGCTCATCTTCCAGGGCACCTGGGCCGAGGGCATCCTCGGCTTCAAGTCCATGGACGCCGTCGTGTCCTGGCTGCCGCTGTTCCTCTTCGTCGTCCTCTTCGGCCTGTCGATGGACTACCACGTCTTCGTCGTCAGCCGGATCCGCGAGGCGGTCCGCCGGGGCCTGCCCACCCGCGAGGCGGTCGCCCAGGGCATCTCCGGCTCGGCCGGCGTGGTCACCAGCGCCGCCGTGGTGATGGTGGCCGTGTTCGCCATCTTCGCCACCCTGAGCACGATCGACATGAAGCAGCTCGGCGTCGGCCTGGCCGCGGCGATCCTGCTCGACGCGACCATCATCCGCGCGGTCGTCCTGCCCGCGGTGATGACGCTGCTGGGCAACGCGAACTGGTGGGCGCCGAGGTTCATGCGGCCGCGGATCAAGCCCCAGCACGCCGCCGGGGAGCCGAAGGTTTTCCTAAAGGTGTGAATCGGGTGCCGATGGGGCCGGTGTGCGGAACAACACACGCCGGCCCTGTGCGGCCGTCATCCTTCCCTCGCGCGACTCGATCGCGTATCGGCGCTGCGCCACGCTGGCCCGGCAGGTGGCGGCCCGCGGCTGGGACGTGCTGGCCATCGAGCCGACCCGTGCCCAGGGGACCGCGACCCTCCGGGAGACCGGGCTGGAGCAGGGGGTCAGGCAGTACACCCTGGAAATCCCCGGCCCCGAACCCTTCTTCGGCGACACCCCGTCGGAGCGGCTCCTGGCCGAGCTCCTCGCCGGCCGCGACGTCGACGTGGTGCACGTCCACCTCGCCGGCGACCTCGCCGACGCCGCCCTGCTCGAGCGCTCCTGGCTGCTGGGGCTGCCCCTCGTGGTCAGCGTCCACGCCGGGTGGCAGCCGCCGCCGAGCGAGGCCGCCCAGGTCTTCCTCACCGACCAGTTCACCCGCGCCGACCTCGTCTGCGTCGCCGACCACCGCGGCCTGCTCGCCGACTGGCTCGACCCCGGCAGCCCCGTGCTCGACCACTCCAGCCCCGGCGCCGGCAAGGGGTGGGCCGACGTGTACCGCGAGCTCGCCGGCGACCTCGAACCACCCAGGACCGACCTGACCCTCGGCGTCATCGTCACCACCTACCAGCGCCCCGCCGCCCTGCACGACTGCCTCGCCGCCCTGTGCGAGCAGACCCTGCCCCGCGAGCGCTTCCACGTCGTGGTCGTCGACGACGGCTCCGCCGAGTCCGCCGAGCTGGTCGTGCTGCCCTTCCTCGACCGGCTCGACCTGACCTTCATCCGGCTCGACCAGAACACCGGACCCGGCGAGGCCCGCAACGTCGGCATAGAGGCGAGCCACGCCGACATCCTGTTCTTCCTCGACGACGACGACGAACCCGCGCCCCGGTGCCTCGCCGAACACCTGCGCACGTACGTCGAGCACGGCAACGACGTCGACGCGGTGCTCGGCTGGACCGGCCCCACCGCCGACCGGGCCTGCACCGTCGAGGCCTGGCTCGCCTTCCGGGGCACCGTGTACCGCAGCCACGACGGCCTGCGCCACTACGGCATCGGCGACTGGCACCAGTTCTGGGGCGGCCGCTCCAGCATCCGCCGCTCGGTGCTCGGCGACGCTCGCTTCGAGGTGCCCTTCGCCGAGGACGCCGACCTCGCCTACCGGCTCTCCCGCAAGGCCCGCGGCCTGCGCGTCGTGCACAACCGGCACGCGGTGCAGCGGGTGCGGATCGGCCTCGACCCGGTGTCGCTCATGCGCCGGGCCGGCCGCGTCGGGCAGGCCCGGGCCCACCTCGCCGAGCGGCACCCGGACCTGCGCACGCACCCGGCGTACCGCGGCACCACCTATGAGGCGACCACCCGCAAGGTCGGCCGGCGCACCGACGCCCGCCTGCGCCTCATGACCACCGACCGGCCGTCCACCGTCGAGGAGCTGCGCCGCGCGCACGACCCGCACGGCAAGGGCACCCTGCTCGACCGCATGCACCAGGACCTGGTGACGGTCAGCTCCATCGAGGCGAGCCTCGGCTGGCTGCTCGTCACCCGCCGCACCGCCGCCCGCGAGGAGGGCCGCCCGCTGCGCATCGGCATCAGCGCCCTCTCGCCGCTGCTCGACGAGGTCGCCGCGGAGCTCGCACGGACGCCGTCGGGCGCGGCGACGCTCGTCGTCGGGGTGCCGCCCGGGCTCACCATCACCGCCGCCGACATCGACGTGCCCTGCGACTACGAGATGCTGGCCGGCGACGGCGCCGACGACCTGTGGCGCGCCTGCGACCTCGTCGCCTCGTTCGCCCCCGTCGACGGCCACGACCCGGCCCGCCACGCCCTGCCGCTGCCGCGCGGCGAGCTCGCCGAGACCCTGCGGCGCCTGCTGAACATCCGCGACCTGGTGGGGAGTTTCCGATGACCGCGGTGCTCGAACGACTGCTCGTCCCGCGGGTCTTCCACCGCATCAAGCTCGACGGCCCGCTGAGCGAGCGCGAGCGCGAGTTCGGCGAGAGCTGGCTGCGCCACCACCCCGGCTGGGAGCTGAAGCTCTGGACCGGCGCCGGCCTGCCGCCGCTGACCAACCAGGCGCTCTTCGACGCGGCGCCGCCCGGGCAGAAGGAGGACATCCTCCGGTACGAGCTGCTGCTCGCCCACGGCGGCGTGTTCCTCGGCACCGACCTGGAGTGCCTGCGCAACATCGAGCCGCTGCTCGGCGGCCTCGACGTGTTCTGCGCGCGGGAGGACGGCTTCCGCCTCGCCGACGGCGTGCTCGGCGCCGCGCCCGGGCACCCGCTCATCGCCGCCGTCGTGGCCGCGCTGCCGAACTCGGTCGCCTGGCGCCCCGGCAGGCCCCGCGACGAGCAGACCGGCGCGGAACTGCTCACCCGGGTCGTGGCCGAGCAGGACGGCCTCGGCCGCGTGACGCCCGCGGTCTTCGGGTCGGAGGTCTTCTACCCGTACCACTGGACCGAACCCCCGCGCGAGGGCGCGACGTTCCCGTCGGCCTACGCGGTGTGCCACTGGCTGTCGGCGTTCCCCGCGGACGCCCCGGCGCTCCCGGCTCCCGTCGCGGAGGCGCCGGCGCCCGCCGCCCCGGCGAAGTCCTCGCCGGTCGAGCGGATCGTCGTCGACGTCGACCCGGACCTCGTGGAGCCGGCCGCCGTCGTGCTGGCCGCCGCGATGGAGCTGGCCATGGCCACGCCCGGCATGGAGCTGGCGCTCGTCGTCAAGGGCGTGCCGCAGGTGACCGAGGCGGTCGGCGACGCGATGGCCGGGCTCATGCGGCAGCTGGCCGGGGGCCGCGACGTGCCCGACGTCGTGGTCTACGGCGAGCCCGAGGGCGAGGGCCTGGCCGCCCGCGCCCGGCTCGCGATGAGCGACGACCCGGCCCGCAACGCGCGCACGCTGCTGTCGCTGCGGACGCCTTCCCACGGGATGCGCGGCACCTACATCGGCAACGGCCGGATGCTGGTCGAAGCGGCGTACGGCGCGACGCTCCTGGTCCCGTCCGACGACTACGGCGTCATGCCGCCGCTGGTGACCCGGGGCGCGATCGAGCCGCAGCTGACCGACTTCCTCGCCTCGGAGCTCAAGCCCGGCCAGACCTTCGTCGACGTCGGCGCCGGCATCGGGTACTTCACCGTCCTGGCCGCCCAGCGCGTCGGCGGTACCGGCAAGGTCATCGCGTTCGAGGCCGACGCGGCCACGGCCGCCGTCCTGCGCGACAACCTCGCCGCCAACCGGCTCACCGAGCACGACGTGGAGGTGCTCGCCGATCCCGCGCGGCTCGACGACGTGGCCGTCGACATCTTGAAGATCAACCTCGATGGCGGCTCGTACCACGCCTTCACGGGCCTGACGGACCTCATCCGCCGACGTCAGATCCGCCGGATCGTGTTCACGCCCGGCGAGGACCGCGAGCGCCTCGGCGGCCTGCTCACGACGATCCGCGACGAGTGCGGGGGCCGCTTCTCGACCCTCGGCCCCGCGGGCCGCCCGTTCACCGTCATCGACCTGTAGACATGGGACTCCGGCTCAAGCACACGGACCCGTCCCTGGCCGGCGGCCTGCGCCCCGACCTGCCGGCGGCGGTGACGGCGGCCCGGGGCCGGGAGTTCGCGGCTCGCCGCTCGATGCCGTCCGCGGTCGCGGCCTCCCCGGCCGTGGTGCCCTTCTCGTCGCCGGGCCCGCTGCGGCTGTGCTACCTGGCCCCGCGTACCGACGTCGGGGGCGGCGCCCGCGTGCTGTTCGAGCACGCGAACCGCCTGTCGGCCCGGGGCCACGAGGTCACCGTCCTGAGCCACTTCCCGCGGCCGGACTGGTTCGACCTGCGGGCCGCGTTCACGCAGGTGCCGTTCGGGGTGGAGCTGACCGCCGCGGTGCCCGCCTGCGATGTGATCGTGTGCGGGTACTGGGACCAGGTCCTGGCCGCGCGGTCGCTCGGCTCGGCCCCGGTGGTCCACTTCGAGCAGGGCGACTTCCACCTGTTCGAGGACATCGACCCGGCGACGCGTCAGGTCGCGCTGCGCAACCTGGCGTCCGCCGACGCGACGATCACGGTGAGCGGGACGGTGGCCTCGGTGCTGCGGTCGCGGTACGGCGTCGCGGCCGGGGTGGTGCACAACGCGGTGGATCGCGCGGTGTTCACGCCGTCGGGCCCGCCCGCGACCGCGGACCGCCCGTACCTGCTCTTCGTAGGCTGGGACGGCAACGCGTTCAAGGGCATGGACGAGATGCGCCGCGTCTTTCGGGCTCTCTCGTCCTCGGTCGACCTGGTGTGGGTCTCGCCGCGGCCGCCGCTGGAGGCGCTGGGGCGTGTCGTGGTCTCCCCGTCGCAGGAGGTCTTGGGCGCCCTGTTCCGCGGCGCGGCGGCGTACGTGTGCTGCTCGCGCTACGAGTCGTTCTCGCTGCCCTGCCTGGAGGCGATGGCGTCGGGCACTCCCGTGGTGGCGACTCGGAACACCGGCGTGCTGGAGTACGCGCGCGACGGGGTGAACGCCCTGCTGGCCGACGTGGGCGACGTGCCGGCGCTGACCGCCCAGATCCGCCGTGTGCTGGACGAGCCCGGGCTGTCGGCGCGCTTGCGCGCGGGCGGCCTGACGACGGCGGCCGGCTACTCGTGGGACGTGATCACGGAGCGCCTGGAGGACGCGTACCGCACCGCGGCGGCCTCGTGGTCGCCCCCGATCGCGCGCGGCGACTGGGTTTTCGACCTGGCGGGGTTGCGGTTCGCCGCCGCGGACGCGGAGGCTCGGCTGCGCGCGCACGCGGCGGCGACGACGGCGGGGACGCTGGCGGTTCCGGTGTCGTTTCCCGCGTTCGAGGGCCATCGAGCGGTGCGCTGGCGCGTGGTCGCCCGCCGCCTTCCCGGTTCGCCCACCCCGTCCGGCACGGCCTCGGTCACGGCGCCCAGCGGCGGCGCCGGCGCTGGTGTTGACGGCGGCGCCGGCGTTAGCGGCGGTGGCGGCGGCGGTGGCGCCCTGGGCGTGTCCAGCGCCCGCCGCAGCGGCGGCCCGGGCGCGTCGGCGGCCAGCCCAGGCACCGCCCCGGGCGAATCCCGCAACGGCCCCGGCCCCGACGCTGGCCCCGGCCCCGACGCTGGCCCCGGCCCCGGCAATGGCCTCGGCGCCGGCATTGGCACCGGCTTGAGTGTGCCCGGCGCCGGCTCCGGTGTGGTGCGCGCCTACCTCCCCGCGGAGGCCGACGCCCCGCCGCCCGACCTCCCGTACGCCCGCGCCCTCCAGGACTTCGCCGCCGGCCGCATCGAGGCCGCGCTCGACGGCTTCCTCGCCGTCTTCCAGCGCCCCGGCGCCCGGGCCGCCGCCGGCCGCTGGGTCGTCCTGTCGCTGCTCGAACTCGGGCGCGACGTCGAGGCGGCCGAGCTCGTCTCCGGCGCGGTGCGGGAGTTCGCCGACCACAGCGACTACCACTACCTGCAGGCGATGGTCGGGCGGCTGACGGGGCGGCGGGTGGATCGGGACGCGTACGTGACGGCGATCGCGATGCTCGGGCCGGCCACGCACCACGACGAGTGGTTCGAGGACCCGGCCGCGCTCATCCGGCGAAGCCTCGGAGCAGGGTAGGAGAGCGGGGCAGGGGCAAGAGTAGGAGTCGAAACGGGGCAGACGCGGTGTCGGTTGCGCGTCCTCTTTCAAAACCTATTTTACCCGACGCCGCAAAATTGACCTTGGGGCGAACTCCGCTGCGTCGAACCCGCCGTCACCCTAAGCGTCCGCCAGCTCGATGCTCGCGGAAACCCGTGGGGCCAGGATTCGGATCTCCTCCAGCACACCAGCCGAAAGCTCGTCCGGCACCGACGTCAAGGCCTCGTTCAGCAAAGGTAGCGCGGCCTCGTCGTGGAACATCTCCAAGGCGATCGCGGCGGCCAGCGTGCGCTCGCGCGGGGTACGGCGCTCGTCCGCCGACAGGGCCAGCAGCGTGCACTGGTCCGGGAAGCCGTGCTGGCGCAGCCGCGCCGACCACTCCATCGCGCGGATCAGCGGCACCCGCCGTCCCACGCGCGCGGCCAGGGTGAGCAGCGTCGGCTCGCCGGGGTACCGGCGCCACAGCGCCTCCAGCAGCTCGTCGGCCGCCTCCGGGGGAGCCTCGGCGATCGTGAACAGCAGGCCGCGCCGGTTCTCGTTCGGGACCAGCTCCGCCACCTCGGCCAGGCTGCCGTCCGCGGCGCCCAGGACCTGCGCCATCCGGGCCACCGGGATCGGGACGTGGCCCTCCTTGAGGGCCTGGCGCAGGTGGTACGCGGCCTCCTGGTGGCGGTCCAGCCGGCTCAGCGCGTCGATGTGCAGGCCGGCGAAGCGGCCGCGGCCGACGCCGTACAGCAGGTCGTTCGCGCCGGACTCGGGCAGCTCGGCGATGATCTCCAGGGTGCGCTCGTAGTCGCCCTCGGCGAAGCGGAGCTTGACCTCGTGCTCGCCGACCGTGAACGCGGTGTTCGCGATCTTGCGCAGCTCGTCGATCGTCTCGTTCGCCTCGGCCAGGCGGCCCACGGTGATGTACGCGTCGGCCAGGATCTTCAGGAACAGCACCTTGTGCGTGTGCTCCTGGGCCTCCTCCAGGCCGCGACGGGCCGTGGCGATGCACTCCTCGAGGTGGCCCGAGCCGAGCTGGGAGCGGGCCAGGTTGCCGACCGCGGTCAGGCCGCTCACGTCCTCGGCGGCCAGCGTGGCCAGGCGCAGGTTGCGCTCCGCCTTGTTCTTGAGCGTGCCGCGCAGCCGCGTGTACCCCGAATGGTCCAGCACCAGGTCGGGCAGTAGCGAGCCCTGCAGCGAGCGGCCGGTGATGCGGTCCATGACCTGCTCGTGCAGGCGGCCGTAGATGCGGCCGCGGGCCCGGCGGAACATGCGCGGGAAGTAGATGGTGCTCGAGCCGGAGCCGCCCTCATGGCCCTCATGGTTCTCGATGGTCGCGAAAAAGGCGCCGTTTTCGCTGTACCGCAACGAGTCCCGCACGATCCGCGCGTTGCCCGTGAACGTCTCGTCGGCGTCGACCCACAGCACCCAGCGGCCCGAGCAGTGCGTGAGGCAGCGGCTGCGGGCGTCGCCGAAGTGGTCGTTCCAGAAGCCCTCGACGACCTTCGCGCCGTACTCCCGCGCGATCTCCATGCTCCGGTCCGTCGACCCGGTGTCGTAGACGACGATCTCGTCGGCGAGCTCGCGCAGCGCGGCGAGGCAGCGCGCCAGCACGTCCTCCTCGTCCTTGACGATCAGGCTCGCGGTGAGCAGCGGGGCGTCGTCGGCCGGGTCGGGCTGGCGCAGGCCGCAGGAGGACGAGCCGACGTGGGCCACGAGCGCGGCGTGCGCGACCACGATGCGGCCCTGGGCGCTCAGCTCGTCGTACGGCAGGTCGATGCTCGGCCCCCCGGCGATCATGAGCGCGTCGCGGCGGATCGCCACGCACACCGGGCCGAGGCGGTCGACGTCCGTGAACTCGTCGCGGTGCTGCTGGCGCCATTCGCGCGCGTACGCCTTGAAGGCCGCGGCGCTGGCCATCGCCGTCTCCGGCGGGTCGGCCTGCTGCGGGCCGTAGCTGTGCTGCACGCGCGGGCCGGCCGCGACCACGGACGGGTCGCCGAAGGCGTCCAGCACCGGGTCCAGCCAGTGCGCGGAGAGCACGACGTCGCCGTCGAGGAAGACCACGATCGGGTGCCGGGTGGCCTCGAGCCCGTCGCTCCAGGGCAGCGCGCCGGTCGAGTCCACGACCCGCAGCCACGTCTGCCCGCGCAGCTCGGCGCGCAGTTCCGGGCGGTCGGCGGGCATCACGCACACGACCTCGTCGCGCATGCCGAGGGTGGGGCGCAGCGACTCGAGGCAGGCGTGGAAGTCGTCGGGGCTGCCGCCGGCGGCGATGATGACGGACACCGGAATGTGACTCATGCTGCCCGTATCGGCGTCTTCGGGCGCTTTCCAAGAGTTTTCGGGTTGCAACGCGTCCCGAAGACTCAAGTGCGGTTGTCCAGGTACACCGGGGGAGGCGCACCCATGCCGCCCTCGCGCTGCATCCGGTTCACCAGCCGCGACTGCTGCCGGTTGCCGGCGATCGCGATGGACAGCTCCCGGGACAGGTCGAGCTGCCGCTGCACGAGCAGGCGGGCCCGGTCGGTCAGCTCCAGCGGCAGCGGCCCGATGCCCTCGGGCGGGGTGAACACCATCTGGGGCGGCAGCTCGCGATGGCGCAGGAGCTGCTCGACGGCGTCCGCCTCCAGCTCCATCGCGTCCAGGGCGGCGGCCCACGCCGCCGCCCAGCCGTCCGGCCCCGCACCCGATCCCGTCGCGGCCGTCATTGCCCGGCGGCGGCCACCTGCGCCGCCGCCTCCCGCCACGCGTCGCGCAGCTGCTCGGCGAAGCCCTGCACGGTCTCGATCCGCGCCGGGTCATTGGCGACGTTGGCCTGCACCAGCTCGTTGATCATGTAGCTGTAGAGCGAGGCGAGGCCGGGGCCGCCGCTCCACACCGAGGTGTCGAGCGTCGCCCGCAGCTCCATGAGGATCTCCTGGGCGTGGTACACCCGGCTCGAGCCCGTCGCCGTGTCGCCGGCGCCGAGGGCCTGACCGGCGATCATCAGGTCGAGCACGAGCCGGTCGTACAGCATCACCAGCAGCTGCGCCGGGGGAGCGGTGGCCACGCTGTCGGCCACGTACCGGTTGCGCAGGGCTTGTGTCGTCATTCAGTCTCCCGGGGACCTTCGGTGATCAGCCCAGCGAGGACAGCTGGCCGGCCAGCCAGCTCGACTGGTTCTTGAGCGAGCCCAGTGCGGTCTCCATCGCGGTGAACTGCTTCTGCAGCGTCTCCTGCCGCGCCTGCAGCCGGACGTCCCAGTCGCTGATGCGGTCGTTGAGGTCGGTGATGGCGCTGTTGCCGCTGGTGATCAGCTGGGAGAGCGTGCCGGTGTTGACCTGGGTGGCCTTGTCGGCCATCGCGGCCATCTTGTCGACGATGCCGTCCTTGCCGCCGGCGGCATTGGTGGTGGTGGCGTTGAAGTACGACTGCGTCTTGGCCGGGTCGGCGTTGATCGCCGAGGTGAACTTGGTCTTGTCGAACGTCAGCGTGCCGTCACGGGTCAGCTCGATGCCGACGTCCTTGAGGCTGCCCAGCGAGCCGGCGCCGCCGGAGACGGTCTGCAGGATCGAACTCGCGAGCTGCTGCATCGAGGAGTTGCCGGCCAGGGGCCCGCCGGGCACGCTGCCGCTCTGGTTCCTGGTCTGGGTCTTGATCTCGCTCAGCGCCGAGTTGGCCGCGTCGATCATCGCCTGGACCTTGGTGGCGATGCCGTCGGTGTCGCTGGAGACGTTGACCGTGACCGGGGGATCGGTGTCGGCCGTCTTGGCCTTGGCGGTGATCGTGAGGCCGTCCATGACGCCGCTGAACGTGTTCGAGGAGGAGGAGATGTCGAACGCGTTCGTGGTGCCGACGGTGAGGATCGCGTCGGAGCCCTCGGTCGCGGCCACGTCGGTGCCCAGGCCGTCGATGCCGTCGATGCTGAACGCGGACGCGGCGCCGGTCTGGGCCGAGGTGACCTGGAGGGTGTACTTGCCGGGGGCGGTCTGAATCGCGGTGGCCTTGACGCCGAGGTCGCTGGAGCCGTTGATCGCGTCGACCACGCCCTTGAGTGACGTGTCGGTGATCGGCAGGTTCTTGACCTCGCCGGTGGCCGTGTTCGTGATGCTGATGTTCGACGCGCTGGTGATGCTGTCGCTGGTCTGGGCCACCGAGCCCGAGCTGAAGATCCGCGACTCGGACGCGGCGAGCTGCTTGACCCGGAACGTCACCGAGCCGCTCTGGTTGCTGCCCGTGGCGCTCGAGGTCGCCAGCACGGAGGAGGAGCTGGAGGTGGCCGTCGCGGCCTTCCACGCGGTCGGGTCGGCGAGCGCCTTCGCCGCGGTCAGGAGCGAGCCCATCTTCGTGTTGATCGACTGGTACGAGCTCACGACCTGCTGCTGGACGGAGACCTTCTTCTTCAGCGCGGTCTGGGGCGCGGCCTCGACCTGCATCAGTGACGCGATGACGGATGAGGTCTGCATGCCCGAGACCAGGCCGTCGACGCTTCCGCCGGTGACCATGCGGTACCTCCTCGAGGAAGGCGAGCGGGGAGGAGAACGAGTCCCCTCCCCGGACGGTTTGGTGGATTACCGCAGCAGCGACAGCACGTTCTGGGGTGCCTGGTTGGCCTGGGCCAGCATGCTGGTGCCGGCCTGGGTCAGGATCTGCGAGCGGGTGAACGACACCATCTCCTGGGCCATGTCCGTGTCTCTGATGCGGGACTCGGACGCGGACAGGTTCTCGACGGCGACGTTGAGGTTGTTGATGGTGTGCTCGAAGCGGTTCTGGTATGCACCGAGGGTGGCGCGGGCGGTGGAGACGCCCTTGATCGCGGTGTCGATGGCGTCGATCGCCGTGGTGCCGGCGGTCGACAGGTCCAGCGACCCCACGCCGAGGCCGGCCGAGTCGAACCCGGTCACCGAGGTGATGCTGCCGAACGCGGCGGTGCCGAGGTCGACGGAGATCTGGTCGGAGGCCGAGCCGTTCGCGCCGACCTGGAACGTCCCGGTGAACGGGGCGGCCGCGTCGAGCAACTTCTGCCCGCCGAACGCGGTGGTGTTGGCGATGCGGTCCAGCTCCTGGTTCAGCTGCGAGAACTCGGTCTGCGCGGCGGCCCGCGCGTCGGAGTCCTGCGAGCCGGTGGAGGCGGCCTGCACCGACAGGTCACGCATGCGCTGCAGGATCGAGTGCGTCTCGGTTAGCGCGCCTTCAGCGGTCTGTACGACCGAGATGCCGTCCTGGGCGTTGCGCACGGCGACCTTCAGACCACCGATCTGCGAGCGCAGGCCCTCCGAGATCGACAGGCCGGCCGCGTCGTCCGCGGCCCGGTTGATCCGGTAGCCGGACGACAGCTTCTCCAGCGACTTGCTCATCTGGCTGTCGGTGACCGACAGGTTCCGGTACGCGTTCTGAGCGGCGATGTTGTTGTTGATCCGTAGACCCATGGCACTCCTCCCTGAGTCCTCAAACCGGCCTTCCGCGGCCTTGGTCGCGTCTTCTGACGGTCCCATCGGACCGCGCGGGCACCGGTTGAGAGGAAAGTTGCGGCCGGGTTGTCCTTACGGAGCAACGGTCGCTGCTGATGTGACACGGATGATGTGGCAGGGCACGGCGCCCTGGCTGGATGCCGTGCCCTGTCGGTGTCCTCGATCAGGTCAAGCCCTCAGGTCCTAGCGCAGCAGCGAGAGGACGTTCTGCGGCGCCTGGTTGGCCTGGGCCAGCATGCTGGTGCCGGCCTGGGTCAGGATCTGCGAGCGGGTGAACGACACCATCTCCTGAGCCATGTCGGTGTCACGGATCCGCGACTCCGACGCCGAAAGGTTCTCGACCGCGACGTTCAGGTTGTTGATGGTGTGCTCGAACCGGTTCTGGTACGCACCCAGGGTGGCCCGAGCGGTCGAAACACCCTTGATAGCGGTGTCGATCGCGTCGATCGCCGCGGTTCCGGCGGTCGTCAGGTCCAACGAGCCGACGCCGAGGCCGGCCGAGTCGAACCCGGTCAGCGAAGAGCTGCTGCCGAAGGCGGCGGTGCTCAGGTTGACCGCGATCTGGTCGGACGACGAACCGTTCGCACCGACCTGGAACGTGCCCGTGTAGGCACTACCACTGACGTCGAGCAGCTTCTGGCCGCCGAACGCCGTGGTGTTGGCGATGCGATCGAGTTCCTGGCCCAGCTGGGAGAACTCGGTCTGCGCCGCCGAGCGCGCATCGGAGTCCTGGGAACCAGTGCTGGAAGCCTGAACGGACAGGTCACGCATGCGCTGCAGGATCGAGTGCGTCTCGGTGAGCGCACCTTCAGCGGTCTGCACGACCGAGATGCCGTCCTGAGCGTTGCGAACCGCGACCTTCAGACCACCGATCTGGGACCGGAGACCCTCGCTGATGGAGAGGCCCGCGGCGTCGTCGGCCGCACGGTTGATCCGGTAACCCGACGACAGCTTCTCCAGCGACTTGCTCATCTGGCTGTCCGTCACCGACAGGTTCCGGTAAGCGTTCTGAGCAGCGATGTTGTTGTTAATGCGAAGACCCACGATCTTCCTCCTTGAGTCGGGTCAGGCCGGTCCATCCGTGGTCCGGTCGTTCATCACATCGGCTCGAACCCTTGCCACTGAAGGGTTTTGAGCAGCAGTTTTCTCGGAAAAAGCGCCGAGCCCGGCCCCTCGCGGGACCGGGCTCGGACGGTTGGCGACTAGCGCAGCAGGGACAGCACGTTCTGGGGTGCCTGGTTGGCCTGGGCCAGCATGCTGGTGCCGGCCTGGGTCAGGATCTGCGAGCGGGTGTACGACACCATCTCCTGGGCCATGTCGGTGTCGCGGATGCGCGACTCCGAGGCGGACAGGTTCTCGACGGCGACGTTGAGGTTGTTGATGGTGTGCTCGAAGCGGTTCTGGTACGCACCGAGGGTGGCGCGGGCGGTGGAGACGCCCTTGATCGCGGTGTCGATGGCGTCGATCGCGGCGGTGCCGGACGTGGTGAGGTCCAGCGAGGCCACGCCGAGGCCGGCCGAGTCGAACCCGGTCACGCCGGTGACGCTGCCGAACGCGGCGGTGCCGAGGTCGACGGCGATCTGGTCGGACGACGAGCCGTTCGCGCCGACCTGGAAGGTGCCGTTGTAGGCGCTGCTGCTGTCCAGCAGCTTCTGGCCGCCGAACGCCGTGGTCGAGGCGATGCGGTCCAGCTCCTGGCCCAGCTGCGAGAACTCGGTCTGCGCGGCGGCCCGGGCGTCGGAGTCCTGGGAACCGGTGGAGGAGGCCTGCACCGACAGGTCACGCATGCGCTGCAGGATCGAGTGCGTCTCGGTGAGCGCGCCTTCAGCGGTCTGTACGACGGAGATGCCGTCCTGGGCGTTGCGCACGGCAACCTTGAGGCCGCCGATCTGGGAGCGCAGGCCCTCGCTGATGGAGAGGCCGGCCGCGTCGTCCGCGGCCCGGTTGATCCGGTAGCCCGACGACAGCTTCTCCAGCGACTTGCTCATCTGGGTGTCGGTGACGGACAGGTTCCGGTACGCGTTCTGCGCGGCGATGTTGTTGTTGATCCGAAGACCCATGGCTACTCCTCCGTGAATCGGGTCGTACGGCGAACCGTCCGTGGCTCGCTCGCGTCCTATATCGGCTGGTCAGCCGGGCTCTTGAGGGCGAATCCGAGAACTTCTCAGAAGCTTCGCGGCACGCCCAGCGGGTTGGTGAGGTTCAGGCGTGCGCTCAGGTCGCCCTGGGCGGCGATGTTCGCGTAGTACGCCTCGCGCCGGCGCGCCACGCAGCCCTTGTCGCGCGCGGCCGCCACGAGGTGCGGGTCGAGGTGGTTGTTGAGCCCGTCGCGCAGCAGCATGAGCGCCTCGGCGCGCAGTTGGCTGACGCGGGACTCGGTGACGCCGAGCTCGGCGGCGATGTCGGTCATCGGGCGCTCGTCGAAGAAGTACGCGGTGACGACCGTGCGCAGGCGCTCCGGCAGGGCGGTGACGGCGTGGTGGAGGTACCCGATGCGCTCCCGGTGCAGGATCAGCTCCTCGGGGCCGGCGGTCCGCTCGGGCACCAGGTCCTCGGCCGAGCCCGCGGTGAAGCCCTGCAGGGACAGCACGACCGCGCGCTGCACGTCGTCGTCGATGCTCTTGAGCTCGTCGACGGCCACGCCGAGGGCCTGCGCCAGCTCGGACTGGGTCGGGGTGCGCCCGAGCGAGGCGGTGAGCTCCTGCTGGGCGGTCTCGACCCTTCTGGCCCGGGTACGCACGGATCGGCTGGCCCAGTCGAGCCCGCGCAGCTCGTCCAGCAGCGCGCCGCGGATCCGGGTGGTCGCGAAGCTGCCGAACGGGATGCCGCGGGCGGGGTCGAACGAGCGCGCCGCGCCGGCGAGCGCGGCCATGCCGGCCGAGACGAGGTCCTCGCGCGAGACGTGCGCGGGCAGGCGGCCGAGCATCTCGCGCACGAGATGCCCGACGAGCGGGAGGTGGGTGCGCACCAGCGCCTCTCGCTCGGCGCTGGTCGACTTGATGGCGGTGCTGGTCACGGCAACCTCTTCGTGGCAGGAGTCGGTACTCGTGGCGGGCTCTCGGTGATCGCCCGGCAAGATCCAGCCTCTGTCACTTTGGGTACACAAACGGTCTCTCTCGGTTGCGAACAGGTTGTTCTCGGGAGCGGCCCGGCCTCACTGCCGAGCCGCTCCCGAGTCCCATGGGGAACCTCCGTGTTCCCGCGTCGTTCCGGCGTCCGTGCCACGCGGTGTCCGGGGCGTCCGTGCCCGATGCGGGCCTCCATGCCCCTGCCTTGCGAACCAACCGTGCGTCCGTGCTTTGGGCGTCCGTGCCCGGGTGGTGCTCCTACCGCCCCCGAGTCCGTTCGGGCCGCGGCTTTGCAGCGAGTTCGTCCGTCGCCTCCGGAGCATCCGTGGCGACTCGCTGCGGGTCTCGGTGTGCGCCTTACGCGGCGCGGGGCATTCCCAGCGGGGTCGTGACGGCCAGGCGGGCGCTGAGGTCGCCCTGCGCGGCGATGTTGGCGTAGTACGCCTCGCGCCGGCGGGCCACGCAGCCGTTGCCGCCGGCGCCGGCCAGCATCTCGGGATCGAGGTGGTTGTTGAGGCCGTCGCGCAGGAGCACCAGGGCCTCGGCGCGCAGCTGGCTGATGCGCGACTCGGTGACGCCGAGCTCGGCGGCGATGTCGGTCATCGGGCGCTCGTCGAAGAAGTACGCGGTGACGACCGTGCGCAGGCGCTCCGGCAGGGCGTTGATCGCCTGGTGCAGGTACCCGATGCGCTCCCGGTGCAGGATGAGGTCCTCGGGGCCGGCGGCCCGCTCGGGGACCAGCTCCTCGGCCGAGCCGGCGGTGAAGCCCTGCAGGGACAGCACGACCGCGCGCTGCACGTCGTCGTCGATGCTCTTGAGCTCGTCGACCCCGACGCCCATGGCCTCGGCCAGCTCCGCCTGCGTCGGCGTGCGGCCCAGCCGGCCGGTCAGCTCCTGCTGTACCGTCTCCACCTTGCGGGCCCGGGCGCGCACCGAGCGGCTGGCCCAGTCCAGGCCGCGCAGCTCGTCGAGCAGCGCGCCGCGGATGCGGCTGGTGGCGAAGCTGCCGAAGGGGATGCCGCGGCTCGGGTCGAAGGAGCGCCCGGCGCCGGCGAGGGCCGCCATGCCCGCGGAGATGAGGTCCTCGCGGGACACGTGGGCCGGCAGCCGGCCGAGCATCTCGCGGACCAGGTGCCCGACGAGCGGGAGGTGGGCGCGCACCTGGGCGTCCAGCTCCGTGGGGCTCAGGGCGGTGGCGGCGGGGGCTTCGGCGGTGGTGGTCACGGCAACCTCTTCGTGGCAGGAGTTGGTTGGTCGAGAACCAGATTCGGCAGCCCCGGGTGCGGGCCCGGGTGACGCAAAGTTGCGAACCGGTAGTGCTCAAGCCGGACATGGAAATGCCGAACTACCGGGCGAACACGACGCGGATGTGCGACGCGCCGGCCGCCCGGCCGACCCGTCGCACGAGGGAGAGGCGGAACGGATGGCGCTGGCGGATCTCGCGAGCATCCTGTGGCGGGAGCGCGAGATGCTGGAGCTGTTGCTGTTCAAGCTGGAGGAGGAGCAGCTCGTGCTCGCCTCCGGCCGGACGCGCTGGCTCGCGCACGCCACCCGCGAGGTGGAGGTGGTGCTGGAGGAGATCCGGCGCACCGAGGTCGTGCGGGCCGCCGAGGTCGAGGCGATCGGCGCCGAGTTCGGGCTGGGCCCGAACCCGAGCCTGAGCAAGCTCGCCGAGGCCGCCCCGGCGCCGTGGTCCGACCTGCTCAACCAGCACCGCAAGGCGTTCCTGACGATCACCGCCGAGGTGAGCGCGATCGCCGAGGCGAATCGCGACCTGCTCACCACGGGGGCCCGCGCGGCGCGCGAGACGATGCTCGCCGTCGTCGGGTCCGTCGAGACCTACGGGCGCAAGGGCGAGACCGTCGCGGCCGCCCCCCGCACCCGGCTGATTGACGAGGCGATGTAGATGAGCACGTTCTCCGGCCTGAACACGGCCCTGTCCGCCCTCTACGCCCAGCGTCGCGCCCTCGACCTGACCGGGCAGAACATCGCCAACGCGAACACCGAGGGGTACTCCCGCCAGCGCGTCGAGCTCTCGCCGGTCGAGAACCTCTCCACGCCGGCCCGCTGGTCGACCAGCCAAGGGGTCGGCGACGGCGTGCGCATCACCGACGTCACCCGGCTGCACGACGAGTTCATGACGAACCGGACCCGGGCCGAGCGGGGGCTCAACGAGTACCTGCAGGCGCAGAGCATGGTCTTCGGCAACGTCGAGCAGGCCCTCGGCGAGCCCGGCGACAACGGCCTGCAGGCCCAACTGGCCGACTACTGGTCGGCATGGTCGGACGTGGCCAACCGGCCCGGCGACACCTCGGCCCGCACCCAGCTGCTCTCGCGCGCCAACACCGTCGCCGCGACGATGGGCACGACCCGGCAGAACCTCGACAACCTCTTCGGCGCGACCCGCGAGGCCCTCGACGCCGACGTCGCCGTGGTCAACCAGACCTCGGCCGGCATCGCGGACCTCAACGACCGCATCGCCCTGGCCAAGACGGCCAACATGCCGACCAACGAGCTGTCCGACCAGCGCGACCAGCTGGTGCTGAAGCTCTCCGAGCTCACCGGCGCGACCGGCCGGCTCAACGACAACGGCACCGTCGACGTCTCGCTGGGCGGCAACCTGCTCGTGCAGGGCGACACCGTGCGCAATCTGCAGGCGGTCGGCAGCACGACGGTCGACGGGATCGCGGTCAACCCGGTGCAGGTGGTGTACGCCGACAACAACACCTCGGCCGGCATCACCACGGGCAAGATGGCCTCGGGCCTGGAGGCGCTGACCTCCACCATCCCGAACACGGTGGCGGGCCTGGACAGCGTGGCCGCCACCCTCATCCAGAAGGTGAACGCGCAGCACGCGCAGGGCTACGACATCAGCACCACGCCGCCGTCGAGCACGCCGAACCCGCAGCCGGGCGGCGCGTTCTTCACGGGTTCGAGCGCCAAGGACATCCGGGTGGCGATCACCGACCCGACGAAGATCGCCGCGTCGAGCACGGCGACGACGTCGTACCAGGGCGACAACGCCAACGCGCTGGCCGCGATCGCCCAGGACCCCCAGGGGCCCGACACGCAGTACCGCAACTTCGTGGTCGACGTCGGCATCCAGGCCCAGACGATCAACCGGCGGGCCCAGGCGCAGCAGGTCATCGCCGACGACGCCACGTCCGCCGAGCAGGCGGAGTCGGGCGTCAGCCTCGACGAGGAGATGACCAACCTGCTGCAGTTCCAGCGGGCGTACGAGGCCGCCGCGAAGGTGATCAGCGTCGTGGACACCACGATGGACACGCTGATCAACATGAAGAGGTAGCAGGAGGAGGGAACGGATGCCCGGCTTCCGCGTCACCGAACGGTCGGTGGCCACGAACACCCTGGCCAACCTGCAGGTCAACCTGCAGAAGAACCAGGACCTGCAGAACCAGCTCTCCAGCGGCAAGCTCATCACCAAGGCGTCGGACTCGCCCGGCGGCGCGGTCATCGCGATGCAGACCCGCAGCGACATGGCGACGCTGAATCAGTACTCACGCAACGGCGATGACGGGATGGGCTGGTTGAACCAGGCCGACACGGCGCTGACCAGCGCCTCGACTCAGCTCAACCGGGTCCGCGAGCTCGTGCTGACCGGCATGTCCAACGGCACCGGCGGCAACTCCGAGGCCCGCGAGGCGATCGCCCTGGAGGTCGACAACCTGCGCGGCTCGATGCTCGACCTGGCCAACACCACCTACCTCGACCGCCCGATCTTCGGCGGCACCACCGCCGGCAGCATCGCCTACGACCAGAACGGCAACTACGTGGGCGACGGCGGCTCGGTGAACCGCACGGTCGGGGCCAACGCCTCGGTGCGGGTCGACACCGACGCCGCGTCGGTGTTCGGCTCCGGCTCCGGCAACGTCTTCAACATGCTCCAGCGGATCGCCGACGACCTGCGCAACAACCCCAGCGCGCTGCAGGGGGACCTCGCCAGCGTCGACACGGCGCAGAAACAGGTGCAGACGGGGCTTTCGGGGGTTGGATCCCGATATAATCAGGTTTCACAATTGCAGCAGGCCGCGGAGAACCGGGTGCTCGACCTGAGGACCCAGCTGTCCGACGTCGAGGACATCGACCTGCCGAAGACCATCACCGAGCTGTCCCTGCAGCAGACCGCATATCAGGCGGCGCTGGCCGCGACCGCGAAGGTCATCCAGCCGTCGCTGGTGGACTTCCTGCGGTAGGCCGCGAGGCGGCTCCAGTCATCGTGAGGAATCTATGAGCGTCGCGACCGTTGACAGTCCGGAGACGACCACGCTGCCGGTGATCGACTTCGTCGCGCCGATCCCGGGCTTCCCCGAGGACCGCCGCTTCGTGCTCGTGCGTCTCGACGACGCCGGGGTGCTGTTCTCGCTGAAGTCCGTGGACACCGACGGGCTGCGGTTCCTGGTCGTCCCGCCGACGCAGTTCTTCCCCGACTACGAGGCCGAGATCGACGACGAGACCCTCGCCGCGCTCGGCGTCACCGACCAGAGCGACCTGCTGGTGCTGCTCGTGGTCACCGCGGGGGAGGCCGGCGCCGAGGACGCCACCGCCAACCTGATGGCTCCGATCGTGCTCGACCAGCGCAGCCGCCGGGCGGTACAGCTGATCCTCAGTCACAGCGGGCTTCCGGTGCGCCAGAAGCTCATGGTCGCCTGAACGGGGTGACGCCGGGCATTCCCGCCCGGCGATGCCGACAATTCGGGTACTGTTCGCCTATCGCCCAGCGAAGGAGCGGCTTGTGCTCGTCCTGACCCGACGTCCCGGAGAAAGCGTGATGGTCGGCGACGACGTCGTCGTCACGGTGCTCGACGTGCGCGGCGACGTGGTGCGGCTGGGCATCAAGGCGCCCCGCAGCATCCAGGTCCACCGCGAAGAGGTGTACCGCGAGCTGCAGAAGGCCAACCGCGAAGCCGCCTCGCCCAGCGACGTGGCCGTGAAGGCCCTCAGCAAGATGCTGCGCACCGAGAAGTAAGCCCACCAGCAAGCCCAGCAGCACGCCGAGACCCGGCCGCGATGCGTCGCGGCCGGGTCTCGCCGCGTGTCCGGATCCGGCTCGCGGTCGCGCTCCCGGCAGTTCGTATTGGGTTGTATCGCGTTCGCATGCCCGCACAGCCCGGTTCGCCCGAGAATGAGGACATGTCCCTGGGCGAGGCGCAACCGCGGACGCCGGACGCACCCGGCCGCCGGCCGCGGATCCTGCCGGTCCTCGCGGTGACCGCGCTCGCGTTCGGCGTCGCCCTGCTGCCGCCGAGCGTGCACCCCGTCGCCCTCGCGGCCGCCGCCGGCCTGGTGCTGGTGCTGCTGGCCCTGGTCGTGCTCGTGCCGTGGGGGCGGATGCCGATCCTGCTGGAGGCCATCCCGCCGCTGGGGTACTTCGGCGTGGTCGTGCTGCTCAACGTCGGCAGCGACGGCGGGCCGACCGGCTACGCCCCGCTCGCCCTGCTGCCCGTGCTGTGGCTCGGGCTCTACCACGGCCCGCTCGCCACCGCGGCCGGCGTCACCGTCATGGCGCTCGTGTTCGCCGTGCCCGCGCTGCTCGACACCGACGTGCTGCGCGCCGAGTGGCGCCGGGGCGTGCTCGTCGTCGCCATCGGCATCATCGTGGCCACCGCGGCGCAGGGCTGGACCCGCCACGCCCGCGCGGCCGCCCACCAACTCGTGCGGGCCACCCGCAGCGCGCGCCGCGACCGCGACTTCAGCCAGGCCATCCTCGACTCGACCGGCTTCCTCGTGATCGCGGCGGACGCCGACGGCACCGTCACCGCGTTCAACCGCAGCTGCGAGGAGCTGACCGGGCGGGACGCGTCCGAGGTGATCGGGCGGCCGTACCGCGACCTCGGCCTCTCCGTCGTCGACGGCCCGAGACTGGACGCCGAGCTCGCCGGCATCGCCACCACGGGCCTTCCACGCTCGGCCGAGCGCGACTGGATCGTCCCCGGCGGCCGGCGCCGCATCGCCTGGAGCACCGCGGCGATCACCGACGACGAGGGCCGCTTCGCGCACGTGATCTGCACCGGCATCGACGTCACCGAGCAGCGGCGCACCGAGCGGCTCTTCGCCGACGTGCTCGCCGCCGCGACCGAGCAGGCCATCATCGGCGTGGACCGGTGCGGGACGGTGACCGTGTTCAACGCCGGGGCCGAGCGGATGCTGGGGTACCGCGCCGCCGACGTCGTGGGCACCGCCGACCTCGCCCGCTTCCACGCGCCCGGCGGGCTCGGCTCGCTCGAGGAGATCTTCGCGCCCGCGCGGGCCGGCGACGTGGAGCCGCGCGAGTGCGTCTACCGGCGCCACGACGGTTCCCTGGTGCCGGTGGCGCAGACCGTCAGCGTCATCCGTGACGAGTGCGGCGACGTCGCCGGCTACCTCAGCGTGGCCCGCGACGTCACCCGCGAACGGCGCACCGTCGAGGCGATGCGCCACGCCCTGGACCGCGAGCGCGACGCGACCGCGCGCCTGCGCGAGCTGGACAAGGTGCGGGCCGACCTCGTCGCGACCGTCTCGCACGAGCTGCGCACGCCGCTGACGAGCATCCTGGGCAACGTGGAGGTCATCGTCGACGGCGACGCGGGCCCGGTCGCGCAGGCGCAGGCCCGGCTGCTGGCCGCGGTCGAGCGCAACGCGCGCCGCCTGCTCGCCCTGATCGAGGACCTGCTGATGCTCTCGCGCATCGAGGCCGGGGCCGTGAAGATCAACGCCGGTCCGGTGCAGATCGCGGCGGTGGTCTCCGGCGCCCTCGAGGCACTGCACGCGATTCGGGGGCAGCGCAACGTACACCTGGAAGTCGACCTGCCCGAGGACCCCCTGTTCGTGCAGGGCGACCGCGACCAGCTCGAACGCGTGGTCATCAACCTGCTCGACAACGCGCTGAAGTTCACCCCGGCCGGCGGCCACGCGCGCCTCGCCGCCGACCTCGACGGGGAGCAGGTGCGCCTGACCGTCTCCGACACCGGGATGGGGATTCCGGAGAACGAGATCGACCAGATCTTCGAGCAGTTCTTCCGATCGAGCCGTTCGCACGAGCGGCAGAGCCAGGGGACCGGCCTGGGCCTGGCGATCACGAAGACGATCGTGGAGCGGCACGGCGGCCGGATCTGGGCTACCCCGGCGACCGGGCAGGGGACGGTGGTCACCTGCCTGCTGCCGCTGGGGCCGCCCTCGGGGCCGTCGCGGGCCGGGTTCAGCCGAAGAGCGTGACCGCGGCGACCAGCGTGACGCCGAGCAGGATGGCCCCCAGGCCGACGTCGAGCGTCGCCGCGCCGCGGTCGCCGCGAGCGGTGCGTGCGATCAGCTTCGCGATGGCCTTCATGTGCGTCCCCCTCGACTCGGTGTGACTCAAGAATGACCGAGTGTGATCTGGCTGGTCTGTCCGGCGGCCGCACGGACGGCCGCCACCGTTCACCCGACGGGCCGGTGCGGGGTGGGTGTCGAGCGGGCGCAGGTGGGCAATCAGCGGGCCATGGCGTCCCGGGCGCGTTTGCCGAAAGTCACCCCTGCGGGGGGTTGCGCGGCTCAGAATGGATTCGTGCCGAAGATCGACACTGGTCTGGCGGCGGTGCTGCGGGCCTTGCTCCCGCTCGTACTCTGCGCGGCCTGGCTCGTGGGCGAACCACCCATGACCATGCAGACCGCTCGATTCGCCGTCGTGATCCCCGGACCGCCGACCGGGCAGCCCGCCGAGGCCGCCATGGACGGCGGGCGCTGCGCGGACCCGGCCGGAACCTGGCTGGGGATGCGCTGGCGCAGCGAGCTCAAGTGGCGGGTCAACGAGAAGACGATCCCCGCCTACCTCGGCGACCGCACCGCCGTCGTGAACTCGTTGCGCAGCGCGGCCTACACGGTCGACACGGGGCGCAACGACTGCGGCCTGCCCCAGAACCTCGGGATCTCCGAGTCGTACGCGGGCAAGACCGACCGCACCGCGGGCGTCACCTCCACGGGTGGGTGCGGCCAGCGCGACGGGTACAACGCGGTCTCCTTCGGCCCGCTCAACCAGGGGCTGCTCGCGGTCACGTGCATCTGGTGGTACGGCGGCAAGGAGAACGGCCGCAGCGTCGAGGCCGACATCCTCATCGACGACACCGAGGGCCTGTTCTTCCTGAACATCCCGCCGTCGTGCAGCAACCGCTGGGACCTCGAGGGCACCATCACCCACGAGTTCGGCCACGCCTTTGGGCTCGGCCACGTCTCCTACGCCCAGCACGCGGCGCTCACCATGACCGACGGGCTGCCGGACTGCTCGACCGCGTACCGGGGCCTCGGCCTCGGCGACTACCTGGCGCTCAAGCAGCAGTACGGGACCAACTGAGCCGGCTCGCGCGGCGCGCCTTGCTCGTGACGGTCACCACGGGCATCGGGCGCTGCCGCTGCTCGGCTCGGCCGACCCGCTGCGCGACGCCGACCTCGCGCTCTACGCGGCCAAGGCCGCCGGGCGCAACCAGGCCGTGACGTTCGAGCCTGGGCCGCGGGTGGCGACGCGGCTCTCCGCGCCGCGGCAGCGCGAGCCGCAACTGTTCGGCACCGTCCTGGGCACGCTGCGCCGGCACGACCTGCCGCCGAGCGCGCTGACGCTCGTGCCGCCGGGCTCGGGAGCGCTCGAGCGCCCGCGTGCCGAGGGCGTCCGGGTGGGCCTGGCAACGGCCTGGCACCCGGCGGGGAACGAGGCCCGCAACGCCGGTTGACGATCTTTGTGGGGTCCTGCTCACCCCTGCACCGGAGATCGTCTGATGCTGCGTTCGTTCACGAAGTTCGTTTTCGCTCCGGCGCTGGCCCTTGCCGCGACCGCCACGACGCTCGTCGTGGCCGCTGCACCGGCCGACGCCGCCGTTGTCAGTGTTCGCGTCAAGGGCTCGCTCGCCGCTCGCAGTGGCGCCGCCAACTGGTTCGGCCAGACCCGGACGGTCAAGAACAAGCAGAAGGTCACGGTCACCTGCCGGGTGAGCGGACAGTACCTGCGCGGCAACGTGCGCAAGACCGCGCAGTGGGACCGCACCGCGATCGGCGACTACATCTCGCACGCGTTCGTCTCCGGCAACCCGAAGCTCCCGGTCTGCGCCCCGCCCGCGGCCCCCGCCGCCCCGGCCGCCCCCGCCCCCGCCCCGTCCGCGCCGGTGGCCGCGGTGCCGATGGGCCCGACCGGCACCATGACCAACGAGCAGTTCCTCGCCGCCTCCATCCCCGCCGCCCAGCAGAGCCAGCGCGACACGAAGGTGCCCGCGTCGGTGACCCTGGCGCAGGCGATCCTGGAGTCGGGCTGGGGCCGCAGCTCGCTGTCGGCGAACGACAACAACTTCTTCGGCATGAAATGCTTCAACAACGCGCCGGGCTCCTACGCGGCGGGCTGCAAGGCGTACTCCACGCAGGAGTGCAACGCCGCGGGCGCCTGCGTCACGACGGTGGCGACGTTCCGCACCTACCGCACGTCGGTGGACTCCTTCCGCGACCACGGGGCGAACCTGAAGTCGCTGGCCCGGTACGCGGCCGCGTTCAACTACACGACGAACCCGAACCAGTTCATCGCCGAGATCCACAAGGGTGGCTACGCGACGGACCCGCTGTACACGACGAAGGTCGTCGCGCTGATGACGAAGTACAACCTGTACCAGTACGACCTGAAGATCTGACGCTACGGTTTCGGCGGCGGCCGGCGCTCGGTACACCCGGGCCCGGCCGTCGTCGTCGTTCCGGGCGGCGGGTCGTGCAACTGGCCGTGCGGCTTCGCGAAGCATGTGTGTAGTAAACAAAGTTAAACAAATCACTGTCGGACATTGTTCTATGGCGATTTAGTGGGACACACTGGGCGTTCCTGACCCGTCCGCCAGCGGGAGATGCCCATGTTTCGATTGAAGTTCAGGCCGCGGCCGAAGGTGCTTGCCATTGTGGCGGGGGCTTTGCTGGTCGTCGGTATCGGTACGGCGCCCGCGTGGGCGCAGCAGCAGCGGCAGGGGCCGCCGGACCCGACGATTCCGGCGAATGACGGTGCGCGTGGTCTCGTGTACGACGGGTTCAAGGTCGGTACGGGGCGTTGCAAGGGGCTGTTCGAGCTGAAGAACGTGGCGGGGGCGTGTTCGCACGGGCCGGACGCGGCGTTCGCGGGCACCGATGTGCGGCGGTCGGTGGCGCCGCTCGCGGAGTCGAAGAGTGCGGTGCAGGCCGGGGCCGCGGCGAGCATCGTGTGTGACGGTGACGGGCAGTCGGGGAACCGGGTGCAGGTGCTCTACATTCACGGGTCGGGCAACGCGGATCGGTACAGCCAGTATCTGGCCTCGATCCGGACCTGGACCCAGGGCGTGGACGACATCTACAGCGCCAGCGCGGCCCAGACCGGCGGTGTGCGGCACATCCGGTTCGTGACCGACAGCTCGTGCAACATCGCCGTCACGGACGTGGCCATCGACAACGGGTCGCTGGGCGACTTCGGCAACTCGGTGAACGCGATCAAGGCGCAGGGCTACAACCGGACCGACCGCAAGTACCTGATGTACGTCGACGCGACCGCCCTGTGCGGCGTCGCGTACGTGACGCTGGACGACCGCCCGGGGCAGGACAACTACAACAACTCCGGGGCCAGCTTCAGCCGGGTCGACTCCGGGTGCTGGGGTTCGGGGCCGGCGGCGCACGAGCTCACGCACGCGATGGGTGCGGTGATGAGCAGTTCGCCGAACCACACCGCCTACGGGCACTGCACCGACGACTACGACATCATGTGCTACAACGACGGGCCGGGCACGGTCCTGCGGGTCGTGTGCGCGGACCAGGCCCAGGACAACCGGCTGGACTGCAACAAGGACGACTACTTCAACACCAACCCGCCGGCCGGCTCGTATCTGGCCACGCACTGGAACACCGCCAACAATCGCTTCCTGCTCACCACCGGCGGGTCGGGCGGGGGGTCGAAGACGGGCCCGGTGAAGCTCGTGCAGCTCGGCAAGTGCGTGGACGTGAACAACTCGGGCACGGCCAACGGCACGAAGATCTAGGTCTGGGGCTGCAACGGCACGGGCGCCCAGCAGTGGACGTTCCCGGGTGACGGCACCGTGCGCGCGCTCGGCAAGTGCCTCGACGTGACGTCGGCCGGCACCGGCAACGGCACGAAGCTCCAGCTGTGGGACTGCAACGGCACGGGCGCTCAGCAGTGGACGTACGTGTCCGGCACGCAGGCGCTGCGCAACCCGGCGTCGGGCCGCTGCCTCGACGACCCGAGCAGCAGCACCACCGACGGCACCCAGTTGCAGATCTGGGACTGCAACGCCACCAACGCCCAGCGGGTCACGATTCCCGCGTGACGCGATGATGGCCCGGCTCCAGGGGGAGGAGCCGGGCCATCACGTTCAGGCGGCGTCGACGGAGACCAGCAGGCCCTGGTTGACGGCGGCCATCAGCGCCTGCGAGCGGTTGTTCACGCGCAGCTTGCTGTAGAGCCGCGACACGTAGGTCTTCACCGTCGCCTCGGACACGGCCAGGCGCTGGGCGATCGTGGGCAGCGAGAGCCCGTCCCGCATCAGCGACAGCACCTCCTGCTCGCGCTGGCTGAGCAGGCCCGTCTGGCCCCGGCGGCGCGACAGCGCGGAGGACAGCCCGGGCGCGGTGAACGAGTGCGGGGCGACCGCGGCGTGGCGGATCGCGGCGAGGACCGACGGGATCGGGGCGGCCTTGGTGACGTACGCCGAGAGGCCGGCGTCCAGCGCCCGGTACAGCAGGTTGTCGTCACTGACCGCGCTGAGCAGCACCACGCCGAGGTCCGGGCTCGCGGCACGCAGCTTGCGGGCCAGGGAGATGCCGTCGGTGTCGGCGAGCGAGGCGTCGATCGTCACGACGTTCGCGGCGGTCTCGGCCACGACGCGCTCGGCCTCGGCCGCGCTGCCGGCCTCGCCGACGAGGGTGATGTCGGGAACCGTGGCCACGACCCGGTTGAGACCGAGACGGAGAAGGACGTGTTCGTCGACGGCGACCAGTCGGATCGTCATCAAGGGGCTCCTAAGCGAGGGTGTGGCCTGGGCGGTTGACGTTGCCCGACCAGCGTCGCAGCGGGAGCATCGGTGCAGCTAGAGGCTGCAATGGACCTGCGCTCGTCGGCACCCGTGCTGCAACGGGGGACAATCGGACAACGGCCGACACACGTCCTCAACTAGGCTGATCCGCATGTCCGACGTGGTGACACGGGTCCGTGCGCTGTGCCTCGCGCTGGCGGGCGTGACCGAGCACGTCAGCCACGGCACGCCGCTGTTCAAGCGCGGGAGGAAGGCCTTCGTCCAGGTCTGGCCGGACGGTCATCACCAGAACCGGTTCCCGCACCTGTGGTGCGCCGCGCCCGAGGGCGTGCAGGAGCTGCTCATCGAGCAGGATCCGCGGATGTACTTCCGGCCGCCCTACGTCGGACACCGGGGCTGGGTGGGCGTCGTGCTCACCGAGCCCGACTGGCAGGACGTGGAGGAGCGGATCGACTCGGCCTTCGAGTCCGTCGGCTGAGCCTCAGCTGACGAGCGCCAGGCGCACCTGGTCGGCCGGCTTGGGCAGGGTGATGCGCATCGTGGTGCCGCCGCCCGGGGTCTCGTCGATGACGAGCGTGGCGTCGTGCGCCTCGACGATGCGCTGGCAGGTCGCCAGGCCGATGCCGGAGCCCTCGACGTCGGTGCGCAGGCGGGTGAACATCTCCAGCACCCGCGGGCGGTCCTCCGCCGCGATGCCGATGCCGTTGTCGGCGATGTTCAGCGTCCAGCCCGTCTCCGACTCGCCGGCGGTGAGCGAGATGCGGCAGTCGCGGCCGCGGTCGCGGAACTTCAGCGAGTTGCTCACCATGTTCTGGATCAGCACGCGCAGCTGGGTGGCGTCGCCGACGACGGTGGGCAGCGGGCCGACCTCGACCTCGGCCTGGGAGACGGCGATCGCCGTGCCGACGTCCTCGACCACCTGGCGGGCGATCGACTCGAGCGACACCTCGGTGAACGACGGCCGGCCGCCGAGGGAGGCGTGCGAGAGGACGTCCTCGATCATGCGCCACATCCGGGTCGCCGAGGACAGCGCCCGGTCGACGCAGCGCTTGCCGTCGGGGTCGGCGGCGACCGCCGGGATCTCGGAGAGCATCGCGACGAAGCCGAGCACGCCGGTGAGCGGGTTCTTGAGGTCGTGGCTGACCTGGCCGGCGAAGTGCTGCAGCGAGGAGTTGGAGCGCTGCAGCTCGCGGCTCGTGCGGTGGACCGTGTCCAGGGCCTGCTCGAGCATCTGGCCGTGCCGGTGCAGCTCCATCACGTCCATGACCATCCTGGCCAGCTTGTCCAGGCCCTCGCGCTGCCTGGCGTTGAGGTCGTGCGGCTCGGTGTCGAACACGCACAGCGTGCCCAGCACGTGCCCGTCGCGGTCGCGCAGCTGGGAGGAGGCGTAGAAGCGGACCTCGTCGATCTCGCCGGTGACGAACGGGCTGTCGGCGAAGCGCGGGTCCTGCGTCGCGTCGCGCACGACCACCGTCTCGGGCTCGACCATGCTGATCGCGCACATGGAGTCCTCGCGGGAGCACGCGTTCGCCTCGAAGCCGAACGCGGCCATCTGGATCTGCTGGGACGCCGAGATGATGTTCACCACCGCGTTGGGCACGCCGCAGACGTACGCCGCCAGCTCCACCACCGACGGCAGGTCGGGCAGCGGCGGGCCGCCGACGATGCCGTAACCGGCCAGCGACTTGAGCCGCTCCTGCTCGTCGTCCGGGAGCGGGAACGACTTCGGCTTGATGAACGAGGAGGCGCTCATGGGCCCGACCATAGGCGGGCAAAGTTGCAGCCGGTCGGAAACGGTGGCTCAACGGATGGGAAGGGAGATTCGGACGGTGACTCCCGGCCGGTCGACCGACGTGACCATGCTGCCGCCGTGCCGCGCGGCGATCTCGCGGCCGAGCATGAGGGCCAGGGCGCCGGTGCGGTGCTCGTCGGGCTGCTCGGGGTGCGGGATGCGCATGGACAGCAGCCGCTCGGGGGTCAGCGCGGCGCTCGTCGCCGCCGACACGACCACGCACCAGCGCCCGCCGGCGAACGAGGCCTCGATCTCGGCCGCGCCCATGAGCGTCACGATCTGCACGGCGGTGTGGAACAGCTCGCGCAGCAGCACGCGGTCGCCGAGGAGGTCCGGGCCGGCGGCGCAATGCAGCGGTACACCCGGAAAATCCAGCAGCTCGGGCACCGGCAACGGGGCCCGGTCCAGCGGCGCCTCGGCCGTCTCCAGGCTGCTGAGCAGGAGCAGGTCGGCCACGATGACCTGCATGTGTTCCGCGTTGCGCCGGATCACGCCGATCGCGGCCTGACGGTCCTCGGCGGTGAGCGGCAGCGCGTCGTCGGACGACTCGAGCATCGTGGCGAACGTGATGATCGAGGTCAGCGGGGTGCGCAGCTCGTGCGACGCGACCCGGATGAACTCCGTGCGCAGCTGGGCGAGGTCGGTGGCCGGTTCGTTGTCCGCCGGTTCGTTGTCCGCCGGTTCATTGTCGGCCGGTTCGTCGTCCATCAGCACCCGCTCGGTCCTCCGGAAACGTTACAGGACATGTCATTACATTGCGTAGGATATGGGTGTACCGACAGTAAGCGACAAGTGCCGCGTTCACTGCCGGCGAGGAGTGCTTTGCGAGGAGAGACCGACCGCCTGGTCGACACCGGCCTCATCGAGGGTGCGGTGGTCGATCTGGTGGTGCGTGCGGCGAACGCGGCCACCGTGGTGGACGCGCAGCGGCTCGTGTCCGAGTTCCGCGCCTTCTCCGGCGTGCGCTCCGCCGACATCGTCCCGGCGGTGCTGCCGGTGCTCGGCGAGCTCGACCTGCTGGAGCGGCTGCCGGTCGGGCCCGCGCAGTGGGGCCAGGAGCTGCGGGTCGAGTTCAGTGCCGCACCCGCCCGCGCCGAGCTGCTCCCCGCCGCCGCCGAGATCGCCGCCGCCGCCGACCGCGCGCTCACCCAGCCCTGCCGCGCGGTGCCGCCCCCGCCGATGCACGGCTCGCCGCTGGCCTGGGCGATCACCGCCGGCGCCCGCGCGATGATCCTGATCGTCGACCCGGCCCGCGGCTGGAGCGCGCTGTCGGAGTCGTTCACCGCGGTGCTCGGCTACGACCGGCACCGCCCGCCCGAGTTCCGGCTGCTGGACATCGTGCACCCCGACGACCGCCCCGCCGCCGTGGGCCTGTTCCTGGCCTGCTGCGCCGGGCGGACCCCCGAGCACGCGGTGGACCTGCGGGTGGGCACTGTCAACGGGCGCTTCCGCACCATCGAGGTCGGCGCGCGCAGCTTCGTCGACGACGCCGACGTCGGCGTCGTGGTCTTCTTCGGACTCGACGTCACCGCCCAGCGCGACACCGAGCGCACCGCGCGCATCGAGCAGCAGCGGCTGGCCCGGCTGGTCGAGACGATGGACGACGGGCTGCTCATGCTCGACGACGAGGGCAGTGTGAGCCTGGCGAACCGGGCCGCGCACCGGCTGCTGGACACCGGCGTGCTCGACGTGAGCCCCGAGCACGACCCGGACGACGCCGAGCCGCTGGACTGGTCCCAGGTCATCGCGCGCACCATCGCCCGGCTCGGCCCGTCCGCGGCCCGCGTCGACCGGCTGCGCGCCGGGTTCCACACCCGCCGCGCCGTGGTCGGCGAGGAGCTCGCGTTCGAGGACGGGCGGGTGCTGGAGCTGGACCTCGTGCCGGTCACGGGTCCGGCGGGCCCGGGCGGTACCGACGGCGGCACGCTCATCCACCTGCGCGACGTCACCGCCCGCGTGGCCGTGCGCCGTGGCCTGGAGGAGCGCAGCCGGGGCCTCGAGGAGCGCAACCAGGCGCTGGTCGAGGCGACCGCGCTCAACAACGAGTTCATCGCCAGCGTCTCCCACGAGCTGCGCGGGCCCCTGTCGTCCGTGGTCGCGTTCTCGCACCTGCTCGGCGACAGCACGAGCGGGGAGCTGTCGGAGGACCAGCAGACGTACCTCTCGGTCATCGACCGCAACGCCAACCGCCTCCTGCGCCTCATCGAAGACCTGCTGCTGCTGTCCCGCCTGGAGGCGCGCACGCTGCAGCTCAAGCCGACGCCCACCCGGCTGCCGGAGCTGCTCGGCGTCGCCGTCACCGAGCGGATCCCCGCGGCCCACGCGGCCGGCATCGACCTGGTGCTCGAGTGCGACGAGGGCCCGGACCTCGTCTGCGACGACACCCGCGTGCATCAGGTCGTGGACAACCTCGTCAGCAACGCCGTGAAGTTCACGCCCAGCGGGGGCCGTGTCACGGTGAAGGCCTGGCCCGGGAAGGACGGCGAGGGCTGGACCGTCTCCGTCGCCGACTCCGGGGTGGGCATCCCGGCCGCGGACCTGCCGCGGCTGTTCAGCGCGTTCTTCCGCGGTTCCAACGTGACCGCGGCGGTCGGGCGGCAGGTCATGCCCGGCACGGGACTCGGGCTGGTCGTCAGCCGGGCCATCGTCGAGTTACACGGCGGCAGCATCAGCGTCGCCAGCACTGAAGGGGTCGGCACGACGGTCACGCTGTCGTTGCCCACGCGACCGGCACGAAATGGGGGATGATCGTGAGCCGACTTCTCGTCGTCGAGGACGATCCGGATATCGCCATGGCACTGCGCCTGCTCCTGACGCGGGCGGGCCATCAGGTCGCGCACGCCAAGGACGGCCGGACCGGCCTGCGGGACGCGTACACCGAGCGGCCGGAGCTGGTGATCCTCGACATCGGCCTCCCGGGGATGGACGGCTGGCAGGTCCTGGAGCGGCTGCGCGACGTCAGTGACGTGCCGGTGCTGCTGCTCACCGCGCACGGCCAGGAGTCCGACAAGGTCCGCGGCCTGCGCGGAGGCGCGGACGACTACCTCACCAAGCCGTTCACCAACGCCGAGCTCGTCGCGCGCGTCGAGGCCCTGCTGCGCCGCAGCGCCGGGCCGGCGTCGTGGGCCGACGAGGTGTACGACGACGGCGTGCTGCGCATCGACCCGGCCGCCCGGCGCACGTTCGTGGCCGGCGACGAGGTGCGCCTGACGCCGACCGAGTTCCGGCTGCTCAACGTGCTCGTCCGGCACGCCGGTGCGGTGTTGTCGCCCAACCAGCTGCTCGCCCAGGCCTGGGACGACCCGACGGGCATCGGCCCGGAGCGGGTGAAGTTCGCGGTGCTGCGGCTGCGGCGCAAGCTCGGCTGGACCGACCCGGACGCGTCGCCGATCGAGTCCGTGCGCGGGTTCGGGTACCGCTATCGCCGCCCCGTGATGGACCGGGCCGAGTAAGCGTGGGGCGATTTATCAGCAATTGTCCCAGGTTCGCTGGGTGCGGCGCGCGACGAACCGAGCCGCACCCCGGCGGGAACGATCGCGGCGACCGGGCCCGGCGAACCTGAAATGGTTCCGCCCCGACTCGTCCACGAAAAGAGTGCCTGATGATCGACCTCTCCGCCGACGGTCACGTCCACACCGCGTTCTCGTCCGGGCGCGACAGCGTCTCCGTGCTCGTCGCCGCGGCCGAGCAGGCCGGGCTCACGGAGCTGACCTTCGCCGACCGGGTGGGGCCGGACACGAGCTGGCTGCCGCCGTACCTCTCCTCGATCCAGCGAGCCCAGCAGCGCACCGACGTGACGCTGCGCCGCGGGGTCGAGGTCGAGGCGATCGGCATCGACGGGTGGCTCGCCTTCCCGTCCGACCTCAGCGGGCTCGAGGTCATCTCGGTCGGGCTCAACCGGCTGCCGCTGCCGGCCGGGCTGCTCAGCCCCGACGCCGTGCGCACGCAGATCGACGCCGGCGCGATGCGGGCGCTGGACGTCATCGACCAGGTCGTCACCGTCACCGGGCTGGCCGTCGAGCGGGTGTCGCGCTACGCGCCGACGCGCCTGGCCCGCCCGCTGGACTTCCTGACCCGCGCCGGGATCGAGGAGGCCGCGGTGCCGGACTCGGCCCTCGCCGAGCTGGTCGAGGCCTGCCGGGTCAACGGCACCGTGGTGGAGATCAGCGAGCGGCACCGGCTGCCCGGGCCGCGCCTGGTGCAGGCGTGCGCCGACGCCGGCGTGCGGCTCGTGGCGGCCAGCGACGCGGTGCGCGCCAGCGAGGTGGGCGGCTACCGGTACGTCCGTGAGATCGCCGCGGGCGTCGTGCCCGCGACTGCGGCCGCCTGAGGTGAAAAGTCTGAACAAAACCGCAGCTGAGCGGGGTGATCGGACCTGCCGTCGTTCGTGGCGAAACGGGCTAATGGCGGCGGGTCCGGCATTTAGGATCAAGGTGTGCCGAAGGATCGCGAACTCGTCCTCGTCTCCCTCCTGCAGGAGGCGACGCGGATCGCGAACGAAGCCGACGACATCCGCGACGCCGGGCTCCCGGTCATCAACGCGGTGTGCGCGGCGACCGGCTGGCCCGTGGGCCACCTGTGCCTGCCCGAGGAGCGCGACCGCCGGGTCTTCGTCTCCACTGACGTGTGGCACGAGGACGTGCCGGGGGAGTTCGCCGAGCTGCGCAAGGCCAGCGAGGACGTGCGCTTCCCGCTGGGAGCGGGAATCGTCGGGCGCGCCGCCAAGACCGGGCGCCCGCAGTGGGTCGCCGACCTGACCGCCGAGCCGACGCTGGTGCGACCGGCCGTCGAGGGGGTCGGCTCCGCCATCGCCTTCCCCGTCACCGGGCGCGGGATCGTCGCCGCGGTGCTGGAGTTCTTCACCCGCGAGCCGGTCGAGCCGGACCCCGGCCTGCTGGAGATCATGGCCGACGTCGGCATCCAGCTCGGCCGGGTCGCCGACCGCATGGCGGCCCGCCAGGCGCTGCTGTTCGGGTCCCAGCGCCTGGAGCGCATCCTCGACAGCTGCGTCGAGGCGTTCGTGGCCATGGACGAGGGCGGCATGATCACCTCCTGGAACGCCGCCGCGGAGAAGGTGTTCGGCCTGTCCAGGGAGGAGGCGATCGGCCGGCGGCTGGCCGACACCATCGTGCCGCCGCAGTACCGCGAGGCCCACCACCTCGGCGTCGGGCGCTTCCTGACGACGGGGGAGAAGCGGGTTCTCGACAACCGCATCGAGATCACCGGCTGGCACGCCAACGGCTACGAGTTCCCGATCGAGCTCGCCGTCTGGGCGGTGCGGGACCCGATGATGGGCTGGACGTTCAACGCGTTCGTGCACGACATCACCGACCGCAAGCGCACCGAGGACGCGCTGCGCCACGCCTACGAGCACGAGCGCGAGGCCGTGTCCCGGCTGCGCGAGCTCGACGTGGCCAAGAGCGACTTCGTGGCCACGGTGTCGCACGAGTTCCGCACCCCGCTGACCAACGTCATCGGCCACCTCGAGGTGCTCACGTCCGGCGACGCCGGCCCGCTCACCCCGGCGCAGACGCGCATGCTCGGCGTCATCGGCCGCAACTCCGACCGGCTGCGCGCGCTCATCGAGGACCTGCTCACCATCTCCCGGGTGGAGGCCGGCCTCTTCGACCTCGAGCTGTGCGAGACCGACCTGCACGCGGTGCTCGCGGGCGCCTGCGCGGCCGTCGAGCCGCGGGCCAAGCGGCGCGGCCACCGGCTCGTGCTCGCCGTGGAGGGTCGGCTCGGCACCGTCGAGGCCGACCCCGAGCAGCTGCAACGGGCGCTGGCCAACCTGCTCGTCAACGGCGTGAACTTCACTCCGGACGGAGGGCTGGTCGAGCTGACCGCGCGCGTCGACGGCGAGCAGGTCGAGATCAAGGTCCGCGACAACGGCGTGGGCATCGACGCCGACGAGCAGCCGCAGCTGTTCACGCGCTTCTTCCGCGGCACCTTCGCGGTGCGGGAGGCGGTGCAGGGCGCGGGCCTCGGGCTGGCGATCACCAAGACGATCGTGGAGGGCCACGGCGGCGAGATCTCCGTGGACAGCCTGGTCGGGCACGGCACGACGTTCACGATCCGGATTCCGCGCGAGCGCCCTCTCTGGCTCTGACCGGCTCCTCCTGCGGCGCCGGGGCAAAAGGCTGCGTCTGTACGGTCTGGAAGCCGGTCCGCGTCATCTCGCCCCACACGTGCTTGCCGCCGCGCAGCGCCGACCACATGCCCATGACCCGCCACAGGGCGGTGAGCTGCCGGTAGCCCACGTTCTCGACGATCGAGGCGAGCACCGAGGCGACCAGGTCCGTCCACCGGTGGTAGCGGTGGAACGAGTACTCCTCGACGGTCAGCGCGATGAGGTTCAGCAGCAGCGCGTAGCCGTAGGCCACGGCGATGAACACGAGCGCGAAGTGCGTGTCGACGGCACCGACCCGGAGGCCGAGCGGGACCAGGATCAGCCCGGCGAGCTCGATCAGCGGGGCCAGCAGCTCGAACAGCACGTAGTACGGCATCGCGACGAGGCCGATGCGGCCGTACCGCGGATTCAGGATCATGTCCTTGTGCTTGCCGAGGATCTCGGCGATGCCGCGGTGCCAGCGGCGGCGCTGCTTGCCCAGCACCTTCAGCGTGCTGGGCGCCTCGCTCCAGGAGACCGGCTCGGCCACGAACACGATGCGGTAGTCCCGCTTCTGCCGGCGCAGGTGCTTGTGCAGCCGCACCACCAGCTCGGCGTCCTCGCCGATGCAGTCGTGCGCGAGGCCGCCCACCTCGATGAGCAGCTCGCGGCGGAAGATGCCGAACGCGCCCGAGATGATGAGCAGGCCGCCCACGCGCGACCAGCCGGTGCGTCCGAGCAGGAACGCGCGCAGGTACTCGACCACCTGCACCCGCGGCAGCCAGCGCCGGGGCATCCGGACGTCGACGATGCGGCCCGCGACCACGGTGCAGCCGTTGGCGACGCGGATGACCCCGCCGGAGGCGACGGTGCGCACGGGGTCGTCGGAGAACGGCTTGGCCACCGAGAGCAGCGCCTGCGGGTCGAGGATCGAGTCCGCGTCGACCATGCACACCAGCGGGTGCTGGGCCACGTTGATGCCGGTGTTGAGCGCGTCGGTCTTGCCGCCGTTCTCCTTGCGCACGACCACGAGCGGGTCGGGCCGCTCACCGGGCACGTGGATGGAGACGATGCCACCGCGGGTCGGGGTCGCGTCGGGCACCACCCGGGGCACCTCGACGAGCCCGAACTCCTCCCGCAGCCGCTCGAAGGTGTCGTCGGAGGAGCCGTCGTCGATGACGATGACCTCGAAGACCGGGTACCGCAGCGCGAGCATCGCCTGGACCGACTGCACGATGCCGGCCGATTCGTTGTACGCGGGCACGAGCACCGACACGGGCTCGGTCAGGGGGCTGCGGTACGTCTCCTCGTGCCCGGCGAAGGGCACCCGGCGCAGATGGTGCACGAACTCGGCGCCGGCGAGCACGATCAGCACCAGGTAGCTGCTGTTGATGACCAGGAAGTACGTCAGGATGCAGACGTCCGTCACGGTCAGCAGCTGCCGGACCCACTCGGCCATGATCAGGGCACCGTCTGCTTCCGCTTGTCGTCGAGCTGCGCGGCGGCCAGGGCCTCGCGGGCGTGGGCGGCGCCGAGCAGCACCTCGGGGTCGGGTTCCTCGTCGGGGTCGGCGCTGTGCCGGGGGCGCACGTGCGCGCGGTGCTCGGCGGCCACGAGGGCGGCCCGGCCGGCGTTGCCCAGCCGCAGCAGGGAGCGGGCGGCGTTGTGGGCGACGGCGTACTCGGCGTCGGCGAGCAGCCCGGTCAGGGCCGGGGCCGCGCTCACCGCGCCGAGCTCGCCCAGCGCCTTGGCGGCTTCGGCGCGAAGTACGGCCGGATGCTGCGGCTCCAGGGCGTCGACCAGGGGCGCGAGGGCCGTGCGGGTCCCGAGCCGGCCCAGCGTGCGCGCGGCGGCGACGCGGACCTCGACGACCGGGTCGGCCCGCAGCGCGCTCTCCACCCGCACGGTCGCGCCGACGGCCCCGATCAGCCCGAGGACCTCGGCGGCGCAGGCCCGCACGGGCGCCCGGGGATCGTCGAGCGCGGCGAGCAGGGCGCCCTGGGCGGCGGTACCGAGGCGGGTCAGCGCGGTCGCCACGACGTGCGCGGGCACCGGGCGGCGGCTGGGCAGGGTGGCCAGCAACGGCTGGGTAGCCCCGGCGTCGCCGATGCGCCCGAGCGAGCGGGCGGCGACCACGCGCACGTCGGCGTCGGGGTCGCCGAGCAGGTCGCACAGCGGCAGCAGGGCGTCCTTGCGGCCCAGGTTGCCCAGCACCTCGGCGGCGAGCGCCCGGGCCACCGGATCGCGCCGCTTGAGCTGGCTGCGGGCCCGCCAGGCGGCGCCGCGGCGCTCGAAGACGTCGACGAGCGCGGTGTGCGCCTCGCCGCGGACCTTGCCCAGCAGGGCGATGGCGTTGGACTCGACGGCGAGCCACACGTCGTCGGGCAGTCGCACCAGTTCCTCGATCTGCTCGGGGTCGTCGTCGCCGGCGGCGATGGCGAGCAGCAGCCGGCGGGCCGGCTTGGCGAGCCGGGCGCGCCGGGCCTCGCGGGTGCGCCGGACCGTGCGCCCGGCCACGATGAGGGCGCCGAGGACCAGTGCGGCGAAGATCAGGACGAACAGCGCCACCAGGGCGGCGCCGGCGAGGGTCACGTGCGCATGCGGGCCAGGACCGCCTCGACCCGGCTCACCAACTCCCGCGGGCTGAAGGGTTTGACGATGTAGTCGTCCGCGCCGGCGCCGAAGCCGACCTCGACGTCGCCCTCCTGGGCGCGGGCCGTGAGCAGGATGATCGGCAGCGCCTTGGTGCCCTGCTCCTGCCGCAGCTGCCGGCACACGTCGATGCCCGACATGCCCGGCATCATGACGTCGAGCACGACCAGGTCCGGCGGGTTCTCGGTGGCGGCGGTGAGCGCGGCGAGGCCGTTGTCCACCGCCACGACCTCGTAGCCCGCCTGTTCCAGCTTGAAGGCGACGAGGTCCCGGATGTCCATGTCGTCGTCGGCGACCAGGATCGCGGTCATATCTCGATCTTATGCGGCATATAGGAGTGAAATCCGAAATATGGCGAAAGGGCGCCGGCCGTTCGGCCGACGCCCTCGAGGGTCTGGAGTGCTCAGTCCGCAGTGTCTAGACGGGCGGCTGCGGCGCGGGCCGCGTGCGCGACGCCCGCTCGGGGGCGTGGTGCGCGCCGAGGTTGCCGTTGCTCGGCATCGGCTGCGCGGGCCGCTCGTTGGCCGCGTGCGTGATGCCGGAGGCCGAGGCGATGCCGCGCGCGACGGACGCCGGGTTCGGCCGGGCGCCGGGCATGTCGGCCGGCGACGGCTTGATCTCGCGGGTCTGCGCGGTGCTCGCGCCGGTGCTCTCGGTGCTCGCCGTGGTGACGTGCTCTTCGCAGTACCGCTTGAAGCCCTTGAGGTCGGCCTTGAGCCGGCGGTTGAGGACCTCGACCGCGTGCTCCTCGGCCGGCAGCAGCTCGCGGGCGTCGATCTGCAGCTCGGCGATGATCCGGGTCATGTCCCCGGCCATGGGCTCCAGGCGCAGTGCCTCGATGACCTGCGGCCCGTCCGTCGCCTCCCAGCACAGGAACTCGTCCGTGCGGCTCTCGGTGATGCGCGCGTCGAACTCGGCCCGGTTGCCGCCGATGTCGAGCACCATGTGCGCGGTGGACGCGTCGATCGGCGCCATGCTCATCACGCCGGACATGAACTGCGGATAGTTCTCGAAGTGGGCGAGCTGCTCGTAGGCCACTGCCACCGGTACGGCCACCTCGATAGATTCTCGGGCGGTGCTCATGGTGGTCCCCCTTGCCGTCGGAGCTGATGGTTGACCACACCGTACGGCCGATTCGCCCCTTTTGCGGGTGATTCTTGGGATTACGCGAGCGGGGCCCTCGCCGACTCGGCGAGGGCCCCTGCTGCGCTGTTGTCATTGGTCGCGCTGTTGTCATTGGTGTTGCGTCAGACGGTGAGGGTCCAGCCCTTCAGCGTGCCGGCGTCGCCCTTGAAAACGTCCTTGGCGACCAGCGTCCAGGTGCCGTTGCGCAGCTCCGAGGACAGGTCGATCGTCCAGGTCGCCTCGATGTTGGCCACGTCGTCGCCGGAGGTCGAGCTCTTGAACTTGTAGTCGGTGCCGTCCGGCGCGATCAGGTCGAGGCGCAGGTCACCGCGGTCGGCGTGCTTGATGGAGACCTTGACGGTCGCGGTCTTGCTCGCGTTGCCGGCGCAGTTGGCCACGACGAGCTTGCTGGAGGCGGTGCCGAGGTCCGGGATCGCGACCGGCGTGGTGCTGGTGACCGGGGCGCAGGTGGCCGGGGTGCTCGGGGTGCTCGGCGTGGTGACGGGCGTGGTCGGGTCGGTGACGGGCGTGGTCGGGGTGGTGACCGGCGTGGTCGGGTCGGTGGCCGGGGTGGTCGGCGCGGCGGCCAGGGTGCCGGTGTAGAGCAGCTTGTTCGGCGAGCCGCTGCCCGCGTTCTTCACGACGCCGTTGGTGGCGGCGGCGACGAGGGCGTCACGGACCTGCGCCGGGGTGGCGGCCGGGTGGGCGGCCAGGTAGAGCGCGGCCGCGCCGGTGACCTCGGGGGTCGCCATCGAGGTGCCGCTCATCTTCTGGGTGGCGGTGTCGGAGGAGTTCGAGCTGGAGGTGATGTTCACGCCCGGCGCGAAGATGTCGAGGCAGTTGCCGTAGTTCGAGAAGCTGGCGCGGGTGTCGTTGCTGTCGGTCGCGCCGACGGTGATCGCCTCCGGCAGGCGGGCCGGGGACTTGGTGCAGGCGTTGGCGGAGTCGTTGCCGCCCGCGACCGCGTAGGTCACGCCGGACGCGATCGACTTCTTCACCGCGTTGTCCAGCGTCGTGCCCGCGGCGCCGCCGAGGCTCATGTTCGCCACGGCCGGCTTCACCGCGTTCTTGGTGACCCAGTCGACGCCGGCGATGATCTGCGAGTACGAGCCGCCGCCGGAGCAGTCGAGCACGCGTACCGCGACGAGCTTGACGTCCTTGGCCACGCCGTAGGTCTTGCCGCCGACGGTGCCGGCGACGTGGGTGCCGTGGCCCTGGCAGTCGCTCGCGTTCGCGTCGTTGTCGACGAAGTCGTAGCCGGAGCGGACCCGGCCGGCGAACTCGGTCTGCGTCAGGCGGACGCCGGTGTCGATGATGTAGGCCGTGACGTTGCTCGCCGGTCCGTAGGTGTAGCTCTTGTCCAGCGGCAGCGCCTGCTGGTCGATGCGGTCCAGGCCCCAGGTGGCGGAGGTCTGCGTGGCCTCGATCTGCACGCGGCGGTCCTGCTCCACGTAGGCGACGGCCGGGTCGGCCGCCAGGCGGCGGGCGGCGTCGGCGCTCATGTGGCCGGAGAACCCGCGCACCGCGCTGTCGAACCGGTCCTCGATGCGGCCGCCGACCTTGCCGGCGAGCGCGTCCGAGGTCGTCGTGCTGCCGTCCTTCATGACCACGATGTACTGGTCCTTGAGCGCGCCCGGGGCGTCCACGTTCTGGATGGTGCCCTGGGCCGGGGCGGCGTAGGCGGCGGAGCCGAAGGTGAACGCGGTAGCGGCCGCGGCGGCGGTGCCGAAGACGATTCCGGTAATGGCGCGACGGGCGGTGTTCTTCGTCATTATGTCTGCATCCCTTTACGGTGAGCCGGCATATTCGGTGGTGCATTTCCTTGCTGCAACCAGATTGCGGGCCGCGGGTGGCCGGCCCGGGACTCCTCCGGTAGCGGGCCGGTTGTCGCGGCTCCATTTGCGCGCCGTTTCGCCGGTTGCTGTCGGTTGCAAAACAGGTATCCGTCGTTCCTGGAGGAGAAATGGCGAAGGCCGCCAGGACTGTTCGTCCTGACGGCCTTCACTCACCGGGGGGAACCGGGTGTTCAGAGCTTTACGTCGAAGCGCGGGTCGGCGGCGATCTTCTGGAAGCCGGCGAGCGCCTCCGGGGTGTCGTCCATGCGGATGTCGTGGCCGCTCTGGTCCTTGGCGGTCTCGAAGTACACGAGGCCCTTGATCTGCGGCATCTTGGCGAGCTGGGGCAGCACGGTGGCGTACACGGCGGCCTTGTTCTTGCCCAGGACGGTCTTCGACGAGTCGTACACGCCCCACTCGGCGACCATGATCGGCTTGCTCGGGTGGTTGGTGGTGGCCCAGGTGTAGAAGCCCGGGAACTTCGGGTCGTTGGTGCGGTTCATGAGGTAGTTGAAGTCGCCGTAGTGGAACGCGCCCGGCTCGGCGTTGTTGTACGTGTCCACGCCGACCCAGTCCACGACGTCGTCACCCGGGTACAGGTCGCCCCACCAGGAGGTGTTGTTCCACTTCTCGTAGTTCATGTACGCGACGGTGAACACGGCGTTGGTGACGCCGTCGGCCTTGAGGCGCAGCGCGGTGTGACGGAACATGGCCGCGAAGTCCTTGGCGGTCTGGCCCGAGCCGGCCGTGGGGTTCACGTCGTTCTCCGGCTCGTGGTGCAGCACCACGAAGAACGGCTTGGTGCCGAAGTTGGCCTTGATGTACGTGGCCAGGCGGTCGATGCGCGCGTCCTGGGCGCCGGCGGCGACCTTGGCCCACGTGCTGCCGTAGCCGACCTTCCAGTTCAGCATCAGGGTGCGCGGGTGCGCCGGGTCGTTGGTCATGGCGATCTCGTCCTTGGTCGGGAAGAGCTCGTCACCCTTGTGGTACGTGTGGTAGATCGTCGAGGTGCGGCCGGACTTGGCCTCGAAGGTCTTCAGGGCCTCGGCGCGCGGCACGTCGGAGAAGCCGCCGGCCGCCGCGCCCCACAGCACGCCGCAGCTGGGAACCAGCTTGGCGTCCACCTTGCAGTCGGCCGGCGGCGTGGTGACCGGCGTCGTCGGCGGCGTGGTGACCGGCGTGGTCGGCTGCGTCGTGACCGGGGTCGTCGGCTGCGTCGTGACCGGCGTGGTCGGCTTGGTGTCCTCGACCGGCTTGGTCACCACCGGGCGGACGACGTTGACGTCCAGGGTGGGCTTGCCCGCGGCGGCCTGGGCCGAGCGGAAGCGCGCCGGGGTGTTCGCGACGGTCGAGGTGACGGCGAAGGTGTACGTCCCGGCGCCCTTGACCACCGAGCTCACGTCGAACGTCACCGAGCCGGCGGTGGCGGTCGGCTTCGCGGCGGCGACGACGCCCGCGAGCTTCGGGGCGTTCTTCGCCGACAGCGCCTTCTCGGTCCAGGCGGTGTCCGCGACGCGGCTCAGCGACAGCGAGCCGGGCAGGTTCTTGGAGTCGCGGGTCAGGGTCACCTTGGCGCCCTTGACCGTGCCGGCACCGAGCGCGCCGACCTTGAACTTCACGAACGCGACCATGGTGTCGCCACCCTGGCGGCCCGCGACGAGCGTCGGGGCGGAGCCGAAGTTGTAGGTCGGACGGGCGCTGGAGCTGTAGGTGTCCTCCACGGCGCCCGAGCGCACGACGTCGGTCGTCTCCGCAGCGGCGGCGGCACCGCTGTGGATCATGGTGCCGAGTCCGGCACCGAGCGCGAGCGCGGCGATCGGCATGAATGTGCGGGTGCGGCGGCGAATCATCTATTCAAAGCCCTTCCGTGGCTGGCGGAATCCTGTGGAGCGGGTTTTCCATCCGGCGTTGTCATCCGGACCTCCACAAGATTCGGCAGCCGGGGTTACACCCCCGGTTCGCCGGAAGTTGCCGTTCGGGTGTCCACCCACCGGCCGCTATGTCCACTGTGGACTTGTCGCGCTCGGGTACGCTTATTGCTGCAGCTCAAAGGGCTTGGTGTCGAAATGTTGCCGGGCGGGTATGTGAGCTGCCCGCGTGATGCATCAGACGAACGGACAGGAGTGGCAACCGAGCGGCGACCGAATGCCAACGCTTCCGAACTAGGCGCCCAAAAGCGGCGAACGTAATGTTGGTCGAGTACGGCGCAACTCACGGATATGGAACAAATCGGGCGCTCTGCACCCGTCACGACCTCGAGGAGACTGAAATGACCCCGATGCTGATCTCGCGCCCGGCCGTTCACGTCGTCCCCGAGCTGGCGGGGGAGCGGTGCGACAGCTGCAACGCGGCTGCCAAGGCCGTCGTGACCTTCGGCAACGCCGGGGACCTGGCGTTCTGCGGGCATCACGCGAAGAAGTTCGCGGACCGCATCACCGCGACGGCGGACAAGGTCGTGGTGGAGGAAGGGTTCGACTGGCGGAGCTGAGCTCGCTGCTCTTTGGGCGCCCCGGCTTTGTGCTGGGGCGCCCTTTCCGTTTGGCCCGATAAGTCGGGCGCTTCGCGCCGCGACTTATCGCATTTATCGCCTGACGGGGGATAAGTCCGACATGTCGTGGCGCGGAGCGCCCGACATGTCGTGTTTGGAGGGTTTGTTGGGCTCGGGCGTTGGTCTCGTGGGCTCTGTCTCGCCGCGTCGTCTCACGTCTCGTGCCGCGTTCGGGCGCGGCGTGGCCGGTTCTACGAAGGGCCGCTGCTGCGACGGGCGATCCGGTGGTCGCGGCGGACACCGATCTCCACGCCGGTGCAGTGCGGCCGGTCCCGGCCGACCGTGCGGCGGTCGGATCTGGCCGGGTGGGCCGGCTTCGGCTACTGCCCGTCACATTCGCGGTTCTTCTGGGGGCTGCGGCTGCATCTGGGTCTGCGCCCCGGCGGGGCTACCGATTACGTGGCCCTCGCGACTCCGAAGGTCGACGAACGACTGCTACGGCCGTCGTATCGCAACCGCACCCACTGCACTGCGGCCGCACCATCGAAGGCGTCACCGCCCGCATCGCTCAACGCCTCCTGGCCATGACCGCGCCACCGGCCAACCCGAGACTCGATCACCGATCGCCTACGACCACTAACCAGACTTCGGACTTGCTCGTCCGGTTCCGCACGTCGGGTGCGGTTTGGGGGAGCCGGTCTCGTCCCGCATGTGCGGGGTGGCCAGGAGCGGCAGGACCAGCTCCACGAGGCGGCCCCGCCAGTGCAGGGAGGTGCGGGCCGAGAGGGCCGGGTTCGTCACGGGAGGTCGCGGCCGAAGAGTGCCGCGATCCGGCGCTGCCAGGCGGCCAAGACCCTCGGCGGCCGGCCTGCGTTGTGGTTGAGCGAGCGATGGTGCGGGCGCCGGTTCCGCGAGTGGGGCTCGTTCTCGCCGTGCTCGGGAACTCCCGGGATGCGGTGCGTGAGGCGGTGCAGCAGGTTGTCGGGCATCTCGGCCTCCGGACGTACGTCGTACTGCTTGGACGTATGGTGTACGTATAAGACGGTAGACGTACGCTGTACGTCGCGTCAACGGGCATCGTGGTACACGTGCGGGAGGCGCGCCCGCGTGTTGTCCGTTAACTCGGATATATCGGACATTTGCCCGATAGCATGCGAGTGTGCGTCGTAGGCCGAGCCCTCATCCGCGGCGGCCCGGGCTGATGGGTCGCGAGACGGGGCTGCTCGTGGCCGTGTGGGTGGCGGGGGCGGCGTTTCTGGCGGCGGTACCGGCGCTGCTCCGGCAGTTCTCGTCCCTCCTGGCCGGCGTTGTCGCGCTGGTGGCCGCCCTGGTGGCCGTATTGCTCGTGCGGGCGCGGTCCCGGCGGCTCGCCTCCTCGCTGGCGCAGTCCTCGGCTCGGCGGCGCGGGCTGGAGCGGGCGCTTCGGGAGCGGGCCACCCGGGACCCGGTCACCGGACTGGCCAACCGAGCCCTGCTCACGGCGATGCTCGACGGGGCCGCCTCCCTTCGTGCCGGAGCTGTTGCCGCCAAGGGGAACGGGATCGGTACCGAGCGGTGGGCCGAGCTGCAGCGCGGGCCGGGGCCGACGGTGATCCTGCTCGACCTCGACGGGTTCCAGGCGATCAACGACGAGCTCGGGCACGCCGCCGGGGACGCGCTGCTGCACGAGGTCGCCCGGCGGCTGCGCGCGGCGCTGCCCTCGGCCGATCTCATCGCGCGGCACGGGGACGACGAGTTCGCGGCCGTGTGGCGCGGGGCCGCGCCCCCGGACGCGGCGGAGCGCGCGCTGGGCCGGCTGCGGCCCGCGTACCGGGTGGAGGAGCGCACCGTGCACCTCACCGGCAGCGCGGGCGTGGTCGTGGCCGACGGGCGGCGCGGCTCGGCCGAGGTGCTGCGCGACGCGGGACTGGCGCTGCAGGCGGCCAAGGAGGGCGGCAAGGACCGCATCGTCCGGTTCGAGGCCGGGTTGCGCACGGCCGCGGATCGGCAGCGCGAGCTCGCCACCGGGCTGCGGCGGGCGCTGCGCGAGGGGGAGCTGGAGGTGTACTACCAGCCGGTGGTACGCCTCGCCGACGGGCGCATCACCGCGGTCGAGGCGCTGCTGCGCTGGTTCCCGCCCGGCGCCGAGGCCATCCCGCCCGGCGTGTTCATCCCCGTCGCCGAGGCCACCGGGCTGATCGTGCCGCTGGGCTGGTGGGTGCTGGGCCGGGCGTGCGCGCAGGCGCGGGAGTGGCACGAGCGGGCCGGGATCAGCCTCACCGTGAACGTGGCCGCGCACCAGCTGCGCGAGCCGGACTTCGTGGAGCGCGTCCGGGCGGCGCTCGCCGAGGGCGGGCTGCCGGCGGGCGCGCTCGTGCTGGAGGTCACCGAGAGCACGCTCGTCGCCGATGCCGAGTCCACGGCGCGCCTGGACGCGCTGCGCGCGGACGGGGTGCGGGTGGCGATCGACGACTTCGGCACCGGGTACTCGTCGCTCGCCTACCTCGTGCACCTGCCGGTCGACGTGCTCAAGATCGACCGTACGTTCCTGGCCACCGCCGTGGACACCACGCTCATGCGCGCGATCCTCCAGCTGGCCGGCGGGCTGTCGCTGCAGACCGTCGCCGAAGGCGTGGAGACCGAGGACCAGGCGTCGACCCTGCGGGCGCTCGGGTGCGAGCACGCCCAGGGATTCCTGTACTCCCGGCCGGTACCGCCGGCTGACCTCGACGCGCTGCTGTCAGGCCGCCTCGAGCTCGGTGCGGCGCGGGCGCGGTAGCGGGGCGGGCCACTCGTCGGTGCCGGGCTCGCGCGCGGCCGCGTCCTGGTCCCGGGCCCGCGGGGGCGCGGCGTTCGCGGCGGCCCAGTCGGGGCCGGCGCTCGCCCCCGCGCCCGGGCCGGTCGTGGTGCCCGGGTTCGCGGGCGGCGTGGCGGCCACGACGCGGTCGCGGCCGGCTCGCTTGGCGGCGTAGAGGGCGCGGTCGGCCAGCGGGACCAGCTCGCCGGGGTCGCGGGTGTCGGCGGGGAGCGCGGCAGTACCGGCGGAAATCGTGACGACGCGAACGGCGCCGCCGCCCAGGTCCACCGCGGTCGCGCCGATCGCCGAGCGCAGCCGGTCCGCCAGCTCGCCCGCGCGGGCGGCGTCGGCGTCGGGGATGAGCAGCGCGAACTCCTCGCCGCCGTAGCGCGCGACGGTCACGCCGGGGCCGGCCGTCTCCCGCAGCCGGCCCGCGACCGCGCAGAGGACCCGATCGCCGGCGGGGTGGCCGAACGCGTCGTTGATGCGCTTGAAGCGGTCGATGTCGAGCAGCACCACGGCCGCGGGCCGCCCGCGGCGCAGCTCGCGCAGGCGCGCCTCGAAGGCGCGGCGGGTGTTCAGGCCGGTCAGCGCGTCCGTGGCGGCGATGTGGCGCGCGTCGGCGAGCAGCAGGGCCAGGCGCCCGAGCACCAGCAGGAAGACCAGCGCGCTCGCGGCCGCGGCCAGCGGGACGTCGTGCGTCTGGCTGCGGGTGTACTGCACGAGCAGTACACCAGGAGCCAGCAGCGACACGAGAACCAGCGCGACCGGGCCGGCGGCTCGGGGGACCGGGAGCCGGCGCAGCCACGGGTGCAGCGTGATCACGGCGAGCAAGGTGGCGAGCGCGACCGGGAGGGCGTCGGGGCCGAGGGCGTACACCCAGGTCAGCAGGCCCGTGGCGACGGCCGCGAGCCCAGCGTCGAGCAGCGCCGGACCGGGGCTTTGCTCACGGAACGTATTCACACCACTATTTTCCGTCATCGCGTCAACTTCGGCCAGGTTGTGTCGCCGGACCGATACCACCCTGTCTGCAACCCGGCGGACACGTGCCTGCTCTGGCGGGAGCGTGGACTGGGTTGAGGCGAAGGGAGCAAGTCATGACGCCACAGCTGCTCGAACACGTCCGCGCCGAGGCGCTCTTCTGCTCGGACGTGCAGTCCTCGGACGTCCTCGACGCGGAGCGCATCCGCCGGGCGGTCATGCTCAGCGTGCGCCGCCACGGGCCCCGCGGTTGCGCGGCGCTGGTCGCCCACGAGTTCGGCGAGCACCCCGACACCGCCGTCAGCCGGATGGGCTGGGTGCTGGACTGCATCCGTCGCGCCTACGCCCGCGCGATGGTCTGAGGCGGTTTTTGTCGTACCCCTGCGCGAGAATCCCGATATGCGATTCGAGCAGCTGGCGAAGGTCTCCGGGGCGGTGGCGGCCACCTCCGCCCGCAACGCCAAGATCGACCTTCTGGCCGCGGCCCTGCGCGACCTGGCCGCGTCCGGCGACGAGCGCACGGTCTCGGCCGGGGCCGGCTACCTCGCCGGTGAGCTGCGCCAGCGCCAGACCGGGGTCGGCTACGCCAGCCTGCGCGACCTGCCGCCGCCCGCGGCCGAGCCCTCCCTGAGCGTCGCCGACATCGACCTCGCCTTCGAGCGCATGGCCGGGCTCGCGGGCAAGGGCTCCCAGGCCGCCCGCCGGGCCGAGGTCGCCGCGCTCTTCGGCGCCGCCACCGAGCCCGAGCGCCGGCTCCTCGTCGGGCTGCTCAGCGGCGAGCTGCGCCAGGGCGCCCAGGCCGGGCTCCTCGCCGACGCCGTCGCCCGGGCCGCCGCCATCCCCTCCACCGCCGTCCGCCGGGCGCTACTGCTCGCGGGCGACCTCAAGGCCGTCGCCGCCGACGCGCTGCTGCACGGGCCCGAGGCCCTCGACGCCTACGCGCTCACCGTCGGCCGCCCGCTCGCCCCGATGCTCGCCGCCAGCGCGCCGAACGCCACCGAGGCGCTCGCGGCCACCGGGACACCCGCCGCGGCCGACATCAAGATCGACGGGATTCGGATCCAGGTGCACCGGGACGGGGAGTCGGTCTCGGTGTTCAGCCGCAGTCTCGACGACATCACCGCCCGCCTGCCCGGGGTGGTCGCGGCCGTCGCCGCGCTCGGGGTGTCCTCGATCGTGCTCGACGGCGAGGCGGTCGGCGTCGACCCGGACAGCGGCCGAGCCATCCCGTTCCAGGAGACCTCCAGCCGGGCCGCCCGGCGCGACGGGGTGTCGATCCTGCAGCCGTTCTTCTTCGACGTGCTCCACCTCGACGGCGAGGACCTGCTCGACCGGCCGGCCGGGGAGCGCTGGGCGGCACTCGAACGGGTCGTCCCCGAGCCGCTGCGGGCCGGGCGCACCGTGATCGACACGCCCGAGGCGGCCGAGGCGGCGTTCGCCGCGGCGGTCGCGGCCGGGCACGAGGGGCTCGTGATCAAGTCGGCCGCGGCCCCCTACGACGTCGGGCGGCGCGGCTCGGCCTGGGTCAAGGTCAAGCCCCGGCACACGCTCGACCTGGTGGTGCTGGCCGTCGAGCGCGGCCACGGCCGCCGCCGCGGGTGGCTGTCCAACCTGCACCTGGGCGCGCGGGACCCGGAGACGGGCGGGTTCGTGATGCTCGGCAAGACGTTCAAGGGCATGACCGACGAGATGCTGCGGTGGCAGACCGAGAGGCTGCGGGCGCTGGCCGTCGAGGAGGTCGAGGAGTCCGAGTGGGTCGTGAAGGTGCGGCCCGAGCTGGTCGTGGAGATCGCGTTCGACGGGGTGCAGACCTCGCCGCGCTACCCGGGCGGGATGGCGCTGCGGTTCGCGCGGGTGCTGCGCTACCGGGAGGACAAGCGCCCCGACGAGGCCGACACCATCGACACGGTGCGGGCGATCCACCGGGGCGGCTCGTGAACGCGCTGCTCGCGGGCGGCTCACAAGGGGGCTTTGTGCACCTGCTGAGCGTCGGTCTCCTCGTCCTCGTCGTCGTCCAGCAGGTTGTCCGGGCGCGGGCCCCTCGCCTCGCGGCGGGCCAGGTAGCCGAAGCCGTAGAGGGTCATCGCGGCGAAGAGCCACCACTGCAGGACGTAGCCGGCGTTCTGCAGCGCGTTCTGCTTCTCGGCCGGCACGGCGGTGAACCCGGGCGCGGGCTCGTCCGCGCTCACGTAGGCGTCGAAGAGGGCGTAGGGCACGGCCGGGGCGATCGCCGAGGGCGTGATGCGGCGGATCTCCGCATGCCCGGCGACCTCCTGGGGCCGCCCGCCCCGGCTCTCCGACGGGCGCAGCCGGCCGGAGACGGTCACGTTGCCGGAGGGGGCCGCGGGCACATCGGGCGTGGTCATGGCGCCGGCCGCGGCCGGGCGCACCCAGCCCCGGTCGACGAGGACCGCGGTGCCGTCGCGCAGCACGAGCGGGGTGAGCACCTCGAAGCCGACGGCGCCCTCGACCGTGCGGCCGCGCACGAGGATCTCGTGGGCCGGGTCGTAGGTGCCGGTCACGGTCACCCGGGTCCACTCCGTGTGCTCCGACGGGGCCGGTCCGACCGTCCCGGCGCCCCCGTCCGGCGCGCCGACGACGTCCGTCAGCGGCACCGGCGTCGCCGAGGTGCCGGCGTCGATCCGGGCGTTGATCTCCGCCCGCTGGTCGTAGCGGTCGAACTGCCACAGGCCGAGCAGCACCATGACCGTCGCCGCGGCCAAGGTCAGCGCGGCGTAGCCGAGCCACCGGGGCGTCGCGAGAAACCGGTACACAACCATGCACGGTAGCCCGTCCCCTTCCGGACGGTCATGGTGGCGCCCGTTCGGTATCGTCCGGGACACACGTATGCCTCAGCGCCGGAGGAGCACATGAGCACGATCCCGCGGCTGGTGATCAGCGCCCCGTCGTCCGGTCACGGCAAGACGGCCGTGTCGGTCGGGCTGCTCGCCGCGCTGTCCGCCCGCGGCTACCGTGCCGCGGGCTTCAAGATCGGGCCGGACCACGTCGACGCCGCCTATCTCGGGCTGGCCGGGGGGCGTCCGGGCCGCAACCTCGACCCGCGCATGGTCGGCGCCAAGCGGATGGGCCCCCTGTTCGCGCACGGGGCCGCGTCGCTGGACATCGCCGTGGTCGAGGGCACGATGGGCCTCTTCGACGGGCTCGCCGGGCGCACCGACAGCGAGTCGACCGCCCAGATCTCCGGCCTGCTGCGCGCGCCGGTGATCCTGGTCGTCGACGTCGGCGCCATGGGCCAGTCGGTGGCCGCCCTGGTGCACGGGTTCCGGGCCTACGACGAGCTGCTCTGGCTCGGCGGCGTGATCCTCAACCGGGTCGCCTCGACCCGCCACGAGCAGCTGCTGCGGGAGGCACTCGACGACATCGGGGTGCCGGTCCTGGGCGCCCTGCGCCGCCACGCGCTCACCGACGCCGGCGAGGCCGGGGCCCCGCTGCCCTCCCGCCACCACGGGGTCGCCCCGGTGGTGCACAACAACCTCGACGCCGTGCGGGCCGTGCGCCGTCTCGGCGAGGTCATCGCCGGCGCCGTCGACATCGACCGCACGATGGCCCTGGCCCGCTCCGCGCCCCGCCTGACCTCCGACCCGTGGAGCGCCGAGGCCGAGATCGCCGCGGCCGCCGAGAGCCAGTCCTCGATCGCCGCCACGCGCATCGGCCGCCGCCCGATCATCGGCGTCGCCTTCGCCTACCCGGAGACCGCCGAGCTGCTCACCGCGGCCGGCGCCGAGGTCGTCCCGTTCGACCCGCTGCGCGACGAGGTCCTCCCGTCCGGCGTCGACGGCCTGGTCATCGGGTCCGCGCTGCCGGAGTCCTACGCCGAGGAGCTGACCTTCAACGGCCGGCTGCGCACCGCCGTCGCCGCCCACGCCGCGGCCGGCAAGCCGATCGCCGCCGAGGGCACCGGCCTGGTGTGGCTCTGCCGCGACTACAACGGCCGCCCGATGTGCGGAGTCGTGGACGCATCCGCGCGCGAGACCGACCTCGTCGTGCTCGGCTACCGCGAGGCCACCGCCCGCTCCTCCTCGGTCCTGCTGCCGGTCGGCGCCCAGGTCATCGGGCACAAGATGCACCGCACGAGCATCAGCCCGCGCGCCGGGCTGCAGGCCGCCTGGACCTGGGCCGGCGGCCCGGCCGAGGGCTTCGTCCAGCGCGGCGTGCACGCGTCCTACCTCGGGCTGCACTGGGCCGGCACGCCCGCGATCGCGTCCCGCTTCGTGGCGGCCGCGGGGGCCACGGCGGCACCGGCGCCGGGGCAGTGGAGCACGCCGTCGACCAGCCCCTACGGCCGGCCCTCCGTTCCCGTCATGAACTTCCCGACCGCGCCGGTGCTGCCCGCCTCGCCCGTGACGGCCGTGCCGGCGGCCCCCGTGACCGGCCCGCCGGCCGCTTTGGCCGCGCCGGCCGCGTTGGCCCCGTCGGCCCCGCCGGCTGCGTTGGCCCCGTCGGCCCCGTCGGCAACTCTCGCCCCGCCGGCCGCTCTCGCCCCGCCGGCCGCTCCGGTCACCGGGGCGCCCGCGCCCGCCGTGCCTGCCATGCCTGCTGCTGCGGTGCACGCGCCCTTTGCGCCCTCGGACGACGAGGCGCTCAGCTACGTGTCGGACTACACGACGCCGGAGACGCCGGCGCCCCGCCTGCCCGCCGCGATCCCGGGGTCGATCCTGGCCAGCCCGGGCGGGGCGGGGACCATCGCGGCAGCGCCGCCTGCCGCATCGCCTGCCGTGGCGCCGGCCACGGGGTCGTATCCGGTGCCGGGGTCCTCGCTGGCTAGCCCGCCGCCGGTGTCTGGGACCTATCGGTCGGAGGTTCCGGCCAGCGCACCGACCTCGCCGGGGGCTTCTTCGCCGTTCGGGCCGGCGCTGGGGCCGGCCATGCCGACGCCGTGGACCTCGCCCTCATCGTCGTCCTCGCCCTCATCCTCGCCCTCATCTTCGTCCTCGTCTTCGTCCTCGCCCGAGGCGTCGGCGCCCGCTTTCGCCCCGGTCTCCTCGTCGGTTTCGGGGGTGCCTTCCGCGCCGGGTGAGTCGGAGTCGGTCGGCGGGTCCGAGGCGACGACGGTGCTGGCCGTGTCTCCCGCTGGTGGTGCGGCGACCGCGACGGATGAGGCGAGCGTTGGGGTGCCTTCCGGGCCGAACGGACCCGCGGGGGCGCCGGGGCTGCCATCGTCTGGGGTTGTGCCCGTCCAGTCCTCCGCTCAGCCGGTGTCGTCGCCTTCGGTGACGGGGCCGATCACGGCGTACGGCCCGGGAGCCGCCTCGCCGTCCGCCGCCCGTCACGCACCGGGCGCCGCCGACTCGTTCTCCTCGCCCGCCGCCGCTCCGGTGTCGTCGCCTGTTGGTGGTCAGGGTGTGTCGGCGGCCGCTTCGGTGTCGTCGCCGGTGCCTGCCTCGGTGTCGTCACCCGTTGGTGGTCAGGGCGCCATGGTCGGGTCGCCGGTTTCGTCGCTTCCCGGGGGTCAGGGTTCGTCCGCCGCCGCCTCGGTGTCCTCGCCTGTCGCCGGGCCCGTCTCGTCGGCGGCGGCCGGGGCGCTGTCGCCGGGTGACGGGGGGCCGGCGCTCTCGGCCGCGATGCCGGTGTCCTCGGCGCCGATGCCCGTGTTCTCCGAGGCGATGCCGACGGCCTCCTCCGCGCCCGTGTCCGCGGCGCCGGGCGGGGTGACCGCGATGCCGGCGGGGGAGTCGGAGGCGGTGCAGTCGGGGGAGGCCGGGTCGTACCCGTCGCCGGGGATCTCCGGGGGTGAGATCGCGGAGCAGGCGCCGGTGTCGGCGCCGCCGGTCTCGGCCCCGCCAGCGGTCGGGCGTTCGGTTGGAACCGCGTCGATTCCCGCCGCGCCCGTGTCGGGGCCGGTCTCCGGGCCTCCCGGTTCGGTAGTGTCCGGTTCCGTGCCTGCTTCGCCAGTTTCGGGAACATCGTCCGGTACTCCCGCCGGTGCCGTCTCCGCCCCGCCGCTCGGGGGTGCCGCCTCCGCTGCCGCGAGTGCGGGAGGCGTGGACCTGAGCTCGGGGCTCGGGGGTGCATCGGGCGCCGGTTCGAGCGCGGGGTTCGAGAGCGCGCCGGGTGCCGGTTCGAGCGCGGGGTTCCAGAGCGCGCCGGATGCTGGTTCGAGCGTGGGGTTCGCGAGTGCGTCGGGCGCCGGTTCGAGCGTGGGGTCTGGGGGCCCTTCGAACGCCCAGGGGGGAAGCCCCGAGGGTGGCTCTGACGGTGACGGGGGCGGGAAGCCGCCCGCCGGTGGGTCCGGCGAGGCGGCCTAGTGTCGACCTGGTCGGTGGCGCTGCGGCGCTTTCCCTCGCTGCTGGTCGAGACGCCGCGGCTCACGGTGCGGCCGCTCGGTGCCGATGATGACAAGCGGGTCGCGGAGATCTTTGCCGACCGGCTCGTCCGGCGCTGGCTGCCCGTCGCGGCGGACGAGCTCGAGGAGTTCGACGGCTACGCGTGGTGCACCGAGCTCGCGGTCGAGCGGCGGGACAGCGGGGCCGGGGACCATTACGGCATCGTGCGGCGCGAGGACGAGCGGCTCGTCGGGTGCCTCTGGACCAAGAACACCGACTGGCTGACGCGGTCCACGGAGATCGCCTATGCCGTGGCCGCGGATGCTCGCGGGTACGGGGTCGCGCCCGAGGCCGTTGACGTGCTCGCGTTGTCGCTGCTGCTCGAGCACCGGTTCCAGCGGATCGAGCTGCGGGTGGCGCCCGGGAATGTGGCGTCGCGCAGGGTGGCGGAGAAGGCTGGGTTCACCTACGAGGGGCTGTTGCGCAACGCCGGGTCGTTGGCCAGTGGGCGGGTCGATCTCGAGAGCTGGTCGTTGCTGCCGTCCGACATTCGCTGAGCGGTGGTTCGCAAAGGAGCCGGCGCGGGCAGGACTTCGAGCCGGCCGTGGAAGAGTGGCGCCAAGCAACCCGCCCTAAACAGCCGACACGAAGTTGCCGTATCGAAGTGGCCGGCACGGATTGGCCCGCGTGAATCGGCCGCATCAAAAAAGTGGCCCGTGTGGATCGGCCCGCGCCGAGCACGCTGAGGATTGAGCGGCCCGCGTGAGCGACGCCTGCGAGGATCGGTGAGAAGGCGTCAGGCGCGGGCCGGGGTTGTGGTTTTCGCGCGGGCCTTCGCGGCCGGGGGCTTCTTGCCCACGATCTGTGCGCTGGGGGGCGTGAAGCCGCGCACGGGGGTGCCCGCCAGGGCGTCGCGCAGCGTCTCCGCCACCGCCTCGCGAGGCTTCCCGGCGTTGCCGGCCCCGACTCGGTGCAGCGGGTTGTCCGGGTCGGCGATGAAGCCCGCCACCGTCAGGCCCGGCGTCATCCCCACGAACCAGGCCGCCCGGTCGTCGTCCGTGGTGCCCGACTTGCCGGCGACCGGGCGGCGTACCGTCGGAAACACCCGAGGCGCCGTGGACCACCCGCCGCAGTCGCCCGTCGCGGCCTTGTAACCCGTCACGCACCGGGCGGCGTCGACCGCCCCGCGGGCCACGTCGGCCGAGAGGACCTGGGCGCAGCGCGGCTTGGCGACCTCCACGCCCTTGTCGTCGACGGCCGGCTTGCCGCTCGCGTCGGTGATGGAGGTGACCGGGATCGGCTCGCAGTGCACGCCGTCGGCTACGACGGTGGCGAACGCGCCCGCCATCTCCAGCGGGGTCGTGTCGGCCACGCCCAGGGTGAACGCGCCCCAGCCCTTCGCCTTGGCGGGGGAGGCCTGGGTCTTGTCGATGCCGGTGCGCCAGTGCAGCCCCAGGCGCTCGGCCATGCGCACGGCCGCGTCGGCGCCGACGCGCTGTTCGAGCTGGACGAAGTACGTGTTCACGGACTTGCCGAAGCCGGACCACATCGTCTGCCGGCCGGTCATCGAGTCCGACGCGTTCGACGGGCACCAGAAGTCGTTGCCGCAGTGGGCGGGGCTGCTGCGGCCCGTCTTGTACTTCGTCTGCACCGTCTTCGGCGAGTAGATCGCGGTCGACAGCGGCAGCCCCTGCTCCAGCGCCGCGAGCATGGTGAACATCTTGAACGTCGAGCCCGCCTGGTAGCCGGCCATGTCGTCGCCGCCGCCCAGCAGCGGGTTGACCGTGTTCGGGTAGTTGCCGCGCAGCCGCTTGCGCTGCCGCGGGTCCGAGTGCGGGCCGTTGCTGGCGCGGTCCAGGGAGTACACCCGGTTGACCGCCATCGCCCGGATGAGGCCCGTGCCCGGCTCGATCGCGACCTGACCCAGGGCGTAGGGGCTGCGCGCCTGCTCCCGCTTGAGGATCTGCGCCTGCGCGACGTCCTGCACGCGCGGGTCCATCGACGTGACGATCTTGTACCCGCCGCGCCGCAGCGCCTCCAGGCGCTCGGTCGAGTTCGCGCCGAACGCGGGCTGGTTCGCCCACCAGGAGCGGAACATCGCGCAGAAGAAGCCGTACCCGGGCTTGGTCGCCAGGCAGTCGTTGGGCGGATCGGTGAGCTTCAGCGCGATGGGCTCGGCGTGGGCCGCGGTGGCGTCGGCCGCGCTGAGGTACTTGAGGTCGACCATCCGGTCGATCACGTAGTTGCGCCGGGTGGTCGCGGTCTTCGCGTCGCCGACGGCGGGGTCGTAGGACGAGGGCGCCTGCACCAGGCCCGCGAGCAGGGCCGCCTCCGGCACGGTGAGATCGGCGGGCTTCTTCGAGAAGTAGACCTCCGCGGCCGCCTGGACGCCGTAGGCGCGATGGCCGAAGTAGGCGACGTTGAGGTACCGCTCCAGGATCTCCTGCTTGCTCATGTGCTTCTCGAGCTCGATCGCGAGCTTCATCTCCCGCACCTTGCGCGCCCCGGTCTGCTCGGTGGCCGCGTTGACCTCGGCCGGCGTGCGGGCGGTGTCGCGCAGGACGTTGCGCACGTACTGCATGGTGATCGTCGACGCGCCCTGCGACACGCCGCCGGCCTTGTGGTTGGCCACGAACGCGCGGGCGACCCCCTTGAAGTCCACGCCGTGGTGCTCCCAGAACCGGGCGTCCTCGGCGGCGACGATCGCGTGCTGCACGTTGACGGACATCGAGTCCAGGGAGGTGTACGTGCGGTACTCCTCGTAGAACTGGGCAAGCATCGTGGTGCCGTCGGCCGCGTAGACGTGCGTGGTCTGGGCCGGCAGCGCCTGCCGCAGCGCCTCCGGGGGCATCGCGAGCTCGTCCGCGCCCTTCTTCACGCCCATTCCGCTGACCGCGGCCAGGGGATAGACGAGCGCGGCCACGGCCAGCCCCACGATGAGCCCGGTCCGCAGGAGCGCGAGGAAGCCGCCGGCCACTCGCATCGTGCGCGCGATCACATTCTTAAGCTAGGACAAATCGGTTCGCCGTACGCGACGATCGCCTGATGCTGCGGTTCCACGGCGACGCTGAGATCGCGCCGGGCCTCGTCGACCTCGCCGTCAACGTCCGCACGGCGGCGCCGCCGTCGTGGCTCATGGGACCGGTGACGGCGTCGCTGGCCCACCTCGCGCGCTACCCGGACCCGGCCGAGGCCACCGCGGCGATCGCGGCGCGGCACGGGCGGCCCGCCGCGGAAGTGCTGCTCACCGCCGGGGCGGCCCAGGCGTTCGTGCTCATCGCGCAGGCCTTCGCGCCCGAGCGGGCGGTGGTGGTACACCCACAGTTCACCGAGCCCGAAGCGGCGCTGCTGGCCGCGGGCCACGCCGTGGAGCGGGTGGTGCTGCGCGCGGCGGACGGGTTCGTGCTGGGCGAGTCGGACGTTCCGGATGACTCGGACCTCGTGGTGGTGGGGAATCCGACAAATCCCACCTCGACGCTGCACCCCGCCGAGTTGCTGGCAAATCTGACGAAACCGGGGCGGATCACCGTCATTGACGAGGCCTTCGCCGACACGGTGCCGGGGGAGCCCGAGTCCCTGGCCGGGAACCGCGACCGGCCCGGCCTGCTGGTCATCCGGAGCCTGACCAAGACCTGGGGGCTGGCCGGGCTGCGGATCGGCTACGTGCTCGGCCCGGAGCCGCTGCTCGACCGGATGCGCGAGCACGCCCCGCTGTGGAGCGTCTCCACACCGGCGCTGGCCGCCGCGATCGCCTGCGCCTCGCCGCGGGCCGTGGACACGGAGCGTGAGATCGCCACCCGGCTCGCGGCCGACCGCGCCCACCTCGTCGACGCCCTCGCCCGGGCCGGCGTGGCCGTGCCCGGGCGCCCGGCGAGCTCGTTCGTGCTGATCAGGGTCCCGGACGGCGAACGGGTGCGGGCCGCGCTGCGCGAGCGCGGGTTCGCGGTCCGACGTGGCGAAACCTTCCCGGGACTGGGCCCGGACTGGTTACGTATTGCCGTGCGGGACACTGCCACGAGTGACGCCTTCGTCGCGGTGTTGTCGAACGTATTGGGAGGGTGAACATGCTGCACGAGACGATTGCCGCGATCCGGCCGCTCGACGACGAGGCCATCGCGGCCGCCCGGGCCCTGCAGGCCCGCCTCACGAAGCCGATGGGGTCGCTCGGGGCGCTGGAGACGTTGGCGGTACGGCTGGCCGGGCTCTCCGGCACGTGCCCGCCGCCGATTCCCGAGCCGGCCGCGCTCGCGATCTTCGCCGGGGACCACGGCGTGCACGAGCAGGGCGTGACCCCCTGGCCGCAGGAGGTCACCGCGCAGATGGTGGCGAACTTCCTCGCCGGCGGCGCCGTGGTCAACGCCTTCGCGCGCCAGGCCGGGGTCTCGGTCACGGTCGTGGACGTGGGCGTGAAGGCCGCGCTCGACCCGGCCGAGGGTCTGCTGGACCGCAAGGTGCGGGCCGGGACCCGCGACCTGAGCACCGAGCCGGCGATGACCCGCGACGAGGCCGTCCAGGCGCTCGAGACCGGCATGCGGGTCGCCGCGGACCTGGTCGACGGCGGCGCCCGGGCACTGCTCACCGGCGACATGGGCATCGCCAACACCACCCCGTCGGCGGCGCTCATCGCGGCGTTCACGCACGCCGACCCGGCCGCCGTGACCGGGCTCGGCACCGGCATCGACAGCGAGACGCACGCCCGCAAGGTCGCCGTGGTCACCTCCGCCGTCGTCGGGCTGAAGGCCGAGGACCCGATCGACGTGCTGGCCGCGGTCGGGGGTTACGAGCACGCGGCGCTGGCCGGGTACATCCTCAAGGCGGCCCAGCTGCGTGTGCCGGTCGTGCTCGACGGCGTGATCGCCGCCTCGGCCGCCCTGGCCGCCCACGCGCTCGCCCCGGCCGCGACCGCCGCGATGATCGCCGGGCACCGCTCGGCCGAGCCGGGCGCGACGGTGGCCCTGGGCTATCTTGAGCTCGAACCGCTCGTCGACCTGGGCCTGCGCCTGGGCGAGGGCACCGGCGCCGTGCTGGCGCTGCCGATCGTGGCCAGTGCTGTCCGCGTGTTGCACGAGGTTGCCACTTTCGATTCCGCTGGAGTAGCCCACAAGTGAACCCCTACCCCCTCGGTTTACGGCTCGACGGGTTACGCGTCCTGGTGGTCGGCGGCGGCGCGGTCGCCACCAGGCGCGTGCCCGCACTGCTCGATGCGGGCGCGGACGTCGTGCTCGTCTCCCCGCACATCACCCCCGCCCTGCGCGCCCACCTCGACGCCGGCCGGCTCACCTGGCGCGAGCGCCGCTTCGAGCCCGCCGACGTCGACGACGTGTGGCTCGTCCACGTCGCCGTCAGCGACCCGGAGGCGGCCCGCGCGATCAGCGAGGTGACCGCCGCGAAGCGGATCTTCACCGTGCGCGCCGACGACCGGCACGCCGCGACCGCGTGGACGCCCGCGGTGACCCGGCACGGCCCGCTGACCGTGGCCGTGCTGGCCGGCGGCGACCCGGCCCGGGCGGTGGCGGTGCGCGACGCGATCGGTGAGCAGCTGGCGACGGCCGGCGTCGTCGCGGGTGCCGACCTGGCCGGGACCGTCGCGCTCGTCGGGTCCGGGCCGGGCGACCCCGAGCTGCTGACCGTGCGCGGGCGGCGGCTGCTGGCCGCGGCCGACGTGGTGGTGATCGACCGCCTCGCGTCCGGGCTCCTGCTGGACGAGCTGCGGCCGGAGGTCGAGCTCGTGGACGCCTCCAAGATCCCCTACGGGCCCTCGGCCGCCCAGGAGGAGATCAACCGGGTCCTCGTCACGCGCGCCCAGGCCGGGAAGTTCGTGGTGCGACTGAAGGGCGGGGATCCGTACGTCTTCGGCAGAGGCGGCGAGGAGGTGCTCGCGTGCGCGGCGGCCGGGGTGCCGGTCGTCGTGGTGCCGGGGATCACAAGCTCGATCGCCGTGCCGGCCGCGGCCGGGATCCCGGTGACCCATCGCCGGATTGCGCACGAGTTCACGGTGGTCTCCGGGCATCTCGCCCCGGGGCACGCGGAGTCGCTCGTGGACTGGGCGGCCCTCGCCCGGCTGCGGGGGACGGTGTGCGTGCTGATGGGGCTGAAGAACCTGCCCTCGATCGCCGCGATCCTGCTGGAGCACGGGCGGGCCCCCGACACGCCCGTCGCCGTCGTGCAGGAGGGGACCACCCGGGATCAGCGGACGGTACGGGCGACGCTGGCCACGGTCGCCGACGCCGCGAAGTCGGCCGGCCTGCGCCCGCCGGCCGTGATCGTGATCGGCCCGGTCGTCGACGCGCTGTCCGCCGCCCGGCCCGCCGAGTCGTAGGTCCGGGCGGCCACACGCGCGCGGGGCGCCCCTTCGGATCGAAGGGGCGCCCCGGTTCGTTCGCGTCCTACGCGCGGTCGAGCTCGAGGGCGCAGCGGATCAGGCCCAGGTGCGAGTACGCCTGCGGGTGGTTGCCCAGGGCGCGCTCGGTCATCGGGTCGTACTCCTCCGGGATGAGCCCCGTCGGGCCGGCGCACTCGATGAACTGGGCGAAGAGCTCCTCGGCGTCGGCGCGGCGGCCGGTGCGCAGGTAGGCCTCGATCATCCACGTCGTGCACAGGTGGAAGCCGCCCTCGACGCCCGGCAGGCCGTCGTCCCAGCGGTAGCGGTACACGGTCGGGCCCTCGCGCAGGTCGGCCTCGACGGCCAGGACCGTGGCCAGGAACCGCGGGTCGTCGTCGGTGAGCAGGCCGGACAGGCCGATCCACAGCACCGAGGCGTCCATCTCCTCGTAGCCGTAGGCGACCGTGTACGCGCCGACCTTCTCGTTCCAGCCCTTGTCGAGCACGTTGCCGGCGATGGTCTCGCGCAGGGCGTGCCAGCCCTCCGGGACCGGGCGGCCCTGGCGCTCGAAGAGCTGGATGCCGCGGTCGACGGTCATCCAGCACATGACCTTCGAGTAGACGTAGTGCCGCGGGCGTCGGCGGGCCTCCCAGATGCCGTGGTCCGGCTCGTGCCAGCGGCGCTCGACGGCCTCGACCATCGCGTTCATGAGCGCGAAGTCGCCCTCCTCGGGCGGGCGCACGTCGGCGAGGGCGCAGATGAGGTCGGCGACGGGGCCGAACACGTCGAGCTGCACCTGGCCGTTGGCCGCATTGCCGATGCGCACGGGACGGGAGCCCGCGTAGCCGGGCAGCGCCTCGATCACGGCCTCGGGGCCGAGCTCGGTGCCGTCGAGGGTGTAGAGCGGGTGGAGCCGCTCCGGGTGCCCGTCGGTGTTGTCGGACACCCGCAGCGTCCAGCGCACCAGGGACTCGGCCTCCTCGGTGGAGCCGAGGTCGACGAGTGCCTTGGCGGTCAGGGAGGCGTCGCGGAGCCAGCAGTACCGGTAGTCCCAGTTGCGGGAGCCGCCGATCTCCTCCGGCAGCGAGGAGGTCGCGGCGGCCAGGATCGCGCCGCTGGGCTTGTGCCACAGGCCGCGCAGGGTGAGCGCGCTGCGCCGGACCAGGTCCTTGGCGACCGAGGGCAGCTTGAGCGACTCCGACCAGTCGCGCCAGGCGGCCTCGGCCGCGATCTGCCGCTCGGTCAGCGCCACCCGCGGCGCCTCGATCGAGTCGGTGCCGAGCCGCAGCTCCAGCATGGCCGTGCCGCCGACCGCGCTGAGGTCGACCGTCGCGCGGGCCATGTCGCTGTGGCCGTCGGAGCTGATCTCCCATTCGATGCCGGGGGAGTACAGCGCGATCGGCTCGTTGGAGCCCAGCACCAGCAGCCCGTCGCCGCCGAGCGGCTGGAGGCGGATGTGCACCTGGCCGAAGTCCGGGCGCGGGACGAAGTCGATGCGGGCCCGGGAGCTGCCCGACAGCACACGGATCAGCGAGTTGCCGGTGCGGTGGTGGTCCAGCCAGTCGGTGACGGTGAGGCCCGACCAGCGGGTCTCCACGGTCATGGTGCCCGGCCGGTAGCGCTGCCCGAGCGGGGTGCCGCCCTTCTCCGGCTGCACCGTGAAGTGCCCGGCCGCCGTGTCGCCGAGCAGGTCGGCGAAGACCGCGCCCGAGTCCGGCTTCGGGTGGCACAGCCAGGTGACCCGGGCGGCCGGCGTGAGCAGGGCGACGGTGTGGGTGTTGGAGAGCATCGAGTGCCGCTCGATCGGCACCGCCTGCTCGCCGAAGAGCCAGCGCCGCCGGGTGAACAGCAGCAGCTCGAGCACGGCCACCGCCGCCTCCGCGCCGTCGATGCGGAAGCGGGCCTGCGTCTCCTCGTCGGCCGTCCCGACCTTGATGCCGAGGTCAGGGCCGTGCAGGTGGGCGAAGGCCTTCTCGTCGGTGGCGTCGTCGCCGAGGTAGACCACCGCGCTCGCCGACACCTGCATGCGCAGCGCGTCGACGGCCAGGCCTTTGTCGGTCGGCACCACCGAGAGCTCGATGACCTCCTTGCCGGTGGTCACCTCGATGTCGGGCCACAGCGCCGCCCCGCTGCGCACGGCGTCGAAGACCCGCTGGGCCACGTCCCGCGGCGCGGCCCGGGTGTGCACCGCGATGCTCGCGGGCTTGCTCTCCAGCCGGACGCCCGGCTGGTCCCGGCAGATCGCGTTGAGCGCGGCCTGCAGCTCGCCGCGCCGCTGCTGGCGCTCGGGCGGCAGCTCGTCGACGAAGCCGACGTCGAACTCGGAGCCGTGGCTGCCGACGAGGCGCACCTCGGCGGGGAGGCGGGACAGGGCGGCAAGGTCACGCAGGGCCCGGCCGCTGATCACGCCCACCGTCGTCTGCGGCAGCGACGAGAGGGCGCGCACGGCGGCTACGGACTCGGCGGTCGGAGTCGCCTTGGTGGGGTCCGCGACGATCGGCGCGAGGGTGCCGTCGTAGTCACATGCCACCAAGAGGTTGGGCACGCGGGCGACACGTAGCACCGCCGCGCGGAGGTCCGGGTCGAGCGAGAGGCCGTTGCCTGTCGCCGAGGTCTGGTTCATGTCCGGCCTGTTCGTGGAAGTCAGTTGTGCATTCAGGGTGTTCGACAGGGTGTTCGACAGGGTGTTCGACGAGGTGTTCGACTGTTTGCTCGACGAAGTCTTCGTCAGGGTGCCGAGCGGTTGGAGCTGTGCGGTCGAGCAGGCGCCGTGCCGACGGGCGGGTCATGATGCGGCGCCGAGCGCGTCCAGGAACGAGTCCGCCCAGGTTCGGACATCGTGGGCGCGCAGGTGGGAATGCATAGCATGCATTCGCTTGCGGCCCTCGACCGGGTCGACATGGATCGCACGCATGAGTGCGTCTTTCACCCCGTCGAGGTCGTGCGGATTGCACAGGTACGCCTGGCGCAGCTCGGCGGCCGCGCCCGCGAACTCCGAAAGCACGATGGCGCCCCGGCCGTCGGCGTGGGCACCGACATACTCCTTGGCCACCAGGTTCATGCCATCCCTCAGCGGAGTCACCATCATCACGTCGGCCGCAACATACAACGCCGCCAACTCAGCCCGACTGTACGACTGATGGAGATAGTGCACGGCCGGTTGGCCAACTCGTCCGTACTCCCCATTGATCCGCCCGACCTCACGCTCGACGTTCACCCGGAGCGTCTGGTAGTGCTCCACCCGCTCCCGGCTCGGCGTAGCCACTTGTACCATCACCGTCTCGGGCGCCGTGAGTCGTCCATCCGACAGCAGTTCCCTGAATGCCTTGAGGCGCCTTTCGATGCCCTTGGTGTAGTCGAGCCGGTCCACGCCCAGGATGATCGTGCGGGGCTCGCCCAGCTCGGTGCGGATCGCGGCCGCCCTGGCCTGCACTTCCGGCGAGGCGGCGAGACGCCGCATCTCCTCGACGTCGATCGAGATCGGGAACGCCTCGGCGCGCACGGTGCGGCCCTCCCACTCCACGATTCCGCGGCGCACGCGAGTGCCGAGCAGATGTCGGGCCAGTTGGACGAAGTTCTGCGCGCCGAGTGGCCGCTGGAAACCAACCAGATCGGCACCGAGCAGACCCTTGAGAATGTCCGCGCGGCGCGGTAGTTGCATGAACAGTTCGACGGGCGGGAATGGGATGTGCAGAAAAAATCCGATCTTGAGATCGGGCCGGGACTCGCGCAACAGGGCCGGCACGAGTTGCAACTGGTAATCCTGCACCCACACCGTGGCGCCCGGCGCGGCATCGTCGGCGACCGCCTTCGCGAATCGCTCGTTGACCAGACGGTACGACTCCCACCATCGTCGTTTGAAGATCGGCGTCTCCACGGCGTCGTGATAGAGCGGCCAGAGGCTGGAATTGGAGAAGCCCTCGTAGTAGCGCTCGATCTCGCCCGCGCTGAGCGGCACGGTGTGCAGATGAATCCCGCCGGCCTCGAACGTCTCCTCCTGGGCGTCGGTGTCCCCGCTCCCGCCGGGCCAGCCGACCCAGGTCCCGTTGCGCTGTTCGAGCACGGGCTCGAGCGCCGTCACCAGCCCGCCCGGGCTCCTGCGGTAGCTGACCTCACCGTCCGGGCCCACCACCTTGTCGACGGGCAACCGGTTGGCGACCACTACGAATGCACTGTCTCCAGCCACGTGTCGAGTCCTCCCCCTGGGTGATCCACCCTCGTACTTTCAGCCTACTGATCCCGAGTGCGACCTGGCAGCATGCGGAGTGCTGGCTCACAGGTGCGATCCTGCTGTGCATGTCGCGCATCGATGTCGAACCCGTACGGGAGTCGAGCCGGACCGTCACCGTCGTCGGTCTCTCGTTGCTCATCCTCACCGTCATCGGCGCCCTCTTCGGGTACGTCCTCGGCTTACGTGACATTGATGAGAATAAGTCAACCGCCGGTGACGGTCCGTTGGCGGTGCCCTCCGGAGCCGCGACCAGCGCCGCCAACCCGGCGCGGCCGCGCGCCTGCCCGCAGTTCGTCAGCGCGGGCGCCCTCAAGCAGGACCCGGGCGCGGCGGTGCCGATGCAGCTGGTGCAGTACGTGCGGACCGGCAACAACAAGGAGGCCTGGATCTGCCGCGAGAAGGACGGCTCCGGGCTGTGGTACCAGGGCCACGACCGCCTCGAGAACTGGGCCGACGAGGACGGCGGCGAGATCCCTGAGGAGGGCAAGAACGGGCTGCTGCGCCCGGGCGCCACCGAGGACGCCAAGAACCGGTCGTACTCCGTCACCAATGACGGGACCACCTACACCGTCACGCCCCGGAGCCTGGCGATCGGCTCGAAGACCTACGGAGTGATCCAAGCCTACCCGCCCGCCTGAGGGGTGGGTTGGGCACTCGGCGCCGGGCCTGGAAAGATTGGGGCGATTCCCGTACGCAAGCTGACCGGAGGTAGGGGCGCACCGTGGCGCAGTACATCTACGTGCTCGAGAAGGCGCGCAAGGCGCACGGCGACAAGGTCGTGCTCGACAACGTCACGCTGTCGTTCCTGCCCGGCGCGAAGATCGGTGTCGTCGGCCCGAACGGCGCCGGCAAGTCGAGCCTGCTCAAGATCATGGCCGGGCTGGACAAGCCGAGCAACGGCGAGGCCCGGCTCATGCCCGGCTACACCGTCGGCATGCTGCTGCAGGAGCCGCCGCTCAACGAGAGCAAGACGGTCCTGGGCAACATCGAGGAGGCCGTCGCCGACACCAAGGCCAAGCTCGCGCGGTTCAACGAGGTCGCCGAGCTCATGGCGACCGACTACACCGACGAGCTGATGGAGGAGATGGGCCGCCTCCAGGAGGAGCTCGACCACGCCGACGCGTGGGACATCGACTCCAAGCTGCAGCTGGCCATGGACGCCCTGCGCTGCCCGGCCCCCGACGCCGACGTCACCCAGCTCTCCGGGGGTGAGCGCCGGCGGGTCGCGCTGTGCAAGCTGCTGCTCGAGGCGCCCGACCTGCTGCTGCTGGACGAGCCCACCAACCACCTCGACGCCGAGAGTGTGAACTGGCTGGAGCAGCACCTGCAGAAGTACGCGGGCGCCGTGCTGGCCGTCACCCACGACCGGTACTTCCTCGACCACGTGGCCGAGTGGATCGCCGAGGTCGACCGCGGCCAGGTGCACGGCTACCAGGGCAACTACTCGACCTACCTGGAGAAGAAGGCCCAGCGGCTGGCGGTTGCCGGACGCAAGGACCAGAAGCTGCAGAAGCGCCTCTCCGAGGAGCTCGAGTGGGTCCGCTCCAACGCCAAGGCCCGCCAGACCAAGTCCAAGGCCCGCCTCGAGCGCTACGAGGAGATGGCCAACGAGGCGGAGAAGACCCGCAAGCTGGACTTCGAGGAGATCCAGATCCCGCCGGGCCCGCGCCTGGGCAACATGGTCATCGAGGCCAAGGACCTGGTCAAGGGCTTCCACGAGCGCGGCGTGCTGATCGACGGGCTGTCGTTCTCGCTGCCGCGCAACGGCATCGTCGGCATCATCGGCCCGAACGGCGTCGGCAAGACCACGCTGTTCAAGACCATCGTCGGGCTGGAGACGGCGGACGAGGGCGTGGTGCGGGTCGGCGAGACGGTCAAGCTGTCCTACGTCGACCAGAACCGGACCGGCCTCGACGGCGACAAGACCGTCTGGGAGGTCGTCTCCGACGGCCTGGACCACCTCATGGTCGGCAAGGTCGAGATGCCCTCGCGGGCCTACGTGGCCGCGTTCGGCTTCAAGGGCCCCGACCAGCAGAAGCCGACCAAGGTGCTCTCCGGCGGCGAGCGCAACCGGCTCAACCTGGCGCTGACGCTCAAGATCGGCGGCAACGTGCTGCTGCTGGACGAGCCGACCAACGACCTCGACGTCGAGACGCTGTCCTCGCTGGAGAACGCGCTGCTGGAGTTCCCTGGCTGCGCCGTGGTCATCTCCCACGACCGGATGTTCCTGGACCGGGTGGCCACGCACATCCTGGCCTGGGAGGGCGACGACGAGAACGCGGCCAAGTGGTTCTGGTTCGAGGGCAACTTCGAGTCCTACGAGAAGAACAAGGTCGACCGGCTCGGCCCCGAGGCGGCCCGGCCACACAGCGTGACCTACCGCAAGCTCACCCGCGACTGACAGCAGCCGACAGTAGTGGCCCGCTTCATTTACCACTGCGCCCTGCGCTGGTCCGATCTGGACGCGTACGGGCACGTCAACAACGCGCGCTTCCTCACGCTCTACGAGGAGGCGCGCGTTGCGCTGATGTTCACCGCCGCCCGCGCGGCCGGCCTGGAGTCGTTCGAGAACGGCATCGTCATCTCACGTCATGAGATCGACTATCTCCGGCCGATCGACTACGGCGACCCGGTGCGCATCGAGCTGTGGATCGAGGAGATCAAGGCGTCGCGGCTGATCGTGGCGTACGAGCTCTTCGACGGCGACGAGCTGGCGTCCCGGGCGCGGACCGTCTGCGTGCCCTACGACCTCGAGGCCGGGCGCCCCCGCCGGGTCCGCGACATCGAGCGCGAGTTCCTCTCGCCCTGGCTCGGATAGTGGCCTGGCTGGCCGAATCCGGCCGCTCCGACGTCTGCGCGTTCGCCGCGCGGGTGGCCCGGCTCGACCCGGCCGCCGTCGTGCGGCTGCGGCCCGCGGGGGAGCGGGTGGCGCTGTGGTCGCGGCTGCCGTGGGGGGTGCTCGTGACCCGCGGCATCGCCGCCGCGGTGTCCCGGGACCGGACCGTCTCGGCCCGCGATCTGCTCACGTCGGTCGATGGCGAGCTTCCCGCATCGCGGGACACGGATTGGCGCTGGTCGCTGCCGCCGATCCCCGGGACGGTGGTCGAGCGCATCCCGGCGGCCGATGTCCTGCGGGTCGGCGCGGCGGCCGCGGAGACTCTGCGCACCGCCGCCGCCGAGGGGGTCGGCGGCCGCCCGGTCGGCTCCCGGGTCCTGCGCGACGCGCTGCTCGATCATGAGCCCATCGTGGTCACCACGGAGGCGGGCCGGCGTATACCCGTCACGCAGCGTCTCGTCCAGGCGGTCATCCGCATGGGGTTCGTCGGCGGCGGCCCGCCAGACTTGGTCGATGTCCGGATTTCGGGCCCGTGGACGGCCCTGGCCTGCGCATATGGCTCTGCCTGGCATCGGGCGGGCGGATCACTGCTCATCGGATAGACGGCTGTAAGACCCTCACCCGAACGGGTGGTGCGAGGGTGAAATTGGGGGCTGCTGAAACTCGACCGAACGGGTACCGTCCTCTTTCGGGTCCACCGCCGAGCGAATTCGGTTGGCGACGGACCGCACATGCGGGTGGAGGCGCACGGGGGAGCAGGGAGCCGGGACGATGCCAAGGTGGCCATGGCGGGCCGAGCAGGCGAGTGGGTCGAAGACCGACTCGATCGTGGCTCAGCTGCCGCGGGAAGACGCAACCCCGACGATCGACGGAGCGTGCGAGAAGCCGCAGGAGGACGGCGCCGGCGGGATCGCGCCGGTGACACTGCCACGGGTCGCGGAGGCCCTCGAGAAGCTCGACATCCGCTACCTGACGGACGGCGACGGCAGCCTGCTCGCGCTCTGGGAGCGCCACGCGGTGCTGTTCGCGCTGGAGGGGCCGGCGGACGAGATCCTGGTCATCCGGGCGCGGCCGCACGCGACGGTTCCGCCGGACTGGGCCGACCGGGCCTACCGGGTGATCAACGAGTGGAACCACACCCGGCGCTTCTACAAGGCCTACGTCGGCGACGCGACCGACCGTGGCCAGCTGCCCATCTATGCCGAGATGCAGGTGCCGCTGCTGTCGGGCGCGCACGAGGCACTCGTTGCCGAGCTCGTCGACTGCGCGGCCGTGGTGGCCCTCGGCTTCGTGGACTGGCTCCACGACGAGGGCGCGCTGCTCTGACGCTGCGGCTGGTCTCACTGCCTATGGAGTTGGACCCGCTCCGGAGCGTGCCTGTTCCGGTCCCCAAGTGACGCCCGCTCGGCGAGGTCGGTTGCGCAGCCGGTCTCGCCGACCCCCGTTCCGGACGTGATCGGGGGACCGCGATCCAGTATTCGATGCAGGCCTCTCGATGTCCTCTCGGTCGGCTCTCACGGGTCTCTCGGGTGGGCGTGGCTCCGGGTTCGTACCCTATGGTGCCCGGTTCATGCGCCGAACGTCCGGTTTTCTCCGAAAGTGCCGGCCGGGGAGATTGCCGCAGGGTACGGCCGTGAGCCAGTTTCGCGGCGGGCGTGGGACGATATATGCGATCCCCAGCCCGATGGAGAACGGACGCCTGTGCCACCGACGATCGACCCCGGCGCGAACCGCCCCGGCGCCACCGTGCCGGACCGGATCCGCAACTTCTGCATCATCGCCCACATCGACCACGGGAAGTCGACGCTGGCCGACCGGATGCTGCAGCTGACCGAGGTGGTCGAGGCGCGGCAGATGCGGGCCCAGTATCTCGACCGCATGGACATCGAGCGCGAGCGCGGCATCACGATCAAGAGCCAGGCCGTGCGTATGCCGTGGAAGGTTCGCGAGGGCGGCCTGGCCGGCGACGAGTTCGTGCTGAACATGATCGACACGCCGGGCCACGTGGACTTCACCTATGAGGTCTCGCGCAGCCTGGCCGCGTGCGAGGGGGCCGTCCTGCTCGTCGACGCCGCCCAGGGCATCGAGGCGCAGACGCTGGCCAACCTGTATCTCGCGCTCGAGAACGACATGCAGATCATCCCCGTGCTCAACAAGATCGACCTGCCGGCCGCGCAGCCGGAGAAGTACGCGGAGGAGCTGGCCCACCTCATCGGCTGCGAGCCGGACGACTGCCTGCGCGTCTCGGGCAAGACGGGTGTGGGCGTCGCGCACCTGCTGGACGAGATCGTGCGGCAGCTGCCGGCCCCGACCGGCGACTCCGCCGGCGCGGCCCGGGCGATGATCTTCGACTCCGTCTACGACGTGTACCGGGGCGTGGTCACCTACGTCCGGGTGGTCGACGGGCGGATCGAGGCCCGCGACCGCATCCGCATGATGTCCACCGGCGCGGTGCACGAGCTGCTGGAGATCGGCGTCATCTCGCCCGAGCCGATCAAGAGCACCGGGCTCGGGGCGGGCGAGGTGGGCTACCTCATCACCGGCGTGAAGGACGTGCGCCAGTCGCGGGTGGGTGACACGGTCACCATCAACGCGAAGCCGGCGACCGAGCCGCTGGGGGGCTACAAGGACCCCAAGCCGATGGTGTACTCGGGCCTGTACCCGATCGACGGCTCGGACTACCCGCTGCTGCGCGACGCCCTCGACAAGCTCAAGCTCAACGACGCGGCCCTGGTCTACGAGCCCGAGACCAGCCTCGCGCTCGGCTTCGGCTTCCGCTGCGGCTTCCTCGGCCTGCTGCACCTGGAGATCATCCAGGAGCGGCTGGAGCGCGAGTTCAACCTCGACCTGATCTCCACGGCGCCCAACGTGGTGTACCGCGTGATCACCACCGACGGCACCGAGGTCGCGGTCACCAACCCCAGCGAGTTCCCTGACGGCAAGACCGGCGAGATCTTCGAGCCGACCGTCCGGGCCACCGTGCTGACCCCCAACGACTTCGTCGGCGCGGTCATGGAGCTCTGCCAGGGCCGCCGCGGCTCGCTGCTGGGCATGGACTACCTGTCCGCCGATCGGGTCGAACTGCGCTACACGCTGCCGCTCGGCGAGATCATCTACGACTTCTTCGACCAGCTCAAGAGCCGGACCAAGGGCTATGCCAGCCTCGACTACGAGCCCAGCGGCGAGCAGGCCTCCGACCTGGTGAAGGTCGACATCCTGCTGCACGGCGAGGCGGTCGACGCGTTCAGCTCGATCGTGCACAAGGACAAGGCGTACAACTACGGCGTCACCATCGCCGGCAAGCTGCAGAAGCTCATCCCGCGCCAGCAGTTCGAGGTGCCGATCCAGGCCGCCATCGGCAGCCGGATCATCGCCCGCGAGACGATCCGCGCCATCCGCAAGGACGTGCTCGCCAAGTGCTACGGCGGTGACATCAGCCGCAAGCGCAAGCTGCTGGAGAAGCAGAAGGAAGGCAAGAAGCGGATGAAGATGGTGGGCCGGGTCGAGGTGCCGCAGGAGGCGTTCATCGCCGCCCTGTCAACCTCCGACACCTCCGGCGCCGACAAGCCGAAGAAGTAATGCGGCACTGCCCCCGCTGCGGCGCGCCCACGGGTGACCCGCCCGCCAGGTGCGCCGCGTGCGGCTACGAGACCTACCTCAACCCGCGCCCCACCGGCACCGTCGTCATCCTGCGCGACGAGACGTTCCTGGCCATCCGGCGGGCCCGCGAGCCCCGCAAGGGCTACTGGGACCTCCCTGGCGGCTTCTGCGACGGCTTCGAGCACCCCGCCGAGGCGGCCGTGCGCGAGGCCCGCGAGGAGCTGGGCGTGACCGTCGAGCTCGGCGAGTTCGCCGGGATGTTCATCGGGTCGTACGACTTCCAGGGCGAGCGGCTGCCGGTGCTGGACTGCTTCTGGCTCGCCACCATCACCGCGGGCGAGATCGTGCTCGACCCGGGGGAGGGCAGCGAGTACACCTGGCTGTCCCTGGACGATCCGCCCGAGATGGCTTTTCCGTCAATGGACTCGGTATTGCGCAATCCCGTCGTTCGTCGATCTTCCGTACGTTTGGCTCCCTGAGACCGGGGGCAATACAAGTTCAACCGCAAAGCAACGCCCCCTGGTTGAGCTTGGTACAAGGAGGAAGACCAGTGACTGTCACCGGAATCATTACCGCGCTGATCGTCGGTCTCATCATCGGCGCCCTCGGCCGGCTGGTCGTCCCCGGCCGTCAGAACTTGCCGATCTGGCTGACCATCGTCGTCGGCATCATCGCCGCGTTCCTCGGCACCCTGATCGCGAACGCGATCGGCATCGCCACCGACACCCCGGGTGTCGACTGGGGCGAGCTGCTGGTCCAGGTCGTCGTGGCCGCCATCGGCGTGGCCCTGGTGGCCGGTTTCGCGGGCCGCGGTCGCCGCGCCCTGTAAGTTTCACCACCAGCTGAACGCGAATGGCCCCCGGATCCGAATCCGGGGGCCATTCGCGTGTGTGCCGAGATTTGATTATCGCAGCCAGGGAATAGAACGGTCGAGCAGGCCGCGGGTCTTCAGCTCCTTGCGGAGCGGAATCTCCTCGTCGATGTAACCGTTCCAGTTGATGCCCCAGTAGTTCGCGGTGTGACTCGCCTCACCGAGCAGCTGACGCTGCACGGGGGTGCGGTTGTTCCACCACTCGCCCTGGAAGTCGATCGGCATGTCGTCGAGGATGCGGATCCACCGGTAGGTGTAGCCCACGAACAGCATCTTGCGGGTGATGTCCGAGTAGTTGGGCGACCGCGAGTGCCAGAGGCGCCGATCGAAGATGAAGCAGTCACCGGGGTTCGCCGTGATCTCGACGGTGCCCTCGGGGTCGGGGTTGTGCACCGTGGTGTCGGCCGGGCGGGGCAGGGAGTTCCACAGGTGGCTGCCCGGGATGACCTTCGTGGCGCCGCGGCCGGTCTCCGAGAGGTCGGAGATCACGTAGGCGACCTTCAGCGAGAACATGGGCCGCGGCAGGTTCGGGTCCATGGTCTCCGGGTCGGAGTTCTGGCGATACCCGTCCTGGTGCCAGCCCCACGAGGGCGGCTCCTCCTCGGAGGTGGGCGGCGTGACGTCCAGGTGGTTGTGGTGCGTGTAGATGTTCCACCCGGCCAGGCCCCACATGTAGGGGAAGATGGTCGGCTGGGTCAGCAGGTGCCCGAAGAGCTCGTCGCGGTTGAGGAAGCCCAGCAGGTGCAGCGTGCCGTCCTTCTTCATGCTCTTGGAGCCGGCCGCCTTCTCCTCCTCGTAGACCCGGTCCATCGCGGCCTCGAGCGCGGCCCGGTGGTCCTCCGTGAGGACGTTGCGGACCAGCAGGAAGCCGTTGTCCAGGAACTCCTTGCGGTCGGTCTCGCTGATCGGCTCGTAGCCGGTGAGATCGCCGTAGTCGGGTGCAGCGGACGTCATGTCCTCCCCTTACTTTGGTCTTTCGCTCGCGTGGTCTCGAACGACCCGATGGTAACGCGAGGTGCATATGGGGCCGACTTGGGAGTTGGCCACCTGACAATGTCCGAAAGGGCGACAACCCGCTGCTCGCGAGCAACGTCAAGGTCTTCAGTAGACCTCGGCGACGACCCGCTCCCCACCGGGACCGGCGTCGATGCCGCCACGCTCCGTTACGTGCGCCCACGCTCCGCTCGTGGCCGTCCACTGCATGTCGCCGTAGACGACGCGCTTCACCCCGCGCTCCTGGGCGTGGGCGACCAGCCAGTGCGCGTACTGCCAGCCGGTCTTCTTCTCGCCGACCTTCAGGGCCACCCCGACGAGGTTGTTCACGTCCGCGGTCTTGACGCTGCCCCAGTCCAGCTTCAGGTCGGCGCTCAGGGAGCGGGCCGCCTCGGGGCCGCGGCTGGACTCCTCGGTGACCGTGCACGCGACAGCGCCCGCCACCTCGCCGCTGAGGGCGTTGACCATCGTCTCGGACTCGTCGGCCCACTTCTCGTAGGCCTCGGGGTGCGCGCTGCGCTGCACCTGCTGGGCCGCGTCCGTGACCCGCATCTGCTCCCAGCCCTTGACCTTGAGCAGCGCGGTGAAGAACTGCCCGGCCGCGTAGCGCGGGTCGGCGATCTGCTCGGGCTTGCCCCAGCCCTGGCTCGGCCGCTGCTGGAACAGCCCGATCGAGTCCCGGTCGCCGCCGGTCAGGTTCTCCAGCTTCGACTCCTGCCAGGCGGTGGCCAGCGCGACGACCAGGCCGCGGTGCGGGATCTTGCGGGTCAGCCCGACCGCGGTGATGGTGGCCGCGTTGGCCAGTTGCTCGGCGTCGAGCTCGACCTCGGAGGCGTCCCCGGTCGCCCCGACGGCCGCGTTGCCGGCGCTCACCACGCAGGCGCGGCCGGTGGCGACGGTCAGCGGGATGTTCTCGCTGATGCGGTTGATCACGACGTACGCGCACAGCGCCACGGCCACGGCCGCCAGGGCCGCGATCGTCACCAGTCGTCGCGCACGCACGTCCACCTCCCAGTCGTCAGGTCGAACAGCGTACGTGGCAGATACCAGCCGACCCGGTCAGGCGGCGCCGTCGGGTACCCAGTTCGGGTCCCTTTTCTCGCGGAATGCGGCGATTCCTTCGACGCCCTCGGGCGAGCCGAAGTAGGCGACGGACAGCTCGGTCATCGCCCGGATCTCGTCGCGGAAGCTGTCGGATTTCGGCGTCCGCAGCAGCTCCTTGGTGCCGGCGAGGGCCCCGGGGGCGCCCCGGACGAGGTCGCGCACGTAGGCGTCCACCGCGGCGTCGAGCCCGTCGGGGTCCACCGCCGCGGTCACCAGCCCGATGCGCTCGGCCCGGGCCCCGTCGAACGTGGCGCCGGTGAGGAACAGCTCGGCCGCGGCCCGCCGGTCCAGCCGCGGGAGCACTGTGGCCGAGATCACCGCGGGGACCACCCCGATGCGCACCTCGGAGAACGCGAACGTGGCGGTGCTCGCGCACACCGCGATGTCGGCGGCGGCGATCAGCCCCAGGCCGCCGGCCCGGGCCGGCCCCGCGACCCGCGCCACGACCGGCTTGCGGCCCTCCCAGATCGCGGCGAGCACGTCGCCGAGCCGGCTCACCGGCGGTCTGCCCGAGCCGAACGCGGCCGCCGTCTCCTTCAGGTCCGCGCCGGAGCAGAAGACCGGGCCGGTGTGGGTCAGCACGATCGCGCGGACCGACGGGTCGGCGTCGGCCGCGGCCAGCGCCGCGAGCAGTTCCTCGATCAGGGCCGTGGACAGCGCGTTGCGGTTGGCCGGGCTGTCCAGGGTGAGCGTCGCCACGCCCCGTGCGGTTTCCGAGAGCACCAGAGACATGCGGGCACACTAGTGGGATGCCCGGATCACTGCCAGAAGGCGAGCCGATTCCCCGCGACGGTTCGCTGCCCGACGGGGTCGCGGACGGCGCCGGTCGCGAGGGTTTCGGGGTGTACGTCCACGTGCCCTTCTGCGCCACGCGGTGCGGGTACTGCGACTTCAACACCTACACCGCGAGCGAGGGCGTGCTCAGCGCCGGCTACGCCGAGCAGGTGCTCGACGAGCTGGCCCTCGCCGCCAAGGTCGTGCGCCCGCCCCGGGTCGACACCGTCTTCTTCGGCGGCGGCACCCCGACGCTGCTGCCCCCGTCCGAGCTCGGCCGCATCCTGGAGGGCATCGACCGCGCCTGGGGCCTGGCCGCCGGCGCCGAGGTGACCACCGAGGCCAACCCCGAGTCCGTCGACCTCGCCGGGCTGCGGCAGCTGCGCGCGGCCGGCTTCAACCGCATCTCCCTCGGCATGCAGTCGGCCGCGCCGCACGTGCTGGCCGTCCTGGACCGCCGGCACACGCCCGGCCGGCCCGCCGCGGCCGCCGCCGAGGCCCGGGCGGCCGGATTCGAGCGGGTCAACCTGGACCTGATCTACGGCACGCCGGGGGAGCGGCCCGAGGACTTCGCGGGGTCCCTCGCGACCGTGGTCGACGCCGGGGTCGACCACGTCAGCGCGTACGCGCTCATCGTCGAGGACGGCACGCGCATGGCCGCCCGGATGCGCCGCGGCGAGCTGCCGTACCCCGACGACGACGTGGCCGCCGACCGCTACCTCGCCGCCGACGAGGCCCTGCACGCCGCGGGCTTCACGTGGTACGAGGTCTCGAACTGGTCGAGGGACTCGCCGTGCCGGCACAACGAGCTGTACTGGCGCGGCGGGGACTGGTGGGGGCTCGGGCCGGGCGCGCACAGCCACGTCGGCGGGGTGCGCTGGTGGAACGTGAAGCACCCGCACACCTATGCCGCGCGGCTCGCGGACTCCGCGTCGCCGGGGCAGGCCCGGGAGGTACTGACGCCGGACGAGCGGCACCTGGAGGACGTGCTGCTGCGCATCCGGCTCGCGGACGGCCTGCCGCTGGAGGTGCTCGACGCCGCCGGGCTCGCGGGCGCGCGCGACTGCCTCGCCGACGGGCAGCTGGACCCGGACGCGTTCGCGGCGGGCCGCGCGGTGCTCACGCTGCGTGGCCGTCTGCTGGCCGATGGCGTGGCCCGGGCGCTGACGTAAGCAGGGGCGGCCCGATGGGCCGCCCCTCCTGGAAGCTGGGTCCTACTTGATGAAGCGGAACGTCATCGGGTAGCGGTACAGCTCCCCGTTGTTCGCCTTCATGCCGCCGAGGATGGCGAAGACGATGATGACGATCCACACCAGGAACGGCAGGAAGAACAGGATCCCGAACGAGCAGATCGAGACGATGACCGCCACGATCATGGCGATGCCCCACGTGATCTGGAAGTTCAGGGCCTCGTTCGCGTGGGCCTTGACGGTCGGCGACTCGTTGCCCTTCGCCAGGAGCGCGACGAGCGGGGCGATGAAGCCGACGACGATTCCGCCGAAGTGGGCGATGAGCGCCCACGTCTTCTCGTCGCTGTTGGCGTAGCCGGCCGGCGCGCCGGGCTGCCCGTAGGCGCCGGGCTGCTGGTAACCGGGCTGCTGGTACCCACCCGGCTGCTGGTAGCCGCCGGGCTGCTGCTGATAGCCGGGCTGCTGGTAACCCGGCTGCTGGTAGCCGGACTGGTCGTACCCGGCGCCCGACGTGGGCGGGGTGCCATAGGCCCCGCCGCCGCTCGACGGCGGCGGAGCGTACCCACCACCCGACACGGGCGGCTGGGGCGGGTACCCGGAGTTGGGGTCCGACGGCATGCCGTATTCCCCGGGGCGAGGTGGTTCACTCATGGGGGCCACGGTAGGTGCATCGATCAAGTGGCGCCAGCGACACGACATGACTTCTTTTGGACAAGTTTTACCCAGTACAGCGGCCGTGGCGTCTATCGTGCGCCAAACGATCATCGCGTGCCCCCGCGCGACTGACGTAGACTGGCACTCACGAGTTGGGAGTGCCAGTCCTCGAGGAGGTGCCATGGGCCTTGACGAGCGGAAGCTCGAAGTGCTTCGCGCCATCGTCGAGGACTACGTCGCCACCCAGGAACCGGTCGGGAGCAAGTCGCTCGTCGAACGGCACAACCTGCGGGTCTCCCCGGCGACCGTCCGCAACGACATGGCGGTGCTGGAGGAGGAGGGATATATCCGACAGCCGCACACCAGTGCGGGCCGGGTGCCCACCGACGCCGGCTACCGGCTCTTCGTCGACAAGCTCTCCCGGGTCAAGCCGCTGAGCCAGGCCGAGCGCCGGGCCATCGAGCGGTTCCTGATCGGGGCGGTCGACCTCGACGACGTGGTCCACCGCACCGTGCGGCTGCTCGCGCAGCTCACCCGGCAGGTGGCCGTGGTGCAGTATCCCAGCCTGTCGCGGGCGAGCGTGCGGCACTTCGAGCTGGTGCCGATCTCCACGACGCGGCTCATGGTGGTGATGATCGCCGAGACCGGCCGCGTCGAGCAGCGCCTGGTCGACCTCCCGGGGCCGATCCTGGCCGACGACGTCACCGAGCTGCGCCGCATGATCAACGAGAAGCTGGTCGGCAAGCGGCTGGCGGACACGCCTCCGCTCGTGGTGGCCCTCGTCGAGGAGACCGCGCCGAGCCTGCGGCCGCCGATGACGGCGCTGTCGACCGTCCTGCTGGAGACGCTGGTCGAGCGGTCCGAGGAGCGCATCGCGCTCGCCGGCACCGCCAACCTGGCCCGCGGCGGCCTGCTGGACTTCCAGGGCTCGCTGCGCCCGATCCTCGAGGCGCTCGAGGAGGAGGTCATCCTGCTCAAGCTCTTCGGCGAGGTCGAGCCCAGCATGACCCGGGTGCGCATCGGCGACGAGAACGAGATCGAGGACCTGCGGACCGCGTCGATCGTGGCCACCGGCTACGGACCGGGCACCATGGTGGTCGGGGGGATGGGCGTGCTCGGGCCGACCCGCATGGACTACCCCGCGAACATCGCGACCGTGCGGGCCGTGGCACGCTACGTCGGCGACCTGCTGGCACAGAGTTGACATCTATCTCAGGGGCATAGGACTCAGTGGCGAAGGACTATTACGGGATTCTCGGCGTCAAGCGGGACTCCACAGCCGATGAGATCAAGCGGGCCTACCGGCGGTTGGCCCGCGAGTTCCACCCGGACGTCAATCCCGACCCGGCGGCACAGGAGAAGTTCAAGGAGATCAACGCGGCCTACGAGGTCCTGTCCGACCCGCGCAAGCGGGAGATGGTCGATCTCGGCGGCGACCCGCTCGCGCCCAGCGGTGGCGGGGGCGGCCCGGCCGGCGGGGCGTTCGTGGGCTTCCAGGACATCATGGACGCTTTCTTCGGCACCCAGTCCGCCCGCGGGCCCCGCCCGCGCGTGCGTCCGGGCGCCGACGCGATCCTGCGGCTCGACCTCGACCTGCACGAGACCGCGTTCGGCGTCGAGGCCCCGATCCAGGTCGACACCGCGATCGTCTGCGGCACCTGCCAGGGGGCCGGCACCGCGGCGGGCACCCACCCGCAGACCTGCGAGATCTGCCAGGGCCGCGGCGAGGTCCAGTCGGTCCAGCGCACGTTCCTCGGCCAGGTCGTCTCGGCCCGCCCCTGCTCGGCCTGCCAGGGCTTCGGCACCGTGATCCCGCACCCGTGCGCGACCTGCGGCGGCGACGGCCGGGTCCGCACCCGCCGCTCGCTCACCGTCAAGATCCCGTCGGGCGTCGAGGACGGCATGCGCATCCGCCTCGCCCAGCAGGGCGAGGTCGGCCCCGGCGGCGGCCCGCCCGGCGACCTCTACGTCGAGATCCACGAGCGCCCGCACGACGTGTACTCGCGCAAGGACGACGACCTGCACTGCCGCGTCACCGTGCCGATGACCGCGGCGGCGCTCGGCACCCGGCTGACCATCAAGACCCTCGACGGCGAGGAGACGGTCGACGTGAAGGCCGGCACCCAGCCGACCTCCACGCTGCGCATCCGCGGCAAGGGCGTGCCCCACCTGCGCGGCGCCGGTCGCGGCGATCTCTACGTCCACCTGGACGTGCGCACGCCGACACGCCTCGAGCCGGAGCAGGAGCGCCTGCTGCGCGAGTTCGCCCGCAGCCGGGGCGAGGAGGTCGCCGAGCTGTCGAAGCAGGGCGGCTTCTTCTCGCGGATGCGCGACGCGTTCAACGGGCACGCGTGAGCGGTCCGGAGCGGAGCGGAGGGGCCGCTCACCAGGGGCACAGGTTTGGCTCGCGTCGCCGGAGCGGAGCGGAGGCGGCGTGAGCGGTCCGGAGCGGAGCGGAGGGGCCGCTCACCTGGGGTGCAGGGTTTGGCTCGCGTCGCCGGAGCGGAGCGGAGGGGCCGCTCACCAGGGGCACAGGTTTGGCTCGCGTCGCCGGAGCGGAGCGGAGGCGGCGTGAGCCTGCCGCTGTTTCTTGTACCAGCTTTGCCTTCGGGGTCGTCTTTTGTACTCGACGGCCCCGAGGGGCATCACGCTGCCGATGTGCAGCGGATCACGCCGGGCGAGGCGCTGCTGCTCGCCGACGGGCGCGGCGGCGTGGCCCGGGCCGTGGTCACCGCGGCGCGCAAGGGTGCCCTGACGCTGGAGCTGGACGAGCCCACCTTCGAGCCCGCGCCCGACCCGGCCCTCACCGTGGTACAGGGCATCGCGAAGGGGGAGCGGGCCGAGCTCGCCGTACAACTGCTGACCGAGGTCGGCGTCGACCGCATCGTGCCGTGGCAGGCGGCTCGCAGCATCGCGCGCTGGAAGGACGAGCGGCCCCTCGAACGGTGGCGTTCGACCGTGCGCGAGGCGGCCAAGCAGTCCCGCCGCTCGTGGATTCCCGAGGTCGCGCCGGCGTGCACGACGCGGCAGCTGGCGCTGTCCGGCACCGTGCTGGTGCTGCACGAGGAGGCCGCGCTGCCCCTGTCGTCGGTGCCGCTGCCCGCGTCCGGGTCGATCACGCTGGTCGTCGGGCCGGAGGGCGGGGTGGCGCCGGAGGAGCTGGACGCGATCGGCGGGACCGCGGTCCGGCTCGGCCGGGAGGTGCTGCGGACCTCGACCGCCGGGGCGGCCGCGGTGGCCGCGTTGTCGGTGCGGCTCGGGCGCTGGTGAGGTCGGCGGCGACGCACGCCCTCGGCGATCGGGCCGGTCAGCGGAAGTAGCTCGCGCCGTTCAGGTCCAGCACGGCGCCCGAGGACCACTCGGCCTGCGGCGACGCCAGGTACAGCACCGCCGCCGCGACCTCCTCCGGTTTCGCGACGCGTCCGAAGGGGCTCTGGGAGCGGATCGCGTCGCCCTCCGGTGAGGCCAGCAGGTCCGCGACCAGGTCGGTGGCCACGAACCCCGGGGCGACCGCCGACACGGCGATGCCCCGCGGCGCGAGCGCCCTCGCGAGGCTCTGGGTCATCGAGTTGAGGGCGGCCTTCGCGGCGCCGTACGCGGGATGGTCCGGCTCCCCGCGATAGGCGCCCCGCGAGCTGACGTTGACGATCCGCCCGCCCGGGGGCAGGTGCCGGGCCGCGCACCAGCACACGTTCGCGGGGGCCAGGAGGTCGACGGCCAGGGTGTCGCGCCAGGCCGTCTGCCACTGCTCGTACGAGGTCTCGGTGATCTTGTGCTCGAGGTACACGGCGGCGTTGTTGACCACCACGTCCAGGCCGCCGAGGGCTTCGGCGGCGGCGTCGACCATCGCGCGTACGGCATCCGGGTCCGCGAGGTCGCCCGTCACCACGGCGTGGCCGTCGCCGGGGAGGTCGAGCGGGGCGGGGGCGCGCCGGTGCACGGCGACACGCGCGCCGGTGGACGCGAAGGCGTGCGCGATCGCGGCGCCGATGCCGCGCGCCGCGCCGGTGACGAGGACCCGTTGAGCAGCCATGCGCGCAGCCTAGGCCCCGCCGCTGGTGCCGTGCGTCGCGCCGGGTGGCACCAGCGGCACGAGCGGCACGAGCGGCACGAGCGGCACGAGCGGCGCGCCGGGTGGCGCCGGCGCGCGGCACCAGCGGCACCAGCGGCACGAGCGGCGCGTGCGTCGCGCCGGGTGGCGCCGGCGCGCTGAGCGGCCGTGTGCGCGGCCGGCGGCCCCTAGGATGCACTGGTGACGAGTGACTGCCTGTTCTGCCGCATCGTCGCGGGCGAGATTCCGGCGACGGTGGTGCACGAGACCGCCACGACGCTGGCGTTCCGCGACATCGATCCCAAGGCGCCGGTCCACGTGCTGGTGATCCCGAAGGCCCACCACGCCGACGTCTCCGCGCTGGGCGGGGCCGACCCGGGGCTGGCCGGCGAGGTGCTCGCCACGGTCGCGGCCGTGGCCGAGGCCGAGGGGGTCGCCGCGAGCGGGTACCGGCTGATCTTCAACAGCGGCGCCGACGGCGGCCAGGAGGTCTTCCACGCGCACGGGCACATCCTCGGGGGTACGCCGATCGGGCCGATGGTGTCGCGATGAAGGCGACGCAGCGGTACGAACGCATCACCCGGCACGTGCAGGCGGACGCCCGAGTGCCGGCCCTCAGCGTCGCGGTCCACCGCGCCGACCGTCCGCTGTGGACGTTCCAGGTGGGCGAGGGCGTCGACGCCGGCAGTCAGCTGCGGATGGGGTCGGTCACCAAGACCTTCACGGCCGTGCTGGTCATGCAGTGCCGCGACGAGGGGCTGCTCGAGCTCGACGACCAGATCGCCCGCCACCTGCCCGTGAAGGCCCACGGCGAGCTCACCGTCGGCCGGATGCTGTCACACGTGTCGGGCCTGCAGCGCGAGCCGTTCGGCGACGTCTGGGACACCATGCGGGCGCCCGACCTGGAGGAGATGCTGGCCCAGCTGGACCGGGCCGAGCAGGTGCTGCGCCCCGGCCGGCGCTTCCACTACTCCAACCTGGCGATCGCGCTGCTCGGGCACCTGGTCGGGCGGCTGCGCGGCGGGACGTGGGCCGAGGTGCTGCAGGAGCGCATCCTCGACCCGTTCGGGCTGCACGACACCGCGGTCACCCCGCAGCGGCCGGTGACCGGATACCAGGTCGACGCCTGGTCCGACTACGCGCACCCGGAGCCGTCGACCGACTTCGGCGCCGTCGGGCCGGCCGCGCAGCTGTGGACCACCGCGGCCGACCTGGCGCGCTGGGCCGCCTTCCTCGCCGATCCGCGCGAGATGGACCCCAACGGCACCGTGCTGTCCGCGGCGACCGTGGAGGAGATGCGCGCGCCGCAGACGGTCACCGAGGAGGTGCTCTGGGCCCGCGGCTTCGGGCTCGGCCTGATCCTGCACCCGCGGCCGGGCGCCGAGCGGGTCGTGCACGTCGGGCACGACGGGGCCATGCCCGGGTTCCTCGCCGGCGCCTACGGACGGGTCGGCGGGGCCGGCACGCCGCGGGCGCTCGGGGCGGCGGCGCTGGGATCGTCCGGCACGGCCCGGGACATCTGCGAGCTGCCGCACGAGCTGCTCGCGGCCGTGGTCGAGGAGGACCCCGCGGCCATCGCGCCCTGGGTGCCCGGGCCTCCGGCGCCGCCGCAGTACCGCAGCGTGCTCGGACGGTGGTGGAGCGAGGGGTTCGAGTACGGCTTCAGCTGGCGCGACGGCACCCTGCACGCCCGCGCGGTCGACGCGCCCGGCAAGCTGCCGCCGGCGGTGTTCGCGGCCGTCGAGGGCTCGCCGGACCTGTTCCGCACCGTGTCGGGCCGGGAGGCGGGCGAGCTGCTACGGCTCACCCGCGACGCCGACGGGACCGTGGTGCGGATGCACTGGGCGACGTACCGCCTCAGCCGGGGTCAGGAGGCCTTCGACGGGCACCGGTTCTGACTCAGCGGCTGATCATCGTGAACACGGCCCCGTTGGGGTCCTCGATCACGGCCAGGCGGCCGTGCGGGGAGTCGAACGGGCCGTGCTGCACGCGGCCGCCCGCCGCCACGACGCGCTCGGCCGCGGCGTCGGTGTCGTCGGTGGCGAAGTAGACGCTCCAGTGGGCCTGGACCCCGTCCCACTCCGAGTCCATCGTGAGGCGGCCCGCGACCGGGTCGGCGTCACCGAGGCTCCACGACGAGTAGTCGAACGACTCCTCCCCGGCGTCGGTGGTCCCGGCGATCCGGGTCTGGCGGTATCCGAAGAGGCCGTGGTAGAAGAAGTCCGTCACGGTGGGTTCCCGCGTCGTCACCTCGGCCCAGCACAGGGCGCCGGTCTCGTCGAACAGCTGCGAGCCGGTGTGCCGGCCCGGCTCCCAGGCGCCGAACGCGGCGCCGGAGGGGTCCATGGCGAAGAGCATCCGGCCGTTCTCCGGGATGTCCATGGGCGCGACGAGCATCTTGCCGCCGTGCTCCTCGATGCGCCGCGAGGTCTCGGCGAGGTCGTGCGACATGAGGTACAGGCTCCAGGCCGCCGGCAGCTGCTCCGAGCCGGGCATCGGCGGGCTCATCCCGGCCACGATCCGCCCGTCCTTCGTGCACATGACGTAGTTGCCGAACTCGGCGCCGGTGTCGGCGTACTCCCATCCGAACACGGACGAGTAGAAGTGCTGCGCGGCCGGGACGTCCGCCGCCACGACGTCCGCCCAGCAGGGCTCGCCGTCGATGTATCCGGTGCGCTCGACCATGGCTCCGGCCCCCTTTCGTGAATCGGTCAACTGCCTCCCTACCAGCCCAGCCGGGTGGTTCGTGGCCGAATCGGCGCAGACGGCATGTTCGGCCGAACGCGTTCGGGGCAACGCCCGGGACCCCGCAGCGCGCCGTGGAAAAAATGAGGCCGGTCGCTCGCGCCCGCAGCCGATACCATGAAGAGCCTGGACATGAGCCCAGGCTGGAGCGAGCCCGGAAGCAGGTGCTAGAGGCCCAACGCGGCCAAGGTATGACCGAGACCCCAAACCCCGTGCCGGCAGTAACGTCGGAGCAGCCCGTGCGGGCCATCAGCAAGATCACCGTTCCCGACCCGCACGTCATGGTCAGGCTGCTCGGGGCCGGCGACGAGATCCTCAAGCTCGTCGAGCGGTCGGTCAGCAGCGATGTGCACGTGCGGGGCAACGAGATCACCATCACCGGCGCGGCCGCGGACAACGCCATGGCCGAGCGCATCTTCAGCGAGCTCATCGAACTGGTGCGCAAGGGCGAGACCCTTACCCCGGACACCGTCCGGCGCACCGTCGGCATGCTGCAGCAGAACACCACCGAGCGCCCGGCCGAGGTGCTGACCCTCAACATCCTCTCCCGGCGCGGCCGCACCATCCGGCCGAAGACGCTGGGCCAGAAGCGCTACGTCGACTCGATCGACCAGCACACGATCGTGTTCGGCATCGGCCCGGCCGGCACCGGCAAGACCTACCTGGCCATGGCGAAGGCCGTCCAGGCGCTGCAGGCCAAGCAGGTCAACCGGATCATCCTGACCCGGCCCGCGGTCGAGGCCGGCGAGCGGCTGGGCTTCCTGCCCGGCACGCTCTACGACAAGATCGACCCGTATCTGCGCCCGCTCTACGACGCCCTGCACGACATGATCGACCCGGAGTCCATCCCGAAGCTGATGGCCGCCGGGACGATCGAGGTGGCGCCGCTGGCGTACATGCGCGGCCGGACGCTCAACGACGCCTTCATCATCCTGGACGAGGCCCAGAACACCACGCCCGAGCAGATGAAGATGTTCCTGACCCGGCTCGGCTTCGGCTCGCGGATCGTCGTGACCGGTGACGTGACCCAGGTCGATCTACCCGGGGGGACCCGCTCCGGTCTCCGGGTCGTCCGTGAGATCCTCGACGGCGTCGAGGATGTCCACTTCGCCCAGCTCGGCAGCGCCGACGTCGTGCGCCACCGGCTGGTCAGTGACATCGTCGACGCCTACGCCCGCTGGGACGAAGCGCAGGAGGCTCAGCAGCCGGTGCGCGCCGTCCCGGATCGCGCCGCACAGGGCGGCCGGCCCGGGCGACGCAGATAGCCACGGGAGCGCTGTTGTCCATCGAGATCGCCAACGAGTCCGGCGTCGACGTCAACTCCGACACCATTCTCGCGGTGGCGCGGCACGCCCTCGACGAGATGGGGGTCAACCCCCTCGCCGAGCTGTCGATCCTGTGCGTCGACGTGGAGTACATGACGGAGCTCAACCACCGCTGGATGGACGGCGACGGACCCACGGACGTGCTGGCCTTCCCGATGGACGAGGGCAGCGTCGACCACGGGCCCGGGGAGGGCGCCGGCGAGCCGGCGCTGCTCGGCGACATCGTGCTCTGCCCGGAGGTGGCCGCCAAGCAGGCCGCCGCCGCCGGGCACGCGGCGATCGACGAGCTGGCCCTGCTGACCGTGCACGGCATCCTGCACCTGCTCGGCTACGACCACGCCGAGCCCGAGGAGGAGGCCGAGATGTTCGGCCTCCAGGCGAGACTGCTGGAGAGCTGGCGAAAGTCGTGAATCCGTGAGCGATGTCACACTGCTGACAACTGCGGCCGGACTCGTGGTCCTCGCGGGGCTGTTCGCGATGACCGATGCAGCGCTGAATGTCGTCTCGCCCGCTCGCGCGCACGAACTGGCCCGGGAGAACAAGCCCGGCTCCGGTGCGCTCGAGGTGATCGCGGCGGATCCGGCGCGGTACATCAACCTGTTGTTGCTCCTGAGGCTCCTCTGTGAGCTGACCGCGACCACGCTCGTGGCGCTGGAGACCGCGGCGGCCGTCGGCGGGCACCGGGACTGGCTCGCCGCGCTGATCACGGCCGGCGTCATGACCGTCATCAGCTTCGTCGTCGTGGGCGTGGCCCCGCGGACGATGGGGCGCCAGCACGCGTACCACGTCGCCCGCTTCGCCGCCCCGCCGGTGCGCTGGCTCGGCACGGCCCTGGGCCCGCTCGCCCGGCTGCTGATCCTCATCGGCAACGCGGTGACGCCCGGCAAGGGGTACCGCGAGGGCCCGTTCGCCACCACCATCGAGCTGCGCGAGCTCGTGGACCTGGCCGAGCAGCGCGGCGTCGTCGAGCACGGCGAGCGCGACATGATCCACTCCGTCTTCGCGCTCGGCACGACCATCGCCCGCGAGGTCATGGTGCCGCGCACCGAGATGGTGTGGATCGAGGCCCACAAGACCGTGCGCCAGGGCCTGATGCTCGCGATGCGCAGCGGCTTCTCGCGCATCCCCGTCGTGGGCGAGAACGTCGACGACGTGCTCGGCATCGTGTACCTCAAGGACCTCGTGCGCCGCACCGCCGGCAACGAGACCGGCGCGGGCGAGATGCCCGTCGCGCAGGTCATGCGCGACGCGACCTTCGTGCCCGAGTCCAAGCCGGTCGACGACCTGCTCCGCGAGATGCAGGCCGCGCGCACGCACATGGCCGTGATCATCGACGAGTACGGCGGCACGGCCGGGCTCGTGACCATCGAGGACATCCTCGAAGAGATCGTCGGGGAGATCACCGACGAGTACGACGTCGCCGAGCGGCCGCCGATCGAGGAGCTGCCGGACGGGGCGGTACGCGTCACGAGCCGCCTGCCCATCGAGGACCTCGGCGAGGTCTTCGACGTCGAGCTGCCCGCCGACGAGGTCGAGACCGTCGCCGGCCTGCTGGCCCAGGCCCTCGGGCGCGTCCCGATCCCGGGCGCGACCGCGGTGGTGGGCGGGCTGGTGCTGGTGGCCGAGGGGACCGCCGGGCGGCGCAACCGGATCGACACGCTGCTCGTACGCCGCGCCGACCCCGAGGACGAGGACCAGCTCAGCCACGAGTCCGAGCGGCAGCACGCGGATGCCTAGGCCCGTTTCCCGGACCGTTCACGACACCTTCGAGAGGCAGCACGCCGATGTCTGACCTGTCCGCCGAGGACGCCAAGCTGGTGACCCTGGCCCGCGCGGCGCGCGCCCGCATCGGGGCGGTCGAGGGGGCCGCCGTTCGCGATCAGGACGGGCGCACGTACAACGCCGCCTCCGTCGCGCTGCCGTCGCTCTCGCTGACGGCTCTGCAGCTCGCGGTGGCGTCGGCGGTCTCGTCGGGCGCGACGAAGCTGGAGGCGGCGGCGGTGGTGACGGAGGCGTCGACGGTGGACGGGCTCGGCCATGCGGCGGTGCGCGATGTCTCGCCGGCGGCGCCGATCCACCTGGCGGCGCCGGACGCGACGGTCTTCGCCACCGTCACCGACTGAGGGCCGGGCGACGCCTCGCCCGGCGGTTAGCGGCCCGGATGCCACCTGGACGGCGCCTGTGCGGCGGCGCTGATCCGCTTGGCGGCGCCGGACGCGACGGTCTTCGCCGCCGTCACCGACTGAGGCCCGGGCGACGCCGGTTCGCGGTCGTCTCACGCTGCGACGAAAAGTCCGACGCTCCGCGATCGGACTTTTCGCTTATTTCACGATGTAACGGTTGGTGCCGCGCTGTGCGGGTTGCGCTCAGACTCGCACGGACCGGTAAGTGCTGAAATAACCGAAATGTCCGGCGCGCCAGCGCCGGACATTTCGGGAGAACGAGGGGTTCAGGTCGTCAGGGTCGGTGCCACCGGGTTCGGGATGGCCCCTCCGAAGCGGCGGTCGCGCTTCGCGTAGACCTCGCAGGCGTACCAGAGGTGGCGGCGATCGAAGTCGGGCCACAGGGCGTCGACCGAGACGAACTCGGCGTACGCGGCCTGCCAGATCATGAAGTTCGACGTGCGCATCTCGCCCGAGCTGCGGATCATCAGGTCCACGTCCGGCAGATCGGGCTCGTCCAGGTAGCGGGCGAACGTCTTCTCCGTGATGCGGTCGGCCTTCAGGCGGCCCGCCTTCACGTCCGCGGCGATGCGGGCCGCGGCGTCGGCGACCTCGGCGCGGCCGCCGTAGTTGACGCACATGGTGAACGTGAGCAGGTCGTTGTGGCGGGTGAGCTGCTCGGCGTACTCGAGCTCGCTGATCACCGAGCGCCACAGCCTCGGGCGGCGGCCGGCCCAGCGGACGCGGATGCCCATCTCGTGGAACTCGTCGCGGCGGCGGTGGATCACGTCGCGGTTGAAGTTCATGAGGAAGCGGACCTCGTCGGGGGAGCGCTTCCAGTTCTCGGTCGAGAAGGCGTACGCGCTGACGTACTTGACGCCGAGCTCCAGCGCGCCCTCGATCACGTCGAAGAGGGCGGCCTCGCCGGCGGTGTGGCCCGCGGTGCGGGGCAGGCCGCGATCCTTGGCCCAGCGGCCGTTGCCGTCCATGATGATCGCCACGTGCTGCGGCACGGCCTCCTTCGGCAGCGCCGGCGGGCGGGCACCGGTGGGGTGCGCGGACGGCGGGCGGAAGTTCCTGCTCACGGACGTTCCTTTCCAGCGTGACCAAGGGGTCCGGCCGAGCCGTCGAGCGGCTCCACCGGCGCGAGCGATCCGGCCGGCCCATCGAGTGGCCCGGCCGGGGCGAACGGGGTAGGCGGCGCAATGGGGCCGGTCGGTTGCGAGGGAAACCGGCGGCGCTCCTCGCGATCGACCAAGGGTAGAGAGCGCAGGGAGCGTTCCAGGTGCCATTGCAGGTGCGCCGCCACCAGGCCGCTCGCCTCGCGCTGGTGGACCGGGGACGCGTTGTCCGCGATCGTCCAGTCGCCCTCGACCAGCGCCGTCATCAGGTCGATCGTCGCCGGGGCCGGGTGGGCCGCGCCCGGTGGGCGGCAGTCGGGGCAGACCGCGCCGCCCGCCGCGATCGAGAAGCCGCGGTGCGGGCCGGGCGTGCCGCAGACCGCGCACTCGCGCAGCGCGGGGGCCCAGCCGGCCGAGCTCATGGCGCGCAGCAGGTACGCGTCCAGCACGAGGCTGCACGCGTGCTCGGCCACGGCCAGCGCGCGCAGGGCGCCGAGGGTCAGCTGGAACAGCCGCAGCGACGGCTCCTGCTCGACGGGCGTCAGGCGCTCGGCGGTCTCGGCGATGGCGCTGGCCACCGTGTACCGCGAATAGTCGTCCAGGAACCGCCGCCCGAACAGGTCGACGCCCTCCACCTGGCTGATCACGTCGAGGCTTCGGCCCTCCAGCAGCTGTACGTCCACATGCCCGAACGGCTCCAGCCGCCCCCCGAACTTCGAGGTGGTGCGGCGCACGCCCTTCGCGACGGCCCGGATGCGGCCGTGGTGCCGCGTGAACAGCGTGATGATGCGGTCCGACTCGCCCAGCTTCTGCACCCGCAGCACGACGGCGTCGTCGCGATAGAGCTTCCCCCGGAAACCCGAGCCACCCCCGGACATCAGCGGCGGCCCTCGGGCAACGCCGCGCCGCCCGCCACGCGCGGTGCGGGGCCGGGCGCGGCGAGGGCGGAGCGCGGTGCGGGGCCGGGCGCGGCGAGCGCGGAGCGCGGAGCCATCAGAAGCCCAGGCGGCGCAGCTGCTTCGGGTCGCGCTGCCAGTCCTTGGCCACGCGCACGTGCAGGTCGAGGTAGACCCGGCCGCCGATCAGGTCCTCGATCTCGCGGCGGGCGCGGGTGCCGACCTCCTTGAGCCGGCTCGCCTGGTGGCCGATGACGATCGCCTTCTGGCTGGAGCGCTCCACGTAGATGTCGGCGTAGATGCGGGTCAGCCCGTCCTCCTCCAGGACCTCCTCGACGAGCACGGCGATCGAGTGCGGCAGCTCGTCGCGGACCCCATCCAGGGCCGCCTCGCGGATGAGCTCGGCCATGAGGATCTGCTCGGGCTCGTCGGTGAGCATGCCGTCCGGGTACAGCTGGGGCGAGCGGGGCAGGTGCGAGATCATCACGTCGACCAGGGTCTGGACCTGCTCGCCGGAGACGGCGCTCACCGGGACGATGTCGGCGAACTCGCCGAGCTCCTGCACGGCCAGCAGACGCTTGGCCAGCGTGGCGCGGTCCACCAGGTCGGTCTTCGTGACGACCGCGACGAGGGTCGCCTTGAGCTCGGCGATCTCGCCGCTGATGAACCGGTCGCCGCGGCCGATCTCCTCGTCGGCGGGCAGGCACAGGCCGATCACGTCCACCTCGCTCCAGGTGGAGCGCACGAGGTCGTTGAGGCGCTCGCCGAGCAGCGTGCGCGGGCGGTGCAGCCCGGGCGTGTCCACGAGCACGAGCTGGGAATCGGGCCGGTGGACCACGCCGCGCACGGTGTGCCGGGTGGTCTGGGGCTTCGGCGACGTGATCGCGATCTTCTGACCGACGATCGCGTTGGTCAGCGTCGACTTGCCGGCGTTGGGACGGCCGACGAAGCAGGCGAAGCCCGCACGGTACTCACCAGGATTGTGCTGCACGATGGTTCAGCGTACTCAGACCTCCAGCTGCAACTGGCGGGGGCGTTGTGCAGGAGTTGTGGTTTTCGCCGCCCCACGGGCTTTCGCCCCGGCGTGCGCGGCCGGTGCCGGGGTGACGACGTCACCCGAACGGGCGGCCGGCCCCGCCGTGGCGATCTGCAGCTCCACGGTGCTCTCCACGACGCCTCGGCCCGCCGAGCGCAGCACGATCCGGCCGGGCATCAGCCGGGACAGGGACGTCGGCACGGCGCTGCGCTGCTCGGTCGCGAGGAGCAGATGCACGCCGACCGCCTTGCCGTCCGCCGCGACCGCCGTCAGTGCCTCGTTCAGCAGCGGGTCGTGGCCGTCGACGAGGACGAGGACGCGGGCGCCGTCCGGCTCGGCCAGCGCGGCCCGCTCGGCCACGAGGCCGCGGATCGTGCCCAGCAGCTTCGCGGCGGACGGGACGTCGGTGCCGTCGACGCGGTACACCCGCAGCGCCGCGGCGTCGTAGCGCCGGGCGAACGCGGCCGCCACCGTGTCCAGCAGCGTCGTCTTGCCCGCCCCCGTGGGGCCGAAGACCAGCAGGTGCCCGAGCTCGTCGAGGTCCAGCGGCCAGACCTGCACCGCCTGGGCGTTGGGCAGGTCCACCATCCCGATCGGCGCGGCGAAGGCGTCGCGGCCGGTCTCGGGCGGCTCCGGCAGCTCGTCGAGGTCGTAGGTGGCGTCCAGCGGGGCGTGCCAGGCCTTGGGCTGGTCGGGCACCCGCGCCTCCCGGTGCGCCCCGGAGATGGCCGCGACCAGGCGCTGCAGGTCGGTGACCTCGCCGTCGTGGGCCGGCGCGGGGAGGGGGATCGCGGCGTCCGGCTCCTCGAGGTCGGGCACCGGGGTGTGCAGGCCGGACTCGAAGCGCCACTCGGTGACCAGGGTCGGGCCGGCCGAGCGGTCGGCGGGGGAGCGGGCCCCGCCGTAGGCGATCTGCACCGCGTCCGGGTCCGACGTCACCGTGCGCACGAACGCGCGGCCGGGCAGCAGCGGGGAGAGGTGGGCGGCGTCGGGGCGCTCCAGCACCTCCAGGCTGTCCTGCTCCTCCTCGACCCGCAGCGCGATGCGCAGCGGCGCCTCGGCGCGCAGGTCGTCGTCGACGGCGCCGTGCGGAAACGCCGTGGACAGCAGCAGGTGTACTCCGGCCGAGCGCCCGCGCCGCGCGAGCTCCCGCAGCCCGGTGACGAACTCGGGCGGCGCGGTCGTGAACTCGGCGACGACGATGAGCAGGTTGGCCGGGGCCGCGGCCGGGTGCTTGCGCTCCATCTCGACGATGTCCTTGACCCCGTGCCGGCGCAGCACCCCCTCCCGCCGGCGCACCTCGGCGCCGAGCGAGACCAGGATCCGCCGGGCCATGTAGCCGTCGTCCCCGGTGAACAGCCCGACGGTGTGCGGCAGCTCGGCGCACTCGGCGAACGTGGTGCCGGCGGCGTCCACGAGCACGAAGGTGAGCCGGTTGGCCGGGTAGGTCGCGGCCAGCGCGGCCAGGTAGGAGCGCAGCAGCCAGGCCCGGCCCGAGCCCGGCGCGCCCACGATGATGCCGTTGGGGCCGTCGCGGCGCAGGTCGACCACGAGCGGGCCGGTGCCGCCGAAGCCGATCGGGGCGGCCAGGCCGCGGTCGCGGGTGGACGGCACCCAGCGCTTCACGATCGCGCTCGGGGCCGGCTCCCCGCCGAGGCCGAGGACCTCGCCGAGCGGCGCGATCCGCGGCGCCGCGCCGCCGGCCGCGTCCCGGTTGGCGGCCAGGGCGTGCGCGACCCGGTCGGCGACCGCCGCGTCGATCCCGTCGCCCTCCAGCGCCACGACCCCGGCCGGCAGCGCGCGGGCGCTCCCGGCCGCCGTGAGCAGGCTGATCCCGCCCCGGGGGCCGTCCTCGACCAGGCGGGCGAGGGCCTCGGGCGGTACGGAATCGGCGTCTGGAAGCACCACCACCACGTGCGGGACGAACTGCTCGGCGATCGCGTGCCGGCCCAGCCGCCGCTGCCGCAGCAGCGCCTCGACCAGGGCGAGCACCCGCCGGCGGTCGTCCTCCTGGGCCGCGACGGTGCGGGCGCCGGGCGCGAAGGCCGCGGTCAGCGTGCGGGTGTGCGGCAGCCAGCCGGTCCAGCGCCAGTGCTCGGCCTCCTCGGGGGTGGCGAGCACGACCAGGGCCAGGTCGTTCGGGCCGGCGAGGGTGGCCAGCTGCACCACCCAGGAGCGCAGCACCGCGCGGCGGGTCTCCTCGTCGCCGTGCGCGCCGAGGGCCCCGAGGGTGCGCAGGTCGGCCTCGACGGGGACGTCGGGGTCGGTCGCGTACCGCTGCCGCAGCGCGCCGATCCGTTCGGTGTGCGCGGGGTCGAAGTCCCCGGTGGTCGGCGCCTGCTCGAAGCGCAGCCGGCTCGGCTGGTCGGCGGTGGCGATCCGCAGCGTGAGGAAGTCCCGGTCGTCGGGGCGGCGGGCCGGCTTCTCCTGCCGGTCGGCGGCCCGCGCCAGGTGGGCCACGCTGGGCGCCTCGGCCCGGCGCGCCTGCACGACGGCCCGATGCTTGATGGCCGCGTCCGCCTCGGCCCGCTCCATGGCGGCCTCGAACTCGGCGGCGGGATCGGCGGCCCGGCGGCGCAGCGTCAGACGACGCCGTTTGGGCGGCTGCGGTACGACCGGCAGCCACACCGCCGGCGGGGGCCCCTTGGGCGCGGGCGCCTCCGCGGGGACCTCCTCGACCGTGACGAGCGTGGCCCCGAGCCGCAGCAGCTGCCCGCCGGTCAGCGTCGCCGTCCCGGTCAGCGGCTCCCCGTCCAGCCGGGTGCCGCCCGGCGAGCGCAGGTCGGTGGCCGCCACCTCGTGGCTGCCGATGCCCAGGTGCAGGTGGCGCCGCCCGGCCGTCGGGTCGGTGAGCACGAGGTCGCTCGCCGGGTCGGTGCCGAGCACGAACTCGCCCGGCGGCAGCGGCACCCAGATCCCGGCGTCCGGGCCGGCCAGCACCAGCAGCTCGAAGCGGTGGCCCTCGACCCGCTGCGGCCGCTCGGGGCGCTGCTCGGGCGGGGCCAGCAGGACCATGTCGCCGCAGCGCAGCCCCTGGTCGCCGAGCGGGCGGTTCGGGTCGAGGCGGCGCCCGGTGCGCGCGAGCCAGGCCCACGTGGTCTGCTGCGGCCGCTCGGCCGGGTCGAGCAGGCCCAGCAGCGCGGCGATCAGGTCGGCCACCGCGCCACCCGGGTCGGCCCGCAGCCGGACCGTGCGATCCAGCGTCGCGCCCGAGTCGCGCCTCGCCACTCGCACGTCGATCAGCAGGTCCATCGACCGGCCCCTTTCTTGCCGCGCAGCATGGTTCGTCGTCGGTCTCCAAGAAAGCCTGGTGCGGGGCGGGCGCTCGGTAAGGCTCCGTCCTCGACAGTAAGCGCCGCGACGCCGAGTGGATCGCATCGACGCGCGCCAGGATTTCGTGCTATTCGCGTGTAAAACGGGCGGAACGGCACGTGGGTTACCCTCCTGGACCATGACGGTGCGAGTCGCGATGTGGTCAGGCCCCAGAAACATCTCCACGGCGCTGATGCGCAGCTTCGGCGCGCGGCCCGACACCGTGGTCGTCGACGAGCCGCTGTACGCGCACTATCTGGCCGAGACCGGGCTCGACCATCCGGGCCGCGAGGCGATCCTCGGCTCCCAGCCGCGGCGCTGGCCGGACGCGGTCGCCGGGCTGCTCGCGCCCGTGGACGCCGCGGTGTTCTACCAGAAGCACATGACCCACCACCTGCTGCCGATGATCGGGCGGGACTGGCTGGCCGAGGTGAGCAACGCGTTCCTGATCCGCGACCCGGCCCACGTGGTCGCGTCCTACGCCAAGGTGCGGGGGGAGCCGACGCTCGAGGATCTCGGGTACCCGCAGCAGGTCGAGATCTTCCGGGCGTTCGGCGGCCCGGTGGTCGACGCCGCCGACGTGCTCCGCGACCCGGCCGGCACGCTGGGCGCCCTGTGCGCGGCGCTCGGCCTGGCCTGGGACCCGGCGATGCTGGCCTGGCCGGCCGGGCGGCGCGACACGGACGGGGTGTGGGCGCCGCACTGGTACGCCGCCGTCGAACGCTCCACCGGCTTCGCGCCCTACGACCCGCGGCCCGCCGAGGTCCCCGCCCATTTGGAGCCGCTCGTGGCGCGGGCCCGGCCGCTGTACGAGGAGTTGGCTACGGTGGCGCTGCGGGCAGGCCGAACGCGGTGAGGTCGGCCTCGAGGAAGGACACGACCTCGGCCACCAGCCCGCCGCGGAAGTCCAGCACGTCGAGCCCGCTCGGCACCCAGGCGCCGTCGACCAGGCGGTAGGTGCCGAACGCGAGCTGCCCGTTGGCGCTGGTGGGCAGGAACCGCCAGCCGGTCCGCAGCGGCCCGCGGAGCAGGAACGACCGGATCGCGCCCCGCCCCGTGTAGCGCTCCGGCAGCGGCGGCATCGAGTAGCGCGCGTCCTCGGTCAGCATCGCGATGATCGCGTCGGGGTCGCCGGACTCCCACGCCCGCGCGTAGCGGGCCGCCCGCTCGCGGACCTCGTCGTCGAGCGGGGCGTCCACCGGCTCGACGCGCTTGGCCCGCTGCAGGGCGCTGTTCACGGACGCGACCGAGGTGCCGAGCATCTGCGCCGTCTCGGCCGCGCTGTAGCCGAGCAGGTTGCGCAGCAGCAGCACCGCGCGCTGGCGGGGCGTGAGGCGCTGGAGCGCGGCCACGAACGCGAGCCGCATGCCCTCGCGCGCGACCACGGTCGCCTCGGCGGCCGGCGTGGGCAGCGGCTCGGGCCACTCCACGGACCGTCGGCCCTTGAGCATCGTCAGGCAGCGGTTGGTCGCGATGGTGAACACCCACGGGCGCACCGACTCGGCGTCGTAGCGCCCGGCGCTCTTCCAGGCCCGCAGCAGGGTCTCCTGCACGGCGTCGTCGGCGTCGTGGACGCTGCCGAGCATGCGGTAGCAGTGCGCGCGCAGCTGCGGCCGCAGCGGGCCGACGAGCGCCTCGAACTCAGAGGGCGACGGCATGGGCGCGGGCGTGGGCGCGGTACAGCTCCGCGATCTGGCGCGTCACCGGGCCGACCTTGCCGTCGCCGACGGGGCGGCCGTCGATGGCGACCACGCCGGCGATCTCGCCCATGGTGCCGGTGCAGAAGACCTCGTCGGCGGTGTACATCTCCACCTGCGCCAGATCCCGCTCCCGCACCGGCAGCGGCGCGATGCGCAGGACGGTGTCGCGGGTGATGCCCTCCGGGCAGGCGATCGCGCGCGGGGTCAGCAGCTCGCCGCCGGCGACCGCGAACAGGTGGGTGGCGTTGGTCTCGGCGACGAAGCCGCGCGCGTCGAGCATCATCGCGTCGTCGGCCCCGGCCACGTTCGCCTCGAGCTTGGCCAGGATCGAGTTGAGCAGGTTGTTGTGGTGGATGCGCGGGTCGAGCACGTCCGGGGCGGGCCGGCGCACGCTGCTGGTCACGAGGGTGAGGCCGCCGGTGTCGTACACCGGCGCCTTGAACTCGGCGAGCACGATCAGCGTGCAGCCGGAGCGGTTGAGCCGCGGGTCCATGCCGCTGGTGACCTTCACGCCGCGGGTCAGCGTGAGCCGGACGTGCACCCCGTCGCGCATGTCGTTGGCGGCCAGCGTCTCGCGCAGGGCCGCGATGATCTCGGCGTCGGCGGGGACGCCCTCGAAGCCGAGCGAGACGGCCGAGCGCCGCAGCCGCGCCAGGTGCTCGTGCAGGCCGTAGATGCCGCCGTCGTACAGCCGCAGCCCCTCCCACACCGCGTCGCCCCCCTGCACGACGGAGTCGAACGGGGAGATGCCCGGCTCGTCCCGGTGCCGGAGCGTGCCGTTGACCCAGTACTTGAGCTCGGCGTTGCGTTCGTCGTACCGCTGCAGCATCTTCAGTCCTTTGCGATGTCCCCGAGGGCGATGAGCACGTCGCGCAGCCGGTCGGCGGCCTGGGCGACGAGGGCCGGGTCGGCGCCGGCGAAGAGCCGGGCCTGCGCGCCGGTGACCGCCCGCACGATCTTCTCGGCCGCGGCCACGCCGGTCTCGCTCAGCCGCACCCAGGCGACCCGGGCGTCGGCGGGGTCGGCCGCGCGCTCGATGAGCCCGTCCTGCTGGAGCCGGCGCAGCACGTTGCTGATCCCGCCGGAGGTCAGCAGGAGGCCGGAGGCGAGGTCGGAGGGCTTGCGCGCATACGGCGGGCCGGCCCGGCGCAGCGCCGAGAGCACGTCGAACTCGGCCGGGGTGAGCCCCTGGGCCGCGGTCTCGTTGCGCACCGCCTCCTGGAGCCGCCCGGCGAGGCGGTGGACGCGCTTGCCCAGCTCCATGGACGGGGAGACGACGTCGGGCAGCTGCGCGCGCCACTCGTCGACGACCTCGTCGATCTGGTCCCTGGGCATGCCCCGAGACTAGCCGGGGCCCGCTGGAATCCCAGCGGGCCCCTCACGAACCCTCGGTTCAGTGATCCGCGCAGCAGGGCCGGTTGTTCGGCGGCTCGAAGGGCACCAGGACCCCGCCCCGGCCGAACTGGGTGACGAGCGTCAGCACGCCGTCGCGCCAGATCGGCCGGACGAAGTCGCGGGTGTCCACGAGCATCTCCGGCACCGCCGTCATGCCGCCGAGGATCACGACCTTCTCGATCGCCGAGCCGTCGATGATCGCCGACACCGCGATGGTGCCCTTGAGCCCCTCGTGGCCCTCGAACACCACCTGGCGGGCGCCCTCCGGGGGCTGTTGCGCCTCGGCGCCGACGGCGACCTGCCCGCCGGAGAAGTACGTGAACGCGGGGCGGCCGGCCGTCAGGATGTGATGGTCGGCCGCCTGGACGTCGGGGAACTGCATTACCGGGGGAGGACCCAGATCGGGTTCGCGTAGAACCAGAGGTCCTTCCACGGGTCGGCGTCGCCGAGGACGTCGATCGCCGGGCCGGCCGGGTCGATCGCCGCGCCCAGGTAGCCGGGGGCGGTGCGGTTGCCGTCGGTGCCGCGCACGCGCACGTAGAACGGCTGGTCGGCCACGCCCAGGTCGTAGGTGAACGACACGGTGCCCTTGGACTGGGTCACCTCGAAGGACTTGACGACCTTGGTGTCGGGGGACTTGAACGTGTCCTTGTCGGACACGGCGCCCGTGACGGCACCGCGGATGACGTCGACGCGGGCCAGCTTGGGCACGAAGTTCGCCCAGTTCGCCTTGTCGGCCAGCGCGATCTTGATGACCAGCTCGGCGCGCTGGCCGCGGCGCAGCTGCAGCGAGCCGCCCAGGGTGGTGCCGGTCGGCGAGCCCTTGACGCGCACCTGCACGTCGAGGCCGTCGATCAGGTGGCCGTGGTCGACCCACACGCGACCGGCGCGCAGGCCGGCCATGACCGCCGCGTAGCTGAAGTTGCTCGAGCCGACGTGGGTGCGGCTGTAGTAGCCGGGCCAGAAGTCACCGGGGGTGAGGTTGGCCGGCTGGCCGTACACCGGGTCGAAGTGGTAGCCGTTGGTGGCGAAGTCCGTGTTGTCGGGGCGCTTCGACGTCTCCTCGTAGACGACGTGCGAGTCCGAGTTCGCGGTGATCCACCACGCCTTGCCCTCGGCCAGCAGGCTGTCCCAGAGGCCGCCGACGGTGGAGGTCATCCAGTCGAAGCCGCCCCAGGTGCGGTAGCTCTCCGGCGGGTAGGCGGCGAACGAGTTCGCGTTGGGGGCGTTCTCGTAGAAGCCGCGGCCCGCGCCGCCGCCGAGCGGCTTGGCGATGCCGGCGGCCTGGTGGCCGGGCGCGCCCTCGAAGCCGATCGCGATCTGCGGGTTGGCGTCGCGCCAGTTGCGGATCTCGTGCGGCGAGTCGATGCCGTTGCGGGCCGGGTGGTTGGCCAGGAACAGCGCGTCCTGGACCCGCCGCTTGGCGACCTGGTCGCCGAGGAACTTGATGCCGGCGACCGCGAGGGCCTCGGTGACGTTGGCCGGGTTGACCGCGCCCTGCACCGAGCCGTCGAAGGTGCCCTCGAACTCCTTGAGGACCGCGACCTCGTTGGCGCCCGGGTGCACGAAGACCGTGCCGTGCTCGGCGGCCGGGATGTTCCACTCCAGGCCCTGGAAGACCAGCATGTCCTTGTAGTCGTCGCGGGCCCCGCGGATGAGCGGGTTGACCTTGTCGACGCCGATCTTCGAGTGCTGGACGGTGCCGTGGTCGGTGATGACCATCCAGTCCAGGCCGAAGGCGGAGGCGTGCTTCACGTGGTCGTCGACCCGGTACATGCCGTCGCTGGAGAACTGGGTGTGGATGTGGTGGTCGCCCGCCAGCCACTTGTAGTTGTTGTTCGACGGGCGGCTGTGGCCGTGGCGGTCCCAGCCGTCGAAGTCGTGGTTGTGGTCGTCGTCGCCGTGCGCGTGCGCGACGCCGGCGTTCGCCAGCGCGCCGCCCGCGGCGGCAGCCGCACCGAGCAGGCCCGCGCGGCGAAGGAACCCGCGGCGGGAGACGTCGCCGGGCGAGAGCTCGCTGTCCGGGATCGACGCGTCGAGCACCGCGGGGACGTCGCCGGCCGCCTGCGGCATGTCCTCGTGGTGATGGTGGTGGCCGTGGCCGTGGCCCATGAAGGCTCCTCAGCTGGGAATCAGGTGGTTCTCACCGCCGACCCTCGACGCCGTGGGCAAACAACAGGTAGCGATATACCTATGTCCGCACGAACTTCAGCATGATCACCGCAACCGCGAGGGTCAGGCCGAGGGCCACGACCAGCGCGTCCATCCACCCGAATCGGGTATCCCGGGCGATCGTGCGCGGCTCGCCCCGGTCGAATCCGCGGGCCTCCATGGCCGTTGCCAGCCGGATGCCGCGCCGGATGGCGGCGACGAGCAGACCGAAGAGCGTGGAGAAGGGCCCGGCCTTGGTACCGCGGGCGCGCCGGGCGAGCCGGATCAGCTGGTACTCCCCGGCGAGCAGCGGCGCCAGGCGGAGCGCGGCCAGGGCGCCGATGGCGAACCGGGGCGGGACCCGCAGGTGCGCGACGAGCGAGTCGGCGAGGTCGGTCGGGTCGATGGTCGCGAACACCACGAAGCCGGGCAGCCCGACGGCGAGCAGCCGCAGGGCGTAGCCGACCGCGTTCTCGCGCACGTCGAGCCCGGCGACGTGCGCGACGACCGGCGAGTCCTGCGCCCCGAGCAGCACGGTGAAGCCGAAGATGCCGGCCGCGGAGACCAGGATCGGCCAGCCCCGCCGCCACAGCGTGCCCAGGCCGAGCCCGGTGAACGGCAGCAGCACCAGCAGCACGCCGATGACGGTCAGCGAGGCGACCGGGTCCAGGGTGGTGACCACCGCGGCGGTCACCAGCAGCGCGGCGAGCAGCTTGGCCACCGCGTCGCGCCGCCCGAGCCACGTCCCGTTCATCGGCGCAGCTCCAGCCGCCGGTCGCCGATCGCGGTCACGAGCTGCGGGTCGTGGGTGACCAGCACCAGCGCCCGGCCCTCGTCGCGCAGGTCGGCGAGCAGGGTCACCAGCTCCCGCCAGGTGCGCAGGTCCTGCCCGAACGTCGGCTCGTCCAGGACCAGCACCCGGGGCGCGGCGGCGAGCGCGGTCGCGACGCTGAGCCGGCGCTGTTCGCCGCCGGAGAGCGTGAAGGGGTTGGCGAGGGCCAGGCGGTCGAGGTACAGCCGCTGCAACAGGTGATCGACCGTCGCCTCGGAGGCGCCCCCGAGGGCCAGCTCGGCGCGGACGGTGTCGGTGACGAACTGGTGCTCGGGGTTCTGGAACACCGAGCCGATCCGCGTGGCCAGGCTCCGCGCCCGCCAGCGGTGCGGCGGGCGGCCCGCCTCCCGCCCGGCCAGCGCGGCCGAGGCCACCACCCGCCCGGCCCGCGGCTTCGTCAGGCCGCCGAGCAGCAGCGCGAGGGTCGTCTTGCCGGCGCCGTTGGGGCCCTCGACCGCGAGGGCCTGCCCCGCGCGCACCTCCTCGTCGACGACCGCGGCGGTGTGCGGCAGGGCCAGGCGCTCGGCGGTGAGCAGCGCCTCGCCCGGGGCGGTGACGGCCCGGCGGGCCGGCAGCGGGGCGCCGGGGCTCCAGACCGCGTCGGGGTCGTCGCCGATCACGACGGTCCGGTCGACCAGGGGGAGGGCCTCGTCGACCCGGTGCTCGACCAGCACCAGGGTCGCGTCGAGGTCCTGGATGACCTTGGCGATGGCGGTACGGACGAGCTGCGCCCCCTCCGGATCGAGGTTCGCGGTCGGCTCGTCGAGCAGCAGCAGCCCGGGCCGCAGCGCGATCACGCCGGCGATGGCCAGCCGCTGCTGCTCGCCGCCGGAGAGCGCGGCGGTGCTGCGGGAGCGGTCGTACGGGAAGCCGACGGCGCTCAGCGCGGCGTCGACCCGCGGCCAGATCTCGGCCCGGGGCACGCCGCGGTTCTCCAGGCCGAAGGCGACGTCGTCGCCGGCCCGGCTCATCACGAGCTGGGTCTGCGGGTCCTGGAACACGATCCCCGTCGTGTTGCGTTGCCGCCGCGCGTCGCGGCCGTCGACCAGGACCTCGCCCTCCTGCTCGCCGGAGTCCTCGGCGAGCAGGCCGGCCAGGGCGGCGAGCAGCGTGGACTTGCCGGCCCCGGAGGCGCCCAGCAGCAGGACCCGCTCGCCGTGCTCGATGCGCAGGTCGAGGTGGCGGATCGCCCAGGCCTTGCGCCCGGCGTGCCGCCACCCGAACCCGCGGAATTCGACGGTGCTCAACGCTTAGACGGCAACCCGCTCCCGGCCGGACGGGAAGCGGTCCAGCACGCCCGTGCGCGACAGCGCGCGCTGCAGCGCCCAGCTGCCGCCGCCGGCGACGATCGCGCCGCTGGCCACGACGAGCGCCGCGTACGTCCACTTCTGGCCGGCCGTGAACGTGTCGCCGTAGTAGACGCTCAGGTCGAACAGCGCGGCGCCCACGCCGGAGAGGGCGCCCGCGACCAGGGCGTTGACGAGTTTGTACCCGCGGTAGCCGGTCGCGGCGAAGCCGAACTCGCCGCCGATGCCCTGCACCAGGCCGGACACCACGACGGTGAGCCCCCACGCCGAGCCGAACAGCGCGGAGACGGTCGCGGCGACGAGCTCGGTGTAGAGGCCGGCGCCGGGCTTGCGGATGACGAGCGGCCCGAGGACCGCGGGGATGAGCCACACGCCGTAGATCACCGCGCGCCAGGGCAGCGCGAAGCTCTCCAGGGCGTTCCACAGGTTGTTCCAGGCGTAGAACACCCCGGCGAAGGCCACGGCGATGATGGACGCGACGACGATGTCGACGGTCCGCCAACGGGTCTGCATGGTTGAACCTCCCAGTTCGTGCGAACCAGAAGGAGACGCGACGTCACGCCGGCCCATGGATAGGCCGACGTGACGGCTGGCGTGAGGTGACCGAGCTCCCTGCGCTGGCATTACCCAGATCAGGTTCGAGGGTCTGCGAGGCCGTCGGACGGCCGTCGCACTCTCAGCGCTGTGCGCTCCCCTGTCGGATGTGCAGTTGTTTCCTGACGGTAACAGTGATCGTCGCCGACTCGTAGTCTCGGGTCATGAAAATCACGGCGCGCTCGCTCACGTTCGATGTGTTCGACGGCGGCCCGGCCGACGGGGAGCCGGTGCTGCTGCTGCACGGATTCCCGCAGCACAGCGGCGAGTGGGCGGCGGTCACCCCGCTGCTGCACGCCGCGGGCCTGCGCACCTACGCCCTCGACCAGCGGGGCACCTCGCCCGGCGCCCGTCCCGCGCCGGTCGAGGCCTACCGGATCACCGAGTGCGCGCTGGACGTCGTGGCGGTCCTCGACGCGCTGGAGATTCCGGCGGTACACCTGGTGGGCCACGACTGGGGAGCGATCTGCGCCTGGCACGTGGCGCTGCGGCACGCCGCCCGGGTGCGCACGCTCACGGCGGTTTCGGTGCCGCACCCGCACGCGTCGGCCTACGCCTACGCGAACGACCCGGACCAGCGGGAGCGCTCGGCGTACATCAAGCTCTTCCGGCAGCCGGGCAAGGCCGAGGAGGTGCTGCTGGCCGACTCCGCGCGACGGCTGCGCGGGCTGTTCGCGCCGCTGGAGGACGTCGAGGGGTACGTGCGGCCGCTGCTCGAGCCGGGGGCGCTGACGGCGGCGCTGAACTGGTACCGGGCGATGAGCTCGCTCGACCTCGTCGGGCTGGGGCCCGCCACGGTGCCGACGACGTACGTGTGGAGCGACGGCGATGTGGCGATCGGCCCGACGGCGGCCCGCGCCTGTGCCGAACACGTCGCGGCCGACTACCGGTTCGTGCCGCTGGCCGGCGTCAGCCACTGGATCCCCGACGAGGCGCCCGCCGCCGTCGCCGCCGCGATCGTTGGCATAGCCGACGCTACTCGTGGGTAATAACCTGGAGGTTCGGGAGCGTCTACCTGGAGGTGTCCATGGTTGCGACGTCGGTGCGCGCGGAACGGGAGGCGCGCAAGGTCATCGAGGAGAACCGCGAGACCGAGTGGCGCAAGCCGAGCTTCGGCAAGGAGCTCTTCCTCGGCCGGCTGCGCCTGGACCTCATCGATCCGCTGCCGGAGCTCGATCCGGCCGCCGAGGCGCGCGGCGCCGAGTTCCGCGCCAAGCTCGCCGCCTACCTGAGCGCGGAGGTGGACGGCCAGCAGATCGAGCGCGACGCCCACATCCCGGACGAGGTGCTGCGCTCGCTCGGGGAGCTGGGCGCCTTCGGGATGAAGATCGACGAGCGGTACGGCGGGCTGGGCCTGACCAATCTCGACTACTGCCGCGCGCTCATGCTCGTCGGCTCCGTCAACCCGTCCATCGGCGCGCTGCTGTCGGCGCACCAGTCGATCGGCGTGCCGCAGCCGCTCAAGCTGATCGGCAACGACGAGCAGAAGCAGCGCTTCCTGCCCCGCCTGGCCGCCGGGGAGGTCTCCGCGTTCCTGCTCACCGAGCCGGAGGTCGGTTCGTTCCCGGCCGGGATGCGCACCGCCGCGGTGCCCACCGAGGACGGCGACTACCTGCTCAACGGCGTCAAGCTGTGGGCCACCAACGGCACCCTGGCCACCCTGTTCGTGGTCATGGCGGTGGTGCCCAGGAGCGAGGGGCACAAGGGCGGGATCACCGCGTTCGTGGTCGAGGGCGACGCGCCCGGCGTGACCATCGAGCGGCGCAACGCGTTCATGGGCCTGCGCGGCCTGGAGAACAGCGTCACCCGCTTCCACGACGTGCGCGTGCCCAAGGAGAACGTCATCGGCGGCGAGGGTCAGGGCCTGCGCATCGCCCTGAGCACGCTCAACACCGGCCGGCTGTCGCTGCCGGCGATGTGCGTCGGGGCCGGCAAGTGGTGCCTCGGCGTGGCCCGCGAGTGGGCCGCGGAGCGGGTGCAGATGGGCCGGCCGATCGGCACGTACGAGGCGATCGCCAAGAAGATCGCGTTCATCGCCGGCACCACCTACGGGATGGAGGCCATGCTCGAGGTCTCCTGCCGGCTCGCCGACGACAACCGCAACGACATCCGCATCGAGGCCGCGCTGGTCAAGCTGTACGCCTCGGAGCTGGCCTGGAAGGTCGCCGACGAGCTCGTGCAGATCCGGGGCGGCCGCGGCTACGAGACCGCCGACTCCCTCGCCGCGCGCGGCGAGCGGGCCGTCCCGGCCGAGCAGATCCTGCGCGACCTGCGCATCAACCGGATCTTCGAGGGCTCGACGGAGATCATGCACCTGGCCATCGCCCGGGAGGCCGTCGACGCGCACCTCTCGGTCGCGGGCGACATCATCGACCCCGAGGCGGGCCTGGGCCGCAAGGCGAAGGCGGCCGGGAAGGCGGGCGGCTTCTACGCCAGGTGGCTGCCGACCCTGGTCGCGGGCAAGGGCCAGCTGCCGGGCGGCTTCGCCGAGTTCGGCGCCCTGGCTCCGCACCTGCGCTACGTCGAGCGGGCCTCGCGCCGGCTGGCCCGCGAGACCTTCTACGCGATGGCGCGCTGGCAGGGCAAGCTGGAGCACAAGCAGGGCTTCCTCGGCCGCGTGGTCGACATCGGGGCCGAGCTGTTCGCGATGTCCGCCGCGTGCGTGAAGGCGCGCACGGAGCTGGCCGACCGGCCCGAGGGCCTGGAGCTGGCGGACCTGTTCTGCCGGCAGGCCACGCTGCGGGCGGAGGCGCTGTTCGGCTCGCTGTGGGCCAACGCCGACTCGGTGGAGGTCTCGGCGGCCAAGCGGGTGCTGGCCGGGCGGTACCTCTCGCTCGAGGAGGGCATCGTGCCGGTCGCCGCCGACGGTCCCTCCACCGCCGACTGGCAGCCGGGCCCCTCCACGGCCGAGGACGTGCGCCGGCGCTTCTGAGCGTTCGATCCAGCATTCGATTCGATGGGCCCCGGTCTGACGGCCGGGGCCCTGCTCGCGCGTCGGGGCGGCCCGGCCGCTCAGCGCAGGCCGAGCGAGCGCAGTTCGAGCTGGGCCAGGGCCTCCACCGTCTCCGGATCGCCGCGGCGCCACCGCGCGGCCACCTCGGGGTCGACCTTGATCAGGCGCTTGAGCGGCTGCGTCGCGAGCGCGCGCAGGGCCAGCAGGTCCCGACCGGCCGTCACCGTGCGCAGCCTCGCGGCCGACGCCGCCCGCCGCGCCCACCGGACGCGCAGCGGCAGCCAGACGCCGACGACGAGCAGCACCGGCACCACCACGACGACCACGGACAGGATCCAGGCCAGGTCGTTGACGATCTCCTGCTGGTCCTTGCCGGCGTTGGCCAGCGAGGTCGCGGCGTTCGCGGCGTTGCGGAACGGGGTCGCGATCGAGTCGCCGACGCCGGGCACCTTGTCGATCTTGTCGCCGGCCGAGTTGAGGTTCGAGGCCAGCCCGTTGCCGGCGCCCTCGAGCTTCTGGCCGGGCACGGCGAGCTTCTGGATGAGGTCGAACAGGCTCATCCCGAGCCGGATCCAGGCGTACACCCACACGACGACGAGCGCGTCGGTCAGGAACTGCCGGAATGCGGCGGGGGCGCGGTCGGCATAGAGCTTCATGGCTCCCAGCGTCGCGTACGCCGCGGGTTATCGCAGTGTCTGGTAGAGGGAATCGGGCGCCTGCTCGACCGTGGAGGAGTCCGGGCGCTCGATCTTGATCGTCTTGCTGCCGAAGTTCGCGAACTTCGCCGTGGTGCTCGACGCGGGTGCGGAGCCGAGCGGCGGGGTGTGCGTGACGAGCTGCGTGACGTATCCGTTCGCGTCGACCGTGGCCTCGAACGGCACGCTCTTGAGCGCCTCGGTCGCGCCGGCGCCGGCCGCGGCCGGGTTCTTCGTCTTGTCCAGGGTGCCGCTGAACGTGCCCGGCCCCGTCTGCGTCACGGTGACGATCTCGCCGGGGAGGGCGCCCAGGCCGGTCGGGCTGCCGGTGGCGTCGAGCCCGAGCTTGGACAGCGACTTGACCTTGGTGACGTCCAGGTGCGCCCAGCGGTCGGTGGTGACCCCGGTGACCTGCAGGTACAGGTCGGGGCTGACCAGTACCGCCGAAATGTCGATCTTCCGGTCGGGGGTGAGCAGCTCGGCCTTGTAGGCGGTCGCCTTCTTGGCGGGGTCGGACGCGCCGTCGCCCTGCATCTGCCCGAGCGCGCCGAGGTCCGAGTCGATCGTGAACGACAGCGCGACGCCGTTCGTCTTCGCGACCGCCGCCTTGAACACGGACGCCGGGTCGGTCGCCACGGGCGCGGCGCTGCTCGTCGCCGGGGCGCCGGACGACGACGAGGGTTTGGCGCCGTCGGTACAGCCGGTCAGGGCCAGCGCCGCCACCAGGACCGCCGCCGCGAGGCGCTCAGCCCTCGCGCGCATGGCTGACGGCGTCGGCGACGATGTGCGCGATGTGCTCATCGATCAGAGCGTAGGCGATCTCGCGGCCGCGCCGGGAACCGCGCACGACGCCGGCGCCGCGTAGGACGCGCAGGTGCTGCGACACGAGCGGCTGCGGGGCGCCGAGGGTCTCGACCAGCTCGTGGACGCAGCGCGGCCCGTCGGCGAGCTCGGTCACGATGCGGATGCGCAGCGGGGCGGAGAGGGCCTTGAGCAGCTCGCCGGCGGCCTCGTACCCGTCGTTCGGGTGCCCGTTCTGGTGTCCGTTCTGGTGTCCGCTCGATGGCTCAGGCGACGGCACTGGGCTCGACCTCCTCCGCCTCGGCGGGGGTGCTGCGATGGCGGGCGCGGCGGGCGGCGCGCAGCACGGAGACGGCGACGGTCACGGCGAAGAAGCCGGCGATGGCGAGCAGGACGACCGTGGCGCCCGGGCCGGTGTCGATCGCCGTCGACAGCCACACGCCCAGGCCCGACACGAGCAGGCCGATGCCGATCGCGGTCAGCATCGTGGCGCGGAAGCCGCGGGTGATCTGCTGGGCCGTCGCCACCGGGACGACCATGAGCGCGCTGACCAGCAGCAGGCCGACGGCGCGCATGGCCACGGTGACGGTCACCGCCGTGGTGATCGCGAGGATCAGGTTCAGGGTGCGCACCGGCAGGCCGGACACGCGGGCGTACTCCTCGTCGTGGCACACGGCGAACAGCCAGGGCCGCAGCAGGATCGCCACCGCCAGCACGGCGACGCCCAGGATCAGCATGACCGTCAGGTCCTGGCGGTTCGTGGTGAGGGGGCTGCCGAAGAGGTACGTCACCAGACTCCGGCTGCTCTGCTCGTCCGACAGGTTCACGAGGACCACGCCGCCGGAGATGCCGCCGTAGAAGAGCATGGACAGGGCGATGTCGCCCGAGGTGCGGCCGCGCTCGCGGACCAGCTCGATGACCACGGCACCGGCCGCGGCGGCCAGGACCGCCATGATCACGGGGGAGCGGTGCAGCAGCAGGCCGAGGCCCACGCCCGTGAGCGCGACGTGGCCCAGGCCGTCGCCGATCAGGGAGAGGCGCCGCTGCACCAGGTAGGTGCCGATGGCGGGCGCGGACGCGCCGGTGATGAGCGCGCCGAGCAGGGCGCGGATCATGAAGTCGTAGGCGAAGATGCTCACGCCGGCCCCGCTCAGGCCGCGGCGACGTTCGGGCGCACGCGCCCGTCGGCCGCGGTGTGGGCGTCGGCCGCGGTGTGGACGTGGCCGTCGGGCGCCGGGTGGGCGTGGACGTGCAGGTCGGCGGCGGGCCGCTGGCCGGCGTCGGCGTGGGGGTGCACGTGGTCGTTGTCCGTCGCCGGCGGGGCGCCGTCGTGCACGATCTCGCCGCGGCTCACCACGACCGCGCGGGTGATCAGGGGGCGCAGCGGGCCCAGCTCGTGCGCGACGAAGACGACCGTGCCGCCCTGGGTCACGAAGCGGCGCAGGCACCCGGCGAACAGCTCCTGGCTCACCGCGTCGACGCCCGCCGTCGGCTCGTCCAGCACCAGCAGCTCCGGGCCGCCGGCCAGGGCGCGGGCGATGAGCACCCGCTGCTGCTGGCCGCCGGACAGCACGGAGACCGGCTCGCGGGCGCGATCGGCCAGGCCGACCGCATCGAGGGCCTCGGCCACGGCGCGCCGGTCGGCCGGGGACGCCGGGCGCAGGAAGCCGCGGCGGGCCAGCCGGCCCTCGGCCACGACCTCGCCGACGGTCGCGGGCACGCCGGAGCCGGCGCCGACGCGCTGGGGCACGTAGCCGATGCGGTGCCAGCCGCGGAAGCGCCGCAGCGGGGTGCCGAACAGCCGCACCTCGCCGCCGGCCAGCGGGGCCAGCCCCATCGAGGCCTTCACGAGGGTGGACTTGCCCGAGCCGTTGGCGCCGAGGACGGCGACCACCTCGCCCGCGCGCACCGAGAGCGAGACCCCGTCGAGGACGGGCCGGCCATCGTAGGCGACGACCGCCCGTTCGACCTGGAGAACCACCCTTCGAGCCTGCCCGATAATGGGAATCGTTGTCAACTTGCCTTGTAGGCCGCGGCGGCCAGGAGCAGTGCGAGGATGATCACGCGGGGGACCCGCATCTGGGGCGGGGTGATGGCCCAGGTCTTCGTGAGCAGCCAGATCAGGGCGGCGGCGAACACCAGCAGCACCGCCGAGCCCACGATTCCCGGCAGTAGCAGCCCGAGGAAGACCAGCACCGCGGCGGCCAGGAACGCCGCGGTCTTGTTCATCCGATTGAGGCGGAGGAGCACACGCTCGGTCATGGGGCCAGACGTCCTTCCGTATGCTCGGCGGCATGCTCGTGATGACCAGGTTCGTCGTCGAGGAGGACGACGGCTTCGCCGGCCGTGCTCACACCGCGCTCGCCGCCCTCGCGGCCTGCCCAGGGTACCTTCGTGGCCGCCTCGGACGCGCGTTCGACGATCCGGCCCACTGGAGCATCGTCACGGAGTGGGAGTCGGTCGGGGCCTACCGCCGCGCGCTGTCGAACTTCGACGTCAAGATGCACGCCACGCCGCTGCTGGCCCAGGCCCTCGACGAGCCCTCCGCGTTCGAGGTGCTGGCCGAGGCCGCGCCGGGCGGCGAGCTGACCGTGTCCACCAGTGACCGCGCCTGAGCGCAAGCGCCCGCCCGGCGCGCTTGGATAGGCTGAACGCCATGATGCCGCCGCAGGCCGGCCCGACTCCCCTCTGGGAGCAGGCCGACGAGGTCCCGCCCCCGCCGCGCGGGCCGGGCGTGGCCGCGCCGTTCGCCTCCCCGCCGCGCGACCGTGACCTGCGCGGACTGTGGTGGGGGCTGGGCATCGGCGGGCTGGTCCTCGTGCTGTGCTGCGTCGGCGGCATCGTCGGCGTCACGCTCCTGCTGCCCTACGCCGACTCGATCGGCAAGGGCCAGGTCGCCGCCGTGGTCGAGGACTACCTCACCGCCGTGCGGGACCAGGACTACGCCACCGCGCGCCGCCAGCTGTGCGACGCGCAGCAGCGCACGCACTCGGTCGGCTGGTTCTCCGACCACTTCGGCGCCACGCCGGTCACCGACTTCAAGGTCAACGCGGACGACGTCACGATCAGCAACACGATCACCGTCCCGGCCCAGGTGCGCGAGCGCACGACCTGGGTCGATCACGAGTACACGATGGAACAGGCCGGCACCCGCTACGTGATCTGCGGGGGCATCGACTAGACCGACCGCGGCGCGGGGCCGCCCGGCGCGCCCGTTAATCTGGTGCGGCTCGCCGCGGCGTAACCGTACCGTCGATGGTGACGTTTGACGGTTTGCCCGGGTAACGACCCAAGTCCGGACACCACACGACCAGCCTTGCCGACAGCCAGTCGCCGTGAGGCTTAGGAGGAACCATGGCCGCAGATCGCATCGATTCCGTCGTCAGCCTCGCGAAGCGCCGCGGCTTTGTCTTCCCGTCGAGCGAGATCTACGGAGGCACGCGCTCGGCCTGGGACTACGGCCCGCTGGGCGTGGAGCTCAAGGACAACGTCCGCCGGCAGTGGTGGCGCACCATGGTCCAGCAGCGCGACGACATCGTCGGTCTGGACTCCGCCGTGATCCTGGCCCGCGACGTCTGGGTCGCCTCCGGCCACGTCGACGCGTTCGTCGACCCGCTGACCGAGTGCGCCTCGTGCCACAAGCGCTTCCGGGCCGACCACCTCGAGGAGGCCTGGGTCGAGAAGAACGGCACCGAGAAGCCGTTCGTGCTCGGCGAGATCAACTGCCCGAACTGCGGCAACAAGGGCACCTTCAGCGAGCCGCGGATGTTCAACGGCCTCATGAAGACCTACCTGGGCGCCGTGGAGAACGACGAGGGCCTGCACTACCTGCGCCCCGAGACCGCGCAGGGCATCTTCGTCAACTTCAACAACGTGGCCGGCGCGGCGCGCAAGAAGCCGCCGTTCGGCATCGCGCAGATCGGCAAGAGCTTCCGCAACGAGATCACCCCGGGCAACTTCATCTTCCGCACGCGCGAGTTCGAGCAGATGGAGATGGAGTTCTTCGTCGAGCCGGGCAGCGACGAGCAGTGGCACGAGTACTGGCTGCAGGAGCGCTGGAACTGGTACATCGGCCTGGGCATCTCCGAGGCGAACCTGCGCTTCTACGAGCACCCGAAGGAGAAGCTCTCGCACTACTCGAAGCGGACGGTCGACATCGAGTACCGCTTCCGCTTCGGTGGCCAGGAGTTCTCCGAGCTCGAGGGCATCGCGAACCGCACGGACTTCGACCTCACCACGCACTCCAAGCACTCCGGCGTCGACCTGTCCTACTTCGACCAGGAGAAGAAGGAGCGGTGGGTGCCGTATGTCATCGAGCCCGCCGCCGGTCTCACCCGCGCGGTGCTGGCGTTCCTGCTCGAGGCCTACGACGAGGACGAGGCGCCGAACACCAGCGGCTCCGTCGACAAGCGCACGGTCATGCGCTTCGACAAGCGGCTCGCCCCGGTGAAGGCGGCCGTGCTCCCGCTGTCGCGCAACGCCGACCTCTCGCCCAAGGCCCGCGACCTCGCCGCCCAGCTGCGCAAGCGCTGGACGGTGGACTTCGACGACGCCCAGGGCATCGGCCGGCGGTACCGCCGCCAGGACGAGATCGGCACCCCGTACTGCCTGACGGTGGACTTCGACACGCTCAACGACAACGCGGTCACCGTGCGGGACCGCGACACGATGAGCCAGGAGCGGGTGTCGATCGACCAGGTCGAGTCGTACCTGATCGAGCGTCTCCCCGGCTGCTAGTCCGCGCTGGAAGGCGAACCCGCCGGGCCGGTCGTTGCTTGTCGGCGACCAGCCCGGTGTCCGGGGGTTCACGCTCCGAAGTGTTCGTCGGCGCTTCATGCCGGCGGTACCGATCGACGGGGTAGCCTCCTGGTCGTGACGGTGACCGACGAGCACGTACCCCCCGCGGAGGCCGAGGCGCCCCCACGCAAGCGCTGGCGGCCCGGGTCCGTCGAGGTGCTCGCGGTCCTGCTCGTGCTCGTGGTGCTGCTGCGCGGCCCGATCACCCGCTCGCTGGCCACGCCGGCGCTGCAGACCTGGCTGACGGTGTTCGTCTCGGTGCTCACCCAGGCGATCCCGTTCCTCGTCTTCGGCGTCGTGCTCTCCGCGATCATCGCCGTGTTCATCCCGCCGTCGTTCTTCGCCAAGGCGCTGCCGTCGCACCCGGCGCTGGCGGTGCCGACGGCGTCCGTGGCCGGCGTGGTGCTGCCCGGCTGCGAGTGCGCGTCGGTGCCCGTGGCCGGCGCGCTCGTCCAGCGCGGGGTCACCCCGGCCGCGGCGTTCGCGTTCCTGCTCGCCTCGCCCGCCGTCAACCCGATCGTGCTGATCTCCACCGCGGTCGCCTTCCCGGGCCAGCCGCAGATGGTGGTGGGCCGGGCGGTGGCCAGTCTCGTCGTCGCCTGCCTGATGGGCTGGCTGTGGCAGGCGTTCGGCAAGGGCAGCTGGCTGCGGATGCCGTCGCGGGCGCACCTGGACGGCATGGCCAAGTGGCCGGCGTTCTGGGCCTCGGTGCGCCACGACGTGCTGCACGCCGGCGGGTTCCTGGTCATCGGGGCCGCGTCCGCGGCCGTCATCGCCGTCGTGGTGCCCAAGACCTGGCTGGAGCACGTCGCGTCCAACCCGGTCCTGGCGATCGTCGTGATGGGGCTGCTGGCCGTCCTGCTGTCGATCTGCTCGGAGGCCGACGCGTTCGTGGCCGCGTCGCTGACCCAGTTCTCGCTCACCGCCCGGCTGGCGTTCCTCGTCGTCGGGCCGATGATCGACCTGAAGCTCTTCGCGATGCAGGCGGGCATCTTCGGCCGCCGGTTCGCGCTGCGCTTCGCGCCCGCCACGTTCGTCATGGCGATCCTCGTCTCCGCGATCCTGGGACCGGTGCTGTTGTGAACAAGCAGGCGCAGGCCGTCATTCTGCTGCTCATCGGCGGGGCGGTGCTGCGGGCGTCGCTGTCGGGGCAATACCTCAACTACGTCAAGGCGGGCCTGCAGCCGTATCTCATCGCCGCCGGCGCGATCCTGGTGGTCGCGGGGGCCTTCACGTTGTGGTACGAGCTGCGCGGCGCGAAGACCACGCACGGCGGCGACGACGCGCACGGGCACGCCCACGGCGACGACGACGGGCACGGGCACGCTCACGGCGGTCCGAAGGTCGCCTGGCTGCTGCTCGCGCCGGTGCTGGGGCTGCTGCTGTTCGCGCCGCCCGCGCTCGGCTCCTACGCGGCCGGGCGCTCCGGTTCGGCGGTGACCGCCCGCTCGGAATACGCGCCGCTGCCCGCCGGCGACCCGCTGAGCCTCACGATGCTCGACTACGCCTCGCGGGCCGTGTTCGACAAGGGCGTCTCGCTCGGCGAGCGCCGCATCCAGCTCACCGGCTTCGTGATGCGCGGGCCGCAGGACCAGTGGCTGCTGGCCCGGATGATGGTCAGCTGCTGCGCGGCCGACGCCCGGCCGGTCAAGGTCGCGCTCGACGGCGAGCTGCCCGACGGGCTGCGGGACCAGCAGTGGGTGCGCGTCACCGGCCGATACAGCGGGCGCGAGGTCACGGACAACGTCAACGGCGAGGCGATCCCGTTCATCTCGGTGTCGGATGTCACCTTGATCGCGGTGCCGCAGGAGCAGTACGAGTCGTAGATGGACTCTTCCCGACCCGCCCTCCTGGTGCTCGTCCGCCACGCCGAGTCGGCGCGCAACCTGGCCAAGAAGGGCAGTGTGTACTTCGCCGACGACGCCGCCCGCCAGGTGGTCCGCGGTGTGCCGGACCACCTCATCGACCTGACCGCCGACGGGCACAAGCAGGCCGAGCAGACCGGGCACGCCGTGCGGGACCGGTTCGGCTCCTTCGACTACGTGTTCACCAGCGGGTACGCCCGGACCGACCAGACCGCCGAGGGCGTGCTGAGCGCCTATCCCGCCGCGGAGCGCGCCCGGATGCGGGTCAAGACCGACCTGTTCATCCGCGAGCGGGACCCGGGATTCGCCTACGACATGACGACCGCCGAGGCCGAGGCGGCGTTCCCGTGGCTGAACGAGTACTGGCAGACGTTCGGCGGGTTCATGGCCCGCCCGCCCGGCGGGGAGAGCCTCGCCGACGTCGTCGGCCGCGTGCACACGTTCCTCAACTCGCTGTTCCGCGACCACGCCGGCCAGAAGATCATGATCGTGACGCACGGCGGGACGCTGCGCTGCTTCCGCTTCCTGCTGGAGGGCTGGACCTACGCGCAGGCGCAGCGGTGGCCGTCGGGGCAGTCCCCGGCCAACTGCGGCATCACGACCTACCAGGACACCGGCGAGCGGCTCGAGCTGCTCGACTACAACCAGGTCTACTGGACGGTCGGCTCCGCCTGAGCGGCGCCGGGACCGCGCGGCCGTGAGGTCGCTTCCCCGGGCGTCGGCGCGCTGGTCGCCGTGAATGTTCACGGGCTCGGCAGGCACCCTCGCGATCGCCGTGGTGGCGAGAAAGTTTCGCGTGGGGGCCGCGCTGCGGCTCGGGCCGGATGGCGTACCCTACGGCAGCAATCGATGAACGGGGACTGATGCTGATCACGCTGACGGTCCAGCCCGATCGCGGCCGGACGCGCAGGTCGGTGCGGGCGCGCATGCGGGGCAGCCTGCGCTCGTGGAACCTGGTCGGCGGCGGTCTGTCGGTGGCCGGCCTCAGCGCGCTCGTGCTCGGCCTGCCCGTCGGCGCCGGCGTCCTGCTGACCCCCGGCGTGATCATCCTCGTCGGCCCGTGGCTGCTGATCCAGGCGGCGGCGAAGGCACGCACCGGGGTCTTCGCGGAGACGGCGACCTACGAGATCACCGACGAGGGCGTGCGGGTCTTCACGCCGAGCCTGCGAGCGGGGTACTCGTGGCCGGCGGTCGAGCGCGTCGAGGACAACGGCGAGTTCTGGATCGTCGTGGTGGGCGGGGCCGGGATGCTGGTGGTGCCGTTCACGCTGCTGCCGGAGCCTGAGGAGCGGAAGGTTCGCGATTTCCTCTCCGAGCGGGGTCTGCTCGTTCCGGTGTAGGGGGCTCGCTTCCGGCTTTCGCTGTGGGGCTTGCGCTTCGCCGCGGGTGTTCGCTTTCGCTGTGGGGCTTCCGCCTCCGCCGCGGGTGTTCGCTTTCGCTGTGGGGCTTGCGCTTCGCTGCGGGTCTTCATGTTCGCTATGGGGCTTCCGCCTCCGCTTCGCGGGTTTTCGCTTCCGCTGCGAGTTTTCGCGAAATATCCGGCGCTTCGCTAGCCGGATATTTCGGACTTATCAGCATTTTTGCGTATCGCCAGTGCGTAGAAGTGATCCTCGGCGTCGTCGTACTCGGTCAGCGTCCAGCCCGCGAGCTCGCAGGACTCCGCGAGCGGGGCCTCGGCCAGCGGCTCGTCCGGGCGCAGGGGTGCGGCCGTGACGCGCGGCCAGCCTCGCGCGGCCCGAGGGGTGGAACAGCACCAGGCGGCCGCCGGGCCGGACGGCCCGGGCCAGTTCGCGCAGGCCCTCGGTCGCGTCAGGCAGGTGCGTCACCAGGCCGGCGGCGAAGATCGCGTCCAGGGCACCGGCGGCGAACGGCAGCCGGCGTGCATCGGCGAGCACCAGGGGCTCGTCGCGGCTCCTGGCCAGGTCGAGCATCTGCGGGGTCACGTCGACGCCGACGATCACGCCCGCGGGGCCCACGGCGGCGCGCAGGGCCGGCAGGGCGCGGCCGGTGCCGCAGCCGGCGTCGAGCACGGTGCCGCCCTGGCGCAGGCCGGCCCGATGCACGGCGGCCGCGTACGCCGGGCCGTCGTCGCCGAACCTGGTGTCCCAGGTGGCCGCGCGGACGCCGAAGAAGGCGCGGGACTCGCGGAGGTACCACATGCCGTGCTCGGCCAGATGGGGCGCGACGTGGCGGATCACCGGCCACGCCCGGTCGTGCAGGTCGACGACGATGTCCGCGCGGTCGCCGCGGGCCGCCTCCCCGGCGTGGCGGTCCCGTGCCGTGCGCAGCCAGACGACCACACGCGGGCCGCCGCCGCCCACGCTGATCGTCGTGCCCTCGCGGCAGACGCCCCGGGCCGCCTCGCTCAGCGCGGCCGTCAGCCGGTCGGCGGTCGCCGCCACGACCTCGGCATCCGCGCCGTGGACTACCACCGTGGCCGGACCCGGACCCACCGCGTACGTCACCAGGCTGAGCACCTCGGACCATCGCTGCGTCATGAGTCCATCATGCCCCGGTCCGATTTCCTTGGGCAGATACCAGCCTCCAGACCGATTCGCGGCCGCAACTGCGAGATATAGGCTTTTCGCCATGACCACCTTCCGGATCGGCGAGGCCGCCGAGCTGCTCGGCATCAGCGCCGACACGCTGCGGCGCTGGATCGATGCCGGGCGGCTCCCCGCCGGGCGCGACGACAACGGCCACCGCGTGATCGACGGCGTCGACCTGGCCGCGTTCGCGCGCTCGCAGGCCGCCGAGTCGGACGCGGGCACCGAGGGATCGTCCGCGCGCAACCGGCTGCGCGGCATCGTCACCGCCGTGGTCAAGGACACCGTCATGGCCCAGGTCGACATCCAGGCCGGGCCGTTCCGGGTGGTGTCACTCATGAGCCGGGAGGCGGCCGACGAGCTCGACCTCAGGGTCGGATCGCTGGCCGTCGCCGTGATCAAGTCGACCACCGTCGTGGTGGAGCGTGTTGACAAAGGGAGGAGCCACTCATGAGGCGTGCCGTTCTGACCGGGCTCGTGGCCATCACGGTCGGTCTGACCGGGCTGGCCGGGTGCGGTGACGACAAGACCGACACCGGCTCGGCACCGGCCGCACCGTCGTCGGGCGCCGCGACGGGTGTCACCGGCGCCATCACCGTCTTCGCCGCCGCGTCGCTGACCGAGTCCTTCAACAAGATCGGCCAGGCGTTCGAGGCGGCCAACCCGGGCAGCAAGGTGACCTTCAACTACGCGGGCAGCTCGGCGCTGGCGACCCAGATCAACCAGGGCGCCCCGGCGGACGTGTTCGCCTCCGCCGCGCCCGCGAACATGAAGACGGTCACCGACGCCGGCAACGCCTCCGGCGACCCGACCACGTTCGTGAAGAACCAGCTCGTGATCGCGGTGCAGAGCGGCAACCCGAAGGGCATCAAGGGCCTCGCCGACCTGACCAAGCCCGGCACGAAGGTGGCCCTGTGCGCGGAGCAGGTGCCGTGCGGGGCGGCCGCGAAGACGGCGCTGACGGCGGCGAACGTGAAGCTCACCCCGGTGACGCTGGAGCAGGACGTGAAGGCGGCGCTGTCGAAGGTGACGCTCGGCGAGGTCGACGCCGCGCTCGTGTACCGCACGGACGCCCGGGCCGCCGCGCGGGACGTGGACGACATCGAGTTCCCCGAGTCCGCTGGGGCGATCAACAGCTACCCGATCGTGGTGCTGAAGAAAGCGCCGAACGCCGCGGGGGCGAAGGCATTCGTCGAGTACGTGCTGTCGGACAAGGGCAAGGCCGTCCTCTCGGATGCGGGCTTCCAGGCTCCGTGATCCGGCATCGGATCGACGGGGGAGCGTGGCCGGCCCGCTGGGTCGGGCGCGCTCCCGGTGCCGTTCGGCACGGGCTGGCTGTTTGCGTACCGTCGCGCAGCCCGGGTCGCGGTGTGTCGGTGCTCGTTCGGGCTGGGGTTCGGCGGCTTCGGGCTGCGGTTCGGCAGGCGGCTCCGGGCTTCGGGCTGGGGCTCGGCAGGCGGCTCCGGGCTTCGGGCTGGGGTTCGGCAGGCGGCTCCGGGCTTCGGGCTGGGGTTCGGCGGCGGCTTCGGGCTGGGCTCGGCGCGGCTTCGGCCGCGGTTCGGCGGTGTGAGGTGAGGTTGCTTGCGCAGGCGTGACGGGGTTCGGCGGGTGCCGATCGGGTTGCTCGTTCCGGCCGGGCTCGGGCTGGTGTTCCTGGTGTTGCCGCTCGCGGGGCTGCTGATCCGGGCGCCCTGGACGACGTTGCCCGAGCGGATCGCGCAGCCGGGGGTGCTCACGGCGCTGCGGCTGTCGTTGCAGAGCGCGACGATCGCGACGGTGCTGTGTCTGGTGCTCGGGGTACCGCTGGCGTGGTTGCTTGCGCGAGTGGACTTTCCGGGGCGGCGGTTCGTGCGCGCGCTCGTCACGGTGCCGCTCGTGCTGCCGCCCGTCGTCGGGGGTGTCGCGCTGCTGCTCGTGTTCGGGCGGCGGGGGCTCGTGGGGGAGTGGCTGGACAGTACGTTCGGGATCACGCTGCCGTTCACCACCAGCGCGGTCGTGCTCGCCGAGGCGTTCGTGGCGATGCCGTTCCTCATCATCGCCGTCGAGGGGGCGCTGCGCGGGGCGGACAGCCGCTACGAGGAGGCGGCGGCGACGCTCGGGGCCGGGCGGTGGACGACCTTCACACACGTGACGCTGCCGCTGGTGGCGCCGGGGATCGCGGCCGGGGGCGTGCTGTGCTGGGCGCGGGCGCTGGGGGAGTTCGGGGCGACCATCACCTTTGCGGGGAGCTTCCCGGGCACGACTCGGACGATGCCCCTTGAGGTGTACCTCGCGCTGGAGACCGATCTGCAGGCCGCGATCGTGCTGAGCCTGATCCTGCTGGCCGTTTCGGTCGCGATCCTGGCCTCGCTGCGCGACAAATGGATCACCGCATGAGCGCGCCGGTGCCTTGCCACGGGCGGGCTTCGTTCGCGGCTCTGCGGGGGGACGTCGGCGATCGTCTTGCCGGCGTTTGGCTCGCGGGTGCGGGTGCGGGCGCGGGCGCGGGCGCGCGTGTTCGGGTGCTCGGCAGTGGCGTGTCGGTGGAGGCGCTGTGACGGCGGGCGAAGTGGCCGGTGGCGCGGGGGCTTATCTCGATGCGCGGGTTGTGGTCGAGCGCGGGGCGTTTCGGCTTAATGCGCACTTGCGCATCGCGGCGGGCGAAGTCGTTGCGCTGCTCGGGCCCAATGGGGCCGGGAAGACCACGGCGCTTCGGGCGCTTGCCGGCCTGGCGTCGCTCACTGATGGGTACATCGTGCTCGACGGGAAGGACCTCGACCGGCCGGCTCGGCGGGTGTGGATTCCGCCGGAGCGGCGGGCCATTGGCGTGGTGTTCCAGGAGTACCTGCTGTTTCCGCATCTGACCGCGCTCGACAACGTGGCCTTCGGGCCGCGGCGTCATGGCCGGGACCGGAAGACGGCCCGCGCCGAGGCAACAGCATGGCTCGGCCGCGTCGGATTGGCCGATTTCGTTCGGCGCAAGCCGCGGCAATTGTCGGGCGGACAGGCGCAGCGGGTGGCCTTGGCTCGGGCATTGGCGGTACAACCGCGGCTTTTGCTATTGGATGAACCGCTCGCCGCGCTCGACGCGGGCACGCGGGCCGACACGCGGGCCGAGCTGCAGCGGCACCTCGCCGACCATCCGGGCGCGACGCTCATCGTCACGCACGATCCGCTCGACGCGCTCGTGCTCGCGGATCGGCTCGTGATTCTCGAAAACGGGGCCGTGGTGCAGGAAGGAGACGCGGCGGAAATCACGGCGCGGCCCCGCACCGAATATGTGGCTCGGCTGGTGGGCCTGAACCTGTACCGCGGGCGCGCCGACGGACACGCGGTCGACGTCGGCGGCGTCGTACTGACGGCGGCCGATTCGCTGAACGGCGACGCGTTCGTGGCGTTTCCGCCCTCGGCCGTCGCGCTGCATGCGACGCGGCCGGATGGGAGTCCGCGCAATACGTGGCCGGCGACGATCGCGGGGATTCAGCGGCATGGGGACAATTTGCGGATTCGGCTGGAGGGGGCGCTTGCCGCGGCCGCGGACGTCACGCCTGCGGCGGCGGCGCATTTGGAGCTGATGCCGGGCCGCGAGATTTGGGCGGCGGTGAAGGCGGCGGAGACGCGGGCCTATCCGGCCTGAGCCACCGCGCGGCGGCGGTGAAGGCGGCGGAGACGCGGGCCTATCCGGCCTGAGCCACCGCGCGGCGGCGGTGAAGGCGGCGGAGACGCGGGCCTATCCGGCCTGAGCCACCGCGCGGGCGGGCCGGAACGCCGACTTCACCACGGCCTGGCGCACGGTCTTGGGCAGCTTCATGCGGTCAGGGCTCGCGGCCGGCCGGTGCGTCCGCCTGCTGCTGTCTGCCTCATGCTTACGGCCTCGTGCTGCTCGCCTCGTGCTGCCGGCCTCATGCCGTCCGTTCGTGCTGTTCGCTCTCCTGCACGCGGCGCCGTGCGGTGGGCCGATGCGTTTGGTCTGCGCGTTCGGACTGTCGTTTGTGCGCGTCGTTTGTCTGCGCGTTCGGACTGTCGTTTGTGCGCGTCGTGCGCATCGCCGTCGGCGGGTCTCCCTCGCACGCGTGTGATGGCGCCGATCTGAGGCGGTCGGCACCCGCGCCTGGTGCGTCCGCCGTGCGCACTTACGATGGGCGGCATGCGCAAGGTGTTGATCATCGGGGTGGGTGCCGGTGACCCGGAGCACGTCACCGTCCAGGCGATCAACGCCATGAACGCCGTCGACGTGTTCTTCGTGCTCGACAAGGGCGAGGCGGCGGCGGAGCTGACCGACGCGCGCAAGGCACTCGTGGCGCGGTACGTCGAACGGACAGATTCGCGCACCGTTGTGATCGCCGATCCGCCGCGCGACCGGGCCGCGTCCGACTACGCGGGCGCGGTCAAGGACTGGCGGGACGAACGCGCGCGGCTGCTCGGCGAGGCGATCGAGCGCGAGCTCGGGCCGGACGGTGTCGGGGGCATCCTGGCGTGGGGGGACCCTGCGCTGTACGACGGCACCATTCGCATTCTCGAGGGCATCGGCGGCGTCGAGTACGACGTCATCCCGGGCATCAGCAGCGTGCAGATTCTGACGGCCCGGCATCGCGTAACGCTCAATCGGGTGGCCGGATCCGTGCACATTACGACAGGACGGCGGCTCGCGGCCGAGTGGCCGGCCGGATGCGACGACGTCGTCGTGATGCTCGACGCGAACCTGGCCTGCCGCCGATACCGCGACGAGCCCATCGACATCTACTGGGGCGCGTACCTGGGCACGCCCGACGAGATTCTCCGCAGCGGCCGGCTCGCCGATGTCCTCGACGAGATCGAGTCCGTGCGCGCCGATGCGCGGACGCGCAAGGGCTGGATCATGGATACGTATCTGCTTCGGCGGCGTACGGAAGGCGTCTAGGTCCGAACGCGTCCTGTCGGCTGTTCGTGTTTGACGTTATGGCGCCGGGCTGGTGCGCGAACGCGCAAGGCTGGGTGATGGACACGTATCCGCTGCGACGGGCAACGGAAGGCGCCTAGGCTCGGAGGCATGCATCAGCCGATCATGCCCGACTCGATGCCCCGGCCCGCGGCGCGATACGCGCACGCCACGCTCGTCACGAACCCGGCGCGCTGGCTGCACACCGCCGGTCAGGTGGGCATCGACGCCGACGGCAACGTGCCAGACGGAGTGGCCGCGCAGGCGAAGGTCATCTGGCACAACATCGCCGCGCTGCTCGCGGCGGCGGACATGTCCGCGGACGACATCGTGAGCATCACGACGTACGTGGTCGCGTCGGCCATGGAAGACGGGCTCGCCGAGGCCATGGCCGAGCGGGACACGTTCATGTCGGGGCGGCTCGTGGCGAGCACGCTGCTGACCGTGCCCGCGCTCGTCCGGCCCGAGTGGCTGATCGAGATCGTGGTCGTGGCCGCGGACCAGAAAGCCGCCTGAGCGGGTTGCCGGAGGCGCTGCCCGCAGGTTTGGCGGGCAGCGCCTGCTGGCGAACGCTCAGTGCGCCGTTCGAACGCCCATCTCCGCGGGTTTGGGGGTTAGCGCCCGCTGAGCGAACGCTCGGTGCGCCGTTCGATCGCTGGAGCGCCGTTCGGACGCCCATCTCTGCGGAGTTTGGCGGGCAGCGCCTGCTGGGCGAACGTTCAGTGCGCCGTTCGATCGCTGGAGCGCCGTTCGGACGCCCATCTCCGCCGGCTTAACGGACAGCGCCTGCTGAGCGAACGCTCAATGCGCTGCTCGGCCAGGATCCGCCGGCTTACGGACAGCCGCGGCTGAGCGAACGCTCAAAGCGCCGCTCGGCCCAGGACCCATTGCTCGGTCTGCGCGATGAAGTCGGTCGGAAAGCCGGGCTTGAACCCGGTCGCGGCTTCGAGCCGTTCGCGCAGTTCCGGCGTGAGCTCGATGTCCGTACACCGGAGATTGTCCAGAATCTGCGCCTCGGTGCGCGCGCCGAGCATGGGCAACACGGCGGGCCGCTGCCGGGTCCAGGCGAGCGCGACCTGCGCGGACGTGGCGCCGAGTTCGTCGGCCACTGCGCGGACTGCGCGCGCGATGTTCAGGTCGTGCTCGCTGATGTCCGCGCGATTGAGTCGCGCGTGTTGCGCATCCGCGTGATCGAACTTGTCGTACTTGCCGCTCAACACGCCGCCGCCGAGCGGGCTCCACGCCGTCACCGACAGGCCGAACGCGTCCGCCATCGGCAGCAGTTCGCGCTCGGCGTCGCGGTTGACCAGGCTGTACGGAATCTGGAGCCCGGCGAAAGGAGTCCATCCGCGCCACTCGGCGAGCGTGTTCGCGCGGGACACGAGCCAGGCGGGGGCGTCGGAGATGCCGAGGTACAGCACCTTGCCCGCCGTCACCGCGTCGTCCAGTGCGCGCATCGTCTCCTCGATCGGCGTGTGCCGGTCCCAGATGTGCACCCAGTACACGTCGATGTGGTCGGTGCGCAGGCGCCGCAGGCTCGTCTCGAGCGACAGGCGCAGGTTGCGGCGGTGGTTGCCGCCGCCGTTGGGGTCGGTGGCGTCGCGGGTGACCGTGTACTTCGTGGAGAGCACGAACCGGTCGCGGCGCCCCTCCAGCAGCTCGCCGACGATCTCCTCGCTGGCGCCGCCGCGGTAGTTGATCGCCGTGTCGACCATGTTGCCGCCCGCGTCCGAGTACGCGTCGAGGATTCGGCGGCACTCCTCGAGCGGCGCGCCGACGCCGCCCTGCTCGCCGAAGGTCATGGCGCCCAGGACGAGTTCGGAAACGCGCAGACCCGTGCGTCCGAATGTGCGGTACCTCATGCGAACATCGCCGCCACGTGCTGCGCGATCTCGTCCGGTTCGACGTCGCGGAGGTGCTGATCGATCGCCCAGCGGTGTCCGGACGGGTCGAGGAACTGCGCGGTGCGGTCGCCCCAGAACGCGTCGTGCGGCTCCTCGAACGGCTCGGCGCCCGCGGCGATCGCCCGCGCCCAGGCGGCATCGACGTCGTCGACCGGCACGTGGAATGCGGCCGGCGAACCGCCCAGCGCCGCGGGCGTGCGCAAGCTCCGGCCGATCATCTCGCCGGCGACGGCCAGGACCGTGTCGCCGACGCGGAGCTCGATCGTGAGCGGACGGCCATCGGGCAGGTTGACCCGGCCGGTCTCGCCGGCACCGAGGGCCTCGGCATACCAAGCGGCGGCCGCGGCGGGATCGTCCACGACCAGATGGACGGCGATCTGTGTCATGCGAGCGACCATACAAGCTGTCTGGTCACACTGTCCAGACATTGCATACGGTACGGTGTGTGCCGTGAACGCCCGCCGCGATGAACCCTCCGATACCGAACTGCGCGAACGTGTCCTGGACGCACTGCGCGAACTGCTCGACACGCGCACTTTCGACTCCCTCAGCGTGGCGGAGATCATCGCGGCCGCCGGGGTGTCGCGGGCGAGCTTCTACTTCTACTTCCCGTCGAAGCAGGCGGCGCTGGCCGAGCTCGTCCGGCGTGCGGTGGGCGCCGGGCATGTGGCCGCCGAGCCGTGGCTGTCGTCTGCGGCCCCCTTGGCCGAGCCACACGCGGTTGGCGCCTCGGCCGGTCCGCCTCCGGGGGCTGCCGGCGCCTCGGCTGGCTCGCCTCCGGGGGCTGCCGGCGCCTTGGCTGGCTCGCCTCCGGGAGCTGCCGGCGCCTTGGCCGGCCCGCCTCCGGGAGCTGCCGGCGATCGGGCTGCGGCGCGGCAGGGTGCCGCCGACCCACGTCCTAGCGCGCCCGGCTCGTCGATGGTGGAGGGGGCGCCTGGCCCGCAGACGGCCGCTGGGCTGCCGGAAGTGCCCGGCCTGCAGACGGCGGCCGGGCTGCCGGAAGTGCCCGGCCTGCAGACGGCGGCCGGGCTGCCGGAAGTGCCCGGCCCGCAGACGGCGGCTGGGCCGCCGGAAGCGCTCGGTCCGCGGGAGGCGCTGCGGCACGGGATCGCGGCCGGCGCCGACCTATGGCTCGCCAACGCCGGTGTATTGCGCGCGATCGTGGAGAGCTGGGCCTCGGACGCACAGCTTCGCGAACTCTGGCTTGCACAGATGGACACCTTCACCGCCGCGACCCTCGCGCGCATCGCGGACGAGCCCGGCCTCGAAGGCGCCGACCTCCCCGCGCTCGCGGCGTCGCTGACCTGGCTCGGCGAGCGGCTGTACTACCTCGCCGCCTCCCGCATCCCGCCCTTCGACGACCGGGAGGTACTTGTGGACACCCTCACGCACTTGTGGATTCGCGCACTCGGAGTTGCGTGAGTCTGGCGGTTCGCGCGCGTACCGAGACCGATTCCGTCTGCCCGCGCGTGGAGATCTGCCCGCGCGTGGAGATCTGCCCGCGCGTGGAGATCTGCCCGTGCGCGGAGATCTGCCCGCGCGTGGAGATCTGCCCGTGCGCGGAGATACGGAGTAGCCGGCGCCGCGCTGCCCTTGGCCGGGGCGTGCGTTCGCGCGGAGCGGTGAGTGCCGGGGACTGCACGCGGGTTGACCGCATGTGGGCCTCACGTGCGGTTACCTGGCTTCGGCTGGAACTAACCCGCCGCGTGCGGCGACAATCCAACCGTGGAGTGTGAGCGGTACCGAGAGGCGCTGTCGGCCCGGCTCGACGGCGAGGACGAACCGATCGAGCCGGCGCTGGTCGACGCGCACCTGGCGGGATGCGCGGCGTGCCGCCAGTGGGAGCGCGAGGCCCAGGCCGTGACGCGACTGGTGCGGCTGCAGCCCGTGCCCGGCACCCCGCCGCCCGTGGAATCCCTGCTCGCGGGCTTCAAGTCCAGGAAACGGCGGGTGTTCGGCAAGCGCCAACTCGTACTGACGCTGAGAGTTCTTCTTGGCCTGTTCGGTCTCGCGCAGTTCGTGCTCGGCATCACCCAGGCCGCGACCGCCGCGAGCACGAACCACATCCACGGCTCCGGCCACGTCTTCCACGAGTCCGCGGCCTGGAACGTGGCCATCGGCGCCGGCTTCGCCTGGATCGCGACCCGCCGCGCCACGCCGGCCGGGGCGCTGCCCATGCTGACCGCGTTCGTGGCGCTGCTCGCCCTGCTGAGCGCGAGCGACCTGATGAACGGCACCGTGGAGACGACCCGGCTGATCTCGCACGGCTTCGTGCTGGCCGGGTACGGCATCGTGCTCGCCCTGTCCCGCCCGGCGCTCGACCCGGGCCGCCCACCGGCGGGTCGTCAGGGGCCGCCGTGGCAGTGGCGTCGCCCCGCGGCGCTGGACGAGGTGCCGCCCCCGGCCCCGACTCCGTCGCGCCTGCGTCTGATCCAAGGCCAGGCCCGCGTGGACGACCCGGCGCATCGTCGCGCTGCGTGAGATCAAAATCGCGTATAGATACGACAAGATCAATAGTTTGGTGCCATCAGGTACGGTGAAATAAGCGGAACGACACCGAGCCCGGAGTGCGCTCCGCGATGGTGACTTCGCGCCGACGGCAGTGACAGGTTGAAAAGGAGGCGGTCCGGCCGCGCCGCTGAGGGCTCGAGCGAAAAATCTTCGGAAGAACGGCAACTGTCTGGCACCAAGGTTGCGTCTTGGGTGGCGTCTCTTCGATGCGTCACCGACCCAGAGGACGGAACCCCATGCGTGCCAACGTCTCCCGTATCGTCGCCGCAACCTTCGCGCTCGCCGCGTTCGTCGGCCTGGCCGGCTGCTCCACGGACAAGAACACGAGCGCCGACCAGGCCACCGCACAGGGCGGGGACAGTTCGCCCCCCCGCGACCGACGCGCCGAGCAATGCTGACGGGGCGGCTACAGCGACCCGGTGGTACCTCGCGTTCGACCAGCACGACGCGACCGCGCACGCGGTGCGCGGCGACCAGGACGTCGTCAAGGCCAAGGTCTCCGGCGGGGGCGGCCCCTGCGAATCCAACAGCATGACCGTCTCGCCCGACGGCAAGCGCGTGGCCTGGATCGGAGACGCGGACGAGCTGAAGGGGACCGGGTCGCTGTTCGTCGAGGCGACCGACGGGTCCGGCAAGAAGACCGTCGACACCGGCGTGCTCTGCTTCGGGGCGGCGGCGCTCGTGTGGAAGGGCGGCGATCTGCTCGCCGCGAGCAAGGACGGACGCCAGATCGCGTACGACCTCGCCAAGGGGGCCGCGACGCCGATCGCCGACCCGGAGCAGCTCCAGGCGGCCTCGGCCGACGGCTCCTGGAAGGCCTCGAAGTTCAACGACCAGCGACTGGTCACGAACGGACAGCAGAGCCACGTGTACTCGTACCAGCCCCCGGCGGCCGACGCCGAGCGCTACTCGGGGTGGGCCGCACGCGGGGTGTCGGCCGATGGCCGGTACGTCGCAGTCGGCTGGCTCGGGACCGACCCGTCGCGAAAGTGGGACACGTTCGCGGTCGTCGACACCGCCACGAGCAAGGCCGTAGCGCTGCCGGTGAGCGGCACCGTGCTCTTCGCCGCGAACGGGCAGGCGCTGGTGCGCGGGGACGGGCGGGTCGTGGTGCTCGACGCGCAGCTGCGCCAGGTGGCGTCGATCGCCGAGGGCGACGCGATGAAGGACATGCGGCTGCTGGCCTACGTGGGCTGAGCGTTCCTGCGACTTCGCCAGCCGCTCCATTGACAGGGCCGGGCATCAACGGGGGTGTCCGGCCCGTGGCGTACCCCAGTGGAGTTTCCGGCGTGCGTCTCCTGGCGTGCGCGCCGCAGAGGCCGACGACGGGGGAGGCGCCTCATGGCCCGAAAGACGGCATAACAGCCACCGGTCGCCTGGTGGCGCCGTTTCACGCTCGCGCAGCGCCTGCTCGCGGGCGGCGCGGCGGCGCTCGGCGTCGCGATCGTGCTGGCGATCGCACTGTGGCCCGACCCGGCAACCGAGCCACCGCGTGAGCGGGAGTACCTCGAGTTCACCGCCTGCCTGCTCACGCCGCAGGACGGGGTCCGGGGCGCGGCGGCCGGGCCGGTCTGGGCGGCGATGCAGGACGCGTCGCAGCAGACGAAGGCGAAGGTGCAGTACCTCGAGGTCTCCGGCGCCCAGACCGTGGAGAACGCGGTCACGTTCCTCAACAGCCTCCCCGAATTCCAGATCGAGCCGTCGACGACCGCGCATCCGAACGCCTCGGACCGCACGTTCACGATCGCCTACGACGCGCTCGCCCGCCCGCCGACGCAGACGCTGCCCGGCGGCGTGACGATCACGAACACGTACAACGACGTCGGGAAGCTCACGGGCGAGACCGGCGCCGGGGCGGAGGGCGGGGCGAACACGTTCACGTACGACGACCGCGGCCTGCTGCTTACCACGAGCGGCGTGTCGGGCTCGGCGACGCTCGGCTACAAGGCCGACGGCCAGCTGGGCAGCCGGCTGGACGCGGCCGGGACGACGACGTACGCCTACGACTCGGCCGGACGCCTCGACACGGTCGCGAACCCGGGCACGTCGGTCGCGACGAAGCTGACGTACAACACGATCAACCAGCCGAAGACCGTCACGTACGGCGGCACGGGCAACGTGCGGACGTTCGGCTACAACGTCCAGCACCGCCTGGAGACCGACGAGCTCAAGACGTCCGGCGGCACGTCGGCCACGAAGATCACGTACGGCTACGACAACAACGGCAACGAGACGTCGAAGGCCACGACCGGCTTCGGCGGCACGGTCACCAACACCTACACGTACGACCAGGCCAACCGCCTGACGTCGTGAACAACGGCACCGCGACGACGAACTACACGTTCGACAAGTCGGGCAACCGCCTGACCAACGGCGCCAAGACGTTCACCTACGACCAGCGCAACCGCCTGCTGACCCAGACCGGCGGCATCACCTATACGTACACGCCGCGCGGCACCCTCGCCTCGGCGAACGGCGTGCTGACGAAGACCGACGCGTACGGCCAGGTGGCGCAGCAGGGCACGACGACCTACACGTACGACGGTCTGGGGCGACAGACGAAGACCGGCCTGTCGTACTCGGGCCTGGACAACGACCTCGCGGCGGACACGACGGCGACGTACACCCGCGACCCCGGCGGCGCGGTCGTCGGCGTGAAGGGCGCGTCGGCGCAGTACGCGTACACCGACCTGCACGACGACATCACCGGCCTGTTCACCGCGACCGGCACGAGCCTGTCGAGCTCGACGGTCTACGACCCGCCGGGCAAGGTCCTCGCGTCGACGGGCATGCAGGGCAGCCTCGGCTACCAGTCGGAGTGGACGGACACGTCAACGAGCCGGCTCAACATGATGGCCCGCTGGTACAACACCGACACAGGCCAGTTCGACACGCGCGACTGGCCGGCGCGGCGGGCGGTGCCCTGGGCGGCGTGGTCGGCGGGAAGGTCGCCTGCTGGGCCGCGAACAAGCTCGGCGGCCTGGCGGTCAACACCTTCGGCAAGGTCGTCGCGGGCGCGATCTCGGGCGCCGTGAGCGGCGCGATCTCGGATGCGGTGGGCCAGTTCGGTACTACCGGCAAGGTCGACTGGGGCTCGGTCGGCACGAGTGCGCTGGTCGGCGGGATCAGAGGCGCGGTCTCGGGCGGTAAGGCCGGGAAGAAGGCGCCGTGCGGGAAGCACAGCTTCGATCCGCAGACGCGGGTGCTGATGGCGGACGGCTCGACGAAGAAGATCGAAGACGGACCCGGAGACGGGCGCTACGCAGCCGAAGCCGGTGACGAAGCTGTGGCTCAACCACGACACCGAGCTCACGGACGTGACGGTTCGGGTCGTCTCAGCGGATACGAATGCCAAGCCGGCGGCCACAACCTCGCTGGCGCTGAAGCTGGCGAAGGTGGGCGCGGCGATGACGGCCGCGGCGGCGCTCGCGGTCGGCGCGACGACGACGGTGCTGCACACGACGCAGCACCACCCGTTCTGGAACCGCACCACGAACACGTGGGTGAACGCGGCAGAGCTGAAGCCCGGCGACGAACTGAAGACCGACGACGGCGCAACCGTCGAGGTCACCGACGTCAAGAACTTCACCGGCGCCAAGGACATGCGCGACCTCACCATGGCCGACGTCCACACGTACTACGTCCTCACCGCCGGCCAGCCCGTCCTCGTCCACAACCATCAGATCGAACTGCCGTGCGGGAATAAGGCTGTAGAGGCCACCGACTGGTCACCGAAGGCGGCAACCAGAGCACGACGCCACCCGCGCGGAGCACCTTAGAGGATCCCGCGGTTTACGAGTCCCAAGCGGTGAACACGCGTTCGAATGCGAACGGCAAGCGAGAGGTGCCGGAGTACTCCGCCGAAATGCCGGACGGATCTGTAGTGAAGGCCAGGTTCGATACGGCATACGGTGACGAGGCGATTGACCGCAAGCTCAGTCTTGCGCCTACACCGAAGTCGAGACGCCAAGCGGAGCGGCAATCGGTAGTAGCTCACTTCCACGGGGTGCAGGCCGTGTATGAGCGGCCCTGGATGACTGGCCCGAAGGGTGGGGGTGGAAGGAGCCCGACAAACCCTTGAGAGTTGGGGTATCACGAATCAAGGTAAGGTTGGCACCGTGGCGGCCACGCGGATAGTTAATGCTCTATTGACGGCGATCGCGCACCTCGAGGACATTGAGGAGTTGGATCCCGCCTCGGGTATGTCGGTAAAAGCGGAGGAAGGTATCATGTATCATGTATCATGTATCAGCTTCTGCAGATGGATCCAGGTGAGCGTCAGGGATTCCTCGACGCGATTGAGGCGATTGCCGCAAGCGACGAACGGGACGGACGAAAGGATCGCGCCGCGTGGGTTCGCAGCATTCCTGTGACATTTGGAGTGCAAGCTGAGTAGGTTGCGAAACCGCCAGCAGGTTCGAGGCCTGCGGCACCCTGGTCGAGGTTGAGTGGCCGCCTTCGACCAGCCGGATGCCAGTGCCCGCTGTGGCAACCCGCCCGCAGCGGGAGCTGTCGGCGAGGACCACGAGAGACACAGAACTCGCGTCGTTGAAGGACGCGACGACGGACGTCGTAGTGATATCCAGGACGGCGGAAGCTTAGCTACCGCTTCGGCCCGGACCGGCACCGGACCCGCCGTCATCGCCACCCTGCGCAACACCGCGCATTTTCACGTGACCTGGAGGCCGTGGACCGCGTCCACCGCGGACGACACGATCGAGGCGAACAGGCGGCGCTTTCACGACAGAGCCGAACCGCCGTCGCGGCGAGTCACCTTCGGATCGAGCAGCTGACGTTTTGTGATGAGTCACGCTTGAGCGTGATCCGGTCGGTGCGGGTGCTGTCCGCGCGCGAGGGCACTGAGTATGCTTGACCTGATATCAGGTTGCATCTGCGTATATCAGGAGGCCGGCATGGCGCGTACCGTCATTGATCTGGACGAGGCGACGCTGGCGTTGGCGCAGCGTCAGCTCGGCACCAAGACCAAGCGCGAGACGATCAACAGGGCGCTTGCCATCGCGGCCGGCACCAGCGCAGACGATCGTGCCCGCGGGCTGGCGTGGCTCCAGGACAACGCGGAACTCATCCTTGACTTCGACGTCCTGGAAGATGCCGAGCGGGCTGGGCGATGACCTATCTGGCGGACACCTCGGCCGCCTGGCGCCTGTTGCGGAAACAGATTGCAGATCCGTGGCCTCGCTACGTCGCGCAGGGTGTTGTCGCGCTCTGCCCACCGGTGGAGGCCGAACTCATGGTCTCGGTGCGCGCCGACCGCGAGTATGAGCCGTTCTTCGCCGTGCTGCGCCGGACGTTCGGCTGGTGCCCGGCACTCGACGACCCGTGGCGTCATGTGCTCGCAGTCCAGCGCGATCTCATCAAAATCGGCCATCACCGCGGACCTTCGCCGATGGACATCATCATTGCCTTGACAGCGCAGGAGCAGCACTTGACGCTGCTGCACGTCGACGCGGATTTCGACTCGATCGCCAAGGTCCGGCCGGGCATCGCCATGATCCGCATCGACCAGTCCTGACCAACCGCGCGGGGACAAGGCTCGAGGTCAGCCGCCGGAGTCGTCCAGTTCGGCGCCCTCGGGGATGAGATCGGAGTCGCGGTCCTGAAGCCAACCCTCCGGCAACACCACCTTGCCCGGGGTGCCTGTCCGGCCCCGTGGCTGCCCGAGGATTTCGCGCGGGAAAGGTGCCGAATGGTCCAGCTCCGACAGTAGGTCGGCCAGTTCTGAAAGCGATGAGGACATGGCCAGGGAGCGCCGCAGTTCGCCGCCCGCCGGAAAGCCCTTCAAATACCAGGCGACGTGTTTGCGGAAGTCCGTCACGCCGTCGCGTTCCGTGCCCAGCCACTCCGTCAGCAGCTCGGCATGCCGGTACATCAGGGCCGCCACCTCGCCCAGCGAAGGCAGTACCCGTGAAGAGCGGCCCGCGAAAGCGGCGGCCAGGTCGGCGAACAGCCAAGGGCGGCCCAGGCAGCCGCGACCGATGACCACACCGTCGCAGCCCGTCTGGGACATCATCGCCAGGGCGTCCGTCGCCTCCCAGATGTCGCCGTTGCCCAGCACCGGGACGTCCAACGCCTGCTTCAGAGCCGCGATCGCGTCCCAGGCCGCCGTTCCTGAATAGCGCTGGGCGGCCGTCCGGGCGTGCAGGGCGACCCACGCCACGCCGGCGTCCTGGGCGATTCGGCCGGCGTCCAGGTACGTCTGGTGGTCGTCGTCGATGCCGATGCGCATCTTCACCGTGACCGGCAGGCCCTCCGCCGCGTCCACCGCTGACGACACGATCGAGGCGAACAGGCGGCGCTTCCACGGCAGGGCTGAGCCGCCGCCTCGGCGGGTCACCTTCGGGACCGAGCAGCCGAAGTTCATGTCGATGTGGTCGGCCAGGTCTTCCTCGACGACCATTTCCACGGCCTTGCGGATCGTGGCGGGATCTACGCCGTAGAGCTGCAGGCTGCGCGGGTGCTCGCCCTCGGCGAACCTGATCATCGACATGGTCTTCGGGTTGCGCTCGACCAAGGCTCTTGTGGTGATCATCTCGCACACGTAGAGGCCGGCGCCCTGCTCGCGGCACAGTCGGCGGAACGCCTGGTTCGTGATGCCCGCCATGGGGGCGAGCACGACCGGCGGGTCGACGACGTGGGGTCCGAGCTGCAGGGGCACGTCCCCGATGGTCCCACGCCCGCCGTCACGCCCCCAAACGAGCGCGAGCGCGCCGCCGCGCCCACGAACGAGCGCCAGGGGGCAGAACGAGAAAGTTCGTTTCTGCGCGGAAAAGGGACCGCCGAATCAACAAAGCGCATCGGGTGTTGAGACCGGAAAGAGAGCGCTCTCAGCAGTGAAGATGCGCGTTTCTGCTCGTGGGATCGCTCCCAAATGCAGGGAGAATCGAAGTGTGTGCCGATTCTTGTCAGACTTGTCACCCGGCATGGCCACCAACCAAAAACACGACTTACGGTGTCCGGCACACCCAGGACCTAAACGTGGGCTCAGTGGGTATGGAGGCGTTGTGCAGAAGTTCGTGTACGACTTCGAAGAGGGCAACCGCGACCTCAAGGACCTGCTGGGGGGCAAGGGCGCCAACCTGGCCGAGATGACCAACCTCGGTCTGCCGGTGCCGCCCGGCTTCACGATCACGACCGACGCCTGCCGCGCGTTCCTGGAGACCGGCGAGATGCCCGGCCAGGACGAGATCTCCAAGCACCTCGCCGCCCTCGAGGAGAAGATGGGCCGCCGGCTCGGGGAGCCCGCCGACCCGCTACTGGTCTCGGTGCGCTCGGGCGCCAAGTTCTCCATGCCCGGCATGATGGAGACCGTCCTCAACGTGGGGCTGACCGACGACAGCGTCGCCGGGCTGGCCGCGCAGGCGGGCGGCGACGAGCGCTTCGCCTGGGACTCCTACCGCCGGCTCATCCAGATGTTCGGCAAGACCGTCTGCGACGTGCCGGGCGAGGAGTTCGAGCACGCGCTGGACGACGCCAAGCACCGCGCCGGGACCCGCGACGACGTGGGGCTGAAGGCCGAGCACCTCAAGGAGCTCGTCGCCGACTACAAGCGGATCTTCTCCGAGCACACCGGGCGCGACTTCCCGCAGGACCCCCGCGAGCAGCTCGACCTCGCCGTCGGCGCCGTGTTCCGGTCCTGGAACGCCGACCGGGCGGTGCTGTACCGCCGGCAGGAGCGCATCCCGTCGAACCTCGGCACCGCGGTCAACGTGGTCGCGATGGTCTTCGGCAACCTGGGCGCCGACTCCGGCACCGGCGTCGCGTTCACCCGCGACCCGGCGACGGGGGAGCGCGGGGTGTACGGCGACTACCTGGCCAACGCCCAGGGTGAGGACGTCGTGGCCGGCATCCGCAACACGATGCCGCTGCAGGACCTCGAGCAGCGGGACAAGGCCAGCTACGACCAGCTGATGTCGATCATGACCACGCTGGAGGAGCACTACAAGGACCTGTGCGACATCGAGTTCACGATCGAGCGCGGCAAGCTGTGGATGCTGCAGACCCGGGTGGGCAAGCGCACGGCCGCGGCCGCGTTCGTGATCGCCACGCACCTCGTCGACGAGGGCGTCATCGACCTCGACGAGGCCGTCCACCGGGTCAGCGGCGCCCAGCTCGCCCAGCTCATGTTCCCGACCTTCGACCTGTCCGCGGAGCCGGAGCAGCTCACCCGCGGCGTCGGGGCGTCCCCGGGCGCGGCCGTGGGCAAGGCGGTCTTCGACGCCCAGCACGCGGTGGCCATGGCCAAGGAGGGCGAGCAGGTCATCCTGGTGCGCCGGGAGACCAACCCCGACGACCTGCCGGGCATGATCGCCGCGCAGGGCATCCTCACCAGCCGGGGCGGCAAGACCTCACACGCCGCCGTCGTGGCCCGCGGCATGGGCAAGACGTGCGTGTGCGGGGCGGACGAGCTCGACGTCAACCTCCACAAGGGACAGTTCACCGTGGACGGCCACGTGGTGTCCGAGGGTGACGTCATCTCCGTCGACGGTACGACCGGCCGCGTCTACCTCGGCGAGGTGCCCGTGCAGCCCTCGCCGGTGGTGCAGTACTTCGAGGGCACCCTCGACCCCCAGGCCGACCCGCTGGTCTCGGCCGTGCACCGCATCCTCACGCACGCCGACGAGCGGCGCCGGCTGCGGGTGCGCACCAACGCCGACACCGGCGAGGACGCGGCCCGGGCCCGGCGCTTCGGCGCGCAGGGCATCGGCCTGTGCCGCACCGAGCACATGTTCCTCGGCGAGCGCCGCGCGCTCGTGGAGCGGCTGATCCTGGCCCGCACCACCGAGCAGCGCGAGGCCGCACTGGCGGAGCTGCTGCCGCTGCAGCGCGAGGACTTCACGGAGCTGTTCCGCGAGATGGCCGGACTGCCTGTGACGGTACGACTCATCGATCCGCCGCTGCACGAGTTCCTGCCGCCGCTGGAGGACCTCGCGGTGAAGGTGGCCGTGGCCGAGGAGCGCGGCGAGGACCCCGGCCACGACAAGGACCTGCTCGACGCCGTGCGCCGCATGCACGAGGAGAACCCGATGCTGGGCCTGCGCGGCGTGCGCCTCGGCCTGGTCATCCCGGGCCTGTTCGCGATGCAGGTGCGCGCGATCGTCGAGGCGGCCGCGGCCGTGCCGGACGCCCACCCGGAGATCATGGTGCCGCTGGTCGGCGCGGTGCAGGAGCTCGAGACGATCCGCGCCGAGGCCGAGAAGATCATCGGCGAGTTCGCCGTCGACGTGAAGATCGGCACCATGATCGAGGTGCCCCGGGCCGCGCTCACCGCGGGCGACATCGCCCAGGCCGCGGACTTCTTCTCGTTCGGCACCAACGACCTGACCCAGATGGGCTGGGGGTTCTCCCGCGACGACGTCGAAGGAGCCTTCTTCTGGCGGTACCTGGAGCTGGGCATCTTCGGCGTCTCGCCGTTCGAGTCCATCGACCGCGACGGGGTGGGCCGGCTGGTCCGCATCGCGGTCGACGAGGGCCGGGCGGCCCGGCCCGAACTGCACTTCGGGGTGTGCGGCGAGCACGGCGGCGACCCCGACTCCGTGCACTTCTTCCACGAGGTCGGCCTGGACTACGTGTCCTGCTCGCCGTTCCGCGTGCCGGTCGCCCGCCTGGAGGCCGGGCGCGCGGCCATCGAGACCACCGGTTCCGACTCCCGATGACGTGGGTCGGCGGCAGGTGACAGTTCACCGGGTTTCGAGTCCCCGGTGAGCACTGAGAAGGCCGGGGCAACGGCGCCCCGGCCTTCTTCTCGTGTGCGGCGGACTCAGACTTCCATCTCGTCCTCGACGCGGGACAGCTGGTGGCGGGCCAGCGCCAGGTTCGCGCGCTGCCGGTTGAGGGCCAGGTAGAGGAACAGGCCCTTGCCCGAGCGGCCGGTGACCGGGCGGATCAGGTGGTACTGGTTCGCCAGCGTGATCAGGATGTCCTCGATGCCCTCCTTGAGGTTCAGCATCTCGATCGTGCGCATCTTGGCCCGCACCACGTCCGTGTTGCCGGCCGCGGCGACGGTCAGGTCGAGGTCCTTGGACCCGCCGAGCACGCCGAGCGCCATCCCGCTGTTGTAGTCGACGAGCGCGACGCCGACGGCGCCGTCGATCTGCATGAGTTCCTTGAGCGCAGTCTCCATGTCCGCCATGGCTACCTCCGAGAGTTTTCTAGTAGGGGAAGTGGGGGAAGATTCGGTACTTCGTCTGGTTCTGCGGTGCAGGCCACCGCCCCGGCTCACCATGCCGCCGGCTCCGGCACGGACTTCGCGAAGCTCAGCGCGGCGTCGGCCATCACCCGGGACACCACCGCGATCGCCCGGCGCGCCTCGTGGTGCAGCCGGGCCACGTTCGCGTCGGCGCGGGCCATCAGCACCAGCACCGCGCCGTGGCCGGCCATGTACATGGCGACGTGCCCTCCTGTGCTGCTGATGAGCACCTCCTGAAAGTCCTGGTGACCGGCGCTGCCGGCGATGCGCTGACTCACACCGAGGCAGGCCGCCGCCAGCGCCGCGACCCCCTCGACCGCGAGCGAGTGGGCGTCCTCGGCGATGAGCAGGCCGTCCGTGCTGGCGACCAGGCACCCGGTGATCTCGGGCACCGTCCGTCGCAGCCGGCTGAGCTCCGCCAGTAATTCGCCGCGCAGCTCCGCGTCGGTCCTCATCGAGTCGTCTCCTCCCTTCCGCCGCGGCCGGGCCGGTGGGCCCTACCGCAGCGCCAGCAACGCCGCGCGAATCCGTTTCAGCAGCGACTCGTCCGGTGACTTGTCGATCGCCCCCGGCAGTACCGCCAGCGCGCTGACCCCCGCCGGCAGTTCCCGGCGCGCCGGAGAGGGCGCCGGTTCCTCGAACGTGAAGGTGCCGGGGACGCGCTGGGGCAGCACCTCCTTCGGCGGAGGCTCGGGGGGTGCCTCGTGCGGTACCGGTGCGACGGCTCTGATCGGCGGCGCCTCCGCCGGAGTCTCCGGCGCTGCGACCAGCCCCGCCGCCGCCAGCCGGCGCACGTCCAGCGTCACGGCGTAGGCCGAGCGTCCCAGCAGGCCGGCCAGCTCCTGCGGGGTGCGCTGCCCGTCCGCGTGCAGGACGATCTCCCACTGCAGGCCGGACAGCAGCACCCGGTCGAGTCCCGGTCGCAGGACCGGCACGACCGGTGCGAGGTCGGTTGCTTCGGAGGGGTGCACCTCGTCGAGCATGCGCCGCTGGCGGGCGACGTGGTCGCACACCTGGTCCGCCGTCACGGTGGCCTCGGCGCCGAGCCAGTGCTCGATGCCCTCGTCGAAGCGCAGCTCGGCCCGGGCGGTGCTGAGCACGAAGAAGGCCGCGTCGTAGAGCGCCTGCAGCGCGCAGAGCTCGATCTCGGCCGCGGTGACGTGCCCGCCCTCGACGAGCGCGCGGGCGGGCCGGGACGGGATGGTCTCCCACACCCGCTCCTCGACCTTGCCGCACGCGGTGAGCAGCCGGTCGACGCTCGGCGCGGCCGGCGACTCGCAGCCGTTGACCAGGCCGCCGCGCAGGAAGATGACGCCGCCGGGCTCGCCGCGCACGGTCAGCGCGCCGGTCGCGCCCTGCGCCGCGAGCTGGCCGAGGGCCTTGACGGGCGAGGTGCCCCGCGGGAACTGAGGCTGCTTGCCGGGGTTGCTCGCCTTCGCCCCTGATGCGACCACGTTCACGCGAGGTCGTCGGCGAGCGAGCGGACCCGGCGGCGGGCCATGGCCAGATTCCCCTCGTTGCGGTCGAGCCAGACGTAGAGCACGAGGCGGGAGTCGAAGCTGGTGCGTACCGGCCGGATGAGGTGGTACGCGGCCGATGTGCTGATGATGACGTCCTCCACCGAGTCGCCCGGGACCGCCGGGGCATAGGCCGCGGTCTGCATAGCGGCATGGATCACGCTCGCCGTGCCCAGGGCGGCAGCGGCGGGATCGGCGTGGGGTGCGATGTGCTCCTGGCCGCCCTCCAGCCCGAGTGTCTGGCCGGTGGTGTAGTCGATGAGGCTGGCCCCGATCGCGCCCCGGATGGACATGGCACGGCGGAGACATTCATCGATAGCAGGCAACACTTGCTCCTGGTTTCGCGGCTTAGCTGGACGCGCGGGTACGGCGGAATCACGGCGCGTTCACGGCAAGTTACCCCGCAGTCATCGATCCACTACTCCGTGCTTCGGCCATGAACCGCTGACTGATCGGTTTTTGAATTTTGCAATTTGCACGTTTGGCCACCAGGAGGGCCGGAAACGTACTAAGCTGCCCAACCCCCGCCGCAGCGGACGGCTGCGACGGCCCTCCGCTCGGCGTAAGGTGAGTCCCCACGCAAGGCGGAGGTGTGTATGGGGAGTCGTTGGTACGCGCTGATCGTGGACGCCATCGACCCGGAGCGCCTGGCCCGCTGGTGGGCCGAGGTGCTCGACCACCGCGTCGAGAGCGTCGCCCCGCACGAGGTCGTGATCGGCCCGGCCGTCGACGGCCATCCCCGCATCGTCTTCACCCTGCAGCACCACGAAGAGCGGGCCCGCAACCGCCTGCACCTCGACCTGCGCCCCGACGATCTCGACGCCGAGCTCGAGCGGCTGGTGAACATGGGCGCCCGGCACGTGGATCTCGGTGAGCCCGAGCATGCCGCCTGGGTGGTGCTCGCCGACCCCGAGGGCAACGAATTTTGCATCATCCGGCCAAACCGATGACCTTCGCAAAAACCTACCGGCTGGCCATCGCGGCCGGGCTGGGCCTGCTCACGGTGGGCGTGGGCGCGTTCGCGCTCTACTCGGTGCGCCAGGTGCTCGTCCAGGTGATCATCGCGCTCTTCGTCGCGGTCAGTCTCGATCCGGCGGTACGGCTGCTGATCCGCCACGGCGTGCGACGCTCGATCGCCGTCGCCGTCATCGGGGTGCTGGTCCTGGCGATCCTCGCCGGATTCGTGTGGTCGCTGGTGCCCCCGCTCGTCGGGCAGGCCGGCGACCTGCTCGCCAACATCCCGCACTACCAGCAGGAACTGCAGGACCGCTCGCGCACCTACCAGGAGATCGCCGACCGGTACGGGCTGACCGAACGGCTCGCCGAGTTCGCCAAGACGCTGCCGGCCAAGGTCGGCGGGGGCGCGCTCGGGGTCCTCACCGGCGTCTTCAGCGCGCTGCTCAACGTGCTGCTGGTGACCGTGCTGACCGTGTACTTCATGGCCGACCTGCCGCGCATCCGCCGCGGCCTGGTCCGGCTGGTCCCGCGGGCGAACCGGCCCCGGGCCGCGCAGGCGATCAACGTCGTCGTCGACAAGGTCGGCGGCTACATGATCGGCAACCTGGTCATCAGCCTCTTCGCCGGGGTGTCGTCGTTCGTCTGCCTCTTCGCGCTCGGGGTGCCCTTCGCGCTGCCCCTGGCCGTGTGGGTCGCGCTCACCGACCTCATCCCGATGATCGGCGCCACCGTCGGGGCGGCCGGCTGCTGCGTCGTCGCGCTGGTCACCGGCGACCTGACGTCCACGGTCGTGCTGATCGTGTTCTTCGTCGCGTACCAGCAGGTCGAGAACTACCTCATCGCGCCGCGCGTGCTGCGCAACACGGTGGACCTGTCCTCGGTCGCCGTCCTGCTCGCCGCGCTCACCGGCGGCGCGATCCTCGGCGTCGTCGGGGCACTCATGTCCATCCCGATCGTCGCGGCCGTCAAGGTGCTCATGACCCCGATGGTCGAGGCGCTGAACGAGCCCCCGCCCCGCGAGCCCCCCGCCGAGCCACCGGTGCCGATCCCGGAGCCCAGGGGTGAGGACTCTTCTAAGCTCGAATCGTGACCTCCGCAGATGCCGACCGCTTCGTGCCCGAGTCGGAGAAGGACACCGTCACCACATCGGCCGACAACGGCCGGACACCCTTCCAGCGCGACCGCGCGCGGGTGCTGCACTCCGCGGGCTTCCGCCGGCTGGCCGCCAAGACCCAGGTGCACACGGCCGGCACCGACGCCTTCCTGCGGACCCGGCTCACCCACTCGCTGGAGGTCGCCCAGATCGGCCGGGAGATGGGGGCCCGCCTCGGCTGCGACCCGGACGTGGTCGACACCGCCGGGCTCGCGCACGATCTCGGCCACCCGCCGTTCGGGCACAACGGCGAGGACGCGCTCGACGCCGTCTCCGGCCCGTGCGGGGGCTTCGAGGGCAACGCGCAGACGCTGCGGGTGCTGACCCGGCTGGAGGCCAAGGTGCCCGGGGCCGGGCTCAACCTGACCCGGGCCGCGCTGGACGCGGTGTCGAAGTACCCGTGGTTCCGCGAGGAGGGCCGGCGCAAGTTCGGCGTGTACCCGGACGACGCCGCCGTCTTCGCGTGGCTGCGGGCCGAGGCCGGGCCGGGCCGCTGCCTCGAGGCGCAGGTGATGGACTGGGCCGACGACGTCGCCTACTCCGTGCACGACCTCGAGGACGGGATTCACGGGGGGTACGTCCACCTCGCCCCGCTGCGCGTCGACGCCGCCGAGCGCGGGGCACTGTGCGCCGACGTGGCCGCCGCGTACTCCCACGAGTCCGCCGCCGACCTCGAGGCCATCCTGCTCGACCTGCTCGCCGACCCCGTGTTCGAGCCGCTGGACGACTACGACGGCAGCCACCCCGCGCAGATCGCCCTCAAGCGGATGACGAGCGTGCTGACCGGCCGGTTCGCGGCCGCGGCGGTCGCGGCGACCCGGGAGCGCCACGGCCCGGCCCCGCTGCGCCGCTACGCCGCCGACCTGCTCGTGCCGCCCCTGGTGCGCGCGCACTGCGCCCTGCTCAAGGGCATCGCGCTGCGATACGTCATGCGCAGGCCGGGTTCTTCGCAGCGGTACGCCGATGAGGTACACCTGCTGCAGTCGCTTGTGGCTTCTCTCCTGGACCGCGGCCCGGACGCGCTGGACCCGGTCTTCGCCCCGATGTGGCGCGCCGCGCCCGACGACGCGGCCCGGCTCCGCGTGGTGATCGACCAGGTGGCGAGCCTGACCGACCAGTCCGCCGTGGCGTGGCACGCGCGTCTCGCCACTTCGTGACCCGCGCGTCTCGACGCGCGTCTCGCTGCTCGTGGCACGCGCGTCTCGCCACTTCGTGACAGGCTTGTCGTATGGCTGACGAGCGCACGTTTGTGATTGTCGGAGCGAGCCTGACCGGTGCGAAGGCGGCGGAGACGCTGCGCGCCGACGGCTTCACCGGCAGGATCATCCTGATCGGCGAGGAGACCGAGCGCCCCTACGAGCGCCCTCCGCTGTCCAAGGACCACCTGCACGGCAAGGAAGGCGCCCGGGAGAAGGCGTTCGTGCACGAGCCCGGCTGGTACGCGGAGCACGACGTCGACCTGCGTCTCGCCACCCGGGTCACCCACCTGAACCCGGCGACGCATGTTCTTGTTCTGGACGGCGTCGACGAGCTGCACTACGACAGGCTCCTGCTCGCGACGGGCTCGCGGGTGCGCACCCTGGACGTGCCTGGACATGCCTTGCACGGCGTCCGCTACCTGCGCACCATCGACGAGTCCGACGCCCTCCTGGAGCACCTGCGCACGGCCGCGAACGTCGTCGTCATCGGCGCGGGCTGGATCGGCCTGGAGACCGCCGCCGCGGCCCGCCACCACGGCGCGAACGTAACCGTGGTCGAGCAGGCCGCCCTGCCGCTGCAGAAGGTCCTCGGCGACGAGGTGGCGGCGGTCTTCCGTGATCTGCACGAGGCCCACGGCGTCACGTTCCGCTTCGGTACCGGCGTCGCCTCCTTCGGCGGAACCGGCGCGCTCTCGTCGGTGGTGCTCACCGACGGCACCGAACTGCCCGCGGACGTGGCCGTCGTCGGCATCGGCATCCAGCCGAACACCGAGCTGGCCGTGGACGGCGGCCTGGCGGTGGACAACGGCGTGCTCGTCTCCGCGGGCCTGGCGACCTCGGCCCCCGACGTGTACGCCGCGGGCGACGTGGTGAACCTGGACCACCCGCTGCTGGGCCGGCGCGTGCGGGTCGAGCACTGGGCGAACGCGCTGAACGGCGGCAAGGCGGCGGGGAAGGCCCTGCTGGGTTCGGAGGAGGTCGTGTACGACCGGGTGCCGTACTTCTTCTCGGACCAGTACGACCTCGGGATGGAGTACAGCGGGTTCGCGGTCCCGGGGGAGTACGACACCGTGGTGTTCCGCGGCGACCCGGCCATCCGCGACGGCAAGGCGCCGGAGTTCATCGCCTTCTGGGTCAAGGACGGGCGCGTGCTGGCGGGCATGAACGCGAACGTCTGGGACGTGACCGACCCGATCCAGGCGCTGGTTCGAGCCGGCTACAAGGGCACCGCGGTCGACCTGGCCAAGCTCGCCGACCCTGACGTTGCGCTGGATCAGCTGCTCGACTGAGGCTCCGCGCCTGCCCGCTCTCGCACGATGGCTGGCGGGCCGGCCGGCGATCTTCACCGGCGGCGCACGGGTTCTGCACATGGCGTCGTTAGGGTTCGCGGGGTGGAGCGACCGCGGGGTCTGTGGGCCTGCCTCATCGGGTTCGCCGCGCTGGCTGTGCTCGTGCTGTACCTCAACCCGATCACCGACCAGCGGCAGTGCCCGAACTGGGGCGGCAACGGCAACGCCAGCGCGTTCCGGGACGATCGCTGGGACCTCTACCTGCCGCTGCTCTGCACCGTCTGACTGGCCGCCGTCATCGTCGAGCAGGCGCTGGCGGCGGTATTGATCACGGTCGGCGTCGGCTGCTGCGGCGGTGTAGGGCCGCTGCTGGTGGTGTGCCGGTAGGCTCAGAGCGTAATCACCGGGGGCCGCGGCGCGGCTACCGAGAGTGTGTGGGGCGGTGTCCGGCCGGGCCCTGCAACTACCATGACCAGCGACTCTTTCGACGGCGCATGATCATGATCGGTTAGGTGGCGCTGGGTACGCTGGTGGGGAAAACGGAACAACGCCCGCCGCCGACTAGAACTCTTCCCAGGTAGCCGGGTCCTGTTTGACGGGCATCTGGGCAACGGAGTCGACGACGGCCAGGTCGGCCGCGGAGAGCTCGAACCCGAACAGGTCGGCATTCGCGCGCTGCCGCGAGGGGTCGGACGAGTGCGGGACGACGGTGACCTGGCGCTGGAGCAGCCAGCGCAGCACGACCTGAGCGGGGGTGACGCCAAGCCGATCGGCCACGGCCACGATGCCGGAGTCTTCGAGCACGCCGGTGTTGCGCTCGAGCGGGCTCCACGCCTGCACCACGGTGTCCTTGCCCTGCACGGCGCCGACGATCTCGGCCCGCGCGTGCGACGGCGAGACCTGGAGCTGATCGACGGCGGGAACGATGCCGGTCGCGGCGACCACGGCGTCGATGTGCTCGGGGAGGAAGTTGGAGACGCCGAGCGAGCGGATGAGGCCCTCGCGGTGCAGCTCGGCCATCTCGGCGTACGAGTCGACGTACCGGCCGACGGCCGGCAGGGGCCAATGGATGAGGTACAGGTCGACGTGGTCCAGGCCGAGGCGCTCGAGCGAGGCTTCGAGCGCGGCGCGGGTCGAGCCGCGGCCCTGGTCGGCGCCGCGGAGCTTGGTGGTGATGAAGAGGTCGGCCCGGTCGAGGCCGGATTCGCGCACGGCGGCGCCGACGGCGTCCTCGTTGCCGTAGGACGCGGCGGTGTCGAGCAGGCGGTAGCCCGACGCCATGGCGGCGAGGATGGCTTCGGTGGCTGAGCGGCCCTGGAGGGGGTAGGTGCCGTAGCCGACGACCGGCATCTCGTGGCCGGAGTTCAGGGTTACGGTCGGGATCTTCATGATGCAACCCTACGCACGCGGTCGCGCCGAGCGGCACGCGCAGCGGGTCGCGCCGCGCGGCACGGGAAGCGCCTCACGGGCGGTGGGGCAAGGCCTACGCACGCGGTCGCGCCGCGCGGCACGCGCAGCGCCTCACGGGCGGTGGGGCAAGGCGTCCACCAGCGCCGACAGGCCGTCCAGCAAGCGTGTCAAGCCGAACTCGAACAGCGCGTCCAGCTCGTAGTCCACCGCATCCGGGCCGAGGGCGGCAAGTCGGGAAAAAGCCGGAAAAGCGCCGGTTGCGGTGATTTGGGCGAAGCGTGCCTCCTGGGCCGTGAACCACTCCACGTTGTCCACGCCCGTGTCCTGCTCCGCGTTCGCCTCCCACTCCAGGTTCACCGCGGTACCGCGAACGTGGTTGGCCAGCATCATCGTGGCGTGCATGGCCACCGGCAGCGCCAGGCCCGCCCGTTCCAGCGCGGCCAGGCACCACTCCGTGTGCGCCATCGCCCGCACGGCCATCGGGGGACGCGTGAACGACATGACCTCCGCGACCCACGGATGGCGGCGGTACACCCCCCACTGCAACCGCGCCGAGATCGTCAAGTGAGCCCGCCAGCCCGCGGCCCGGCCGGCGGAGTCCGGCAGCGGCGCCTCGCCGAAGGCCGCGTCCGTCATGAGCAGCAGCAGCTCCTCCTTGTTCGTGACGTGCCGGTACAGCGTCATCGTCGGCATCCCGAGCGCGGCCGCCAGCCGCCGCATCGACAGCGCGGCCAGCCCGTCGGTGTCGGCCAGCCGGATCGCGGTCGACACGAGGCGGTCGGGGTCCGCCGCCGGACCCGCCGCGGGGGAGCGGGGGCGGCGCGCCACCACGGTGCCGATGCCCGGCTGCGGCTCGACCAGGCCCTCCTGCCGCAGCGCGGTCAGCGCCTTGGTCGCGGTCGCCATGGCCACCCCGTACGTCCGCATCAGCTCGCGCGTCGAGGGCACGCGGTCGCCTGGACGCAGGTCGCCCGCGGCGATGGCGGCCCGAATCCGGGCGACGATCCTCAGGTAGGGGGGCACTAGTGCACACCCTACCGCCGTACACGCGTCGTTGAGCGCCCCGTCGCGGTGTTCGTACGGTGTACGCATGACACGGGTTCTGATCTCCGGCGCGAGCATCGCCGGCAATGCCGCCGCCGCGCTGCTGGCCCGGAAGGGGTGCGCGGTGACGGTGGTCGAGCGGGCGCCGGCGATCCGCGCGGGCGGGTACGCGATCGACATCCGCGGCGTCGCGCTCGAGGTCGCCGAGCGCATGGGAGTGGCGGCGAAGGCCCGTGCGCACGGTACCGACACCGAAGGCACGAGCTTCGTCGACGCCGCCGGCAAACGCATCGCCACGCTGCCGCTCGGTTTCGGGGTGCTCGACCCCGCCGACATCGAGATCATGAAGGGCGACCTCACCCGGCTGCTGCACGCCGAGGTCCCCGCGGGCGTCGAGTGGATCTTCGGCGACACGATCGAGGAGATCGCCGGGGATCGGGTCACGTTCCGTCACACCCCGCCCCGGCGGTTCGACTACGTCATCGGGGCGGACGGCATCCACTCGCGCGTCCGGGAGCTCGTGTTCGGGCCGTCGCGGCAGTACCTGCACCACCTCGGCAGCAGCAGTGCGGTCTTCACGGCCCCGAACGAGCTGGGCATCGAGCGCTGGCAGCTGGTGCACTCGATGCCGGGCCGGGTCGTCAGCGTCAAGACCGACAAGGGCTCGGAGACGGTGAAGGTGACGCTGCTGTACGGCGGCCCGATGCCATCCCGCGACCGCGAGGAGCGCCTGCGCGCCATCGAGAACGCGTTTCAGGGCTCGGGCTGGGTGGTGCCGCGGCTGCTCGAGCTGATGCGGGCCGCTCCCGACCTGTACGTGGCCCCGAACGCCCAGGTCAGGATGCCCGCCTGGACGGCCGGTCGGGTCGCGCTGGTGGGCGACGCCGGCTACGCGCCCTCCGCGCTGACGGGCCAGGGCACCGGCATGGCGCTCGTGGGGGCGTACGTGCTCGCGGCGAATCTGCACGATCTGCCCGCATATGACCGTCAGATGCGCGGCTTCGTCGACGTCAACCACAAGGCGGCGCTCGCCCCGGCCCGCGGCTTCGCGCCGAAGTCCGAGCTGGCCGTGAAGCTGCGGCACCTGAGCATCCGCATGCTGCCGTACCTGCCGGGCAACGGCCTGATGATCGCCGCGATGACCCGCGAGGCCCGGCGCGCCGCGGGGGCACTGCGACTGCCCGCGGCAATCTCGTGACGCCGAAGGGGTTTACTTCAGATCCGGTTTGATGCGTCGATGTAAGGGTGCAGGGTCGGCCGGACGCGGGTAGGCGAGCGATGCGTGATCGAGACGCGGCGATGGACGCGATCCGCTCGGTGTACCGCATCACGGGCCGCATCAACACCGGCACCACGCTGGCCGAGACCCTGCAGCTCATCGTGGACGCCGTCGTCGACGGGACCGGGTTCGCCGTCGCCGTGGTCAACTACCTGCACCCGGAGGGCGAGTACGAGGCGATCGCGCTGGCCGGCTCGGAGGAGGCGCGCGCGACGCTGCTCGGGACGCGGTACCCGGCGGCGGAGCTCGACGAGTACCTCGGGCGCACGGAGGCGTGGGGGCAGCTGCGGTACCTCCCGCACGAGCGGCACAGCGATCACATCCACTCCTGGGTGCCCGACGCCGTGCCCGGCTGCGAGGACGTGCCCGAGGCGGAGCGCTGGCACCCGCTCGACGCCCTGTTCGCCCCGCTGCGGGCGCCCGACGGCGAGCTGGTCGGCATCCTCGGCGTCGACCTGCCCACCGACGGCCGCCGGCCCGGGCCGCTGCAGCGTGAGCTGCTGGAGATGCTCGCCGCGCAGGCCGGCATCGCGATCAACAACGCCAATCTGGTCGAGGCCCTGCAGCGGGAGCGCCGTCACCTCGCCGCCAGTGAGGAGGCCTTCCGGCTGGCCTTCACGGGTGCTGGTACGGGCATGTGCATGCTCGGCCTCGCCGGCGCCACCCAGGCCCGGATGACCCGCGTCAACCCCGCCCTGTGCGAGCTGCTCGGCCGCACCGAGGCGGAGCTGCTCGAGCTGCGCATCGCCGACCTCATGCACCCGGACGACCTCGACCTGGCCCGGCTCGCCTTCGCCGCCGCGACCACGGGCAAGGGCACCCAGGTGCGCGACTACGAGATCCGCTGCGTGCGCGGCGACGGCACGGTGATCTGGGTCGCCGCGACGCTGTCCATCGTGGCCGGGCCGCCCGCCTTCGGCATCCTGCAGGTCCAGGACATCACCGAGCGCAAGGCGGCCGAGGCCGACCTGGTGCGCCGGGCGTCCCGGGACCCGCTCACGGGCCTGGCCAACCGCGACGCGCTGGCCGCACCGCTCGCCGCCGCGGTCCGCCGGGCCCGGTCCGGACACGGTGTCGGGGCGCTGCTCTTCTGCGACCTCGACGACTTCAAGACGGTCAACGACACGCTCGGTCACGACGCCGGGGACGCGGTGCTCGTCGCCGTGGCCCAGCGGCTGTGCGCGCTCGTCCGGCCCGGCGACACCGTGGCCCGCCTCGGCGGCGACGAGTTCGTGGTGCTCGCCACCGACCTGCCCGGCACCGACGCGGCCGGCCTGGCCGCGCTCGTCGACCGGGTCGAGCGGGCCGTCTCGGCGCCGGTGGTGCACGACGGGCACGTGTTGCGGGTGCGGGTCAGCGTCGGGGCGGCCGTGATCGATGACACGGTGCTCGATGCCGGGGCCGCCCTGCGCCTGGCGGATCGGGCGATGTACCAGGTCAAGGGCGCTCGGCACGGGCGCGGGATGACCGATCGTGTGACAGCGCACGGTGAGCGTTCCGGTGCGCCGGGTGGGATCCCGTTGCTGTGGCTGGCCGAGTCCTGAAGTCCCCGTTACTGTCGGGTGGTCTGCCACGGGCGACGCGCTCCGAAATGCGGGGCCACCGGGCGGGCGCCGTCGAGTCGCGACGCTCACTTCGGCGTCGTGAGCCGGGGACCCATCGCAGTCCTTGGGGTGTATCCGTGACCGAGTCACGGTAGGGCGAATCCTCCCGTCCGAACCCGTCAGCTAACCCGGTAGGCGGCACCGGAAGGAGACCTTCTCGTGTTCGTCGACGCCCTGTGTCGTCTTTCCCTCGGACGGGTGATCGCCAGGACCTGACCTGGCCCGTGTCCACCCGCTGACCGTTCGTCTCGCCGCCGCGCGATCCCTTTCGCACCACGGGATCGTGCCGATGGCGCGCGCCCGCATCCGTCTGAGGAATGATCTTGCTGAAACCTTTACCGCGCCAATTCCAGGCGCGTCATCGCCGATCACTGCTGACCGTCAAGCCCGTGGCCGTGTCCGCGGTCGTCCTGTCCGCCACCCTGCTCGCGTCCGGCTCGGCCGGCCACTCCGCCTCCGCCGGCGCGCCACGCCCGCCGGTCGCCGCGCCCGCCGCGCCCGCGCCGCTGTACACCGAGGACGCCTCGCTCGTGCTGTCCCAGCTCGACGGGCAGGCCGCACTCTCCGACGCGCCCGCGCCGGTCCCCCCGCCCCCGCCCGCCCTGCCGCGGCCGGTCGCCGGGCTGAACCAGACCCAGATGAACAACGCGGCCGCGATCGTCCGGCAGGGCCGCGCCCAGGGCGTGCCCGAGAAGGGGCTCGTCGTGGCGGTCGCCACCGCGATGCAGGAGAGCGACCTCTACAACGTCGCCAGCCCGGCCGTCCCGTCCTCGATGAAGCTGCCGCACGACGCCGTCTCGACCGACCACGACTCGGTCGGGCTGTTCCAGCAGCGCGCGAGCCAGGGTTGGGGCAGCGTGCCCGAGCTCATGGACCCGGCGCACTCGGCCGCGCTGTTCTACTCGGCGCTCGCCCGGGTGTCGGGCTGGCAGAGCATGAGCGTCACGGCCGCGGCCCAGGCGGTGCAGCGCTCCGCGTACCCGGGGGCGTACCAGAAGCACGCCGGCCGGGCCGCGGAGGTCGTCGCCGCGATCGCCTGAGTCGCTCAGCGAACGGGATCGATGGTCCACTCGTCCTCGTGGTCGGCCAGGTGTACCGTGCCGACGGTTCCGCCCGGCGTCAACGTGACCTCGATGCCGGGCCGGGGCCGGCCCTCGGGCGGCGGCACGTACGCGTAGCGGTTGAGGACCAGCACCGTGGCCCACCGCTGCCGGGTGCGGTCGAAGACCCGGTCCATGCCGATCAGCGCCACGCCGGCCGGCGTGTCCGTGACGTATCCCGGCACGGGCACCGGCCGGCGCGCGTTCGTGGCGAGCTGTTCGGCGACGTGGCGCCACACGGCCCGGTCCTGCGCCGCCGAGCCGGGCGTGATCCCCTCCACGCTGGCGTACGCGTCCGGCGCCCACTGCCACAGCAGCCCGCTGCGCTCGGGGTGGGCCTGTTCGCTGTACCACTGCGCCGGACGCCCGCCGAGGGAGTCCGCGGGGTCGAGGAGCATCGCCGGCTCGTCCGCCTTCGTGGCCGGGTCGAGGAAGCGCGGCACGAACCCGGGCGCGTAGAGCGAGATCGTGAAGTCGGTGGTCGCGGGCTGGTCGGCGTACCGCTCGGACTGCCGCGCCGCCCACAGCGACGGGCTCGGGCCGGCCGCGACCCCGTCCGGCAACCAGCCCGGCCGCAGCCGCAGGACCAGCACCGGATCGAACCCGCCGACCCCGGCCCGGGTCGCGCCCGATGCGTCCGCCGCCCCGGGCACCGGCCCGCCCTCGGGCCGCCCCGGCAGCGTGACCGCCACCCCGGCGACCAGGGCGAGCACCGCAGCGGCCACCGCCCCGCCCGCGGCCGCGGCCCGCCGCCGGCGCCGCCGCCCCTCGGTCACCACCCGCCCCAGGTCGACGCGCGAGGCCGGGGCCTCGTCGCCGTCGCGCATGAGGACCCGCAGGCCCTCCTCCCAGTCGTTCACCGTGCCCTCCCCGCGTGCTCGGTGGTGTCCTCAAGCAGCCGCCGCATCGTGGCGAGCGCCGCCGAGGTCTGACTCTTGACCGTGCCGGGCGCGCAGCGCATGGCCAGTGCCGTCTGCTCGACGGACATGTCATAGAAGAACCGCAGCACCAGTACCGCCCGCTGCCGGTCGGGCAGCCGCGCCATCGCCTGCCGCAGCTCGAGCCCGGCGGGGATGCCCTGCAGCGCGACGTCCTCGGCGGGCCGCTCCGGCACCCGGTCCACGAGCGACACGCGCGCGGACCAGCCGCGCCGCCGCTCGTCGATGAACCGGTGCACCAGGACCGTGCGCACGTACGCGTCGACGTTCTCGGCCCGCCGGACCCGCCGCCAGCGCACGTAGACGTCGGTCAGCGCGCGCTGCACGATGTCGTCGCCGCGCGTCCAGTCGCCGCAGAGCAGGTACGCCGCCCGCCGCAGCCCGGGCAGCCGCGCCCGCACGAACTCGTGAAACTCTTGCTCGACGGCATTCGCCATGGTCGCTGCCTCCCCGCTTCACCCCCTTAGGCGTACGCGGGCCTCACCCCGGTTCGCCGGAGCCGAAGATTGCGCGTGCCAGGTGTTTCGTTACGGCGGGCCGACGAGTCTCAGCAGGCAGCGGCGGTTGCGCTCAGCGTGGAGCGGCGGTTGCGCTCAGCGCGGAGTAGCGGCCTGCGCTCAGCGTGGAGTGACGGTTGCGCTCAGCGTGGAGTGGCGGGTTGCGCTCAGCGTGGAGTGGCGGTTGCGCTCAGCGCGGAGTGGCGGTCGCGCGGCGGGCCAGCGCGACGAGCTCGGCCACGGCCGTGGGGGAGGGCGAGGCGAGGTCGAGCGCCAGCAACGCCTGGGAGAGCAGCTCCCCGGCCTGACGCCGGCACCAGTCGCGGGCGCCCGACTGCTCGATCGTCTTCGCGGCGCGCTCCACGTCCGCGTCGCTGAGCCGGGCCCGGCCCTCGAAGAGCGCGGCCAGCTCGTCGGCCCCGGCCGCGATCGCCGCGGCCACCGGCAGCGACCGCCGCCGCCGGCGCAGGTCGGGCCCGATGCCGCCGCGCTCGCCCCAGATGCCCAGGAGGTCCTCGGTGAACTGCACCGCGAGGCCCAGCCGCACGCCGAACAGCCGCAGCCGCTCCACCTGCGCCGGGTCCCCGCCGCCGGCCACCGCGCCGAGGGCACAGGCGGCGCCGAACAGCGCACCGGTGCGCTGCTCGACCATGGCCAGGCAGTCGCGCAGGAGATCGGTCCGCTCCTCGCCGCCGCCCACCGGGGGCGGCTGCGTGCGGGCCAGGGGCGGGGTGTCGCGCAGGGCCAGGGAGGCGTGCTGCCCGTGCAGGAGCTCCTGCACCGCGTCGCCCAGGATGCGCAGCATGGCCCGGTCGGGTCCGGGGCGGCCGGGGCGCTGGCGGGGGCGGGCGGGGCTGCTGTGGGTCGGGTCACCGGTGGCGATCACGTCGAAGGCCAGGGCCAGCAGGGCCTCGCCGCCAAGGGAGGCGGGCTCGGCGCCGACCACGCTCCAGGCGGTGCCGTCGGGGTGCTCGTCGACCAGGTCGCGGCGGATCGCCGACCAGTGGTGCATGAGCTCGACGGCGACCGCCGAGGGCACCGCGTCGTGGGGGTCGCCGCCGACCGCGTCCGCGCACACCAGGGTCAGGGCGCTGCGTATCGAGGCGGCGGGGGCGTCCTCGCCGCCCCAGGTGCGGTGATGCCAGCCCAGCTGCAGCTCGGCGACCTCCCGGGACGGCTCGGGCAGGCGCCCGATCGCCGTCCGCAGGGGCGGGTCGACCAGCCGGCCGGCCCAGCGCAGGACGTCGTCCGTGGTCCGCAGCACGATGACCACCGCGGTCGCACCACCCATCGCCAGAGAGGGAGCACGCAGCAGGTGCTCGGGATCGGGCCGTGCCGATGCGAGCCGCCCGGCGCCCGTGAACCTGGTCAAGTATGCCGGGGCGGTCGGGTGCGCATGCCGGATTCCGCAATGGAGGGGCTGTGTGGCGAAGACCGCATTCGCCCGTACGGTGCGTGTCGCGCCGAAATCCGCGTGTCGCCCGCCGGAGCGTGCGCCGGCCCCGCGGAGCCGCCGTCCGCGTTCCGCCCGTCGCAGCGCGCGCCGGCCCGCGACCCGCGATGCGCGCGTCGGCCGCCGGAGGGTGCGCCGGCCTCGCGGAGCCGCGATCCGCGTGTCGGCCGCCGGAGCGTGCGCCGGCCTCGGGGAGCCGTGATCCGCGTGTCGCCTGTCGCAGCGCGCGCCGGCCCCGCGCGAGTCCGCGATCCGCGCGTCGGCCGCTCGAGCGTGCGCCGCCTCGCGGGCACGTCGCTGACCGGCGGGTGCGTCGGCTCCACTGTGGAGGGTGGCGAGTCGGAGGCCATAGGGCCTTATTGCCCCGGCCGGTGTCCGGGTGAGGGCGCGGGTGAGGCGCCCGGCGAGGCGGTGGCGGCGCGCGAGTCGTAAATTGTCGTAGCCGCGAGGCAGGATGTATGACAGCGCGCAAGCCGGACTGGTGGGGAGGTGGCGGTTGGCCGGCAAGATCAAGGACGAGGACATCGCCCTGGTCCGGGAGCGCACGTCGATCGAGGACGTGATCTCCGAGCACGTCACGCTGCGGTCGGCGGGTGGCGGCAACCTCAAGGGGCTGTGCCCGTTCCACGACGAGAAGACCGCCTCGTTCAACGTCTCACCGACCCGCAACGTGTATTTCTGTCACGGCTGCGGCGCCGGCGGTGACGCGATCAAGTTCCTGATGGACCACGATCATCTCTCGTTCGTGGAGTCCGTCGAGCGGCTGGCGTCCAAGGCCGGGCTGCAGCTGCACTACGTCGAGGCCGGCAGCGCTCCGGTGCGGCCCAGTGGCCAGAAGCACCGGCTGATCGCCGCGCACACCGAGGCCGCGCGCTTCTACGCCGCGCAGCTCGGCACGCCCGGGGCCCGCAAGGCGCGCGAGTTCCTGGCGCAGCGCGGGTTCAGCAAGGAGGCGGCCGAGCGCTACGGGTGCGGGTTCGCCCCGGAGGGCTGGGACAACCTGGCCAAGCACCTGCGGGTGCAGGGGTTCTCGGCGCAGGAGCTGACCACCGCCGGACTGTGCCGCGAGGGGCGCTCCGGCGGGCTCATCGACCGGTTCCGGCGGCGGCTCGTGTGGCCGATCAAGGACATCTCGGGCGAGGTGATCGGCTTCGGCGCGCGGAAGCTGTTCGACGACGATGACGGGCCGAAATACCTCAACACGCCCGAGACGCCGCTGTACAAGAAGTCGCACGTGCTCTACGGCATCGACCAGGCCAAGCGCGAGATCGCCAAGCAGAGCCGGGTCGTGATCGTCGAGGGGTACACCGACGTGATGGCCTGCCACCTGGCCGGCGTCCCGGTGGCCGTGGCGACCTGCGGCACCGCGTTCGGCGGCGACCACATCTCCGTGCTGCGGCGGCTGCTCATGGACGCCGACGGCTACGGCGGCGAGATCATCTTCACGTTCGACGGCGACGCGGCCGGGCAGAAGGCGGCACTGCGCGCGTTCGAGGACGATCAGCGCTTCGTCGCCCAGACGTTCATCGCGGTCGGCCCGGACAACATGGACCCGTGCGAGCTGCGGCTGGCCAAGGGCGACGCGGCCGTGCGGGACCTGGTCGCCGACCGGCAGCCGCTGCTCGACTTCGCGCTGCGCTCGGTCATCCAGCGCTTCGACCTCGACACCGCCGAGGGCCGCGTCGGCGCCCTGCGGGCCACCGCGCCGCTGGTCGCGAAGATCAAGGACCGGACCCTGCGGCCCGAATACGCGCGCAAGCTCGCCGGGGACCTCGGCATGGAGCTCGAGACGGTGCAGCGCTCGGTCGCCTCGGCGGCCAAGGGCGTCGTCGACCCGATGCCCCCCACGCAGCAGCGCCGCGTCCTCGCCCCGGACAGCGCCGAGGCGCTGGTCGAGCGGGAGGCGCTGAAGCTCGCGCTGCAGCAGCCGGCGCTCGCCGGGCCGATGTTCGACGCGATCGGCCCGGAGATGTATACGCACCCGACCTACAGCGTCCTGCGCACCGCGGTGCTGGAGGCGGGCGGCGCCTCGAGCGCGACCGGCGGAGCGGTCTGGATCGAGCAGGTCCGCGAGGCCTGCCTGGACCTGGCCGCGGGCGCGATGGTGGCCGAGCTGGCGGTGGAGCCGCTGCGCCTGGACGGCGACCCGGACCCGCGCTACGTCGAGGTGACGATCAACCGCCTGCAGCTCATGGCGCTGAACCGCACGATCGGCGAGCTGAAGTCGAAGCTGCAGCGGATCAACCCGGTGAGCAGCGCCGACGAGCACCTGCGGCTGTTCAGCGAGCTGGTGTCGCTGGAGCAGCACGCCCGCGCCCTGCGCGATCGGGGTGCGAGTCGTTGGTGAGCCGCGGCTCGCGCGTTCCGTGGCCGGCGATCGTGCGGGTGCGCGGATCGGGCGCGCCGCGGGTGGCGGTGTCGTGCCCGTGCGCCGCGCGGTCGACGTGCGGGCCGGTGGCGAGGCGCGGGCCGTCGCGCGGATGGGGCGTGCTGCGGGCCGCGGTGTCGTGTCCGTGTGCCGCGAGGTCGCCGCGCGGGCCGTTCGCGGGGCGGGTGGCGGTGTCGTGTCCGTGCGCCGCGAGGTCGACGCGCGGGCTGGTGACGAGGCCAGGGTCGTCGCGCGGATGGGGCGTGCTGCGAGTGGCGGTGTCGTATTCGAGCGCCGCACCGTCGGGGCGCGGGCCGGTGGTGAGGTGCGGGCCGTTGGGCTCGGTGTCCGCTCGTCGGGCCGGTTCCTTCGTTCTTGCCACGGCGGGCCCGGCAGAGAGGCCCGCCAGGGCCGAACGGTGTCTGACGGGAGCAACGGTCCGGACCCCCGCGGACCTGAGTCATGAACTTCGGAAATGGGAGTATTAGCCGTGTTTGGCGTTTTCAAGCGGCGGAAGCTGCCGGCCGGGCGCCGGCCGAGGCTCGGGGCGGACGAGCGCGTCGTCGCGTGGGCGGGGGCCACCGGCGATGACGTCGTCGTGGTGACCAATCACGGGGTGTGGCTGCCGGGGGCCGAGGAGCGGCTCGGGTGGCACGAGATTCACAAGGCGACGTGGTCGGGGCGGCAACTCTCCGTGACCGCGGCGCGGGAGGTGCCGGTGGGTGACGACGCGTACGCGGTGATGGAGGACCGGCCGCCGCTCGTCGTCACGCTGCTCGATCCCGATCGGGTGCCGGATCAGGTGCGGGTGCGGGTCAACAAGTCGATCGCGCACACGTCGCATCATCCGCTCGAGGAGATCACCGGGGCGAAGGGCGGGGTGCGCGTCGTGGGGCGGCGGGTGCCGGGCGTCAACGGGCTGCGGTGGACGGTGCGCTACGACGAGGGTGTCGACGCGGGCGCGCCCGGGGTGGCCGAGCACACGGCGGCGCTGGTGGCCTGGGCGAAGTCGGGTGTCGGCGTGGTCGCGTGAGCGGTGGTGGGCCGGGCGCGCGGTGAGGGTGTCGACGCGGCCGAGCTTATGGCGCCTGGGCGAAGTGGTCGCGTGAGCGGCGGCGGGCCAGGCGCACGGCTACCGTGACGACCAGGGCGACGTCGAGGAACGCGCCCGGGACCTTGGTCTTCGTGGCCAGGCCGAGGCTGTCGGGCAGGGTCAGGAACGGCAGGGCGACTACGGCCACCTGCACGCCGGTGCGCAGGCGGCCGGTGAGCTGCGTCGCGGCCAGCACGGCGATGCCCGCGAGCGCATACCAGGCGTAGAACACCGGTCCGAGCACCGCCGTGACGAGCAGTGCGAGGCCGGCCAGGGTCAGGACGGCGTTGTGGTCGGCCGATCGGCGCACGGCCCGCAGCCACAGCCAGAGCAGCAGGGCGGCGAGGACCACCAGGCCGATCGCGCGGGCGATCGCGACGGAGGTGCCGAACGCGCCCGGCAGGCCCGCGACCCGCAGGACGTATCCGACCGCCATCCCGACGCCACTCGGGATCGACAGCCATTGCACCAGCCCCGCCGTGGCTCCCAGCGCGCGCAGGAAGCCCAGGCCGTGGCCGGTCAGTGCGGCAAGAACAGCGTAGGTCGCCACCGTCGCCGCCACAAATGTCGTTCGCTTCCGAAGGGACAGCAGTAGCAGGACGGCGAACGGCGCCGCCACCAGCCCGGTCACCTTGACCGCGGCGGCCAGCCCGAAGGCGATGCCGCCGAGCGTGGCCCGGCCGCGGGCGGCCAGCGCGAAGCCGGCGAGCGCGAACCCGGCCACCAGGATGTCGTTGTGCGCGCCGGATATCACGTGTACCAGCACCAGCGGGCTGGCCGCGAGCGCCGCGTTGCCGTCCGTGAACCGGTGCGCGGCCGCCACGCACATGACCAGCCCGAGAACCGCGACCAGGCGGAAGAGTCCGACGGCGACGAGCAGGTGCCCGTGCGCGGCCCAGGCCACGGCGCCCGAGACGGCGAACCACAGCGGGCCGTAGGGCGTCGGGGTGTCGCGCCACAGCGGCGGGACGTCCGACAGCCACGTGCAGGGCAGCGCTGACGGGCCGTGCTCGTAGAGGTTGATGCCGGCGTTGAAGAGCTGGCCCTGGCAGGCGTACGCGTACACGTCCAGGGCGCCCATGGGCGGGGCGACGAGCAGCGGCAGGCTCCACAGCGCGGCCGTCACGAGCAGGCTCCCCGGCTCGCCGCGCAGGTTCCACCAGGCGTAGGCGAGGATGCCCAGCGCCACGAACCAGACGCACACGCCCGTCACCCAGGCGGCGTCGTGGGTCCCGGGCCGGCCCGCCAGGTATCCGCTGAGCGCCAGCAGGGTTGAGGCCGCGAGCCCGAGCCATCGCACGAGGGGCATCGTAATCGCCGCGAAAATGTCGTGCCCCGCCGCTATGGTCGGGTCGTGGTCGACGACGGGGCATTGATCGCGGCGAGCGGGCTGGTCAAACGGTTCGGGAATTTTACGGCTGTCGATGGGATCGATGTCCGGGTGGCGCCCGGCGAGGCGTTCGGGTTCCTGGGGCCCAACGGGGCCGGCAAGTCCTCCACGATGCGCATGATCGGCTGCGTGTCGCGGCCCACCAGCGGGCGGCTGCGCATCCTGGGCCTGGACGCGGCGCGCGACGGGCCGGCGATCCGGGCGCGGCTCGGGGTGTGCCCGCAGCAGGACACGCTCGATCCCGAGCTCACCGTGCTGGAGAACCTGGTGGTCTACGCGCGCTACTTCCGCATTCCGCGGCGCGTCGCGCGCGAGCGGGCCCGGGAGCTGCTCGACTTCGTGCAGCTCGGGGACCGGGCCGGGGACAAGGTCGAGCCGCTGTCCGGTGGCATGAAGCGGCGGCTGACGATCGCCCGGGCGCTGGTCAACGAGCCCGACCTGGTGCTGCTCGACGAGCCGACGACCGGGCTCGACCCGCAGGCCCGGCACCTGGTGTGGGAGCGGCTGTTCCGGCTCAAGCAGCGGGGCGTGACGCTGGTGCTCACCACGCACTACATGGACGAGGCCGAGCAGCTGTGCGACCGGCTCGTGGTGATGGACGGCGGGCGGATCGTGGCCGAGGGCTCGCCGCGGGAGCTCATCGCGCGGCACTCGACCCGCGAGGTCGTCGAGGTCCGCTTCGGCCTCGAAAGCCCGGCCGACCCGGCGCAGGGCGACAAGCTCGGCGGGATCGGCGAGCGGATCGAGGTGCTGCCGGACCGCACGCTCGTCTATGCCGACGACGGCGACGAGGCGCTGGCCGAGATCGCCGCGCGGGGGCTGGCCCCGTCGAGCACGCTGGTGCGCCGCGGCTCGCTCGAGGACGTGTTCCTGCACCTCACCGGCCGGACGCTGGTCGAGTGATGGGGACGTTCGCGGTCCTCGAATACCACCTGGTGTGCTATCGGCGCATCTGGCGCGGCTCGGTGCTGAGCTCCTTCGCGCTGCCGGCGATGTTCCTCGTCGCCATGGGGGTGACGGTCGGCGGATACGTGGACGCGCGGCCGTCCGGGCTCGGCGCGCCCTACCTCGACTGGATCGGGCCGGGGCTGCTCGCCTCGACGGCGCTGCAGGTCGCGGTGAACGACGCGACCTGGCCCGTGTTCTCGATGTTCAACTGGATTCGCACCTACCACGCGATGCGCGCCTCGCCGGTGACGTCCGCCGACATCCTGCGGGGGCACCTGCTCTACGTGTGCCTGCGCGTCGGGGTCGCGGCGCTCGCCTTCCTGCTGGTGCTGCTGCCGTTCGGCGCCCTGCACTCGTGGTGGGCGCCGGCGACGCTCGGGCCCGCGATCCTGACCGGGCTCGCGTTCGCGGCGCCGTCGTTCGCGTTCGCCTCGGTGGTGGCCAGCGACAACTACTTCGCGGTGCTGTTCCGGCTCGTGGTCGTGCCGATGACGCTCTTCGCCGGGGTGTTCTTCCCGGTCGGCGCGCTGCCGGCGCCGGCCCGCGTCCTGGCCTACGCGTCGCCGCTGTGGCACGGCGTCGAGCTGTGCCGCGCGGCGACGCTGGGCACGGCGACGGCCTGGGGCGTGTGGGCGCACCTCGGGGTCCTGGCCGCCTACGCCGGGCTCGGCTACGCGCTCGCGGTGCGCGGGTTCACCCGGCGGCTGGAGGACTGAGGCGATGCTGCTCGGGGGCGCGCTCTCGGTGATGCTGCGCAACGTGTCGGCGGCGCGGCACGTGACCTACTGGCTCGTGCTCGTGTCGGGGATCGCCGAGCCGATGCTCTACCTGTTCTCGATCGGGGTGGGCGTCGGGCAGCTCATCGGCGAGGTGCCGGTCGGGGACGGGCGGCTGGTGTCCTATGCCGAGTTCGTGGCCCCGGCGACGCTGGCGGCCTCGGCGATGACGGGCGCGATGGCCGAGACGGTGATGAACTTCTACGGGAAGCTGAAGTTCATGAAGCTGTACGACGCGACGCTGGCCACGCCGGTGACGCCGCTGCAGCTGGCCTCGGGCGAGCTGCTGTGGGCCATGACGCGGGGCGCGTTCTACTCGGCCGCGTTCCTCGTGGTGATGGTGGCCCTCGGCCTGACCTCGCCGCTGCGGGCGATCGCGGCCTTCCCCGCGGCGCTGCTCGTCGGGTTCGCCTTCGGTGGGCTGGGGATGGCGCTGTCGACGTTCCTGCGCTCGTGGCAGGACTTCGACTACGTGAACGTGGGGCAGTTCGCGCTGTTCCTGTTCAGCGGGGTGTTCGCGCCGCCGTCGGACTACCCGCTCGTCGCGCGCGTGCTGGTGGAGGCCACGCCGCTGTATCACGGGGTCGAGCTCGTGCGTGGGCTGTGCCTGGGGCTGTGGTCGTGGGGGATGGCCGGGCACGCGGCATACCTGGCGGCACTGGCCATGGCCGGCCTGTGGCTGGCGGGCCGCCGCCTCGGCCGGCTTCTGCTGACCTGACGGGTCCGGCGGCCCGGGCCGGGCGCCGGTGTGTGTGGGAGCGTGCACACACCGTGGCCGACCCCTGCGTGTGGGAAAGTGTCTTATCCCATTTGTGGGCAATTTCGAAAGCGGCGGCGGGGCTCCGGCAGGCATCGCGAGCTGCGAAAACGTTCTTATTTTCGAAGTCGCGCGAACTTCCGCTGGAATCAGCAAAAGTTTGGTAACGGGCGCCAGAAGGTCTAGACGGGGGTCCCGGAGGCGCCTAGAGTCTCGTCGCAACACGGGTGTAACGCGGGCCACACGGGTCGGCAATCAACCGTGGTCTGCCGGTGTGGTGGTGTAGCCGCATGTCGTGGTGCACCAGGGCTCTGCGACCTGACGAGGAGGTGCCTCAATGAACACGGTCAGCGCCATCGACAATCCGGTTCAGTCGCGCCTGCTCCGGCTGCTGCGAGACACCGGGGCGCTTTCGCGGGCCGAGCTGGCGGATCGGCTCGAGGTGCCGCGGCCGCGGCTGCTGGCCGACCTCGACGCGCTCGTCGCCACGGGGCTCATCCGCGAGGCCGGACCGGCCGCGAGCCGGGGCGGCCGGCGCTCGACGCTCGTCGAGCTGAACCCCAGCCTGCGCTTCGCCGCGGTCGACCTCGGGGCGAGCTCGATCGACGTCGAGATCACCGACGGGCGGCTGGAGCCGATCACCGCGTACGGGGAGCCCGCGGACATCCGCTCGGGCCCCAAGGTCATCCTGCAGCGCGTCAACGAGATCCTGCACAAGTTCCGCGCGGAAGGGGCGTACGAGCGCCTCCACGCCATCGGGATCGGGGTGCCCGGGCCGGTCAGCTTCCGCGACGGGGTGCCCGTCTCGCCGCCGATCATGCCCGGGTGGGACCGGTTCCCGGTGCGCGAGGTGCTCGGACGCGAGCACAACTGCCCGGTCGTCGTCGACAACGACGTCAACATCATGAGCATCGGCGAGCGCTACGGCGGCGTCGCGCACTCGGTCGACAACCTGCTGTTCCTCAAGGTCGGCACGGGCATCGGGTGCGGCATCTACCTCAACGGCGAGGTGTACCGGGGCACCGACGGCTGCGCCGGCGACATCGGCCACATCCAGGTCGACAGCCACGGGCCGGTGTGCTCGTGCGGCAACGTCGGCTGCCTGGAGGCGCTCTTCGGCGGCGGCGCTCTCGCGCGGGACGCCATGGCGGCGGCGCGCAGCGGTGCGTCGCCGGCGCTCGCGGACCGCCTCGAAGCCAACGGCTCGGTGACCGCCAAGGACGTCGCCGACGGGGCGGCCGAGGGCGACGTCAGCTGCATCCGGCTGATCCGCGACGGCGGACGGCGCGTCGGCGGGGTGCTCGCCGGCCTGGTCAGCTTCATCAACCCGTCGATGATCGTGATCGGCGGCGGCCTGGCCGGGCTCGGGCACATCCTGCTCGCCGAGATCCGCAGCGTCGTCTACCGGCGCTCACTGCCTCTCGCGACCGGCAACCTGCCGGTCGTCCTGTCCGAGCTCGGCCCCCGTGCCGGCGTCGTAGGCGCCGCGGTGCTGGCCAGCGAACTCGCGTATGGACGGCCATCATGACAGATCCACCGGCACACCAACCGGCACATCAACACGACGAAGTCCTTCGCCTCACCGACGTGGTGAAGACCTTCCCCGGCGTGCGCGCGCTCGACGGGGTTCAGCTGGAGGTACGGGCGGGCGAGGTGCACTGCCTGCTCGGGCAGAACGGCGCCGGCAAGTCCACCCTCATCAAGGTACTCGCCGGCGTGCACGCCCCGGACTCCGGCGAGATCCGCTGGCAGGGCGCGCCCGTGTCGTTCGGCAACCCGCAGGCCGCCATGAAGGCCGGCATCGCCACCATCTACCAGGAGCTCGACCTCGTCGACGGGCTCAGCGTGGCCGAGAACATGTACCTCGGCCACGAGCCCAGCGCCGGCGGCTTCGTGGCGCGCCGGTCGATGCGCCGCGGCGCGGCCGCGATCCTGGAGCGCCTCGGGCACCCGGAGATCCCGGCCGCCCGCGAGGTCGGCAAGCTGCCCGCCGCCGCGAAGCAGATCGTGAGCATGGGCCGGGCGCTGTCGCGCGAGGCGCGGCTGCTCATCATGGACGAGCCGAGCGCCGTGCTCGCCCACGACGAGGTCGAGAACCTCTTCCGCATCGTGCGCGGGCTCACCGCCCAGGGCATCGCGGTCATCTACATCTCCCACCGCCTCGACGAGATCCGCGAGATCGGCGACCGGGTCACGGTGCTCAAGGACGGGCGCACGACCGCCGCGAACCTCGACGCCAAGACCACGCCGAACCGCGAGCTGGTGAGCCGGATGACCGGGCGCACCATCGAGTACGTCTTCCCGGAGCGCCCCGCCGCGCGCACGTTCACCGAGGCGCCGATCCTGCGGGTGGAGAACCTCACGCTGCCGGGACGGTTCGCCGACGTGTCCCTCGACGTGCACGGCGGCGAGATCGTGGGCATCACGGGGCTCGTCGGCTCGGGCCGCTCCGAGGTGCTCGAGTCCATCTACGGGGCTCGCCGGCCGACCACCGGTACCGTGGAAATGCTTGGAAAGAAGGTGCGCCGGGGCGACGTCGGCGCGGCCGTGCGGGCCGGCATCGGCATGGCGCCGGAGGAGCGCAAGAGCCAGGCGCTGCTGCTGGGCGAGCCGATCTACCGCAACGTGACCCTGGCCGGGTTCGCCCGCTTCGCCAAGGGCGGCTTCACCGACTCCGGCCGCGAGCGCACCGTCGCCGAGGACATCACCCGCAGCCTGGACCTGCGCCCGGCGGACGTGCGCCGCCCGGTGCGCACGCTGTCCGGCGGCAACCAGCAGAAGGTCGTCGTCGGGCGCTGGCTGCTCGGCGGCACCCGGCTGCTGCTGCTCGACGAGCCGACCCGCGGCGTCGACGTGGGCGCCCGCGCCGAGCTCTACCAGGTCATCCGCCGCCTCGCCGACGAGGGCGTGGGCGTGCTGCTCGTCTCCAGCGAGGTGCCCGAGGTCCTCGGCCTCGCCGACCGCGTGCTCGTCATGCGCGAGGGCCGGCTCGTGCACGAGGCGCCCGCCGGCGAGCTCGACGAAGACACCGTGCTCGACCTGGTCATGGCCGGATCGCTGCTCGACGGCGCCGACCTGTCGAGCAACACCCCCGAAGGGACCGCAGCATGAGCACCACGATCGAACCGGTGGACGTTCACGACCGACCGCGCGTGACCGCCCAGGGCTTCTGGCAGCGCGAGGGTTCGGATCACGCCAAGCGCAACCTGGCCCTGATCGGCGTGCTGCTCCTGCTGCTGGTCATCGGCATGTTCACCCGGCCGGACATCTTCCTGAGCGGGTCCGGCCTGTGGCAGAACGAGGTCGTGGTGCTCAGCCAGGCCTCCTCCATCGGCGTGATCACGGTCGGCATGACCTTCGTGATCATCGCCGGCGGGATCGACCTGTCCGTCGGGGCGATCCTGGCGCTGGCCAGCGTGTGGTGCACGACGGTGGCCACCCAGAGCTACGGGCCGGCCGTCATGGTCTTCGCGGCGCTGGCCGTGGGCACCCTGGCCGGCCTGGTCAACGGGGTCCTGATCGCCTACGGCCGGCTGGTGGCGTTCATCGCGACGCTGGCCATGATGGTCTCCGCCCGCGGCCTGGCCCAGAACATCTCCCAGTCGCACACCCAGATCACCAACGACCCGTTCATCCGGTCGCTCGCCAGCGACAAGATCCTCGGCGTGCCGTACATCGTCGTCATCTTCCTGGTCGTGACCGCGCTCGGCTGGGTCCTGCTCAACCGGACCACGTTCGGCCGGCGGACCGTCGCCATCGGCGGCAACCCCGAGGCCTCCCGCCTCGCCGGGATCAACGTGCGGCTGCAGACGATGCTGCTGTACGTCCTGTCGGGCCTCTGCTGCGGCATCGCGGCCATCATGGTGGTCTCCCAGACCTGGTCGGGCAGCAACACCAACGGCGAGGGCTACGAGCTCAGCGCGATCGCCGCCGCGATCATCGGCGGCACCCTGCTCACCGGCGGCCGCGGCACCATCGTCGGCTCGCTGCTCGGCGTGCTGATCTTCAGCCAGATCACGAACCTGTTCATCGTCAACGGTCTGCCGCTGGACATCCAGCGCGTCATCAACGGCGGCATCATCGTCGTCGCCGTGCTCGTCCAGCAGTTCCGGGTCGGGTCCTTCCCGTTCCTGAAGCGCACAGCCGCGAAGTAACCAACGCCTCGTTTCACCACGCGACCGTCCACGCCGGGACGGTGGCGCTGATCACCACACCCACAAACACCCCCAATTGGAGGTCGCGATGAGCGACATGTCCCGGCGCCGGCTCCTGCTCGGCGGGGCCGCCCTCGGCGCTGGTGCGCTGCTGGCCGGCTGCACCTCGAACGACACGAAGGACAGCGAGCCGCAGACCAACACCAAGGCGGGCAACGCCGCCAGCGAGGCCCCGGGCAAGCCCGTCACCATCGGCTTCTCCGCCCCGGCGGCCGACCACGGCTGGATCGGCGCCATCACCGCCAATGCCAAGGCCCAGGCGGCCAAGTTCTCCGACGTCACGCTGAAGGCGGTCGACGCCGGCAAGGACGCCCCGGCGCAGATCGCCGCGCTGGAGACCCTGATCGCCAGCAAGCCCGACGCGATCGTCCTGCTGCCGCAGGACGGCGCCCAGCTCACCACGGTCGGCAAGAAGGCCATGGACGCGGGCATCATCGTCATCAACCTCGACCGCGAGTTCTCGGACGCGGCCGCGTCGTTCTGCCTCATCAAGGGCGACAACTACGGCATGGGCGTGGCCGCCGGGCACTACGTCGGCGAGAAGCTCAAGGGCAAGACCGACGCGGTCATCGGCGAGATCCCCGGCATCGACGACCTGCAGCTGACCAAGGACCGCTCCAAGGGCTTCGCCGACACGCTCAAGGGCTACGGGCTCAGCGTCAAGCACCGGGTCGCGGCCGGCTTCACGGTGCAGACCGGCCAGGCCGCCGCGGCGAACCTGCTGCAGGCCGCGCCGAAGCTCGACGCGGTGTGGAACCACGACGACGACCAGGGCGTCGGCGTGCTCGCCGCGATCCAGCAGGCCGGGCGCAAGGAGTTCTTCCTGGTCGGCGGCGCGGGCTCCCGCGACGCGATGGACCACATCAAGTCCGGCGACACCGTGCTCACCGCGACGGTCACGTACCCGCCGTCGATGGCCTCGTCGGCGATCATCCTGGCCCGGCTCGCGGCCCAGGGCAAGGGCATGGGCGACCTGGTCGAGCTGCAGGTTCCGAAGATGATCGTGCTGCAGTCCGAGACGATCACCAAGGACAACGTCGACAAGTACCTGCCGCTCGGCTTCAAGTCCTGAACCACCGTTCTTGAGAGAGGAACCGCCAGTGTCCAGTCAGGAGCTGCGCGTCGGCATGGTCGGCTACGCGTTCATGGGGGCCGCCCACTCGCAGGCTTGGCGCACGGTGAACCGTGTCTTCGACCTGCCGGCCAGGGCGAGCATGGTCGCCGTGTGCGGGCGCGACGCGGCCTCGGTGGCCGAGGCCGCGCAAAGGCTCGGCTGGGCCGAGGCGGTGACCGACTGGCGTGAGCTGATCGCCCGGGACGACATCGACGTCATCGACGTGTGTACCCCGGGCGACAGCCACGCCGAGATCGCGATCGCCGCGCTCGAGGCGGGCAAGCACGTGCTGTGCGAGAAGCCGCTGGCCAACACGGTCGAGGAGGCCCGGGCGATGGTGGCCGCGGCGGCCAAGGCCCGGGCCGTGGGCGTGCGCTCCGCGTGCGGGTTCAACTACCGCCGCGTGCCCGCCGTCAGCCTCATGCGCAACCTGATCGCCGCCGGCCGGCTCGGCGCGATCCGCCACGTCCGCGCCGCGTACCTGCAGGACTGGATCGTGGACCCGAACTTCCCGCTGGTGTGGCGCCTGCAGCGGGAGAAGGCCGGCTCGGGCGCGCTCGGCGACATCGGCGCGCACATCATCGACCTCACCCAGTTCGTCACCGGGCAGCGCATCACGGGGGTGAGCGGGCTGACCGAGACGTTCATCAAGGAGCGGCCGCTGCCGGAGGCCGCGAGCGGGCTCTCGGCGTCGGCGGGCACGGCCACGGGCGAGGTGACGGTCGACGACGCCGCCCTGTTCATCGCCCGGCTCGACGGGGGAGCGGTGGCGACGTACGAGGCGTCCCGCTTCGCGACCGGGCGCAAGAACGCGCTGCGGGTGGAGGTCAACGGGGAGTACGGCTCCCTCGCCTTCGATCTCGAGCGCCTCAACGAGCTCGAGTTCTTCGACGCCACCCGGCCCGCGGCCGAGCAGGGCTGGTCGCGCATCCTGGTGACCGACGGCGAGCACCCGTACCTCGGCGCCTGGTGGCCGCCGGGTCACATCCTCGGCTACGAGCACTCCTTCACCCACGAGATGCGCGACTTCATCGAGGCGATCGCGACCGGCGCCGACCCGACGCCGTCGTTCGAGGACGCGCTGCAGGTGCAGCTGGTGCTCGACGCGGTGGCCCGGTCCGACTCCTCGTGGGTGAGTGTGGCGTCATGAGCGATCCGTACGCTCCCACGCCCGCCGACCGGTTCTCGTTCGGGCTGTGGACCGTGGGCTGGCAGGCCCAGGACGTCTTCGGCTCGGCGTCGCGCCCGGCTCTCGACCCGGTCGAGACGGTGCACCGGCTGGCGGGGCTGGGGGCGTACGGCGTCAGCTTCCACGACGACGATCTGATCCCGTTCGGCAGCGACGAGGCCGCGCGGGACAAGATCGTGGCGCGCTTCCGCGAGGCCCTCGACGACACCGGGCTGGTCGTGTCCATGGCGACCACGAACCTGTTCGGCCACCCGATCTTCAAGGACGGCGCGTTCACCGCCAACGACCGCGCCGTGCGGCGCTACGCGCTGCGGAAGGTCCTGCGCAACATCGATCTCGCGGCCGAGCTGGGCGCGCCCACCTACGTGCTCTGGGGCGGCCGCGAGGGCGCCGAGTCGGGGGCGGGCAAGCAGATGCGGGCCGCCCTGGACCGCTACCGCGAGGCCATCAACGCCATCTGCGCCTACATCCGCGAGCGCGGATACGACATGCGCCTGGCCATCGAGCCCAAGCCGAACGAGCCGCGCGGCGACATCCTGCTGCCGACGATCGGCCACGCGCTCGCGCTGATCTCGACGCTCGACGAGCCGTCGCGGGTCGGGCTCAACCCCGAGGTCGGCCACGAGGAGATGGCCGGGCTGAACTTCGCGCACGGCATCGCCCAGGCGCTCTGGCACGGCAAGCTGTTCCACATCGACCTCAACGGCCAGCACGGGCCCCGCTTCGACCAGGACCTGCGCTTCGGGGCCGGCAACCTGCGGGGCGCGTTCTGGACCGTCGACGTGCTCGAGAACTCCTCCGGCTACCCGACCGCCTACGCCGGCCCGCGCCACTTCGACTACAAGCCCCCGCGCACCGAGGACGCCGACGGCGTCTGGGTCACCGCGGCGGCGTGCATGCGCAACTACCTGATCCTGCGCGAGAAGGTCCGCGCGTTCCGCGACGACCCCGAGGTGTCGGCCGCGCTGGCCACCGCCCGGGTCGACGAGCTGTCGGTGCCGACGCTGCTGCCGGGGGAGTCCCTGGCGCAGCTGCGCGCCGAGGAGATCGACATCGACGCCGTCGCCGCGCGCGGCATGGCGTTCGAACGCCTCGACCAGCTGGCCATGGAGCATCTGCTGGGCATTCGAGGCTGAGTCTGCTTCGCCGGGCCCGGTAGCGAGGGCCCGCCCGCGGTTGCGCCCCGCGGGTGGGGGTACCAGGTCCGGTGGGGAGTAAGACCGGAGCGCCGGCGCGGTGCCAGCCAGGCACCGCGCCGGGCCCGGAAAACTGCACAACACGACATGACAGCGCGGCGGCGCGCGCAGACCCGGAACGACGCGATCGTGAGGAACTGTCATGACCATCCGCTCGTGGCTCGCCGCCGCTACGGCAAGCCTGATCGCCGTGTCGAGCGTGCTGATCGCCGCCCCCGCCAGGGCGGCCGACGCGCCGTACAAGGTGCTGGTCTTCTCCAAGACGGCCGGCTTCCGCCACTCGTCCATCCCGAACGGCATCGCCGCCGTGCAGGCCCTGGGCGCCGCCAACAACTTCACCGTCACCGCCACCGAGGACGCCGCGGTGTTCACCGCGAGCAACCTCGCGCAGTACCAGACCGTCGTATTCATGTCGACGACCGGCGATGTGCTCACGGACGCGCAGCAGACGGCGTTCGAGGCGTACATCCGCGGCGGCGGCGGATACGTCGGCGTGCACGCGGCCGCCGACACCGAGTACTCCTGGCCCTTCTACGGCACCCTGGTCGGGGCCTGGTTCTCGTCGCACCCGGCGATCCAGCCGGCCACGGTCACCGTCGAGGACCGCGGGCACCCGGCGACCGCGCACCTCGGTGCGACCTGGGTGCGCACGGACGAGTGGTACAACTACCAGACGAACCCGCGCGCGAGCGCGCAGGTGCTCGCCTCGCTCAACGAGTCGTCGTACTCGGGCGGCACCATGAACGGCGACCACCCGATCACCTGGTGCAAGACGATCGACAGTGGACGGTCGTTCTACACCGGGTTCGGGCACACCGAGGAGAGCTACGCCGACCCCGCGTTCACGTCGTTGCTGCTCGGGGCGATCCGGTACACCGCGAAGCGCGTGGACGGGGACTGCTCGGTCTCGGGGGCCACGCAGGGGGAGTCGTACTCCAGCACGAGCGGCGTGCAGATCGCGGCGCACGCGCCCGCGGTCGGGGGCCGGACGGCCGGGTACATCGACAACGGCGACTGGGCCGCGTATCCGGCGAGCCTCTCGGCTGCCAAGGGTGTGACCGTGCGTGTCGCCTCGGCGGGCGCCGGGGGCACGATCGAGTTCCACGCCGGCTCGCCGACGGGCGCGCTGCTCGGATCCGTGGCCGTGCCCAATACCGGCGGCTGGGAGTCGTACCGCGATGTGTTCACGACGTTGTCCAGTTCGACGTCCACATCTGTCGTGCTGGTGTTCAAGGGCTCCGGCGGGTCGCTGTTCGACGTCGACCAGTTCACGATCGCGCGCTCCGCGGCCACCCGGCAGGGTGAGGCGTGGACGTCCACGAGCGGCATGCAGGTCGCGGCGCACGCCGGGGCCGCGGGCGGTCAGACGGCCGGGTTTATTGACAACAATGACTGGGCGTCGTACGGGTCCGTTGCCCTCTCAGCCGTCGCCGGTGCTCGGGTGCGCTGGTCGTCGGCGGGGCCGGGCGGCACGATCGAGTTTCGTGCCGGCTCGCCCACCGGGCCGCTGCTGGGGACGCTGAGCGCGGCGAACACGGGCGGCTGGGACACGTTCCGGGAGGCCGCCGTGCCGCTCGCGGGCTCGGCTTCGCAGGTGTTGTACCTCGTGTGTCACGGCGGCAGCGGCTCGCTGCTCGACATCGACGAGTTCACGCTCATCGGCTGACGGTCGAGTTTCATGCTCGTCGGCTGACGGTCGAGTTCACGTTTGTCGGTTGACAGCCGAGTTTCATGCTCGTCGGCTGACGGCCGAGTTCATGCTCCTCGGCTGACGGCCGAGTTGACGGGGGAGGGGCCGGACGCCGACCGGCCCCTCCTTCGGGACCCGCCCGCCCGGGCAGTGTTCTTGCGCGGTTCGGCCCGCCGGTTCGGTGACGCCGACTCCGGACCGGTTCGCCGGCGCGCGCCGTCCGGGCGGGCGGGCAACCTCGTGCGCGGGGTGCGCCGTCCGCTCGCCCCGCGCTCCGCGCGCTCCGCGCGCTGCGTTCTGCTCGCCCCGCACGTTGTGTTCTGTTCGCGCTGTTCGTTTGTGCTCTGTTCGCTGCGCGCGTTGTGGTCGTGTGTTGGTGCTCGTCCCTGTGGTCGTTGGGCGGCGTGTCGTGTGCGTGGCGGTGGGCGAGTGTGAGCGCTGTCCGGAGGGGCGGTCGTCGGGCCGGGTGCGGACGTTCGCGGTCGTGGGGCGCCGTTCTGGCTCCGGGTTGAGTGCGGTCGTGGGGTGCCGTTCGGGCTCGGGGTTGAGTGCGGTCGTGGGTTGCCGTTCGGGCTCGGGGTTGAGCGCGGTCGCGGGGCGCCGTTCGGGCTCGGGTCGAGTTTTGCCACGACCGTGACCACGGCGGAGGGTGAGGCCACGGGAGTTACGGTCCGCACCACGGCGGACATCGCGGTAGCTCTGAAAAGCTTCTGCTCTTTTGCTTTGCTACCAGGTCTTTTAGGATTGCCGTGTGGGGGCGCAACCCACCGCACGATTCCGTTTGCCGCTTTCAGCAGGTCACCCTCGCGCCTGAACCTTTCATTGCCCGGAAGGACAGCAACATGGCGCGTCCCATCACGCTTTTCACCGGCCAGTGGGCCGATCTCCCGTTCGAGGAGGTCTGCCGCCTGGCGTCCGAGTGGGGCTACGACGGCCTCGAGATCGCCTGCTGGGGCGATCACTTCGAGGTCGACAAGGCCCTGGCCGACGAGTCCTACGTGGACCGGAAGCTGGAGACGCTCGCGAAGTACAACCTGAAGGTCTGGGCCATCTCCAACCACCTCGTGGGCCAGGCCGTCTGCGACCACCCGATCGACCAGCGGCACCAGGGCATCCTGCCCGCGCGCATCTGGGGCGACGGCGAGGCCGAGGGTGTGCGGCAGCGCGCCGCCGAGGAGATCAAGAACACCGCCCGGGCTGCCCGCAAGCTCGGTGTCGACGTTGTCGTGGGCTTCACCGGCTCGTCCATCTGGCACACGCTGGCCATGTTCCCGCCGGTCCCGCCGGAGATGATCGAGGCTGGGTACCAGGACTTCGCGGACCGGTGGAACCCGATCCTCGACGTCTTCGACGAGGTCGGCGTCAAGTTCGCGCACGAGGTGCACCCCAGCGAGATCGCGTACGACTACTGGACCACGAAGCGGACGCTCGAGGCCATCGGCAACCGCCCCGCGTTCGGCCTCAACTGGGACCCGTCGCACTTCGTGTGGCAGGAGCTCGACCCGGTGAACTTCATCTTCGACTTCGCCGACCGGATCTACCACGTCGACTGCAAGGACGCGAAGGTCCGCACCGGCGACGGCCGCCGCGGGCGGCTCGCCTCGCACCTGCCCTGGGCCGACATGCGCCGCGGCTGGGACTTCGTCTCCACCGGCCACGGCGACGTGCCCTGGGAGGACTGCTTCCGGGCCCTGAACGCGATCGGGTACAACGGCCCGCTCTCGATCGAGTGGGAGGACGCCGGCATGGACCGGCTCGTCGGCGCGCCCGAGGCCCTGGGCTTCGTGCGCGGCCTGGCCTTCGACGCCCCGGCGGACGCGTTCGACGCCGCGTTCTCGTCCTCGTCCTGAGCCCGCACGAGTGAAGGCCGGCCCCGTTCGGGGGCCGGCCTTCACCACGTTCGGGTGTACCGCTAGTAGCTGGTCCCCGTCGACGGAGTCGTGGGCGCACCACTCGTCGCGAGGTCCCGCTCGATCGCGGGGTTGTCGGACGTGTGCAGCAGCCGCTGCCCCATCTCGGTCTCCGCAAAGCGGCTGTTCGCCAGCTTGTCGGTCACCTTGGTCTTGCTCTCGCTGTAGAGCCGGGTGGCCTGCTCCTGGACAACGCCGGCGGCCTCCTGGACCGTCGGGCTCTCCTTGATCTTCAGAGCGGTGGCCTTGAGCTCCTCATACTTCTCCCGACCGGCTCGGGCCCCGAGCACAAAGCCCGCCGCCAGACCGCCGAGGAACAACAGCTTGCCGCGCATGGCGACGACCTCCTTCTGACGGCGCGGGTCCTGATTGCCTGGTGCGCCGCCGGTGTTGACATACCCGTCCATCGTCGTGCCGACACATCGATCTTGCCGCGGATTGCCGGCATCGGGCACCCGAAAGGGATACCCGGTGGCGAAGACCCCCCGAGTCGTGCTGTACTCTTTCCCGGTCGCCCTCGAACGGAGGGGATGCACGATCCCGCGTAGCTCAATTGGCAGAGCAGCCGGCTGTTAACCGGCAGGTTATAGGTTCGAGTCCTATCGCGGGAGCCAATCGGGCCTCTTCGGAGGCCATTTTCATGTTATGGCCCGTTTCCGGGCGGCATGGTACTTGCGCGGCTCGGTAAGCTTGCTCCGCTCGGGGCGATAGCTCAGCCGGTTAGAGCTGGGGACTCATAATCCCTTGGTCGCGGGTTCGAGTCCCGCTCGCCCCACAGACTTGGCTCACCGTGCTCGCGCGCGCCCGCTCCCCGGTGGGGCTCCGCCGCCAACGCCCCGTTCGGTGGTCGCTGTCCATCGGGTTTTTGTTGCGGTCGTGGCAACTGTTCAGTCCCCACGATTGGAGGGCGCCGTCATGCGCGTCCCGTTCAGCGTCAAGGCCTGCACGTTGGCGGCGGCCGTACTCGCCGTCGCCGTGGTACCCGTGCCCGCAGAGGCCGCCGCCAGGGATCTGTCGTCCATGGACCGCGCGTTCGTCGACGCCGCCGGGCACGGCGGCGCCTACGAGGTCGCGGCCGGCCGGCTCGCCGCCGACCGGGCCGTGGACCCGGCGGTGGGAGCGTTCGGCCGGCACATGGTCACCGACCACGCGAAGGCCGGCGACAAGCTGGCTGCCCTGGCCAAGGACCTGGGCCTCAGCGCCCCGGACAAGCCCGACAGCGTGCAGCGCGCGATCCTGGCCATCTGGTCGTCGCTGTCCGGCACGGCGTTCGACTGCTCCTACGCGCCCGCGATGTACGCCGACCACGTCGCCGACGTCGGGCTGTTCGAGCGGGAGGCCGCCGACGGGCAGAACTCGAAGCTGCGGGCGTTCGCGCGGGACACGCTGCCCACGCTGCGCACCCACCTCGCGATGGCCGCCACGAACCTGAAGGGGCTGTCCTGCACCACCGGCGGGCCGATCGGCGTGCCCGTGCCGACGTGGACGCCGGGGCCCGTGCCCTGGCCGACCGTACGGCCCACGATGAGGCCGACGACGAGGCCGACGACCGCCCGACCGACGCTGTGGCCGACGGTGCTGCCGACGTCCTGGCCGACGCGGCGCCCCACGACGCCGGTGCCGATCGAGCCGTGAGCGTCTGCGGCCCGCCCGGGTCCGATCCGGGCGGGCCGTGGTCCGTCAGGCGGCGTCGAGGGCCTCGGTGATCTTGCGCATCATGCCGGCCATCACCGGGGTAGGCGGGGCGTGGTGGGTGGCCGACTCGAGCGCGGTGAGGACGGTGCCGCGGAAGTTCGCGGCCTCCTCCGGCGCCTGCGCCTTGAGCAGGCCCGTGGCCGCGGTCAGGGCCGGCAGCACCCGGTCGGCGATCTCGGCCACGGACTTGCCGTTGAGGTCCTTGTGCTTCGGGTACTCGGCGAGCACGTGCCCGACCAGTCCCGTCGCCGAACCGAGCGCGATGCTGCCGTTGGTGGCGATCTTGTGCGGCGAACCACCGGCGGCGCCGGCGGCGGACATCAGCGTGATGGCGCCGTACGCGGCGATGCGCAGGGTGTTCTTGTCCTGGTCGGAGAGGGTGATCGTCATGGTGGGCGCTCCTTGGCAGAAGTTGTTGTGCAACCACCATCGCGAGAGCGGCTGACACGGCACCGCCAGCGCGCTGACGCGGCCGCTGACATCAGCCGCGCGCACCGCCGATGCCCATCAGCACCGCGATGCCGAGGGCGCTGCGGGCCGAGTACGGCTGGCGCCACAGCCCGCCGTGGGCCGCCGCGAACGCCTCGTCCTGCCAGGGGTGCTCGTGCTCCGGGCGCGCGGCGTTGAGGTCGTGCACGAGCAGCGCGGCCATGAGCGTGTTGCTGGTCGCGGGCTCGAAGATCTCGATGCCGAACCGGTGCGCCCCGGCGAACGCCGCGGCGAGGAGCCGGTTCTTCACCACGCTGCGGGTGCGGGTGGCGGGCGCGACGGCCAGCGACACGGGCAGCCCCGCGGCCCGGGCCTCGGCCGCCCGCCAGCGCTGCAGCCGTTTGGCGAGCGCATAATTCGGACCCTGCTGCGGTACCAGACTGTCGTTGACGCCCGGATAGAGCCCCGGCGGATAGTTGCGGGTGAGCAGGCGCCCGGCGCTGAGCACGCGCAACGGCCGCCGGAGCCGCCCGATGCCGGTCGCCTCCGCATAGCGCCGGCTCGCCTCGTCGACGGCGCCGTCGGGCACCGCGAACACGTCGGTCGGCGTGGCCAGGAACGCCAGCCCGAGATCCGGCCGCCGCTCCCGCAGCCGCACCGTGAGCGCGTCGACGGCCATGGCGACCCGCACGTTGAGCGCCCCGTCGGCGTACACGTAGTTGCCGAGCACGAGCCGCCCGTCGAGCCCCTCGATCCAGGCGGCCACCCGCCCGAGATCGTGCAGCAGGTCGGCGCCCCGTTCCTCGCCGGTCACCGGCACGTGGAGGCGTCCAGCGTACCGCTCCGCCAGCCCCTGCAGCCGCTCCCAGATCGCCGGCCGGGGCAGGTCGACGGCGACGACGTCGGCCCCCCACCGCAGCAGCGCCCGCAGCGGCCCCATCTCGGCCCCCGCCCCGAGCACGACGACGCGATGCCCCTCGAGCGCCAGCCAGCCGGGATTCGCCGCGACGGTCTGCACGATCTGCGCACAGGACCGCTCGATGATCCCGGCCGAGACCCACCGCTCGAGCTGCAGGTCGAGCTCTCGCCCGGCGAGCTGCCGCCCCCGGTACGGCACGACGAGCTCCCGCTCCGCCTCCCCCCGCCCCGCGATGGTGACCGTCCGCAGCGGCTCCCCACCGACGGTGAACGCGGCCGAGAGCGGTTCTTCGGCACCGTCCGTTCCGCTGCGGTACCGCATCCGCTCGTGCAAAGACGCAAGCCCGTCCCGCGCGATCGTGAGCGCGGCGTCGCGGGACGGCAGCCCGGCCTCGATCAGCCGCCGAAAATGCACCAGGTAGTCATGCCGCCAGTCGGTCGAGGCCTCGGCCCCGCGCGCCCCGACGGGATCGACCCCACGCAGCGCATCGGCGACCACGGCTCGCCCGAGCGCCGAGGAGCTGACCTTCCCGTCGACGCTCGGCATCACCACACCGGTCGGATTCGTATTCGGCACGCGGTCAGTTTGCAGTGTTTCTGCGCCTCCGGCGCGGTGGGGGCTGTGTGTTTCTGCGTCTCCGGCGCGGTGGGGGCTGTGTGTTTCTGCGTCTCCGGCGCGGTGGGGGCTGTGTGTTTCTGCGTCTCCGGCGCGGTGGGGGCTGTGTGTTTCTGCGTCTCCGGCGCGGTGGGGGCTGTGTGTTTCTGCGTCTCCGGCGCGGTGGGGGCTGTGTGTTTCTGCGTCTCCGGCGCGGTGGGGGCTGTGTGTTTCTGCGCCCCCGGCGCGGCGGGGCTTCCACTTCTGTTGTTTCTGCGCCTCCGGCGCGGCGGGGGGTTCCCACCCCGCACCCCCCCATGGCCGCTGCGCGGCCACTGGCGTGCGCTGGCGCGCCGCCAGAGCAACAGGTCGGGGAGTGCGAAGTGGTGCCCGATCCCGGGGCTGGACGTGCCCAGCTCGCCCTCCGCACGGGACCGCGTCACGTCCGCGCGACTCGCGCATCCCGCCGCGGCCTTCTGCGCGATTCGCTCATCCCGCCGTGGTCGTTCGCGCGGCTCGCTCACTTCGCCGGGTCCGTCCGCATGCCTCGCTCACTTTGCTGCGGCCTTTTTGCGATTCGCGCATCCTGCAGTGGCCGTTCAGCGTGGCTCGCTCACTTCGCCGCGGCCCTTTGTGCGACTCGCTCAGCCCGTCGTGGGTTTTCCGCGCGAATCGCTCACCTCGTCGCGGCCGCCGGTGCGCGTTCGCTCACTGAGTCCCGCCGCGAGTGGCTGTGCGCGTTCGCTCGCTGTGTTCTGGCGCAATGCGGCTTCGGTCAGCCGGCGGCCTGCTTGATCAGGGCGGCGATGCGCTGCTCGACGGCCGGCGTCAGCTCCTGCAGCGCATACGCCACGGGCCAGAAGTCCCCGTCGTCCAGCGCCGCGTCCTCGTTGAAGCCGAGCGTCGCATAGCGCGTCTTGAACTTCTGCGCCGGCTGGAAGAAGCACACCGACTTCGTTCCCTTGTAGTAGGCCGGCATGCCGTACCAGAGCTTGGGCGCGAGCTCGGGCGCGTTCTCGAGAATGAGCGAGTGCACCCGCGATGCCATCGCGCGGTCCGCCTCGGACATCTCCTCGATCTTCTCGAGCAGCGCCTTGAGGTCCTCGGCGGCCTTGTCGGCCTTCGAGCCGCGGCGGGAGGCGGAGGCGCGCACCTCGGCCGCGTGCTCCTTCATCGCCGCACGCTCGTCGTCGGTGAAGGTCTGGGTCGACTTGCGGGCCATGGCTGGTACCTCCGGAAACGCTCGCTGATCGGAACGTTTCCCATGCTAGGAGGGGCCGCGGCGGCCACGCTTCTCGAAAACTGATCGAATGCGCACTGCTCGGTTGTCGTCTTCGTCGTAGCGCTCGAACACCGCACCCAACTCCGTGAAGCGCTCGGCCGCATCGGGGGAGAGCTGGCCTGGGTCGATGCCGGGCTGGTCCCGGGCCGGGCGCGGTCGGTGTCGTTTCGTGCAGGTGTGGTTGAGCGTTCGGCGACGCGGAGCACTCGTCCCGGGTCGGGGGCGGCCCGGGACGAGTGCGACGGGTGCTTCTACGGACGCGTGCTCGCAGCGTCGTGGAGCGGTTCGAACGGGTTCAGCAGGCGCCGTTGCAGGCCAGCACCTTGAGCCGGTCGAGGGCGCCGTTCCACTGGTTGGAGTCGCCGGCGAAGGGGCCGGTGCTCGAGTACTGCCAGAACGACCACGTCGGCGCGCCGGCCGGCAGGGTGCCGGGGGTGCTGCTGTAGCGCGCGAGCCACAGCGGCGAGTTGGCCCAGAAGCCGCTGTAATTGCCGGTGCACGTGACCCACCAGTCGGTGGTCGTGTAGATGACCGCCCAGCGGCCGGTGCGCGTGTGGTACTGGTTCAGGAACGCCCGGATCCAGCTCACCATCGACGACTGCGAGAGTCCGTAGCAGGTGGCGCCGTACGGGTTGTACTCGATGTCCAGCGCGCCGGGCAGGGTCTTGCCGTCCTTGGACCAGCCGCCGCCGTGCGCGACGAAGTAGTCCGCCTGGGCCGCGCCGCCGCCACCGTTCGGGATCGCGAAGTGGTAGGAGCCGCGGATCATGCCGATGTTGTACGACCCGTTGTACTGCTGGGCGAAGGACGGATTGGTGTAGTAGGTGCCCTCGGTCGCCTTGATGTAGGCGAAACGCGAGCCGGCGTTCCACTGCGCCTGCCAGTTGACGCTGCCCTGATATCCGGACACATCCTGGCCGTACGTCACGGTCGCCGCGCTCGCCGGCGAGCCGAACAGGACCATGGCGGCCGTCAGAGCCAGCGCCGCGAGTGCGCCGAGCCGTCGTCGGTTCACGGGTGCCTCCCCTTCCCTTGCGGGACGTTCTGGTAAAGAACTTCACGAATTAGCTCACGGACGTCGGAAACTTTCAATAGGCTTGCGTCGAAGTCTGGGGAAAATCTACAGTGACTTCAATCGATGGCAGACGCCCTGTTCGGGGGAGGTCTCATGGCTCGTCTCACCCGCCGCGCCGTGCTGCTCGGCGGAGCCGCCGCGCTGCTCGTGCCCGCCCGTCCCGCTACCGCCGCACCCTTCGCACCCGCCGGCCCGGCCTCGCCCGGCTCGCTGGGTCTGGGCGGCCCGGCCTCCGCCGCGTCGCTGGGTCTTGCCGGCCCCGCCTCGTCGCTGGTGCCCGGCGGCCTGGCCGCTACCGTCGAGCAGCCCGAGATCGCGAGCTGCGGTGCCTGGGGCGCCCGCCCGCCGGCCGGCGCGCTCACAATCGATCAGCATCGCCCGAACAAAATCGTCGTCCACCACACGGCGATGGCCAACTCGACCGACTACTCGCAGGCCCACGCGTTCGCGAACTCGCGCGACATCCAGAACCTGCACATGGACACGAATCACTGGATCGACAGCGGCCAGCACTTCACCAACAGTCGCGGCGGCTGGCTGACCGAGGGCCGCCACGGCAGCCTGTACGCGCTGCTGCACGGGCAGACCATGGTGCAGGGCGCGCACTGCGTGGGCCAGAACGACCAGGCCATCGGGATCGAGAACGAGGGCACGTACCTCACCGTGCAGCCCCCGGCCGCCTTGTGGAACAGCCTCGTCGACTTCTGCGTGTTCGCGTGCCACCAGTACGCGATCCCGGCCACGGAGATCTACGGCCACAAGGACTTCAACACGACCGAATGCCCCGGGCTGCTGCACGATCGCCTGCCGGAGCTTCGCGCAGCCGTAGCCGCACGTTTGTAACGCGCCACACGCCCGCCACGCCTGCACTTCGCACATTCGCGCACGACGTCCATGTCCACGGGCTCATTCGCGCTCCCGTGACCGCCCGTGACCGCCGGCTCCCGCCGGCTCCGCCGGCGACCGCCCGTGACCGCCCGCGAGTGCCCGTGACCGCCCGCGAGTGCCCGTGACCGCCTGCGAGTGCCCGTGACCGCCCGCGAGTGCCCGACCGCCCGCGAGTGCCCGTGACCGCCTGCGAGTGCCCGTGACCGCCCGCGAGTGCCCGTGACCGCCCGTGACCGCCCGCGACCGCGTTTGCCGCGCGCCGGGACGACACCCGCACTCGCACTCGTGTCCGCGCGTTCGGGTTGTGCGGCCGTGTTCTTGTGTTCATCCGGGTTGGCGTCGTGCGTGCGTAATCTGCGTGCGCGTTCGCGTCCTGCGTGCATGAGCAGCGTGTTCGTGCGTCGAGTGCTCATGGCGAGTCCAGGCGCCGCGTCGGCATCGTTCGCGCGTTCGTGCGCCGCGTGTGCGCATGTGCGTGCGTCCGGGATCTGTGCCTCGTCCGTTTGGGGCGCGGCTTGTGCGCGGGGCCCGGCCGATTTGGCCGGGCCCCTGTCGTTTTGCGTACGAACCGCTGGAGTTCCGTGCACGAACCGCCGTCGTCGGTCAGCGAGCCGCGCAGGTGGCGGTCATGCCGGTGGCTGTGCCCGTGCCCTGGAAGCCGAACTCGGTCGACTGGCCGGCCGGAACGCTGCCGTTGTATTGCACGTTGCTGTAACTGTTCCCGCTACGGCTCGCGTTCCAGATGTTCGTGACCGCCGCGCCCGATGGCAGCGTGGTGTTCACGGTCCACCCGGTGATCGCGGACGCGCCGGCCGTCACCTTCACGGTGGCCACGAACCCGCCCGTCCACTGGTTGAGCGAGACGGACGCCGTGCAGCCACCGGCCGGCGGGTTCGACGGCGAGTTCGAGGCCGACGGCGAACCGGACGCCGACGGCGAGTTCGAGGCCGACGGCGAACCGGACGCCGACGGCGAACCGGACGGCGACGGCGAACCGGACGGCGACGGCGAGCCCGAGGGGGAGGAGGAAGCCGAGGGCGTCGGGCTGCCCGTGCCGTTGCCCAGCGTCGGCGTCGTCCAGTCGCGCCACTCGGCGAGATTGCCCGACGCCTTGCTCGACACGTGGAAGGAGCCGGGCGGGTTCGCGGTCTTCAGCAGGTACCGCTGAATGTTCTGCTGCAACGGTGTGCGCCATTCCGGCCGGTTCGCGCAGTGGTTGCCGTCCTGGATGTCCGACCAGTAGGTGATGGCGTCGCCGGCGCCCAGGGCCTTGTAGACCTCCGCGCCGCCGAGCGCCGCGACGCTCGCCGACTTCGGGCCGAGGTTCACGATGTGCGGGTTGTCCATGATGAACAGTCCGCGTGGTGCGACCATGGCCACCATCTCGTGCGTGTCGACGGGGAGTCGTGTCGGAGCGCTCGTGAACGAACTGAACGCGTCGCCGAGCCAGGGCTGCTCGCCGTACGCGCTGCTGAGGCTCTGCGCCCCCTCGCCCGGGATGCCCCGGAAGATCGGCACGCCGGCGCTGCCCGACTCGATCGGCATCGTGAGCTGGATGCGCTGGTCGAACGCGCCGACCACAAACGCACCCTTGCCGAAGCGCGAACAGCCGGTCACGCCGGTCGCGTCACCGCGCAGGATGGTGCCGCCGGACTGCTCGATCACGTCGATGAGCCGGCTGACGCCCCACGCCCAGGCCACGAGCAGCCCGGTGCTGCTGTTCGCGCCGTAGATGCTGTAGAACGCGCCCTGCTTGTTCGTGCGAGGCGTGCCCTCCTTGCCGACCGCGTACGGGTCGTAGCTGATCACCGCCGCGCCCGCGGCCTTGATCGAGGCGGTGTCCGCTCCGAACCCGCCGAGCACGAAAACGGCCGGAAACGGACCGTTCCCGCTGGGCAGATCGACACTCGCGGAGAAAGTCGCCGACTTCCCCGCGTTCGAGACGTTCACGGTGATGGCGGTTCTGGACACGGTACCGCTCACAGACTGCGGCCTCGGCGGCTTCTCGCCATAGACGAACTTCTCGGCGAGCCGCTTGATCTCCTCGCGCCGGCACGTCCAGTCCGACTTGTTCGTGATCCGCGTGCCGTCGAGCTTCTTGAACGGATCGGGCAGCTTCGCGTTGGTCGGCAGCGAGCCGGCATCGGGCAGCGCCGGCACCGTACAGTTCGCGCCCTCGTCCTCCACGCCGGCACTGGCGGCGCTGGCGTCGGGGGAGTGCAGGACCGCGGCCCCGACGCCTGTGAGCAGGGCCGCGAGCGTGAGGGCGACGAGCGTCAGACGGGTCGCCGGGCGGCCCGAGCTGATGTTCACCAGGGCTCTCCTTCCGGAACGGTCCGGTTGGGGCGGGCCGGATGTAAATATTGCGCCGAGAGTCCGGCAACGTTTCGAAGCCTGTCAAGGTCGCACATCGCTCGCCGCGCGCGTCCTCAGGTGAACCGTGGAACTTCCAGGATCAGTACGCCGGCACTCCGTCGGCACCGTCTCCTGATTCGCGACGCCGGTCTGCAGTGGTCGCCACGAATCGCCGAGCGGCGACACGCGCACTGCCCGCGCACTGCCCGCGCACTGCCCGCGTGCTGCTCGCGTGCTGCTCGCGTGCTGCCCGCGCACTGCTCGCGTGCTGCTCGCGTGCTGCCCGCGTGCTGCCCGCGTGCTGCTCGTGTCGCAAGGTCGGTGCGCTCCTGCCGTCCGGTTCACCTGGTGTTCACCGGCGGGGGCAACCAGGAGGTCTCACACGAAAGGACGGTGCGCAATGTCCGAACATGACGGGGTCGCTCACCTCGGCGACATCGAGACGGCGCTGCGGCGGGAGGTCGACATCGTGCGGGAGCGGTTCCCGGACGCGCCACCCGCCGAGGTCGAGCAGGTCGTGCGCGACACCTACAACGAGCTGCTCGATCACGCGGAGGTGGAGACGCACGTACTCTCGCTCACCCGGCACCGGGTCGTGGAGCAGCTGGTCGAGCGCGGGTACACGCTCCACGAGCCGGTGCTGAGCGAGGACTGACCGGCAGGAGCCCGCGGCCGCAGCGCCCTCGCCGGAGTGCCGTCGCGCATCCGGTGCCGGCTCGTGGAGCGGCTGACTGAGCGCTTCGCCAACCCCGGAGTGCTGTCGCTTACCCGGGGTCTGGTCGAGGGCGCCACGAACCCGAAGTGCTGTCGTTCACCCGGCGACGGCTCGTGGAGCGAGCTCGGCCACGCGCTCCACGAACCATGCCGGGCGAAGACTCATGGGCCTGCGGCCCCGGCCGGTGGACCTAGCGGCCCTGGCCGGCGAATCTAGCGGCGCCGGTGGGCGGACCTAGCGGCGCCGGCGGGCGGCCGGGGGAGTGATCCGCACTCGCTCGGTGGACGGGCGGGTCTCGATGTCGCCGAGCTGCTCGCTCACCGTGGCGCGCAGCTCGGCGTAGTCGTCGAACGTGCTCTCGCCGAACAGGGTGTAGCCGGCCCACATGAGGTTCGCGCACACCTGCGGCGGGACCTTGCCCGTCGCCGCGCCCATGCCGACGAGTGCCACCGACGTGATGCTGCCGGGCTCTCGCTCGTTCTGCATGTGGACGGCCTGGAACGCGGCCGCGCACGCCAGGGCCACGTTGAGCGTGTGGCGCACGTTTTCTGCTTGAGTGTGCATCGTCGGCGCCGAAATGAGGTACTTCGGGCGCGCCGCGCCTGACGGAACGCACACCGCGGCTCCGATGGGCAGCGTGCCGGCGAACTCGTCCTGGATCGCCCGCTGTACCCGCAGCTGGATGCCCGGCCCCAGATGCCGCAGGATCACCGCGTCGACGCCGCCGCTCATGGCGCCGTGCGAGTTGGTCGGCGTCACCCACGCGTCGACGTCCTGGTTGAGGATCGAACCCTTCACGATCTCGACCCCGGGCTCGTCGGCGAACGCCGACATCCAGGACTGCACGACCTTGGCGTTGACGTCGCTGAGTACGACCCTGACCGTCATGGCATCCCTTTCATTCGTCCAGCCCCGATCGCCGGGGCCGGAAGGAAGTTCTCCGGGTCCGCCGCCCGGGGCCGGAGGCAGGTCTCGTTCGGCCCCGAACGGCGGGGTCGGACGCCCGATCCGCCGACCCCGTGGGCCTGGGAACGTCTCCGGCCGACCCCGGGCAGCGGGGCCGAAAGGTACAAGATACGGCTCGGTGTCCACATCGGACGCCCCGTCTGCCGGCCCCGTGCTCAGGGGCCCGGGAAGGCCGACCCGGGGCAGCAGGGCCGAAAGGCGCAAGATAGGGCTCGGTGTCCACATCGGACGCCCCGTCCGCCGGCCCCGTGCTCAGGGGCCCACGAACGTCTCCGGCCGACCCGGGGCAGCGGGATCGAACGGTACAAGATACGGTTCGGTGTCCACAGTGGAACTCCCGCGGAGGTCACCGTGAGCGACACCGACGACCCGTTGGGTTTGGCCGAGCTGTTCGAGGGCGGCGGCGAGCCCTGGTTGCCCCTGCTCAAGCCGGTCATCGAGGCGCAGCCGAGCGCCTCGCAGTTCATCGGGCCCAAGCGCAGCCCGCAGATCGTGCCGGTCCGCGAGCTCACCTTCCAGGCGCTGAAGCCGAACCCGCCGCACAAGTGGAAGGTCGTGGTCTTCGGGCAGAACCCGTATCCGCGGCCCGAGTCCGCCACCGGCATCGCGATGTTCGACAACACCTTCCACGACTGGGCGGACAGCCAGTTCGGCCGGGTGGTGAGCATTCGCTGCATCATCAAGGCGGCGGCGATGTGGAAGTACGGCATCCCGAAGAAGACGCCGATCGCCGACATCCGGGCGTTGCTCAAGGCGCACGACACAGTGCAGCCGCCGGAGTGGTTCTCGTCGATGCTGACGCAGGGCGTGCTGCTGCTCAACGCCTCGCTGACGGCGAGCGCCGACGGTTCCTACGGCACCGACCAGCACACCGGCTTCTGGCGGCCCGTGGTGGAGCGGCTTGTCGAGGAGATCCTCAAGGCCAAGCAGGACGCGGCCGAGGAGGACCGGGGCGTCGTCTTCGCCTGGTGGGGCGCGCACGCGCGGGGGCTGAAGACCCTGGTGACGAGGCTGCAGAAGAAGTACCCGGGCGTCGAGGTGCGTCACATCGACCACCCGAATCCGGCCGCGCAGGGCGACATTTTCTGCGACAACGAGCACTTCGCAACCGTGAACGAAGCATTGCGCTCGCTCGGCGCGGACGAGGTCGACTGGCTGCCCAGCGTCGGGTGGAACGCGCACCAGGACCCGGCCGCGGATCGCATGGGCGCCTTCATCGCCTCGACGATGGAGTTGCACAAGCTGTACCTGGAACGGCTCGAAAGCGTCAAGGACGAGGGCCTCGCGCTGCCCGCGATCAGCGGCGTCTTCGACACCCCGCTCATGGACTTCCGCGAGGCGGTCGCGCCGGCGGCTGCGGTGCTCAAGGGCCTCGGCTGGCACGTGGACGCCTCGCACGCCTTCGGGCAGAAGCAGGCCGACGCCGAAGCCGAGGGCCTGAGCGCCGACGAGGCCGCTGCCCTTTACCTGTACACCTGCGAATCCGCCTTCTACCGCCAGATCAACGCCAGCCTGCGCGATCCCGATCGGACCCGGATTCTGCCGTACCTGCCGTACCTCCGGCTGCTCTTCTCCGCCGTCTCGCGCCTGCCCGCCCGCCGCGAGCCGCTGTGGCGGGGTGTGCGGATGGATTTGCGCCGGCAGTACCCGCTTGGGCAAACGGTCACCTGGTGGGGCGTGTCTTCGTGCACGTCCAGCCTTGGGGTTGCGCGTTCGTTCATGGGCGGCAGTGGCAAACGGACACTTTTCGAAGTCGTACCCCTGCGCGCGGTCGGCATCCGCAGCTACTCCGCGTTCACGGGCGAGGAGGAGTTCATCCTCACACCGGGTACGCAGCTGACCGTGACGGACGTGAAGGCCGAGCGTGGCGGTTTGTGCACGGTGAAGCTGACGGAGCTGGAGGAGCAGGACCAGATCCGCTGACGCGCCGGTTGGTGCGGACTCGCGCGCAGTTCTGCGCGCGAGTCCGTGGCGTGTTCGTTCGCGCGGTGAATACCGGTGAGATGTGTTCGTTCGCGCGGTGGGTGCGAGCGGGACATGTTCGGTCGAGCGGTCAAGACGCGTGGTGCGTGTTCCGTCATGCGGAGTGTGCGAATGGCGCGTGCTCGGTCAAGCGGTGAAGACGAGTGGTGCGCGCTCGGTCGAGCTGTGAACACGTGCGGTGGACGCGAGTGGTGCGTGCTCGGTCATGGGGAGTGTGCGAGTGGTGCGTGCTCGGTCAAGCGGTGAAGACGAGTGGCGCGCGCTCGGTCAAGCGGGAAAGACGAGTGGTGCGTGCTCGGTTAAGCGGTGAACACGAGTTGTGCGCGTTCGGTCATGCGGGGTGTGCGAGTGCGGCGTATTCGCTCACGCGGTGAAGACGAGTGACACGTTCAGGCCGCCGAAGCCGAAGGAGTTGCACACCGCCGCCGTCATCGGGAGCGTTCGCGGCTCGCCCGCCACGACGTCCAGCGTGACCTCGGGGGATTTGTGGTCGAGGTTGAGGGTGGGCGGTACGACACCATGAACCACCGACAGCAGGGTCACAATGCTCTCCACCGCCCCCGCGGCTCCGACCAGGTGGCCGAGCGCGGACTTCGGCGCGGTCAGCACCACGTCATCGCCTAGCGCGGCCTGGATCGCCGCCGCCTCCCCGACGTCGCCGACCACGGTCGACGTGGCGTGGCAGTTCACGTGCGCGATGTCGGACGGCTGCAGCCCGGCGTCGGCCACGGCCCGCCGGATCGCGCGCACCTGGCCGGCGCCGCTCGGGTCCGGGCCCGTGATGTGGTACGCGTCCGAGGTGACCCCGACCCCCGCGACCCGCCCGTGCACGCGCGCGCCGCGGGCGGCCGCATGCGAAGCGCTTTCCAGGATCACGATCCCCGCGCCCTCACCCATCACGAAGCCGTCCCGGTCCGCGTCGAACGGCCGCGACGCGCGCAGCGGCTCGTCGTTGCGCTTCGACAGGGTCCGGGCCTGCGCGAACCCGGCTAGCGTGAGCGGCGTGATGGCCGCCTCCGAGCCGCCCGCGATCACGATGTCGGCCTCGCCGGAGCGGATGAGCCGCACCCCGAGCGAGATCGCCTCGGCGCCCGACGCACAGGCCGACACCGGCGTGTAGACCCCGGCGTGCGCGCCGAACTCGATGCTCACCCAGGCCGCGGGCCCGTTGGGCATGAGCATCGGCACGGTCAGCGGCGACACCTTGCCCGGGCCCTTCTCCTCGAGCACGTCGTCCTGGCCCAGCAGCGTGCTCACCCCGCCGATCCCGGTGCCGATCACCACCGCCAGCCGCTCGGTGTCGACCTCCGGCGCGCCCGCGTCCTGCCACGCCTGGCGGGCCGCGACCAGGGCCGCCTGCTCGCACCGGTCCATCCGCCGCGCCTGGACGCGGGTCAGCAGCGTGTCCGGCGACACCGCCATCGTGGCGCCGATCCGCACCGGCAGCTCGTCCAGCACCCCGGGCGGCAGCAGGTCGTCGATGCGCCGCACGCCCGACCGGCCCGCGAGCAGGCCCTGCCAGAGCGCCTCGACGCCCTCGCCGAGCGGCGACAACGCCCCCATTCCCGTGACGACCACGTCCGCGCCCATGGCACCCTCCCCGGTTCGATTGCCTCCGCTACTTGTATCGCATACAAATATGACATGTCCATCAGCGAACCGGCCCGGGCCCGGGGCCGCCGCACCCGCGCGCGGATCCTGCGGTGCGCGGCGGACCTCTTCGCCGAGCGCGGACTGGCGGGCGTGAGCGTGGCCGCGATCGCGCGGGCCGCGGAGGCGTACCCGCACCAGATCACGTACTACTTCGGCTCCAAGGACGGCCTGTTCGTGCACGCGGCCTTGTCCACGTTGCTGCGCGACGCCGCGCGGCTGGAGTCGGTCGGCTACCGCCGCCGCACGCCCGAGACGTTCCGCTCCGCCCTCGCCCGGACGGCGCTAGCCCTGCCCACGATCCCGGCCGCGGTGCAGGCGATGTCGATCGCGCGGGAGCGCCCGGAGTTGCAGAGCACGGCGCAGCTGTACCTCACGATCCTGTTCCGCCAGGCCGAGCACTACCTGGTGACCCTCCTGGACCGGCGCGCCTGGACCGTGGACCGCCCGCCCGCGGTCGAGGTGCGTACCTTCTGGAGCGCGGTGCTGGGCGCCCGCCTGATCGCCGACTCCGGCCACGGTGGCCGCCCGGCCGACGTGGACCTGGCCGGCCTGCTGACTGTTCGAGCGCGGTAGGCGCATGAGCGAGGTGTCCGGCTGACGGTTCGAGCACGGTAGGTGAGCGAACGCCGGCGCCCGGCGGACCGTTCGAGCCCGGTAGGCGTGTGGATGCGGTGTCCGGTTGACGGTTCGCGCAATGCTGAACGCGCGAACGTGGTGGCCGGCCGGCGGTTCGGGTGCGGTGGGTGCGTGGATGCGGTGTCCGGTTGACGGTTCGCGCACTGGTGGACGCGTGAACGTGGTGGCCGGCCGGCGGTTCGGGCGCGGTCGGTGCGTGAACGCGCTGTGCCTACTGACCGTCCTGGCGCGGTAGGTCCGCGAACGCGGTGTCCGGCGGCTCGACGTGGTCCCGGAGGCGGCGGCGCAGGTAGGCGTCGATGTGCGCGTACGCGTCCGCGCCGAGTGGCAGCCGCAGCGGGGCCCCGGGATCGTCGACGGCGGCCAGCACCGCCGCGGCCGCCCGGGCCGGGTCGCCCTCCTGGCGCCCGTGGCGCGCGGCGAACGCGGCCCGGGCCGGCTCGATGAACGCGTGGTAGGCCGGGCTCGTCGCCGCCCACCGCATCGAGCGTCCGCTCGCGTCCGTGCGGAAGCCGCCCGGCTCGACGATCAGCACGCGGATGCCGAACGGCGCGACCTCGCCGGCGAGCGACTCGGACATCGCGTCCAGCGCGGCCTTGCTGCCCACGTACGCCGAGCCGCCCGGACCGGGAACAACACCGACGAGTGACGACATCTGCACGATGCACCCGGTGCCGGCCGCGCGCATGGACGGCAGCACTGCGCGAGTGAGCGCCAGGGCGCCGAACAGGTTCGTCTCGAACTGCTCGCGCAGCTCGTGCTCGTCGAGGTCCTCGAGCGCGCCCAGCAGCCCGTAGCCGGCGTAGTTGGCCAGCACGTCGACGCGGCCGAAGCGGGCCAGCGCCTCGTCCACCGCCAGGCGGGCGGCCCCGGGCGACGTGACGTCCAGGCGGTGCGCGAACGCGCGCCCGGGTGCGCGCGCGATGAGCGTTTCCAGCGAGCCGACGTCGCGCGCGGTGGCCAGCACGGCGTCGCCGCTGGCGATCGCGGCGGACGCGAGCGCGCGGCCGAGACCGCTCGAACAGCCAGTGACGAGCCAGGCCTTCACGCGGACATCCCGGCGAAGACCACGCGGACGGCGAGCCGATCGCGCGAGAACCGGACGTGCGAGAACGGGGCGTGCGAGAACGGGGCGTGCGAGAACAGGTCGTGCGGGAAGGGGGCGTGCGGGACCCGAGGCCACAAAAGCCGAGCGTGCGAGAGAGGGGCGTACGAGAACAGGACGCGCGAGACCCGAGCCCACAAAAGCCGAGCGTGCGAAGGCGGGACGTGCGAGAACAGGGCGCGCAGGAGTCGGGCACGCAGAAGCCGAGCGTGCGAGAACAGGGCACGCAAGAGTCGGGGACGCGAAACCCCCGGACGCGAAAGCCGAGGACGCGAAACCCCCGGACGCGAAAGCCGAGGACGCGACAGCCCGGGACGCGAAAGCCCAGCGTGCGAGCGCGCGCCGATGACGGCCCGGGCCCTCACGACGACGGCCACGTGGACAGACCGCGATCGATCGCGTCGAGCACCAGCGACCAACTGGCGTCCAGCTCGCGCGCGTGATGAAACCCGCCGTCCGTCTCCAGGTGGACGAACCCGTGCATCGTGCTGTACACGAACCGCACCGCGTCCACCGCGCGCGTCTCAGAAAGCTCATACCCGCGCAGCAGCGTCGCGCACCCGGCGACGATCCGCGCCTGTGCGGCCGCGCCCAAGGGGTCGGTCAGCGGCCGCACCGTCGCCGCGTACCGCCCGGGATGCGCCAGCACCCACGCGCGGTACGCGGTGCCGTAGGCGATCAGCGCCGCCCGCCCCGAACGCCCCTGCAACGCCTCGCCCAGCCGGTCCGCCAGCTCGTTCGTCGCCTGCCCGGCGACCGCGTCCAGCAGGTCCGGCACCCCGCGAACGTGCTCGTAGAGGCTGGGCACCGCCACGCCGAGCCGCCGCGCGAGGGCGGTCATCGTCACGTGGTCGATGCCCACCTCGTCGGCCAGCTCCAGCGCGGCGGTGCACACCTGTGCGCGCGACAGTCCGGCCCGTACCATGCGGTACAGCCTAATGGGTTTAGGGATTAACCTACAAGGAACTTCTGGGCGGCCGAGGCGTTGCAGTCGTAGAGCTGCAGCCGGGTGCCGTTCGCGGTCGCGCCGTTCGGCGAGTCCACGCAGCGGCCCGACGCCGGGTTGCGCAGCGAGCCGTCGGACTGCTGCACCCAGTTCTGCGCGCCGCCGCCGTTGCAGTCGTAGAGCTGCAGCTTCGCGCCGTTCGCGGTCGAGCCGGCCGCCACGTCGAGGCAGCGGCCGAGCGTGCGCAGCGAACCGCCGGAACCGCGCACCCAGTGCTGGTCGAACGCGCCGGGCTGGCAGTCCCACAGCTGCACGGCCGCGTTGTTGGCGCCGCTGTCGTCCCCGGCCACGTCCACGCACTTGGCACCGGGGCCGCCGATGGTGCCGCCGCCGCTCACGGAGAACTTCTGCGGCCCGAGCCCGTTGCAGTCCCAGATCTGCAGCTTCGTGCCGTTGGCCGTGGCCCCGCTCGGCGCGTCGAGGCACCGTCCGGACACCGGGTTGCGCAGGGATCCGTCCGTCTGCTGCACCCACTTCTGGTACGCCCCGCCCGCGCAGTCGGCCAGCTCGACCCGGGTGCCGTTGCCGGTCGCGTTGCCCACGAGGTGCAGGCAGCGCCCGAGCGCCGACACGGACTGGTCGGACCCGTGAATCCAGCGCTGGTCCGCCGTCCCCTGGCAGTCCCACAGCTGTACGGCCACGCCGGCCGCGTTCGCGTCGGCGCCGTCGAGGCACTTGCCGCCCGGGCCGGTGACCGGGGCCGCGGGCGCGGGGCTGGTCGCGCCCCCGCCGTAGCCGGCCGCGACGATGCTGGCCTGCACCGCGTCGTCGGCGGCGTCGGTCGGGTACCCGGCCGTCATCACGCCCTCGAAGAACGAGCCGATCGCCTGGTTGGAGTTGTCGCCGCCGGTGCCGAGCACGATCGAGCCCTCGAGGTGCATCGGCTGGTACCCGCCCGCGGGCAGCGCGCCGTTCCACCACGTGCTCAGCGCGCCGGTGCGCGAGTCGCCGCCCTTGAGTGCGAAGGTGTGCTGCCCGTCGTTCTTGAGCAGCGCGGTGACGAATGGCGTCGCATTGCCCAGGTTCGCCGGGTTCGGGCCGCTGCCCAGGTACAGCCCGTTCTCGAGGTCGGCCTCCACCCACGGGCCCGAGCCGGTGCACGGCGGGGTCTTCACGCAGCGGGTGGTCAGCGACACCGCGTCCATGTGCCCGTTGCCGGTGTCGGCGATCTCGGCCTCGGCGTTGCCGTAGTCGAAGCAGCACAGGTTGTTCGCATGGACACCGCTCGCGACCATGTACATGCCCTCGGGCTGCCCGCCGGTGGCCACCCCGTCGCCGACGCGCTTCCGGTAGCCCGTGTGACCGTTGAAGTACACGCCGTACACGTGATGCCCGCCGGCGGTGACGGGCAGCGCGGCCGCGTTGGCGCCGACGTCCTGGCCGCCCGCGGTGCCCGGCCCCTCGATCGTGAGGTCGTTGTGGTGCGGCGACTGGTCGTAGATGACGGTGATGACGCACGCGGTGCCGGTGCAGAACGCGTCCTGCGCGTCCGCGTCGGCGTATCCGCCCGCGGCCAGCAGTCCGATGTCGCGCAGTGCCCCGTCGGAGGCGCGCCGCACCTGGTAGAGCCGGCCGTTGTACGCCTGGTACAGCGCCCGGGTGGTGCTGTGGGCGCCGACGCACGGCGTGCCGGCGGCGCCGTAGATGTCGCAGGGCAGAGCCGTGGCGGCCTGGGCGGCGGACGGGAGGGCGACGAGACACCCGAGCGCGAGCACCAGGACCCACACGGCGCGGAGCCGTGATCGCATCAGAACTCCTCGATGACTACATCGTGGCGGGTCGATGCAGGGAGTATCGCGACGGTCAATTCTTCCAACCAGATCCCGGCGGAATGGAAACCGACACTGTCACAGAACGGTCCGTCCACTCGCGCTCCTTGCGAAGGTCATTTACCGTGCTAAGGCACACCTGAGGGAGCAGACGATGAGGCGTTCCAAGTCGGTACCGCTGGGCCGAAGCTACCTCGCGCTGGCGGCGCTGGCCACGACGGGCGGGCTGGCGGCGTGCGGCCGCGAGCAGCAGACCTACTGCGCCGACCAGAACGGCGTGGTGGTGCCCGACTCTCGATGCGACGACGGCTCGCCGGGCCACTACTACTACACCGGCAGCTACGGCCGGGGCCGCTCGCCGGGCTACCGGCTCAGCGGCGGCAGCCGCGTCTCGTCCACCGACTCGGTCGGGCGTTCCAACGCCGGGCTGCCCGCGACCGGCCACGTGAGCAACGGCAAGGTGAGCTCCGGCGGCTTCGGCAGCAGCAGCCACGGCAGCTCGGGCAGCTGACGTGCGACGCATCGCCGACGGAGCCGTCCGTCCGGACTGGCGTGAGCAGCTGGCCTCGCAGGGGATCGTCTACAACAACGAGATCCCGGCGCCGGGCGGCGGCACCCTGTCGTACTGGAAGGAAGGCCCCTTCTACGACTTCACCTCGGCCGAGATCGACACGCTCTCGGCGAGCGCCGCGACGCTGTTCGAGATGTGCGTCGCGGCCGGCGACTTCGTCATCGACCACAACATGTTCCAGCTGCTGGGCATCCCCGAGTTCGCCTGGGACCAGATCAAGCGCACCTGGTGGGACGACGAGACCGAGCCCGGCGGGCGCAGCAAGGGCGACTTCTCGCCGAGCGTCTACGGCCGCTTCGACGTGCGCTACGCGGGCGAGTTCGCGGGCAAGCCGCAGCTGCTCGAGTTCAACGCCGACACCCCGACCGCGCTGCCCGAGGCGGCGGTCGCGCAGTGGTACTGGATGCAGCAGACCGGCCAGGGCAAGGACCAGTGGAACGCGATCCACGAGATGCTGGTCGCCGGCTGGCAGCGCAACCTGGCGCGGCTGCGCCAGGCCCGCACCCACCTGCTCGACCCGGTCACCATCCACTTCGCGTGCGATCGCGAGGAAGACAGCGGCGAGGACCTCTTCAACACCGAGTACCTGATGGAGACGGCCCGCCAGGCGCTCGCCCCGCTCGGGTACCGCACCAAGTTCATCTGGATGGACCAGATCGGCGCCGGCGACATCCAGGCCGGGGACCGGTTCTACGACCCCGAGGGTCAGCACATCGATGTGATCTTCAAGCTGTACCCGTGGGAGTGGATGACCGCGGAGCAGTTCGCCAAGCAGTGCTTCCGCGACATGAGCGACCCGCGCCGCGACAGCACCGTGTGGATCGAGCCGCCCTACAAGATGCTCTGGAGCAACAAGGGCCTGCTGCCGGTGCTGTGGCACCTCTTCGGCGACGACCCGGAGAAGAAGGACCTGCTCCTGCCCGCGTACTTCGAGTCCGAGAAACCGGACTGGATGACCTCCTACGTGCGCAAGCCCCTGCTCGGCCGCGAGGGCGCCAACGTCTCGGTCATCGTGGACGGCGTCACCAAGATCAGCACGCCCGGTGACTACGGCGGCCCGTTCGTGTGCCAGTCGTTCGCGCCGCTGCCGGCTTACACCGACCCCCGGGGTGGCGATTGGCACCCCGTGCTCGGGGTCTGGATGATCGACGGCGAGCCGGCCGGGCTCGGCATCCGCGAGAGCGCCGGGCTCATCACCGACAATCTGAGCCACTTCGTGCCCCACACCATCGACCACACCGGCTTCTAGTAGGAGACCGCCATGAACGGTACCGCCGCCACGATCGCGGTGCTCCAGGTGCTCATCGTGATCCTCGGCGTGGGCGGCGGGTGGTGGCTGCTCAACGCCGTCACCGCGTTCGACGACCACGACGAGCTCTGGCAGCGGTCGAACTGGGGCTACCTCGTCCAGCGGGTCGGCTTCGTCGCCGTGCAGGTCATCGGCGTGTCGAGCCTGATCGGCCAGGACCTGACCAACTGGAACTCGCTGGCCTGGGTCGGCGGCGGGATCGTGTGGGCCACCGTGCTCGCCGTCCTCGGCTTCTGGATCACCGACTGGATGATCCTGCGCTCCCGCGCGACGCGCATCGGCGAGCTCAACACCGTGCCGCTGTCCGTCGGGCTGGTCCGGCTCGGGTTCTACCTCGGCCTGGCCCTGGTCGTGCGGGCCACCTTCATCGGCCACGCGCCCGACCTGCGCACCTCGCTGCTGTCGACGGCCGCGTTCACCCTCGCCGGGATCGCCGGCCTCGTGATCGCGTTCCACCTGCACGGCCTCGTCGCGCACGGTAACCCGCGCGCCGCGATGGTCACCGGCGACGGTGTGACCCAGGGCCTCGAGTCCGCGGCCGTGCTCACCGCCGTCGGGCTCATCCTGTACGGCGCGATCGCCGGCGACTTCACCACGTGGCCCGAGAGCCTGGCCGGCTTCGGCGCCGCGCTCGGGATCGCCTACGTGGGGCTGTACGTCGCGCGGTACCTCATCGACTGGTTCGTCCTCACCGGCGAGTGCACGCTCAAGACCATCCACGCCCAGCAGCAGAAGGGTGCGGCCGCGCTCCTGGCGTTCCTGCTCGTGATGGTGGCCCTGCCGATCAGCGCGTGCATCAACCTGTACGTCGAGTGAGTGTCCTGACCACGCCGCGGCTCGTCCTGCGCGAGATGGTCGAGGGCGACCTGGACGAGCTCGCGGCGCTGCTCGGCGATCCGGAGGTCATGCGGTACTACCCGAGGCCGAAGACCCGCGCGGAGACGCTCGAGTGGATCGCCCGCAACCGCACGCGGTACCGGGAAGACGGCCACGGCCTGTGGACCATGCGCCTGCGCGACGGTGACGTGTTCGCCGGCGACTGCGGCCTCACCGTCCAGCGCGTCGACGGGGTGGACGAGCTCGAGCTCGGCTACCACGTGGTGCCGGCCCTGCAGCGCACCGGCCTGGCCACGGAGGCCGCCCGCGCCTGCCGCGACTGGGCCCGCACCGTGCTGGGCGCGCACCGGGTGATCGCGATCATCCACCCGGACAACGTGGCGTCGCAGCGGGTGGCGCGCAACACCGGCCTGACCCTGGAGAAGCGCACGACGGGCTACGGTGCCGGCGCCGAGGTCCTCATCTTCGCGGCGGCCCTATGAGGCGATTCGCCGGATGGCAAGGAGCGGAACGCCTTTTCGCACGTTACGAATATTGAGGTCTACCTCACACGTTGTGGCGTTTGCCGTCACGCTGCGCGGGTAGCGATATCGACATGGATAGCGCGGTGCTCAGCAGTGACGTTCGGGACAACCAGATCAACGTCGAGCCAGAGGACGCGTCGGACGATCTCTTCTGGCTGCCGGCCGAGCCCGGCGCCGCGATCGCCGGCCCGCACGCCGACAGGCGGTTCATTCTGTAGGAGATCGTCCCTCTCGGACGAGCAACGGCGCCCGGCCGCGATGGCCGGGCGCCGCTGTGTGTGCGGGACGTGCGGGATCAGCTCGCCGGGTAGCTCGTGACGTAGCTGGGCACGCCGACGCCGGTCTCGGTCGCGACCGGGGCGCCGGTGTCGTTGACCACGTGGTCGATGGTGCCGGCCGAGAGGTTCACCGTCAGGACGTCGTGCAGCTTGACGCCCGGGCGGTTCGGCACCTCGAAGCCGCGCGCCGCGTGGATGGTCGGGTCGACGTTCGTGAAGATGTAGGCGCCGCCGCCCCACAGCTCGTGGGTCTTCACCTTGTCGCTGACCTTGTACGCGGCCCAGCCGAGCACGCCGTCGTGCTGCCACGCCGCCTGGTTCGGCGGGTCGTACGGCAGCTCGTTCTGGAAGAAGATCGTCTTGCCGCGCTCGCCGTTCCAGATGACGTTGTACTGCTGGTAGTGCTCGACGAACAGGCCCGTCGCGAGGACGTCGTCGCCGTTGACGATGACGCCGTTGCGGCCGGTGTTCACGTTCCAGCCCACCGAGCCCGGCACGCCGTGGTCGGCGCGCCACGCCCAGATGTCGTCGAGGATGACGTGGTCGGAGTTGACCTCCAGGCTCACGTCCGCCTTGCCGACGTGCGGGCCGCCGACGCGGAAGAACACGTCGTGCAGCACCGTCGGGTCGTTGGCGTCGCCCAGGTTGAGCGCGCCGCCGAGCTTGGTGCCGACCTGCATGAGCGCGGGCGAGTTCACGGTACCGGCGTCGATCATGAGACCGGAGACCGAGATGCCCTTGCTGTCGGCGATCCACAGCGGCACCGAGCCGCCGACGGCGGTCAGCGTCGCGATGCCCATGCCCAGCACGATGGTGTCGGGCCGCCAGACGAGGATCGAGCTGTTGATGTTGTACACCCCGGGCGTGAAGATCAGGTTCTTGCCCAGGGCGAGCTGGATGTTGATCGCCAGCACCGAGTCCGTCGGCTTGGCCAGGTAGAAGTCCGACAGCGGGACCGAGCGGCCCGCGGTGGGACCGTTGGCCCAGCTCGCGCCCGAGGAGTTGCGGCGCAGCGCGGGCTCGAAGACGTTCCACTTGCCCTTGGCGTCGATGTAGAGGAACGGCCGTTCCTTGCTCACCGGCGTCGTGTCGAGGGTGGTGTACGGCGGGTTCGGGAACTGCTGCGCGGGCGCGCCCACGGCCCCGGAGAACACCTGGTTCCACACGGCGTTCGACCAGTTGGTCATGTTGCTGTCCCGCACCAGGAACTGCTGCTGCGAGCCGTTCGTGGCCGTGGAGAACACCGAGTCGGCGATGAAGCCGCCCGAGGCGTACTGCGGCCCGCCGGTGCAGTAGTCCATGAAGGTCATGTTGCCGTTGACCTTCACCCGCCGCATCGGCGCGGCCTGCGACACGGCCCAGAACTCACCCGAGGAGCGGCAGTCCTTCTCGCCGGCCACGTTGATGGTGAGGTTGGACAGCGAGCGCCAGAAGTTGACCAGCGCGAGGCAGTTGTCGGCCGTGAGGCAGCGGTTGTAGACGTCGACGTGGCCGTTGATGACCGTGTCGGTGGGGTTGAGGCCGAGGCCGGCGACCTCGGTGTAGTACCCGACCTGGAAGATCAGCGGGTGCTCGGCCGTGCCGTACGTGCCCGGCTTGAACAGCAGCGTGTAGCGCTGCGTGCCCATCTCGTTGTCGACCTGCTCCGCGTGGATGGCGTCGACGGTCGCCTGGATCTGCGCGACCGGCATGGACGGGTCGAAGACCTTGACGTTCGGGCCGAAGTCGGGCTGCCCGGCCGGCGGGCGGTTGGCGGGGGCGGCCGCGGCGGCGCCGGGGGTGCTGACGGCGGCGACGGCGGTCAGCAGTACGGCGGCCCCGAGGGCGAACCACCGGCCACGGCGGCCGCGAGGGGCTGACCCGGCAGACCTGGCGGACGCCTGGCCGGAGTGGACCAATGGCATGAAACGCGACCTACTTTCCTCCGGGTGGCGGGCTCACCCACGGCCCCAGACGACGATGGGGCGTGGCATCGCTGGGCGGGGATGATGCGCCACAAATGCGAGAGAGCGCTTTCACGGCAGGACGTTACAGGGAACATCGCGACTGGTCCACGGGTACAAATCGGCCGTGATCCCCACGGAACTCGCTCTCTCGGCGGGGTTCCGAGCCGCTTCCGCGCCACCCCGCGCAGACGGAGCCTGGCACCGCTGGAGGAGAATGGCGGGCAAATGACCCCGCTGCTGACCGCCGACGTCTTCGGCTGGACCGCGCGCCCCGTGCGCTGGCGTCGCGCCCGTGCGCTGCTCGTCGTGGTCGTGGCCCTCGGGGTCCTCGCGCTGCACGTCGCGTTCGACCCGCCCATCGAGTGCTCCGACGCCGTGCCGTGCGGCCCCGACTGGCTCAACGCCCTGCTCTTCGGGCTCGTCACCGCGCTGCCCGTCGTCGCGTTCGTGTCACTGCCGGTCACCGCCTGGCTCGCGGCCCTCTTCTTCACCACCGACGCCATCTGGCAGGTCGCGCACCCCGATCTCGCCTCGCCGGCCTGGCTCACCGGGGCGGACGCGGCGCTCGCGGTGCTGGTCTTCGTGGCCGCCCGGCTCGCCCCGCCCGGGCCCGGCGACGGCGCGCGGATGTGGGCGGCGACCACGTCGCATCGAAAGCCCCCGACGCCTTCGACGCTGCCACGGTACGGTCTGGGCTGGCGGCTGCTGGCGGTACCACTGACGCTTGTGGCTCTGGCGATCGCCGGCGTCGCCGTCGCGGACCAGTCGGGCGCGGACGACCGCCTGGCCACGGCCGAGCGCGTCACGGCGGAGGTCGTCGCGCACCCGGACGAATACTCGCTGGAGGTCCGGCTCCCGGGCTCCGGCGCCGGCCCGGCGACCGTGCGCGTCACCGTGACCGACTCCGACGAGCACCCGGTCGGCTCGCACGTCGCCGTCCTCGTCGCCCGGGACGGGCTCTACCAGCTGGTCAGCGAGCCGTACAACACCAGCAACTGGCTCTCCCTGGCCGTCCTGCTGGCCGGGCTGGCCGCCGGATGCCTGGCCCGGGCCCGGGAGCGCGGCGCGGCGGCCCGGGCCCTGTTCTCGGGCGAGCAGCCGGCGACCGAGGTGTACGTCTGGGCGCTCGGCGGCCGCGTCGCGGTCTACGCCACCGACGCGCGGCCGGGGGAGCCGGCGCTCGTGGAGTTCTTCGCGCTGGCCCGGCACGGCTCCGACGACATCCGCCCCGGCGTCCTCTTCGGCGTGCCCGCCCAGCGCCACTGGTGCGCGGTCGCCGTCGACGGCGAGCTGCTCGTCCCGCGCGGCCCGGCCCGCAGCGGCCGCTTCGCCCCCGCGTACGGCGGCCCCGCCCCCGGCCCGGACCTCGACGAGCCCGCGGCCGTGCCCGACGCGGCCCGGCTGCCGCTGCGGCCCGAGGAGATCCTGGCCCTGCGCGCCGAGGACGTCGCGGCCGACCCGGAGACCGTGCACACGCACCGGCACAACCGCTTCTCGGGGTACACCGTCGTGGTCGCCTCCTCGTGGCCGTTCCTCGTCCTCCTGTCGCGCCTGCTGCCCACGCTGCCGTACTGGGGCGCCGTCGCGGTGACCGCTCCCGTGACCGCGATCGCCTGCCTCTCGGGCTGGCGGCTCTTCCTGCGCCCGCGGGTGAGCTGGAACGGCGCCGGCCTGAGCGTCGTGGGCTCCATCGGCGCCCGCCTGCTCGTGTGGTCGGACGTGCACGCGATCCGCGCCGACCGCCACGGCGCGGTGACCATCGAGACCGACCACCACGGCGCGGGCCTGGTCGTCACCGCGCGCGGCGAGCACGCGCTGCTGCCGCGCTTCCTCTCGGGCGACGAGCGCACCGGCCTGCAGCTGTCGGGCGCCCTGCGCCTGGCGGCGGAGCGGGCCGCGGCCCGGGCGCGCGAGCGGGTGCGGGACGTGGTGTCGCTGCCGCCGGCTCCGGTCACGCCTCCGGCGCCCGCCCTGCTGTACGCGGCGTGGGCGGGGGAGACCCTGCTCTACGCCTTCGTCCTGGCCGGCCTGTTCGGCTGACCGGCCGGTTCAGCTGACCCGCCGGTTCAGCTGACCGTGGTGCCGCCCCAGGTCTCGGGCTCGACGTCGGCCAGGGTCTGCGAGAACGTCCAGCGGTGGCCGGCGAGGTCCTCGGCCTGGTACTGGCGCTCGCCGTACGGGAAATCGGCCGGCTCCACGACGATTCGCGCACCGGCGGCGCGCGCTCGCGCACAGTGGGCGTCGGCGTCGGCCACGCGCACCATGACCGCGTGCGTCACGCCCGTGCCGGTCTCGGGTGCGCACCGCTCGCCGCCGTCGTCGGCGACGATGATCGCGCCTTCACCGGCGCGCAGCTGGGCGCGATGGTCCTCGCCGATGCGCACCCGCTCCGCGAAGCCGAACGCGGCCTCGAGCCAGGCGACGGCGCGGCGGACGTCCGGGTAGGTCAGGATCGGCACGACCGCGGCGGCCGGGATCGAACGGTTGGCCTTCACACTCGCGATCGTAAACCGCGCGGGCTGACCTGCGGGCGGGCAGAATCGTCCACCGCACGTACAACACCACCCAGCGCAGCGCCCGACCTACGGCTGATGCGGTGCCGGGCGCCCCGCGGAGGCCGGCGAGCGGACTCCGCGGGGCGCGGGCGATCTCAGCCCGTGTACGCGGCGAAGATCTTGGAGAACTCGTAGGGCGACTGCGCGATGTTCGTGCACATGTAGAGCGCCCCGGTGCAGGCGTTGCGGTCGCGGGTCTCCTCCCAGAACGACAGCATGCCGAGGTGGTTGGTCTGGGCGAACGCGACGAGCTGGCGGGCGTCGTTCTGGTCGTAGGTCCCGCCGTCGTCGTTCTTGCCCAGCATCGGGGTGACGCCCAGCATGCGCCACACCTGCGCGTCGGTCTTGCTCGGGTACAACCCCTTCAACTGCGTGAACGTCGACTGCGCGGCCTGGACCGCGAAGTTGCCGTAGTCGCCGCTGCTGCGCTGGTAGTCCATCGCCATCACGTTGACCAGGTCGAGGTTGACGCCGGCGTCGCGGGCGGAGCGGACCACGTTCACGCCGTCGGTGGTGAGGCCCTCGGGCAGCACCGGCAGGGTGAGCGAGATCTTCACGTCCGGGCGGGCGGCCTGCAGCAGCGCGAGGGCCTGCGAGCGGCGGGCGATCGTGGTCGGGTCGGCGACCGCGGCGCCCTCGATGTCGAGGTCGATGTACTTCAGGCCGTACGCGTCCACGACCGCCTGGTACTCGGCGGCGACCTGGGCCGGCGTCGAGCAGGCCTGGGCGAGCTCGATGCCGCTGGCCCCGCCGAACGAGATCTTCACGTCGCCGCCGCGGGCGCGGATGGCGTCGATCTGGTCCTTGGCCCACGCGGCGCGCGGGTCGTAGGCGTTGAACCACGACGCCTTGCACCCGGCGCTGTTGACGAACGCGAGCGTGAAGTTCTTGAGGTTGCCCGCGGTCGCCATGTCGGTGAGCGTCGGGGTCGGCCAGGCGCCCATGTCGACGTAGGGCGCGACGGCGAGCGTGGTCCCGGTGCCGCCCCCGCCTCCGCCGCCGCCGGCCTGGGTCGTGGCGCTGACCGAGCCGGACGCCGCCGAGGCATTGCCCGCCGCGTCGCGCGCCTTCACCGTGAAGGTGTAGGCGGTGGAGGCGGAGAGGCCGGATACGGTACCGCTCGTGCCCGTGACCGACGCCGCGAGCGTCCCGCCACGGTAGATGTCGTAGCCGGTCACCCCGACGTTGTCGGTCGACGCGTTCCAGGCCAGGCTGACGCTCGACGACGTCGTGGCCGTGACCCGCAGGCTCGCGGGCGCGCTCGGCGCCTGGGTGTCGGCCACGCCCGCGCACGAGGCGCCGTTGAGCTTGCAGTTCGCGGGCTTGCCCGAGCCGGACACCAGGAACCCGAAGGTGGCCGTGGCGCCGGGGGCGAGCGGGGCGTTGTACGTCCTGTTGTTCGCGATCACGTGGGTGCCGCTCTGGCTCATGAGCGCGTCCCAGTAGCTGCCCAGCGTCGAGCCGGACGCCAGGTCGAACTCGACCTTCCACGTCGAGACGGTGGCGGCCGTCCCGTTGGTGATCGTGTACTTCGCCTGGTAGCCGCTGCCCCAGTCGGAGTCGTAGCTCAGTGTCGCGGTCAGGGAGCCGGCGGCCTGCGCCGGCGTCGTGATCGCCGCGATGCCGCCCGCGGTCACGAGGACCGCCGCGGCCGCGAGGGCGATCCGGAGTCGGGATGTCATCACTGCCTCCAGACAAGACAGGTGTCTATTGAGGCACAACGATAAATAAAGTTAACTAAAAGTCAATGCCCCGCCGGCGGCTGGACACGCGCCGCGCGGGTCGCCCGTCGCCGGGGTGATGCGCGGGGGGAGCGGCCGGTCGCAAGGGTGATGTGGAGCGTCGCACAGTGTGAGGCTTCGATGTGCGAGCCGCCCGCGTGCGGCATGATGTGCCGATGGGACGGCACGAGCAGCGGCAGCGGGCGGCGGTCCGCATCGTCCGCGACCCGCGCCGCGCCGTGCCCTGGTGGCCCTGGCTGCTGCCGCCCCTGGGTCTCGTGCTGCTCGCGGCCGGGGTGGCCGCGGGGCTGGTCGCGACCGGGATGCTGCTGGTGGCGGTCGGGGTGTTCATGCGGTACGGATGCGGCGGCGTCCGCATCGAAGGCTCCGCGGTCCCCGAGTGGCAGGCGGCCGAGGCGGCGCTGCGTGAGGTGCGGCTGCGCTGGCCCGCGCTCGGGGCGATGGCCGAGCCCGCGGACATCCGGCCGACGCTGGACATCACGCGGTACAACCTCGCGCGTCTCATCGCCGCCCGGGTCAGCCTGCGCGGGAACCTCGGCGAGCTGCGCGCCACGCGCGAGGATCTCGGGCGCGGGGACCTGCGCGACGAGCTCGACGAGCGGATCGAGGCGGCCGAGGATCGGCTGCGGGACCTCGACGCGCAGCTCGCGGCGCGGACGGCGGCGCTCGGGCGGCTCGCCGCGTCGCTGGACGCGCACGAGCGGCGCGAGGTCGCCACGGCCCGGGCCCGGGTGCTGCTGGCCGAAACGGGTGAGATGCCCGGTTCGATCCTCCTGGCCGACCCGCTCGCGGAGGTGGGGGAGCGGACGGCGGCCACGCTCGCGGCGTACCGGGAGCTGTCCGAACTGCGACCGTCACGGTCCGAAACGTGATCGTAGGGGACGGTCCCGGCGAACTACGATGAGGCCATGTCACCGGCCTTCGGGCTCGGGATCGACTTCGGCACGTCGAACACGGTTGCTCTGATGCGCTGGCCGGACGGCCGGGTCAGGCCGCTGCTGTTCGACGCCAACCCGTTGCTCCCGTCCGCCGTCTTCGCCCCGACCAAGCCGGGCCCGGCCTCCGCCGAGCCCGGGTCCGACCTCGTTGTGGGTGGCGACGCGCTGCACCACGCGCGGTTCGACCCCGCGGGGCTGGAGCCCAACCCGAAGCAGCACATCGACGAGCAGGCCATCCTCCTCGGCGAGCGGGAGGTCGCCGTCGTCGATCTGGTCGCGGCCGTCCTGCGGTTCGTCTTCGCCGAGGCCAAGCGCGTCGCGGGCTCGGAGGACTTCGCCGTGGCGATCGCGCACCCGGCCGGCTGGGGCACCCGGCGCCGGGCCGTGCTCGCCGAGGCCGCGAAGCGGGCCGGGCTCGGGACCGCGCTGCTCGTGCCCGAGCCGGTCGCGGCCGCGCACGCGTTCACGGCGGTGCTCGGGCAGCAGGTGCCGACCGGCAAGGCGCTCGTCGTCTACGACCTCGGCGCCGGCACGTTCGACGCCAGCGTGGTCGTGCGCCGGCCCGCCGGGTTCGAGGCGGTCGCGGTCGACGGGCTCACCGACGTCGGCGGGCTCGACATCGACGCGACCATCGTGCGGTGGCTCGGCGAGCGGTACTCCGCGAACGACCCCGAGCTTTGGACCCGCCTCGCCGACGCCCAGGACCCGGAGTCGCTGCGGCACCGCCGGATGCTCTGGCACGACGCCCGCGTCGCCAAGGAGATGCTCTCGCGCGCGCCCGCGGTCGTGCTGCAGATGCCGGCCCCGCTCGACGTCGACGCGCAGCTGACCCGCGACGAGTTCGAGGCGGCCGCGAAGCCCCTGCTCGAGCGCACCGTGTTCACCACCGCCGCGCTCATCCGCCAGGCCGGCATCGGCCCCGGGGACGTGGCCGGCGTGCTGCTGGTCGGCGGCGGCAGCCGCATCCCGCTCGTGGCGACCATGCTGCACCGCGCGCTGAACGTGGCCCCGACGATCACCGAGCAGCCCGAGATCGTGGTGGCCGAGGGCTGCCTGCTCTCGCTGTCGGCCCTGCCCGCGGACGGCACCGGCGAGGGCTCCCCGCTCTGGCCCGCCGCCGCCGCGGCCGCCGCCCCCTACGCCTCGATGGCCGCGGGCCCGTCCTCACCGGCGCCGTCCTTGTCCTCGCCGATCGCCCCGGCCCCCTCGACCACCCCGGCTGCCTCGACCATGCCCGGCCCCTCGACCATGCCGCAGCCCGTGGCCGCTCAGTCGACGACGCCGACGGCCGCGCAACCGGCCGCGGACCAGGCGGGCACCGACCCGGGCGTCATGTGGCCGGACCGGGACGCCGCCGCGGCCGTGGGCTTCAGCATGCCCCCGGCAGCGTCGACGTCCGCGCCGCCCGCCGGCTACGGCGCGCCGGTTTCAGCCCCGCCCGTGTCCGGCGCTCCGGCCGGAAGGGTCTACCACACCGGCTCATACCCGACCGCGCAGCCACCGCAGGGGCAGCCGTTTCAGGGGCAGGGGCGGCCGTCGGTGCCGCGGTACGTTCCGCCGCCGCCCGTTCCGGTCGGTGCCCCGGTGTCGCCGGGGCCGTCGAGCCGAGTCGTGCCCGTGTACGACGACCGCACCCCGGCGCCCCGCAAGGGCGGCCGCAACTGGCTCAACGCCCTGCTCGTCGTCATCGCGCTGATCGCCCTCGCGGGCGCGGGCACCACGGTCTACCTGGTCGGACTCGGCAACAAGGACAAACCCGCGGCCAACGGCCAGTCCCCGGCCCCGCAGGCGTCCGCGAACCCGGGCGACAACGGCGCCGCCGGCACGGGTGCCTCGGACGGAACCGGGATCGGGGCCGGCACGGGGGCCGACACCGAGACGAACGAGTCGCACGCCCCGGCGACCACGGCCACGAAGACCGAGACGATCACGGCTCCCGACGTCTCCGGCGACTACATCGACTATGCCAAGCAGCAGTTCCGCGACAAGGGTTTCACGGGCAGCTTCAAGGTCGTCAAGAAGCCGACCGACGACCCGGACCAGATCGACCACGTACTGTCGCAGGACCCGAAGGCGAACAACAAGGTGGCCAAGAACGGCACCGTGACGCTGACGATCGGCTCGCAGCCGGCCCCGCCGTCGAGCCACCCGCCGACGAACACCCCGCGCCCGACCGCGACCTGAGCCACGCCCGCCGAACACAACGCCCCGCCCCGCCCGTGCGGCGGAGCGCCTCGCCCTCGCCGTGCCCGTCGGGCGGAGCGTCCGCGCCCAACCCGCCGACGAATACCCCGCGCCCGACCGCGACCAGAGCCGCGCCGGCCGACCGCAGCATCAGCGCCCGCTCGCCCGCCCCGCCGCGCCCGCCGAGCGCAGCGCTCAGCCCCTTCGCTGATGCCGACCCAGACCGGACGTCCTGGCGGGAGCGACGGTCCGCAGGTGACGCGGACCCGAGCCCTGGATTTTGACCCGCTTGGCAGACTGGGGCCGCACCGGACCCCCGACGAGGAGCGGCGGATGTCGAACACCAACACCTATCTCGACCAGGTCGTCAGGCAGCAGGAGCGGCTCGAGTCCGACCTGCGTTCCAAGCGCGCCAAGGTGGCCCCGTCCGCCCCGGCGCCGGCCGGCGGGCCGCAGCCGCAGCAGGAGCGCGGGCGGGGCGGCGACGGCGGCCGGAGGCCCACGCCGAACGCCGTCGAGGTGCGCGTCACCGGGTTCGGGCGCTGGAAGACGGTGCTCGTGCCGCCCAACGCGTTCGTCGTGCACACGCGCCGCGGGCGGCCGGAGCCGCTGCACGTCGGGCTCGGGGTGTCGTTCCGGTACAACCCGGCGACCGATTCGTACCTCGTCGTGCCCGGCGCGATGCAGACGATCCTCATCAACGCGTACTGCATCTGCCGAGAGTTGCAGGGCGTGCTCGTCCAGGCCTACGTGCAGTGGATCATCCAGGACTTCTCGACCGCCTACCGCCGGCTCGACTTCGGCGACCCCGAGGACCCGATGCGGCTGGTCAACCTGCAGCTCAAGGAGCAGGCCGAGGCGGCGATCAAGGACAAGGTGTCCACGCTGGGCGTCGCCGAGGTGCTCAGCGACAAGCAGCCGATCATCGAGGAGCTCACGGCGCGGCTGCGGGCGGTCGCCGAGGGCTCGGGCAGCGCCGACGCGGGGCTCGGGCTGCGGATCGTCACCGTGCAGATCAAGGAGGCGGTGGTCAGCTCGTCGCGGCTGTGGGAGAACCTGCAGCAGCCGTACCGCACCGAGCAGGGCCGCATCGCCCGCCTCGCCGAGCTGGCGGCCGAGGAGGCCGTGGCCGAGCGCGAGCTCGCGGCGCAGCGGCAGCGGGAGGCCGCCCGGATCGCCAGCGACCGGGAGCTGGCCGACCTGCGCGCGCAGAGCGCGTCGCACGAGTTCGACCGGGAGGCGAGCGAGCTGCTGCGCCGTTCCCAGCGCGAGCAGCAGGACGCCCGGGCGCTCGCCGAGCTGCGCGACGCGACCAACCGGCACGCGCTCGCGCTCGAGCGGCAGCTCGCGGCCGAGGAGGCCGAGATCGGGCGGCTGCGCATCGCGCGCGAGGCGGAGCTGACCCGGCTGGCCGCCGAGGCCGAGCTGGCCCTGGCCGCGACCCGGGCGGTCAACGCGCACGAGGAGGCGCTGCTGGACGTCGAGCGGGAGCGGCTGCGGGCCGAGATCGCCAACGCGCAGTCGCCGGAGAACCTGCAGGCCCAGCTCATCGAGCGGCTGCCGGAGATCGTCGCGCGGCTGCCGAAGCCCGCGGAGCTGCGCTCGGTGACCATCGGCGGCAACGACGGCACTTCCGTCGCGGGCCTCATCGCCGAGCTCACGGCCGTCGTCGGGGCGCTGCAGCAGCGGCGCATTGCAACCGAGTAGGCCGTTTCGCGGCCGGGGGCCCGGCAATCAGGACAACCAAGATCGCTTCACGGGAGGTTGTCATGCGATTGCCGATGCTTGCGGCCGCGGTGCTCGGCGCCGCGCTGCTCGGGGGCTCGCCGGCCCAGGCCGCGCCCGGGGACGAGCCCGGGGCGCTGTCGGCCCAGGACTCCGCGTTCGTGACGGCGGCCGGGTACGCCGGGAACTTCGAGGTCGCCGGTGGCTCGCTCGCGCGGGCGCGCGGCTCCACACAGGCCGTCAAGGACTTCGGGACGCGGATGATCAGCGACCACAACCGGGCCGGCACCAAGCTGGCGATGCTGGCTAAGGCGAACGGGATGTCGACGCCGGACCTGCCCGACTCGGCGCAGCAGAACATCCTCACCGTGTGGTCGCGGCTGGACGGGCTGCTGTTCGACTGCGCGTACGTGCCGGCCGAGTACCTCGACCACGTCGGCGCCATCGGGCTCTTCGAGAACGAGGCGGCCCACGGCGACAACGCCGACCTGGTCGCCTTCGCCCGGGAGACGCTGCCGACGCTGCAGGAGCACAAGCGGATGATCACGACGGCGCTCAGCGCGCTGGACTGCAACGGATAAGGCGAAGGCCCGCCCGGTCGCAACCGGGCGGGCCCTCACGGCGAACACCTAGGGCAGAACGTAGTTCTCGTTGAGGGCGGCGCCGCGGTCCGGCTTGTACTGGTCGAAGCCGCGCGGGTCGCACTGCAGGCCACCGTTGATGCAGTGGTCCGAGAGGGCCTTCAGGGTCGGGGCGTCCCACGCGTTGTAGACGTCGTAGTGGAACGAGTAGCCGCGGCCGCTGGAGAAGTGCACGTTGGCCATGTTGCCGCTGACCGGCCAGGCCATCTTGAACTCGATCATCGGCACGGCGACCGGGTGGTCCTGCGGGCAGACGCCGACGACCGGGTACGCCATGTGCGACTTGTGGTCCGGGGTGTCGAGGTGCAGGCCGTCCCAGCAGCTGGGGGCCTGGAGCCGGACGTTGAGCTGGCTGCCGGCCACGCAGTTGGCGGGGATGTCCCACTGGTTGGTGAGGTCGCCGCACTCGAAGCCCTCGACGTGGCCCGGGTGGTTCTTGAACTCGTCCAGCGTGGAGGACGGGCTGCCGACGACGTAGCGCAGGCCGGCCGGGAACGGGCGGACGCTGCGGTAGTCGAGCACGCCGCTCTTGTAGTAGATGACCTGGCGGCCGACCGGCTGCACGGCGGTGTCGCCGTTGAGCAGGGTGGGCATCCAGTAGGCCGTCTTGTCGCCCGGCGTGATGCACGCGGTGCCGCCGGCCTGCAGCGAGGCGAGCGTCGTGTTCGCGTTGGTGGTGGTGTTGCCCATGAACGTGTGCGAGTGCGACGCGCCCGGCAGGCCGAAGAACACGATCGGGTCGTCCGGCAGGTTGCTGCGGCTCACCGAGCAGTTGGCCTGGAACTCGTGGTGGGTCGTCGGCGGGTTGGTGGCCGGCGGGGTGGCCGTCGACGGGACCACGCCGGTGACCGGCGGGTTGGCCATGACGTACCCGGGGCCGTCGGAGGCCGGCGGGGTGGTGCCGGAGGTGCCGTAGACCTTGAACTCGTACAGCGAGTAGCCGTAGCCGGTGCCGCGCTGGGTGCCGTACATGCGCACGTAGCGGCCGGAGCCGGTGACGTTCAGGGTCTGGGTGCCGCCGGTGCTCGTGGTGGTGCTGTAGATGCTGGTCCAGGCGTTGCCGTCGGGCGAGGTCTGGATCTGGAAGGCCTTGGCGTAGGCGGCCTCCCACTGCAGCACGACCTGGGAGATGGTGCTGGTCGAGCCCAGGTCGACCCGCAGCCACTGCGGGTCGCTCCACTGGCTGCTCCAGCGGGTGGCGTTGTTGCCGTCGAAGGCGGCGGCGGCCGGGGACTCGCCGAGCTCCGTGGAGGAGGCGAGCGCGGGCTTGTTCTGCGACAGCAGGGTGGCGGTGGCCGCGTTGGCGGACGTCAGCTGGAACGCGCCGACGACCATCGACGCCACGACGGCCGTGGTGACTCCGATGGGGATTCCGATTCTTCTGAGGCGTCTGGTACGCAATGCAGCTCCCAGGGGTGTGGGGTGTGCCGTTCGCCGGTGGCGGTCCGGCTGGGTGCGCGCTCTCGGAGAGCGCTCTCCCATGTTGCGCCCGCTCCGCCGAACCGTCAATACGTTGGGCGTGCCCGATGCGGCTCAAGCACGCAATTCGGACTTTGATCAGCAGAATTTCCGACGGAGATGGAGAGCGCTCTCCACCCCCGCATGCCGCGTCCGATCGCCGCCAGACGCGCCGACGAGCGCCGGTCAGGCTGATCGGCATGAACGAACTGCATGGCAAGGTCGCACTGGTCATGGGTGGATCGCGGGGGATCGGGGCGGCCGTCGCCAGGGAACTCGCGGCCCGCGCGGGGGAGCACGGTGAACCTCGTGCATCCCGGCCCCACGGACGCCGACGCGAACCCGGCCTCCCAGCCGACGGCGGCCACGATGGCCGGGCTCACCGCGCTCGGCCGGTACGCGGACGCGTCCGAGATCGCGTCGGTGGTGGCGTTCCTGGCGGGGGAGGGCTCCGCCTACGTGACGGGCGCGACGATCAACGCGGACGGCGGCTGGGCGGCGTAGCCGAGGCCCTCAGCCGGGCACCAGGCCGGTCGCGGTGATGCGCGACCGGCCCGGGTGCGGGGTCGGCGACCAGAGGTCGTGCCCGGCGTCTTCCAGCACGTTCTCGGCCGCGAGCAGGCCCGACAGGATGCTGCCGGCCTGGGTCGCGCCCGGCCGCCCCAGCACCTCCAGGCCCTCGATCGGCGCGTACGGGCCCGGCCGGAGCGTCGCCTGGCTCTTCGGCACCCGCAGCGCCACGGCGTCCAGGATCTCCTCCGCCGCGACGAGCCCGATGGCGGCGACCTCCGCGCGGGCGAGCGCGACGTACCGCTCGTCGTCCCACCGCCAGAAGTCGTCGTCGCCGCAGCGGTACTCCAGCGCCAGCACCGTCTCGGCCTCGCCCCGCTTGGCGGCCGGCACCCAGTTGTCGAAGTTCGTGACGCGCTCGGTGCGCAGCCCCGGGTCGGGCACGTCGATCCAGGTGTCGCCGAAGACCGACTCGGCGGTCGTGTGCAGGTAGACCACGACGGTGTGGCGGTAGACGGGCCGGGCGCCGGGCGGTGGCATCGAGGAGATCACGTGGTCGTGCTCGCGGACCTCGCCGGTGTTGAGCCGCACGCCGGTGACCCGGGCGCCGTCCAGCGCCAGGCCGGCGACGGGCGCGTCGAGGTGGACGCGGCCGCCCTGGCGCTCGGTGTACGCGCACATCCGCGCGTACACCTCCCCGGGCCCCTGCCGCGGATGCGCGAACGCCGGTGCGGGCCGGCGCAGCAGCCGGTCGGCGAGGGGCCGCGGGTCGCGGCGCAGGCGGCCGTCGCGGTAGGCCCGCACGCGCGGCTCGACCATCTCGTACGCGCCGCCGGCGGCCTCCAGCCACAGCTCGTTGACCCGCGGGTCGGTGCTGGAGAAGCGCTGCGGGCCGATGCCGACCGTCTGCCCCCACAGGTCGATCGAGCGGGCCATCCCGCCGACGCCGCCCGAGGCCTCGTAGACGTCGACCTCGACGCCCGCCCGGGCCAGGCAGTAGGCGGCGGTGGCGCCCGCCGGCCCGGCGCCGATCACCGCGACGCGCATGCGTCCCCCGTGGCCAGGGCGAAGATCGCGAGGGGGAGCATCGGGGTCACGGGGGAGCCCGCCCGACCGGCGTTCGCGGCCGCGCGGAACGTGTCCAGCGAGTCGTGGCGCAGCACCAGGGTGCCGGCCGCGGCGACGACGAACATGGCCGCCGCGACCGGCGGCAGCAGCACCTGGCGGCGGCCCCGGCGCAGGGCCGCGTAGGCGGCGGCGAAGAGTGCGGCGATCACGAGCCAGTACGAGCGGAACAGGGCGCCGTAGAGCGGCAGCGCGCCGGCGGCCACGAGGGGTGCGGCGCGGGCCCATGCAGGCACGCGCGTGAGGTACACCCCGCCCAGTCCGATCGCGGCGGCGGCGAGGGGCATCGTGCTCCAGCGCGCGGCGGGCCGCAGGGCGAGCCCCACCGCGGCGACCACGAGCGCGAGCTGCAGCACGGTGCCCGCGTTGAGCGCGGCGATGTAGTCGCCGTCGTAGAAGTACTTGGCGGGCAGCAGCGTCCGGGCACGCGGCAGCAGGGCGAGCGCGCCGAGGCCGGCGATCAGCTCGACGAGCCGCCAGCGCAGGACGAAGGCTCTCACGGCACGGGACGATACTGGAGTTCATCCTACTTTGGGTGGTTTGTGCATAACTCAACGTGTTTGAGCTGATACGGTCCGTGCGTGCGGAAGATCCGGCCCTATCCGGCGGCGCGCGTCCTGGACCTGGTGGATGCGGCCGTGCTGCTCCTGCTGCTCGGCCCGGTCGCGGTGCTGATCGCCGCGGCCCCGTGGGCCACCGCGGCCGAGGCGCTGCTCGCGCTCGGCCGCCCCGACCTCGCCGCCGGAGACCTCGGCCTGGTCGGCCCGCGGCCGGTCACGCCGCAGGAGCTGGCCCGCACCACCGTCACCGTGCTCGCCGGCCGTGGCGCGTACTAGCCAAACCCGAGAGGAACCTCCACATGCGTTGCCTGACAATGGCCGGCACGGCCCTCGCCGGCCTGACGATCGCCGCCGCGCTCGGCTCCGCCGCGCTCGCCGAGCCGGCCCCGTCGTCCAGCCCGTCGCCCAGCCCGGCCCAGGTCGAGCCGCAGCCGATGCCCAGCAGCGGCGAGGTCGACAACCAGAACCCGGTCGCCGGCGGCACGGTCGTGGTCACCGGCCACGGCTTCCAGCCGTTCGAGATGGTCAGCTTCGACGTGAACATCGAGTCGGCGCGGACCGAGGCCGTCACCCACCTCGCCACCGCGCAGGCCAACGCGGCCGGCGACGCCACGGCCACCGTCCAGATCCCGGCCGGCTTCACCGGCCAGCTGCCGATCAAGCTCACCGGCCAGACCTCCGGGGTCTCCGTCACCGTCGCGGTGACCGTCGCCCCGGCCGCGCCGGCCCCCACGATGTCGGGCCTGCCGGTCACCGGGCCGGGCGCGCTCGCCTACACCGCGGCCGGTCTCGCGTTCATCGTCGGCGGCGCCGCCCTCGTCACCATCGCCCGCCTGCGCCGCACCGCCCACGTGGCGGCCCACGCGTCGCGATGACCCTGCCGCGGACGCTGAGCAACCCCTGGGTCCGGCAGCGCGCGGTCCGGCTGCGGGAGCTCCTGCTGCCGCGGGTCCGCTCGGTGCGCTTCTGGGCCCTGGTGCTGCTCGGCCTGCTGCTCGCCGGCGCGCTGTGGATCGCGGTCACCGGCTGGTTCGCCCGCGGCGAGCTGAACCGGGTCCGGGAGGCTGCGGCGGCAGCGCGGGCGGCCGCGGCCCGGGGCGACCTGCCCGCCGCCACTGCCGCGGCCGACCGGCTCGCGCTGACCAACCACGCGCCTGAGGGCCTGACGCCGTACGTCGACCAGCGCCTCGACGAGCACGCGTACCCGGTGCGCCGGGGCGACCAGCGGCTGCACGTGAGCTACCTGGCCACCCACGGCGCCCTCCTGCGCGCGGCCACCGTCGACGGCGAGCGCGTCATGTTCACGCCGGGGCAGGAGCGGGGGCATCCGGCGTACCTGCTCGACCTCGAGCTGCCCCGCGGCGCCACCCGCACCGTCACGCTGCGGCTGCGCGAGCCCTACACCGAGGGCGACCTGCTCGTCCTGCGCCAGCCGCTCGTCCGGCCCCCGCAGTTCACGTCGAGCAGCCAGGAGTGCGGATGAGCGTGCCGCGGATCCTCCACGTGACCGAGGCGATGGGCGGCGGTACGGCGGCCGCGATCGCCGAGTTCGCCCGCTCGACGCCGCAGTACGAGCACCACCTGCTCGGCCGCGTCCGCCCCGGCAGCGAGACGGCGACGGCCGCCGACTTCGCCGCGAGCCACCCGGCCGGGCGCGGCCTCGCCGGCCTCGCGCTGGCCGTGCGCCGCGCGGTCGCCCGGGCCCGCCCCGCCGTCGTGCACCTGCACTCGTCCTGGGCCGGGCTCGTCGGCCGGCTGCTGCTGGCCCCCGGCGGCCCCGCCGTCGCCTACACCCCGCACTGCTTCGCCTTCGAGCGCGACCCCGCCACCAACCCGCCCGGCCTCGTGCGCGCCGCGCGCCTGGCCGAGCGGGCCCTGGCCGGACGGACCCGGCTGGCGATCTGCGTGAGCCCGCGCGAGGCCGACCTGGCCGCGGCGCTGGGCCTGGCCGCCGTGCACGTGCCGAACACGACCCGCGTCCGGGCGCCCCGGGAGCTACCCGCCGAGCCGGCCCCGGAGGTGGTCACCGTCGGGCGGATCGGCGCCCAGAAGGACCCGCATTTCCTGCTGCGCGTCAAGGCCCTCGTCACCGCCGGGGCGGACTGGACGTGGATCGGCGGCGGCGACCCGGCGCTGGAGGCGCGGCTGCGCGCGGCCGGCGTCGAGGTCACCGGCTGGCTGCCGCCGCGGCGGGTCGGCGAGCGCCTCGCCGCCGCCGGCGCCTACCTGCACACCGCCGCCTGGGAGAGCTGCCCGCTCGCGCTGCTGGAGGCGGGCGCGGCCGGGCTGCCGCTCGTGGCCCGCAGCATCCCGGCGCTGGACTCGCTCGGCCTCGACCCGGCCCTGCGCACCCCCGAGCACGTCGCCGCCGAGCTGGAGCTGGTGCTGCGCACCGGGCAGCCCAGCCGGCCCCGGCTGCAGGAGGCGTTCGCGGCACGGCACACCCCGCAGGCCCAGGCGTCGGCGCTCACCGCGGCCTACGAGTGGCTGCTCGACGCGGCCGTCCGCGCCGGCGTCCCGGTCCCGGTGGGGTGAGGCGGATGCGCGTCGTGCACGTCGTCAACGTCGCCGACACCGGCGGCGCCCAGACCGAGTTCCCGCCCGGACGGCTCTACGAGGACGTCGGCGTGTGCGCCCGGCTGCTGCGCCGCGCCCGCGCGGTCGCGTTCGTCTCCGGTCCGGCGTACTGCTACCTGCGGCGCCGGACCTCCATCACCGGCAGCTTCACGCCCCGCGTCCTCGACCTGCGCACCGGGGTCCTCGACGCCTGCGCGGTGCTGGCCGCCGAGCCGGGCCGCGCCTCCGCCGCCGGCCTGCTGCACTTCCGCCTCCGCACCGGCGCGATGTCGGTCGTCGACGCGGCCGCGCGGGCCCGGGCCGGGGCGGGCGCCTCGGTCGTCGAGATCGTGCGGCGCGACCTGCGGTTCAAGGACGTGCTCGCGGCCGTACGGCACGGTCTCTGGGTCGTCGCCGCCGGCGTCCTGCTCATCCTGCTCGCCCCGGGGTGGTACGCGCGCCTGTACCGCGCGGCGCACCTGCTCAAGCGCCGCCGCGAACGCCGCCTGGGCGCCCGGTGGCGGGAGCTCGCGCATGCCTGACGTGACCGTCGTGGTGCCCACGCACGACCGCCCGGCGCTGCTCGGGCGCGCGATCGCCTCGGTGCTGCGCCAGACGGTCCCCGCGGCGCAGATCGTGGTCGTGGACGACACCGGCAGCGCCGAGGGGGTCGCGGGGCGGTTCGGGGTGCGGTACATCCGCGTGGACTCGCACACCGCGGGCGCCTCCCGCAACCGGAGCGCCCGGCACGCCGACACCTCCCACCTGGCCTTCCTCGACGATGACGACGAATGGGAGCCGTCGTTGCTCGAGCGCCTCCTCGCCGCCGGGGAAGACCTGGCCGTGGCCTGGACGTGGTACCAGCGCGGCGCCGAGCGCCGCCCCGGCTGCACCCTCCCGAGCCGCCTGGCCGCCCCCGACTGCCTGCACCACAACCCGGGCCTGACCGGCAGCAACTTCGTCGTGCGCACCGCCGCCTTCCGCGCGCTGGGCGGCTTCGACCCGGCGCTGGCCGTCAACAACGACCTCGCCCTGCTGGTGCGCGCCCTCGACGCGGGCCTGCACCACGCCGTCGTGGCCGAGCGCCTGGTCGTGCAGCACAGCCGGCCTGGCCCGCCACCGCCTCGGCGGCCTGTCCCCGGCCTTCCATGACTGACCGGCACGCACCCCGGCTACTGGGCCCGGCTGCACGCCCTGCGCGTCCTCGCCCGCCGCCTGCCCTCGACGGTGAGCAACCCGGTGCTGGGCGCCCGCTACGGCGGCACGCTGATCCCGCACGCCCGGCCCTCGTCCGCGTCCGCGCGGCCGGCGCCGGCGAGCGGGCTGGCCGTCGTCTTCGCCGGGACACCCCGCCCGCACAAGGCCTCGACGAGCTGCGGCGCGCGGTCGCGGGGCTGCGCGACGAGGGCGCGACGCTCACGGTCATCGCCCCGCCGCCCGCCGACGCGCGCCCGTGGGAGCGCTGGACCGGGTGGACGTCGCTGCCCGAGGGGGAGCGGCTGGTCCGCGCGGCCGACGTCGTCGCGCGGCCGACCCGCCCGGAGGGGTGGGGCCTGGCGCAGCTGCCGGCGAAGCTCGTCGACGCGATGATGGCCGGCGCCGCGCGGGCGCCGTGGCCGGCCCGCTCGGCGTCGCCCGGGGCTTCGCGCTCGGCGCGGCCCTGTCCTGGCCCGTAGCGCTGCTCTGGCTGCGTCGCTCGACCGGGCTGCGGGTGGGCAGGCTGTTCACGCACGGCCTGCGCGCCCTCGCCGCGCTGACCGTCGCCGGGCTCGCCGCCGCGCTCGCGTCCGCCCCGCTCGGCTCGGGCTGGTGCGGGCTGATCGCGGCGGCCGTCGTGGTCCCGGCCTGCCCGGCGGTGCTGGTCGTGCTCCCTCAGAGGCGCTGGGGGACGCGCAGGCCCAGGTCGTGGTAGGCCGCGTCGATGACGGTCGCGTACGACGCGATCATCCGCGTGTGGCTGAACCGCTCGCGGCTGCCGAGCAGGCGCGGCGTGAACTCCGCGCGCCGGTCGACCGCCTCCGACCAGCCCGCCGCGATCGCGTCCGGGTCCGGCGCCGTGATCAGGCCGTGCCCGGCGACGATGATCGCGGTGTCGCCGATGTCGGTCGACACCGGCACCGCGCCGCACATCGCGCCCTCGATCAGGCACAGCGGGGCCGCCTCGCCGCTGGTGGACGTCAGGGCGACGACGTCGCTGGCGGCGTACACCGCCTCCATGTCGCGGCGGATGCCCATCAGGTGCAGGCGGGACAGGAACCGCGGCTCGTCGCCGAAGAGGTCGTTGAGCATCCCGCACAGCTCGGCGTTGGCCGTGGTCATGCCCGCGCCGCACACGAGGACGTGCCCGTTCGGCTCGCGCTCCAGGTAGCGGCGCGCGGAGGCCAGGAACAGCGGGATGTTCTTCATCGGGTCGTAGCGGGCGGCGAGGGTGACGACCTCGGCCTTCGCCGGCACGCCGAGCGAGCGGCGCAGCGCGGCCCGCCGCCGGGCCGGCACCGGCTGGAAGCGCGACAGGTCGACGCCGTTCGGGATGACCTTGAGCAGCCGCGACGGGATGCCCGCGGCCTCGTAGGCCGAGCGCGTCGACTCCGCGCAGCAGATCGCCGCGGCCACCCGCCCGTCGGCGACGGCGGTGCGGAACTCCGCCAGCGCGCTGCCCTGGTTCTCCGGGTCGGAGCGGTGCAGGCAGACCACGACCGGCCGGCGGGGGAAGCCGGGCAGGTTCACCAGCCGCAGCGGCTGCTCCTTGAGCGACAGGATGATGTCGGCCCGCTCCGCGTGTGCGAACGCGGTCGCGACCTCGGACGGGCTGAACGTCTTGCGGGCCGCGGTGTCGCCCCCGATGCGGCGGCCCAGCGGGCGCACGTCGACGCCGATCGCGTGCAGCGACCGATAGCTCGCGTCGTTCTCCATGCGCTGCAGCAGCGTCTCGCGGCGCATGGCCGCATAGATGCTCAGCACCGAATGGCGCTGGCTCCCCCCGGTGTGCAGCCCGGCCACGACCGTGGTGTGCAGGGCCCGGGCACCGCCGGAGAAAAAGCCCTCATAGATCGACATCACGCGCAGTTGGCTAGTCACGGGCAAATCATCACCCGTGGTGGGCGTCCTGTCAGGTTGAACCAGTGAACTGTGCGTTTCGGGGAAGTCACGGATTCGGTGAGGACGTCCTTCGATACGGTGCGTCGCCGTCATCGCCCTGGACGGTGACCAGCCCGGCCTCGTAGGCCAGGATCACCAGCTGCACCCGGTCCCGCACGCCGGTCTTCGCGATCGCCCGCGTGACGTGCGTCTTCGCGGTGAGCGGCCTGATGAACAGTGCCCGTGCGATCTCCTCGTTGGACAGTCCGCTCGCGACGAGCCGCACCACCTCGGCCCCCCGCGCGGTGAGCGGCTCCAGCCGTCGCCCGCCGCCCGGCACCGGCCGCCGCGCGAACTCGGTCACCACCCGGGCCGTGACGCTCGGTGACAGCAGCGCCTCGCCCGCCGCCACCACCCGCACCGCCCGGCGCAGCTCGTCCGGCTCCACCTCCTTGGTGAGGAACCCGCTGGCCCCCGCCCGCAGCGCGGCGAACACGTGGTCGTCGGTCTCGAACGTCGTCAGCACGATCACCCGCGTCCCGCCGAGCGCCGGATCGGCGCAGATCCGCGCGGTCGCGGCGATGCCGTCGAGCCCCGGCATCCGGATGTCCATGAGCACCACGTCGGGCCGGAACTCCCGGGCCGCGCGCACGGCCTCGTCGCCGGTGCCGGCCTCGGCGACCACGTCGATGTCCCGGCTGCGCCGCAGCAGGCTGCCGAACCCGGCCCGGACGAGGGCCTGGTCGTCGGCGAGCAGGACGCGCACGGTCATGTCGTCATCCTCGCTCGGACGCGCGCGGTCATGCTGGAATCCTGGCCTGGACGCGCGCGGTCATGCTGGAATCCTGGCCTGGACGCGCGCGGTCATGCTGGGATCCTCGCCTGGACGCGGAACCCGCCCTCGTCCGCCCCCGCGGCGAAGGCGCCCCCGAGCGCCGCGACCCGCTCGGCCAGCCCGCGCAGCCCGTGCCCGGCCGGCCCCGGGTCGCGGCCCGCCCCGTCGTCCTGGACCGCGACCTCCACGGACGGTCCATAGTGGACGAGCACGGTCACGCGCCGGGCTCCGGCGTGCTTGACGACGTTCGTGAGCGCCTCCCGCACGACCGCCGCGGCCACCAGCCGCACCGGCAGCGGCACCGCGTCCGCGTCCCCCTCGACGTCCAGCCGCGCGTCCAGCCCGGTCGCCCGGACCCCGGCGACGAGGTCCTCCAGCGCCGGCGGCGCGACGGGCGGGGCGATGCCGTCGCCGCCGGTGGTGCGCAGGACGCTCACGAGCGCGGACAGGTCGGCCATCGCGCGGCGGCGGATGTCCTGGGCCAGGCGCAGGGCCGCGCGGGCCTCGTCCGGGTCGGCGTCGAGCGCGTCCGCGGCGACGTTGACGTGCACGCCCACCACGGCGAGGGTGTGCGCCACCGCGTCGTGCACCTCCTGGGCGAGCCGCAGCCGCTCGGCCGTGCGCTGCTCGTCCAGCTCGACGCGCAGCCGCCGCAGGGACTCGTCCTGCCAGCGGCGCCAGTTGCGGTACGACACCGTGACCGCGAGCGCCGCGGACAGCCACAGCGCGTCGATCCCGACGCTCGCCCCGGCCGCCCGGGCGGAGTGCCCGAGCGTGGTCCAGTCGAGGTTGAACGCGCACAGGGCGTGCCCGGCGGCGATCGCGACGACGACGGCCGTACGGCGGGTCAGCGCCGCATACGCGTACAGCAGCGTCGCCGGCCACAGCCAGCCGGCCTCGGTGAGGTGCGCGAGGCGCAGCGCCAGAATGCTCGCCACGGCCAGGCCGAGAGCGCCGAGCGGGAAGCGCCGCTGCACCCACAGCAGCACGAACAGCGTCCCCGCCAGGCTGAGCGGCCCCGGCTCGGTGAGCGGGGCGCCCGCGGCCGCGGAAGCACTGAGCACCCCGAGCACGGTGACGGCCCCGAACGCGGCCGTGGTGGCGCGGGTCAGCGGTTGCATCGGACCACCGTCCCACGCCCGGCGGCCCCGCTCGCGCCGTGTCCGAACGCCGGTGACGGCCCCGAACGAGGCCGTGGTGGCGCGGGTCAGCGGTTGCATCGGACCACCGTCCCACGCCCGGCGGCCCCGCCCGCGCCGTGTCCGAACGCCGGTGCGCCGGATGCGAACAGCACCCCGATGAGCGCGGTGGCCAGCCCGATGACCAGCCCGGCGACCATCCTCTGGTTCGTCTCGTCCATGGCTTCGACGCTAGGGTCCGGCGCGTGTGCCGTCGTCGTCCGCGCGGAGACACCCGGGCGTACACCAATTGGTGTACGCCCCGGTCCCCGTTGCCCGGGTGGGTGCCGCCCGGGCCCGCGGATAGCTTCGCTGGTATGGGAAACGCCCGCCGCTGCGGCAAGCTCGCCGTCCTGGCCAACCCCGCCTCCCGCATCCCGGTGTGGATGGAGTGCGCCGTGCACCGGTTCACGCCCATGCAGATCGACCGCCGCTACGCCGGGATCGTCGAGCTGGAGTTCTCCTACGAGGAGACCCTGCGGCTGGGCTGGATCGTCGAATACGCCATGCTCTAGAGCATCCCCGGGTAGAGCAGGGACAGCTCCTGCGGATAGGCGGCGATCAGCCGCAGCTCGTCGTCGGTCAGCGGCCGCCCGGTGCTCGCGTTGACCAGCTGGACGAGCTGGAAGGTCCGGGTCTCGTCGGTGACCTCGACGCCGAGATCGTCCATGACGTGCCGGAAGCCGGCCAGCCCGCCGTACTCCCCGGTGAGCACGATCCGCCCCGCCCGCGCGTGCCGGTCCCGCGGGTGCGGCCCGAGCAGCTCCTCGTCGTAGAGCTCGTAGTTGCGGTGGTCCTTGAGCGCCCCGTCGGCGTGGATGCCGGACTCGTGCGCGAACGCGTTCGGCCCGACGCCGGGCTGGTTGTTGGGCAGCGGCTGGCCGAACGCGTAGGAGGCCCAGCCCGCGAAGCGCCGCGCCCACGTCAGGTCGAGCTCGTCGCCGATCCGCGCACCCTCCGGCACGCCGAAGCCGTGGCGCAGCGCCAGGATGCACGAGATCAGGTCGGCGTTGCCGGAGCGCTCGCCGATGCCGTTGACGCACGTGTTGATCCAGGCGTCCTGCCCGGCGGCCAGGTCGCCGAACGCGCCCGCGAGCGAGTTGGCCACGGCCATGCCCAGGTCGTTGTGGCAGTGCGTCTCGATCGGCATGCCGGCGGCGCCGGCCAGCTTGGCGAAGCGCTCCCCGATGCGGCCGGGGGTGTCGCCGCCGATCGTGTCGCAGTACCGCAGCCGGTCCGCCCCGGCCTCCTTCGCCGCGAGCGCGAACTCGGTGAGGAAGCTCTCGTCGGTGCGCGAGCCGTCCTCGGCGTTCACCCCGACGGTCTGCGCCCCCGCCGCCTTGGCCGCGCGCACGGCCGCGACCGTCTCGCGGATCAGCGCGTCCCGGTCGAGCCGGCCGCGGAACTTGTTCTGCAGCATCTGATCGGACGTGGAGATGGACAGGTTGTAGTGGCGCAGCCCGAGCCCGGCGGAGCGCTCGACGTCGCCGGCGACCGCCCGGCACCAGCCCGACAGCCGCAGCGAGCCGAACGCGCCGGCCCGCTCGAGGGCGGTCTGCGCGCGCACGTACGGCACCTCGTGGAACAGGAACGGGAACCCGATCTCGGACTGCGCCACCCCCAGCCGCCCGAGATAGAAGTTCACCATGGTCTTGCCGAACTTCGACAGCCCGGTCCGGGCCGTCTGCACCCCGTCGCGATTGGTGACGTCGAGGAAGTGAATCCGAGGTGTTGACATACCTCCAGGTTGACTGTCGAATCTGATTTGTGTCAACGTTGACGAAAATCAACATAGTAACGTCGTCGTGCGTGAGCGAGTGGATGAGTGCCGAAGAGGCGGCCGACCGGCTGGGCGTCAAGCCCGCGACGCTGTACGCGTACGTCAGCCGCGGCACCCTGACCCGCCGCAAGCACGAGGGCCGCAGCGTGTTCAACCGCGCCGAGATCGAGGAGCTGGCCCGCCGGGGCCGGCCGCGGCGCCAGGCCGGCGCCACCGAGCTCGTCATCGAGTCGGCCATCACCATGCTCGGCGAGGACCGGCACTACTACCGCGGCCGCGAGGCGATCGCCCTCGCCGCGACGTGGCGCCTGGAGGAGACCGCGCTCTGGCTGTGGACCGGGGCCGAACCCGCGGCCGCCGGTTCCTGGGACGCCGCGCCCGGCGCGCTCGCCGCAGCGGCCGTCGGCTCCTGGGACGCCGCGCCCGGCGCGCTCGCCATGGCCCAGCAGGCCGGGCCCGGCGCGCTCGCCGCAGCTCGGGAGGTCCGGCGTGGGCTGTCCGGCGACTGGGAGGCCGCGCCCGGCGCGCTCGCCGCGGCCCAGGAGGCCCAGCGCGGGCTGTCCGGCGACGTGCTGCCGCTCGAGCGGCTCCAGGTCATCGTCACCGCGCTCGCCGCGGCCGACCCCGTGCGGCACAACCTGGACCCGGCCGCCGTCGCGCAGACCGGCAAGGGGCTCATGGCCGGCATGGTCGACGCGCTGCCCGGCCCCGGCCCAAGCTCCCGTCAAACCTCCCGTCCAAACTCCCGCAAGGGCCGCGACCGGGGCCTGCACACGCGGCTGTGGCACAAGCTCGGCGCCGCCCGGGCCGAGGAGGGCCTGGCCGACGTCCTGCGATTCGCGCTCGTGCTGCTCGCCGACCACGAGCTCGCCGCGTCCACGCTCGCGGCCCGCGTCGCGGCTTCGGTGCGCGCCGACCCGTACGCCGTCGTCACCACCGGCCTCGGCACCGTCAGCGGGGCCCTGCACGGCGGCGCGTCCCTCGGCGTCGAGTCCCTGCTCGCCGAGATCACCGAGCCGGAGCGCGCCGCGCAGGCGATGGGGGAGCGGCTGCGGCGGGGCGAGCGCGTCGCCGGCTTCGGGCACGCGGTGTACCGCGCCGGCGACGCCCGCGGCGACGCGCTCATGGACCGGATCCGCGCCGCGGTGCCGGGCTACCCGCGCCTCGCCGTCGCCGAGGCGGTGCTGGAGGAGGCCCGCCGCCGCGCCCTGCCCGCCATGAACATCGACTTCCCGCTCGGCGTGCTCACCCACCTGGCCGGCATGCCCCGCGGCGCCGGCGAGGCGATCTTCGGCGTGGCGCGCACGGCCGGGTGGCTCGCCCACGCGATGGAGGAGTACGCGAACCCCACCCGGCTGCGGCTGCGCGCCGCCTACACGGGGCCGCTGGCCTGACCGCCCCGGCACGCTTCTCGCGCCGGGCGGCGTGGCCGGTTCGGCACCCTTCTTGCGCCGTGCAGGCGAGCAAGGGGTGCGGATATCGGGGGGCGGGTCGATACAGTCGGTAGGTGACCACGGACAACCCGTTCTTCGCGCCGAGCGACCTGCCGTATCAGCTGCCGCCCTTCGACCGCATCGAGGTCGAGCACTACCCGCCGGCCTTCGAGCGGGGCATGCGGGAGCAGCGCGCCGAGGTCGCCGCCATCGCCGCCGACCCGGCCCCGCCGACGTTCGACAACACCCTGGTGGCCCTGGAGCGCTCGGGGCGGATCCTCCAGCGCGTCTCGGCCGCGTTCTTCACGCTGACGAGCTCGCACACGTCGGACCGGCTGCAGGAGATCGAAGCCGATGTCGTACCGCGGCTGTCGGCCCACAGCGACGCCATCATGCTCGATCCAGGGCTCTACGCGCGCGTCAAGGACCTGTACGAGCGGCGCGACGAGCTCGGCCTCGACGCCGAGGGCGCCTGGCTGCTGGAGCGCTACCGCACCGAGTTCGTGCGGGCCGGCGCCGAGCTGTCCGAGGCCCAGCACGAGCGCCTGCGCGAGATCAACGCCGAGCTGGCCGGGCTCGCCACCGACTTCGGCAACCTGGTGCGCGACGACATGAAGGCCCGGGCCGTGATCGTCGAGGACGAGGCGGCCCTGGACGGGCTGTCCGCCGACGCCGTGGCCGCCGCGGCGGTCGCGGGCAAGGACCGGGGCCTCGACGGGCAGTACGCGCTCAACCTCGTCCTGCCCACCTCCCAGCCGCCGCTGGCCGCCCTGCACGACCGGGCCCTGCGCGAGCGCCTGCACGCCGCCTCCGTCGGCCGCGGTGCGGGCGGCGCCAACGACACCACCGGGCTGGTGCTGCGCATCGTGCGGCTGCGGGCCGAGCGGGCCCGGCTGCTGGGCTACGACAACCACGCCGCCTACAACATCTCCGACAACACCGCGCGCTCGGTGACCGCGGTCGAGGAGATGCTCGCCAAGCTCGTCCCGGCGGCGATGGCCAACGCCGCCACCGAGGCCGACGACCTGCAGGCCGTCATCGGCGACGAGTTCACGCTGCAACCCTGGGACTGGGCGTACTACACCGAGCGCCTCCGCCGCGAGCGCTACGCGATCGACGAGAGCGAGCTGCGGCCGTACTTCGAGCTCGAGCGCGTCCTGCACGACGGGGTCTTCTTCGCCGCGGGGCAGCTGTACGGGCTGCGCTTCACCGAGCGGCCGGACCTGCACGCGTACCATCCGGATGCCCGCGTCTTCGAGGTCTTCGATCACGACGGGAGCCCGCTCGGGCTCTACATCGGCGACTTCTTCACCCGCGCGTCCAAGCGCGGCGGGGCCTGGGCGAACGCGCTGGTGCCGCAGGCGCGGCTGTTCGGCACGTCCCCGGTCGTGTGCAACAACCTCAACGTGAACCGGGCGCCGGAGGGCGAGCCGACGCTGCTCACCCTCGACGAGGTGCGCACCCTGTTCCACGAGTTCGGGCACGCGCTGCACACGCTGTTCTCGTCGGTGCAGTATCCGAAGTTCGCGGGCACGCGGGTGCCGCGGGACTTCGTGGAGTACCCGTCGCAGGTCAACGAGGTGTGGATGCTCTGGCCGGAGGTGCTCGAGCACTACGCCCGCCACCACGTCACCGGCGACCGCCTCCCGCAGGAGGTCGTGGACCGGCTCCAGGCGGCCGAGCAGTTCAACAAGGGGTTCGCGACGGTGGAGTACCTCGCGGCGACCCTGCTCGACCTCGCGTGGCACACGCTGGACGTGGAGGCGGCCGCGGCCGTCACCGACGTCGTGGCCTTCGAGGCCGCGGCCCTGGAGCGGGCCGGGGTGGTGACGCCGTTCGTACCGCCCCGCTACCGCACGCCCTACTTCGCGCACATCTTCAGCGGGGCCGCGTACAGCGCCGGTTACTACTCGTACATCTGGAGCGAGGTCCTCGACGCCGACACCGTCGACTGGCTGACCGAGCGCGGGGGCCTGCGCCGCGACAGCGGCGACGCGTTCCGTGACGGGCTCCTGGCGCGGGGTGGCAGCGCCGACTCGATGGAGGTGTACCGCGCCTTCCGCGGCCGCGACCCGCTCATCGAACCGCTGCTCAGGCGCCGTGGGCTGCTCGGCGACGCGAAGTCATGACGCAGCGTGAAGATTCTCGGATTCCTTAGGTTTTGTTAAAGGAGGCGGATCCCGCCTTTCGGTACGGGCGCCACGTTCGTAAGCTGTCGCGGTGCGTGGCGCCACCCCCCGGCGTAGGCGCGCGGCCGGTCGCCGTCTGCATCTGAGCAGAATGGTGCTCCTCGCCGCGATCAGCCTCGTCGCTTCGTTGATCAGTGTCGGTGTGTCGTGGGCGATCTTCCCGGCGCAGCCGCCGGCTCCGGTCGCGGACGACACGAGCTTCGACTCCGCGAAGTTCTACGAGACCCACGCCCGCGCCAACGCGGCCCGCGGCGCGGCCCAGGCCGCCCTGCCGGGCCAGCCGCTGGTGCCGAAGCCGGTGGCAGGCTTGACCCAGGCCCAGACCAACAACGCCTACATCGTCGTCGAGGTGGCCAGGCAGATGGGCCTGCCGGAGCGAGCGATGGTCGTGGCAATCGCGACGGCGCTGCAGGAGACGTACCTGAAGAACCTGGCGAACCCAAAGGTCCCCGCGTCGATGAAGCTCCCGCACGAGGGAACCGGGACGAATTACGATTCGGTGGGAATCTTCCAGCAGCGGGTGAGCATCTGGGGCACACCGGAGCAGCTCATGGACCCGGCCTTCGCGTCCGCCAAGTTCTACACGAAACTGCAGAAGGTCGGCGGCTGGGAGAAAATGAGCGTCACGAACGCGGCCCAGGCCGTGCAGCGCAGCGCCTTCGCGAGCGCCTACGCGAAGCACGCGACCAACGCCCAGAAAATCGTCGACGAACTCACTGCGGGCGACTGACCCTTTTACGGCGTCGGCCCCCCCCTTTCCGTGGCGCCAGTCGTCATGGTGTGACCTGCAGAAGAATGTTTTCACCATGTGCGCGGGTATGCTTGCGTTGATCGTGGTTCGGGTAGTGTTCTGAGATAATTTTACCGTGGGGCAGATGCAATTGTTCAGCTCGCGGGAATTGGCTGCCATGCGCGATCGGACGAAGGCGCAGAATTGGTGGCCGGGGAAGGACGAATTCCGCCGGGAACAACAACGGCGGCGTGATTACGGCTTGGCGAGACGGCACGCGGAGAAGCTCCGCCGCATCCACGGCCCAGCGACACCCACGGCCGAACCACCCACACCGGCGCCGCCCACGCCGCTCCCGCCGGCGCTGCTCCCGCCGGCGCTGCTCCCGCCCACGCCGTCCGCGTCTGCACCCGTGTCCGCGCCGCCCGTTTCCGCACCTGTGTCCGCGCCGGCCGAGCCCGCGTCCAGGCCCACGCCGCCCACGCCCACGCAAGTCGCGTCCACGCCGCCCACGCCCACGCGGGTCGCGTCCACGCCGCCCACGCCCACGCAGGTCGGGTCCACGCCGCCCACGCCCACGCAGGTCGCGTCCACGCCGCCCACGCCCACGCAGGTCGGGTCCACGCCGCCCACGCCCACGCAGGTCGGGTCCACGCCGCCCACGCCCACGCAGGTCGGGTCCACGCCGCCCACGCCCGCCTCCGTGCCCGCACCGCCCCGGTCCGTGTCCACGCCGCCTGTGTCCGCGCCGCCTGTGTCCGCGTCGCTCGCCCCGTGCCGCCCATGCCACGTTCGCGCCGCTCGCGCGCGCCCACTTCGGCCTCCGCGCCTCTCGCGCCCACCCAGGTCCGTGTCCACGGCGCCGACGCCGCCTGCGTCCACGTCCGCGCCGCCCGTTTCCGCGCCGCCCGTTTCCGCGCCGCCCGTTTCCGCGCCGCCCGTTTCCGCACCTGTGTCCGCGCCGGACGAGCCCGCGTCCAGGCCCACGCCGCCGTCCCCGTCCCCGTCCGCGCAGCTCGCGCCTGTGCCGCCCACGCTGACGCCACCCACGCCCACGCAGGTCGCGTCCGCGCCCGCCTCCGCCTCTGTGCTCGCACCGACCCAGTCCGCGCCCGCGCTGCCCGCGCCCGCGCTGCCCGCGCCGCCCGCGCTGCCCGCGCCCGCGCTGCCCGCGCCCGCGCTGCCCGCGCCCGCGCTGCCCGCGCCGCCCGCGCTGCCCGCGCCGCCCGCGCTGCCCGCGCCCGCGCTGCCCGCGCCCGCGCTGCCCGCGCCGCCCGCGCTGCCCGCGTCCGCGCTGCCCGCGTCCGCGCTGCCCGCGTCCGCGCTGCCCGCGTCCGCGCTGCCCGCGTCCGCGCTGCCCGCGTCCGCGCTGCCCGCGTCCGCGCTGCCCGCGTCCGCGCTGCCCGCGCCCGCGCTGCCCGCGCCCGCGCTGCCCGCGCTGCCCGCGTCCGCGCTGCCCGCGTCCGCGCTGCCCGCGTCCGCGCTGCCCGCGCCCGCGCTGCCCGCGCCCGCGCTGCCCGCGCTGCCCGCGTCCGCGCTGCCCGCGTCCGCGCTGCCCGCGCTGCCCGCGTCCGCGCTGCCCGCGCTGCCCGCGTCCGCGCTGCCCGCGCTGCCCGCGTCCGCGCTGCCCGCGCTGCCCGCGTCCGCGCTGCCCGCGCCCGCGCTGCCCGCGCTGCCCGCGTCCGCGCTGCCCGCGCTGCCCGCGTCCGCGCTGCCCGCGTCCGCACCGCCGCGGTCCGCGCCCGCACCGCCCCGGTCCGCGCCCGCGCTGCCCGCGCCCGCGCGGCCCAGTTTCGGCGGCCGGCCATGCTGCCGCGGCACAACGGCACCTTCCAGACAATCGCACCCAACCGGCCGTGAAGAGCCCTGGCTCGCCCCTGCGCCAGGCGATTTTCCTCCGGCGCGATGAATGCACGGCCCACGCAATCAAGCCACGGCATCGCCCCGCCGCAACCGGCACCGACCGCCAAGAGCGACCAAGCCACGAACCCCGGCAGAAAGCCGGATCAGAAAGCCCCCAAAGATCCCGCAAACCCGAATAATCCAGGCAAAACCAGCACTGGTCCAACCAGTTGATGAGTGGCAGACTCCCGGGGCATGGAGTTCGTCCCGGCCGCCCGTGTCTCGGTCTCCGACCACGTCTTCGCTCAGCTCCGCGACGCCATCCTCGCCGGTGACTACCAGCCCGACGCCAGCCTGCCCAGCGAACGCGACCTCGCCGCCGTCTTCGAGGTCAACCGGCACGCGGTGCGCGAGGCGCTGCGCAGGCTCCAGCAGCTCGGCCTGGTGCGGGTGGCCCAGGGCGGCGCCACGAGAGTCCTGGACTGGCGCGAGCACGCCGGCCTCGACCTCGCGATGGCCGCCGGTGCCCAGGATCGCCTCCCCGTCGAGCACCTGGTCCGCGACGTGCTCGAGATGCGGGCCTGCCTCGGGGCCGACGCCGCGCGGCTGTGTGCGCGGCGTGGCACCGCGGCGGACAAGGCCGCGGTGGGGGCGGCGATCGAGGCGTACGCGCAGGAGGCCCCCGACCTCGAGCGCATGGGCGCCGCGAACATCGCGCTGTGGCGGGCGATCCTGCTCGGCAGCGGCAACACCGCCTACCTGCTCGCCTTCAACAGTCTCGTCGGCGGCGCGCTCGCCGTCGGCCGGGTCCCCGCCGCCCACCGGACCGCCGAGCTGCTCGACATCGCCGGGCACCGCCGCCTCGGCGAGTGCATCGACGCCGGCGACGGCGCCGCCGCCCAGCGCCAGGCCGAGACGCTGCTCAACGCCCCGATTCGGAAGAAGGGAGGAATCGCCGCATGATCCCCGCCGTGCTGTACGCCGTGCCGGCGTTCCTGCTGCTGATTGTCATGGAGGCGGTCTCGTACCGCTTCCTCCCCGACGACGAGGAGCGGGGCTACGAGGTCCGCGACACCGCCACCAGCCTGTCGATGGGCCTGGGCAGCCAGATCATCGGCGTGCCCTGGAAGCTCCTCGTCGCGGTCGCCTTCGCCGGGCTCTACGTGCTGACCCCGCTGCGGATGGACCCGCACAGCCCGTGGACGTGGGCGGTGCTCTTCCTCGCCGACGACCTCGCGTACTACTGGTTCCACCGCCTGCACCACGAGGTCCGCGTGTTCTGGGCCGGGCACGTGGTGCACCACTCGAGCGTGTTCTTCAACCTCAGCACCGCGCTGCGCCAGAGCTGGACCCCGATGACCGCCACGCCCTTCTGGCTGTTCCTGCCGCTGCTGGGCATCCCGCCGTGGATGGTCTTCCTGCAGCAGTCGATCAGCCTGGCGTACCAGTTCTTCCTGCACAGCGAGCGGGTGAACCGGCTCTGGGCGCCGATCGAGTGGGTCTTCAACACCCCGTCGCACCACCGCGTGCACCACGGCGCCAACCGGGAGTACCTCGACCGCAACTACGGCGGCATCCTCATCGTCTGGGACCGGATCTTCGGCACCTTCGAGCCCGAGCGCGCCCCGGTCACGTACGGCCTGACGAAGAACATCGCCACCTACAACCCGCTGCGGGTCGCCACCCACGAGTACGCGGCCATCTGGTCCGACGTCCGCCGCGCGACCCGCTGGAGCGACCGGCTCCGCTTCGTGTTCGGCCGCCCCGGCTGGCAGCCGTCGACGTGAAGCTGAAGCTCTTCTGGCTGGCCGTCGCCGTCGAGCTGATCGGCGTCGCCACGGACCAGCACCTCCTGCAGTGGATCGCCAAGCCCCTCATCGCGCCGCTGCTGCTGTGGTACCTCCACAAGCGCGGCCCGATCGCGACGGCGCTGGTCTTCGCGACCATCGGCGACATCGTGCTGCTGATCCCGGGAAAGCTCACGTTCCTGCTGGGCATGGCCGCGTTCCTCGGCACCCAGATCGCCCTGCTCACCGGGTTCCTGCGCAGCGGCCGGCCCCGAGCGCTCGCCATCGCCGGGTACGCGGTGCTCTGGGTGGGCGTCAACGCCGCCCTCTGGGGCCAGCTCGGCGGGCTGCGGGGCCCGATCCTGGGGTACAGCCTCGCCCTGGCCGCCATGGCCTGCGCCGCGACCGGCGTGTGCGCCCGCACCGGCCTCGGCGGCGCGCTGTTCCTGGTGTCCGACCTGCTCATCGGCGTCGGCGCGGCCGGGCTGGACTTCCCCGGGCGGGACCTCGTGGTGATGGCGACCTACGCGGCCGCGCTGTACCTCATCGTCACGGCCGCGGCGGTCAGTGCGCGTGCGCCGGAACCGAGACCCGCAGCACGTCGGTGAGGGCGGGGATCTCGTCGCCGGGGGAGTACTCGAACCGCACCCGCACCTCGTCGCCGGTGAGCACCTCGACCGGCTCGCTCACCGGCACCACGAGGTAGTTCATGGTCCAGTCGACGCTGCCGGCCGGCTCGTACAGCAGGGTCAGGAGGTTCTTCGTGACGAGCCGGACCGCGTTGACCACGGCCGGCCGCTCGGCCACGAACGTCAGGTCGGCCGCGCACCGGGCCGGCAGCGGCTCGGAGTAGAAGAACTGCTGGAACACCTGCGGCGGCGCGGCCTCCACCGTGCGCGGCTGGACGCTCTCCGGCAGCTGGAACACCGGCGCCGGCACCGTGTACCCCATGTATGTGAAGTCCTGCTCGACCGGCTGGACCGCCTGCACGCAGGCCTCGGGCAGGAACCGGGGCAGCGGCCCGCCGACGTGGTGCAGGTAGCGTCGCTTGAACGCGGCCAGCACCTCGATCTGGCGCTCCCGCAGCAGCCCGACGTGCAGCATCTCGCACATCACCAGGTCCACGGGCTCGTCGGGCAGGTAGTCGCGGGCGTCGGCGTGCAGGATGCGCACCGCGTCGCCGGTCGCGGCCCGCAGCGCGGCCCGGGCGGCGGCGTAGACCCGCGGCTCGCGCTCGATCGCGGTCACGACCGCGCCCGCGCGGGCGGCGAAGTAGCTGAGCACCCCGGTGCCCGCGCCGAGGTCGAGCACCCGCATCCCCGGCCGTACGGTCCGGGCGATCGCGTCGGCGAAGGCCCGCATGCGGCGCTCGTCGGTGAGCAGCAGCGCCTGGTACTGCAGCGGGATGATGTCGGCGGGGAACCCCGTGTACTCGGTGCTGAGGTGCTCCATGCGCACAGGGTAGTCGCGAGCACTACGCAGCGTTGTCGGTTTTGTGCAGGTCCAGCCCGTCCCAGCCCGCGTATCCGCGCAGCCGCCGCGACCGCCGGCGCCGCCCGCGCACGAGGAACCAGACCGGCCCGGCCAGCACCGCCCCGGCGACCACGTCGAGCAGGCGGTTGTGCCCGGTCAGCACCATTGCCATCGCCGTGACCGCCACGATCGCGGCCACCTTCACCGTGAGGCCCATGAGAAGACCTTCGCCCCGGGCGGACGAGAAGCCATCCGGGACGATGCCCCTACTTTTCCCCGATGTTCTTCAGGGGCGTCGGGTCCTCGATGTTGGCCGGCGCGTTCCACTTCTGCAGCTTCGAGCCGTCGCACGCGGCCACGATCAGCTTGCTCACCGTGGTGCTGCCCTTGAAGATGTCGGACGCGGGCAGCTTCGGGTCGTCGAGGTTCGTCGGGGTCAGGCACTTGCCGTTGTGGTCCTTGATGACATAGCTCGCGCCGTACGTCTTCTCCTGGTACGACACCGTCCACAGCGTGCCCGGGTCGGTCGTGGCCGGGCACGCCTTCATCGTCACGAAGTACGAGGCGGCCCCCGGCTCGGCGGTCGTCATGCACACGTTCTGCTTCGTCTTGGAGCTGTCGTACGTCCAGATCTGCCCGGTGATGCTGCCGAGCCCGGTGCCGGTCGTGGGGATGTTCCACCGCTGGTTCCAGCCGACGTTGAGCGGGTTCGGCGCCTGCTTGCACGGCCACACGATGATGTACCCGACCGTGATGTCGAAGTTCGTGACGTCGATGCACCGGCCGAACTGCTTGAAGTTGACGATCTGGTAGGGCGGCCCGGCCGCCCCGGCGCCGACGGACGCCTCGGGCGCGAACGTGCGCGTGTTGTCCGCGGCGCCGCCGCACGCGATCAGCTCCACGAACGCGCCCGGCGTGCTGCCGGACTTGGCGTGGAAGCAGAAGCTGCCGAGGCTCGAGCCGTTGGACGCGGTGCTCTGGAAGTTGGAGCTGTCGTTGATGCTCCAGCGCTGGTAGTACGGGATCGTCGGCGACCCGCACACCTGGAACGCCACCAGGGTCCCCGAGACCGGGCTGTCGCCCGAGTCCAGGCACATGCCCAGCGGGTTGGCCGAGGTCTTCGAGGAGACCAGCTGCAGCGTCAGGTTCTTGGTGTACGCGAACGTCTGCCGCGCGCTGCCGGTGCTGCACGGCTGCGTGGTCACGTTCGTGCCGACGGCCGGCGAGCCGGAGCCCGCGTCGAGGCAGTACGCGCCGCCGTAGAACTTGACCAGGCCGCCCTCGATGTTCTCGTTGGTGAAGCGGAACACGTAGGTGGCGTTCAGCGTGCGCGAGGCGGCCGGCTCGAACGCCTGGCCCGGGTTGCCCTTGGCCGTGCCGGTCGCCGTGATCACCGCGAACGAGGGCACGCTGACGAGGTGCCCGGCCCGGGTCGCGCACGGCAGCGCGGTCTTGCTCGAGTCCTGGAAGACGACGGAGACCTTGTACCGCCCCGGCAGCCCGCCGCCGACGGTGCCCAGCAGCGGGTCGGCGGCCGGCAGGCACAGCAGGTTGGCGATCGTGCCCGCGGAGGCGCGGATGCTGCCGAGCACCACGTCGATCCCGGCCTGCGCGGCGTGCAGCGCCTTGGCCCGCTCGACCGTCTCGGCGGTGTCGCGCAGCTGGGTGATGACGATCGGCACCATGAGCGTCGACAGCGAGGTGCCGACCAGCGTGAGCATCATCGCCAGCGGCAGCGACCCGTCGTCGCGCCGCAGCGCCCGCAGCATCCTCCGGAGCATGTCAGAGCCTCGCTTCCGGGCAGATCGTGTTCGGGTCCGTGCTCGCCTTGCTGTTCAGCGCGGTGAACGTCAGGTCGGTGTTCGCCGTGGTCTGCCCGCGGCCCGGGTTGGACTGCACGATGAGCAGGATCCGCAGCCGCTGGAACGCGGTGTTCTCGGTCGGCGCGATGATCGTGAAGGTGCTCTTGGTCTCCGCGGACAACGGCGGGGCGATGAGGACGTTGGAGGCCAGCACCGCCCACTTGTTCTGCGGCTTCTGCCCGGTCGGCCACACCTGCCGGCGCAGCGTTCCGGCCGCCCGGTAGAGCTCCAGCTGCGCGCACTCGGGCGTGCCGCTGGCCGTGCCGGTGTTGACGTACTCGACGAACACGTTGCCGGCGGCGTCGGGGGGCCGGATCGGCCCGAAGCCGGCCGCGTAGCGCAGCTCCCGGTCCAGGCGCAGGAACGCGTTGTTGAGCTGCGCCTGGGTCATCGCGACGAGCTCGTTCTTGTTGCCGGCCTGGAACAGCTGCACGACGCCTGTCGTGAAGATGGCCATGACCAGCGACATGATCCCGGTCGTGACCGCCAGCTCGGCGAGCGTCACCCCGCGGTCGTCGCCCGGGCGCGCGGCCCGGCGGATGCGTCGCATCAGGCTCATGTGATCGTCCAGGTGAAGGCGAACGAGGAGGTGGCGCCGGTCTTGTCCGTCACGGTGAGGACCACGACCCAGGCGCCCTGCGCGCTCGGGGTGCCGGTGACGGCGCCGGTGGTCGTGTTCAGCGAGAGGCCGGTCGGCAGGTTCGTGACGGCCGAGGCGGTCCAGGTGTACGGCGTGGTGCCGCCCGTCGCCACCGGGTTGTAGGTGAGCGCCGTGCCCTTCGGGCTCGACTTGTCCGGCGCGGTCAGGGCCGGCGTGGTGATCTTCAGCCCGGACGGGACGGTCACGTTGACCGGCACGACGGTCGAGTTCGTGACGCCGTTGCTGTCCTTGACGTTGACGGTCACGAGGTACCGCGTGCCGCTCGTGATCTTCCCCGTGACCAGGCCCGCGGCGCTCATCGAGAGCCCGGGGGGCATGTTCGGCGACGAGAACGTGTAGCCGCCCGAGCCGCCGGCCGCGACCACCGAGCCGCTGTACGCCACGTCCTTGGTCAGCGCGATCGGCGTCGAGGCGTTGGGGTACTGCACCGCGACCTTGGTGTGCCACTTGAACGTCGCCGAGGACTTCTGGCCGAAGGAGTCGGTGACGCCGACGGTCACGTTCGCGACCGCGGCGGCGCCGGAGGCGGTCGTGGTGCCCTTGACGATCCCGGTGAGCGGGTCGATCGACAGGCCGGCCGGCAGCCCGGTCGCCGTCCAGGCCAGCTTCGGCGTGCCGCCGGGCAGCGGCACCTGGAACGCCACCGCCGATCCCGCGTCGAAGGTCTGGTCCGCCACCACGAGCTTCGGCAGCGGGTTCACCACCCAGTTGAACGAGGCGTCGTTCGTGCTCGCGTTGTCCTTGACGATGACGCGGACCACGTAGGTGCCGGCCGCGGTCGGGGTGCCGCTCATCAGCCCGGCGTCGTTGATGGTGATGCCCGGCGGCAGGCCCTCCGCGGACCAGGTGAGCGGCGGGTAGGAGCTGCTCGCGGTCAGCCGCACCGGCAGCGCCGCGACGTTCAGGTCGCTGGCCTGGTTGCCGGGGTTGTCCGGCAGCGGCGGGGCGACCGTGACGCTCGGGTTGAACACCGGGTCGACGGTGGACGAGGCGACGAGGGTGTCGGTGATGTACGAGCACTGCCCGCCGGCGCAGGCCCGGGAGTTCTGCCAGGTGATGGCCACGACGACCCGGAAGAAGGAGAGCGGGTTGGGGATGCCCGCCGACAGCAGGCAGGGCGCGCCCGAGCCGAGCTTCGGGTCCATCACGCAGCTGCCGAGGAACCAGTGCCGCTTGAAGACGGCGTCGTTGACGGTCAGCTGCTCGGGCACGACCGGCAGCACCGGGTTGAGGCTGCTCGCGCCGGCCGGCAGCGTCGGGTCCGACACCATCGACATCGTCGTGGCGAGCGAGCCGAGGTCGAGGTTGGGCACGACGTCGGTGCTCAGCTGCGTGGCGATGTCCTTGGCGCTGCGCCCGACCGCGAGGGTCGAGCCGGGCAGCGACTTGACCAGCTCGATGCCGTCGCTGGCCAGCCGGATGGCCATCTGCAGGCCGCGTTCCTTGTTGATGGTGTTGGTCGTGGACACGAAGAACGTGGTCAGCGCCGTCATCACCACGCCCATGATGGCGATCGAGGTGAGCGTCTCGACCAGGCTGAACCCGCCGTCGCGGGGGTGCGGCACGGAACCGTCGCGGGGGAGCTTCATCGGTCTGCCTGCTAGCTCAGCGGGGCGTAGAACGCCTGGAGGTTGATCGTGACGTTGGACTTGTCGCTGCCCGTGCTCGTCGGGGCGACGTTGATGCTGCTGATGAGCACCGCCCGGGGCTGGGCCACCTGCAGTTGGTCGAGGAAGGGGTTGATCTTGCCCGTCGGGCCGGCCACGGTGAGGCTCACCGGCAGCGCGTACACCTCGAAGCCCACCAGGGTCTTGAGGTCCACGGCGGAGCCGACCGAGACGCCGCTGACGGTCACGCCGGTCAGCTCGCCGGCCGACTGCAGCTCGCGCAGGAAGTCCGAGGCCCGGTCGGCGTCGGGCAGCGCCGCCTGGTCCTTGGCCAGCGCGGCCTTGAACTCCTCGATGTGCTCGTGCTGCTTGGCCAGCGTCGCCAGCTCGCGCCGCTGCTGGTCCACCTTCAGCTGAGCGTCGGCGGCGTCGGTCCGGATGGTGTCGGTGTCCTGCTGCTCCGGGCGGATGAAGAACAGGAAGCCGAACGCGACCACGACGAGCGCGAAGAACGCGCCGCCGAGCAGCCACAGCCGATCGTGTCGCATCACTTGCTCCCGGTGGGGCTCGCCGACGGCGCGGCACTGGTGAACCGGCCGCCGAGCGCGGCCCGGGTGATGTCGACGCGGATGGTGAACGACACCCCGTCGTTCTCCTGCGTCGCGTCCGACGGGAACGGGTTGGTCACGCCGGAGACGCCGGTGAGCGCGTCCACGTACGCGGCGACGGCCGCCTTCGTCGGCGCCTTGCCGGTCAGCGTGACGGTGCCGACGATGTCGCCCGTGTTCTGCCCGGCCAGCGACTCCTGGTTCAGCGACGCGGTGATGCCGCTGAGCGTGACGTTCTTCACGGCCGCGGTGGTGCGCAGCGAGGCGAGCATCTTCGACCAGGACAGGTCGTAGTCGAGCACCTTCTTGAGCCGCTCGTCGATCTTGCCGGAGTCCGCCTGGACGCGGGTCAGCTCGTCGTACTGCTTGTGCTTCTGCCGCGTCAGATCCTGGCTGGTGTCGAGGATGCTCTGCCGGTCTTCGCCGGCCTGGGTGTGCTCGTGCACCGTGACGCCGTACCAGCCCACGACCAGCGCCGCGACCAGCACGACGCCGGAGATGACCAGGCGGCGCACGCGGCGCACGTGCCGGGTCTCGGAGATCTCCAGCGGCAGCAGGTCGGCCGCGATGGGCTGGATGCGGAACGTGCGCGCGGTCGCGTCCGGGAACGCCGGGTGCGGCGTCCCGTCCCACGGCCCCTTGCGCGCCGCCGGGCCCGTGGTGGCCTCGGCGGCTACAGCAGGCTGCGGCGCGGTGGCCGCGGGCGGCACGGCGGGCTGCGGCGCGGTGGCCGCGGGCGGCACGGCGGGCTGCGGCGCGGTGGCCCTGGGTGGCACGGCGGGCAAGGGCTCGGTGGCCGCGGCCGGCACGGCGGGCTGCGGCGCGGTGGCCCTGGGTGGCACGGCGGGCAAGGGCTCGGTGGCCGCGGCCGGCACGACGGGCACGGGTGCGGTGGGCTCCTCGACGGCGGGGATCGGGGCCGTCCGCGCCGCGGCCGGCTCGACCACGGGCTCCCAGGTCGGCTCGGCCACCGTCTCGACCGGCATTGGCACCGGCGGCAGGGGAGCCGGCGGTTCGGCGGGCTCGTCGGGGATGTCGAGGGTCGGCGTGCGCTCCCAGCGCTCGGCCGCGGGCGGTGGTGGGGGAGGCGCGGCCGGCATGCCCCACGAGGGCAGGGCGGTGCGCAGGCCCTCGGGCGCGGCCGACGCGTGCGTGTGCGCCTCCAGCACGTCGACGGGCGCGGTGAGCGGATCGAACCCGCCGGACGGGGCCGGTGGCGCGAGGGTCGCGGTCTCGGCCTGGGCGGGGTCGCCGGCCGGCAGCACGAACTCGCCGTGGATGAACCGCGGGAACTCGCGCCGCGGCGCGGCCGGGGCCGGCGCCCGCTCCTGCTCGGTGGCGGCCGGCGGCCAGGCCGGGGGCGGACCGGCGGGCACGACGGGCACCGGGGGACCGGCGAGCTCGTCGGCGGCCGTGTGGGCGTGGCGGTCGTGTTTGAGCTCGTCGGCGGCCGTGCGGGCGCGGCGGTCGTGCTCGAGCTCGTCGGCGGCCGTGCGGGCGTGGCGGTCGTGTTTGAGCTCGTCGGCGGCCGTGCGGGCGCGGCGGTCGCGCTCGAACTCGTCGGCGGCCGTGCGGGCGTGGCGGTCGTGTTTGAGCTCGTCGGCGGCCGTGCGGGCGCGGCGGTCGCGCTCGAACTCGTCGAGGTCATCGGCCTCGGCGGGGTCCTCGAAGGAGGGCAGCACGATGCCGGTCAGGCGCCGCTCGGGCTCCTGCCAGCCGGGCTCGTTCCACCCCGCCTCCCGCTTCCAGACCGGCTCGCTCACGACGACGCCCCCAGGGTCAGGCCGACCGAGATCGCGGCGGAGGCGCGCACCTGCTCCAGGCTGCCGTGGCGCACGCGGCGCAGCCCGCGCACCCGCATCACCGGGTCGATGGCGATGACCTCGACGCCGAGCTGGTCGTGCAGCGCGTCGAGCAGGCCGGGCAGCATGGCCCCGCCGCCGGAGAGGGCCAGCCGGCTCACGCGGGCCTGGCGGCCGCCAGCGGTGAGGTACGCGAACGAGCTGCCGATCTCGTTGATCAGCGGGCGCACCGACTCGCGCAGGGCGGCGCCGCTGGCCGGGTCGGTGTCCGGGCGCAGCCCCACGCGGCACTTGAGGTCCTCGGCCTCCTGCAGCGGCAGGTCGAGCCGGTCGGCCACGGTCTTGGTGATCTCGTTGCCCCCGCGGGGGATGGTGCGCACGATGAGCGGCTCGCCGTCGTGGTGCACGACCACGCTGGTCGCGTGGGCGCCGATGTCGACCAGCGCCTCGACCTGCTCGTCGAGGCGCGACGCGGCCCGCAGCAGCGCGAAGGAGGCCAGGTCCACCCGCTCCACGTGCAGCTTGGCCGCCTCGATGGCGCGGATCGCGGCCATCACGGGCTCCTTGGGCGCGGCGATGAGCAGCCCGCGGACCGTGTCGCCGGCGGCCTCCTGCAGCGGGTAGAAGTCGATGAGCGAGCGCTCCGGCGGCAGCGGCAGCGCGTCGCGCACCTGGAACGGCAGTGCCCGGCGCATCTCCTTGGCCGGCAGGTTGGCCACCGTCGTCTCGCGGACCACGATCTGCTGGTGGGTGACGCCGAGCGCGACCTTGCGGCTGCGGAACTTGAACGTCGACCACAGCTGCTTCAGCGCCGCGGTGACGGCGGGCTCGTCCTGGACCGCGCCGTTCTGCACGGCCCCGGGCGGCACCAGGATGTGGCCGAAGTTGCTGATGACCGGCCCGTCCTTGCTGTTGCTGGTCTCCGCCGCACGGATGGACACCGTGCCGATGTCCAGCCCGATCAGGTTGACTGCGGCCATCGTGCTCCTTCGAGAAGGTCCCCGCCCGGTGCGTGCGGACGAGTCAGGGCTTACGCGGGAACCAGCAGGTTCGTGTACCAGTCGGTGATCGGCGCGGCGGCGAACAGCGCCAGCAGCGCGCCGGCCAGCATCGCCGGGCCGAACGGCAGGGCGGTCTTGCGCCCGGCGCGCCCGAAGGCCATGAGCGCGAGGCCCGCGGCGCCGCCGAGGACGAACGCGGCGAGCGTGCCGACGGCGACCGAGGACCAGCCCAGCGAGCCGAGGTAGAGGCCGAGCACGCCGGCGAGCTTCACGTCGCCGAAGCCCATGCCGCCCGGGTACACCAGGGCCAGCAGGAAGTAGAAGGCCCACAGCGCGGCCATCGCGCACAGCCCGCGCAGGGCCGCGGCCCAGTCGCGCTCGACGATGACGGCGGGCAGGAACAGCAGCGGGGCGACGAGGTAGGAGGGGAGCACGATCGCGTTGGGCAGGCGCAGCACGTCGAGGTCGATGAGCGCGAGGGCCACGGCGATCGCGGCGAGGTAGAGCCAGGCCGGCAGCACCAGGAGCGTGCCGTCGCCCAGCCGGGCGGCCACGGCGACGAACAGCAGGGCGGTGCCGAGCTCGACCAGGGGGTACCGGATGCTGATCGGGGCCTTGCAGTCCGCGCACCGGCCGCGCAGCGCGAGCCAGCCCAGGACCGGGACGTTGTGCCAGGGGCGCACCGGGTTCGTGCACTGTGGACAGTGCGAGGCCGGGCGCAGGAGCGACTCGCCGCGGGGGACGCGGTGGATGACGACGTTGAGGAACGAGCCGACCGCGAGGCCGAAGACGCCGACGACGACCAGGACGAACGCCACGGCGGGTCTCCCTTCTCGGGCGGGGTGGGTCGGCGGCGGCCCGCACCCGGGTCGGCCGGGGCGGGCCGCCGTCGCGGACGGTCCTACGGGGTGGCGCTGGCGATGCAGGCGCCGAGGTCGGCCTGGGCGGTCGCCTTCTTGACCGAGCCGCCGACGGACGAGTCGTAGACGTAGATCGTCTTGCCGTCGGAGTTCACGCCGCAGATGCGGTAGGAGGCGCCATTGTTCTTGTACTGCATGCTGTTGCCCGGCGACAGCGTGGCCGTCTGCTGCGTACCACCGGTAGCGGTGGCGCCACTGCCCGTGGTGCCGAAGATGAGCTTGTCCGCGGTGCTGGTGCCGTCGAACGGGTAGGTGTTGTTGTTCTCCGTGTAGAACTGCTCCACGGCGCTGACCGCGGCGCGCACGTCGGACTCGGCCGACTTGTTGGCGGCGCCCTTGCGGTAGTTGAGGTACATCGGCACCGCGATCGCGACGAGCACGCCGATGATCACGACGACGACGAGTAGCTCGACGAGCGTGAACCCGCCGTCGCCGGCGGCACGCTTCTTCTGCATCCTGCGCAGCGTCTGGGTCATGGAGAGCCTCCTGCTCCTGGGGTGTACGGGTGGTGGCGGCGAGGCTCCGCTGCCTGGCGCCGGTTGCGTGCGGGTGGTGTGTTGCGGTGGTGATCTCAGTAACGGAACTCGTTGGTGCGCCGGCGTTGCGCGTTCCGTTGCCGTCCAGTAGCGCTGGGTTCGCTGGTGCGCGGCTGACGGCCTGCAGATCGATCAGTTGCTCTGGATGTTCTGGTAGATCGAGAACATCGGCAGGTACAGGCAGACGATCATGCCGCCGACCACGCCGCCCATGACGAGCACCATGATCGGCTCGATGGACGCGGTCAGCGCCTCTGCCGCGCTGTCGACCTCTCGGTCGTAGAAATCGGCAACCTTTTCGAGCATCTGACTGATTTGGCCGCTCTCTTCGCCGACCTCCACCATTTGCACCACCATGGGCGGGAAGATCTTGTGCTGTCCCAGCTGTGACGACATGGGGCGGCCCTCCCGAACGGCCTGTTGCAGGTCGGCCATCGCGGTGCTGACCACGGCGTTGCCGGTGGTCGCGCCGACGACGTCGAGGGCCTGCAGCACGGGCACGCCGACGCCGAGCAGGGTGCCGAGGTTGCGCGAGAAGCGGCTCAGCGCGATCTTCGTGAACAGCGGGCCGAAGACCGGGACCTTGAGCTTCACCTTGTCGAACCACAGCCGCACGGCCGGGTTGCCCGCCATGATCTGGCGGAACGCGACGGTGATGATGATCGCCACGACGACGAGCAGGGGGCCCAGCCAGAACAGCGTGTGGCTGGCCGTGACGATGATCCGGGTGGGCAGCGGCAGCTCCCCGCCGAGCTGCTTGAACATCTTCTCGAAGATGGGCACGATGAAGATCAGGACCGCGCTGATCATCACCACGGTGAAGGCGAGCACGATCACGGGGTACGTCAGCGCGCTCTTGATCTTCCCCCGCAGCGCCGCGTCCTTCTCGAAGTTGGTGGCGATGCGATCCAGCGCGCTGTCGAGGAAGCCGCCGGTCTCGCCGGCCCGGATCATCGCGACCATGAGCGTCGGGAACACCTTCGGGTGCTTGCCCAGCGCCCCGGACAGCGACGTGCCGCCCTCGATGTCCAGGCGCACCTCGGTCAGCGCCTTCTTCAGCGAGGGCCTGACCGCCTGGTCCTCCAGCACCGCGAGGGAACGCAGCAGCGACATGCCCGACTGCGTCATCGTGGCGAACTGCCGCGCGAAGACGCCGAGGTCCTTCAGCGTCGTGCGGTCGCCGAGGCCGGGGATGCGGATCTCGCGCTTCATCAGCGTGTCGGCGCTGGTGATGGCGAGCGGGGTGAGCCCCTGCTGGCGCAGCGCCTGAGCCGCGGCCAGCTCGTTGGACGCCTCGATCTTGCCCTTGGCGCGCTTTCCGGCGTGGTCGATCGACTGGTACTCGTACGTCTTCGTGGCAACCATGGGTCCGAACCCCTAACGCGCTTTCATTGACGGCCCGCCAGCCGGCGGAACTCCTCGGCCGAGTGGGACAGCTCCAGCGCCGCCTCGTAGGTGATGAGCTGCTGGCGGACCCGTTCGGCCAGGTGCTGGTCGAACGAGAGCATCCCGTCGTTGCCGCTGGACTGCATGAACGAGGGGATCTGGTGGTTCTTGCCCTCGCGGATGAGGTTGCGGATCGCGGGCGTGGCGAACATGATCTCGGTGACGATGGTGCGGCCCTGCCCGTCGGCCCGTGGCGCGAGCGCCTGCGTGACCACCCCCTGCAGGGCGTTGGACAGCTGCGCGCGGATCTGCTGCTGCTGGTGCGGCGGGAAGATGTCGATGACCCGGTCCACGGTCTGCGCCGCGCTCTGCGTGTGCAGGGTGGCCAGCACCAGGTGGCCGGTCTCGGCCGCGGTGAGCGCCGTCGAGGTGGTCTCGAGGTCGCGCAGCTCGCCGACGAGGATGATGTCGGGGTCCTGGCGCAGCGCGTGCTTGAGCGCGAGGGCGAAGGACTGGGTGTCGGCCCCGACCTCGCGCTGGTTGACCAGGCAGCGCTTGTGCTCGTGCAGGAACTCGATCGGGTCCTCGATGGTCACGATGTGCGAGGAGCGCGTGCGGTTGGCCAGGTCCAGGATCGCCGCGAGGGTGGTGGTCTTGCCCGAGCCCGTCGGGCCGGTCACCAGCACCAGCCCGCGGTGCAGGTGCGCGAAGCGGGCCACCTGCTCGGGCACGCCGAGCTGGTCCAGCGGCTTAATGTTGTGCGGGATGGCCCGGAAGGCCGCGCCGAACGAGCCGCGCTGGTTGTAGAGGTTCACGCGGAAGCGCGAGACGCCCTCGATGGCGTAGGCGAAATCGAGCTCCTGCACCTGCAGGAACTGGTGCCACTGCCCCTCGTTCGTGACCGCCGCCCGGGCCAGCATCGCGCAGTCCTCGGGGGTGAGGTCGTCGTAGCCGGGCAGGTACCGCAGCCCGCCGTTGATCCGCACGGTCGGCGGCGCGCCGACGGTGAGGTGCAGGTCGGAGCCGCCGACCCGGACCAGCGAGACGAGCATCGCGTCCAGAGAGGCCCGCTCGTCGGCGGTGGCGGTGCGAATCGGGATCGTCTGGGTCACGGGCGCTCCTCGCGGGTAAGGGACCTCACCAGCCGGATCGGCCGGAGCGGGCCGGAACTTAGACCGCCACCCGGACGACCTCGGGGATGGAGGTCTGCCCCTCGGCCGCCTTCGCGAGGCCGTCGACGCGCAGGTCGAGCAGGCCCTCGCGGTAGGCCACGGCCTGGATCTCGTGCGCCGAGGCGCGGTCGATCGCGAGCTTCTCGATGTCCGGCGTCACCGGCATGACCTCGTGCAGCGCGATCCGGCCGCGGTAGCCGGTGTTGGCGCACGAGCGGCAGCCGACCGGGCGCCACAGCGTCTCCGGCGTGCCGAGCAGGTCGTAGGGCCAGCGGGCGCCGATGAGCTCGGCCTCGTTCGGCGCGTACTCGCTCTTGCACCAGTCGCACAGCCGCCGCGCGAGCCGCTGGGCCAGCACGCAGTCCACCGACGAGCCCACCAGGAACGGCTCGATGCCCATCTCCACGAGCCGGGTGATCGCGCTCGGCGCGTCGTTCGTGTGCAGCGTCGAGAGCACCAGGTGGCCGGTGAGCGCCGCCTCGACCGCCAGCTGCGCGGTGGTGCGGTCGCGGACCTCGCCGATGAGCACCACGTCGGGGTCGGAGCGCAGGATGGCCGGCAGCACCGCCGCGAACGTCAGGCCCGCCTTGATGTCCACCTGCACCTGGTTGACGCCCGGGAGACGGTACTCGACCGGGTCCTCGACCGTGATGATGTTGACGGTCGGCTTGGAGATCTCGGCGAGGGTCGCGTAGAGCGTCGTCGACTTGCCCGAGCCCGTCGGCCCGGTGACGAGCAGCATCCCGTGCGGCTTGTTGAACGAGGTCGAGAAGCGCTCGTAGTTGCCCTTGCTGAAGCCGAGCTTGGTCAGCTTCAGGTCCATCCCGCTCGTGTCGAGCACCCGCAGCACGATCTTCTCGCCCCACACGGTCGGCAGGGTCGCGGTGCGCAGGTCGACCGCGCGCTGGTTGATCTCGACGGTGATGCGGCCGTTCTGCGGCACCCGGCGCTCGGTGATGTCGACGTTCGACATGATCTTGAGTCGCGAGATCAGGGCCGACTGCACGTGCTTGGGCACCGTGTCGACCTCGTGCAGGACGCCGTCGATGCGGTACCGCACCCGCATGTTGTGCTCGCCCGGCTCCAGGTGCAGGTCCGAGGCGCGGTTGACGATCGCCTGCTCGAGCAGGGAGTTGACGTACCGCACGATCGGCGCGTCCTCGTTGACCGCGGTCAGGCTCGACACGGCCGGCGTGGCCTCGGCGGCCAGGCTCTCCGCGACCTCGCCGAGGTCGTTCTCCTCGCGCTTGAGCCGGTCGATGATCTTGCGCAGCTCGGAGCGCGCGACGACGACCGGGCGCACCAGGAGCCCCGTCGCGGCCCGGACGTCATCCAGGGCGAGCACGTCACCCGGGTCGGTGATGCCGACGGTGATCTCGGTGTCGTTCAGGGCGATGCCGAGCACCCGGTGCTTGAGCACCAGGGCCATCGGGATCTTGGTCACCGCGGCCGGGTCGATCGGGTAGCCGACCAGGTCGAGGGTGGCGATCCCGTAGGCGTCCGCGGACGCCTCGGTGAGCTGCTCCTCGGTGACGATGTGATCGTTGATGAGCACGGCGCGGATCGAACGGCCGGTGCGCTCGGCCTCCTCGGCCGCGCGGTCGACGGCCTGCGCGTCGGCTCCGCGTTCTTTCAGCGCGTCCAGAAGCGGCCTGAACGTCTGGTACATCTCACCCCCGGGTCACTGCGGGACTTATCGGCGGCAATCCGGGTGACTTTCGGGTTTCACCCCGGGCGCGTGGGCCGCTCTCGTTGACGGCTCCCGGCGCCGTCGTGAGGATGCTTCGCTGTGTCGGTTGCCGTCGTGGAAGAACCCAGAAGCGAATTGCCCGGCAATATCTCCATTTGGCGTGCGCGCTGGCTGCTGATGCGCTACGGCAGCCGCGCGCCGGGGGAGCCGCCGTTCCTCGGCGTGCCCGCCGGCGCCCAGGCCGAGCTGCTGGCGCTGGTCGCCGAGGTCGCGGCCCGGGTCGGGGTGGCGCGGCCCGACGCCGTGCTGCTGACCGGCTTCGGGCTGATCCGCTCGTGGGCCAGTCGCCGGCGGCGCCTGCTGCTGGTGGGGCTGCCGCTGCTGCAGTGCCTGACGGTGGACGAGGTGCGGGCGCTGGTCGCGCACGAGCTCGCCGTCGTCAACCATCGCCGCGCCCACCTGGTCGTGCGGCTGCGCACGCTGCACGAGGAGGCGGTCGACCCGCTCGCCATGGTCCCGTCGCCGCGGGCCGAGGCGATCGCGCGGGTCACCCGGGACTTCGCCTCCGCGCTGGAGCGCACGGCGGACCAGGCCGCCAGCTCCGCGTCCGGCCTGCACACCGCGGCCCGGGCCGTGGTCAAGGCCGACCTGGCCGCGTTCGAGTTCGCCGACCTGGCCTTCGACGTGGAGGAGCAGGTCTGGCAGCGCACCAGCGCCGGGGTGCAGGACCTGCACGCCGGCTGGCGGGAGGCGGTGCGGTCGGGCGCGGTGGTGGCCACGCTCGACGACGACACCCGCCTCGGGCTCATGGCCCGCCACCCGAGCCTGGCCGGGGCGATCGCGTCACTGTCCCCGGCGCACGTGGCCCTGCGGGTGGCCGACTCGCTGGAGCTGGGCCCGCTGCCGCCCGAGCAGGAGCGCGAGTTGGCCCGGCACGTGCTGCGCCGCGACAACGGCCAGTGGGTCACCTTCGCCGCCGCGCCGGGCGCGGACCGGCCGGGCTGGCTGGACCGGCAGGCCCGGGCGGTCACCGAGCAGGTGGCCACGCTGCTGCGCCGCCCGCCGCTCGGGCCGGCCGAGGTGGTCGAGGTGCTGCTGACCCGGCTGGACGAGCTGGTGGCGGCGAACTGGCCGGCCCAGCCCGAGCCGCCCGCCGAGCCCGAGGAGCTCGACGGGACGCCCTCGGCCGTCGTCGTGGCGGAGGCAGCGCTGACCGCGCTCGGCTGGCGGCGTGTGCACCCCGCGGCCGCGGGCGTGCTGGTGAGCCCGGACGGCGAGCAGCACAACCTGACCCTGCTCGTCCGGGCCGCCCTCGACACGCCGGCGGCGCTGGCAGTGCTGCTGGAGCTGTTGTCCCGCGATCAGCGCCCGACGTGATCGCGCCACGAGTGGGCGGGGGAGTAGCCGAGGACCTCCCGGGCGCGGTCGATCGCGAGCAGGGTCTCGTGGCCCCGCAGGGCCTTCGTGAGCGGCACGTCCGGGAACACCTCGCCCATGAGGTCGGCCGAGGGCCGGTCCATGATGGTGTCGGCGGCGGCGATGACGTACGACGTCGCGCCCTGCACCCCGGCGGTGAGCGCCAGCCGGCAGGCCGCGGCCACGTCCCGGGCGTCGACGTAGCCCCAGAGGTTCCACTTGCGCGCGTGCGGGTCGGCCCAGTAGCCGGGCACCGCCGCGTAGTCCTCGGGCACGTGCACGTTGGACAGCCGCAGCCCGACGAACGGGATGCCGCTCCAGCCCGAGATCTCCCGTGCGAGGGTCTCGCCCACGACCTTGGACAGCGCGTAGGTCGTGGTCGGCACCGGGAAGTGCTCCTCGTCGACCGGCGCGTAGCGGGGCGGGGTGTCGAAGGGCAGCCCGAGCGTGGTCTCGCTGGAGGACCACACCACCCGCCCGAGCCCGGCCGCCTGCGCCGCCAGGAACACGTTGGCGTTCATGGCGGTGTTGCGGTTGAACGTGACCGCGGGCGGATACATGCCCGGGGCCGGGATGTTGGCCAGGTGTACCACCGCGTCGGCGCCCTGCAGCGCCTCGAACGCCTGCCCGTAGTCGGTCAGGTCGGCCACGAGCAGCGGCACGCCCAGCTCGGGGACGCTCAGGTGGCCGGCCCGGCCCACGGCGTCGGTGGCGAGCACCTCGTGGCCGTGGGCGAGCAGGTCTTCGACGACGACTCGGCCGGTCTTGCCGTTGGCACCGGTGACGACGATCCGTGACATGCCCCGATTGTCACTTCGCGGCCCGCAGCGCCTTGAAGGCGGGGGCCAGCCGGGCCAGCTCGTCGAGGACGGCCTTGGCCGAGGCATCGAGCGCCGGGTCGCTCACGAACGTCTTCTCGGCGGTCACGTGCACGCGGCTGGGCACCGCGACCTGCGCGTTGATCGCCATCATGCCGAGCATGCTCACCACCGGGCGCAGCGCGATGACGGCGCGGGTGCCGGCCGAGAGCCCGCCGTAGCTCACGAACGCCGCCGGCTTGTCGCGCCACTCGTGCACGAGGTAGTCGATCGCGTTCTTCAGCGGCGCGCTGAAGCTGTGGTTGTACTCCGGCATCACGAACACCACGGCGTCGGCCGCGTCGATCGTCGCGCTCCAGTCCTTGGTGTGCTGCTTGGTGTAGTTGCGCAGAGCCGGGTGGTGCGGCTCGTCGAGCAGGGGCAGGTTCAGCTCGGCGAGGTCGGAGACGTGCACGTCGAAGCCGTTGTGCTGCCCGGCCTGGGCGATGAACCAGTCGGCGACCACCCGGCCCACCCGTCCCGGGCGGGTGCTGGCGACGATGACCTCGAGGCGGGGGCGTGGCTGTGTTGTTGACATGTCATCATCGTGACACTGGTTAGGTGACACGTCAACGACTACACTGTGAGACGTGGCAGACACTGGCGTCCCCCGCTGGCTGGACGAGGACGAGTTCCGGGCCTGGATCGGGTACCGGCGGATGAAGGCGCTGCTCGACCTGCAGATCTCCCGCGAGCTCGCGGCCAACCAGGGGCTCTCCGAGCCCGACTACGACGTGCTGAGCAGCCTGTCCGCCGCCGAGGACCGGCGCATCCGGCTCAGCGAGATGGCCGAGCGGATGCTGTGGTCCAAGAGCCGCCTCTCCCACCACGTGACCCGCATGCAGCAGCGCGGCCTGGTCACCCGCAAGGAGTGCCCCTCCGACGGCCGCGGCGCCTTCATCGTGCTCACCGACGCCGGGATGGCGACCCTGCGGGCGGCCGCGCCCGGGCACGTGGCCGCGGTCCGCGAGCACCTGATCGACCTGCTGACCGAGGAGCAGATCCGGGTGCTGGGCGAGGTCGCCGACACCGTCGTGGAGCACCTGCGCTCGCGCGTCTAGCTGCTGCTGACCAGATCGGTGCGGGCCGCGAGGAACGTCTGCACGGTGTCCGAGCGCACGGCCTCGAGCAGGGCCAGGGTGGTGTCGTCGAGGGCCTCGGCCCCGGGCTGCTGCGCCGACTCGTGGAAGGTGCCGTTGTTCGTCTTCACGGTGAGCAGGTTGTCGCCGCCGATGCCCTGCATCGCGAAGATCCAGTCCTGCAGGTCGATGCCGCCCGAGTCGATGGTCATGGACCGCCCGGCCACGTCGAGGACCTGCTTGAGCTTCGCCGGGTCGGTGAGCGTGTCGCGGCTGGCGATCCCGCGGAACAGCGCCTTGATGAACTGCTGCTGGTGGCGCTGGCGGTCGTAGTCGCTGTGCGGCAGCGTGTCGCGCTGGCGCACGTAGTCCAGCGCCTGCCACGGCTCCAGATGCTGGTAGCCGACGTGGTAGGTCTGCGGGGTGACGCCGGGGACCGGGATGAGGTCGGTGCCGCCGGAGGCGTTGAACCGCTGGACGTAGGGGACCCTGGTCTCGCCCTTGGCGTCGTGCCCGATGTGCACCGAGCGGGTCTCCTGGTCGACGTACATGTCCACCCCGCCCAGCACCTGGACGACCTTGGTGAAGCCGGCGAAGTCGACGATCGCGGCGGCGTCGAAGGTGAGGCCCCAGTTCTCCTCGAGGGTGCGGGCCAGCAGTGTCATGCCGTACCGGCGCTGGTCGCGGCCGGTGAGCTTCAGGCCACCGACGGCGAACGCGGCGTTGATCTTGTCGTGGCCGCCGTAGTACTTCGACCGGCCGTTCGTGAACTCGGGGATCCTCACCCACGTGTCGCGGGGGATCGAGATGAGGTAGGCCGAGCGGTGGTCGGCGGGGATGTGCACGACGATGATCGAGTCGGACCGGACCGCCTCCGTGGGGTCCTGGTCGGGGCGGGTGTCGGTGCCGACCAGCAGGATGGTCTTCGCCCCGCTGATGGTGGCGTGGCGGCCCTCCTGCCCGGCCGGGGGGACGATGAGGTCGTCCTGCCGCACGTTGCCGGTGACGTAGCCGATCAGCAGGTCCTTGGCGACGACGGCGCTGCCGGCCAGCAGCATCAGGACCGCGCCGGTCACCAGCAGCGAGCGGGCCCATCGGGGGTCGCGGCGGGTGCGGCGCAGGCGGCTCGCGGGCTTGCGGGGCTTCGGTCGTTCCTCGGTCGGAGGCTCTTCGAGTTGCAGCACGCGCTCGTCGGCTCCTGTCCGAGTTCGCCCCGGCGGTCACCGCCGGCGGCTCGGTCAGCCGCCGACGGCGATCACCGCGGTCACGACGACGAGGACGAGCGCGGCAAGGAAGATCAACATGCCCTGCTCGGCGTCGAAGCGGGTCAGCTTGCGGGTCGTGGTGGGGGTGGGGGTGGTCATCGTCGCCTCCTGGCTGCGGTGGGGTGACTCCTACGCTACGAACACCGCGGACAGGTTTGCTCCCGGGAACGTGCCACTGACCTCGTGGAACGCTTCCTCGGGGTTCAACCGATCCACCCCGGCCGGGGTGACGGTGTCCGGCCGTCCTCGTTGACGTCCGCGATCAGCTCCGGGAACACCTTGCCCACCTTTCGCACCAGATAATCGCCGTAGGTGCCGGTAAATGCGCGCAGATCCTGGCCGTCCCACCGGCGGGAGTCGCCCGTCGCGGTGCGGCCCGGCAGCGGGGGGACCTCGGCGGTGAAGTCCGGGTCGAAGAAGAACGGAAACGACAGGCGCTCGTTGCCGCTGGTGTTGCGCACGCGGTGGGGCGTGGAGCGGTACCAGCCGCCGGTCATCCGGTCGAGCATGTCGCCGATGTTGCACACGAACGTGCCCGGGATCGGCGGCGCGTCGATCCAGCCGTCCGCGTCCGGGCGCCGCACCTGCAGGCCGCCGTTGTCGTCCTGCAGCAGGAGCGTGAGCAGCCCGTAGTCGGTGTGCTCGCCGACGCCCCAGTCGGAGCTGCCGGGCGGGCTGGGCGGGTAGTGGAAGATGCGGAACAGCACCGTGGGGTCCGCGGTGTACCCGGTCGCGAAGTACTCCGCGTCCAGGCCGAGGCTCTGGGCCACCCCGCGCAGCACGGCCTGGGCGGTGCCCGTGAGCGCGTCGATGTAGCGCAGCACCGTCTCGCGCAGCTCGGGCACCCGGGCCGGGAACAGGTTCGCGCCGTGCAGCGGCAGCCGGGCCCGCACCTGGGGGGCGTCGGGGCCGAGCTCGGTGCCGAAGTACAGGCCCTCCTTGCGGTCCGGCACCCCGGAGGTCAGCTCGGCGCCGACCGGGAAGAACCCGCGCCAGGCCCGGCCGCCGCGGGCCATGGCGATCTCGAGCTTCTCGGCCTCGGGCAGGGCGAAGAAGGTCCGCGCGGCCGCGTCGAGCCGCGCGATGAGGCCCGGGTCCACGCCGTGGCCGGAGACGTAGAAGAAGCCGCTGGCCCGGCAGGCCGCCTCGATCTCGCGGGCGGCGCGCTCGTCCCGGCCGTCGCGGGCCAGGCCGGTGATGTCGATGACCGGAAGTGTGCTCACCCGGTCGAGGCTAGGTGTCAACTCCGGTTGACGATCGGGAGTATCGTCAACTAGTGTTGACGCATGACGGAGGCCAATGACCTCGCGGAGGCGGCGGCAAGCGCCGACCCGCGCATCGGGCTGCGGGCGGCGGTCGCACTGCGGCGCCTCGCCGACGCGCTCGAGGTGCTGCAGGTCGACAACGCGCGCCGGCAGGGCTGGTCGTGGCAGGAGATCGCCGACGCGCTGGACGTGACGCGCCAGGCGGTGCACAAGAAGCACGCCGGCCGGGCCGTGCCGAGGCAGGAGGGGTAGATGTTCGAGCGGTTCACCGACCGGGCCCGCACCGTGGTGCACCTGGCCAAGACCGAGGCCGACGACCTGGGCCACCCGGTGATCGGCACCGAGCACCTGGTGCTGGCGCTGCTCGCCGAGGAGGGCGGGATCGCCCGCCGCGTGCTCGACGGGGCCGGGATCGTCCGCGCCGAGGTGCGCGCGGCGGTCGCGGCCGGGGACGACGCGGCCGCGCTGCGCTCGATCGGCATCGACCTCGCCGCGGTGCGGGCCAGCGTCGAGCGGCGCTTCGGGCCGGGCGCCCTGGAGCGGGCCGAGCCGGCCGAGCGGGGCGGCTTCCTGTTCCGCCGCTCGAAGCTGCCGACCCGGTTCAACAACGGGGCGAAGAAGACCCTGGAGCTGTCGCTGCGGGTGGCGCTGTCGCTGAAGCACAACTACATCGGCACCGAGCACATCCTGCTCGGCGTGCTCAAGGAGGAGCGGGGCAGCGGGGGGCGGCTGCTGCGGGAGCGCGGGTTGTCCTACGACGGCGCCCTCGACCTCGTCCGGGCCGCCCTGCGCGACGCCGCATGACGGTGCTCACCACGCGCGCGCTGAACCGCGCGCTGCTGGCCCGGCAGCTGCTGCTGGAGCGGGCCGCGCTGGCGGTGCCGGACGCGCTGGAGCGGATGGGCGGGCTGCAGGCGCAGTATGCGCCCTCGATGTACATCGGCCTGTGGACCCGGGTCGCGGACCTGGAACGCTCGACCGTGACGCGTTTGCTGGAGGAGCGCGCGGTGGTCCAGGCCACCGTCCTGAGGGGGACGATCCACCTCGTGTCGCGGGCCGACTTCTGGCCCCTCGTGGAGGCCGTGCGCGAGACCCGCTACCCGGTCGACCCGGCGCTGCGCGACGACCTTGCCGAGGCGGCCCGGCTCCTGGCCCGCGGCCCGCTGCGGCGCACCGATCTCGGGCCGGGCGTGCGCAAGTTCATCCACCTGTGGCTCGACCTGGTCCGGGTGCCGCCGTCGGGCACCTGGGCACGGCGCCGGGCCGACGTCTACGGCCTGGCCGAGGACTGGATCGGCCCGTCCGCGATCGGCGAGGCGGAGGCCCGCGAGCACCTGGTGCGCCGCTACCTCGGCGCGTTCGGCCCCGCCCACCGCACCGAGATCGCGACCTGGGCCGGGCTGTCCGCCGACGCGATCACCGCCGTGCTCGGCCGGCTCGAGCTGCGCCGGTTCACCGACGAGCGGGGCCGCGAGCTGGTCGACCTGCCGGATGCGCCGCTGCCCGATCCCGAAACCCCGGCACCGGTACGGTTCCTGCCGACCTGGGACGCCGCGCTGCTCGTGCACGCGCGGCGGACGCTGATCCTGCCGGAGGAGCACCGCTCGAAGATCTTCCACATGCGGATGCCCCAGTCGATCGGGACGTTCCTGGTCGACGGGCAGGTCGCGGGGACCTGGAAGCTGTCCGGCTCCCGGGTCGTGTGGGATCCGTTCGTACCGCTGCCGGCCCGCGTCGCGCGCGAGGTGGAGGCCGAGGCCGAGCTACTGAGCGGCTTCCACGCCTGAGCGGTCCTGCATCTCCCACAGGTGGTCCAGCACGTGCCAGACGAAGCGGCGGGCGGCGTACCGGGCCGTCCACCCGTTCCCGGTGAGCGGCCCGCCGTCGCTGGGGGTGCCCAGGACCTCGATGACGGCGTCGCGCAGCCCCTCCAGCTCGGCCGGCTTGAGCTTGACGCCGATCTTGCGGGCGTACGCGGCCTCGGAGTCGTGCACGTGCCCGACCATCTTGTCCCGGTCGCGGCCGCCGCCCCGCGGGCCCTTGCGCAGCTCCTCGGGGGCCTCGGCGGAGTACGCGTCGAAGGCCTCCCAAGCGGCGCGCAGCAGCTTGGTGTGGCGGGCCGCGACCGCCGCGGTGACCGCCCGGCCGTCGGCCTCGGGCCGGCCGTCGGGCGCGCCGAACTCGGTCGTCGCCGTGCCCGGCACCCGCTCGGCCACGCTGAGCCGCGGGGCCGCGGGGAACCTGAACCCGGCGGCGGTGGCGATGGGGGCGTAGCGGGCGCCGTACGCGCGCAGTGCCTCGATCGCGTCCTGCTCGCTCTTGCCGAAGCGTCCCCAGCCGGGCCATTCGAGGCTCCCGGCGAAGACCTTCTTCCTGCCCGTCTCGAGGTAGATCTCGGCCATGCTGTGACCTTAAGCCGCTTTTCTCGTTGATGTACGGCCCCGTACCTAGGATGGTTCATATGCCTGAGCTTGTGAATCATCTTCGCGAGGCCCTGCTCGCCGGCGATGTCGAGACCACGCGCGACTCCAACCACGGCAACGCGGCCGCCTTCGCCGAGGGCCGCGAGGGCTATCTCTTCGGTCTCCCCCCGCTCAAGGCGTGGACCCTCGCCGAGGTCCTCGCGGTCATGGCCGAGCGGGTGGGCATCGACCCCGACCCCGAGCGCTCGACCGGCACCGATGTCATCGATCCGCACAAGACCGCCCGCGCGCTCGAGCGCATGCGGGACCGGCTGCGCCAGGCCGCGCAGCGGCGGGAGCGCGTGATCGTCGCGACCGGGCACCCGGCCGGGATCATCGAGGTCCACCTGGCCGTCGCGGCGGCGCTGCGGGCGGCCGGATGCGAGCTGCTGCAGCCGGCGCCGGGCGCGCCGTTCGCGTCGCCGGGGCACTACATGGGGCGGGAGCTGCCGCTGGCGGTGCGGTACATCGGCGGGGTCGCCGTCGCCGCGGAGCGCGGGATCGCGCTGTGGCACACCCACTCGCCGGACGGCATGCGGGCCATGCTGGCCGAGCTCGACCGGCTCGGTGAGGCGCCCCCGGACCTCGTCGTCGCCGATCACGGGTTCGCCGGGGCGGCCGCCGCGGCCGGGCTCGAGGTGGTGTCGTTCGCCGACAGCAACGACCCGGCGCTGTTCGTCGGCGAGGCCGAGGGCCGCGTCGCGGTCACCGTGCCCATCGACGACAACGTCCAGCCGTACCACTACTGGCCCGTGAGCGAGTTCCTGCTCGACGGGATCATCGGCGTAAAAGTATGACTCGGGTGCTATGAGGTAAATCGCCCGTGAATCTTGTGTGGGTTCCTTCCCGATGAAAGCATCGGTCGCGGCCGATATTTATCGGCTCCGATATAGGGGAGGCTCACGTGAGACCCACCAAGACCTCATCCAGGCTGCTCGCGGCGATCGCCGCCGGTCTGGCCGCCGGTGCCGTGATCACGCCGTCCGCTGCCCTCGCGGCCGCCGACCAGACGGCGCTCGCCGCGAAGTCGACCGATGCCCTGGTCGCCCAGCTGGGCACCCGGACCGCGGGCTCCTACTACGACGCCGGCCTCGGCAAGATGGTCGTCACGGTCACCGACGCGTCGACCGCGGCGACCGTCGAGGCGAGCGGCGCCGTGGCGCGCAAGGTCACGCACAGCGGGGCCGCGCTGGCGAAGATCACCTCGACGCTCGACGCCAAGGCCTCGATCCCCGGCACCGCCTGGGCCGTCGACCCGGTCGCCAACCAGGTCATCGTGTCGATCGACCCGACCGTCCCGGCCGAGCACGTCAAGACCCTCGAGACCCTCGTGGCGAGCCTCGGCAGCGGCGCGCGCATCGAGCGCCTCGGCGCCGCGCTGAAGCCGACCATCTCGGGCGGCCAGGCCATCTACACCGGCGGCGCCCGCTGCTCGCTCGGCTTCAACGTGGTCAGCGGCAGCACGTACTACTTCCTCACCGCCGGGCACTGCACGAACATCGGCGCGACGTGGACCACCAGCAGCGGGTCGGTGCTCGGCACGCGCTCCGGCACGAGCTTCCCGGGCAACGACTACGGCATCGTGAAGTACGCCGCGGGCGTGACCCACGCGGGCAACGTGTCGCTCGGCGGCAGCTCCTACCAGGAGATCACCACCGCGGCCAACGCGTTCGTGGGCGAGTCGGTGCGCCGCAGCGGCAGCACGACCGGCGTGCGCAGCGGCTCGGTCACGCAGCTCAACGCGACCGTCACGTACTCCGAGGGCCGGGTCTCGGGCCTCATCCGCACCACGGTGTGCGCGGAGCCGGGCGACTCGGGCGGCTCGCTGTTCGACGGGACCAAGGCGATCGGTCTGACGTCGGGGGGCAGTGGCAACTGCACCAGCGGCGGGGTGACGTACTTCCAGCCGGTCACCGAGCCGCTCAGCGTGTACGGCGTGAGCATCTACTGACGTGGTCTTCTTGCGGGGCCGGGCGCGATTCGCCCGGCCCCGCTTTCTGCTCGCCGGTTGATATGTCGGGCGCTTCGCGCCACGACATATCCGCATTTTTCGCCCGACGGGCCATTCGTCGCTCTTGACCGGATCTCGCGGCGCGTTCTTTGTCGTACCCGGATGGCACAGTTAGGGCATGCGCGTGGGGGTGCTCGGGCCGCTGTCGGTCGAGATCGACGGCCGGCCGGTCGAGGTCGGCGGGGCCCGGCTGCGCACCCTGCTCGCCCGCCTGGCCCTGGAGCCGGGCCGGTTCGTGAGCGTCGAGCGGCTGGTCGAGGCCCTGTGGCCGGACGGCCCGGTGCCGGCCGACCCCGCCAACGCCGTGCAGTCGCTGGTCTCCCGGCTGCGCAAGGCCCTGGGCAACCCGGCGGAGCTGGAGTCGGGCCCGCGCGGATATCGGCTCGGCGTCGACCCCACCGCCGTCGACGCCGTGCGCTTCGAGCGGCTCGTCGCCGAGGGCCGCCGGGCGCTGCGGGCCGACGAGCGGGCGGCCGCCACCCGGCTGCTGCGCGAGGCCCTCGCCCTGTGGCGCGGCCCGGCCCTGGCCGACCTCGGCCCCGGCGAGACCGACGCGGTCACGGCCCGCTGGGCGGAGCTGCGGCTGACCGCGACCGAGGACCTCGTCGAGGCCTCCGGCTTCGCATCCCCCGACCCGGCGTCTCCCTACTCCGCGGATTCCGAATCCGCGGGTTCCGACCCCGTGGATTCGGATTTCGGGGCGCCTGGTCACCCGGCGTCCGGCGACCCCGGCCCGGACGTGAGCGGCCGCGCCGCCGTCATCGCCTGGCTGCAGGAGCTCGTCGTCGCCCACCCGCTGCGCGAGCGGCTCGTCGCCCTGCTGGTGCGGGCACTGCACGCCGACGGCCGCCCGGCCGAGGCCCTGGCCGCGTTCGAGGACTGCCGCGCCCGCCTCGCCGACCAGCTCGGCGCCGACCCGTCGCCCGAGCTGCGCGACGCCCACGTCGCCGTCCTGCGCGACGGCGCCCGCCCGGCCCGCGGCGGCAACCTGCGCGCGGCCCTGACCAGCTTCGTCGGCCGCACCGGCGAGGTGGAACGGCTCGCCGCCCAGGTCGCCGACAGCCGCCTCGTCACGCTGGTCGGCCCCGGCGGCGCGGGCAAGACGCGTCTCGCCACCACGGTCGCCGGCGAGCTGGCCCGGCAGCTGCCCGACGGCGCCTGGCTGGTCGAGCTGGCCCCGGTCGCCGAGGCCGCCGAGGTGCCGGTGGTGATCCTGCGCACCCTGGCCGCCGGAGGGCTGGTCCAGCCGGAGGCGGCCCGCCGCCCCCGCCGCGGCGACATCGTCGACCAGCTCGCCGAGTCGCTGGCCCTGCCCGGGGTCCTGCTCGTCCTCGACAACTGCGAGCACGTCATCGACGCCGCCGCGGCCCTGAGCGAGGAGCTGCTGGGTCGCTGCCCGAAGCTGCGCATCCTGGCCACCAGCCGTGAGCCACTGGGCATCCTCGGCGAGACCCTCTTCCCGGTCGGCCCGCTGCCCCTGCCGGCCGCGGCCACCCCGGAGTCGGCGGCGGCGTCCCCGGCCGTGCAACTCCTGCGCGACCGGGCGGCGGCGGTGCGCCCCGGCTTCGAGGTGACGCCGGGCAACGCGGCCGCCGTCGTCGAGATCTGCCGCCGGCTGGACGGGCTGCCCCTGGCCATCGAGCTGGCCGCGGCCCGGCTGCGCTCCTTCACCCCGCTGCAGGTCGCGGCCCGCCTGGACGACCGCTTCCGCCTGCTCACCGGCGGCAGCCGCACCGCCCTGCCCCGCCACCGCACCCTGCACGCCGTGGTCGCCTGGAGCTGGGACCTGCTGGGCGAGGAGGAGCGCACCTTCGCCGAGGCGGTGGCGGTGTTCCCGGCGACCTTCGACGCCGACGCGGCCGCGGCCGTCAGCGCCGCCCTGGATCCCGGTGCCGGTGCCGGGCCCGAGGACCTGTTGCACGCGCTCGTCGACCGGTCGCTGCTGCAGATCGCGCCCGGCACCGGCCCCCTGCGGTATCGCATGCTCGAGACGATCCGCGAGTTCGCGCTCGAGGAGCTCGGGCGGCGGGGCACCGCCGAGGCGGTGCGGTCCGAGCACGCCCGCTACTTCCTGGAGCTGATGGAGCGGGCCGAGCCGCACCTGCGCACCGGCGCGCAGCTCGAGTGGCTCGATCGGCTGCGGCCGGAGCAGGACAATGTGCACGCCGCCGTCGGATACCTGTGCGAGTCGCGCGACACGGCCCGCGCGTTCCGGCTCGGGGCGGCCAGCGGGTGGTTCTGGACGTTCGAGGACAACCACGCGGAGTCGGCGCTGTGGCTGCGGCGGATCCTCGCGGCGGGGGAGCGCGACCCCGGCGCGGTGCCGGCCGACCTGCGGCTCGTGGTGCGCTCGATGCACCTGGTCAACAGCGGCTTCGCGGGGGACTTCCAGTTCGACCGGGCGGAGCTGGACGACCTGATCGCCGAGTCCTTGGCGGTGCCGCCCGGCGGGCACCCGTTCGTCGAGCTCGTCGCGCCGGTGGTGTCGCTGTTCCGCGACGACAGCGAGCACGGCACCGCGCTCGTGCGCTCCCGCCTCGCCCGCCCGGTCGACCCGTGGGCGCGCGGCATGCTGCACTCGGTGCTCGGCCACCTGCGCGAGAACGACGGCGACATCGACGGCATGCTGCACGAGCTCACCGCCTCCGCGGCCGCGTTCCGCGAGATCGGCGAGCGCTGGGGCCTGGCGATGACGCTGGCCTCGCTGGCCGACGCGCGCACCCGCCGCGGCGACTTCGCCGCCGCCGCCGCGCACTTCGAGGAGTCGATCGAGCTGCACCGCCGCCTCGGCATCCGCTCCAGCGAGGCCTACCTGCTCGTCAGCCGCGCGGCCCTGCACCGGCACACCGAGGGGCTGGAGGTGGCCCGGGCCCGGCTGTGCGACTTCGTCGAGGACGCCGGCCAGCCGGCCCGCGACGTGTCCCACGCGATGCTGGAGCTGGGGCACCTGGCCCGCGCCGAGGGCGACCTGGCCGAGGCGGAGCGGCTCTACCAGGAGGCCTGGCGGCTGCAGGTGGGATTGCCGCTGGTGGCACCGCAGTACAAGGCCATCGTCATCACCGCCCGGGCCGAGATCGACCTCGCCCGCGGGGAACCCGGCCTGGCCCGTGCCCGCCTCGCCGAGGCGATGCGGCTCGCGCTCGGTGCCCACGACATGCCCGTGATCGGCAAGGTCGCGATCGGCGTGGCCGGCCTGGCGCAGGCCTGCGGCGACCCCGCACGCGCCGCGGCGACGCTGGGCGCCGCGCAGCGGCTGGCCGGCACCCGCGACGCGTCCAACGCGGACTGGACCGCCCGCCTGGCGGCACTGCGTGCGGCGCTGGGCGACGACGCGTTCGAGGCGGCCGTGGCCGGCGGCCTGAGCATGCCCCGGGCCGAGGCCCTGGCGCTGGTCGATCCCGGGTCGCTGCCGGCCTGACACGGCCTCGGCCCGCGGCATACCCCCGCCGCGGGCCGAAGCAGCCGACTACGGCACCCGGCTACGCCTTGCGGCGGTAGGCGCGCACCGCCAGCGGCGCGAACACCGCCAGAATCGCCACGGACCAGATCAGCGTCTTGACGACCGGTCCGGCCACGGCGCCCTGCCCGACCATCAGCCCGCGGGCCGCCTGCATGGCGTCCGCGACCGGATTGACCTTCACCCACGCCTGCAGCCAGCCCGGCAGCGTGTCGGTCGGCACGAGCACGTTCGTCCCGAAGGTCAGCGGGAACATGATCACGAAGCCGAGGCCCTGCACCGCGCCGGGCTCGCGCACGATCATGCCCAGCAGGACGAACATCCAGCTGAAGCAGAACGCCATGAACATGACGAGCAGGCAGGCGGCGAGCGCCTCGGGGAACGAGGTGGTGATCCGGAAACCGAGCAGGTAGCCGACCCCGATCATCACCCCGATCGACACCACGAAGCGGATCATGTCGCCGATGACGCCGCCGATGAGCGGGGCCGAGCGGCCGATGGGCAGGCTCCGGAAGCGGTCGAAGACGCCCGTCTTGATGTCGGTGTTGAGGCTCACGCCCGTGGGCGCCGACGCGAAGAGCACGTTCTGCACCATGAGCGCCGGCAGCAGGAACTGCATGTACTCGTGGCGGTCGCCGGCGATGGCGCCGCCGAGGAGGTACACGAACAGGACGATGAAGATGATCGGCTGCAGGGTGACGTCCAGCAGCTGCTCCGGCTGGCGCATCGTCTTGATCAGGCTGCGGCGGGCCATCACCAGGCTGTGCCGCACGAGGCCGAACGGGCGCGCCGGGACGGCCGCGATGAACGGGGTGTCCTCGCCGGACTTCGCCTGCGTGGTCGTGGTCGTCACGCCGCCACCTCCTGCCGCTCGCGGGTGAGTGTGAAGAAGACCTCGTCGAGGCTGGGCAGGTGCAGCGACAGCTCGATGACGCCGATGCCGGCCTCGTCCAGCCGCCGTACCACCGCCGTCATGGCACTGTCGTCGGCGACCGGCACCGAGAGCACCCCGCGCCCGTGCGACTCCGGCTGGTTGCCCGACACGGTGGCGAGGATCGTCGACACCGTGTCCAGGTGCGCCGGGTCGGCCGGGCGGACGCTGATGGTCTGGCCGCCCACGATGTGCTTGAGCTGCGCGGGCGTGCCGTGGGCGATGACCTTGCCGTGGTTGATCACGGAGATCTCGTCGGCGAGCGCGTCGGCCTCCTCGAGGTACTGCGTCGTCAGCAGTACCGTCGTGCCCTCCCGCACCTGGGCGCGCACCATGTTCCAGACGTCCTCGCGCTTGGCCGGGTCCAGGCCGGTCGTGGGCTCGTCGAGGTACACGATCGCCGGCCGTCCGACCAGGCTCGCGGCGAGGTCGAGGCGCCGCCGCATGCCGCCCGAGTACGTCTTGGCCGGCCGGTCCGCCGCCTCGCTGAGGTCGAACTCGGCCAGCAGACTCTTCGCCCGCGCCTTGGCCTCCTTGGCCCGCAGGTCGAGCAGCTGCCCGATCATGACAAGGTTCTCGGTGCCGGTCAGGTCCTCGTCGACCGAGGCGAACTGGCCGGTCAGGCCGCTGATGCGGCGCACCTGGGCCGGGTTGCGCTGCACGTCGTACCCGCCGACGACCGCCCGGCCCGCGTCCGGGCGCAGCAGCGTGGCCAGGATGCGCACCGCGGTGGTCTTCCCGGCGCCGTTGGGCCCGAGGACTCCCAGCACCGTCCCGGACTCCGCGGCCAGGTCCACCCCGGCCAGCGCGGTGGTCTTGCCGAAGCGCTTGACCAGGCCGGTTGCCTGGAAAGCGAGACTCATGACTCGTTCCCCCTGTGGAATGTCTCGTCTGACCCGTGCAGCGTGCACCGGGACGCTGTCAAACCGCGCACATTCGCCTGACATTCGCTGACAGCGCCGAATATCACGCGATTCCCGTATGTTGGACATCGGTTGACGCTCGCCTGGCGCCGTCGGCACCATCGGCAGTATGGCGCTGTTGACCCGACGACTGGTCATTGACCTCGTTCGGCACGCCGGCGCCCGCTGTTCCCGCTAGAGCCCCGCTCGCGGAAGGCCCCACCCGTTCCGGTCATTGCCGCCCGCGGCTGCGGCCACGAGGGCTCGACGTCTGCTTTAATTCCTATCTAGTACGTCCGATTACTGGAGAACCGCATGCCTGTCGTCACCACGGTCGCCCGCGCGACCGATCTCCTGTCGATCGCCCAGGGCCACGCCGCCGACCCGGACGAGTGGGCCTTCGCGCCCCGCTTCGATCCCGTGCAGCGCTGGTACGGCCGCCTCGCCGTCGCCGGCGACCACGAGGTCTGGCTGCTGACCTGGCTGCCGGGCCAGGGCACCGACCTGCACGACCACGGCGGCTCGGCCGGCGCGTTCACCGTCGTCTCCGGCGAGGTCGTCGAGCAGACGGTGCAGGGCGGCCGGCTCGTGAGCTCCGCGTACGGGCCGGGGGAGGGGCACCGCTTCGGCGCGCACTTCGTGCACCGCATCGTGAACGCGGGCGACAAGCCGGCCGTGACCGTGCACGCGTACGGCCCGGCGCTCGCCGCCATGACCCGCTACCGCCTGCACGACGGCCGCCTGTCCGTCGAGTCCGTGACGAGCGCCGGGGCCGACTGGTGAGCGCGGCCGTCGCCGCCGGTCGCGGGATCGACGTGATCCTCGCCGAGGCCCGCTCCCGCCTCGACCGACTCGACGCCGATCAGGCTCGGCTGGCGTTCGCCGAGGGTGCCGTACTGGTGGACATCCGCCCGGCCGCGCAGCGCGCCCGCGAGGGCGAGATCCCGGGGGCGCTGATCATCGAGCGCAACGTGCTCGAATGGCGGTTCGACCCGCGCAGCGACGCGCGGCTGGACATTGCCGACCGCTACGACCTGCCGGTGGTCGTGTTCTGCTCCGAGGGCTACACGTCGTCGCTGGCCGCGGCGGCCCTGCAGGACCTGGGGCTGCACCGGGCGACCGACCTGGACGGCGGCTTCCAGGCCTGGAAGGCGGCGGGGCACCCGGTGACCGGCACTACGCTGGTGGGGTGAAGCTCAAGCTCGATCTCCACGACATCTTCAACCGCGGCACCGACATCGACAAGGCGCTGCGCGGGATCATCGACGAGGCGGTGGCCAAGCGGGCCACCCTCGTCGAGATCATTCCGGGGAAGGGGTCCGGGCAGCTCAAGAAGCGGGTGCTGCGGTTCCTGGACCAGCGGGAGATCAAGGCGCTGTATCACCGGGTGGAGAAGGACTCGGACAACTTCGGGCGGCTGTTCGTGCACTTCCGGTGGAACGAGTCTCAGGGCCGTCGACGCTGACGGCGCTCTGCTGACGGGCGTTTTTGCTGACGGGCGTTTGCCGGTTCAGAACGCGTCGGCGTCGTCGGCCAGGTGGCAGACGGCGACCAGACGCAGGACCGTCCAGTCGGCGTCGGCCCAGTTGACGGTCTCCGGGGTGGGCAGCGGACGGCCGTGGCGCTGGTGCACGGCGATGACCGAGCGCGCGTACGCGGCCAGCGACAGCGGCCCGATCCGCTTCCCGGCGGCGGTCAGGCTCTCCCGGACGGCCGCGGCGTGCTGGTCGACCTTGGCGAGCAGGAACGGCTGGGCGAGGGCCTCCACGAGCCCGTCGACGCCGACCATGGCCATGACCTGGTCGAGGTAGAAGCGGGCGTCGAGCTCGGCGGTGGCCAGGTAGCCGGCGTCGAACTCGACGGCGGCGGCAGGGGTGAGTTCGTTGTTCATGGACGATGACGCTAGGCAGTCCGCGGGCCGATTTGGCCGTCAACAACCGAGCGGCACCCGTTCATGAACCGGAGCACTCCGTTCGGGCGACATCACGCTATGCACTCGACCTGAACGGCCCCGGCGAAACTGTCGGACCCTGCGTGCAGAATGTGGGCACCCCTGCACCGCTCCTGGAGGACGAGACCCGTGCCCGACGAAACCCCACCCCCTTCCGCACCGCCTTCGGCCTTCGGGGAGGTGCCGCGGCGGCCCGTGGTCGCGGCCGTGGTGCTGGTGGTGCTCGCGCTGGTCGCGGCCCTGGGGATCGCCGACGTCCAGCCGCCCTCCGCCCGGCCGGCCTCGATCGCGGCGGACGAGTTCTCCGCGGCGCGGGCGTTCGAGCACGTGCGGCGCATGGGGCAGGAGGTGCACGTCACCGGGAGCCCGGCCGCGGACCGGGTGCGGCAGTACATCATCGACACGCTGACCGGCTACGGGCTCAAGCCCGAGGTGCAGGACACGGTCGGGGTCAACGCGGGCAAGTTCGGCGACGGCGGCATGGCCCACGTGCGCAACGTCGTCGCGGTGCTGCCCGGGACCGGCTCCGCCGGGCAGGTCGTGCTCATGGCCCACTACGACTCGGTGCAGGTCAGCTTCGGCGCCAACGACGACGGCGCGGGCACCAGCACGCTGCTCGAGGTGGCGCGGGCGCTCACCCAGGGCGGCGGGGCGAAGCCGCGCAACGACATCGTGTTCGTGTTCACCGACGCCGAGGAGGCGTGCCTCTGCGGCGCCGAGGCGTTCGTGAGCCGGCACCCGCTCGGCCAGCGGCAGTCGGTCGTGCTCAACTTCGAGGCGCGCGGCAGCAGCGGCCCGGCGGTGATGTTCCAGACCTCCGAGGGCAACGCCGACCTGATCGGCGTCTACGCGCGCACGCCCCATCCGGTCGGCACGAGCCTGGCCGTCGAGGTCTACCGGCTGCTGTCCAACGACACCGACTTCACCCCGTTCCTGGCGCAGACCCGGTTCACGGGGCTCAACACGGCGTACATCGACGGCTCCTCGGTCTACCACAGCCCGTTCGACCGGCCCTCCACCATGAACCGCGCCAGCCTGCAGCACCACGGCGACAACGCCCTGGCGCTGGCCCGCGAGTTCGGCCGGGCCGACCTGCCGCCACTCATGCGGCCCGCGAGCGGCGACGCCGTGTATTTCCCGTTCGCCGGCCTCCTGGTCCGCTACCCGGCCGCCCTGACGTGGCCGCTGGCGATCCTGGCCCTGCTCGCGGTCGCCGCGCTGACGCTGCTGGCCCGCCGCCGCGGCCTGACGTCTGTGCCGAGGACCCTGGCGGGGCTCGGGCTCGCCCTGGTGCCGCTGATCGCCGTCGCGGTCGCCGCCCAGCTGCTGTGGACGGTGCTCGTCGCGATCCGGCCCGGCTACGGCGAGCTGCTGGACCCGGCCCGGCCGACCTGGTTCCGCTTCGGCGTCGTCGCGCTGGCGGCGGCCGTGCTCCTGGGGTGGTATGCGCTCAGCCGCCGCCGCATCGGGCCGGTCCCGCTGGCCACGGGCGCGCTCGGGCTGCTGGCGGTGCTGGGCGCCCTGTTCGCCGCGGCCATTCCCGGCGGCTCCTACCTGGTGGCCGTTCCGGCGCTGGTGGGGTCGGTGGCGGGCATTGCGGCGCTGTACGCCCGCCATCCGCTGGTGAAGGTGGGCCTGCTGACGCTGGGGGCGGCGGTGGCGACTCTGGTGCTGGCGCCCACGGTGGCCCTGTTCTTCCCGGCGCTCGGCCTGGCCACGGGCGCGGCCCCGGCCCTGTTCGCGATGCTGCTCGGCCTGGCCGCGCTGCCCGCCGTCGAGCCGCTGTTCCGCGCGACGACCGCGCCCCGGCACCGCCGCCTCGGCTCGGCCCCGGCGGTGGCGGCCCTGGTCGTCGCGCTCGTGTGCACCACGACGGGCATGGTCGCCGACAACTGGGACGAGGGTCATCCGGAGCCGACGCACCTCATGTACGCCCTGGACCGCGACACCGGCACCGCCGAGTGGGTGAGCCTGGAGCAGTCCCCGGGCGCGTGGACCAGCGCCTACGTGCACGGCCACCAGCAGCTCAACCGCCAGTTCCCGGTCCTGCCCGCGGGCGATCTGTCGGTCGGCCCGGCCGAGGCCGCGAACCTGCCGGCCCCCGAGGCGACGATCCTGTCCGACGAGACCGCGGGCGACCGGCGGACCCTGCACCTGCGCATCGCCTCCAAGCGCGACGTGCGCTTCCTGTCCTTCTACGGCGAGGTCGGCGACCACCGCGTGGTCTCGGCGACGGTCGAGGGCCGGGCCGCCACGACGTACATCGAGGACCAGGACCGCTTCGGCGTCGTCTTCCACGGCCCTCCGCCGGCCGGCCTGGACGTGACGCTGGTGCTGAGCGGCACCGGCGCGTACAAGCTGCGCCTGGTCGACGGCAGCGACGGCCTGACGAGCCTGCCGGGCTTCACACCCCGCCCGCCGACGGTGGGCGTCTTCGGCAGCCACTCGAGCGAGCTCCTGGCGGTGGCGGCCACCCAGACACTGTGACCGCCCCGCCGCCCGCCCGCGCGGGGAAGCCGTGCCGCCGGCGACCGCGGGCGTCACGGGCGGGCTCGGCCCTGGGGTGAGGTGTGTGCCGTCGGCGGCCGCCGGTGTCGCGAACGGCGCCCGGCGAGCGGCTGCATGCCGAACTCGCGGCGTGGGCATGGACGGCGATCGGGCTGTGCGCGGCCACCGTCACCGCTGTGATCCCTAGCAGCAGGGTCCAGGATGGGTCGCGGGCGCCGATCCCGACGCACGCGAGGACGACGAGCCCGGCGGCCGGCATCGCGAAGAGCCACGGCTCGGGGCAACCCCAGGAGATGGGCGATCAGCGGGCCCAGAACGGCGAGGATGACCGGCGCCAGCGCCAGGATCACCAGCACCCGCTCCAGGCCGGGCAGCACCGGTAGATCGTCACCACTGCGCGAAGGCGAGGGCGAGCCGGGCCGGCCCCACGATCGCGGCCAGCGTGATGACGACGGCGGCGAAGCCGGTGACGAGCCCCCGCCAGAGCGCTCCGGCCATGCTCATGTCAGCTGATGATCTCGAAGGCCCAGGGCCACTGACCGTAGCTCGACGTGTTGATGCCGTGCTGGAGCGTGCCCGAGTACTCGTCCTGGCCCTGGACGATCTTGATGACCACGCGGCCGCCGTCCTGCAGGGAGATACGGCCGCCGTGGACGGCGGCGGTGCAGACCGAGGAGTCCGTGGTGTAGGGGCCGGAGCCCCACACCGTGCCGATGAAGCCGTCCTTCGGGCAGTTGTAGGCGACCGTCTTGCCCGCCTGCTCGTCATAGTCCGAGGCCTTCGCCGCCCAGTCGACGTTGTCGAGGGTGATGTCCGCCTGGACCTCGGAGCTGTTGTCCGAGCCCGAACTCGGGCCCGAGCCCGAGCCGGACGTGGAACCGTCGCCGCCGTCGCTCATGAGCTTGCTGATGCCGTAGGCGCCGCCGCCGAGGATCAGCAGCACGACCACCACCGCGGCGATCAGGACGCCGGTGCGCCTCTTCTTGGGGGGCTGCACGGGGGCGGGCGGGGGCGCGGGGGTGCGGGCGGGCACCGGGGGCACGGAAACCGGGGGCACGGAAACCGGGGGCACGGAAACCGGGGGCGCCGAGATCGGCGACGCGGAAAACGGCGACGCGGAGATCGGCGACACAGGAGAGACCGGGGCCGCCGCCGAGTAGGCGGCCGGGGAGATCGGTGCCACCGGGACCGCCGCGCGGGCGGTGGCCGGCGGTGCGGCCGTGGCCGGCGGTGCGGCCGTGGGTGGCGTGAACGCGGGGGTCGTGAAGCTCGCCGAGGCGCCGACCGCGCCCTGGGCCACCACGAGCTCCGGCTGCTCCACGACCGTCGGCGCGATCCCGACCGCCTGGTGCAGCAGCGTCGCGACCAGCGGAATCCGGCTCCCGCCGCCGACCAGGAAGACGCCCTGCACCTCGGCCGGGGTCAGGCCCGCGGCGGCGATGGCCGCGCGGGTCGCGGTCACCGTCGCGGTGAGGATGGGGCGGGCCAGCTGCTCGAACTGGTCGCGGCCGAGCGGGACGTCGGACTCGAGGGACGGCACGTGGATCATGGTCGAGGAGGTGCGGGAGAGCATCTCCTTCGCCGAGCGGACGTCGTCCCAGAGCATGCGGTGCGAGCGGCGCTCGGCGCTCGTCGCGGGGTGGGTCACCCGCTGCCAGGCCTGCGGGTCGCGGCCGGCGTGCACCGCGCCGAGGAAGCCCACGATGGCCGCGTCGATGTCGAGGCCGCCGGACGTGGCCAGGCCCTCGGCGGACAGCACGTCGAACGTGCCGCCGCCGTGGCGGACCACGGACGCGTCGAAGGTGCCGGCGCCGAGGTCGTAGACGACGAAGGCCCCGCCCGGCTTCGCGCCACCCATGGAGAAGAACACCTGCGCGGCGGCGACCGGCTCGGGCACCAGGGTGACGGCCCCGAGCCCGGCGCGCTGCGCGGCGGCGAGCAGCACGCCGCGGCGGGTCTGCGCCCAGGCCGCCGGGCACGTGATGGTCGCGGGGCCGAGCGGGCCGCCGGAGACCCGCCGCGCCTCGCCGGCCACGCGGGCCAGGACGGCGGCGATGAGGTCCACGGTCGCGACCTCGTGCTCGCCCAGCAGGACGGCCGGTTCGTCGATGCGTCGCTTGGGATTCGGCTCGTACCGCTCCGGGCTGATCCGCGCCGCGTGCACCGCGTCGCGCCCGGTGAGCAGGCCCTGCTGCGCGTCGGCATAGACCGACGAGGGCAGCGTCGGCGACCCGTCGAACAGCAGTGGCCGGACGTGCCCGTCGGGCCAGGCCAGCATCGCCACGGTGTTCGAGGTGCCGAAGTCGACCCCGAGCCGGTGCCCTCGCGCATCCACGCAGCCAATATACGGGCTGGTGAGCGGGGTGTTATCGGCTCAACGGGTCCGGTTTCCGCGCTTGACGGGCGCATCGACATCCGTTAGACCGACAGGGGTACACATCGTCAATTGTCTATGGAGGACAACGTGGTCCGATCGCTCGTCGCCCTGGTGGTGCTCGCCGCCGCCGTCGGCGCGACCGTCGCCGCCCCTTCGGCTTCCGCGGCGGCGCATTCCGCGGCGGCCACAGGCCCCTGCGGGTACACCGCGACCCCCGACGACCCGCCCGCGCGCCCGATCTCGCTGCCGCCCGACCCGCGGCCCACCCCCGCCCGCGGGACCGTCACCGTCACGCTGTTCACCAACCTCGGCCCGATCCCGCTGACCCTCGACCGCGCCGAGGCGCCCTGCACCGTGCAGAGCTTCCTGCACCTCACCCGTCACGGCTTCTACAACCGCACCGTGTGCCACCGCCTCACCACGTACGCGACGCTCAAGGTCCTGCAGTGCGGCGACCCGACGGGCACCGGCGAGGGCGGCCCCGGGTACCGCTACAAGGACGAGCTCCCCACGAACCTGCCCCCGGCCCCGACCGACCCGACGGGTGAGCGGAAGGTCTACGCCCGCGGCGTGCTCGCCATGGCCAACGCCGGCCCGGACACCAACGGCAGCCAGTTCTTCCTGGTCTTCGCCGACTCGGCGCTGCGCCCGAACTACACGATCTTCGGCTCGGTCCGCCCGCTCGGCCTGCGCACGCTGGACCGCATCGCCGCCGGCGGCGTCGCCCCCGCGGACGACGACCCGGCCCCGGTGGACGGCGCCCCGGCCCGGCGCACGGAGATCATCCTGGCCCTGTAGAGCCGGGGGCGATCCGGGCCGCCCGGCCGGCGGCCCGGATCGCCGGCCCCTACTTGGCGGCGCCGAGGGTGTCCAGGGCGGCCGCCGCGCCCGGGTGCAGGGGCACCGGGTCGGTCTTGCGGACCGTCTCCAGCGTGATCCCCTTCGCCGCCGGGTTCGCCTTGGCCAGCTCCTCGCGCTTCTCCACCAGGGTCCTGGTCAGCACGCAGGCCAGGCCCGCGTCCATGTCCGAGCGGACCAGCAGCACGTTGGGCACCACGATCGTCTTGACGTCGGCCGCGGTCCGGTACGTCGCCGCCGGAATCGTCCCCGCCTGGTACGCCGGGCTCACCTGCCGCATCTTCGGCAGCAGCGCGTCGATGTCGAGGAACCGCACCTTGTCGCCCGCCGTGGTGAACAGGTCGGTGACGCCCGACGTGGGCAGGCCGCCGGACCAGAAGAAGCCGTCGACGGTGCCCGCCTTCATGCCGTCGGTCGTCTTGGCCAGGTCGAGGCGCTGCGGCTGGATGTCCTTGTCGGGGTCGAGGCCCGCGGCCCCCGCCGCCGCGCTCTCAGAGGTCCCCGCGGGCGTCTGCCGGCCCCCGCAGCCGGCCACCCCCGTCAGCAGCACTGCCGTCGCGCACAACAGGTTCAGGGTTCGCGGCAGGTTCGGGGTTCGCACGTGAGCTCCTTCGCGGTGAGAGAAACACGAGCAGCCCCGCCAGCGCGAGCAGCACCACGCCGGCGGCGACGGTCCAGCCCCGCGTGCGCGATCTCCCAGCCCTGGGGCAGCAGGCCGCCGTAGTAGTCGTACGCCAGGAACAACGCGCACACGACCGGCAGCACCCAGCCCGTGGTGCGCCGGCACGCCTCGACCACGAGCACCAGCAGGGCCGCGCCCATCACCACGTCGAGGGGCTCGAGCAGTCCCTGGCGGTCGAGGAAGCCGTCGTAGCCGTGCTGGAAGGGCAGCACCGGGTACAGGCACGTGACGAGCGCGACGGCGGCGAGGACCCAGTCCCCGGCGGTCGGGCCCCCGCCGAGGACCGGGCCGTCCTGTGGTGCCGCGCCGGCGTGACGTCTGCGGAACCGGATACCCGACGGGTAGAGCACGAACACCAGCGGCAGGACGAGGCCGAGGAAGATGACGAGGTAGTACTGGCTGCCCTGGGCGAGCGGCCGGAACACCTGCCACAGCACGAGCACCGCCGCGAGCGCGGCGACCGCGGTGACCCCGACGTCCACCGGGCCGGTGATCCGCCTCCCCGGCTTCTCCTCCTCGAACTGCGCGGCGAGCTCCCGGACCCCGGCATCCTCCATGACGGAGGCGTCGACGGCCTCCTCACGTGGGCCTTCCGCGACCGCGGACTCGTCCGGCATGCGCCGGAGAATACGCGTATCCATCTATATTTATAATACTCTAAGTATGAGCAACGCGGCATGATGTTGCGCGTGTACGAGTTGGACGTCGTAGCGCCCGACAGCCTGGGCCGGTTCGTGTACCGCTGGTACGGCCCCCCGGACCGCCCGCCCGCCGGCCCCGCCCGGCCCGGCGTCCCCCGGGCCCTGGCCGAGTGGCACCGCCTGCAGGCGCGCTACACCTACCCGCTGAGCCGCGACCACGAGATGCTCCCGCCGGGCGGCCCCCGCTTCTGGCAGGGTGCCACCGACTGGTACGCCTACGACGCCGACGCCCACCGGGCCGGCGACCCGGACCCCGAGGTCATCGAGAATGACGAGGTGCGCACCGGCCTGCCGCTGTCGCGGTTCCTGGTCTACGCGGCCGTCTACGAGGCCACCTACGCCCCGCTGCACGGCCTGGTCCTCATGTCCCCGCCCGCCGGGGCGGTCCGCGCGGTGCGGTTGCGCCTCCGCGAGCTCGACGACGGTCTGTGGCAGTGGCCGGACCCGCAGGTGCGCTACTTCGGCGACGACGACCTGCTGGCCCACCTCGGCCCGGACCGCATCGTGGTCGCCGCCCGCCACCGCGACGCCCTCGGCCGCTTCGACGGCCTCTCCCTGCCCTGGGACTGGGACTCGAGAGCGCTGTAAAAGAGAGCGCTGCGAACGCCTGCAATACCGATATGCCGGACTTGTCGCCTGGCGGGGTATAAATGCGATAAGTCGTGGCGCGGAGCGCCCGACTTATCGAAAAGCCCCGAGATCAGGCCACGTGCACCAGCATGGCGCACACGTCCTCGTCCTCGGGGACGTTCAGCACCGTCATGATGTGCGACACCACCGCGTCGAAGTCGGCCAGGTCCACGCTCTCCCCGGCGCGGCGCACGAGGTCCAGGCCGCCGCCCCGGCGCCGGGACACCGTGGCGTTCAGGCCGGTGTAGAAGAGCACGCGGTCGCCGGGGGCGAGGGTGACGGCCGCGTCCGAGTACCGCATCTGGTCGACCTCGCCCAGCGGCAGCCCCAGCGGGCCCGAGAGCACGGTGCCCGCCCCGGCCGCGTCGTAGCGGATCGGGGCGACCTGCCCGGCCGCGGCCCAGCGCAGCTCGCGCGTGCCCGGGGAGTAGCGGGCCACGATGATGCAGGCCGTGTGCTCCACCTCCATCGCGCACAGCATGCCGTTCACGGCGGTCAGGATGTCCCCGGGCGACATGTCCAGCGTCGCGTAGGCCCGCACCGCGTAGCGCAGCCGCGCCGCCGTCGTCATCGAGGACAGCCCGCGCTCGTCGACGTCGCCGAGCACCAGGATCGTGCCGTCGCCGGGGACCGGGGTGGCGTCGTACCAGTCCCCGTCGATCGTCCCGACCCGCTCGGGGGAGCGGCACCGGCCGCAGATCTCGACGCCCTCCAGGTGCCCGAGCTCGGGGTCGGTCGGCAGCAGCGCCTTCTGCAGCGCCTCGGCCGCGCGGCGCTCGTCGGCGAGCCGGTGCCGCTGGGCGGCCAGGGCCTCCTCGGCGCGGCGCAGCCGGGCCTCGATCGCGCGCTCCTCGGTGACGTCCTGCACCGTGCCGCGCACCGCGGTGACGTTGCCGGTCTCGTCGTGGATCGCCTCGGCGGTCAGCCGGAGCCGGCGGCCGTTGACGCGCCCGGCCCCGCGGATCTCGGCCAGCAGCTGCTTGCCCTCGACGATGGTGCGCCGCACCGCGTCCTGCACGGCGAGCAGGTCGTCGGGGTGCACGCTCGCGGTGAGCTCGTCGACCGGGATGCGGCTCGCGTCCGTGCCGCGCCCGCCGGCCTGGCCGCGGTGGAAGAGCCGGACGAGCTCGGGGGAGCAGCGCGGCTCGGGGTCGCGCAGCTCCCAGCAGAACGAGCCGATGCCGGCGATGCGCTCGGCCTGCAGCAGCTGGTCGTAGAGCAGGTCGGCCTCGGTGGCGACCCGCCACACCGCGAACACCCGGTCCCACAGGCGCACCGCGTGCACCGACAGCGTCTGCGGCCCGGGCACGCCGTCGGTGCGCGGGTCGGCTCGCAGCCCCTCGAGGCGGCGGGGCTGGCCGTCCTGCAGCACGCGCGCGAACTCGGGCAGCAGCGTCGAGCTGCCCAGCGCCGGATACGCGGCCAGCAGCGTCGCCTCGTCGGGGTCCACCCGCGCCCCGGAGAAGATCTGCCGCGCCAGACCGTTGGCGTACTCCACCCGGAAGTCGACGAGCTGCCCGTCCTCGTGCACCGGGGAGAGCAGCGCGCCCGGGTCGTGCAGCGCGTCGACGACGGTCGGCAGCCACACCTGGGCCGGGGCCGCCTGCCCGCTCTCCTCGCCGGCGACGTGGAACCAGGCGCTGGCGATCTCGTCGCCGATGAGCGTGTCGACCTGGCGGGCCACCGGCTCGAGCAGCGCGGCCACGTAGCGGCGCAGCTCCTCGGCCTCGGGCAGCGCGTCGGCCCAGGTCATGAGGATGCCGCCGATGACCCGCTCGCCGGAGATCAGCGGGGACGCGAGCAGCGTCTCGCCGGAGAACGGCTGCTCGCCGAGCACGGGGAAGCGCCGCCGGGCGCCGGGCTCGGGGGCCAGCCACAGCGTCTCCACCTCGTGCGCGGCGACGACCAGCGGCACCCCCGGGTCGGGGGGAATGCGCGACCAGCGGCTGCGCACCTCGCCCGGCACCCCGAACGTGCCCACGCCGCGCTGGGCGCCGTCCGGGTCGAGCAGGGTCAGCAGCACCGCGGTGGGCGCCGGCCACGCGGTCGGGGCGGTGCCGAGCACGTCGCAGATCTCGTCGTAGCTGCGGGCGGCCGCGATCCGGGCGCTCAGGAGCTGGTGCTGGGACTGCAGCGCCTCGACCTCGGGGGTCCGGCTCGAGCGTTTCCGGGGGGAGGCGGGGACGACGTCCGGCTTGACCGAGGCCGGGGCCGAGCTCCGCGAGCGGGCCACGTGCTGGCGCAGCTCGTCGTCGATGAGATTCACCACATCCGGCGCGTTCGGGTCCGGCGACGTGGTGCCCACGATCGCCGCGGCGACCTCGATGAGCTTGATGTTGGTGCGCTGGCTGAGCCGCACGAGCTGGTCGAAGCCCTGGTCCGGGGTGACCCCGAGCCGCTCCACGAGCACACCCTTGGCCTGCTCGATGACCGCGCGGTTCCGCATGGCGGTGCGCACCCCGGTCAGCTCGGCCCGCAGCTTCGCGACCAGCGCGGCGAGTGCCTCCGCCGGCTCCGCGCTGCTGCCCTCTCCGGGGGCCCTGTCGGCCATGCCTCCGCCTCTCCTGTCCATGCTCCCGCGGCGGGCCGGCTGCGGCTCGCCCGTTGATGTTTACCACCATCCGGCCCGGGTAGGGGCGTTGGCAGGTCAGCGCAGTCGGTTTCGGTGGAGGTCGCAGAGTTGAGGATCGCCCTGGTCTCCGCCCAGGCCAGCCCGCTCGGGCTGGGCGGACCGACGGCGGGAGGCCGGCACACGCACGTGGCGGCCCTGGCCAAGGCTCTCGGCGCGCTGTCGCACGAGGTGACCGTGTACGTCCGCCATGAGGACAAGAGCCTGCCCAAGACCGTCCCGTTCGCGCCCGGCGTCACGATCGAGCACGTGCCCGGCGGCCCCGTGCAGCCGCTGCCGGCCGACGACCAGCTTCCCCTCATGGGTGACTTCGGCCGGGCGCTGGCCGACCGGTGGAAATCCGGCGGGCCGGACGGCGGCCCGGATGTCGTGCACGCGCACTACTGGCTCTCCGGCCTCGCCGCGCTCACCGCCACCGCGGACGTGCGCCGGCCGGTGGTGGTGACCTTCCACGGCCTCGCCGCGGCCGAGCGCCGCCACCTGCCCGTCGACCACAACGCCGGACCGGGCCCCCGGGCGGGCATGGAGCGCACGCTGGGCTCCCTCGCCGACCGGGTGGTGGCCCAGAGCGAGGACGAGGTCGCCGACCTCGGCCGCATGGGCATCCGGCGCGCCACGACCGTGATCGTCCCGCCCGGCGTCGACCCTGAAACCTTCACGCCGTCCGGCCCGGCGGCCGACCACCGCCGCCCCGGGCTGCGCCGCATCCTCACCGTCGGCCCGCTCGTGCCGCGCAAGGGCTTCGGCGACCTCGTCGAGGCGCTGCGCCGCGTGCCGGGGGCCGAGCTGGTGATCGTCGGCGGCCCCGACCCGGCCCGCCCGCCCCGCGACATCGACGCCGACCCCGAGGCCCGCCGGCTGCTGCAGCTGGCCGACGCCCACGGCGTCGCCGACCGCGTCCGCATCGTCGGCGCGGTCAGCCAGGAGGACCTGGCCGGCTGGTACCGCTCCGCCGACGTCCTGGCCTGCGCCCCCTGGTACGAGCCGTCCGGCCTGACCCCGCTGGAGGCGATGTCCTGCGGCGTGCCGGTGGTCGCCTACGAGGTCGGCGGCATCGGCGAGAGCGTCATCGACAACGTCACCGGCGTGCTCGTCCCGCCCCGCGACCCCAACGCGCTGGCCGGCGCCCTGCGGGCCCTGCTCGGCGACGAGGTGCGCCGGATGAGCTTCGCCAGCGCCGCGATCGACCGCGTCCGCTCCCGCTACACCTGGGAGCGCACCGCGACGGAGCTGGAGCGGGTGTACCGCACCGTGACCGGCACCACCGACGCCGACGATTCCGGCTCCGACGCCGGCTCGGACGAGGACGAACTCTCCGAGGTCTCCTGACCACGTTCGGTGGTGCTTGTCTTGCCCGGGAGCCGGGCGGCGCGGTAGTTTGAACGAACCGTATCTGCATCCGTCGCTGGATTCGCCTCCGGCGCCGGATGGCCTCGGCGGATCGTCAAATCAGCCGCGATCCAGTCGCCGCGGGCCGTGCCGGGCGCTCGAGACCAGGGCGTCGTCTGGCCGAACTCATGCCGCGAGACCGCCGTGCGGTGCTCCGCGGCACGGTAGGCAGGGAGACCCCCTCATGACCATCACCCGCGCACCCGGCCGCAGCCCAGGCAAAGACGGCGAGACGGCCGCCCAGGCCCTGATCACCGTGCTGGCCGACCTCCCGGCCGGCAGCCCCGACCGGCCCCGCGTCCGCGCCCGCCTCATCGAGCTGTACCTGCCGCTGGCCGAATACCTGGCCCGCCGCTTCCGCAACCGCGGCGAGCCGCTCGACGACCTCACGCAGGTCGCGGGCCTCGGCCTGATCAAGGCCGTGGACGGCTTCGACCCGTCCCGCGGGGCGGCGTTCACCAGCTACGCGATCCCGATGATCGTCGGCGAGCTCAAGCGGCACTTCCGCGACAAGGGCTGGGACGTGCGCGTCCCGCGCCGGCTGCAGGAGCTGCGCCTGGAGCTCGGCAAGGTCTCCGGCGAGCTGGCCCAGGAGCTCGGCCGCTCGCCGACCGTCGCCGACCTCGCCGGCCGCCTCGGGGTCAGCGAGGAGGAGGTCATCGAGGGGCTGGAGTCCGGGCACGCGTACCGCACCCTGTCGATCAACGCCCCGGCCGGCGGCGACGGCGGCGCGGCCGAGCTCGCCGACCTCCTCGGCGGGGCGGACCGGGCCCTGGAGGCGGTCGACGACCGCGAGTCGCTGCGGCCGCTCATCGCCCGGCTGCCCGAGCGCGAGCAGCGGATCATCGCCATGCGGTTCGTCGGCAACCTGACGCAGACGCAGATCGCCGCCCGGCTCGGGATCTCCCAGATGCACGTGTCGCGGCTGCTGACGCACGCCCTGACGTTCCTGCGCGGGGAGCTGGTCGAGCCCCTGTGAAGCCGGACCGGGGACAGAACACCTAGGCGGGGGCGAGCACCGACGAGAGCTGGTACACGTTGTAGGCCTGCCGGATCACCGGGTGGGCCACGTTGCGCACGGGCACCCCGCCCGGCGTCGTGCCGCGCTCCGAGCCCGCGTGCGCGTGGCCGTGCACGGCCAGCCCGACGCCGGGCGCGCCGTCGATGGCCTGCGCCAGGTGGTACGAGCCCAGGAACGGGTAGATCTCCAGGGGCTCGCCCAGCAGCGTCTCCGGCACGGGGGAGTAGTGCGTCAGCGCGATCCGCACGTCGCAGTCCAGCGCGGCCAGGCTCTCGCCGAAGCGCGCCGCGAGCTCGCGGCCGTGGCTGGTGAACGCCTTCATCTCCGGCTCGCCGAACTCGCTGGCGCAGGCGCCCGCGAAGCCGCCGCCGAAGCCCTTGGTCCCGGCGACGCCGATGCGCACGCCGCGGCACTCCAGCACGGTGCCGGAGCACTCCAGGACGATCAGGCCGGCGTCGCGCAGTACCGCCGCCACCGCCTCCTGCTCGTCGGAGTGGTAGTCGTGGTTGCCGAGGATCGCGACCACCGGCACGGGCAGCCCGCCGAACTCGCGGGCCACGCACACCGCCTCGGCCGCGGTGCCGTGCCGGGTCAGGTCGCCGGCGAGCAGCAGCAGGTCGGCCTTCGCGCCGAGGTGCTCCAGCGCCGGCCGGTAGCGGCCCACGACGTCGGCATCCAGGTGCACGTCGCCGACCGCCGCCACGCGAACAGTGCCGTCATCGGTCTGCGCCACGCCGCCGCCTTCGCTCACAGTTCCTCCACCTCGTCCGGCTCGTGGACCCGGGTCAAGCCGATGTTGCACTGCACCGGCAGGTCCGGGAACGCCTCGGCGACCACCCGGCAGATCGTGTCGCGGCGCTCGGCGCTCTCCACCTCGCCGACGAGCGCGATGCCGGAGTCGGTGCGCACGAAGCGGATCCCCTGCTCGGTGATCCGTTCGTCCTCGGCGAGCAGGTGCTGCAGCTCGCCCTCGACGTACTGGTCCGTTGCCATCGTGTTCCCCCTTAGACGGCCGCCGCCAGCGCGTTGGCCTCGGCCATCGACATCACACCGAGGCGGTCGATCAAGAACAGAAAAGCATGGGCGTAGGGCGAGTGGGCGGTTTCCCGGTAGACCCGGGGCCAGTCGATCTGCTCCCGCAGCGAGCGCGCCACCGGCAGCCCGCGCGCGAAGTCGCAGTAGTGCGCCGACCACGTGAGCACCTTGTGGATCATCAGCTCGGTCGCCGAGAGGACCGGCATGTGGCAGGCGTTGACCGCGATGACGTCGGTGTCCTGGAAGGTCGCGTCGGTCACCGGCCGCTGCACCGGGCAGAAGATGAAGTCGATCAGGAGGTCGCCGTGCTCCGTGTCGTCCCAGGCCTTCACCAGCCAGCCCTCGGGGGGCACCTCGCCGCGGAAGCCGACCTCGGCCAGCGAGGCGAGCACCCGCCCGGCGTCCTCCTCCTTGATGAGGAAGTCGATGTCGTGGTCGACGGATTCGCCGCCGCGCGCGTACACCGCGAAGCTGCCAGCCAGGCAGAAGGGGATGCCCGCGTCCTTGAGGTGGAACGCGGCCTTCTTGAGCGTGGCGATCAGCGGCTGCCTGTCCTCGGAAACTGCCATGCATGACGGCTTACCCGCCGCGTCATTCCGTCACACGCACCGAATTCGCCAGCAGATCGCCCAGCCGCCGCAGCTCCCCGGCCGGGCAGGCCTGGGCGAGCCGCGGGAAGATCTCGGTCTCCTCCTCCTGCATGTGCTCGCGCACGGCGTCGAAGCCGCCCGCGGCGAGCGAGCCGAACGAGGCGTGCTCGGCGTCTTCGTACGCCGCGATGTCCGGCCCGGCCGGCAGGTGCTCGCGCAGGGCCGGGTGCAGGAAGCGCGACTCGGCGTCGATGTGGCGCCGCAGCGCCTCCTCGGCGGCGGCCACGGCCTCGCGGCGCCGCCGCGGGGTGGGGGCCGTCTCGGCGTCGGCGAAGAGCGACTCCAGCCGGCGGTGCTCGGCCGTCAGGAGCTCGAGGAGATCCGCCGACATGGTGCAGGCGTACCCAGACCGGGCATTCGCTAACCCCGCCCTACCGATGATGTTGGTACATGTGTTCGAATAGTGGACCATGGAGCGCAGAAAGCACTGGTGGAACGGCACCTGGGGCCGGCTGGCCCGCCGCGACGTCTACCTCTTCGAGGACGCCGGCATCTGGTGGGTCGAGTCGCGGGAGGGCGGCGCGGACGGGCGCTGCCGTCGCTACGAGTTCGCCGACGAGGACAGCGCGATGAACTGCGTCTCCGGCCTGCTGGCCCAGCCGGGCAACTGGCGCGAGCTGCAATAGGCGCAACGATTCGTCATTTCGCTGTCGTACTGCACAACAAAACTGCGCCATCAAGCACCGGATCGCAATGGTTCGTCGTCCGGACGGGTCGTAGGTTGTGACCATGAGTCGTCGCTACCTCATGTGCCGCCCGACGTACTTCGCGGTGGACTACGCGATCAACCCGTGGATGGACCCGACCCAGCCGGTCGACGCCGGCCGGGCGGTCGCGCAGTGGACGACCCTCTACGAGCTGTACCTGTCGCTCGGCCACACCGTCGAGCTCATCGACCCGGTCCCCGGCCTGCCCGACATGGTCTTCGCCGCCAACGGCGCGACCGTGGTGGACGGCCGGGTCTACGGCGCGCAGTTCCGCCACCCGGAGCGCGCCGACGAGGGCCCGGCCTACCTGGAGTGGTTCGCCCGCAACGGCTTCGACGTGCACCCGGCCAAGAGCGTCAACGAGGGCGAGGGCGACCTGCTGCTGGCCGGCGAGCGGATCCTGGCCGGCACCGGGCTGCGCACCGAGCACGCCGCGCACGCCGAGGCGCAGGAGCTCTTCGGCCGCCCGGTGCTGACCCTGCAGCTCGTCGACCCGCGCTACTACCACCTCGACACCGCGCTCACCGTGCTGTCGCAGGACACCATCGCGTACTACCCGGGCGCGTTCTCCGCGGGCAGCCAGGCGGTCCTGCGCCGGCTGTACCCCGACGCCGTGCTCGCGACCGCCGAGGACGCCGCCGTGCTGGGCCTCAACGCGGTCAGCGACGGCCACCGGGTCGTCCTGCCATCCGCCGCCGTCCGCCTGGCCGGGGAGCTAGCGTCGAAAGGGTTCCAGCCGGTCCCCGTCGACGTCTCCGAGCTGCACAAGGCCGGCGGCGGCCCGAAGTGCTGCACCCTGGAGGTCCGCGCATGACCAGCGTCGTCAATCGCACCAGCGCCGGCAGTCGCGACAGCGCCGGCAGTCGAGACAGCGTCGGCAGTCGAGACAGCGTCGACAGTCGCACCGCATCGGCAGTCGAGGCGGCGGAACAGCACACCGCGCACAACTACCACCCGCTGCCGGTCGTCATCGCCGAGGCCGAGGGCGCCTGGGTCACCGACGTCGACGGGCGCCGCTACCTCGACTGCCTCGCCGGCTACTCCGCGCTGAACTTCGGCCACCGCCACCCCGGCCTCGTCGCCGCCGCCCGCGAGCAGCTCGACCGGGTCACGCTCACGAGCCGCGCGTTCCTGCACGACCAGTTCGGCCCGTTCTGCGCCGACCTGGCCCGGCTCACCGGCAAGGAGCTGGTGCTGCCGATGAACAGCGGGGCCGAGGCCGTGGAGACCGCGATCAAGGTGTCGCGCAAGTGGGGGTACAAGGTCAAGGGCGTCCCCGACGGCCGGGCCACCATCGTCGTGGCCGACGGCAACTTCCACGGCCGGACCACGACCATCGTGAGCTTCTCGACCGACCCCGAGGCCCGGGCCGACTACGGGCCCTACACGCCCGGCTTCGTCGTGGTGCCCTACGGCGACCTCGACGCGCTCGCGGCCGCGATCGACGACACCACCGTGGCCGTGCTCCTGGAGCCGATCCAGGGCGAGGCGGGGGTGCTGGTACCGCCGCGCGGCTACCTGCCCGGCGTGCGCCGGCTGTGCACCGAGCGCGGGGTGCTCTTCGTCGCCGACGAGATCCAGTCCGGCCTCGGCCGCACCGGGGCCACGTTCGCGTGCGACGACGAGTCCGTGGTGCCGGACATGTACATCCTGGGCAAGGCCCTCGGCGGCGGCATCGTCCCGGTGTCGGCGGTCGCGGCGAACGCCGACATCCTCGGCGTGCTGCGCCCGGGCGAGCACGGCTCCACGTTCGGCGGCAACCCGCTCGCGTGCGCCGTGGCCCGGGCCGTCATCGCCCTGCTGGAGACCGGCGAGCCCCAGGCCCGCGCCCGCGAGGTCGGCGCCCACCTGCACCGGCGGCTGAACGCGCTCGTCGGCCACGGCCTGACCGCGGTGCGCGGCCGGGGCCTGTGGGCGGGCATCGACATCGACCCCGCGCTCATGACGGGCCGCGAGGCGAGCGAGCGCCTCATGGCCCGCGGCGTGCTGGCCAAGGACACCCACGGCTCGACACTGCGCCTCGCGCCGCCGCTGGTGGTCACCGAGGCCGACATCGACCTCGCCGTGGACGCCCTGGCCGAGGTCCTCCAGGGCTCAGCGGCGCAGTAACCGGTTGAACCAGCCCGAGCGCTGCTCGGGCACCGCCGGGGGCGCCTCCATCACCAGCACGTCCGGGGATGCGGGGCGCACCGGCGGGACGACCGCCGGCATCGGGCGTGGGCGGGGCAGCTGCGGGCGTTCGCCGTGCGCGACCGGGCACCGGGCGGCCGCGGGCGGGGTGATCGGGGAGCGTCCCCGCCGGCCGAGCTCGCGGGCCTCCGCGTCCAGGTAGAACGCGGGGCGCTGGTCGGCCTCGGGGTAGTACCGGTGAAAGACGCCGAGCGTCGAGGAGCTCATCGGCGGCACGACCCACGACCAGTCGGCCGGGGTCGGGCGGCCGCCGCGCTCCTCGCTCGCGATGTGGGCCAGGAACCGCTCCGACTCGGTGTGGTGGTCGCTGATGCGCGCGCCCGCCTGGTCGAAGGACCACAGCACCGCGCGGTTGAGCTCGACGAGCGCGCGGTCCTTCCACAGCGAGCGCTCGGTCGACGTGTCCAGGCCCATGCGCGCGGCGACGAGCGGCAGCAGGTTGTACCGGTCGTGGTCGGCGAGGTTGCGGGCGCCGATCTCGGTCCCGAGGTACCAGCCGTTGAACGGGGCGAGCGGGTAGTCCACCCCGCCGATGGTCAGGCGCATGTTCGCGATCGCCGGGATGGCGTGCCAGCGCAGCCCCAGCTCGGCGAACCAGCGCAGCTCCGGGTGCTCGATCGGCACCTCCCACACCGCGTCCTCGGGCAGCTCGCGCAGCGTGACCGAGCCGTCGGGGGCCTCGAGCGCCAGCGGCAGCACGTCGAAGGGGTTGTCGGGCTTGCCGTGCCAGCCGTACTGCCGCAGCGTCTCGGTGAACTGGGCGTACTGCGGGTCGCCGACCACGGTGCCGTCCGGGTGGCGGTGCCCGGCGTAGCGGATCAGCTGGTCGTTCCACAGCCGCACGGCCGGCCGCCCCGGGATGTGCTGGGCGAAGACGGAGATCATCGGGCGGATCACGTGCCGCTCGCGCTGCCCGGCCAGGCGCAGGTGCCGGACGAGCTCGTCGGCGACCTCGCCGGGCGTGGTCACCTTGCGCAGGTCGCGCACGACGAGGCTGCGCCAGTAGAGCCGGCCGATGCAGCGGCTCGCGTTGCGCCAGGCGACCCGGGCGCCGAAGACGAGCTCGGCGTACGTGTGGACGTACGTGCCGGTCTCGGCGATCTCGTCGCGGACCCGGGCCAGGCGCTCACGCCCGTTCCCCCCCGGGCTGCTCGTGGTGGAAGAGAGCCAGAAAGTCCTCGGCCTCGGCGGGATCCACGGGGGCGTGGTCGTCCCAGGGCCGTCCCTGCGTGTCGCGGTATCCGGGCACGCTCACGCGCAACCTCCAACGCGGATGTTCCAGTGCGGGTGGCAAGGAGGACATCGTGTAAGCGCGCGGAAGGTCGAGGTCGCACACGGTGTGCGGCCGGCATCGCAGCGTCAGCTATTGCAAGTTGCAGAAAAACGCGAGGGGAGCGCCGCCGGGTTCCGGCGACGCTCCCCTCGCGGGCCCCCCACCCCACTAACCGGAGGCCACCCGGCGCAGCCGGGCCAGGTAGGTCTGCGCCACGACCACCAGCGCGATGAACGCCCCGCTGATGACCGTCTGCCAGGCCGACGTGACGGTGCCGATCTGGTTGATGATGTTCTGGATCACCTGCAGCAGCAGCACGCCGGCGATGGTGCCGCCGAGGGTGCCCGCGCCGCCGGTCAGCAGCGTGCCGCCGACGACCACCGCGGCGATCGCGTCGAGCTCCATGCCGGTGCCCAGCACCGTGACGCCGGAGCCGAGACGGGCCGCGTTGATGGTGCCCGCGAGCCCGGCCAGGAGGCCGGAGAGCACGTAGACCCGCACCTGGGTGCTGCGGATCCGCACGCCCATCAGGCGGGCCGCGTCCTCGCTGCCGCCGATGGCGTAGACGGACTGGCCGAAGCGGCTGCGGTACAGCAGCAGCATCCCGGCCGCGAAGAGCACCACGACGAGGTAGACCGGGTACCCGATCCCGCCCAGCTCGCCCGTGCCGAAGTGCTTGAAGGAGTCCGTCTTCACCAGGTAGGTGTCGGCCCCCTCGTCGGACAGGGCGAGCATGAGCCCGCGGGCCCCGAGCAGCCCGGCGAGCGTGACGATGAAGGGCGCCAGCCGCGCGTAGGCGATGATGAGCCCCTGCACCAGCCCGAACACCCCGCAGACGGCCAGCGGGAGCGCGAAGGCGGCCCAGGTGCCGAACTGCGACGCCCAGGCGGCCAGCACCCCGCCCAGCACGTACAGCGACCCGACGGACAGGTCGATGCCGCCGCTGATGATCACGAAGGTCATGCCGAGCGCGATGAGCGCGGGCGGCGCGGTGGAGATGAGCACCGTGCCGAGGTTGTCGAAGGTGCGGAAGCTGTCCCACGTGACGACGCCGACGACGATCACGAGCACGAGCACGGCGAGCGCGCCCTGGCGCTGCACCAGCTCGACGATCCGCTCGGTGCGCATCGAGGCGGCCTCGGCCCGGGCCGCCTTGGCCGGGGGCGTGACCACGGTCTGGCTCATCGGGTCCTCCGTTCGCGGGCCGCGTACACGGCGACCAGGATGATGACCGCCTGCACCATCTGCGCGGTCGAGTCGCGCAAGTTGTTGGCGATCATCGTCGCGGTCAGCAGCTGCATGAGCAGCGCGCCGGCCACGGTGCCGAGCACGCGCACCTTGCCGCCGGTCAGCGGGGTGCCGCCGACGACCACCGCGGTGATCGCGGAGAGCTCGATGAGCAGCCCGATCCGCGACGCGTCGGCCGAGCCGATCCGGGCCACCTGGATGACGCCGGCGATCGAGGCGAGGACCGCGCTGATGACGTAGACCGTCACCAGCACCCGGCGCACCGGGACGCCGGCCAGCACCGCGGCCGGGCGGTTGTCGCCGATGGCCAGCAGCCGCCGGCCGAAGACCGTCCGGCGCACCAGGAAGCCGACCACGACGGCCAGCACCGCGGCGATCCACACGGTGTAGGGCACGTAGAAGAACTGCCCCGTGCCGATCTCGATGAAGTTCTGGTCGTGGATGTCCTTGTAGCGCCCGCTGGACAGCACGAGCGCGATGCCCCGGCCCGCCACCAGCATCGCCAGCGTCGCCACGATCGGCTGGAGGCCGACGAAGGCCACCAGCCCGCCGTTGACCAGGCCGATGACCAGCCCGCCGACGAGCGCGAGGACGATCGCGGGGACGGGGCCGTAGCCGAGGTACAGCGGGATGATCGCGGCCCCGAGGGCCATCACGGACCCGACCGACAGGTCGATGCCCTCGGTGCCGATGACCAGCGCCATGCCCAGCGCCACGATCACCACGGGGGTGACCTGGACGAGCTGGATGCGCAGGTTCGACCACTCGAGGAAGTTGTCGGTGTAGACGACGTTGAACAGCACCAGCACGAGCAGGGCCACGTACACGCCGTACACCGGCAGCAGCCGGCGCCAGCGGGACAGATCGATCTTGTCGACAGCCGTCGTGTCGGTCATGACGAGGCCACCGCGATCACGTTCATCAAATGCTCCGTCGTCACTTCCTCGCCGCGCAGCATTCCCACCACGGCGCCGTCACGCAGGACCACGACCCGGTCGGAGCCCTCGATGAGCTCCTCGGCGTCGGAGGACACCAGCACCACCCCGAGGCCCTCGGACGCCAGCTCGTCGATGAGCGCCTGCACCTCGGCCTTCGCGCCCACGTCGATGCCGCGGGTCGGCTCGTCCAGCAGCAGCACCTTCGGGCCGGTCGCCAGCAGCCGGGCCAGCAGCACCTTCTGCTGGTTGCCGCCGGAGAGGTCGCCGACCCGCTGGTGCGGGCTGGACGCCTTGATCCGCAGGCGCTTCATGAACGTGTCGACGATCTCGTCGATCTTCCGCTCGGAGACGACGCCGGCGGTGGCGAGCCGGGGCAGGATCGCCAGGGCGATGTTCTCCCGCACCGACAGTCCCAGCGCGATGCCCTCGGCCTTGCGATCCTCGGGCTGCACGGCGATGCCGGCCTTCAGCGCGCTGACCGGGGTCGGGCGGCGCAGCGGCCGGCCGTCGACCTCGACCGCCCCGCTGTCCAGCGGCAGCGCGCCGGCCACCGCCTTGATGGTCTCGCTGCGCCCGGCGCCGAGCAGGCCGCCGAGCCCCACGACCTCGCCCGGCCGGACCTCGAAGCTGACCCCGGCGAGGTGGTGGCGGCTGTTGAGGTCGGTGGCCCGCAGCACCGGCGGGCCGCCGGCGGCGTCGTGCTCGCCGGCGAAGCTGGTGAACGAGCGCTCGGCCGAGACCGGGCGGCCCAGCATGTGCGACACGAGCTGGACGCGCTCGAGATCGGCCAGCTTGCCCGCGTGGACGAGCTTGCCGTCGCGCAGGATCGTGACGCTGTCGCAGATGCGGTACAGCTCGTCGAGGCGGTGGCTCACGTAGATGATGCCGACGCCGCGCTCGTGCAGCCGGTGGATGACGCCGAAGAGCGTCTCCACCTCGCGGGGCTCGAGCGAGGAGGTCGGCTCGTCCATCACGACGACCTTGGCGTCGACCATGACGGCCCGGGCCAGCGCGACCATCTGCTGCGCGCCGAGGGGCATGAGGCCCAGCGGGCGGCGCACGTCGGAGGTGATGCCGTAGCCGGAGAGGATCTCGGCCGCCTCGCGGTTCATCCGGGCGACGTCGACCAGGCCGAGGCGGTTGCGCGGCTCGCGGGTCAGGAAGAGGTTGCGCGCCACGCTCATGAGCGGGACGAGGTTGACCTCCTGGTAGATGGTGGAGATCCCGGCCGCCTGGGCGTCCAGCGGGCCGCCGAAGGAGACCGGCTCGCCCTGGTAGCGCACCTCGCCGCCGTCCGGGCGGTACACGCCGGTGAGGACCTTGATCAGGGTGGACTTGCCGGCGCCGTTCTCGCCGACGAGCGCGTGCACCTCGCCCGCGTTCAGCGTGAACGAGACGTCGTCGAGCGCGCGCACGCCAGGGAACTGCTTGCTGACCCCGGTGACTTCCAGCAGGGACATGTTGCCTCTTTTCACGCGTCGAACCCCGGTCCGCGCCAGGCGGGGGCCTGGCGCGGACCGGGGTGCCAGGCCTAGTAGGACAGACCGATGTCGGACGACGCGTTGGTGGAGTCGTACTCGCGGTCGGAGATGATGATGTTCTCCGGGATCGCGTCGCCGTTGAAGAACTTCTCGGCGGTGGAGAAGGCCAGCGGGCCGAAGCGCGGGTTGGACTCGATGACCGAGTAGATCCAGCCGTCGACGATGCCCTGGACCGCGCCCTTGGTGCCGTCGATCGTCACGATCTTGACGTCGCCGGCCTTCTTGCTCGCGCCCTTGAGGGCGGTCACCGCGCCGAGGGCCATCTCGTCGTTCTCGGCGTAGATGCCGTTGACGTTCGGGTTGGCCTGCAGCAGCTGCTCGGCCGTCTTCTGGCCCTCCTCGCGGGAGAAGTTGCCGGTCTGCTCGAAGACGATCTTGATGCCCGGGGCGACCTTGGCCATCTCGTCCTTGAAGCCGCTGGTGCGCAGCGTGGTGACGTTGTTGCCAGGCGCGCCGAGCAGGATCGCGACCGTGCCGGTGTTGTTGAGGGCCTTGGCCATCTTGTCGGCGGCCCGCTTGCCCTGCTCCGCGAAGTCCGACCCGATGAAGGTCAGGTAGTTGGTGCAGCTCTTCGCGTTGATCTTCCGGTCGATCGTGATGATCGGAATCTTCTTCGCCGAGGCCTTGGCGAACACCGAGTCCCAGCCGTCGGAGTTCAGCGGCGCGACGATCAGCAGCTGCACGCCCTGGTCGATCAGGGTGCTCACGTCGGTGATCTGCTTGTCGAACTTCGAGTCGGCGTTGGTCGTCTTGAGGTTGGCCTCGGGGATGCCCAGCTTCTTCGCCTCGTCCTTGATGGACTGGGTCTCGGCGATGCGGAACGGGTTGGCCTCCTTCTCCGACTGGGAGAAGCCCACCTGGGCCGTCTTCAGGTCGATCTTGGTGCCGCCGAACTGCTGCAGCGTGCAGCTGGCGCCGGAGGCGTCGGCCGACTTGGTGGCCTGCGCGGCGGCGGAGGCGTTCGCCGACGTGCCGGAACCGGCGTTGTCGTCCTCGGACTTCGCGCAGCCGGTCATCAGCAGGGCCGCGGCGCTGAGCACGGCCAGAGCGGGCCGCCAGTGGCCACGCATATCGATCATGGTGCAACTCCCTTGAGCGAGGGGTCGACTGGGGTGTCTGTGCGGGACCTCATCGAGGTGTATCGCATTCACTCATCCTCCAACTTTTTCTGTCAAGACTTTCCACCCACCCGACCAAAACCAAACACCAACTGTCACATGACCGAGACCCCATCGATGCCTGACCGACATCGATGGGGGACCTTGTGCGGGGATGGGGAGCGGCGTACAACAATATTCAACATATTCGATCTCGTACTGCCTGGGAGCTGCGATGATCCGATCTTCCGGGGCGCTGCAACGCGCCCTGACCGCCGCCGCCACGACCCTCGGCCTGGCCCTCGCGGCATCCGTCCCGGTCCTGGTGACCGTCACATCGCCCGCATCGGCCACCGCCACGCCGCAGCCGGGCCCCCTCACCGCCCCCGTGATGGGGTGGAACAGCTGGAACCGGTTCGGCTGCAACATCGACGAGAATCTGATCAAGGCGACCGCCGACGCCATGGTCAGCACCGGCCTGCGCGACGCCGGGTACACCTACGTCGACATCGACGACTGCTGGATGGCGAGCACCCGCGACGCCCAGGGCCGCCTGCAGCCCGACCCCACCCGCTTCCCGGGCGGCATCGCGGCCATCGCGACCTACGTGCACGCCCGCGGCCTCAAGCTCGGCATCTACTCCTCGGCCGGCACCGCCACCTGCCAGGGACTGCCCGCGAGCCTCGACCACGAGACCACCGACGCCCAGACGTGGGCCTCCTGGGGCGTGGACCTGCTCAAGTACGACAACTGCAACAACCAGGGCCGCCCCGCCTACGACCGCTACAAGGCGATGGGCGACGCGCTGAAGGCCACCGGACGGCAGATCGTCTACAGCATCTGCAACTGGGGCGACGACCAGCCGTGGGTCTTCGGCCCCAACGTCGGGGGCAGCTCCTGGCGCACCACCGGCGACATCAACGCCAGCTGGGGCAGCATCACCTCGATCCTGGACCAGCAGGCCGGGCTGGAGCCGTTCGCGCGCAAGGGCTTCTACAACGACCCCGACATGCTCGAGGTCGGCAACGGCTCGCTCACCCAGGACGAGAACGTCGCCCACTTCTCGCTCTGGTCGCTGCTGTCCGCGCCGCTGCTGCTCGGCAACGACCTGCGCTCGGTCAGCGCCACGACCCTCGGCGTGCTGCGCAACGCCGACGTCATCGCCGTGAACCGGGACTGGGGCGGCTCCCAGGGCCGCCGCATCGCCGACACGGGCGACCAGGAGGTCTGGGCCAAGCCGATGAGCGACGGATCGGTCGCCGTGGTCCTGTTCAACCGCGGCGGGGCCACCGCGACCGTCTCGACGAGCGCGGCCGCCCTCGGACTCGCCGGCTCCAGCTCGTACGCCACCAAGAACCTCTGGACCGGCGCGACCGGCACCACCACGGGCGCGCTCAGCGCCTCGGTGCCCTCCCACGGCGTCGCCATGTTCCGGGTCACCCGCGCGGGCTCCCTGTCCGGGGCCCCCGCGGCCGGCACCTACCAGGTCAGCGACATGACGTGGGCCGCGTCCAGCAACGGCTGGGGCCCGGTCGAGCGCGACCGCGCCAACGGCGAGCAGGCGGCCGGTGACGGCGGGACGCTCAACATCGGCGGCACCACGTTCGCCAAGGGCCTCGGCGTGCACGCGGACTCGGCCGTCCAGGTGTACCTGGGCCGGGCCTGCCGCACCTTCACCGCGCAGGTCGGGGTCGACAACGAGACGGGCACCGCGGGCTCGGTGCGCTTCGCGGTCTACGGCGACGGCCGCCTGCTGGGCTACTCCGGCGTGAAGACCGGCGGCCAGGCGCCCACCCGCCTGACCGTGTCGACGGGCGGCTACCTGAACCTGGAGCTGCGCGTCACGGACGCCCGCACGAACGGCATCACGAGCGACCACGCGGACTGGGGGAGCCCGGCCCTGGTCTGCGGCGGCACCGGCTCGGGCTCGGCCGTCAGCGACCGCACCTGGGGCGCGACCAGCAACGGCTGGGGCCAGCCGGAGCGGGACATGTCCAACGGGGAGCAGGCGGCCGCGGACGGCAGCGTCATCACCGTCGGCGGCGTGTCCTACCCCAAGGGGGTCGGCGCCCACGCGGCGAGCGACATCACCGTGCCGTCCGCGGGCTGCACCCGGTTCACCGCCGTCGGCGGCCTGGACGCCGAGGTGGGCACGAGCTCGACGGGCGTGACGTTCTCGGTGCTGGGCGACGGCACGACGCTGTACACGAGCCCGACGGTGACGGCCGGCGCGCCGGTCGCCATCGACGTGGACGTCACCGGCCGCTCCAACGTCCGCCTGGTCCTGGGCGGCGCGGGCAGCATCGACTACGACCACGCCGACTGGGCCGACGCGCGCCTGGTCTGCTAACGGATCTTGTGGGTCCCCTCCGCCGGGGTGACCACGAAGGCGTCGGGGGGCGCGAAGCCGGCATCGGCGAACGCCCCCCGCACCGCCGCCTCGACCGCCTCGCAGCGCTCGGCGTCCACCAGGGCCAGCACGCACCCGCCGAACCCGCCCCCGGTCATCCGGGCGCCGTACGCGCCCGCGGCCAGGGCCGCGGAGACGACGGTGTCGACCTCGGGCACGGTGATCTCGTAGTCGTCGCGCATGGACTCGTGCGAGGCGGTCATCAGCGGCCCGATCGGCCGGGCGTCGCCCGCGCGCAGCGCCTCCACGGTGTCGAGCACCCGCTGGTCCTCGGTCACCACGTGCCGCACGCGCCGGCGCATCACCTCGTCGTCGAGCCGCGCGAGGGCCGCCTCCAGCCCGGCCGGCTCCACGTCCCGCAGCGCCGTTACGTCGAGGATCTTCGCGGCCTCCTCGCAGCTGCGCCGGCGGGCCGCGTACTCGCCCGACACGTGCGCGTGCGGGGCCCGGCTGTCCACCACGAGGATCGCCAGCCCCTGCGCCGCCAGGTCGAACGGCACCTGCTCGGTGGCCAGCGACCGGCAGTCCAGGAACAGCGCGTGGCCCTCGCGGCACAGCGTCGAGGCCGACTGGTCCATGATGCCGGTCGGGGCCCCCACGTACTCGTTCTCGGCCCGCTGGACCAGCCGCGGCCGCACCGCCATCGGCACGTCCAGCCCCGCCAGGTCCACCAGCACCGCCATCACCGCGCACCCCAGCGCGGCCGACGAGGACAGCCCGGCCCCGAACGGCACGTCGGACGCGATCGCCAGGGACGCGCCCGGGACATCGTGGCCGGCCTCGCGCAGGGCCCACACGACCCCGGCGACGTAGGCGGCCCAGCCCTCGACCTTGTCGTCGGGGCCGAACGTCACCGTCTCGCCGGTCTGCTCCGACGACACCGTCCAGGACTCGCCACCGGTACGGCGGCCGCCGACGACGGTCAGGTGCGGCAGGGCGAAGGGCAGCACGTAGCCGTCGTTGTAGTCGGTGTGCTCGCCGATGAGATTGACCCGGCCCGGGCTCGCCCACACGGCGTCCCAGGGACCGTCGGGGAGCCGTTCCAGCGCCGTGCTCACGCCGTCACCTCCGCAAGCTCCGGTGACGGCGCTCCAGCCCTGAGCCGATGGTGATCGGCTCCTCCGCTTCGCTCCGGACCGCTCACAGGATGACCTCCCGCAGCATCTGGGCGGCCTGCTCGGGTCGCACGTCGTTGACGAACACGCCCATCGCCGACTCGGAGCCGGCCAGGTACTTGAGCTTGCCCGGCGCCCGCCGGGTGCTGAACAGCTGCAGGTGCAGGTAGGCCAGGTCGCGCGCGACGCGCACGGGGGCCTGGTGCCACGCGGCGATGTAGGGCATCTTCAGCCCGAACATCCCGTCCAGGCGGCGCAGCACCTCGAGGTACAGCGGGCCGAACGCGTCGCGCTCCTCGGTCGTGAGCGCGGGGATGTCGGCGACCTGGCGGTTGGGGTACAGGTGGATCTCGAAGGGCCAGCGGGCCGTCGCGGGCACGAACGCGGTCCACAGCTCGTTGCCGGCCACGATCCGCGTCCCGGCCGCCCGCTCGGCGGCGAGCACGTCGGCGAAGAGGTTGCTCGACCCGCCGCTGCGCTCCCGGTGCTCGCGCGCCGAGCGCAGCATGCGGCGGGTGCGGGGGGTGACGAAGGGGTACGCGTAGATCTGCCCGTGCGGGTGGAAGAGCGTGACACCGATCTCCTCGCCGCGGTTCTCGAAGCAGAAGACCTGCTCGATGTCGTCGCGGGTGGACAGGTCGGCGGTGCGGTCGGCCCACGCCTCCATCACGGTGCGCACCCGGGCGGGCGTCAGCGCGGCGAACGAGGCGTTGTGGTCGGAGGTGAAGCAGACCACCTCGCAGCGCCCGGCGGCCGGGCGGGTCGGCACGAGCCCGGGCAGGATGTCGCCCTGGGCCGGCCCGACGCGGTGGCTGAACGACGGGAAGCGGTTCTCGAAGACCACCACGTCGTACTCGGGCGCGGGGATCTCGCTCTGCCGCTCCGGCGTCGAGGGGCACAGCGGGCACTGGTCGGTCGGCGGCAGGAACGTGCGGCCCTGGCGGTGCGCGGCGATCGCCACCCACTCGTCGAGGATCGGGTCGTGCCGCATCTCCGACGCCGGTGGGGGCGGCGGGAGATCCCGTTGGTCGACGGCGTCCCGGGACGCGTCGTCGCGCTCATCGAAGTAGATGAGCTCCCGGCCGTCGGCGAGGTGGGTGACCGTTCGCTTCACTCGTTCTCCAGGGTTAACCGTTCGGATCCACGACGATGAGCTCACCGACGCGCTCGGCGAGCTGCACGCGCGCCTCCGCGGCCAGCCCGACGTCGGTGATGAGGATGTCCGCCTCGTCGAGCGGCGTGATGGTCGCGATGCCCACCATTTCCCACTTGGTGTGGTCGGCGAGCACCACGAGCCGGCGCGCGGCGGCGACGAGCAGGCGGTTTGTGCCGGCCTCCATGAGGTTCGGGGTGGTGAAGCCGGTCCGCGGGCTCATCCCGTGCACGCCGAGGAAGAGCACGTCCACGTTGAGCGAGCCGATCGCGGCCTCGGCGACGGGGCCCGCGAGGGCGTCCGAGGGGGTGCGGATCCCGCCGGTGAGCACGACCGTCTGGTCCGGGCGCCCGGCGTGGTACAGGGTGTCGGCGACCGGGATCGAGTTGGTGACGATGGTCAGTCCCGGGACATCGACGAGGTGCGCGGCGAGCGCGGCGGTGGTGGTGCCCGCCGAGAGCGCGACCGCGGTGTGCGGCTCGATCAGCTTGGCGGCCCGCTCGGCGATCGACGCTTTCTCGTTGCGCTGGCGCACCGACTTGGCGTCGAAGCCGGGCTCCTCGGTGGAGCCGGGCCCGGCGATGGTGGCCCCGCCGTGCACCTTGTCCACGAGTCCGCGGTCGGCCAGCGCCTCGAGGTCGCGCCGGATGGTCATGTCGGAGACGCCGAACTGGCGGACCAGCTGGCTCACGCGCACGCCACCGTGGCGGCGGACCAGATCGAGGATGGCCGCCTGCCGTTGCTGTGCGAGCATCACGCCGTTCCCTTCGCAGGCGCAGCGGGGGTGTGCACGGCTGCGCGAGTGACCGGACCCACAACGGGTTCCACCGCAGACGTTACGACTCCCGCACGTCGGCGCGCCCCGCTGGCCCGGTGGAAGTCCTCGGCCGCTCGCATGGCGTACAGCTTCGAACCTAGACGACCAGAAGTCAACAAACTCGAACAGGGAAGTGTGGGCGGCACCCCCCGCGCGGGTCCCCCGGGCTGCCGATGTGCGTCGATGGGCTTTTCCGGACATAGCAGCATTGATCTCGGCAGATCACTCCTGATCATCAGCCGAGATCCATTGACAATGTCCGGTTGTCCGAGGACTGTCGCCGTACTGGAGGTTCTCGTTTGGTTCTGTGCCTTGCTGAGGAGGAAGCGACGAATCTCTCCCGCCGCGGAGCCCGGAGGCGGGCTCAGAAGTCCCTGGTGCCCACCGTCGTGAGGCGCTGGGTCGCCCGGGACAGGGCCACGTACAGCGTCCGGAAACCGGTCGACGCCTCGTCGCGGATGTCGGCCGGCTCCACCACGAGCACCCCGTCGTACTCCATGCCCTTCGAGTCCAGCGCCCCGACCGTCTGCAGCCGCTGCCCGTCGAGCCCGTCGAGCCACGCGGCGATCTCCGCGCGGCGGGCCGTCGGGGTGATCACGCCGACCGTGCCCTCGACCTGCTCGAGCAGGGCCGCCGCGGCCGAGCGCACCGCCGCCGCGAGGTCCGCGGCCGCCGCGACGGTCTCGACCGGCTCGATGCCGGAGGAGCGCACGGCCGTCGGCAGCTCGATGTCCGGCTGGGCCGCGCGGATGACCCGGGCCGCGACCGCGAAGATCTCGGCCGAGTTGCGGTAGTTCGTGGTCAGGGTGAACAGGGAGCGGCGGCGCGTGCCGACGGCCGCCTCCATCGCCTTCTCCGACTCCGCGGCGTCGGCCCACGCGGCCTGGGCCGGGTCGCCCACGATCGTCCAGGTGGCGTGCGGGCCGCGGCGGCCGATCATGCGCCACTGCATGGGGGAGACGTCCTGCGACTCGTCGACGATGACGTGCGCGTAGTCGCGGTAGTCGTCCGGGCGTTCGAGCGCCTGCTCGCGGGCGGCCGCCATGCGCTGGGAGATCGTCGCGACCTCCCGCACGCCCTCGGCCACGTGGAACGGGTCGCGGGCGGCGCGCTTGCGCACCGGGGGATCGCCGAGGTACTCATGCAGCTCGTCCAGCAGCGCGACGTCCTCGACCGAGAGCGACTCGGGGTCGATGGCCGCCGCCAGGGTCGCGATCTCGCGGTTGCTCAGCATCCCGTTCGCCCACCGCTGCAGCCGCTGGCGGTCGGCCAGCCAGCCGAGCACCTCGGCGGGGCGCAGCACCGGCCACCAGCCGCGCATGAACTGCCCGAACTCGGGCCGCTCGGCGATGTCCGAGGCGAACTCGGCCCGCTGCTGCTGCCGGCCCGACGGGAGCAGCTGCACGCTCTGGCGCCACAGCGCGTCCAGCACGTGCCCGGCGGCCTTGGCCCGGGCGGCGTTGCGCTTCACACCGAGGTTGAGCACCGTGCGGCGCAGCTCGTCCAGGGCGGGCTTGTCGAGGGTGAGCAGCTCACCCCGGTACAGAATCCGGATCTTGTCGGGTGAACCCGGCACCGGGCCGCGCGCGGCGCGCCCGAGCACCCGCTGCATGCGCAGCGAGCCCTTGACCGCCGCGACCTCGGGCGGCTCGTGCCGGGTCGCCTGCACGCCCTCGACGAGCTGGCCCAGCGAGCGCAGGGAGGCCGTGTCCTCGCCGAGCGACGGCAGCACCCGCGACACGTAGCCGACGAACACGTCCGAGGGGCCGACGACGAGCACGCCGCCGCTCTCGTACCGGTTGCGGTCGGCGTAGAGCAGGTAGGCGGCCCGGTGCAGCGCGACGGCGGTCTTGCCGGTGCCCGGCCCGCCCCGCACGATCGTGATCCCGGAGGCGGGGGAGCGGATCGCGTCGTCCTGCTCGCGCTGGATGGTCGCGACGATGTCCTTCATGCCCCGGCCGGTGGCCCGCGACAGGTTCGCCAGCAGCGCGCCGTCCCCGATCACGGGCAGGTCGGCGGGGGCCGCGGCCGGATCGAGCAGGTCGTCCTCGATCGAGACGACCTTTTCGTTGGTACTGCGGATGCTGCGCCGCCGCACCACGCCCATCCGGTCGGCGGGCGTGGCCCGGTAGAACGGCGCCGCCGCGGGCGCCCGCCAGTCGACGACCAGCGACTCGTACTCCTCGTCGCGCAGCCCCAGCCGCCCGATGTAGCGCACCTCGCCGTCCGGCACCGCGGGCTCGACGGCCGCGGCGTCCGCACCGGAGACCCCGTCGGGCCCGAGGTCGAGCCGGCCGAAGACCAGCCCGTCGTGCTCGCTCTCCAGGGCCCGCCGGCGCCGGGCCGCGTGGTACACCATCGCGTCCCGCTCGACCAGGGCGCCGAAGTTGCCGACCCGGGCCAGGCTGTATCCGGCCTTCTCCACCTCGGCCGCGGACACGCGCAGCTGGTCCAGCCGCACGTAGACCCGGTCGAGGTAGGCCTGCTCAGCGGCGATCTCCGAGTCGCGAACCGCGTCGCTCAACGCTTTACTCCTGCCGCCCGGCGAAAAACAACCCCGAAAGCTTACTCGCGAGCCGGGGACGTTTCGATCACGGCGTGGCCGTCGGCTTCCTGCCGGCCTGGGTCACGGTGTGCCCGCAGGCTCCTTCTCGGCCTCCGCGCGCAGGGCCGCGGCCTCCTTGGCCGCCTTGCGACGCAGGTAGAAGGTGGTGGCGAGCCCGGCGACGACGGCCAGCGCGAGCGCCACCCACGAGAAGTCCTTGAGCCACTTCTCGGCGACCCGGCCCAGCGAGTAGATCGCGAACACGGTGCCGAACGACCAGACTATGCCGCCCGTGGCGTTGGCGATGAGGAACTTGCCATACGGCACCTTGAGCGCACCCGCGAGCGGCCCGGCGAGGATGCGCAGCAGGGCGATGAACCGGCCGAAGAAGACCGCCCACACGCCCCAGCGTTGGAACGCCCGCTCGGCCTTGGCCAGGTGCGGGGGGCCGAAGTGCTTCGGGAAGCGCCGGCCGAATCGCTCCAGCAGGGCGCGCCCGCCCCGCCGGCCGATCAGATATCCGATGCTGTCGCCGGCGATCGCGCCCGCCGCGGCGGCGGAGGCGACGAGCCACGGGTTCACCGAGGTGGACACGGACAGCAACGAGGCGGTCACGAGCGCGATCTCGCCCGGCAGCGGCACACCCATGCTCTCGACGCCGATCACGGCTCCGACCAGCAGGTAGACCCAGATCGGGGAGAGTGTGCCCATCCACACCTCGATGTGATGCACCGGCCGACCCTCCCCTTGAGACTTCCGTTCCCGCCCAGGGTCTCATAGTTTCCTGAGCGTGGGCTGTCTGGTGTACGGCGCGAACGGCTACAGCGGTACCCTGCTGGCCCGCCTCGCGGTGACCCGGGGTGAGCGTCCGGTGCTGGCCGGCCGCTCGCAGGCCCCGGTGCGCGCGCTCGCGGAGGAGCTCGGCCTGCCGTGGCGCGCCGGCCCCCCGTCCCGCGAGCTCCTCGAGGGCGTCGACGCCGTGGTGAACTGCGCCGGCCCGTTCGCCGCGACCGCCCGCCCGATGGTGGCGGCGTGCCTCGCCGCCGGGGTGCACTACCTCGACATCACCGGCGAGCTGGACGTGTTCGCCTGGATGTTCGCCCAGGACGAGGCCGCGCGCGCGGCGGGTGTCGCGATGATCACCGGGGCCGGGTTCGACGTGGTGCCGACCGACTGCCTCGCCGCGCTGCTCGCCGCCGAGCTGCCCGGGGCGGTCGCCCTGGAGCTGGCCTTCTCGGCGCCCGGGGGACTGTCCCGCGGCACCGCCCGCACCGCGCTGGCCGAGATGGGCTCCGGCGCGCTGCGGCGCGTCGGCGGGGAGCTGGTCGCGACCCGCTTCGGCCGGCCCTCGCGCTCGGTGCCGTTCCCGTCGGGGGTCCGCCGGGTCGGCGCGACCCGCTGGGGCGACCTGGTCACGGCCTGGCATTCGACCGGTATTCCCGACATCACCGTCTACATGCCCATCCCGCCGGGTGCGGTGCTCGCTCCACTGTTCGGGTTCCCGCCGCTGCGGCGGGCGGCTCAGGCCCTGGTCCGCCCCGGCGGCCCGGCCGCGTCCGTGCGCGAGTCGAGCGGCTGCGAGGCGTGGGCCGAGGTCCGCGACGCCGCCGGGGCCACCCGCGCGGCGACGCTGACCGGCCCGAACGCCTACGCGCTGACGGCCGACGCGTCCCTGCGCGCCGTCCAGCGGGTGATGGCCGGCGAGGTGGTTCCCGGCGTGCACACGCCCTCGTCCGCGCTCGGCGCCGGCTTCGTCCGGACGCTCGACGGGGTGAGCGTCAGCCTGACTTGACGGCCTTGACAGCCTTGACAGCCTTGACAGCCTTGACGGCCGCGCGCTGGCGCGGGGTGCGCCGGCTCCGGGGCCCGGCGCGGCGGATCACGGAGACGATCGCGTCCGTCACGCTGTCCGGGCGCTCGATCGGCAGCATGTGCCCGGCCTCGTCGCAGACGCGCAGCTCGGCGTCGGGCAGCTCCCGCGCGATCGTCTCGGCGCACGCGGGCGGGGTGAGGCGGTCGGCCGAGCCGACCAGCACCGCGACCGGCAGTCCCCGCATCGCGGCCAGGGTTTCGACCCGGTGGTGCAGGTCGACGGAGGGCCGGAAGCCGCCGATGGCGCAGAGCGGGGCGTTGCCGACCATGGACGCGGTGAGCGCGACCCAGCTCGTGTCGACCCGGTGGCCGAAGACGAGCCAGCGCACGCCGGGCGCGAGCAGCGGCATCAGCCGCCGGTGCGGCCGCCAGGCGCCGGAGCGGGCGAGCAGCCCGGCCCCCTGCACCTCGAGCACCCGCATGACCCGGGCGAGCCGGGGACTGAGCCCGTAGCTCGTGCGCGAGGACCCCTCGGCCGACGTGGACACGAGCACGATCCCGACCACGCGGCGCGCGAACGAGGCCGCGTGCCGGTGTGCGTACTCCATGATCGCCATCCCGCCGAGCGAGTGCCCGCAGAGCACGATCGGCCCGCGCGGGACGAGCTGCTGGATGACCTCGGCGAGATCGTCGCCGAGCTGCTCGAGGGTGGCGTCGGATCCGCGGGTGGCGTCGGAGCGCCCGTGCCCGCGCAGGTCGAACGCGAGGATCTGCACCGGTGCGCCGAGCCGCTCGGGCAGGTCGGCGATCTGCCGGCGCCACAGCCGGTTGTCGAGCGTCCAGCCGTGCAGGAGGACCACCGTGACCGGCCGCTGCCCGGGGACCTTGGCCGCGGCGGGATGGAGCACGCCGTACAGCTGGGCGCCGTCCTTGGCCCGTACGGGCGTGACAGCGACGGTACCCATGGTCAATTGTTACCCGGATGTTTCCAGGATTACCCCCCATCTACCCATAACGCTCTGGTCTCGCAATGCTCCCCTCACCGCCCCCTCACCCCTCGGGTCCCCCCGTGCTGGTCGAAAGGTCGGCAGCCCTGCGCCGCGGCTCTCACAACGCTGCCTCACCCTCGGGTTCCCCCGCGAGGCTGCGCATCTCGGGCGCCTGCGGGTGGCTCATGTGCTGCTTGAAGTGCAAACATCCCCTGTACGCCTCGTTCCAGACGACGGCCCTCGCTGTCGGGGCGGGTCGGGCGCCGCGGGCGCTGATCGAAAAGTCGGGCGCTCCGCGCCGCGACTTTTCGGACTTATCGCCCGACAGGGGATACGCGACGATAGTCCGTTTCCGGGAACGACAAACGCCGCCGGGCAGCGGCCCGGCGGCGTTCGCGATGACAGAGGACCGGCGGTCAGGCGGCCTCGAACACGCCCGCGTCGACGAGGCGCTGCTCGGTGGCGGCCCAGCCGTTGTTCGGCTCGGCCGCGTTGAGGGCCTGGATCTCGGCGCGGATCTTGGTGGCGTGACCGGCCGCCGCGAGCACCCGGATCTCCTCGGCGAAGGCGTCGGAGGTGGTGCTGAGGTGCACGGTCTTGCCGTTGGTCAGGTTGCGCACGTACACGTGCTTGCCCTTGTTGAGCGGGATGAGGTACTTGAACTCACCCAGCACGCTGAGGGCGCCGGAAGCACCGGCCTGACCGGCGCGGACTGAGGCCCGCGCGGTCTTTGAGGTGTTGCTCGCCACGGCGGGAACTCCTTGTCGAGGCATGCGTATGGAAGACAAGAAAGTGTAACAGCCTGCGAGAGCCCTCAAGAAACGTGCGTTACCTGATGGATGATTCGTCCGTTGGACATTTCGCAGCACCGGTGTGACCGATTCTCTGGCGCGCCGCCGACAACATCGTCATCATTGGTCCCAACAGTCACCGCCTAGCCGGCATGACCCGCGGAGCACGAGGTCGTAGGGGAAGACGCACCTCGGTCTCCAGGAGGTCTTACGTGCCCACGCGTGGCGTCATATACGTGCACTCGACACCGCTCGCCGTGTCCTCACACGTCGAGTGGGCGATCGCGCGCGTCCTCGGCGCGCCGGTCCGCCTCGAGTGGACGGTTCAGCCTGTCGAGCCTTCGGCCCGGCGGGCGCAATGCTCGTGGTCCGGCGCGACCGGCACGGGCGGCGAGCTCGCGGCCGCGCTCCGGCAGTGGCCGATGATCCGCTTCGAGGTCACCGAGGAGCCGAGCCCCGGCGTGGACGGGGAGCGGTTCATGCACGTGCCCGGACGCGGCCTGTTCCGCGGCTCGACCAGCGCCAACGGTGACATCGTGCTGTCCGAGGACCGGCTGCGCACCCTCGTGGCGAGCGCGCGCGGCTACGAGACCCTCGCGCACACGCTGGAGAAGGCCCTGGGCGCACCCTGGGACGTCGAGCTGGAGCCGTACCGCCATGCCGCCGACGGCGTCCCGATGACCCTGCTCACCCGGGTCGGGTAGGAGACCCCCGTTGCATGGTCATGATTGAGTTGGGCGGTGCCGAGTCCCACGCGCCGCCTCCTGCTGTCCATGACGGCCCTCGCACTGCTCGCGAGCGGCTGCACCGACGACGGGAAGGGCAGCGCCGACCCGGGCGGCAGCGGGCCCGTGTCCGCGCTGGTGCCGGGGGAGGACCCGGCCGCGCTGGCCGGACGGCTCTCCGATGAGGAGCTCGTCGGCCAGCTGCTGATGCCGTACGCGTACGGCAACACGGCCGACAAGGTCTCCTCGGGCTCGGCGGCGGCCAACCGCAACTACGCGGGGGCGTCCACGCCGGCCGACATCATCAAGAAGTACCACCTCGGCGGCATCATCCTCGTCTCCTCCAGCGCCGACGATCCCACCGCGGGCACCAACAAGACCACGAACGTCGAGTCGCCGGCCCAGGTGGCGAAGCTCACGACCGGTTTGCAGCAGGCGGCCCTGAGCCTGCCCGCGCGGCTGCCGCTGCTCATCGGCACCGACCAGGAGTACGGCCAGGTCACCCGCATCCGCGACGGCATCGTGCAGCTGCCGGCGGCGCTCGCGTTCGGCGCGGCCGGGGACCCCGGGCTCACCGAGGCGGCCTGGAAGGCGGCCGGCACCGAGCTCGCCGCGATCGGCCTCAACGTCGACTTCGCCCCCGACGCCGACGTCCTCGGCACCCAGCCCGGCGGGGTGATCGGCTCCCGCTCGTTCGGCAGCGACCCGGCGAAGGTCGCGCCGCAGGTCGCCGCGGCCGTGCGAGGGTTGCAGGCGGCCGGGGTCGCCGCGACCGTCAAGCACTTCCCGGGCCACGGGCACACCACGACCGACAGTCACAGCAGCCTGCCGGTGCTCTCCCAGAACCTCACGGCGCTCGAGACCGCGGACCTGCCGCCGTTCACCGCCGCCCGCGACGCCGGCGTCGGGCTCGTCATGTCCGGGCACCTCGACGTGAAGGCGATCGACCCCGGCGTGCCGGCCTCGTTCTCCGGCAAGGTGCTGACCGACCTGCTGCGCGGCAAGCTCAAGTACGACGGCGTGGTCGTCACCGACGCCCTCAACATGGCCCCGGCCGAGCAGTGGGGCCCGGGCGAGGCGGCGGTGCGCGCGATCCTGGCCGGCAACGACATCCTGCTCATGCCGCCGAGCCTCAGCGCGGCGTACAAGGGGCTCCTGGAAGCGGTCAAGTCCGGCCGCCTGCCGAAGCAGCGGGTGGTCGAGTCGGTGACGCGGATTCTGGCGCTGAAGCAGCGGCTGGCGGCGGTACCGAAGCAGGATCTCGGTGTCGTCGACGGCCCGGACGGCAAGAACGCCGCGCGGGCGGTCGCCGCAGCCGCGATCACCGTCCTGCGCGGCAAGTGCTCCGGCGCCCTGGTCACGGGCCCGGTGCGGGTCACCGCGGCCGGCGCGGACACGGCGAAGGGCTGGCTGGAGGAGGCCCTGCGCGGCGCGGGCGCCGAGGTGGTGACCCAGGGCGGCGCCGAGGTGCGCCTGGTGGGCTACGGGCGCGGCTCGGCGGATCTGTCCTCGACGGCGGCGGTGACGGTGGCGCTGGACACGCCGTATGTTCTCGGCTCCGCGAAGGGCACCCTGCTGGCGACGTACTCGGGTTCGCGGGCTTCCATGTCCGCGCTGGCGGACGTGCTCCTGGGCAAGGCCAAGGCTCCCGGCCGCACCCCGGTCCCGGTACAGGGCCTGCCCGCGACGGCCTGCAGCTGACGGGCGCGCGGGTCCTGCGGCGGCCTTCCCGCGACGGCCTGTAGCTGAACGGCCACGCGGGTCCTGCGGCGGGCCTTCCCGCGAGGGCCTGCAGTTGAACGGGCGCGCGGGTCCTGCGGCGAGCGGCGTTCGGCGCCTAACTAAGTGCGACGCGGGGCCGAACGCCGGTCCCGTGCAGGGCCTTCCCCGCGACGGCCGCCAGCTGGACGAGCGCCCAGGTGCGACTCAGGCTCGCACGGCAGCCCGGTCAACGCTTCCCAAAACGTGCTCTGACCTGCGGTTTCCCGAAAAGTCGGGCACTCCGTGCCACGACTTTTCGGACTTATCGCCCGTCAGGGTATAAATCCGATATGTCGCGGCGCGAAGCGCCCGACATATCGAGCCAAAACGCGACCGGCTCCCCCAAAAAAGAGATTGGGAGAGCCGGCCGGAACAAGAAAACTCAGACGCGCGCGAACACCAGCGCCGCGTTGTGCCCACCGAAGCCGAACGAGTTGTTCAGCGCCGCCGGAATCTCGATGTGCCGAGCCTTGTGCGCCGCCACATCCAGGTCCAGCCCGTCGTCCGGGTCGTCGAGGTTGATGGTCGGCGGCACGACCCCGTGGTACACGGCCAGGATCGTCGCGATCGACTCGACCGCCCCCGCCGCGCCCAGCAGGTGCCCGGTCATCGACTTGGTCGACGTGAGCACCGGGTGGTCGCCCAGGGCCCGGTGCAGCGCCTTGATCTCCGCGAGGTCCCCGACCGGCGTCGAGGTCGCGTGCGCGTTGACGTGCACCACGTCGGACTTGGCGATGCCGGCGTCGCGCAGGGCGAACTCGATCGCCTTCACCGCGCCGTCGCCGTCGGGGTGGGGCTGCACGATGTCGTACCCGTCGGAGCTGATTCCCGCCCCGGCGAGCCGCGCGTAGATGCGGGCCCCGCGGGCACGGGCGTGGTCGGCGCGCTCGAGGACGATCGCCCCCGCGCCCTCGCCGAGCACGAAGCCGTCGCGGCCCTTGTCCCAGGGGCGGGACGCGGCCTCGGGGTCGTCGTTGCGCACGGACATGGCGCGCATCGCGGCGAACCCGGCGATCGGCAGCGGGTGGATCACGGCCTCGGTGCCGCCGGCGATGACGACGTCGGCGCGGCCGAGGCGGATGAGGTCGAGGGCGTGCGAGATCGCCTCGGCGCCGGTGGCGCAGGCGCTGGCCACGCAGTGCACGCCGGCGCGGGCGCCCCGCTCCAGGCCGATCCAGGCGGCGGGCCCGTTCGGCATGAGCATCGGCACGGTGTGCGGGGAGACCTTGCGGGGGCCGCTGGCCTCCAGGATGTCGTCCTGGTTGAGCAGGGTCTGCGCGCCGCCGATGCCGCTGCCGACGCTGACGGCCAGGCGGTTCTTGTCCACGTCGGGCGAACCGGCGTCGGCCCAGGCCTCGCGAGCGGCGATGATCGCGGTCATCTCGCTGCGGTCCAGGCGGCGGGCCTGCACCCGGTCGATCTTCTCCGTCGGCTCGACCGCGAGTTGCGCGGCGATCCGGACGGTCAGCTGCGCGGCCCACTCCTGGGTCAGCGGTGTCACGCCCGACTTTCCGGCGAGCATGGCGTCCCAGGTGGACGGCACATCTCCACCGAGGGGAGTGGTGGCCCCCAGACCGGTGACGACGACCTCAACACTCACTGCTCAACAACTCCTCAACGGCACTACCTGGTGCGCCGGGGCCCCGGGCGGGACCCCGGCGGTGGCTCAGGCCTGCGACTTCTCGATGTACGAAACGGCGTCGCCGACGGTCTTGAGGTTCGGGACCTCGTCATCCGGGATCTTCACGCCGAACTTCTCCTCGGCGGCCACGACGACCTCGACCATGGACAGCGAGTCGACGTCGAGGTCATCGGTGAACGACTTCTCCTCGGCGACGTCGTCGGGGTTGACCCCGGCGACCTCCTCGAGGATCTCGGCGAGGCCTGCGGCGATCTCTTCACGGGTGGACATAGAGCTTTCCTTCCTAGGGTTGACGCGCTCGTCGATGAAAGATGAACAGACCGCTACGGGCAGCGGATCACTTGGCCCGCGTACGTCAGACCGCCGCCGAACCCGAAGAGCAGCACGGGGGCGCCGGAGGGGATCTCACGCCGCTCGATCGCCTTGGACAGCGCCAGCGGGATGCTCGCGGCCGACGTGTTGCCCGACTCGACGAGGTCCTTGAGGATCACGGCGTTGGGCAGGTCGAGGCGCTTGACGATCCCGTCGATGATCCGCGTGTTGGCCTGGTGGGCGACGAACGCGGCGATGTCCTTGCCCTGGACGCCGGCCCGGTCGAGCGCGGCCTGGGCGTAGGGGGCGATGGCGGTGGTCGCCCAGCGGAAGACGGCCTGGCCCTCCTGCTTGATGTACGGCCGCCACCCCTCGATCTTGAGCACGTCGCCCTTCTCGGGCGCCGAGCCCCAGACCACGGGCCCGATGCCGGGCTCCTCGCCCTCGGCGGCGGCGCTGACCACTGCCGCGCCCGCGCCGTCGCCGAAGAGCACGGCGGTGGTGCGGTCGGTCCAGTCGGTCACGTCGGAGAGCTTCTCGGCCCCGATGACCAGCGCGTTGCGGGCGGCACCGGCCCGGATCGCGTGGTCGGCGCTGGCCAGGCCGTAGCAGAAGCCGGAGCAGGCGGTGTTGAGGTCGTAGGCGGCCGGCGCGTTGATGCCGAGCTTGGCGGCCACGCGGGTCGCCACGTTCGGGCAGCGGTCGATCGAGCTGCAGGTGGCGACCACGACGGTGTCGATGTCGGCGGCGGTGAGCCCGGAGGCCGCGAGGGCCTTGCCGCCCGCGATGATCGCCATGTCGGCGACGGTCTCGGCGCCGGCCACGCGCCGCTGGGCGATGCCGACCCGGTCACGGATCCACTCGTCGTTGGTGTCGATCACCTTCGACAGGTCGTCGTTCGTGACCACCTGGGACGGCTGGTAGTGGCCGAAGGCCAGGATCTTCGATCCGGCAGCCGGGGTCATAGTTGGCCTCCAATGCGGGCGAGCGGCCGGCCTGAGGCGACCGGGTCGTCGAGGCGCGCGAGCCACTCGGTGAGCACGCCGGCGCCGGGCGCGGCGACGTCGATCGGGCCCTGCGCGGTCTGCACACTACCGATGACCTGCCCCGCCTCGACACGGTCGCCCTCGTCACACGCGGGGCTGAACGGGCCCGCGGCGGTGGCGACGGCGACGCTGTCCTGCGCATGCGCCGGCAGAGCGAAGGCGCCCCCGTGCCGCGCGATGGCGGAGTGCGCCTTGGGGAGGTCGTCGGGGGTGTTCACGGTGACGATCTCGATGCCCTTGAGCGCCCGCTTGGCCAGCCCGGCCAGGGTGCCGGCCGGGGCGAGCTCGACGATCGCGGTGACGCCGAGGTCGGCCATGGTCTGCATGCACAGGTCCCAGCGCACCGGCGCGGTCACCTGCCGCACGAGGCGCAGCAGCATGGCCGGGCCGTGCCCGACCGCCGCGCCGTCGCGGTTGGAGAGCAGGATCCGGCTCGGGGCGCCCGGGGTGATGCCGGAGGCGACCGCGGCCAGGGCGGCCTCGGCCGGGGCCATGAAGGGCGTGTGGAACGCCCCGGCCACCTGCAGCTTGATCACCTTGGCCCGCGCGGGCGGCTCGGCGGCGAACTTCTCCAGCCCGGCGAGGGACCCGGCGGCCACGATCTGGCCGGCCCCGTTGCGGTTGGCGGCGTAGAGCCCGGCGGCGTCGATCGCCGCGACCACCTCGTCGGGCTCGCCGCCGAGCACGGCGCTCATCCCGGTCGGCTCGAGCGCGCAGGCCGCGGCCATCTCGCGGCCGCGCACCCCGGCGAGGGTGATGGCGGCCTCGGGGGTCAGCACCCCGGCGAGGGCCGAGGCGGCGAGCTCGCCGACGCTGTGCCCGGCGACGACCGCGGCGTCGTGCAGCGGGAGCTGCTCGGCGGTCAGCAGCGCGGCGGCGACGAGCAGCGGCTGGGTCTTGGCGGTGTCCTTGATCTCCTCGGCGTCGGCCTCGGTGCCCAGGTGGACGAGGTCGACCCCGGACAGCGCGGACCACCAGCGCAGGCGGGCCTCGACGCCGGGCCGGGCGAGCCAGGGGGCCAGGAAGCCGGGCTTCTGGGAGCCTTGGCCTGGAGCGAGTACGGCAAGCACGTCTAAGACTTTTCCGGATCCCCTACAGTCACGCCGGTAGCGCTAGACACCAAAGTGGACGACCTCACTTGTAGGAACCATACAAAAGATCGCGTGGTGTTGTGCCAACAGATCCACGCGGTTACCCACTGCGGTCCGGTGTTCACGTCCCGGACAGGATAAACGGGCAAATCACCCCGTTGCGGGCGGGCTCGCCGCGGCCGGAGCGAGCGGATCGAGCCTTCCGATCGTCAGCGCGATCCGCAGCGCGAAGGCGTCGCGGGGAACCAGGGGCGTGAATCCGGTCACTTCGCCGATGCGCCGCAGCCGGTACCGCACCGTGTTCGGATGCACGAAGAGCCCCCGGGCGGCGCTCTCGAGCACCCCGCCGCCGGCGAAGAACGCGTCCAGCGTCTCCAGCAGCTCACCGCCGGCCCGCACGAGCGCGCCGTAGACCTCCTGCCGCAGGATCCGCCGCGCCTCGGCGTCGCCGGCCAGGGCGCGCTCGGGCAGCAGGTCGGAGGCGGCCACCGGCCGGGGCGCGGCGGGCCAGGCGGGCGCGGCGCGATAGCCGGCCAGGGCCGCGCGGGCGGACTCGGTCGCCTCGTCCAGCGACGGTACCGCCGGCCCCACCACGACCGGCCCGTCCCCGAAGCCGACCAGCAGGCGCTCGGTCGCGGCCATCGGGTCCGCGGCCCCGCCGAGCACCACCACGAGCCGGTCGCCGTGCACGCCGCCGAGGATCTCCACGCCGATGCGGCGGGCGGCGCGGTACACCGTGTGCAGCACCGCGGCCGCCTCCCCGCCCGGCGAGCGGCCCACCGCGACCGCCACCGGGGGCGCGTCGGCCCAGCCCAGCGCGGCCGCGCGGCTGGCCAGCACGTCGGAGGAGTCCCCGCGCAGCAGCGCGTCGACGAGCAGGGCCTGCAGCCGGGCGTCCCACGCGCCCCGGGTCTCCGCGGCCCGGGCGTAGACGCGCGCGGCGCCGAACGCGACCTCGCGGCTGTAGTACAGCACCGCCTCCCGCAGCGGCGTCTCCTGCCCGGGCGCGGCCAGGTGCGGCAGGTGCTCCTCGACGACCTCGATGGTGACCCGGATCAGCTGCACCGTCTGGCCCAGGTTGATCGAGCGGGCCAGCGCGCGCGGCGCGGCGTCGAAGAACTCCTCGGAGTTGTCCGGCGGCGCCGGCCCGTCGGAGTCGCGGTTGCGCAGCCACTCGACCAGGGAGCGCACGCCCGCCTGGGCGACGAGCATGACCCAGGCCCGCTGGTCGGCGGGCAGCTCCCGGAACCAGGGCAGCGTCTCGTCCATGCGCGCGACGCTCGCCGTGGCCAGCGAGCCGGCCGCCCGCTCGATCGAGCGGACGCTGTCCTCGAGCGAACCCGGCGCCGCGGGCGGATCCACACCACCCAGCACCTCCGGCAGTTCCGGAAGGTCGCGTTCCAGGTCGTTCACCCGCACAGCTTCGCACGGCGGGCCTCACCGGGCCGCCGCGAGCCACAGCCGTCCGTACACGCTCGCCGGCCGGCCCGTCGCCCGCAGCCCGTTCGGCCCGTCGACGAGCCGGCGTCCCCAGGCGGTCAGCCGGCCCGGGCGGTAGGCGGTCACCACGTCGAGATAGTCGTACTGCGGGCTGTTGCCGCTCCACGACCAGCCCATGTATCCGAGCCCGAACTGCTCGCAGTACGCCATGATCGCGTCCTCGTCGGGATCGCCGTACTCGTGCAGCGACGAGAACTCCCCGACGACGATCGGCAGCCGCTGCTCCACGAAGTGCCCGAGGTACCCCGACACCTTCTCCGCGGTGTCGAACGGCCCGTACATGTGCACGTCGAACACCACGTTGCGGTGCGGGTCGCTCGCGAAGACCTCGGCGGCGTGGTCGTACATCACCCGGAACGCGTCGTTGCCCCAGTTCGGCGCGTCGACCATGAGCGCGTGCGGGAAGCCGGCCGCGCGCAGCCGGGCGATCGCGCGCTCGGTGTTGCCGAGCCAGTCCGCGTCCACCGCGTGGCCGGACGGCTCGTTGGCGATGTTCAGCACGACGTACGACTCCTGATGCCGCAGCACGTCGCGCAGGGTGAGCCAGTAGTCGACGGCCTCGGAGACGGTGGCCGCGCCGGGCTGCGTGCCGTAGCCCATGGTGTCGTGCGCGTCGAGCACGCAGATCAGCCGGGCCGCCTTGCACCGGGCCACGATCCCGGCGACCTCGGCCGGCCGGGTGGCGGGCCACTCGTGCCCGGTGCCGAGCGCCACCCGCACCGCGTTCGCGCCGGTGGCCCGGATGTCGTCGAAGACCGACGACGGACCGTGACCGAAGGCGTACCCGTGGTTGACGCCCCGCAGTACGAGCGGCTCACCCCCGGCCTCGACCAGCCGGCCGTCGGCCACATGGATGCCCTCGGCCGAACCCGCCCGGGCCGGAGTGACATAGGCCGCACCCAGCAACGCCATGAGCAGAGCGGGAAACGCCGACCGGACCGCCAACCGTTTGACCACGGGTGAGGCGCTACCCGGGCCCCTGCCATTCACCCGTTGTCCGAGGGTGATTCGGCCGCGAGGGGATCGACCACCCTCCCTGGCGCAAGGTAGCGTGAGGCGCACGCTGGGTGCGGCAAAGGGAGTTCCGTGGAGTCCAAGGCAGCCGAAATCGCTGCTGAGCAGCAACACTTCGACCTCGCCCACAAGCACCGCGAACGCGCGCGCGCCGAACTGGGGGAGACCCCGGACGCCGCCGCCAACGCCGGCGCGGGCCGCTGGCTGGCCGGCTTCCGCCGCGGCCGCCGCGACGCTCTCGGCGAGCCGGACCAGGACGTCGCGTTCGGCCGGATCGACCAGGAAGACCGCGAGTTCTTCTACATCGGCAAGGAAACGATCTTCGACGACCAGCGCCAGGTGCTCGTCGTCAACTGGAAGACCCCGATCGGCGAGCTGTTCTACGAGGCCTCGCACGACAACCCGCGCGGCCTGGCCCGCAAGCGCACCTTCACCAGCGAGGCCAACCGCGTCCTCGACTTCGAGGACCTCGTCTTCCAGCAGCTGGCCGCCGCCGTCGAGGCCCTCGAAGGACCCGACGCGGCCCTGCTCGGCGAGCTCGACCGCGGGCGCACCGGTGAGATGCACGACATCGTCGCCACGATTCAGGCCGCGCAGTACCGCCTGATCCGCTTCCCGCTCGAGCACTGCCTCGTCATCGAGGGCGGGCCCGGCACCGGCAAGACCGCGGTGGCCCTGCACCGGGTCTCGTGGCTGCTGTACAACGAGCAGGACCGCCTCCGCCCGCGCGACGTGCTCGTGGTGGGCCCGCATCCGGCGTTCACCCGGTACATCCGCCGCGTCCTGCCCAGCCTCGGCGACGCCGACGTCGAGCAGATCGACATCGACCAGCTCGGCCCGCCCGTGCAGCGCGGCCGCCAGGAGGACACGGCGACCCGCCGGCTCAAGGGCGAGGCCCGCATGGCCCGGTTCCTGGCCCGCGCGCTCGAGGCCCGCATCGGCGCCCCCGAGGCGGCCGAGCGGATGCTCTTCGACGGCCGCTACCTCACCCTGACCGGCGCCGAGGTCACCGAGGCGGTCACCGCCGCCCGGCAGGCCGGCGGCCCCTACGCGGTGCGCCGCCAGCGGCTGCGGGCCCGCCTCGCCGAGCTCGTCCGCGACCGCGGCGGCCCGCTCGAGGCCGAGCGCCTGGCCCCGGTGGAGAACCTGCTGGAGCGGCTGTGGCCGCTGCAGAGCCCGGCCGCCTTCCTGCGCAACCTGTTCGGCTCCCGCCCGCGGCTGGCCGCGGCCGCCGGCGGGGAGTTCACGGACGAGGAGGTGACGCTGCTGTACCGCCGCGGCGCCGACCGCCTCTCCGCGCAGGTCTGGAGCGCCGCCGACGTCCCGCTGCTCGACGAGGTCGACGAGCTGGTCAACGGCACGACCGGCCGCTACCGGCACATCGTCGTGGACGAGGCCCAGGACCTGTCCCCGATGCAGCTGCGCGCGATCGGCCGGCGCTCGGCCAACGGCTCCTTCACGCTCGCCGGCGACCTGGCCCAGTCCACCGGCGCGTGGGCCCGCGACTCCTGGGGCGAGATCACCGAGCACCTGCCGCCGCAGCAGCCGCGGGCCATCGCGCCCCTGCGCTACGGCTATCGCGTGCCGCGGCAGGTGTACGAGCTGGCGGCGATGCTGCTGCCGATCGCCGCGCCCGGCACCGAGCCGACGCTTGTGGTCCGCGAGGGCCCGGAGCCCCCCGGCACGCACGTCGTCGAGCCGGTCGAGCGCGCCGGCCGGGTGGCCCAGATCGCCCGCGAGCACCTGGACGCCAACCGGTTCGTGGGGATCGTCTGCCCCGCGGTCCTGCGGGCCGAGCTCGAGTTCGCCCTGCACGCCAACGACCTGCCGTGGGGCCGCGCCGACCAGGGCGAGGTCGACCGCGCCCTGAACCTGGTCTCCCCGCAGGAGGCCAAGGGCCTGGAGTTCGACGCGGTGATCGTCGTCGAGCCGGAGGAGATCGTCGCCGAGGACCCCCGCGGCCACCGCCTGCTCTTCGTCGCCCTGACCCGCACGATCCGCTACCTGGACATCGTGGCCAGCGGCGACATCCTGCCGCTGGAGCCGGCCGGCGACGTCACCGGCCGCATCCCGCGCCAGCGCCGGGTCGTCATCGAGCCCGACCCCGACCCGACGGTGGAGCTCTCGCTGCTCGACCGTCTCGCCGAGGACCTGGCCGCGATGGTCGCCGGGGGCTCGCCCCAGCCGCTGTGGGACGAGGTGCTGCAGCGCACCGCGGCCCTGCTCGACCAGCGCGCGGGCCGCGACCGACCGAAGGGCCGCCACAGCAGATGAGCGTCGTGTCCGTCATCAACTACAAGGGCGGCGTCGGCAAGACCACGGTGACCGCGAACATCGGCGCCGAGCTGGCCGCCCGCGGCCGCAAGGTGCTGCTGATCGACCTGGACCCGCAGGCGAGCCTGACGTACTCCTTCTACCGCCCCTCCGACTTCGACGAGCAGCCCACGATCCGGGCCTGGTTCGAGGCCTTCGTGGCGACGCGGGCGCCGGAGCCCCTGTTCAAGTACGTGCTGGCCCCGCACGCGGTCAACGCCGTGGTCCAGCCGCTGGGTGGCAACCTGCACCTGATCGCGTCCCAGCTCGGCCTCGTCGACGCCGACCTGGACCTGGCCGCCGGGCTGGGCGGTTCGCGGTTCCAGAAGAGCAGTCCACGGTACCTGCAGGTCTATCGCCTGCTCGCGGACGCGCTCACGGACCCGTCGTTCAACAAGTACGACACGGTCCTGATCGACTGCCCGCCGAACTTCAACCTCGTGACCCGCACGGCCCTGGTGGCCAGCGACCACGTGATCGTCCCGGCCCGCCCCGACTACCTGTCGACCCTCGGCATCGACCTGCTGCGCACCCGCCTGTCGGCCCTGGTCGAGGAGTACAACTCGGTCGCGGAGACCCCGATCAACCCCGAGATCATCGGCGTGGTCTACACGATGGTGCAGTACACGGCGAACGGCCCCCTGAACACGCAGCAGGACTCGGTGAAGGCGACGACCCAGATCGAGATGCCGGTCTTCCGCCAGACGGTCCGCGACAACAAGTCGGCGGTGACGGAGGCCGGCCTGCGCGCGGTCCCGGCCGTCCTGGCACCGCCGGGCACGCCCGCGGTGGAGAACCTACGATACGAGCTGCAACAGCTGACGAGCGAGTTCCTGGCGCGCACGAGACCCTGAGCGGAGCCTTGCGATGACCGACCCGGCCGACCTTGCCCACGAGGTACTCCTGCGGGTGGCCGCCTTCGTGAAGACCCTGCCGGCCGACCAGCTGGCGGACCTGGCCTCGGGCGCGGCGAAGCTGGAGCTGGTCCCGAAGGGCGGCCGCCCCGCCAGGGCGGTGAAGGCCGCCCCCGCCGCGGCCCTGTCCCGCCCGGTGAGCGAGATCGAGTCGATGCTGGGCGAGCTGGAGACCCGCCAGGCCGCCATCCAGTACGTCAACGACCTGAAGCTGACGGTCCCGCAGATCAAGGAACTGGCGAAGGTCCTGGGCGTGGCGGCCCCCGCCAAGTCCACGAAGCCCACCCTGATCACGGCGATCGTCGACGCGACGGTGGGCCGCCGCCTGGACAGCCTGGCCCTCAGCGCCCGCTAGGCAACATCCCGAGGAACGCCGCCGGGTGCACGACGGGAATCCCGTACTCGGCGGCCTTCCTCCCCTTGCCCGACATGGTGTCGGGGTCGGCCGCGACGAGCAGCCGCGTCTTGCGCGTGACCCCGGCGCCGACCCGCAACCCGGCCGCGCCGGCCCGGGCCGCCCACACCTCCCGCGGCTCGCCCATGTCGCCGGTGAAGACCACGAGATCGCCGGCCTCGAGCCGGAACCGCGGCCGGGCCCCGTCGCCGTCGCGTTGCCGAGGCACCGCCGGCGACCCCGCGCCGAGCAGGCTGGCCGCGTGCCGGGCCATGCGCACCATCTGCGCGGCCTGCCCGCCACCGAGCCCGAGCAGCCGCGCGACCGTCTCCAGATCGTCCTGCTCCGCGGCCGTGACGATCCCGTCGGCGGCGGCGAACGCGGCGAGCGCCTGCAGGTACTGCCGATGCAACTCGACCACGTCGGCCCGCCCGAGCCCGAGCCGCTGGGCGACCGCGACGAGCGCGTCGGCCTCCGCCGCGGACACGTGCCGGTCGAGCAGCGCCCGATCGAGCACCTCGAGGTAGGCGTCCGCGTCCGGCCGGTGCGAGCGGGGCATCCGATCGACGAGCCGCCCGAGGAAGTGCTCCTCCACCTGCCCCTCGGCCCGCCGCCCGACGACCGCGACGGCGCTGTCCGCCAGCGCCGGCCACGCGTCCGGGGCGTCCGCGAACCGGTGCGCCCACGGCGGCGGCTGCCCGGTCACGCGCAGGAAGTGCGCGAGCAGCCCCGCGGCCGCCCGGGCGTCGTGCAACGCCGAATGCGCCCGCGTGAGCGCGATCCCGGCCGCCGCGCAGCAGTCCGCCAGCCCGCGCGACGAGCCCGGGAAGAACTGTCCGGCCAGCCGCATCGTGCACAGCCCCGCCTCGTACCGCACCGGCGCCACGATCCCCATCCGCGCGAACTCGGCCGCGAGGAACTGCCCGTCGAACGCCCAGTTGTGCGCGACCGGCACCCGCCCGCGCAGCCGCCCGGCCACCGCCCCGGCCAGCTGCGCGAACCGCGGCGCGACGCGCGCCTCGGCGGCCGTGATCCCATGGATGTGCTGCGGCCCGAGATCCCGCTCGGGATTGACGAGCGTGCACCACTCGCGCTCGATGTCCCCGCGCGAGCCGACGTGCACGATCGCGATCTCGACCACCCGGTCGTGCCGGTTCGTGTGCAGCCCGGTGGTCTCGAGATCGATGACGGCGTACATCTGCGGGACGGTAGCGATGCCCGCCCCGCCCGCGGAACGCCCGAACGTCCGCATCCCCGGACCGGTCCGCACGACCCGTTCCGGGACCGGGCCTCAGGAGAAGCGGATCCGCACGGGGCTGGCGGCGCTCGACGGCGGCGCGAACGCGAACGCCGCCAGGGCGCCCCTGACCACGCGCAGCGTCTCCTCGCCCACGAGCTCCACCCAGGCGCGCTCCGCCGCCGCGCCCGCCGCGCGCATCCGGGCGACCGCCGCGGTCCCCGAAGCCGTCAGCGTCAGGCGCCGGCTACGCGCGTCCACCGCGTTGGGCTGGCGCTCCAGCAGGCCCTCCGCGTCAAGGGCGGCGCAGATCTTGCTGATCGCCTGCGTCGTCATCCCCAGCCGTTCGGCCAGCTGCGTCACCGTGTCCAGCCCGTCGCCGATGAACACGGCCGCCAGCGCCTGCGACGGCGTCAGGTGGGCGTACTCGGTGCCCGCCAGCGAGGCCAGCAGCTCGCGCACGATGCGCTCACAGGCGGCGGCGAGCAGGACGCCCAGATCTGGCTCGGCACTCATGGTCACGACCTTACCGACCCTTGACAGCGCAACTGGGTTACGTATCTAATTTTGGTAACTGAATTACCTATGAGGGAGTGGACCATGGGAGTCGACGTCGCGGAGCTGCGCGGGGATGCCAGAGGACTGGTCGTGTACTACATGCGGGCCGCCAGCTGTGCGATCTGCGTCCGGCACGTCAAGGCGCTCGCGGGGCTCGGGCTCGCCGGGCGCGGGGTCGCGGCCGCCGTCGTCGTGCCCGGCGGGGCGGCGCAGGCGGAGCGGATCCGGCGGGTCGCGGGCGGCCTGAACGTCGTGTCGTCGGACGGGGTCGCGGCCCACCGCGCGGCCGGGATCGACCGGACGCTCATCGTCCAGCACAGCGGCACGCTGCTGTTCGACGCGCAGGGGGAGGAGCGGTACCGCCTGGTCGCCACCCTCCCGACCGGCGGCTTCGACGCGCCCGCCCTCGCCGCGGCCGTCGAGCGCCTCTAGTCCTCCGAAGGGCGCAGCGGCAGCAGCGTGCGGCCGCGGCCGAGCAGTAGCCCGGCTTGCCGGTCCTGGCAGGATGTGGTGGTGAGCTCTCCCGACCTCGACCTCGTCTTGGTGCTGCGGTACCGCAAGGCCGTCACCTACGGCTTCCACGTGCTGCTCGGCGCCCTGGAGGAGCACGAGACGACCACGTCGTACGAGCTGGTGTTCGCCGAGTCGCCGGACGCCACGATCGAGGCGATCACGTCGGGTCTGGAGCGGGCCAAGCGGGTGCTGGTGCTGTGGTCGTTCTACTCGCCGGACGCCGAGGCGCTGGCGGCCGAGCTGACCACCATCAAGGCGGCCGCCCCGGGCGCCCTGCACGTCGCCGGCGGCGTGCACGCCACCGCCGAGCCGGTGCAGACGCTCGACGCCGGCTGGGATGTCGCCGCCATCGGCGAGGGCGAGACGACGCTGACTAAGCTCGTCGACGCCGGCGGCGACCCGACGGGCGTCACCGGCCTGGCATACCGCGACGCCGCCGGCAAGGTCGTCAAGACCGGCCGGCCGCAGCGCCTGCCGCTCGACACGTTCCGCGGCTTCTCACTGCGCTGGCAGCGGTTCAACGCCCTCGAGATCACGCGGGGATGTGCGTTCTCGTGCCGGTTCTGCCAGACCCCGTTCATGTTCTCGGCCCGCTTCCGTCACCGCAGCGTGGACAACGTCCGCTGGCACGTCGACCGGATGCGCGAGCGCGGCCTGCGCGACGTCCGCTTCATCACGCCCACGGCCCTGTCGTACGGCAGCCAGGACGAGTCGCCGAACCTGGATGCCGTCGAGGAACTGCTGGCTTCGTGCAAGGAGGGCATAGGCCCGAACGGGCGGGTCTTCTTCGGCTCGTTCCCGAGCGAGATCCGCCCCGAACACGTGAGCCGCGAGGCCCTGAAGCTCGTGAAGAAGTACTGCGCGAACAACAACATCATCGTGGGCGCGCAGTCCGGATCCGACCGCGTGCTCGACGCGGCGAAGCGGGGGCACGGCGTCGAGGAGGTCATGCGTGCGGCCCGGCTCGGCATCGAGGAGGGCTTCCGCATCAACGTCGACATGATCTTCGGCATGCCCGGCGAGGACCAGTCGGACGTCGATGCCTCGCTCAGCCTCGCCCGCGAGCTGGCCGATCTCGGCGCCCGGATTCACGCCCATACCTTCATGCCGCTGCCCGGTACTCCATGGCGCGATGCACCGCCGGGCGACGTCGATCCCGAAACGATCCGTGCCGTCGACCGGCTCTCCCAGCAGGGCGCCCTGTACGGCCACTGGCAACGACAACGGGACCATGCGGTGAAACTCGCCACCGCCGCCGAGGCGTACCCCCGCCCTGGTCGAAGCCGGACGCTGTTGCCGCTGCGATCGACTGCGGACGGATCGCAGGACTGCTGAGAACAGGCTCTCCGCAAGGTCGGTGGACACACAGGAGCGTTGCGGCGGGTCAGGCGACCGCGGCCTTGACGTCGTCGAGCTTCACCGCCGTCTTCGTCTTGGACACGAACGGCGGTTCGCCCGCGAACCCGAGCTGCCCGGCGCCGTCGACCGTGGCGATCCCGGCGACGTAGAGGTCGGCGGCCTTCACCGGCAAACTTGCCGGCTTGGGGGCCGCGAAAATCGATACGGGGCGACCCCAACGGCCGAGTCGTCACGCTCCGGCCCCGCGCATCCGCCCGGCAGCACCACAGCCGCCACGGCCGCCACGGCAACAAATTTCCGCATAGTGATGAGGTGCCGGCTCAACACGTTGGTGAATGGTCATGTTCGCAGGCATGCAGCCGCCGGCTGCGCCGCATCAGCGAGCTGACCGGCCTGGACCTCGAGGACCCGGACCAGCGCCTGGCGGTCCTGCTGACCCTGCGCGGCGGCGGCCAGGCGCCGGACGGCGCCGCGTAGGAGCCGGCCGGACGACCGCCGCGGGCGTCAGCTCAGCCAGACCACGATGCCGGTCACGCCGGTGAGCACGGCCGCGGCGCCCGCGCGGATGGCGGCGTCGCAGCGCTCGGCCGTGAAGGAGGCGGCGTCGTACGCCGAGGACGCCCCCAGCCCCTCCCCGCGGAACGACGCCCCGGCCCAGTCGACGGCGGTCACGTTGTGCGTCGGCTCGGCGAGCTCGGCCCCCACGACGAGGAACGGCTGCGCCAGATGGCTCGCGGTCACGACCGCCAGCGGGTCGACGAGCTCGTTCCCGGCGCTCACGATCAGGTCCGGGTGCATGCCGATCGCCCGCGTGATGTCGGCGATCGGGTCGGCGCCCGCGGTCACCGTGCGCAGGTCCACGCGGGCCGCGTCCGCCCACGATCGCACCGCGGTGACCAGGGCCGTCGTCGGGGCGTCGGTGCCCTTGGTCAGCAGCACCACCCGGTAGCCGCGCGCCGGGCGCACGCCGTCCCACGAGCCGGGCGCCGGCGTGATGGTGCCCTCCGGCGTCGGCGGCGCGGACGGGTCGACGAAGCCGGGGCCCAGCGTGCCGATCGGCGCCGGCATGGGCCGCGGCTGCGCCCAGCCGTCGGTCCGGGAACCGCAGCCGGCCAGCAGGAGGGCCGCGAGACCGCAGGCGAGGAGGCGACGCACGAGACGGAATACCAGCAGATGCCCTGAGCCTATTCAACCGGTCGGAGAAGACGTTCTTGATCGGTTCGCCGAACTGGAGATCAGTGTTCACCTGCGCCCTGCAACGTGACGCCGCGTGTCACGCATCGCGCTCTTCGGCCTCGCCGCCGTGCTGTTCGCCGTCCTCTGGCCGCGCCCGGCCGATGCGCACGGGTTCTCCTCCACGGTCTACGCCGACGTCACCGCCGAAGCCGGCCGGATCCACACCGAGCTGCAGCTCGAGTACGACCTCCTCGTCGTGTCCGCGGCCGACGCCGAGCGCGACGACGCCCTGTTCCGCGAGGGCACCGCGGCGTTCGAGGCCGGCGACGCCACGGCCATGGCCGCGGCCCTGAACGCCCACGCGGAGCGGGCCGGCCACTACGTGACCGAGCGCTTCACGGTCCGGGGCTGCACGGCGGCCCCGAGCGGCACCTTCACCATGGGGGAGCGGGAGGGCGTGCCCTACGCGACGACGCGCATCGACTGGACGTGCCCGCAGGCCGGCGGCCACATCGTCGAGGCCCGGCTGTTCCCGGACGGCGAGGGCTACGTCAAGGACGTCAAGACCATCGTCACGTACGCCATCGACGGCCGGCACGGCAGCGCCGCCCTCGACAGCGGGCACCCCACGTTCGACACGGGCCAGCGGTGGTACGAACGCTTCTGGGAGTTCTTCCGCCTCGGCGCCGAGCACCTGCTCACCGGCATCGACCACATCCTGTTCCTGGTCGCCCTCATCGCCGGCTCCCGCCGCCTGCGCGACATCGTCCTGGCCGCGACCAGCTTCACCCTCGCGCACTCGGTCACGTTCATGCTGGCCGCGCTCGGCCTGGTCGCGGTCCCGGCCGGCGTCGTGGAGCCGGTCATCGCCCTGTCCATCGCCGTCGTCGCCGCGATGAGCGCCCTCAACAAAGAGGCGACCGGCAACGCCCGGCTCGCCGTCGTGTTCTGTTTCGGGCTCATCCACGGGCTGGGATTCGCCGGCGCGCTGGGCATCGACGAGCCGTTCTCGTGGACGCTGCTGTGGTCGCTGCTGGTGTTCAACGTCGGCATCGAGGCCGTGCAGCTCGGCCTGATCGGGCTCACCTTCCCGCTGCTGCTCCTGCTGCGCCGCAAAGCCCCCGAAACCGGGCGATGGGTGACGGGTGCCATCGCAACGGGCGTCGCGCTCATGGGGCTGGTGTGGTTCTTCCAGCGGCTGTGAATGGGCGTCCCGCTGGAGTTCACGCGCGATTCATGAGCCGGCGAAAGCGTGATCAAGCTTTTCCCCTACCCCCATCGGAAAAGGAAAAATATCCGATGAACCATCGCACCTCCCGCGTGGCCGCAGCGGCCACGGCGGCGCTCCTGGGCCTGGCCGTGGCCCTCGGCGGCAGCGGATCCCCCGCCGCCGCCGCGGACCCGGCCGCGCTCACGGGCATCATCCTCGGTGTCGGCGCCAACGAGTCCCAGCGCATCGTGACCTGGTACTCCTCGGCCGACACCGCGCAGCAGGTCCAGCTCGCCCCGACCGCGTCGCTCACCGGCGGCGCGTTCCCGGCCTCGGCCGCCACCTTCGCGGCCATCGGCGGGGCGAACATCGCCACCAGCGGCGGGTTCAACCGCCACGCCACCCTGACCGGCCTGCAGGAGAACACCCAGTACTCCTACCGGGTCGGCACCGAGGGCAACTGGTCGCCGGTGTACTCCTTCAAGACGCAGGACTTCGAGGGCGACTACGACTTCCTGTTCTACGGCGACCCGCAGATCGGTTCGTCCGGCGACACGGCCCGCGACGCGGCCGGCTGGCGTGACACGCTCGACGTGTCGCTCGCGGCCAACCCGAACGCGGAGCTGCTGGTCTCCGGCGGCGACCAGGTCGAGACGGCCAACACCGAGTCGCAGTGGGACGCGTTCCTGTCCTCGGACAAGCTGCGGCAGTACCCGTGGGCGGCGACGATCGGCAACCACGACGTCGGCGGCAAGGCCTACGAGCAGCACCTGTTCACCCCGAACACGGACCGTTCGGCCCCGCTCTACGCCAACGGCAACCCGGCGTCGAACACGTCCGGCGGCGACTACTGGTACATCTACAAGGACGTGCTGTTCATCGACCTGAACAGCAACTCCTACGCCACCACCCAGGGCGGCGGCGGGGACGCGGCGCACATCGCCTACGTCACCGACGTGATCAACCAGCACGGCGCCGAGGCCAAGTGGAAGGTGCTCGTCTACCACCACGCGATCTACTCGCCGGCCGACCACGCCAAGGACGGGGACAACAAGACGCGCCGGGTCGACTTCCCGACCGCCTTCTCCAACCTGGGCGTGGACCTGGTGCTGCAGGGGCACGACCACTCCTACTCCCGCAGCTACGAGATCAAGAACGGCGCGAAGGCGAACCCGGCCGAGCAGCCCGGCGCCGCCGACGTGTACCCGGGCCCGGGCGGTGTCCTGTACGTCACCGCCAACTCGGCGTCGGGGTCGAAGTACTACGACATCACGACCCCCGACAACAGCGGCACCAGCGGCGCGGGCAACGGCGCCGACCCGCTGAACCCGAACAGCTACTGGTACAACTCGGCCCAGAACCAGGAGCACGTGCGCTCCTACGTGAAGGTCGAGGTGCGCAGCGGCCAGCTCGTCGTGCAGAACCTCCGCAGCGGCACCTGCGCCGCCCCGAACGCGGCGGTCGAGCTCGGCAAGGTCTCCTGGTGCAACAACACGCCGGCCGCCCAGCCGGTGGGCTCGGTCGTCGACAAGGTCACGATCCACCCGTACCACGGCGACGGCCAGCAGCTGCAGGTCAACGTGCCCACCGCGGCGCCGGGCGAGTTCGGCTGGACCATCGACGGCTACAACGGCCTGGTCAGCCTCGGCACCGCGCAGGAGCACGACGGCGAGTACTTCGCCGCGACCGGCAAGCTCAACCCGATCGTCGTCACCGACACGCGCCGCACCCAGGCGCCGTGGTCGGTGTCGGCCAGCGTCAGCGACTTCAAGGACGCCGGCAAGACGTTCTCCGGCTCGTACCTGGGCTGGACGCCGAGCATCCTCGCGCCCGGCGCGGGGGCGAAGGCGGGCTCGCCGGTCGTGTCGTCGTACGACGACCAGGGCCAGGGCCTGGCGGTCTCCCGGCAGCTGGGCTACGCCGAGCAGGGCCACCCGAAGGGCACCGCCCAGCTGGGGGCCGGCCTCGACCTGAAGATCCCGGGCAGCGCCGAGAAGGGCGACTACCGGGCCACGCTCACGATCACCGCGCTGAGCAGCTGAACACCACGGGGCGGGCTCCGGCCCGCCCCACCCTTCCCGAGCGAGGTACGCCATGCGATTCACCAAGACCGTCATCGCCGCCGCGGTGCTCGCCGCCGTCGGCATCGCCGCACCCGCGCACGCGGAGGAGGGCGACGTCGCCTGGACGGTGCGGACGGCCTCGAACACGTACGGCGCCGACCGCTCCAGCTACAGCTACGCCGTCAACCCCGGCGGCCAGGTCAAGGACGCGATGGTCGTCGCGAACCGGGGCAAGGCGCCGGTGAACCTGGCCGTCTACGCCGGCGACGGCTTCACCACCGGCACCGGGCAGCTCGACCTGCTGACGAAGGACAAGCCGTCGGCCGGCATCGGCGCCTGGCTGCACGCCACGAACGCGGCGGTCGCGATCGAGCCGGGCCAGACCGCCGAGATCCCGTTCACGCTCGACGTGCCGGCCAACGCCACGCCCGGCGACTACGCGGGCGGCATCGTCACCGCGCTCACCCGGCCCGACGCGGCCCAGGGCATCAACGTGGAGCGGCGCCTCGGCATCGCCGTCAAGCTGCGCGTCGGCGGCGCGCTGCACCCGGCCCTCGCGATCGACGGGCTGCGCGTGGACTTCGACGGCGGTGACGCGACGGTGACGTACACCATCCACAACACCGGCAACGCGATCCTCTCCGCGGACCAGAAGGTCTCGGTGGCCGGCCCGTTCGGGCTGCTGCGCGCCGACGCCGGGGCGGTCAAGGCCCCGCCGCAGCTGCTGCCGGGCGAGACCTGGCAGGTGACGGTCCCCGTCCACGGGGTGACGCGGGCCGGCTGGCTGACCGCGACCGCGTCGCTGACCCCGCGCCTGACCGACGCCTCGGGCTCGACGACGTCGCTGCCCGTGGTGAGCGCCGAGGCGCGCACGTGGGCGGTTCCCTGGCTGTGGCTGGCCGGTCTCGCCGTGCTGATCGGCCTGATTTTCCTGATCCGGTACCTCCTGAGGCGCAACAAGACCCGCCAGGACGCCCGCGTCCGCGACGCCGTCGAGCAGGCGCTTCAGGCCGGCGGCGTCACCGCGTAGACGGGCGCCGAGCGGGGCGAGCGGTTGCCGAGCAGTCCCCGGGCGTAGACGGCGAAGGTGTACTCCGTCGAGCCCTTCAGCCCGTGCAGCGTGATCTCCGGCCGCGAGGTCGCCGCCATCCGCGACTCGCTCGACCCGCGCACGGCCATCACGAGGTAGGTCGTGCCGGCGGCCCGGCGCGGCCAGCTCAGGCGCACGCTGCTCGAGGTCACGTCCGTGACCTTGAGCGAGGCTCCCGCCGTACCGTTGCGATAGATCGTGGCTTCGCGAGTGTCCGTCGAGATGCCGTTCGGGCCCGTGAGGAACCGCTTGCCCCAGGGCGTGCGGCTGGCCGGGTCGAAGTCGTGCACCAGGTCCAGATAGCTGTAGGGCTTGTCGTTGCCGCTCCACGACCAGCCGAGGTACCCGACCGAGTGCCCCTCGGCGTAGGCCATGATCGCGTCCTCGTCCGGGTCGCCCCACTCGTGCTCGCCGGAGAACTCGCCGATGATGACCGGCAGCCGGCGCCGGGTGAACGAGCCAAGGTACGTGTTGACCTTCGCGGCGTTGTCGAACTCGCCGTACATGTGGATGTCGAACAGCGTGTTGCCGGTCGGGTCGGCCGCCTTGACCTTCTCGGCGTTGTCGCGCATGACGCCCACCTCGTCCTGGCCCCAGCCGGGCGCGTCGACCATGAGCGTGTGGGTGAACCCGGCCGCGCGCAGCGTCCGGATCGCGTCCGAGGTCTGCTGCACCCAGGGCCAGTCGCCGCCGACGCCGAACGGCTCGTTGGCGATGTTGACGATGATGTGGTCCTCCTGCCCGGCGAGCTCGGCCCGCAGCGACAGCCAGAACGCGACCGCGTCGGACATCGGGGCCGCCTTCTTGTCCTGGCCGAAGCCGGCCGTGTCGTGCGCGTCGAGGATGCAGACCAGCCGCTCCTGCCGGCACAGGTTGACGATGGTGCGCACCTCCTGCGGTTTCGTACGGCGGAACTGACGACCGATCCCGAGCGGCACCCGCACCGCGTTGGCCCCGGCGGCCTTGATCGCCGCGAAGGAGCCGTTCTTGTCCGGGTACCAGATGAAGTCGTGGTTCACCCCGCGCAGCACCAGGTCGCTCCCGTTCGCCTCGACCAGGCGCCCGTCGCGGATGTGGATGCCGCCCGGGGTTGCCGCGGCTGCCGGCGTGTCGTGGATCGAGATGCTGGCAATGATCAGGAGCAGGACCAGCGCGCGCCTCATGGGGGGTGCGGCTACCCGGCGGCCGCGCGGTCTATCTCGCGGCCGGGGTGATCCGGCCCGGCGCCCTGCTCGATGGCGTCGGCCACGGCCACCTCGACGACCCGCTCCAGCACCGAGGCGAGCATGCCGAGGGTCTCGTCGTCGAGGCGGGCCAGCAGCCGCTGCTGCGCCTTCGTCCCGCCGTCGGTGAGCTCGCGCAGGATCTCGCGCCCGGTGGGGGAGAGGTGGATGCGGCGGATGCGGCGATCGTGCTGATCCTCCGTGCGCGTGACGTACCCCTGGGTCACGAGCCGGTCCACGATCCCCGACAGCGTGGCCAGGCTCACACCGAGGCGGCGGGTGAGCTCGGCCGAGGCGATCCCGTCGTGCCGCGACAGGAGCATTAGCACCTTGAGCTGCTGCATTGTGAGGTTAACTGAGAGCAGCGGATTGGTGCGGTCGTACGCGAGCAGGGCGCGCATCCGTTCGTCGGCGGCGGCGACGCGAAGCAGGAGCGCTTCCCTGTGACTGTTCACAGGAATGTTGTACCCCCTGGATAAACTTTGCGCGAGACGAACCGTTAGCATCACACGAACTAACGTCTGTCTAAGCCAACCGGAAGAAGACTCCAGACATGTCGTTCCTCGCCCGGCTCAGTTTGGCGAACCGGGGGCTGGTCGCGATCATCGCGATCGTCGTCCTGGGCTTCGGCGCCATTGCCATTCCGAAACTCAAGCAACAGCTCATCCCCTCGATCGACTTCCCGGCCGCCTTCGTGGTCGCGTCCTACCCGGGCGTGTCGCCGGACATCGTCGAGGAGCAGGTGACCAAGCCGATCGAGGGCGCGCTGCAGGGCGTGCCCGGACTGACGGACATCACCTCCACCAGCCGCGAAGGCATCGCGACGGTGCAGGTCTCGTTCGACTTCGGCTCCTCGGTCGACGACATCACCAACAAGATGAACACGGCCATCTCGCGTATCCGGACGCAGTTGCCGTCGGACGTCGACCCGCAGGTGATCGCCGGCTCCACCGACGACCTGCCGGCCGTGGTGCTGGCCGCGTCCCGCTCGGGCGACCAGATCGCCTTCGCGCAGCAGCTCAACCAGGTCGTCGTGCCGGAGCTGCAGGGCATCGAGGGCGTGCGCCAGGTCGAGGTGACCGGCGCCGAGACGCAGAACGTGCTCATCACGCTCAACCCGCAGAAGGCGGGTCCGGCCGGCGTCAACGCGCAGTCGCTGACCGCCGCGCTCAAGTCCAACGGCGTGTCCTTCCCCGCCGGCACCCTGACCGAGGGCGACAAGTCCCTCGCGGTGCAGGTCGGCGGCACCCTGACCACGCTGGACGAGCTCAAGAACCTCAGCGTCACGCCCACCGCGAAGCTCGGCGACGTGGCCACGGTCGAGCTCAAGACCGTCGAGGCCACCTCGATCACGCGCACCGACGGCAAGCCGAGCCTCGGCATCTCCGTCACCGCCGCGCCCGACGGCAACGCCGTGAAGATCTCCCACGCGGTCCGCGACAAGCTCGCCGACCTGGAGAAGCAGCTCGGCGGCGACACGAAGATCACGTCGGTCTTCGACCAGGCGCCGTTCGTCGAGTCCTCCATCAAGAGCCTGTCCACCGAGGGCGCGCTCGGCCTGCTCTTCGCCGTCGTGGTGATCCTGGTCTTCCTGGTGTCGCTGCGCTCGACGCTCGTCACCGCGGTGTCGATCCCGCTGTCGGTCGTCGTCGCCCTCATCGGGCTGTGGGTCGGCGACTACTCGCTCAACCTGCTCACCCTCGGCGCGCTCACCATCGCCGTCGGCCGCGTCGTCGACGACTCGATCGTGGTGCTCGAGAACATCAAACGACATCTGGAATACGGCGAGGCCAAGGTCCACGCCATCCTCACCGGCGTCAAGGAGGTCACCGGCGCGGTCGTCGCCTCGACCCTGACCACCGTCGCCGTGTTCCTGCCGATCGGCCTCGTCGGCGGCCTGGCCGGCGAGCTGTTCCGGCCCTTCGCCGTCACCATCGCCGTCGCCCTGCTCGCCTCGCTGTTCGTGGCCCTGACCGTGGTGCCGGTGCTCGCGTACTGGTTCCTGCGCCAGCCCAAGACCCTCGGCACCGAGGAGCGCGAGGCGATCGAGGCCAAGGCCCACGAGAAGGAGCGCCGCAGCCCGCTGCAGCGCGCCTACGTGCCGGTCATCTCGTGGGTCACCCGCAGCCGGGGCACCCGCTGGATCACCGTCGGGCTCAGCATCGTCGTGTTCATCCTGACGATGGGCCTGGCCAGTGCGCTGAAGACCAACTTCATCGACCAGTCCGGGCAGACCGAGTTCTCCATCTCGCAGGAGCTGCCGGTCGGCTCCAGCCTGGCCACCACCGACGCGGCGGCCAAGAAGATCGAGGACATGCTCGGGAAGCGCTCCGACATCGAGGCGTACCAGGCCACGATCGGGGCCTCGGCGGGCTTCGGCTTCGCGGGCGCCCAGTCGGGCAACACGGCCAACTTCTCGGTCACCGCGAAGGACGGCACCGACGTCGAGAAGGTCGTCGACGAGCTGCGCACCCAGGTCGCCGCGGCCGGTGACAGCCTCGGCACCGTGAAGATCACGTCCGGCGGCAGCGGTGGCGGCTCCGGCGACCAGCTCCAGGTCATCGTCAAGGCCAACAACCCCGACGCGCTCGCCAAGGGCGCCGAGCAGGTCCAGGCGGCGATGAAGGAGGTCTCCGGCATCGCGGACATCGAGAACAACCTCGCCGCGAGCAACCCCCGCATCGACGTGAAGGTCAAGCGGGACGTCGCCGCGAAGTACGGCCTGAACGACGCGGCCGTCGGCGGCATCGTGGCGGCGGCGTACCGCGGCCAAAACCTCACCCAGATGACCATCGACGGCTCCCAGCGCGACCTGGTGCTGCGCTCCGGCCCGGCCCCGGCCTCGCTGGACCAGCTCAAGGCGCTGACCATCCCGGTGCCCGGCACCCCGCCGTTCGTGCGTCTCGACCAGATCGCCGACGTCGCCCAGGACACCGGCCCGGTCGCCATCACGCGCATCGACGGCAACCGCAGCGCCACGGTCAGCGGCCGCGCCGACACCGACAACCTCGGCGCCGTCTCGACCGAGCTGCAGAAGAAGCTCGACGCGCTGAGCCTGCCCTCCGGCGTGACGGTCACCCTGGGCGGCGCGAGCCAGGACCAGGCCGAGGCCTTCGGCCAGCTGGGCCTGGCCATGCTGGCGGCGATCGCGATCGTCTTCATCATCATGGTGGCGACGTTCCGCAGCGTGGCCCAGCCGCTGATCCTGCTGGTGTCCATCCCGTTCGCCGCGACCGGCGCCATCATCCTGCTCCTGGCCACGAACACGCCCCTGGGCCTGCCCGCCATGATCGGCGTGCTCATGCTCATCGGCATCGTGGTGACCAACGCGATCGTGCTCATGGACCTGATCAACCAGTACCAGGAATCCGGCATGCACGTCCGCGAGGCGGTCGTCGAGGGCGGAAGGCGCCGCCTGCGCCCGATCCTCATGACCGCGGTCGCCACGATCTGCGCCCTGCTGCCGATGGCGATCGGCCTGACGGGCGAGGGCGGCTTCATCTCGCAGCCCCTGGCCATCGTGGTCATCGGCGGCCTGGTGAGCTCGACCCTGCTGACCCTGGTCCTGGTCCCGACCCTCTACACGATGGTCGAGTCGACGAAGGAGAAGCGCCGCCTGCGCCGCGAGGGCAAGCACGCGTCGCCTTTGACGGCACCGGAGTCGGACGGCGGCGAGCCGGACGGCCGCCACCGCGTGGACCCGCTGGAGCCCGCTCCGACGTCCCTCTAACACATGTCACACCGGAAGGCCGGCTCCTACGGGGGCCGGCCTTCCGCTGTGTAGTGCCACGGTGACGCAAACCCAGATCAACTTGGATGGGTGGGGTACCGTGGGGATAAAGCGGAACGGCCCCGGGGCCGCGTGTTCGGGCTTTGTTCGGCGGACTCGCTCGCACCTGTAGCTGACGACCTCTTTTTCGGCCGCGACTGGCTCGCTCGCGCGCGTGACCACGCCGGACCCTGGGCTCTTGGACCTTGGCCGCGCCTGGAATTGTCGGGGCCGGCCTTCGTCGCGGAGCGTTCGTGCCGCAGTGGCCGCGTCGAGTCGCGGTGGGCCGAGCCCGGCCGGTGGTCGTGGCCGAGGCGGCCGTCGTGGGCCTGCGCAGCGGGCGTCGTTGGTGGTCGTGTCGCAGCGCTGCCGGGGCGGCGGGCGTTGTGCGGCTGCCTGGCCTCGCGTGTTCGGCCTGCCGACGTGCTGCGCAGCCGGCCTTCGCTGCGGTCGGTCGCGTTCGTGGTCTTGGTCGAGGGCCGTGGAGTGCGGCTGGCGGGGCGTCGCCGGGCGGGTCGCGTTCGTGGGTTCGGATCGGGAATTCGGGGGCGCGACGCGGTCGAGGGCGGACAGGCTCGCGGCCTCAGGATGCGCCCACGTCGGGCCGCGCGGCAGGTGCCGCTGTGGCCCCGTTGCCAGCTCGCGTCGGCTCGCGGTGGGTGGGCCCGGCCGGTGGTCGCGGCCGAAGCGGCTGTCGTGGGCCTGCGCAGCGGGGCCGTTCGGGTCGCGTCGCACCGCGCGATCAGGCGGCGGGTGGTGCCGTTCTCCGTGGCGGAGCCGGTCGCTGCGGGCGGCTGCTGGGGCTCGCCGTGACCGAGGCCGAGCTCTGAGCGGCTCCCGTGGCCCGCATCACACGACGGCCAAGCTCGAAGGCGGGGGAGCGGGGGCCGCGGCTCGCGGACGTCGTGGGCAGGCCGGAGCCGTCGAAGTGTGCGCCAGGACCGAAAAATCCCGAGGACGCGTGAATAAGGGGACCGTCAATAGGGCGTCTCATCGAGGCCCTGGTGCACGGGTCGGGTTATGAGCGGATCGCCGGGCCGGGCTGTTCGGACGCCACGATCCGCCGCCGGCTGAAGGCCTGGGCGGCGGCCGGTCTCGGCGAGCGGATCCACGCGCTGGTCCTGGCCGCGTTCGATCGGATGATCGGGCTGCAGCTGACCGACCTGGCCGTGGACGGGGTGCATCACCAAAGCCGTATCCGGCGGCGCGCATGCGGGCCGGTCCCCGGTCGACCGGGGCAAAGGCGGCCGGAAACGCTCGGTCGTCACCGACGCCGGCGGGGTCCCGCTCGGCATCGTCGCGGCGGGCGCGAACCGGCACGACGGGCCGCTGCCCGGCCCGACCCTCGACGCCGCCCATACGCAAATCGGCGGCCGCTGGCCGGACACCGTGACCGTGCACCTGGACGCCGGCTACGACTCCATCCCGACCCGGCAACTCCTCGCCGAACGAGCCTGGACCGGCCGCATCGCCCGCCGCGGCCGACCAGCACCCATCCAAACCGGCCGACGCTGGGTCGTAGAAGCCGGCCATCGACTTCTACCACTACCTCGCCGCCGCCATCATCACCCTCCGCACACTCATCCGCCAAGCCCGCACCCACTGCCGATGGGCCGGCATGCCCACAACACGACGACTGCCCTGACACCTCTTGACGGTCTCTAAGACGGATGTATCGGTATCAAGGCGGATCCAAGGACAGTCACGCGAGCCGTGCGCAGGGTTGCGTAAATGAGTTTGCGGCGTAAAGTTCTTTACATGACCCCCGTCGATGATGATGCGCCGCCCGCCTCGGCTGCTGAATCGCTCGCGCTCATCCACAAGGAACAGGCCAACGCGGCCAAGACCATCGCGCTCAACCCGCTGCTCTACTACGTGCCGTGGGGGCTGGCCTGGCTCATCGGGTTCGGCCTGCTGTTCCTGCGCTACGGCCCCGACGGCCGGGTCTTCGTGAACCTCCCGGCCTGGCTCCCGCTCGCCACGCTCTTCGCGCTCATGGCCCTCGCCATGCTCAGCACGATCCTGGTGAGCGTGGTGCGCGGGCGCGGCGTCGAGGGGCGGTCGTCGTGGCAGGGGTCGGCGTACGGGTTCGCGTGGTTCTTCGCCTTCACCGGCCTCGGCACGACGATGAGCCACTTCTCGAAGCTGCTCCCCGAGCCCGAACGCGGCCTGCTCTGGGCCTGCGCGTCCGTGGGGCTCGTCGCCGCCATGTACATGTGCGGCGCCGCGATCTGGGTCTCCCGCGACATGTTCGTCTTCGGGGCCTGGCTCACCGTCATCAACATCGCGGGCGTCGCGGCCGGGGCCGGCTGGCACTCGCTCGTCATCTCCCTCGGCGGGGGCGGCGGCCTGATCCTGCTCGGGGTCCTGTTCCAGCTCCGGGGCAAGCGTGAGTGAGCTGGACCCGGTGATCCACGTGCAGGCGCGCCTGCGGATCATGGCCGCGCTGTCGAGCCTCGGCGACAGCGACCGGATGACGTTCCCGCGGTTGCAGCAGCTGCTCGACATGACGGCCGGCAACCTCTCGGTACACCTGACGAAGCTCGAACAGGCCGGCTATGTCGAGGTCGTCAAGTCGTTCCGGGGCCGCACCCCGACCACCTCGGCCGGCCTCACCAACCGCGGCCGCGTCGCGTTCGAGGACTACACCAGCGCCTTACGAGCACTCATTGACCCACCCAAAGAGGAGTCGTAATGCTCGCCCGCACCATCGAGGTCAGCCGCCGCTACGGCGACACCCTGGCCCTGGACCACGTGTCCCTGGACATCCCGCAGGGCGGCGTCGTCGGCCTGCTCGGGCCCAACGGCGCCGGCAAGTCCACGCTCATCAACCTCCTCGTCGGGCTGCGCCGCCCCACCGGCGGCACCGTCGAGCTCTTCGGCGGTGACCCGCGCGACCCGCGGAACCGCCGCCGCATCGGCGTCACCCCGCAGGAGACGGGCCTGCCGTCCACGCTGCGGGTGCGCGAGTGCGTGGAGTTCGTGGCGCGTCATTTTCCGGATTCGGTACCGTCCGCGGAGCTCCTCGCCCGCTTCGACCTCACCGATCTGGCGAGGCGGCAGACGGGCGGCCTGTCGGGCGGGCAGAAGCGCCGCCTGGCCGTGGCCCTGGCCTTCGCCGGCCGCCCGAGCCTGGTGTTCCTGGACGAGCCCACCACCGGCCTCGACGTGCAGGCGCGACGGGCGCTCTGGGACGCGATCCGGGACTTCGCCGACAAGGGCGGCACGGTGGTACTGACCAGTCACTACCTCGAGGAGATCGAGGCCCTCGCGGACCGGGTCGTGGTCGTCGGCCACGGCCGTGTCCTGGCCGACGACACCGTCGCCGCGATCCGCGCCATGGTCGGCATCCACCGGGTCAGCATCAGCGCCGCCGACCTGCCCGACCTGCCCGGCGTCGTCGGCGTCGAGCGGGCCGACGGGCGCACCTCCCTGCTCACCCCCGACGCCGACCAGCTGGTCCGCGACCTGGTCCACGCCGGCGTGCCCTTCCAGGGCCTCCAGGTGCAGCCGACCACGCTGGAAGAGGCCTTCCTGACCCTGACGAGCACCGGACGGTAGCCGCGATGACCTCCCTGGCCCTCACCCACGCCCGCTTCCGGATTCTCGAGACGATCCGCATCCCCATCGCCGTCGTCGGCGGCGCGTTCTTCCCGGCCGCGTCGATGCTCTTCTTCGTCGTACCGTTCGCCGGCGACAACCCCGAAGGCGCCACGTTCGCCACGGCCTCCATGGTGATGTTCGCGGTGATGACGAGCTCCCTGTTCACCTACGGCGTCGGCGTCTCCGAGGACCGCGCCCAGCCCTGGGACCCGTTCACCCGCACCCTGCCGGCCGGCCCCGCGGCCGCGTTCGCTGGGCGCATCCTGTCCGGCCTGACGTTCATGGCCATCTCGCTGCTGCCGGTGGTCGTCATCGGCTGGCTGTTCACCGCGGCCACCACGAGCGCGCCGGGCCTGCTGCTCGCCGTCGGCGCCGTGGTCCTCGGCGCGCTGCCGTTCACGTTCATGGGCCTCGCCATCGGGTACGCGCTGCCGATGAAGGCCGCCCTGGCCGTCGCCCAGATCATCTTCTTCCCGCTGGCGTTCGGCGGCGGCCTGCTCTCGGCCCCGGGCCAGGCACCCGGCTTCGTGGAGACGATCGCCCCGTACCTGCCCACCCGCGGCGCGGTCGAGCTGGTCTGGGCCGCGGTCGGCGACTTCCACGTGTCGGCGACCTCGATGCTGTCGCTGGCCGCGTGGACCCTCGTGATGGCCGCCCTGGCCGCGTGGGCCTTCCGCCGCGACGAGGGCGCCCGCTTCAGCTGACGGGGGAGGCGGGAGCACGGTCGAGGAGCCGGAGCAGGTGCTGTGTCACCAGCTCGGGGCTCCTCGACCGCCATGCTGCGTTTCCCGCACCCCCGTGCGCGCTCTCGCGGGCGCGCTACCGGGCCATCAGCTCAAGCAGGTGCCGAGTCACCAGCTCCGGCTCCTCCTCGGCCATGAAGTGGCCGGCCGGAACCGTGTGGTGGTGCAGGTCCGTCGCCCAGGCGCTCCAGCGGGACCGGGCGTCGAAGCCCATCGCGGCGCCCCAGTCCTGCTGCAGCACCGTGACCGGCATCGAGAGCCGCTCGCCCGCGGCCCGGGAGGCCTCGTCGTGCTCGACGTCGACCGTGGCGGTCGCGCGGTAGTCGGCGACGATGGACGGGATCGCGTCGCGGGAGGCCCCCAGGTACCGCTGCCGCATCTCCGGCGGCAGGGAACCGTCGCCCCAGGCGTCGAGGAAGTGCCCGAAGAACGCGTCGGGCGCCCCGGCGATGAGCAGCTCCGGCAGCGGGGCCGGGGCCGCCATCAGGAACAGGTGGAAGCCGACGACGCCGGCCGTGCCGCGCAGTACCTCCCAGGAATCCAGCGTCGGCAGCACATCCAGCACGGCGAGGTGGGTGATGCGGGACGGGTGGTCGAGCCCGGCCCGGATCGCGACGAGGGCCCCGCGGTCGTGCCCGGCGAGCGCGAACCGCTCGAACCCGAGCGCCCGCGCGAGCGCGACGACGTCCTGGGCCATGACCCGCTTGGCATAGGCGGCGGTACCGTCCGGCTTGTCGCTGTCGCCGTAGCCGCGCAGATCCGGGCAGATGACCATGTGCCCCGCGGCCGCGAGGGCCGGCGCCACGTGCCGCCACATCAGGTGCGTCTGCGGGAAGCCGTGCAGCAGGACGACGGGGCTCCCCGCCCCGCACACGGCGACGTTGAGGGAGACGGCGGGGGCGACTTCGACGCGACGGTACGAGAATTCCATGCCGCCACCCTGCGCCCGCCCGATCAGCATCGGGTCAGCGGCGAATAATCGGTGCCGTGATCTCCTTCGGCGTCCTGGGCCCCCTGGAGGCCCGGGACCCGGATCCGGTACCGCTCAAGGGCCCCCGCCACCGCACGGTGCTGGCCCGCCTGCTCGTCGCCCGCGGCCGGGTCGTGCCCGTCGGTGTCCTCGCCGACGACGTGTGGTCCGGCACCGCGCCACCCGGCGCCCTGGCCGCGATCCGCACGTTCGTCGCGGACCTGCGCCGCGCCCTGGAGCCGGACCGTCCGCCCCGCGCGGAGCCGCGCCTGCTGGTGACCGCCGCGCCCGGGTACGCCCTGCGCGCCGCCCCCGCCTCCGTCGACGCCGTCCGCTTCGAGCACCTGCTGGCCGCCGGCACCCTCGAGGCCCTGGACAAGGCCCTGGCGCTGTGGCGCGGCCCGGCCTACGCGGAGTGGTCGGACCAGCCGTGGGCGCGCGCCGAGATCGACCGCCTGGACGAGCTGCACCAGCTGGCCGTGGAGCGCCGGGCCGCGGCCCTGCTGGAGCGCGACCGCCCGGCGGAGGCGGCCTCGGACCTGCGCGCGTTCGTCGCCGCGCACCCGTTGCGCGAGGAGTCCTGGCGGCTGCTGGCCCTGGCGTTGTACCGCTCCGGCCGCCAGGGAGACGCCCTGGCCGCCCTGCGCGAGGCCCGCGACACCCTCGTGTCGGAGCTGGGCGTCGACCAGGGCCCGGCGCTGCGTGCCCTGGAGCGGGACATCCTGGCGCAGTCCGAGAGCCTCGCCCCGCCCGGCCGCGCCGGGCCCTCGGCGCGGCTCTTCGGGCGCGACGACGAGCTCGCCCGGCTCCGCGGCAGCACCGCGTCCGTGGCGCTCGTCGAGGGCGAGGCGGGCGCCGGCAAGAGCGCCCTCGCCGAGGCGTTCGCCCGCGAATGGGAGTCGAGCGGCCGCCCGGTGCGGTGGGGGAGGGCCGGCGAGCACGAGGGCGCCCCCGGCACCTGGCCGTGGACCGACCTGCGCACGGCGGGCGACGAGCTCGGCCCGGGCCCGGTGCTGCTCGTCGCCGAGGACGTGCACCGGGCCGACAAGGACGTGTGGGACGTGCTCGCCGCGCTGCCCGGGCGGGTCCGGCTCCTGGCGACCGCGCGCGACACCGACCCGAGCCCGCAGTACGTCGCGTTCCTGGCCCGCCTCGCCCGCGCCGAGCCGCTGCGCATCCGGCTGGGCGGCCTCGACGAGCGGGCCACCGCCGGCCTGGCGCGGGAGGTCGGGGGGCGGGATCTGCGGGCACGGGAGGTACACCTGCTGCGGGAGCGAACCGGGGGCAACCCGTTCTTCGTGCGCGAGCTGGCCCGCCTGCTGGCCGCCGAGGGCCCGACCGCGCTGCATACCGTGCCGCCGGGCGTCCGCGACGTCATCCGGCACCGCCTGGCGCTGCTGCCGGAGCCGGCGCGGGACGTCCTGCTGCGGGCCTCCGTCCTCGGCCGGGACGTCGACCCGGAGCTGCTGGCCGCGCTGGCCGGCACGGACGTGCTGGACGCGCTGGAGGAGGCGACGCGGGCGGGGTTCCTGGCCGACGGCACCCGGTTCGCGCACGTCCTGGTCCGCGACACCATCTACGGCGACCTGTCGCAGCCGAGGCGCGCGGCCTGGCACAAGGCCGCGGGCGAGGCGGCGGAGGCGTTGTCCCCCGGGGACGTGGACGTCATGGCGTACCACTTCACGGCGTCGGCCCTGCGCACCACGGCCCCGAAGGCGGCCCGCTACTCGGCCGCGGCCGCGGCCCGGGCCGAGCGCCGCAACAACCCGCACGAGGCCGCCCGCCTGTGGCGGCAGTCGCTGGCCCACGCGCCCGACGACGTCGAGTCGCTGCTGGGCCTGAGCCGTGCCCTGGCCGTGACCGGGCACCTGGCGGAGTCCCGGCGTCTGCGGGCCACCGCGATGTCGAGGGGCGGCCTGGACACCTTCGCCGTACCGGCGATCTGGCCGAGAAACGACGACGAGCACCTCTCCGCCGCGATCGCCGCGGCGGCCACGGAGGCCCTGCGGGACGCCTCGGGCCCGGCGAGATCCCGCCTGCTGTCGACCCTGGCCATGGAGCTGCGCGGCACCCGCGACGCGCGGGGGAGCGAGGCCGCCGAGGAGGCCTACGCGCTCGCCGGCGCCGACCCGGCCCTGCGCGCCCTGGCCCTCAACGCGCGGTTCCTGCACAGCTTCCCGGCCCCGGGCCGGGCCCGCGCGCGCATGGCGATCGCCGAGGAGCTGCTGGACCTGTCGTCCGCGCACGACCTGGTCACCTTCGCCGTCCTGGGCCACCTGATCGCCCTGCAGGCCGCGTGCGCCCTGGACGACCTGGCGCGGGCCGACTCCCACGCGGCGGCGGCCGACGCCTTGTCCGCGCGCTACGGCCTGCCCGTCGTCCCCGTCTTCACCGCGTGGTACGCCGCCCTGCGCCTGGCCGCCGCGGGCGCCACCGACGAGGCCGAGCGGGCGTACCGGGCCGCGGACGCCGTCCTCGCGAGGTCCCAGATGCCGGGGATGCACGAGGGGCTCCTGGGCCTGGCGCTGCTGTCGATCGACCGCTGGACCCCGTCCGACGACCTGGGCCCGTACGAGCCCTGGGCCCGCCCGCTGCTGCACCGGGACCGTCAGGCCCTGCGCGACCTGCCCCCGTCCCCGCACGACCTGCTCTGGGAGGCGCGGTTGTGCCTGGCCCTGCGGGCGGCGCGGGAGCTGGGCGACACCGCGTCGCACGCCCGCCTGTCGGCGGAACTGCGCCCCGCGGCCGGCGAGCACGCGGCCGGCAGCGGCGTCCTGACCCTGGGCCGGGTCGCCGACTACCTCTGACCCCCTCGCCGCGTACGGTGCTGCGGTGGACAGCCCCCAGGCGAAGTGGTGGATGCTCGGCATCGCGATCGCGCTTGCCCTGCCGACGCTGTGCTGCGGCGGCCTGTTCGCCGCCGCCAAGTGGAGCGAGTTCAGCTGCGAGCGCTCGGTCGAGCACGCCCGCGAGACCGTGCGGACCGACACGGAGCCGATCCGGGCCGAGCTCGCCCCGCTCGGGAAGGCGGCCGAGGTGCACTGGGTGCTCGAGCCCAGCCGCCACTGCGAGATCCTGCCCGTGCCCGGCACCGAGCGTGACTCGCAGTCGAGTACGCCACGTACTACGTGAACGTCGACCGGGCCACCGTCGTGTTCGTCTCCTACGCCGACCACGCCGCCTGACGGGTCACGCGCCGCGGTCCTCCGGGGGACTGACGAGCATCACGCGGTCGGCCGGGTGGCGGGTCTCGAACTCGTCGGTGCGGATCACGATCAGCGGGACGCCCGGGACGATGTGCAGGTCGTGGCGCTCCTCGGCCGTCGGCATCCGGGCCGTGACCTGGGCCGCCGGCGGCATCGGCAGCTCCTGCAGCGGGCCGGTCCGGCGCACCCTGGAGCGCCGGCCCCGCTCGGTCACGATCACGCCCTCGCTGCGCAGCGCCGTCATCGCGTCGCGGACGACGTCGCGGCTCACCTCGTACTGCTCGGCCAGCGCGGCCTCGCTCGGCAGCACCGAGCCCGGCGGGAGGTCCCCGCTGCGGATGCGCTCCTGCAGGGCGTTCGCGACCTGGCGGTACAGCGCGTGCACGGATCGGCGATCGAGCATGGCCAGGATGCTATCACCCTAATGGCCATGTGGCCACATATCGAGCGGCAGTGCGTCAGGGCTTGTGCGGGCAGCGGTGGATCGGGCGCCGCGGGATGCGGGCCGGGCGGCGGATCGACACCAGGCGGGCCGGGCGGACCGCGGGCAGCTTCGACGAGGCCGGGGCCGTCGTCCCCGCCGCCGCGCCCGACACCGCGGCCAGGTGCGACGACAGGGCCGCGTGCAGCAGGGTCGGGGACGACGACGGGTTCGGGGCCGCCGTCGACGGGTTCGCGCGGCGGTTCAGCGGCTGGTACGTGCGCTGCTGCGGCACCCGCGGACGGGTCGCGGAAGCGGCGGCACGAGCGGGAGCGGCCGGCCTGGGCAGCGCGGTCTGCGCCGGGTCGTCGTCCTTCTCGGGGCGGGTCACGATGAACGCGACCACCGCCGCCACGAGGACGGGGACCAGGTAAAGCAGGGCTGCGGCGTATTGCTCGGCCACGGCGGGGACTCCCAACGGCTGCACACGACTGACCTGCGCAACGCTACGGATTCCGCCGCACCCACCGTGTCATCCGGTCGGGTCTTGCTGCAAGTCCGGCCGGGGTGCAGCTGCGGTGCAAACCTCCCGGTACCACTCGTAGGAGCGCCGCGGGGTGCGCCGCTGGGTGTCGAAGTCGACGTGGACGAGGCCGAAGCGCTGGTGGTAGCCGTCCGCCCACTCGAAGTTGTCCAGCAGCGACCAGGTGCAGTAGCCGTGCACCTCGACCCCGGCGTCCATGGCCGCGCGCACGGCCTTCAGGTCGCCCGCGATGTAGTCGATGCGGAACTGGTCGTCGAGGTCGGGCCAGGAGCAGCCGCTCTCGATGATCCAGATCGGCGGGAGCCGGTCGCCGTAGCGCTCCTTGAGCCCGACCAGCAGCTCCCGCAGGCCGTCGGGGACCACGGGCCAGTCGTAGGCGGTCTTCGGGTACCCCTCGATCTCGAGGCGCACGAACGGCAGCGGGTCGCCCTCGGGCGGGGCGGCGATCAGCGACGGGTTGTAGTAGTTCACGCCCAGCGCCTGGATCGGCTGGGAGATGACCTCGAGGTCGCCCTCCAGCACGATGGAGTCGACGTCGGCCGTGGTCAGGAACTCGTAGCCGGGCGGGTACTGCCCGAGCAGGATCGGGTCCGTGAACAGGTGGTTCTGCACCAGGTCGTAGACGGCCGCGGCCAGCTGGTCCTCGTCGGAGTCGCTCCTGGGCCAGACCGGCGAGTGGTTGTTGGCGAGCGTCACCGGCGCGTTCGAGGTGCGGCGCAGGGCCGAGACGGCAAGACCATGGGCGAGCAGCAGATGGTGTACCACCGGCAGCTGGTCGGAGAGCATCCGCAGCCCGGGGGCGTGCACGCCCTGGACGTGACCGAGGGCGAAGTGGATGTACGGCTCGTTCAGCGTGATCCACAGCTTGACCCGGTCGCCCAGGCGCTCGCCGAGCAGCTCCGCGTACTCCCCGAAGCGCATCGCCGTGTCCCGGTTCGCCCAGCCGCCCTGGTCCTGCAGCGCCTGCGGCAGGTCCCAGTGGAACAGCGTGACGAGCGGGTCGATGTTCCGTGCGAGCAGCCCGTCGACGAGCCGGTCGTAGAAGTCGAGCCCGGCGGCGTTGGCGGGGCCCTCGCCGGTCGGCTGGATGCGCGGCCAGGCCACCGAGAAGCGGTACACCCCGGCGCCCAGCCCGGCGATCAGGTCGAGGTCGGACTCCCACCGGTGGTAGTGGTCGCAGGCCACGTCGCCGGTGTGCCCGTCGAGGGTCGCGCCGGGGGTGTGGGCGAAGGTGTCCCAGATGGACGGTCCGCGCCCGTCCTCGGCGACGGCGCCCTCGATCTGGTATGCGGCGGTGGACACGCCGAAGCGGAAGCCCGGCGGGAACGGCGGTAGATCCGGCATACGGCGCACGCTACCGCGCCGGGGCAAGATTGGGTCATGGCACACGACATTCCAGCGGTGGAGCTGGCGCCGGGGGTGAACCTGCCGACCATCGGCTTCGGCACGTGGCAGATCACGGGCCGTTCGGCGTACGAGTCGGCCCGCGCGGCGCTCGACGCCGGCTACCGGCACATCGACACCGCGACCATGTACGGCAACGAGGAGGAGATCGGCCGGGCGCTGCGCGACAGCGGCCTGGACCGCTCCGAGGTCTTCATCACCACGAAGCTGCCGCCGTCGCAGGCGGGCCGCGAACGGCAGACCCTCGAGGCGAGCCTCAAGGCGCTCGGCGTGGACTTCGTCGACCTGTGGCTCATCCACTGGCCGCCGGCCCGCGGCAAGTCCCTGCCCACGTGGGTCTCGTTCCTGGAGCAGCGCGACGCCGGGCGCATCCGCTCGGCCGGCGTCAGCAACTACGACACGGCGCTCGTCGACGAGCTGGTGCGGGAGACGGGCGAGACCCCGGTCGTGAACCAGGTCGCCTGGAGCCCGGGCCAGCACGACCCGCGCTTCCTCGACGACATGCGCGAGCGGCGGGTCGTCGTGGAGGGGTACAGCTCCCTGAAGAACACGCCCCTGGACGACCCCCGGCTCGTCGCGGTCGCGAAGGCCCACGACGCGACCGTGCCGCAGGTGGTGCTGCGCTGGCAGCTGCACCACGACATCGTCGTCATCCCGAAGTCCACCCGCCCCGAGCGGATGCGCGAGAACCTGGCGGTGCTCGGCTTCGAGCTGACGAAGGAGGAGATCGAGGCCGTCAGCACCCTCTGATCAGCCCCGTTTGACGGACCGGTCGATGCGGGCCCGCCAGCCCCGTTCCCGGGGCTTGCGGCGCAGCTTGGCCAGGGCCGCGACCGCACCGGCGGCGAGCTCCTCGAAGTCGAAGCCGGTGCGGTGCGTGCCCTTCTGGATGACGAACGCCATCCCGGCCGAGTTGCTCACCGCCCACCCGGGCCGGGTGCCCAGGCGGTGGGCGGCGCCGGCGCCGTACGCCGTGACGAGCTGGATGTCGAACGGGTACCGCACCGCGCCGCCCTCGCGGGTCACCACGATCCGGGCCTGCGCGAGGGTGTCGTCGCGGTTGAACAGGGCCCGCCACCACGTCGTGCGCGGGGCCTCGACGACCACCTCGACGCCCTCGCCGTGCTCGCCCGGGTCGCCCGCCTCGGCGACGCGCCGGACCAGCTCCACGACCCGGTCCGGGCGCGACCGCCGGAACGGCACCCAACTGTCCACGGCGTCGAATATAAGGATTGTTCCGAGCTACCGCGGCGTCCGTCGGGGTCCGGACCGTTGCTCCCGCGGCCTCACCCGGCGCGGGTGGTCGCGGTCCCGGCTCCCTACGGAACCGGCGGCGGCGGGTCGAGCACGACGCTCAGCGTGGCGAACGCCGACTTGTTGCCGGTCGCGTCGAAGGCCCGCACCCGGATCCCGAACACCGTCTGCCCGGCGGCGCGCGGCTCCGTGAACGTCGTCGCGGTGGTGTCGCCGATCCAGTCCGGCCCGTGGAAGAGCTGATATCCGGCCACGCCCACGTTGTCGGACGACGCCGTCCAGGCCCACGTCACCTGGGTCGCCGAGACCGAGATCCGCAGGTCGCCCGGGATCGTCGGGCGCGACGAGTCCGAGGCCGGGCCCGGGTCGATCGCGACGGAGATCGACCGCGGCTCGGAGCGGTTCCCGGCCCCGTCGAACGCCACGACCTTGTACGTGAACTCGCCGAACCCGAGCGGCGGCACGGTCAGTGACAGGTTGCTCGTCGCGCCGTAGTGATCGCCGTTGACGTACACGTCGTAGCCGGCCACGGCGACGTCGTCGGCCGCGGCCGTCCACCTGATGACGGTCATCCCCGGGTACACGACCGGCGGCATGCCCGGCGCGGTGGTGTCGGGCGGCCCGCCGGGGGTGATGACCGCGAACGGCGACGCGTTCCCGGCGGCGTCGAGCGCCCGCACCCGGTAGGTGATGATCGCCGGCGGCGGCGTGGGCATCGTGTATTCGGTGCCGGTCACGGTGGCCACGAGGCCGGCGCCGCTGTAGACCTCGTACGCCCGCACCCCGGTGTCGTCGCCGGACGCGTCCCAGCGCAGCGTGAACGTGCTCGTGCCGATGCTCGTGCGCAGATGACCGGGGGTGGAAGGCGGCCGGATGTCGGCGGCGCCCGCGCAGGAAGCCCCGTTCAGGGAGCAGTTGAGCGGCCCGCCGGTTCCCTGCGCGAGCCATCCGAACGTGGCGCTCCCGCCCGGCGCGACGACCGCGTTCCAGGACTCCCCGAGCGCGACGTAGTGGTTGCCGGAGTGGGTGATCGTGGCGCCCCAGGCGTTGGCGATCGTCGTGCCGCCGGGCAGGTCGAACTCGAGCCGCCAGGTCAGCGGCGCCGAGGTGCCGTTGTCGATGGTGTACTGCCCGGTGTACCCGGTCGCCCAGGCACTCTGCTTCGTGAAGGTGGCCGTGGCCGCGCCGGGAACGGCGGCGGCCCGGGCGGGTGTCGCGGCGGCCGCGACGACGGCCGCGGCGGTGGCGACCGCCACCAGGAAACGATTCATGTCAATAAGTGTTCGAGATCGTCCGCTCGGGTTCAATGAGCAGCACGACGCGGTCCTCGCGCAGCGGGTAGGGCCCGCCGATGTACTTCTGGGCGAGCCGATCAATGATGTCCCAGGCCGCGTCCCCGTCGACCGTCTCCACGACCCGGCCGTGAATGAGCTCCGTCGAGTTCGGCCGCTCCCGGTCGGTGATGGAAAGTGCCACGCGCGGGTCCCGGGCGACATTGCGCGCCTTGCGCGACCGCGGCGACGTGAGGATCGCGATCCGGTCTCCCTCGCGCCCGACCCAGACCGGGACGGAGTGTGGCGACCCGTCGGGCAGCACGGTGGCGATGTGGGCGATGTTCGTGTCGTCGATGAGGCTCATACCCGAACCGTAGCAGAGTTAGTCTCTTAAGGGAACTGACTTGCTAGGATCGTCCCATGCAACGCACCCAGTTCTCGGACATGGCCTGCTCCATCGCGCGAACCCTGGACGTGATCGGCGAGCCGTGGTCGCCGCTGATCCTGCGCGACGTGTACGTGGGCATCAACCGCTTCGAGCAGCTGCAGAGCGACCTGGGCATCTCCCGCAAGGTGCTGACCCAGCGCCTGACGTGGCTGGTCGAGCAGGGCGTGCTGGAGCGGCGCGCCTACTCGGACCGGCCGCCCCGCCACGAGTACGTGCTGACCACCAAGGGCGCCGAGCTGTGCGACCTGCTGACGGTCATGGTGCGCTGGGGCGACCGGTGGACCGCGGGGGAGGCGGGGCCGCCGGTGCTGTACCGCCACCACGCCTGCGGCGAGATCGCCCACGTCGAGCCCGTGTGCTCGGCCTGCGGCCGGCCCATGCACGCCACCGACGTGGACGTCCTGCCCGGCCCGGGAGCTTCCGCGGAGCACTCAGGTAGCGAGCCGGTCGGCCGATGAATCGTCTGACAACACCTCGAACGGAGCACTTCGCATGCGTCGCTGGCTGGGTTCCCGCCGCGTCTTCACCAAGATCCTCCTCGTGGCCGCGGTCGCCGTCGCCGGCACCGCCGCCACCGGGCTGCTCGCCCTCGCCGGCATCGGCGACCTGCGGGCCACGCGCAACAGCGAGGTCGGGGGCGCGGTGCCGTACATCGCCGCCCTGAACAAGGCCGCCCTCAGCGCCAAGACGGCCGCGAACGACGAGCGCGGCTTCCTGCTCGGCGGGGACACCCAGTTCCGTGACGAGGCGCTGGGCCGCCAGGCGGACATCAACGCCGCGCTCCAGGACGCCGCCCGGACCGGCAACCCGGCCGTCAAGGAGATCCAGGCCGCGGTGGACGCGTGGTTCGCCGCGCTGCGGACCGAGTTCACGACCTACGGCACGGACCGCGCCAAGGCCGTGGCGGACGCGTTCGGGGCCAACCGCGACCTGCGCAAGGTGTACGAGGCCCGCTTCGACGCCGAGATCGAGCGCGCGCAGAACGCCCTGGTCGCGGGCAAGGACTTCGACCACACCGTGAACTCGACGCGGCTGGCCGTCGTGGTGGTGCTGTGCGTGGCGCTCGCGCTGGCCGTGGCGCTGAGCCTGTACATCGCCAGCGTCATCGTCCAGCCGCTGCGGCGCGTCTCGCACGTCCTGCGCGCCGTGGCCGACGGCGACCTGACCCAGGACGCCGGCGTCGACCAGCGCGACGAGGTCGGCCAGATGGCGGCCTCCCTCGGCGTGGCCCGCGGCCGCCTGCGCGAGACCGTCGCGAGCCTGGCCGAGCACTCGGCGACCCTGGCCGGCGCGGCCGAGGAGCTCGCCTCGACCAGCCGGCAGAGCGCCGCCGGCGCCGAGGCGGGCTCCCGCCAGGCCGGCGCCGTGGCCGGCCTGGCCGACCGCATGTCCGGCACCATCTCCACGGTCGCGTCGGGCGCGACGCAGATGGGCGCGTCGATCCGCGAGATCTCCCAGAGCGCGACCCAGGCGGCGACGGTCGCGGGCCGGGCCGTCGAGGTGGCCACGTCGACGAACGACGTGATGTCGAAGCTCGGCGACTCCTCGGCCGAGATCGGCAACGTCATCAAGGTCATCACGTCGATCGCCGAGCAGACCAACCTCCTGGCCCTGAACGCGACCATCGAGGCGGCCCGCGCGGGCGACGCCGGCAAGGGCTTCGCCGTGGTCGCGAGCGAGGTGAAGGACCTGGCCCAGGAGACCGCCCGCGCCACGGACGACATCGCCCGCCGCGTCCAGGCCATCCAGGCGGACACGACCGGCGCGGTGTCGGCGATCGGCGAGATCTCGCAGATCATCGCGCGGATCAACGAGTACCAGACGACGATCGCCTCGGCGGTGGAGCAGCAGTCGGCCACGACGGAGGAGATGAGCCGCAGCGTCGAGGAGGCCGCCGCGACGGGCCGCGAGGTGGCCGGCACGATCGGCGAGGTGGCCACGTCGGTCCAGCTCACCACGGACGGCATCACGGAGTCGGAGCGGGCCGCGGGCAGCCTGGCCGCGATGTCGGCGAGCCTGCGCGGCATCGTGCAGACGTTCCGCTACTGACCGCGGCCGTGTGCCGTAGGCACCGCTCGCCGGCCCGGCCCGTTACCTTCGAGTGCCCTTGACGGGGCGATATGAACCGAAGACATCGACTATGGTCGGACTCCGTGACCTACCCACCGACCGGCGACCCCAACGACGGCCAGTATTTCGGCGGCTATCCCGCGCCGCCCGGGCCACCGCCGACCGGCGCTTTCCCGGCTTCGCCCGGCCCGAGCCAGCCGGTCTCGCCCGGCTATCCGCCCCAGTACGGGCCGCCGCAATACCCGCAGCAGCAGCCAGCCGGCTACCCGCAGCAGCCGCCCGCCGGTTACCCGGTGCAGCAGCCCGCCGGTTACCCGCCGCAGCCGCCGCCCACCCAGTCGTGGCAGCAGGCGCCGGCCACGCAGGGCTGGCAGCAGCCCCCGACGCCGCCGCAGGGCTGGCAACCGCCCCCGCCGACGCAGGGCTGGCAGCCGCCGCCCGCCCCGATGCCGGGCGCCCCCCGCGGCTCGACCCCCTGGCCGCTGATCGGCGTGATCGCGGGCGTTCTGGTACTGGCCGTGATCGGCGGCGTGCTCGTCGTCACCAAGCTCGTCGGCAACGACGACCCGGTGGCCCCCGTGACCGCGGACGGCGGCCCGGCCGAGGCCACCACGACCGGCCCCGCGGCCCCCGGCCTGCCGACCGACCGCCCGCTGAAGACCAGCTCCGCACCGGCGGGCCCGGGCAAGTACAGCGCCGCGGGCGACCTGTGCTCGATGGACCTGACCGCCCTGGGCATCTACGCGTCGAAGAAGGAGAAGGCGACGCCGAACGTGCGCAACACCGGCGGCATCGCCCGCTCCGACTGCGACTTCGATCTGCGCACCTCCTCGGGCATGAAGGTCACCTTCGGCATCAAGACGCAGGTCTACACGACCACGAAGGAGGCGAAGCAGTACTTCGACTCCGGCTACGACCTGGACAAGTCGCGCTACTTCGACGCCGACCTGACCGGCCTGGGCGAGCGCTCCTACGGCACCAACCGCGACTGGGACATCGGCTCGAAGACGAGCGACTACACGATCCGCGTGGTGGACAGCAACCTGTACCTCTCGGTGAGCCTGGTGACCTTCGGAACCGCCTTCGTCCCGAAGGACCAGCTCAAACCGAAGACGATCGACGAGGTCAAGACGATCCTCGGCAAACTGCCCACGGCCTGACCGCATGATCTCCGGCCGTTGGTGCGGACCTCTTGCCCGGCTTCGCTGACGGGTTTCCACCGCCGGGACCACCCCTTTGGAGCGGTCCGGCCGCAGGCCGCACCGCGGCTACGCTCGGGTGGAAGGGGGTGATCACAATGCCCAGATACCTCATCGAGGCGACCTACACGCACGACGGACTCCGCGGGCTCATGAAGGACGGCGGCAGCGGCCGGGTCGACGCGGCCCGCAAGACGGCCGAAAGCGTCGGCGGACACCTTGAGTCGTTCGACTTCAGCTTCGGCGAGCGCGACACGGTTTGCATCTGCGAGCTGCCCGACAACAAGGCGGCCGCCGCCCTCGCGCTCACGATCGGCGCGTCCGGTGGAGCGACCACCAAGACCGTGGCGCTGCTCAGCCCCGCAGAGGTCGACCAGGCGGTTCGGCAGACGGTCGACTTCCGCGCGCCCGGCGCCTGACCGACCCACACTGCAACCACTGCCCTCCGGCGGCGGAGCCCGGCCGTTCGGCTCCGTCACCCTGCGTGCCGGCCGCCCACGGCGATGTTCCCCGTGGGCGGCCGCGGAGCGTAGCCTCAGGGGCGGATGGCCGAGTCGGTCCGGCCGAGCCGTCCGAAGGTGCCCGCCAGCTGCTTGTCCAGCTGCACGGAGGGCGTCAGAGCTCGCGGGTTCAGCCTGTCGCGATGGCGGCCAGGCGGGGATCATGTCCCCGCGCTGACCGCCGTTCACCGTCTGCCGTCGGTTACGGCTGCAGGCTGCGCAGCGGGCCTTCAGCGTCCGGGAAGTTCCTGGTGCTCAACACCTGCGGGCCCGCGGTGTGGTCGCCGTTGAACGGCGTCACAGCCTTCGGGTCCTTCGAGCAGCCGGCGGCGACCGCATCCTCCGGCGAGTTGAACCACAGCCCGAGGTGGTACTGGTGGACCGGGGCCGTCGCCGGGTTCGACGAGGCGTCCGCGATCGGCGAGGTGTGCACCACCGGTGCCGGGGCGGTGCCGGGCGCCACGCTGAACGTCTCGATGCTGAACCGGCCGACGAACGTGCCGGCGGCAACGCCCCACTGGTTCGTGTTCAGGTCGCCCTGGTACCAGGACATGCCGAACGGCGCGTTCGGCACCTGGATGACGAACAGATCGAAGTCGGTGTTCTTCGGCAGGCCGCTCGCCGCGATCGTCATCACCTCGACCTGCCCCCTCGACTGTACGGTGACATCGGCCTTGGCCTTGGGCAGGCAGTCCGTATTCACCGAGTTCGCGGACCGGACCATTTGAAAGTGGATCCTGGTGTGTTTGGCGCTGGTGGCGATGGCCGCCGCCCCGCCGCCCGCGACGATCATTCCTGCGGTGCCGAAGACGATGGCGGCGCGTTTGATGTACTTGTTCATGTCGGCCTCCCTGTGTGTCGAACTGTGTGTCGAACTCTGGTGTCGGGTCTGTTTCGAGACATACGGACGAAACTGAGCAGGCGGAATCGACCCACCTTCGTGGTGGGGGGATGGAGGAAACGAGAGCAGCACGCAATTGCGCGCAACGAGGCGCGCCCTACCTGTGCACGCTGAAGTGCGCTCGGTAGCCGATTGACCGTTTAACAGGCCAGACGCCGGCGCTCTCCTCGCCTTTGGGAACGGGCCCACGGACAAGGTACTGCACGGGAAATGCCCGAGGGTTGGTGTCGCGTTCGGCCGGTGAGGCGGTATTGCTGTTGCCGTCCGCCTCACCTGCCAGGCGTCACCTACGGCTCATACGGGCGCGAACGACTGCTTCGACGTGCGACGGCAACCTCAACGAAGATCGGAGTGCCGCCGCGTCGGTAATCACGTCGCGTTTCTCGGACGAACCATTCCCTTGCCCCGTCGGAAGTCGCGCGGTCCACGGCGCCTACGACGGAAGCCCGAGTGCGGAGGACGCCGTGCCGGCGCCGTTCCATCCGCATGACGCGGCGTTCAGGGACTATGATCGCTGGCCCCATTTCGCCGACCGTAATGCGGCCAACCACGTCTACGCCTGGGTTGCCGTAAGCGTTGCCGTACGGCTTATTCGGTCCACGCGCTCGGAGGGATCTCCTGGCGCGAGGTCAGTCCGTCGCTCTCGGATGGCCGGTACCGGCATGTTTGATCCAGCACGTCTGGGTCTCGTGGTCGACCAGGTACCAGACTCGGCCGCCGGCCGTGACTTCGTACTGCCACTGGGCCAGAGATTTTCCGCCGTAAGTATCGATGGAGAGGCTGCCTTTGAGCGGATGTTGTCGTGCGGTGGGAACAGAGGGGCACGGGTCGGCTTCGATCGCGTCGAACGCCGTGCGAGTGTTTGCAGCGGCCTGCCGGCACAAGTCTTCCCAGCCTTTGGCGGCGTCGTTGGAGGCGAAGCGCAGGACGTAGCCCCCAGGGCGGGGTGGCGGAGCTGCTCGGTCGCCGCGTTTGGCGCTCACTGCTCCTCCGGTCGAGTCACCGGTCCGAAGTCGTCGAGTGGCTGTGTCGTCAGCACCCGGTACAGGTCAGGGTCGGCATGGATCTCGGCCGTGTGCCGCCACTCGACGAGGCACTGCGACACTGCCGCGGTGTTGCCGAGTGCCGCAGCCGCTTCTGTGGTCGAAACGAGTTCGGCCGCCATGGCGTCGATGTCGGTCGCAGGCAGGAAGCGAACCCAGGGCAGCGCGTTCGGGAGTACTTCGCGGAGCAGATCCGGGTCGCGGCGTGCGACCCCCGCGAGCAGTCGCGAGGTCACATCGATCACCTCGGCCTCCGCCTCGGCGCGCTCGGCCGACATCAACACGAGGTCCGCGGCATCACGCCGCCGCAGCCGCACTGCGCGGGCGCGAGTCAGGCGGTCGGTCGTCTCGGCGGGCTGACGCAGCAGCTCGGAGAAGGGCACTGACTCCAACGGTGCGGCGGTCATACATCAACACTACTTCAGAACTCGCGGGCGTCGCCACTGCAGGCCAGTGCGGTGCCGACGAACGTTCGCCCCACTGCCGTTGCCGTACGTTGGCCGTGGGGGCGGCTTCCACCGGTGCGTCTTTGCTGATGGGTACAGGTTGGGTTCGAACCAACGACCCCGCTCGTAAGGGTTTGCCCGGTCCGTTCGGTTCCGTCATGTGCGGGGACGATTCGTCGGTGCTCTGGGCCCTCCTCGGCAGGCCGCGGCCGTTGCCGTAAGAAGGCACGGCCTGTCGGAGGATGTGGGGCAGTCGACGTGTTGCCGGTGCCGGGCGGACTTGGCCGCGGCGGTTGGTGGTCCGTCCGGCCTCGGCGCGAACTGTCAGGTCGAACGACTCGATGAACGGCTTGAAGTGCTTCGGGGGTCGGTGCGCTTTGTGCGTGGCATGCCTCACCGTGCCTGGTCAGAGCGTTGCGGCGGCGTCCTCGCCAAAGCTGTAAGCGGGTGGTCTTTGAGCATCGTTCGGCTTCCCTCCTGCGGAGGCTCACCGGCGTTCATGCAGGTCAGACGTATTCGGTGGGCACGGTTGGGTTCGAACCAACGACCCCCGCTTGTAAGTTCTGCCCGTTCCGTCCGTCGCGGTCCGTTCGGGTCGGTCGCGTGTGGAGACTATTCACCGGTGGTCTGGGCCGTCATCGGTAGGTCGCGGCGGTTGCCGTAAGCGTTGCCGTAAGAAGGCACGGCCTGTCGGAGGATGTGGGGCAGTCGACGTGTTGCCGGTGTCGAGCGGACTTGGTCGCGGCGACGTGGGCGGCTTCAGCCCAGGTGATCCGCCGGTGCCGTGTTCAGCAGCCAGGCCAGCGGCATCTTGGTGGCCACCTCGTACTCGCCTGCCCGGCCGAGCTGGTGCAGCGTGACGGTCAGCGCGGCATCCCGATCGACCACCCAGTACCGAGGGATGCCGGCCGCCGCGTACTCGTGCCGTTTGACCATCTCGTCCATCGCCTCCGAGCCCGGAGACACGATCTCGACGACCAGCAGCAGATCGGTGAGGGCAAGCCAGACGCTGCGCGGTTGCGGCTTCGACCAGAGGGTCAGGTCCGGAATGCGGGCCCCTTCGCCGGTGGGCCCGCTGATGCGGATGCCGGCCGCCTGAAGGACCTGCTCGGCAGGCCAACCAGCGACGGCGAGCCAGACCAGCAAACGGCTGGCGATCGCGGCGTGCTCGGAGTCGGGCGGCGGCATGACCGACAGCGCTCCCTCGGGGCTGATCTCATACCGATGCCCGTGCGGGTCCTCGGCGATCATCGCGGCAAGGTCGTCGAGCGTGATGACGGAGGGCATGTGCCGACCGACGCTTCCTGCGCTCATGGCGGCCATCCTATCGGCGCCACCCCGGTGCCGGCCCTAACCGGACGCACCCGACCCGCGCCGGCTGAGTCAAGTCGTTGTCGGACGGTTGCCGGAAGGGCCACCTCACGCGGGGCGTGTTTGTGCTGGTGGGCACGGTTGGGTTCGAACCAACGACCCCCCGGCTTGTAAGTTCTGCCCGCCCTGTCTGCCGTGGTCCAGGCGCGTACACGACGTGTAACGGTCGATCGTGGCCGCTCGGCAGCGTCCGCACCGGTGCGTGACGATTGCCGTAAGCGTTGCCGTAAGACGCTCGCTCGCAAGCGGCATGAGCACGTCCAGGAGCAACCACACCCGCCACAACTCCAGTCGGTTGTGACCGTCGGTGAGAGCCGAAAAACGCGATCGTTCGCCGCGCGGCACGTCATGGTCGGCCAACGACGATCCGGATGCGAGTCGTCGCCCGGATGCGCAGCGTGCTGGCGGTTGCCATAGGAGCTGCCGAGCCGACCGCAGGACCGACCGGCCAGCCGGCAAGTACACAGCTTGAGTTGGGTACCAGCCCTGGCGACCCCCGCGCGGTGATCGATACACGCCCTGCGTTCTGGACCCTGCCTTGGTGCAAGCCGTCGCCACGTGTGGCTGCGGCGCCCATCCCTAGCTTGGTCGGGACGCTTTTGGGCCCACCCGTCCGCTGCCAACTCCGGCGTCGTTCGGGGTCCTGGCGGTTGCCGTGAGTCCTGCGGCAAGACGTCCGGCGGGAGCTGTTCCGCGGCGGCCGCGACGGAAGGTGCGCCCCAGCAATCTCATGACGGGACGCAACCCGTCAGCGGTCGGCGCAAAATCTTGACCGCGCGCCGCCTCAGGCTTGGTCGTGGCAGGCGCTTGAGAAGACGCCGGGCCAGTAGTCTAGCGAGTTGACGAGCGCTGCCGTCGAACGAGGTTGCAGGCGAAGGCGAGGTAGACGAACTATGCTCCTCAGGTACGTCCAATGCGAGGGGTACAAGGCGTTCAGCGCACCGACCCGCATTGATCTGCGTCCGCTAACCGTCATATTTGGGCGGAACAACAGCGGTAAAACCACCCTTGCGCGGCTGCCAATGTTTGCAACCGCAAGCCTCGCTGAAATCCGCAACGGATATGTGCTCTCGTCGGGTGAACTCAGATTCGGCTCTACATTTGCGGAGCTTGCTAGCATTGAACAGGCCCATCCACGGGTATCATTTGCAGTGGGATGGGATGACACGCCAGCCCAAGCCGCGCGGATGCGGCCGACGACGCTTGGGATCGATCTCCAGTTAGTTACGACAGGTGTCGAGCAGCACGATATCAGGCCGCGGCAAATTAAGCTGGGCGAGGAAACGATGTCCTTTGACGTGGCGACTAACTCAGGTCAAACTATCATCCAGTCCATTGGTGAGAATTACGGTAGGGAAGAGCGCAGCTCCTATTTCCAAGCCGCCAACCTTATGCAAACCATCGTGCGTCAGACGATCCATATTCCTGGCGGGCGTTCACGTATACAAAGCACATATGCTACACGAGAGCCAAATAGGTGGACTGTTACTGAAGTTCCGTTCCTATTGGCAACGAATACTGAATTGATGGCCGAAGTGTCAGCGTGGTATCGGGAGCACCTTAGCGGAATTCTTGTTGATATCGACCAGGCGGCTTTTGCATTCCGGCTGGTTGAGATCAGGAACCAATCTCCGGTCAGTCTGTCGGAAAGCGGCCGCGGCACTCAGGCGGTCTTGCCGGTTGTATCTCTTCTTCTGGGTGTGGCTCGCGGTTGGCGGCGTGCCCAACTCGTAGTCGTAGAGGAACCAGAGGAGCATCTGCACCCCTCTGCGCACGGCGCGATCGGCGATCTCCTCATCGAGGCGAGTAGTAAAGCAACCGTTGTCACGGAGACACACTCTGAGAACCTTATTCTAAGGCTCCGACGGCGGATCGCGCAGCGCGAGCTCGATGCCAGTGATGTTGCGTTCTATTATGTGAGCGAAAATCATGAGGTAGTCCAGATCAATGTTGACCAGTACGGCGCGGCTGACAATTGGCCGATGGGTGTCTTCGAGTCGGACGCAGAGGAGGCGCAAGCCATCGTCGAAGCAAAGCTGTCGGCGATGGGCCTTGGTCGGGGTGACAAGTGAAAATCGCTCTGTCCGCGGCATGTCCTATATTCTTGGCGGATAATGAGGTACACCTGCATTCGTTGTTACTCTCGGTTGTTAACCGGTGGAATTCGATCGTATCACCTCCGCCGAAAGAGTTGGCAAAAGTCCTTCCGGGGCACGTTTGGTCCGCGTACGGAACAATTCTACAGAAGGCGTACCGGGGTTCGATCGACTCAGGAAATGCGTGGGTCGCTCACCGCGACTGCTCCCATTGTGATCCCGCAAAGATCGCCAGATACTATTCACTTCCAACACTCGTCATTGTTGAAAATGCCCACACTGACGGCGAGTGGATTAGGCTAATCGCCCGTACGTTGCGTCCGACGATCCATCGCGCTATGACCGGATCGAGCCCAATGATCGTAATAGCCCAAGCTGGCGGAATCGACGAAATTCCGAAGGAACTACTACGGCTCGCGAAGCCGTACCTAGACGCTCGCCCGGACGAAAGCCTACCGTTGAGAGTCTTGGCGATAGCTGACAGCGACGCAAAGACCCCCGGGCATTTGTCCGGCTCGGCGCGTGAGGTAGTGAAGACGGCAAGGGAATTAGGGGCCACCTCTCTAATCCTCCAAAAGCGCAGCATTGAAAACTATGTCCCGGATGACTCGCTATATGTTTTTGCTATGAAGCGCCGCGATCGCATGCCCGTTGTTCGGCAGATCCTTTCATTGTCCAAAATAGCTCGCGATCATTACCCGATGAAGACCGGGTTGAGTAGTGCCGAACATATTGCCGCCAAAATTTATCCTCCCGAATTTCCTTTGCAAATCGGTATGGGAGACTTCATATTTGATCTCCTGGACAACTTTGGCTACCAGGTCACTGCTACTGGGCTGATGAACCGTGATGGCGAAGGAGAGCTCGTCGCATTGCTTGCTGAGATGGAGAAGAACCTATGACAGTCCCAAATGGGCGCGGACCCTCCGTCGTGGAAGTGCGGCCGGAAGTTGTCTTCTTGTACGAACTTCTCCAGGAGTTGACGGACGGCCGCCTCCGAATTCCGCGATTTCAGCGCCCGTTCGTATGGCGGCGAGATCAGATGACCGATCTCCTAGACTCCGTATTTAACCAGTATCCGATAGGAAGCCTACTCGTCTGGGAAACGGATGAGCCAATAGCGACACTCGATCGGCTAGGTCCATTCGAATTTCCGGATCCTCGCAGCGGCGCTGTGGGATATCTGCTGGATGGGCACCAACGTCTGTCGACTCTTGCTGGCGCGTTGGTTCCACGGAGGGATAAGTATATCGCTCCGGATACAGACCCCTTGCAATGGGAGTTGGCATGGAACATGTCGGTGGAAAGATTCCAGCATGGGCGCGCCCAAGACGATCCGCAGACTCTATTCCCGCTTACGTCACTACTCGATACAATAAACTTCTTTTCCGCCGCAGACGCCACTCGTGCGGCGCTGTCAACCGATCCCAAGCGAGCAGAGGCTTTTATTGCCAAGGTAAGTCAGCTAGCAAGAGCATTTCAGCACTATCGGGTACCGGTTATTAGAATTCGCCAGACGGGCTTATCGCAGGCGGTTGAGATCTTCGCAAGGCTCAACTCGAAGGGGCAAGCCATGTCGGCAGACCAGATGGTCAGTGCACTGACTTACCGGCAATCGGGCACGGCTTCGCAGTTCGACCTTGCTTCGGAGATCGACTCCATCGCTGCACAACTAGGAGAACAGAACTTCCCGGATCTTGACCGAACTATGATTCTTCGTGCTGTTCTGGCGAACATAGATGAAGACGTTTATAAGACTGACTGGACTAGACTTGCCTCTACGCGCCGAGAAGAAATTCTTCCTAGGCTTCAGGAAGGGGCACGACGCACAAAGACGAGCATGGACCTTGTGGTCTCCTTCTTGAAGGCTGAAGGCGTGCACACGAGCCGGCTGTTGCCCTACTTGATGCAGATTGCGGTCTTGTCGGCGTTCTTTGATCGATTCCCGGACCCGACGCCCGAGCAATTGGACTTCATGCGTAGATGGTTTTGGGTTTCGTCTTTCTCGGGATGGTTCGGTGTTGCTAATCCCTCACGAATCAACTCACTAATAGCCGAGCTTCGCACTAGCCCAAAGATGGCCGAGCCTATTCGCCTAGAGAACTTTGACATGAATGCAATGTCGCTGCCTTTTCCTTCGACATTTGACATGCGAAGCGCTAGGACGCGAACGCTTCTCTTGATGATGCTGAAGTCAGGTCCGCAAGATCTTGACGGAAGACTCATCAAAGATCCATGGCGTGGAATCGCTGAGCGCGGGCCGGATGCTGTTGGCTATGTTTTCGCTGATCTTCCACGGGATCTAACCGGATCGCCTGCAAATCGGCTCATTCGGCCCCCGGGTGTAGAGCGGGGCAGCCTGCGCCAGTGGATTGATCACGAGCTTCGGTCCGCGCCGCCTGGTGCGCTCGAGTCGCACTGCCTCAACCAAGACGCGCTAGATGCTCTGCGGAGCAATGATGCGCGGGGGTTCATCGTGATTCGACAGCAGCTGTTGGTTGAGCGTGAGCATAGCTTCCAGTCCATCATGAAGATCAAGGCGAGCGAACAAGCGGTAGGGTCGGCGCCGGTTGACACCGACTGACGTCCTCAACTAGACCAGTTCGTTCAAGTGCTTGCCACGGCGATCTGTACCCATGCGTCAATACTGATGCTGCGCTTGTAGATCGGATGGAACAGAAGAGGGCCGATTGCGAGTCGTGGCGGTATTGCGCGTATGCGCGGAGCGATGGATGGCCTGAAGTCGCCTGCTATTTCGAGCTCCGAAGACTCGGACGGGCCAGGGCGTCCGAGGCGCTAGGACGACTGGAGACGACTTACTAGGCCGAAGACGTCCATGACCGTGCTGTGGCAACGCTCGTCGATATCCTGCATTCTCTTCCATGCGTGGCTTTAGCCGTATTGAAGCGGAGGTGGAGAAACGATGAGTCTGCTGCCTGAAGGGCGCTGTCCGCATTGTGCAGCGATGGAGGTGCGCCTGCTTGTGGTCATTCATTGTATGTACTATTTGACACTGCACGTTCCGAGCTCCCGCTTCCGCGGCCATATAATTGACGACTTGACCTCTGGTTACTCCGCGATTCTCAAGGATAATGAAGAACTGAAGTTCGCTGACTTCTTCGATGCCTATCGAACCCGCGTCGAGAGCGAACTGAATCCGGCACGGATTCGAGCCGGCGAACGCACATCGGAGTACCGGCGAGTGTGGACCGATCATGCGATCCTGCTGGGTGAGCGGCAGTTCGAGCGGCGGAAGAAGGCTATCGGCTATCTCGTTCAGTCGGCATAATTGCGTGCAGACGCCCAGACGTGGCTGATTGCGGCTTGATAAAGTCGAGTAGATGATGTCTCGTCCGCGCACTTCCGTAGATGCATTACCGGCGCCCGTGATGCGGGTGTGGCGTGGACGTGGATGTTTACGAAGTAGTCGTCGTCGCCACGGTAAATTGAGTCGTACAGTACGGTATCGTGAAGGCGCAGTTGCAGGCTGCTGAGGTGCCTGATCGGCTCGATTAGGATCAGAGCATTGCGGATCCGTGCTGCCATGACCCCGCCGATATTCTCATCTGAGCCGCGCTGGGCGACCTGCCGGGCGTTTGGGTCGCCCAGCGCGATCCGAATCGGTATGCCTGCGGCTGCACGTCCGGTCAGAGCGCGGATGATCCCCGGATCCTCCAGTAAGAACAGGGCACTGTACGCGACAATGTCGATCACATGTTCCGCGTTCCGGAACAGGCTGCGCCAAGTCTCGGCGGGGACGAGGCTCCGGTTCGCGTAGGTTGCCACAATCTCGTTTACTGCTGGCTGAGGCTCACGCTCGGCGGTTGTCGGCCAGAGTTCGGCGGGTTTCCAGCCGGTGAGGCGGGCGAGTTCGTTGCGGTGGCGGGGGTAGGGAACGCGCCCGGCGAACCAGCGGTCGACGGTTTTGGGGTCGACCTGGAGGTGGGTGGCGACGTCCTGGGCCGTGAGGCCGGCGCTAGCGAGTGCTCGGGTTAGGGGGTGGCGCACGACGGCCTCCGCTCAAGCCATTGAATGCAGCCGATTCTACGCAAGAAGTCCCTAGACGTCCCTCGTACGTGGTACCCGGGTGGGACGTCTCGGGTAAGGCTGGCGTCAGCGACACGTGTTGGCCGTTGGCCCGTCCAGGTGCGATGTCGCCTCAATGAGAGCGAGACGAGCATGGCTGGTGACGAGGACGCGCGGCGGGCGGCGGACGCGTTGGCGTTGGCTCTGGAGGAGGCCGGGTTCGACGTTGGGCGGGCGTTTCCGCTGCTCCATGCCGTTGTCGGGCGTGAAGGGCTGCCGGTGGTCGAAGTTGGGCAGGTGTCGCCGGCTGTTGCGGGGCTGCTTGCTGATCTGATCGTGCGGGCGGCTGCCCGCGGTGTCACGGTTGCCGGGCTGGGAAACTGACGTGCGGTTCACGAGGAGCGAGGAAGGGCGGCATGCGGTCGACGGCTTGGGGTGCCTATCGCGGCATCACTGAGACGCTGCGCGCCAGGGTCACCTCTGGCGAGCTGGAGCCGGGTGCTGCACTGCCGTCGGAGGCTGCCTTGACCGCTGAGTTCGGCGTAGCGCGCAACACCGTCCGGAGGGCGTTGGACCAGCTCAGCGACGAGGGACTGATCGTCACGCAGCCCGGCCGCGGAAGGATCGTGGCCAGGCCCGGCGGGTCGGGCCGGACTGCTCAGCCGCAGTACCAGCGGATCGCGGCGGAGTTGCGGGCGCTGATCGTGTCCGGGGAGCTGGCGGCCGGGGCGTTGCTACCAAGCGAGTCAGCATTGGTCGAGCAATACGGGGTGGCTCGCGGGACCGCACGGCAGGCTCTGGCAGCGTTGCAGGACATCACGGTGTCGGTGCAGGGCAAGGGTCGGTACGTGAAGTAGATGTGATCGACGGGCCTTAGTCTCGGACATGTGGAACATGTCCCGTGGGCTCGTGACCTTGCGCGTCATCTGCTGGCCGAGCCGCTGCCGACCCGGTGGGCGCACGTCCAAGGCGTCGGACACACCGCGGAGGACATCGCCCACATCGTCGGCGCCGACGCTGACCTGCTGATCTGCGCAGCCTGGCTGCACGACATCGGGTACGCGCCGGACCTCAACAAGGCCGGCTTTCATCCCCTCGACGGGGCTCGGTACCTCCGGGATGTCGAGCACGTCGACGAGCGACTGATCCGACTCGTCGCCAACCACACGTGTGCGCTCGTCGAGGCGCGGAACCGCGGGCTGGCCGATGAGTTGGCCGGGGAGTTTCCGAGCCCGGCCGACTTCGTGCTCGACGCGCTGACGTTCTGCGACGTCACAACCAGCCCGACCGGCCAACGCATGAATCTCGACCAACGGCTGGCCGAGGCGTTCGAGCGCTACGGGGACGGCCACCTTGTCACTGTGTCGTTGACGGAGGCTCGGACGCAGCTGGAGGCGTCAACGAGTCGAGTTCACGCTGCTCTCGGTCGCTGAGGTTAGGCGGCCCTGCTCGTTGCGGACCCAGCGGCGGCCGGCGCTGTCCAGGAACTCGATCTCGACGGGTTCGGGGTCGACGTACGACCGTAGCCACGACGCCGGGGCCAGGCGGCGGACCGTCTGCCCGGGCGGGACGAGGCCGACAAACTCGGCGTCGCCGCCCTCTGGCATCGGGAGCTCCACCTCGTAGATCGGCATCTGGCTGGCGTTGTGGATGTGGAACGCCAGCTCACGCGTGCCGTCGGGTTTGCGATGCATCTCTACCCAGGCGCTGATGCTGGCGGCCTGGCCTCGGCGTTCGTCTTCGGCGCGGTCGGCTTCGCGGTTCTGCTCGCGGCGGAGGAGTACGAAGCCGACGATGAACGCGCCGACGGTACCGAGGGCACTGAAGACGCTGCCTGCGGCGTTGACCCAGTCGCTATCCAAGGTGCGGCTTCCCGGCGCGGGTGAGGTAGTGCTCGATCCGCAGGCGCATCGAGCGGTGCATCGTCAGTGCGTCGATCGCGTCCGGGGAGACCCAGACGACCTCGCGGGACTCGTCGCTCGGGGTTGGTTCGCCGCCGAGGGGACGGGCGAGGTAGACGATGGAGAACTCTTGGCGGACCTCGTTGTTCGAGGTGTAAAGGATGACGTGGCGGGGGTCGGTGTAGATGCCGATCAGGCCCGTGACCTCGACGTGGATGCCGGTCTCTTCGTGGGTCTCGCGGATGGCGCAGTCCGTCATCGACTCGCCGGGCTCCATCGCGCCGCCCGGCAGCGACCAGTTGTCGTTGTCCGTGCGGTGGATGAGCAGGATCTCGCCCTGGTCGTTGACGACGACCGCGTTCGCTGATGGGACGAGGCTGTTGGCCTTTGGGGCGTCGGGGTCGTCGAAGTAGTCGATGCGGCGGGCCATGGCGGACCTCAATCCAAGGGTGTGCCGCCGGCCCAGACCCGGTCGAAGCTTTCGACGTAGGTGCCGACCATGTCGCCGCCGGCGACGTGGCGCAGGTGCAGGACCGGGGCGTTGGAGGCGGGTGTGCCGAAGATGTGGGTGTTGACGAGGATCTGGTCGTCAACGCGGTAGATCGAGTTGTAGAGGATCGTTTCGTGCAGGCGGAACTCCACGCCGTCGATGTCGCGCAGTGGGGCGTAGAGGACCTGGGCCATGCGGCAGCGGGCGCTCATGTCCATGTCGATGCCCTCGTCGATGCCGCGTTGGCGGACGTTCTCGCTGGCCGGGTCGCCGAGTAGGACGCGGACCTTGACGTCGTTCTCGGCCTTGCGGCGGATCGCGCGGAGGATGCCCTGGTCCTCGGGGATGAACAGGCCGGAGTAGACCAGGATGCCGATCTCGCGTTCGGCGTTGTCGAAGAACGAGCGCCACAGCTCTGACGGGACCGCCCAGCGGGCCGGGTAGATGTTGACGATCTCGCTCTCGGAGGCGTTCGCGACCTGGTCACGGCTCATCGCTTCCGGCCACAGGTACGACTCGTCCACGCCCAGGCGGGCCGCTACGGCGTAGCGATGGCGGCGGTACGGCAGCCGGCCGCTGATCCAGCGCTCGACGCTCTTCGGGTCGACCTCGAGGACGTCCGCGAGGCCGGCCGGGGTGAGGCCGCGTTCAAGCATGGCTGAGCGCAGGCGTTCGTTTGGCATGGCTCCCCGTCGCAGGACGTCTCGACAGATGACCACCCTATGGGAGACATCTTCGATACGTCCAGCCATGACCTGAACACGTCCCGTCGATGTGCCGCATGCTCATGACATCGAAGCACGACGAACTTTCACCGGGCCTCCGCTTCGACCTAGACTTGCACATGTACATCATGTTCAAGTTCTAGCGGGAGGTTCGGTGACCACTCGAAGGGAGTCCATTCGTTGTCACTGCCCGGCCCGCTCGACGGTGAGGACCGCTGCCCCTGCGGCGCGAAGCTCGACACCGACAACTCGACCTCCTGCCGCAAGTGCCGCGCCCGCGTTCGCTGGCAGCGGCGCCACACCGCCCGCACGCACTGCCGGCCCGGGCCCAACTCGTCCGGCCCGAACCTCTGAATCCCTGCTACCGAAAGGAGTTCACGCTGATCATCTCGGTCTCAGCGGTCCTGCTGCTCGGACTGCTCGTGTACCTGCTCTGGCGCTACACCCGGACGCCGATCTGGCACATCGCCGTGTGCGTGCTGTTCGGGTACTTCCTCGCCTCATCCTCGATCGCACCCAGCATCGGCCGGCTCGTCACCGCCGCCGCCCACTACATCGCTGGACTCGACCTGTGACCGGGCGCCGCGATGGGTGGGTCATGGCCGGGATGCTCGTCGCCGCGACCTCGGCGGCGGTCGCGAGCTTCACCGGGCTGCGCGGGCTCGCGCTGCTGTCCGGGTGGCCGGAGCGGCTCGCGATCCTGCTGCCCGTCACCATCGACGCCTACGCCATGACCTCCGCCCGCGTGTGGCTCGCCGGGATCAGCCCTCGGCGGGCCATCCGGTTCGCCCGTGCCAACGCGATCGGGGCTATCTCAGCGAGCATCGTCGGCAACGCGATCTACCACGCTGCGGCAGCTGGGCTGCTCGTCGTGTCCTGGCCGGTGGTCGTGGTCGTCGGGGCCGTACCGGCAGCCGTTCTTGGACTGACTGCGCACCTGCACGCGGTCCGGACCGGAGACGACCCGGTACCGGCGGCGACCGAACCGGTCCGGACTCAGACCCGGACCGACGACGAGCTGCTGACCGCCGCCCGTGAGGCCGACGCGCAGCACCGCGCCGAGCACGACGGGCAGCCGATCACCCGTGACGCCCTCCGCACCGCGCTGCGCATCTCCAGTCCCAAGGCCACCGCGCTCCGCCGAACCCTGGCGGCCGAACGAGAGGAGGCAGCGACCAATCGATGAACCCGACCGTCGACAGAGAAACCGTCCGCGCGCACGTCACCGCCGCGGTCACCCGCGGCACCCGCGTAGCGCTCTGGACCGCCGTCGCTGACATCCCGGTCCTGCTGGCCGAGATCGAGCGACAGGGCGAGTTGCTGACGTTCGCGCGGACCGAGCACGCCAACCTCCTCGCCGCCGCCAACGCCACCCTCAACGCGGCTGCCGAGGGCGACGCCGACGCGCTGAGCTACCTCCGCGACGAGATCCAGCGATGAAGGCCTACAGCCGGCGACACCGACGGCAACTGATCTTGCTCGACGAGCGACCGAGCCTGGTCGTTGGTCTTGGCCGGTTCCTGTTCCGGTACCGCTCTGAACTTGCGCCGCTCACCGTTGCGCTGTGCCTGCTGAGCGGTGGCGCCGTCCTGCACGCACGGCACCCGGACGTCTGGCCGTGGGTCCTCGGCACCGCCGCGGCGGCGGCCGGGCTCGCGCTGACCACCGGATCGCCATGGAACATCGACCGTGCCGAGGAACGCGTCTACGCCGCCGCGGGCACGATGACGGCCGGTGGGTGGCTTGCTGCGGCCACCTCACGAGGGCCGATGAGCGACCCGCTGCCGATGCTGCTGTTCGCCACGATGCTCACGTTCGCGGTGCCGTGGTGGACGCACCGGCGGCGGCGGGCCCGCGTCCGGGTGGACCGCACCATCCAGGCTTGGCCGGACATCGCGGAGAACATTGGGCTCGCCGGGTCGCGGGTCATGTCCGCTGTGGTCGACGTATGGGGCTGGCGAGCAAGGCTCCACCTCGCCAACGGGCAGAGCGTCGCCGATGTCGTTGCCCGAGTGCCGGCCATCGAATCCGGGCTCGGCACCCGGCCGGGCGCGGTCCGCGTCGAGGCCGATCCGGCGCACGCCGGACGATTCACGATGCGGGTGCTCGCCGCTGACCCGCACGCCGGTGCGATCCCATGGCGCGGGCCTAGCGTCCAGTCGGTGGCCGATCCGGTCGAACTCGGCGTGTTCGAGGATGCCGCTACCGTCCGGATTTCTTTGCTACGCAAGCACATCCTCATCGGCGGAACCACCGATGCGGGCAAGAGCGGCGTCCTGAATGTCATCCTCGGCAACCTCGCCGCATGCCCCGACGTCGTGCTCTGGGGCGTCGACCTCAAGGGCGGGATGGAGCTCCGCCCGTGGGCCTCCTGCCTCGCCAGGCTCGCCACCACGCCCGCCGAAGCCGCCGCCCTACTCCGGGATGGTGTGCGAGTCCTCGAAGCCCGGGCGGAGGCGATGAGCCGTAGCGGTAGCCGAGTCTGGGAACCCACCACGCGGACCCCGGCGCTCGTCATCGTCGTGGACGAGTACGCGGAGCTTGTCGAGCAGGCTCCCGGCGCGGTGGAGGCGGCGGAGTCCATCGCGCGGCGGGGTAGGGCGGTCGCCACGACGCTCCTCGCCGCCAATCAACGGCCGACGCAGAAGTCCATGGGCGGGGGAGCGCTGCGCTCGCAGATGAGCGTCCGCATCTGCCTCCGCGTCCGCGAGCGGCGCGACGTCGACCTCATCCTCGACAAGGGCATGCTCAGCGCTGGCTGGCACGCACACACCCTCGACGCACCCGGCAAGTTCTACATCCTCGGCGACGGACACACCCAACCTCGCCGCGCACGCGGCTACCTCGTCACCGACGACGACGTCCAGGCCACCGCCACCCGCTACGCCGACAGCCGGCCGCCGCTCGACGAGCTGTCCGAGCGGGCGCTCGCGGAGCCCGACGAGGTCGTCGAGGGCGAAGTCATCACCCAGCCCGAGGTCACCCTCCAGATGGCGCTCAGGGACGCGCCGAGCGACGGGCTGAGCGTCCCCGAACTCATGCACTTCACCGGAATGAGGCGGACATGGATCTACGACCGGTTGCAGCAGTACGTCCAGGAAGGGCGGGCCGCTCAGGTGACCCGTGGGCGCTGGAGGTCGTCCGCGGACGACTGAACGTCCGTCCGCCCTGCGCACGCGTCTGCGCACGTCAGCGCGCGGGCGGACGACGGACGGACGTTCGCTCGGACAACCCACGACCTGAGAGGAGGCGAGCACGAGCACCACCGAGCCACGACGAGAGAAGAGGTTACTGCGTGTAGAGGAAGCCGCCAGAGAACTCGGCATCGGCCGGTCACTGGCCTACCAACTTATCCGAACCGGCCGGCTGCGATCCATCAAGATCGGCAGCCGCCGGCTGGTACCTCGCTCGGCGATCGACGAAGCGATCGCCAGTCTCCTGGAGGAGGAGCGTTGAGCAAGCAGAAAGGTAGCCGGAACCCCAACGGCGAAGGTTCGATCTACCAGCGTCCGAATGGCACGTGGGCCGGCACGGCGTACGTGCTGACGACCGACGGCACCATGAAGCGCAAGACCGTGTACGGCAAGACGTGGGACCAGGCGCACGAGCGTCTGGTCGAGCTGAAGGCGAAGTCGCACCGGGGCATCCCGGCGCCGGATCGATCCTGGAAGGTGGCGGAGTACCTGCGGTACTGGTTGCAGGTGCATGTGTCGGGCCTTCGGCCCAAGACGGCCGAGGGCTACGAGAGCGCCGTCCGGCTGCACCTGATCCCGGGGCTCGGCCGGCGCCGGCTGGCCGGGCTTCAGGTGCAGCACGTCCGGATGTTCCTCGACGGCATGAAGCACAAGTGCCTGTGCTGCGCGAACGGGTGGGACCGGAAGGGCCGGTGCTGCTCGGTCGGTGCCTGCTGTGAGCGGTACCCGAGCGTCCGGCAGGTGCAGTACGTCCACGCGGTGCTCCGCAACGCCCTCCAGCACGCCATGCGGGAGGAACTGCTGGCCCGGAACGTCGCGACCCTGGTCAAGGTGACCGCCCCGCGCTACCGGATCGGCAAGGGGCTCTCGGTCGACGAGGTGAAGCTACTGCTGAAGGCGGCCCACGGGCACCGGCTGTACGCCCTGTACGTAGTCGCGGCCACGACGGGGCTTCGGCGCGGCGAGCTACTCGGCCTGCGGTGGCAGGACGTCGATCTCGGCAGTGGGACGATGACGATCGAGAAGACGGTCCAGCGGGCTGGCGGCGAGCTGCACATTCAGGACACCAAGACCGAAAGCTCCGACGGCATTCTGCCGCTGCCGGAGATCACCCGTACCACGCTCGAACGGCATCGGAAGCTCCAGGACCAGGAGCGTGCCGCGCTGGCCGACGACTGGAAGGAGCACGGACTGGTCTTCCCGTCGGAGATCGGCACCCCGATGGAGCCGCGGAACCTCGCGCGCCACTTCACCGGCGTCCGGGAGCGCGCGGGCCTGCCCGACGTCCGGCTCCATGATCTTCGGCACACCGTCGTCACGGTACTGATGGAGCTTGGGGTGCCGCCGCACATCGTCCAGGCGATCGCCCGGCACTCGGACGTGAAGCTGACGCTCAAGATCTACGCCCACTCGAACCTGCACGAAATGCGCAAAGCGCTCGACAAGCTCGACGGCTGGCTGTCGTAAGCAACAACTGCCGTAAGTGATGCCGTAAATGACTGGCGAGCACCCGCTTGGACGGGCAGAACTTGCTGGTGGGCACGGTTGGGTTCGAACCAACGACCCCCCGCTTGTAAGGCGGGTGCTCTTCCACTGAGCTACGCGCCCCGGTCCTCACACCGGAGGACGGGTACTCAGATGGTACCGAACAGTGCCCAGCAGCCCTAGCCGGTCACAGTGCCGCGATCGCCGAGCGCCAGACCTCGATGTCGCGTGAGCGGCCCGCCGACACGTGTTCAGTGAAGGCGATCACTCCGTCCGGGTCGATCAGGAACGTGCCGCGGTCGGCGTAGCCCCTTGCGGTGTTCAGGACGCCGTACGCCGAGGCGACCGCCCCGTGGGGCCAGAAGTCCGAGAGCATCGGGAAGGTGTAGCCCTCGCGGTCCGCCCAGACCTTGTGCGCGTACGGGGAGTCCACGCTCACGGTCAGGACCTCGACGCGGTCGTTCCGGAAATCGTCCAGGGACGATTGCAGGGCTCCGAGCTCGCCCTGGCACGTGCCGGTGAACGCTAGCGGGTAGAAGACCAGGAGCACCGCCTTGTGGGAGCGGTACGAGGTCAAGCTGACCTCTTGGTTGTTCTGGTCGCGCAGGGTGAAGTCCGGTGCCGGATCTCCGACATCCACTGTCATACCTCGAATATGCCAGCTGTCGTACCGGGGGCCTACACTCGCCCGCATGGCAGCAGGGCCGCGGCTCGGCATTGACTTCGGGACCTCCCACACCGTCGCGCTCCTCGCGTGGCCGGACGGGAGGGTGCGCCCGTTGCTGTTCGACGGCTCGCCGCTGCTGCCGTCCGCCGTCTACGCGCAGACCGACGGGGCGCTGCTGGTCGGGCGGGACGCGGTGCACGCCGCGCGCGTCGACCCGTCACGGTTCGAGGGTAGCCCCAAGCGCCGCATCGACGACGGCAGCGTGCTGCTCGGCGATCGGGAGCTGACGGTGCCGACGCTCATCGGGGCGGTGCTCGGGCACGTCAAGACCGAGGCCGTGCGGGTCGCGGGCGGGCCGGTCGCCGAGCTCACCCTCACGCACCCGGCCGCGTGGGGCGTGTCGCGGCGGCTCGCGCTCGTCGAGGGCGCGAAGCTCGCCGGGCTGCCCCAGCCGGCGCTCATGCCCGAGCCGGTCGCCGCCGCCCATTATTTTGCCGGTGTACTGCAGAAGCCTCTCACCGGCGACCAGGGCCTCCTCGTGTACGACTTCGGCGGCGGCACCTTCGACGCCAGCCTCGTGAGCCGGTCCGGGGAGGGCTTCGACGTCCGCGCCGTCGACGGCATCGACGACCTCGGCGGGCTCGACCTCGACGCCCTCGTCGTCGAGCGCGCGCGCGGGCAGATCGAGAACCCCGAGGTGTGGGCGCGGCTGGACAACCCGCAGAGCACCGAGGACCGCCGCCACCGCCGCATGCTGTGGGACGACGCGCGGATCGCCAAGGAGATGCTGTCGCGCTCGGCGAGCGCGGCGCTGCACGTGCCGATCGCCGCCGCCGACGTCACGATCACGCGGGAGCAGTTCGAGGACAAGGCCCGGGCGATGCTCGAGCAGACGGTGCGCACCACCGGGGCCGTCATGCGCTGGGCCAAGATGGACAAGGACAAGCTGGCCGGCCTGTTCCTGGTCGGCGGCTCCAGCCGCGTGCCGCTCGTCGCCACCCTGCTGCAGCGCGAGCTCGGCGTGGCCCCGACCGTCATCGAGCAGCCCGAGCTCGTCGTCGCCGAGGGCAGCCTGCGCGCGTGGGTGAACGTCTCCAACGCGACCGCCCCACCCGCGGCCACTCCGCCCGCGACTCCGCCTCCGAACCAGAACCCCGGCGCCGTCATGTGGCCCGGACAATCCGGACAAACGCCACAAAATCCGCAGCCGCAGCCGCAGCCGCAAGCCCAGCCGCAAGTGCAAGCCCAGCCGCAGCCGCAGGCTCCGATCAGCGGAGTCCCGGTCAGCGGAGTCCCGGTCAGCCCCGCGGCCTTCCAGCAGACCCCCGTGAGCGGCGCCCCGATGCCGGTCAGCGGCGCGCCCATGCCCGTGAGCGGCGCCCCGGCCCCCGTCAGCGGCGTGCCCGTCAGCCCCGCGGCCTTCCAGCAGCCGCCGAACGCCTATCCGACCGTCCCGCAGCGCCCCCAGTACCAGCAGCACCAGCAGCAACACCCGAACGCCAGGGCGGCATACGGTACCGATGCCGAAGCCACGCAACGACTGCGCCCCATGGCCCCGGCCGTCCCGCCCGTCCGCCCGGTGCCGCAGCCCCCGCCCCCGCAGGCGTATGTCTCGCCCGCCGCCCAGCCCGCCGTCTACGCCCCGCCGCCGCGCGAGGAGGCCCCGCCGCCCCCGTCCCGCGGGCGCAACTGGGCCGTCCCGCTGCTGATCGGCATCCTGGTCGTCGCGCTGGCGCTGGCCGGCTACGTGGTGTTCCAGAACCGCACGACGGGCGACGACCGGGCGGCGGGCACCTCGTCCTACAGCCCGGACGCGGGCACCTCCGGCGGCGGGGTCGCGCAGATCCCGCAGTACAACCGCGAAGACGAGCCCAGCTGGGTGCCCAACGGCTGGCGCGACCAGGGCTTCGGCGCCGTGGACACGCTCTGGAGGTCCCAGCAGGAGTCGGAGGGCGGCCGCTGCGACACCGGCGGCGGGCGGCTGCGGGTCACCACCGACGCCGCGCCGGGCCTGACCGGCTGCACCCTGAAGCCGCCGCTGGACGTGCCGATGAACGACGGCAGCATCGAGGCCAAGGTCAAGCTGAGCTCGGGCTGCGCGGGCATGTGGCTGCGGACCAGCGACTACGGCTACACGCTGGGCCTGTGCGACGACGGCCACGTGCGCCTCTACAAGCTGCACAATGACCTGCCCGGCCCCAAGGACCTGCTCAAGGAGTGGGCGTTCCAGCCGCAGCAGGGCGTCGGGGACCCCTACCTGGCGTTCAAGGTCGAGGGGACCGAGCTCAACGCCTTCGTCAACGGCGTGCGGTTCGGGCCGGTCACGGACGAGCAGATCCACGCGGGGAAGGTGAACCTCGGCGCGTTCACCCTGTCGGGGAAGAACGCCGACGCGTCGTTCACCCAGGTGCGCGTGTTCATGCCGGAGGACTGGCAGCCGGGCAGCGGGCCGACCACCACCCGGACGAAGAACCCGCAGCCGTCGACGTCGAGCTCGGGATGGGGCTCCAAGCAGCCCTCGACCCCGGCTTCGAAGAAGGTCACGCCGCAGCCAACGGCGTGACTTCGCCACGAAGGATGGCCGCGCCGGATGACTGGCGCGGCCCGAAAGCCTAAAGCACGAGCTCGCCGGGGGGCGAGCTCACCGGCGCGAGCGGGCGGCGCGGGGCGCGACCAGCCGGGCGGCGGTCCAGTCCTTGCCCGCGTTGACCGTCGAGGTCTGCTGCAACCCGGCGGTGGGCGCCGACTCGTTGATCTCGCTCGGCTCGACGTGCCCGGGGCGGCCGGCCTTCGGCGTCAGCAGCCACACCACGCCGTTGTCCGCCAGCGGGCCGAGGGCGTCGATGAGCGTCTCGACCAGGTCACCGTCGTCGTCGCGCCACCACAGCAGCACCACGTCGACGACCTCGTCGGTCTCCTCGTCAACCAGCTCCCCGCACCGGTCGATCAGGACGTCGCGGAGATCCTGGTCGACGTCGTCGTCGTACCCCATCTCCATAACGACCATGCCCGGTTCGACTCCGAACCGGTCCGCCAGGCTCTTCACCTCGGCCTGACCCGCGGTCGCGTTCACTGTCCACTGCCTCCTGTCGCAACAACCACTGTTAGCGCGTAGTCCACACAGTACGGGCCGTCAACGCAAGTGGCGCACCGATGCGATCGAAAAACTATCGGTCCAAGTTACCGGGCCAGCAGCGATTTCGCGCCCTGGACGATCTGTTCCTCGGAGACCAGCACGTGGTTGGCGGCCGGCCCGAGCGGCACGAACGAGTCCACGGCGGCCACCCGGCGGGCCACCCCGACGTATCCGGCGTCCACGAGCGCGGCGATGACGCCCTCGCCGACCCCGCCCGAGCGGCGGGTCTCGTCGACGACGAGGACCCGGCCGGTGTCGGAGGCGTTCTTGATGATGTCACCCACCGGCAGGGGCGACAGCCACCGCAGGTCGACGACCCGGCAGGCGACACCCTCGGCCGCGAGCCGGGCGGCGGCCCGCAGCGACAGGCGCACCCCGTTGCCGAAGGTGATGATCGTCAGGTCGTCGTTGGGGCCGGTGCTGTACGCCCGGGCCCGCCCGATCGGCACGTGGAGGGCGGACCACTCGCTGGGCGGGGCGTAGTCCGCGAGCCACCAGTTGTCGTTCTCGGTGTGCAGGTCGCGGGTGTGGTACAGCGCGATCGGCTCCAGGAACACGCACACGCTGCCGTCGACGACCGCGCTGGCCAGGCAGGTGCGCAGCATCGCGGCCGCGTCCTCGGCCCGCGACGGCGCGGCCACCACCAGGCCGGGGATGTCGCGCAGCACCGCGAGGGCGTTGTCGTTGTGGAAGTGCCCGCCGAAGCCGAGCTGGTAGGCCAGGCCCGCGACCCGCACCACCATCGGGTTGTGGAAGGCCCCCTGCGAGAAGAACTGCATCGTGGCCGCCTCGCCGCGCAGCTGGTCCTCGGCGTTGTGCAGGTAGGCGAGGTACTGAATCTCCGGCACCGGCAGCATCCCGGCCAGCCCGGCGCCGAGCCCGAGGCCCAGGATGCTCGTCTCGTCCAGCAGCGTGTCGAACACCCGGGTCGCGCCGAAGCGGTCCCGCAGCCCCTTGGTGACCCCGTAGACGCCGCCCTTGGCCGCCACGTCCTCGCCGTAGACGACCATCTGCGGGTACGCCAGCATCGCGTCCGTCAGCGTGGCGTTGATGGTCTGGGCGAGGGTCAGCGGCCCGCCCTTCTCCGGCAGCTTCCCGCCGAACGCGGCCAGGCGGCTCGCCGGATGGCCGTTGCCGGTGCTGCGCGGGGTCCCGGAGACCGGCCGGATGGTGGCCGGCAACGGCGTCGGCTCCGGCTCGGGCCAGTCCCCGTCGTCGGCGGCCGCGGAGAGCTCGGCGAACTCGAGGTCGTCGTCGAGCTCCCGGTCCTCCTCCGGCTCCTCGTGCGGCTCGCCGAGGGGCTCGTCGGCGCCCAGGTGCGCGGCCGCGTCGGCGACGGCCCGGGAGACCCGCACCGGCCGGCGCGGGGCCAGCGGGGCGGTGACCTCGTTGGCGGAGGCCAGCTTCGGCTCGCCGAGCACCTCCTCGGCGATGCGGCGCACCTCCCAGCCGATCTCGTCGTAGCGGGTCATCAGCTCCGCCGGGGTGGCCACGCCCGCCTCGACCAGCATCCGCGCCGTGTGCACGAGCGGGTCGCGGGCCAGGTCGGCGGTGATCTCCACGGGGGAGCGGTAGGCCATCTCCGCGTCGGCGCCGGCGTGGCCCATCAGCCGGATGGTGCTCAGGTGCAGCACGGCCGGGCGGCGGTACCGCCGGACCCAGGCCGCCGCCTCCGCCGCCCGGTCGTAGGTCTCGGCCGCGTCGCAGCCGTCGGCCGCGTAGTACCGCAGCCCCGGGCGGCTGCTCAGCGCCGCGGCCACCCAGCCCTCGGGCGAGCGCACGCTGATGCCCAGCCCGTTGTCCTCGCAGACGAACAGCAGCGGCAGCTTCAGCCCGATGTGGTCGCACCAGCCGGCGGTGTTGAACGCGGCGGTCGCGGCCGCGTGGTTGATGGAGGCGTCGCCGAACGAGCACACGGCGATCGCGTCGGCCGGCCAGCCGTGCCCGCCGCCGGGCGGGCTCAGGCGCTTGCCCCGGCCCAGCGCGTACGCCACCCCGACCGCCCGCGGCAGGTGCGAGGCGATCGTCGACGTCGTCGGCACCACGTGCAGGTCGGCGTGGCCGAACACCTTGTGCCGGCCGCCGGCGATGGGCTCCCGGGCCGAGGCGACGACGCCGCGCAGCACGTCGCGGATCGGGTCGCTGCCGGCCACCTGGGCCGCGCGCATGCAGTAGAACCCGCCCGAGCGGTAGTGCAGCAGCGCCGGGTCGGTCGCCCGCAGCGCGGCGGCCACGGCGGCGTTCCCCTCGTGCCCGGCCGACCCGATGGTGTAGTACCCCGCGTCGAAGCTGCGCAGCCAGCGCGCGGCCAGGTCCAGGTGGCGGCTCGTCGACTGGGCGTCGTAGAGCGCTCGGGCCTGCTCGCCGGTCAGCGCGGTGTCCTCGCGGACGGGCTCGTCGACGTCCCGCGAACCGGTCGCGGCGACGAGCCCGGCGAGCTCGGCACGGAACCGCTCGTCGAGATCCTGAGGGGTGGTCACGCTCGACAGCATGGCCGAAAACGGTCATCTGATGCCACCCACAGCAGGTGTACTGGGAGATTCCGGCCGTCCGGACGACCCTCGGGCTACCGCTCGGCCAGCGCCCGGTACTGCGGTGACCGCAGGAACCCGGGCAGCAGCAGCGCCGCGGTCACGCCCAGGTCACGGGCGAGCGCCTCCTCGGGTGTGAGGAACACCATGGCCTGGCCCTCACCGAGCACCACGTCCTCCTGGCGGGCGTCGGTGGGCCCGCAGAAGACGTGCATCTCGACCTCGCCGTCGGCGGTGGTCACCGAGGGGCGGGTGCGCACGAGGTACGGCTCGATCGCCCCGGCGTCGAGCCCCGTCTCCTCCTGCACCTCGCGGCGCGCGGCCTCCTCCGGGGACTCCCCGTCCTCGATCTTGCCGCCGGGCATCGCCCACTGGTTCGGCGAGACCTTGGCCCGCTGGTCGCGGTGCTGCATGAGCACGCGCCCCTGGGGGTCGACCAGGAACACGACGGCGACTCGGCGCTCGATCACCGGCTCATCCTGTCATCCCCGGACAAAGCTGAAGCGGACCTGGCGTGTGCTGTTGTCGCCGTTCGGGTCCACCAGGCAGATCGACTGCCAGGTGCCCAGCGCGATCCGGCCGCCGACGACCGGCAGGGTGGCGTACGGCGCGACGAACCCCGGCATCACGTGATCGCGCCCGTGGCCGGGGGAGCCGTGCCGGTGCTGCCAGCGGTCGTCGGCCGGCAGCAGGTCGTCCAGCGCGCGCAGCAGGTCGTCGTCGCTGCCGGCGCCGGTCTCGATGATGGCCACGCCCGCGGTGGCGTGCGGGACGAACACGTTGAGCAGGCCGTCGCCGTCGCCGGCCGCCTCACTCACGAACCGCGCCGCCTCCTGCGTGATGTCCCGCACGACGGGGCGGGAGCCGGTCCGGACCGTGATGACCTCGGTGTGCATCGGTCCAGTCTCCCAGCCGCTCAGTCGGAATGGTGGTGGTGCGACGAGCCCGAGTCGCTGCCGCCCGACGAGCCGGAGTCGCTCCAGCTCGACGACGAGCCGGAGTCGTGGTGGTGGATCGTGTGGCCGTGGCTCTGCCAGTGCTCGTGCGAGGACGACCCGGGGGACGGGTCGGGGCTCGTCATCGGCGCCGGCCCGGAAGGCCACGCGGGATCCAGCGGGCTGGGGGCGGGCGTGTAGCCGTCGCCGCCCCTGTTGTGCGCGCCCGCGCGGGGACCCTTGCGGAAGACGACCACCACCGTGACCACGATCGCCGTGGTCAGGGCCACGGTGACGATGCCGCACGGCAGCAGCAACCACCAGGACGAATTCTCGGACACGGGCGGCACGGTAGCCGATCCGCGGGCCTGGGATACTCGTAATGTCGCGTCTGCGTCAAGAGGGACAGGCCACAGAAGTTACCGACCGGTATCGTGTCGAGCGTCGCAGTTGGCGTCCCGTAGGCGTGACGGACCGCACCGAAGCCAGGCAGGATGGACAAGGGCTCGTAGAAGGCCATGAACCATCGAGCCGCACCCCGAGGCCACCCAGACCGGTCGCAGCGCCCGACGAGTCCCGCCGAGCACCACCCCGGTCGCTAGCTACCCAGAAGGAACGCCTGTGTCCACCGAACGCAAGCGCCCGGTGATCAGCGACGGCCTACCGAGCCAGCTGCCCGACATCGACCCCGAGGAGACCACCGAGTGGGTCGAATCGCTGGACGGCGTGATCGACGAGCGCGGCACGAAGCGCGCACGGTACGTGATGCTGCGCCTGTTGGAGCGCGCCCGCGAACGGCAGGTCGGCGTCCCGCCGCTCACCACGACCGACTACATCAACACCATCGCGCCCGAGCGGGAGCCCTGGTTCCCCGGCGATGAGCACATCGAGCGGCGCATCCGGGCCTACATCCGCTGGAACGCCGCCATGCTGGTGCAGCGGGCCCAGCGGCCCGACGTCGGCGTCGGCGGCCACATCTCGACCTTCGCCAGCGCCGCGAGCCTGTACGAGGTCGGCTTCAACCACTTCTTCCGCGGCAAGGACCACCCCGGCGGCGGCGACCAGGTCTTCTTCCAGGGCCACGCGTCGCCGGGCATGTACGCCCGCGCCTTCCTCGAGGGCCGCCTGAGCGGGGAGCAGCTCGACGGCTTCCGCCAGGAGCTCTCGCACCGGGGGCTCGGCGGCGGCCTGCCCAGCTACCCGCACCCGAGGCTCATGCCGGGCTTCTGGGAGTTCCCGACGGTGTCGATGGGCCTCGGCGGCATCAACGCCATCTACCAGGCGCGCTTCAATCGGTACCTGCACAACCGCGGTTTCAAGGACACGTCCGGCCAGCACGTGTGGGCGTTCCTCGGCGACGGCGAGATGGACGAGCCCGAGTCGATCGGCGCCATCGGCGTCGCGGCCCGCGAGGAGCTGGACAACCTCACCTTCGTGATCAACTGCAACCTGCAGCGCCTCGACGGCCCGGTCCGCGGCAACGGCAAGGTGATGCAGGAGCTCGAGGCGTTCTTCCGCGGCGCCGGCTGGAACGTGATCAAGGTCGTCTGGGGCCGCGAATGGGACCCGCTGCTGGCCGCCGACACCGACGGCGCGCTGGTCAACCTCATGAACGTGACGCCCGACGGTGACTACCAGACGTACAAGGCCGAGTCCGGCGCCTACGTCCGCGAGCACTTCTTCGGCCGCGACCCGCGCACCCGCAAGATGGTCGAGCACCTCTCCGACGACGAGATCTGGAACCTCAAGCGGGGCGGGCACGACTACCGCAAGCTCTACGCCGCGTACAAGGCCGCCACGGAGCACACCGGGCAGCCGACGGTCATCCTGGCCAAGACCATCAAGGGCTGGACGCTGGGCTCGCACTTCGAGGGCCGCAACGCCACGCACCAGATGAAGAAGCTGACCCTGCAGGACGTCAAGGACTTCCGGGACCGGCTGTACCTCGACATCCCCGACAGCGCGATCGGCGAGAACCCGTACGCGGTGCCGTACTACCGCCCGGACGACAAGTCCGAGGAGATGCAGTACATGCGCGAGCGCCGCGCCGCCCTCGGCGGCTCGGTGCCCGAGCGGCGCACCAAGCACATCCCGCTGCAGCTGCCGGACAGCTCGGTCTACGGCGACATCAAGCGCGGCTCGGGCAAGCAGAAGGTCGCCACCACGATGGCCTTCGTACGCATGCTCAAGGACCTCATGCGCGACAAGGGCATGGGCAAGCGCTGGGTGCCCGTCATCCCCGACGAGGCCCGCACCTTCGGCATGGACTCGCTGTTCCCGACGGCGAAGATCTACTCGCCGCACGGGCAGAACTACACCCCGGTCGACCGGGAGCTGTTCCTGTCCTACCGCGAGGCCACGACCGGCCAGATCCTGCACGAGGGCATCAACGAGGCCGGCTCGGTCGCCTCGTTCACCGCCGCCGCGACCAGCTACGCCACGCACGGCGAGCCGATCATCCCGGTGTACATCTTCTACTCGATGTTCGGCTTCCAGCGCACCGCCGACGGCATCTGGGCCGCGGCCGACCAGATGTCGCGGGGCTTCCTGCTCGGCGCCACGGCCGGTCGCACGACGCTCAACGGCGAGGGCCTGCAGCACGAGGACGGGCACTCGCTGCTCATCGCCGCGACCAACCCGGCCGTGGTGGCCTATGACCCGGCGTTCGCCTTCGAGATCGCGCACATCACGGAGAACGCGGTCAACCGCATGTACGGCGAGGCCCCCGAGGACCTCATCTACTACCTGACCGTCTACAACGAGCCGATCTTCCAGCCGGCCGAGCCCGCCGACGTCAACGTGGACGGCATCCTGCGCGGCCTGTACCGCTACCTGCCCGCCGAGGGAGCCGCGGACGGCCCCAAGGCGCAGATCCTCGCCTCGGGCACGGGCATGCAGTGGGCGCTGAAGGCCCAGAAGCTGCTCGCCGAGGAGTGGGGCGTCGCGGCGGACGTGTGGTCGGCGACGTCGTGGACGGAGCTGCGCCGCGACGCCGTACGCGCCGAGGAGCACAACCTGCTCCACCCGGCGGACGAGCCGCAGGTGCCGTACGTGACCCAGGCCCTGCAGGACACGACGGGCCCGGTGATCGCGGTGAGCGACTTCATGCGCGCCGTGCCGGACCTGATCGCCCGCTGGGTGCCGAACGACTACACGTCGCTGGGCACCGACGGCTTCGGCCTCTCCGACACCCGTCACGCCCTGCGCCGCCACTTCCACGTGGACGCGGAGTCGATCGTGGTGGCGACGCTGCGCCAGCTGGCCCGCCGCGGCGAGGTCCCGGCCTCGGCTCCCGCGGAGGCCGCGAAGAAGTACGCGATCGACGACGTGAACGCAGCGCCGGTCGGCGAAACGGGCGGTGACTCCTAAGAATCCCCTTCGAGGCGCGGCGGCCGGGTGTTGTTCCAGCACCCGGCCGCTTTCGCAAATCGCAACGCTTTCGTGACGTCCACTGTTTCTTACGCTGAGCGACGAGACCCAAGGTCAATTTTTCGCGTGCAGGTACCGTGGTGGTAAGACCGGAACGCCGCCGCCAGGCACGCCTCGTCTCGTCTCGTTTTCGATCGCGCTTGCTTCGCTTTCGCCTGGTCGTCGCTGCCTGGCCGAGTGCGCAATGCGCGCGGCCACGGCGGGATGTTCTCGCGGGGCTTGCGCTCACTCGGCCGCACGTCGCCGGCTCACGGCGTGGCCTGCTGGCGGGGTTTCGGGGCGTCGGACAACGGCGAGGCTAGGCGAGGGCTGGTCACCGGGCCGCGGATGGCTCGCCGTGGGCCGGGCGCTCGCCGCTCGCCGCTCGCCGTCCGCCACGGGCCTGGTCGGCGGGCCTGGTGTGGGGCGGCACGTCAAGCCCGGCGCTCACGCGCGGGCTGGGCGCCGCTCACGGCCCGCCGAGCGAGGCCGCCGTCCGCTGGCGCCGGCGCTCGCCGGCCGAGAGCGTGCCCTCGGGTCCGAGCAGCGGGGCGTGCCGTCCGGACGTCGGCGGAGGCGTGCCGTCGGCCCGAGCCGGGGGTGTCGTCTGGCGGGCGTGCGCCCGCCTGTCGCGGCGCGGCTCGATCGCGCAAGCTCGGCGGCGCTCGCTACCCGGCCGTGTGCGCCCCTGCGGATCGGCGGGTCGCCGTGCGTGGTGGCTCGGGCTGCGGCCGGCCGAGAGCGCGCCCTCAGGTCCGAGCAGCGGGGCGTGCCGTCCGGACGTCGGTGGAGGCGTGCCGTCGGCCCGAGCCGGGGGTGTCGTCTGGCGGGCGTGCGCCCGCCTGTCGCTGCGCGGCTCGATCGCGCAAGGTCGGCGGCGCTCGCTACCCGGCCGTGTGCGCCCCCGCGGATCGTGAGGTCACCGTGCGTGGTGGCTCGGGCTGCGGCCGGCCGAGAGCGCGCCCTCAGGTCCGAGCAGCGGGGCGTGCCGTCCGGACGTCGGCGGAGGCGTGCCGTCGGCCCGAGCCGGGGGTGCCGTCTGGCGGGCGTGCGCCCGCCTGTGGCTGCGCGGCTCGATCGCGCAAGGTCGGCCGTGTGCGCCCCCACAGACCGGCGGGTCACCGTGCGTGGTGGCTCAGGCCGCGGCCGCCCGCCGCCGGGAGGGCCTGTCGCGCGCCGCACCGCCGAAAGAGCCGGCCCTGAAGCCGAGAGCGAGTGCACGATCCGAACGATTCGGCGAATCACGATAAAAGCGGAAAAGTCCGAAATGTGGCGCCGGGCCGCCGCGAGCTGCCAACCGCAAGCGAGCGCGCGGTTGAGTAATGACGCCGCCCGGCAGTATGTGATGCCATCACGTAGAGCGACAACGATGCCCTCACTCGGACTAGCTGGCCCTTCGGTGCAAACCCACCCGCAGAACGTCGAACGTCAAGACCCGCAACGGCCCAACCCCACCCACCCGTACGGGTCGATGTTGATCAATCAAGTAGATCAACACCAGGCTTTGAGTAGGTACCCTCAGTTTCCTTGAGTACTACGTTCGGATTACGAGGGTCGACCGTAGGCTACGGTGACGCTACTTTGGGCACCGGCATGAAATCTGCACGTGAACATTTCCGTGAGAGAGCCGGTCTTGACGAACTCGACGCATGCGCGCACAGCTGCCCCAGGGGCGGCCACGTGCCGTCACTGTGTGCGCGTCGAGATCACAGTATTAGGCGGCCGCGCGCCACATGGCGCGGCGGGGTCCCGCGCCCATCGCGTCCAGCATGAGCGCCTGCACGGCATAAGGCTCGGCCGGCCGCCAGTGATGCGTCTCCGGCGTCAGCTCCCACCGGACCCGCCCCCCGAACTGCGCACTCGGCGGTGCTGGAATCCACGACCCTTGCCCGTGCAGGACCACCCCGGCGTGCGCCGAGAGCTCCGGCAGCACCCCGTGCCCGGGCAGCACCAGGAACATCCAGCGATCCCCGGGCGCCACCGCGACCGGGCCGCGGGCGGCCACGAAACCGTCGCCCAGCAGGGCGGCCCGGCCCAGGGCGCCGGGGACCTCCAGCACGTCGAAGGCGTAGCCGGTCGGCAGCAGCACCGTGTACGGGTGCTCGCGCCACAGCGACCGCACCGCCGGCGTGTCGAAGGTGAGCGGATGTGGCGCGGGGTGGCAGGCGACCGTGCGGCAGCCGGGACTGCCGCAGTCGAAGCGCCGCTCCCGCAGGTGCCGCCCGGCGTGCCGTCCGACCAGGTAGGCGCCCGGTCGCACGGGCCAGCCGTGCTCGGCGTAGCGGGTCGCGGCCTTCCGCAGGCGCGCGTGTTCCCAGAAGATCATGACCCTCTCCTGCCAGGCGAGATCACTCGAAAGTGCGCACGGAGCCACGTCGCGTTACCGGACGCGTTGTGCGTCGTTTGTCTCTGCGACGGGGGATGCAACTTGCACATCGGAACGTATGAGCGAACGGCCGGTTCGAACCGCACAAATCGTGCGATTTCTACCGGCCGGGTGACCTCCGGAGGTGAGCGACGTGGATGAGTTGCCCATCGGCCGTCGGGTGGCCTACTGGCGGAACCGGCGCAAGATGTCACAGCAGGTCTTCGCCGATCGGCTGGGCAAGTCCAAGAGCTGGGTCGACAAGGTCGAGCGCGGCGTGCGCCGGCTCGACAAGTTCTCGGTCGTGTACGAGATCGCCGACGTCCTGCAGCTGGACGTGCAGATCCTGCTGGGCCGGGACCCCGAGCGCCGCCCCGACAGCATCAACTGCGTCGACCAGATCGAGGTCGAGGAGATCCGGGCCGCGCTGGAGCGCTACGACCAGATCAGCGCCTTCTTCTACGCGCCGCCGGAGCCCCCGCCGCTGCCCGAGATGCGCAAGGCCGTGACCCACGCCTGGCTGTCGTACCAGCACGCGAAGTACGGCATGCTCGCCCGCACCCTCCCGAGGCTCCTGCGCGAGGCCCAGGCCGCCGACACCGCCTACAGCGAGGGCCACCAGGGCGAGGAGGCCGCCCACCTGCTCGGACAGGTGTACCAGATCGCCTCCAGCGCCCTGCGCAAGCTCGGCGAGCACGAGCTGTCCTGGCTCGCCGCCGACCGTTCGATCGCCGTGTCCCAGCGCGCCGGCGACCAGCTGCTGGCCGGCACCGCCACCACGCGGGTCGCCTGCGCGCTGCTCTCCCTCGGCCGGGCCCGCCCCGCCCTGGAGATCAACGTCAACATCGCCAACCGGCTCGCCCCCGGCTTCGGCGGCAACGACACGAGCCCGGAGCGGCATTCGGTCTACGGCCAGCTGCTGCTGCAGGGCGCGATGGCGGCCGCGCGCATCGGCGACAGCGCGACCGTGCGCGACCTGCTGGCCGGCGCCGAGGAGGCCGCCCGGAGCATGGACGGCGACGCCAACTACTACTGGACGTCCTTCGGCCCGACGAACGTGAAGCTGCACCGGGCCGCCGCCGCCGTCGAGCTCGGCGAGGGCCGGGTGGCGGTGGAGGTACACCAGACGCTCGATCCGGACGGGTTCAACGCCCTGCTGCCCGAGCGCCGCGCCCACCACTTCCTCGACCAGGCCCGCGCCCAGGCGCTCGTCGGCGACATCGACATGGCCAGCGAGATGCTCCTCGAGGGCGACCGGCTGGCGCCGTCGGAGATCCGCTGCCGCCCGCTGGCCCGCGAGGTGCTCAGCGACGTCCTGCGCCGCACCAGGGGCGCCCCCTCGGCCCCGGTGGCCGAACTCGCGGAGCACATGAGCGTAGGGGTCTGAAAAGTGGTCTGAAAGGGCGCGTCGCGGGGCAGAATGCCCGCATGTCACGACCCGTTTTGTACGCCGTTGTGTGTGGCTCGCCCGCCACCGCCGGCGTCGGCAATCTGGTCTCGCTCGCCCAGGAGCGTGGCTGGGACGTCTGCGTGGTGGCCACGCCGGACGCCCTCAAGTGGCTCGACATCCCCGGCCTCGTCAAGCAGACGGGCCACCCCGTGCGGCACCACTACAAGTACCCCGGCGACCCCGACATCCTGCCCGCGGCCGAGGCGATGATCGTGGCGCCCGCGACCGTCAACACCGTGAACAAGTGGTCGGCCGGCATCGCCGACACGCTCGCGCTCGGGCTCATCGTCGAGGCGCTCGGGCTGGGGCTGCCGATCGTCGCGGTGCCGTACACCAACCGCGCGATGGCCGCCCACCCCGCCTTCGGCGAGTCGATCGAGCGGCTGCGCTCCTGGGGCGTCACCGTGCTCTACGGCGACGACGTGCTCGAGCTGCACCAGCCCGGCATCGGCGAGACGCGCACCGACTTCCCGTGGCGCCTGCCGCTGGACGCGCTGGAGGCGCACCCGTCCGTGCAGGCCCAGCGCATCACGGGGGGCGGGGGAGTGGACTAACGTTACGCCGTGCTTGTCGCCGAACTCGTGAAGCTGCTCGAGCAGCGGTACCCGCCGGAGTGGGCCGAGGACTGGGACCGCGTCGGGTTCGTCCTGGGCGAGCCGGACGCGACCGTGACCCGCGTGCTGCTCGCCGTCGACTGCGACCCCGCCGTCGTCGAGGAGGCCGCGCGGGCCGGGGCGCAGTTCGTCTTCACCCATCACCCGCTGCTGCTGCGGGGCGTCTCCAGCCTGGCGCCCACGACGTACAAGGGCCGCATCGTGCACCGGATGATCCGCGAGGGGATCGCGCTGTTCACCGCCCACACGAACGGCGACGTCGCGAACCCGGGGGTGTCCGATGCGCTGGCGGCGAGGCTCGGGCTGCTGGACGTACACCCGCTGCGGCCGGATCCCCGGGCGCCCGAACGCGGTCACGGGCGCATCGGCCGGCTCCCCGAGCCGATGACCCTGGCGCGGTTCGCCCGGCTCGCGGCGAGTCAACTGCCGGGAGCGGCGGCTTCGGTACGGGCGGCCGGCGACCCGGACGCCCGGGTCGAGACGGTCGCGGTGTCCGGCGGGGCGGGCGACGCGTTCCTGGCCGACGCCACCCGCGCCGGCGTTGACGCATACTTGACCGCGGATCTGCGCCACCACCCGGCGCAGGAGCACCTCGCGAACGGCGGGCCGGCCCTCGTCGACGTCACCCACTGGGCGTCCGAGCGCCCGTGGCTGGACGACGTCGCGGCGTTCCTGCGCACGGAGGCCGGCGTGCAGACCATCGTGTCCGATGTGGACACCTCACCCTGGGCCCTGTTGGAGGAAGACGACTCGTGAAGGCCGATCCGGAAGACCAGCGCCGCCTGCTCGATCTCCAGGCGATCGACATCGCGCTGACCCAGCTCGCGCACAAGCGCAAGGCCCTGCCCGAGCACGCCGAGCTCGGCTCGCTGGCCCGCGAGCTGTCCACGTTGGAGGATCAGCGGGTCCGCGCCCAGGTGGCCGTCGACGATCTCGACCGCGACATCGAGCGGCTCGAGAAGGACGTGGAGCAGGTCCGCTCGCGCAAGGACAAGGACCAGTCCCGCCTCGACGCCGGCACCGGCCCGTCCCGGGAGCTGGAGGCCCTGCAGCACGAGATCGCCACGCTGAACCGGCGCCAGTCCGAGCTCGAGGACGCCGAGCTGGAGCTCATGGAGCAGCGCGAGTCCGCGCAGGGCGTCCTCGACGAGATCGTCGGCAAGCTGGAGGCGGCCCGGGCCACCCGCGCCGCGGCCGAGCAGCGCCGCGACGAGGCCCTCGCCGCGATCGCCAAGGACGAGGAGTTCCGCCAGTCCGGGCGGCGCCCGCTCGCCGCCGACCTGCCCGCCGACCTCGTCGGGCTCTACGACAAGATCCGCGAGTCCAGCGGCGGGATCGGCGCGGCGATGCTGCGCCAGGGCCGCTGCGAGGGCTGCCGCATCGAGCTCTCCGGCGGCGACAAGGCCCGCGTGAAGGCCGCCCCGGCCGACGAGGTCGTGCGGTGCGAGGAGTGCCGGCGCATCCTGGTGCGCACCGCCGAGTCGGGGCTGTAGCCGCATGCGGGTGACCGTCGAGGCGGACGGGGGATCGCGCGGCAACCCGGGGCCGGCCGGCTACGGCGCGGTCGTGCGCGACGAGGCCGGCGCGGTGCTCGCCGAGCGGCTCGGGGCGCTCGGGGTGACGACGAACAACGTCGCGGAGTACAGCGGCCTCATCGCGGGGCTGAAGGCCGCCCGCGAGCTGGGTGCCGACGAGGTCGACGTGCGCATGGACTCCAAGCTCGTCATCGAGCAGATGGCCGGGCGCTGGCAGATCAAGCATCCGGGCCTGCGCCCCCTGGCCGAGGAGGCGCGCGGCATCGCGCAGGGCTTCGCCCTGGTGCGGTACGGCTGGATCCCCCGCGAGCGCAACAAGGACGCCGACCGCCTGGCCAACGCCGCGATGGACGGCGAGGCCAAGGAGGTCACCGAGCCCGCCCGCCGCTCGTGGTCGCCGCCCGCGACTGGCTCCCCGCTGCGCATGGTGGTCATCCGCCACGGCGAGACCCCCTACACGGCGCAGAAGCGGTACTCGGGCCGCGGCGACGTCCCGCTCTCGGACCTCGGCCACGAGCAGGCCGCCCGGGCCGCGGCCCGGGCCCGGGAGCTGGCGCCGGACCTGGCCGCGGTCATCACCTCGCCGCTGAAGCGCTGCCTGGAGACCGCGGCCGCGCTCGGCGACGTGCCGCTGATCGTCGAGGACGACCTCATCGAGTGCGACTTCGGCGAGTGGGAGGGCCTCACCTACGCCGAGGTCCACGAGCGCTACGCGGCCGAGCAGGAGCGCTGGCTCGCCTCCACCGCCGTCCCGCCGCCCGGGGGCGAGTCGTTCCAGCAGGTCGCCATGCGCGTGCGGCGGGCGGTGCGCAGCCTGCAGGACCGCTTCGACGGCCGGCAGATCGCGGTCGTGAGCCACGTGACCCCGATCAAGCTGATGCTGCGCGACGCGCTGGCCGCGAGCGACTCGTTCCTGTTCCGGCTGTACCTCGACCCGGCCGGCGTCTCGCTGCTGGACTCCTGGCCCGACGGCGGGGTCGCGGTGCGCTCGGTGAACGAGACCGCGCACCTGTCCTAGAAGAACGCGCGGTACAGCAGCACGCACCCGACCACGGTGCCGAACACGACGATGAGCGCCTTGAGCACGGCGCTCGGCAGCCTCCGGGCGAGCCGGGCGCCGGCGTAGCCCCCGGCGAGCGCGGCCGGCGCGACCACCGCCACGTCGGCCCAGTCGACCGGCCCGAACAGCGCGAACGCGAGCACCCCGACGAGCCCGCCGACGGCCGAGATGACGTTCTTGAGCGCGCTGACGCGGGCCATCGGCTCGTCCAGCACCAGCCCGAGGGCCGCGACGAGCATGACGCCGAGGGCGGCGCCGAAGTACCCGCCGTACAGCGACCCGAGGAACACCATCGCGTGCAGGCCGAGCGCCCGGTGGCGTCCGGCCAGTTCCCGCGGGTGCCCGACGAGCCGCCGCAGCCGGTCCTGCAGCGCGAGCACCGCGGCCGCCCCGAGCACCAGGAACGGTACCACGTAGCCGAACGCCGCGGCCGGGGTGAGCAGCAGCAGCGCGCACCCGAGCGCGGCCCCGGCCACCGCCGTCGGCACGAGCCGCGGCACCCGCGCGCGGGGGAGATCCGCGCGGCTGCCGTAGACGGACGAGACGTACCCCGGAAACACTGATGTGGTGTTCGTCACATTTGCCGCCACGGGCGGCAGCCCCGTCGCGATCAGCGCCGGGAACGTGATGAGCGACCCGCCGCCCGCGATCGCATTGACCGTCCCGGCCGCGAGCCCCGCGACGCCGAGCAAGGCGATGTGGGCCGGTTCCATGGTCTGACTACCATAGTCAGCACGACGGACGAGTCGACCGGGCGGCCGCGTCGATGCCACTGGCATCGCCGAGGAACGTCCGGGCTCCACAGGGCAGGGTGGTTGTTAACGGCAACCCGGGGCGACCCGCGGGACAGTGCCACAGAGAGCAGACCGCCCGGCTCGGATGAGCCGGGTAAGGGTGAAACGGTGGGGTAAGAGCCCACCAGCGCCCCGGGTGACCGGGGCGGCTAGGTAAACCCCACCCGGAGCAAGGTCAAAAGGGCCGGCGCCCACGGGCCCGGCCTGCGCAGGCGTTCGAGGGCGGCCCGCCCGAGCCTGCGGGTGGACCGCTGGAGCCTGCCGGCGACGGCAGGCCGAGATGGATGGCCGCCCCCTGCCGCGAGGCGGGGACAGAACCCGGCGTACAGGTCGACTCGTCCGTCGCACCGACCTGACGTTCTCGCAGCTCAGTTGGGGTTGAGGGACCAGCTGCCGTGCCGCTTCCGCTCCTCGGCGGCGCGCCTGCGGTACGGGTCGGCTTGCCACCGATTTCGTTGGTTGCTGTTTCGGGCCGATCTGTGGACGGCCCCGTACGCTGCGTGCGATGACAGGCGGCGATCCGGCGGAGCTGGTGGAGTGGGTGTCGCAGCGAATTGGACGGTGCGGAGTTGTTGACGTTCCGGTACAACGGCCGCCAGCCGGTCCGGTTGGCACTGGCACAAGCGCCGTTTGGCGGTGTCCCGGTGGGCTGCCGAGCCCAGGTCGACTCGTCCGTCGCCTTCCGTGCCCGGGGCGCTGCATCTTTCAGCCCGTTTTCATCGGCTTTCATGGCGCAGAACACGGCTTCCGGATGCGCAGCGTGAGGACGGAGAAAGGGCGCTGAAAGGAACTTTAAGATCGGCTTTGGCTCCTTGACCCCTTTCGATGGGGTGGCCGAGCATTTGCGCGGTACGGCCGGACGAAGCGGCCGTCGGCGTGAACGGAGTGCCCGGTGCGGCGCAAAAGCATTGTCGTGTTGGTGGCCACCGCGGTCGCGGCTCTGGTCGTGACCCCCCTCGCGCTCGCCCGGGCCGGCGAAGGCGACGGCGACGCCGGGCACCCGAGCGCCCGCGGCAGCGCCGCGCCGCCGCCCGGGCTCGCGCCCGGGCACATCGACATGACGGGCGCGACCCCGCTGACCCGCGACGGCGAGCAGCAGCTGGGCTTCGAGGGCGTGAGCGTGCCGGGGCTGGCCAGCTGCCGGGAGTACAAAATCCTCAACCTGGCCGCGAACCGGTACATCGCGGAGGAGCAGGGGTTCGGCGGCGCGAGCCACAACATGCTCCGCGCGCGCACCGCGCCCGGGTCGACCGGCAGCTGGGAGATCTTCAAGATCTGCTCCGACGACGGCGGGCACACGGTGTTCCTGCAGGCGCCGTCCGGGTACCTGGTGACGGCGGAGTACGGGTACACCGGCAAGAACTTCGGCATGCTGCGCGGCCGCGGCGAATGGACCGACGTCTGGGAGACCTTCGACGTGTGGACCGACGCGGGCAAGTACTACCTGCGCAACGCCCAGCGCGGCACGTACTTCACCTGCCGCCTCGACTACACGGGCCAGTACTACGAGGAGATGAAGGCGACGGGCGCCGCGCCGGGCAGCTGGGAGGCGCTCTGGTTCGACCCGCTGTAGCAAGAACCCCTCAGGTCCGGCCCCGCACCGCCGACGACACCCGCATGAGGACGAGCCCGAAGGTGCTGATGGTCCTGCTGCTGGGGGTCGCGGCGGCGCTGCCGTCGTCGCAGGCGTACGCGGCGGCGCCGAAGCGGTACGTCAGCTGCGCCGCCCTCCAGCACGACTTCGCGCACGGCGTCGCCCGCGCCGGCGCGGCGGACAAGGTGAAGGGCAAAGCCAAGCCCGTCACGAACTTCACGGTCAACCCGGCCGCCTACAACGCCAACAAGCGCCTCGACGCCGACGCGGACGGGATCGCCTGCGAGCGGCGCTGAGAGCAGAGCCATGACTCGGGTCCGCGGTGGTGCGGACCGTCGCTCCCGCCAGACACCGTTCGGCCCTGGCGGGCCTCTCTGCCAGGTCCGCGGTTGGCCTCTCTGCCAGGTCCGCAGTTGGCCTCTCTGCCAGGTCCGCGGTTGGTCGGACCCGAGCCGGGCCGTCGAGAACCGCTCGTCGACGACCCGGCGTGTGCCGCGGCTTCACCCGAGGCGGGCGAGGTCCTCGAAGTACGTCGGGTAGGTCTTGGAAACGCACCGAGGGTGCTTGATGCGGATGCCGGGCACCCGCAGCCCGAGCAGCGCCAGGCTCATCGCCATGCGGTGGTCGTCGTACGTCTCGAAGTCCGTCGGCGCGATCGCCCCCGGCCGCACCGTGAACCCGTCGGCGTCCTCGGTCGCGTCCAGGCCCGCGCGGCGCAGCTCGGTCACGATGGCCGCGATCCGGTCGGTCTCCTTGCGCCGGATGAAGTCGATGCCGGTGACGACGGTGGGGGAGTCCGCGAACGCGGCCACGGCCGCGAGGGTCTGCGCGGTGTCGGAGATGTCGGCCATGTCGACCTCGATGCCGTGCAGCTCGCCGGTGCCCGTGACCGTGATGCGGTCGGCCGTCCGCTCGACCCGCGCGCCCATCCGCTCCAGCAGGTCCGCGAAGCGCACGTCGCCCTGCAGGCTGCCGGTGCCGAGGCCCTCGACGCTCACCCGGCCGCCGGTGATCGCGGCCGCGGCGAGCAGGTAGGAGGCGGCGCTGGCGTCGGGCTCGATGGCGTAGTCGGCGGGCCGGTACGCCCCCGGCCGCACCGTGAGACCCTCCACCGAAACCCCGAACGCGGCCATGACGGCGGCTGTCGACTCGACGTAGGGCACGGAGACCAACGGCGAGGTGAGCTCGACGGTGAGCCCGTCGGCCATCAGGGGCCCGGCCATCAGCAGACCGGAGAGGTACTGGCTGGAGATGTGCCCCGGCACCGCCACCTTCCCGCCGGCCACCGGCCCGGTCGCGGCGACGGGCAGGTATCCGGGCCGCCCGAGGTCCTCGATGCTCGCGCCGAGCTCGCGCAGCGCGTCCACGAGCGGGCCGAACGGGCGCGCCCGCAGCTGCGGGTCGCCGTCGACGACGCCGCGCGCCGGGCGCAGCGCCGCGGCGGGCAGGATGAAGCGCCCGGTGGTGCCGGACTGGCGCGCGTCGATGCGAACCTCGCCGGTCGCGGAGCGCGGGTCGATGCCGTCGACGAGCACCGTCTTCGCGGCCTCGTCGACGGCGATGGTCGCGCCCAGCGCCCGCACGGCGCCGAGCATCGCGTAGGTGTCGTTCGCGAAGAGCATCCCCGTCAGCGTGCTGCGCCCGGGCGCGAGGGCGGCACAGATGAGCGCGCGGTTGGTGATGCTCTTCGAGCCGGGCGGGCGCAGGGCGACGTCGGGCGGCGCGGTCAGCGGCGTGACGGCGAGGACGTCCGGCAGGTCATCGGCATGGAGGCTCACCCTTCGATTGTCCCGCAACGGGCTCGGAGTCCGACCCGGCACCCCGCCCCGGGCACCACCGCCCCAACCGCGTCTTGCCCGGCACCGCCCTTCCGCCCCCACCGCGTCTTGCCCGGCACCGCCTTTCCGCCCCCACCGCGTCTTGCCCGGCACCGCCTTTCCGCGCCGCCCGCATCTTGCCCGGCACCGTCTTTTCGCACCCACCGCGTCTTTTCGCATCGCCGCGTCCTCGCGTCCACGGTGCTGCTTCCCAGGTCCCGGCAACGCCCACCGGGCCGCCGCTCCAGGCCCGCCCCGACCCGCCCCGCAGCGGCACTCGTCCACGGTGGACGATCCCCGCGGCGGCCTCCGGCGCCACCCTCGTTCGTCTCCAAACGAGGATCGCCGGGTCGACCTTCCGACTCGAATGTGTTTCCTCCGTTCGGCTCACCCGCGGGTGAGAGTTGCCACACGAAGACGGTGCAACTCCCACAATCTTCCGGGATTTCGCAACCCCGCCATGATCGCGGATTCCTTGCGCGGCAACGCATTCCGTCCGCATTCGGATCCGCCCCGCGACTCCGCCCGGCCACACGAGCGTGACCCGGACCCTTGTCAGGGGGTTGCGTCTACTGTGGAATCTCAACAAGCTATTTGCCGGTTTCGGTGGCGCATGTTTCATTTGCGGTGCACAGTGATGTCATGAGCAGCAGCGGTGCTGAGCGGTACTACTGGTGCCTTTCTCACCAACGGGTCGAGTCCGAGGACAACATGTGCCCCGGAAGGGATCGCCTCGGACCGTACGACTCGGCGGCGGCAGCGGAACAGGCCCTCGCTACAGTCCATGAACGCAACGAGGCGTGGGACGCCGAAGACGAACGGTGGGAAGGCAAGCACTAGCAAAGCGCCGGAGCCCGTGGCGACCGCGAACCGCCCGGACAGCCGGCTCCCCGAAACACCCGACCACCCGCACAACCCAACCGCGAACATCCCGCAGGACGCGGGAGAACTCCTCCAGGAGGACCACGATGGCCGCAGCTAAGAAGGCCACCACGAGATCGGCCGCAGCGCGCGCGGCCGCGACGACCGCGGCGGCCTCGGCCCCCGCGACGACCGAGCAGGCCCCCGCCAGGGCCCGCAAGACGGTCGCGGCCGGCTCCCCCCGCCGTGCCACGACCGCGGCCGTGACGCCGTCCGCCGCTGACGCAACGGCGGCGACCGCCGCCAAGCCGCGTGCGACCCGATCCACGGCGAGCAAGACGAGCACCACGCCCGCCGCCGCGAAGACCACGGCGGCGAAGTCGGCGACCCCCGCGGCCCGCAAGACGACCGCGGCGAAGTCGGCGACCACGACTCCCGCGGCCCGCAAGGCGGCCGCGTCGAGCACGGCGACCCCGGCCGCCCGCAAGACCACGGCGGCGAAGACGGCGACCCCGGCGGCGAAGTCCACCGCGGCCGCGAAGTCGACCGCGGCGAAGTCGGCGACCCCCGCGGCCCGCAAGACCGCGGCGTCGAAGGCGGCAGCCCCGGCGGCGAAGGCGACCACGGCCGCGAAGTCGGCGACCCCGGCCGCCCGCAAGACGGCGGCGTCGAAGGCGGCGGCCCCGGCGGCGAAGTCGACCACGGCGGCGAAGAAGACCACCGCGGCGACCAAGTCGACGGCGGCCGCGAAGAAGACGACCACGGCGAAGGCGACCCCGGCCAAGACGGCCGCGAAGTCCACCCCCGCCAAGTCCACCGCCGCGAAGTCCACGGCGGCCAAGAAGACGACGGCGTCGAAGGCGGCCCCGGCGAAGTCGACCGCGACGAAGGCCACCGCGGCCAAGTCGACGGCGGCCAAGTCGACGGCGGCCAAGAAGACGACCACGGCCAAGGCCACCCCGGCGAAGGCCGCCACCAAGACGACCGCCGCGAAGAAGACGGCGGCGTCGAAGGCGGCCCCGGCCAAGACGACGGCGGCGAAGAAGACCGCGGCGTCGAAGGCGGCCCCGGCGAAGGCCGCGAAGTCGACGGCGGCGAAGGCCACCGCGACCAAGGCCGCCGCCAAGTCCACGACCGCCGCGAAGTCCACGGCGGCCAAGAAGACGGCGGCGTCGAAGGCGGCCCCGGCGAAGGCGACCGCGACGAAGGCCACCGCGGCCAAGTCGACGGCGGCCAAGAAGACCGCCGCGTCGAAGGCGGCCCCGGCGAAGGCCGCGAAGGCGACCGCGACGAAGGCCACCGCGACGAAGTCCACCGCCGCCAAGTCCGCGACCGCCGCCAAGAAGACGGCCACGGCGAAGGCGGCCCCGGCGAAGGCCGCCACCAAGTCGACGGCCGCCAAGTCGACGGCGACGAAGGCCGCCGCCAAGTCCACGACCGCCGCGAAGTCGACGGCGGCCAAGAAGACGACGGCGTCGAAGGCGGCCCCGGCGAAGACGGCCACGGCGAAGGCGGCCCCGGCGAAGGCCGCCACCAAGTCGACGGCCGCCAAGTCCACCGCGGCGAAGGCGACCACGGCGAAGGCCACCCCGGCCAAGTCCGCGGCGAAGGCGGCCCCGGCGAAGGCGGCGGCGGCCAAGTCGACGACGGCGAAGGCCACGAAGGCCGCCGCCACGAAGGCGACGGCGACGACGGCCACCGCGAAGGCGACCCCGGCCAAGACCGCCGCGACGAAGACGACGGGCACCAAGGCCACGGCCGCGAAGACGACCGCGACCAAGGCGACCGCCGCGAAGTCGACGGCCGCGAAGAAGACGGCCGCCCCGCGCAAGGCCCCGGCCAAGAAGGCCGCCGCGACCACGGCCCCGGAGACGACGGCCGCCGCGACGACCCCGGCCGAGCCGGCGACCCAGCCGGCCGCGGTCGCCGAGGGCGGCCTGGCGGCAGAGTCGGCCCCGGCCGAGGAGACCGCCGCGTCGGAGTCGATCCCGGGCCGCGAGAACGGCAACAACCCGGAAGAGGCCGCGAGCATGACCGCGGAGGACTGGGCCACCCTGGCCCGCCCGTAAGTGCCGAGGAACGGCCGGTCCAACGCCTCGGCGGGGACCGGCCGTTCGCATACCGAGCCAACCCGGCCGGCGCGCCCACCAGCGCGCCGGCCGTGCCGCATCCCCGGCAAGCCCGCCCGCCCCACTCACCTCCCGCGCCGGCCGCGCCGCATCCCCGGCAAGCGCGGCCGCGCCGGCTGCCTCCGCCCCGGCCGCGCCGCACCCCCGGCAAGCGCGGCCGCGCCGGCCGCCTCCGCGCCGGCCGCGCCGCACCCCCGGCAGGCGCGGCCGCCCCGCAAACCTCCCGCGCCCGCCGCGCCACACCCCCGACGAGCCCAGCCGCGCCGCCCGCCGCCCGCCCCCGCCGTGCCACAGCTCCGACAAGCCGGCCGGCGCGCGGCGAGCCGAGGCACAGGCCGCTCCCAGCCTTCGGCCCGCGCAAGCGTCATCGGACCGACGAGCGCCCCGGCCCGTGGACCGGGAACGGGACCGGCCGTTCGCGTGATTTCCGGGGTGACCGTTGCTGGTAAGACTGACCCCGTGACCGTCCGCCGAACCTTCGCACCCCGCATCGACTTCAGTGCGCTGCGCCACGAGCTCGAGCTGCCCGACGCGTTCACCGCGCCCGCGCAGCAGGAGGCCGAGGCCGCCGCGCGCAAGACGTTCGACGACCGGCCCGACCGGACCGAGCTCGAGTTCGTCACCATCGACCCGCCCACGTCCAAGGACCTCGACCAGGCGCTGCTCATCGAGCGGCGCGACGACGGCTACCGCGTGCACTACGCGATCGCTGACGTCGCGGCGTTCGTCGAGCCCGGCGGCGCCCTGGAGCGCGACACGTGGCAGCGGGGGCAGACCGTGTACCTGCCCGACGGCAAGGTGCCGCTGCACCCCCCGGTGCTCAGTGAGGCCGCGGCGAGCCTCTTGCCGGACCAGGTGCGGCCGGCCGTGCTCTGGTCGATCGACGTGGACGGCGAGGGCAACGCCGTCGGGGTCGACGTGCGGCGGGCGCGGGTGCGCAGCCGGGCCAAGCTCGACTACGAGTCGGTGCAGCGGGACGCGGACGCGGGCCGGCTGCACCCGTCGATCGCGCTGCTGCCCGAGATCGGCAAGCTGCTCGTGGCCCGCGGGCTGGAGCGCGGGGCCGTGAACCTGCCGATGCCCGAGCAGGAGATCGAGCCCGACGGGGACGGGTGGCGGCTGACGCTGCGGGCGCCGGTCGCGGTCGAGGAGTACAACGCGCAGATCTCCCTGCTCACCGGGATGTCGGCGGCGCGGATCATGCTCGACGGCGGCGTCGGGCTGCTGCGGACCATGCCACCGGCGCCGCAGGAGACCGTCGAGGCGCTTCGGCTGGCGGCGAAGGCACTGGACGTACCGTGGCCGGATGACGCGACTCCGGGGCAGATGATCGCGGCCCTGGACCCCGCTCAGCCGAGGGCGGCGGCGCTGCTCGACCAGGCCGCGGAGATGATGCGCGGGGCCGGCTACACGCCGTTCGACGGGGCGCCGCCGCAGCAGCCGCTGCACGCCGCGGTGGCCGCGCCGTACGCCCACGTGACAGCCCCGCTGCGGCGTCTGGCCGACCGGTACGTCACCGAGGTGTGCCTCGCGCTCCACGCGGGCGCAGCGGTGCCCTCGTGGGCGCGGGAGGCGCTGCCGAAGCTGCCGGAGGTCATGACCCGCACCGACCGGGTCGCGGGCTCGGCCGATCGCGGGGCGGTCGACCTGGTGGAGGCGACGCTGCTGCAGGGGCGGGTCGGGGAGACGTTCGAGGCCGCGGTGCTCGACGTGGACCGGGCCAAGCACCGGGCCGACATCGCGATCGACGAGCCGCCGGTGCGGGCGCGCTGCGAGGGCGACTCGCTGCCGCTGGGGGAGCGGATCTCGGTGCGGCTCACGGAGGCGGACCCGGCCAAGCGCAAGGTGACGTTCCACGAGGTGTGACAAAGGTGCGCGTGGGCTTCGCCGGGGGAAACGATCGGTGGGAGGTACAACAGAAGGCATGAGCTACGACCAGATCGAGCTGCCCGACGTCTCGGGCCTGTCCGTCGGCATCCTCGGCGGGACGGGGCCCCAGGGGCGCGGCCTCGCGTACCGTTTTGCCCGCGCCGGCCAGCGGGTCCTCGTCGGCTCGCGCTCCACCGAGCGCGGCGAGCAGGCGGCCCAGGAGCTGCGCGAGATGCCGGGCGTGCACGGCGCGGTCGAGGGCGGGGACAACGCGTTCGCCGCGGGGGCCGACGTCGTCATCATCGCGGTGCCGTGGGAGGGGCACGGGGCCACGGTCGCCGAGCTGGCGCCGCTGCTGAGCGGCGGGCGGATCGTGGTCGACTGCGTGAACCCGCTCGGCTTCGACAAGCAGGGGCCGTATCCGCTGCGCGTCGAGGAGGGCAGCGCGGCCGAGCAGGCCGCGGCGCTGCTGCCCGAGGCCCGGGTGTGCGCGGCGTTCCACCACGTGAGTGCGGTACTGCTGGCGGATCCCGAGGTGGACGCCGTGGACCTCGACGTGCTCGTGCTCGGCGACGACCGGGAGGCGGCGCTGCGGGTGCAGGCGCTCGCGGGGCGGATCAACGGCATGCGGGGCGTGTTCGCGGGGCGGCTGCGCAACGCGGGGCAGGTCGAGGCGCTCACCGCGAACCTCATCGCCATCAACAAGCGGTACAAGGCGCACGCGGGGATTCGGGTGACGGACCTGTGACCGCCGCATTCGACCCGTGGTCCGCGGAGTTCGTCGCGCGGCCGTATCCGGCTTACGCGCGGCTGCGCGAGGAGTCGCCGGTGCTGTGGTTCGAGCCCAGCCGGCAATACCTCATCAGCCGCCACGAGGACGTCAACGCGCTGCTACGCGACCGGCGCCTCGGCCGCAGCTACCTGCACGTCGCCACGCACGAGGAGATGGGCCGCACGGCGCCGCCGGACTACCAGGAGCCGTTCTGGACCCTCAACAACAACGGCATGCTCGACCGCGAGCCGCCCGACCACACGCGGCTGCGGCGGCTGGTCTCGCAGGCGTTCACGCCGCGGCGGGTCGAGGCTCTGCGGCCGTACGTGCGGCGCCTGGCCGACGAGCTGGTCGAGGCGTTCGTGGCACAGGGCGGCGGCGACCTCATCGCGCAGGTCGCCGAGCCGCTGCCGGTGACCGTGATCGCGGAGCTGCTCGGCGTGCCCGAGGCCGATCGGCATCTGCTGCGGCCCTGGTCGGCGGCGATCTGCGGGATGTACGAGCTCAATCCCGCCCGGGACACGGCCGAGGCGGCGGTGCGGGCGTCGGAGGAGTTCACCGAGTACCTGCGCGCGCTCGCCCGCCGGCGCAAGGAGGACCCGCGCGACGACCTGGTCAGCGCGCTGGCCGCGGTCGAGGGGCTCAGCGAGGACGAGCTGATCGGCACGTGCGTGCTGCTGCTCAACGCCGGGCACGAGGCCACCGTCAACGTGACCGGCAACGGCTGGCGGGCGCTGCTGCAGCACCCGGAGCAGCTGGCGAAGGTCAGGGCGGAACCGGAGCTGCTCGGCCCGGCGATCGAGGAGCTGATGCGGTTCGACACCCCGCTGCAGATGTTCGAGCGCTGGGTGTTCGAGGACATCGAGGTGCACGGGGTGACGATCCCGCGCGGGAGCGAGGTCGCGCTGCTGTTCGGCTCGGCCAACCACGACCCGGCCGCGTTCGCCGAGCCCGAGGCGCTCGACGTGACCCGGCGCGACAACCCGCACATCTCGTTCGGGGCGGGCATCCACTACTGCCTCGGGGCGCCGCTGGCGCGTATCGAGCTGACGGCCTCGTTCGGGGCGCTGCTGACGAAGGCGCCGGCGATGGAGCTGGTGCGGGACCCGGTCTACAAGCCCGGCTACGTCATCCGGGGCTTGGAAAGTCTCGAGGTTTCCGTGTAGGAGTGCCGGCCGATGGCCGATATCACCGGTAACGAAACCGTGTGATTGGGGTCTTCATGGCCGTCTTCGCCAACCTGGGCATCGCCCGGAAGATCGGCATCCTGTGCGCGGCCGGGGTGCTGGTCTCGGCGGCCGCGGGCACGGTCGGCCTGCTGGCCCAGCGCGAGCTGAGCCAGCAGGCCGACACCGTCCACACCCTCGACATCGCCAGCAGCCTGCTGCACCACCTCGACACGCGCGAGTCGGAGCTGAAGGTCGACGCGTACCGCGCCATCGCCGAGGCCGACATCGCGGCGATCCTCGGCGACCTGCCCGACGACCAGAGCTCCGTCACCGATACCCTCGACAAGCTCGACGCGCTGGAGCTGCCCGCCGACGTCGACGCGGCTTTGGCCGCCATCAAGACCGACGCGCTGGCGTTCAACGACTTCATCGGCACCTTCATCAGGGGCGCCCAGGCCGATCAGGCGTCCGTGCGGTCGCGCGAGGGCGACATCGCCGAGCGCAACCACGCGGTCGACGACAAGATCGGCGCGCTCGAGGACAAGCTCGACGCGAGCATCGCCCAGGAGCGCGGCAAGATGACCGACACCCAGAGCCGGGCGAACTGGGCGACGGCCGCCGCGCTGCTCATCGGCGTGCTGGTGTTCCTGGCGATCGCGATCCCGGTGGCGCGCGCCATCATCCGGCCCGTGCGCAAGGTCCGCGGGGTGCTCGAGGCCCTCGCCCGCGGCGACCTCACCCAGCGGGCCGGCATGACCGGGCGGGACGAGATCGGCCAGATGGCCGCGAGCCTGGACGCGGCGATGGGGAGCATCCGCGGCTCGATCTCGGCCGTCAGTACCAGCTCGGACAGCCTCGCCGACGCCTCCCGCCAGCTGTCCCGGGTCAGCGAGGAGATCGCCGGGGCCGCCGGCTCGACGAACCAGCAGATGTCGGACGCCTCGATGTCCTCGCACGAGGTCTCCCGGCACGTCAGCACGGTCGCGACCGGCGCCGAGGAGATGGGCGCGTCGATCCACGAGATCGCGCGCAACGCCGCCGACGCGGCCGGCGTGGCCTCGGGCGCGGTGCGCGAGGCGGGCGCGGCCAACGAGAAGGTCGAGCGGCTCGCGGTGTCCTCGACGGAGATCGGCAACGTGCTCAAGCTCATCACCTCCATCGCCGAGCAGACGAACCTGCTCGCGCTGAACGCGACCATCGAGGCCGCCCGCGCGGGGGAGGCCGGCAAGGGCTTCGCCGTCGTCGCCAACGAGGTCAAGGACCTCGCGCAGGAGACGGCGAAGGCGACCGAGGACATCCGCCTGCGCGTGACCGCGATCCAGTCCGACACCGGCGCCGCGGCCGAGGCGATCCGGCGCATGGGCGAGGTCGTGGAGGAGATCAACCAGTACCAGGCGACGATCGCCTCGGCGGTCGAGGAGCAGTCGGTTACGACCGCGGAGATGAGCCGCTCGGTCGCCGAGGCGGCAACCGGCGCGGAGAAGATCGCGGCGAACATCGCCGGCGTGGCCGACGCGACCGCCGCCACGACCCAGGGCGTCGGCGCGGCGAAGGGCGCGGCCGGCGAGCTGGCCCGGATGTCCCAGGACCTGCGCCAGCTCGTCTCGTACTTCAAGTTCTGACCGAGGACCGAACCCGCGACGTTCCGTCAAGGTCATGACTCGGGTCCGCGGTGGTGCGGACCGTCGCTCCCGCCAGACACCGCTCGGCGCTGGCGCGCCGTCGCTGCCAGGTCCGCGGCTGGTCACCCCAACCGGCTGTCAGTCCGACGAACCCCGACCGACGCCCGCCCCAATCGCAAATATCGGACGTACACGGCGCCGGGGTATAAATCCGATATGTCGCGGTGCGAAGCGCCCGACATATCGGGCTCAGCGAGCGACTCCCAGCCGACGCCCCAGCGGCGGGAGCGCCGCCAGTCGAAAAGCGTGCGACTCCCAGCCGACGCCGCGGCGGCGCCCGAGCCCGGGGCACCACGGGGCGCGGACGCCACCGGGAGAGCCGTCAGTCGGAAGGCGAGAGGCTCCCAGCCGACGCCCCAGCGGCGCCCGAGCCCGGCATCACAGGCCCGGCCGCCGCCGCGGCGAGAGCCGTCAGTCGAAGGTGTGCTCCTGCGCGGGGAACACGCCCGTGCGCACCTCGTCGGCGAAGGCCCGGGTCGCGTCCGACAACGCCCCCGCGAGGTCGGCGTAGCGCTTCACGAACCGCGGCGTCCGCCCCGTGCGCAGCCCCGCCATGTCCTGCCACACGAGCACCTGCGCGTCCGTGTCCGCGCCGGCCCCGATGCCGACCGTCGGAATGTGCAGCTCGTGCGTGATGCGCTTGGCGACCTCGCCCGGCACCATCTCGAGGACCACGGCGAACGCGCCCGCCTCGGCGACCGCGTGCGCGTCCTCGACCACGTCCTCGGCGGCGTCCCCGCGGCCCTGCACCCGGAACCCGCCGAGCGCGTGCTCGCTCTGCGGCGTGAACCCGATGTGCGCCATGACCGGGATGCCCGCGCTCACCAGTGCGGCGATCTGCGGCGCGACCCGCCGGCCGCCCTCGAGCTTCACCGCGTGGCAGCCGCCCTCCTTCATGAAGCGGACCCCCGTGCGCAGCGCCTGCGCCGGGCCCTCCTCGTAGGAGCCGAACGGCAGGTCCCCGACGACGAGCGCGCGCCGGGTCGAGCGGACCACCGCGCGCACGAGCGGCAGCAGCTCGTCCTCGGATACGGAGACCGTGGACTCGTACCCGTAGACATTGTTGGCCGCCGAGTCCCCGACGAGCAGGACCGGGATGCCGGCCTCGTCGAAGATGCCGGCGGTGTACTGGTCGTACGACGTGAGCATCGGCCATCGCTCGCCGCGCTCCTTGGCGGCGATCAGGTCACGGGTGCGGACCCGGCGATTGACGGCGCCGCCGTACAAGGACGGGATCTCGGACATCAGCGTCCTCCTCGTTTCACTCCTCGAGGCCCCAATCCGGGGTCCCCGGGCTCAACACCCCGATGGTCGCACCGGCGGCGGCGATTGTTACCGGCACGATGCGGTTTTTCACATCGCCGAAACCGGAATGAGCGCTTCGTCGTCCCGTGCGTTGCGCCACCGGGCGAGCTCGGGCAGTACGTCGGCCGGCACGTCCTGAAGGGGATCGAGGACGACCCGGCCCTCCTGCTCGGCGAGCGCCAGGAGCACCACCCGTCGCACCCTGGCCTGCAGGTTCGCCACGACCGGCGCGTCCAGCGTGAGCGCGGCCAGGAACGCGTCGAGGATCGGCTGCACCGGCTCGAGCCGGAAGTCCAGGCCGGTGCGCAGCACCAGCTCACGCACCTGCGGCGGGACGGTGTCGCACAGCGCGAGCCCCGTGACCCGGGACGGGCCGAGCGCGTCGCAGGCGACGACCGCCGCGACGGACGAGCCGAGGTCGCCGGAGAGCTCCAGGGCGACCGGGCGCGACCGCGCACGGTCACGGAACCGGTCCACGAGCGAGGGCCACAGGTCGCAGATCATGCCCGGTCTCATACCCACTCCGGCCCGTTCACGCCCCTGCCTGGTCACATACCGTGGTCCGGTAACTTGTGTGTAATACCGTCGGGCGAGACTTGCCCGAATTGGCCGTAGACAGCTCGTGGGGGCATCACGTGGACCGTCAGCAGGAGTTCGTGCTCCGCACGCTCGAAGAGCGGGACATCCGGTTCGTCCGGCTGTGGTTCACCGACGTGCTGGGCACGCTGAAGAGCGTCTCGGTCGCCCCGGCGGAGCTCGAGTCCGCCTTCGAGGAGGGCATCGGCTTCGACGGGTCCGCGATCGAGGGCTTCGCCCGGGTCTACGAGTCGGACATGGTCGCCATGCCCGACCCGACGACCTTCCAGGTGTTCCCGTTCGAGGGCGGCATGTCCGGCGAGAGCGCGCGCATGTTCTGCGACATCACGCTCCCCGACGGCTCGCCCTCGTGGGCCGACCCGCGCCACGTGCTGCGCCGGGCCCTGTCGAAGGCGGCCGAGAAGGGCTTCACCTTCTACACCCACCCCGAGATCGAGTTCTTCCTGCTGGAGAACCTCGGCGAGAGCGGCTCGGTGCCGCGGCCGGTCGACACCGGCGGCTACTTCGACCACACCACCCACTCCGTCGCCCGCGACTTCCGCCGCCAGGCCGTGCTCGCGCTGGAGCGGATCGGCATCTCGGTCGAGTTCAGCCACCACGAGGTCGCGCCCGGGCAGCAGGAGATCGACCTGCGCTACGCCGACGCGCTCACCACGGCCGACAACATCATGACGTTCCGGCACGTGATCAAGGAGGTCGCGCTGTCGCACGGCGTGCACGCGACCTTCATGCCCAAGCCGTTCACCGAGCAGCCGGGCAGCGGCATGCACACCCACCTGTCGCTGTTCGAGGGCGAGCGCAACGCGTTCCACGACGCCAGCGACCCGATGAAGCTGTCGAAGGTCGGGCAGGCGTTCATCGCCGGGCTGCTCGTGCACGCCCGGGAGTACACGGCCATCACGAACCAGTGGGTGAACTCCTACAAGCGGCTGTTCCCGCAGACGCTGCCGAACCGGATCACCGAGTCGCCCGCCTACGTCTGCTGGGGCCACAAGAACCGCTCGGCGCTCGTGCGCGTCCCGGCCTACGGCAAGCCGAACTCGGCCCGCGTCGAGGTCCGCTCGCTCGACGCGGCCTGCAACCCGTATCTCGCGTACGCGGTGATGCTCGGCGCCGGCCTGCGCGGCATCGAGCAGGGCTACGAGCTGCCGCCCGGCGCCGAGGACGACGTTTGGGCCCTCACCGACGGCGAGCGCCGCGCGGCCGGCTACGAGGCGCTGCCGGAGAACCTCTCCGAGGCGATCGACGTCATGGCCGGCTCCGAGCTCGTCGCCGAGGTGCTCGGCGAGCACGTCTTCGACTTCTTCCTCAAGAACAAGCGGACGGAGTGGGAGGAGTACCGCCGGGTCGTCACGCCGTTCGAGCGGGAGCGGTACCTCGGCATGATGTGATGGCGCGGTGGCCCGGGTGCCGGCGCCCGCCCCGGCATGGTCCGCACCTTCCAGCTGACGCTCATCCGAAGCGCTCGGTCCGGACCCGCGAGGGTTCGTGGCCGAGCGCGACGAGGATGTCGGCGACCGTCTCCACGAACCCGGTCGGGCCGCACACGAAGACGTTCGGCGCGAAGTCCTTCGGCCACGCGTGGGTGTTGACGTCCACGAGGCCGATCCGTTTGCCGCGCACGCGCGTGTGGATGTACTGCACGTCCAGCCCCCCGTCGTCCCGCCCCCGCCGCCGCAGTTCGTCGGCATAAATCGCATCTTCGGGCGTTCTGACCGAATAGAGCAGCTTGAACGGCGTCCTGGAGCCCGAGGCGGCCCGCGCCCGGATCATCGCCATCAGCGGCACGATCCCCGACCCGCCCGCGATGAGCTGCACGGGTGCCGGGTCCGACTGCCGCCAGACGAACCACCCGCCGACAGGCCCCCGAACCTCCACCGGCCACGAAATGTCGTAAATGTCGGTCAGGTACGGCGAAACCTCACCACCGTCGAGGCGCTGCACCGTGATCTCCAGCCCCGCCGCCGACGCGATCGAGTAGCTGCGCTGCGCCTGGTAGCCATCGGCGGCGGTGAGCCGCACATCGACATGCTGCCCGGGCAGATGCCCCGGCCAGTCTCCGTCAACGTCGAAGACCAGCGTCCGGGCCGTCGGCGTCTCCTGCCGAATCGCCGCCAGCTCCGCCCGACGCCAGGTCAGTCGCCCTCCGCTTCGCTCCGGCCGACCGACCTCAGAGCTGTGCTTCATGCTGAGCGGCCCCTCCGCTTCGCTCCGGACCGCTCAGTCTCCCTGGTATCGCTGCTCGCGCCATGGATCTCCGTAGTTGTGATACCCGGCCCCCTCCCAGAAGCCCGGCTCGTCCGCCAGCATCATCCGCAGCCCGTGCACCCACTTCGCGGACTTCCAGAGGTACAGGTGCGGCACCAGCAGCCGCGCCGGCCCGCCGTGCTCGGGGCTGAGCGCCCGGCCCTCGTACCGGTACGCCACCCACGCCTGCCCGTCGACCAGATCCTCGAGCGGCAGGTTGGTGGTGTACCCGTCGTAGGAGTGTGCCATGACGAAGTCGGCCGCGGTCTCGACGTCCGCGAGCAGGGTGTCGACCGCCACGCCCCGCCAGCCGGTGCCCAGCTTCGACCACTTCGTGACGCAGTGGATGTCGACCGTGACGTCCTCGTGCGGCAGCGCGGTGAACTCGGCCCAGTCCCAGCTGCGCTCCTCGCCCGTCTCGGTGGTGATCACGAACTCCCACCGCTCCGTGCGGATCTTCGGCGTCGGCCCGGCGGACAGGACCGGGAAGTCGTGGGCCAGGTACTGCCCGGGCGGCAGGGCCGGCCCGCCCCCGCGGCGCAGCCCGTGGAAGCCCGGCGTGATGATGCTCATGCGCCCATCCTCCCCCCTCTCGTGGCGGTGGATATTGTCAGTACGTGACGATCGACGGCGCCCCCCGGGGAACCCTTGCCCTCGTGGTCGAGAACGACCCCTCCGACGGCCCCGGCCGTCTCGCCGACTGGCTGATCGCCGGCGGCCTGCAGCTCCAGGTCGTCCGGCCGCACGCCGGCGACGAGCTGCCCGAGACCCTCGACGGCTTCGCCGCGCTCGTCGTGCTCGGCGGCGAGCAGGACGCGTTCCCCGACGCCGAGGGCGAGCGCGACGCCCCCTGGTTCGACCGGCTCGACGGGCTGCTGCGCAAGGCGGTCCGGCACAAAGTCCCGACCCTGGCCGTCTGCCTCGGCGCCCAGCTGCTCGCCCACGCCCACGGCGGCACCGTGGAGCGCAGCTCGGCCGGGCCCGAGATCGGCGTCAAGCTGGTCGCGCGCCGCGACGTCGCCGACAACGACCCGATCTTCGCCGCGGTCCCGTTCGCCCCGGACGTGTTCCATTGGCACCGGGACGAGATCGTCGAGCTGCCGATGCACGCGACCCTGCTGGCCGCCTCGACGCACTACCCGATCCAGGCGTACCGGCTCGGCACCGCGGCCTGGGGCCTGCAGTTCCACATCGAGTGCGACCTGCCGATGTTCGCCACCTGGGCCATGGAGGGCGTGAACACCCTCATCGAGCTGGGCATCGACCCGGTCGAGATGCTCGAGCAGGTCGAGGCGGCCCTGCCCGACGTCGAGGAGGTCTGGAAGCCGTTCGCCGAGCGGTTCGCGGCCGTGGCGCTGGGCCGCACGCCCCACGCCGGCGAGGGCGGGCTGCGCTCCCTGCCGCTGCTGGGGCCGCGCTGATGGACCCGATCAAGGTCAGCCCCGCCCACCTGGCCCGGTTCGGGTTCACCGACAACGAGCGCACCGAGGTGATGGCCGGCCCCGACGGGCTGCGGCTGTGGGACCCGGTCGCGCGCCGCGCCGCCGACGACGACACCGCGGCGGTGCTCGAGCAGCTGTACTTCGCCGCCGACCCCGACCTCGCCCTCTTCCAGCTGCAGCGGCTCGTCGAGGCCGCGGGGGAGGAGGTGCGCGACGCCGTCCTGGCCGACAGGGCGCTGCGGCGGCGGCTCATCGGCGTGCTCGGCGTCTCCGCGACCCTCGGCGACCTGCTCGTGGCCAACCCCGACGAGTGGCGCGAGCTCGTCGGGGAGCAGAACAAGCGCGCGGCCGGCTACGAGACCCGGGACGTGTCCACGGTGCCGTTGCTGCGCGGTGGGTACCGTCGCGAGCTGCTGCGCATCGTGGCCGCCGACCTCACCGCGGCCGCCGACGTCGAGGTCACGATGCGGCGCCTGACCGAGCTCGCCGACGCGACCCTGGAGGCGGCCCTGGCCATCGCGCTCGCCGAGCGCCGGGCCAAGGAGCCCGGCGCGGACGAGGTCCGGCTCGCCGTCATCGCGATGGGCAAGTGCGGCGGCCGCGAGCTCAACTACGTCAGCGACGTCGACGTGGTCTTCGTGGCCGAGCCCGTCGGCGACACCGACACCGAGACGGCGATGCGCGCGGGCAGCGCGCTGGCCGCCCGGATGATGGAGATCTGCGGCTTCGTGGCCTGGCCGGTCGACGCCGCCCTGCGCCCCGAGGGCAGCCGCGGCGCGCTCGTGCGGACCGTCGCCTCGCACCTGGCGTACTACAAGAAGTGGGCCAAGACCTGGGAGTTCCAGGCGCTGCTCAAGGCCCGCCCGGCCGCCGGGGACCACGCGCTCGGCGAGCGGTGGCTGGCCGAGCTCCAGCCGCTCATCTGGTCCGCCGCCGAACGCCCGGAGGCCGTCGACGAGGTGCGCGCGATGCGCCGGCGGATCATCGAGGCGATCCCGCGGGCCGAGGTCGACCGGGAGATCAAGCGCGGCCCGGGCGGGCTGCGCGACATCGAGTTCGCGGTCCAGCTGCTGCAGCTCGTGCACGGCCGGGCCGACGAGTCCCTGCGCACCCCGACGACCCTGGCCGGCCTGCGGGCGCTCATCGAGGGCGGCTACGTCGGGCTGGCCGACGGCGAGGCGCTGCTGCGGGCGTACCGCTTCCTGCGGGTCGTCGAGCACCGCCTCCAGCTGCAGCGCCTGCGCCGCACGCACACGGTCCCGGACGACGCGGACGGCCTGCGCTGGCTCGCCCACGCGCTCGGCTACCGCCCCAACGCGGCCCGCGACGCCGTGGAGTCCTTCCGCACCGAGTGGGTCCGCCATGCCGGCGAGGTGCGCCGCCTGCACGCCAAGCTCTTCTACCGCCCGCTGCTGGAGGCGGTCGCCCGGGTCCCCTCCGAGCAGCTGCGGCTCACCCCCGACGCCGCCCGGGCCCGGCTCGACCTGCTCGGCTTCGCCGACCCGGCCGGCGCCCTGCGGCACATCGAGGCCCTCACGGGCGGCGTGTCCCGCACCGCGGCCATCCAGCGCCAGCTGCTCCCGGCGCTGCTGAACGAGTTCGCGGACGCCCCCGAGCCCGACCGAGGCCTGCTGGCCTACCGCCAGATCTCGGAGAAGATCGGCAACACGCCCTGGTATCTGCGCCTGCTGCGCGACGAGGGCCCGGTCGCGCTGCGGCTGGCGCGGCTGCTGGCGCTGTCGCGGTACGTGACCGACCTGCTCGTCCACGACCCGGAGGCGCTGCGCCTCCTGGCCGACGACGCCGAGCTGGTGCCGCGCAGCGCCGAGGTGCTCACCGAGGGCTTCGCGGCCGCCGCGGCCCGCCACGGCGACCCGGAGGCGGCCATCAACGCCGTGCGTGCCCTGCGCCGCCGCGAGCTGTTCCGCATCGCCTGCGCCGACCTGCTCGGCCTGCTCGACGTGACCGCCGTCGGCGACGCCCTGTCCGCCGTGATCGACGCGACCCTGCGCGCGACCCTGGGCGTCACGGCCGCGTCCGCCCCGGACCTGCCGTTCGCGATCATCGGCATGGGCCGGCTGGGCGGCGCCGAGACGAGCTACCCGTCCGACGCCGACGTCCTGTTCGTCTACGAGGCCCCGCCCGGCCGGGCCGACGACGCCGCGGCCAAGGCCGCCCTCACGATCGCCGAGGAGCTGCGCCGCCTGCTCGCCCGCCCGGCCCACGACCCGCCGCTGGGCGTGGACGCCGACCTGCGCCCGGAGGGCCGCCAGGGCCCCCTGGTGCGCAGTCTCGGGGCGTTCCAGCAGTACTACACCCGCTGGTCGAAGGTCTGGGAGGCCCAGGCCCTCCTGCGCGCGCGACTGGTGGCCGGCTCGGCGTCGCTGGGCGCCCGGTTCCTGGAGCTGGCCGACACCAAGCGCTACCCCGACGGCGGCCTGACCCGCGAGCAGATCCACGAGATCCGCCGCCTGAAGGCCCGCGTGGACAGCGAGCGCCTCCCGCGCGGCGCCGACCCCGCGACCCACACGAAACTCGGCCGCGGCGGCCTCGCGGACGTCGAGTGGACCGTCCAGCTGCTGCAGCTGCAGCACGGCCACGCCGTCCCGGCCCTGCGCACCCCGCGAACGCTGGAGGCGCTGACCGCCGCCACCGAGGCCGGCCTGCTGCCCAAGACCGACGCCGCCGAGCTCGAGGCCGCCTGGCGCCAGGCCTCCCGCGTGCGCAACCTGCTGACCCTGGTCCGCGGCCGCGCGACGGACCAGCTCCCGCGCCAGGGCCCCGACCTGGCCGCGGCCGCCTCGGCCCTGGACCCGGGGGCGGAGCCGCAGGAGTTCCTGGACGAGTACCTGCGCGTGGCCCGCCGCGCGCGGGCCGCGGTGGAGCGCATCTTCGACGGCGCCTGAACACGGAAGCGGCCCGCCCCCAGCCGGGGACGGGCCGCTTCCTGGCCGAAGCCGGGATCACACGTCGTAGTACATGGCGAACTCGTGCGGGGTCGGGCGCAGGCGCACCGGGTCGACCTCGTTGGCCCGCTTGTAGGAGATCCAGGTGTCCACCAGGTCCTGCGTGAACACGCCGCCCTCGAGCAGGAAGCCGTGGTCGCCCTCGAGCGTGGTGAGCACCTCGTCCAGGGAGCCGGGCACCTGCTTGACGTTCGCGACCTCCTCCGGCGGAAGGTCGTACAGGTCCTTGTCGATCGGCGCCGGCGGCTCGATCTTGTTCTTGATGCCGTCGAGGCCGGCCATCAGCATCGCCGCGAACGCGAGGTACACGTTCGCCGACGGGTCCGGCACGCGGAACTCGACGCGCTTGGCCTTCGCGTTCGTGCCCGTCACCGGGATACGCGTGCAGGCCGAGCGGTTGCGCTGCGAGTACACCAGGTTGACCGGCGCCTCGTAGCCCGGCACCAGGCGGCGGTACGAGTTGACCGTCGGGTTCGTGAACGCCAGCAGCGACGGCGCGTGGTGCAGCAGGCCGCCGATGTACCAGCGCGCGGTGTCCGACAGGCCGCCGTAGCCGGCCTCGTCGTAGAACAGCGGCTCGCCGCCCAGCCACAGCGACTGGTGCGTGTGCATGCCCGAGCCGTTGTCGCCGAAGAGCGGCTTCGGCATGAAGGTCGCGGTCTTGCCCGCGGCCCACGCCGTGTTCTTCACGATGTACTTGAACAGCTGGAGCTGGTCGCCCGCCTGCAGCAGCGTGCCGAACTTGTAGTTGATCTCGGCCTGGCCGGCGGTGCCCACCTCGTGGTGCGAGCGCTCGACGACGAAGCCGGCGGCCAGCAGCCGCTGGACGATCTGGTCACGCAGGTCGGCGTAGTGGTCGACCGGCGGGACGGGGAAGTAGCCGCCCTTGTAGGCGGTCTTGTAGCCCCGGTTGCCGCCCGGCTCGTCCTTGCCGGAGTTCCACCAGCCCTCGATCGAGTCGATGTAGTAGTACGCCTGGTTCGCCGAGGTCTCGTGCCGGATCGAGTCGAAGATGTAGAACTCCGCCTCGGGGCCGAAGTACGCCGTGTCGGCGATCCCGCTCGACTTGAGGTACGCCTCCGCCTTCTTCGCCACGTTGCGCGGGTCGCGCGAGTAGGCCTCCCGCGTGAACGGGTCGTGGATGAAGAAGTTGAGCGCGAGGGTCTTCTCGACGCGGAACGGGTCGATGAACGCCGAGGTCGCGTCCGGCAGCAGCAGCATGTCCGACTCGTGGATCGCCTGGAACCCACGGATGGACGAACCGTCGAAGGCCAGGCCCTCGTCGAACACCTTCTCGTCGAAGGACTCGACCGGAACGTTGAAGTGCTGCATCACGCCCGGCAGGTCGCAGAAGCGAACGTCGACGAAGCGGACGCCCTCATCCTTCAGGTACCGCAACAGCTCTTCAGAATTGGCGAACACTCGTCCTCCAGGTCGCAGGCAAGACCAGTCTGGTGATCACTTCAGTGTGAAGGTGTCTGGTTGGTCGCGACCGTAGAACTGTGCGATTGCCCCGGCATGTCTCGACTGTTTCCGCTGTGTTTCGCCGCCCGTGGCTCGGCCGATCAGCGGCGAGCGTCGTTCGATAGGCTGACCCGTCGTGGAGAATGTGCGGCCCGCCCCGGCAACCCTGGCCCGCCGTTTCGGCGCGCTGTTGATCGACTGGATATCGTGCCTGCTCATCGCGGGTGCGTTCGCGAAGCCGGTCGATGAGCCCTGGCTCGCGCCGGGCGTCTTCGTGATCGTCTACGCGCTGTTTCTCGGATTCTTCGGCCAGACACTTGGCATGCGGCTCTTTCGCATCCGCTGTGTGTCCATGAACACAGGGGGGCCGCTCGGTGTACCGCGGGCGCTCCTGCGGGCGATCGTGATGCTTCCGCTGGTCACGGCGCTGATCATGGACCAGAACCAGCGAGGCCTGCACGACCGGGCCGCTGGCTCGGTCGTGCAGGCCGTCTAGCTGAGCGGGCTCAGCGCCCGCGCATCGCCTTGAACTGCCCCTTCGGGGGCTTCATGTTCTTGGGCAGGGCACCCCGCGGCATCTGCGGCCGGGCCGAGAGCGCCTTGAGCCGCTTGTCGAGGGAGTTCACGTCCTTGGCCGTGATCGTGCGCGGCAGCCGGATCAGCATGTTGCGCAGCTTCGGGAGGGGGATCTGGCCCTCCTCGTTGCCGACCATGTAGTCGCGCAGCTCCGCGTTGCCGATGACCTTGACCAGCCGGCGGCGCTCCTGGCTGATGAGGCCCTTGACCCGGCCCGGGTTGCCCTCGCCGATCAGGATCACGCCGGGGCGCCCGATGACCAGGTGCACCATGTCGAACTGGGTCGTGGAGGCGATGGCCGGGCTGACCCGCCAGTCGCCGCGCATGTTCTCGATGATCGAGGCCGCCGCGCCCGGCTGCCCCTCGGCCTCCTTCATCATCGCCTTCTGCGAGCGCAGGTTGAGCACGATGACGGTGCCGAGCAGCGCCAGCAGCACGCCGAGCGGGGCCCAGATCCAGGACACGCCCAGCGCGATGGCGACGCCGACCGCGATCAGCGGCACGAGGACGACCGTCACCACGAGGGGCACGAACGCCTTGTCGCGCTTCGCGGTGAACGAGAAGACCATGCCGATCTGCTTGAGCCGAGTGAAGAAGGAGACCTTCTCCGGCTCCTGGGCCTTTGCCATGCCTCCGAGTCTAGAGGGACACGCTCAGGAGTTGAGAGCCCGGTTCTCCAGCGCCTGCCGGTAGAGGCGTCCGGCGCGGTACGAGGAGCGCACCAGCGGCCCGGAGAGGACCCCCGCGAAGCCGATCTGCTCGGCCTCCTCGCGCAGCTCGACGAACTCCTCGGGCTTGACCCACCGCTCGACGGGGTGGTGGCGCGGGGTCGGCCGCAGGTACTGCGTGATCGTCACCAGCTCGCACCCGGCCTCGTAGAGGTCCTTGAGCGCCTGCGTCACCTCGGCCCGCTCCTCGCCCATGCCGAGGATCAGGTTCGACTTGGTGACCAGGCCGGCCTCGCGCGCCTTGGTCAGCACGCCCAGCGACCGCTCGTAGCGGAACGCGGGCCGGATGCGCTTGAAGATCCGCGGCACGGTCTCGACGTTGTGCGCGAGCACCTCGGGCCGGGCCTCGAAGACCTCCTTGAGCAGCTCCGGCTCGCCGTTGAAGTCGGGGATGAGCAGCTCGACGCCGCACCCCTCGACCAGGGCGTGGATCTGCCGGACGGTCTCGGCGTAGAGCCAGGCGCCGCCGTCGGGCAGGTCGTCGCGGGCCACACCGGTGACGGTCGCGTACTTCAGCCCCATCGTCGCCGTCGACTCGGCGACCCGGCGCGGCTCGTCCGCGTCGAACTCGGCCGGCTTGCCGGTGTCGATCTGACAGAAGTCGCAGCGCCTGGTGCATTGGTCGCCGCCGATGAGGAAGGTCGCCTCGCGGTCTTCCCAGCACTCGTAGATGTTGGGGCAGCCGGCTTCCTGGCAGACCGTGTGCAGGCCCTCGCGCTGGACGAGCCCCCGCAGATGCGTGTACTCGGGACCCATCTTGGCCGAGACCTTGATCCACGACGGTTTGCGCTCAATCGGCGTCTCCGCGTTACGCGCTTCGATGCGCAGCAGACGACGGCCTTCGGGAACAACGGCGGTCACAGCTCGAAGACTACGCCCGGCGACTGCCCAAGAACCGGGAACGCGATTGACGTCACGTCTTCCAGGTTTCCGAATCACCCGGTCCGGCAATAGGCGAACAGTGGTGCTCAACGACACGCTCGTGGCCTTCGCCGACGGAAACCCTATCGATGTCCTGCGGTCCTACCCCGTGCTGGACAAACCGGCCACCCGTGCGCTCGTCGAACGCCTCTTCCCCGGGGCCACGGTCGAGGAGATCGGCGACGAGCTGCTCGTCGACGCCCTCGACCCGCCGGCCGACGTGGTCTGCGTCGGCTGCTTCAGCGGCCTCGACCTGGTGTGCAGCTGGGGCCTGACCCCGCGCCGCCCGTCCGAGCTCGACCCCGTGGTGCTGGCCGCGAGCGAGCGCCGCAACGTCTACCTGCACGCCGCCCACAGCGACGCCGGCTGGTGCAGCTACGGCGTCTGGCGCGACGGATCCCGCGTGCGCGCGCTGAGCGTCTGCGCCGACCCCGCCGTCGTCGAGGACGAGGGGGAGCGGCTCGGCTTCGAGCGGCCGGACACCGACCCCCGCGAGCTGAGCTGCGCGTCGATGCAGGGCCTGTTCGGCTTCGCCTGCGACGACCACGAACGCCTCGACGACGTCGACCCCGAGCTGATCCCGGTCGTCGCCTACCGGATCAGTACAGCGTCGTGAGGTGCCGCTCGACGATCGGCAGCAGCTCGTCGACGGTCACGTCCCGGCCCAGCTCGGCCGACAGCGACGTCACGCCCGCGTCGCGAATGCCACAGGGCACGAAGATGTCGTACCGCGAGAGGTCGCAGTCCGCGTTGAGCGCGAACCCGTGCAGCGTGACCCCGCGGGCGACCCGGATGCCGATCGCCGCGACCTTGCGATCGGGGCCCCGCTCGTCGGCCGGCACCCAGACGCCGCTGCGGCCCTCGACCCGGACCGTGGCGACGCCGAGCTCCGCGCAGACGTCCATGAGCAGCTGCTCCATGCGCCGCACGTACGCCACCACGTCGACGGGATCGGGCAGCTTCACGATCGGGTAACCCACCAGCTGCCCCGGCCCGTGCCAGGTGATCTTCCCGCCGCGGTCGACGTCGATCACCGGCGTGCCGTCGAAGGGCCGGTCGGCGGGCTCGGTGCGCTTGCCGGCCGTGTAGACACTCGGGTGCTCCAGCAGCAGCACCGTGTCGGGCGCCGCGCCGTCGGCGACCTCCGCGTGGACCCGCCGCTGCTCGGCGAGTGCCGTCTCGTAGTCCACGAGCCCGGCCCGGACGATTCGCATACCCACCACGCTGGTCACGGGCCCAGCGTACGCCGCACTCCACCGCCGGGCTTTGTGTGGGAAGCGGACATAGTGGTGCGTCAAAGGTCACACATAGCGTGGTGCTCCCCACAGCAGAAAGGGCACCGCCATGCCCAGGCCATTGCGCTGGATCCTGCCCGCGGCCGCCGCGCTGGTCGCCGCGATCGCACTCACCACCGTCTCGACGCCCGCCTACGCCGCCACGCTCACGACGGTCGGCAGCTTCGGGTCGAATCCCGGCAACCTCACGATGTACTCGTACCGCCCCGACGGCCTCCCCTCGGGAGCGCCCCTCGTCGTCGCGATGCACGGCTGCACCCAGAACGCGACCGACTACTTCACCAACTCCGGCTGGCGCAAGTACGCCGACCTGTGGAAGTTCGCCCTGGTCCTGCCGGAGCAGAAGTCCGCCAACAACAGCACGAGCTGCTTCAACTGGTTCGAGACCGGCGACACCGCCCGCGGCTCGGGCGAGCCACTGTCGATCAAGCAGATGGTCGACTACGCGGTGGCGAACTACGGCACGAACCCGGCGAAGGTGTACGTCACCGGGCTCTCGGCCGGCGGCGCGATGACGGCCGTGATGCTGGCCACCTACCCGGACGTGTTCGCCGGCGGCGCGATCATGGCCGGCCTGCCGTACCGCTGCGCCACGTCGATGACGGCCGCGTACAGCTGCATGAACCCCGGCGTCGACAAGACCCCGGCGGCCTGGGGCGACCTGGTGCGGGGCGCGTACTCCGGCTACTCCGGCGCCCGGCCCCGGGTCGCGATCTGGCACGGCACCGCCGACACCACTGTGGCCCCGGCCAACGCGACGGAGCTGCGCGACCAGTGGACGAACGTGCTCGGCGTCGGCCAGACCCCGACGTCGACGGCCTCGCTGCCCGGCGGCACGTCCCTGTCGAACTACGGGGACAAGGTCAAGGTGTACCTCGTGTCGGGCATGACCCACGCGACGCCGGTCGACCCCGGCTCGGCGACGGAGCAGTGCGGCACCGCGGGCACGTACTACAAGGACACCATCTGCTCGTCGTACTACCAGGCGCTCGACTGGGGCCTGTCGACCGGCGGCCCGACCACCGGCCCGACGACCGCCTCGCCGACGTCCTCGCCGACGTCCTCGCCGACGCCGAGCCCGACCCCGACGCAGGGCTCCGGCCCGTGCGTGCGCGCCTCGAACTACGCGCACGTGACCGCCGGGCGGGCGCACCAAACCGGCGGCTACACCTACGCAAACGGGTCGAACCAGGCGATGGGCCTCTACAACGTGTTCACAACCCACGGCCTGCGTCAGACCGCCGCCAACTATTACGTGATCGACGACACGGCCTGCTGAAGGGCCTCCTCGACGGTGCGGTGCGCGAAGGGGAAGCCCTCGCGCATCAGCACCGCGGGGAGCACCCGCTGGCTGGCCAGGGCCTCGCCGCCGAACTCGCCGACGGCCACCTTCAACGCGAAGCCCGGCACCGGCAGCAGGTTGGGCCGGTGCATGACCCGCGCGAGGGTCTCGGAGAACTCGGCGTTGGTGACCGGCTCGGGCCCGGTGAGGTTCACCGGCCCGGACAGCTCGCGCTCGAGCACGAACACGACCGCGGCGAGCCAGTCGGGGACGGAGATCCAGGGCAGGTACTGCCGCCCATCGCCCATCCGCCCGCCCGCGAAGAGCTTGAACTGCAGGTAGAGCGGCTTGAGCAGGCCGCCCGCCGGGTCCAGCGGAAACCCGGTGCGCAGCAGCGCCACCCGCGTCCCGGCGTCCTCGGCCGGTCGGGTCGCCGCCTCCCACACCTTGCACACGTCGGCCAGGAAGCCCTCGCCCGCCGGGGAGGACTCGTCGACGACCCGGTCGCCGGTGTCCCCGTAGAACCCGACGGCGGAGGAGTTGAGCAGCACCTTCGGCCGCTTCGGGGCCGCGGCGATCGCCCGCGCGAGGGTGCGCGTGGTGTCCACGCGGCTGTCCACGATCGTCTTCTTGTACTGTGCCGTCCAGCGCTTGTCCCCGACGCCCGCGCCGGCGAGGTTGATCACCGCGTCCGCGGCCGCCACGACCGTGCCGTCCAGCACCCCGGCGGTCGGGTCCCAGCGCACCTCGCCGGGGCGGGGCGGGCGCCGCACGAGCGGCGTGACCTGGTGCCCGGCTTCGCGCAGGTGCGGGATGAGCCGCTGGCCGAGAAAGCCGGACGCCCCCGCGATCAGGATCTGCATGAGGTCATCTTGCCCGGATCCGTCCCGGGAGAACATCAAGGGGCGCCCCGGCCCGCCGGGACGCCCCTTGATCGTCAGGTGCTAGAGGCCCAGGTCGGCCTCGAAGTGCCCGGCCTCCAGGCGCTCCTTGATCGTGCCCAGGAAGCGCGCGGCGTCGGCGCCGTCAACGATCCGGTGGTCGTAGGACAGGGCCAGGTAGACCATCGAGCGCGGCGCGATGATCTCGCCGAGCTCCGGGTCGCTCACCACGACGGCCCGCTTGACCACGGCGCCGGTGCCCAGGATCGCCACCTGCGGCTGGTTGATGATCGGCGTGTCGAACAGCGCGCCCCGGCTGCCGGTGTTGGTCAGCGTGAACGTGCCGCCCGCGATGTCGTCCGGGCTGAGCTTGTTGCCGCGGGTCCGCTCGGCCACGTCGGCGATGCGCTTGGCCAGCCCGGCCAGGTTGAGGTCGCCCGCGTTCTTGATGACCGGGACGATCAGGCCCTTCTCGCTGTCGACCGCCATGCCGAGGTGCTCGGCGTCGTGGTAGGTGACCGTGCCCGCCTCGAGGTCGATCGAGGAGTTCACGCCGGGGTGCACCCGCAGCGCCTCGACCGCCGCCAGGGCGAAGAACGGCAGGAACGACAGCTTCACGCCGTGCGTGGCCTGGAACTGCGCCTTGGCCTTGTCGCGCAGCTTCGCCACCTTCGTCACGTCGACCTCGACGACGGTGGTGAGCTGGGCCGAGACCTGCAGCGACTCGACCATCCGCCGGGCGATGAGCGCCCGCATCCGGCTGAGCTTCTGCGTCTGGCCGCGCAGCGGGCTCGGGGCCGCCTTCGGCGCCGCGGCGGTCGAGCCGCCGGTGCTCGCGGCGGCCGGGGCGGCGGGCGCCGGCTGGGCGGCGGCCTCCTTCGCCTTGGCGGCCGCGTCGAGCACGTCCTGCTTGCGGATGCGCCCGCCGACGCCGGTGCCGGAGAGCTGGGCGAGGTTCACCCCGTGCTCGGCGGCGAGCTTGCGGACCAGGGGCGTGACGTAGCCGGCCTCCTCGGCCGAGACCTTGCCGTTGCCGCTCGCCGGCGCGGCGCCGGTCGCGGTGACGTTGGTGGCTGGCCCGGCCTGCACCGGTGCGCTCGCGGCCGGCTGCGGCTCGGGCGCGGCGGCCTTCGGCTGCGCCTTGGGCTCGGGCTTCGGCTCGGCCTTGGGCTCCGGCTTCGGCTCGGGCTTGGCCTCCGCCTTGGGCTGCGGGGCGGGCTCGGCCTTCGCGGGCGCGGCCCCGGCGGCGCCGATCACGGCCAGCTCCGCGCCGACCTCGACCGTCTCGTCCTCGGGAACCTTGATCTCCAGCAGCGTGCCGGCGACCGGCGACGGGATCTCGGTGTCGACCTTGTCGGTGGAGACCTCGAGCAGCGGCTCGTCGGCCTCGACGCTGTCGCCGACCTGCTTGAGCCAGCGGGTGACGGTGCCCTCGGTGACGCTCTCGCCGAGCGCGGGCATCTTCACCGACGTGCCCTCGCCACCGCCGGACGAGGACGCTGCGGCCGGGGCCGGCTCCTCCTGCGGCTCCTGCGCGGGCTCCTCCGCGGCGGGCTCCTCCTGCGCGGCGGGCTCTTCCTGCTCCTCCGCCGGCTCCTGCGCGGGCTCGGCGCCCCCGGAGGCCTCCGCGGCGTCGCCGCCGATGACGGCGAGCTCGGCGCCGACCTCGGCGGTCTCGTCCTCCTGCACGACGATCCGGGTCAGCACCCCGGCCGCCGGGGAGGGGATCTCCGTGTCGACCTTGTCCGTCGAGACCTCGAGCAGCGGCTCGTCGGCCTCGACGTGGTCGCCCTCCTGCTTCAACCAGCGAGTGACGGTGCCCTCGGTGACGCTCTCGCCCAGCCGGGGCATGGTGACCGATACCGGCATGTGAAACGACTCCTCGTACTGTGCTTGGTGGCGGTCGGATGCCTGATCAGTGGACGTGCAGCGGCTTACCGGCCAGCGCCAGGTGCGCCTCGCCGAGAGCCTCGTTCTGCGTGGGGTGCATGTGCACCAGCGGGGCGACGTCCCCGGGGAACGCCTCCCAGTTGTAGATCAGTTGAGCCTCGCCGATGAGTTCGCTCACCCGCGCGCCCACCATGTGGACCCCGACGACGGGGCCGTCCTTGACCCGGATCAGCTTCACGAAGCCCGCGGTCCGCAGGATCTGGCTCTTGCCGTTGCCGGTCAGGTCGTACTGGACCGTCTCGATCTTGTCGTCGCCGTGCAGCTCGCGGGCCTTGCTCTCGTTGAGCCCGACGGAGGCGACCTCGGGCTCGGAATACGTCACCCGGGGGATGCCCGACTCGTCGAAGACCTGCGGCTGCTGGCCCGCGATCTCCTCGGCCACGAAGATGCCCTGCTGGAAGCCGCGGTGCGCGAGCTGGACGCCCGGCACGATGTCGCCGACGGCGTAGATGCCCGGCACGGAGGTGCGCAGCCGCTCGTCGGTGATGACGAACCCGCGCTCCGTCTTCACGCCGTGCTCCTCGTAGCCGAGGTTGGCGGTGGCCGGCCCGCGACCGACGGCCACGAGCAGCAGCTCGGCCTCGATCGTGTCGCCGCCCTGGATCGACACCTTCACGCCGCCGTCGGTGCGCTCGACGCCCTCGAAGGGCTTGCCCACCTTGAACTTGATGCCCCGCTTGCGAAACGCCCGCTCGAGCGCCTTCGAGCTCGCCTCGTCCTCGACCGCGAGCAGCCGGGGGAGCGCCTCGACGATCGTGACGTCGACGCCGAAGGACTTCCAGGCGCTGGCGAACTCGCAGCCGATGACGCCGCCGCCGAGAATGATCGCGGAGGCGGGCACGTGGTCCAGCCCGAGCGCGTGCTCGCTGGTGATGACCCGCTCGCCGTCCACGACCAGGCCGGGCAGGGTCTTGGAGTAGGAGCCGGTGGCCAGCACGATGTTCTTCGCCGTGTACCGCGTGCCGGCGACCTCGACGGCGTCCGGCGCGACCAGGCGCCCCTCGCCCTCGATGAGCGTCACCTTGCGCGCCTTGGCCAGGCCCTGCAGCCCCTTGTACAGCTTGGTGACCACGCCGTCCTTGTAGGCGTTCACGGCCTTCATGTCGACGCCGTTGAACACGGCCTGGATGCCGAACTGGTCCGCCTCGCGGGCGGCGTCGGCGACCTCGCCCGCGTGCAGCAGCGCCTTGGTCGGGATGCAGCCGCGGTGCAGGCACGTGCCGCCGAGCTTGTCCTTCTCCACCAGCGCGACGGACAGGCCGAGCTGGGTCGCGCGGAACGCGGTCGCGTAACCGCCGCTGCCGCCGCCCAGGACGAGAACGTCGAAGGAGTTGGCGTGTGGGTCGCTCACGAATTCTCCCAGGTGATGCACGGGCCCATCGGCTCGTGACGGTGCGAATCGGGGGTTCGCCCTTCGCATGACGATCCTTGGCCATCTTGTCACTTGCCCTGCTCGCCTGCGACAAAGGGGCGGCCTCGTAGGGTCCCGGGGACCGGCCGTGACGTCGTACCCTGTGCACGAGCTGTGCACGGACTCGACGAAGAGGAGCGATCGTGGCTTGGTTCCGCCGACGCAAGCCGGCAGCGGGAGGGCGCTCCGCCAGCCGCGAGGACCTGGCTTACCTGGAGGAGTTCGTCCGCTCCCGGCGAGGCGTGGAGGGCTTCATCGAGCCGCGTACGACCGTGACGGAGACGACACTGCTGCTCATCGCCCACGACGGCGAGTGGACCCGCCGGCGGATGGAGAGCCCGCAGGCGGCGCGCCAGTTCGCGCACCGCCTGAGCATGCCCGTCTACGACATCGCGCTGGTGGGATACCCCCAGCGCTGGCGGGACTACAACGCCCGCAACAAGAACGCCTGACTACACCGGCTGGGCTGGCGTACCCGGCTGACTACTCGGCTGCGATCTCTTCGACCAGCTCGACCAGGGTGCGGACCGGGACGCCGGTGCCGCCCTTGGTCCAGTAGCCGAAGGGCTCGCCGGAGTGGTAGCTGGGGCCCGCGATGTCGATGTGGGCCCACTGCACGCCCTCGGTCACGAACTCGGACAGGAACACGCCGCCCTGCAGCATGTGCCCGGCGCGGTCCATCCCGGCGTTGACCTGTGAGATGTCCGCCACGTCGGAGTCCATGCCCTTGCGCACGTCCTCCGGCAGCGGCATCGGCCAGGCCGGCTCGCCGGTCCGCTCGCCCGCGTCCCGGACCCGCTCGCACAGCTCCGGCGTGCCCATGACGCCCGCGATGCGCTTGCCGAGCGCGATCACCTGCCCGCCGGTGAGGGTCGACACCTCGAACAGGTAGTCGGGGTCGTCCTCGCAGGCCCGGGCGATCGCGTCGCCGAGGATCATGCGGCCCTCGGCGTCGGTGTTGAGCACCTCGACCTGGGCGCCGCTGTACATCCGCACGACGTCGCCCGGCCGGTACGCGCTGCCGGAGACCATGTTCTCGGCCATCGGCGCGTACGCCACGACCGCCACCTTCGGCTTGAGCTGGGCGATCGCGAGCATGGTGGCGACCACCGCGGCGGCGCCGGACATGTCGGACTTCATCTCCCACATGCCCGCGCTCGGCTTGATCGACACGCCGCCGGTGTCGAACGTGATGCCCTTGCCGACGAGCGCGACCCGCCGGGTGGCACCGGCCGGCTCGTAGGCCAGGCGCACCAGGCGCGGGGCGGCCGCCGAGCCGAGGCCGACCGCCAGGATGCCGCCGTAGCCCTGCTTGGCCAGGGCCTTCTCGTCCAGTACGGACACCTCCAGCGACACCTCACGCGCCGCCGCCGCGACCTGCTCGGCGAACGCGGGGGGCCGCAGCTCGTTCGGCGCCGTGTTGATCCAGTCCCGGGTGCGGGCCACCGCGGCGCCGAGCACCCCGGAGCGCTTGAGCGCGGCCTTGGCCGCCCGGGCGCCCGCGTCCGGCACGTGCACGAGCACCTTGCGCAGCGGGTCCCGGCGACCGGCGGCGGGCTTGGACTTGTAGCCGGCGAACCGGTACGCGCCCAGCAGCGCGCCCTCGGACACGGCCCGCAGCCCGGCGCTCAGCGCCGCGGGGCCCGTCTCGCCGTCGTCGGCCAGCGGCAGCACCAGGGCCGCCGACGCCGATCCGGCCAGGGCCCGGGCCGCGGCCCCGGCCGCGCGGCGCAGCGACTCGGCCGAGGGCGCCCGGCTCGCGTCGCCGCCGGTGGGGGCGCCGAGGCCGACCGCCACCACGAGCGGGGCGCTCACCGCGCCGAACGCGGCGAGCTTGGTCACCTCGCCGAGCGCGCCGGTCGCACCGAGCACCCGCAGGGTCTCGGCGAGCCCGCCGCCCGGCCGGTCGCTGAACGCCGCCGCGACGCTCTGCGCGCCCGGCGCGAGCACGAGCTTCGCGTCGGGGCTGTCATCGGCGTACACACCGATGACGACGGCGTCGGCGGCAAGGGTCGCTGGGTCGGTGTCGACCAGGGTCAGGGAGGTCACTGGTGCTCCACATCACTGATGGTTCGCTGCGCTTCGGCGGCCGGACCGTTCACTGCGGGGTCGCCGCAACTTCAGCATGCCGCCGAATCGGGTGCAGGACACGATAACCAACGCGATAGGTTGCGGGCATGACCCAACCCTTGCGGCACCCCGCGTTGTATCACCGCCATGCGGCGCTCGGTGCCAAGTTCGCGGCGTTCGGCGGCTGGGAGATGCCCCTCGAATACGCCGACGGCGGCGTGCTCAAGGAACACACGGCCGTCCGCGAGGACGTGGGCGTGTTCGACGTGTCCCACCTGGGTAAGGCCCGGGTGCGGGGTCGCGGCGCGGCCGCGTTCGTCAACGCCTGCCTCAGCAACGACCTCGACCGCATCAGCGCGGGCCAGGCGCAGTACACCCTCTGCCTGGACGAGACCGGGGGCGTGGTGGACGACCTCATCGCGTACCGGTTCGGCGACGACGACGTCTTCCTCATCCCGAACGCGGCCAACACCGCCGAGGTGGTCCGCCGCCTGACCGCCCAGGCGCCGGCCGGCATCGGCGTGGTCGAGCAGCACGAGCTCTTCGCCGTGCTCGCCGTGCAGGGCCCGCGCTCGGCCGAGGTGCTGGCCGGTCTCGGCCTGCCCACGGACCACGAGTACATGAGCTTCACGGTCTCGTCCTACGAGGGCACCGACGTCGTGGTCTGCCGCACCGGCTACACCGGCGAGCACGGCTACGAGCTCGTCGTGCCGTCCCACGACGCGCACACCCTGTGGGACGCGATCGTCGCGGCCGGCGCCCGCCCCTGCGGCCTCGCGGCGCGCGACACGCTGCGCACGGAGATGGGCTACCCGCTGCACGGCCAGGACCTCTCCCTCGACATCACCCCGGTGCAGGCGCGCTCGGGCTGGGCCGTGGGCTGGAACAAGCCGGCGTTCTGGGGCCGCGAGGCGCTGCTGGCCGAGAAGGCCGCGGGCCCGCGCCGGGTGCTCTGGGGCCTGGAGGCGCTCGACCGCGGCATCCCGCGCGCGCACATGGCGGTGCTGGCCGCGGACGGCACCCAGGTCGGCGAGGTGACCAGCGGCACGTTCTCGCCCACCCGCAAGGCCGGCATCGCCCTGGCGCTGATCGACACCGCGTCGGGCGTGGGCGAGGGCGACGAGGTGGCGCTGGACGTGCGCGGCCGCCGCTGCGCGGTCCGGGTCGTGAAGCCGCCCTTCGTGAAGTCGTCCGTCAGGTAGCGAGCGCGACGAGCGCGGCGGCCGTCGACAGCTCGACGGCCGCCCCGATCACGTCGCCCGTCACCCCGCCCAGCCGCCGCCGGGCATGGGCCGTCAAGGTCCAGGCGACGAGCACGGCGGCCACCACGGCACCCGGCCCGCGCCAGGGATCGACCAGGACGCCAAGCGCCCCGGTGACGAGGATCACCAGCCCCAGCAGCCACCCCGGCACCGTCTGCGCGACCAGGGCACCGAGCCCCCCGGGGCGGGCGGCCGGCAGGCCCCGGCGGCAGGCCACGGTGGCGCCCAGGCGCCCCGCCGCGAACGCGAGCACGACGGCGATCGGCATCCGGTCCAGCAGCGAGGTGGCGGCCGCGGCGTCCACGAGCAGGACGGCGGCGATGGCGGCCACCCCGAACGGCCCGATGTCGGACTTCTTCATGATCTCCAGCGCCCGCTCGGGCCCGGCGTAGGAGCCGAGCCCGTCGGCCGTGTCGGCCAGCCCGTCGATGTGCAGCCCGCGGGTGAGCAGCAGCCCCAGCGCGACGAGCACGGCCCCGCCGAGCAGCGGCGCCGCCCCGAGCCGCACCAGCCCGCCCGCGAGCAGCGCCAGCACCAGCCCGAGCAGCGCCCCGGCCAGCGGGGCCAGGAGCATCGCGACCCGCGCGGCCGGCCGGTCGACCCGGTCCGCACGCACCGGCGCGACCGTGAACAGGCTCAGGGCGAGCCTCAGTCCTCCCACGACGGCTTCACGTACGGCATCTCCGCCGTCGGCGAGTCCGCCACCACCCGCTGGATCTCCGCCTCGATGCGCTCCTGCTCGCTGAGCCCGCCGTCCCCGTCCCCGGCGGCGGCCTCGTCCTCGTTTCCGGCCGAGGCCGAGCGCAGGGGCGTCGCGGCCGCGATCGTCAGGGCCGTGTTGATCATCGGCAGTGCCGCGAGCGCGGTCGCGCCCTCGCCGAGGCCGAGCCGCAGCGCGAGGAACGGCGCCGCGCCGAGCACGTCCGCGGCCAGCTTCACGGTCGGGTTGTCGCCGTGGTCGGGCATCATCAGCCAGTGCCGCGTCTGGGCGCCGTAGTCGCGGGCCACCAGCGCGGCCGCGATCGCGACGGGCCCGTCGACCAGCAGCGGCAGGCGGCGGGAGGCGGCCCCGAGCACGACGCCGGTGGCGACCGCGATGTCGCCGCCGCCCAGCATCGAGAGCATCACGTGCGGTTCGCGGCTGCGCGTACGAATGCGATGACGGGCGTCGCGAATGGCGCCGATCTTGCGGATCCAGGCGGCGTCGTCGACGAAGCCGGAGGAGTCCACGACCCGGCCCAGCAGGGCGGCCGGCTCGGCGCCGGTGAGCACCGCCACGATCGCGGCCGCGGCGGCGTCCGACCCGGCTCCGCAGGCGCCCAGGACCAGCAGGTCCACGCCCTCGTTGGCGGCCGCGTCGGCCAGCCGCCAGCCCAGGGTCAGCGCCGCGTCGACGCCGGTGTCGTCCAGCGCGTCGTGCAGCTCGGCCGGGCCCGCGGACGGGCAGTCGATGGCCTGGACGCTCGCGCCCGCGCCGGCGGCGAGCATGGCCAGGGTGCCGTTGCCCTCCACGACCTCGTTCAGGCGCCGGTCGGCGGCCTCGGCGGAGTCCCCGGCCGCGAAGCCGCCCGTGCGGTCGCCGCGCAGGACGAGCACCCGGGGCTGCTGGAACGGGCGCGGGTCGGGCCGGCCCTGCACGCCGCCGGCGAAGCGCACGACGGGCACGAGCCCGCCCAGGCCGGCGCCGTTGAGCCGCAGCGTGAGCAGCCGCTCGGCCGCCTCGTGGGCGGTCGACTCGTCCGGCAGCGGAAGTTCCATGCCGGGGGAGAACGAGAGCGTGTCGCCGCCGTCGGCGGTGGACAGCACCGAGCCGGCCCCCGTCGAGGAGAAGACGAAAGGCTCCACGGGCGCCGCCGCCGGCTCCTGCGGCTTCGGGGCCTCGCGCGCCCCGGCGTGCTGCACCAGCTCGCCGCCGCGCAGCCAGGAGACCTCGCCCGCCACCACCAGGGCGACGCCGTCGCACGCGGCCGCCACGCGCTGGTTGAGCAGGCCGCTCGCGTCGGCGAAGGTCCGCCCGGCGTCGGTCGCCGGCAGCACGCCGAGCCCGACCTCGGGCCCCACGAGCACCAGCAGCCCCGCGCCGCACGAGCGCACCGCGCCGGCCAGCGCCGCGATCGGCTCCTCGGCGGCCGCCGGGTCCGACCAGTCGCCGGCGGTGTCGTACACCACGGAGAGCCAGTTGCCGAGATCGTCGACGAGGATCGTGTCCTCGCTCTTCGCCCCGGTCAGCAGCTCGGCCAGGCGGTCGGGGGAGTCGCCGACCTCCTCGGTGACCCAGGACTCCGGGCGTCGCTGCCGGTGCGCGGCGATACGAGCCGCCCAACCGCCGTCCGACGTGCGCTCCTGCGCGGTCGCGACATAGCGCACCGCACCGGCCCCGGCGACGAGCGCCTCCGCCACTTCCGACTTCCCGGACCGGATTCCTCCGAGCACCAGCAACCGCATGCCCCGTACTTTAGAGGGACACCGGTGGCCGGACTCGGCTCAGGGCCACGCGGCCGATACGCTCGAAGTCTTCTACCTGGGACAGGAGTGTGACCATGGCGTGGACATGGCAGTTCGAAGACGCCGAGCGCAGGCCCGTCGATGGCCCCAACGAGGCGTTTTCCAGCCAGTCCGACGCGGAGTCGTGGCTCGGGCAGGCCTGGCGTGACCTGGTGGCCAAGGGCGCGGCGACGGCGATCCTCACCGAGGACGACCGCACGGAGTATCGGATGAGCCTGCTGCCGGCTGGGGGTTGACGGTGTCGTACGGGCACTACGGCAGCCGGGTCGGCCGGCTGCCGCGGGAGGCGTTCCGGCCCAGTGCGATCTTCCTGGGCCTCATCGCCCTGCTGGCCGTGAGCGGCTGGATGGCCTGGGCCGACTTCGGCGACGCGCAGTTCAACGTGTTCCTCTTCGTCGCGGCGGGCTGGGCGGTCTCGCTCTGCCTGCACGAGTACTCGCACGCCCTGGTCGCGTTCAAGGGCGGCGACGACGACATCGCGCACCGCGGCTACCTGACGCTCAACCCGCTGAAGTACTCCCACCCGCTGCTGTCGATCGTCCTGCCGCTGGTGTTCGTGATCCTCGGCGGCATCGGCCTGCCCGGCGGCGCGGTCTGGGTCAACCACGGCGCCATCCGCAGCCGGTTCGTCGACAGCCTGATCAGCTTCGCCGGCCCGGCGATGAACCTCGTGCTGGCGATCCTGCTGGTGCTGCCCTTCACGTTCGGCCTGGACACCGGCGAGCACCCGGTGTTCTTCGCGGGGCTGGCGTTCCTGGCCCTGCTGCAGCTGACCGCCTGCGTGCTCAACTTCGTGCCGATGCCGGGCGTCGACGGCGGCAACCTGCTCTACCCGTGGCTGTCCCCGCAATGGCAGCGCGGCTTCAACCACGTGGCGCCCTGGGGCATGCTCATCCTGATCGCGTTGCTGTGGTCGCCGCAGATCAACCACTACTTCTTCGAGTTCGTGTACTGGCTGGGCGACCTGATAGGACTCCCGTCCTACCAGGCCTCCCAGGGCGCCCAGCTGTTCCGCTTCTGGAACCGCTACTGACGGCTACGGTCGCTCGGCGGGGCTCTGCGTCAGTGCGGGGTCCCGCTGCACGATCGGCTCCAGCGCCTCGTCGATGCGCTTGAGCAGCTCGGCGTCGAGCTTCACGCCGGACGCCTTGACGTTGTCCTCGAGCTGCTCGGGCCGGGTCGCGCCGACGATCGCCGACGACACGTTGGGGTTCTGCAGCACCCAGGCCACCCCGAGCTGGGCCATCGACAGCCCGGCCTGCTCGGCCAGCGGGCGCAGCTGCTGGACCGCGGACAGCACGTCGTCGTGCATGAGGCGCGAGATGAACGCGGCCCCCGACTTCTCGTCCGTCGCCCGCGAGCCCGCCGGCGGCGGCTGACCCGGCTTGTACTTGCCGGTGAGCACGCCCTGCGCCAGCGGCGAGAAGACGACCTGGCCGATCCCGAGCTCCTCGCAGGCCGGGACGACCTCGGCCTCGATGACCCGGTAGACGGCCGAGTACTGCGGCTGGTTGGACACCAGCTGGATGCGCAGCTCCCTGGCGAGCGCGGCCGCCTCGCGGATCTGCTCGGCCCGCCACTCCGACACCCCGATGTAGAGCGCCTTGCCGGAGCGCACCACGTCGGCGAACGCCTCCATGGTCTCCTCGAGCGGGGTGTGATAGTCGTACCGGTGCGCCTGGTACAGGTCCACGTGGTCGGTCTGCAGCCGGCGCAGCGACCCGTCGATCGACTTCATGATGTGCTTGCGCGACAGGCCGCTGTCGTTGCGCCCCTGCCCGGTGCGCCAGAAGACCTTGGTGAAGATCTCCAGCCCGTCGCGGTCCTGGCCCTTGAGCGCGTCGCCCAGCACCACCTCGGCGCGGGTGCCGGCGTAGACGTCGGCGGTGTCGAAGGTCGTGATCCCGAGGTCGAGGGCGGCGTGCACGCAGGCCGTGGCCTGCTCGGCCTCGACCTGAGAGCCGTGGGTGATCCAGTTGCCGTATGAGATCTCGCTGACGAGCAGCCCGGAACGGCCGAGGTGTCGAAACTCCATGCTCCGACCCTATGCCCCGGGTGTCGCTACATGACGGGGCGGGTGTCGGCGAGCAGCCGGTCGATCTCGTCGGTGACCCCGGTCCGGCTCGCGAACGTGGCCTGGATGATGGTCCGCCCCCGCCGGTCGAGCGCGCCCCAGCGCTGCGAGTCGTCGAGGATCAGGAACGCCACCGGGTGGATCATGATGGTGTGGTGCACGGGCGGCACCAGCACCCGGCCCGAGCGGTCGACGACGCCCTTGCGCCCGTCCAGCGACACGACGGCGAGGCCCTCGTCGCTGAAGCCGTCGATGTAGCGCCCGTCGAGCAGCGCCGTGGCGAAGCCGTCGTACTGGAACTGCACCACGACCCGCCCGACGGAGTCCACGGCCCCCCAGTAGGGCCCGCGGCGCACCGCGGCCACGCCCCGCCGGAACGGCCGCACGTCGTCGAAGCCGGTGGAGATGAGCACCGTGTTGTTCTTGTCGATCGCGATCCAGCCGGTCGTACCGTCACTGGATACCCAGGCGACCCCGTCGGAGAAGCTGCCGACCCCGATGTACCCGGCCGCCGGCTCGATCAGCACCCGGCCCGAGTCGTCGATGAGCTCCCACGTCTGCGCGCCCTGCCGCTGGACCCAGGCCACCCCGTCGCGGAACGGCTGCACGTCGAGGTATCCGGGGCCGATCACGAAGTTGCCGTCGGGCTCGATGTACCCCCACCGCTGGGTCTGCTCGTCGAACGCGGGGGAGGGGGCGCGGCGGATCTGCAGGATCTCCTCGCGGCTGCGCGGGTACGGCCCCCAGCCCTTCTCCGCGACCCGCCGGAACACCGCGTCGAGCGCGAGCTCGGTCTGCGCGATGAGCTCCGGGTCCTCCTCCTTGCGCAGGTCGAGGGCCCGCTCGAAGTGGTTGCAGGCCTCCATGTACCGCCCCTGGTCGTACGCGCACCGACCCGAGTGCTGGTGCATCGTGGCCCGCAGCCGGTCGGGCAGCTCCGAGGAGTTCGCGAGCGTGAACAGCCGGTCGGCCTCCTCGAACTCCTCCCGCCACTGCAGCACGTGCGCGAGCCGGGCCTGCGCGATCGCGATGCGCCGCAGCTCCCCGGTCGCCTCGGCGTGCGCGAGCGCGAGCTTGCCGTCGGCGAACGCCTTGGGCAGATCCCCGAGAATCCGCGAGACGACGGCACGAAGGCTGAGCAGCCGGGCCCGCGTCGGGTTGTCCTCGACCCGGTTGAGCTTGGCCGTGAGCTGATCGCGAATGTCGGTGAGCTGTGTCACCTCGTCGCCCTCGATCTGCTCCCGCAGCGTGTCGGGGTCGAACCTCCACACGAAGGTCGCGAGCACCTGCTCGGGATCCGGCCCCCGCTCATCGGCGGCCTCGGCCCGAGGCCCGGGCGGCGAGGTGGGCGCGATGGCCGCGAGCTCGGGCGGAAACCCTTCGGCCCCGGGCCGCACGATCGGCAGGTACCCGGTGGCCTGCAGCCCGTCGACGCCGGCCCCGGTGACCCGGCCGGACTGATAGGTCCCCATGGACGTGCCGGAGGCAACCGCGGGCGGCGGAGCGTCGCCCACTTCCACGAACTCCACCCGAATGCCAGACGAGCCCACCGAACCACCCAAGTCCCCACTGCCGGGCCCGTCCTGGTACCCCGGCCGCCCACTGTCCACAGGCGCGTCACTCGAGCGCCCACCCTGTATCGGCGCACTGCTGACGGGCGCGTCGGAGAGCGGCCCACCACTCACGGGCGCGTTGCTCATGGGCGCGCCATGCGCTGGTCCACCGCTCACGGGCGCGTTGCTCATGGGCGCGCCATGCGCTGGTCCACCGCTCACGGGGGCGTTGCCCATGGATGCGCCGTACACCGGCCCCCCGCTCACAGGCGCGTCACTCGTCTTGGCACCGTGCATCGGCGCACTGCTGACGGGCGCGTCACTCAACGGCCCCCCGCTCACGGGCGCGGCACTGACCGGCGCGTTCCGCATCGCCGGCCCGGCCGCTTCGTCCCGCACCGCCGGAGGCCCGAAGAACGAGTTCGTCAGCGGCAGATCCGCGGAATGCCCGGATGCGGCCGGTCCACGGTCAATCGGCCCACCGCCGAGCGGCCCGCTGTTGATCGGTCCACTGCTGACGGGAGCATTGCTGAGCGGCCCACTGCTGACCGGCGCGTTGGAGAGCGGCCCACCGCTCACGGGCGCGTCACTCATCGGAGCGCCATGCATCGGCACGCTGCTCACGGGCGCGTTGGAGAGCGGCCCGCTACTGACCGGCGCATTGCTCAACGGCCCACCACTGACCGGTGCATTACGGTCCGAATCGCCGCCGACCGGCGCATGGCGCGGCCCGCCACCGGCCGGGGCACCATGCATCGGCGCACCACTGACCGGCGCGTCACTCGACCTCGCGCCGTGCATCGGCGCACTGCTGACCGGCGCATGCCGGGGCGGCCCGCCACCGGCCGGGGCACCATGCATCGGCGCACCACTAACCGGCGCGTCACTCGACCTCGCACCATGCATCGGCGCACTGCTGACCGGCGCATTGCTCAACGGCTCATTGCTGAGGGGCATCCCACTGACGGGCGCCCCACTGATCGGCGCCCCACTGATCGGCGCTCCGCTGACCGGCGCGTTGCGAGGCACCCCGTAGACGCCTTGCCCACGCTCGGCGGCCGGCGCCCCGTACATCCCGCCACGCTCGCCCCCGACACTGGCCCGCCCGGAGGAACGCCCAGGGGCCACCGGCCCACCCTGCGGATTCCGAGGATGCCCAGGAGCGTCCCGCCGCACGCGCGGAACCTCATCGGTCGGCTCATCGAGCGCCCGGCTACGAGGCCGCCCGTACGCCGTCCCCGGAGCCCGCCCCTGCCCCCGAGCATCCCGCGACTCCCGGTAACCACCTTGCTCGGCACGCCTATGCCGATCGTCATAACCACGCGGATCCCGATCGCGGGCATCACGGTCAAACTCCCGGCCCCCGCGCTCATAGCCCCGGGCGTCCCGCCGGTCGTCATACCCCCGGTCTACATAACCCGAGTCGTCATGCCCGCGGCCGTCGAAGCCGCGGCCGTCAGAACCTCGGTCATCGAAGCTGCGGCCGTCAGAACCGCGGTCGTCAAAGCCCCGGCCGTCAAAGCCCCGGCCGTCAAAGCCCCGGCCGTCAAAGCCCCGGCCGTCAAAGCCCCGGCCGTCGTATCCCCGGTCATCACGGCCCCGCACCTGACGGCGGTCCCGATCGTCAAAGTCCCGCGGATCACGCCGTTCGCGGTCGTCATAGTCGCGGGAATCACGCCGCCCACGGTCGAATTCGCGCTGTTCCCGGTCGTCGTACCCCCGGCTAGCACGCTCGTCATAACCCCGCGGCTCACGATCCCGGCCCCCGCGTTCACCCCGGTCCCGGACGTCGCGGTCACGCGGATCGGCGTCGCGGTCGCGCGGGTCGCGTTCCTGAGCGTTGCGGTCGCGCGGGTCGCGGTCACGTGGATTCTGCCGGTCGTCATACTCGCGTCGGCGGCTATCCCGGTCGTCATAGCTGCGGTCGTCAGTGCTCCGGGCGTCCTGGCCCTGGGCGTCCTGGCCCCGGGCGTCCTGGCCCCGGGCGTCCTGGCCCCGGGCGTCCTGGCCCCGGGCGTCCTCGCGCCGGCGGTGGCCATCCCGGTCTCGGCGCTCGTCGTACCCGCGGCCGCCATACGCACGGTCACGATCGTCACGGCTATGACGGTCGTCATAGCCGTGTTCGTAGGACTGCTCTCGCCCGGCCTCGCGGCTGTGGCCCCGACCGGGCTCGCGGCCGGCCTCGCGGCCGGGCTCGCGCGTGGCATCGCGGCCGCGGCCGTCGCGACTAGGTCGGTCGTCATAGCCGTCACGGCCGTCACGGATCTGCCGGTCGTCATACCGGTCGTCATAGCCGTTGCGCGCATCCGAGCTATGCCGGTCGTCATGGCCGTTGCGCGGGTCCTGGCTATGCCGGTCGTCATGGCTGCGCTGATCGGAAGCCTGCTGGCCGTATCCGGACTGGTCAGAGCCCTGCTCGCGAGGCCCGCGACGGCGAGAGCCAGGCTCGTCGCGGCGCTGTTCCGGCACCCGGCCCCACGGCATCGTCGGCACGGCCGCCCAGGTGGGCGCGGCGGTTCCCGGCTCTTCCCCCGGGTACTCGTCGCTCACAGCTTCGCTCTCCTCGCCACACTCCGGCACACCGCACGCGCCGGCGTCCGCCGCGCGCTACCCGGTGAAAATCGTGGGCCGGTCGCGAAGGGAGGGTACGGCCTCGCACCCTCCCACCGCCACCGTCGCCGCCGAAACGTGTCCGCGAGCTGCGGTGGGTCAGATGGCCTGGCCGATCTTGACCTGCGGCTTCGGGTTGCGGATGAAGCGGAACGAGATCGAGCGCATGATCGCGTAGAGGTAGAGCGATCCGAGGCGCTCGTCGGTGTCCGGGAAACGCTGCTTGACGAGCTTCTTCACGGTGCGCGAGATCATGAAGCCGTCGACCGCGGTGGCCAGCAGCATCACGAAGAACAGCGCGTTGGCCGCGAGGTAGATGCTCTGGTTCAGGTTGCGGTTGAAGCCGACGAGCATGACCAGGAACGTGGTGCCGAAGAAGAAGGTGCCGATCGTGCGCCGCGAGTCGACGATGTCGCGCACGAGCTTGCGCACGGGGCCCTTGTCGCGCTTGAGCAGGTAGCGATCGTCGCCGTTGGCCATGCCCTCGCGGGCCTCGAGGCGCTCCTGCCGCTGCTTCTCGCGCAGCCGCTTGGCCGCCTCCTTGCGGTCGGCGGCGGGCGGCTCGGGCAGCCGGCGCCCCGCGATCACGCGCTTGGGCGTCTTCTGGCCGAGGTCGCGCTTGCTCGGGGTGTGGCCCTTGGGACCCACCTCCGGCTCGGGCTCCGACACGACGACGGAAGCGGCGGGCTCTTCTGACTTGCGGCGAAACAGCGACGGCACGACACGAAGGGTAGCCGAAGCCGCCGGAGATCAGCACCGTCGGCTTCCTCTCAGCGAAATCTCAGCCGAAATCCCTCAGCACGGCGAGGTCCGCAACCTCCCAGAACGCGCTGAGGCGAACCGTGCGAACCCGCGCGACGCGAGGTGGCGCGACGACACAACGCCGCCGCCCGGGCCAGGCCCGGACGGCGGCGGAAAGAAGAAAGGCGGAGAGAAGGAATACAGCAGGGCAGGAGCTCAGCCGAGCTCGACGTGCGCCCCGAGAGCGTTCAGCTTGCCCTCGAAGTCCTCGTAGCCGCGCTGGATGAGCTTCACGCCGTACACGCGGGAGGTCCCCTCGGCCGCCAGCGCCGCGATCAAGTGGCTGAACCCGGCCCGCAGGTCGGGAATCACGAGGTCGGCCGCGTGCAGCTTGGACGGCCCGGCGATGACCGCCGAGTGCATGAAGTTGCGCCGGCCGAAGCGGCACGGGGTGCCGCCCAGGCACTCGCGGTACGTCTGGATCGTCGCCCCCATCTGGTTGAGGGCGGCGGTGTAGCCGAGGCGCCGCTCGTACACGGTCTCGTGCACGATCGACAGCCCGCGGGCCTGGGTCAGCGCCACGACCATCGGCTGCTGCCAGTCCGTCATGAACCCGGGGTGGACGTCGGTCTCCATGGCCACGGCCTTGAGCTCGCCGCCCGGGTGCCAGAAGCGGATGCCGCCCTCGCCGGGGGTGTCGTCGATCTCGAACGCGCCGCCGACGGAGGTGTACAGATTCAGGAAGGTCATCATGTCGGCCTGCCGGGCACCCTTGACGAACACGTCGCCGCGGGTGGCCAGCGCGGCCGCGCCCCAGCTGGCGGCCTCGATGCGGTCGGGGATCGGCCGGTGGCTGTAGCCGGTCAGGCGCGGCACGCCCTGGATCTCGATGACCCGGTCGGTGTGCACCTTGATGATCGCGCCCATCTTCTGCAGGACGCAGATGAGGTCGATGATCTCCGGCTCGACGGCCGCGTTGCGCAGCTCGGTGACGCCCTCGGCGCGCACCGCGGTGAGCAGGATCTGCTCGGTGGCGCCGACCGACGGGTAGGGCAGGTGCAGCTTCGCCCCGTGCAGCCCGTCGGGCGCGGTGATGTCCATGCCCTTCTCGGACTTGTCGACGACCGCGCCGAACTCGCGCAGCGCCTGGATGTGGAAGTCGATGGGACGGCCGCCGATGTTGCAGCCGCCGAGGTCGGGGATGAAGGCGTGGCCGAGGCGGTGCAGCAGCGGGCCGCAGAACAGGATCGGGATGCGGCTCGAGCCGGCGTGCACGTTGATCTCGTCGACGTTGGCCGACTCGACGTCGGAGGTGTCGAAGACGAACTCGCCGTCGAGCGCGCCCCGCGTGACCTTCACGCCGTGCAGCTCGAGCAGGCCCGTGACCACCTCGACGTCGCGGATCGCGGGGACGTCGTACAGCCGGCTCGGGGTCTCACCGAGCAGTGCGGCGACCATCGCCTTGGAGACGAGGTTCTTGGCGCCGCGCACACGGAGCTCGCCGTTGAGCGGCGTGCCGCCGTGCACGGTGAGGACGTCACCGGCGTCGTAGTTGGTCACGGAACCCCTCCTGCAGGCAGGAACGAAGATGCTTGGCGCTGACACGCAGCGTGACGGAAGCGCGGGAACGCGCACCGCGTCGCCCGCGCAGCATATCCACATCTACTGCATGCAAAAGTCGGCCGCACGTCAGGCGTGGCACGAAGACGGGACTCCGACACGGATCACCACAGAGAGTGATCAACGGATGAGCACTACGGCAGCGCCAGCATCCGATCGAGGGCCACCCGCGCGAAGTGCGCGGTGGAGGGATCGACGGTGATCTGGTTCGGCACGCGGCCGGCGACGAGCTCCTCGAGCGCCCACACCAGGTGCGGCAGGTCGATGCGGTTCATCGTCGAGCAGTAGCAGACGTTGCGCTCCAGGAACATGATCTTCTTGTCCGGGTGCGCCAGCGCCAGGCGCCGGACGAGGTTCAGCTCGGTGCCGACCGCCCACGACGACCCGGCCGGAGCCTCGTCGATCATCCGGATGATGTACTCGGTCGAGCCCACGAAATCCGCCGCGTTCACCACTTCGTGCCGGCACTCGGGGTGCACGAGCACGTTGACGCCGGGCACCCGGGCCCGCACGTCCTCCACGGCGTCGAGCGAGAAGCGCCCGTGCACCGAGCAGTGCCCGCGCCAGAGGATCATCTTCGCCCCGCGCAGCTGCTCGTCGCTCAGCCCGCCGCCCGGCTTGTGCGGGTCGTAGAGCACGCAGTCGGCCAGTTCGAAGCCCATCTTCAGCACCGCGGTGTTGCGCCCGAGGTGCTGGTCGGGCAGGAAGAACACCTTGCTGCCCTGCTCGAACGACCAGCGCAGGGCGGTCTCGGCGTTCGAGGAGGTGCAGACCACGCCGTCGTTGCGCCCGACGAAGCCCTTGATGTCGGCCGAGGAGTTCATGTACGTGACGGGCACCACGTCACCGGCGATGCCGAGGTCCACGAAGCGGTCCCAGGCCTGCTCGACCTGCGAGAGGACGGCCATGTCGGCCATCGAGCAGCCCGCGGCGAGGTCCGGCAGCACGACCTTCTGCGCGTCCGAGGTCAGGATGTCGGCGCTCTCGGCCATGAAGTGCACGCCGCAGAACACGATGTACTCCGCGTCGGGCCGGGCGGCGGCCTCGCGCGCGAGCTTGAAGGAGTCGCCGGTCACGTCGGCGAACTGGATCACCTCGTCGCGCTGGTAGTGGTGGCCGAGCACGAAGACGCGGTCGCCGAGGGCGGCCTTGGCGGCGCGGGCGCGCTCGACCAGGCCGGGGTCGCTCGGTGCGGGCAGATCGCCGGGGCACTCGACACCCTTCTCGGTGTCGGGGTCGGTGCCGCGGCCCAGCAGCAGCAGTGCGGTGGCGGTTGACGATGGTTCAGCCCAGGTCACCCCCCGATCGTCCCACGCTGTGTCACCCGGGCAACTGTGACGTGCACAATGACCGGATGCGCGTGCTCGTGTGCCCGGACAAGTTCGCCGGCACGATCTCGGCCCCCGACGCCGCCGAGGCCTTCGCCGCCGGTTGGCGCGCCGAGAAGCCGGGCGACGAGCTGGTCCTGCTGCCGCTGTCGGACGGCGGGCCGGGCTTCTGCGCGGTCCTCGCCGCGGCGCTGCCCGGGGCCAAGCGGCTCGCGGTGCCGACCACCGACCCGCTCGGCCGGGCCGTCGAGGGGCACGTGCTGCTCGACGGTGAGGTGGCGTACGTCGAGAGCGCCGAGGCCTGCGGCCTGCACCTGCTCGCCGACGACGAGCGTGATCCCGCCCACACCACGAGCTTCGGGCTCGGCCCGCTCGTGCTCGCCGCGGTCGAGGCGGGCGCCCGCGAGGTCGTGATCGGCCTCGGCGGCAGCGCGACCAACGACGCCGGGGCCGGCCTGCTCGCCGCCCTCGGGGCCGCCCCGCTCGATGCGGCCGGCTATGCGCTGCCGTACGGCGGCGCGGCCCTGGCGGCGTGCACCGCGCTGAGCGACACGCCCCGGCTGCGCGAGGCGCGGCTCGTGGCCGCCACCGACGTCGACAGCCCGCTGCTCGGGCTGCACGGCGCGAGCGCGGTCTACGGCCCGCAGAAGGGCGCGAGCAGGGAAGACGTGTTCATGCTGGACGGGGCGCTGGCGCGCTTCAGCGCCGTACTGCAGACGCTCCCGACCTGTCCCGATGGCCTGGCGGACCTTCCCGGCGCCGGTGCGGCGGGCGGCCTCGGCGCGGCGATCCTGGCCTTGGGCGGGCGGGTCGAGTCGGGCATCGGGCTCGTGCGGCGGCTCACCCGCCTCGACGACGAGCTGGAGAACGTCTCCCTGGTCGTGACGGGTGAGGGCTCCTTCGACGAGCAGTCGCTGCGCGGGAAGGTCGTGGCGGGTGTGGCCAACGGGGCACGTGATCTGGGCGTGCCCTGTGTGGTGCTCGCCGGGCGGGTCGACGCCGGCCGCCGGGAGGCCGCGTCCATCGGGGTCACCGAGGCGCATTCGCTGGTCGAGCACTTCGGCAGCGTGGCGACGGCCCTCGAACGACCGGGGGACGGCCTGCGTGAACTCGGACAACGCCTGGCCCGGCAGTGGAGCCGCTAGCCCTGTGCCGCGCTGCGGCCAGCCCTGTGCTGCGCGACGGCGACCAGGATGAACCCGCGGAATGCGAGGTCCGCCAGTGGAGCCGTTAGCAGAAACCGTGTCAGTATGAGAGGGGAATGCCCCCGGAGGCCGCGGCGTTGACCTCTGAGGAACTGTAGACATCACCGCAGGGAGCTTTGATCGTGACCGCTTCGCAGCTTGCCGAGCCCGTTCAGACGGACAACCCGGCCGGCATCGGCCTCACCGCGGATGCCGCTCTCAAGGTGAAGGGCCTGCTCGAGCAGGAAGGCCGCGACGACCTGCGGCTGCGGGTCGCGGTGCAGCCCGGTGGCTGTTCCGGCCTGCGCTACCAGCTCTTCTTCGACGAGCGCTCGCTCGACGGGGACAAGGTCAGCACCTACGACGGCTTCGAGGTCGTCGTCGACCGCATGAGCGTGCCCTACCTGACCGGCGCGACGATCGACTTCGCCGACCGCATCGACGCCCAGGGCTTCACCATCGACAACCCCAACGCCCAGGGCTCGTGCGCCTGCGGCGACTCTTTCCACTGATCCGACGCTCCATCCGACTTCCTCGAACGGCCGCCGCGGGCAGCGCCCGGGCGGCCGTTCGGTGTCTGCGGGGTAGGCTGTCGGGGCTCTCACCCGCCCGACCCATCGAGGATCTCCTATGAAGATCGCCGTCACCGGCTCGATCGCGACCGACCATCTGATGCACTTCCCGGGCCGCTTCGCAGAGCAGCTCCTGGCCGACCAGTTGCACAAGGTGTCGCTGTCGTTCCTCGTCGACGACCTGACGGTGCGGCGCGGCGGGATCGCCGCCAACATTGCCTTCGGCATGGGCCTGCTCGGCCTGCGCCCGCTCCTGGTGGGCGCGGTCGGCGCCGACTTCGCCGACTACCGCAGCTGGCTGACCCGCCACGGGGTCGACTGCGACTCGATCCTGGTCAGTGAGGTCGCGCACACCGCCCGGTTCGTGTGCACCACCGACGACGACATGAACCAGATCGCCTCCTTCTACGCGGGCGCGATGTCCGAGGCCCGCAACATCGAGCTCGGGCCGGTCGCGGCCCGCTCCGGCGGCCTCGACCTGGTGATCATCGGCGCGAACGACCCGATGGGCATGATCCGGCACACCGAGGAGTGCCGTGAGCAGGGCATCGCCTTCGCCGCGGACATCTCCCAGCAGCTGGCGATCATGCCGGGGGAGGAGATCCGCAAGCTCGTCGACGGGGCGGCCTACCTGCTCACGAACGAGTACGAGAAGGAGCTCCTGGAGAGCAAGACCGGCCTGACCACGGACGTGCTCCTGGACAAGGTCGGCTTCCTGATCACCACGCTCGGCAAGGACGGCGCCGTGATCCGCAGCCGCACGCTGGACGAGGAGGTCCGGGTGCCGGCGATCCGCGGCGTGCAGACCGTCGACCCGACCGGCGTCGGCGACGGCTGGCGCTCCGGCTTCTTCGCCGCCCTGTCGTGGGGGCTGAGCCTCGAGCGCGCCGCCCAGGTCGGCTCGATGGTCGCGGCCCTGGTCCTCGAGACCGTCGGCCCGCAGGAGTACACGATCCAGCGCGACGAGTTCACCAAGCGCATCGCGGACACCTACGGCGACGCCGCCGCCGACGAGATCCGCCCCTTCCTCCCCGCGTGACCTTGCTATCCCTATCGATTAGGTAGGGATCGGAGTATCGTTGCCGCCGTGACGTACGTGGTCCTGGCGGTGCTCGCCGCGGCGACCGTGGCCGGCCTGGTCTACCGGGCCCGCTACGGTCGCCTCCGCGTCTCCGGCGGCGAGCTGCCGGCCGGCCTGCTGCCCGACACCGATCCGGCCGGCGGCCCGCCCGGTGTCACCCTGCTGCACTTCACCTCGGCCACCTGCGCCCCCTGCCGGCAGGTCCGGGCCGTCTGCGCCGATCTCGCGCAGGACCTGGCCGCGGTACGGCACGTCGAGGTCGACGCCGACGCCCACCTCGACGCCGTGAAGTCCCTGGACATCTGGCGGCTGCCGACCCTGCTCGTCGTGGACCGGCACGGCCGCGTCGCCCGCCGCACCGTCGGCGTGCCCGACCGCGCCGACCTGCGCCGGACCGTCACGGAGGTGCTGGCCGCATGACCGACGGACTCGACCCCCGGGGGCCCCGCTTCGCCGCCGTGATCACCACGGCGGTCTTCGTGGCCGTCCTGCTCACCGGCTCCGGCTGGCTGGCGCTCGCCCAGGCCGTGGTCTTCGCCATCGGCGCCTATGACCCGCGGCTGACCCCGTACGCGCTGCTCTACCGCCACCTCGTCGCCCCGCGGCTGGGCCCGCCAGCCGAGCGCGAGGACCCGGCCCCGGTCCGCTTCGCCCAGGCCGTCGGGCTGGTCTTCACCGTGGTCGCCGCCGCCGGCTACCTGGGCGGCGCGACCGTCCTCGGCATCGTCTTCGCCGCGTTCGCCCTGGTCGCCGCGTTCCTCAACGGCTTCTTCGGGCTGTGCCTGGGCTGCGAGGCCTACCTGCTCATCCGCCGCCTGCGCGCGGGCACCCCCGCCGGGTAGCCTGTGATCACCCCGTGACACGGGGTAGCGGACGGGGCCGGTGTGCCGCATGATGTCCGCGTGAACGTGTCGTGGGATGTTCGCGCCACCGATCTGCCCCTGCCCGGCCGCTCCATCGTCAACGGGCGCCCCGGGGCCGCCGCCGCGACGGTCGACGCCGGCGGCCCCTGGCGCCGCCGGGCCGTGCCGCTCCCGCTCACCGCGGAGCAGGCGGCCCACTTCCGCCGCTACGAGCAGGCCCGCCGCTGGGGCTTCCCGGTCGCCGCCGCCGCGGCCGCGCTCGCCCTCGCCAACCTGTTCTTCCTGCCCGGCCTCGGCGTCGGTGTCCTGCCCGTCGTGCTGTTCACCGCGCCCGTGGTGCTCTTCGCGGGCATCCTGGCGGCCGCGGCCGGTGCCCGGCGCCCGCGGCAGTTCCCGGTCGTCTCCGGCGGCCGGGTCGTGCTGCGCGACGTGGACCGGGTCGCGGCCTACGAGTGGCTGGTCGTCGCGGGGGACCGGGTGGCGGTCAGCCTGTAGGCCCTAGAGGCGCACCGTGTGCCGGTCGCCCTCGGTGGACACGAACGTGTGGCCCTTCATCCGGCACCAGGCGGGGATGTCGACCGCCGCGGCCGGGTCGTCGGCCAGCACCGCGATCTCGGTCCCCGGCTCCTGCCCGGCGGCCAGCTTCGCGAGCATGATCACCGGGAGCGGGCACCGCTTGCCCAAAGCGTCGATGACCAACTTCACAGCCCGGCCTCCGCCCGGGCCTCGGCAACCACGCCGGGCAGCACCGCCAGGAACGCGCGGACGTCCTCGGCGGACACTCCACTATGGAGCGAGACGCGCACGTTGCCGTGGGTGAGCACCCCCATCGCGGCCAGCACGTGCGAGGGCCGCAGGGTGTCCGACGTGCACGCGGAGCCCGACGAGACCGCGAACCCGGCCCGGTCCAGCGCCGTGAGCAGCACCTCGCCGTCGACGTACAGGCAGGAGAACGTGACGATGTGCGGCAGCCGCTCGTCCGGCTCGCCGACGACCTCCACGTCGGGCACGCTCGCCGCGACCGTGCGGCGGATCTCTTCGACGAGCGCTCGTTGCCGTACCGACTCCTCCTGGGCCGCCTCGGCGACGGCCCGCAGCGAGGCCGCGGCCGCGACCACCGCGGGCACGTCCGCCTCCGCGTCGTCCCAGGGCGACTCCCACCGGGTGCCCTTGCGCACCGCGAGCAGGCCGACCCCGGCCGGCCCGCCCCACTTGCGGGCGCTGCCCGTCAGCAGCGACCAGCCCGTGGGCAGGGGAGTCCGGCCGATCGACTGCGCGGCGTCGACCAGCAGCGGGACCCCGGCCTCGGCGCACAGCCGAGCCGCCGCGGCGACCGGCTGCACCGTCCCCACCTCATGATTCGCGCTCTGGACGGCCGCCAGGGCCACTTCCGGGGAAAAAACCGCAGCTCGCAGCGATTCGAGGTCGACCACGCCGGTGCGGGAGACGGGCACCGCGACCGCGTCGTCGCCGGCCGCCTTGATGACCGCGGAGTGCTCGACCGCGCTGTGCACCACCAGCCGCCGGCCCCGGGAGCGGCGCACGCCCGCCACCGCGCGGCGGATCGCGTCCGTGCCGCCCGCGGTGAACCGCAGCTCGTCGGGGCGCACGCCCAGGACCCCGGCCGCGGTCTCCCGGGCGGCGTCGAGCAGCCGGCGGGCCCGACGCGCCGGTGTGTAGAGCCGGCCGGGATCGGCCCAGCCGTCCTCGATCGCGGCCAGAAATGCTTGCCGCGCAACGGGATTCGGGGGAGCGGCGGTCGCCGAGTCCAAGTAGACGCCCACCCGCGCAACGGTATCCCGACCCGGACACGGCCACCCCAAGCCGGGCGGACCGCACATGGTCGAGTACGCTCGCCAGCGTTGGTGAGGCTTGCCGTGCGAAGCTCCTGAAGAGGACTTTCCCGGCGCTGCTAAGGAGGCAGGAGCAGGTGGTCTCAAGAGGTTTGAGCCCCGCGCGCGCCATCGGGCTCGCCGTCTCGGCCATCGGGGCGACGACACTGCTCGCCGGTTGCTCCGTCGAGGACACGTTCCACGGCTTCGGGTGGCCCAAGGGCATCACCGAGCAGGGTGACCGGATGTACGACCTGTGGATCGGGTCGGTCGTCGCGGCGCTCGCCGTCGGCGTGTTCGTCTGGGGCCTGATCTTCTGGTGCGTGGTGCGGTACCGCAAGCGGGGCGACGAGCTGCCCCCGCAGACGCGCTACAACATGCCGTTCGAGATTCTCTACTCGGTGGCGCCCTTCGTGGTCATCGCCGTGTTGTTCTTCTACACCGCGGTCATCCAGACCGACGTCGACCGGCTCTCCAAGAACCCGGACGTCAACGTCGAGGTCATCGCCTCGAAGTGGAACTGGCAGTTCGTCTACACGGACTCCAAGGGCCCGGACGGCAAGCCGATCACGACGGTCGGCTCGGACGACTACATCCCGGTCCTGGTGCTGCCGGCGGGCAAGAGCGTCCAGTTCAAGGAGACCTCGAAGGACGTCATCCACTCGTTCTGGGTGCCGGACGTGCTGTTCAAGCGCGACGTCATCCCGGGCGTGGAGAACCGCTTCGAGATCAACCTCAAGGAGAACTCCCAGGGCGCCTACGTCGGCCGCTGCGCCGAGCTCTGCGGCACGTACCACTCGATGATGAACTTCGAGCTGCGCGTCGTGAGCCCGGATCAGTACTCGCAGTACCTCGCGCTGCGGACCGGTGGCAAGAGCACCCCCGAGGCGCTGGACTCGCTGGGCTTCCCGAACCACGGCTACGCGACGACGACCCACCCGTTCGACACCGACCGCACCAAGCGGTCCTCGAGCTGAGAGGCGAACGGCGATGAAGGCGGAGAATCGTCTCTTCTTCGTGCTGGCCCTGTTCGTGTTCGCGATGGCCGGCCTCTACGGCTGGTGGACCAGCGCGGCCCCGCACGAGCAGTCCGGGCACCACGGTGTCGAGTGGATCGGCGTCGTCGCGCTGATCCTGTCGGGCCTGCTGCTGACCATGATCGGCGGCGCGCTGTGGATCATCTCGCGGCGTATCGCCCCGCGCCCGGAGGACCGTCCGGAGGCGGAGATCGCCGAGGGCGCCGGTGACCTGGGCTTCTTCAGCCCGGGCAGCTACTGGCCCTTCGGCCTGGCCCTCTCGGCGATGATCGCGAGCCTCGGCCTGGCGTTCGACCAGTGGTGGCTCGTGGCCGTCGGGCTGATCTCGGTGCTGGTCGCGACCTGCGGGCTGATGTTCGAGTACTACACCGGCACCCGCCGCGGCGCCGAGCACTAGGCACGAGCACGAGACGAAGGCCCCCGGTCACCCCGGGGGCCTTCGTCGTTCACGCGCGGGCCGCGGCCTCGGCCTGAGCCTGGGCGCGCTGGCCCTTGGCGAGCAGGTCGGAGGCCTTGTCCAGGGCCGCGTCGGACAGCCGGACGCTGCCGAAGGCGGAGACGGCCTGGTAGTACGTCCACGCGAGGCTGGTGCAGGCCGGGCGCACGAACGCGTTGTAGGTGGCGCACTTGGCCTTGAGGTCGAAGTAGAACGCGTCGTCGATGCGGCCCTTGTTGGCCGGGAACGCCCCGATGGCCTTGTAGTTGCGGTAGCCGAAGTCGTGGCGCTGGCACGGCAGCCGGAAGTCGAAGCCCAGCGGCTGGTCCGGGCTCGACGAGCAGTAGTCGGTGGTCCAGTCGAAGCCGTAGGCGGCCCACTGGGACTGGTGCTGGCGGGCCGTGTTCCAGGCGCTGGAGCTGCCGGCGTTCGGCTGGGACCAGGAGGCCATGACGGCCGGTTTGTCGGCGGGAACGGCGGCGTGGGCATCGGTGGCGACGCCCACCGCGAGGAGCAGCGCGGCGAGGGACAGGGTGCCCAGGCGCGCCGTGAGGCGGCGGAGCTTCATGGCCGGGATTGTTCCGCGTCGATGTGACGCGCGGCGGCTTCCTGCGCCAAGCGGTCCTTGCCGAGAGCTGAACGGGAGTTCAGGCGGCCTTGCGGAGCAGCACGCGCGGACGGCGATCCATGAGCAGGATCACCGGGGCGATCACGATCGCGCCGTCGCAGGCCGTGCAGGCCCAGTCCGGGCAGGACGAGCGCGGGTGGTCGGCGCAGGCCGGCTTCTCGAACATCCGCACCCGGCCGCAGGTGTCGCAGTGCAGCTCCATGCCGCCACCGTCCCACCGCGGCCGCCTCGCGCCGTGGATGCCCGCCCGCGTGTCAGGTCACTTTTTGGCCGCAGCCGACGCCTTGGGGGCCGCGGTCGTCTTCGGCGGCAGGAAGGCCTCTTCGCTCACGCTGGGGGTGGTGTACTGCAACACGAGCTCGGTCGTCTTCCCGGCGTCGGACGTGCCCTGGAAGTACGCCAGCAGCCCGCCCGGATTCACGCATGCCGTCTCCGTGCGAATGCCGGTCGCGGTGACCGACACGCACTGCGCGTCGCCGCGCTTGGAGGCCCCGGCGCGGGCCGCCTGCCCCTGCGCGATGGTGGCCAGGCGCCCCAGGGCCGCCTCGGGGGCCAGGAACTCGCCCCCGAACGCCGCGCTGATGGCCTTGGCCTCGGTGGGGGACATGGTGTCCGCCCCCGGCCCCTCCTGGCACGTCACGGGCGGGCTGAGCGGCTTCTTGCCCTTGGCGGGCGACGGGGCGACCCCGGTCGTGCACAGGTACGTGCCGTCGGGGCTGGAGATGTAGGTCACGCCGCCGCTGCGGTACGCCCGCCGGGGCGAGGACTGCGAGACGGTCACGATGGCGCCGGAGGGCGTCGCGTACTGCAGCGTCGCGTCCGTGTCCAGGCCCAGCACCAGCCGCGAGGCCAGCGAGTCGACCATCTCCAGCGCCTGGTTGGCGGCCTCCGCCTGCTGCTTGACCGGCGCGCCGCACGACTTCGCCATCATGCCGGCGAAGCCGATCGTCAGCGCGCCCGCCACGACCGCGGAGAGCACCGCCTTCTTGAGGTTGTTACGCGGCAGTTCGGCCATGCCTCAACAACGGTGGAGATACACCGCTGGTTATGTCCGAGTTCGTACTACCCCTCGGACGGATTCGCCTCGAACGCCGTCCAGCGCTGCACCAGGGCCGTCGCCGCGCCCGAGTCCACCGCCGCGGCCGCCCGGTCCAGGCCCGCCTTGAGCTGCGCGCCCAGGTCCGCGACGGTCAGCCCGCCGGCCCGCGCCGCGATCGCCGCGGCCGCGTTGAGCAGCACCGCGTCGCGCACCGGGCCCGGCTCGCCGGCGAACATCCGCCGGGCCACGTCCGCGTTGTGCTCCGAGTCACCGCCGCGCAGGTCGCCGGGGGCGGAGCGGGCCAGGCCGAGGTCGGTGCTGTCGAACAGGGTCTCGGTGACCGTGCCGCCGCCGACCACCCACACGCGGGTCGGGGCCGCGGTCGTGAACTCGTCCAGGCCGTCCTCGCCGCGCACGACCAGCACCGAGAAGCCGCGCCCGGCCAGCACGTCGGCCATCACCGGGGCCATGCGCAGGTCGAAGCAGCCGATCGTGGCCGCCGTCGGCTGGGCCGGGTTCGTGAGCGGGCCGAGGAAGTTGAACACCGTCGGCACGCCCATCTCACGGCGCGGTACACCCGCGTGACGCATCCCCGGGTGGAACCGGGCGGCGAAGCAGAAGCCGATGCCGACCTCGTCCACGCAGCGCGCCACGTCCTGCGGGCCCATGTCGATGGTCACGCCGAGCCGCTCGAGCAGGTCCGCGGCGCCGGTCGACGACGACGCGGCCCGGTTGCCGTGCTTCACCACGGGCACCCCGGCGGCGGCGGTCACGACCGCGGCCATCGTCGAGATGTTCACGGTGTTCGCCCGGTCGCCGCCGGTGCCGACGATGTCCACGGCCGCGTTGCGCAGCGCGTCGGAGACCGGCACCTTCGCGCCGAACTCCAGCATCATCTCCGCGCACCCGGCCACCTCGGCCGGGGTCTCGCCCTTGGCCCGCAGCGCGATCACGAAGGCCGCGGTCTGCACTTGCGTGGCGGAGCCGGAGAAGATCTCGCCCATCGCCCACCGGGTGTCCTCGGTGGACAGGTCCTCCCCGCGGAGCAGGGCGGTGAGCAGCGTCGGCCAGGTGCGGTCGCCCATGGCGGCCTCCAGAGGGGAAACTGGGCACCCGCGTGCTGCACCGGCGGCCCTGCCGGTGCGCCGCAGCGCCCTACCGGCGGATGGCGGGGTATGCGCGGAGCAGGCCGGAGACGGTCTCCCCGGTGGTCACGGGGTCGAGCGGGTACATGATCGTGCCCTCGACCTTCGCGTAGGACGCCAGCCAGCGATCGGCGGCGCGGGCGATGGCCAGCACCACCGGCGGCGCGTCGTTGACCTCGTCCTTGAGCTGCCGGGCGATGCCCAGGCCGCCGCCGGGCGTCGCCTCGCCGTCGAGCACCAGCAGGTCGACGTCGGTGTCGTCGACCAGCTTGACGACCTCGGCGTACGTCGACGCGTCGACGAACTTCACCGTCAGGTCGGCCGCGGGGCGGGTGCCGATGGCCAGCCGCATGCGGTCGCGGACCTCGGCGTCGTCGCTGTACAGCAGGACAATGTGCTCGCTCATGTGCGCGCTGCTCCTCGTGTGGCGTCTGCCTCCGGGATCGTACCGTCCTCGAGTTTCGCGGTCGGTGCCCCGTCAGGGGCTATGGAAATTCCCGTGCGGGCGGACCACTCCGCCTCCTCCTGCGACAGCCGCTCCTCCCGGTCGAGGCGCCGGTCGATGCGCCTGGCCTCCCGGTCCGACTGGCGCATCCACTGCACGACCAGCACCGCGAGCATCGTCACCGAGACGAACTCGCCGCCGGCCCACAGGATCCCGCCCGCGAGGACCTGGTCGGCGACGGGGTCGGCCCAGCTCAGGTGCAGCGACGGATACCAGTCCCCGCCCAGCAGCGTCTTGCTCTGCATGATCGTGAGCCCGAGCACCGTGTGGAACGGCGTGGACAGGAACATCAGCAGCGCGCGGGCGGGATAGGGCCACCGCCCCGGCAGCGGGTCCAGCCCGATCAGCGGCCAGAAGAACAGGCAGCCCACCGCGATGAAATGCGCGTGCGTGACCTCGTGGAACCACTCGTGGCGCATCGTGAGCTCGTACAGATTCGTGAAATAGAGCACGAACGGCGTCACGACGAAGAAGCCGAACGCCACCAACGGAAACGCCAGGATGCGCGCCGCTCGCGAATGCACGACCGCGAGCAGGGTCCGGCGCCCGCCACCGGGCAGCGTGCGCAGTGCCAGCGTCACCGGAGCGCCCAGCGCCAGGAAGATCGGCGCGATCATGGACAGCACCATGTGCTGCACCATGTGGACGCTGAGCAGCGTCGTGTCGTACTCCTCGACTCCGCTCATCGTGACAGACGCGATGGCTCCGAGACCCGGGAACAGGAACAACAGGGTCCGCGCGAGCGGCCAGCGGTCGCCGCGCCGGCGCAGCTTCACGACCCCCGCCAGGTACAGCCCGGCGGCGGCGAGCAGCACCAGCGTCAGCCACGAGACGTGGAACGACCCGAGGATCGCGGTGGCGGTCGGAGGACCTGATTCGGCAGCTTGGAGCACGTGTCCACACTATGCCGCCGCACGAATCGTCCGTGTCTGGTGGACCCCGCGCAAACTCGGTGATGATCGGGGGCAATAATGACGCTGTGACTGCGGCCCCAGCGATTGCCAAGAGCCAGATCCACTCACTGACCAGGCCCAACATGGTCAGTGTCGGGACGATCGTGTGGCTCTCCAGCGAACTGATGTTCTTCGCGGCGCTCTTCGCGATGTACTTCTCGATCCGCGCGGCTGCGCCGGAGCTCTGGGAGAAGCACACCGAGGCGCTGAACATTCCCTACGCTCTGACGTTCACCGTCATCCTCGTGCTGTCGTCCATCACCTGCCAGATCGGCGTGTTCCGCGCCGAGCGCGGTGACGTGCACGGCCTGCGCCGGTGGTTCGCGCTGACGTTCATCATGGGTCTGACCTTCGTGCTCGGCCAGGTGAACGAGTACCGCAACCTCGTGGGCGAGGGTGTGAAGATCAACGGCGACGGGTACGGCTCGATGTTCTACCTGACGACCGGCTTCCACGGCCTCCATGTCACGGGCGGCCTCATCGCATTCGTCATCTACCTCATCCGCACGACGATGGGGCGCTTCACGCCGGCCCAGGCGACGGCGGCGATCGTCGTGTCGTACTACTGGCACTTCGTCGACGTGGTCTGGATCGCGCTGTTCGCGATGATCTACTTCCTGCAGTAGGTCGTCGCATCCGGGCCCCGTCACGCTCTGGACCACCCCCGCAGGGACCACCACCACCGAACAACCACCGAGACGACATAGGTGATGACGACAAAGGTGAGGCCATGACTTCCGAACAGAGCAAGCGGCCGCTTGCCCGGCTGGTGCCGGGAGGCGCGCGCGCGGCGCGGGGCAAGCTGCGCCGCCGGCTGGAGGCGGCCGTGCGCCTGATCGCCGCGCTCACGATTGTCGGCGGCCTTTACAGCGCATACGCCCCGGGCGTCGGCCGCGCCGAGGACGTGCCGGCCCTCTCGGACGCCGCCAAGCACGGCAAGGAACTGTACGAGACCAGCTGCATCACCTGCCACGGCACGAACGGGCAGGGCGTGCAGGACCGCGGCCCGAGCCTGATCGGCGTGGGCTCCGCGGCGGTCGAGTTCCAGGTCAACACCGGCCGCATGCCGCTGGCCCGCCAGGAGGCGCAGGCCCAGCGCAAGGCGCCGATGTACAGCGAGAAGGACGCCGCCGACATCGGCGCCTACATCCAGGAACTCGGCGGCGGGCCGCAGCTGCCCAGCGCGCAGAGCCTGGATGAGGACGTCAAGAAGGCGCAGGCCGACCCGAAGACCGTCGCGCACGGCGGCGAGCTCTACCGCGTCAACTGCTCGTCCTGCCACGCGTTCAGCACCGGCGGCGGCGCGCTGTCCTCGGGCAAGTTCGCCCCGACGCTGGAGCACTCCACCAACCGCGACATCTACGGCGCCATGCTGACCGGCCCGCAGAACATGCCCGTGTTCGGCAACAACCAGCTGAGCCCGGACGACAAGGCCGCGATCATCGCCTACATCCAGACCCTGAACAAGTCGTCGTCGACGGACCCCGGTGGCTGGAACATCGGCCGCTACGGACCGGTCCCCGAGGGGCTTGTCATCTTCCTCGTCGGTATCGCGGCGCTCGTGTTCGCCACGCTGTGGATTGCAGGGAAGTCATGACCACCCACACCGCTCCCACGGAGGAGCAGTTCGACGCGAGCGACCCGAGCCTCACCCGGTTCGACCTCGTCAAGGAGGGCGCTCGCCGCGACGGCGTCGAGATCGTGCACTACGCGCCGCGCTTCCCGGTGCCGGGCACCAAGGCCGAGAAGCGCGTCGAGCGCGTGCTGGCCTTCCTGTTCCTGCTCACCGGGCTCATGGGGACCGTGTTCGTGGTCGCCTTCATCGCGTGGCCGTGGCACTACGGGCACGGCGACGCGACCTACCAGAAGCTGTACCCGTACTACACGCCGATCCTCGGCGCGACGCTCGGCCTGGCCCTGCTGACCCTGGGCCTGGGCATCATCACCTGGTCGAAGAAGCTCCTCCCCGAGGAGGTCTCGATCCAGGAGCGCCACGACGGGGCGTCGGACAGCACCGAGCAGAAGCTCACCGCGGCCACGATCCTGAACATGGGCGACGAGCTCGGCCTCAAGCGCCGCAAGTTCGTCGGCCTGGCGTTCGCGGCCGGCGCGGCCCCGCTCGGCGCGGTCGCCGGCGCGCTGCTCGTCGGCTCGATGATCAAGGCGCCGACGCAGAACGGCGAGAACGTCTTCTTCACCACCGGCTGGGACCCGAAGAAGAACGGCGGCAAGCCGGTGCGCCTCACCCACGAGGACGGCACCCCGATCCGCCCGGCCGACGTCAGCGTCGGCGGCCAGATCACCGTCTTCCCCGGCATCCCCGGCGGCGCGAGCAACAAGTACGCGGACTCGCCGACCCTGCTCATGCACCTGCGTGAGGGGGACGCCCTGGAGACGCTGAAGAACGCCAAGGAAATCAACAAGGGCTCGCAGTGGCAGAACTACGTGGCCTACTCGAAGATCTGCACCCACGCGGGCTGCCCCGCCAGCCTCTACGAGCAGCAGACCAACCGCCTGCTGTGCCCGTGCCACCAGTCGCAGTTCCAGATCACCGACAACGCGCGGCCGGTCTTCGGCCCCGCCAGCCGGGCGCTGCCGCAACTGCCGATCACCGTGGACGATGAGGGATACTTCGTCGCGACGTCCGACTACAAGGTTGCCATCGGACCCGCCTTCTGGGAGCGGCCATGAAACGGCGCAAGATCGACCTCCGCGCCCTGCCGGCCAAGTCGGCGGGGGCGCTCGACGAGCGGTTCCAGGCGGCCACCCCGCTGCGCCGCCTGCTGAACAAGGTCTTCCCCGACCACTGGTCGTTCCTGCTGGGTGAGATCGCGCTCTACTCGTTCATCGTGCTGCTGCTCAGCGGCATCTTCCTGGCGTTGTTCTTCGACCCGTCGATGGCCGAGACCGTCTACAACGGCAGCTACACCCCGCTGCGGGGCGTGGAGATGTCGCAGGCGTACAACACCGCCCTGCACCTGTCGTTCGACGTGCGCGGCGGCCTGTTCATGCGCCAGATGCACCACTGGGCGGCCCTGCTGTTCATGGCCGCGATCGTGGTGCACATGTTCCGCGTCTTCTTCACCGGCGCGTTCCGCAAGCCGCGCGAGGCCAACTGGATCGTCGGCGTGCTGCTGTTCTGGATGGGCTTCCTGGAGGGCTTCGGCGGCTACTCGCTGCCGGACGACGCGCTGTCCGGCACCGGCCTGCGCATCGCCTCCGCGATCATCCTGTCCATCCCGATCATCGGCACCTGGATCAGCACCTCGCTCTTCGGCGGGGAGTTCCCGGGCGAGGTCATCCTCGACCGCCTGTACATCGTCCACGTGCTGCTCATCCCGGGTGCGCTGCTCGCGCTCATCAGCGTCCACATGGGCCTGCTGGTGAAGCAGAAGCACACCCAGTGGCCCGGCCCCGGCCGGACCAACGAGAACGTGGTCGGCGTGCGGATGTTCCCCGGCTTCGCGGCCAAGGCCGGCGGCTTCTTCATGATCGTGTTCGCCATGATCGCCGCGCTCGCGGGTCTCTTCCAGATCAACCCGATCTGGCTGTTCGGCCCCTACAAGGCCGCGGTGGTCTCGGCGGCGAGCCAGCCCGACTGGTACGTCATGTTCCTGGACGGCTCGACGCGTCTGTTCCCCGCGTGGGAGATCCGCTTCGACCTGTTCGGATGGGGTGACGGCTACACCCTGCCGCCGATCTTCTGGCCCACGGTGGTGCTGCCAGGCATCCTGACCATGCTGCCGATCTTCTATCCGTTCATCGAGGCGCGGTTCAGCAAGGACAAGTCCGTGCACAACCTGCTCGAGCGCCCGCGGGACAACCCGTTCCGCACGGCCCTCGGCGCCATGGCGATCGCGTTCTACGTCGTGCTGCTCATCTCCGGCGGCAACGACGTGCTGGCCGACAAGTTCCACATCAGCCTCAACGCGATGACCTGGGCCGGCCGCATCGGCATCCTGGTCCTGCCGCCGCTGGCCTACTACGTGGCGTACCGCCTGGCCCTGGGCCTGCAGCAGCACGACCGCGAGGTCCTGTCGCACGGCGTGGAGACGGGCATCATCCGGCGCCTGCCGGACGGCCGCTTCATCGAGGTGCACCAGCCGCTGCCGACGGCGAACGGCCACGCGGAGGGGGATGGCCACCACGGCCTCGAATACGGTGGCTGGGTCGTGCCGAAGAAGATGAACCGCCTCGGCGCGCTCGCGCCGACGGTGAAGGGCTTCTTCTACCCGATCGAGAAGGCCGCCCCTCCGGCGAAGCCGTCGCAGCGCACGGTGGAGGACGCCAACCGCGAGGAGATCGGCTCGGGTCACTGAGCCCCTGATCCAACACGAGACGGCCCCCGGATTCATAGGAATCCGGGGGCCGATTCGTCTCTGTCATCGCGGTGGGTGATCGCGCGGTGACGGAAAAAACGTGAAATTGTCTCGGCATGTTATGGTGCTACAAAGAGGAACGGCACCCCCGGCACCCCGATCTACAGGCCCTGTGCCCACGCGGCGACCCGACCGGCCAACTCCTCGCCGTGCTTGGCCCAGCGGAAGTGGTCGACGGCCGCCTCGGGCGCATAGCGCTCACGCGTGACCGGCGCCGCCGAGAGCTTGTCGAGCAGCCGGGACACGGTCCCGGGCGGCGTGTACCGGTCCCCGGCCACGTCGACCGCGAGGACGGGCGTCCTGACGTTCGCGAACGCGGCCTCGACATCGACCCCGCCGAGGCGCGGATACCGCCCCGTGCGGGCCGTGTACGCCCAGTCCCGGATCACCCCGCGAGCCTGCCGCCCCCCGAAGCCCCAGCCGGGCCAGACCCGCAGCGCCGCCGAGGCCACCCCGAGCGCCTGGGTCTGCAGCAGGATCGGCAGCCGCTGCCCGCCGGGGTAGCTGCGCCAGTACGGCAGCCCGACCGCGAGCAGCGCCAGCCCGGCCACATCGCTCGCGGCCCCGTACGCCCCCGCCGCCTCGAAGGCCAGGTGCAGCGCGCACGCCTGCCCGCCCAGCGAATGCCCCACCAGGATCGTCCGCCGCCCCGCCCGCCGGGGCTTGAGGTGCGTCAGCACCGCGTCGACATCGGCCGTGAGATCACCCAGCCCGTACCGCGACCCCCGCCCGGGCCGCGGCGAGCTCGCCCCCGTCCCGCGCAGATCCGCGACCACCACGGCGACGCCGGCCGCGGCCAGCTCGCCCGCGAACTTGCGGTAGTACCGGGCGGGCACGCCCATGGCCGGCCAGAGCACCGCGAGCGTGGGCGCGTCATCGGGCGCCGGATACACGTGCAGGGCGATCGAGTCGGACCCGCGAACCACGGTCTCCAGCGTCGGTTCCATGCTCGTAGGGTAGGGGTAGGAGGTTACCCGCAAGTAATGCGGCCCCCTCGCGGTTACTGTGCTGCTCGTGAAACCCGCCGATCTGCCGCAAATCCGCACACCCGGGACGCCGACCCTCAGCCCCGACGGCCGCGTCGCTGTCGTCGCCGTCGCGCGCGCCGATCTCGCCACCGACTCGTACACCTCGCAGCTCTGGCTCGTGCCGGTCGACGGCTCGCGCCCCGCGGAGCAGCTCACCCGCGGCTGGCACGACAGCGCCCCGCGCTTCTCGCCCGACGGCCGGCTCCTCGCCTTCCTGCGCCGCGCCGACAAGGCCGCCAAGCCCCAGCTGTGGCTCCTGCCGCTGACCGGCGGCGACGCGTGGCCGCTGACCGACTGCCCCCTGGGCGCGGGCGTGCCCGACTGGTCGCCCGACGGTGCCCGGCTGGCATTCTCCGCCCGGGTACCGCAGGAGTCCCGCTACGGCACCGCCAGCACGGACGACGGCGAGCGGATCGGCCCCGACGGCGAACCCCCGAGACGGCTCACCCAGGTCTTCAACCGCCTGGACGGCCTGGGCTTCTTCCGCGACCGCCCGTCCCACATCTTCACGGTGACCCCGACGGGCGAGCTCACCCGGCTGATTGAAGGCCAGGGCGACCCGCGCTTCTCCCCGGACGGCGAGTGGCTGACCTACCTCGCCCCGCCCGGCGACGACTGGGCCGCGGACGTGTGCGTCTGCCGCGCGGACGGCTCGGACCAGCGGGTCCTGACCAGCGGCACGTTCGCGGCCGCGCGGCCCCGCTTCCGCCCGGACGGCCGCGCGGTCCTCTTCACGGCGTCTCCGGCGGCGGCGGTACTGCGAAACGAGTCCCTCTGGTCAATCCCGCTGGAGGGCGGCGAGGCGGTCCCGCTGCTGGACCCGGCGCGCCACCACCTGGCCATGCCGGGCGGCGACATGGACGTGACGCCGGAGGGCGCCCTGTTCACGACCGAGAACCGGGGCGCGGTGGAGCTCCTGCGCGTCCCGTACACCGGCGAGGAGCCGACGCCCCTCGTGACCGGCGCCCTCCAGGTGGCCGCGTTCGCCTGCCAAAACGGTGTTATCGTGACAAATGAGGCGAATCCGTCCAACTGGGGCGAGCTCCACGCCGGTGGCCGGCAGCTGACGGCGTTCAACGAGGGCTTCGAGGCGCTGGAGCAGGTCGAGCTGACGGCCACGGCCCCGGACGGCTACCCGGTCCACGGCTGGATCGTCCGCCCCGCCGGCGAGGGCCCCCACCCGGTGCTCCTCATGATCCACGGCGGCCCCTACAGCCAGTACGGCTGGCGCCTCTTCGACGAGCCCCAGGTCTACGCGGACGCCGGCTACGCGGTCGTCTACGGCAACCCGCGCGGCTCGTCCGGCTACGGCGAGGCCCACGGCGAGCCCATCCGCGGCAACGTGGGCGAGGTGAGCGCGACCGACCTGCTGGCGCTGCTCGACGAGGCCCTGCGGGACCCCGGCCTGGACGCGTCCCGCGTCGGCGTGCTCGGCGGCTCCCACGGCGGCTTCATGACCACCTGGCTCGCCGCCCACCACGGCGACCGCTTCCGCGCGGCCGTCTCCGAGCGGGCCGTCAACGCGATCGACAGCTTCACGGGCTCGTCGGACATCGGCTGGTTCTTCGCCGACGCCTTGTACGGCGGCGAGGTCGCCCGCCAGAGCCCGCTGTCCTACGCGGACCGCATCTCGCTGCCGATGCTCATCATCCACTCCGAGCAGGACTGGCGCTGCCCCGTCGAGCAGGCCTACCGCCTCTTCGTGGCCCTGAAGCGCAACGGCGCCCCGGCCGAGCTGCTGCTCTTTCCGGGGGAGGGGCACGAGCTGTCGAGGACCGGCCGGCCGTCGCACCGCATCCAGCGCTTCGACGCGATCCTCGACTGGTTCGGCCGCCACCTCTGAGGGCCCGGGCCGGACGCGAAACCATCGCACGCGTCCGACCCGGGAGAGCTCAGACAATGCAGAGACCCTCGAGGTGCCGCATTCCGATATACACCTAGCCTAGCACGGCCATTCAAGTTGATCACATTGAAGGTGGGCGCGGTGTAATCGGGCCACTACGCGATGAGCAGCTCCGCCACCTGCACCGCGTTCAGCGCCGCGCCCTTGCGCAGGTTGTCGTTCGAGATGAACAGGGCGAGGCCGTTGTCCACGGTCTCGTCCACGCGGATGCGGCCGACGAACGACGGGTCGGCGCCGGCGGCCTGCAGCGGCGTCGGGATGTCGCTCAGCGCCACGCCCGGCGCCGACGCCAGCAGCTCCGTCGCGCGCGCGACCGAGATGGGCCGGGCGAAGCGGGCGTTGATCTGCAGGGAGTGCCCGGTGTAGACGGGCACGCGGACGCACGTGCCGGAGACGCGGAGGTCCGGGATCTCGAGGATCTTCCGGCTCTCGTTGCGCAGCTTCTGCTCCTCGTCGGTCTCGAAGGAGCCGTCGTCGACGAGGCCGCCGGCGAGCGGGAGCACGTTGAAGGCGATCGGCCGCGCGAACTTGGCCGGGGCCGGGAACGCCACGGCGGAGCCGTCGAAGGCGAGCGCCGCGGCGCCGTCGGCGACCTTGCGCACCTGCTCGTCGAGCTCGGCGACGCCGGCCAGCCCCGCGCCGGAGACGGCCTGGTACGTCGAGGCGACCAGGGCCACCAGCCCGGCCTCGTCGTGCAGGGGGCGCAGCACGGGCATCGCGGCCATCGTGGTGCAGTTCGGGTTGGCGATGATCCCCTTGGGCCGGTTGGCGGCGGCGTGCGGGTTGACCTCGGCGACGACGAGCGGCACCTCGGGGTCCATCCGCCACGCGGAGGAGTTGTCGATCACGACGGCGCCCGCGGCGGCCACCTTCGGGGCGAGCTCCTTCGACGTGCCCTTGCCCGCGGAGAACAGCACGACGTCCAGCCCGGCGTAGTCCGCGGTCTCCGCGTCCTCCACCGTGACCTGCTTGTCCTGCCAGTCGATGGTCCGCCCCGCCGAGCGGGCGGAGGCGAACAGGCGCAACTCGTCTACCGGGAACTGCCGCTCGGCCAGGATGTGGCGCATGACGCTGCCGACCTGCCCGGTGGCTCCTACGATGCCGATCCTCATGGCGGCGAGGGTACCGCCTCCGGAGCCCGCATTCGATGCGATTTGAACCACTGCAAAGGGGCCTCAGCAGGGCAAACAGGAATTAGTCGGCGTCGGGGAGCCCGATCGCGAAAGCTTCTTCCAGATCGTGGCGGGAATACGCACGAAATGCGATGTGGGTGTCCGTCTCCACAACCCCGGGAACCTTGGAGATGCGGTTCGCGATGACCTCGGCGATCTCGTCGAACTGCTGCACCCGCACCATGGCGATGAGGTCCACGTTGCCGGCGACGGAGTACACCTCGCTGACGCCGTCGAGGTTGGCGATGTTCTCGGCCACCTCCGGGATCGAGTCGGTGGCGCAGTCGATGAGGACGATCGCGGTGATCACCTGCGGAGCTCCTTCCGGCCTGTGGACAACAGCCATGCTAGTGCGCGGGGACGGTGAGCGACCGGCCGACCCGGATCGCCTGCCGCAGGGTCTCGCCCGCCGCGACGACCCCGCCCGGCCACACCACCCCGCCGCTGACCCGTCCGGCGACGTGGGCCCCGCTGCCGACGACGGCCCCGTCGAGCGTTCCGGTCACGACGGCGTCCGCGGCCACGAGATTTTCCCCGTGTACCGCATGCAGGTTCGCCGCCAGATAATCCGCGGGAGTGCCGGTGTCCAGGTAGGTGCCCGGGTATTCGACGACCTCCAGCCGCCCCTGCCGTTCCGCGGGCCGCCACGCGAGCCGGACGAGGTCGGACGGCTCCGGCTCGAGACCCTTCACCAGGTCCCACGGCAGCAGCGAGAACCCGGCGAAGCGGTGGGAGCCGAACTCGTACGGCGGGCCCGGCACCCCGAGCAGCCGCACCGTGTCCCCGTCCCACCCGTCCAGCAGCGCGGCGATGTCCGCGCCGGGGGCCAGCTCCGAGGCCAGGTACGCGTCGGCGTTGCCCACCAGCACGCCCCGCCCGCCGATCCAGTCCCGCAGCAGCCCGATCCCGCCGGCGGTGCCGAGCGGGTCGCCGGGCTCGACGGACAGGTGGGCGCGCGAGCCGACGTGCTCGGCGACGAGGTGCCCGAGGTAGCAGGCGTTGACGGCGGGGTCCAGCCCGAGCCGCCGCACCCGTTCCAGCGCCCGGTCCAGCAGCGCGACGTTGCCCACCGGGCACAGCGCCTTGGGCAGGTGCTCCGTCAGCGGCCGCAGCCGCCGGCCCTCACCGGCCGCGAGGACCACGGCGCAGACGTCGGCGCTCATGCCTCCAGGACCTCCGGGTAGTCCTTGTACGGCCCGATGCCGTAGTGCGCGAGCAGCCGGGACGTGGACACGGTCAGCGGCGGCAGGTTGTCGACCCGGTGCCAGGCCGCCTCGAGGATCTCGGCGTGGTCGACGACGAGCTCGTCGCCGGGCTCGATCTCGGCCTCGAAGACCATGTCGACCCACTGGCCGCGGGTGTGCACGATCGCGTTGGGGGCGGCCGGGCGCATCCGCTCCGGCGGGAGCCTGACGCCGGTCTCCTCGTGCAGCTCGCGGGCGGCGGTCTGGGCCGGGGTCTCGCCGCGGTCCATCAGCCCGGCCGGCAGCGACCAGCCGGCGCCGGGCGGCTGGCGCAGCAGCAGGATCTGCGTGAGCGCGGGGTCGCGGACGATCGCGACGGCGCCGATGGTGTACGTCGGCTGGAACGTGCGCACGATTCGCCGCTTCCAGCGCCCGGGGAGCCGGTAGAACGTGCGGTACGCCAGCGCGCGCACGCGCCCACGCATGTCGGTCATCCGGTAAGGCTAGTGAATCGCGCGCGGGGCTAATGCGGCGAGTGGTCGACCAGAGCGATCAGCTCGGCCACGACCTCGTCGGCGGTGCGGGCGTGGTCGGCGACGGCGACGAGGAGGGTCTCGAGGTCGGGGAAGCCGAGGCGGGGCGCGAGGCGCACGAGCGGCAGGTCACTGGCGAGGCCGCGGCCCTGCTGGCGCAGCGCGAGCCCGATGGCGAGCCGGCCCAGGCGGACCTTGTTGGCGACGGTGATCGCCGGGGCCTCGTGGGCCTCGAACCATCGGCTGATGTGGAGGCGGGCGTGCGGAGTACGCACGAAGTCCAGCCATTCCGGAGACGGCCCGCGCGCCGGGGCGTCCGCGTCGAAGTCGAACTCGTCGCGCTGGCCGGCGCGGGTGATGATCTCGACCGTGTCGCCGTCGGCGAGGGGGGAGGAGACCGCGGTGAGGCGGCCGTTGACCCGGGCGCCGATACATCGGTTGCCGACGTCGGCGCCGAGGATGTACGCGAGGTCGACCGGCGTCGCGTCCTCGGGCAGCAGCACCGGGCGCCCGCCGCCCGCCGTGAGCACGAGGATCTGGTCCTCGGCGAGGTCGCAGCGCAGCGAGGCGATGAACTGCGACGGGTCGGAGGCGGCCGCCTCCCAGTCGAGCAGCCGGCGCAGCCAGTCGAGCTGCTCGGCCTTGGACGCGGGGCCGAAGCGCGCGGCGGTGCTCGGGTAGCGGAAGTTCGCGACGATGCCGTACTCCGCCGCCTGGTGCATCTCGACGGTGCGGATCAGCACCTCGACCGAGCGGCCCTCGGGCCCGAGCACCGTGGTGTGCAGCGACTTGTAGTTGTTGTTCTTCGGCGTCGCGATGAAGTCCTTGAACCGCCCGGGGACCGGCCGCCACTTGCCGTGGACGGCGCCCAGCGCCGCATAGCAGTCGGTGTCGGGCCCGTCGACCACGATCACGACCCGGGGCAGGTCGTGCGGTTCGGCGTGGTTGCCGTCGACGGTGTCCTTCCAGATGGAGTGCAGGTGCCGCGGCCGGGGGGAGACGGTGGCGTCGAGGCCGAAGCGCTTGAGGTCGCCGCTCACGGCAGAGATGATCTTCTCGAGGTAGCCGTCCCAGCCGACCCGCTGCTCCACGTAGTCGGCGACCACCGCGTAGCCGCTGGGCGACACCGCCCGCAGCACCCAGTCCTCGAGCTCCCGCTTCAGCGCCTGGATGCCGAGCCGCTCGCACAGCGGGATCAGCACCTCCCGCGTCGCGGTGGCGATGCGGACCCGGCTCTTGACCGACCGCGCGTCGATGGTGCGCATGTTGTGCAGCCGGTCGGCGAGCTTGATGACGAGCACCCGCACGTCCCGCCCGGCGGCGACGATCATCTTGCGGATCGTCTCGGCCTCGGCGTCGGCGCCGTAGAACATCTTGTCGAACTTCGTGACGCCGTCGACGAGCAGCGCGACCTCGCCGCCGAAGTCTCGCTCCAACGCCCCGAGGGTGTAGTCGGTGTCCTCGACGGTGTCGTGCAGCAGGGCCGCGACCAGCGTCGTCGTGTCCATCCCGAGGTCCGCGAGGATCTCGGTGACCTCCAGCGGGTGCGAGATGAAGGCCTCGCCGCTCTTGCGCATCTGCCCGCGGTGCATCTGCTCGGCGGTCGCATATGCCCGGCGCAGCAGCGCGATGTCCGCGGATGGATGGATCTGCCGGTGTACCCGGAGAATGCCCGCCATCGGATCGTCGCCGGACTGCCACGGCAGCATCGCCCGCAGCCGGGCCCCGATGATCGCCGTGTACGTGGCGGTCGGGTCGCCCGGCACCGTGCCCCCGGCGAGCGCCTGATAGCTCGGCGGCGGCGGTACCTCGGGTGAGTCGTCGGCCGCCGGCGCGATCAGCTTCTTGCGGGGCGCCGCGTACCGGTCGTCGAGCATCGGCTCCCGCCGGCTCGGCCGGGGCAGCGCGTTCTTGCGGCCTGTGCGGCTCGCGTCCGGCTCGTGCGTGTTGCGCGGTTTCCCACCCTCGGCGGTCTCGGTCGCCTCGCCGGGGGTCTCCGGCTCGTCGGCCGGGGCGGTCTGAGCCTCGGTCTCGGTCTCTGTCTCGGTGCGTCGCGGCCGGTTCTCGATCGTCCGGTCGTTGGCGGGCCAGTCGGGTCCACCGGCTCGTGACTCGTGCTCGTTGCCCCCGCGCTCGGCCCGCCCGCCGTGCTCGTTCGTGGGTCGCTCGGCGGAGGGGGCGCGGTCGTTCACTGCCCGGTCATGCTGATGCCCGCGGTCGGCCGGCGCGTGGTCGGGCCGTCGGGCTCGATCCAGGCTCATCCGATCCGCGGGCACTCGGTCCGCGTGCTGCTGTTCGTGTGGGTGCTCGGTGCCGTCGCCGCCCCGGTCGTTCGGCGACCGCTCGGTCCCGGCCCGCTCGCCTGGCGGCGCGACCCGCCGCCGCTCGGGCGTCGCGATGGTCGCGGTGGGGAGTCCTTTGGGCCCGAGGAACATCTCCGCCGGCCGGGCCCGCTCGCCCGGGGCCAGGAACCCGCCGGACCCGAGGTTCTCGACGCGTATCGTCCGCGGCCCGACCGCCCCGAGGGTTCCGCCCGATCCGTCGTCGGGGGAGAGGCGGCCCGGCGGCGACACGCCGGAGTCGTCCAGCGCCGCGACCGCCTCGTCGACCAGCCGGTGCGCGTCCTGGCTGGTCATCGGGCCTGCGAGCGGATTCGTCCCGGCGCCGCGGAAATTCGGAAACTCCATGGGGTTGCCGTCCGACGCCGCTGGGTCCACCATGTACTCGCTGTGCGTCGCATTGGGGCCCGCGACATCCGCCGCACCCGAGATGTTTGAAGCCCCCGGCTCGTGGGACTCAACACTCGGCAGTGCCGAACTTGGAAGGGCGCCCGGTGCCGGGGAGGAGCCCGCACCAAAAGACGCGCCGGGTTGCATTCCGGGCTCCATAGCGGCACCTCCTCACCGACGGGCCTGCACAGGCCTGGGTTTGGGTAGGTTCCAGCCTAGTTTCCCACCGGGCATCCGATCGGTCATTTGAGTATGGTCGTTCGTCCGATGTACCTACCCGTCCAAGTCGGTCTGAACCGAGGCGGCCGCCTCGGCCCGCACGAGGAACGGCCGCCACCGCGCGGCCCCGTCCACCGGCGACGACCAGCCGATATCGGTCTTGACCAGCCGCGTCTCGGGCCGCTCGAGCCACGCCAGAATGCGCTCGGTCTCCTCCGGGGAGGCCCGCGGCGTCGGTCCCGGCCCGGGCTGGACGGTTTCCGCTGTGGCCAACACCACATCCAGCGTCGGCTGTGGATGCACCCTCGGGGGTGAAACGCCTGCGGCCGCGAGTCGCCCGTGCCGCACCACCGCGATCTCCCAGCCCCCGGAGGCCGAGGGGCGCGCGGCCACCACCTCGGGCAGCCCGCTCAGCCCGGCCAGCCGCTGCTGGCGGATCGCGGTGCGCAGGAACGCGACGAGCCGGCCCCGGATCGTCGCCGCGTCCTCGTAGCGCTCGGCCTCGGCCAGGGCCTCGATCCGCGCCATGAGTCCCCGCACGACCGGCCCGGGGTCGCCGACCGTGGCCGCCCGGAACGGCGCCGCGGCCGCCGTCTCGTAGTCCTCGGCCGAGATCCGGTGCTCGCACGGGGCCGGGCAGCGGCCCAGCTCGGCGAGCGCGCACGCCGGGGTCTGGGTGCGCAGCGACAGCTTGTGGGTGCACTGGCGGATCGGCAGCGCGTCGTAGAGCCCGGCCGCCGCGAGGTCGGCGAAGCGCCGCGAGCCGAACGGCCCGAGGTAGGCGGCGCCGTCGCCCTGCACCTCCCGCACGATCGACAGCCGCGGGTAGGCCTCCGCGGTGAGCTTGAGCCAGACCACGCGCTCCGGGAACTTCGAGCGGCGGTTGTACGGCGGTTTGTGCGCCGCGATCAGGCGCAGCTCGCGCACCTCGGCCTCCAGCGAGTGCGCGCACGGGATGGCCTCGACGCGCTCGGCCGCGTTGATCATCTCGCTGATCCGCGCGCGCTTCTCCGCCGCCGTGAAGTAGCTGCGCACCCGGGTCGCGATGGAGGAGCTGGTGCCGATGTAGAGCGGCCGGTCCTTGTGCCCCCGGAAGATGTAGACCCCGGGCGCGTCGGGCAGCCCCTCGGCCAGGTGCTTCTTGCGCCGCTGGGCCGGGCTGACCGCCTTGACGAACTCGATCACGTCGCCGACGGTGTGCACCTTGAGGCTGCCGAGCCGGGAGAAGAGCCCGTGCAGCACGTCCACGGTGGCCCGGGCGTCGTCCAGCGCCCGGTGGACCGGCTGGGTCGAGGCCCGGAAGTGCCGCGCGAGGGTCGACAGGCGATGGTTGGGCACCTCGTCGGCGACCATCGCGCGCCGGGCGATCGCGGCGGTGTCGAGCACGATCGGCTTCGGCCACGCGTAGCCGTGCTTGGCGCAGGCCGCCTTGAGGAACCCGGTGTCGTAGGGCGCGTTGTGCGCGACCCACACCGCGCCCTGGGCGAACTCGAGGAAGCTCGGCAGCACCGTCTCCAGCCGCGGCGCCTCCAGCAGCATCATCTCGGTGATGCCGGTGAGCACCGTGATGAACGCCGGCACCCGCTCCTCCGGGTTGACCAGGGTGCCGAACTCGCCCAGGATCTCGCCGCCGCGGACCTTCACCGCGCCGATCTCCGTGATGCCGCCGCCGTCCGGGGCGCCGCCGGTGGTCTCCAGGTCGACCACGACGAACGTGGTGGAGAACAGGGTGGCGGCGCGCGGGTCGTCGAACAGGGCGTCGAGCGATTCCTGGTGGTAGTGGGGCACGGGCGCACACTACGACCAGGGTGTGACAAAAAATTCCTAGTGGGGCGGGAACCGCAGCTCGATGCGCACGTCGGGGGAGCCGATCATGGCCGACGTGTCCATGACGGTGGCCCCGTGGGCGCGCAGGATGTCGGCCACGGCCCGGGGCACGGGCTCGTCGGCGGGCCGCAGCCCGGCGAGGTCGGCCTGCCACTCGGGCCGGATGCTGCCGCCGGCGTGGCCGATCTCGATCGTCGGCACCGGGGTGCCCAGCACCCGCACCGCGACCCGGCCGCCGGCCGGGGCCAGCTTGAGGGCGCCGAAGATGACGTAGTCGAGCGCGCGGGACAGCCGCGCCGGGTCCGCGTGGATCGTTGCCGGGTCGGTCAGCCCGAGCGTGATGGCGATGTTGCGGGCGTCCGCGATCCCGCGCAGCTCCAGGATGCGGGCCTCGGTCAGGTAGGCGAGGTCCACCGCCCGGGGCTCGGGCCGGGCCCGCAGGTCGTCGGACACCACCAGCCGGCGCAGCTCGAGCAGCTCGGTGACCTGCTTGGCGAGGGCCCGCAGCGCCCTCATCTGGTCGAGGTTGAGCCGGTGCGGGCTGTGGTCGACGACGCACAGGGTGCCCAGGGCCGCGCCTGCCGCCGTGAGCAACGGAGCGCCGGCGTAGAAGCGGATGCCGTCGTTCTGGGTGACGTACGGGTTGTCGGCGAAGCGCGCGTCCGCGGTGGCGTCGGGCACCACCATGAGGTCGCGGCCCATGATCGCGTGGGCGCAGAAGGCCACCTCGCGGGGCGTCTCCTCCAGATCCATGTCGCCGACCTTGGCCTTGAACCACTGCCGCTCGGTGTCCACGAGCGTGACCAGCGAGATCGGCGCGCCGCAGACCTCGCTCGCGATTCGGACGATGTCGTCGAAATCGGTCTCCGGCGGCGTGTCCAGGACAGCCATCGCATGCAGCTCGGAGACGCGGTCCGCCTCGTTGCTGGGTACCGGTACCGCCATCCCCGCCTCCCAAGCCGTACACCTAATCGGGTGAAACAAGGATATGTCAGCTTTTAGCCGTCCGAGGTAAGGCGGCCGTCCTGGACACCATCCCGGGCGAATGTGGTCGACAATGCGACACTGGAGTGATGTCTGCGCACGACGCTCCCGACGACCTCGAGGTCGAGGCCGCGGTGGAGGCTGCGCAGGCCACGGAGGACGAACTCGAGCCGGTGCTTCCCGAGGTCGTTCGGCAGCGAGTGATCGCCCTCGCGGCGGGCGCCATGACCGGGCTCCCGCTGGAAGAGCTGCCCATGCCGCTGCGCCGGGTGGCCAAGTTCGCCCCGAACCGCCGCGCCCGCCTCGGCGGCCCCGTCATCGCCATGCAGCTCTCCGGCGACCCGCTGCTGCGTCAGCGCCTGGCCACCCGGGTGGTCAACGACGCCGGTGACCTGGGCGCGGCCGTGCTCGAGGGGGTCGCCCCGGCGGCGGCGGACCCGGTCGAGGTGGCGGCGCTGGCGTACCTCGCCCGCCCCGACGGCTGGCGCCGGCTCGTCACCGACGCGACCGAGACCGTGCGCGCCGAGGCCGAGGGGGCCGTCGCCTCCGAGCGCCTCCGCGACGTCGAGCAGCGCCTCGCGCGCGCCGAGCACGACCGCGCCGTCGCCCGCGTCGAGGCCGAGAAGCTGCGCGACGAGCTCGCCCGGCTCCGCGACGAGACGGCCGGCCTGCGCGAGGAGGCCCGTGCGCTCGGCAAGTCGCTGCGCGAGTCGCAGGCCAAGGAGCGCAAGGCCACCGACATGCTCGCGGCCGAGAAGGGCCGCGCCGCCAAGGTCAACGCCGACCACGACGCCGAGCTGCGCCGCCTGCGGGCCCGCCTGGCCGAGGCCGAGACCGCCGCGGGCGCCCAGCGGCAGAGCGCCAAGGACGCCCGCGCCGTCGACGACGCCCGCCTCTGGCTGCTGCTCGAGACCATCGGCCAGGCCGCCGTCGGCCTGCGCCGCGAGCTCGCCCTCGACCCGACCGACAAGCTCCCGGCCGACTTCGTCGCCGACGTCGCCGCCGAGCGCCCCGAGGGCGTCACCGCCGCCGCGCGCGCCCTGGACGCCGACGACCCGGCCCGCCTCGACCAGCTGCTGAGCCTGCCCAAGGCGCACATGATCGTCGACGGCTACAACGTCACGAAGAAGGGGTACGCGGAGATCTCCCTCGAGCAGCAGCGCAACCGCCTCATCGCCGGGGTCGGCGGCCTCGCGGCGCAGACCCGCGCCGAGGTCACCGTCGTGTTCGACGGCGCCGAGCGGGTGCACGGCCTGCCACCGGCGCCGCGGGGCGTGCGCGTGCTGTTCTCCCGCAAGGGCGAGACGGCCGACGAGCTGATCCGGCGCCTGGTCCGAGCCGAACCCGCGGGGCGCCCGATCGTGGTGATCTCCTCCGACAAGGAGGTCATCGACGGCGTACGCCGCCACGGCGCCTACCCCCTCTCCTCCGACACCCTCCTGCGCCGCCTGTCCCGCTCCTGACCCCTGCCTTCCTGCGGCGCCCCGCTTCCTGCGGCGCCCCGCTTCCTGCGCGGCTCGTTCGGCGCCTTGTTTCCCGCACCGCCGCGCGCCGGCGGGTCCGACGCCCCTCTGTACGCTCCGTGATCAGAGTTCTGACCTGGGCGTTTGCATTTTTTGTCGTACCCCCTCGCTACCGTTCGTGCTATCGGGTTCACCGATACGCCATATGCCGGGCGGATCCCGGCTCCGGCGGATCGTCGGTATTGGAGGAGCGATGCTCGTCGACTGCGAAAGCTGTTCGGTGCGGGGCAACGCCTGCAGGAGTTGCGTGGTGACCCTGCTGCTCGACACCCCGCCCGCGTTGCACCAGCTCGGCGCCGAGGAGGTGCGCGCCATCGAGGTGTTCGAGCTGGCCGGGTTCGACGTCACCGTCCTGGAGCCCACCCACTTCGAGGCCATCCCCGTGACCCCCGTGCCCTCACCCCGCCGTCGCCGCGGGCGCGCCGCGTAGGCCGCCGCGATGACCACCCGCTTCCGTCCCGCGATCACGCTCCTCGTGCCGGGCCCGGCCGGCGGCGCGATGACCACCCGCTTCCGTGCCGCGATCACGCTCCTCGTGCCGGGCCCGGCCGGCGGCGCGATGGCCCACCCTCGGTCCCGCGATCAGGCTTGGCGTGCGGGCGCGGCCGGCGGCGCGATGACCACCCGCTTCCGTCCCGCGATCACGCTCCTCGTGCCGGGCGCGGCCGGCGGTGTGCCGCATAGGCTGACACGATGACTCCCCGTCTCTGGGCCACGATCACGCTCGTCGTGCTGCTCGTCGCCGCGGCCGTCGTCGCGCTGCTGCGGGTGCCGTGGTCGGCGCCGCCCGCGCCGCGCGCCGATCAGCTCGCCGCGCTCGACACCCTGCCGCACGACGCGGTCGCCCAGGGGCGCGCCTTCCATGCGGCGTTGCGACCGGGGATGTATCTCTCGATCGTCCTCGGCCTCATCGTCGCCCTCGTGCTCGGCCTCACCCCGGCCGGCGCCTGGCTCGTGGAGCAGGCCGGTCGCCCGTTCGGCGGCCACTGGCTGGCCCGCGCTCTGCTCGGCGGCCTGGTCGTCACCCTCGTCGGCGAGGTCGTCGCGCTGCCCCTGTCCGCGTGGCGCCAGTCGATCCTGCGCCGCTACGGCCTGTCCACCCAGGGCTGGGGCGCCTGGACCGTCGACCTGCTCAAGGGCTACGCCGTCGGCGCCGTCATCGGCGCGATCGTGCTCGTCGGCTTCTACACGGTCACCCACTTCGCCCCGCGCTGGTGGTGGGCCTGGGGCGCGGCCGGCGCCGCGGTGCTCACGATCCTGTTCTCGTTCATCCTGCCCGTCCTCGTCGAGCCGGTGTTCAACAAGTTCACCCCGATGCCCGACGGCGAGCTGCGCACGAGCCTCATGACCCTGGCCGCCCGCGACGGCGTCCCGGTCCGCGACGTGCTCGTCGCCGACGCGTCGCGGCGCACCCGGGCCGTGAACGCCTACGTCTCCGGCCTGGGCCCGACCCGGCGCATCGTCGTCTACGACACCCTGCTGGAGAAGGCCCCGCCGGCCGAGGTCGAGTCCGTGGTGGCCCACGAGCTCGGCCACGCCAAGGACGGCGACGTTCTGACCGGCACCCTGCTGGGCGCCCTGGGCGCCGCGGCGGCGGTCTGCGCCCTCTACCTGATCGGCTCCTGGTCGGCCCTGCTCCGCCTCGCCCGCGTCGACTCGATCGCCGAACCCCGGGCCCTGGCCCTGCTCCTGGCGCTGGCCACGATCGCGAGCCTGTTCGCCGGCCCGGCCCAGGCTTTTGTCTCCCGCCGAGTCGAGGCCCGAGCCGACGAACACGCCCTGCGGCTGACCTCGAATCCGAAGGAGTTCGAGGCCATGCAGGGCCGCCTGGCCCTGGTCAACCTGGGCGACCCGGACCCCAACCCCCTGGAGCAGTTCCTTTTCGGCAGCCACCCGACAGCGGTCGAACGCATGGCCGCCTCCCGAGCCTGGGCCCGCGCCCACCCCTAGCCCGCACCCGCCCCGCCCGCACGCTGCCCCGCCGCAACCGCCCGCACGCCCGCCCAGCCGCAACCGCCCGCAATCCCGCCGACCCGCAACCCGCCTCGCCGCCTGCCCCGCACGCCCGCGCTGCCGCAACCGTCCGCAACCCCGCCGACCCGCAACCCGCCTCGCCGCCCGCACAGCCCAACCGAGCCCACGCGTGCCGCCCGACCGTCCGCAACGCCACGCCCCAGCCGAGCCCACGCGACCCGCAACCCGCCTCGCCGCCCGCACAGCCCAACCGAGCCCACGCGTGCCGCCCGACCGTCCGCAACGCCACGCCCCAGCCGAGCCCACGCGACCCGCAACCCGCCTCGCCGCCCGCACAGCCCAACCGAGCCCACGCGTGCCGCCCGACCGTCCGCAACGCCACGCCCCAGCCGAGCCCGCGCGACCCGCTGCGGCCGTCTGCAACTCCACGGCCCCAGCCGAGCCCACGCGTGCCCGCCCCGACCAGCCGCGAACGTCCTCAACTCCGCGCCCCAGCCGAGCCCGCGCGACCCGCTGCGGCCGTCTGCAACTCGGCAGACCCGCGATCCGTCTCGCCGGGCGCACGCCGTTCGGCCGAGTCCAGCCACGTCCGTGTTCTCAGCCGGGCGGAACGGTCCGGGATTCGGCAATCCCGCGAGCCGTCTCGCCGGTCCCGCGCGAGCGAGCCTGCGTCCGTTCTGACCGGCCGCGACCGTCCCGGCTTCGCGCGCCCGGGGGCATCGCCCCGGCCGAGGCCGCCCCTGCCCGCGCCGTCAACCGATCGAGTTCTCGCGTCGCCGCGGCGGAGGTCGACGGGGAGGAGCCGAGCCGGAGCACGAGCCCTGCCTGGTCGGCGGTGCTGGCATCGCGAAGGGGACGGCCGCGTCAGGTGGGGGAGTCGCGGCGGCGGGGGACGTAGAACTCGACCTCGGTGCCCTTGCCGGGGCGGCTGTAGATCTCCGTCGTCCCGCCCAGGTCCGCGATGCGCCCCCGCATCGACTGCGCCACGCCTAACCGCCCGGCGTCCGCGGCCTCCGCGAGGCGCTCCGGTGCGAAGCCCACGCCGTCGTCGCGGACGGTCACGCGTACGGCATCGCCCTCGTCCTCCACGAGGACCCACGCGCGCGCCGTCGGGCCCGCGTGGCGGCGGACGTTGTCGAGGGCGGCCTGGACGGCGGAGGTGAGCTCGGTGGATGCGGCGGCCGGCAGGAGCACCGGATCCGCGGGCGCCGCGACCTCGACCGTCGGGGAGGCGAGGGCCGTGAGGGTGGCGCGCACGTCGAGGCGGTTGGCCGCGGGCGCGATGGGGCCGCCGGAGAGCAGGTTGCGCAGCGCCTGCTCCTGCTCGCCGGCGAGGGTGGCGAGTTGAGGGCCGGCCCCGCCGAGCTCGTTGCCGTGGCGCTGCATGAGGGCGAGCACCTGCAGGACCCCGTCGTGGATGGGGCGGGCGAGCCGGTTGCGTTCGGCCTCGGCGGCCTCGCGGCGGATCTGCTCCGCGCGCAGGCGGTCCGCGCGGCGCGACGCCCACTGCTGGGCGAAGCCGAGCCCGCCGACGCCCGCCGCGGCGACGAGGAGCAGGACGGCCGACGTGGTGAGGTGGAAGACCGGGTTGAAGTACGAGGAGGCGGGCAGGCCGTCCTGCAGGTACGTGGCCTCGATCGCCTGCCGCCCGCCGAGGGCGAGCACGACCGCGAGCGGGCCGAGGGTCGCGGGTGCGGCGCCCGACGGGGCGAGGGTCGGCGCGATGGTGCCGACGATCGCCGTGGCCGCCGCGGTGATGAGCACCGCGATGAGGACGCCCGGCACGAGGCTGCCCTGGTTGGCGAGCTTCTCCGGGTGGCCGGTCGTGGCCGCGTACGCGATGAACAGCGCGGTCGCGGCGGCCACGGTCACGCCGGCGGTGAGCGGGACCCGCAGCCGGGTCCAGGCCAGGCCCGCGCCGAGGGCCAGCCCGCCGAGCACGGAGAAGAAGGGCAGGGTGGTGTACCGCAGCGCCCCCATCGCCAGGATGAGCGGCGCGACCATGCCGACCTGGGCCGTCGCGGCGGTCAGGGCCCCGCCGAGGGACCAGGGGCCGGCCATCGCCGCGAGCGCGGCGACCACGATGAGCGTGATGGTGCCGATGACGGCCCCGGCCACGTACGCGTGCCGGTACATCGCGCTCTGCGAGACCCCGAGCAGCAGCGCGAGGCGGTCCGGCGTGAGCAGGCCGAGCGGGAAGGCGAGCGCCAGTGCGAGGCCGCCGGCCAGGACCAGCCGCAGCCGGGGCCAGCCCTGGTGCTCGGGGCCGTCCGGGCGGGCCGCGGGGTCGTGCCCGCGCAGCAGCCACGCCGCCGTGGCCGCGCCGGCGATCCCGAGCACGACGAGCGTGCGCTGCCAGTCGTAGACGGCGCCGTACGGCTGCCACCAGGCGTCGGCGATGGCCATGCCGAGCAGGGTGGTCCCGACGCCGAGTCCCGCGACCAGCGTGCCCCGGCCGGTCTCGCCGCGCCGGAGCATCGCCTGGGCGGCCGCGAGCACGGCGACGAGCGCGAGCGGCTGGGCGCAGCGGGTCAGCAGCGACACCGACAGCGGCAGGTGCCGTGCCAGTTCCATCGGCAGCAGCATCGGTACCGCCAGCAGCCCCGCCCCCGCCATCAGCACCGGCCACCGGCGCAGCAGCACGAGCGCGGCCACGATGACGACGATCGGCCCCAGTTCGTAGGCGGCGTCGAACGCGTCGCGCGGGCTGGCCTGCAGCGCGAGGTTGAGCACCGGGTTGCCCGGGCCGCCGTCGGGCGAGTGCGCCGAGGACGTGGCCACGAGCAGCAGCGCGCCGCTGAGCGCACCGGCGAGGGCCGCGGTCCGCTGCCGCGGCGTGGCGACGGGCGGGATCCGGGTGGGCGGGACCTGGGTCGACGGGATCTGGGCGGACGGGATCTGGGTGGGCGGGATCGGCGTGGACATCGCAGCGATCATCGCCGACTTGCCGCGCTCATGCACGTGCGTGAATCGGGGCGCCGCGGCGGGCACGGCTCGGGGACCCCGGGGTGCGGCAGGCGTACCGGCCGCCCGTCCGGCCGGTACTCGAAGTGCCACCACTCGTTGTCGTAGGTCCGGTAGAGCCCGTGCCGGTCGCCGTGGCGCTCGAGCCAGCGGGCGCCCTCGGTCGGCCGCACGTCCAGCGCGGTCCCGGCGACGTGCCGCGACGCGTGCGGCGGCAGCACCCGGCGCCAGGCCGCGGCGACCGACCCGTCGCGGGCGACCGCCGCGGCGAAGAGCCGGGCCTGCTCCCGCGGGTCGCGATAGCCCGACGTCAGGCCGATCAGCTCGCCGTGGCGCCACAGGGCCTCGGCGCGGGCCGCCTCGAACGCGGCCCGCGTCGCCCCCGTCAGCCCGGCCAGCTCCTCGGCCGGGAACCGCGCCGCGAGCGCCCACTGGCAGGCCCGGTGCCGCGCGGGCCCGAGCGTCGGCGCGTGCGAGCCGAGCGTCCGCGCGCGCGAGCCGAGCGTCCGGCCGCGCGAGCCGAGCGTCCGCGCGCGCGAGCCGCGCGGTGCCCGTTCCCGGGCGGTCCTCGCGCACCGGTGCGGTGCCGCGAGCCAGGCGACGGGCACGAGCGCGACCGCCAGCGCGCGCGTGACCCGCCGGTACACCACGTCCCGTCGCCGCGTGGTCGCGGCGCCCCCGTCAGCGAGCGTGTACGGCATGCGAAGAATCTGCCGGTCGGGCCGGGGCGCGGGCCTGAGTCGGGGTACCCAATTCGCGCTGGGTAGCGCCACTCAGATGCAATGGACCCATGTCGTCGGATGTGCGCATGTGCTTCCTCGGGGACTCCTTCGTCGCCGGCGTCGGCGATCCCCAGTGCCTCGGCTGGGCGGGCCGGCTCGCCGCGCTGGCCCATCGCCGCGGCACCCCGCTGACCGCCTACAACCTGGGCATCCGCCGCGACACGTCGGCCGACGTGCTGGCCCGCTGGCGCGCCGAGTGCACCCCGCGCCTGCCGGACGGCTGCGACGCGCGGATCGTGCTCTCCTTCGGGGTCAACGACACCGTGCAGGGCCTGCCCGCGGCCGACTCCGCCGGCCGTCTGCGCACCCTGCTGACCGGCGCCGCCGCGTGGCCGCGGCTCGTGGTCGGCCCGCCACCGATCGACGACGAGCCGGTCAACCGCGCGCTCGCCGCCCTCGACGAGACCTTCGCGGAGGCCTGCCGGGAGCTGCGGGTGCCGTACGTGAGCACGCTGCCCGACCTGGTACGCGACCCGGTCTGGATGCGCGAGGTCCGCGACGGCGACGGTGCCCATCCGGGCGCGGCCGGCTACGAGGCCCTGACCCGCCTGGTCGCCCCGGCCTGGACCAGGTGGCTCGACGCCTGACCCCTGAGCCCTGGCCCGCGGCGCCTCGTGGCCGGGTCCTGTGGCCCGCGCCGGTACAGTCTGCCGGTGGCGACCTCACTGCTGATCACCAACGACTTCCCGCCCCGGCCGGGCGGGATTCAGCAGTTCGTGCACAACCTCGCCGTCCGCCAGCCCCGCGACGAGGTCGTCGTCTACGCGTCGACCTTCGCGGGCGCCGGGAAGTTCGACGCCGAGCAGCCGTTCGAGGTCGTCCGCGAGAACACCGGCATGCTGCTGCCGACCCCGCGCGTGGCCCGGCGGGCCGCCGAGATCGCCCGCGCCCGCGGCTGCGACCGGGTCTGGTTCGGCGCCGCGGCCCCGCTCGGGCTGCTCGCCGAGGGCCTGCGCCGCCGCGCCGGGATCGAGCGCGCGGTGGCGATCACGCACGGCCACGAGGCCGGGTGGGCGGCGCTGCCGGGCGCGCGGAGCCTGCTGCGGCGCATCGCGCGGGGGACGGACGTGGTCACGTACCTGGGGGAGTACTTCCGGGTGCGCCTCGGCCGCGCCATCGGCGGCCTGACGGACCTGCAGCAGCTCGCGCCGGGCGTGGACGTGGACGCCTACTCGCCGCGGGTCGACGGCTCGGGGGTGCGGGAGCGTCACGGGCTGGGCGGCCGCCCGGTCATCGTGTGCGTCTCCCGGCTGGTGCCGCGCAAGGGCCAGGACGTGCTCATCCGGGCCCTCCCGCGGATCCGCCGGGCGGTGCCGGGCGCGGCGCTGCTGGTGGTGAGCGGCGGCCCGTACCGCGCGACCCTCGAACGCCTCGCCCGCGAGCAGGGCGTGAGCGGCGACGTGGTCTTCACCGGCCCCGTCGAGTGGGCCGAGCTGCCCGCGCACTACGCGGCCGGGGACGTGTTCGCGATGCCCTGCCGCACGAGGCGCCGCGGTCTCGACGTCGAAGGGCTCGGGATCGTGTACCTCGAGGCCTCCGCCACCGGCCTGCCCGTCCTCGCGGGCGACTCGGGCGGCGCCCCCAACGCGGTCCGGGAGGGCGAGACGGGCTTCGTGGTCCCCGGCCGCGACGTGCGGGCGGTGGCCGACCGGCTCATCACCCTGCTCCAGGACCGCGACCTGGCCGAGCGCATGGGCGCGGCCGGCCGGGCCTGGGTCGAGTCCGAATGGCGCTGGGAAACACAGGCCGCCCGCCTCCAGTCCCTCCTCGCCCCGCGATAGGGCCGGGTCGAAGTCGCTCGGAAACGGAGCCGGACGGCAGCGGCGCGGAAATCGGTGACGGGGAAACGCGGCCGGGCGCCGGAATCGAAAGCGACGGGAAACGCGGCCGGAAACGGCAGGCGTATCCACGCCGGCGCATTCCGGGAATGGCGCGGCCGGCTGCCCGGGGGTATCGGGAGCCGGCCGTCAGCGCGATTGGCGGGGGTGGGGGAAGAACGCGTCAGAAACTGGGGGCGTCGGGGGCTTCGAGCAGACCGAGGCGCAATGCCGTCATGAGGGCCTGGGCACGGTTGGCCGCGCCCAGCTTCTCGTAGAGCTTCGAGATGTGCGTCTTCGCGGTGGACTCGGAGACGAACAGCTGCTTGGCGATGCCGGCCACGCTCATGCCGTCCGCGAGCAGGCGCAGCACCTGGCCCTCGCGGGGCGACAGCTGCGGGCCGCTCGGGGCCAGCCGGCGCTTCATCGCCTCGGCCAGGTCGGCCGCGGTGAACGCGCTGGGCGCCGAGGCGGCGTGCCGGGCCGCGGCCACGACCTCGTCGGCCGGGGCGGTCTTGGGCACGAACGCGGAGGCGCCGGCCTCGAGCGCGCCGAAGAGCTGGTCGTCGCCCGCATACATGGTCAGCACCACGATGCCCATGCTGTTGCTGGTCTTGCGCAGGGCGCGGGTGGCCTCCAGCCCGCTGCCGTCGGGCAGCCGGAGGTCCATGATCACGACGTCGGGCTGCAGCGCGCCGGCCTGGCGGATCGCCTCGGCGGCGGTCGCGGCCTCGCCCACCACCTCGAACTGGCGGTCGCGCTCGAACGCGTGCCGCAGCCCTCGGCGAATCAGATCGTGGTCGTCGACGAGCAGCACTTTGGTGCGAGTCGTCGGCGTCGCGGTAGTAGACATTCCCGGTGCTCTCTCCCTCTGGGTGCCTTCACGCTACCGCGCACGCGGTGCGGTTCCGAGCACAACCGCCACTGTGGTCCCATTCGGCACGCGTGGCGTGATCTCCAACCGGCCCCGGATACGTTCCGCCCTCTCGGCCATGATCGCAAGACCATAGTGGCCGTCCGGGCGGTTCTCGCCGATGCCGCTGCCATCGTCGGATATTTCTACCTGTGCGAACGGTGGATCGACCGCGCACGTTACCCAAAGATTCTCCGCGCCGGCGTGTTTCCGCGCGTTGGTGATGGCTTCCTGGGCAATGCGCAGCAGTTCTGCCTCGACGGCGGCCGGCAGCCGGGCGGTGGTCTCGTCGAGCGAGAGATGCACCCGCAGGCCGGCCGACGCGCCGACGGTCCGTGCGTAGTCGGAGATCGCCGCGGTGAGCCCGCCGTAGCGGTCCACCTCGCTGCGCAGCTCGAACAGCGACAGCCGCAGCTCCGTGATGACCCGCGTGACCTCGGCCCGCAGGATTCGCAGCTCCTCCTCGGCCGCCTCGGCGTCGGGCAGCGCGGCGACCGCGTTGTCGATGCCGTAGCCGACCATGACCAGCTCCTGCGCCACCCCGTCGTGGATCTCGCGGGCGAGCCGCTGCCGCTCCTCGGTCGTCGCCAGGGAGCGGACCTCGTCGAAGAGCAGGGCCGCCTCGAGCCGCAGCGCCGCCGCCCCGGTCACCGACTGGACCTTGCTGACCAGCGCGGCCGGGTAGGAGCCGGGGGAGTCGGACTCCAGCACGATCAGCCCGACGGTGCGCACCCCGGCGATGAGCGGCACGGCCATCGAGGAGATGCTCTGCCCGCGGGCGACCGAGCGGGCCTGCGAGCGCCCGGAGACGACCGGCTGCTGGGTGGCCCACGCGTCGGCGACCGCGCTCTCGGTGTCCAGCGCCGTCTCCCAGTCGAGCCGCTCGACGCCGGCCTGGGCCAGCACGACCAGCCGCCCGCCGCCGCTGCCGGACAGCACGGCCCCGCGGGTGGAGGGCACCAGCGCGCGGACCTCGTCGAGCAGGTGCTCGGCCAGCCCGCCCGGGTCGAGCGTGGCCCCGGGCAGCTGCCGGGCGACGCTGCGCAGCTGGGTCAGCAGGCGCGTGGCCTCGGCGTAGGGCTGCGGCGTGGCCTCGGGCCGGCGGGCCAGCAGCACCCGCTGCAGCATCGTGGCCTGGAACGCGGCGACCCCGGCGACGACCAGCCAGGTGCCGCCCGCGGCGAGATAGTCCCGCTCGTCGAGCCGCCCCTCGACCGCGCCGCCGATGACGAGCAGCGCGGCCGCCGCGGCCAGATAGGCCCCGGCGAGGCGGCGCCCCTCGGACAGCGCGGCCGCGACGATCGGCACCGGCAGGTAGAGCAGCAGCGCCTCGGCGTCGTGGTTGAGCGTGGACGCGGCGAAGGCGGTGATGAGGACCTCGGCGGTCCGGCCGAGCCGGCCGACCTCGTGCGAGTCTGGCGCGACGGTCGCGACGACCGCGGCGGCGAGCAGCAGCGCGAGCCAGAGCAGCTCGGAACCGCGCACGTCGTCGGAGAGCAGCAGCACGGCGACGAGGGCCAGCAGCAGCACCCGCACGACGACGATCGCCGAGCGCGCCTGCGCCACGGTCGCCCCGGCGCGCTCACCGGCCGGCGTGCTGCGAGCCGGCGCGGCCGTGCGGGTAGCGGACAGGTCCGTCAACTGCGATCCCTTCAGGCGGCCGGGGTTGTCAACACTGCGGTCGGGTGGTGCTCAGCGCTCGTAGATGGCGGCGATCTCGCCGGCGTACTCCTGCATCACGACGTTGCGCTTCACCTTCAACGACGGAGTGAGCTCCCCGGTCGCCTCGGTGAAGTCGCGGGGCAGGATTCGGAAGACCTTGATGGCCTCCGCCTTCGACACCGCCTGGTTGGCCTCGTCGATCGCCTTCTGGATCTCCGCGCGCAGCTGCTCGTCGCCGGCCAGGCTCTCCATCGAGGCGTCCTCGGGCTTGCCGTTGTCGCGCTTCCAGGCCGGCAGCGCGTCGGGGTCGATGGTCACCAGCGCGGCGATGAACGGCTGCCGGTCGCCGACGACCATGCACTGGCTGACCAGCGCGTGGGCCCGGACCCGGTCCTCGAGCACGGCCGGCGCGACGTTCTTGCCACCGGCGGTGACGATGATTTCCTTCTTGCGCCCGGTGATGCGCAGGAACCCGTCGTCGTCGAGCTCGCCGAGGTCGCCGGTGTGGAACCAGCCGTCCTCGTCGATCACCTCGGCGGTGGCCTCGGGCTTGTTCCAGTAGCCCTTGAACACGATGTCGCCCTGCACGAGGATCTCGCCGTCGTCGTCGATGCGGATCGTCACGCCCGGCAGCGGCCGCCCGACGGTGCCGATCTTCACGCCGTTGTCGCGGTTGGCGTTGGTCGCGGGCGAGGTCTCGGTGAGCCCGTAGCCCTCGTAGATCGTCACCCCGATGCCGCGGTAGAAGTGCGCGAGCCGCTCGCCGAGCGGGGCGCCGCCGGAGATGGCCCGCGTGCACTGGCCGCCGAGCGCGGCCCGCAGCTTGCCGTAGACGAGCCGGTCGAACAGCGCGTGCTGGGCCTTGAGCAGCAGCCCCGGCGACGGCGACGCGCTGTAGTCGATCGCCACCCGCTCGGCCCGGTCGAAGATCGCGCCCTTGCCGTCGGCCTGGGCCCGCTGCTTCGCGGTGTTGTAGACCTTCTCGAACACGCGCGGCACGGACAGTACGAACGTGGGCCGGAAGCTCTTCAGCGCGTCGGCCAGGTTCTTCGTGTCGGCCGTGTGCCCCATGGTGGCCCGGGCCTGGACCACGCCGATCTGGATGAGCCGGGCGAACGAGTGGGCGAGGGGCAGGAACAGCAGCGTGCGGGCGCCCTCGTTGAACAGCGAGCGCAGCTCCGGGATCGCGTTGACGATGTCGGAGAGCATGTTGCGGTGGGTGATCATGCAGCCCTTGGGGCGGCCCGTCGTGCCGCTGGTGTAGATGATCGTCGCCAGGTCGTCGGCCTTGGTCGCGGTGCGCCGCCGGTCGACGTCCTCGCGGGCCACGGCCGCCCCGTCGCCGACGAGCTGCTCGACCGCGCCCGGCGAGCCGTCGATCTGCCACACGTGGGCCAGCGTGGTCGCCCGCTCGCGCACCTGGGCCACGGCGTCGCGGTGCGCGTCGGTCTCCACGAAGCAGGCGACCGCGCCGGAGTCCTCGAGGATCCAGGCCACCTGCTCGGGGCTGGAGGTCTCGTAGATCGGGACGGTGACCGCGCCGCAGGTCCAGATCGCGTAGTCGATGAGGGTCCACTCGTAGCGGGTCTTGCTCATGAGCGCGACGCGCTCGCCCGGCTCGATGCCGGCCGCCAGCAGGCCCCGGGCCAGCGCCACGACCTGGTCGAGGAAATCCGCACAGGTCACGTCCTGCCAGGTGCCGTCCACCAGGCGCTGGAACTGCACCGTGGCGGGGGCCACGGCGGCGTTGTCCCAGACCGGGTCGGTCAGTGTGGCCGTCTCGGCGACGGTGACCGCGGCGGGGACGGAGAACTCGCGCACGTCCGGCTCCATTTCGACGCTGTACTTCTGTATCGGGAACCTACCGTTCCGCGTAACAGCACGCACAGGGCGCCCACACCCCAATTACACGGAGGTGCCTGCCAGCAGGCGAGCCGACGCCCCGCGCGTGCCGTTCCGCGTAACAGCACGCACAGGGCGCCCACACCCCAATTACACGGAGGTGCCTGCCAGCAGGCGAGCCGACGCCCCGCGCGTGCCGCGGCAGAGGTAGCCTGCCACGCATGGCCGACACTTCGACTCAGTCGATCGTCATTGACGCGCCCCCGGAGCGGGTCGCCGCGGTCATCGCCGATTTCGCCCGCTATCCGGACTGGGTGGCGGCGGTGAAGTCGGCCGAGGTGGTCGAGGAGTACGAGGACGGCTACGCCAGCCAGGTCCACTTCGTGCTCGACTCGGGCCCGGTGTCCGATGAGTACACCTTGCAGTACGCCTACGCCGAGGACCTGAGCCGCATCGAGTGGAGCCTCACCGCCCCGTCGAAGGTGCAGAAGCAGCAGAACGGCTCCTACGACATCGGCGCCAACGCGGACGGCACCTCCACGGTGACCTACTCCCTGTCGGTGGAGCTGGCGATCGGGATGCTCGGGATGTTCAAGCGCAAGGCCGAGAAGATGATCATGGATACCGCGCTCAAGGAGCTCAAGCGGCGGGTCGAGGGCTCATGAGGGATCCCCGCGAGGAGGCCGAGCGCCTGGTCGCCGCCGCGCTCGCGGCCGTGTCCATGGCCGCCAACAGCACGACCGGCTTCGCCACCGGCTCCGCCGAGTGCTGCGTGTGCCCGCTGTGCAAGGCCATCGCCGCCGCCCGCGACCCGGATCCGGACTTCGCCGAGCGCCTGGCGACGGGAGCCGGCGACGTGGCCGCCGGCGTGGCGTCGTTCCTGCGGCAGTTCAGCCCGCCCCCGGCGGCGCCGAAGCGGCCGGAGCAGCCGGAGCGGGGCGGTGCCGACACCGACACCGACGCCTGGCACAAGGCCACGCACGAAACGTCAACCACCGACAGTGACGTCGAACAGGATTGACCCCGAGCAGCAACGAGAGGAGCCAGCCGCAGTGGGTCTGACCATCGGCGTCGACATCGGCGGAACCAAGGTGCTCGGCGGTGTCGTCGACACCGCGGGCGACGTGCTCGTCCAGACGCGGCGCGACACGCCCGCGCAGGACCCGGGCGAGACCGCCGAGCGCATCATCGACGTGATCAAGGAACTCTCGGCCGCGCACCGGGTGGACGCCGTCGGCATCGGCGCGGCCGGCTGGGTCGACGCGACCCGCTCGATCGTGCAGTTCGCGCCCAACCTCGCCTGGCGCGACGAGCCGCTGCGCGACAAGATCCAGCAGGCGGTCGGCCTGCCCACCGTCGTGGAGAACGACGGCAACGTGGCGGCCTGGGCCGAGTTCCGCTTCGGCGCCGCGCACGACGCCGACGACTCGATGGTGCTGTACACGGTGGGAACCGGCATCGGCAGCGGCATCGTGCTCGGGGGCCGGCTCATCCGCGGCGCGAACGGCGTCGCCGGCGAGGTCGGGCACACCACGATGGTCCCGGACGGCCACCCGTGCGGCTGCGGGCGCAAGGGCTGCCTGGAGCAGTACGCCAGCGGCAACGCCCTGGTCCGCTTCGCCCGCGCGGACGCCAAGGCCCGCCCCGAGGCGGCCGCGGTGCTGCTGCGCGAGGCCGGCGGCGACCCGGACGCGATCCAGGGCCCGGCGGTCACCGCCGCCGCGCGGCTCGGTGACCCGGTCGCCATCGGCGCGTTCGAGCAGGTCGGGCGCTGGCTCGGGGTCGCCTTCGCGGACCTGGTGCAGACGCTGGACCCGCAGGTCATCGTGGTCGGCGGCGGCGTGATCGACGCCGGTGACCTGCTGCTCAAGCCGGCCCGGGCCAGCTACGAGGAGCAGCTGGCCCAGCGCGGACGGCTCCCGGTCGCGGACGTCCGCCCGGCACTGATGGGCAACCTGGCCGGCGTGGTCGGCGCAGCGGATCTGGCACGTATGTAGGTGAATCGGTGACGAAGATCAGGGTACTGTCGTACAACCTGCACGGCCTCAAGGACGACCGGCGCGCGCTCGCGTCGGTGGTGCGCGAGGCGGCGCCGGACATCGCGATCCTCCAGGAGGCGCCGCGGCGCTTCCGCTGGCGGCAGAAGTGCGCGGCCCTGAGCCGCGAGCTGGAGCTCGTCATCGGCGGCGGCGGGCTGCCGGCGCTGGGCAACCTGATCCTCACCAACCTGCGGGTGCGCGCCGTGGAGTCGTGGAACCTGCGCTACCCGCTGACGCCCGGCCGGCACATGCGCGGCGCCGCCTTCGTGCGGTGCCGCGTCGGCCGGTCCACGTTCGTCGCGGCCGGCTCGCACCTGTCGACCGACTCGGCCGAGCGCCCGGCCCAGGCCGAGCTGCTCAAGGCGCACATGGCGGAGGTCGCCGAGCCGCTGGTGTTCGCCGGCGACCTCAACGAGAACTCCGGCGGGGCGGCCTGGCGCATGATCGGCGACGGGCTCACCGACGCGGCCGCGACGGCGGACGGGTTCGACGAGCGGCCGACCTTCCCGGCCACGGCGGCCCGCGAGCGCCTCGACGTGATCTTCGCCGATCCGCGGATCACGGTCCTGCAGTACGACGTGATCGACACGCCGCAGTCCCGCGCCGCCAGCGATCATTTCCCGGTGATCGCCGACCTGGAAATTGACGCATAAATCCGGGATGATGCCGCGGTGAGCGCTGACGGTCGGTTCGATGATCTCGCCGGGAACGCGACCCACTGGCGTGACGGCGAGCCCGTCTACGACCGCGGCGACACCGTCTGCGTCATCGGCGCCGGCGGCACCGGCCTCACCGCGATCAAGAACCTCCGCGAGGCCGGGTTCGGGGTGGACTGCTACGAGCGCGAGACCGGCGTCGGCGGGGGCTGGAACTGGCGGCACGACCGCAGCCCGGTTTACGCCAGCACGCACCTGATCTCGTCGAAGCCGTTCACGCAGTTCCCCGACTTCCCGATGCCGGACGACTGGCCGGACTACCCGCATCACTCGCAGATGCTGCAGTACTTCGAGCGCTACGCCGACCACTTCGGCTTGCGCGAGCACATCTGGTTCGGCACCGAGGTCGCCCGGGCCGAGCCCGTCGACGACCCCGGCGGCGGGCCCCCGCGCTGGGACGTGACCGTGAAGGGCTCCCGGGGCGGGGCGCCGCGCACCATGCGGTACGCCGCCGTCGTCGCCGCCAACGGGCACAACTGGGCGCCGAAGATGCCCGACTACGAGGGGCTCGCCGAGTTCCGCGGCAAGGTCATCCACGCCAGCCAGTACAAGGACGCCGCCCAGCTGCGCGGCCGCAAGGTGCTCGTGATCGGGGCCGGCAACTCCGGCTGCGACATCGCCGTCGAGGCGGCCCAGCAGGCGGCCAAGTGCTGGCACTCGACGCGGCGCGGCTACTGGTACGCCCCCAAGTTCGCCCTCGGCCGCCCCGCGGACCAGGTCAACGACCGGATTCTGGCGATGCGGCTGCCCGCCCGGGTGCGCCAGTGGCTGCTGCACCGCACGATCAACATGACCGTCGGCGACCTGACCCGCTTCGGCCTGCCGAAGCCCGAGCACGGCATCCTCGAGATGCACCCGCTGGTCAACAGCCAGCTGCCGTACTACCTCGGCCACGGCGACGTGCTCGCGGTCCCCGACGTCAAGCACTTCGACGGCTACGAGGTGGTGCTCGCCGACGGCCGCTCGATCGACCCCGACCTGGTCGTCATGGCCACCGGCTACCTGCCGAAGTTCGAGTTCCTGGCCCCGGAGCTGCTCTCGTCCGACGCGTCCGGCCGGCCCCGCCTGGCCCTGCAGATGCTCTCCCGCACCCACCCCACGCTCGCCGTCGCCGGGCTGCTGCAGCCGGACTCGGCGCTGTTCACGCTCTCGCACTGGCAGGCCGTGTTCATCGCGCAGTGGCTGCGGGTTCTCGACGCCGCACCCGACCGCGCGCAGGCCGTCTGGGCGCGCCTGCGGGTCGAGGGCGATCGGCGGTACACCCAGGCCAAGGTCACGGACTCGACGCGCCACTGGTTCGAGGTGAGCCATTTCGTGTACCTCAAGGAGCTCGAGAAGTCGCTCCACGAGCTGGAGGCGGTCCGATGACCACGCGCGTCATGAGGTCGGACGAGTGGGCGGACCCGCCCGAGCCGGTGCGCCGCGAGGTCCTCGACGCGCAGCCCCCGGGCCCGGCCGACCCCGCCGCGACCCCGGTGCTGTTCGTGCCGGGCTACGGCCACGGCGCCTGGGCCTTCGCCGAGCACTGGCTGGAGCACACGGCGCAGCGGGGTTTCCCGGCGTACGCCATGAGCCTGCGCGGCCACGGCGGCTCGGGCCCGGCGCCCCAGGCCCGCCTGCGCGACTACGTGCACGACGTGACCCAGGTCGCGGCCGGGCTGCCGCGCCAGGCGGTCCTGGTCGGCCACGGCGCCGGCGCGCTGGTGGTGGCCATGGCGATGGCGCGCTACCCGGTGCGGGCCGGCGTGCTGGTCGCCCCGGTCTTCGGCGGCCTCGGCACCGCGTTCGGCCTGCTCGGGCGCAACCCGGTGGGCACCCTGCCGGGGATCTTCGGCGGCCGGGTCACCCTCGGCCGCGAGCAGCTGTTCAGCCGGGCGCTGCCGGCCAACGCGAGCCAGGCCTACGTCCAGCGCCTCCAGCGGGTCCCCGGCGGCGCCCAGCGCCAGCTCATCACCCGCCGCCAGCCCGAGGCCCCGGTCGGCGCCCCGCCGGTGCTGGTCGTGGGCAGCCCCGACGACCGCGTGGTCGCCGGCTCCGCCCTGGAGTGGGTGGCCCGGCGCTACGGCGGCTCCCCGCTGCTCTTCCCCGGCATGGGCCACGACCTCATGCTCGACGCGCGCTGGCAGGAGCCGATCGATGCGATCGCGGACTGGCTCGGCAAGGCCGGCGGGTAGCTCAGACCCGGGCGCCGTTGTCCGGGTCGTCGTCCTCCTCGTCGCCGGGGCGCAGCCGCAGCACGAGGGTCACGAAGCCGGCCAGCACGCCCGCGAAGCCCAGGAAGAGCGTGGTCTGCGAGCCCAGCGGCAGCAGGTCGGGCCAGAACAGCAGGACGAGCCCGGCGGCCAGGGCGAGCACGGCCACGATCGTGACCGGCGCGACCCGGGGCAGCGGGGGAGGGGGCGGCGGCGTGTAGCCCTCGTCCTCCTCCTCGTCGTCCGGCAGGTTGGTGCCGAAGGTGTCGAGGCTGTCCAGCAGCGAGCGGTCCACGGCGTCAGAGGGCCGGCGCAGCGACGTGCGCGGGGCCGGCTCGGTGTCCATGTCCGGCGCGGCGGTGCTGGAGGAGTCCAGGTCCTCGGCGGCCGGCCAGGGCACCGCGACCGTCGGGTCGACGGTGGTGTGGAAGCCGGCCACGATCGCCGCGAACGCGTCCTCGTCGGACTGGGTCGGCGGGGCCGTGCCCTCCAGCGGCACCGGCGCCGCCGACTCCCCGGCCGGGGTCTTCTGCTCGGGCACGGCCGACGTGAGCTGGGCGAGATAGTCCTGCGCGGTGGACAGGTGCTCCCGATCGGCGTAGAGCCGGTCGGTCGGCCGCGCGGGCAGCGTCGTGGTGCGGGTCAGCGGATGCAGGTCGGAGGCAGGCTGCAGATAGGCGGCGATCCCGCCCTCCGCCAGCATCTCCAGCAGATGCTCGCCGACCCGCGGGTCGACGTCGCCCACCACCGCGTATTCCTGCGCCACCAGGCCGTTGTCCCGCCGGCCGCGCCGCGCCCCACCCCCTGGCACAGCTCGCCCCTCCCCGCGGCCGACGTCGCGACGACCGGGTGCGCCGCGAAAAAACCGCTGACCGAAATCCTGACATGCCCGGCCGTCGTTCCGGGAGTGCGTTGTGGTGTGCCGTACTGGTTCGTAGGCTCTTTGCGACGGTCATCACCGATTGTCGCGCGATCCCGAAAGGCCGGCCGTGCTCTACTGGCTCCTCAAGTACATCGTCCTCGGACCTTGGCTGAAGCTGGTCTTCCGACCCAAGGTGGAGGGGCTTGAGCACGTGCCCGCCACCGGCCCGGTGATCATCGCCAGCAATCATCTCTCCTTCGCCGACTCGATCTTCATGCCGCTGAGCGTCCGGCGCCGGGTCACGTTCCCGGCGAAAGCGGAGTATTTCACCGGCAAGGGGATCAAGGGCTGGCTCACGAAGCTGTTCTTCGCGGGCACCGGTCAGGTCCCCATCGACCGCTCCGGCGGCAAGGCGGCCCGGGCCGCGCTCGAGGTCGGGCTCAGCATCCTGCGCGCGGGCGGGATCTTCGGCATCTACCCCGAAGGCACCCGGTCGCCGGACGGTCGGCTGTACCGCGGCAAGACCGGCGTCGCCCGCCTGGCCCTCGAGTCCGGCGCCCCGGTGGTGCCCGTGGCCATGATGAACATGGACAAAGTGCAGCCGATCGGGCAGAAGCTGCCGAACCTCCGGCGCGTGCACATCAAGTTCGGCCCCGCACTCGACTTCTCCCGATATGCCGGAATGGCGGGGGACCGGTTCATCGAGCGCGCGGTCACGGACGAGATCATGTACGAGCTCATGACCCTGAGCGGCCGGGAGTACATCGACATGTACGCCCAGAAGGTCAAGAACGCGGCTCAGCCGACCCCGCAGGAGCCGGTGGCGGCCTGAGCGGTCCGGAGCGAAGCGGAGGGGCCGCGATCAGCTAGCTCAGTGCCCTTGGCTCGCGTCGCCGGAGCGAAGCGGAGGCGGCGTGAGCGGTCCGGAGCGAAGCGGAGGGGCCGCGATCGGGAAGCTCAGTCTCCTGGGCTCGCGTCGCCGGAGCGAAGCGGTGGCGGCGTGAGGCCCGCCAGCGTGAGGAGGTGGGGGGTGCCCGCCTGCTCGGCGAAGGCGACGAGCTCGGCCCGCCACGGCTCGATGCGCTCGTCCCCGGCCAGCCCGAGCGCCCGCACCGCCCAGGTCACCGACAGGATGCGCGCGGAGTTGTTCGGGATCTCGCCGTAGATCTCCGCGGCCGCGAGGTGCATGTCCGCGGCCCGGGCGTGGTCGCCGTCGACGGACGCGATCGCCCCGGTGATCGTGCGCAGCGCCGCCTCCACCCACGGGGTGCGGTGCGGCACGTCGGCGAGCATGTCCCGGATCGCCATCATCGCCACCCGGCCCGACAGCACCGCCGCGTGCGCGGTCGCGTCGATCCACTCGCCGCTGGCGATCGCCCGCACCTCGCGCCACGTCTTGGCCAGCTCCACGATCAGCGCCTCGGCCTCGCGGTCGCGGCCCTGCAACGCCCGGCACAGGGCGCCGTGGCCGAGCACGACCCACTGCAGGCGGTAGAAGCCGGAGCGGCGGCCGGCTGCGACCAGCTCCTCGACGTCGTCGTCGCCGTCGTCGCCCCGCAGCGTGCGGATCCAGGCGCGCACCCCGCGCACCTGCAGGTCCCACTCGGCGCCGGTCTCGGCCATCGCCTCGGCCGCGGCCACGTAGGCGGGCCAGTCGCCGGTGAAGTACGCCGACTGGGCCACGTCGGAGTAGCCGGTCGCGAGGGTGTGGCTGCCCGGCACCGCGTTGCGGCTGTCGCCGAGCAGGGCCGCGGCCGCGGTCCAGTCGCCGTCCTCCAGCAGCGCCCAGGAGACGTTGCGCAGCGCCCGGTGCTCCGAGAGCAGCCGCCGCTCGCGGCTGACGTCCAGCGCCGTCTGCAGCTCGACCAGCCCGCTGCGGTCGCCGGCCTGGAACAGCGCGGTGCCGATGGTGATCCGGGCGCCGGTGGCCACCTCGACCAGGCCCAGCCGGTCGGCGATCTCCGCGGCCGCGCTGGCCGCCGCGACCGCGGGGTCGACCTCGAAGTTCAGCATGTGCAGGCGGCCCAGCTCGGCGTACGCGTCCGCCTTCGGCGGCCCGTCGGGCAGCTCGTCGAAGAGCTCGACCGCGCGGTCCAGGCAGGACAGCGCGTCGAGGCGGTCGGCGCGCAGCCACGCGGCCTGGCCCCGCACGGTCCACGCGCGCGCCGCGCCGGCCTGGTCGCCGGCCGCGTAGAGCCGCTCGGCCAGCCCGACCAGCCGGTCGGCGCCGCCGCCGCTCAGGAACGCCTCCGGGTTGCCGTAGAACAGGATCTCGGTGCTGAGCTGCTCGATGCGCAGCCGCTCGAGCGGGTCGGTGCCGGCGTCGCACAGCGCGAGCGCCTTGTTGGCGTGCGCGGCCGCGGCCTCCAGCGCGTGCAGGGCGTAGGCCCGCTGGGCCGCCCGGTGCATCGCGTCGCGGGCCGGCACGCCGTAGCGCGAGGCGTCCAGGCCCAGCGAGCGGGCGATCTCGAAGGCCGTGAAGCGATGGTTCGCCACGACCTCGGCGAGATCGGTGTCCCGGCCCGCGGCCAGGCCGTCGAGCCACTCGGCGGTCAGCTCGTGCCGGGCCACCCGCTCGGTGCGGGGCAGGCGCTGGTAGCAGACGTCCCGGACCAGGACGTGGCCGAAGCGGTACTCCGTCTGCCCCTCCATCGTCGAGGCGGCCTGCTCGTGGATGAGGTCGCGCTGCTCCAGCCGGCGCAGCGAGCGCTCGATCCCGTCGGCGGGCCGGCTCATCGCCGCGCCCACCGCGCCCGGCCAGAAGTTCATCCCGACCACGGCCGCGGCCTGCAGCACCGCGCGGTCGGCGGCGTCGAGCAGGTCGACCCGGTTGGCGATGACCGCGTGCACGCTGTCGGGCATCGGCAGCGTGCGGCCGAGGGCGTCGGTCGCCCGCACGCTGCCCTGCTCGGCGAGCATGCGGGTGTACTCCAGCGCGTACAGCGGATTCCCGTCGGCCAGCTCCACCAGGGAGCTCAGCGACTGCGACGGGAACGTGGCCGCCCCGAGCAGGTGCGCGTACATCGTGGCGATCTCGGCGTCGCGCAGCGGCGGCAGCGTGATCGTCACCGCCCCGGCCACGGCCCCGGCCCAGCTCGGGTTGCGCTCCAGCAGCTCCGGGCGCGCCGTGCACAGCAGCAGCAGCGGCACGTCGCGCACCGAGGCGCCGAGCCGCTCGACGAACCGGACCATCGACTCGTCGGCCCAGTGCAGGTCCTCGAAGACCAGGACGGTCGGGCGGTGCGCGGCCAGCGCGACGACGAAGCGCCGCCAGGCCGACTCGGTCTCGTCCGGCGCGAGCTTCGGCCCGGGCAGGCCGACCAGCGGGCTCAGCGCGTCGGCGAGCCGCTCGGCCTCCGAGGAGGAGACCGCCGGGCCGACGATCGCGGCCAGGGCCGTGTCCAGCCGCTCCCGGGTCGTCTCGGCCGAGTCGGTGTCGAGGATGCCGGCCTGCGCCTTGACGACGTCGGCCAGCGCCGCGTAGGTGACGTTCTCCCCGAAGGGCGGGCAGCGCCCGGTCCGCCAGGCCACCGGCGCGTCGAAGAGCCGCTCGGCGTGCAGGAACAGCTCGTGCACCAGCCGGCTCTTGCCGATCCCGGCGTGCCCGAGCACGGTCACCAGCTGCGGCGTGCGCTCGCGCAGCCCCCGGTGCAGGGCGTTGACCAGCAGGCTCAGCTCGTGGGTGCGGTTGACCAGCGGCGTGGAGCCGGCCTCGCGGTCGGGGTGGTTGCGCCGCAGCGGGGCCAGGGCCAGCCAGACCTCGGTCGGCGTGGAGCGCCCGCGCAGCGTGGCCGGCGGCTGCTGCTCGAAGCGGATGGAGGACTTGGTCAGCGCGTAGGTCGTGCCGCAGACCAGCACCCCGCCGGGCGGGGCCAGCGACTGCAGCCGGGAGGCGGTGTTGACCACGTCGCCGGCGACGATCGCCTGGCCGCCGTCGCGGGCCGCGGCCACGTCGACGAGCGCCTCGCCGGTGGCCACGCCGACGCGGAAGCGCAGCTCGCGCTCGCCCTCGCCGGTGCTGGCGTAGCGGGCGAGCACCCGCTGCAGCTCCAGGCCGGCCCGCACGCAGCGCACGGCGTCGGTCTCGGTGGCCACGGGCGCGCCGAAGAGCGCCATGACCGCGTCGCCGATGTACTTCTCCACGACCCCGCCGTATTGCCCGATGACCTCGCGGGCGGTGGAGAAGAAGCTCTTCTGCAGCTCGCGCACGAGCTCGGGGTCGGCGCGCTCGACGTAGGGCGTGAAGTCGATCAGGTCCACGAACAGCACGCTGATGCGGCGCCGGTCCTCGCTGCGGGCGGGCGGGATCGCGGGCACCTGGGCCCGGCCGGTCGCCCGCTCGGCGCGGATCAGGCTGCGGGCCGCCGTCGTGTCCGCCCGCGGGGTGCCGCAGCCGGTGCAGAACGCGGCGTCGGGGGCGAGCGTGCGCCCGCACGTGGGGCAGGGTGGGCTCAGCTCGGCGCCGCATCCACCGCAGAAACGGTCGCCCTCGCCCGCCTGGCGGCCGCAGCGTGCGCACTGACTGGAAATCGCCGACACTCCCTTGCCCTGTGAGATCCCATCCTCACACGGCGGCGGCCGGGGCGACCAGGTGTCCGAAATGGCACCCGCTACCCCGGCCGTCCAGCCCTACAATCCTGGCCCGAAACGGTACTTACCGGTCGGTCATTCCGGCACGCCGGCGCAGCGCGGTCAGGTCCGTCACGACGATCCGGCGGCCCTCGGTGCGCAGCCAGCCGCGGCTGGCGAACGATCCGATCGCCTGGTTGACGCTCTGCCGCGAGCCGCCGGCCATCTCGGCGAGCTGGCTCTGGTTGAGCTCGATGGTCACCATCGGCGCGGTGGTCTCGCCGGCCAGCCGGACCAGCGTCTTGGCCACCCGGCCCGGCAGGTCGAGGAAGACGTGATCGGCGTTCTGCTCGGTGAGCCGCCGGATGAGCATGCCCAGTGAGCGCATCACGGCGTCGAGGATCCGCGGGTTGGCGTGGACCAGCTCGATGAACGCGTGCCGGGACAGGGCCAGCGCCTGGCAGTCCTCGATCGCCTCGGCCGAGGCCGAGCGCGCCGCGCCGTCGAGCAGCGCCACCTCGCCCAGCGTGTCGGGGGGGCCGCACGACGGAGAGGACCGCGCGTTCGCCGGTCGGAGCGGTCCGGAACACCATCACGGCACCGCGCTTGAGCACGATGAGCGACTCTCCCGGATCGTTTTCGACGAACAGCAGCTGGCCTTTGCGGTATGTCCGTGGCACCGCCGCCTGGATGACCCGCTGACGCACATCGGGCTCCAGACCACTGAACATTTCCACACCGGTCAGTGCGTCGCCGGGATCTGGCAGCCGACCCTCCACGGTCAAACCCCTCCCGGTTCGGCGTTGATCGGACTCGTGATCACGGTAGGTGATCACGACGACAGTACGGAACTTCTACCAGATCATGACGTGCGTGTCGGAGTCTGTACATCCCCCGCATCGGCTCACTGACAGCGCCGCGCATGAGTCCGCACGCAGGCTAGTGCCATCGCGCAAGCGGCCGGGTGGCGGGGGGCGCGGCACCGTGCCGGGCGGGCCGGGGGTGGTGCGCGCACTCTTCGGCCCGCCACTGCCCGCGGGTGATCTCGGAGCATTTCCGCCGATTTCCGGGTGCGGGCCGCCGGGGAGGCGGATACTGCGCTGCGTGGCTGCCCCCGCCGCCGAGCAGGTGCGCGCGACGTTGCGCCGAAGCTGGCAGTGCAATCCCGGTCCGTGCATTCCGCTGGACCGGTGCGCATGGCAGGTCGAGATCAACGGCGGCCAATTCGTCGGTAAATGGGTGTCGATGCGCGGCCGGTCCGGTTTCGAGGCCGGGCTCGCCGCGGCCGAGCACGTGGACGCGACCGGCGTCGGGGCCGGGACCGCGGTGCGCGCCGCCGACGGTGCCCTGACGGTGGCCGATGGCGACGGCGTGGTGGCCCTGCTCCACCTGGTGCCGGGGCGCCCCCTGCGCGCGGCCGACCCGCTCGACCGGCAGTGGTGGGGCGACACCCTCGGGTCCGCGCACCACACCCTGCGCCGGTTCACGCACCGGCACCTGGCGAAGTTCGATCCGGCCGCGGTACTTGCCCAGGGCCCCCACCTCGGCGTGGACCCCTGGCTCGGGCCGGCGGTCCGGGACGCGGCCGCGGCGGTGCGCCGGATCATGGTGACCGACCAGCTCACCTACGGCGTGCTGCACAACGACCCGCGGGCCGCGCACTTCCGCCTCGACCCGGCGACGGGCGCGGCCGGCCTGGTCGGCTGGTCCGCGGCCGGCACCGGGCCGCTGCTGGCGGACCTGGCCGCCGCGGTGCTCGCGGCGGGCGGGCCGGACGCGGCCGGCGGGCTCGTGGACGCCTACCTGCACTCGTCCCGCGTGCCCCGCGACGAGTGCGAGGCCGTCCTGCCGGCCCTGTTGTGCCTGGCCACGGCCCTGGCCGCGGCCGGCGCGGCGGCGCGCGTCCACGCCGGTGGCGGCCGGGGCGAGGACCGGGCCGAGCTGGCGCGGCTCGCCGGGCTGTACTCGCAACTGTCCGACGCCCTGTGATCACCCGGGACCGGATGGTGTTGGATGGGGCCGGTGGCCCCCTATCGGTACTTCTACGACTGCGAGTTCATCGAGGACGGCAAGCTGATCGACCTCGTGTCGATCGGCGTGGTCGACGAGCACGGCCGCGAGTACTACGCGGTCTCGACCGAGTTCGACGACTCGCGCGCGGTCTCGTGGGTGCGCCGCAACGTGCTGGACAAGCTGCCGTCGCCGGCCGACAAGGCGTGGCGGTCGCGGGAGCGCATCCGCGAGGAGTTGCTGGACTTCCTCACCGAGCCGCTCAAGGCCGGTGACGCGGCCGAGATCGAGCTGTGGGCCTGGTACGCCGCCTACGACCACGTCGCCCTGGCCCAGCTGTGGGGCTCGATGCCGGCCCTGCCCCGGGAGATCCCGCGCTTCACCAAGGACCTCCGCCAGCTGTGGGACGACGCCGGGCGCCCCCCGCTGCCGGTCGCGGAGGGCCGCCACGACGCCCTAGTCGACGCGCGCCACAACCTCGCCCGCTGGCGCGTCATGCACGGCTGACCCGGGCCGCCTGAACTGCCGGATCACGAAGTACAGCGGCAGCCCGACCGGCGAGAGCAGGATCGTGAGCACGAGCAGCGGGGCCATGAGCAGCGGGTGCAGGCCGCGCACCCGGCTGTCGAGGTAGATCCAGCGGCCGATGAACAGGTCCCACGCGATGACCTGGGCCCACACCGCGGCCACCACGTCGTCGCGGGCGAACAGCGCCTTGACCCCGGCCAGGTCGGGGCCGAGCATCTCGCGCGCGAAGTCCCCGAAGCCCGGCGCGATCGCCACCGCCCAGACGAGCAGCGTGGGCAGGACGATGAGCGGCGAGGAGACGATCCGGTGGGTCCAGCGCCAGGCGGGGGCCAGGATCATGAGGGCCCAGAACGGTACCGTCGCCAGAAACGCCAGCTCGAACAGCGTCTCGTTCATGCGAGTGCCTCGGCGGGCGCGACGGTCGCCTTCGAGCGTCCGGACCCGGCCCAGGCCGCGCCGGCCACGGCGAGCGCGAGCAGGCCGGCCGTGGCGGACAGGGTCACCGCGTCGGGGTGCACGAGCGGCTGCCCGCGCAGCGCCTGCCAGGTGACCAGCGCCGTGAGCCCGGCGTAGAGGAATCCGAAGACGCCGATCAGCCGGACGCGGACCCGCTCGTCGCGCAGCCGGGCGATCCGGCGCCCGGCCAGGGCCAGGGCGAACGCGAACAGCGGCAGCGCCTGCAGGGCGTGCATGCCGATGAAGTGCCCGGCGCGCAGGTCGCCGCCGGTGGTGCTCCAGCCGACCAGCGGCAGGCCGGGGCCGCCGTCGGCGACGCCGACCGCGTGCGCGCCGACGATCGTGGGGTTGCCGGTCGCGAGCTGGGCGGCGCTCGGGATGGTCATGAGGAAGCCGACGCCCATGCCGGCCAGCGCGACGAGGATGCCGAGGCGCACCGCGAGGGCGTCGGCCCGGCCGGGCATCCGCTGCATGAGCAGCAGGACGGCGATGATCAGCGTGGCGACCCAGGCGATCGCGATGGTGGCGCCCATGACGCCGTACAGCGTCGCGTCGAGGGGCGTCCGGTTGTTGAAGTGGCTCTGGTGGCCGCGGGCCGCCTGCCCGGTGATGATCACCATCTCGACGAGCATCGTGCCCGCGATGACCGTGCCGAGCCACCAGCCCAGCCGCGGCCGCCGCTCGAGCCGCGGCAGCAGCCACGCGATCGTGGTGGCGTAGATCGCGATCGACACCGAGAACTTGAGCGGCTTGAGCCAGATCGGCGCGCCGAGCAGGGTGCGGTCGTCGACGAAGACGCCGATGAGGGTGGCGAGGGCCAGGGCGGCCATCAGGCCGGCGACAGCGATGAGGGGCCGGTGCATGTCCGCTCCCTTGTTTGGATAGTGGATAGCTGTGCTCTCCATAAGCGGAAAGGTACACTATCCATTCCAAGGTCGGAAGGAGTCCTGTGCGCATTGCGGAACTGAGCCGTCAGACCGGTGTCCCGGTGCCGACGATCAAGTACTACCTGCGCGAGGGGCTGCTCCCGGCCGGGGAGCTGACCAGCCCGAACCAGGCGCGGTATGACGATCGCCACGTCCAGCGGCTGCGCCTCGTCCGGGTGCTGCTGGACATCGGCCGGCTGCCGATCGCCACGATCCGTCAGCTCCTCGAGGCGCTCGACGAGCCGGACCCGGACGTGCACCACGTGCTCGGCCACGCCCTGCCCTCGTCCGTGAACGGCAGGGAGTCCATCGATCCCGAGTCGGTCGCGGCGGCCCGCAAGCGCATCGACCGGCTCGCCGAGGAGCGGGGCTGGCTGGTCGGCCCGCAGGCGCCCGCACGGCAGGCCGCGGCCGAGGTGCTTGCCGCGTTCGAGCAGGTGGGGGCGGATGTGGGGGTACTTTTGGAGGAGTACGCCGACGTCGCCGAGACGATCGCGGTGCACGATCTGGCCTTCGTCGGGCGGGCCACCGGCCCCGAGGGAATGCTCTACGCCGCCGTCGTCGGCTCGATCCTCGGCGACTCGCTGCTGGCCGCGCTGCGCCGGCTGACCCAGGAGCACGAGTCGGCGAAGAAGTTCGGGATCCGCGGGGACGACTGCTGAGGGTTCAGCCGGAGCGACTACAGTGCGCTGTGAATCGGCAGCGTCGCCATGATGCGGTACCTCCGGCTCGACCGCGCCCTTCTCGGGGTCGGGCACGCAACCAGGAAGGCTAGATCAAGCATGCGTATCGGCGTACTGACCGGGGGCGGCGACTGCCCCGGCCTCAACGCGGTCATCCGTGCCGTGGTCCGCAAGGGGATCTCCACCTACGGCCACGAGTTCGTGGGCTTCCGTGACGGTTGGCGCGGTCCCCTCGAGGGCATCACCCGCGAGCTGGGCATCGCCCAGGTCCGTGGCATCCTTCCGCGCGGCGGCACCATCCTCGGCTCGTCCCGCACGAACCCGTTCAAGATCGACGGCGGCGTCGAGAAGATCAAGACCAACCTGGCCGAGCTGGGCGTCGACGCGCTCGTCGCGATCGGCGGCGAGGACACCCTCGGCGTGGCCAGCAAGCTCACCGACCTCGGCGTGAACGTCGTCGGCGTGCCGAAGACGATCGACAACGACCTCGGCGCGACCGACTACACGTTCGGCTTCGACACCGCCGTGAACATCGCCATGGAGGCGATCGACCGGCTGCACACCACCGCCGAGTCGCACCACCGCACCCTCGTGGTCGAGGTCATGGGCCGCCACGCGGGCTGGATCGCCCTGCACGCGGGCCTCGCCGGCGGCGCGAACGTGATCCTGCTGCCGGAGCGGCAGTTCGACGTCGACCAGGTTGCGGGCTACGTCGAGAAGCGCTTCCAGACGCAGTACGCCCCGATCGTCGTCGTCGCCGAGGGCGCCCAGCCGCTCGACGGCCAGATGACGCTGCTCAACCAGGAGCTCGACGCGTTCGGCCACGTCCGCCTCGGCGGCATCGGCCAGTGGCTCGCCGAGCAGCTGGAGTCGAAGACCGGCAAGGAGGCCCGCACGGTCGTGCTCGGCCACATCCAGCGCGGTGGCACCCCGAGCGCGTTCGACCGCGTGCTCGCGACCCGCTTCGGCCTGCAGGCGATCGACGCCGTGCACGACGGCGACTTCGGCAAGATGGTCGCGCTGCGCGGCACCGACATCGTGCGGGTCCCGCTCGCGGACGCGACGCGCGAGCTCAAGACCGTGCCGGTGGAGCGTTACACCGAGGCCGAGGTCTTCTTCGGTTCCTGATTTCCCCGGTACCGCCTGGTTGTTGTTCTGGTGACGCCTGGGGCCGCGCGTTCGGCCCCAGGCGCGTCCTTGTCTCTGGGGGTTGTGTCGTGCGCGTCATCGCCGTCTTCGGTGCCGGAAAGCTCGGCGAGGTCCTGCTGTCGGGCCTGCAGCGCGCGGGGTGGCCCGCGGACCGGCTCATCGCCACGGCCCGCCGGCCGGAACGCGCTCGCGAGCTGGCGGAGCGGTACGGCATCCGCGTCGTGGACAACGAGACCGCCCTGCGCGAGGCGGACGTCGTCACCATCGCCGTGAAGCCCCAGGACGCCGGCGCGCTGCTGGCCGACCTGGGCCCGAAGATGCCCGCCGGCAAGCTGGTCGTGTCCCTGTGCGCCGGCCTGCCCACGGCCTTCTTCGCCAAGCACCTGCCGGAGGGCACCCCGGTCGTGCGGGTCATGACCAACACCCCGGCCCTCGTCGACGAGGCGATGACCGCGATCTCGGCCGGCTCCTTCGCGACCGCCGAGCACCTGGCCGTCGCCGAGGAGATGTTCCGCCCGCTCGGGCGCACCATCCGCGTCCCCGAGTCCCAGCAGGACGCGGTCACGGCCCTGTCCGGCTCGGGCCCGGCCTACTTCTACTACCTCGTCGAGGCCATGACCGACGCGGGCATCCTGCTCGGCCTGCCCCGCCAGGTGGCCCACGACCTGATCGTGCAGACGGCGATCGGCTCGGCGGTGATGCTGCGCGAGTCCGGCGAGCACCCGGTGAAGCTCCGCGAGGCGGTCACGTCGCCGGCCGGCACCACGATCAACGCGATCCGTGAGCTGGAGAACCACGGGGTGCGGGCGGCGTTGCTCGCGGCCCTTGAGGCGGCTCGCGACCGGGCTCGGGAGATCGCGGCTCAGGGCTGACGCGGCCGGTTTCGGCCCGATAAGTCGGGCGCTCCGCGCCACGACTTATCGGATTTTTCGCCTGTCGGGAGATTTATCGGATTCAGTGCCCGGCGGCACGCCGATCGCGGCCGTGCCGGTCCTGCGGCGGCGGAGCGCGGCTGGGTTGGCCGCGCTGCCGCGCGTGTGATCCGGCGCGCCGTCGGGGCCTGTGCGGGCGCAACCGGGTTGGTGGCGCTGCGGCGCGGCGCGCCGGTGGGGGCTGGGTGGGCGCCGCGGGGTGCGGGTTGGTGGGGGTTGGTCGCGCCGCCGTGCGGGTCCGGCGGGCCGGTTTCGGCCCGATAAGTCGGGCGCTCCGCGCCACGACTTATCGGATTTTTCGCCTGTCGGGAGATTTATCGGATTCAGTGCCCGGCGGCACACCGATCGCGGCCGTGCCGGTCCTGCGGTGGCGGAGCGCGGCTGGGTTGGCCGCGCTGCCGCGCGTGTGATCCGGCGCGCCGTCGGGGCCTGTGCGGGCGCAACCGGGTTGGTGGCGCTGTCGTGCGGCGGTCCGGCGTGTCAGTGGGGGCTGTGCCGTGGTGGTGCCCGTTGGCGGGCGCGGCCGGGTTGGCGGCGCGGCGCGCCGGTGGGGCTGTGTGGGCGCTGCGGGGCGCGGGGTGGTGGGGGTTGGTCGCGCCGCCGTGCGGGTCCGGCGGGCCGGTTGCGGCTGTGTGGGCGCCGTGGTGGTGCCCGTTGGTGGGTGCGGCCGGGTTTGGCCCTGCGGTGGCGGGCGCAACTGGGTTAGGTGCGGGAGACCGGGGGGCTGTGCCGGCGCCGAGGGGTCCCGTTGGCGGGCGCGACCGGGTTGGCCGCGCCGCCGTGCGGCGGTCCGGCGCGCCGGTCGCGGCTGTGCAGGCGCCGCAGCGGTGGCCGCGCGGTCGAGGCCGTGGTGCCCGATGGCGGGGCGCGCGCCGAGCGGGCGGAGACAGGGCTCAAGCGCGCGGGTCTACCATGCCGCGGTGACTTCTGTCTGCGAGTGCTGCGGCACGGAGCTGGGCGACGCGCCGGCCGTGTGGGCGTTCTCCGCGCCGGACTACTGGGGCGCCCCCGATGCCGGCGGCGAGTCCTTCCTCGAGGACGAACTCTGCTGCATCGACGCGCCCGACCTCGACGAGCTGCACTTCTTCATCCGGGGACTGATCGAGATCCCGGTGCGCGGCCGTGAGGAGCCGCTGACGTACAACGTCTGGGTCAGCCTGAGTCCGGTCAACTTCGAGCGCGCGGTCGAGCGCTGGGACGACCCCGAGCGGGTCACCGAGAAGCCGTACTTCGGATGGTTGTCGAACAACATCCCGGGGTACCCCGACACCATCCGGCTCAAGACCCGCGTGCATACTCGGGAACCGGGCCGCCGGCCGCTGGTCGAGCTCGAGCCGACCGACCACCCGCTGGCCGTCGAGCAGCGCGACGGCATCGACGCGCATCGCCTCATCGAGGTCGCCGAGTCCTGCGGCGGGTGAGATCTCGTTCATTCAGGCATTCACCGCTGTTGACCTCTTCAATGGTGATCTATCTTTTCCTTACCAACAGTCATGCACCGCCTACCCACGACGAACCCGGCACTCCCCCCATGCCCCCGTCGTGTGTACCGCGCCCGGCGCCTTCCCATCCTCCCCCCGAGGGTTCGCCGAGTGCGCGGCGTAAAGCCCGCCGTCGACCGCAGAGGTGGTCGGCGGCGGCTTTGCGGCCCGGCCGTGGCGGGTATGCGCCACGTGGCGGCGCCTGAGGCAGAATGTTCCGGTGCGATTCGAAACGAGCCGAGCGCTTGACGCGATCGAGCGCCGCCTGACCGTCGACCCCCTGGCGGCGGGCGGCGTCATCGACCTGGTGGAGGCCGCGCGCAGCGTCGACCTCGACGGCGGACGGCCGGCCGCGCTGCTGCGCCTCGGGATGTTCATCGACGCGCTGAGCCGGCGCCTCGGCGACGGCAACACCGGTCTCTACGCGATCACCGAGCGCGGCGCGATGTCGGACACCGACTTCACGTCCAACGAGCGCATGGTCCTGCGCCGGTGGTCGGACGACGGCCTCATCGAGATGCTGCCCCCGGGTGCCCGCGTCAACGCGCGCGTGCGGGAGGTCGCGCACCTGACCGGCGTGCCGGTGATCAGCCGCAACCCGCTGCCCGGCCACCCCGGCCCCGTCTACCTGACGACCGGCGCCCAGGGCGGCATGGAGCTGACCCTCGCGCCGTCGACCGGCTCGACCCCGCGGCCCCACCCGGTGCTGCAGCGCTACTGGCGCTGCCCCGCGACCGACTGCCCGGTCTTCGGCCGCCCGCCGGCCCAGGGCGCCGGCCAGGCCCCGCCGGCCCTGCCGAGCGGCGCTCCCATCTGCCCCCGCCACGGCGACCGGCTCCTCGACGCCGGCCCCCGCCCGCCGGCGACCCCGCTCGCGGTGCGGATCAACGGCACCGTGCGCACCCGCTTCCCGGTCACGGCCGCCCGGCCCGTCGTCGTCGGCCGCGCGCCCGAGGAGCAGGGCGGCATCACCATCGGCAACTGGCTCGACGACGAGTCCAGCCGCCGGGTGAGCCGCAACCACCTGCGCTTCGAGCTGCGCGACGGCATGCTTCTGGTCACCGACGTGAGCACGAACGGCGCCGCGGTGCTCGCCCGCACCGGGCCGACGACCGCGCCGCGCGAGATCGAGCTGACCCGCGGCGAGCCCAAGGCCATGGGGGAGTGGGACGAGGTCGAGATCTACCCGGAGATCACCGTCGGCCGCGCGGACCGTCCGCCGGCGGACGCCCCGACCGGCGGCGCCCCGAACTCGGTGATGGCCGACGCGCCGACGATCGCCCTGCGCCTGCCCCCGCCGCCGCGCTCCTAGCGGCCTGGCCGCTCGTAAATGCGTTGCCGGGGCCGGGCACCCGGGCTACCTTTTCGGACATGATCGCGACGACCGCCCTTCTGGAGCACGGCCACCTGGCCGGCTCGGCGGTCGCCTGGGCGCCCGAAGCGCTAGCCGCGGCGCTAGAGGCCGGCCTGCGACGCTGACCCTCCTCCCGCAGACACCATGCGGAACCGACGGAGGAGGGTGAGCCGGCCGAGCCGGTCCGCCCCTTCAGAGCACACCGGCACACGGCCACATGGTTCTGCGCATCCACGCCACAAATCCACTGTGGAGAGTCAGATGGCCAAGCAGACGTTCACGAGGAACAAGCCTCATCTCAACATCGGCACGATGGGTCACGTCGACCACGGCAAGACGACCCTGACCGCCGCCATCACCAAGGTGCTCGCCGAGCGGTACCCGGGCGTCAACCGCTACACGAGCTTCGAGGGCATCGACCGGGCGCCCGAGGAGATCACGCGCGGCATCACCATCAACATCGCGCACGTCGAGTACGAGACCGGCAAGCGGCACTACGCCCACGTCGACATGCCGGGGCACGCGGACTACGTGAAGAACATGATCACGGGGGCGGCGCAGGTGGACGGGGCCATCCTCGTCGTCAGCGCCGTCGACGGGGTCATGCCGCAGACCCGCGAGCACGTGCTGCTCGCGCGGCGGATCGGGGTGCCGTACCTCGTCGTGGCCATGAACAAGGCCGACGCGGTCGACGACACCGAGCTGCTCGACCTCGTCGAGCTCGAGGTGCGGGAGCTGCTGAGCGAGTACGGATTCCCCGGGGACGACATTCCGGTCGTGCGGGTGTCCGCGCTCAGGGCGCTCGCCGGCGAGCCCGCGTGGGTGCAGTCGGTCGCCGACCTGCTCGACGCGGTGGACGAGTACGTGCCGCTTCCCGAGCGCGTCACCGGCGAGCCGTTCCTGATGCCCATCGAGAACGTGCTCACCATCACCGGCCGCGGCACCGTCGTCACCGGCTCCGTCGAGCGCGGCACGCTCGTGCTCAACACGCCCGTCGAGGTGGTCGGGCTGGGCCCCACCCAGTCCAGCGTGGTCACCGGGATGGAAATGTTCGGCCGGCAGCTGGACTCGGCCGAGGCCGGCGACAACGCCGCGCTGTTGCTGCGCGGCGTGCGCCGGGGTGACGTGCAGCGCGGTCAGGTGGTCGCGCTGCCCGGATCGGTCGCGCCGCACCGGCGGTTCAAGGCGCACGTGTACGCGCTGACGACGAAGGAGGGCGGCCGGCACACGCCGTTCTTCGCCAACTACCGGCCCCAGTTCTACTTCCGCACCACGGACGTGATGGGCTCGGTGGACCTGGGTGACGTCACGATGGTGATGCCCGGCGACACGGTCGACCTGACCGTCGAGCTCGGCAAGCCGGTCGCGATGCACGCCGGCCTCGGCTTCGCGATCCGCGAGGGCGGCCGCACGGTCGGTGCCGGCACCGTCACCGAACTGCTCGACTGACGGCGAATGCCTCGAGACGGCGAATGCCCCTTAGGGAAGCTCCCTGAGGGGCATTCACGTCAGAAAACGGGGCACAGGTACCCCATGCATGTTCAGGGTCGAGTCGGTGCGCCACTGCGCCTGGTCGAGTACGGCGACTACGCGTGCCCGGAGACCGGCCGCGCCTTCGGCGTCGTGGAACGGATCCAGCTGCACTACGGCGAGGCGCTGCGGTTCGAGTTCCGGCACTTCCCGCTGGTCGACGCGCACCCGCGCGCCATGCCCGCGGCGCTGCTGGCCGAGGCGGCCGCGGACGCCGACGCGTTCTGGGGCATGCACGCGCTGCTGCTCACCCACCAGGACGCGCTCGAGGACGAGGACCTGGCCCGCTACGCCGAACGGTTCGGCCTGCCCGACGCGGGCGGCACGCGGGAGCACCACGAACGGGTGTTGCGGGACATGGCCGGCGGCCGCGAGCGGGGCGTGCGCGACTGCCCGGCGTTCTTCGTGAACGGGACGATGCACTCGGGGCCGAACGACTTCCCCACGCTCACCGGGGCACTCGGGGTGACATGAGGGTGAACTGGGTCGATTGCCCGATCGGTTACGGGACCGGCACTCTAGGATCTTTGAGAAGAAACACAGCCAATTTTGAGCTGAAAGAAGGTTGCCCCTAAGGGTCACAGGGCAACCTGTAGGGGATGCGGAACCGGTACGTAGACCTCCTGCGAGCCGTCGCGATCATCCGCGTGGTCACGTACCACACCCTCGGATTCGCGTGGCTGACCGTCGTCTTCCCTGCCATGGGCCTGATGTTCGCGCTCGGCGGCTCGCTCATGGCCGCCTCGCTCGATCGCTCGGGCGCGAAGGCGATAGGACGGCGGATGCGCCGCATCATCATCCCGTTCTGGGTCCTCGGTGTGTTCGCCGTCACGCTCATGTCGCTCTGGGGCGGCATGGAGCACAGCTGGCGCACGCTGCTGTGGTTCCTTCCGCTCGACGACCCGCCGACCACCGAGAACGGCGGGCTCTGGTTCAGCCAGATCTGGTACGTGCGCTCGTACCTCTGGTTCATCATCGCCTCGCCGGTGCTGCTGTGGGTGTTCCGCCGCTGGCCGATCCCGAGCGTGCTGGTGCCGTTCGCGGTGCTGGTGGTGCTGTGGGAGACCGGCCACGGCTCCGGCGGCATCGTGCGCGACTTCTTCATGTACGCGCCGGCCTGGATGCTCGGTTTCGCACATCACGACGGCACGCTGCAGCGCATCTCGAAGAAGATCCTCTGGCCCGCGTGCCTGGTGATGGGCGGCATCGGCCTCGCGCTGCTCTTCCACACGCCCGGCCCGCGCGGGTACGACCTCAACGACGCCCCGATCGCGGACACCCTGTGGTCGACGGCCTTCCTGCTCGTCATGCTCAACGCCGCGCCGGCCGCGCTCTCGCTCGGCGCCGCGGAGCCGGCGGTCGAGGCGGTCAACCGCCGCGCGCTGACCATCTACCTGTGGCACGAGGCCGTGATCACCTTCGTGCGCATGGTGGGGGTGTGGCTCGGTATCACGCTGGTGGGCGGCTACCACAGCGCCGTGCAGCTGACGCTGGTCGCGGTGCTGACGGCGGCGCTCGTGCTGGCCTTCGGCTGGGTCGAGGACCTCGCGGCGAAGCGCCGGCCGCAGCTGTGGCCCCTGCCGAAGCGGACGCCGGCACCCAGAGCGGTCGAGCAGCCACAGCCCGTACCGGCGTAGAAAAGTCGGGAAAAAGCAAGCGCGACACGCCGACACTGGTCTTTGCTGGAACTTGCTGGAACCGGTTACCGTGCCGTTCGTGTCCGAATCGATCTCGGCCCCGGGCGAGCGGATCGAGCTGCTCGAGCGCCGGATCGACCGGCTGCGCGGAGACCTGCGCCGCGCGGCCACCACGGGGGATCGTGCCCACGCCCGCACCCTGCGCGCGGAGCTGCGCCGGGTCGAACAGGAGTGGGACGAGGCGCTCGCCCGCCTGGAGGAGCGGGCGCCGGTCGTACCGCGCCAGCCCGCCGCGCCGCCCATGCTCTCGATCCGGGAGCAGGTGCACCACGCGCTCACGCTGCTGACGGTCCCCGCCGCGCCGAAGCTCATCATCGCCGTCCACGACGCCTTCTTCCCGGGCGAGCTCGTGGCCGCGCGCCTGACGAGCCTGCGCCGCGACGAGGAGCGCTCGTTCAAGGTGGCCCCCTACGGCCGCCCGTACTACCTCTGCCCCGCCCTGACCGCCGACCTGCTCGCCCCGGCGCGCGGCCTGCTGGCCATCTCCACCTGGCCGCTCGCGAACCGCGTCGTCGGGCCGCTCAGCGCCCGGGTCGACTTCCTCGTGGCCGCCGTCAAGGTCGCGCAGCGCGTGGCCCAGCTCCCCGACGACGCCCACGACGCGCGCCGGCTGCTGTGGCGCTTCGCCGCCGGCATCCCGGGCGCGGCCTCGGTCGCGGGCGGCGCCGACCCCGGCCTGGTCGCCAAGCAGGCCGAGGCCGAGCTCGACGTGCACCTCGAGGCCGACACCGCGGACCGCGCCGCGGCGGCCTCCCGCGCGCAGGACCGCCTCGACGGCGCCGAGGCCCTCTTCGGCGCCCGTCTCCAGCGCCTGCGCAAAACCGCGAAGTGAGATGAGACCCGCATGGACGCACTGGTAGACCGGTTGGACCGCATCCGCGGCACCGTGGCGCCGCGCAACCACAACGCCCGCACCATCGCCGCGCTCACCACCAACCCGGGCTGCGGCCGGCGGGGGCTGATGGACGCGGCCGGGGTGAACAAGGGCGCCGTCGCCGGGCAGCTCGGCTTCCCGGCCGCCTTCGGCCAGTCGCGCTTCGCGATCGCCCGGGGCAACGCGTTCGAGGCCCAGGTGAAGGCCGACGGCGCGGCGGAGCTGCTGCAGCTGCTGCGGGAGCGGCTCGGGCTGGCCATCCCCGAGGTGGCCTACGACGACCTGTCCAACGTCGGCGGCAACGCCAGCCGCGAGGTGCGCTACGCCCGCACCCGCAGCCTGCTGGCCCGCGCGGCGGCCGAGCGCGACGACGCCGGCACGCTTTTCGACCACCCGATGCTGCGGCTGGACATCGCGGGCTACTACGCGTACCTCGAGCCGGACCTCATCGCCTTCCGCGCCGGCGGGCGCTTCCATGTCGTGGAGATCAAGTCGTTCGCGGTCATCGACGGGCAGGCCGACCCGGGCAAGGCGGCGGCCGCGGCCAAGCAGTCGGCGGTCTACGTGCTGGCCATGCGCGAGCTGCTCGGCGAGCTGGGCTACCCGCCGGAGTCCGTGTCGCACAACGTGGTGCTGGTCTGCCCCGAGAACTTCGCCAACCGGCCGACGGCCACCCTCGTCGACGTGCGCAAGCAGCTCACCGTCCTGCAGCGGCAGCTGTCCCGGCTCACCCGGCTGGACAAGATCCTCGACGCGCTGCCGCCGGGGCTCTCCTTCGACCTGGCCTACGACAGCGACCAGAACGCCACCCGCCCGCCGGACGAGCTGCACAAGGCGGTCAGCGAGATCGACGCGCGCTACAGCCCCGACTGCCTGGGCTCGTGCGAGATGGCGTTCTTCTGCCGCGACGAGGCGGCCGGCTCGACCACGGCGCTGGGCCGCTCCATCCGCGACGACCTCGGCGGCGTGGAGAGCGTCTCGACCGTGCTCGGCCTGGCCCGTGGCACGCTCACCCCGGGCGCGGGGCAGGAGGAGATCGCCGGGCTGCTGCGGGTGGCCCACCGGCTCCGGCGCGAGTGCCTGGAAGGAGCTGTGTGAGCGTCCTCACCGCGCTGGCGCGGGCCGAGGCCGTCGAGTCCGGGCGCGCCCAGCCGCTGACCACGGTCCGGCACACGCACGTCGCCGAGCGCCCGCTGGTGCTCGTGCCGCTGGCCCTGGCCGGCGAGGCCGCCGCGCCCCTGGCCGCCATGGTCGGCACCGACCGCGGCAGCGGGCGGCTGCTCGTCGTGGCCAACCCCCGCGACCGCACCCAGCGCTTCCAGTTCGTCGCGCAGCTGGCGAAGATCTTCCTGACGTACGTCGAGGGCTGCTCCCGCGCCGTCGACGCCACGCACACCGCGAAGCTGCGCTACGCCGAGGCGCCCCAGGTGCTCGTGCCCAACCGCGGCGGCGTGGAGTTCATCCGGCTGCTGGGCCGCTCGACCCGCTTCCGGCGCACGTACGGCCCGCACCCGGTGCACCGCACCGTCCCGCTGCTCGGCCAGTGGTTCACGTTCCTGCGCGAGCGGGCCGACCACCCGGGCTCGGCGATGCTGCTGGCGATGACCGAGGTGCTCGGCGAGCACTGGGCGACCGGCCAGAGCGGCCTCGAGGACGCCAACCTGGCCGCGCTGCTGGGCTGGATCGACCCGCCGGACGGCCTCGACGGCGCCGCCGCCGCGGAGCTGGCCGAGGATCCGCTGCGCTGGCCGCCGGCCGGGCCGAGCACCGATCCCACCTTCGACAACGAGATCCTGGCCCCGGCCCTGAGCGCCTACGCCCGCGCCGCCGACCCGCAGGCGCAGAGCCGGGCCGAGTCCGCGCTCGGCGGCGCGATCCGCGAGCAGCTGGAGCCGACCTGGGGGCTCATGTGGCGGGCCGTGGACCTGCTGCGGGCCCGGCCGGCGGGCGGCTCCGTCGAGGCCCGGTGGGCGATCGACCGCGACGTGTTCACGGTGTACCACATGTCCCTGGCCGAGGGCACCGCGCTGCCGCAACCGAGGCGGGACAGCGCCGTCGCCGCGGCCGGGCGCCTCGACCGCCTGGAGCGCGAGCAGGCCCGCTACGAGGCCCAGCGCGCGCTCGACGACCCGCTCGTCATGGCCGAGTTCCGGCTGTCGGGGGAGGCGTTCACCGGCACCGTCGTGTCCGCCTCGCCCAACCGCGTCGACACGTCCGGCAAGAAGGCGGCCCTGCGCCCGCACATCACCGTGCAGACCGAGGACCCGGTGCGGCTGGAGCCCGGGGCGCTGCTCGTGTCGCCCGCGCGCCTGTCGCAGCAGGCGATGGTCGTCTCGGTGTCCTCTGTGGACGTCGTGCTGGAGCTGTCGAAGGGCATGGGGCGCTCCACCAAGCAGGCCCCGCCCGGGTCGGTGCCCGAGGTCGGGGACGTCGTCACGTACGGCCCCGTCAGCGACGCCTACCAGCCGCCCGGCCGGTTCCCGTCCCGCGAGGACACCCCGTGGACGCACGGCGGCCCGCCCCCGGACTACCAGCCCAACGACATCGACGCCGCGGAGGACTGGTCGTGACGGTGATCGACGACATCCTCACGGACTTCGGCCAGGCGGTCGGGCGCGGGGTGGTCGTGGACTCCCCGCCGGGCGCGGGAAAGTCCACACTGGTCGTTCGCGCCGCCCGCACCATGGCCGAGGCAGGGGAGCGGCTCATGGTCGTGGCCCAGACCAACGAGCAGGTCGACGACCTCATCGACCGGCTCGCCTCGGCCGCGCCCACCATCGAGATCGGGCGGCTGTCCGCGTCCACGTACGTGCCGGCCCAGCGCGTGGCCAAGCACGGCTCGGTCACCGTCAGCGGCGCCGTCTCCGACGTGCAGACCAGTGCCGTCGTCATCGGCACGGCCGCGAAGTGGGCCACGGTCACCGAGGGCACCTGGGAGCGGGCGATCGTCGACGAGGCGTACCAGATGCGCTCCGACATGCTCCTGCGCGTGGCCGGCCGGTTCTCCCGGGGCCTGTTCGTCGGCGACCCGGGCCAGCTCGACCCGTTCTCCGTCGTCGCCGTCGAGCGCTGGGCCGGGCTGTCCTGGGACCCGATGCAGAGCGCCGTCGCCGTGCTCCTGCGGCACAACCCGGACCTGCCCGTGCACCGCCTGCCCGTGTCGTGGCGGCTGCCCCCGTCGGCGGCCGAGGTCGTCTCGGCGGCGTTCTACCCGTTCACGCCGTTCGAGGCCGGCACCAGGCCCGCCGACCGCAGCCTCGAGTTCTCGGTGCGGGCCATCGGCGGCGACGCGCGCGTCGAGGCGTCCCTGGAGACCGCCCGGCGCACCGGCTGGGCCCTGCACGAGCTGCCGCCCCGGCACACCGTGCGCACCGACCGCGAGGCCGTCGCCGCCATCGCCGACCTCGTCGTGAACCTGCTGCGGCGGGGGCCGATCGCGTACTCCGAGCACGCCCCCGAGGGCCGCCCGGTGACCGCGGACCGGGTCGCCGTCGGGGCCGCCCACCGCGACCAGGTGGCCGCGATCCGGCTGGCCCTCGCCGACACCGTCGCCGCCGACGTGACCGTCGACACCGCGAACCGGCTGCAGGGCCGGGAGTACGACGTGACCGTGATCCTGCACCCGCTCTCGGGCCGCCGCGACGCGAGCGCGTTCCACCTCGAGGCGGGGCGGCTGTGCGTGCTCGCCTCGCGGCACCGGCACGCGTGCATCGTCGTGGCCCGGGCCGGCATCGCGGAGCTGCTCGACACCCACCCCTCGGCCGAGCCCGTCCACCTCAACGTGCCCGTGCGCTTCCCCGACGGCTGGGAGGCGAACCAGGCGATGCTCGCCCATTTGTCCACTGTGGACGCGTAGGGAACGACCGCGGCCCCCGCACCGGTCGGATCGGTGCGGGGGCCGCGGCCGTAGGGGAGAGGAGGTTACCGCTTGATTCGTTTCTTCACGCTCTTGCCGGTGCTTCGCAGGGCCCGCATCGCCCGCTGCTGCGGGGTCTGACTCGCCTTGCGGCGCCGTACGACCGCCACCACCGCCACGACGACGGTGGCGAGTCCGGCCGCGGCGGCGGTCACCAGCGGAACGGGACGACGACGTGCCACGTCCTTGGTCTGCTCGGCCAGCTCGGCCGCGCTGTCCTTGGCCTTGGTGGACAGGTCACCGACCGCCTGGCCGAAGTCCTTGCGGGTCTCGGTCATGCTCCCGTTCGCATGTGTCACGCTCATCGCTGCCCCTTTCTCTCTTGTCTCGGGGATGCCCAATCGGCCCGGCGGCCAATCACGATCTGGCCGATCCGTCGCCCAGAATGGTGACGAATACCCCGAAATCAGGCGAAGGCCAGCGTGACGTGCAGGGCGGCGTGGTCGGACGCGATGATCCCGGCGCCGACCGAGTGGCCGCGCAGGTCCAGGCCGCGCACGAGCACGTGGTCGATCTCCTCGGCGGGGTGGTCGGCCGGGAACGTACGCACCGGGCGGAAGGGGGCGAGCGGGTCGGTGAAGCCGGCCGCAGTGATCGCGGTGAACGGGGCGCTGCCGGGCGTGATGTTGAGGTCGCCGGCGATGAGGACCGGGCGGTCGCCGGCGAACCGGGTGGCGAAGGCGGCGATCTCGCCCGCCTGCCGCAGCGGCTCGGCGCCGGGCGGCGGCTGGATGTGCGTGGCCACCACGGCGAGCTCGCGCCCGCCGACCGTGACGATCGCGCCGAGGGCCTGCGCGCCCGTCGGGGCGCCGGCGGCGGTCAGCGGCACGGACCGCACGGCGGAGACGGGCAGGCGGGTCAGGATCGCGTCGCCCCACACCGCGTCGGCGGCGGGGCCGAACCAGTACCGCATCCCGAGCCTGCGCGCGAGCACGGCCAGGGTGTCGTGGCCGCCGTTGAGCAGCCAGGCCCGGTCGACCTCGGAGAGCAGGACGATGTCGGCCGGGGTCGCGCGGATCGCGGCCACCAGGTCGTCGGGGTGGAAGGTGCCGTCGAGCCCGAAGCCCATGCGGATGTTGTACGCCGCGATGCCGATCTCCCGCGGGTCCCCGCCGGCCCGGGGCGAGGGCGGGACCCAGAGCCCGGCGAGCGGCAGGACCAGGCACGCGGCCCCGGCCGTGGCGAGGGCGCGCCGCGGCAGCCGGACGGTCACCGGCCCGGCCCCGCGCAGCAGCGCGCCGGCCGGGATGAGCGCGACCGCGACCGGCACCCACTGGTTCGGGTAGCCGATGTCGTAGGCGGCGTAGTACGCGATCGCGGCGACGCCGAACACGAGCAGGCCCAGGGTCGCGGCGTAGCCGGCCCGCGGGGCCGAGCGCCCGCCGGCCAGCCGCAGCGCGAGGCCGAGACTGGGCGCGCCGAGCAGCAGCGCGAGCCACAGCGGGGCGGGGGCGGCGAAGTCGTAGGCGAAGCAGGCGGCCGAGGCGACGAGCAGCACCGCGGCGATCACGCACGCGACGCGGCCGGAGGGCACCCGGGGCGCGAAGGCGACGGCGAGGAACGCGAGCACGGCCAGCCCGATGCCCAGCGGCGGCAGCAGGGCGGGCGGTGTCGTGGCGAAGCCGTCCGTGCCGTAGGAGGCGGCCACGGCGGCGACGGCGGGGGAGAGGGCGTACATCCCGGTCAGCAGCATCACCGGGCCGGCCAGGAACCAGCCGCCGGCCGCGGGCCGGGCCGCGGTGTGCTCCAGCTCGGTGGTGCCGTAGAGCAGCGCGACGCCGAACACCAGGCTCAGCGGGACCGCCACCCACCAGGCCCGCCAGGTCGCGTCGACGGTGCCGAGCGCGGCGTGCTCCAGGGCCGCGGCGGCGAGGCCGGCCGGGACGCCGGCCGCGGCGCGGGCGCCCCCCGCGGCGGAGGCGGCCAGGAAGGCGAGGCCGGCGAGCAGGCCGGCCGAGGCGACGTAGAGCTGCGGCTGTCCACCGTGGACGAACACCAGCGCGAGCCGGGCCAGGGCCAGGATCACCCCGGCGGTCAGCGCGAGGCGGCGGGGGCCGAGGCGGTTCGCCAGGGGTGCGGCCGCGACGCCGGCGACGAACCACGCGAGCGCGAAGGCGCCCATGAGCTCGGCCGGGGTCGAGGCCGCCTGCCCGAAGATCGTGATGATCGACGGGAGCCAAACCCGCAGGACATCGAGCAGTAGCAGGATGCCCGCGGCGGTCGCGACGTCAGTCTTCGCGGACCACGACCTGGACGGCGGCGTCATCGTCGAGACGATAGCCGACGCCGCGCACGGTGGCGATGATCCGGGCGGCGTCGCCCAGCTTGACGCGCAGCCGGCGGACGTGGACGTCGACCGTGCGCTCGGTGCCGACCATGTCGTAGCCCCACACCTGGCGCAGCAGCTGCGCGCGGCTGAAGACGCGGCGCGGGTGTTCGCAGAGGAAGAGGAAGAGGTCGTACTCGCGGCGGGTCAGCGGCACCGGGGCGCCGTCCTGCAGCACCAGGCGCGAGCCGGTGCACAGGTAGAGGGAGGGCGCGTCGGGCGTGGCCCGGCCGATGCGCTTGACCTTGGGGTCGAGCGCGGCGGCCGCGGCGAGCTCGGCGGCCGGCTGCTCGACCAGGCGCAGGTTGCGCGCCGGAGCGGCGGCGGGAGCGGAGGACGCGGTGCGCGGCAGGGGCGCGGTGCGCTGGATCTGCGGGCCGGCCTGGCTGGCGGCCAGGGCCTCGAGGTCACTCAGCAGGCGGGAGGCCTCCGGTGGGAGCTCCTCGCCGTTGAGCGTGATGTGGACGGTGATGGTGACCACGGAGGGTGCGACGTCGGGCGCGCCCACGACCGAAACGGCCATTTTCAATCCTCTCGAAAACCTTCTGAATGAACGCCGATTTCAACCGGGGGTCACTCGACAAAGGCCGTCGAAATGGTGTTCGCGGCGGGATATCCACATTGGATCAAGCTGCACCTCAGGGCACATGGCACCGACCTTACCAGGTACGTCACATGAAGCGACAGCCGTGTTACGTGCCGCACAGAATAGATCGACAGTAATTCGTCTGACGTTTTGGGGAGGTATTCACCGGCAATTCACGACACCGGTACCCGGATAACTTTGCGTGAGTCGCCGGTTGCGGTCAACCGCTTCTCACATTGTGGAAGATCGGCTGACGTTCTCGTATTGCCATGCACTCATGCAGTGACGATGGTTCCCCTAAATCATATCGGCTAGGTAGAGTCCGACCGTCCACCATATGAGATGGTGGCCCGCAGTCGACCGGGGCTGACAATACCCGCACCCAGTTCCGTCACGCGCTGCCGCAGCCCCCGGTCGGACGTCACCACGACGACGGGCCGATGTGACACATTGTCGCGCACGAGCGCCGCAATGTGGTCGTCGCCGGATTGCGGCGCCGCCTCGACCGCCACCCCGTCGATCGGCGCCACGCCGCGGGCCGCGCCCTCCACGACGAGCGTGATCTCACCCGGCAGGGCCGCGATGTCGCGGGCCGCGAGGGCGTCGCGCAGCCGGGCCGCCGCTCCCGCCCGATCGCGCCACCAGCCGTCGGGCACCGATCCGACCACGTTGGCTCCGTCGACGATGATGAGCGGGTCCATGTGGCCAGTGTTACCCCGTGCGCTGCGCGGTGGCCACGCGATTGCCCTCAGCCCGCGCTCCGGCGGGCCGATGTCTGGCCTCGGAGGGCGCCATGGAGACGATGCGGGAGACGGCGGGCCTCACCCTGCTCGACACGTTCGGCCACGACATGCTGGTCGTGGCGGACATCGCGCTGCCCGGGCACCCGTAGGGCATCCTCGTGGCCGCCTATGACACCCCTGACACCCCTGACACCTCGCAGCACGCCGCCAAGGCCCGCGAGACCGCCGGGCGGATGGCGGGCGTCGCCGACCGGCCAAGCGCGGCGCGGTCGCGGTGGTGGGTCAGGCCCTGCGGTAGATCGCGAGCTGGGTGGCCTGGGCGACCGGGCGCCCGGCCGCGTCCCAGACCTCGCACACCTGGTCGAGCTGGCCGTCGGTGACCATCCGGGCGTACTGCCGCACCCGCAGCGGCCCCGGCGCGGGCAGCCCCCGCACGTACGCGGTCAGCTCCAGCGTCGGCGTCCACCCGCTGCCGCCGAGCGTGAACGTGGCCGGCGGGAACGCGTCGACCGCGTAGAGCAGCGAGAACGCGTCGAACGGGGTCCCGTCGTCGAAGCTGAGCCAGCCGCGCAGGTCGCCCGGGCGGCTCAGGTCCACCCGCTGGTCGACCTGCTCCAGCATGGTGATGCGCACCCCGGCCCCCGGCGGCTCGACCGGCGTGCGCGGCAGCTCGTCGCGCGGCTTGACGTCGGGCGGCTCGGCCGCGCTGAACCGGGCCTCGCCGGCCGTGGCCACGTCCCCGAGCGTGAACAGCGCCTCCACGCAGATCCGGTCCCCCTGGGTGAGCCGGACCCGGGCCTGGCTCACCGAGCGCCCGTCGCGCAGCGGCTCCACCGCGACCGTGGCCGGGCCGGGCTCGGGCGGGGCCATGTACACCGCGCTCGCGCTCAGCGGATGCGGGTGCGTGGCCGTCACCGCGGCCCGGGCGAGCACCGCCAGCAGATATCCGCCGTTCGGCCGCCCGCCGACGGTCCACTGTGGATCCAGCCGGGCCGCGCCGTCCTCGACCGCGGTCGCCTCCGCGAAACCGGCCACCGGGGCCTCCTTCTGCTTTGATGAGCCTATGGCGCGCACGCGGCTCTACCGGGACGGTCGGCTGGAAGCCGAGGACTTTCCGCTCGACGATATCTCCGAGCATCTCAAGGACTCCGCCGCGGTCGTGTGGCTCGACCTGACCGACCCCGGGCAGGACGACTACGACCGGGTCCAGGAGGAGTTCGGGCTGCACCGGCTGGCCATCGAGGACGCGTCGTCGCCGCACGAGCGGCCCAAGCTCCTGCACTATCCGGGGCATCTGTTCTTCAACGCGTACCAGGTCACCTTCCACGGCGGCGACGGCGCCGAGCTGCACGAGGTCTCCGCGTTCCTGACCCGCCAGGCGCTCATCACCGCGCACGGGTCCGGCTTCGACATGGACGCCGTGGTCGAGCGCTGGGACGCCACCGGCGAGCTGGCCGGCCAGGGGGTGCCCTACCTCGCCCACGGCCTGCTCGACGTGGTCGTCGACGGGCAGTTCGACGCGGCGCAGGCCCTCGACGACGAGCTCGAGGAGCTCGAGGACCAGCTCTTCCAGGAGACCGCGCAGGCGATCCGCGACGTGCAGCAGCGCAGCTTCCGGCTCCGCAAGACGCTCGGGCGCATCCGCAAGGTCATCCTGCCCATGCGCGAGGTGGTCGGCAGCCTCATGCACTCCCGCGAGTACCTCGTCGACGACGAGATGGTGCCGTACTACCAGGACCTCTACGACCACGTGCTGCGCGTGACCGAGTTCACCGAGAACCTCCGCGACTTCACCGCCACGATCCTGGAGTCCAACCTGGCGGTGCAGGGCAACCGCCAGAACACGGTGATGAAGAAGGTCACGAGCTGGGCCGCCATCATCGCCGTGCCGACCGCGGTTACTGGTTACTACGGGCAGAATGTGCCTTATCCGGGTTCTGACAAGCTGTCGGGGTTCATCACCTCGGCCGTGCTGATCGTGGTGCTGTCCGTGGTGCTGTACGTCACCTTCAAACGCAAGGATTGGCTATGACTGAGCACTTCGACGTCGTTGTCCTGGGCGCCGGCCCGGGTGGGTACACCGCCGCGGTGCGGTCCGCGCAGCTCGGCCTGCGCACCGCCATCGTGGAGGACAAGTACTGGGGCGGCGTCTGCCTGAACGTCGGGTGCATCCCCTCGAAGGCGCTGCTGCGCAACGCCGAGCTCGCGCACATCTTCAACCACGAGGCGAAGACGTTCGGCATCTCGGGCGAGGTCACGTTCGACTACGGCGCGGCGTTCCAGCGCAGCCGCAAGGTGGCCGACGGCCGCGTCAAGGGCGTGCACTACCTGATGAAGAAGAACGAGATCCGGCAGTACCAGGCCAAGGGCTCGTTCGTCGACGACCACACGCTGCGGGTCGGCGACGAGACCATCACCTTCGCCAACTGCATCATCGCCACCGGTGCCACGACCCGGCTGCTGCCCGGCACCTCGCTGTCGGAGCGGGTCGTGACCTACGAGGAGCAGATCCTCAGCGAGGACCTGCCCGAGTCGATCATCATCGCGGGCGCGGGCGCCATCGGCGTCGAGTTCGCCTACGTGCTGCACAACTACGGCGTAAAGGTCACCGTCGTCGAGTTCCTCGACCGGATGGTGCCGCTCGAGGACGCCGAGGTGTCGGCCGAGCTCTTCAAGCGGTACAAGCGCCTCGGCATCCAGGTGCTCACCTCCACGCGGGTCGAGACGGTCGAGGACACCGGCTCGGGCGTGAAGGTCACCGTGAGCTCCGGCGGCAAGAGCCAGACGCTCGAGGCCGGCAAGCTCCTGCAGGCCATCGGCTTCGCGCCGCGGGTCGAGGGCTACGGGCTGGAGAAGACGGGCGTGCGGCTCACCGAGCGGGGCGCCATCGCGGTCGACGGCCGGCTGCGCACCAACGTGCCGCACATCTACGCCATCGGCGACGTCACCGCCAAGCTCATGCTCGCCCACGCCGCCGAGTCCATGGGCATCGTGGCCGCCGAGACGATCGCCGGGGCCGAGACCATGGAGCTCGACTACGTCATGATCCCCCGGGCGACGTACTGCCAGCCGCAGATCGCCAGCTTCGGCTGGACCGAGGAGCAGGCCCGGGAGAAGGGCTTCGACGTCAAGGTCGCGAAGTTCCCGTTCACGGCCAACGGCAAGGCGCACGGGCTCGGCGACCCGACCGGGTTCGTGAAGATCATCAGCGACGGGAAGTACGGCGAGCTGCTCGGCGCCCACCTGATCGGCCCCGAGGTCACCGAGCTGCTGCCCGAGCTGACCCTGGCCCAGCAGTGGGACCTCACCGTGCACGAGGTCGCGCGCAACGTCCACGCCCACCCGACCCTGGGCGAGGCGGTCAAGGAGGCCGTTCACGGCCTGGCCGGGCACATGATCAACATGTAGTGCGACGTCGGGCAACTCCCCGGTCCAGCCTGCGGGATCGGCGGGTGGCGCCCTCCACCCGCCGATCGCGCTCGGTAGGCTTTTGGTCATGCGCCAGGAGTGGCACCACTTCACGTACCCCGGACCGGAGATCTCCCGCGTCGCCGTCCCGGGCAACTCCGATGACGACGTGTTCGGCCTCGACCGGTGGCGGTCGCTGCCCCGGGCGCAGACGCCGCCGTGGCCGGACCCGGTCGCGGTCGACGAGGTCGCCGGCCTGCTGTCCTCCGTCCCGCCGATCGTCGCGCCCTACGAGGTCGACCAGCTCCGCGAGCGCCTCGCCCTCGTCGCCGACGGCAAGGCCTTCATGCTCCAGGGCGGCGACTGCGCCGAGACGTTCGCCGACAACACCGAGGCGCACGTGCTGGGCAACGCCCGCACGCTGCTGCAGATGGCGGTCGTGCTGACCTACGGCGCCTCGCTGCCGGTCATCAAGATTGGGCGCGTCGCCGGCCAGTTCACCAAGCCGCGCTCGTCCGCGCTGGACTCGCTGGGCCTGCCGGCCTACCGCGGCGACATGATCAACTCGCTGGACCAGGACCCCGAGGCCCGCATCGCGGACCCGCAGCGCATGGTCCGGGCCTACGCGAACTCGTCCAGCGCGATGAACATGCTGCGGGCGTATCTCGGGGGCGGCATGGCCGACCTGCATGCGGTACACGACTGGAACAAGGGTTTTGTCGTGACCTCGCCGGCCGGTCAGCGCTACGAGGCCATCGCCCGCGAGATCGACCGGGCCCTGCGCTTCATGCAGGCCTGCGGCGTCAACGACGACGAGGCGCTGCGCACGGTCACGCTGTACTGCTCGCACGAGGCCCTCGCCCTGGAGTACGAGCGCCCCCTGGTCCGCATCGCCGGCGGGCAGCCCTACGGCCTGTCCGGGCACTTCCTGTGGATCGGCGAGCGCACCCGCCAGCTCGACGGCGCCCACGTGGACTTCATGTCCCGCCTGGCCAACCCGATCGGCGTCAAGCTCGGCCCGACCACCACGCCGGAGCAGGCGATCGAGCTGTTCGAGAAGCTCAACCCGCAGAACGTCCCCGGCCGGCTCACGTTCGTGGCCCGCATGGGCAGCACCAAGGTCCGCGACGCCCTCCCGCCGATCGTGGAGAAGGTCACCGCGGCCGGCTGCCGCGTCGTGTGGCAGTGCGACCCGATGCACGGCAACACGCACGAGTCGTCCAACGGCTACAAGACGCGCCACTTCGACCGGATCGTCGACGAGGTGCTCGGCTACTTCGAGGTCCACCGCGAGCTCGGCACCCACCCCGGCGGCCTGCACGTGGAGCTCACCGGCGAGGACGTCACCGAGTGCCTCGGCGGCGCCCAGGCGATCGTGGACGAGGACCTGCCCGACCGCTACGAGACCGCCTGCGACCCGCGCCTCAACACCCAGCAGTCGCTCGAGCTCGCCTTCCTCGTCGCGGAGATGCTGCGTGGCTGAGGTCGTCATCGACTTCCGCTCGGACACGCTGACCCGGCCGTCGCCCGCCATGCGTGAGGCGATGGCGACGGCCGAGGTCGGCGACGACGTGTTCGACGAGGACCCGACCCTGCACGAGCTGCAGGCCGAGGTCGCCGCCCTCTTCGGCCACGAGGCGGCCCTGTTCGCCCCGAGCGGCACCATGGCCAACCAGATCGCCCTGCAGCTCGCCGTCCCGCGCGGCGAGGAGCTGCTGTGCGACGCCGCCGCGCACGTGGTGACGGACGAGATCGGCGCGGCCGCGGCCCTCGGCGGCGTGTCGACCCGCACCTGGCCGTCCGCGGCCGCCGACCTCGACCCCGCCGCCGTCGCGGACATGATCCGCCCCGACGGCTTCGTGGCCGTCCCGACCCGCGCGATCGCCGTCGAGCAGACCCACAACCGCCTCGGCGGCGCGGTGATCCCGCTCGGCGTCCTGGAGTCCCTGCGCGCGGCCACCACCGAGGCCGGCGTCCACCTGCACTGCGACGGCGCCCGCATCTGGCACGCCCACGTAGCCGACGGCGTGCCGCTGGACACCTACGGCCGGCTCTTCGACTCGCTCTCCGTCTGCCTCTCCAAGGGCCTCGGCGCCCCGGTCGGCTCGCTGATCGTGGGCTCGGCCGAGCGCATCGCCGCGGCCCGCAAGCTGCGCAAGCGCCTCGGCGGCGGCATGCGCCAGGCGGGCATCCTGGCCGCGGCGGGCCTCTACGCGCTGCGGCACAACATCCCGCGCCTCGCCGAGGACCACGCCCGGGCCCACCGCCTGGCCGAGGCGCTCGCCCCGCACGGCGTCGTGGATCCGGCCCGCATCCGCACCAACATCGTGCCGCTCGACCTCACGGGCGCGGCGGTGGACGGCCCGGCCTTCGCGGCGGCGGCGCGGGAGCAGGGGGTGCTGGTGTCGGTGCTGGGGCGGCGGCTGGTCCGCCTGGTGACGCATCTCGACCAGACTGCTGACGGCATCGACCATGCGGTGAAGGTGCTGCCGACGCTGCTGTGAGGCGGCTGCACCGACCGGCTCGGGTCCGGCCGATTCTTGCCGGGCGCTGCCCTGCTTCCGACCGGCTCGCGCTCGGCCGATTCTTGCCGGGCGCTGCCCTGCTTCCGACTGGCTTGCGTTCTGCGCTCGCCGCTCTGTCGGGCGCTGCCGTGCCGCCACTCGTGCTCGGTGCCCGGGGCGGCTCCGGCGGTCCGTTTCCGCGTCCGCTGCTTGGCCGATATGTCGGGCGCTGGCGCGCCGCGACATATCGGATTTATCGGTTACGTCGCTTTCGCGCGGACCGCTCCCGTCGCGATCACTGCGCCGGCGGCCGTGCGCGCCCGGTGAGCAGGAGCGCGACCAGCGAGCTCGCGCAGGTCAGCAGGCCCGCCCAGAGCATGGCGCCGTCCGCCTGCAGCAGGGCGACCAGCGGCGCCCCGGCCGCCGTGCCCACGCCGATCGCCGTCTGCAGCACCGCACCCGAAGCCGCGAACGCCCGGCCGTGCTGCGCGGCCGGGGTACGGGTGCTGATCAGCGCCGACTGCGACACGTTCGCGATCCCGTTGCCGACGCCGCCGGCGGTGGACGCGACGTACGCGAGCACGAGCCCCGGCGCGAGCCCGATCCCCGCGATCCCGGCGCCCGTGAGCAGGTTGCCCAGCGCCAGCAGGGCGCCGCTGGAGAGCCGGATACGGGTGACGAGCTGGGCCCCGGCCAGGGCGCCGACGCCCCACAGCGTGAGGTACAGCCCGTAGCCCGAGTCGCTCGCCCCCAGTTGCCCGACGAACCGGAACGGCGCCGCCACGTTGTCGATCACGCCGCTGCTGACCGCGACGGCGCTGCCGAGCAGGGCGGTGCGCAGCAGCGGGTCGCCGAGGACCAGCCGCAGCCCGCCGCGGGCCGTCTCGCCGTCCGCGGTCGCGGCGGCCGGATGGCGACGGGCCCGCACCGCCGAGCAGGCCAGCGTCAGCAGCGCGAACGTGACAGCGTCGGCCAGGATCGCCGTCGTCGCCCCGAAGGCGCCGGTGAGCAGGCCACCCGCGGCCGGGCCGGCGATCCAGCCCAGCCCGGTGCCGGTGGCCAGCCGGGAGTACCCGCGCTGCGCACCCCCCTCGCCCGTGATCGCCGGCACCAGCGCCGAGGTCGCCGGCCGCACGAACGCCGAGAGCGCGGTGACCCCGGCGAAGAGCAGGACCGTGGCCCACAGCGCGTCGGCGAGGGCGAGCGGCACGCACAGCACCGCCTGCCCGGCCAGCGCGACGAGCAGCACGGACCGCGTCTCGAGGCGGTCCACGACGCGCCCGGTGAGCGGCGCCAGCACCACGTACGGGATCAGCTCAGCCGCCAGCAACCCCGCCACCCAGCCGCTCCCGTGAGGCTGGAGGCGCAGCAGCAGCGCGACGAGCGCGGCCGCGTCGCCGGCGGTGGACAGCGCAAGCCCGGCGGCGAGCAGGTTGAGATCGCGCCTTGCCACTCGATCGCTCACGGTTCAGGCCCCCGTCCCGTCGCATCGACGGCCACCATAGCGGCCGCGGCCCCTGTCGCGCCTCGTCCGCAACCCGCTGCCACACCCGCCGCCTGCACCGAGGCCGTCACGCTCGATCCGCCCACCGCCACTGCGCCCGTTCGGAGCTGCGCCTCGCGCGGCGCCTGTCTCGCGCGGCGGCGTCCGCCGCCGCTGCAATACGAGCCCCACGGCGAGCGGCGGTCCGTGCAAGCCCGCAGCGGGCGGCGGGTGACAGTCGATGCGAGCCCACCGCACGGCGTCCGGACGGCGACACCGAGCCACCATCGCACACAGAAAGCCGCATAACCGAAATGTCGGATATGTCGCGGCGCGAAGCGCCCGACATATCCGAAGCCACCCGGCCTCAGCCCCGAGGAGCGCTGGACCGCAGCAACGCGATGTCGGCCGCATGATCGGCGTGATCGTCCCCGCTGGGCGTCTCCACGATGAGGGGCACACCCCGCGCCGCCGGATGCGCGAGCAGCTCGGCAAACGCGGGAGAGCCGATCAGCCCCTTGCCCAGCGACTCGTGCCGGTCCCGCAGCGACCCACAGGCGTCCTTCGAGTCGTTGGCGTGGATCAGCTTGAGCCGGTCCGGCCCGGCCGCGGCCACCAGCGCGTCCAGCGTCTGCGTCATCCCGCCCGGCGTGGCCAGGTCGTGCCCGGCCGCCCACGCGTGGCAGGTGTCGAAGCAGACGCCGAGGAGTGGGTGCCGGTCGACCGCGTCGAGGTACTCGGCCAGGTGCTCCACCCGTGACGCGAGCGACCGCCCGCCCCCCGCGCTCGGCTCCACGAGCAGTGGCGGCCAGCCCTCACGGCCGGCCTGGTCGAGGAGGGGGAGGAGCACCCGCCGTACCGTCGCGAAGGCCTTTTCCGCGTGCTCCGCATCCACCGCGGAACCGGCGTGGAAGACGACGCCCCGCGCCCCGATCGCCTGCCCGCGCCGCAGTGCGTGCTCCAGCGTCGCGACCGAGCGCTCCACGGTGGCCTCGGTCGGCGAGCCGAGGTTCACGAGCAGGGCCGCGTGCACGTAGGCGATCACCCCGCGGTCGGCGCAGCCCCTGAGGAACGCGTCGTCCTGCTTCGCGTCGCCGGCCGCGAGGGCCCAGCCGCGGGGGTTGGAGACGTACACCTGGACCGCCGACGCCGTCGTGAGCTCGACGTAGCGCAGGGCGGCCTTGGCGAGACCTCCGGCGGCGGGCGCGTGCCCGCCGACCGGCGCGATGGTGGCGTCCAATTTAGAAGAACGCGAAGAGCGAGACGTGCTGCCCGGGCGTGACCGGCGTGCCGGGCGCCGGGTTCTGCTGGCGCACGGTGCCGAAGCCCTGCGAGTCGACCACCAGGCCGAGCTGCTCCAGCTGGGCCTTGGCCTGGTCGAGCGGCATGTTGCGCACCTCGGGCATCGGGACCTGGGCCGGGCCCTTGGAGATCTGCAGGTCCATGACCATGCCGTCGGTCACGCTGTTGCCGTCGCCGATGCTCTGCGAGACGACCTGCCCCTTGGGCTTGTCGCTCTCGACCTCCTCGACCTTGCCCACGGCGATCTTCACCTTGGCGAGGTCGTTCTTGGCCTGGTCGACGTTCTTGCCCACGACCAGCGGCACCTTGACCGGGTTGGGGCCCTTGCTGACGAACACGGTGATCGTCTGGCCGGGCTTGACCTGGGTGCCGATCTTCGGGTCGGTGTCCACGACGTAGCCCGGGGGCACGGCGTCGTCGAACCGGTCGGCCTTGTTGCCGGTGATCTTCATGGCCTGCAGGTCGACCTGCGCGAGGTCCCACTCCTTGCCGGCGATGTCGGGCACCTTGTAGACCTCGGGCCCGAGCGACAGGGTGAGCGTGATCGTCCCGCCGTCGAGGATGCGCCCGCCGGCCGCCGGGTCCTGGGCGAGGACCTGGTCCTTGGGCACGGAGGCGTCGAACTTCGGGTCGGCGAACTTGACCTTGAATCCGGCCGTGGTGGCCAGGTGCGTGGCCTGCTCGCGGGTCTTGGCCCGCAGGTCGGGGGTGTCGGTGTAGCGGCCGACGCCGAACCAGTAGCCGCCGATGGCCACGAGCAGCCCGAAGGCGAGCATCCCGGCGATCACCGCGAGGCGGGTGCGCGGGTTGGCGTTGATCTGCGCGAGCAGCCCCTGCAGGCCGCCGCCCTCGCCGTCGCGGTGCGCGACCTCGGTCCGGTGCCGGCGGGCGACCGCCTGCGGGGGAGCGGAGGCGGGCAGCCGGGCCCAGGACGGGCGGCGGCTGGCCTGGTAGGTCTGCGTCACCGGGTGCGCCTGGGTCAGGGCGTGCGACTGGGGCACGGATTCGACCCGCGGCACCATGACCGTGGGCGGGGCGATCTGCCGGCCGCGGCTGGTGGGCGTGGCGCCGATGTCGTCGCGGACGGCCTGCACCTCGGCGAGCATCGCGCCGGCGTCGGTCGGGCGGCCGCCCGGGTCGCGGCGGGTCGCCCGGGCCACGAGGTCGTCGACGGCGGCCGGCAGGCCCGGCACGTAGCGCGACGGGAAGGGCACGTCGCGGTCCACGTGCTGCCAGGCCACCTCGACGGGCCGGTCGGCCTCGTACGGCACCCGCCCGGTGAGCATCTCGAAGAGCACGATGCCGGCCGAGTACACGTCGGTGCGCGGGTCCGCGTGCCCGTCGGTGACCAGCTCGGGGGCGACGTAGGCGACGGTGGCCATGAGGTGTGAGCCGGTCTCGTCGGCGCTCGCCTCGACCGCGCGCGCGAGGCCGAAGTCGGCCACCTTCACCACGCCGTCGATGAGGTTGTGCTGATCGCCCGGCGACTCGGCGACGAGCACGTTCTCGGGCTTGACGTCGCGGTGCACGAGCCCGGCGCGGTGCGCCGCGGCGATCGCGGCGAGCATCTGCTCCATGATCGCGAGCGCCTCCTGCGGCTGCAGGCGGCGCCGCTCGGCGAGCAGCTCGCGCAGGGTGTGCCCGCGGACGTACTCCATGATCAGATACGGCAGCCCCTGGTGGGTGCCCTGGTCGTAGACGGCCACCACGTTCGGGTGGGTGAGGCGCGCGATCGTCTTGGCCTCGTCGGTGAACCGGTCCACGAACAGCGGATCGCGGGACTGCGCGGGATGGATGATCTTCAGTGCGACGATGCGCTCGAGCCGCTCGTCGAGTGCCGTGTAGACCGTCGCCATGCCGCCCTTGGCGACACGCGAGCGAACGCGGTAGCGCCCGTCGACAAGCGCACCGAGAAGAGGATCGGCGACCGTGGTATCCATTGGCTGCGAGTGTACGGCTGGGACCCCTAAATCCTCAGTGCCCTTCGCTTCCATCCGCGGAACGTCCCCATTTCGAGCGCTTTGTCCAGGAGGGTGAGGGCGACAGACTGCTCACCGAGGGTGACGGACTGGCGGACGGGCTGGGGCTCGTGCTCGGCGACGACGTCGGGGTGCTCTCCGGATCCGTCGTCTGCTGTGGCGGTACGACCGCCGGGCCTGTGACGCCGGGCAGCGCCAGCACCTGCGGGGGCGTGGTCCGGCGCACCTGGGGCCGGACCTGGGTCGGCGGCGGCGCCGACGGGCGGATCTGGCTCGCCGCGCTGCCGGGGCTCGTCGCGGGCGCGGCCGGCGCGGCGACCGGGGCCTCGTAGGGCTCGGGGGCCAGGGCGGCGAGGCTGCCCGCGACCGCGAGGTACGTGCCCGCGGCCCCGCCCGCGACCAGCAGCGCGACGCCGGTCGTGGCCGCGGCCCGGTGCCGGTTGGAGGCCTTCATGACGTGCTGGCCGCGGTGGTTGCGGGGCCCGTACTCGGCCGTCTCCGCCATCCGCAGGCGCACGTCGCGGCGGCGGTTCGCGTGCCGGTACATGTCGTAGCACGCGGAGCGCCAGGCACCGGCGACCTCTCGGTGAACCTTGAGCCAGAGCCCCACTGCCCGTTCCTTCCCGATCGCGGTGCACGGATTACTGTCTTGGTGTGAGCGAACAACCTGCCGGCCCCACCGAGTGGCTGACCATGCCCGACGTCGCGGAGCGCCTCGGCATCCCGGTCAACCGGGTGCACCAGCTCGTCCGCGACCAGTCCCTGATCGCGGTCCGGGAGAGCGGCGTGCTGCGCGTCCCGGCGGACTTCATCACGGACGACGGGGTGGTCAAGCACCTCCCGGGCGTGCTCACGTTGTTGTACGACGCTGGGTACAACGAGGCGGAGGCCCTCCGGTGGCTCTACACGCCGGACGAGTCGCTGCCGGGCACCCCCGCCGAGGCACTGCGCGGCAACCGGGCGACCGAGGTCAAGCGGCGCGCGCAGGCGCTGGGCTTCTGACGGTGCGCTGGACCTACCTGCTGGTGCTGGCCGGCTGCCTGTTCGGCGCCCTGTGGCTCGAGCCGCTGCTCAAGGTCGGTGTCCTGCGGCAGGTCCGGCGGCTCGTGCTCACCATCGCGCCGGTCGCCGCCGTGTTCGTGGTCTGGGACCTGCTGGCCATCCACGCCGGGCACTGGACGTTCGACCCGCGCCAGATCGCCGGCGTCATCCTTCCGGGTGGCCTGCCGCTCGAGGAGCTGCTGTTCTTCCTCGTCGTCCCGGTGTGCGCGATCCTCGGCTTCGAGGCGACCCGCCAGACGCTCGAGCGGTGGTCGCGGCGGTGACCTACACCGCGGCGGCCCTCGCCGGCGTTCTGGCGGCATTGGTACTGGATGTGGCCGTGCTGCGCACCAGAGTCGTGCTCGGGCGCGTGTTCTGGTGCTCGTACCCGATCGTGGTCGCCTTCCAGCTGCTGTCCAACGGCATCCTGACCGGCCGCGGGGTGGTCCTCTACAACCCGTCGGCGATCATGGGCGTACGGCTGGCCTATGCGCCCGTCGAGGACCTGCTGTTCGGCTTCGCGCTCGTGCTCGCCACCCTCGCCCTGTGGGTCTTCTTCAGACCGCGCGCTGCGTCGCCGCCCCCGCCAGGCCCGTCAGAACCTCGCGAGCCTCGTCCGTGATCTCGGCCTCGGCCAGCGCCTCGAGGGCGGTGGCGGTCAGCTGCTCGATCCGCTCCTCGGTGCGCCGCAGCGCCCCGCTCTCGACGATCGTCTTGCGCAGCAGCGCCACGCCCTGCTCGTCGAGGCACGGGTCGCCGAGGTGGTCCTCGAACACGGCCGGCCCGACGCTCTCGATCGCGGCCGCGACGAGGTAGGTCCGCTTCCCCTCGCGCAGGTCGTCCCCGGCCGGCTTGCCGGTGACCGCGGGGTCTCCGAACACGCCGAGCACGTCGTCGCGCAGCTGGAACGCCTCGCCGAGCGGCAGCCCGAACGCCGAGTACGCCTTGGCGAGCCGCCCCCCGTCCGCCAGCGCCGCGCCGAACACCAGCGGCTGTTCGATGGTGTACTTCGCCGACTTGTACCGCGCCACCAGGCTCGCCCGGGCCGTGGACGTGTCGCCGGTGGCCTGGGTCTGCACGTCGAGGTACTGCCCGATGGTCACCTCGGTCCGCATCTGGTCGAACACGGGCCGCGCGCGGGCCAGCGTCGCCGGGTCGACCCCGCTGGCGTGCAGCATCTCGTCGGACCAGACCAGGCACAGGTCGCCGAGCAGGATCGCCGCCGAGGTGCCGAACCAGTCGCCGTCGCCCCGCCACCCGCCGGCCGCGTGCAGCCGCGCGAACCGCCGGTGCACGGCCGGCTCCCCGCGCCGCGTCTCCGAGCCGTCCATGACGTCGTCGTGGATGAGCGCGCTGGCCTGGACGAGCTCGAGCGAGGCGGCGGCCGCCACGATCTCGTCGCGGTCCTCGCCGCCGGCCCCGCGATACCCCCAGTACGCGAACGCCGGCCGCAGCCGCTTCCCCCCGCCCAGCACGAGCGCGTCGATCGCGCCGGCGACGGGCGCGAGGGCGTCGGCCTCGATCTCGTCGAGCCGGTCGCGCCGCCGCCGGAGGAACCCGGCGAGGGCCTCCTGGACCCGCTCGCGAAGCCCGGCCCGGTCGAGGAAGGGGTGTGTCACGGCAGAGACGCTAGTCCGAAACCAGCCGTCCCGACGAGCGGGTGTCGTGCCCGTCTCGCGCGATCCAGCGCACAGACTCGTACATTTCGGCGAATTCGCGATATCCCCGCGCCCGCCGCAGCCCCGGCCGCACGGCCGCCACCTCCCGCGCGACGCGAACGGATCCGCAGGCCGCCCCCGCCGCGACCCCGAGCCACGCCGCTGCGCAGGCCGCGTCGAGCTCCCCGGCCGCGACCAGCGCCCGGGCCCGCGCGAGCTGCACGAGCCCGAGCCCCCGCAACCGCACGGAACCGCCGCCGGGCCCCTTGCCACCACCCCGGCCGCCTGCCCAGCTGCCGCCCTGGGCGCCTGCGCCCCCGCCCGCCCAGCTGCCGCCCTGGGCGCCTGCGCCCCTGCCACCGCCCCGGCCGCCCGCCCAGCTGCCGCCCTGGGCGCCTGCGCCCCCGCCACCACCGCGGCCGCCTGCCCAGCTGCCGCCTTGGGCGCTTGCGTCGTTGCCGCCACCCGGGCCGCCCGCCCAACTGCCGCCGCCCCGGCTGCCTGCCCCGTTGCCGCCGCCCCGGCCGCCCGCCCCGCGGCCGTCGCCGGGCCGCGCCCCGCCGCCGCTGCCGTTGCGCGCGATCGGGCTCCCGCCGCCGCCCGCCCGTCGCCGGCCACCAGGCCCGTCGTCGGCTCTGGCGCGCGGGGCTCGGCCGGCTCGGCCGTCGCGGCCGCTCCCGCCGCCCGGTCCGCCGGCCCCGGGGTGGCCGCCGGGACCCCGTTCGTCCCGCGCGCGGCCCGGTTCGCCGCCCGCCGCCACGGCCCCCTCGCCGGGAGACCGCAGCGCGGCGTCGAGCAGCCGCAGCGCGAGCCTGTGCCGCCCGAGCACCGCCTGACAGCGCCCGGCCGCGGCCGCGAGGCGGGCGTCGTCGAGCCAGTACAGCCAGGCGGGATCGTGCGCACCCCGCACCCCGTGCGCCTTCTCGGCCGCGGCGAGCGCCGCATCGCACCGGGCCCGCTCGCCGAGGGCCGCCGCGGCCGCCGCCTCCCGCAGCCACAGGACCGCGAGCGTCCCGGCGTCGGACGGCTCCGCGATCCGCCGAGCCGCCCGGGCCAGCCGCGACGCCCCGGCGCCGTCGCCGATCTCGGCCCGCAGCTGGGCCAGGCATCCGAGCAGGTGCCCGGCCAGCCCGCGCTGCCCGGCCCGCACGGCCGCCCGGACGCCGTCGCGCACCAGCCCGGCCACCGCCCGCCCGTCGCTCGCGGCGCCCGCGTCCACCCCGGCCCACACCGCGAGCTGCGCCAGCTCCGCGACGAGCCCGAACTCGTCCCGCCCGCCGAAGGCACCGGCCCGCCGCGCCGCCTCCGCGTAGGCGTCCCGCACGACCCGCACGACCTCGGGCCCCGAGAGGAGGTCGTCCATCCGCCGCAGCTCGGCCAGCCGCGCCGCGTCCAGCCCCGGCTCGCGCCCGTCCCGCCCAGCACCGGACCGGCGCCCGATCGCCGCGCCGGCTCGCGCGCCGGTCGTGGTGGGAGGCTCGGGTTCGGCGGTATCCGCCGCCCGATCGGCCCACCTGGCGGTCGGGCGTCCGGTCGCCGCGCCGGCTCGCGCGCCGGTCGTGGTGGGAGGCTCGGGTTCGGCGGTATCCGCCGCCCGATCGGCCCACCTGGCGGTCGGGCGTCCGGTCGCCGCGCCGGCTCGCGCGCCGGTCGTGGTGGGAGGCTCGGGTTCGGCGGTATCCGCCGCCCGATCGGCCCATCCGGCGAGCCGGCGCCGGCGCGAGAGGGCGGCCGCGCGCTCGAGGTCCTCGAGCGGCGCCTGCAGCACGAACGCGAGCCAGGCCAGCCACGGCGCCCCTGGCACCCGGTCGCCGCGCTCCCACCGCGACACCTCGTGCCGTGTGATCGTGGGCACGTCGGCGGCCGCGCACAGCATCTCGGCCAGCCGCAGCTGGGAGCGTCCGCGCGCGAGGCGCAGGCGGGTGAGCAGGGCGCCGAACGTCTCGTCGTCGCCCGGGACGGGGTCGGGTCGAGCCGGCATGATCCACCTCCCGGGAACGCCGCCCCGGGCCGGCGTCCACCACGGCGGCCCCACCCGAAGCAATGTCCACCCTCCTTATACCCCAGGGGTACGACAGGTTCCCCGCGAGAACGGGAGTGCTCATCGACGGGCTCGGGGCACTACAGTCTGGGGTGTGGCTCTCGGACTTCCCTCTGTCATGGCCGGCGGACCCGCCGCGATCGGTGATCTGATCGCGAACCAGGGCCCGACCTTCTCGTTCGAGTTCTCCCCGCCGAAGACGCCCGAGGGGGAGCGGCAGCTGTGGCAGGCGATCCGTGAGCTCGAGTCGCTGCAGCCGTCGTTCGTGTCGATCACTTACGGTGCCGGCGGCTCCACCCGCGACACGACGGTCGCCGTCACCGAGCGCGTCGCGGCCGAGACCACGCTGCTGCCCATGGCGCACCTGACCGCCGTGAACCACTCCGTCGCCGAGCTGCGCAACGTCATCGGCCAGCTCGCCGGGGCCGGCATCCGCAACTTCCTGCTCGTGCGCGGCGACCCGCCCGGCGACCCGACGGCGGAGTGGGTGCGCCACCCCGAGGGCGTGCTCTACGCCGAGGACCTGGTCCGGCTCGTGCGCGAGGCCGGAGACTTCAGCATCGGCGTGGCCGCGTTCCCCTACAAGCACCCCCGCTCGGCCGACGTCGAGTCCGACACCGCCAACTTCGTGCGCAAATGCCGGGCCGGCGCCGACTTCGCGATCACCCAGATGTTCTTCGACGTCGACGACTACCTGCGGCTGCGCGACCGGGTCGCCGCGGCCGGGTGCGCCACGCCGATCGTCGCCGGGATCATGCCGGTCACCAAGATCGGCACCATCGCCCGCTCCCAGCAGCTGACCGGCGCCCCGTTCCCGGCGGCCCTGTTCGAGCGCTTCGACCGCGTCGCCGAGGACCCGGAGGCCGTGCGCCGCCTGGGCATCGACCACTGCACCGAGATGAGCCAGCGCCTGCTCGACGAGGGCGTGCCCGGCATCCACTTCATCACTTTCAACCGCTCGACCGCGACCCGCGAGGTCTGGCAGCAGCTCGGCGTCGGTGCGCGGGCCTGAACCCCTCGGCTGGGACGGATACTGCGAGCGCTGGTCCGCCGCTCACGGCGGCTACGACCCGCGCACGGCCCCGTCCCTGGTCCGGGGCTGGCTGCGGCTGAGCCACGCCCTGGGCACGACCCTGCTGCGGGCCGGCGTGCGCAGCCCCAATGCCGTGACGTCCCTCGGCCTGCTGCTCTCGGCTGCGGTACCGCCCGTCGCCGCCCTCCTCCCCGGCGGCCCGTTCTGGGCGGCCGTGCTGGTTCTGCTCTCCGCGTTCGCCGACACCATCGACGGCGTGCTGGCGGTGCTGGCCGGCCGCGCGAGCCGTCTGGGCCAGGTCTACGACTCCGCCGCCGACCGCGTGTCGGAGGCCGCCTGGCTCCTGGCCTTCGCCCTGCTGGGCGCCCCGGTCTGGCTGACCGTTGCGGCGGGCGGCGCGATGTGGCTGCACGAGTACGTCCGGGCCCGCGCCTCGATCGCCGGCATGACGGACATCGGCACCGTCACCGTCGCCGAGCGCCCGACGAGAGTGCTGCTTACGATCTTTGGCCTGCTCGCGACGCTTGTGGAGCCGCGGGCGTCGACGGTCACGATGGCCGCGGCGCTGCTGGTCACCGTGGCCGGCTTCGCGCAGCTCCTGCGAGCGGTCCGCCGGGCCCTGCGGTGACCTGCGGAGACGATAAGTCGGTCACTTCGTGCCACGACTTATCCGACTCATACCCCGTCGGCCCATAAATCCGATTCAGCGGAATCGGAGCGCGTCCAGGGCGCGCCGCTCGTCGCTCGGCGGGTCCGTCCTCGCCTCGGCCGGCCGTCGAACGGCGTGCGGCGGCGGGTTCAGTCAGGGTCAGCGTCCAGGGCGCGTTCGAAGGCTGGCGGGGGCGACGCGGTCAGGGCGCGCTGCTCGTCGCTCGGCGCCTCGCCCTAGCCGGCCGTCGAGAGGGGTGAGCGTCAGCCCCACGCGCTCGGCGGCCAGCGGTATCCACGCGACCGGCGCGCTGCTCGTCGCTCAGCGGGACGAGCCGCGGCGGGCTCAGTCCGCGTCGGCGACCAGTGCGCGCTCGAAGGCCAGCAGCGTCGACACGACCAACGTGCGCTGCTCGTCGCTCAGCGGGCCCAGCGCCACGCGCCATGCCGCGGCGCCCCGCCCCAGCCAGCCGTCGATCGCCGCATGATGCTCCGGCGCGATGCTCACGATCGTCCGCCGCCGGTCCGCGTCGTCCTCCCGCCGCCGCAGCACCCCCTTCCGGCTGAGGTCGCCCACCATCAGGCTCACCGTCGCCGGTGCCACCTCGAGCCGCGCCGCCAGCTCGCCGACGCCCAGCGCGCCCTCCAGCAGCAGGTACGACAGCAGCGACAAGTGCCGCGGCGCCAAATTGAACGATGCCAGTTCGGGCGGCGGCGGCGTGCGCTTGGCCCGGCCGACCATGCGCGGCATGAGCAGCAGCAGGGTGCGGACGGCGTCATCGACCGACGTTGACACTGTCTTGCTCCTCAAAGTAGCTTTGCAATCAAAGCAAATTCATCAACAAAGCGAAGGTGAACCCATCATGACCGATGAGCCGGAGCCGGACCGGGTCCGGGCCGCCCGCGAGCAGCTCGCCGCGATCCACGAGATGCTCCGCCGGGACCTCGCCGCGGCCCGGCGCGATCCCCGGGCGCACTGCCTCGCGTTCTGCGCCGCGCTCAGCGGGCACCACGGCAACGAGGACGCCGTGTTCCCGCGCATCGAGCGCGCGTTCCCGCAGGCCGCCCCGCTCATCGCGCGGCTGCGCGACGACCACCGGCGCATCGCGAGCCAGATCGCCGCGGAGCCGGACGCGGGCACGCTGGAGCGCATGGCGGTCGAGCTCGAGGAGCACTTCGCGGTCGAGGAAGCGGAGTTGGTACCGCTGATCAGCCGCCTATGAGCCCGGCCACGATCTTCGCCGAGAGCATGACGAGGGGCAGCCCGCCGCCGGGGTGCACGGACCCGCCCACCAGGAACAGGCCCGGCACCGGGGCGCGGTTCGGCGGGCGCAGGAGGCCGCCCAGGCCGTGGCTCGCCGTGCCGTAGATCGCGCCGCCGGGGGAGCGCGTCGCCCGCTCCAGGTCGGCCGGGGTGAGCACGTCGCGGAAGAGCAGGCGGTCGCGCACGTCGTACCCCCGCGCGGCCAGCACCCCGAGCACCCGCTCCGCGTAGTCGTCCCCGGCGGCGGTCCAGTCGACGGCGCCCTGCGGGGCCGCGTTCACCAGCACGAACCAGCCCTCGTGGCCGTCCGGGCGCACGAGCGGGTCGTCGGCGGCGGTGACGAAGACCGTCGGGTCCTCGACGGGGCGGGGCGCGGTACCGAAGATGGCGTCGAACTCGGCGTCGTAGTCGCGCGGGAAGAAGACCGTGTGGTGGGCCAGGCCCGGGGTGCGCCCGCGCAGGCCGAGCAGCAGCACGAAGCCGCCCAGGCTGCGCGCCTCCAGGCGGCGGGCCAGGCGCGGGCGGGGGAGCAGGTCGCGGTACACGTGCAGCGCGTCGGCGTTGGCCACCACGACGTCGGCGGGGACCTCGGTGCCGTCGGCCAGGACCACGCCGGCCGCGCGGGAGCCGGCCACGGCGATCGAGCGCACCGCGGCCCCGGTGACCACGCGCACGCCCCGCTCCAGGCAGCGCTCGAGCAGCGCGTCGGCGAGGGTGCCGAGGCCACCGCGCAGGTACCACCCGCCGAACTCCAGCTCCGCGAACGGGATCGCCAGCAGCGCGGCCGGGGCGCGGCGGGGGTCGGCGCCCGTGTACGTCGCGTAGCGGTCCAGCAGCATCCGCAGCCGCGGGTCGCGCAGGTGCGTGCGGCCCAGCCCGCGCAGCGTGCGCCCGGGCGCGATCGCGGCGAGGTCGCGCAGGCGCCACGCGAGGCCGGCCATCCGCAGCGGGGAGTCCACGGGCGCGGTCAGCACGTGCCGCCAGGACGTCGCCCACACCCGCCCGGCCCGCCGCCACAGCCGGCGCCAGTCCGCCGCCGCGCCGGCCCCGAACGCCGCCGCGATCCGCTCGGCGAAGGCGTCCCCGGCGGCCGAGTCGAGCGTGGAGCCGTCCGGGAAGTGGTGGCGCACGATGGGGTCGAGCGGCACCAGGTCCAGCCCGCCGCCGCCCGTCGAGGCGAAGAGCTCGGCCGCGACCTGGGGCAGCGTGAACAGGCTCGGCCCGGTGTCGAAGCGGAACGTCCCGGCATCGGTCTCGCGCACGTGCCGCCCCAGCTTGCCGCCGACCGTCTCCGCCTGCTCGAACACGGTCACCCGGTGCCCGGCCGCGCCCAGCCGCGCCGCGACGGCCAGCCCGCCGACCCCGGCCCCCACCACGACTACGGTTGCCACGTCGGACGGCCCTTCCACGTCGTGCGGCCGCGGCGCGCGAACGAGCGCACCACCAGCCAGGCGAACAGCAGCACCGACACCGGGTGGGCGAGGGCGTCGGGCAGCGCGCGGCCGCCGGTCGCCCGGGCGCTCACGACGCGGCCGGCCACGCCCAGGCCGTACGCCAGCAGCCCCCACCACTGTCCGAACAGGACGGACGCGGGCGCCACGACGTAGAGCGCCAGCAGCAGGCCCAGCACCGCCGCCGCGCCCGCGGGCGAGCCGAACGAGGCCCACAGCGACTTCGAATAGCCCTCGGCGAGCTCGCTCCAGGAGTCGTACATCCGGCAGCGCGCCAGCCCCGAGCCGTCCGCGAGCGCGATCCTCCCGCCGGCGCGCTTCACCGCCCGCGCGAGCTCGATGTCCTCCAGCACCTTGTCCCGCACGGCCGCGTGGCCGCCCGCGCGCACGTACGCGTCCCGGCGCACGACGAGGAACTGCCCGCCGGCCGCGGCCAGCGACGGGCGGGGCGAGCGCTCCATGGCCCGCAGCGGCAGGAACGTCAGCCAGGACCACTGCAGCAGCGGCTGGACGAGGCGCTCGCCCGCGGTGCCGGCCTCGATCCGCGGGTACGGGCTGAGCAGGTCCACATCGGACCGTCGCAGCAGGACGGTCGCGCGGTCGACGGCGTCCGGGGCGAGCACGACGTCGGCGTCGAGGAAGACCAGCACCGTCGCGTCACCGGCGGCGTCGGCGAGCTGCTGGCACGCGTGCGGCTTGCCCAGCCAGCCCGGCGGCAGCGGGCGCCCGGCCAGCAGCGTCACCCGGTCCCCGGCCACGCGCCGCACCAGCTCCGCGGTGCCGTCGGACGAGCCGTCGTCAAGAATCAGCAGGCGTACGGCGGGCGGCAGCTGCAGCAGCGCGCGCAGGCACGGCTCCACCCGCCCGGCCTCGTCGCGCAGCGGCAGGAGCACCGCCACCGAGCCGGCCGCGGAGTCCGCCGGGGAGTCCGCTGCGGGGTCCACTGTGGAACCCGGGCGCCGCAGGAGGCGGGCGTTCACGAGCGTGTGGGCCAGCAGCGCGAGCAGGGCCGCGCAGGCGATCAGGAGCGCCACAGCCGCACCGCCAGCGGGATCGCGACGAGCCCCATGCCCAGGGCTCCCCAGGCCGCCGACGCGGGGAGCCCGAGAAAGACCGCATGGGCCAGGATGCTCGAGGCGTACGTCCACAGGTACATCGCGTACATGGGCGCGTCGTTGCCGGGCTTCGTTCCCGCCGCGGCGCGCAGCAGGGCCATGAGCGCGACGGCCACGACCAGCCAGCCGAGGTAGTTGGTGAGCGGGATGCCCGGCACGCCGGGGAGGGAGGGCGAGTCCGTGTGCCACAGCCAGTACCGTTGCCGGACCATCTGGGGATCGAGGAACAGGTCCCAGGCCGCGAGCCCGACGCCGGCCACGGCGATGCGGGCACCGGTCCGCGCGGTCAACCGCCCCGCGGCGACCCACGCGGGCCACGCCATCCACGTCCACGCCAGCGGGATGACCAGCGGCACGCCGAGCAGCCGCGGGCCGAGCGCGCCGGTGTAGTCGTAGTCGCCGAACGGGTAGCTGGTCGAGCGCCCGATCGCCTCGACGAGGAACCCGCCGCCGGTCGTCACGAGCACCAGGGCGCCGGCGGTGCGCGGGCCGCGGGTCACCCACGCGTGCGCGACCGACACGACGTACCCGAGGCCGACGGTGGCGACGACGAGCGCGGTGCGGGCGGGGCCGCCGGTCAGCGGGTACGCGATCTCCGCGAGCACGAGGGCGCCGAACAGCGCCCAGATCGGTCTCACAGCGGCAGCCGGCGGCCCAGCACGGCGAAGGGGCGGTCGTCGCCCGGGAAGTTGAAGTGGCGCAGGACGTCGACGAAGCCGAAGCGGCGGTACAGCCGCCACGCCCGCGAGGTGTCCTCGGGCGCCTCCGGGGTGGACAGCAGCACGGTCTGGTGCGCCGCGCGCTGGAGCAGGTCGTGCAGCTGGCGGGCGCCGATGCCGTTGCCCTGCGCGTGCGGGCGGACGTGCAGCTCGACCAGCTCGAAGCAGTCGGTCAGCCAGAGCTTGCGCGCGTCGCGGCGCAGCGCGTTGCGCACCTGGTCGTGCCACCACTGGCCGCTGGTGCCGCGGTAGCCGTAGCCGAAGCCGAGCAGGCTGCCGTCGTCGTCGAGCGTGGCGACCGCCTCGAACGAGTCCCGGCGGGTGTGCCCGGCGACGTAGCCGCGGCGGGTCTGCAGCAGCTGCACGGAGTACCCCATCGCCTCCCCGTAGACGGCGATGACGTCATCGAGCCGCTCGAGCAGGTCCTCGCCTCGCCACCGCACGAGCCTCACTGGCCGTCCCTCCACCCGATCACCTGCCGGTCGCCGTCGATGCCGAGCACACGGAAGCGGGCGAACAGCTCCTCCGCATACCATCCCAGCTCCGCCGTGCGCGTCACGACCGCGGCGTGCTCGGGCCGACGGTACGCGAACCGCACGACGTCCGCCGCGGAGCGCCAGACGCTCATCGTGCCCTGGAATCCTACGGGGGCCTCGCCGAAGCCGAAGGCGCAGTGGAGCCCTTCGGCCCCGTCGACGGTGATCCCTTCGATGGACTTCCAGAACGCTCTCGCGAGCCGCGGCCGCAGCCGCGCTCGTGTGAGCACCGCGACCGGACCGTCGTCCTTACCGGCTTGCACTGGCTTTCCGGCTTGCACCGGCTTTCCGGCTTGCACCGGTGTGAACGGCGATCTTCCGGACCACGTCCCGCGGGCGGCGATCGGCTCCAGCGTCAGGGTGCAGCTCGTGATCGCGCCACGCATCGGCGGTACCGTCGCCGCGTCCCCGGCCACCAGAGCGGCCCAGCGGGTCAGGTCGGCCGAGCCCAGCCCGAACTCGCTGCCCCTGCCGGTGCCGAGCAGCTTCGCGAACTCGGCCGTGCGCCGGACCCGCCGCCGGTCGAACGCCATGGACCAGAACATCGCCGGGATCGCGCGCTTCGGCACCCGCCACACGTGCAGCCGGACGGTCACGCCACTTCGGCGGCGGTACCGCTGGTGATGCGCACCAGCTCCGCGTACGTGATCGGGAAGACCGCCTGGGGGATGCCGCCCGCGGCCCAGACCTCGCCGTACTGCCCGAGATCCACGTCCACCAGCGTGCGCAGCGGCTTCGGGTGGCCCAGCGGCGACACTCCGCCGATGACCTGCCCCGTGTTGACGCGCACGAAGTCCGGCTCGGCGCGCTTGAGCTTGGCGATGCCGAGCAGCGCCGCGACCTTGGCCGTGTCGACCCGGTGCGCGCCGGACGTGAGCACGAGCAGCGGCTCCCCGTCGGCGTTGAAGATCAGCGAGTTGGCGATCTGGCCGACCTCGATGCCGAGCGCGGCGGCGGCCGCGGCGGCGGTGTGGACCGGTTCGGTGAGCACCTTGACCTGGCACGGGCGGCCGGATTCGTCGCTGGCCCCGGCCGCGTCGAGCGCGTCCTGGATCGCCTGGACGTTGGGATGAGGCTGCATGCCTTCTATCTTGCCCTCCCTGCTTCGGCCGGCTTCCGGGCCTTGGTCGTTCTTCCGGGCCTTGGCCGTTCGCTTGGTGCCGATATGTCGGCCGCTTCGCGGCCGAACCGGCCGACATATCGGATTTATACGGCGTTGGGCGATATTTCCATTACGCGGCTCCTGGCCTCGGTTTTTTGTCGTACCCCGCCGCTATGGTGCGGATATGACGGTGGGGGCGCGGCGGATGCGGGCCCAGCTGCTGTCCGGGCCACCCGCGGACGGCGCGCTGGCCGCGGTCGAGCGGCTGGTGGGCGTGCAGGCGCAGTCCTGGCCCGCGGCCCGCCTCGCCGTGCGGGCCCGCACCCGGGACCGCCGCCGACGTCGACGGCGCCCTGGCCCGCGGCGAGCTGGCCCGCACCTGGCTGATGCGCGGCACCCTGCACCTGGTCGCCGCCGCCGACCTCGGCTGGCTGACCGACCTCTTCTGGCCTTGGCTCCCGTGCTGCCGCCCGGCCGCAGGGATGATCACCCGAACGGATGTTCGAAAAACCTGCCCCAAATACTGCCGCGCGCGAACCCCGCGGTGTACTCTTATCCCATCGAACGAATGTTCGAACTGCTTCGGGAAAGCGATTCGCGGCGCTGATCCCGAGCGCGGTCCGCGACACCGCGGAGGCCGGATTTTCGCGGGTCTGGCCTCAGGCGGGGCCGCCGTTCGCCGTCCACGACCCCCGGGCGGCGAACGGCGACCCAGCCGGTCGGGTGTGGTGTGGGGAAGCTCCACACCCGACCGGCACGCCGTCGCAGTCGCGGACCGGCACTCGCTCGACCTACAACTTCATCCGTTCCCCGGGCTCCCACCCCGATCCCGCGGCGTGACTGGAAGACGGCTCCGGCCGGTTCCCGCGCACCCGCGGCCGACCGGCGAGAGCTGTTCCACACCGCCAGGCGGTCGCGACTCCCCCCGCGGCGACCCGGCATGCGCACCACGCGCACCCACAGGCGCAGGCACGACCCTGCCGACGCACCACCGAGGGAGAGCACCGATGCCGACGAACCGATCGACCAGCTCGTCCAACATCAGTCGTTTCCCGGCCCCCGCCTCGACCGCCGGGCCGGACAGCGGTGCGTCCCGCCGGCAGCTCCCGATCCCCGCGCACGCGCTTCCCCACCGCACCCCGCGCGAGCTGCTCACCATGGCCCGCCACGGCCTGGAAGAGGCCGCCGAGATCCGCGCCGACGGCATGCGCTACGCGACCGCCCACCTGGCCGCCCTGCGCGCGGCCGCCGCGGTCCTGGCCGCCCGAGCCGTCCCCGCCGCCCCCGGCCGCCGCAGCCGAGTGACCAGCGTCTGGTCCCTGCTGGTCCTGGTCGCCCCGGAGCTGAGCGAGTGGTCCGCCTTCTTCGCCTCGACCGCGAGCAAGCGCTCCGCGGCCGAGGCCGGCATCCCGCGCGTGGTCACCGCCCGCGAGGCCGACGACCTGATGCGCTCCGCGGAGCAGTTCATCGCCGTCGTCGAGGTCGCCCTCGGCTACTCATACCAGCCGAGGCTCGAAGGCCTGGCCAGCTGACCCGCCGTCCCGCCAAGCCCGTGCCCGCCACCACCAGCCGCCCGCGCTCATCGCCACCCGAGCCCCCGGCCCCACCCAGCGCTCCGGCCCCGGACCACACCGCGGCCGGCGCTGGCTCCCGCCCGGGCGCGAGGAGCGCGTCAAGCTCTCCGGCCCGCACACCCGTCAGCTCCCCGGCCCGCACGCCCGTCAGCTCCCCGGCTCCCGCTCATTCCACGGCGCCCGCCCGATCCTCGACGCTCCTCGCGCCGGAGCGCACCGATCTGGCGCCGCGCTCAAGCCCGAGGAGCGCGCCGGGCTCGTCGGTGCCTGGACGGGCCGCGCGATCGGTTTCGGCTGTCTTCTCGCGCTCGGGCCCGAGCGCGATCGCCTCTTCGCCCTCCGAGCCTGCGGCGCGCCCGGCCCCCGTGTCCGTGGCTCCTGCGGCAGTGCCAGGTCGGGAGCCGGTCGCCTTGGCTGCCGGTCGAGTCGTCGGCGGCGCTCTTGTGGCCCGGCCCGTCGGGGCAGTGGCCTCTGATGCTGCGACGCGGCCGGTCTTCGTCGCGCCGCGGTCGGCGGTGCCGGTGTTCGCCGCGTTCGTGCCGCTGTCCGAGCCCGTCGCGGGCGGGGAAGCATCCGTCGTCGCGCCTCGGGCTGTTCCGGCGGTCGAGTTCAAGCCGCCGATCGAGTTCGAGTCCGGCTCGGAATGTGACGATCGCGTGGTTGCGGCCGAGATTCTCGGGGCAGTGCAACCGTTCGGCGCCGTCATGCCTGGAGTGCGGCCGGTAGCCGGGGTTCGGCCGTTCGGCGTTGCCGCGTCCGGGCGCGTTGCTGACGCGTCCGGGGTGCGGTCGGTCGCTGCGTCCGGGCGCGTTGCTGACGCGTCCGGGGTGCGGTCGGTTGCCGCGTCCGGGCGCGCTGCCGACGTGGCCGGGGCGCGGTCGGTCGCTGCGGGCGGGCGTGGTGTTGCCGTGGCCGGGGTTTCGGTGCTCGATGCTGGCGTGTCCGTTCCTGCGTTTGTGCCGATGGCCCCCACCGTCGTGTACGCGCCGGTCGTGGCTCCGCCCGAGGGCTCGGTCTCTGTGTGGTTCGTGCCGCCCGGGGCCGCGTGGCCCGGATTCCTCACCGCGCCGCCGGGCGAGTCCGCCGGCGGCGAGCGCGAGGACTGAGCGGTCGCTCGTCGCGAGGCGTGCGGCGAGCTGAGGGCGATTTGCCCGTATTTATGCAGACTTATCTTCCGGGGTTTCGCCGGGAGGCCGGGTAGCACAACATGTGGGGGAGCAAGGAGCCGTGGCTGGCACATCGGCTTCGGTGGGCGCCGAGTTCGAGGGCGGGGCGTACGACGACGTGCGCCCCGAGGATGACGACTGGTCCACGATCAGCGTCGTCGGGGGCCGGGCCGCCCGGCGTCTCGATCGTTCGGCGGCCGCGGAGTCCGGGGGCGGGCGGGCGGAACCCGGTGCGCTGGGGGAGGCCCGGGCCTTCGTGCGCCAGCTGGCCGGCCGGGACAAGGGCGGGGCCACGGTCACGGCCATCGGCGCGGCGACGTCCGCCGGACTGGCGGGCCCGGCAAGACGTGGCAGCGCGGAGACCGCCGGAGAGCGCCGAAGCGTCCAAAGCCCCGCACAACGGGGCAATGCGGAGGCCGCCGGAGAGCGCCGAAGCGTCCAAAGCCCCGCACAACGGGGCAATGCGGAGGCCGCCGGAGAGCGCCGAAGCCCCGAGAGCCTCACAAGCCGGGAAAGCGCGAAGACCGTCGGGGAGCGCCGAAGCGCCGAAAACGCCGAGAACGCCGAGAGCGCTGGGAGGCGGCGGGCCGCGGGGCTGCAGGTCGTGCAGGCCGCGGGGCTGGGCGGCATGGTGCGTACGGCCGGCGAGCGCGATGCCGAGATCCTCGCCGGTGCGAAGACCTTGCCCGTGCTCGCCGGGCTGCGGGACCTCCTGCCCGGCGGCGGGCTGCGCCGCGGAGCGACCGTGGCCGTGCACACCTCCTCCGTGCTGCTCGCCCTGCTCGCGGCGGCCTCGAGGAGCGGGTCCTGGTGCGCGGTCGTCGGGCTGCCGGCGCTCAGCCCGGTCGCGGCCGCCGAGATGGGGATCGCGCTCGAGCGGCTCGCGCTGGTGCCGCATCCCGGTACCGAATGGACCACCATCGTGGCCGCCCTGCTCGACGGGTTCGACATCGTCGTCGCGGCGCCGCCGGGGCCGATCGCGCCCGTCGTGGCCTCGCGGCTGGCGGCCCGGGCCCGGCAGCGGGGGAGTGTGCTCATGCCCGCCGGGTCGTGGGCGGGGGCCGATCTGGTCCTCGCGCCGATTCGCCGGGCCTGGGCCGGGCTCGGGGCCGGGCGTGGGCGCCTGCGGGCCCGGGAGCTCACCATTCAGGCCCGGGGGCGCGGGTCCGCCGCCGCGCCGCGCGAGGTCACGCTGCAGCTTCCAGAGATCTCGGGGGCGCTGCCGGCGGTGGCCGGGGGCGGGAGCGATGCGGTGCAGGACGGCCCGCTGCGCAGGGTGGGGTGACGAGGACCGTGCGGACGATGGTGATCTGGTGCCCCGACTGGCCGATCGTGGCGGCCGAGATCGTGGACGGCTACCCGGCGCAGGAGCCCGTCGCCGTCCTGCACGCGAACCGGGTGCTCGTCGCGTCCCCGGCCGCGCGGGAGGAGGGCGTGAAACGCGGGCTGCGCAAGCGCGAGGCCCAGGGGCGCTGCCCCCACCTGATCGTGCTGGAGCACGACCCCGGCCGCGACATGCTCGCGTTCGAGCCGGTCCTCGCGGCCGTCGAGGGCATCGCGGCCGGGGTCGAGGCGCTGCGGCCGGGGGCGTGTGCGCTGGCCGCTCGCGGGCCCGCGCGGTACTACGGCGGCGAGGCGGCCGCGGCCGAGCGGATCGTCGAGCAGATCGCGCAGCAGTGCGGCGTCGAGGCGCAGGCCGGCATCGCCGAGGGCACGTTCGCGGCGGGGCTGGCCGCGCGGGCGGGCGTCCTGGTGCCGGACGGCGAGACTGCGGACTTCCTGGCGGGGCTGAGCATCGCGGCGATCGGGCGGCCCAACCTCGTCGACCTGCTGCGGCGGCTCGGCATCCACACGCTCGGGGAGTTCGCGGCGCTGCCGGGGGCCGACGTGCTGGACCGGTTCGGGTTCGACGCGGCGCTCGCGCACCGGCTGGCCGGCGGGCGCGACGAGCGGCCCCTCGCCCCGCGCCGCATGCCGCCCGACCTCGACGTGAGCGAGACGTTCGACGAGCCGATCGAGCGCGTCGACGCGGCCGCGTTCGCGGCCCGGGGGCTCGCCGAGCGGCTGCACGACCGGCTCGCCTCGCACGGGCTGGCCTGCACCCGCCTGGCGATCGAGGCGGCTACGGAGACCGGCGAGGAGCTGGTCCGCACCTGGCGCCACGACGGCCTGCTGAGCGTGAACGCCGTCGCCGACCGCCTGCGCTGGCAGCTGGAGGGGTGGGTTCGACGCGAAGGAAACGGACAAGAGAGAAAAGTCGTAAGAATCAGACTTGTCCCGGAAGGGGTGGTCGAGCATCTTGGGCTGCAACCCGGACTCTGGGGCGAGGCCGGCGAGGAGCGCGACCGGGCGCACCGGGCGATGAGCCGCGTCCAGGGACTGCTCGGCCCCGACGCCGTGCTCACCGCCGTGCTCGACGGCGGCCGCGCCGACAAGAGCCGCATCCGCCTCGTGGCCTGGGGCGACGAGCGGGTCGCGCGGGGCGCCGAGGCGCCGTGGCCGGGCCGCGTCCCGGGCCCGAGCCCCGCCACCGTCTACCCCGAGCCCATCCCCGCCGAGGTCCTCGACGAGCACCACCAAACGGTCCAGGTGAGTGGCCGGCTGGAGCTGAGCGGTCCCCCCAGATACGCGCAGATCGCCGACGAGCCGGCGGCCGGGATCAAGGCCTGGGCCGGCCCCTGGCCGATCGACGAGCGCTGGTGGGACGAGGAGGAGGCCACACGGGCGGCCCGCTTCCAGATCCAGCTCGAGGACGAGCGCGCCTACCTGGCGGTACTGCGGAACGGGTCCTGGTTCATGGAAGCGATGTACGACTGATGGGCTTCACCAACCCCGACGTCCCGTGGAAGCGGCTGCGGCAGCAGATGGGCTGGGAGCCGCCCGGCCCGGACTACCACCCCGACGTGCTGTCGGCCGACGGCGGCGACGGCCCGGCGTGGTCCCGCAAGCGCCCGGAGTATCAAAAACCCGACATAAGCTACCAAAAGTCGACCGTCCCGTACGCCGAGCTGCACTGCCACAGCAACTTCAGCTTCCTCGACGGCGCGAGCCACCCCGAGGACCTGGCCGAGACCGCCGCGCGCCTGGGGCTGGAGACGCTCGCGATCACCGACCACGACGGCTTCTACGGCGTCGTGCGCTTCGCCGAGGCCGCCCGGGCGCTCGAGCTGCGCACGGTGTTCGGCGCGGAGCTCTCCCTCGGCCTGCCCGGCCCGCAGAACGGCGAGCCCGACCCGCTCGGCCGGCACCTGCTGCTGCTCGCCCGCGGCCCCGAGGGCTACGCCCGGCTCTCCCGCGTGCTCAGCGAGGCGCACCTGCGCGGCGGCGAGAAGGGCCGCCCGGTGTACGACCTGGAGCAGACGGCCGCCGCCCTGCGCGACCACGTCGTGCTGCTCACCGGCTGCCGCAAGGGCCTGGTGCCCGCGGCCCTGCTCGAACACGGCCCGGACGCGGCCCGCAAGGAGCTCGACCGGCTCACCGCGCTCTTCGGCCCCGAGTCGGTGGTCGTCGAGCTGACCTCGCACGGCGACCCGCTGGACGACGAACGCAACGACGCCCTGGCCGGCCTGGACCCCGGCCTCACGACCATCGCCACCAACAACGTCCACTACGCCCAGCCCCGGCAGCGCCGGCTCGCCACCGCCCTGGCCGCGGTCCGGGCCCGCCGCAGCCTCGACGAGATCGACGGCTGGCTCCCGGCCGCCGGCTCGGCCTACCTGCGCTCCGGCGAGGAGATGGCCCGGCGGTTCGCCGCCTTTCCGGATGCCGTACCGAACGCGGCGAGGCTCGGCCGCGAGCTCGCCTTCGACCTGCAGCTGGTGGCCCCGAACCTGCCCGCCTACCCGGTGCCCCGGCCCGGCGTGAGCGAGATGGAGTGGCTGCGCCACCTCACGGCGCAGGGCGCGAAGGAGCGCTACCCCGGCAATCAGAAGGCCCACGAGCAGCTCGAACACGAGCTGGCGCTGATCGAGGAGCTGGATTTTCCGGGGTACTTCCTGGTGGTCCACGACATCGTCACCTTCTGCCGCGACAACGGCATCTACTGCCAGGGCCGGGGCTCGGCGGCCAACTCCGCGGTCTGCTACGCGCTCAAGATCACCAATGTCGACGCGGTGCGCTGGGGGCTGCTGTTCGAGCGGTTCCTGTCCCCGGAGCGCGACGGGCCGCCGGACATCGACATCGACATCGAGTCCGACCGTCGCGAGGAGGTCATCCAGCACGTCTACGGCAAGTACGGCCGCACGTTCACGGCCCAGGTCGCCAACGTCATCTCGTACCGCCCGAAGTCCGCCGTCCGCGACATGGCCAAGGCGTTCGGGCACTCGCCCGGCCAGCAGGACGCGTGGAGCAAGCAGGTCGAGCGCTGGGGTGCCGTCAGCGTGGGCGAGGTGGAGGAGATCCCGAAGCCCGTCGTGGACTTCGCCAACGAGCTGCTGACCTTCCCGCGGCACCTCGGCATCCACTCCGGCGGCATGGTCATCTGCGACCGGCCCGTGATCGAGGTGTGCCCGGTCGAGCACGCCCGCATGGAGAACCGGACCATCCTGCAGTGGGACAAGGACGACTGCGCGGCCGTCGGGCTGGTCAAGTTCGACCTGCTGGGCCTGGGCATGCTCTCGGCGCTGCGGTACGCCTTCGAGATGATCGACTCCGAGCTGGACATCGCGCACATGCCCCTGGACGACCCCGAGGTGTACGACATGCTCTGCCGCGCCGACTCCGTGGGCGTGTTCCAGGTGGAGAGCCGGGCCCAGATGGCGACCCTGCCGCGGCTCAAGCCCCGCGAGTTCTACGACCTGGTCGTCGAGGTCGCCCTGATCAGACCGGGTCCGATCCAGGGCGGCTCCGTGCACCCGTACATCCGCCGCAAGAACGGCCAGGAGGAGATCACGTATCCGCACGAGCTGCTCAAGCCCTCGCTGGAGAAGACCCTCGGCGTGCCGCTGTTCCAGGAGCAGCTCATGCAGATGGCCATCGACGTCGCCGGGTTCACCCCCGCCGAGTCCGACGAGCTGCGCCGGGCCATGGGCTCGAAGCGCTCGATGGAGCGGATGGGCGCGATCCGCGACCGGCTCTTCGCCGGCATGGCCCGCAACGGCATCACCGGCCCGCTGGCCGAGGAGCTGTTCGACAAGCTGGCCGCGTTCGCCAACTACGGCTTCCCGGAGAGCCACGCGATGAGCTTCGCCTACCTGGTCTACGCGAGCGCCTGGCTCAAGCGGTACCACCCGGCCGCGTTCTGCGCCGCGCTGCTCAATGCCCAGCCGATGGGCTTCTACTCGCCGCAGTCCCTGGTCGACGACGCCCGCCGGCACGGGGTGGAGGTGCGCCGGCCCGACATCAACGCGAGCGCCGCGGCGGCGACGCTGGAGGGGGAGCACCTGGACGAGGTCGCGGACGCCCCGCGCGACTGGGGCCGCGGCGGCCCCGCCGTCCGGCTCGGCTTCACGTCCGTGCGCACGCTGGGCGACGCGGTGGCCGAGCGCATCGCGGCGGTACGGGCGGAAGGCGGCCCCTACACCTCGCTGACCGACGTCGCGCGGCGGGCCGGCCTGTCGGCGGTACACCTGGAGGCACTGGCGACCGCGGACGCCTTCGCGAGCCTCGGGCTCACCCGGCGCGAGGCGCTGTGGGCGGCCGGCGCCGCGGCCCGCGAGACGGCGAACCGGCTGCCCGGCACGGTCGGCGGCCAGCACGCCCCGATGCTGCCCGGGATGGACGCGGTCGAGCGGATGGTCGCCGACGTGTGGGCGACCGGCCTGGCCCCGGACGCACACCCGGCCCAGTTCGCCCGCCCCTACCTCGACACCATCGGCGCCGTCGCGGTCGAGGCCCTGCACGGGGTCTCGGCCGGGCGCCGGGTGTCGGTCGGCGGGATCGTCACCCACCGCCAGCGCCCGGCCACGGCGGGCGGGGTCACGTTCATCAACCTCGAGGACGAGACCGGGATGCTGAACGTCACCTGCACGCCGGGGCTCTGGCAGCGGTACCGCAAGGTCGCGCGAACGGCGAACGCGATGGTGATCCGCGGGGTGCTCGAGAAGGCCGAGGGCGTGCTCAACCTGCGAGCCGATCACCTGGCGGTGCTGAGCCTGCCGATCCGCTCCCCGAGCCGCGACTTCCGCTGAGCCCCGCGGGCCCCGCTCACCCGGTCGCGAGCCGGTCCCAGTCGGCCGCGAACTTCTTCGGGTCGGACGGGTCCGCCTTGATCGGGATCACGCCGCCGGGCTGCATCACCGAGACGCGATCGAGCGGCACCGCGAACACGGCCGGCCCGGCGACGGGGGCGCGGCCCTCGACGGTGATGTGCAGCTGGGTGGAGTACACCGGCCGCCCCTGCTCGTCCAGGCTGCCCGCGAACTCGGCGGCGAGCACCCGGATGGTGCCGGGAACCCCCGTGGCGAGGATCTGCTCCCTCGTGAACGCGGACGCGGCCGGGGACGTCGCCGGGGCGGCGAAGGACCACTCGATCACGACCTTGGCCGGGTCCAGCGGGTCGACGAGGACCGTGAGCGGGCGGCCGGTGCCGAGCATGCCGGTCGCGACGAGCGGCACGTACTCCTTGACCGTCGTGTCGTAGGTCCCGTGCCCGGGCGCGGTGATGCGCAGCTGGAGGGCGACCTGCGGCTGCTCGTTCATGTACACCCCGGTCTGGCGCGCGCCGAGCACCTGCGCGGTGCCCGGCACCCCGCGCTCGCGCAGCGCCTGGGCCTCCCGGAAACGCCGGTGAAAGCGCGTGCCGACCAGGACCAGGATCACGGCGGTCGCCGCGAGCCCGCCGCCGACCAGCATGAACGTGGTTCGCACCTCGGGCACGAAGTTCCCGACCGAGAAGAAGATGGCGCCGAGCACGAACTCGAATCCGCCCACCAGGTACATGATGATGGCCGGCCCGCGCGAAGTGGTCATGCCGCGAATGGTGGGACAGTCAGCCCTTCGCCGCTGTCGTCTCCGCGACGGGTTCGTGTCGCTTCGTGCGCCACAGCCAGAAGAGTCCGATGAACGGCAGGACCAGGGGGACGTACCCGTACCCCTGCCCGTAGTCCGACCAGACCGTCGCGTCCGGGAACGCCTTGCCGTCCACGAGGCTCGCGGTGCCCACGGCGAGCACCCCGAGCAGCTCGAACCCGACCGCGAACCAGGCGACCCGGCGCGAGGTGGCGCTGGAGCGGGCCAGGGCGACGGTGGCCACGATGTAGACGAGCGCGGCCAGCGCGGACAGCGAGTAGGCCAGCGGGGCCTCGGAGAACTTGGTGCCGATCTGCACGCCGGCCCGGGCGCTCGCCGACAGCGCGAAGACGCCGTAGACGAACACGAGCACGCGCCCGAAGCCGCGGTTCAGCGGTTTGCCGGTCGAGCCAGTGGGTTTGGGTGTGTCAGCCATTCCAGATCTGTCCGAGTCGCAGGATGAGCACGGGCACGATGACCGCCGCCGCGCCGATGAGCAGCGATCCCCAGCGGGTCGGCTCCATGCGGGCCAGCACGATGCCGGCCGGGGGGAGCAGGACCGCGGTGAGCAGGTATCCGATGAGCGTGACGAGGTCCCCGCCGTGCGGCTCGCCACCGCCCGCCAGCCGCACCACCAGCGCCACGACCTGCACGAGCACCAGCGCCTCGACCAGCCAGAGGCCCGCGAACAGCGGCCGGGACGGCTCACGCTGCCGGAAGAACTCCACGAACGCCCAGGCGGCGAGCGCGAGCGACAGCACGTGGGTGGCGACTGCCAGCGGCCCGATCACGGCCGAAGCGTATCGGGCCGCGCCGGATGTCCTGCCTGGAGGTCTCGGCCGGAGGTAGGACACGCCCGGCTCCGCGAGCATGGTTCACTTCTGTCGGCTACCCGCCACTGGCACATTTCCGGGATTGTTCCGCGCCACCGTGGCCGTACCGTTCATCGCAGCGAAACACGACGACCAAGGGGAACGACAATGAGCGACTTCGACGCCGGCGACACCGGTCACGACGTGGACTTCGGCCACTACGAGGCCGGTCAGGAGCATGGCCAGCTGGACCAGCTGCACCACGCGGCGGGCTCGGAGGCCGACCACAACAGCCAGTTCGGCGTGTACGAGCAGGACCACCACGACGCGGAGTCGACGGACTTCTCGCAGGGTCACCACGTCGAGTACGACGCGCCGGCGGCCGTGCACTACGAGTCGGACGACTTCACGAACTACTCGCACGACGCGACCTCCGACGACCACGTCTTCGCCGCCGAGGGCAGCGAGAACGCCCACCAGGCCAACTTCAGCGAGCTCGACCAGCTGGAGAACAGCTTCGGCAAGTCGTTCGTCGACGGCACGGAGTTCCACTCGGCGGGTGGCGAGGGCCAGTTCGGCGTCGCGGGCAACTAGTCCCGCCCAGCAGCACCAGCACAGAGAGTGCCCGGCCGGCTCGCCCCGGCCGGGCACTCGTGCGTCCGGCGGGGTCCCTCAGGCGTGGCCGAGAATGCGGTGGGGGACGTACGGGGACTCGAGGCGTTCGAGCTCCCGCTCGTCCAGCGACAGCTCCGTCGCCGCGATGGCGTCCTCCAGGTGGTGCAGCTTCGTCGCGCCGACGATCGGGGCCGTCACCGCGGGCTTCGACAGCAGCCAGGCCAGGGCCGTCTGGGCCGGGGAGACGCCGCGCTCGGCGGCCAGGGCGGCGTTGGCGTCCACGACGTTGAAGTCGTCCTCGGAGTACAGCTGGTCGCCGTACGGGTCGTTGTTCGCCCGGGTCGTGCGCCGCTCGCCGCCGCGGCCCCGGTTGCCGGCCAGCAGGCCGCGGGCCAGCGGGCTCCACGGGATCACGCCGACGCCCTGGTCCGCGCAGAGCGGGATCATCTCGCGCTCCTCCTCGCGGTACACCAGGTTGTAGTGGTTCTGCATCGACACGAACGGGGTCCAGCCGTTCGCGCGGGCGAGGTACTGGGCCTTGGAGAACTGCCAGGCGTACATGCTGGACGCCCCGATGTAGCGGGCCTTGCCGGCGCGGACGACGTCGTGCAGGGCCTGCATCGTCTCCTCGATCGGGGTGGCCGGGTCCCAGCGGTGGATCTGGTACAGGTCGACGTGGTCGGTGCCGAGGCGGCGCAGTGAGTCGTCGATGCCCGCGAGGATGTGCTTGCGGGACAGGCCGCCGTCGTTGGGGGCGTCGCTCATCCGGCCGTGGACCTTCGTGGCCAGGACGTAGTCGTCGCGGCGCGCGAAGTACTTCGCCAGCAGCCGGCCCGTGATCACCTCGCTGGCGCCGAGGGAGTAGACGTCGGCCGTGTCGAAGAACGTGATCCCGGCCTCGGCGGCGCGGCGCACGAACGGGTCGGCGCCCGCCTCGTCCAGGGCCCATGGGCGCTGGGCCGGATCGCCGTAGCTCATCATGCCGAGACAGATTTCGGAGACCTGCAGGCCGGTCCGGCCGAGTCGCACTTGCTTCATGTCTGAAAAACTATCGTGGTGCCCACCCTCGGACGACTGCATCTCGTGACCGACACCCGGCCCGGCCGCAACGCGCTCGAGGTCGTCGCCGCGGCCCTGCGCGCGGGCTTCGACACGGTGCAGGTGCGCCCCGAGGACGCCCTGACCGACCGCGAGGCCTTCGAGCTGACCGTGCGCGTGCTGGCCATGTGCCGCGAGCTGGGCCGCACGTGCCTGGTCAACGACCGGCTGCACCTCGCGCTCGCGGCCGGGGCCGACGGCGGGCACGTCGGCGCCGACGACCTGCCGGTGGCCGCGGCCCGGCGCATCCTCGGCCCGCACGCGATCCTCGGCGCGACCGCCCGCGACCCGTACACGGCGCGCCGGGCGGTCGCCGACGGGGCCTCCTACCTCGGCGTCGGGCCCGCGTTCACGACCACCACGAAGAGCGGGCTGCCCGACGCGATCGGCCCGGCCGGGGTGCGCGAGGTGGCCGAGGCGGTGCCCGTGCCGGTGGTGGCGATCGGCGGGGTGACCGCGGCCCGGGCCGGCGAGCTGTTCGCGGCCGGCGCGCACGCCGTCGCCGTGGTGGGCGCGGTCAGCGGCGCGGCGGACCCGTACGCGGCGGCCCGGGAGTTCCTGGAGTTTCCGGCATGAGCATCGGCATCGTGGGCGGCGGGATCATCGGGCTCAGCATCGCCTTCGAGCTCGTCGAGCGGGGTGCCGGGGGCATCACGGTGTACGACGGCGACCCCGCGAGAGGCGCCGGGCTGGTCGCGGCCGGGATGCTCGCGCCCACGGCCGAGGCCGTCTTCGGCGAGGAGGATCTGCAGGCGCTGATGCTCGAGTCGATGCGCCGCTGGCCGTCGTTCGCCGAGCGGGTCGAGGCGCGGACCGCAATGCCGATCTCGTACCGCACCGACGGCACCCTCCTCGTCGCGCTCACCGCCGACGACCAGGCCGAGATCGACCGGCTCATCGGCTTCTACCGCCGCGCCGGCACCCCGATCGAGCCGCTCACCGGCCGCGAGCTGCGCGAGCGCGAGCCGCTGCTCGCCCCGCGGGTCCGCGGCGGCGCCCTCGCCCCCGGCGATCACCAGGTCGACCCGCGGCTGCTGCTGCGGGCCCTGCGCACCCTGCCGGTGCGGTTCGAGGCGCGGGACGTCGCCGACCCGTCCACCCTGCGGGACGATGTGATCATCGTCGCGGCCGGCGCCGCTTCGGCCGCGCTGACCGGGCTGCCGGTGCGCCCGGTGAAGGGCCAGCTGCTGCGGCTGCGGGGGGCCGAGCCGCTGCTGCGGCACGTCGTGCGGGGCGTGGCCCGGGGCCGGGACGTGTACCTCGTGCCGCGCCGCGACGGCGAGCTGGTCGTCGGCGCCACCGAGGAGGAGCGCGGGGCCGACACCACGGTCACCGCCGGCGGCGTGCTGGACCTGCTCCACCCGGCCGCCGACCTGCTGCCCGGGGTCGCCGAGCTGGTCCTGGCCGAGACCCTCGCCGGCCTGCGCCCGGGCACGCCCGACAACGCCCCGGTCATCGACCGGCTCGCGTCCGGGGCGATCGTCGCCACCGGCCATCACCGCAACGGGGTGCTGCTGGCCCCGGCGACCGCCGCCGCCGTCGCCGACCTGGCGCTGCTCGGCGCGACCGGGGTCGACGTTCGCGCCTTCGGGGCCGGGCGCTTTACCTGACGGCTCCGGCGGCGTTATCGTCGGACACGTACCCCACGGGAGTCCGGTGCGACCGGGCTGAGAGGGGGGCTGTGAGCCCCCGACCGTAGAACCTGATCCGGATCATGCCGGCGCAGGGAGGCAGGAGTGAGTTCTATGCAGCTCGTGGTCAACGCCGTCGCATCGACCGTCGATGAGGGCATCACCGTCGCCGACGTGGTGCGGATGCTCGCCGGAGAGGATCCGCGCGGGATCGCCGTCGCCCTCAACGGTGACGTGGTGCCCCGTTCGCGCTGGGCGCAGACCCGCCCGGCCGAGGGCGACCAGGTCGAGGTGCTGACGGCGGTGCAGGGTGGCTGACGCCCTGGTGCTGGACGGCGTGGAGCTGCCGTCCCGGCTCATCCTGGGCACCGGCGGGGCGACCAGCCACGCGGCCCTGGAGGCGGCCATCCGGGCCAGCGAGACCGCGCTCGTCACCGTCGCCCTGCGCCGGCTCGACCCGGCCGCGCCCTCGCTGCTCGACGTCGTCGAGCGCTGCGGGGTGCGCGTCCTGCCCAACACGGCCGGCTGCTACACGGCGACCGAGGCGGTCAAGCTCGCCCACCTCGCCCGCGAGGCCTTCGGCACCGCCTGGGTGAAACTCGAGGTGATCGGCGACGAGGAGACCCTGCTGCCCGACGGGGTCGAGCTGGTCGACGCGGCCGCGCGGCTCGTCGGGGACGGGTTCACCGTCCTGCCGTACACCAGCGACGACCCCATCCTCGCCCAGCGCCTCGCCGACGTGGGCTGCGCGGCCGTCATGCCGCTCGGCGCCCCCATCGGCTCCGGCCTGGGCATCCGCAACCCGCACAACATCGCGCTCATCCGGCGGCTCGTCACCGTCCCCGTCATCCTCGACGCCGGGATCGGCACCGCCTCCGACGCGGCCCTGGCGATGGAGCTGGGCTGCGACGGCGTGCTGCTCGCCTCCGCCGTCACCCGGGCCGAGCACCCGGCGCGCATGGCCGAGGCGATGCGCCTCGCGGTGCGGGCCGGGCGGCTGGCCCACCTGGCCGGGCGCATCCCCCGGCGCCTGCACGCGACCGCATCCAGCCCGACCGGAGGTATGCCGTGGTAGAGCCCGGCCTCATCGTCTTCACCGACCGCCGGCAGAGCGAGCGCCCGCTGGACGAGGTGATCGCGGGCGCCGTCGACGGCGGGGCCCGGGTGGTGGTCCTGCGCGAGCACGACCTCCCGCCGCGGCGCCGGCTCAAGCTCGCCTCCACCCTGCGCAGCCTCCTCGACCAGGTCGGCGGCCGGCTGCTGCTGGAGGAGGACGGGGCGCTGCGCAAGTGCCACGGCCTCGAGGAGCTGGTCGCGGCCGCGGACGACCCCGCCGACTACGTGACCCTCTCGCCGATCTTCGCCACGCGCAGCAAGCCCGGCTACGGCCCGCCGCTCGGCCTGGCCGCCCTGGGCCGGATGGCGATGGCCGCGCCCGTGCCGGTCTTCGCGCTCGGCGGCGTCGACACCCCCGGCCGCGTCCGCGACTGCCTCGACGAGGGCGCCGCGGGTGTGGCCGTGATGGGTGCCGTCATGCGCGCCGAGGACCCGGCCCGCCTGGTCAAGGAGCTGCTGGCGGTATGAACCCTCCCGTGGCGCTCACCATCGCCGGCTCCGACTCCGGGGGCGGGGCCGGGATCCAGGCCGACCTCAAGACCTTCGCCGCGCACGAGGTCTTCGGCACCAGCGTCATCACCGCGCTCACCGCGCAGAACACGGCGGGCGTGCGGGCCATCTCCGCGGTCGACCCGGGGTTCGTCGAGGCCCAGCTCGAGGCCGTCCTCGACGACCTGCCCGTCGCCGGGGTGAAGACCGGCATGCTGGCCACCCCGGACACCGTCGCGCTCGTGGCCCGGCTCGCCCCGCGGCTGCCGAACCTGGTGGTCGACCCGGTGCTCGTGGCCTCCTCCGGCGACCGGCTCTTCACCGCCGACGCCGAGCGCGCCTACCTCGAGCTGCTCTTCCCGCACGCCGCCGTGGTCACGCCGAACCTGCGCGAGGCCTCCGTGCTGCTCGGCCGCGAGGTCCTCGACGCCGACGACGCCGCCAAGGCCGCCGGGGACCTGGCCGCCTACGGGCCCCGGTGCGTCGTGGTCAAGGGCGGCCACCTGCGGGGGAGCGCCGAGGCCGTGGATGCGGTCTGGTACGACGGCCACACCTCGCTGCTGAGCGCCCCCTGGATCGACACGACCAACAACCACGGGACCGGCTGCACCTTCGCCGCCGCGACCGCCGCCCGGCTCGCGGCCGGCGACGAGCTGCCCGTCGCCCTCGCGCGCGCCAAGTCCTACGTCCACTCGGCCCTCACCCGCTCGGCGTCCTGGACCCTGGGCGCCGGCCACGGCCCGCTGGCCTGGGGCCCCTTCTAAGCACCACCGCTGCTCAGCACCACTGCTTCCAGGCGCCAGTTCGCCGCTTCCTCAGGTCATCCATGCCCTTTTACGGGAGGTTTGTCATGAAACGCAAGGTTTTCGTCGAGGGAGTCCCGTTCGCCGAGGTCCAGCTCTCCGGCGACAACCCGCCCGTCCGGCTGTACGACACCTCCGGCCCGGTCAGCGACCCGCCGCTGCGCGCCGCGTGGATCGCCGAGCGCGGCCCGGTCGAGCGCACGCAGCTGCACTACGCGCGCCAGGGCGTGATCACCCGCGAGATGCGGTTCGCGGCGATCCGGGAGGGCGTCGAGCCGGAGCTGGTGCGCTCCGAGATCGCCGCCGGCCGGGCCATCCTGCCCAACAACGTCAACCACCCCGAGAGCGAGCCGATGGTGATCGGCTCCCGGTTCCTCGTGAAGGTCAACGCCAACATCGGCACCAGCGCCGTCTCCTCCGGCGTCGAGGAGGAGGTCGCCAAGCTGGCCTGGGCCACCCGCTGGGGCGCGGACACCGTCATGGACCTGTCCACGGGCCGGCACATCCACGCCACCCGCGAGGCGATCGTGCGCAACTCCCCGGTGCCCATCGGCACCGTGCCCATCTACCAGGCCCTCGAGAAGGTCGGCGGCGACCCGACGCGGCTGACGTGGGAGGCGTACCGCGACACGGTCATCGAGCAGGCCGAGCAGGGCGTCGACTACATGACCGTGCACGCCGGGGTGCTGCTGCGCTACGTGCCCATGACCGTCCGGCGGGTCACCGGCATCGTGTCCCGCGGCGGCTCGATCATGGCCGCCTGGTGCCTGGCCCATCACGAGGAGAACTTCCTCTACACCCACTTCGCGGAGCTGTGCGAGATCCTGGCGCGGTACGACGTCGCGTTCTCCCTCGGCGACGGGCTGCGCCCCGGCTCCATCGCCGACGCCAACGACGAGGCCCAGCTCGCCGAGCTCAAGACCCTGGGCGAGCTCACGAAGATCGCGTGGGCGCACGACGTGCAGGTCATGATCGAGGGGCCCGGCCACGTGCCCATGCACAAGATCAAGGAGAACGTGGACCTGCAGATGGAGTGGTGCCACGAGGCGCCCTTCTACACGCTCGGCCCGCTGACGACCGACATCGCGCCCGCCTACGACCACATCACCTCGGCGATCGGCGCGGCGATGATCGCGATGTACGGCACCGCGATGCTCTGCTACGTCACCCCCAAGGAGCACCTCGGGCTGCCCGACCGCGACGACGTCAAGGCCGGGGTCATCGCCTACAAGATCGCCGCGCACGCCGCCGACCTCGCCAAGGGCCACCCGGGCGCCCAGGCGTGGGACGACGCGCTGTCCAAGGCCCGGTTCGAGTTCCGCTGGGAGGACCAGTTCAACCTGGCCCTGGACCCGGACACGGCCCGCGCGTACCACGACGAGACCCTCCCGGCCGAGCCGGCCAAGACCGCGCACTTCTGCTCCATGTGCGGGCCCAAGTTCTGCTCCATGAAGATCAGCCAGGACCTGCGCGAGTACGCCGAGCTGGGCATGCGGCAGAAGTCCGAGGAGTTCGCCGAGACGGGCGGTCAGGTGTACCTGCCGCTGCTCCACTAAGGTCGTCTGGGTGGAGTCTTCTGCGCCCCGCACCGCCGTGGTCTGGCGGGTGCTGCGTGACGAGCTGGCCCGGGCCGCCCGGCCGCTGAACGCCCTCGACGTCGGCGGCGGCACCGGCGGCTTCGCCGTCCCGCTCGCGCAGGCCGGCCACACCGTCACCGTCGTCGACGCCAGCCCCGACGCGCTCGCCGCGCTCACCCGCCGCGCGGCCGAGGCCGGGGTGGGGGAGCGGGTCATCGCGGTGCAGGGCGACGGCGACGGCCTGGCCGACCTGGTCGCGCCGCAGAGCGTGGACCTGGTGCTCTGCCACAGCCTGCTCGAGGTCGTGGACGATCCGCACAAGGTCGTCGCCGCGCTCGCCGGGACCCTGCGCCCCGGCGGCGCGGCCAGCGTCGTGGTCGCCAACCGGGCCGCCGCGGTGCTGGCCCGCGCGATCGGCGGCCACCTCGCCGCCGCCTCGCTGCTCGTGGCCAGCCCCGACGGCCGGGGCGACGCCCGCGACCGGCTCCGCCGCCGCTACGACGCGCAGAGCGCCACCGCGCTGCTGGACGCGTGCGGCCTGGCCGTGGAGCAGGTGCACGGGGTGCGCGTCGTGGCCGACCTGGTGCCGGGCACCGTGGCCGAGAGCGAGCCCGAGGCGCTCGCCGCGTTCGAGCTGGCCCTGGCGGGGACGCCGCCGTACCGCGACATCGCGACCCAGCTCCACCTGCTCGCCCGCCGCACATGACCCCGGGCCTGCTCGACCCGATCGAGCCGCGCTACGGCCACGACAGCCTGGCCGACGTCATGCCCACGGCCCTGCACGCGCTCGGCGTCCCGGGGGAGCCGGACGCGCTGCACCTCGCCGGGGCGCTGGAGGGAGTGCGGCGCATCGCGGTGGTACTGCTGGACGGCCTGGGCTGGCACCAGCTGCCCCTGGCCGCGCCCGACGCGCCGACCATGACCGACATCGCCGAGGGCCGCCTCGGCCTCGCCCGCCCCATCACGTCCGGCTTCCCGTCCACGACCCCGGTCAGCCTGGTCACCCTCGGCACCGGCACCGCACCCGGCCGCCACGGCATCGTCGGCTTCAACCTGCACCGCCCCGGCACCGACCAGGTCGTCAACCACCTGCACTGGACGAACGAGCCCGACCCGGCCACCTGGCAGCCGGTGCCGACCGCGTTCACCCGGGCGAGCGAGGCCGGCCTGGCCCCGACCGTCGTGACCGACCCGAAGTTCGAGGGCACCGGGCTGTCCCTGTCGGCGTACCGCGGCGCGCGCCTCGGCCCCGGCGTGCGCCCGGACGCGATCGCCGACGAGATGCTGTCCGCGCTGGCCGAGTCCCGGCTCGTCTACGGCTACCTCAACGACGTCGACAAGGCCGGCCACGACTCGGGCATCGCCTCGCCCGACTGGCATCGCGCGGCCGCCGACGCCGACCGCCTCATCACCCGCCTCGTGGACGGCCTGCCCCCGGACACGGCCCTGATCGTGACCGCGGACCACGGCCAGCTCGACATCCCGGCCGACCGCCGCCTGGACCTCGACCGCGACGAGCGCCTGAGCGCAGGCGTGGCCCACGTGGCCGGCGAGGCGCGGGTCCGGTACCTGCACACGCTGCCGGGCGCCCGGCCGGACGTGCTGAGCGCGTGGCGCGACGTCCTGGGCGACCGCGCGTGGGTGGCCGAGCGCGACGAGGCCGTGGCGTCGGGCTGGTTCGGCCCCGTGCCCGAGTCCCACCTGCAGCGCATCGGCGACGTGGTGGTGGTGTGCCGCGAGCGCTGGGTCGTGATGGCGAGCGCACACGAGCCGGCGCGGCTGGCGGAGATGGTCGCCTTCCACGGCGCGAACACGACGGCGGAGATGGAGATCCCGTTGCTGGTCGTGCGCCGCTGAGCCCGGCTTCGCGCCGAGGGTTTTGCCGCTGAGCGCTTCCCCTCGCCGGTCGTTGGCCGCTGAGGGCGGTTTGCCTGCGCGGAGATGGTTCCCTCGCTGGTCGGCACCGCAGCGCACCGCTGGCCCGCTGCGGCGCTTCGCGCGAGTCTGGGCAGGCGCGACCGGGCGACCTGCGCCGCTGAGGGCGGTTTCGCGGGGGATTCCCTTGCGGGACGTGCGCTGCTGGGGCCTGCGTGGCTGAGTGCGGCTTTGCGCTGCTGCGGCTGCGCGGCTGAGGGCGGTTTCGCGGGGGAGATTCCCTCGCGGGACGTGCGCTGCTGGGGCGTGCGCTGCTGAGGGCGGTTTCGCGGGGGAGACTCTCTCGCGGGACGTGCGCCACTGAGCGCGGCGTCGCGCTGCTTGTCGGGCGCCGTTGAGCGCGGCTTGCGCTGCTGGTCGAGTGTCGCCGAGTCTTGGTTCTCGCGCTGCTGGGCGTGCGCCGATGAGCCGGTTTCCGCGCCGAAATGTCGGGCTTCGTCCCCCAGCCAGACATTTCGGATTTATACCCCGACGGGGTTTTTAGCAGGCGATTGTGCCGGTGTGGCCAGTAGCGCGGTCAGGTGGCGTACGTGCCGCGCCAGTTCCGCGCCCGGCGCCTCCGTGTGCCGCGCGACCAGGGCCAGCAGCTCGTCCCGGTCCGCGGCGACGATCACGCCCGGCGCGCCCGCCGCGGGATCGCCGGCGAGCACGGCGACGTCGGCCCGGCGCACGCCCAGCTGCCCCGCGCGGTTGACGAACGTCTCGCCCGGGATGAGCAGTGGCACGCGGCGGGCTCGGGTCCAGCCGGCGACGACCAGTACGGCGGCGGCTTGTTGGTTCATGGCTTTTGCCCAGCCGGCCGTCGGGGTGATCACCAGACCGGGGAAGACGCAGCCGGTCAGCGCCGGGTGCCGGCGGCGCAGCCCCTCGACGGCCGCGACGACCGGCGCCAGGGGCGAGGTCATCGCGACGTGAGCCATACCCGGAAGGTAAGGCAAACCTAAGTTCTCGTCAATATTGTCAGGGGGTCCCGCTAAGGTTCGCGATGTGGGGCGAAGTCAGGTGGTACCACGCGGAGGCGCCGGCGAGTTCGGGCCGCACGCCGACGACACGGGCTGCACCGTGCTGCACGTCGACATGGACGCGTTCTACGCGTCGGTGGAGATCCGGCGGCGGCCCGACCTGCGCGGCAAGCCCGTCGTCGTCGGCGGGGCGGGGCCGCGCGGGGTCGTGTCCGCGGCGAGCTACGAGGCGCGCAAATACGGCGTGCGCAGCGCGATGCCGGGCAGCCGGGCCCAGCGCCTGTGCCCGCACGCGGTGTTCCTGCCGCCGGACTTCGCGGCCTACACGGAGGCTTCCCGCGCCGTGATGGCGATCTTCCGCGACGTCACGCCGCTGGTCGAGCCGCTCTCCCTCGACGAGGCGTTCCTCGACGTCGCCGGGGCGCTCAAGCTGCTCGGGCGCCCGGCCGAGATCGCCGCGCTGATCCGCCGCCGGGTCGCGCAGGAGCAGCGGCTCACGTGCTCCGTCGGGGTGGCCGGCACCAAGTTCCTGGCCAAGCTCGGCTCCACCCGCGCCAAGCCCGACGGGATGGTGGTGGTCCCGCGCTCGCGCGAGCTCGAATACCTGCACCCGCTGCCCGTCGAGGCGCTGTGGGGCGTCGGCGAGCGCACGGCCGAGCATCTCCAGCGGCTCGGGCTCAAGACCATCGGCGACCTCTCGGCCGCCCCGGTCGGCCTCCTGCGCTCCGCCGTCGGCGAGGCCGCGGCCCGTCATCTGCACGAGCTGTCCTGGGCCCGTGACCCCCGACGGGTGATTCCCGACCATGTGGAAAAGTCCATCGGCGCCGAGACGACCTTCGACGTCGACGTCAGCGACCTGTCGACCATCCGACGCGCGATGCTCGCCCTGTCCGGCAAGGTCGCCGAGCGCCTCCGCCACGCCGGGCAGGCCGGCCGGACGGTCTCGGTCAAGATCAGGCTCGCCGATTTCCAGACCCTGAGCCGATCACGCACGGTAGACGTCCCCACCGACGTCGCCCGCGAGATCTTCGAGCTCGGCTGGGCGTTGTTCCAGGCCGCACGCCCAGGCGAGCGAATCCGGCTCATCGGCGTGCGCGTCGAGGGCCTCGTCCACGCCGACGGGGCGCCCCGGCAGATGACGCTGGGTGAGCGCGACCACGGCTGGCGAGAGGCCGAACGCGCCGCCGACGCGGTCGCCGCGCGCTTCGGCCGGGGCCTCGTCAAGCCCGCCAGCCTGCTCCGCGGTGACGGAATGCGTACCGACGGAAACGGAGCCGCACCGCGCGGGGAGGGGGCAACCGGGTCCCCGAGAGGCCACAATGGAAGGACATAGGGGCCACCTCTTCGGGAAGTTGGTCGGAAAATCGGCACGGCCGGACCATCGTCCCGCTTTCCGACGCGTTGACCCCCTCGTAAACTTGCCAGTACGCAGCCGTCCGGCTGTGCCGGACCGCCGGCCCGCCCAGGGCCGGCCTTCGCGACCGGGGAGGAGTGCCGTGCCGCTCTCGGAGCACGAGCAGCGGCTGTTCGAGCAGATCGAGCGGTCGCTAGCCGAGGATCCCAAGTTCGCTTCGGCGGTGCGCGCCACCGACCCGCGGTTCCATGCCAAGCGCCGGATGATCGCCGCAGGGATCCTGCTGCTGGCCGGCATGGCGCTGCTTGTCTACGGTGTCGCCATTTCCATTCCACTCCTCGGCGTCGGCGGCTTCCTGGTGATGCTGTGCGCCTTGGCGTTCGGCGTCCAGGCCTACCGCCGGGGCCAGTCCACGGACCTGCACGCGGTAGGCGGGACGGCCACGCGCCGCACCCGCCAGCGCCGCGGCGGGCTGGTGGACCGTCTCGAGGAACGCTGGCGCCGCCGCCCCGAGGGCGACCTCTGACGGTCGCCTGAGCGGGCACGGGCCTGAGGGCGACCGCTTGCGGTCGCCCACCACCGCGGTGGATGGCCCGCCTGGCTGCACCATGCCCTGACACCGCCTGGCACGCGGCCCGGTGTCGAGGGTGATCCGCTTCGCCGCGCCTCCGTTCTTCCGCCGCGCCTCTGTGCCGCTCCTCCCGGCGAGCCACGATCACCGCGTGGCGGCGCCCCAAGCCGACCGTCCGTGACGTCCCGGGGCCGGCTCCATCCTCCGCGGCGCGGCCACCGTGACGGCCGAGCGCAGAATCCGCGCTCAAGGCCGTACGCCGCGACATCGCACTTCCGTCCCGTTGGCTTGAGGGGCGCGGCTGCCGCGCCGGCACTGGCGGCGGTGCTGTTGGATCGGCGACAGTGAAATTGCGCGGCTGCGGCTTGTCGGACAGTTGCTTCGGGGGCTCGCAGCGGACGCCGGTGCGATCTTCCCCGGCAGGTTGAGGTGGGCTGGACGGCGGCTGTGCCGGGGCGATTTCCGCAGGTCCGTGGATGCGTCGCAGCTTCTCCGCATGCCGCCGCACCAAGCCCCAATTACGCCGCCGCTGCGCTTCCTGACGGAATTCATCCTTCCCCGGCCACCAATTCCTGACCTTCGTACGATCCCGCATAGCAGCCAATTCCCGAGAACTGAACAACTGCATCTGCCCCATACCAAGAATTATCCCGGAATGCGATCGGAACCATGATCCCGGACCACGCCGAGGCGCAAATGGCGAACATAATGGAACCGGGACCACCGAATGATGACCCGCACGGACCAGGCACATTCACAACGGCCTAGAGGAATGCCCGGTGGGCAACGACGCCGCTGAACCACGCTTACTCACCGGCCGTGCCTCCGGCGAAGTAAGCCTGTTCCGGCCAGCCAACGACCGCCAGCGCCCAGCTCATCGAGCAAAAACGGGCCGCCCCCCGCGAACAGGGGAGCGGCCCGAAGAACGGCAACGACTACTCCACGCGCCGAGCCACAATCCGCCGCACGCTCAAGGTCCGCATCAACGCGTCCCACCCGCGCCCGACGGCGACAGCCGCCCCACCAGTGCCGGCCGAGAACCGCGTACGCCACCGCCGCAGGACCGACGGCGGCAGGAACCGGGCGAGGAGCCGGACCTTGCGCGTCGCGTTCGAGGCGAAGGCCGACTCCACCGACGTGATCGCCGAGCGCAACTCGCGCCCGGTGAGCGGCTGCCGGGCATAGCGCGCGTGCTCCTCCGCGGTCGAGATGAGCCGCGCCCCCGACTCGGCCGCGTCGCGCAGGTGCTCCTTCTTGACCAGGCGGTCGACCGTCGCGCGGGGCGTCTCGGCCTCGTCGATCGGCACGCGGTAGTCGACCATCGTGTCGATGAGCTCGTCCCACGCCCGGTGGGCGTCCTCCCGGGCCGCGCCGAGCACGCGTTCGTCCGGGATGACGGTCATGGCCGGGCCGTCGCCGTTGGGGATCGGTGTCGCGGCCGGCATCGCCGCGGCGAAGGCGAGCCGGCGCTGGCGGGTGCGGGAGCGGGCCAGGGCCGGCGTCGCCAGCAGCAGGGCCAGCAGGACCACGGCGAGGAGCACGATGCCCGCCACGCTGGTCAGGAAGTTCCCCACGCGGACCAGGGCCGCCACGTCGGTGGACTTGGCGTCGGCGTTGGTGTCGCCCGGGTTGTCGTGGGTGTCGGTCTGGGCCGCCGGCGCGGAGGCGTCGGCCTGCGGGCCACCGCGGTCGTTGCCGGGCCGGTCGACGTCGTCGTTGCCCGTCACGGCGCCGGGGGCGGGCAGGTACGAGGCCGTGACGCTGCCGTTGATCCACGTCGACGGCGTCGCGTCGAACGGCAGCCAGCCGTAGCCGGGGAAGTACACCTCGGTCCAGGCGTGCAGGTTGAAGTTGGTCAGCGTCATCGTCCGGTCGGTGGTCTTGCCGCCGCGGGCGAAGCCGAACGCGACCCGGGAGGGGATCTTCGCCTCGCGCAGCATCCAGCCGAAGGCGGCCGCGTACTGGGCGCAGTACCCGCGCTTGTTCTGCAGGAAGTCCGCGATCTTGGTGCCGCTGGTGTCCGGGCCGGTCGTGATGTCGTACTGGAACCCGTTCGCGGTCGAGAAGAAGTCGAAGAGCGCCTTGACCTTGTCGTACTCGTTCGTCTTGCCCTTGATGGTCTCGTCGACCTTGCTCTTGACGTACGGGTTGCTCGGGGCCGTCATCAGGTCCTTGAGCAGCGGGTCGTTCGCGTTGATCGGCCCGGCCTGGCGCAGCTGGTCCGGGGTGATGTCCGGGCGCTGGTACGTGACCGAGTAGGTCTTCTTGGCGGTCGTGTCCTTGCCGGAGTACACGACGGCCGTCTTCGGGTCGAAGGCCCACTGGTTGCTGAGCCGGTCGATCTTGGTCGGCCAGGTGTAGATCGGCATGTACGAGATCGCGAGCTCGTTGCTGACCTCGATCTTCGCCGTGTGCGTCTCCGTCTTCACCGACGAGCCCCACTCCGGCTTGCCGAAGCCGTTGCTCACCGGCGCGCCGCCGCTGATCGGGCGCAGCGCGAAGCCCTTCGAGTTCAGGTCCTCGAGCACGCTGAAGCGCAGGTAGAACGGGTGGTCGTCGTCGACGTTGGTCACCTTGACCATGTCGACGGACTGGTTGCGGTTGAGCTGGCCGGACAGCAGCGCGAACATGCTGACCTGCTTGCCGTTGCGGCCGTTGCCGATCCCGCTGCCCCCGGAGCCCGCGCCGTTGCCGAGGCTGTCGAGCACGCCGGCCGGCATCGCGAACGGCACCAGTGGGATGAGCAGGGCGGCGGCGACACTGACCGCGCCGAGGCGCTGGCCGGCCGCGGCGAGCGGCGAGGGCTCCCAGAGGTCCACGTCGCGCCCGTCGCCGGTGAAGCGGCGGCCGAAGCGGCGCACCCGGTCGACGTTGTCGGTGACCAGCAGCCAGAGGAAGCCCACGGCGCCGAGCGCGAAGGGGAACCACGCGGTCGTCTCGGTGTCGACGGTGACCGGCACCGAGTAGATCGCGAGCATCGGCAGGCCGGCCAGCGCGGGCCGGCGCAGGACCACCGCGAAGAGGTCGACGATCAGCGCGACCGCGGCGACGCCGAGCGTGGCCAGGAACAGGAAGCTCTCGCGGTCACCGACGGGGATGGCGTACTGGCTCATCTCCTCCGACGCCGTGCGCAGCAGCTGCCCGAAGTGGACGATGGTGCCCGGCGACGGGATGATCCCGAGGAACTCCTCGTGGCTGCGGTACAGCCAGGTCAGCGACAGCAGCGCGGCGACGGCCATCGCCGCCGTCGGTGCCCAGGCCGGGGCCCGCAGGCTGCGCACCAGCAGCCCGACCCCGCACATGACCGCGACCACCAGAAACGACCGGATCGCCCACGTGTAGTGATCGAAGACGTTGATCAGCGGCAGCGACGCGAGGAACGCGGCGCCGGCCGCGATCAGCGTCAGATGCTTGCGCTGGTTCACCGGACTCCTCCAGCCACGCTTTCGGCGGACGCGGCCCGCCAGGCGAAGCCCTGCGACCCCCGCCCGGTCTGCGGCCACAGCGCGGACAGTTTCGCCCCGTGCGGCACCTCGACGACCCGCCACCCGCTGCGCAGCAGCGCGAGCGACGCCACGCCGTGTGCGCGGTCGGCCTCCTCGCGCGCCGTCGTCGGCAGGTTCAGCCAGGTCGACGAGTCGATGAACAGCGCGACGCAGGTCGCGTTGTTGGAGCGGAACGAGGCCAGCAGCTCCGCCTCGGCCGAGGACAGCAGCCCGAAGATGCCGATGATCAGGCCGCCATCGCTGCGCCGCCGGACGCGCTCGATCAGGGCCGCGATGTCGCCGCGCTGGGCCAGCCGCACGTCGGCGAGCTGGTCGAGCAGCGGGCCGTCGCCGTCGATCTCGGTCGCGTCGACGTCCACGCCGGCGTCGGTGACGAGCCGCATCTTGTACCCCGCATGCCGCAGGTGCACCGCGATGCTCGCGGCCGCCGAGACTGCCCACTCGAAGCTCGCCGTCGGGCCCTCGCCGCGGTGGGCGGTGGAGCGCGTGTCGAGCACGACCGTGGCGCGGCTCTCCCACGGCTGCTCCTCGCGGCGCACCATGAGCTCGCCGGTGCGGGCGGTGGAGCGCCAGTGCACCCGGCGCAGGTCGTCGCCGTAGCGGTACTCCCGCGTCGCCGCGTCGTCCTCGCCGTGCACGGCGACGGACCGGGCGCGGCTCTCGCCGGACCCGGCGAACTCGCCGGCCAGGCGCACCGACGGCAGCGGCACCACCTGCGGGATGACGGTGAGGCGGTCCACGGACGGGAAGGCCCGGGTCAGCTCGCACAGGCCGAACGGGTCGGTCAGGCGCACCACCAGCGGGCCGACCTCGTAGCGGCCGCGCACGTCGGCGCGCACGGTGTAGGCCACGGAGCTGGCCTGGTGCGCGCCGAGCCGCTCCAGCACCAGCCGCGGCCGGGAGCCCAGCGCGTAGGGCAGCCGGTCCTCCAGCAGCATCGTGCCGGTGGGCATCCGGGAGAGGTTCTGCAGGCGCAGGATGACCCGCGCGCTCGCGCCGACCTGGACGCGGTGCGGGTCGAGCGTGCGGCTGCACGACAGGCGGTAGCGGGTCCGCCCGACGTACGCCGCGGACAGCAGCGGCAGCGCGGCCAGCAGCAGCGCCACGCGCAACAGGTCGCGTTCGCCGAGGATGAGCGCGGCGATGAGGGCCGCTGCGGCGGCGGCCAGGAAACTACGACCCCGGGTGGTGAGCCCCCGCAGCGCCTCTCGCATGCTCAGCGGCCCCCGTACTGCTGGGGCCGCTGCGGCCGCGTGTCGTAGGGATTGCGCTGGGGCCGGTCGGACGGCAGGGGCAGCCGGTGCACCAGCTCGGCGATGATCGCGTCGGTGGTCCGCCGGGACAGCTGGGCCTCGGCCGTCGGGATCACGCGGTGGGCGAGCACCGGCACGGCCAGCGCCTGCAGGTCGTCGGGGAGCACGAACTCGCGGCCCTCGATGGCGGCGACGGCCCGGGCGGTGCGCAGCAGCTGCAGCGTGGAGCGCGGGGAGGCGCCGAGGCGCAGCTCGCCGGACTCGCGGGTGGCGGTGACGATGTTGACCGCGTACTGCTTCACCGCGTCGGCGACGTGCACATCGCGCACCGTGGCGATCATCCGGCGCATCATGCTCGCGTCGGAGACGGGCGCGAGGTCGTCGAGCGCGTCGTGACGGCCGTGCACGTCGAGCATGGCCAGCTCGGCGCCCATGTCGGGGTAGCCCATCGCGATGCGGGCGGTGAACCGGTCGCGCTGGGCCTCGGGCAGCGGGTAGGTGCCCTCCATCTCGATCGGGTTCTGCGTCGCGACGACCATGAAGGGCACCTGCAGCGGGTAGGTCGCGCCGTCGACGGTGACCTGCCGCTCCTCCATGCTCTCCAGCAGCGCCGACTGCGTCTTCGGCGAGGCGCGGTTGATCTCGTCGCCGACGACGATGTTCGCGAACACCGCGCCCGGCTTGAACTCGAAGTCGCGCGTCTCCTGGTTGTAGACGCTCACGCCGGTGACGTCGCTGGGCAGCAGGTCGGGCGTGAACTGGATGCGCCGGACCGAGCAGTCGATCGAGCGCGCGAGCGCCTTGGCCAGTTTGGTCTTGCCGACGCCGGGAACGTCTTCGATGAGGAGATGGCCCTCAGCGAGCAGCACCGCCAGGGCGAGCCGCACCGTGGCGGTCTTGCCCTCGATGACCTGCTCGATGTTGGCGACGATCGCATCAGTCGCGGCACGGAACTCCGGCGGTGGTAGCGGGGCGCCGAGTTCCTCGAATGTGCGGTGCCTGGTCAACTGGCCTCCTCATGGTCGTGCCGTGGCCACCGTTAGGTGTAAGACCCACAGGTGAACCGCTCGGTTGCAGGAAAACGTTGTCATCAGATTGCAACCGAGCCGTTGTTATCCCCTCAGGCTAGCCGGGGAATTGACATGTCGCCGGACGGAAATACGTCTATAACGGACATCCCGCCCGCCTGGTCGGCGGTACTTTTTTGGACGCCCGGACGTACCCCTGCAAAACCCTGGCAAACGGGCGGCTGGAGTGCCGTGGTGCGTCTTGTGGGGGCAGACTGACAGCGTGGACGCAGGGCAGCTTCTCAACGGGCGGTACCTCCTCGTCGAGCGGCTGGGGGCGGGCGGCATGTCCGTCGTGTGGCGCGCCCGCGACGAGGTCCTCGACCGCGACGTCGCGGTCAAGGTGCTCAACGCCCGCCTGGTCCCGGACGCGGAGTGGCGCCGGCGCATCCGGCTGGAGGCGCGCGCGGCCGCACGGCTGACGCATCCGAACATCACCAATGTGTACGACTACGGCGAGACTTCGGATCAGGTGCCGTTCGTCGTCATGGAACTGCTGCGCGGCCGGACCCTCGCCCAGCGCCTCCAGGACGGGCCGCTGCCGCCCGCCGCCGCGCTGCGCATCTGCGCCGAGGTCGCGGCCGGGCTGGCCGCCGCGCACGCCGAGGACCTGGTGCACCGCGACGTCAAGCCGGCCAACGTCGTCCTCACGCCCGACGCGGCCAAGATCCTCGACTTCGGCATCGTCGGGTTCGTCGGCGGCCCGGACCTGGACGAGGGCTCCGAGCAGGTCCTCGGCACCCCGGCCTACCTGGCCCCCGAGCGGCTCACGGGCGGGGAGATCACGCCGGCCAGCGACGTCTACGCGTTCGGGCTGCTGCTCTTCCGCTGCCTGACCGGCCGCCTGCCGTGGGACTTCGAGACCACCACCCAGATGGTGCTGGCCCACATGACCGTCGCCCCGGCGCCGCTGCCGGATCTGCCCGGCCTGCCCGAGGACGTGCGCGAGCTGTGGGCGCAGTGCCTGGCCAAGGAGCCGCGGGAGCGCCCGGACGCCGCGGCCGTCGCGACCCGGCTGGCCCTGGCGGCCGGGATCGTGCCGCGCGGTTCGGCGCTGCCGCGGGAGCCGGTCACCCGTGTCGCCCCGCTCGACGGCCCCACCGAGCTGGTCGAGCCCGCGGGCGCGCGCCGGCGCGCGCTGCTCGGCGTCGGTGCCCTGGTCGCGATCGCCGCGCTGCTGACCGGCGTGGCCCTGCGCGGCTCGGACGACGACCCGGCCGCCACCGCCGCGGACCCGGCCCGCCCGGCCCCGGTCGTTCCTTATTCCTCTGCCCCCGATTTCGACGCCCCCGATTTCGACGCCCCCGTTTCCGGCGCCCCCTCGCAGGAGCCGCAGGCGCCCCCGCCCTCGGCCGACCTGCCCGTGACCACGCCCGGGGGGCGGGCGGTGCCGAGCATCGACGTGGCGACCCGCGGGGGTGTGGTGGTCGCGGCGTGCGCGGGGAAGAAGATCACCGTGCTGCGGGTGATGCCCGCGGCCGGCGTCGAGCTAGTGCAGGCCGACCTGGGCCTGCACATGAAGGCCCGGGTCGAGTTCCGCAAGCAGGGGCAGCGGCTGCGCTACGACGTGGCCTGCGAGGGTGGGTCACCGATGGCAAGCGTGCACTGACAGAGCGTGACCGCTCGATGGGCGGGCCCGAATTCGGGTTGGGAGCTGCGGTACACTGCGGATATGACCCGGGTAGTCCGGCTTCTTAGCGAGCCGTGCTGACGCGAACACACCTCGCGACGGCACGGCGACCCCTCCTGCGTGAGGGGTTTTTTCATGCCCGGACAATGCTAGGGAATTCCGAGACCTGAGGTGGCGACGAAGTCATGAGCGAGGCAGTGACCGACGGAGCGGTCGACATCCCGCCGTACCGGTACACCGCGGCGATGGCGGCGGACATCGAGGCGTGCTGGCAGGACTACTGGTCCGAGCACGGCACCTTCCACGCGCCGAACCCGACCGGCCCGCTCAGCGACCCGAACCACCCGCGGGCCGGGGCGCCGAAGCTGTACGTGATGGACATGTTCCCCTATCCGTCGGGCGCCGGCCTGCACGTCGGGCACCCGCTGGGGTACATCGGCACCGACTGCTACACGCGGTACTTCCGCATGGCCGGCTACAACGTGCTGCACCCGATGGGCTTCGACTCGTTCGGCCTGCCCGCGGAGCAGTACGCGGTGCAGACGGGCACCCACCCGCGCACCACGACCGAGGCGAACATCGAGCGGTACCGCAGCCAGCTGCGCCGCCTGGGTCTGGCCTACGACGACCGGCGCAGCGTCGCCACCACGGACACCGAGTTCTACCACTGGACCCAGTGGATCTTCCTGCAGATCTTCAACTCGTGGTTCGACCCCGAGCAGGCCAAGGCCCGCCCGATCGAGGAGCTGATCGAGGAGTTCGCGGCCGGCACCCGCCCGGTGCCCGGCTCGGACGAGGGCGCCCGCGACTGGGACTCGCTGAGCGCGGCCGAGCGGCGCCGGATCGTCGACGAGCACCGGCTGGCCTACATCACCGAGGCCCCCGTCAACTGGTGCCCGGGCCTGGGCACGGTGCTGGCCAACGAGGAGGTCACCCCGGACGGGCGCAGCGAGCGCGGCAACTTCCCGGTCTTCAAGCGCAACCTGCGCCAGTGGATGATGCGGATCACCGCCTACGGCGACCGGCTGCTGGACGACCTGGACCGGCTGGACTGGCCCGAGAAGGTCAAGTCCATGCAGCGCAACTGGATCGGCCGCTCGCGCGGCGCCCACGTGGACTTCGCCACCGCGGCGGGCACCCCGATCCGGGTCTTCACCACGCGCCCCGACACCCTGTTCGGCGCGACGTACGTGGTGCTGGCCCCCGAGCACGCCATGGTCGACGAGCTGGTGCCCGCGGCCTGGCCCGAGGGCGTGAATGAGAAGTGGACCGGCGGGGCCGCGACCCCGGCCGAGGCCGTCGCCGCCTACCGCGCGTTCGCCGCGTCGAAGTCCGACGTCGAGCGCCAGGCCGACGCCAAGGAGAAGACCGGCGTCTTCACCGGGGCCTACGCGACGAACCCGGTCGACGGGCGGGAGGTGCCGGTCTTCATCGCCGACTACGTGCTGGCCGGCTACGGCACCGGCGCCATCATGGCGGTGCCCGGGCAGGACGAGCGCGACTGGGAGTTCGCCGAGGTCTTCGAGCTGCCGATCATCCGCACGGTCCAGCCGTCCGCCGACTTCCCGGCCGACGGCAAGGCCTACACCGGCGACGGCCCCGCGATCAACTCGTCGTTCCTGAACGGCATGGGCGTCGCGGAGGCCAAGTCCTCGATCATCGACTGGCTGGAGGAGAACGGCCACGGCGTCGGCGCCATCACCTACCGGCTGCGCGACTGGCTGTTCAGCCGGCAGCGGTACTGGGGCGAGCCGTTCCCGATCGTGTGGGACCAGGACGGGATGCCCGTCGCGCTGCCCGAGGCGATGCTGCCCGTCGTGCTGCCCGAGGTCGAGGACTTCTCGCCGCGCACGTTCGACGTCGACGACGCCGACAGCATGCCGGAGACGCCGCTGTCGCGGGCCAAGGAGTGGGTCGAGGTGACCCTGGACCTGGGCGACGGGCCGAAGACGTACACCCGCGAGACCAACGTCATGCCGCAGTGGGCGGGCTCGAGCTGGTACGAGCTGCGCTACCTGGACCCGGCCAACGCCACGAAGATGGTCGACCCGGCCAACGAGCGGTACTGGATGGGCCCGCAGCAGCCGGGCGACGTCGGCGGCGCCGACCTGTACGTGGGCGGCGTCGAGCACGCGGTGCTGCACCTGCTGTACGCGCGCTTCTGGCACAAGGTGCTGTTCGACCGCGGCTACGTGAGCTCGCAGGAGCCGTTCCGCAAGCTGTTCAACCAGGGTTACATCCAGGCGTACGCGTTCAAGGACGCCCGCGGCGTGTACGTCGAGGCCGAGCGGGTCCGGGAGGGCGCCGGCGGCAAGTACTACTACGGTGAGCAGGAGGTCACCCGGGAGTACGGCAAGATGGGCAAGTCCCTGAAGAACGTCGTGACGCCCGACGAGATGTGCGAGCGCTACGGCGCGGACACCTTCCGGGTGTACGAGATGTCGATGGGGCCGCTGGACGTCTCCCGCCCCTGGGAGACCCGCGCGGTCGTCGGCGCCCAGCGCTTCCTGCAGCGCGTCTGGCGGCTGGTCGTGGACGAGCAGAACGACGCCACCCGCGTGAGCGACGAGGCGCTGGACGACGAGACGCGCCGGCTGCTGCACCGGGTCATCGACGGCGTGCGGGGCGACATCGAGGAGATGCGCTTCAACACGGCCATCGCCAAGATGATCGAGCTGACCAACCGGGTCACCCAGGTCTCCGCCGCGGGCACCCCGCGCGAGGTCGCCGACCCGCTGGTCCGCCTGATCGCGCCGTTCGCCCCGCACCTGGCCGAGGAGCTGTGGCAGCGGCTGGGCAACGAGACCTCGGTCGCCTACGCGGACTTCCCGGTCGCCGACCCGGCCTACCTGGTGGCCGAGTCGGTGACGATCCCGGTGCAGGTCAACGGCAAGGTGCGCGGCAAGGTCGACATCGCCGCGGACGCCGACGAGGAGACGGTCCGCGCGGCCGCCCTGGACGCGGTGGCCGAGCAGCTGGCCGGCAAGACCCCGAAGAAGGTCATCGTGGTCAAGGGCCGCATGGTCTCGGTCGTGATCTGAAACGCGGTTGGGGCCCCGGCGACGGGGCCCCAGCGCGGGACCTACTTGGCGACGGCGGCCAGGCGCTCGTTGCGCAGGGCCGTCGGCCAGCGGTCGTCGATCGGCTCCATGGTCATCCCGGTCGCCCAGCGCAGCAGCAGGTCCGCGATCGCGGGGTTGCGGGCCAGGGCCGGGCCGTGCGAATACGTGCCCAGGATCCGGCCGTTCCAGGCGCCCTCGGACTGCCCGTCGTTGCCGATGCCGGTGGTCACCTTGGCCAGCGGCTTCACGCCCGGGCCGAGGTGGGTGCGCCCGCCGTGGTTCTCGAAGCCGGTCAGCGCCGGCAGGCCCAGCGCCGGGTGCATATCCCCGGCCAGCTCGCCCACCGCGCGGGTCTCGCCCCGGTCGGAGTCGATGTCCAGCAGGCCCAGGCCCGGGTACTTCGCCCCCTTCGCGAAGAACGAGTGCCCCATGAGCTGGTAGCCCGCGCACACCGCGAACACCGTCGCGCCCCGCTCCACGGCCCGGTGCAGGTTGCCGTCGGCGGCCAGGCGCTGAGCGGCCAGGGCCTGCGGGCCGTCCTCGCCGCCGCCGATGAGGTAGACGTCCCCGTCGGCCGGCACCGGCTGGTCCGCGCGCACCTCGGCGCACTCCACCGGCAGCCCGCGCAGGTCGGCGCGGCGGGCCAGGATGAGCAGGTTGCCCCGGTCGCCGTAGGTGGACAGCAGGTCCGGGTACAGCCAGATCAGGCGCAGGTGCGACTCAGTTGACACGGTCCAGCTCCGCTCGGATGTCCTGGAAGGCGGTGTAGTTGGCGATGACCTCGAGCCGCCCCGGCGGCACGAGCGAGAGCGCCTGCCCGAACGAGCGCACGTGCTCGAACGGCACCTCGTTGACCTCCAGCCGCACCGCCAGGTCCATGGCCCGGTCGCCGGTGATGAGCACCCTGCGGCCGCGCAGCGGGGAGAAGTCGACGTCGTACAGCCAGGACGTGTCGGCCCCGTCGGGGTCCCGGGCGTTGATGCCGAGCAGCGTGGGGACGTCCTCGGCCATGTCGAACGACTCCAGCCAGCCGGCCGGGTTCTTGGCCAGCAGCAGCCGGATGACCCGCCCGTCGCGGTGCACCGTGGCGTAGCGGCCGGCCACCGAGGCGACCTTGGCCAGCTCCGGCACCGCCTTGGCCGGCGGCACCCCGAACTGCGCGGCGACGGCCAGGGCGGTCGCGGCGTTCGCGCGGTTCACCCGGCCCGGCAGCTGCAGCGTGATCTGGTGGTACGTCCCGGTGTTGTCGACGACGCCGTCCCCGGACACCGTCCAGTGGGGGACCGGCCGGCTCAGGTTGCCCTCGACGCAGGCCCACTGCTCGCCGTTGCGCTCGATGGACCCGCCGCACTCCGGGCACACCCAGGAGTCGTCGTGGAAGCGCTGGCCCGCGGCGACCCACGTCACCGCCGTGCCCTGGGCCACGGCCTTGCCCGCGGCCCACACGACCATCGGGTCGTCGGCGTTGGCCACGATGTGCAGCCCGCGGCCGGGCAGCGCGTCGCGCCACAGGGCCGCCATCATGGCGACCTCCTTGGCCCGGTCCAGCTGGTCGCGGCTCAGGTTCAGCAGCGCGACGACCCGCGGCCTGGTCTGGTCGAGCACCTGCTTGAGGTAGTGCTCGTCGACCTCCAGCACCGCATACGGCGTCGCGCCCGCCTTGGCCAGCGCCGAGGTGTGCCCGGTCGGCATGTTGGCGCCGAGGCTGTTGGTGGCCACGTCGCCCAGCACGCCCATCGCGGCCGCGGTCAGGCGCGTGGTCGTCGTCTTGCCGTTGGTGCCGGAGATCAGCGCGATCTCCCGGCCCGCGGCGAGCTCGGCGAGCAGGTTCGGGTCGACCATGAGGCCGATCCGGCCGCCGATGACCGAGCCGTCGCCCCGTCCGGTGGCGCGTGACAGCGCGGCGGCGCCGCGCGACAGTGAGGTGGCGAGCTTGGCCCGCATCGGCAGCTTGTTGTCCGTCATCTCGCTTCCACGGTGTCCGGCGATGCGCTGACCCTACCCGGCCCGCGCGACACCCCCAACGGGTCCACCGGCGAACCGCCCGGACCCGCGCGCTCCACACCGCTCCCCGGGTTCCCCCATTTTCCTCCACCCGAAACCCCGGACGCGCCGAGTGTGTGGAGATGTCCGGCCAAGAGGGCGATATGTCCGAATCCTGGAGCCGGTGGAACCGCCTCCCCCGATCGGGCACGCCCGGGCTCCTCCACCAGGCTCCACCCCGTTTGACGTGGGATTTCTTCACACGACGCGGGCCCGGATCGGGCGGTTTTCCGTTGACGGTGGAGGGAAGTGGAGTACAGTGGAGCGCGATGGCGGAGCCGGGGGGCTCGGCCGGCCCCGGGGGGACCGTTCGCGGTGGGAAGGGGTGGTTGTCCGTGTTTCTGGGCACCCACACTCCTCGCCTGGACGAAAAGGGCCGGTTGATCCTGCCGGCCAAGTTTCGGGACGAGCTGGCGGGAGGTGTCGTGATCACCAAGGGACAGGAGCGCTGCCTCTACGTGTTCCCCGGCGCCGAATTCGCCCGGATCGCCGAACAGCTTCGCGCCACACCGATGACGAACAAGGCGGCCCGCGCCTACGGCCGGGTGTTCTTCGCCAGCGCGCACGACGAGGTTCCCGACCGCCAGGGCCGGGTCACCATCCCGCAGCATCTGCGCGAGTATGCCGGGCTGGACCGCGACCTCGTGGTGATCGGGGCGAGCACCAGGGTGGAGATCTGGGACCGCCAGGCGTGGGACACCTACCTCGCCGAGAGCGAAGAGGACTTCGCGGGCATCGAGGAGGGGGTGCTGCCGGGAGGGCTGTGAGATCCCTGCAGCAACCGACTTTGAGGCCGCCGTACCGGCAGCTCTCCAGCCGCTCAGAGTTTCTCGAAGTCCTGACGCCACTTCCCCGGCGCCAGGGCGGAGGGGCGGATGGGGAGCTGGCGGTACGGCGCTCGCGCACGTGAGCACTTTTTTTGGGGAGCAGCACGGCGGGACCGCGATTTCCGCCGCTGGCAGGGGGTCGACGATGGGGGAGCGGGACGTTCACGTGCCCGTGCTGCTCGAGCGCTGCCTCGAGCTGCTCGCCCCCGCGCTGGCCCGGCCGGGAGCGTTGTACCTCGACGCCACCCTCGGCCTCGGCGGCCACGCCGAGGCCGTCCTCCGCGCGCACCCGCAGGCCCGGCTGCTGGGCCTGGACCGCGACCCGCAGGCCCTCGGCCTCGCGGCGAAGCGGCTGGCGCCGTTCGCCGACCGGATCCGCCTCGTGCACGCCGTCTACGACGAGCTGCCCGAGGTCCTCGGCGGCGAGCGGATCGACGCCGGACTGTTCGACCTGGGCGTGTCGTCGATGCAGCTCGACGACGCCGGGCGGGGGTTCGCCTACGCCCAGGACGCACCGCTGGACATGCGCATGGACCAGACGCGCGGCACGACCGCGGCCGAGGTGCTCAACACCTACAGCCACGGCGAGCTGGCCCGGGTCCTGCGCGTCTACGGGGAGGAGAAGTTCGCCTCCCGCATCGCCGCGTCCATCGTCCGGGAGCGTGAGAAGACGCCGCTGACGAGCTCGGCCCGCCTTGCCGAGCTCGTCCGTGACGCCATCCCCGCGCCCGCCCGGCGCACCGGCGGTCACCCGGCCAAACGCACCTTCCAGGCGCTGCGCATCGAGGTCAACCGCGAGCTCGCGGTCCTCGAGTCGGCGATCCCCGCAGCGCTCGACGCGCTGCGGCCCGGGGGGCGGCTGGTCGTGCTGTCGTACCACTCACTCGAGGACCGCCTGGTCAAACAGGCGATCACGGAACGGACCCGCTCGACCGTCCCGGTCGAGCTGCCGTTCGAGCCGCCCGGCAGCGAACCGGAGCTGCGGGCGCTCACCCGGGGGGCCGAGCTCCCCGGCGCGGCCGAAACAGCGGCCAACCCGCGCGCGGCGTCGGTTCGGCTCCGCGCGGTGGAACGCAAGCCAGGCCCGAATCCGTCTGGAGTTCGGGCAGACACACTGGGGGAGGTGTGATGAACGTGACGACACTGCCGGCTGACCGGCAGGGAAGGAGTCAGCGGAGTGCACCGCGGTCGGGGGGCCGGACCACGGGGCGCGGCGCTGAGCAGTTCGAGGCGCGACGGGACCCACAGATCGACGGTGCGACGGCACTGCAGCCGCAGTACGAGCCGGAGCCCGAGACCGAGCACGCAACCAGGTCCGCCCAGCCGTCGACCCAGCCCGCCCGACCGGGGCGGGAGGGCCGTCTGCGGGTGGCACCACCGGCACCGGTCAGTGCGCCGCGGGCGCCCTTCGTGGTGCTGGTGCTGGTGCTGGTGCTCTCGGGCGTCGTGGGCATCCTGGTGCTCAACACCCGGATCGCCGAGAACGCGTTCAAGCTCGACGCGCTGAAGACCAAGCAGGCGGGCCTCGACCGCGACGAGGAGCGGCTGCGCAGCGATCTGGCCAACAAGGAGTCGCCGGTGACGCTCGCGTCGCGGGCGAAGCAGCTGGGGCTCGTGCCCTCGCGCACGCCGGCGTTCCTGGTGCTGCCCGACGGCACCAAGCTGGAGATGCCCGGTCCGAGCAAGTAACCAAGCGATTCCACCAAGTCCAGAGCGGGATCCACTGTGGGTCCACTGTGGACGCGAACGGAAGTCAGGACCATGGCTGGCGACACTCCTGATCGGCGGGGCGGCGAGCGGCGCGGGAGCGCCGGGCGCCGGGAGACCACCGAGCGCGGGAGCGCCGCCGGCCGGCAGCGAACGGGCGGTCGCGCCGGTGCGGGGGGTACCGGTGCCTCCGCCCGTTCCCGTTCGGGCGGGGCGGCCGACGAGCCGCCGCTGCGCGGGACGATGTCCGAGGCGAAGCGGTACACGCCGCGCGGGCGCTCCGTGCGCGACGCCTCGGTCGACGCGGGCGGGCGCGGGGACCCGTTCCGCCCCGCCCTGGAGGTGATCCAGGGCGGGCGCAGCGAGCAGCCGCGGCGCGCGAGCCGCCGCCCCGCGGCGCCCGAACCCGAGCCCGACCCGATCGACCTGGACCCGGAGGAGCCGGCGCCGCGGCAGCGGCGCACCCCGGCCGTCCGCAAGTCCGCGAACCCTGCCGTCCGCAAGGCCGCGAACCCGGCCGGCCGTAAGGCCGCGGGCTCGCCGCTGCGCAAGGCGCCGAACCCGCGCAAGGCCCCCGCCAAGCGTGCCCCGGTGCGCAAGAAGCAGAGCCGGGTGAGCGTGCCCCGGCTCAAGCGCCGCCCCGGCCTGCCCAAGCTCGCCGAGCCGCGCCGCCGCCTGCGCCTGGCCACCGTCCTCGCGCTGGTGCTGTTCGCCGCGATCGGCGTGCGCCTGGTGCAGCTGCAGCTGACGGACGCGAGCGCCTACGCCGCCGAGGGGCTCAAGGACCGCCTCGTGCGCGCCGTGCTGCCCGCCTCGCGCGGCGCCATCCTGGACCGCAACGGCAAGATCCTGGTGCACTCGGTCGAGACCCGCTACGTCGCCGTCGACCCGATGGCGGTGAAGGACCCCGAGGCGCTGGCCGACAAGCTCTTCACGATCCTGGACAAGTACGGCGTGCCGCGCTCCGACCTCGTGCGCAAGATGACCCCGCACAAGGCCGCCGACGGCCGGACCAACGTGCGCTTCGAATACCTCGTGCACCAGATCGAGCCGGCCGACGGCGACCGCATCGAGGCGCTGCACGTCGGCGCGCTCAAGGTCGACCGCGACGAGCGCCGCGAGATCCCCGGCTACGACCTGGCCTCGAACATCATCGGCTTCACGTCCAAGCCTGACCTGAACGGGCAGATGGGCATCGAGAAGCAGTACGACTCGGTGCTGCGCGGCGTCGACGGGCTGCACGTGTACGAGCACGGCGAGGGCGACCTCGACAAGCCGCTGCCCTACGGCTACGAGGAGCTCAAGCCGGCCCGCCCGGGCAGCAACGTGGAGCTCACCATCGACCAGGACCTGCAGTTCTCGGTGCAGAGCGCCCTCGCCGAGCGGATGGAGCCGCTGAAGGCCGACTTCGCCACGGCCGTCGTGCTCGACGCGCACACGTCGGAGGTGATGGCGATGGCCAGCTACCCGTCCTTCGCCGCCGCCGACCCGGGGCGCACCGACCCGAGCCTGCTCAAGGACCAGTGCACCGCGACGGTCTTCGACCCCGGCTCGATCCACAAGGCGATCGTCATGGGCGCCGCGCTCCAGGAGGGGATCATCACCCCGGGCACGGCGGTCACGGTAAACTCGAAGGTGAAGAAGGGCGACACCACCTACACCGACCACCCGCCGCAGCGCGACGGTACGCAGATGACCATCCCGGGCATCCTGGCGCTGTCGTCCAACGTCGGCACCATCGCGGTCGCGGACCGGCTGGGCAAGGACAAGCTGTACGAGTACCAGCAGAAGTTCGGCCTCGGCCAGCGCACCGGCGTCGGGCTGCCCAACGAGTCGCCCGGCCAGCTCCTGCCGCCGAACCAGTGGACCGGCTCCAGCCCGGGCTCGATCCCGATCGGCAACGGCGTGGCCACGACGGCCCTGCAGATGGCGGCGGTGTACGCCACGATCGCCAACGACGGCCTCTACGTCCAGCCGACCCTGGTGAAGAAGATCATCGCGCCCGACGGCACCGTGACGAAGCCGCCGGCCCAGCAGACCCGCCGGGTGCTCGACCCCAAGGTCGCGCAGGAGCTGCGGGTGATGCTCGAGGGCGTGACCACGCTCGACGACGCCACCGGCAAGCAGGCGGCGATCCCGGGGTACCGCATCGCCGGCAAGACCGGCACCTCGAAGCTGCCGCAGAACGGCGGCTACGCCCCCGGCGACGTCGTGTCGTTCATCGGCATGGCCCCGGCCGAGGCGCCCCGCTACGTGATCGCGGTGAACGCCCACGTGCCCGGCGGCGCGGGCGGCTCGGTGGCCGCCCCGGCGTTCAAGGAGATGATGGCGCTCACCCTGTCCACGTTCGGGGTCACCCCGACCGGCACCGAGCCGCCGAAGCTGACGATCTACCCGTGACACCGGCTCCGGGGCCGCGCGGACGGGCGGGTAGGGTCTGACCCCGTGCCCGGCTATCCCCGTCCGCGGAATGTCCGCCCCACGCTCATCGGTGAGCTGGGCGGCGGCTCGGAAGACGTCTCGGTCACGGGGGTGACACACAGTAGCTCGGCGGTGCTGCCGGGTGATCTTTACGCGGCATTGCCGGGAGCCAGGGTGCACGGGGCCCAGTTCATCCCCGAGGCGCTCGAGCGCGGCGCGGTCGCGGTGCTCACCGACCCCGCCGGGGTGCGCCCCGGCGCCGGGGTCCCGTTCATCGTCGTGGACAGGCCCCGGGACGTGCTCGGCGGCGTCGCCTCCAAGGTGTACGGCGAGCCGACCCGCCGACTGACCACCATCGGCGTCACCGGCACCGCCGGCAAGACCTCGACCACCTACCTCATCGAGGCCGGGCTGCGCGCCGCCGGCCAGGTCACGGGCCTCATCGGCACCGTCGAGACCCGGCTGGGCGACCTGACCGTCAAGAGCATCCGGACCACCCCCGAGGCGACCGACCTGCACGCCCTCTTCGCCGCGGCGCTCGAGCGCGGCGTGCAGTCGGTGGCCATGGAGGTCTCCAGCCACGCCCTCGAGGTCGGCCGGGTCGGCGGGGTCCGCTTCGCCGCCGCCGGCTTCACCAACTTCGGCATGGACCACCTCGACTTCCACCCGTCGGTGGAGGCCTACTTCGCGGCCAAGGCGCGCCTGTTCGACGGCCGCGCCGCCGTGGAGATCCTCAACTTCGACGATGTGTCGGTAATGCGACTGCGCAAGCCCGGGTCGTGGACCTACTCCATTGCTGGTGACGAAGCCGACTTCAGTGTCTCCGGCGTGACCACCGCCGGCTACGGCCAGGCGTTCGACGTGCATTGGCGCGGACGGACGGCGCGCTCGGGCGTGCAGCTGCCCGGGCGGCACAACGTGGCCAACGCGCTGCTCGCCGTCGCCTCCCTCGTCGCCGTCGGCGTCGACCTCGACGTCGCGGCCCGGGCCGTGGCCGAGGCGCCGGGCTCGCCGGGGCGCATGGAGCGCGTCGAGGCCCCCGGCGAGGTCGTCGGCGTCGTGGACTACGCGCACAAGCCCGACGCCATGGTCGAGGTCCTCAAGGCCCTGCGCACCCTCGCGGCCTCGCGGGGCGGCCGGGTGCTCTGTGTCGTCGGGGCCGGCGGCGACCGGGACCGCGGCAAGCGCCCGCTCATGGGCCGGGCCGCCGCCGACGGGGCCGACCTCGTGATCGTCACCGACGACAACCCGCGCACCGAGGACCCGGCCGCGATCCGCGCCGAGGTGCTCGCCGGGGCCGCGGGCGGCCCGGCCGAGGTGGTGGAGATCGGCGGGCGGCGCGACGCCATCGCCCACGCGGTCGCGCAGGCCAAGCCCGGCGACGTGGTCGCGCTGCTGGGCAAGGGGCACGAGACGGGCCAGGAGGTGGGCGGCGAGGTGCTCCCGTTCGACGACCGGGTGGAGCTGGCCGCCGCGCTGGCGGAGGCGGCCTCATGATCGCGCTGACGCTGGCCGAGATCGCGGCGATCGTCGGTGGCGAGCTGCACGGCGGCGGCGGGGACGCGGTGGTCGACGGCAGCGTGGAGTACGACTCCCGCAAGATCGGTCCCGGGAGCCTCTTCGTGGCCTTCGCGGGCGCGAAGGTCGACGCCCACGAGTTCGCCGGCAAGGCGATGGCCGACGGCGCCGCCGGAGTCCTCGGCAGCCGGCCCGTGCCCGGGGTGCCCGTCGTCGTCGTGGACGACCCCCGCCACGCGCTCGGGCTGCTGGCCCGCGCGGTGCTCGACCGGCTGCACGCCGAGGCGGGCATCACCGTCGTCGCGCTCACCGGCTCCTCGGGCAAGACCAGCACCAAGGACCTCGTCGCCCGGCTGCTCGCCGCGCAGGGCCCGACCGTGGCCACCGCCGGCTCGGAGAACAACGAGCTCGGCACGCCGTACACGGTGCTGAAGGCCGACGAGCACACCCGCTTCCTCGTGCTCGAGATGGGCGCGCGGGGGATCGGGCACCTCAAGTACCTCTGCGAGATCGCCCCGCCGGACGTCGCCGTCGAGCTCAACGTGGGCGTCGCGCACATCGCCGAGTTCGGCTCGGTCGACGGCATCGCGCAGGCCAAGGGCGAGCTGGTCGAGGCGCTCGGCCCCGGCGGCGTCGCGGTGCTCAACGCCGACGACGAGCGGGTCCGGGCCATGGCCGGGCGCACCACGGGCCGCGTCGTGCTGGCCGGCGAGGCCGCCGACGCGCAGGTGCGCGCGACCGACGTCGTGGCCCTGGACCGCGGCCGGTTCGGCTTCACCCTCACCGTCCCCGGCGCGGCGCCCGTCCCGGTCCGCCTCGGTGTCGCGGGGCGCCACAGCGTCGGCAACGCGTTACTCGCCGCGGCCGTCGCGACGCTGGCGGGCCTCGAGCCAGCCGCGATCGCGGCGGGACTCGGCGATCTCGAGGGTTTGTCGACCCGAAGGATGGATGTCTTCGACCGTGCCGACGATGTCACGGTCATCGACGACTCGTTCAACGCCAACCCGGCGTCCATGGCGGCCGCGCTGCGCGCGCTCGTCGCGGTGGCCGGCGGGCGGCGCAAGATCGCCGTGCTCGGCTTCATGGCGGAGCTCGGCGGGTACGAGCGAGCCGGACACGAGGAGGTCGGTCGTCTCGCCGCGGAGCTCGGCGTCGACCGTCTCGTGGCCGTCAGCGAGCAGGCCGCGCCGATCCTGACCGGGGCGGCCGCCGTGGCGAGTTGGGGAGGAGACTCGGTGCTCGTGACCGATCAGGAGGCCGCCGTGGCGCTGCTGCGCGCCGAGCTGCTTCCACGCGACGTGGTCCTGGTCAAGGGATCGCGCTACCGGACCTGGGACGTCGCCGACGCCCTGCGCACGGAAGATTTCCGCAAGTGAGGGCCGTCTTCGTCGCGGCCTTCGTCGCGTTTCTCATCTCGCTGTTCGGCACGCCGATCGCGATCAAGTACTTCACCCGCCTGAAGGCCGACCAGCCCATCCGCACCGAGGGCCCGCAGACCCACCTCGGCAAGAAGGGCACGCCGACCATGGGCGGCGTGGTGTTCATCTTCGCCACGCTGGTCGCCTACACCGGCGGGCACATCGCGCTCACCACGCTGCCCGACGCCCAGCTGCGCCCGGCCGGCCCGACGGCCACCGCGGTCGTGCTGCTGGGCCTGTTCGTCTTCACCGGCCTGCTGGGCTTCCTCGACGACTACCTCAAGGTCGCCAAGCGCAACAGCGACGGCCTGAACAAGCGGGGCAAGCTCATCGGCCAGGCGCTCATCGGCGCCATCTTCGGCGCGATCGCGCTCTACGTCTCCGCCGACAAGACCGGCCGCCAGGACGTCACCACCGTGGCCAGCCCGAAGCTGTCGTGGGTGCACGACATCGACTGGCTGAACATCGGCAAGATCGCCGCGGTGATCTTCTTCGTGTTCGTGGTCATGTCGATGTCCAACGCGGTCAACCTGACCGACGGCCTCGACGGCCTCGCGACCGGCACGTCGATCCTGGTGCTGATCAGCTACATGGCGATCGCCTTCTGGCAGTACCGGCACTGGTGCGCCGACCCGTCGTACCAGGCCCCCTACTGCTACGACGTGCGCGACCCGCTGGAGATGGCCCTGATCGCCGGGGCCGCCGTCGGCGCGCTCGTCGGCTTCCTGTGGTGGAACACGTCCCCGGCCCGCATCTTCATGGGCGACACCGGCTCCATGGCGCTCGGCTCGCTCATCGCCGGGCTCGCGGTGGCCACGAAGACCATCCTGCTGCTGCCGCTGCTGGGCCTGCTCTTCGTGATCATCGTGGTGACCTGGGTCATGCAGATCGGCTCGTACCGCACCACCGGCAAACGCATCTTCCGGATGGTCCCGCTCCAGCACCACTTCGAGCTGGCCGGATGGAGCGAGGTCAACATCGTGGTCCGGTTCTGGATCATCTCCGGCCTCGGCGTCGCGGCGGCCCTCGGGCTCTTCGCCGCCGACTTCCTGCGTGTGATGAGCGGCGCCTCCTAAGGCACATCCCGACGGCGCGTCGCGGCCGCCCGGCCGCGGCGCAGCCGGAATGATGGGCGGCATGAGGAGCGACGGGGAGGAAGTTCCGAACGAGGGCGGCTGGCTCGCCAACCTGGTCGGGTCGCTGCGGGGTCTGCTGGACCGTCCGCTCGCCTCCTACTACCTGCTGCTGTCCAGCGTCGGCCTGCTCGTGTTCATCGGCCTGGTCATGGTGTTCTCGGTGACCAGCGTCAACAGCTACGCGACCACGGGCAGCCCGTTCACCTCGATCGCCAAGCAGGCGCTCTCGGCCGTGGTCGGCCTGCTGGCGTTCTGGGTGTGCCAGCGGCTGCCGGTGCGCACGTTCCGTGCCGTGGCCATCCCGATGCTGATCGCCTCGATCGTGCTCATGTGCTTCGTGGACCTGATGGGCTGGCTGTCGGGCCGCCGCGCCCCCGACGGGCAGAGCGCGTCGGCGATCCATCTCGGGCCGATCTGGGTCGAGGACCTGTGGCTGCACATCGGCGGTTTCCAGATCCAGCCGGCCGAGCTGGCCAAGATCGCGCTCGTGGTCTGGGGCGCCGACCTGCTCGTGCGCAAGGGCCGCACCATCATGACCTGGCGCGAGCTGGCCATGCCGCTGTTCCCGGTGACCATCCTGCTGCTGATCCTCGTGGGCTACAACGACCTCGGCTCGATGATCTGCATGGTGGTGCTCTTCACCGGGCTGCTGTGGGCGGCCGGCGCCCGGCTGCCGGTCTTCGGCTGGCTCGGCGGGTTCTTCCTCGCGGGCGTGGTCGCGCTCATCCTGCTGCCGGCCAAGAAGGACTACCGGCTGGACCGGCTCAAGGTCTTCTTCGACCCGAGCATCGACCCGGACGCGAAGGCGGGGCGGTACCAGTACCTGCGCGGCCTGTGGGCGGTCTCCGACGGCGGCTGGTTCGGCGTCGGCCTCGGCCAGGGCCAGCTCAAGTGGGGCCGGCTGCCCAACGCGCACAACGACTTCATCTTCGCCATCGTCGCCGAGGAGCTCGGCGTGGTCGGCTGCATGGTCGTGCTGCTGCTGTTCGGCATGCTCACCTACACCGGCCTGCGCATCGCCCGCCGCGTCGAGGACCCCTTCCGCCGCCTGGTCGCCGCGGCGATCACGATCTGGTTCGTCGGCCAGGCGATCATCAACATCGGCGGCGTCGTCGGCCTGATGCCGATCACCGGCCTGCCGCTGCCGTTCATCTCCGACGGCGGCAGCGCCCTGGTCGTCGCGCTCGGCGCGGCCGGCATCCTCACGTCGGCGGCCCGCGCCGAGCCGGACTGCGCGCGAGCCATGCACGCCCGTCCGCCGCGGAAATGGGTGCGACTACTCTGGGCGCCGTTGCCGCCGCTTCCGCGCGCTCGCGAGGACGACGACGGCACGGACCCTTCGACACGCACGACGGGCCGGCCCACCTTCGCGGGGTCGCCCCGCGGAAGGAGCACCTGATGGCAGCGCTGCGCTCGGTGGTGCTGGCCGGCGGAGGCACCGGCGGGCACATCTACCCGCTGCTGGCCTTCGCCGACTGCCTGCGCAGGCACGACCCCGACGTCCGCATCACGTGTCTGGGCTCGGCGAGCGGCATGGAGAACGACCTCATCCCGCGCGCCGGCTACGACCTGCGGCACGTCCCGGCCTACCAACTGCCGCGCTCGGTGAACATGAACCTGGTGCGCACCCCGGACCGGATGTGGCGGGCGGCGAAGGCGGCCCGCGCGATCCTGGACGAGGTCAACGCGGACGCCGTGGTCGGCTTCGGGGGGTACGTGTCCGTCCCGGCCTACCTGGCCGCCTGGCGGCGCAAGACGCCCAGCGTGATCCACGAGGTCAACGTCCCGATGGGCGTGGCCAACAAGATGGCCATGCGGTTCACCAAGAACGTCGTCCTCGGCTTCCCCCACCAGGCCCGGCAGATGCCGGCCGTGGCGGACGCGCCGGTGGTCGGGGTGCCGCTGCGGCAGAGCATCACCACCCTGGACCGGGCCGCCCGCCGCGCCGAGGCCCGCCGCTACTTCGGCCTCGACCCCGATCTTCCGACGCTGTTCGTCTTCGGCGCGTCCTCGGGCGCCCGCTCGATCAACAACGCGGTGGCCGGCGCGGCCAAGGCGATCACCTCGGCCGGCGTGCAGGTGCTGCACATCGTCGGGGCCCGCAACGAGGACTTCGACATCCCGGCCGGCCTGCCCGCGCCGTACGTGCGGATCAAGTTCCTCTCCGAGATGGAGCTCGGCTACGCCGCCGGTGACCTGGCGATCTGCCGCGGCGGCGCGATCACCTGCGCCGAGACCGCGGCGATCGGCATCCCGGCGGTCTACGTGCCGCTGCCCTGGGGCAACGGCGAGCAGCGGCGCAACGCCCTGCCGGTGGTCGAGGCCGGCGGCGGGCTGATCGTCGAGGACGGCGACCTGTCGCCCGAATACGTGGCCCAGCAGATCGTCCCGCTGGTGCGCGACGGCGCCCGGCTCGCGGCGATGAGCCGCGCGGCCGCCGGATACGGGCGCCGCGACGGCGACGAGGCCCTTCGTCGATACCTCCTGAAGGTGGTCGGAGCATGAGCACGGGGATCACGGCGGAAGAGCTGGGCAAGGTCCATCTCGTCGGGGTCGGCGGGGTCGGCATGAGCGGGCTCGCCCGCCTGCTGCTCACCCGCGGCATCCCGACCTCGGGCAGCGAGCTCAAGGAGTGGCCCCACCTGGCCGCCCTCAAGGCCCTCGGCGGCACGATCTACCGCACCCACGAGCCGTCCAACCTCGACGGCGTGGACACGGTCGTCTACTCCACCGCCATCCCCAAGGACCACATCGAGCTCGTCACCGCCCGCGAGCGGGGCCTGCGCCTGCTGCACCGCTCCGAGGCCCTGGCCGCGACCATGAACGGCCGGCGCGCCGTGGCCGTGGCCGGCACGCACGGCAAGACGACCACCACCTCGATGATCACGCTGATCCTCCAGCACGCCGGGCTCGACCCGTCGTTCGTGATCGGCGGGGAGATCTCCGCGATCGGCTCCAGCGCCCACCACGGCAGCGGCGAGCTGTTCGTGGCCGAGGCCGACGAGAGCGACCGCTCGTTCCTGCTCTACTCCCCGCACGTCGCGCTCGTCACCAACATCGACGCCGATCACCTCAACACCTACGGCGACCTGCAGGGCCTCGAGGACGCGTTCGTCGAGTTCTGCGGCCGGGTCGAGCCGGGCGGGTTCGTGGTCACGTGCGCCGACGACCCCGGCGCGATGCGGATGGCGGTGCGGGCCCGGGCGGCCGGCGCCGACGTCGTCACCTACGGCACCGCACCCGACGCCGACCTGCGCATCAGCGAGGTCCGCTCGTCCGTGCACGGGGTGCGCTACATGGCCCACCACGACGGGGTGCCGCTGGGCGAGGTGTTCCTGCCGGTGCCGGGCGCGCACCTGGGCCTCAACTCGGCCGGGGCGATCCTCACCGCGCTGCGGCTGGGCGTGCCGGCCGAGACGGCGATCGAGAGCCTGGCGACGTTCCCGGGCGTGCGCCGCCGCTTCGAGTTCAAGGGCACCGAGGGCGGGGTGCGGGTCTACGACGAGTACGCGTACCACCCGGTGCCGATCGCCGCGGCCCTGCGCACGCTGCGCGAGGTGGCCGGCGACGGGCGGCTCGTGGTGGTGTTCCAGCCGTACCGGGTGTACCGCACCCGCGACTTCCAGGCCGAGATCGCGGAGGGCCTCTCGCTCGCCGACGAGGCCGTGATCATGGAGGTCTTCGGCCCCGGCGAGGTGCGCGAGCCCGGCGAGGGCGGCGTCGCGCTGACCGCGGCGGTGAACCTGCCCGACGCGCAGAAGGTGTTCGTGCCGTCCTGGGAGGACGTGCCCGGCGAGGTGGTGGCCCGCGTCCGCGAGGGCGACGTGGTCGTCACCATGGGCGCTCCGCCGATCTCGCTCATGGGCGACGAGCTGCTCGCCGCGCTCAAGGGCGGGGACGAGCCGGACGAGTACGTGGGCCGGCATTCCCGCAGCGACGACTGACATGAGTGGCACGCGCGGGTGGCGGCTCGTCCTGGCTCCCCGGGACGCGCCGCAGTCCGTGCGCCGTTTCGCCCGCCGGGCCCGGCAGCACCGCATCCGCGCGGCGCTGCCCTGGCTGGTGGTGCTCGGCGTCGTCGCGCTGCTCGGCGGGGCGGCGGCGGTGGTGTACCTCACCCCGGCCCTCGGCGTCGAGCGCATCGAGGTCGCCGGCGCCGGCGTGCTCGACCCGGCGTCGGTGCGCGCGGCCGCCGCCGTGCGCGACGGCACCCCGATGCCGCGGGTGGACGTGCGCGCGGTCGAGCGCCGCGTGCGCGAGGCGCTCAAGCCGGTGCGCACCGTGCAGGTCCAGACGCACTACCCGCACACCCTCGCGATCGCGGTGACCGAGCGCACCGCGGTCGCGGCCGTGCCCAAGGTCGGCGGCTTCACGCTGCTCGACGCCGAGGGGGTGGCGTTCCTGCCGGTCGACGCCGCGCCGCCGGGCCTGCCGATGGTCCGTGTCGCCCAGCCCGAGCCCGGCGACGCCACCACCGAGAGCGCCCTGACCGTGCTGGCCGCGCTCTCCCCGCCGGTGCTCGCGCAGATGACGGCGCTGGTCGCCGAGTCGCCGACCCGGATCAAGCTGGAGCTGACCGGCGATCGGGTCGTGTTGTGGGGCGACGCCACCCAGAACGCGGCCAAGGTCCGGGTCCTGGAGCGCACGACGATCGAGCCGGGGCGCACCCTCGACGTGAGCGCGCCCGGCGTCGTACTGGAGAAGTGAGCCCGGAGAAGTGAGCCGGGGCATGTGTGAGCCCGGACAAGTGGGCACCTGCCCGTCACACCGGGCTCGCCGCGGCCGTTAGGAATTCGACGGCGTCGCAGGCGAATCGCCCGACACGCCGGGGCACGGTCCTTGGATCACGACAGTCGGGCCCTTACCTTGCGATAAGGCATTAGTTGACATAACTATAAGCCTCTAGTAAAGGGTGAGGGTTTGCGGGACCCCCATCCGCTGCGTTCGCATTGGCGGACGCCGCCCGTCACGGGGTCGGGCTCGGGACAGGTCCCTCAGGGATCGGACCGGGATTCATCGCTCGGCACCGGACAGGATCGGCGCTCGCCAACCTCGAAAGGAAAGGTGGTCCGATGACACATCCGCACAACTATCTCGCGGTCATCAAGGTCGTCGGCATCGGCGGCGGCGGGGTCAATGCCGTCAATCGCATGATCGAGGTTGGCCTGAAGGGCGTCGAGTTCATCGCGATCAACACCGACGCCCAGGCCCTGCTGATGAGCGACGCCGACGTCAAACTCGACGTCGGCCGGGAACTGACCCGCGGGCTGGGTGCGGGCGCCAATCCCGATGTCGGCAAGAATGCGGCCGAGGACCACCGCGACGAGATCGAAGAGGTGCTCAAGGGCGCCGACATGGTCTTCGTCACCTGTGGCGAGGGCGGCGGGACGGGCACCGGCGGCGCGCCCGTCGTGGCCAACATCGCGCGGAAGCTCGGCGCGCTGACCATCGGCGTGGTCACCAGGCCGTTCTCGTTCGAGGGCAAGCGCCGGCAGGTGCAGGCCGAGGCGGGCATCGAGGAGCTGCGCAACCAGTGCGACACGCTCATCGTGATCCCCAACGACCGGCTCCTGGCGCTCGGTGACCGCGGCATCAGCATGATGGACGCGTTCCGCCAGGCGGACCAGGTGCTGCTCTCCGGTGTCCAGGGCATCACCGATCTGATCACCACGCCCGGCCTCATCAACCTCGACTTCGCCGACGTCAAGAGCGTCATGAGCGGAGCCGGGAGCGCGCTCATGGGCATCGGCAGCGCCCGCGGCGACAACCGCGCGGTCGAGGCCGCCGAGTCGGCCATCTCCAGCCCGCTGCTGGAGCAGAGCATGGACGGCGCGCGCGGCGTGCTGCTGTCCATCGCCGGCGGTTCCGACCTGGGCCTGTTCGAGATCAACGACGCGGCGCAGCTGGTCACCGACGCCGCCCACCCGGACGCGAACATCATCTTCGGCGCGGTCATCGACGACGCGCTCGGCGACGAGGTGCGCGTCACGGTCATCGCGGCCGGCTTCGACGGGGGCGCCCCGGCGTACCGCCCGATCGAGGCGCGGGCCCCGCGCACGCCGCACGGCCCGCAGCACAGCCAGCCCAAGGAGCCGGCCCCGCAGGAGCGCCAGGCCCCGCCGCCGCCCCGGCGGGTCCTGTTCGACGACGTCGACGTGCCCGACTTCCTCAAGAACGGTGCGTAATTGATCACGGCGTAAGCTCTGCTTGAATTGGGTAGGCCGCAAGAGCGGCCTACCCAATCGCCGTTTTTCAGGGGGTTTTCGTGGACGTGCGGACCGAGCAGATCGCGGCCAATCTCGCCTCGGTGCGGGAGCGGATCGCCGCGGCCTGCCACGCCGCCGGACGCGAGCCGGAGTCGGTCACCCTGGTGGCCGTCACGAAGACCTACCCGGCGCAGGACGTGGCCCGGCTGGCCGAGCTGGGCGTGCGCGACGTCGGCGAGAATCGGGACCAGGAGGCGGCGCCCAAGGCCGCCGCCGTGCCCGGCCTGCGCTGGCACTTCGTCGGGCAGCTGCAACGCAACAAGGCGCGCTCGGTGGCCGGCTATGCCGATGTCGTGCACTCCGTGGACAGCCTGCGCCTGGTGGACGCCCTGGCCGACGCCGTGCTCAAGGCCGGGCGGGACACCCCGCTGGGGGCGCTGGTGCAGGTCAGCCTGGACGACGACGAGCACCGCGGCGGTGCGCTCACGGGACAGGTCGAGAAGGTCGCCGAGGCGATCGCGGCCAGCCCCGGCCTCGCCCTGCGCGGGGTCATGGCGGTCGCGCCGCTGGGCTGGGAGCCGGACGAGGCATTCGCCCGGCTCGAGGCGATCGCGGCGCGCATTCGTCAGCGTTTTTCCGGTCCGGACGGTGCGGCGGACTGGATTTCGGCGGGTATGAGCGACGATCTCGAATCCGCGATTCTGCACGGCTCGACACACGTTCGTGTCGGCAGCGCATTGCTCGGAAAACGCACCCCGCTGGGGTAGCCTGGCCCGCGGGAACGGAAAACTACACGGGTGTGGTTCTGCGCCGGCGGGGCGGTGTCGCACAACGTGATCGGTGGCACCGACAACGGGGGGAAGTGCCGCATGGCGGTGGACGGAGGAGCGCGGATGGGTGCTCTGCGCAGGGCGGGCGTCTGGCTCGGTCTCGTCGAGGACGAGGACGATCGTGGGTACGACGATCGTCATTACCGGTACGGCGACGACCTTCTCGACGACGAGGACGACGTCGACGAGGTCCCGGCGCCGCGTTCCCGCACGACTTCGGAGCGCCTGTCGGCCTCGGAGCGCATCTCGGCCTCCGACCGGCTCTCGTCGTCCGAGCGGCTGTCCGCCTCGGAGCGCCTGTCGGCCGCCGAGCGCCTGGAGACCGGCTCCGCGAGCCGGGCCAGCACCGTGCGCTCGATCACGCGCCCGAACACGTCGGTCAGCTACCCGACGCGCGACAATCTCGCACTCGCCCCGACCAGCTCCGTCCGTGAGCGCGCCCAGGTGGACGAGGACAGCGACGACCGCCGTTACGCGATCACCACGCTGCACCCGACCACCTACAACGAGGCCCGCACGATCGGTGAGCACTTCCGCGACGGCGTGCCGGTGATCATGAACCTCACCGAAATGGACGAGGCGGACGCCAAACGTTTGGTCGACTTCGCGGCCGGACTCGTATTCGGCCTGCGTGGTAACTTCGAGCGGGTGACCAACCGAGTCTTCCTGCTCTCACCGGCAAATGTCCAGGTCACCGCGGAGGACAAAGCTAAGATCGCCGAGGGCGGGTTCTTCAACCAGAGCTGAGCGAGGACTCAACGACCGTGGTGTCCATCACCTTGCAGATCGTGCATCTGCTGCTCTACCTCTTCCTGGTGGCGCTCCTCGCACGCTTCGTGATGGGCTACGTCATGCAGTTCGGACGCCGCTGGCAACCCGGCCGGGGCGCGGCGGCGGCGCTGGAAGTGGTGTGGAGCGTCACCGATCCGCCGCTCAAAGCGTTGAGGCGGGTGATTCGTCCGCTGCGTATTGGTACCGTGGCCGTGGACCTGTCTTCGCTTGTGCTGCTGGTTATCCTGTTCGTGCTGATGTACGTCGTGTTAGGGCGGCTGATCGCGGCGTTCTCGTGACACGCACCGCTCGGCGGCCACGCGGCCGCAACTGACCCGAGGAGTTTCGATGCCGCTGACCCCGGCCGACGTTCACAACGTCGCCTTCAAGAAGCCCCCAATCGGCAAGCGGGGCTACGACGAGGAGGAGGTCGACGCCTTCCTCGACGAGGTCGAGCGTGAGCTCGCCCGGTTGATCGAAGAGAACAACGAGCTGCGCGCGCAGCTCGAGCGCGGCGGTGGCCCCGCCCGCGTGGCGCCCGGCGCCGGCGGCGACCCCCGCCTGGCCGCGGAGCTCGCCGACCTCAAGACGCAGTTCGAGCGCGTCCAGCGCGAGAAGTCCTCCGCGGAGCAGGCCGCCCGCGGGATGCAGCAGGAGCTCGACCAGATCCGGGCCCAGGGCGGTCCGGGCGGCGCCGGTGGCACCGGCGACGGCGAGCAGCAGGCGCTGCGCGTGCTCATGATGGCCCAGCGCACCGCGGACGACCACGTGTCCGACGCGCGCCGCGAGGCCGACAAGCTTCTGTCCGAGGCCCGCACCAAGGCCGAGGAGGTCACCCGCGACGCGCGCGCGAAGGCCGACGCGCTCGAGCGTGACGCCCGCCAGCGCCACCAGGAGGCCATGGGCGGCCTGGACGCCAAGCGCACCGCGCTGCAGAAGCACATCGAGGAGCTCAAGCAGTTCGAGCGCGAGTACCGCACCCGCCTCAAGGCCTACCTGGAGAGCCAGCTGCGCGACCTCACCGGTCGTGAGCAGAGCCTCGAGGCCGAGATGGCGCAGCGCGGCGAGGGCGCGGCGCGCCCGGCGGTCGGCGGCGGCCTGGCCACGGCCGGCCTCGCGGGCGGCTACGAGGGTGCGGGTCGCTGACCCGCTGGTCCCCCCAGCGTGGCCAAGCACGACCCAGCACGACACCCACACGAGTGAAGTGACGGCACAGAGCGGCTGACCGGCAGCGGCCGACACGCGGCCGGTCAATGCGACACGCGGCGCCCCAGTCGAAATTCGGCTGGGGCGCCGGTCATTCTGGGAGACTTCCGACAGGCTCGTTCGTTGTACCGGCTGAGAGACACTCGCCCGGAGAGGCCTTCGGTACTCGCCCCGGGATTCGCTGTGCGGAGGGACAGGGCCGTGATCGTCGGAAGCCTGCTGCTGATCGTGGTGGCCGTCGGCCTGCTCGTGCTGGGCCTGCTGCAGGGCTCGGACGCCCTGCTGGTGGCGTCCATCGGGGCAAGCCTGCTGGCCGCGGTAGCGCTGATCGTGGGCGGTCGCCAGGCCGCGGCGGCGCGCTCGGCCCGCACCACCCGCACCGGGCGCCAGGTGCCCTCGGAGCGCTACGACCCGTTCGCCTCCCACCTCGGCTCGGACGAGCTCGGCGGCGAGGACGAGGAGCACGCGGGGGAGTACGGCCGGCGCGTCGAGCGCCAGGCGGTCGGGGCCGGGGCGCGCGCCGGCACCACCTACGGAAGCTCCACGGGCGGGCGGCCCGCGGTCCCGGACGAGACGGCGATGATGGCTCCGCTCCGGGACGAGCCCGAGTCCGCCATCCCGCAGCAGGGCGACAGCGGCGGCCGCTACGACGAGTACCCGCCGCAGTACGACCAGCACCCGCCGGCCGGCGCCTACGAGAACGCCTACCAGGAGCCCGCCGCGGCCGAGGACGATGACGACGATGACGACTACGACGACGAGGACCCGGCGGACGAGCCCGCGATCGAGCTCTCCACGGCGGCCGACCTCGCCCGCGTCGCCGCGCTGCACGACGACGTGCTCGTCATCGACGGCCGCCCCCGCTACCACGTGCCGAGCTGCCCGCACCTGCTGGGCCGCGAGCACGAGCCGCTGCCGGCCCACGAGGCGGTCGAGCTCGGGTTCACCCCGTGCGCGATGTGCGCGCCGAACGATGTGCTGCTCGCCGCCCGGCGGTAGGACGACGTTCGGCAGGCCGTGACGCTCCTGCCGTCACGGCCTTCTGCTTGCGGTCTTCGATACCGCCCGGCCGGAGGATCGACCTCGATCGGGTGAACCTTCACAATGAGGCATGCCCACCATCGCGATCCGCGTCCGCCCCGGTGCCTCACGCACCGCGGTCGGCGGCAGCCACCCCGGGCCGTTCGGTCCCGCCGTGGTCGTCGCGGTGCACGCCCGCCCCGTCGACGGACAGGCGACCGAGGCCGCGCTGAAGGCCCTCGCCGCCGCGATCGGGGTGCGCCCGTCCGCCCTGCGCCTCAAGGCCGGGGCGGCGAGCCGGGACAAGCTCGTCGAGCTCGCCGATCCGTCCACCGTGTCATCCGCGGAGCTTGCCGACCGGGTCGCCGGCCTGCTGGCGGGCCGCCGTTGAGTCACGAGCTCAACGTCGCGCTCCTCGTCGGCGCGGCGGTCCTGCTGGTGTGTGTGGGAGCGGTCCGCCTCTCGGTGCGCCTCGGCCTGCCCAGCCTCCTGGTCTACCTGCTGCTCGGCGTCGCGATCGGCGAGGCCGGTTTCGGCATCCAGTTCGCCAACGCCGAGCTGACCCGCACGCTGGGCATCTGCGCGCTGGTGGTGATCATCGCCGAGGGCGGCCTCACCGCGCGCTGGTCGCATCTGCGCCCGGTGCTCGGCCCGGCCGTGGTGCTCTCGACCGTCGGGGTCGTGGTCAGCGTCGCCGTCGTCGGGGCGGTCGTGCACTTCGCGCTGGGGGTCGGGTGGCAGCAGGCGCTGCTGTACGGCGCCGTGCTCTCCAGCACCGACGCCGCCGCCGTCTTCTCCACGCTGCGCCGGGTCCCGGTCCGGCCGCGCCTCGCCGCGCTGCTGGAGGCGGAGTCGGGCATCAACGACGCCCCCGTGGTCATCCTCGTCGTGCTGCTCTCGGCGCCCCTCGGCAGCCAGGAGCCCTGGTACCAGCAGCTGGCCCTCGTCGCCTACGAGCTCGTCGCCGGCGGCGCGATCGGCCTGCTGGTCGGGTTCGGCGGCGCCTGGGCGCTGCGCCGGGCCGCGCTGCCCTCGGCGGGCCTCTACCCGCTCGCCGCGATCGGCCTGACCGTGCTCGCCTACGCGGCCGGCTCCGTCGCGCACGCCTCCGGCTTCCTGGCCGTCTACGTCACCGGCGTCGTGCTCGGCAACGCCCGCCTGCCGCACCGGCGCGCCATGCTCGGCTTCGCCGACGGCCTGGCCTGGCTCGCCCAGATCGGCCTGTTCGTGCTGCTGGGCCTGCTCGCCTCGCCGAGCCAGCTGGGCGGCGCCGTGGTCACCGCGCTGGTCGTCGGCCTGGTCCTGGTGCTGCTCGCCCGCCCGCTGTCGGTGCTGGTCAGCAGCGCCCCGTTCCTGCTCACCCGCGCCGGTCCGGGCTGGCGCGACCAGGCGTTCCTGTCCTGGGCCGGGCTGCGGGGGGCGGTGCCGGTCGTGCTCGCGACGATCCCGCTCTCGGCCGGGCTGCCCGGCGCGCAGGACCTGTTCAACGTCGTCTTCGTGCTCGTCGTGATCTACACGGCGGCCCAGGGCGTCACGCTGCCCCCGGTGGCGCGCCGCCTCGGCGTCACCGCGCCCGCCGAGCCCACCGACCTGCAGGTCGAGGCGGCGCCGCTGGAGCGGATGCGGGCGGATCTGTTGCAGGTCGAGGTGCCGGACGGCTCGAAGCTCAACGGCGTGCACGTGGACGAGTTACGATTGCCTCTCGGCGCGGTCGTGACGCTGGTGTTGCGCGACGGCGGTGCGTTCGTGCCGGCGCCGGAGACCCGTCTGAAGACCCGCGACAGCCTCCTGATCGTCACCACCGAGCAGGTGCGCGACGCTGCGGAGCAACGGCTGCGGGCCGTGAGCAGGCGCGGAAGACTGGCTCGCTGGTTTGCCGAACATGGCGATGATCGGCGCCAATAACTGATCAAATTGGTCCGAATACGTGTGGCGTGTTTGTCGGACGCGTGCACATTCCGTATTCTTGCCAGCCACTGGAGTGCGCGACCGCGCGTCGCGCGCCCATTTTGCATCTGGGGGAGCCATGGCCGAGCGGGCTGATGCCGTGCCGACGAGGCGGTCAGCGAGCGGTGCCGGGCGGGGCAATGCCGCCGATGTGACGGGAGGTACCACTGTGACAAGAGCACAGCAAGCCACCTCTCGGCAAGCCGGGACGCCGTCCCGGGCGACGAAAGCGGCCGCCACCCCGGTGAAGAAGGCCGCCCCCGCCGCCACGGCGAGCAAGGCCGTGCCGGCCGAACGGGCCTCGGCCCGCAGGTCGGTGACGGCAGGATCCGCCCGCACCACCAGCACGACGACAGCGCCGACCACGTCAACCGCCGCCCGTGCGGCCGAGGGAGCCACCATGGCCAAGACCGCAGAACCGAAGACCACCGCGGCCAAGACCGCTGGGGCGAAGCCCGCCCGTGGCACGCGCACGGCAGCCGAGACGGAGAAGATCCGCGTGGCGCTGATCGAGCGCCGCGACGAGCTCAAGGCCGAGCACGACCAGACGCTCCTGGAGATCCACGAGCTGCAGCAGCACCGCCTGACCGACTCCGCGGGCGACGACCAGGCCGACACCGGCACGAAGACGGGCGAGCGCGAGCAGGAGATCACCATCGCCAACAACCTGGCCGACCGCATCCTGCAGGTCGAGCGGGCGCTGGAGCGGCTCGACGAGGGCGGCTACGGCTGGTGTGAGAAGTGCGGCAACCCCATCCCCGTGGAGCGCCTGGCCGCGTTCCCGTCCGCTACGCTCTGCGTCACCTGCAAGCAGTTGGAGGAGCGGCGCTGACCACTCAGGAGCCCACCCAGGACCGGGCCGAGCCGGCCCCGGACGCAGCGACCCCCGAGGCCGCGCCGTCCGGGTCACGGACTCGGGCCTGGTCCGTGTTCGGCCTGGTCGCGGTGGCGATCATCGCGATCGACCTGGCCGTGAAGCAGTGGACGACCTCGACCATCGCCCACGGCGAGCCGCTGAAGCTGTTCGGCGGCCTGATCTACGTGATCTACACCCGCAACAGCGGGGCCGCGTTCAGCATGCTGCAAGAGCACACGTGGATCTTCCCGATCATCGCGCTCGGCGTCGTGTGCTGGCTGTTCTGGATGATCAAGGGCACGGTCTCGACCGCCTGGGCGATCGCGCTCGGGCTGGTGCTGGGCGGCGCCGCGGGCAACCTCGGCGACCGGCTCTTCCGGGCGCCGGGGCCGTTCCGCGGGCACGTGGTCGACATGTTCAGCTTCCTGGACGACCACGCCGGGCACTTCCCGGTGTTCAACATCGCCGACTCGGCGCTGACCGTCGGCGTGGCCCTGGCGATCCTGCTGGAGTTCATGGGGCGGCGGCGGGACGGCACCCGGGCCAAGAAAGATGCGTGAGGTCCGCTCGCTGCCGGTGCCCGACGGCCTCGACGGCACCCGCCTCGACCAGGCGCTCACCCGGCTCTTCGGGTTCAGCCGCACCGCGGCCGCGGACCTGGTCGAGGCCGGGGACGTCTCGGTCGACGGCGAGGTGCGGGCCAAGGCCGACAAGGTCCGCGCCGGCGCCTGGCTCGAGGTGACGCTGCCGGCGCCGGCCGGGGCGGTCGCGGTCGAGGCGGTCCCCGTCGACGGGCTCGGCATCGTCTACAGCGACGACGACATCGTCGTGGTCGACAAGCCGGTCGGCGTGGCCGCGCACCCGAGCCCGGGCTGGACCGGCCCGACGGTGATCGGCGGCCTGGCGGCGATGGGCCAGACGGTCGCCACCAGCGGCGCGGCCGAGCGTCAGGGCGTGGTGCACCGGCTGGACGTGGGCACCACCGGGCTCATGGTCGTGGCGAAGAGCGAGCCGGCGTACAGCGCCCTGAAGCGCGCCTTCAAGGCCCGCGAGGTCGAGAAGCGCTACCACGCCGTGGTGCAGGGCCACCCGGACCCGCTGCGCGGCACGATCGACGCGCCCATCGACCGGCATCCGAGCCACGACTACAAGTTCGCGGTGGTCTCCGGCGGCCGGCCGAGCGTCACGCACTACGACACGATCGAGGCGTTCCCGGCCGCGAGCCTGCTCGACGTGAAGCTGGAGACCGGGCGCACGCACCAGATCCGGGTGCACTTCTCGGCGCTGCGGCACCCGTGCGTGGGGGACCTGACCTACGGCGCCGACCCGACCCTGGCCGCCCGGCTCGGGCTGTCGCGGCAGTGGCTGCACGCCCGCGAGCTCGGGTTCATCCATCCGCGCGACGGCGAATACGTCTCGTTCGTCAGCGAGTACCCGGCCGACCTGGCGGCGGCGCTCGAGGTGCTGAGCGCCGCCGCGTAACGCCTCAGGCCGGGATCACCGGCCTCAGGCCAGGGTCACGTCGTCGGCGTAGATCGTGCCGGTGCCGTACCAGCCGTGCACCCACACCTTGATCGAGGTGGCGCTGCCGGTGCTGACGGAGACGGTCAGCTTCGTCCAGGCCGAGCCGGACCCGGGCGACCACGCGCTCACGTCGCCCGCCCCCGTGGTGGCGCCGAGGAACGCGTAGCTGCCCTGGACCCAGGCCGTCAGTGTGTACGTCCGGTTGGGCTGGACGGCCACCGTCTGGCTGCACTGGGCGTTGTCGGACGCGGACGCGGCGGCCTTGAGCGCCTTGCTCCCGCCGTGCACGGGCGTGCTCACGACGCTGCAGAGGCTCCCGGTCCACGGCGCGAGCGAGCCGGTCTCGAAGGTGCCGTTGGCCAGCCCGGTCCCGGTGCTCTGGCTCGGGCTCGGCGACGTGCTGCGGCTCGGGCTCGGCGATGGCGATGCGCTGCTGCGCGTCGGGCTGGGCGAGCCCGGAGTGCCGCCGCCGCTGGTGAAGGGCGCGAAGATGTGCGAGAACTGCCAGGTGCTCTGGGCGATGCCGGAACAGGTGTCCGAGGCCGCGCCGCCGGGGCAGCCGCCGTTGTCGCGCTGCAGCGCCCAGAACGACAGCTCGGCGATGCCCTGCTGGGTGGCCCAGGAGGCGACCGCGTTCGCGTCGGCGATGGTGAACGTCTCCGCCGGCCCGAAGTCGTCGACGCCGATCATCTCGGTGACGCCGATCATGGACCACAGCTGCTGGCTGGTCTTGCCGGGGTACAGCTGCTGCAGTTGTGCGTGCAGCCCGTTGGACGCCGTCTTGGTGTCGTCGGCCATCTGGTGCGGCTGGTTGTCGTAGTAGTCGAAGGTCATCTGGTTGACGATGTCGATCCGCGCGTTGTTCGCGACCGCGTTGCGCAGCACCGCGAGCCCGCTGTCGGCCAGGCCGCTCGTGGTCGTCGGCAGCGTGTAGACGAACTGGATGGTCCGCCCGTTGGCCGCGGCCCAGTCCTCGACGAGCTTGACCGCCTTGTTGCGCCGGTCGATGCCGGCCGCGTTGGTCAGCGAGTTGTCCTCGACGTCGAGGTCGATGCGGGTGACGTCGTAGGTGGTGATGACCTTCTCGAACTGCGCCGCGATCTGGTTGACGTCGGTGCAGCTGTCGGCGATCTCGGTGCCGCCGTTGTCGGCCGCGTAGCCGCCGAAGGAGGGGATCACGTCGCCGCCGCGGGCCCGGATGGCGGCGATGTCGCTGCCGAACGTCGAGTTCGCGATCGGCATGCCGGTGTCGCCGTTCCAGTACACCGTGCACGAGCCGCGGCTCGCGGTCTGGATGAAGGCCATGGTCAGGTACTTGTCGCCGGACTGCTGGGACAGCCCGTTGAGGCTGTCGCCGTTGTACGCCTCGAAGTACGGGGCGAACACGTGGGCGGGGATGGCGGTCGCGGCCTGGGCGGACGGCGTGACCGCGAGGACGACCCCGGTGGCGGCGAGCGCCACCGCGGCGGCCGCGATGCCACGGACTCTGGTCGATCTGCGCATGAGACCTCACCTCGATTGTTAGTAAACCTTCCTGATAGAAATCCTTCACTGCATCGATGTCAAGACCCCATGAGTCACCCTTAAGGCGGCACTGTGCGACCCTCGTGGGGCGATGAAGCAGCTCCAGCAACTCGACCAGCGGCTCCTGCCACCGGTCGGCAACGTCCTCGCCCGGGTGTTCCGGGGCGCCCAGCGGCTGCGCGCGTTCACGGTCGTGGTCGGGATCGTCGCGGTGACCGCGACCCTGCTCGCCGTGCACCGCGGCGAGCGGCCCCGCAGCGACCCGTCCCTCGGCGACGTTCTGCGCGTCGGGGTCGCCGAGGGCGGCTCGATCCCGGGCTACCTGCAGGCGGGCCGGGACGAGCTGGCCGCCCTGCCGGGCGACGCGCCGGTCTACGCGCTCGTGTCGTTCACCGCCTACCTGGCCCCCGAGCGGCTCACACCCGTGCTCGCGGAAGCCCCGGTGTCGAGCGTCTTCGCCCGGGTGCCGCTGCCGGGCACCCAGACCGAGCTCGTCCGCCTGGACGCGTACAAGCTGCCCGACGACGTGGTGTCGGCCATGGACGAGACCGCGCGGCGCAAGACGGAGGAGGCGCGGCACTACCGCGACCTGCTCGCCCGGCCCGACGACATCCCCGAGGAGAACCGGCAGCTGTACCTCTCCGGCGCGATCGTCGCCGACCAGGAGGCGACCGCCTATCGCGAGCACTGCTCGTGCGTGTACGCGGCCGTCGTCTACGCCCCGCCCGCCGCCCTGCGCGCCGTCGCCGCCCGGCCCGAGACCCGCGTCGTCGACCCCATCACCGAACTGCGACGGCTCGATCGCACCGTGTTCATGCCCCCGCTGCCGGAGCAGACCACGGTCGCGGAACCGGTCCGCGAGGGCGCGGGAACCGTGGTCGCGTCCCCCGGTCCGTCCTGAGGCGATATCCCTTCGGCCTGTCGTGCAGTTGATGCAGGGGATGGGCTCGCAGGAGTGGTCCGAATAGTCTTCGGTCCGTAGCCTGGGGGTCGGGTTGACACGTGCGCGTGTGAGGAGGGGCCGGGGTGGAGGACAGGTCGGCGGATCCGGCTCCCCGCTGGCGCTCGCTGCTGGACCGGGCGCTGCTGGGGCGATCGAGCCCGGGTGATCTGGATTACGACGGAAGGTTTGGGCGCCCCTCGGCCCCATATCCGGGCTCGCCCCAATACGATGACGAACCAATGCCTCCCACCAACGGCACCCGCCCGTACGATGACGCGCCGCTCCGCACCGCCGGGCCCGCGCGCCGTGAGCCCATGGTCGAATACCAGGAGCCCCGTCCGGCCGACCCCAACGAGCAGATGGTGCAGATCCTGCGCCGCGACATCCCCACCCCGAAGGTGCTGGCCTTCGCCAACCCCAAGGGCGGGGTGCACAAGACGACCGCGACGGTGCTGACCGCCGCCACGATCGGCAGCGTGCGCGGCAAGGGCGTCATCGCCTGGGACGACAACGAGCTGCGAGGCACGCTGGGCCTGCGGGCCGGCAGCGCCCGGCACGCGCGCACGATCCGGCACCTCATCGCCGACCTCGTGCGCGTCGAGCACGCGACCGGCTACGACCTGTACGACATGCTCGACGACTATCTGCGCCACGCCTCCGACGGCTCCTACGACGTGCTCGCCGGCGAGGAGAACCCGCGCTTCGCCCAGCGCCTCGACCCGCACACCGTGCGCCGGGTGCTGGAGCTGCTGCGCCGCACCCACGACGTGATCTGCGTCGACACCGGCAACAACGTGGAGAGCCCCAACTGGCAGACGGTCCTGCAGGCCGCCGACCAGCTCGTGGTCACCAGCGTGCCCCGCGAGGACGCCGCGTTCACCGCCGACTGGATGCTCGACCTGCTCGACGAGGCCGGGATGGAGGAGCTGGTCGCCAACGCGGTCACGCTGCTGTCCTGCCCGACGCCCAACCCGACCCCGCTCATCGACGACCTGGCCGGGCACTTCCGCACCCGGACCCGGGCCGTCGTGGTCGTGCCCTACGACCCGGCGCTGGAGAGCGGCTCCAACATCGAATACCCGATGCTGGCGCCGGCGACCAAGCGCGCGTGGCTGCGGGCGGCGGCGGTCATGATGGACCCGTACGCCCGGTAAGCTCCCCGACCGCGCCGCGGAAGACCCTCTGGTGCTCGGCGACCTGTTCGCCGGTGGTGGCCGGGCTCATCAGGGCCATGTTGTGGAACGGCGTGAGCAGGATGCCGCGGTTGGCCAGGTAGACGTGCAGATAGTCCTCCAGGTCCGGGTCCGCGGCCTCGTTCGACTCCGTCCCGTTCCTGGGTGCCGGGTCGGCGAAGCGGTACTCGACCCGCGCTCCGAGTCTGGTCACCGACCACGGGAGCTGGTGCTCGGCGATGGTTGCCCGGGTCTGCGCCGCGAACGCCTCCGATTTTTCTGACATTTCGGCATGCGCGGCTTCTGTCAGCACGTGTTGCAGCGTGGCCCTGGTCGCGGCGATCGACAGGGCGTTGCCGGCCAGGGTGCCGCCGACGCCGCCCATGTCGACCAGGTCGAGATCGCGCATCCGGCCGAGGCGTTCGGCGATCTCGTCCGACAGCCCGTAGGCCGCGGCCGGGATGCCGCCGCCGATCGCCTTGCCGATCGTCACCACGTCCGGCTCCAGGCCCCACAGGCCCGTCGCCCCGCCCGGGCCGGCCGAGAACGTGTGCGTCTCGTCGTTGACCAGGTAGGTGCCGTACCGCCGGGTCAGCGCGCGCACCCCGGCCAGGTAGCCCGGCTCGGGCAGGACGATGCCGATGTTGGTCAGCGCCGGCTCCATCACCACCGCGGCCACGTCACCGTGGGCCAGCTCCCGCTCCAGGGCGGTCAGGTCGTTGTACTCGGCGACGCGGCTGGTCACGGTCACGTCGACCGGGGCGCCCACGTTCCCGGCCCGGGGACGCGGCCCGTCCGGGGTGTTCACGATCAGCGACTCGTCGACCGAGCCGTGGTAGCAGTAGCTGTTGAACAGGATCTTCGGCCGGCCCGTGACCGCGCGCAGCAGCCGGATCGCCCACCGGTTCGCGTCGGTGGCGGTCAGCGCGAAGCTCCAGCGGGTGACCCCGAACCGGCGGGTCAGCTCGGCCCCGACCCACGCCGCGTCCGCCGTCGGCAGCATCGCGCACGCCCCGCCGAGGGTCTCGAAGCGCTCCCGGACCGCGGCGACCACGGGTGCGGGGGAGTGCCCGGCCATCGCGGCGGTGTCGCCGAGGCAGAAGTCGATGTACTCGTGCCCGTCGAGATCGGTGACCGTGGCGCCACGGGCCTCGGCGAGGTACAGCGGAAATCCGGCCGCGGTCTTGTTCATCCACGTCATCGGGACCCGGCCGAACAGGTTCCCGGCCCGCGCGTACTCGGCTGCCGAGCGGGGGTTGCGGTCGGCGAAGGCGGCTCGCTCGCGGCGCAGCAGCGCGCCGAGCCGGTCACGGTCGATCATGCCGAGCAGTGTCGCCGAAAATGTCGTACCCCCGCGATAGGTTCGGGCCGTGGGTTTCGTCCATCTGCACGTGCACACCGAGTATTCGATGCTCGACGGGGCCGCGCGCCTCGGGCCGCTCTTCGCCGAGGCGGCCCGGCTCGGCCAGCCCGCCCTGGCCATGACCGACCACGGCAACATGTTCGGTGCCCACGACTTCTACCACTCGGCCGCGAAGGCCGGGATCAAGCCGATCATCGGTGTCGAGGCCTACCTGACCCCCGGCACCCGCCGCGGCGACCGCACCCGCGTGCGCTGGGCCGACGGCGGCGAGAATGACGTCTCCGGCGGCGGCGCCTACACCCACCTCACGCTGCTGGCCGAGACCGCGACCGGCCTGCGCAACCTGTTCCGCCTCTCGTCGCGGGCCAGCACGGAGGGGTATTTCTACAAGCCCCGCGCCGACCGGGAGCTGCTCGCCGAATACGCCCCCGGCGTCATCGCCACCACCGGCTGCCCGTCCGGGGAGATCCAGACCTGGCTGCGCATCGGCGACTTCGAGCGGGCCTGCGCGGCCGCCGCCGAGCTGCGTGACATCTTCGGCCCCGGCAACCTCTACCTGGAGCTGATGGACCACGGCCTGGGCATCGAGCAGCGGGTCCGCGCCGACCTGCTGCGCCTCGGCCGCCGCCTCGGCCTGCCGCCGGTCGCGACCAACGACCTGCACTACACGTTCGCCGGCGACGCCGACGCCCACGAGGCGCTGCTGGCCGTGCAGTCCGCGACCACCCTCGCCGACCCGAAGCGCTTCAAGTTCGACGCCCGCGACTTCTACCTCAAGTCCGCCGCCGAGATGCGCCGCATCTGGGACGCCGAGGTCCCCGGCGCCTGCGACAACACCCTCGCCGTGGCCGAGCGCGTCGGCGACTACGCGGAGGTCTTCGCCCACCGCAGCCTGATGCCCGCCTTCCCCGTCCCGCCCGGCACCACCGAGGAGGCCCAGCTGCGGGCCGCCGTCCACCGCGGCCTGGCCCGCCGCTTCCCTGGCGGCGTCCCGCGGCCGCACAGCGAGCAGGCCGGCTACGAGCTCGGCGTGATCGCCGGGGCCGACCTCGCCGGCTACTTCCTCGTCGTCGCCGACCTCGTCGCCCACGCCCACCGGGAGGGCATCCGCGTCGGCCCGGGCCGCGGCTCCGCCGCCGGCTCGCTGGTCGCCTACGCGCTGGGCATCACCGAGCTCGACCCGCTCGCGCACGGGCTGCTCTTCGAGCGCTTCCTCAACCCCGAGCGGCCCAGCATGCCCGACATCGACATGGACTTCGACGAGCGCCGGCGCGGCGAGATGATCCGCTACGCCACCGAGCAATACGGCGAGGACCGGGTGTCGCAGATCATCACCTACGGCACCATCAAGGCCAAGGCCGCGATCAAGGACGCCGCCCGGGTGCTGGGCTTCCCGTTCTCCCTCGGCGAGCGGATCAGCAAGGCGGTGCCGCCGCCGGTGCTCGGCCGCGACATGCCCCTGCACGGCGTCTTCGACCAGGCCCACCCCCGCTACAAGGAGGGCGGCGAGCTGCGCCGGCTCTACGAGACGGAGCCGGAGGTGCGCACCGTCGTCGACACCGCCCGCGGCCTGGAGGGCCTCAAGCGGCAGTGGGGCGTGCACGCCGCCGGCGTCATCCTGTCCCGGGAGCCGCTCATCGACGTGCTGCCGATCCAGAAGCGGGAGCAGGACGGCGCGATCATCACCCAGTGGGACATGGGCGCCTGCGAGGCCATGGGCCTGCTCAAGATGGACTTCCTCGGCCTGCGCAACCTCACCATCATCGACGACGCCCTCGACGCCATCCGGCACAACCGCGGCACCGACGTGGTCATCGAGGACGCCCCGCTCGACGACGGGCCGACCTACGCGCTGCTGTCGCGCGGCGACACCCTCGGCGTGTTCCAGTTCGAGGCGACCCCGGTCCGCCAGCTGCTGCGCTCGATGGCCCCCGACGGCTTCGCCGACGTCTCCGCCGTCGGGGCGCTCTACCGGCCCGGGCCGATCGCGGCCAACGCCCACAACGAATACGCCGACCGCAAGAACGGCCGCCGCCCGGTCACGCCGATCCACCCGGAGCTCGCCGCGCCGCTCGAGGACATCCTCGGCGACACCTACGGGCTGATCGTCTACCAGGAGCAGGTGATGGCGATCGCCCAGCGGGTCGCCGGCTACACCCTCGGCGCCGCCGACCGGCTCCGCCGGGCCATGGGCAAGAAGAAGAAGGAGATCCTCGACGAGGAGTTCACGCTGTTCGCCCCGGCGATGCGCGAGCGCGGCTACTCCGAGGCCGCGATCCGCACGCTGTGGGACATCCTGGTCCCGTTCTCCGACTACGCGTTCAACAAGGCGCACAGCGTGGCCTACGGGCTCGTCGCCTACTGGACGGCCTACCTGAAGGCCAACTTCCCCGCCGAATACATGGCCGCCCTGCTGACCTCCATCGGCGGCGACAAGGACCGCTCCGCCCTCTACCTCGCCGAGTGCCGGCACATGGGCATCCGCGTCCTGCCGCCCGACGTCAACGCCTCCCAGGGCCGCTTCGCCGCCGCCGGCACCGACATCCGCTTCGGCCTCGGCGCCGTGCGCAACGTCGGCGCCGCCGCCGTCGAGTCGATCCTGCGGGCCCGCCGCGAGCGGGGCCCGTTCGAGGACTTCTACGACTTCCTGGCCAAGGTCGACCAGGTCGTGTGCAACCGCAAGACCATCGAGTCGCTCATCAAGGCCGGCGCCTTCGACTCCCTGGGCCACTCCCGCCGCGGCCTGCTCAGCGTGCACGCCGACGCCCTCGACGCCGTCTCGAGCGTCAAGCGCAACGAGGCCATGGGCCAGTTCGACCTCTTCGGCGCCCCGCTGCTGAGCGCCCCGCCCGTCCCCGCGATGGAGTGGGACAAGCCCGAGCGCCTCGCCTTCGAGCGCGAGATGCTGGGCCTCTACGTCTCCGACCACCCGCTGCGCGGCCTGGAGCACGTCCTGCGCGCCGCCGCCGACCGCCCGATCGCCGCCCTGGCCGAGGAGGGCACCGTCGCCGACGGCGCCGTGGTCCGCCTGGCCGGCATCCTGTCGGGCGTGCAGCGCCGCGTGACCCGCCAGGGCCGCCCGTGGGCCCAGGCGGTGCTGGAGGACCTGGACGGCAGCATCGAGGTCATGTTCTTCCCGGACACCTACGAGCTGGTCGACCAGTGGGTGGCCGAGGACGCGGTCGTGGCGGTCAAGGGCCGCGTGGACCGCCGGGAGGAGGCCCCACGCCTGATGGCCATGGACCTGACCCTGCCGGACCTGACCACTCCACCCCCATCGACGCCACTCCCGCCCTGGCCCACGTCGACGCCCCCCACCGCTTCGCCGTCCACTGCCTCCTCGTTCGCCCCTTCGACCCACGCCGCTTCGCGCGGCCCCTCCTCGCACGACTCCCTCCACGCCGCTTCGCGCGGCCCCTCCTCGCACGACTCCCTCCCGCAGCCCGGCAGTTCGCGGCCCCCTGTCTCGCACGACCCGTTCTCGGACGCTTCGCGCGCTCGGTCCGAGTCCACACTCGGCTCGCAGCCGGACTCGTCCCGCTCGCGGCCCCCTGTCTCCCGCGACCCCTTCTCGGAGGCCGGACGCTCGCCGGGCGACCGCCCGGACGGCGGTCTTCCGGACTCCTCACGGTCGCGGGCCGCCCATCTGCACGACCCCTTCTCGAACGCGGCGGAGCCGGGAACTTCGGGAGATTCGGCGGCATCCGGGCGGTATGCGGGGGTTTCGCCGGGTTCGAAAGGTGATGTCGACTCGCTTGCCGGGTCGAGGCGCCGGCCTGGCAGGATGGGATCGTGAGCATCGCCCCGATTTCGCCCGTCGAGCAGGCCGAGGCCGTTCGTCCGGCGCGCGTACCGATCCTTCGGGAGGTGCTCGTCGCCCTGCTCGCCGCCGTGGTGGTCGCGGGCTTGGGCGCGCCCTTCGGCCTGCTGTGGTCGAAGCTGGCGCCGCACGTGGAGCTCGTGCAGACGCAGTACGGGCCGTATCCGATCGATCCGGAGCCCGAGGGCTACTGGGCCGACGACGGCTGGTTCGTCCTCATGGCGATCGGCATGGGCATCCTGGTCGCCCTCGCGGCGTGGTTCCTGCTGCGGCGATACCGGGGCCCGATCATGCTCCTCGGCCTGGTCATCGGCTCCGCGGGCGCCTCGGTGCTCGGCGCCTGGCTGGGCAACAAGATCGGCTGGGCGCACTACATGGACCTGGCCGAGCACGCCCCGGTCGACACGCACATCTTCCGCCCGGTGAAGCTGCGCACGGGCGTCTCGTCGCTGCTGTTCGGCTTCATCCCCTGGGTCCGCGGCACCATGCTCATCCAGAGCCTGGCCGCCGCCGCGGTCTACACGGGCCTCGCCGGCTTCCACGTGTCGCCGACGCTGCGCTACGACAACATCCCGCCCGAGTACCTCTCGCCGCCGCCCCCGCCGCCCGGCGCCCCGTACCCGGCGCCCTACCCGGCCACGGGTCCGCACCCGGGCTCCCCGTCGCCCTACCCGCCGGCCCCGTACGGCCAGGCCGCTCAGTTCCCCGGCGCACCGGCACCGGCAGCGCCCGGCCCGCACCCGGCGGCGCCCGGTCCGCTCACGGCTTCGCTCGACCCGCACTCGGCTGCGCCTGGCCCGCATCCGGCGGCGCCCGGTCCGCTCGCGGCGGCGTACGACCAGGCCCCGCAGTTCCCGAGCGCCCCGGGTTCGGCTCAGGCGGGTTCGGGCGCGGCGCAATTCGGCCACGGTGCGCAGCACCCCGGTGCGCCCTCGCCATCGACGCCGGCCGAGTCCGAAACGTCCGCCGGGCCGGCGAACTGGACAGCCCCCGGCGCCCCGCCGCCTCCGGCTCCGTCGTCGGAGTCGCCGCTGTGGCCGCAGTCGCCGAACGCGGAGCCGCCGCGCTCCTGACGCCGGAACCGAGCCGGGCGGCGCGGCCGTCCAGCGTTGGCGGCGGCCCGGTTCGCCCAGAGCACCCGCCCGGTGCCGGACTTGTCGAGCGCAGCGGGGATCGGTTCGGGCTCGAGGGCGCGTGCGCCGTGGCCTCGGTGCCGTGTGGCTGCTGTCTCACGGGGGGACTCGTCCGCTGTGGTCCTGGTCGCAGGGTCGCCGAGCGCGGACGTCGACCGGTCGCCCTCGGCGCGGACAAGGTGCCGAGCGCGGCCGGGCGGGGATCAGTTCGGGCTTGAGGGGACCGCGAGGTCGCCGAGGGAGACCGGGACCGCGCGGACCTGGCCGAGCAGGGCCGTCTCGCGGCGGAGCAGGGCGCGTTCGGCCTTCAGGCGGCTCGCCGTGTCGGGCTCGGACAGCAGGGCCTGGCGATCCTCCAGCGTCAACGATGCCGTCGCCGCGACGAGGTGCGACAGGACCGTCGGGTCGTCCGGCAGCTGCTCGCCGTCCTCGTCGGCGCGGACCGCGCGCAGGTAGTCCTGGTAGGCCGCCAGCACGCCCGCGGCCAGCTCGCCCTCGCGGTCCGGCTCGCCCTTCGGCTCGGACAGCCACTCCACCTCGCCGGTCAGGTACGGCGCGTCGTTGCGCGCCAGCCCGAGCAGGCGGAACCGGCGCCGGCCCAGCGTCATGAGGTCGAAGCGGCCGTCGGGCAGCTCGGTGATCTGCCGGATCTCGGCCGCGCAGCCGATCTCGTACAGCGACAGCGACTCCCCGGCCGTGATCGACGCGTCCGCGGCCTCCGACTGGCGGCCGACCTCCCAGCCGCGCCGGATCGCGATCACGCCGAACTCGCGTGGCAGGCTCGCCGGCAGCTCGGTGAGATGCTGCACGAGCGTCCGGTACCGCGGCTCGAACACGTGCAGCGGCAGCACCAGCCCGGGAAACAGCACGGTGCCCAGCGGAAAGAGCGGCAGCAGCTCCACGTGCCGAAGCGTAGCGGAGCACCGGGGGCACCGTCGCTCAGGACGCGCGGCGGCAAATGAGACCGGAATGGTCCGTTCCGGTAAGGTTGGGCCTATGGGACGCCAGCGTGAGGCCGAGCGCAACGACGGGGTCATCCTCGCCGCCGCGCGGGACGTGTTCATCGAGGACCCCAAGGCGCCGATCGCCGCGGTGGCCGAGCGGGCCGGCGTCGGCATCAGCGCGCTCTACCGGCGGTACAACGGCAAGGAAGCGCTGCTGCGAACCCTCTGCCACGAGGGGCTCACGCGGTTCATCGCCGAGGCCGAGGCGGCCGCCGCGCTCGAGGACGGGTGGGAGGCGCTGACCGGCTTCCTCCGCGCGGTGGTCGACGCCGACGTGCACTCGCTCACCGTGCACCTCGCCGGGACGTTCACCTCGACGCCGGAGATGATCGCCGACGCGGTGCGGGCCGGCGGGCTGGTCGAGGGGCTGGTCGAGCGCGCCCACGTGAGCGGGCGGCTGCGCCCCGACGCCGGGGCGACGGACATCACGCTCGTGCTGGAGGGGTGCGCGGCGATCCGCGTGCCGGACCGGGAACGGACGGCGGAGCTTCGCCGGCGGTACCTCACCCTCATCCTGGACGGCCTGCGCGCCGGCGAGCGCGGGAACCTCCCCGGACCGGCCCCGGGGCCGGGCGAGCTCAACTGGCGCTGGGCGCAATCCCGACAGCCCGCAGGGCGGGACGGCGGCGCATAACCGCTGGCGACGCCGAATAGACTCGCAAGGGTGTTGAACCGGATCGACCTGCGCGGCTCCGCCGAGGACCCGCGCCGTCTGCTGCCCCGAGCCGCCATTGACGTATCCGTCGCCACCGAGCAGGTGCGCCCGACCGTCGAAGCGGTCCGTGAGCATGGCGCGTCGGCGATCCGCGAGGCGGCACGTCGCTTCGACGGCGTCGACGTCAAGCAGCTGCGCGTGCCGCGCGAGGAGATCGAGCGGGCCGAGGCCGAGCTCGAGCCGGACGTGCGCGCCGCGCTGCTGGAGTCGATCGCCCGGGCCCGCAAGGTGCACGAGGACCAGCGCCGCGCCGAGACCACGACCGTCCTCGCCGAGGGCGGCACCGTCACCCAGCGCTGGCTGCCGGTCGGCCGGGTCGGGCTCTACGTGCCCGGCGGCCTGGCCGTCTACCCGTCCAGCGTCGTCATGAACGTCGTGCCGGCCCAGGCCGCCGGGGTGGCCTCGATCGCCGTGACGAGCCCGCCGCAGAAGGACACCGGCCTGCCCAACGTGAACATCCTGGCGGCGTGCGCGCTGCTCGGGGTCGACGAGGTGTACGCGGTCGGCGGCGCGCAGGCGATCGCCATGCTCGGGTATGGCTTCGGCGACGAAGAGCCCGGGTGCGCCCCGGTCGACATGATCACCGGGCCGGGCAACATCTGGGTGACCGCCGCGAAGCGCATGCTGCGCGGCACCGTCGGCATCGACGCCGAGGCCGGCCCGACCGAGATCGCCATCCTCGCCGACGACACCGCCGACCCGCGCCACGTCGCCGCCGACCTGATCAGCCAGGCCGAGCACGACCCGCTCGCGGCCAGCGTGCTCGTCACCACCAGCCCCGAGCTCGCCGACGCGGTCGACGCCGAGGTCGCCCGCCAGGTGGCCGCGACCAAGCACCTCGAGCGCGTCACCGACGCGCTGCGCGGGTCGCAGTCCGCGACCGTCCTCGTCGACGACCTCGAGCAGGGACTGCGGGTCGTCGACGCGTACGGCGCCGAGCACCTCGAGATCCAGACCCGCGACGCGCGCACCGTGGCGGAGCGGGTGCGCAACGCCGGTGCGATCTTCGTCGGGGCGTGGTCGCCGGTCTCGCTCGGCGACTACTGCGCCGGCTCCAACCACGTGCTGCCGACCGGCGGCTGCGCGCGCCACCAGTCCGGGCTGTCGACGCAGACGTTCCTGCGCGGCGTGCAGCTGATCGAGTACAGCCGCGACGCCCTGCGGGAGGTCGCCGGACACGTGGTGGCCCTGTCCACCGCCGAGGACCTGCCCGCCCACGGCGCCGCCGTCACCGTCAGGTTCGACGCATGACCACGCTGGACGACCTGCCACTGCGCGACGAGCTGCGGGGGATGTCGCCGTACGGCGCGCCCCAGCTCGACGTGGCCGTGCGCCTCAACACCAACGAGAACTCCTACCCCGTGCCCGAGGCGGCCGTCGCGGAGATGGAGAAGGCGCTCTCGTCGGTGCTGCGGGACCTGAACCGGTATCCCGACCGCGACGCCGTTGCCCTGCGCACCGACCTCGCCGCGTACCTCGGCCACGGCCTGACCTGGCACAACGTCTGGGCCGCGAACGGCTCCAACGAGATCCAGCAGGAGCTGCTGCAGACCTTCGCCGGCCCCGGGCGCACCGCGCTGGGGTTCACGCCGTCGTATTCCATGCACCCCCTGCTCGCCGCGGGCACCGGCACCGCGTGGGTCGACGGCCGCCGCGCCGACGACTACACGCTCGACGCCGGGCACGTGGTGGCGAAGATCCGCGAGTGCGACCCGGACCTGGTGTTCCTCTGCTCGCCCAACAACCCGACCGGCACCGCGCTGCCCCTCGAGGTCGTCGAGGCCGCGGCCGGGGCGGCCCGCGGGATGGTCATCGTCGACGAGGCCTACGCCGAGTTCGCGCGCACCGGCACGGTCTTCGCGCTGAGCCTGATCCAGCGGTACCCGCGGCTGGTCGTCACGCGCACGATGAGCAAGGCGTTCGCGCTCGCGGGCGGGCGGGTCGGCTACCTGGCCGCCGACGCCGCCGTGGTCGACGCCGTGCAGCTCGTGCGCCTGCCGTACCACCTCAGCGCCATGACCCAGGCCGTGGCCCGGGCCGCCCTGGCGCACACCGACGCCCTGCTGTCGACCGTGGACGCGGTCAAGGAGCAGCGCGACCGCATCGTGGCCACCCTGCGCGGCTGGAACCTGCCCGTCGCCGACAGCGACGCCAACTTCGTGCTGTTCGGCGCCCCGGGCGGCGACAGCAAGGGGGTCTGGCAGGCCCTGCTCGACCGCGGCGTGCTCATCCGCGACGTCGGGCTCCCCGGCTGGCTGCGCGTCACCGCCGGCACGCCCGAGGAGACCTCCGCCTTCCTGAACGCACTTGAGGAGCTGTTGTGAGCCGTACTGCCCGGATCGAGCGGGTCACGAAGGAGACCAAGGTCCTCGTCGAGCTCGATCTCGACGGCACCGGGGTCGGCGAGATATCGACCGGCGTCGGCTTCTACGACCACATGCTCAACCAGATCGCCAAGCACGGCGGCTTCGACCTGCGGGTCAACACCGTCGGCGACCTGGAGATCGACGCCCACCACACCGTCGAGGACACCGCGCTCGCCCTCGGCGCCGCGTTCGCGGAGGCGCTCGGGGACAAGGCGGGCGTCACCCGCTACGGCCACGCCCAGGTCCCGCTCGACGAGGTGCTCGCCTCCGCCGTCGTCGACCTGTCCGGCCGCCCGTACGTGGTCCACGAGGAGCCGGCGAACATCGCCCCGCACATCGGCGGCAACTACCCGACGAGCCTCACCCGGCACATCTGGGAGTCCTTCGGGCACTCGGCCAAGGTCACGCTGCACGTGAGCATCCTGCGGGCCGGTCGCCACGGCGCCCAGCCCGACGCCCACCACATCGTCGAGGCCCAGTTCAAGGCCGTCGCCCGCGCCCTGCGCCAGGCCTGCGCGATCGACCCCCGCAACGCCGGTGTCGTGCCCAGCACCAAGGGCGCGCTGTGAGCGGTCCGGAGCGCAGCGGAGGGGCCGCTCACCAGAGGATCAGTTCGACCGCGTCGGCGCCGGAGCTTGCGGAGGCGACGACGTGAGCATTGCCCTGCTGGCACTCGCGGGCCTGCTGCTCGGCGGGGCGCTCTCGCTGCGGCAGCAGAGCAAGTCGAAGGTACCGTTCGTCATCACGCTGCTGCTGGCCGCGATCTCCGCGGCCGCCGGCGTGCTGTGGCTCAACTAAGGGGAGGCGGATCGTGGCGAAACGCGTGGTGATTCTCGACTACGGCTCCGGCAACCTGCGCTCGGCGGAGCGGGCCGTGGCCCGCGTCGGCGCCGACGTCGAGGTCACCGACGACCTCGGCCGGGCCGCCCGCGCGGACGGCCTGGTCGTGCCGGGCGTCGGCGCCTACGCGGCGTGCATGGCCGGCATCGAGACCCTCGGCGCCGGCCCGGTGATCGCCGAGCGGGTCCGCACCGGCGCGCCCGTGCTCGGCATCTGCGTCGGCATGCAGATCCTGTTCGACGCCGGCGAGGAGCACGGCGTCGTCACCAAGGGCCTCGGCCTCGCGCCCGGCACGGTGACCCGCCTGCAGGCGCCGGTCGTGCCGCACATGGGCTGGAACACGGTCACCTGGCCCGAGGGCTCGGTCCTCGGCGCCGGCGTGCCGGACGACACCCGCTTCTTCTTCGTGCACTCCTACGCCTCGACGGTCACCGACGCCCAGGCCGAGGCCGGGGTCCGCGTCGCGACCGCCGTGCACGGCGAGCCGTTCGTCGCCGCGTTCGAGACCGAAGTGCTGCGGGCCACCCAGTTCCACCCCGAGAAGTCCGGCGACGCCGGGGCGACCCTGCTCGCCAACTGGCTCGGGACGCTCTGATCCCGCTTGTCCAAGGAACGGGCGAAACGGCGCGCGCTGCTGGAGGCCGAGCGCGCCGAGCGGATGCGCCGGCACGAGCGCAAACGGGCCCGCCGGGCCGCCGTGCGCCGGCTGGTGCCCAAGGTCCGCGTCGGGCGGACCGGTAAGATCTTTGCGCGCCGCTCCTGGAAGCAGCGCATCATCATCGCCATCCTCGTGCTGGCGGTCCTGGCCCTGGTCTGGACGTCGATCGACTCCTGGCCGGCCCGGATCGGCATCAGCGCGATCCTCATCGTCGCCACCCCGGCGCTCACCGTGCTCGTTCTGGACCGAAGGATCTGACTCTCATGGCCCTGCAGCTCCTGCCCGCCGTCGACGTCGCCGACGGCCAGGCCGTCCGTCTCGTCCAGGGCGCCGCCGGCAGCGAAACCACCTACGGCGACCCGCTCGAGGCCGCCCTGGCCTGGCAGCGGCAGGGCGCGGAGTGGATTCACCTCGTCGACCTCGACGCCGCCTTCGGGCGCGGCTCCAACGCCGAACTGCTCGCCGACGTGGTCCGCCGCCTCGACGTGCAGGTGGAGCTCTCGGGCGGCATCCGCGACGAGGCCTCGCTGAAGGCGGCGCTGTCCACCGGCGCGACCCGCGTCAACCTCGGCACCGCGGCGCTGGAGAACCCCGACTGGTGCGACCACGTCTGCGCCACCTACGGCGAGCAGGTCGCGGTCGGCCTCGACGTGCGCGGGCACCAGCTCGCGGCCCGGGGCTGGACCAAGGAGGGCGGCGACCTCTTCGAGGTGCTCGACCGGCTCGAGAAGGCGGGCTGCGCGCGGTACGTGGTCACCGACGTGATGCGCGACGGCACGCTCACCGGCCCGAACCTGACCCTGCTGCTCGAGGTCACCGGCCGGACGAAGAAGCCGGTGATCGCCAGCGGCGGCGTGTCCAAGCTCGACGACCTGCGCCAGCTCGCGGCGCTCGAGCCCGCGGGCGTGGAGGGCGTGATCGTGGGCAAGGCGCTGTACGCCGGAGCCTTCACCGTCACCGAGGCCCTCGCGGCACTGCAGGAGTCGGCGTGACCGTAGCCGTGCGGGTCATTCCGTGCCTGGACGTCGACGCGGGCCGGGTCGTCAAGGGCGTCAACTTCCTCAACCTGCGGGACGCCGGTGACCCGGTCGAGCTGGGCGCCGCTTACGACGCCGCGGGCGCTGACGAGCTCGTCTTCCTCGACGTGACCGCCTCCTCGGACGGGCGCGCCACGATGCTGGACGTCGTCCGCCGTACCGCGGAAACGGTCTTCATCCCGCTGACCGTCGGCGGCGGCGTGCGCAGCGTCGGCGACGTCGACACGCTCCTGCGCGCCGGCGCGGACAAGGTCGGGGTGAACACCGCCGCGATCGCGCGCCCGGAGCTCATCGCCGAGATCGCGCAGCGCTTCGGCAACCAGGTCCTCACGCTCTCGCTCGACGTGCGGCGCGGCGAGGGCCAGCCCAGCGGCTTCGAGGTCACCACCCACGGCGGGCGCCGGGGCGCGGGCCTCGACGCCGTCGAGTGGGCGGCGCGGGTCGCCGAGCTCGGGGCGGGGGAGATCCTGCTCAACTCGATGGACGCCGACGGCACCAAGGACGGCTTCGACCTGGAGCTGATCCGGGCCGTGCGCGAGGTCGTCGACATCCCGGTGATCGCCAGCGGCGGGGCCGGAAAGGTCGCCGACTTCGCGCCGGCGGTCGAGTCGGGCGCCGACGCCGTGCTCGCGGCCAGCGTGTTCCACTTCGGCGAGCTGACGATCGGCGATGTGAAGGGTGCCCTGCGCTCGGCCGGGCACCCGATCCGGTAGGTCAGCCGGCCTTCTTGCCGGCGGCGACGGCGATGCCGACGATCCAGCCGACGAACAGGCCGTAGCCCGACGCCGCCGCGGCGGCGTTGAGCGCCCCGAGCATCGTCGGGTCGGCGATGATGAACGCGGTCGTGAACGCGGCGAGCGCGGCGCCGAAGATCAGCGCCGCCCAGCCCACCACGACCGCGCCACCGCCGCCGGCCACCGTCTTGGCGGAGATGGCGAGGACCAGCGCGACGAACAGGATCAACAGCAGTGCGCGCAGGTCGTTGGCGAGCAGCTCCCGGGCGGCGTTGCCGGAGCCGTCACGCGGGCTGATCCACCAGCGCGGCCAGGCCAGCATGCGCAGGAAGAAGCCCCAAACGGTCGAACCGTCGCTGTGCCGGTCGACCCACTCAGTGAAGATCTGGTTGCCGAAGATCAGCACCAGCAGGACCGTTGCCAGAATGCCGGCGCCGGTCGCGGTCCGGGAACGGAAGAGGGCCATACCAATGAATGTAAGGGGCGGCCCGAATCCGCGCCGAAGTGAATACGCTGAATGAACGATGGGCGCGAACCGGGCCCGGCCCAGGTTTACGACCTGGGAAAACTTGCCTCACACCACATGAATTCCGGCCCCGCCGATCACCCAATCGGGTAGATCACCCGAAGCCGGGCGCAGCGCCCAGGCCTCCTGCAGGGCCGTGACGGTCGCCCCGATCGCCGGCCGGGTCGCGGCCGCCGCCCGCCACGCGACGCTCACCCGCCGGGCCGCCTCCGGGGCCACCGGGCGCGCGACCACCCCGGGCGGCAGGGCGGTGCGGGCCAGCCGCGGGATGAACGCCACCCCGAGCCCCTCGGCGACGAACGTCAGCTGCGTCTCGAACTCGTTCACCAGGATCGCCGGGCGCAGCCCGGGCAGCATCCGCAGCAGCCACTCGTGGCAGACGGTCCCCGGCGTCGAGCCGATCCAGCGCTCCTCGCGGACCTCGTCGAGGGTGACCGGGCCGGCCCCGTCCGCCAGGGGGTGCCCGGCCGGCAGGATCAGATCCCCGACGTCCAGGCCCAGTTCGACGCTGGCGATGCCGGGCGGGTACGTCACCGGGATCTCCAGCCACTCGTCGATCAGCGCGACGTCGACGATCCCGCGCAGGATGCCGGCGAAGCTCGCCTCCCGGTCCGTCTCCAGCAGCGTCGGCTCCAGCGCCGGATGGTCCGCCGCGAGCCGGCGCAGCGCGTGGGGGAGCAGGCCCCGGCACGCCGTCGGGAACGACGAGATGCTCAGCCGCCCCGACACCGTCTCCTGGTGCGCGGCGAGCGCCGCCTCGGCCTCCTCGACCGCCTCGAGGACCCGGCCCGCGTGCTCGGCGAGGACCCGCCCGGCCTCGGTCAGCCGCAGCCGCCGGCCGTCCCTCTCCACGAGCGTGGTGTGCGTCTCCCGCTCCAGCTTCGCGATGTGCTGGGAGACCGCCGACGGGGTGATGTGCAGCGCGCCCGCCGCGGCCGTGACCGTGCCGAACGTCTGGACCGCGCGGAGCGCCTGGAGGCGCGACAGGTCAAGCATGAAGCAATGCTAAAACCTGGATGCAGTACTTTTCGATGGTGCTTCACGGTTCGGGGGCCAATCATCGAGCCATGAAACCTCGCGACCTCGCCCTGGCGCTCGTGGTCTCGGTCATCTGGGGCGTCAACTTCGTGGTCATCCACGTGGGCCTGGACAGCATGTCGCCGCTGCTGTTCTGCGCCCTGCGCTTCGGGGTCGCCGCGCTGCCCGCGGTGTTCCTGGTCGGCCGGCCCAAGGCGCCCTGGCGCTGGGTGATCGCGACCGGGATCGCGCTCGGGGTGGTGAAGTTCTCGCTGCTGTTCGCCGGCATGGCGGCCGGGCTGCCGTCCGGGCTGTCGGCGCTGGTCCTGCAGAGCCAGGTCGTCTTCACGCTGGTCTTCGCGACGGTACTGCTGCGCGACCGCCCCGGCCCGAGGCGCGTCGGCGGCGTGGTGCTGGCCGGGGCCGGGATCGTGCTGATCGCCACGCAGCTCGGCCTGGACCGCCCGTTGGGCGCGTTCCTGCTGGTCGTGGCGGCCGGCGCGGCCTGGGGCCTGGCCAACGTCGCGATGCGCAAGGCCGCGGCCGCCGACATGCTCAACTTCATGGTGTGGGTGAGCGCGGTCGCCACCCCGCCGCTGGTGCTGCTGACGCTGACCGTCGACGGGCCCGCGTACGTCTGGAGCGCCCTTCGGGGTCTCGACCTCGTCGCCGTCGCAGCGATCGCGTACATCGCCTACCTGAGCACGCTGCTCGGCTTCGGGGTGTGGGGGCGGCTGATCGGCCGCTACGGGGCCGGGACCGTGGCGCCGTTCGCGGCCCTGGCGCCGGTGTTCGCAATCCTGTCGTCGGCGCTGTTCCTGCACGAGAGGATCCACTGGTACGACCTCGTGGGCGGCGCCGCGATCCTCGGCGGTGTGCTGTTGGGCGCAATGGCGAAATTGGACTTGCCCTCGGAGGCCACTGATGCCAGTCTGAGGCCAATCGAGCGCGTTTAGGGGGCCAATTTTGTCAGCGATTGTCCGCGGTGCCCAGCTGGCCCGCATGCTCAACGCCTGGCAGGTCGCCGTCGGGGTGCGCGGCCCGGGCGGGAAGCGGCCCGAGTACGTGGTGCTCGCCAACGCCGTGCGCGGCCTGCTCATCGACGGCCGCCTGGCCCTGGGCGTGCGGCTGCCCGCGGAACGGGAGCTGGCCGCGGCGCTAAGCATCAGCCGGACCACCGTGACCGCCGCCTACCGCGAGCTGCGCGAGAGCGGGCACGTGTCGAGCCGGAGGGGCGCGGGCAGCTGGACCGAGCTGCCGGCCGGGCACCGGGTGGGCACGTCGGGCCTGTGGACCCCGAGCGACGACGCCGGCCTGATCGACCTGGGCTGTGCCGCGATGCCGGCCCCGCCGGAGCTCGCGGCGGCCGCAGCGGAGGCGGTGACGGACCTGGAGCCGTACCTGTGCGGCCCCGGCTACCAGCCCATGGGCCTGCTGGTCCTGCGCGAGGCGATCGCGTGCGCCTACACCGCCCGCGGCCTCCCCACGGCCCCCGACCAGGTCATGATCACCGGCGGCGTCCAGCAGGCCCTGGATCTCCTGCTGCGCCTCCTGGTCGCACCGGGTCAGCGCGCGCTCGTGGAAACCCCCACGTACCCGAACGCCTTGAGCGCGTTCCTGGCCGGCCGGGCCAGGATCAGCTCCTACGCCATCGGCCCCGACGGCTGGGATGCCGACCTGCTGCTGTCGACGGTTCGGGCCGCTCAGGCGCGGGTGGCGTACCTGATTCCGGAGTTCCACAACCCGACGGGCCACCTGATGCCGGCCGCGCTGCGCGAGAAGCTCCCGCCCGCGGCCCACGCCGCCGGCACGGACCTGATCATCGACGAGTCCTTTGTGGACCTTGCTCTCGACCCGGACGTGGCCGCCGCGATGCCGCCGGCGGTCGCCGCGTTCGACCGCACCGCGCGGGTGCTCACGATCGGCGGCATGAGCAAGGCCTTCTGGGGCGGCCTGCGCATCGGCTGGGTGCGCGGCCCGGCCCCGTTGATCGCCCGCCTCGCGGCGGCGCGCGTCGGCGTGGACATGGCCTCGCCGGTGCTCGACCAGCTCGTGGCCGCGCGCCTCCTGCAGCGCCGCGACACGATCGTGGCCGCGCGCCGCAAGCAGCTGCTGGTCCAGCGCGACACCCTGGCCGCGGCGCTGCGGGCCGAGCTGCCGGAGTGGCGCTTCGTCCTGCCGCGGGGCGGGATGGTCATCTGGGCCGAGCTCGACGCGCCCGTGTCGAGCGCGCTGGCCCGCTCGGCCGAGGAGCTGGGCGTGCGCGTGGCGCCCGGCCCCCGCTTCGGCGCGGACGGCACCATGGAGCGCTTCATGCGGCTGCCGTTCACGCTCCCGGAGGCCGATCTGGTCGAGGCGGTGCGGCGGCTCGCGGAGGCCCGCACCGACCTGGACCGGCCGCGCCGCCACTCCTGGTCGACGCAGACGGTGCTCGCCTGATCCGCGGTCCGGGCCCGGCGCGCAGGCGGCGCTCATCTGGCCTGCGCTCCGGGCTTCGGCCCGAGCCGCGTGGTCGAGCCCGAAGGCCGCGCCGGCTCTTTTGGTCAACGCAGGCGGCGCTCATCTGGCCTGCGCTCCGGGCTTCGGCCCGAGCCGCGTGGTCGAGCCCGAAGGCCGCGCCGGCTCTTTTGGTCAACGCAGGCGGCGCTCACCTGGCTTGCGCTCCGGGCCCGGCGCGACTGCGACGGGTCCGGACCTCGGCCGAGCCGCGCGGTAGAGCCAAAACCCACGCCGAACGAGCCCGCAGCCCGCGCCGACCAAGCCCGAAAGCCGCGCCGATCGAGCCGCAGCCCGCGCCCAACAAGCTCGACAGTCGCGCCGATCGAGCTCGACAGCCGCGTCGAATGAGCCGCAGTCCGCGCCCAACAAGCTCGACAGTCGCGCCGATCGAGCTCGACAGCCGCGTCGAATGAGCCCGAAAGCTCCAGGTCGGAGCCGTGATCCAGGATCAAGGCGCGTGGCTCGCGCGGGCGTGCGCGCACTCAGCAGACTTCGAGACCAAGACGACTGCGACTGGCCAATCCAAGCGCGAACCCCATGCGAGCGAACACGAGGACCACGCCGCGTCGGTGCCGTTCCGTTTCATTCACCACGGTACACCCGGCCTCCAAGTCGATCTCGGGTCGCGTGACCGGGCGATTACGCGTCGTGGCCCCCGGGGATGGCGGTTCCCGGGGGCCACGACACTGTGGGGTGTGAATAGAGGTCCTTATATCTCCGCGAGCGTCCCGGCATACATCCGGTCGATGTCGGCCGCGAAGGACTTCTCCACGACCCGGCGCTTCACCTTCAGCGACGGCGTCAGCTCTCCGTCCTCGATGGACAGATCCCGGCCGAGGATGCTGAACTTCTTGATCTGCTCCCAGCGGTTCAGCTTCGCGTTGAGTTCGCGCACGTAGCCGTCGACGAGCTCGAAGGCCTCGGGGGAGGAGACGATCTCCGCGTAGGACTTCCCGGCGAGCGGCGTGCCCGCGGCCCAGCCGGTGATCGCGTCCGGGTCGAGGGAGACGAGCATCGTCACGTAGTTGCGGGCCTGGCCGACGACGATGGCCTGGGAGGTGTACGGGCAGACCGACTTGAACAGGCCCTCGATGTGGCTGGGTGCGACGTACTTGCCGCCCGAGGTCTTGATCAGGTCCTTCTTGCGGTCGGTGATGCGCAGGTAGCCGGCGTCGTCGAGCTCGCCGATGTCGCCGGTGCGGAACCAGCGGTCCTCGGTGAACGCGGCCGCGGTCTCGTCGGGCAGGTTGTGGTACCCCCGCATCACCGGCGTGCCCCGCAGCAGCACCTCGCCGTCGGAGTCGAGGCGGATCTCGAGGTCGCCGAGGACCTGCCCGACGGTGCCGATGCGCGCCTTGCCCTCCCGGTTGACGAAGGAGCCCGCGGACGTCTCCGTGAGCCCGTACCCCTCCAGGATCGGCAGCCCGGCGGCGAAGAAGAACTCGGCGATCTCCGGGGCGAGCGGCGCCGAGCCGGAGACCATCGCGCGCATCCGGCCGCCGAGGCGGGCGCGCAGCTTGCTGAAGACCAGCTTGTCGGCGATGCCGAGCTGGAACTTGAGCAGGCCGCCGGGCTCGCGGCCGGCCAGCCGCTCGGCGGAGGCGCGCTTGCCGACCCTGAGGGCCCAGGTGAAGATCTTGAGCTTGGCCCCGCCGTCGGCCTGGGCGCCGGTCACCACGCGGTTGTAGACCTTCTCGAAGACCCGCGGCGCCGCGCACATGAGCGTCGGGCGGATCCGGCCGAGGTTGTCGATGAGCTTGTCCACGCGGCCGTCGACGTACGTGGGCAGCCCCACGTACAGGACCCCGCACAGCAGCGTCTTGCCGAACGAGTGCGACAGCGGCAGCCAGAGGTACTGCAGGTCGTCGGCGGTGAGCACGCCCGTGTCCTGCTGCGTCTTGCCCTGCCAGACCCAGCCGGCGTGCAGCAGCTCGACGCCCTTCGGGCGCCCCGTCGTGCCGGACGTGTAGATGAGCGTCGCGAGCCGGTCGCCCTCGATGCCCGCGACGATGCCGTCGATGAGCCCGGGGTCCGCGGCGATCGCGGCGCGCCCGGCGGATTCCAGGTCCGCCATGGTCATCGTCGGTTTGGCTTCGGTACCGTCCGGAGCCCCGTCGATCAGCACGATGTGCGTGAGGTTCGGCAGTTCCGCGTCCTTGAGCTTCGCCGCCTGCTCGGGGTTCTCGGCGAAGAGCACCTTGGAGCCGGAGTCCGCGACGATGTACACGGCCTCCTCGGGCTCGGTCGTGGGATACACGGTCGTCGTCGCCGCGCCCGCGAGCATCACGCCGAGGTCGGCGAGGATCCAGTCCAGCCGCGTGCTCGACAGCACCGCGACCCGGTCCTCGGGCGCGACTCCCAGCGTGGTCAGGCCGGCCGCGATGGCCCGGGCGTGCTCGTCGACCTCGCGCCAGGTCATCCAGATCGGGTCCCCGGCGTCGTCGGGGGCGGGGCGGCCGAAGGCGTGGGCGTCGGGGTTCTCGGCGACCCGGTGCAGGAACATGTCCGGGATCGAGCGGTACGGCAGTACGAGCCGCTGGGTCTGGGTCATGATCGGGCTGCCTTCCGGGCGGTCCGGGAGAATACGCCGCCGGCCGTGAGCACCGTCACGTCCGTCGGTTACCAGACCGTAAACCGTCGATCCCGTTACCGGCTAGACCCGAAACCGAAACGTGAGCAAGCCGCAGAACGCGTGCTCTGGAACCAGATTCAAGACCCAGCAGTCGTACTTTCAGATGCCGAGCCGGGCCCCGCGGAGCTTTTCGGCCAGATCGTCCGGGCCGGTCACCGACACCTCGGCGGCGGACTGGCGCCCGCTGAAGAACAGCACCAGCTCCCCGGGCGCGCCCGACACCCGCACGACGGGCTCCCGCTTCGGGTTGACCGTGAACGGCTCCACGCCGGGGCCGGAGACCTCGATGCGGGCGGGGAAGCGGCGGGCGGACAAGCGGGCCGTGGTCTTCGCGCGGGCGGCGAGAGCCTGGGCGTACGACGGCGGAAGCTCGCGCGGCGTCCAGCCCGGCGCGGCCCGTCGCACGTCCTCGAGGTGGACGAAGAACTCGGTCACGTTCATCGCCTCGTCGAACGGGCGCAGCAGCAGCGGCCCGCGCCGCACCCGGTCCACGAGCGCCGGGTAATCGCCCGCGGCCAACTCGTCCTGCACCTTCTGGGTGTGCCCGGCGGCGGCCTTGAGCATGATCCCGGCGGCGGCGTCCGGGCGGTGCTCGCGCAGTACGAGGTGTGCGGCCAGGTCCCGCGTCGCCCAGCCCTCGCACAGCGTGGGCGCGTCCGGCCCGGCGGCGAGCAGGGCGTCGGCGAGCGCCGCGCGCTCCGAACGGGCGAAGGCAGTCATGGGCATAACGCTAGCCCCGAAATTGTCGTACCTCGTCGGTAAGGTTTGTCGTGCGCTCGGGTCGCTTACCGGCGCGGAACCAGGGAGCGTGTGTTGACCAGTGGCAAGGTGCTCGCGAAGGGCTTCCGGGTGCTCGGCCACGCGGTCCGTGACGAGCCTCACATGTTCGTGTGGTCCGTCCTCGGCAGCGTGCTGTTCAGCCTGCTGACCATCGCCACGGCGTTCGTCTCGGGGCGTGTGGTCGGCGAGCTCGTGGTGCCGGCGTTCGACCGGGGCCGCGTCGCCACCGGCACGCTCGTGCTGGGCGGCCTGGCCGTGCTCGCGGTCAGCCTCGGCAAGATCGTGGGCATCTTCGGCCGCCGGCTCGGCGCCGGCGCGATGCAGTTCAACCTGCAGGCGAAGTATCGCCGGGCCGTGACCCGCCGCTACCTGCGCCTGCCGCTGGCCTGGCACCAGCGCCACGCGACCGGGACGCTGCTGTCCAACGCGAACGCGGACGTGGAGTCGGCGTGGTATCCGATCGCCCCGTTCCCGTTCGCGGTCGGCACCGTCGTGATGCTCGTGGCCGCGGTCGCCTCCCTCTTCGTCACCGACTGGGCGATGGCGCTGGTCGGCGTGGCCGTCTTCCCCGCGCTGCTGCTGGTCAACGTGGCCTATTCGCGGCGCATGTCGCCGCGGGTGGCGCGGGCCCAGCAGCTGCGGGCCGAGGTCAGCGCGGTCGCGCACGAGAGCTTCGACGGTGCGCTGGTCGTCAAGACGATGGGCCGCGAGGCCTCGGAGACCGAGCGGTTCGCGGCCAAGGCCGTGCAGCTGCGCGACGCCACCATCCGGGTCGGCCGGGTGCGGGCCATGTTCGACCCGGTCCTCGACGCGCTGCCCAGCATCGGCACCCTGGCGGTGCTGGTCGTCGGCGGGTATCGGTACCGCTCCGGCGCGGTCGGGGTCGAGCAGGTCGTCAGCGTCACGTTCCTGTTCACCGTGCTGGCCTTCCCGGTCCGGGCGATCGGCTGGGTCCTCGCCGAGCTGCCCCGCAGCGTCGTGGGCTGGGAACGCATCCGCCGGGTGCTCGACGCCGAGGGTGACACCGTCTACGGCACCACCGCCCTGGCCGGCACCGGCCCGGCCGCCCTGCGCTTCGAGGGCGTCGACTTCGCCTACACCGACGAGACCGGCACCGGGCCCAACGTGCTCACGGGGGTCACCTTCGACGTCCCCGCCGGGCGCACGGTCGCGCTGGTCGGGCCGACCGGCTCGGGCAAGTCCACCATCGCGGCGCTCGCCGCGCGGCTCGTCGACCCCGCGGCCGGCACCGTGACGCTCGACGGCGTCGACGTGCGGGAGCTGCACCAGGACGCGCTGACCGGCAGCACCGCGCTCGTCGCGCAGGTCCCGTTCGTCTTCGACGACACCATCCGCGGCAACATCACCCTCGACCGGCCCGGCGTCGACGACGAGGCGGCCTGGAGCGCGCTGCGGCTGGCCCAGGCCGACGGGTTCGTCGGGCACCTCGCCGACGGTCTCGGCACCACGGTCGGCGAGCGCGGCACCTCTCTGTCCGGCGGGCAGCGGCAGCGGCTCACCATCGCCCGGGCGCTGGCCGGGTCGCCGCGGCTGCTCGTGCTCGACGACGCCACGAGCGCCGTCGACCCGCGGGTCGAGGCCGCGATCCTGGCCGCGCTGCGCCGCGACGACGGCTCCGCCCCGGCCCCGGCCCCGGCCCCGGAGACGCCGCTCGCGGGTCGCCCCGGCGCGGGGTCCCCGGGCCTCGAGTCCGGCTCGTCGGCGCCGGGCGCCGTGGCCCGGCCCGTGACCGGAGCCGCCGGGTCCGGCCCGGCCCCGGCGGCGCCGCAGGCGGACCGGCCGGCGCAGGCCGCCTCGATCCTCGTCGTCGCCTACCGCCGGGCCACGATCGCCCTCGCCGACGAGGTGGTCTACCTCGAACGCGGCCGGGTCGTGGCCCGCGGCACGCACGCCGAGCTGCTGGAGACCGCGCCCGGCTACGCCGACCTGGTCACCGCCTACGAGAAGGCGGAGGAGGAGCGGGAGCGCGAGCACGCCTTCGACGGCGACCGGCTGGACGACGGCCGCGACGGGCGCGGGGCCGGGCTCGGCGCCCAGCGCTTCGACGAGGACCGCGACGGCCGGCTGGACGAGGAGACCCTGAGCGCATGACCACCGTCGAGAGCGCCACCGCGCCCGCCGCGACCGCCCCCCGGGCCTCGGTGCTGCGCCGCGGCCTGGCCCTGTCCCCGGAGCTGTTCACCGGGCTCGCCGGCACGCTCGGCCTGGCCCTGCTCGCCACCGCCGGCCGCGTCGCCGTGCCCGTCGCCATCCAGCAGGGCATCGACCGGGGCATCCGCGCGCCGGGTGGCCCCGACCTCGGCGTGATCACGCGCATCGTGGCGGTCACCGCCGGGGTGCTGCTCGTCACGATGGTCTGCTCCTACCTCATGAACGTGCGCCTGTTCACCGTGAGCGAGACGGCCCTGGCCGGCATCCGGGCGCGCACCTTCCGGCACATCCACGATCTGTCGATGCTGCACCAGCAGTCCGAGCGCCGCGGCGCGCTGGTCTCGCGGGTCACCGGCGACGTCGACCAGATCAGCCAGTTCCTGCAGTTCGGCGGCCTGCTCTTCGTGGTCAACCTGGGCCAGCTCACGGTCACCACGATCGTCATGCTCTGGTACTCCTGGCAGCTCACCCTCGTCGTGTTCGCCGCGTTCGCCCCGCTCGTGTTCGTGGTCCGGTTCTTCCAGCGGCGGCTCAGCGTCCTCTACCTCGAGGTGCGCGAGAGCGTCGGCACGATGCTCGGCGTGATCGCCGAGAGCGTCGTGGGGGCGCCGGTCGTGCGGGCCTACGGCATTCAGCGCCGCACCGGCGAGCGGCTCGACGGCGCGATCGAGCAGGCGCGGCGCAACCAGTTCCGCGCCCAGAGCAACAACGTGATCAGCATGAGCTTCGGCGAGCTGGCGGCCGGCCTCGCGCTCGGCGGCGTGATCGTCGTGGGCACCCTGCTCGGCGTCGGCGGCCACCTCACGGTCGGGCAGCTCACCGCGTTCCTGTTCCTGGCCACGCTGTTCGTGCAGCCGGTGCAGGTCGCCACCGAGGTGCTCAACGAGGCCCAGAACGCGATCGCCGGCTGGCGCCGCGTGCTGGACATCATCGAGACCGAGCCCGACGTCGCCGACCCGGGCAAGGACGGCCGCACGCTGCCCGACGGCCCGATCGACGTGCGCTTCGACCACGTCCACTTCGCCTACCCCGACGGCCCCGAGGTGCTCAGCGACGTCGACCTGACGGTGACGGCCCGCACGCGCGTCGCGGTCGTCGGCGAGACCGGCAGCGGCAAGACGACCTTCGCGAAGCTGCTGACCCGGCTCATGGACCCGAGCACGGGCCGCGTGCTGCTCTCGGGCGTGCCGCTGGACACCCTGCGCTTCGACTCGCTGCGCAGCCGGGTCGTCATGGTGCCCCAGGACGGCTTCCTGTTCGACGCGACGATCGCCGACAACGTCCGCTTCGCCCGCCCGTCGCTGACCGACGCCGACCTGCTGCACGCCTTCACCGAGCTGGGCCTGATCGACTGGCTGGAGTCCCTGCCCGACGGGCTGCGGACCGAGGTCGGCGAGCGCGGCGAGTCCCTGTCGGTGGGCGAGCGGCAGCTGGTGGCCCTGGCCCGCGCGTACGTGGCCGACCCCGACCTGCTGGTCCTGGACGAGGCGACGAGCGCCGTGGACCCCGCGACCGAGGTCCGCCTGCAGCGCACCCTGGACGCCGTGACCCGCGGCCGCACGACCATCGCGATCGCCCACCGCCTGTCCACGGCCCAGTCCGCGGACGAGGTCATCGTGGTGGACAAGGGCCGCATCGTCCAGCGCGGCCCGCACACGGCCCTGCTGACCGACCCGGCATCGATCTACGCCCGCCTCTACGCCTCGTGGCTGGAACAAACCCGCTGACGCCCTGACCCCACCCGCCAACGCGATCACCCCAGCCCCGGCGCGCTCTTCCGGCCCAGCGCCCGCGGCTCGGACGCGCCCGGCTCGCCCCGCTGCGCTTGCGGTTCGGGCGTCGGTTCCGGCTCGGCTTCTGCGGCTCGGACGCGTTCGGCTCGCCCCGGTGCGCTGGCGGTTCGGGCGTCGGTTCCGGCTCGGCGTCTGCGGCTCGGACGCGTTCGGCTCGCCCCGGTGCGCTTGCGGTTCGGACGCGTTCGGCTCGCTTCGGCGCGCTTGCGGTTCGGACGCGTTCGGCTCGCTTCGGCGCGCTTGCGGTTCGGGCGTCGGTTCCGGCTCGGCGTCTGCGGCTCCGGCTCGGCGTCTGCGGCTTGGGCGCGCGTCTGGCTCGGTTGCGTGGCTGGCTCCGGCGTGCGTCTGGCGTCTGCGGCTCGTTTGGTCCGGCTTCGGGCTCCGGCGCGCGTCTGGCTCGGTGCGTAGGTGCGCTGTGCGCGGCTCGGGCCTGAGCCGCGATGGCCGAAGGCGCGCGGGCGGAGCGGGATCTTGAACTCGAGAAGGTGCTGGAGGCGCCTTGGCTCAACGATAAGTCGGGCGCTGCGCGCCGCGACTTATCGGATTTATACCCCGACGGGCCGTAAATTAGATCTGCGAGGATTTGCAACGGGTCGATTCACGTCTGGCTCTATGTGTCGGGGGTTCTCGCAGGCCGGGGATGGCCTACATTGGGCGCATGGCAGCCGGTGGGCGCCGATTCGTGCCGATGCAGGTGCGCGTCGCGGTGACGGGGTTCCACGCGGTGGGCGGGATCATGCTCACGCTCGCGCTCATGGCCCTGGGCGTGCTGCTGTCGGGGATGCAGGTGGATCCGGTGGCTCAGGGTGGTACCGGATATCTGGATTTTGTCCTGTTCTTCAACGCGGTGCTGTTCCTGTCGCCGCTGGCCGGGGTCCTGGTGTTCCTCGGTGTGCGGGTGCGGCGGGGCGAGCATTGGGCGTGGCTGGCGAGCCTCGTGTTCTGGGCGTTCGCGGGGTCGATGACGCCGCTGCTCGCGTGGGTGCTGGACGCGCCGGTGTCGCTGCGGTACGTGCCGGCCGTGTGCGCGGCCGCGATGGTCGGGCTGCTGCTGACCCCGCAGGCACGCACGCACTGCGCGGACCTCGCGGACGACTGACGAGCGGCGGCTCGTGGACGCGCGGGTGCGCACGCATTGAGTGGACCTCGCGGACGACTGACGAGCGGCGGCTCGTGGACGCGCGGGTGCGCACGCATTGAGTGGACCTCGCGGACGACTGACGAGCGGCGGCTCGTAGGCCCCGCGGGGTGCGATACGCACTGCGCGGACCTCGCGGACGACTGAAGACAGCCGTGTTCAGGGGAGCGGGTCGGCCAGGTAGCGCTGGATGGTCGGGGCGACGTAGCGCACCACCTCCTCGGGGGGCATGGAGGCGAGGGGTTCGAGCTTGAGGATGTACCGCAGCATCGCGAGCCCGATCAGCTGCGACGCGACCAGGGAGGTGCGGATCGGGGCCTCGGCGGGGTCGAGGTTCAGGGCCCGCGTCGCGCGGCGCAGGATCTGGCTCACCAGGAACTCGCGCAGCATGCGGGCGGACCAGTCGTGCTGCATCGCGCTGCGCACCAACGCTACGACCGGCGTGCCCGCGGGGGAGTCCCAGACCGACACGAACATGCGGACCAGCCGCTCGCCGACGCCGTCGAGGCCGGGGTCGAAGACCTGCGGGAGGACCTCGCCCGGGTCGAACGGGGCGTCCATGGTCGCCAGGAACAGCCGGTCCTTGGCGCCGAAGTAGTGGTGCACCAGCGCCGGGTCCACGCCGGCGCTGGTCGCGATCTGCCGGATGGACGCCCCGTCGAAGCCCCGCTCCGCGAACGCCTGGCGGGCGGCGTTCAGGATCGCCTCGCGGGTGTCCTGGTTGCCGGGGCGTCGTCCGGTGCGTGCCATATGCCTCTTCCTGATGTCGTACCGTGCGGTGCCCGCCGGCCCCGCCCAGCGCCCAGCCTATTCGGCCGGTGCGGCGGCGCCCTCGATGCGTCGATCGGCGCCGGCGCGGGCTCCTCGGCCGGCGTTCGATGCGCCCAGGTCCCGGGCCGGGCGCATCGGACCTGGTGCGCGTTCGGCCCGGTCGCGGCCGCAACCGGGTGCTACGCGGTGCGGCGGCGCAGGGTGGCCGCGCCGAGGAGCAGGGCGACCAGGACGCAGCCGACGATGATGGCCAGGTCGCGCCACATGACGGCGGTCGGCTCGGTGCGGGTGCCCAGTTCGGTGAGGGCCTGCACGGCGTACGACATGGGCAGCACGTCGCTGATCGCCTCCATCCACCCGGGCATCCGGTCGCGGGGCTGGAGCAGGCCGCAGAGCAGCACCTGGGGCAGCACGACGGCCGGCATGAACTGCACCGCCTGGAACTCGCTGTCGGCGAAGGCGCTCACCAGCAGGCCGAGCGCCATGCCGAGCACCGAGTTGCCGACCGCGATGACGGCCACGAGCCACGCCGGGCCGGCGGTGTCGAGGCCCAGCAGCCAGTACGCGAGCGCCGACACGATCGCCGCCTGCACCGCGGCCGCGACGGCGAAGGCCAGCCCGTACCCGAGCAGGATGTCGACCTTGCCGATCGGCGTGGTGAGGAGCCGCTCGAGGGTGCCGCTCGTGCGCTCGCGGAGCATCGCCACGCTCGTGAGCAGGAACATGATCACGAGCGGGAAGACCCCGAGCATGATCAGGCCCACGCGGTCGAACAGGAGGGGGTTGTCGTCGTAGAGGTACCGCAGCAGGGTGAGCAACACCGTGGGGACCACGAGGATCAGCGCGATCGTCCGGCGGTCGTGGCGCAGCTGGCGCAGGATGCGCCCGGCGGTGCCGAAGGTCAGTCGCAGCGACATGGATCAGCCCGCCTTGGTCGTGTGGCCGGTGGATTCGTGTGCGCCGGCCGTCTCGCGGCTCTGCTTCGTCGCGTCGTGGACCGTCTCGGTCTCGTGGGCCTGCACGAGCCTGAGGAACGCTTCGTCGAGGTCGTCGGTGCCGGCTGATGCGCGTACGGCGGCCGGGGTCTGATCGGCGATGAGGTGGCCCTCGCGGATCAGCAGCAGGCGGTCACAGCGGCCGGCCTCGTCCATTACGTGACTGGACACCAGCAGGGTGGAGCCGGCCTTCGCGAGGGCGTGGAAGCGTTGCCAGAGCTCGTTGCGCAGGACCGGGTCCTGCCCGACGGTCGGCTCGTCGAGCACGAGCAGCCGCGGCTTGCCCACGATCGCGCAGGCGAGCGAGGCGCGGGCGCGCTGGCCCCCGGAGAGGCGGCCGACGAGCTGGTCCTTGGCCTTGCTCAGGCCCACGTCGCTGACGGCCTCGTCCGCCTCGTGCGCGCCGAGGCCGTAGAGCGACGCGAAGTAGCGCGCGTTCTCGCGGACGGTCAGGTCGGCGTACACGCTGGGGGCCTGGGTCAGGTAGCCCACCTTGTCGCGCAGCGGCCGCGACCCGGCCGGGTGGCCGAGGACGGTGACGGTGCCGCTCGCGACCTTCTGCACGCCGACGACGGCCCGCATGAACGTGGTCTTCCCGCTGCCGCTGGGCCCGAGCAGGCCGGTCACGCTGCCGGCGGGGACGGCGCAGGTGAAGTCGTGCAGCACCCGCCGCTTGCCGCGCGCGATGACGAGGTGCTCGACCTCGATCGCGTTGTCCATCGTGGTTGGTCCTTCCTGGCGGAGGGATAAAGAACTCAACGCTTGATGAAATCAACGGTAGATGAAATCGCGACCGCGGGCAACGATGTGGATGCGACAAGGGGGCGGACCGGTTGCCCGGTCCGCCCCCTTGTGCTGGGATTTGGGTCAGAGCGAGAGGACCCGCTCCAGGAAGTCCTTGTACTGCCGCAGCGCCACCCGCAGCGACTCGGTGTCGGGGTGCTTCGAGCTCTTGTTCGGGTTGAGCGCGTGCTGCTGCTCCTGCAGCTTCTCGGCGAGCGTCTCGATCGCGTCGCTGACCACGGCGCTGGCCCGGGCCACCGCCTTCACCGGGTCGTCGACGAACTTGGACTCGGCCTTCGCGATGCGCGTGCGGAACTTGTCGGCCCGCTTGCGCTTCCAGAGCACGATCCGCTCCTCGACGATGTCGCCGGGGCGCAGCTGAGCCGGGGCGACCGCCGCGTACTCGAGCTCGTCGTCCTCCTCGACCTCGTCCTCCTCGTCCTCGGCCACGATGAGCAGCACGCCGTCCCCGGCGTCCTCCTCGTCGCCCGCGTCGGCGACGAGGAGCACGACGTCCTCGACCTCGTCGTCTTCCTCGTCGTCCTCGGCCTCGGCCACGGGCTCACCCGCGTCCCCGTCCTCGTCTTCGTCGTCCGCCTCGGCCACGAGGTCGTCGGTGTCCTCGTCCTCTTCGTCGTCGGCTTCGGCTACGACGTCGTCGTTGTCGTCCGCGTCCTCGTCTTCGTCGTCGGCTTCGGCCACGACGTCGTCATCCGCGTCCTCGGCGTCGGTCTCGGCCACGAGGAGCACGACTTCGCCGGCCTCCTCGTCGCCGTCCGCCTCGACCACGACAAGCACGACATCCTCGGCGCTGTCCTCCTCGGCAACCGGCTCCTCGGCGACGTCCTCGTCCGCGGCCTCGGCGGCGATCTCCTCGGCAGCGATCTCCTCGGCCGCGTCTTCCTCGGCGGCGCCCTCCTCCTCGGCAGCGTCGTCAGCCTCGGCCGCGGCCTCCTCGACCTCGGCGTCGTCCTCGACCGCGACGAGCACGACGTCTTCGGCAACCGGCTCCTCGGCGACGTCCTCGTCGGCAGCGTCGTCGGCCTCGACGGCGATCTCCTCGGCGGCGGCGTCGTCCTCGACAAGCACTACCTCGTCGGCAGCAGCTTCGGCGTCCGCCTCGTCGGCGTCACCGGCCTCCGCGGCGACCTCCTCGACGGCGTCAACTTCCTCGGCGTCGGTTTCGGCGGCGGGCTCGTCGGCCGCGTCGCCTTCTTCGCCGTCGGCTTCCGCGGCGGCCTCCTCGGTCACGTCGCCTTCTTCGGCGTCGGCGTCGGCTTCGGCGGCCGGCTCCTCCGCGGCCTCCTCACCATCGGCGTCGTCGGCCGCGGCGGCCTCCGCGACGTCCTCGACCGCGTCGCTCTCCTCGGCCTCGTCAGCCTCGGCGGCGGGTTCCTCGGCGGCCTCGATCTCCTCGGCGTCAGCTTCGGCGGCGGGCTCGTCGGCGTCGCTTTCCTCGGTCTCGGCTTCGGCAACCGGCTCGTCCGAGTCCGCGGCGTTCTCGTCGGCGGACGCTTCCGCTTCGGCGGCGGGCTCCTCGTCGGCCTCGATCTCCTCGGCCTCGGCCTCGGCGGCGGGCTCCTCGTCGGCCTCGATCTCCTCGGCCTCGGCCTCGGCGGCGGGCTCCTCGTCGGCCTCGATCTCCTCGGCCTCGGCCTCGGCGGCGGGCTCCTCGGCGGCCTCGTCCGAAACGACGACGGCAGCTTCGGCGTCCGGCTCGTCGGCGTCGCTCTCCCCGGTCTCGGCCTCGGCAACCGGCTCGTCCGAGTCCGTCGCGTCCTCGTCGGCGGACGCCTCCGCCTCGACCACGGGCTCCTCGGCTTCAGTGGCCTCGTCCGAGACGACGGCGGCGGCCTCAACCTCCGGCTCGTCGGCGGTCTCGGCCTCAGCCGCGGGCTCCTCGGCTTCAGTGGCCTCGTCCGAGACGACGGCGGCGGCCTCAACCTCCGGCTCGTCGGCGGTCTCGGCCTCGACCACGGGCTCCTCGGCTTCAGTGGCCTCGTCCGAGACGACGGCGGCGGCCTCAACCTCCGGCTCGTCGGCGGTCTCGGCCTCAGCCGCGGGCTCCTCGGTGGCGTCGCTCTCCTCCACGTCGACCGAGGCGACCGGCTCCTCCGCAGCGCCGACCTCCTCCGCAGCGACGTCCTCAACCACAAGCGCGGCCGGCGAGTCGGAGGCCGCGGCCTCCTCCGCAGCGCCGCCCTCCTCGGTCTCGTCGGCCACCGACGTCACGTCCGCGGGTGCCTCGTCCGCAACCGCGACGTCCGTCGCCGCCGCAACCGGCTCGTCGCTCTCCGCGACCTCCCCATCCGAGCCCGGCGCGCCATCCTCCACCGCCTCGCTCTCAACGACGGCCGAATCGGTGACAGCAGGAGTGTCGTCGCCCGCGACGACCTCGGCATCCGCAACCCCAGTGGTCTCGACGAGGGCCGAGATGTCGTCCGGCACCGCGACGGAGATGGCCGGATCATCAGCGAGCGCCGCGGTTTCCTCAGCGGCGGGAGGGGCAGTGGCGGCAGGGGCAGTGGCGACAGGAGCGGCGTCGTCGAGCGGCTCGCGCGGCGCCGGTACGACGGCCTCGGCGGGCGCGTCCGCCTCTGGAGTGGAAGAAGACGACGACGAGGAGGGCGGCTGGTCGTTCGGCGGGGTGATGTTGGGGTGCATGGGTCCTCCGTCCGGCTCGGTCCGAACGGGGGCAGCCTCCCGGTCGGACTGCTGGTTGGCTCAGCGCAGGGGTCGCGGACGCCGGGAGGCCGTGCGGCGCCCGCAACCGACGACCGCATGGCCGGCGGTGGGGTGCCCCCTGGAAGACGGATAGGGGGTGGCCGTCGGCAGGCGGGGAAGGGTGGGCGACCGCGCAGATCTTCCGTGCGGCGCACCGCCAAGGTACCCCCTCAACACCAGCAGCCATAGACCCCAAACTGCCGAGTCTGCACGGTGCGGGAGAATTGCCGTCGTGCCGTCGAACCTTGATCCAGAAGTGGCCGACCGTCTGCGCCGCAACGAGGCCGGACTCGTGCCGGCGATCGTGCAGGAGCACGGCACCGGCGAGGTGCTGATGCTCGCGTGGATGGACGACGAGGCCCTGCACCGCACGCTCACGACCGGTCGCGCCACGTACTGGTCGCGCAGCCGCAACGAGTACTGGGTGAAGGGCGAGACCTCCGGGCACGTCCAGCACGTCAAGTCGGTCGCGGTCGACTGCGACGGCGACACGCTGCTGATCACGGTCGAGCAGACCGGCGCCGCCTGCCACACGGGCAACCACACCTGCTTCTACACCCCGCTGGAGGTATCCGGATGACGACCGGCGCCGTGGCCCCCGACGAGGCCACCTTCCGCGAGCTCGCCCGCACCCGGCGTGTCGTTCCGGTGACGCGGCGCCTGCTGGCCGACGGCGAGACCCCGGTCGGCGTGTACCGCAAGCTGGCGGGCGGCCCCGGCACGTTCCTGCTGGAGTCCGCGGAGCAGGGGGCGGGCGCGGCGGGTGCCGTCTGGTCGCGGTACAGCTTCATCGGCGTCCGCAGCATGGCCACCCTCGTGGAGCGGGACGGGCACGCGCACTGGCTCGGGGCGCCCCCGGCGAACGTCCCGCTCGACGGGGCCCCGACCGAGGTGCTCCGCGCGACCATCGCCGCGCTGACCGCCGACGACGCCGACCTGCGCGAGCTCAACCTGCCGCCGCTGTCGGGCGGCCTGGTGGGCTTCCTGTCGTACGACGCCGTCCGCCGCTTCGAGCGCCTCCCCGAGATCGCCCTCGACGACCTCGGCCACCCCGAGCTCGGGATGATGCTCGCCACCGATCTCGTCGCGCTGGATCACTTCGAGGGCGCCGCGCTGCTCATCGCCAACGCGGTGCTGCCCGCGGCCGGGGCCGACGACGCCGCGGTCGCCGCCGCGTACCACCAGGCCATCGGCCGGCTCGACGCGATGACCACCGCGCTGTCCCGCCCGACGCCGCCGCTGGTGTCCACTGTGGACCGGGTGCCGCTCGGCGACGTGGTGAGCCGGACGCCGGCCGGGGAGTACCCGAAGGCGGTCGAGGCCGCCAAGGAGGCCATCCGCGCGGGGGAGTGCTTCCAGATCGTGGTCGCCCAGCGCTTCGAGCGCGCGACCGACGCCGACCCCCTCGACGTCTATCGCGTACTGCGCACGACCAACCCCAGCCCGTACATGTACCTGCTGCGCTTCGACGGCTTCGACGTGGTCGGGTCCTCACCCGAGGTACACGTGAAGGTCGACGGGCGGCGGGCACTGCTGCATCCGATCGCGGGCACGCGGTGGCGCGGGGCGACGCCGGAGGAGGACGCGGCGCTCGCGGCCGACCTGCTCGCCGACCCCAAGGAGCGCTCCGAGCACGTGATGCTCGTCGACCTGGCCCGTAACGACCTCGGGCGGGTGTGCAAGCCCGGCACGGTGGAGGTGCCCGAGTTCATGACGGTCGAGCGGTACTCGCACGTCATGCACATCGTCTCGACCGTCGTCGGCGAGCTGCACGACGACCGCACCGCCTTCGATACCCTCGCGGCCACGTTCCCGGCCGGCACCCTGTCCGGGGCGCCGAAGGTCCGCGCGATGGAGATCATCGAGGAGCTCGAGCCGACGCGCCGCGGCCTGTACGGCGGCGTCGTCGGGTACTTCGGCTTCGGCGGCGACATGGACACCGCCATCGCCATCCGCACCGCGCTGCTGCGCGACCGCACCGCCTACGTCCAGGCCGGCGCCGGCATCGTGGCCGACTCCGACCCGGCCGCGGAGGAGACGGAGACACGCAACAAGGCCGCCGCGGTGCTGGCCGCCATCGCGACCGCCGAGACGCTGCGGCCGGCCCGGTGAACCTCTCGGGGCGGCGGGGCCTGGCGACCACGGCGGTGGCCTGCGCCGTGGCGGCTGCGGTCGTACTGTTCGCCGCCACCCGATCCTGGCAGACCGTCGTCACCGTGCAGCCGGCCCCGCTGCCGCCGCTGAAGGTCGACCGCACCGGCACCGAGATCGCGCCCTGGCTCACCGCGCTGGCCGTCGTCGGGCTCGCCGGCGCCGGCGCGCTGCTGGCCACCCGGGCCGCCGCCCGGCTCGCGGTCGGCGTCCTGCTCGTCGTCGCCGGCGCCGGCGTGGCCGTCGCGTCCCTGGTGACCCTCGGCGACCACGTCCGGGTGGCCTGGCCGCTGCTGTGCGTGCTCGGCGGCCTCGTCGTGGCCGCGGCCGGCGCGGTCACCGTGCGCTCGGGCCGCTCGTGGCCGGGCATGGGCGCGCGCTACGAACGCACCTCCGCGCCGGCCCGCCGCCAGCACCCGCAGACCGACATGTGGGACGCGCTCGACCGGGGCGAAGATCCGACGAGGGGTGATCGACCCGAGTAGGGTTCGGCCCATGGCGAGCAGCGCTGAGGAAGTGATCGAGGTCGCCGGGCGCGAGGTGACGATCACCAATCCGGACAAGGTGTACTTCCCGAAGTCCGGCCGCACGAAGATCGACGTGGTGCGCTACTACCTGGCCGTCGCCGACGGTGCCCTGCGGGGCGCGGGCGGGCGGCCGATGGCCCTCAAGCGATACGTCAACGGCATCGAGGGCGAGGCGTTCTTCCAGAAGCGCGCGCCCGCCAAACGGCCGGACTGGATCGAGACCGCGCAGCTGCGCTACCCGTCCGGCCGCACCGCCGAGGAGATCGTCCTGCGCGACGCCGCCCAGCTCGCCTGGGTGATCAACCTCGGCTGCCTGGAGCTGCACACCCACTCCGTGCTCGCCGAGGACCTCGACCACCCCGACGAGCTGCGCATCGACCTCGACCCGGTGCCGGGCGTGCCCTGGGGCCAGGTCGTCGACGTGGCGCTCATCGCGCGGGAGGTCCTCGAGGAGTACGGGCTCGCGGGCTGGCCGAAGACCTCCGGCTCCCGCGGCTTCCACATCTACGCGCGCATCGAGCCCCGCTGGACCTTCGCCGAGGTCCGCCGCGCCGCCGAGGGCTTCGCCCGCGAGGTCGCCCGCCGCGCCCCGGACCTCGCGACCGGCGCGTGGTGGAAGGAGGAGCGGCAGGGGGTGTTCCTCGACTACAACCAGAACGCGAAGGACCACACCACCGCGTCCGGTTATTCGGTACGCCCGTCGGAAGAGGCGAAGGTCTCGGCCCCCCCTGAGCTGGGACGAGGTCCCCGGCTGCGACCCGGCCGCGTACACCGTGGACACCGTGCCCGCCCGCCCCGACCCGTGGACGGGCATCGAGTCCGCCCGCGGCTCGCTGGAGCCGCTGCTGGAGCTCGCGTCCACCTTCAAGAAGCGCGCGCCCGCCAAGAAGGGCGCCGGCCGCCGCCAGCCGAGCATGCCCCTGATCGAGATCACGCGCACCGCCACGCGCGAGGAGGCCCTGGCCGACCTCGACCGCTGGAAGGAGCGCCACGCGACGGTCTGGCCCCTCCTGGAGCCCGCCGACGTCCTGGTCGACTCGATGCGGGGGATCAACTCGGTCTGGTACCGCATCCGCATCAACCTCATCCACGTCCCCGAGGCCGAACGCCCGGAGCAGGAGCCGCTGGAGCACGAGTTCGACCCCTTCGCGAAGTGGAAGGAAATGCAGGCGAGGGGCGAGATCCCGGCCCGCTGGCGCCGCCCGGAGCCGGAGCCGGTCCCGGAGCACGAGGAGTCCTGACCGGCCGGTTTCGCAGGCCCCGCACCAGAACGCGAGTCCGCACCGCGACCCGGCCGGTCCTGTGGCGCACGCCTTCGCCCCCCGCACCAGAACGCAAGTCCGCACCGCGACCCGGCCGGTCCTGTGGCGCACGCCTTCGCCAACGACTGGCTCAGCACCACCGCGAGCATGATCGCGACGGGCCGGGCCGTGCCACGTCGTGCCGGAAGCGGCTGGATCCCGCGCGGACCACGGCCGGCGTGTGCGCTGAGGCCCGGAAGGACGGCGCCCGCAGGAGCCAGGGACGAGCGCGGACGGTGCGGGCAGGCCGGTCCAGTGTGGATCGCGGCCGCCGTGCGAGGTGCCGGAAAGAGCGGCGCCCGTCCACGAAGCTGAGGCCGGGAGCGGTGCAGGAGCCGCGGACGAGTGCGGGCAGGCCGATCGCGTGTGGATCGTGGCTGGCGTGCCCGGTGCGGCGCCGGAAAGAGCGGCGCCCGTCCACGAAGCTGAGGCCGGGAGCGGTGTAGGAGCCGGGGACGAGTGCGGGCCGTGCGGGCAGGTCGGTCGCGTATGGATCGTGGCTGGCGTGTGCGCTGCGGCTCGGAAGCGCCCGCAGGAGTGGGGGACGAGCGCGGGGCGTGCGGGAAGGTCGGTTGCGTGTCGACCGCGGCCGGTGCGCGCGCTGCGGGCCGGCGCGGCGCGATGCCGGAAGAGCGGCGTCCGTCCGCGAGGTGCGAAGCCGGGGCCAGGAGCGGTGCGGGAATCGGCGATCGACCGGCAGGCGACCCGCAGACGAAGGCCGTGCGGGAAGGTCCGTCCGCGAGGTGCGAAGCCGGGGCGGCATGGTGTCGGAAGGGCGGCGTCCGTCCGCGAGGTGTGAAGCCGGGGCCGCGAGTGGCGTGGGAACCGGCGGGCGAGCCGCGGACGAAGGCCGTGCGGGAAGGTCCGTCCGCGAGGTGCGAAGCCGGGGCGGCATGGTGTCGGAAGGGCGGCGTCCGTCCGCGAGGTGTGAAGCCGGGGCCGCGAGTGGCGTGGGAACCGGCGGACGACCGGCGGGCGAGCCGCGGATGAGGGCCGTGCGGGAAGCGGGCGTCACCGGGCCTCCTCAGGGGTGTCGACCCAGCCCGCCATGAGCACCAGGCCGGTCGGGCGGTGCACGGCGAGATAGCCGAACGGCTCGTCGAAGCGGACCGTCACCCGCAGCGCCCGGGCCGTGCCCTCCGCCGGGCCCGGCAGCATCGGCACGACCGGTGCGCGCGTCACCGGCGCGGCGCGGAACCCGGGGCCGGTGAAGGCCGCCGCCACGCTCACCCCCCGCCGCCGCCACCCGCAGCGGCTCGGCGCTGATGCCCGGGAACAGGCCGGGAGCGGCGGCCGCGCGCAGGCCGAACACCTCGGCCGCGCCGAGCAGGTCGTGCGCGGCCGAGGCCGCGAAGCGGGGAACTTTCACGACGAGCTCGGGCGCCGGGTCGTCGGCGTCGACGAGGGCCGCGGTGATCCCGGGGCCGCGGCGGCCGACGGGGGCGGCGGTGAACGTTTCCACGGCCGCGGCGAGCACGGCCGGCGCCGGGGCCGTGCCGCCCGCGGTGCACAGGACCACGTCGACGTCGCCGGTGCCGCGGACGGTGAGCAGCGTGACCGGGCCGGCGGGGGTGGTGGCGCAGCGCAGGGCGGTGAGGTCGGGGTCGCGGCGGTGCAGCGACGCCAGGCGCCGGCCCGCCCACGGGCCGGTCGCGGGGCGCAGCACGCCGTCGGTGAACGGGCCGGCCCAGTCGGCGGTGACGGCCAGGGCCGCGGCCAGGACCAGGGCGCCCTCGTCGGCGCCGGCGAACCCGAACGGGGGCACCGGCGCGCCGGTCTGGGCCGCGGCCCAGGCGTCCAGCAGCGGGCGGTCGATCGCGGGGTCGCCGGTCAGGCGCGGGTCGGCGCGGGCGGCCCAGTCGAGGGTGAGCGGCACCCCCTCCCGCGCCCACAGCCCGAGCGCGCCGCGGACGGGAAGATCGAGCGGCGTGGGGGCGACCGCGAGCAGCTCGGTGCGGGCCCGGCCACCGGCGACGGAGGCGAGCAGGGCCAGCAGGGGATAGATCGCCGCCGCCGAGAGGACCGCCGCGGCGGACACGGACGCCCAGGTGGCCGTCAATGTGTTCGCTCGCGTCACGCTCATGCCGACACCCTAGAGCGGGGGTACGACAAAACGCGGCGGCGAGGCATTATGCCCTAGTCCATCAGGTGATGTCGGCCATACCCCCGCGACCGTCCACTGACCGGGGGCGACCTAGCATCGGTCGCATGACCACCGGAGAGGGGAGCTCCTTGATCAACGCGGAAAGCGGCCGGGTGCTCGACGAGATCCTCGCCGGAGTGCGCGAGGACCTGGCGGTCCGCGAGGCCCAGGTGCCCCTGGCAGAGATCAAACAGCGCGCCGCCGAGGCCCCGCCGCCGAGGGACGCCTACGCCAAGCTGCGCGCCCCCGGCGTCGGCGTCATCGCCGAGGTCAAGCGCGCCTCGCCGTCGAAGGGCGCGCTGGCCGAGATCCCGGACCCGGCGGAGCTCGCGAAGGAATACGCGGCCGGCGGTGCCCGCTGCGTGAGCGTGCTCACCGAGGGCCGGTGGTTCGGCGGCAGCCTCGACGACTTCGCGGCCGTCCGGGCCGCGATCGACATCCCGATGCTGCGCAAGGACTTCGTGGTGTCGTCGTATCAGGTGCACGAGGCCCGGGCCTACGGCGCCGACCTGGTGCTGCTGATCGTCGCCGCGCTCGACCAGAACACGCTCTCCGGGCTCCTCGACCGCATCGAGAGCCTCGGCATGACGGCCCTGGTCGAGGTGCACGACGAGGAGGAGACCGACCGCGCGCTGGAGGCCGGCGCCCGGGTCATCGGGATCAACGCGCGCAACCTGCGCACGCTCGAGGTCGACCGGACGGTGTTCGAGCGCATCGCGCCCGGGCTGCCGGCCGAGGTCGTCAAGATCGCCGAGTCCGGGGTCCGCGGGCCGCACGACCTGATCCGCTACGCCTCCGCCGGCGCCGACGCCGTGCTGGTCGGCGAGGGCCTGGTCACGCAGAAGAGCCCGCGCGACGCCGTCGCCGAGCTCGTCACCGCCGGCAGCCACCCGGCCACCCCGCGGGCGGCCCGGTGAGTGCCGGCGCGTTCCTCTCGGCGGCGGGCCTGCTGCCCGACCCCGAGGGGCACTTCGGCACCTACGGCGGCCGGTTCGTCCCCGAGGCGCTCATCGCCGCGCTCGACCAGCTCGACGCCGCCTACCGCCACGCCCAGGCCGACGAGGCGTTCCAGGCCGAGTTCGGGCGGCTGCTGCGCGACTACGCCAACACGCCCAGCCCGCTCTACCGGGCCGAGCGGCTCTCCCGTGGTACCGGTGCGACGATCTTCCTCAAGCGCGAGGACCTCAACCACACCGGTGCGCACAAGGTCCGAAACGTTCTCGGCCAGGCGCTGCTGACCAAGCGCATGGGCAAGACCCGGGTCATCGCCGAGACCGGGGCGGGCCAGCACGGCGTGGCCAGCGCCACCGCGTGCGCGCTGCTCGACCTCGAGTGCGTCGTGTACATGGGCGAGGAGGACACCCGTCGTCAGGCCCTCAACGTCGCCCGCATGCGCATGCTCGGCGCCACCGTCGTGCCCGTCACGACCGGCTCCAAGACGCTCAAGGACGCGATCAACGAGGCCCTGCGCGACTGGGTGACCAACGTCGACGACACGCACTACCTGCTCGGCACGGCGGCCGGCCCGCACCCGTTCCCGGCGATGGTCCGCGACTTCGTCGGCGGGATCAGCGTCGAGGCCCGCCGGCAGATCCTCGAGCAGACCGGCCGGCTGCCCGACGCGGTCGCGGCCTGCGTCGGCGGCGGCTCCAACGCGATCGGCGCGTTCCACGCGTTCGTGCCCGACACGGACGTGCGCCTCTACGGCTTCGAGGCCGGCGGCGACGGCGTCGACACCGGCCGGCACGCGGCCAGCATCACCGGCGGCTCGACCGGCGTGCTGCACGGCGCGCGGACCTACCTGCTGCAGGACGAGGACGGCCAGACGGTCGAGTCGCACTCGATCTCGGCCGGCCTGGACTACCCGGCGGTCGGGCCCGAGCACGCCTACCTGCACGACACCGGCCGCGCCCGCTACGAGCCGGTGACCGACGCCGAGGCGATGGACGCGTTCAAGCTGCTGTGCCGCACCGAGGGCATCATCCCGGCGATCGAGAGCGCGCACGCCGTCGCCGGGGCGCTGCGCGTCATCCCGGCCCTGGCCGCCGAGCTGGGCCGCGAGCCGGCCGTGGTCGTGTGCCTGTCCGGCCGCGGCGACAAGGACATGGACACCGCCCGGGAGTGGTTCGGCGTATGAGCGTCCAGACCGCGTTCGACAAGGCCAAGGCCGAGGGGCGCAGCGCGCTGATCGGCTACCTGCCGGCCGGGTTCCCGGACGTCGCCACCGCGACGGACGCCGTCCGCGCCATGATCGACAACGGGGTCGACATCGTCGAGGTCGGCCTGCCGTACTCCGACCCGGTCATGGACGGCCCGGTCATCCAGCGCGCCACCGAGGCCGCGCTCGCCGCGGGCTTCCGGGTCCGCGACGGCCTGGCCACCGTGGAGGCCGCGGCGGCGACCGGCGCGCCGATCCTCACCATGACCTACTGGAACCTCGTCGAGCGCTACGGCGTCGAGCGCTTCTCCGCCGACCTGGCCGCGGCCGGCGGGGCGGGCCTCATCACGCCCGACCTCATCCCGGACGAGGCCGGCCCGTGGCTGGCCGCGTCCGACCAGCACGGCCTCGACCGCGTCTTCCTGGTCTCGCCGTCCTCGACCGACGCCCGCATCGCGAGCACCGTCGCGGCCTGCCGGGGCTTCGTCTACGCCACGAGCGTCATGGGCGTCACCGGCGCCCGCGACCGGACCAGCAGCGCCGCCCCCGTGATCGTCGAGCGGGTCCGCGCGATCGGCTCGAGCGTGCCGGTCGCGGTCGGCCTCGGCGTCTCCAACGGCGCCCAGGCGGCCGAGACCGCGGCCTTCGCCGACGGCGTCATCGTCGGCAGCGCGCTCGTGCGGTGCCTGCTGGAGGCCGACAGCCCGGCGGCCGGCGTCGCGGCGGTGGCCAAGCTGAGCGCGGAACTGGCCGAGGGCGTTCGCCGCCACTAACGGGCGGGTGGGCTCGTTGAGTCCCCCGTGCGGCTTTCTTTCCGTTTTGTACCACACGTGCTCCTCCTGGCGGCCGTGTCCACCGCGCTGGTCTCCCTGCCCGGCGGGGCGGAGGCGGCCGGCATCGGCTACGGCTCCACCGCCGACGCCGACTGGCGGCAGGACGGCGGCGACCCCGGCCGCTCCGGTCACCAGGCGCTGACCGGTCCCCTGGACGCCGCCACCGCGAAGCACCTGCGTCCGGCCTGGGCCGCGCCCGCCACCCGCCCCGGCGAGCAGGTCGGCGGCGCGATCGTGATCGACGGCACCGTGTTCCGCTCGTCCGGCGGCCCGTCGGGGCAGATCCGCCGCTACGACGCCGCGACCGGGCACGACCTCGGCCCCGTGGCCGACGCCCCGGGCCTGGCGTTCGGGCAGCTGGCGGCGGCCGGGGACACGCTGCTCGTCGAGGCGGTCGAGCGCCCGGCGCTGCTGCGCACGCTGCGCGCGTACACCTTGCGGGGCGAACGGCAGTGGACCGTGGACCTGCCCGACCCGGTCTCGGGCGGCTTCACCGCGGCCGGCGACCTGATCCTGCGCGCGGCCGGCGACACCCTCACCGCGTACCGCACCGCCGACGGCTCGGCCGCCTGGACCGCCCCGCTCGGCGGCGAGCCCGGCTTCCACGTCCCGGTCCGGCTCGGCGGCCTCGTGCTGCAGGGCATCGAGCCGGGCGGCATCACGTCGATCGGCACCGAACCGAACACCGTCGAGATGAGCGGGTCCAACGGCACCCAGCCCGCCGTCGCGGCCTTCGACGCCGTCACCGGCGCCCAGGTCTGGCGGCGACCCGCGAGCGGCGCCGAGCTCGTGGCGGCCGGCGACGCCGTGTACGCGGTCGGCGAGCGCGGCATCTGCGCCTACGCCGCCGCCGACGGCGCCCTGCGCTGGTGCGACGCGCAGACCCTGGAGGCGCCGGTGCACGCGAGCCTCGGCGACGGCGCGCTCTTCGTCGTCGACGGCCACGGCGGCCTGGCCGCGTTCGACACCGGCACCGGGGCCCGGCGCTGGCGGACCTCCTACGGCCTCGGCGGGGAGGTCGACGCCTCCTACTGGGCCCCGGTGAACGGCGGCGGCGTCGTCTACGCGATGGTGTACCACTTCGCGGTCCGTGGCGGCGTGAGCACCCACCGCGTCGAGCTGATCGCGGCCGACACGGGCACCGGCCGGCTCATCCGGCGCCTGGAGATCGGCGTGGACGCCATGCGCGGCGAGGAGCCCCTGCTGCTGGCCGGCGATCACGTGTACTTCGCCGCCGTCCAGAAGCTCCACGCGTTCTCAGCCTCGTAGCGCGGCCCGCCAGGTGTCCCGGATCGCCTGAGCGCCCCACGCGTTCGGCTCGATGTGCCCGCACAGCCACAGCTCGCGGTTGGCCGGGTGCGAGTCGGGCCGGGTGATGTCGCCGGCCTGCGCGCCGTGCCCGAGGAACGCCGCGTGCAGGTCCGCGACGGCCGCGCCGTGCCGGGCCGCCGCCGCCCGGATCGCCGCGTTCATGGAGTGCAGCAGCGCCAGGCCCTCGTCGACGTCGGGCAGCCCGGCCCACGAGAGGTCCCCGGTGCCGTCCGTGGGGTCGTACACGGTGCTCACCACGATCCGCGCGCCGGTCGCGGCGAGGGTCGCCAGGGTCGCGTCGTAGTTCGCGGCGGTCGCCTCGACCGCGGCCGGCACCTTGTCGGGGGACTCGACGATCGCGGTGAGCAGGTCGTTGCCGCCCATCGTGATGGTCACCAGGGCCGGGCGCCCCGCGACCTGGCCGATCTGGCGGCGCACGACGTCATCGCTCGTCGCGCCGTCGCGCGCGAGCAGCTTCAGCTCGATGCCGAGGTCGTCGGCGAGCAGGGAGGCGGCGCCCAGTCCGGGCCCGCCCGCGTAGTCGTCGATCGACATCGAGTCGCCGAGCGCGTAGTACCGCGGGGCCATACCGAAGATCATCGCGGATGGGGGGCGCCGCGATCCAGAGGGCGGGGCGGCGGTCCCGGTCCCTCATGAAAACTACGGGAAAACTTCAGGCGTCGATGACTTCGGGCTCGGGGTCGCGCTCGAGCTCGCGGATCACGCCGGCCCGCCCGGCGGCGGCGTCGGCGAGCGCGGTGCGCGTCGTCGCGGTCATCGGCTCGGGCAGCGCGCCGGGGGAGTGCCACGAGAGCCGGCTGATCCGGCCGGGGGCGTTGACGGCCGGGCCGCCGCCGTCGAGCCGGCCGCGGAAGACGTGCACGAACAGGTCGGGGGTGCTGCTGCCACACCCGTCGCCGGTCAGCTGATACATGCCGAGCAGCTCGACGACCTCGGTCTCCAGGCCGGTCTCCTCGCGCACGTCCCGGATGACCGCGTGCACCGGGCTCTCCTCCGCGCGGATCTTCCCGCCCGGCAGTCCCCACAGCCCGTGGCCGCCGGCCTGCCGGCAAAGAAGAACGCGGCCGGCCGCGTCCTCGATGACCGCGGCGACCGCGCAGGTCACCTTGCTACCGTTACTCAGCGTTGAGTAGCTCATGTCCCGACTCTAGGCCGGCCTGCGCAGCGTCGCGAGACCTTCGCTGGTGGTGATCTCTCCAGGGTCTCCACCCGGCCCGGGCATCGCTTCCTGGCGGATCGGCGGTAGCGTGTGCACCCGTGAATGCTGCCCTCTCTCCGCTGGCCGAGATCCCGAGCCCGACCCGTGGCGTCTGGGACCTCGGACCGATTCCCCTGCGCGCCTACGCGCTCTGCATCGTGCTGGGCATCGTGGCCGCCTGCTACATCGCCGACCGCCGCCTGCGGGCGCGGGGCGCGCCGCCGTGGGTGATCCTCGACGTGGCGATCTGGGCGGTGCCGTTCGGCATCGTCGGCGCCCGGCTCTACCACGTGATCACGTCCCCGGAGGCGTACTTCGGGGAGAACGGCTCGATCCTCAAGGCATTCAAGATCTGGGAGGGCGGCCTCGGCATCTGGGGCGGCATCGCGGCGGGCGCGCTCGGCGCCTACATCGCGTGCCGCCGGATGAACCTGCCGTTCGCGATGACGGCCGACGCGCTCGCCGTCGCGCTGCCGGTGGCCCAGGCGCTCGGGCGCTGGGGCAACTGGTTCAACAACGAGCTGTACGGCAAGGAGACCTCCCTGCCGTGGGGCCTCAAGGTCTACAACTGGGACACCGAGCACGGCCGGGCGCTGGAGGCCGGCGGGCAGCCGATCGTCCTGGGCGTGTTCCAGCCGACGTTCCTCTACGAGTCGCTGTGGTGCATCGGCGTCGCCGTGGCCGTCTGGCTGCTCGACCGCAAGTACCGCTTCGGCCGCGGCCGCGCCTTCGCGATCTACGTGATGCTCTACACCGTCGGGCGCTTCTGGGTCGAGCTGCTGCGCATCGACGACGCGCACCACTTCCTGGGCATGCGCCTGAACAACTGGACGTCGATCATCGTCTTCGCCGCGGCACTCGTGTACTTCCTGCGCGTGCGCGGCCCGCAGGAGCACGTGACGTACGACGAGGACGGCCACATCACGCTGGTCGACCCGGACGCCGCCCCGGCCGGCGCCGGAGCCGACGAGGAGCCGCAGGCGGTCGAGGCGGCTCCCGGGCCCGAGGAAGAACCCGGGGAAGCGGCGAAGGAAGAGAAGGAAACCAAGGAAACGCAGGGCTGATGCGCACGGCGGTAGTGGTCGGCGCCGGCATCGGCGGGCTCGCCGCCGCCGGCGCGCTGGCCCGCTCCGGCTGGAAGGTCACCCTGCTCGAACGCGACGACCGGCTCCGGCCCGGCCGCGCCGCGCTGGTCCTGTGGCCCAACGGGGTCCGCGCGCTGCGGGCCCTGGGCCTGGCCGCCGGCCTGGACGGCATCTCCACGCCGGTCCCGCCCGCGGGCATCCGCCGGCCGGACGGCTCCTGGCTGGTGCCGCCGGCCGCGGTCACGACCACCGGCGACGTCGGCTCGCCGCCGGTCGTCGTGCACCGCGAGGACCTGCACGACGCGTTCATCGCCGGCCTCGGCGACCAGGTCGACGTCCGCAGCGGCATCGCCGTGCAGAGCGCCCGGGTGCGCCGCGACCGGCCCGCGGTCGGCGACGGCCGGGTGACGTTCGAGGCCGACCTGATCGTGGCCGCGGACGGGCCGGACAGCGCGATCCGGCGCCGGCTCGCCGCCGCGACCACCTTCGCCAGCGCCGGGTTCGCGGCGTGGCGGGCGGTCATCCCCTGGTACCGAGTCCCCGAGCTCCCCGCCGGCCTCCCCGCGCACGGCGAGCTCCTCGGCTCCGGGCAGCGCTTCGCCTACGCGTCGCTCGGGGAGCGCGGCTCGGCCGGCGGCTCGACCCGCGGCGGCATCTCCTGGGTCGCGACCGTGCCCGGCGCGCTGCGCCCCGAGCCGCCCGCCGGCCAGCTGGCCCTGCTGCGGCGCTGGTTCGCCGGCTGGCACGCGCCCGTCGCCCAGCTGCTGGACGCCACCGAGGCCGAGGACCTGGTGCAGGAGCCGGTCGGCGAGCTCACCCCGCTGCCGGACACGTTCGGGCCGGTGGCGGGCGCGGGCGGCTACGCGCTCGTCGGCGACGCGGCCCACGCCATGCCCCATCACCTGGCCCAGGGCGCCTCCCTCGCGCTGGAGGACGTGGCGACCCTGCAGACGGTGCTCGCGGGCGGGGCGGTGCCGGCGGCGCTGCAGGAGTACAACCGGCTGCGCCGTCCCCGGATTCTCCGGGTGCTCCAGCAGACCAGAAGAGCCGCGGCGGTGCTGCAGAGCCGCGGCCGGATCGCGGCCTCCATCGCCCGGGTGAACCCCCGCACGCTGGAGCGCGCCGCGGCCGCGGCGACCGAGTGGGGCGGCCCTACCTCGTGAGCACGCCGTGCTCGACGCAGGCGGCCGACCACCCGCTCGGCAGCACCTGGACCTTCATGCGGCGGCGGCAGTGGGTGCAGTACCGCGGCGGCTCGAGCGTCCTGGCCTGCGCACACGCGTCGTGGGAGCCGCCGGCCAGCGGCTCCCCGCACCGGTCGCAGTAGGTCACAGCGTCGCCGACAGGGCCTTGACCGGCATGCTCAGCTCGTCCAGCAGCGCCAGGTCCTGCTCGGGCGAGCGGCCGAGCGTGGTCAGGTAGTTGCCCACGATCACCGCGTTGACCCCGCCGAGCAGCCCGTCGCGGGTGCCGAGGTCGCCCAGGGTGATCTCCCGGCCGCCCGCGTACCGCAGCAGCGTCCGCGGCAGCGCCAGGCGGAACGCGGCGATCGCCCGCAGCGCGTCCTTCGGGTCGAGCACCGGCTGCTCGGCCAGGGGCGTGCCCGGGCGCGGGTTGAGGAAGTTCAGCGGCACCTCGTGCGGGTCGAGCTCCTGCAGCTGGATCGCGAACTCGGCGCGCTGCTCGACGCTCTCGCCGAGGCCGAGGATGCCGCCGCAGCAGACCTCCATGCCGGCCGCGCGGACCATCCGCAGCGTGTCCCAGCGCTCGTCCCAGGTGTGGGTGCCCACGACGTTCGGGAAGTAGGACTTCGCGGTTTCGAGATTGTGGTTGTACCGGTGGATGCCCAGCTCGGCCAGCCGGTCCACCTGCGCCTGGGTGAGCATGCCGAGCGAGGCGGCGATGTTGATGTCCACGGCCGCGCGGATCGCCGCGACCCCGTCGGCGAGCTGCGTCATGAGCCGCTCGTCGGGCCCGCGCACCGCGGCCACGATGCAGAACTCGGTCGCGCCCGTCGCCGCGGTCTGCCGGGCCGCCTCGACCAGCGAGGGGATGTCGAGCCAGACGGCCCGCACCGGCGAGGCGAACAGGCCCGACTGGGAGCAGAAGTGGCAGTCCTCGGGGCAGCCGCCGGTCTTGAGCGACACGATGCCCTCGACCTCGACCTCCGGGCCGCACCAGCGCATCCGCACGTCGTGGGCGATCGCGAGGTATTCCGGCAGCTCCTCGTCGGCGCAGGTCAGCACCGCGAGCACCCCGTCGAGGTCGAGGCCCTTGCCGGTGTCCAGCACGGCCTTGGCAGCATCAAGCATGCTCGTACCTTACAAATCGTTCGGGTCGCCTGTCCGTACCCGATGACTTTGTGCACACCGCACAATCGGTATCGTAGGGGTCCTACAACGGCAGGGGGAGTCCCGGTGGAGTGGCTGACCGCGCTCGATGAGGAGGCCGCGGCCCGGCGGGCGGCCGGTCTGCGCCGTGAGCTGCGGCCCCGCGCCGCCGATCTGCTCGACCTGGCGGGCAACGACTACCTCGGTCTCTCCCGCCACCCGGCGGTGCTCGCCGCCGCCGCTTCCGCGTTGTCGCAGTACGGTCTCGGCGCCACGGGTTCGCGCCTGGTGCGCGGGACGACCGCGCTGCACGAGGAGCTGGAGGACGGCCTCGCCTCGCTGCTCGGGTTCGAGTCGGCGCTGGTGTACTCGTCCGGCTACCTGGCCAACCTCGGCGCCGTGCGCGCCCTGGCCCGCCCCGGCGCGCTGATCGTCTCCGACGCCCACAACCACGCCTCCATCGTCGACGGCTGCCGCCTCGCCCGGGCCGGCCGCGACGGGACCGAGACCGTGGTCGCCCCGCACGCCGACCCCGGCGCCGTCCGGGCCCTCCTCGCCGCGCACCCGGGCCGCCCGGCGCTGGTCGTGACCGAGAGCGTTTTCTCCGTCGACGGCGACCTGGCACCGCTGCCCGAGCTCTACGAGGCCGCCCGCGCCCACGGCGCCCTGCTGCTCGTCGACGACGCCCACGCCCTCGGGGTCATCGGCCCCCGGGGCGCCGGCGGGGTCGCCGCGGCCGGCCTGGCGGGCGCGCCCGGCCTGGTGGTGACCGCGACCCTGTCGAAGTCCCTGGGCGCGTCCGGCGGCGTGATCGCGGGCCCGCCCCAGCTGCACCGCCAGCTCGTCGACACCGGCCGCACCTTCATCTTCGACACCGCCCTCCCGCCCGCCGTGGCCGCCGGCGCCCGCGCCGCGCTGGACCTGCTCGCCGGCGGCGACGACCTGCGCGCCGAGCTGCGCGCCCGGGCCGCCCGCGCGGCCGAGCGCCTGGAGGTCCCCACCCCGGCCGGCGGCGTCATCTCGGTCGCGGCCCCCGGTCCGGACGAGGCCCTGGCGTGGGCGCAGGCCTGCCGAGAGCGGGGCGTGGCGGTAGGCTGCTTCCGCCCACCGTCCACACCGGACGGACGTTCCCGCCTGCGCCTGACCGTCAACGTCGGCCTCGCGCCCGAGGCCTTCGACGAGGCGCTCGACATCATCCTGAAGGAACGCCCTTGAACGCCCCCCTGGACGCCCTGTTCGGCGAGGAGATCCCGGGCCCGCTCACCGGCCCGCTCGTGATCACCGGCACCGACACCGGCGTGGGCAAGACCATCGCGACCGCCGCCATCGCCGCCGCCGCCACGGCCGCGGGCCAGCGCGTCGCCGTGGTGAAGCCGGCCCAGACCGGCACCGCCGACGGCGACGAGCCGGACGCGATGACCGTGGCCCGCCTGGCCGGCCCGGACACGACCCGCACCCTGTCCGAGTTCCCGGACCCGCTCGCCCCGCTGGCCGCAGCCCGGGTGGCGGGCGAGGACGCGCTCACGGCGGTCATGGCCCAGCTGGCGATCCGCACCGTCGTCGAGGACCATGACGTGACCCTGATCGAGGGCGCCGGCGGCCTGCTGGTCCCGCTCGGCGAGGGCGGCTGGACGATCCTGGACCTGGCCGCGGCGCTGCAGGCCACGGCGATCGTGGTCGCCCGGCCCGGGCTGGGCACCCTGAACCACACGGCCCTCACCCTGCGGGCCCTGGCCGAGCGGGAGATCCCGGCACTGGTGGTCTTCGGCACCTGGCCGGCGGAGCCGGAACTCGTACACCGCACGAACCTGCACGACCTGGACGGCGACCTGGCCGGCGCGATCCCGGACGGGGCGGGGGCGATGACGCCGGAGGTCTTCCGGCGGGAGGCCCTGCACTGGCTGGACGCACGCTTGCACGGCCGCTTCGATCCGGTGGCGTTCCGCTCGCATAGCCGCTGACGTGTTCGCGCGAAAAGTCGGGCGCTGCGCGCCGCGACTTTTCGGATATTTCGCCTGTGCCCGGTTTCAGAGGGTCGTTGCAACACCTGACTTGATCAGGGGTTGTCGTGTTCGAGATTCGGGAGAGTCGTCGCCTGCAGGGGTGTATGCCGAGCTCGTTGGGCTGGGTGTGCGGACGGGTGTGGCGTGTCGGTTGGTTGGGGTGTCGGCGCCGGTGGTGGTGTCGGCTGGGTTCTTGTCGCCTTGAGGAGCGGGTCGTGATCGGTGACCGGTTGCTTGCGGGTGTGTCGCAGGCGGCGGTCGCGGTGGAGTTGGGCCGGCCGAGGTGCACGGTCAGCCGGGAGATCGCCCGGAACCGGGACCTGGACGGCGGCGGCTATTAGCCGTTCGCCGCGCAGCAGCGCGCCGCCGGGCCCGGCCCAAGACGCCGAAGCTGGCCGGGAACCCGGTCCTGCGGGATCTGGTCCGGGACCTGCTCGCCTGCCGGCACAGCCCGGCGCAGATCAGCGCCGGCTCCGCCGCCGAAGCCGACGACCGCGCGATCCCCGGGCACTGGGAAGGCGACCTCATCATCGGCAAGGACGGCCGGTCCGCGATCGGCACCGTCGTCGAACGCGCCACCCGCTACGTGATGCTCGTCCACCTCGGCGACCGCGGCCGCAGCGCCGAAACCGTCCGCGACGCCCTCCTCGACACCGCCGCCACCCTTCCGAACCACCTTGAAACGATCCCTGACCTGGGACCAAGGCGCAGAAATGGCCCTACACCACACCAGTTCAGCATCGCCGCGGACATGTCCGTCTACTGCTGCGACCCGCACAGCCCCTGGCAACGCGGTTCCAACGAAAACACCAACGGGTTCCTGCGCCAATACTTCCCCAAAGGCACCGACCTGGCCGGCCACAGCCCCGAACACCTTGCCGCCGTCGCCGCCGAACTCAACGGCCGGCCCCGCCAAGCCCTCGGCTGGGACACCCCAGCCGAACGCCTCACCCGAGTCCTAGCCGCCACCAGCTAACACTCCGTGTTGCAACGACCCCTGGAAACCGCCGTGCCCGGTTTCAGCTTCAGGATGCCTTTGCCTTTGCTTCGCTGGGCGGTCGGAGGCGCGGGCCGTCGTTGGTCGCTCAATGAGTAAGCGTGGTCCAGCGGCGTTGTTGCCCACTGGGCATTCCTCTCGGCCGTTGTGAATGTGCCGGGTTCGTGCGGGTCATCATTCGGTGGTCCCGGTTCAATATGTTCGCCATTTGTGCAGTGGCCTGGTCCGGGATCGTTGGATCGGTCGTACTCTGGGATAATTCTTGGTATGGGGCAGATGCAGTTGTTCAGTTCTCGGGAATTGGCTGCTATGCGGGATCGGACGAAGGCCCGGAATTGGTGGCCGGGGAAGGATGAGTTTCGTCGGGAAGCTCAGCGGCGGCGTGATTGGGGTTTGGTGCGGCGGCATGCGGAGAAGCTGCGCCGCATCCATGGAACTGCGGAAAACGCCCCGGCACAGGCGCAACCCGACGCAACCCGGCCCGCCGAGGAAAATCCCGCCAGCGTCTGCTCCGAGCCTGCCGCCACTGTTCCTCCGGCGCAACAATCTTGCAGGCCGCAGCCGCGCGATTGCACCGCCGAAAGCGACCAGGAAACAGCCACCCGCACGCGGCCGGTCCGACCCGAATCAGCGGTACCGATCCGGATGGCAATCGATTTCGACCTCACTTTGGCCACGGCTCGGACCAGCGTGCCGCACGACGGCGCGCGAGCACGGGTCGGGGCACTGTCGATGTCGCGTGCCGGGAGCGCCCGTCGACGGCCCCGCGATGCCCGACCGCCGACGCGGCCCGTGGTGCTCGGATGCGTGCCGTGTGAGTCCGGAGTCCAGGCAGGGCGGCGTTCGGTCGCCTATGCGGATGCGGCGCGTGGCGGCGTGCGGCGCTCGGACGTGTGCGTGAACGGGGCGTGTGGGGGCGTGCGGAGGCGCCCAGCGCTCGGATCCCTGCGTGCACGCGGCGTGGAGGCGCGCGGTTCGGCCGCCTGCGTGGATGGGGTGCCGACGGGAGCGTGCCCGTGGACGCGGCGTGCAGATCAGACGCCTGCGGGGCGGCAGGGCTTGCGGCGCTCGGACGTGTGCGTGAACAGGCGCGCTTAGCGCGAACAGCGCTCGCGTGAATGGTGCACGTGAAGGCGTCAACGCGCCGTGCTCGTGGAAGAGCGTGCCGGATCCGCGCGGAGAAGCGAGCAGCATCAGCGCGGCGACGGGGCCAAGACCGAGGACGGCAGTGACAGCCGGAACGAGGTGTCGTCCAAGCGCAAGTCTCCGCCGCACAGGTTCGCCACCGCCCGTGCGACCTGGACGTCCGGGGCCGGCTTCGGGGGTGTGTCGCTCGGGCGTCGCTGGGGGGCTGCCGACGTCAGTTCGCCCGCCGGCACGATTCGGGCGTCGAGGCGGATGGACGGGTCGCGGCGCAAGGTTATCTCCACGTGGGCGCGCGGCGGTGCCGCGATCGTCAGCCACAGGACGAGCTGGCCCACGAGGTGCCGGCAGATCATCTCGTCCACGGCGACCCGGGCGGTCTCGGGCGCGTCGGCGTGCACGCTCACCGCGCCGGCGACGGCCACACGGCGGGCCAGGTCCACGGCGTCGCGTACCACGGCCACGAGGTCTGTCGCGCCCTCCCGGGCGGGCGGGGTGGTGGTGGTCGTGGAGGCCAGGGGGAGCACGACGCTGTCGACGTACCGCTCCAGCCGCAGCGCGTTGCGATCGATCGCGTCCAAGCATGCCGCGCCATCGCCGGGGCCGTCCGGGGGCAGGTCGTCGCGCAGCAATCGGGTGTACGCCTTGATCGAGGTCAGCGGCGTGTGCAGCTCATGGCGCATGCGGGCCGCCGCATCATCACCGGTGGTGAACACAGAACGTCAAACCGGGTGCGGCACCGCGAAGGTTCGCCCAGTCACTCGTTCGCGTTGACAGGCAACCAAATGGCTGCCTAACATGGGCAACCGAAAGGCTGCGTATTAGGGTGCGACGGTGACTGATGTGTTCCGGGCGCTGGCCGACGAGAGCCGGCGCGCGCTGCTCGACCGGCTCAACCACGCCAACGGGCAGACCCTGCGCGAGCTCTGCGCGGGCCTGGACATGACCCGCCAGTCGGTCAGCAAACACCTGGCCGTGCTGGAGGAGGCCGGCCTGGTGACCACGGTCCGCCGGGGCCGGGAGAAGCTGCACTACCTCAACGCCGCCCCGATCAGCGACATCGCCGAGCGCTGGATCAGCCGCTACGACCGGCGGCGGGTCGACGCGCTCGCCGACCTCAAGAAGGCTCTGGAGGGACCATCGATGAGCAGGCCCGAGTTCGTCTACACGACCTACATCCGCACCACGCCCGAGCAGCTCTGGAAGGGCATCACGGACCCCGCGTTCACCCGGCGGTACTGGGGGCTGGCCTTCGAGACCGACTGGCGCCCCGGCTCCGTGATGACCTGGCGGCTCGACCGCAACGACACGGTGCTCGCCGATCCCGAGCAGGTGGTGCTCGTCGCCGACCCGTTCACCCGCCTGTCGTACTCGTGGCACAGCTTCACCCCCGAGTGGGCCAAGGCCTACGACATCGACGAGCGCTACCTCGACGAGGTCGCAGGGGAGCCGCGCTCGAAGGTGACCTTCGAGCTCGAGCCGCGCGGCGAGCACGTGAAGCTCACCGTGACCCACGACGGCTTCGAGGAGGGCAGCGCGGTGCTCCCGGGCCTGTCGGAGGGCTGGCCGGAGCTGATCGCGAGCCTGAAGTCGCTGCTGGAGACCGGCGAACCCCTGAACACGGCATGAGATACCGCTAAATCATGAAATGTCCGATATGTCGCGGCGCGAAGCGCCGCGACATATCGCCTCCCCGAACGGTCCCGCGCAAACTCAAGCACATGACTCGGGTCCGCAGTGGTGCGGACCGTCGCTCCCGCCAGACACCGCTCGGCGCTGGCGCGCCGTCGCTGCCAGGTCCGCCGCCGGTCACCCCGATCTGATCCCTACGGGAGCACGACCACCGAGGTGCCCGAGCCGATGTTGTCCAGCAGGGTCTTCTGGGCCGCCGGCGGCATCCGCACGCAGCCGTTGGACTTGCGGTAGCCGAACTCGTTGCGGTACCAGGCGTGGATGCCCGTGTGCGCGTCGGCCAGCCCGCTCGCGACGGCCTTCTTGTCGTCCGGCACCGCGCCGAGGGCGAGCACGTCCAGCCCCGCGTACACCTTGCTCGGCTGCGCCGAGCGCCCCAGCACGAAGGTCCGCCCGAGCGGCGTCTCGGTCGCGGGCGCGCCGACGGTCACGGTCCACGTCTGCTGGGCCTGGCCGTCGCGCACCCAGGTGAGCGTGTAGGCGCCGCGGTGCACGACGATCTGGTCGCGCAGCGGGGTGGTGCTCCAGCCGCCCGGCGGCAGCCAGCCGATGCTGCGGTTCATCGACGGCAGCAGCACCGCCACCCAGCCGTCCTGCCGCGCGACCACCGGCATCACGAGGTTCACGCCGCTGATCTGCGGGGTCAGGTACGCCCGCGCCGTGCCCCCCACCCCGTCGTACACCGGCTGCTTCTCCCGCACCTGCAGCCCCTCCGTCAGCGGGACGGTCGAGGCCTGGTCGGGGTCGGCCGGGAACCCGGTCGCCGCCTGCGTGTAGGTGATCGTGGTCAGCCCCGCGGCGGGCAGGGCCGCGCTCGGCGGCGCGGCCGACGGCGCCGGCGAGGACGGCCCGGCCACGAGCGTCGTCGGGTCCGGGGCGGCCGGCGTGGCGCCGGGGCCGGCCTGGTGGTGCTTGGCGGAACACCCCGTGAGGGTGATCGCGAGCGCGGCGAGGACGACGGCGCGGCGGGCGAGCATGGGTATGAACTTAGCGGCTCAGGGCCGCCGCCGTGTCGGTCAGCCGGTCCAAGGCGGCCGGCAGATCGGCCGTGGCGATGGCGCCGAACCCGATGGCGAGCCCGGGATCGTCGGCCGCGGACGCGTAGAAGTGCGACAGCGGCTCCACGGCCACCTCCGCGGCCCGCAGCGCGCGCACGAGCGCGCCGACGTCGGCGGGTCCGGTGCAGCGCAGCGCCAGGTGCAGCCCGGCGCTGGACGGGACCGGCGCGAACCAGGGCGCCAGCGGCCCGGCGGCGGCCTTGACCACGAGGTCGTGGCGGGCCGCGTACACCCGGCTGACCTTGCGCAGGTGCCGCCGCAGCAGCCCCTCGTCGATGAACGCGGCGAGGGCCGCCTGCGCCGCGGGCTCGCCGTGCCAGTCGGCCAGGGCGCGGGCCGTGCGCAGCGCCGGGCGCAGGGCCTCGGGCGCGACCAGGAAGCCGAGGCGCAGCGACGGCAGCAGCGTCTTGGAGAACGAGCCGACGTAGATGACCCGGCCCGTGCGGTCGAGGCTCTGCAGCGGCTCCAGGGGCCGGTCGGAGTAGCGGAACTCGCTGTCGTAGTCGTCCTCGACGATGGCGGCGCCGTGCTCCTGGGCCCAGGCCAGCAGCGCGGTGCGCCGCGGAAGCGACATCGCGGTGCCCAGCGGGTGCTGGTGGGAGGGGGTGACGTACACCAGCCGCGCCGCCGCGGGAATGCGCTCCACGACGATCCCGTCGGCGTCGACCGGCACCCCGGCGACCCGCGCGCCGTGGCCGCGGAACAGCCGCCGGGCGGGCCGGTAGCCGGGCTCCTCGACCGCGACGACCGCGCCCGGCTCGACGAGCACCCGCGCGACGAGGTCGAGCCCCTGCTGCGCGCCCGCGGTGATGATCACGTCCGCGGGGGCGGCCCGCACCGAGCGCGACAACCCGATGTGCCGGGAGACGGCCGCGCGCAACGGCGGCAGCCCGGCCGGATCGTCGTACTCCGCGGACGCCCGCACCGAGCGCGCCAGCAGCCGCCGCCAGGTGGCGAGCGGAAACAGCGACGCATCGGGGTGCCCGATGCGCAGGTCGAACCGGGCCCCGGGAGTGGGGGACGCGTCGGGCGGAATCGCCAGGAACCGCGGCGTCGGCCGCAGCGGGCCGGCGGGCGCGCGGCGGGAGAGGGCGGGCGACCCGCCGTACGACACGAACGTCCCCGCCCCCGACCGCCCGGCGAGGAATCCGTCCCCGACGAGGCGGTCGTAGGCGGCGGCGACCGTGTTGCGGGCGACCGACAGGTCCCGGGCCAGCTCCCGGCTCGGCGGCACCCGCTCCCCGGGCCGCAGGCGCCCGTCGAGGATCGCGTCGCGCAGCTGCCGGTAGATCCGGTCGGTGCGGTCGCCGCGGCCCTCCAGGCTGATGTGCAGGTCCACCGGCTTTGGCCCAATCGATCATGCGCGGAATTGGCCCTTCAGCGGGGCCAAATCCGACCCTAGCGTCGGTGGCATGCTCACCGTCAAGCAGGGCGCGGCACTGTCCGTCGGCGCGGTCCTCGGCACCGGCGTCATCGCCCTGCCCGGGCTCGCCGCGCAGGTCGCCGGGCCGGCGTCGCTCGTCGCCTGGGTCGCGCTCATCGCCCTGTCGGCCCCGCTCGCGCTCACCTTCGCCGCCCTCGGCGCCCGCTTCCCCGACACCGGCGGCGTCGCCTCCTACGCCGGGCGCGCGTTCGGCCCCCGCGCCGCGGCCGTGGTCGGCTGGGCCTTCTACTTCGCCGTGCCGGTCGGGGCCCTGCCCGCGGCCACGTTCGGCGGCGCGTACGTCACCGCCGTCCTCGGCGGCGGCCAGCGCACGACGCTGCTGACCGCCGCGGCCCTGGTCGCGCTGGTCACCGCGGCGAACCTCGGCGGCGTCCGGCTCAGCGGCCGCTTCCAGCTCGGCCTGGCCGCGGTCCTGGTCGCCCTGCTGCTGGCCGCGATCGTCACCGCCCTGCCGCACGCGGACCCGGCCAACCTGCGCCCGTTCGCCCCGCACGGCTGGGCCGCGATCGGCCCGGCGATCGCGGTGCTCGTCTGGGGGTTCGCCGGCTGGGAGGCGCTCACGTCCCTGGCCGCCGACTACCGCGACCCGCGCCGCGACGTGCCCCGCGCGACCTGGATCGCGGTCGCCGTCGTCGGCGTGCTGTACCTCGCCGTCGCCGCCACCAGCCAGCTCGTGCTGCCCGAGCCGTCCGACGCGCCACTGGCCGACCTGCTCGCGCTCGGCTTCGGCCACGGCGCCCGGGCGCTGACCGCCGTCGTGGCGCTGCTGCTGACCGCCGGGGCGATGAACGCGTACTTCGCCGGCGCCGCCCGCCTCGGCGCCGCCCTCGGCCGCGACGGCGGGCTGCCGGCCTGGTTCGGCCGCGGCGCCGGCGCCGGCCAGGTGCCCCGCCGCAGCCTCGCGGTCGTCGCCGCCCTCGCCGCCGCCACGCTCGCGGTGGCCGCCGCGACCGGGCTCGGTCCCCGGCCCCTGATGCTGCTCACGACGGGATCGTTCGTCGTGGTGTACCTGCTGGGCACCGCCGCCGCCGTGAAGCTGCTCCCGCGCCGGTCCGCGGCCCGGCGCACGGCCGCCGTCGCGCTGGCCTCCGTCGTGGGCCTGCTCGCCCTGACCGGCGCCTACCTGCTGTGGACGGGGCTGGTCGCGGCGGCGGCCCTCGCCTACCAGGCCGCCGCCGCGCGCCGTCAGAGGTCGCGGTCGTCCACGATGTGCATGGCGGCCTCCTCGGCCGAGGCCGCGCCGCCGTCGATGCCCACGTCGGAGCCGATCTCGTCCTTCTCCTCGTCCTCGCCGACGCCCTCGTCGGGCGCGACGAGCCGCCCGGCCCGCCGGTCGCCGACCTCGCCGCCGTCGAAGAACTCGCCGGACTCGGTGGTGCGGCCGTAGTCGTCGAGGTCCGGGCGGGTGGACGGGTCCGGCTCCTCCTGGCGCAGCCGCTGGTCGAGCGACTCACCCCGCTCGGCCTCGGCCTGGGTGACCCCGAACGCGGTCACCCCACGCGGCTTCTCCGGCGGCGAGTACCCCTCGTCGAGGGAGTCGTCGAGCCCGCGGTCGGACAGCGTGTCCTCCGCGGACAGCTGGCCCTCGTCGTCCGGATCCGGATCCCAGCTGTCGGTCTGCTGCGTCATGTCGAAGTCCCCTCGAAGGCGTCTGATTCGGGCGCTGCTTCGTCCTCTATACCCAGCGGCGCCCGAATCCGAGCCTAGATCACGGCTTCGCGTGAACGCTTGTGCGCGGCGATCAGCTCCGCGTACCGGTGCCCGCTCGCCTTGATCGTGCGCGCCTGGGTGTCGTAGTCGACGCGGACCAGCCCGAACCGCTTGTCGTAGCCGTACGCCCACTCGAAGTTGTCCAGCAGCGACCACGCGAAGTACCCGTCGACCGGCGCCCCGCGCAGCACCGCCTGCCGCACGGCGTCCAGGTGCCCTTCCAGGTAGTCGGTGCGCTCCTTGTCCTGGATCTCGCCGCCGGCCTCCACGGTGTCGTGCCAGGCCGAGCCGTTCTCGGTGACGAGGATGCTCGCCGGGCGGTAGGTGCCGGCCACGGAGACCAGGATGTCCTCGAGGCCCTTGGCGTACACCTCCCACGGCATCGCCGTCTCGAGCGACCCGGGCACCGGGATCTGCCGCGCGAACGGCGCCGTCCCGGCCGGGTCGTCGACCACGATCTGGCGGAAGTAGTAGTTGACGCCCAGGAACTCGGTCGGCGACGCGATGACGCCGAGGTCGCCCTCGCGCACCGGCGGCTCGACGCCGTAGCACTCGACCATGTCGGCCGGGTAGCCGCGGCCGAACACCGGGTCGAGCCACCAGCGGTTGGTGTGCCCGTCGGCGCGCACGGCGGCGGCGACGTCCTCGGGCCGGTCGCTGCCCGGCTCGATCGGGCTCAGGTTGAGCACGATGCCCACGTTCGGCGCGAGCCGCGCGTTCGCCCGGATCGCCTGGTTGACGAGGCCGTGGCCGAGCAGCACGTGGTGCGAGGTGTGCACGGCCCGGGTGAGGTCGCGCTCGCCCGGCGCCATGCGGCCCTCGAGGTGCCCGATCCAGGACACGCACAGCGGCTCGTTGACGGTGTTCCAGTCGGCGACCCGGTCCCCGAGCCGCCCGGCCACGATCGCGGCGTAGTCGGCGAAGGCCAGGGCCGTGTCCCGGTTCGGCCAGCCGCCGGTGTCCTGCAGGGCCTGGGGGAGGTCCCAGTGGTACAGCGTCGCGAAGGGCCGGATGCCCTCGGCCAGCAGCGCGTCCACGAGCCGGTCGTAGAAGTCCAGGCCGGCCGCGTTCACGGCGCCGGTGCCGTCGGGGAGCACCCGGGGCCAGGCGACCGAGAAGCGGTACGCGTCGAGGCCGAGCCGCCGCATGAGCGCCACGTCCTCGGGCCAGCGGTGGTAGTGGTCGCACGCCACGTCGCCGGTGTCGCCGTTGTCGACGTTGCCCGGCGCGTGCGAGAAGGTGTCCCAGATGGACGGCTTGCGGCCGTCCTCGGCGACGGCGCCCTCGATCTGGTAGGCGGCGGTGGCGGCGCCCCAGATGAAGCCGGGCGGGAGTGCGGACAGATCCAGCACGGGGCGGTTCTCCTCAGGTCAGATCTTGCCTTCGGCCGAGCTGAGCTTGGCCTTGATGGACTCGGTGGTGACCGGCTTGCCGGCCGCCGCGTCGGCGAACAGCTCCGCCATCGCCGTGCCGACGAGGGTCTCGAACCGGCTCTCCTCGGGCACCTGCGGCAGCGGGGCCGCGGTCGAGTTGAGCACCTGGAAGAGCACTTCCTGCTCGGGCGTGCGAAACGCCGCGTCGGAGTACGCCGAGCGCACCGACGGCAGCGAGCCGTAGGCCTTGTTCAGGATGATCTGCTCCCGGTCGCTGGTCATGAACTCGACGAAGTCCAGCGCGCCGGTGAGGTTGCGGGTGTGCTTGTACACGGCCATGTTGATGCCGGCGACCATGCTGTTGATCCGCACGCCGCCGGCCTTGTACGGGTCGGCGAGGAACGGCACCGGGGCGACCCCGTACTCGTCGGGGTTCATCCCGGCCTGCTGCAGCGACGGCCCGGCCGCCTGCCACAGCAGCATCGCGGCCTTGCGAGCGGCGAAGTCGGCCCGCGACTCGTTCTTCGCGTAGCCCGCCCCGGCCGGGTCGACGATGTGCTCGTCGGCCATCAGCCCGACGTAGCGCTTGATCGCCGCGACGTTCTCGTCGGTGTCGAAGGTGGGGCTGCCGTCGCGGGCGAACCACTGCCCGCGGTACTGCTGCGAAAAGGTGAAGGCGTGGTGCGCGTTCTCGGCCGGGTTGCCGCCCTCGATCGCCAGGCCCCACTGCCCCTTCGCGGGCTTGGTGAGCCGCTTGCCGTCCGCGACCAGCTCGTCCCAGGTCTTCGGCGGGCTCGCGATGCCCGCGTCGGCGAACATGCGCTTGTTGTAGTACAGCGCGTAGGACAGCGAGTACAGCGGCACGGCCGACGGCGGCGTGCCGGGCGCCCCCGCGGCGGCCAGCGCGTTGGGCACGAACCGGTCCCGGCCGCCGACCTTGTCCAGGGTCCGGCCGTCGAAGGGCACGAAGGCCCCGGTCGCCTGCAGCGAGGCCGACCAGGTGTTGCCGATGTTCACCACGTCCGGCCCGCCGTCGTCCTTCGTCGCGGCCATGAGCCGGTCCAGCAGGTCCGGCCAGGGCACCACCTCGAGCTTCACGTGGATGCCGGTGCGCTGCTCGAACTCGTCCAGCTGCGGCTGCAGGGTGGCCCGGTCGAAGTCGAGGCTCGGGCCCTGGTTGCTGGCCCAGTAGACGAGGGTCTTCGCGTCGGCCGCGGGGTCGTCGCACGCCGCGACCGACCCGGATAAGAGGGTCAGGGCGGCGAGACTGAGGATGGCGCGTCGCAGCGGCATGGCGGGGCCCTTCTCGACAGGAGGGGTGGCGGCGGTGTCCCTTATCTATCGAGACGCAATCTATCGAGACTTAATTTATGTCGTCATTTAAATGGTGCTCAGATCGTGCGTCAAGGTCTCTGCCCTTAGAGTTGCCAGCGCGGGCGGCGACGACGACGGGGGCTGGCGTGCAGGTCGAGCGGGCGAGCAATCGAGGAGTACGACTCCGTAACCGCTCCGCCCTGCTGACCCGGCTGTTCCTGGAGGGCCCGCTCACCCGCCAGGACCTGTCCCGCCGCACCGGCCTGAGCCAGCCCGCGGTGAGCAACGTCGTGAGCGACCTCATCGACGACGGGATCGTCGAGGAGGCCGGCGCCCTCGAGTCCGACGGCGGCCGGCCCAGCATGATGCTGCGCGTCGACCCCGGCTTCGCCGTCGTGGCGGGCGTCGACGTCGGCGAGACCCGGGTCCGCGTCGAGCTGTTCGACCTGGGCCTGCGCCGGCTCGCCGAGCACGACCACCCGATCGAGCCGGGCGGGACACCGCCGGAGGCCGTGGCCGGGCACATCCTCACCGGGCTGCACACGGTCGCGGCCGGCCGCGAGGTGCTCGGCGCCGGGGTCGGCGTCTCCGGGATCGTCCAGCAGCGGCCGGAGGGTGCCCTCGTGCACGCGCAGACGCTCGGATGGGACGCCGTACCGCTGGAGGCGCTCCTGCGCGCCGGCACCCGGGTGCCGCTGCACCTCGAGAACGGCGCGAAGACCCTCGGCCAGGCCGAGATGTGGTTCGGCGCCGGCCGCGGCCACCGCCACGCCGTCTTCGCCCTCCTCGGCTCCGGGGTCGGCGCGGCCGTCGTCACCGGCGGCACCACCTACCGCGGCGCGTCCAGCAGCGCGGGGGAGTGGGGCCACACCACGCTCGTTTACGGCGGCCGCCCCTGCCGCTGCGGCTCCGCCGGCTGCCTGGAGGCCTACGCCGGCGCCGAGGCGATCCTCGAGCGCTACCGCGAGCGCTCCGGCCGCCCGGCCCCCGGCGGCGACGAGGAGTCCCGGCTCACCGCCCTGGCCGCCGCGGCCGCCGCCGGCGAGCCCGACGCCCGCGCGACCCTGGACGAGACCGCCGACTACCTCGGCGCCGGCGTCGCCAACCTCGTCAACCTGTTCAACCCGGAGCTCGTCGTCCTCGGCGGCTGGGCCGCGCTGGCCCTCGAGGACGTCCTGCCGCGCATCCGCGCCTCCGCCGGCCGGCACGCCCTGCGCCAGCCGTTCGCCCAGGCCCGCATCGAGCTCGGCCGGCTCGGCCTGGACGCGGTCGCCCTCGGCGCGGCCACCCTGCCGATCGCGCGCCTGCTCACCGGCGGCGGGGTCGGCCCGCTGGCCGGGTGACCCGGCTCGGCCGGCTCGCGCGCCTGCTCACCGGTGGCCGGGCTCGGCCCGCCCGCCACGTGACCCGGCTCGGCCGGCTCGCGCGCCCGCTCACCGGTGGCGAGGCCGGCCCGCCGGCCGCGTGACCCGGCGAGTATCGACGCAGGCGACTTGATCGATGCCGGTATCGTGCGCGTCGTGGTCCAGGACGCGCGCAGGCGCCGGGGAATGCGCGACGTCGCGGCCGCGGCCGGCGTCTCCGTCAGCACCGTCGCCAACGTCCTCAACAACCCCGCCGTCGTCGCCGAGGCCACCCGCGCCCGGGTCGAGGCGGCGATGGACGCCATCGGCTTCGTCCGCAGCGCCCCCGCCCGGCAGCTGCGCGGCCTGCCCAGCCGGCTCGTCGGCTCGATCACCCTCGACCAGAGCAACCCGTTCTACGCCGAGCTCAACCGCGGCATCGAGGACCACCTCGACGAGGCCGGCTGCATGCTGCTGGCGTGCAGCACCGACCTGAGCCCCGACAAGGAGCTGCGGGCCCTGCGGCTGCTGGAGGAGCAGTCCCCGCGCGGCGTCATCATCACGCCGACCGGCGAGCAGCCGCAGCGCCTCACCGCGGTCAGCTCCCGCGGCACCCCCGTCGTCCTGCTCGACGCCCGCCAGGCCGGCACCGACCTGTGCGCCGTCGCCGTCGACCACGAGCTCGGCGGCCGGCTGGCCGGCGAACACCTCATCGGCCTCGGCCACCGCCGCATCGCGTTCGTGACCGCCGGCCCCGACATCGAGCCGGTCCGCCAGCGCCGCGACGGCCTCGCCGCGGCCTCCCGCGGCGCGGGCCTCGTCGAGCTGCGCATGGCCCCCGCCGGGTTCGCCGAGGGCACCGACGCGGTGATCAGCGCCCTGCTCGACCGGGCCGACCCGCCGACCGCGGCCGTCTGCGTCAACGACGTCGTCGCGCTCGCCCTCATCCGCGGCCTGGAGGCCCGCGGCCTGCGCGTGCCCGGCGACCTGTCCGTGGTCGGCTACGACGACCTGCCCTTCGCCGCGCACGTGCGCCCCGCGCTGACCACGATCGCCCGCCCGATCCGCGAGCTCGGCCGGGTCGCCGCCGAGCTGCTGCTCTCCGAGGACGCCGCCGGCCACCGCCACCGGGAGCTGGTCTTCCGGCCGCGGCTCGTCGTGCGCGCGACGACCGGGCCGATAGGCTGAGCGCATGGCCGTCGCGCAGTCGCTGGGGGAGCTCCCCTACGCCGCCTACCTCCAGCGTCACGCCGACGGCGAACCCCTCGTGCCCGATGGCGACTACACCGAGGTCCACTTCGACGGGGCCGCGTTCGACGGCGGCGAGGCGACCAGCGCCAAGTTCATCGAGTCCGCGTTCACCGGCACGACCCTCACCACCGTCGGCCTCGAGCGGGCCCGGTTCAGCGACGTGTGGCTGAGCCGCAACCGCTGGGTCGGGGTGCGTGTCGCCGACGGCGAGTGGCTCGACGTGGCCGTGCTCGACAGCTCGCTCGCCGGCGTGCAGGCGTACAGCTCCCGGCTGCGCCGCGTCACCTTCCGCGGCTGCAAGATCGACACCCTGAACCTGCGCGGGGCCACGCTCGCCGACGTCGTCTTCGAGGACTGCGAGCTCAACGAGCTCGACTGCGCCGGGGCGAGCCTCACGAACGTCACCTTCCCCGGCTCGTCCCTGCGCAACGCCCGCTTCTCCCGGGTGACGTGCAAGAAGGTCGACTTCCGCGGCGCCCGCGAGCTCGACGTCGCCGACGGCGCCGACGCGCTGCGGGGCGCGACCGTGGACGAGCGTCAGCTCATGGAGCTCGCGCCCGCCCTGGCCCAGGCCTTGGGCATCCTCGTCAAATAGCCTGGTCGAGGAGCGCCGCGACCGCCTTGGCCACGCGGCGCTGCCGGGTCTCGGCGGTCTTCGCGCCCTCGACGGGCAGCACGTGGCGGCTCCGGTTGCTGTACGACAGCGCGTCGAACCGCGCCCGCGCCGACGGCTCGGCGTCCAGCGCCGCGGCCAGGTCGGCCGGCACCTCCACCGTCCGTGGCGCGTCGTCCGGCTCGACGTCCACGTCGAACGTGTCGCCGGCCGCGACCCCCGCCCCGGCCCGCACCTCGGCCGAGACCGGCAGCAGGAACGCGCCGCGCATCGAGGCGACGGTGCTGCGGTAGGTGTACCCGTTGATCGTCACCGTCACCGGCGGCTTCCTGCTCGTGCCGAGCGCCTCCACGACCTCGGCGGGCACGGTGATGCCGGTCGCGGTCCTGCCGTGCAGCTCGAGGGTCGCGCGGAATCTCATGGACATCAGCCAAGCAGGCGCAGCGCCTGCCGTACAGGAAAACGCTCGACCGTGCCCACGAAGGACGTCTCCCCGTGGCAGAAGCGCTCGAACATGCGCCAGCCCGGCGGGGTGCGCAGCAGATTGTGGAACAGCCGCGGATGGCGCGCGAACACGGCCAGCAGCCGGCTGCCGGCCCGCATCGTCGGCACCAGCGTCTCGGTGACATCGCGCTCGTACCTCGGCAGGTCCTTCCCGGCCGCCGCCGCCCCGGCCAGCGCGCCCGAGCGGGTGGCGAAGCTGATCCCCTCCCGCGTCCACGGCTCGAGCAGCCCCGCGGCGTCCCCGGCGACGATGACGTTGCCGCGGCGCAGCGGCGAGGACTCCGTACGGCACCGCGTCAGATGCCCCGAGTCGTGCACCGGCTCGATCCCGTCGAGCCCCAGCCGCACCAGAAAGTCCCGCAGATAGGCCTTGGTCCGCTCGCCGTCCCCGCGCGCCGAGATCACCCCGACGGTGAGCAGGTCACCCTTCGGGAACACCCACGCGTAGGAGCCGGGCAGCGGCCCCCAGTCGATGAGCAGCCGCCCCTTCCACTGCGCCTGCCGGTCCGCGCCGATCGGCAGCTCCACCTCGAGCCCGAGGTCGACCTGCCCGTACTCGACGCCGACATGCCGCGCCGTGACCCCCGACGACCCGTCCGCCCCGATCGCGGCCGCGGCCGTCACCGTCTCGTCGCCGGCGAGCCGGATGCGCACCCCGCCCTCGTCCTGCTCGACGGCGCGGACCGGGGTCGCCTGCCGTACCGTCGCACCCGCCTGTTCCGCGGCGAGCCGCAGCGCGTCGTCGAACGCGGGCCGCCGGACCATCGCCAGCAGCGGCCGCCGCCCGGACGTGCGCGTGAACGCCGCCCGCCCGTCGTGGGTGAAGTCGGCCCGCTCGATGCGGTCGTCGGCCGGGATCGTGATGCGATCGGCGACCGCCGTCACCGACTGGCCGATCAGCCCGCCGCCGCAGGTCTTGTACCGCGGGTGCGTCGCCTTCTCCAGGACGAGCGTGCGCGCGCCTCGCCGGGCGGACTCGTACGCGGCCGACAGTCCCGCCGGCCCGCCACCGATGATCGCCACGTCCCAGTCAGTCACCCGAGCACCTTAACGGTCCGGCCCGATGTCCCGGCGCTCGTGCTCCGGCCGTCCGGCCAGGGTGACTTTGGCCTCGTGTGACCAACACATCAGCCGTTCGGGTGACGAACATGCTTCACTCGGTTCATGTCCGCGATCGACCACCTGATCCACGCGAACGCCCGGTACGCCGAGACCTTCCCTGGCCCGCGCCCGCTGCGCCCGAAGCTGCGCCTGACCGTGATCTCGTGCATGGACTCGCGGCTGGATCTCTTCGGCGCCCTGGGCCTGGAGATCGGCGACGCTCACCTGATCCGCAACGCCGGCGGCCTGCCCACCGAGGAGGTGCTGCGCTCCCTCGCGATCAGCCAGCGCAAGCTCGGCACCCGCGAGGTGGTGCTCATCCACCACACCGAGTGCGGCATGGAGGGCTTCGACGACCCGGCGTTCCGCGCCGAGCTGGCCGCGACGGGCGTGACCCCGACCTGGAACGTGCCGGGCTTCAGCGACCTGCACGACACCATGCGCAACTCGATCCGCACGGTCCGCGAGTGCCCGTGGATCCCGCACCGCGAGGACGTCCGCGGCTTCATCTTCGACGTGGCGACCGCCAAGATCGAAGAGGTCGTCTGACGTCCGGCCCCGCTCCCGAATGCCGGACATCGACGTCCGCATGGTGAACGCCGCCCGGTACTGCGCGTAGACGCGTCCGTGCGGTGCGTGTCGACCCGTGACCCCTTACCGCAAATCGCATACGGCAGGGGTTGCGCCGAGGGATCCACGCCGTCCGCATGGGGTGATGCATGCGGCACGATCGGACCCATGCGATACGGGGGGAGACTCAACCGGATCGAATTCACAGCCCTGATCGACCAGCAGGCCGGCCGGGTCCGCGCGAACGCCGCGACCCTGCCGCTCTACGGCCCGGCGACCTGGCCGGGCTCGTGCCGCCTGGGCGCGTGGGGCTGGGAAGACGACCGCCTGATGCACGCCGGCCTGCTCTTCGGTGCCCCCCTTACCGCGACCGCCGCCTCGGCCCTGGCCAGCGCCGGCCGGGATTCGTCCGGCACCACCGTGACGGCCACCGCTCCGGCCCCGGACGGCCCCTGGGTCGAGGTGATCACCACCGCCGGCCCGCCGATGCCCCAGCTGATCGACCTGCGCATGGCCGCCACGGTCGCCACGAGGACCGACCGCCGCGGCGTCGAACGCGCCCTGCGCGTGGCCTCGACCCCGGCCCCGGAGCGCGTCACGATCCCGGTGGACGGCGTGCCCCGCGAGTTCTCCCGCTGGCCGGACGAGCCACTGGGCGACGCCCTCGGCCGCGGCTGGCTGGCGATCCTCGACGAGGTGCCGGGCCTGCTGCTGCGCGTGTCGGGCCTGGCGCCGGCGGACCTGGCCCTGGCGCGGGTCCGCGACATCGAGCCGCACCTGACGGGGACGCGGGCGCACCTGCTGGCCGGGTACGACGCCTACGGAACCGGCTGAACCGGCCCGGCGGTCACTGGACGGCCAGGGCCTGCGCGAAGTTGACCCGCTGGATCGCCTCCGCCGTGTGCAGCGGCGAGTACACGATCTCCTGCGCCAGATACTGATTCGGCCCCGACTGGATCGACACCACGAGCGGCCCCGACATCGCGTGCGTCTTCGCGGTCAGGAACAGCAGGCCGAACAGCAGGAACAGGCTCAGCCCGCACGTGAAGATCGACAGCAGCAGGGCCAGCACCGCGCACGTCACCGCCAGCCCGATACCCCAGCCCGCCGTCGTCGTGATCGGAATCGGCTGCGAGACCACCATCCAGCGGCTGCCGCGGATCGGCCACACGCCGACCGGCGTGTAGATCGCCACCCCGTCGACGCGGACGTCGCCGATGCGTATGTCGGGGCCGTTGTAGAGCGGGGCGCCGCTGTACGGCACGGGCAGCGTCACCCCCGGATTCTCGCCCAGCCCCGGCCCGGCGAGACACCGGCCGGAAGGGCGGAATGCGCTCGGCCATCTTCGCCGCCCGGTGCCGCCGCGCTCGCCAAGACGCTGACCGCCGGTCGGCGAGCTCGCGGCCGCTCGGCGAGCCGCTCCTCGCGCTCGGGGTTCCCGCACCACTGACGTCATCCAGGGGCCACGCGTCCGCAAGCACTGAGGGCCTGGCTGGGCGGTCCAGGTCCAGGCCCTCGCGGGACCGCCCGATGTCCAGCGGGCGCAACGGCCCGCGGATGTCACGACTTCGAGCAATAAATCCAAAAATTTCAGGACATAAGCGAATTCAGCGCACCGAAGTCGTACGAGTCCGCCAGCGAGCTGTACGTACCAGCGGTGTACGCCTCAAGGGCAGCCCGCCGAGCCAGCGCATACGCGGCCTCGGCGATCCACGACCCGAGGCTGACCCGAGCGACCCCAAGCCCCGCAAGCTCCCCGACCGGCGGCGTCCCCGGCTGCGCGAGCACGTTCAACGGCGCCGGAATCGCCTTGGCGAGCGCGGCGATCGTCCCGGCATCGGCGACCCCGGGCACGAAGATCCCGGTGGCGCCGGCCGCGAGGTACGCCTCCGCCCGTGTGACGGTCTCGTCGGCCCGCCCGCGGAAATACGTGTCGACGCGCGCGTTGATGTAGAGGTCCACACCCGCGTCGTCGGCGGCGGCGCGGGCCGCCGCGATGCGCGCCTGCTGGCCGGCGATGTCGCGCAGCCCCGCCACGTCGCCGTCGCGGGCGGTGTCCTCGAGGTTCACGCCGACGGCGCCGGCCGCGAGGACGCCGCGGATCGTCTCGGCGACGTCGGCCGGGGTGGCGCCGAAGCCGGACTCGATGTCGGCGGTGACGGGCAGGTCGGCGGGGACGGCGCGCACGATGCGGGCGAGGTGCTCGAGGGCCTGGTCGCGGGCGAGCGCGTCGCCGTCGGGAGCGCCGAGGGTCCAGGCCACGCCGGCGGAGGTGGTCGCGATCGCGGGGGCACCGGCGGCGGCGACGACGCGGGCGGACGCGGCGTCCCAGGCGTTGACGAGCACGAGCGGGTCAGTGGCGGTGTGCAGGGCCCGGAAGCGAGCGGCGCGGTTGGTCATGCGCGTCATTCTTCCGCCGCCGCGCGGGGCTGCCCCAACGTTTCAGTCCACACTAAATTGTTGCCGTGGTGTCGATCGGTCTGTCCGCGTCCGCGATCGCGCGGATCCGGTTCGCGGTCTCCCCGCTGTGGGAGACGATCGCGAGCCTGCGTGTGCTGCGCGACCCGGGCGCGCACGCGATCCATCTGCCCTGGGTGTCGAGGGTGAGGGGTCTGGACCTGCCGGGACTCGCGGGCCTGGTGCCACCCGCGCCCGGCTACATCCCGGATTTCCTCACCCCGACGCCGCCGGGCCCGTTCCCGGAGCTCGACGACGAGCTGGCGCTGCTCGCGGCCACCCCGGCCGGCGTCGTGCGGGCGCAGACGGGCAGCGACCTCGATCCGGGGGTGCTGGCGGGGCGGCTGCGGGAGTACTTCGCCGCGGCGATCGCCCCCGACTGGGCGCGCATCCGGGTGCTGCTGGAGTCGGAGGTCTACGCGCGGGCGCGGTCGCTCGCCGCCGACGGGGTGGGCGGGCTGCTCAATGACCTGCACGCCAACGTGTCTTTCGCGGACGGGACGCTGTCGGTGTTGCAGCGCTGGTGCGCGGCCGGGGACGTGCGCGACGGCGGGGATCTGGTGCTCGTGCCGTCCGTGTTCGTCTGGCCGTCGGTGCTCACGGTCTTCGGGGAGCGGGCTCAGCTGGCGTATCCGCCGCGCGGGGTCGGGGCGCTGTGGGAGTCGCGAGGGGACGGGAGCGGCGGCGCGTTGGGGGCGCTGGTCGGGCGGGCCCGGGCGCGGTTGCTCGCCGAGCTCGCGGTGCCGGCCTCCACGAGTGATCTCGCGGGGCGGACCGGGCTCACGCCCGGCGGGGTGTCGCAGCATCTCGCGGTGCTGCGCGCGGCGGGGTTGGTGCGGGCGCATCGCGCCGGGCGGGCCGTGATCAATGTCCGGACCGAGGCCGCCGAGGTCCTGATCGAGGCTCAGGGGTGAGGAGCCCGGAAAAGATGACACGGGTGACTCAGGTGGTGCCGCACTCCGTTTTCCAATAGCACCATACACCATGCCACCTAATCGATCTTCCGAAAGAACACGAGGAGTAATCAGAGGGCCGCACAAGAAAAACCGACCGGCGCCAATGGTAGCGCCGGCCGGCTCAAGAACATTGACCGTGGTTACGGTCGGTGAAATGCCGTTACGGTCAGTTCTCCGAGGCGCCGAGCTCGGCCGAGCCCGCGCCCGCCACGCCCTGCTGGTGCACCTCGGTGCCCTGCGCGAACGCGGCATCGAACTTCTCCTGCAGGGCGCTGAGCTCGCTGAACTCGGCCTGGTGCGAAGACTCGCTGCCCTCGGCGGCGAAGACGTGGTCGTCCGAGGTCGCGTCGTGCGAGTAGTTGGTGTAGTCGTCCGACTCGTAGTGCACGGCCGCCGGGGCGTCGTACTCGACGTGGTGACCCTGCGAGAAGTCCGTCGACTCGGCGGTGTGGTGGTCCTGCTCGTACACGCCGAACTGCGACTGCGCGTCGGCCTCGGAGCCCTGCGCCTGGTGCAGCTGCTCGAGCTCGCCGCTCTCCTGGCCGGCCTCGTAGTGGCCGTAGTCCGCGCCGGTGTCGCCGGTCTCGAAGTCGCTCATGGGATGGGTCCCTTCAAAGGGTCTGTGCGTAAAGGTCTATGTGGTGCCGGCCTGACGATTCGCGAGAAACGTGCCAGCGGCGCGTTGTGCAATGCGTGGTGAGAACGTGCTGGTGGGAGCGTAGCCCCGCGATCACGGGCCGAACTATCCCCCACATGACAGCTGATCAGCTAGTTTTCGTCGCGGCGCGGTGACCGGTGCATACTCCTGCGGTGCTACGACACTGCTGCGACGGGATGCGTGCCCAGTTTCAGGACGAGGGCGAGGACGTGGACCCGTGGGACGACCCGGACGTGGTCGTCGTCTACACGGCCAAGTTCGACGAGTACGGCCTGCCGGTCCGCGACGGGGGCACGTCGATGGTCGTGATCGGCTACTGCCCGTGGTGCGGCACCCGCCTGCCGCAGTCGCGGCGGGACGCCTGGTTCGACGCGATGGAGGGGCTCGGCCTGGACCCGTGGGAGGACGAGCTGCCGGAGGAGTACCACACCGATGCGTGGTGGAACACCGAACAGCTCCCGGGGACCGAGCGCGAGCACGTGGAGCCCGAGCGGGTCATCACGCCGACCTGACGAGCTCCACGACGGGGATCGTGCGGGCGGTGCCCCGCTGGTGGTCGGCGAAGAAGGGGTACTGCTCGGCGATCCGCGCGAACAGCGGATCGCGGTCGGGCGCCGGGCGGGCCGTGGCCGCGTACTCGGCGCCGTCGACCTCGACGGTGACGGCCGGGTCGGCGACGAGGTTCTGATACCAGTCGGGGTCGTGCTCGGCCCCGGCCGCGGAGGCGATGACGAGCAGCCGCCCGTCGAGGCGGACGTACATCATCGGGTTGGTATACCGCCGGCCGGTGCGCCGCCCGGTGGTGGTGAGCAGCAGCAGCGGCCGCCCCTCGAGCCGGCGCCCGGCGGCCCGGAACTCCTCGACGAGCTTCGCGTTGGCGGCATTGAGGTCCGCGGGAATCTCGGCCATGGCAGCAACCCCTCCTACACCGGTTCGAGCAGCTTCGACTTCTGCACGATGGGCACGCTGAGCGTCTTGTACCCAACCTGCTCGAAGAGCACCACGACGCGGTCCTGCTCGTAGGCCATGACCGTGCCGGTACCCCAGGCCGAGTGCCGGACCTCGCTGGAGACCGGGAACGGCCGGCTCTCGTCGACGGTCTTGGCCCCGGGCGAGGCCGGGTGCGAAAGCGAGGGCGCGGGCACGGGCGCGGAGGGGCGGCGGAACAGCTTCTGGTACCACGTGAGGGCGGGCACGACCGGGTCCACGACCACGGTGCCGTTCGCGCAGTTGTCGCAGTGCCCGCACGGCGCGTCGGCCTGTTCGCCGAAGTACGCCAGCAGGGAGCGCCCGCGGCAGTTCGCGCTCTCGGCGTACTGGCGCATCATGTCGATCCGCGAGCGCCGCAGCGTCTGGTGCCGCTCGAACTGGGCCAGGGCGAGCCGGGACGCCTCGGCCGGGGCGGGCGCGTACCGCGGGGCGGTGAGCTTGTTCCCGGCGCCGACCTCGGCCGCGCCGACCTGCTCCAGGAGGCTCAGCAGCGCGGTGATCCGGCGGGCCGGGAGTCCGCTGCGGGTGGCGAGCGCGGCCCGGGTCGCGGGGCCCTCGCGCAGCGCGGCCGCGAGCTGGGTCAGCTCCTTGCCGTCGGGCGCGCCGGTGGCGAAGAACCGCTGCAGGGCGACGTCCTCGGCGCGGAAGAACAGGATGGTGCGGGCCGGCTCGCCGTTGCGCCCGGCGCGGCCGATCTCCTGCAGGTAGCTGTCGGGGGAGTCGGGCAGGGCGACGTGGTGCACCCAGCGGATGTTGGGCTTGTCCACGCCCATGCCGAACGCGCTGGTGGCGACCATGACCGGGATCCGGTCGGCCATGAAGTCCTCGTAGCGGCGGTTGCGCTCGCCCGCGGCCAGGCCCGCGTGGAAGGCGACCGCGTCGATGCCCCGGTCGGCGAGGCGCTGGGCGTACTGCTCGGCGATGGCGCGCGTCGGGGCGTACACGATCCCGGGGTGCTGCTCCTGCTCGACCTGGGCCAGGAGGCGCTGCCAGCGCTGCTCGTCGCTGGTGCAGTGCACGGCGCCGAGCTGCAGGTTGGCCCGGTCCAGCCCGGCGACGAGCGTGAACGGGTCGCGCAGCCCGAGCGCGGCGATGATGTCGGCCCGCACGGGCGGCGAGGCGGTGGCGGTGAGCGCGACCACCGGCGGCCGGCCCAGCTCCCGGATGAGGTGCCCGAGCTGCAGATAGTCGGGACGGAAGTCGTACCCCCACGAGGAGACGCAGTGCGCCTCGTCGACGGCCACGAGCCCCGGGCGCAGCGCCTTGACCTCGGCGAGGCGTTCGGGGTTGCCGAGCTGCTCGGGCGTGATGAACAGGAACCGGGCGGTGCCGGCCCGCAGCGCCTCGAGCGCCCGGCGCTGCTGGGCGGGGGTCTCGGCGGAGCTGATCCGCACGGCCTGGCCCTCGCGGCGGCGGTTGAGCCCGGCGATCTGGTCCTGCTGGAGGGCCAGAAGTGGTGAGATGACGACAGCGGGTCCGGCGATCAAGGTCGCCGGCACCTGGTAGATCGCGGATTTTCCGCCGCCGGTGGGTAACACGACGAGTGCGTCGCGCTTCTTGAGCAGGGCGCGCATCGGCGGCAGCTGTCCGGGACGAAGGGTCTCCCAGCCGAACTCTCGGCGGGCGGCACGGCGCAGGCGGGGCGCGTGGGGCACAAGGTTCATCGGGCGCTGACTGTACCGGTGTTCGAACGCTTCGGCGCGCTACGCGACACGCCGAGCCTTGAGGACTCTCACCGTTCAGCAACCGAGATGCACCCGAAAGTGACGGCGTAAGCACCCTTCGTAGTCGAAAGTTCTTCGTGTCAGCAGGTGGACCGCCTGCACGGGGTCCACCCGGACACGAGGGGGAACCGATGACAACGACCCTTGAGGGTGCCACGCTCAAGGTCCAGTTGGAAGGCCGGGAGCTCGAGGACCTGATCCGCGAGCATCTGCCGCTCGTCGGGCATCTGGTGCGCCAGACGCTCGGCCGCCTGCCTGCCCACGTCAGCCGCGAGGACCTGGTCTCGGCCGGGATGGCGGCCCTGGCCGGCGCCGCCAAGGCGTTCGACCCGAGCCGCGGCATCCCGTTCGGCAGCTTCGCCACCACCCGCATCCGGGGCGCGATCCTGGACGAGCTGCGCGGGCTGGACTGGGCGAGCCGCTCGGTGCGGGCCCGGGCCCGGCAGGTCGACGCGATGCAACAGGAGCTCACCGCGGCGCTCGGCCGCACCCCGACGAACGCCGAGCTCGGCGAGGCGCTCGGGGTGGGCATCGACGAGCTGCAGGCCATCGACGACGACGTCCAGCGGGCGGCCGTACTGTCGCTGCAGGGATTCGCCGCCGGCAGCGCCGAGGACATGGTCCCCGAGCGGGCCGCCGGGCCCGAGGACCTGATCCTGCACCGGGAGCGCATCGGCTACCTGCACAACGCCGTCGAGGCGCTGCCCGAGCGGCTCGGGAAGGTCGTCAAGGGGTACTTCTTCCAGGAGCGCCCGATGATGGAGATCGCGCACGAGCTCGGCGTCACCGAGTCGCGGGTCTCCCAGCTGCGGGCCGAGGCGTTGATGCTGCTGCGCGACGGGCTCAACACCCACCTCGACCCGGATCTCGTCTCGGCCAGCGACAAGCCGACGGGGTGTGTGGCCCGCCGCCGCGAGGCGTACCACGACAAGATCGCCAACGCGGGCAACCTCAACAGCCGCCTGGCCCAGACCAATCACCACGGCATGCCGTTCACCCAGTCCGGCCGCCACGCCTAGATCCGGATACGCGGCCGGGTCTGTCATGTATATGGCAGCTCCCGGCCGCACGTCATTACAAAGCCAAAGATCGTGCGCACAGCGGTGGTAGGGTGGCCGCTGCAATTGGTCCGGCACGTGCTCGATACGTGCACAAATGCGCACCGATTGGCGGGCGAATGCGTTTCCAACCGGATGATGTCGACACTCCGGAAAATGATGACCGGCCGGGGGAGCCGGCCCTGCCGGTGCGCCGGCGGCGGGGCGGGCGCCGGCTCGGGGTCGTGGTGGCCTCGGCCGCCGCGGTGCTGCTCGTCGCGGCCGGCGCCGGCGCGGTCACCTACATGAAGAAGGACTCCGCGTCGAGCCCGGAGACAGGCCAGGCGATCGACGCCGCGGGCAACGGCGACCCCGCGGGCGAGTCGGGCCTCGGTGCGGGGCCCTCGGGGTCCGCGTCGGCCGGCCCGTCGGCGTCGGGCAAGCCGGGCGCCACCGCCTCCAAGGCCGGCGTCGGCTCGGCCCCGGGCGCCCCGTCGATCCCGCCCGCGGCCGGCAAGCGCTGGACCATCGGCTTCAGCGAGGAGTTCAACGGCAGCTCGCTGGACAAGACCAAGCTCAGCCCCTGCTTCGACTGGAACACCGGCGACTGCACCTCGACGTTCAACGGCGGGCGGGAGCACTACCAGCCCAGCCAGGTGGTCGTCTCCGGCGGCACCGCGAAGCTCATCGCCGCGCCGCTGAGCCCGCCGTACAAGAGCAGCGCGTGCCAGGGCGGGTCGTGCACGTACAAGGCGGGCCTGGTCTCCACGGCGCGCCCGAACGCCGACAACGGCTCGAAGTACCTGTACTCGTTCACGTTCGGCTACGTCGAGTCGCGCTTCAAGTTCCCGGCGACGCAGGGCTTCTTCACCGCGTTCTGGATGCTGCCGGCCGACCCGTCCTACAACTACAAGACGGAGCTCGACATCCTCGAGGAGATGGGCGACGACCCCTCGACGATGTACATGACGTACCACTGGGACGACCGCAAGGAGTCCATGCACGTCAACACCGGCAAGAAGAACAACGGCAAGTGCGCGGCGAAGGACTACTCGAAGGACTTCGTGCGGATGGGCGTGGACTGGGAGCCCGACCACATCTCCTGGTACATCGACGGCGTCGAGTGCGCGCGGTTCACCAACGCGCCCGCCATCGAGAAGGGCCCCATGCAGCTGCTCATGCACATGATGGTCGACAACGACTGGCAGCGCGGCTGGAGCGTCGGGCTCACCGACCCGACGCTGACCCGCCAGCTTGAGGTCGACTACATCCGCGTCTATCAGCAGACGCCCGCCTAGCCGATCGTGTCCGCCCGCCGGTTTCCGTGACCGGCGGGCCCGGATGCTGACCGAACGGTCAATCCCTTCTCGGCATATCGAACACTTAACCCTGTCGACGTCCAGCGATACGCTGTCGCCTGTTTCGTGCGTGGACAGGGGGCGTAAATATGTCGCTGCGTCGGCATTTGTCGGTTTTCGCAGCAGTCGCCATCACGGCCGCCGGCGCCGCATTCGCGCTCGGATTCGGACATTCCGCCGCAACGGCGGCGACAATGCCGACCGGCTTCCAGGAACAGGTCGTGTTCAGCGGCCTGACCCAGCCGACCAGCATTCAGTTCGCATCCGACGGCCGCGTGTTCGTCGCCCAGAAGAACGGCGTGATCAAGGCCTTCGCCAGCCTGTCGGCGCCGACCGGGACCGTCTTCGCCGACCTGTCCGCCAAGGTGCACGACTACTGGGACCGCGGCCTGCTCGGCTTCGCGCTCAGCCCGGCATTCCCGGACGACCCGTCCGTGTACGTGCTCTACAGCTACGACGCCCCGCCCGGCAAGACCGCCCCCGTCTGGCACGACGACTGCGTGGTCGAGGGCGGCGGGGCCGGCGGCAACTGCGTCATCACCGCCCGGCTGTCGAAGCTGACCGCGGCCGGCAACCAGTGGAACGGCACCGAGACGCCGCTCATCAACGACTGGTGCCAGCAGTTCCCGAGCCACTCCATCGGCGACCTGCACTTCGGCGCCGACGGCGCGCTCTACGTCTCCTCCGGCGACGGCGCCAGCTTCGGCACCGTCGACTACGGCCAGTTCGGCAACCCCGTGAACCCCTGCGGCGACCCGTCCGGCGAGGGCGGCGCGCTGCGCTCGCAGGACCTGCGCAGCACCGGGGACCCGCTGCAGTACGACGGCTCGATCCTGCGTGTCGACCCGGCCAACCCGGCCGCCGCCAAGCCCGTCGGCCTCGGCCTGCGCAACCCGTTCCGGTTCACCATCCGCCCGGGCACGAACGAGATCTGGGCCGGCGACGTCGGCTGGAACTCGTGGGAGGAGATCAACCGGATCCCGACGCCGTCGACCTCCTCCCCGGTGAACTTCGGCTGGCCCTGCTTCGAGGGCGCGGCCCGCCAGCCCGGCTACGAGGGCGCCAACCTGGGCCTGTGCAACAGCCTGTACGCGAACGGCGGGCAGACCAGCCCGTACTACACCTACAACCACGCCAACCAGATCGTGCCGGGGGAGGCCTGCCCGTCGGGCGGCTCGTCCATCACCGGCGTGGCGTTCTACCCGGGCGGAGGGTCGTACCCCAGCGCGTACAACGGCGCCCTGTTCTTCGCCGACTACGCCCGCGGCTGCATCTGGGCGATGTTCAAGGGCGCGAACGGGCAGCCCGACCCGACCCAGATCCAGACGTTCTCGGCCGGCGCGGCGTATCCGGCGTACCTCACGATGGGCCCCGGCAACGACCTCTACTACGTCGACCTGGTCGGCGGCACCGTCCGGCGGATCCGGTACTTCCCGACGAACCGCCCGCCGGTGGCCTCCTTCACCGCCACCCCGACCTCGGGCACGACCCCGCTCGTCGCCCAGTTCGACGCGTCGGCCTCCACCGATGCCGACGTGGCGGACCAGAACCAGCTCACCTACCAGTGGGACTTCGACGGCGACGGGAAGTTCGACCAGACCGGGGTCAAGGTCTCGCACACGTACGACAAGAACGGCAGCTACACCGCGATCCTGAAGGTCACCGACCCGCTCGGCGCGAGCGGCACCGCGACGACCACGATCACGGCCGGCGCCGAGACCCCGACGGCGGTGATCGACTCCCCGGCGGGCACGTTCACCTGGGGCGTCGGCGACACGGTGCACTTCTCCGGCCATGCGTACGACCCCCAGACGAAGGGCAACCTGCCGGACTCGGCCCTCAAGTGGGAGCTCCAGCTGGAGCACTGTTCAGCTCCGGACAACTGCCACACCCACTTCCTGCAGACATTCGATCAGGTGAGCAGCGGCTCGTTCGAGGCGCCGGACCACGAATACCCGTCGTACCTGCGTCTGAAGCTCACCGCCACCAACGACGCCAACCTGACCAGCGTCGCGACCGTCGACCTGCAGCCCAAGACCGTCGAGCTGTCCTTCGCCAGCAAGCCCTCGGGCCTGCAGGTCGTCGTCGGCTCGTCCAGCCAGGCGACGCCGTTCACCCGCCGGGTCATCGTCGGCTCGACGAACTCGATCAGCGCGCCGGCGCCGCAGACGACGAGCACGATGCTGTACTCGTACGGCAACTGGTCCGACAACGGCGCCCAGACGCACACCCTGACGGCGCCGTCGGCCGCCACGACGTACACGGCCACCTACAACGGCACCGCCCCGATCGAGCTGCGGGCGAACGCGAACGGCAACTACGTGACCGCGGACAACGGCGGCAAGGCCCCGCTGATCGCCAACCGGACCGTCATCGGCGCCTGGGAGCAGTTCGACGTCATCGACCAGGGCGGCGGCTTCGTGGCGCTGCGCAGCCGCTCGAACCTGCAGTACGTGACCGCGGAGAACGGCGGCAACGCCCCGCTGATCGCGAACCGCCCCGCCGTCGGCCCCTGGGAGAAGTTCGAGCAGATCGACAACGGCGACGGCACGATCAGCCTGAAGGCGAACGCGAACGGCAACTACGTGACCGCGGAGAACGGCGGCAACGCGGCCCTGATCGCCAACCGCACCGCGATCGGCGCCTGGGAGAAGTTCACGAAGGTGAAGGCGCCCACGACCGTGAGCGTGACCGCGTACATCAACAACCTGCTGGTGACGGCGGAGCTGCATGGTACTAAGCCCCTGATCGCCAACCGCGGCGTCGTCGGCGTGTGGGAGACGTACGACATCGTCGACGCCGGCGACGGCTACGTGGCGCTGCTGGCCCACGCGAACTCCCGGTACGTGACCGCCGAGAGCGCGGGCGGCAAGGCCCTCATCGCCAACCGCACCGCGGTCGGCGCCTGGGAGAAGTTCCAGATGGTGACGAACGCCGACGGCACGGTCAGCTTCAAGGCCAACGCCAACGGCCGCTACGTGACGGCGGAGAAGGGCGGCAGCCAGCCCTTGATCGCCAACCGCACCGAGATCGGCGCGTGGGAGAAGTTCAGCATCGCCCCCGCCTGATCAGACCCGTCGCCGACCGGCCGGGCCCCGCTCAGGGACCCGGCCGGTCCGGACTCGCACGCCGGCACGCTCCATGGCGCCCTCGAACGGCTTCTCACCGTCGGGCGTCCCCGGCAGAAGTGCAGTAGGGCTGGACAGTCAGCCGGTTGCAGCCGATGCCACCGCGAGGGCTCGGACAGTGGCCTCGAGCTCGGTGCGGGTGACTTTGCCGCGAGCGACGGCTGCTATTTTGCCGGCCTGGTCGAGGACGACGGTGTTCGGGAGTGTGCGGGGCGAGATCGCGGGAAAGATCAGCGGGATCTCACCGGCCGGATCGAACAGGCTCGGATAGGTCAGATGATAGGACTTGACGAATTTCCTGGCGTCGTCGCGATCATTGTTGACGGTCACGCCGAGCAGGTGCACACCGAGGTCGGCGGTGGCGTCGGCGACAGCTTGTAGATCCGGCGCTTCGTCACCGCAGGGCGCACACCAGGACGCCCAGAAGTTGACCACGACAACGGAGCCGCGCCAGTCGGCGAGCCGAAACGCGCTGTTGTCGAGGAGATGTCCGGTCAACGCCGGCGCGGCCTGACGGCTTGCCGGCGGAAACTGGAGCATCGCGGTGGCGGATGGACGCGCTTTACCGTCCTCCGGGCCGTTCGCGGCATCCGTTTCCTGCAAGTACCACGCCGCCACCATACTGACCGCGACGATTGCGCATGCGGCAACGCGACGACGTGTGGACAACGCACCCCCTCAGAGGTCGATGCTCTCCATGCTAGGGCGCCGCTGCCGCATCATGGACGCCATGGACGCATCGAGCAGCGCCTCCAACCCAACCTCTTCAACACCGAGCGGGCCGTTCCGGTACCGGCAAGGGGCCCGGATCCTGGCTACCCGCGAAATGCGGCTGGTGAGACGTACGGGTCGGCCGCCGAGGCGTGGTCGTCCGACCAGATGCCTGACCTGATCCTTGTCTCGTTCGACCAGGGCCGACGAGGGTACGTGAAGAAGAAGGATCTTGAGCAACCCACCTTCACCAATCCTCAGGACGCCGCCGAATGGTCGCGACAGAACGAAGGCAAGCCGCCGCGGGTGACTACCGTGTATGAATCGGACGGTAAGACGGCCATCGGCACCCGCGCTTTCGGCTAGGCCGACGCTGACCCGCCGGTGCCCCCTCCGTGTCGGCGTGGCGTTCGGTCCGGGAGCACGGCGGCATCAAGCCGAAGCAGTCGCGCACTTTGGCGCTCCCTGAGCTGTGCGTGCACGCGGGAGCGCCGCTCGATGCGGCTTATCGGGCTGGCGGGTCGCCGGCGAGGCGCGCTGATCTGGATTGCGTTCGCGCTCGTCATGCTGGTTGGGCTGTGTGCCGTCGGTGCGGTGGTGCTGGATCAGGTCCCTGGCGGAGCAGCCGTAGCCTCACGCCATGGAGCAGCCCGAAGGAATCGCCGGCGCCGTCGCGGCGCTGGCCCGCGAACTCGACGTCGATCTCGGAACCGTCGGCGTTGCCGAGGAGCACCCGGCGACGACGGCGCTGGTCGAGAGCCTGGTCGAGCCGCGCGAGCCGATGCGGATCGACGGTTCGCCCGGCGGCCCGACGTTCGTGGTCGACGGATGGAGCCGCGGGGTGCACCTTGCCGGGGGCGCTACCACCGACCTCGGCCAGATCGTGCGGGCCGCCGGGGCCTGGCGGCACGCGGCCACCCTCGCCGAGATCACCGCAGCCGCGCCGTTCCTCGAGGTCGACGACCACGCCCGGGCCACCGAACTCGGGCCGGCCGAGGAGGTCGCCGTCCAGTGGCGGCACCTGCGCCGCCGCTGGGCCGGCATCAGCGACAAGGACCCTGCGTTCCGGTTCGTCGTGGACATCATCGACGCGGCCCAGGCACAGCCGGTGCTGCGCGCACTGTATCCGTACACCAGCCTCGCGTCCCTGTGCTTCAGCTTCACGACCGGGGTGTGGAAGTCGTGGGCGCTCTGGGGAACGGTCGCCCTCGCGCTCGGCCTCGTCACCGGGTTCTTCCCGGGAAGTTCGACCTAGGCGACAGTCGACCATCGCTACAGGCGATTGCCCGGCGACGGGTGGACGCCGTATGAGACCAGGTGCACTGGGCGCTGGTCGACCGCGAGGTTCACCGTCACCGGCCGGGTGCACCTCGTATCAGGCGTCAGCCGCGCCGACTGGTACAGCATCGGGCCGACGCTGCCCGACGGCTGGAACGAGGTGTCGGTGCCGGCCTCCGCCCGCGAGCGCTCGGCCGTGGCGGTGCCGGGTGCGGCGGTGGTGTACCCAGCGCTCGTCTGGCTCATCGACCTGGTGAGCCAGGCCAAAGACCGGCGGGTGCTGAGGGCATATGAGCGGGAGCTGCGAAATCGATGACGGCAACGCCATGATCCCCGCCTCATGCGCAGATCGCCGATCTTGTCGGTCACGCTGGCACGCGGGACACGAAGGCGGTCTAGCCGGCGGTAGGGCCCGATCGTCCGCCCCTCGGAGGCGCCCTGATCACGACGGTTCTCCCCGGCCGGCGGTTCAACGGCAGACCGGCTCAGTGCCAGCCGGCTTGTTTGCAGAGTGTCATCATGTTCCCGTACGCCGCTGACATCTCGCGCAACGCTTCCGCTTCGGTGTGTGCGGCGTCAGCGCTTTCGGGATCGGTTCCTCGCAGCTGACCGGATTTGTCGGCGGCGGCGTGGGCTTCGTCGAACGCATCGGCGGCGGTGAGCATCGCCGTACGAAGGTCTGGGCTTTTCGCCAGGTCCGCCGCCTTGCGATAGTCGGCGGCCATCTCAGGAGTGTCGCGGCCGGCGCCGGTGGCGGGGTCGACGCCCCGTATCGCCAGCTCGCAGGCGGCGATGTCGCCCGAGGCCCGGCCGGACTGGAACTGCCGGTACACCACCACGCCGGCGCAGGAGCACAGAAGCCACACCGCGACGACGCCGGCGATCACGAAGTGATACCACTTGAGCCGCCGCCGGGGCTTCGGCGGCTGTCCAGGTTGAATCGGGGGCGGTACGGGCTGCATGGGTTCTTCCCTTGTGGACGTTCGAGGATCAGCAGAGGCCGAGGGGGACGTCGGGGTAGGTGCAGTCGGTGAGGCTGTAGCAGCGGGCGTCGACCACCCCGGTCAGGGCGCCGCGGATCGCGGTCAGGTCGGCGATCTTCGCGTCGATCTCGGCGATCTTTTCGAGGGCTCGCCGGCGCAGGTCCTCGGTGGGATTCCGGCGGCGACCGGCCTCGAGAAACTCGGCGACCTCGCCGAGGGTGAAGCCGAGGCGCTGCGCCGTCTTGATCAGGCGCAACAGGACCACGGTGTCCGGCGGGTACAGGCGGTGGCCGCCGGGCGAGCGGATCGGCTCGGCGAGCAGGCCACGACGCTCGTAGTAGCGCAGGGTCTGAATATTGAGGCCGGTGAGTGCGGCGACCTCCCCGGTGCGCAGGCGGCCGGACGTCACACCATCGCCCACCAGACCGGCGGACGCCTCAGGGGCGGTGAACATGCGTCAACGGTAAGCCTGTACCCAGGTACCGAATGCAAGTGTGACAAGAGCGGATGGCACCTGTACTACCGCCACCAGGCAACGCCTGTCTCGTGCAGTCAGGGACGCCTCGGCGTGGGCATCTCATCACCCGCCGCCCTGCTCCGCGCACACCTCGACGCGACCGCCAACGCCCCGGCCGGCAAACGCCGCACCACGCTCTACGGCGCCGCGCGCGGCGTGGCCCGCCTGGTCGCCGCCGGGGCCATCGACCAGGCCGACGCGCTCGCCGCCCTCACCGACGCGGGCCGCGCCGCCGACCAGACACCCCGCGAGATCCGCACCGCCATCGCGGGCGGCTTCCGCGACGAATACGTTGCCACCGAAGGGATTGCCGCATGAACGCGACCACCGAGGGGCTCGACGGCGCCGCGATCCTCGACCGGCTGCACGCCACCATCACTCGCTACGTGATCCTGCCTTCGGCCGCCGCTGTCGACGCCGTGGTGCTGTGGATCGCAGCAACCCATGTGCGGCAGGCGTGGGCGCACGCGCCCCGGCTGGTCATCCGCGCCCCCGAGAAGCGGTGCGGCAAGTCGCGGCTGCTGGACGTGGTCGAGGGCACCTGTCACAACCCGGCCGACGTTGTGTCTGCCACGCAACCCGCTTGTCGTCCTTGCCGTACCGATTAGCCGGTCTCGGTCCGAGCACCTGGAAAGGACTGCACAAGGTGATCAACTCCGGCGTATGCGCAGTTGATCCGACCGGTGCGTGAGGCATTGCGGATGGGGCTACTCCTCGTGCACGGTCAATCCAAGCACGGTGTTGAAGGCTGGCCGAGACCGCGAGCGACCGTCAGCGCATCGACCACGCGACCAGGTATCTGCGCGCCACCATCTGAGGCTGGTCACTGTGAGGATCCCAGCCCGCCGTGCAGGCGCAGCCAGCCGGTGCGCACCGTCGGCACGGTGCCGGGGAAACGGGCGGCATCGTCGGCCGGTGTGATGTCGAATGCCGTGACGCTGCCGCGGCCGTCCGGTTCCGCCCAGGACCACGTGCCGTTGACCTGCGGCGGCCTTGGCAGCACGATCGTGGGACCGGCGGCGCCAAGGGCCGGCGCCCGCAGGTCGCTGAGTAGCGGGCCGAAGCGGACGGTCAGTGCCATCGCCGCCATTGCGTCGGCGACGAGGCGTTCGGGCAGGCGCAGGGTCTTCACCGGCAGGATGTCGGTTACCAGGTGGACCGGCAGGTGCGGGTCCATCAGCAGGGTGAGGTCGGTGTGGGAAGCCTCGTCGAACCGGACCGTCGGGAACGTGCCCGGGCCGATCGGCTCGACGTAGCCGGTGGCCAGGTCGCGCGGACGGTAGGCGGCGCGGAAGTGCTCACCGCTCAGGTAGCCGATCAGGCCGTCGCCACGGAGCGCGGCGTCGCCGACGCGCACCGGGAAGGGGTGCTCGGGGACGGTGGACGGGATCGGGGCGAACGTGTACGGCCACCGCGGGTCGGTGCGGGGCGGCCTGCCGGACACGCCGCGGAGCGTGGCGCGGACCAAGGCGAGTGGCCGGCCTGCCAGTGCCGCCAGGTAGGTCTCGTCCCCGCCGCCGGGCGGGTCGATGGTCCACAGGGTGGTGTCGATGGTGCGCAGCAGGTCCGCGAAGGCCGCCGGGCCCGCCGTGACCAGGTCGCGCAGGAACCCGGCGAGGACCGGGAACGGTTCGGTGAGTAATGCGAGGGTGCTGGCGGGAGAGTCGGGTGCGGGCAGCCAGGAGATCCGCGGGCCCTCGGGGCCTGCCGTCTCGGTGAGCTCGCCGAGGGCGGTGCCGTCCGGGGCGTAGCAGGCGAGGGCCTCGTCGAGCGGGCTGGGCACGATCCAGGCACACACCAGATCCGCGGCGGTGCCGGGGTCGTGCCCGTCCGGCGTCCAGTCGACGTCCAGCCGGGCCGGCTCCAGCAGTCGCGGTGGCAGCTGCACGAACTTCGGTCCCATGGGCTGCTGCGGGGTGAGCCCTTCGCCGAGCGCCAGGGTGAGTGGCCCCGCCCCCGTGGCGTCGAACACGTCGACGCGCTGGCCGAACCGGTCGACGACGCTGACCTCGAGGAACGCGAACTGCCCGGCCCGCAGCTGCTGGAACCCGCCCGACCGGTCGGCCATCGGCATCGCGACCGCCCCGCCGCCGATCAGGTCCGCGATCGTCAGGTCCGGCGGCAGGACCACGTCGACGGCGTCCGGGGTGCGCAGGCTCGCCGGGTCGCGCAGCGCCAGTTGCTCGTTGAAGCCGCTCAGCGCCTGGGAGAGCAGATCCCAGGAGCCGACGGCCGCCGCGAACGACGACAGCGCGGCGGCGGCCGCCTCCGGCAGTGTGGCCAGGTAGGTGTCCAGGCGGGACTTGAACCCGGCTGACGGCTGCGGGGTCAGCAGGCTGCGGCCGCTGAGCACCACCGGGGGACCCGGGATCTGGCCGGGCTGAGGTCCTGGATAGGCCCAGGTGGTCGGCCAGGACGCCTGGTACGAGGTTCCGTCGAAGCGCCAGAGGCCCGGCGGGAGCGGGTGATAGGAGACCTGCCACTCCAGGAACAGCGGCGCCCACGGCTGCGCCCAACGCTGCGGCAGGATGGCCGACACCGGCCCGGTCGTGCCGAACCCACCGCGCATGAGCCGCTCCGCCGTGACGGTCAGTTCGGCCGCAGCCTGAGGTTGCCCGACGTGGCCGGCCGCGATCGCCGCGACTGCCCCGGCGTGCACCGGGTCAAGCAGGTACATCTCCATCTGCAGGGCGACGAACGCAGACACCACCGTGTCCGCGATGCCGGAGGTGACGGGGAAGGACGCGACCGCCGGCAAGGTCGGGAGCATGTTGACGCTCACCGGGATCTCGATGCCCGGCGGCGGGATCGAGCCGTCCGGAAGGCGGCCGTTCGGGCCGACCGGTTCCGACGAGCCGGTCAGTGGCAGCGACAGCGCGCTGACCGTGGCGACGCGGCAGGGCAGCAGCCCGTCCGCGCCGACGCCGAGGTTCTCGTCGAACGCGCCGGCCCGGACACCCGCGATCACCACGACCGGGTCCGCGGCGAGGCGGAACGCCGGCAGTTCCGCCCGCTTGAGGACAGTGCCGGGCGGCAGCGGGTGCCGGGCGGTGTAGACGTCGATCGCGTCCGCCAGCTCCCGCGCCGAGGCGCCCCACGGGATCCGGGCCTGGGTCTGCCCGACCTGCCGGCGCACTGCGGCGACCCGCCCGGCCAGGCTCTGCGGCCGGGCCGGGTCGAGCTCCGCGGCGAACTGCGCGTCTGTCAGGTCTGTGGGCGGGGCCGGCACGGCATTGCGGCGGCCGCGCTTCCACCACAGTTCATACAGGTCACGCTGCAGGGCCGCCAGCCGTCGTACGGCGAGATCGTAGGCACTCTGGTCACGGTTCAGCCCGGCGAGCCAGTCCGGATCAGCGAAAGGGTCAGCGGAAGGACCACTGGAAGGGCCGTCCTCTGCCGGCACCACCTGCCACACCGATCCGCCGGGGCGGGCACCGAACCAGGCGTCGTGGATGCGTGCCCCGAGCTGCGCCGGGCCGTCCGGCTCGTCGAGGGTGTGCAGCAGGTCGTACTGGAACGCCTCGAGCAGGTCCGGGTCGAATCCGGGGTCCGGCTGGTTCCGGAGCAGGGCGGTGACGGCGTCGACGGTGGTGTTGCCTACGGCAAGGGCGGCTGCCGCAGGGCGAGGGGCGACGGCCGTGCGGGAGTAGGTCAGGGCGCGGATCGCCCCGTGGCAGATGGTCGTGTCGGCGTGGCACCCGGGCGGCGCGGACCAGCCGAGCTCGGCGAGCCGGGCGGCGGTGCCGGCGGGCTGTCGTGCGGGGGCGAGCACGTCCGCCGCGGGGTCGGCGTACCAGCCGACGACCAGGTAGGACAGGATCGCGCCTTCCTCGACGTCGTCGGCCGGGTCGTGCAGCGAGAACACTCCGGCGGAGTGCGGCTGGTAGGCCGCGAAGGCGATGTTGCCGGGCGCCACCGCGGTGAGAAACGGCGCCCGGCGGCTGCCCGGTTCGTGCCAGGTGGTGAGGGGCTGCACCCGGCCGATCCGTGTCGGGGTCGGTGCCGCCGCCGTCGGGTCGAGGTAGGGCGATGCCCCGTCCGGCCCGAGGTAGTCGCTTTCGACGACCCAGCTGCGGGTCCGGTCCGGGTCGCCGGGCGGCTGATCTGGCCGGGTCGCGCTCCGAGTGACCAGCCACCGGTTCGGCGCCGGCGGGTAGGTCGTCGTGCCGTCCGCCGGATCGTGCCGGCCGGTGCGCAGCGCGGCGGGCAGGATCCACTGCAGGTGGACCCCGTCACTGTCGGGACGGCCGGCCCAGCCGGTCCCCGTCTCCGTGAAGGGCCGGGGCTCGGGGGAGCCGAACCCGGGCAGCTGGTCGTAGTCCATGCTCCAGCGGGTGAAGCCCTGGGCCCGAACGCCCGCGTTGACCAGGAGCGCCTGGAGCTGGATCGGGACCATCAGCGCAATGGGCACAACGCTCACGCCTTTCCGCTGGTCGGGGTGGTGTGCAGGGTGAGCCGGTGCGCCGGGGCGAGCAGTTCGGTGGCGAACAGGGCGGAGCCCATCGGCACGTCGGTGCCGGGCATCAGCTGCAGCAGCCGGGCGTGGATGGCCTCGGCGAGGTCGTACACCCGGACGACGGACGGGTCGGCGGAGCGGGTGAAGGCGGCCCGCAGGCCCGGCTGCCCCGGTGCCGGGAAATGGGCGCCGAGCTCGGTGCCGTCGGGCCGGCGCAGGACCACGCCGTCGGAGCCGTCGGCGTCGAAAGCGAAGTGCAGGCCGTGCCAGGGCTCGGTGAGCGTCACCGTGTCCGGCACGCGGTCGAACAGGGCCAGCAGCACCGTGTCCGAGAGCCGGTCCAGGCGCAGCAACGGCACATGTTCGCCGCCGGCGCTGGCCTCGACGGCAAGGCCGGGCCATCCGGCGACCACAGCCGAGCGCAGCAACAGTCCCGTGCGCCGCTGCGGTGTCCTAACTGCATCCGGGCCAGGGTCGGGACGCTCCGGCGCTCCGGGAATGTCCGGCAGCCCCGAGGGAGCGGGTGTGGAGGAGGCCGTTCCGGCTGCCGCGGAGGCACCCATCCCGGCCGGTCCGGCACCGCCGGTGGGCACGGCCAGCTCCGGCCGGCCACGGTCCGCGGCGCGGACCGCGCCGACCTTGGCGGCGACGATCTCGACCAGCGGCCGGCTGATCGCCCGGTGCAGTTCCAGGTCGCGGCTGCCTTCGACGCCGATGCTCAGCGCACCGTCGATCAGCGCCGCGATCCAGCCGCTGTCGAGGTAGAAGAACCGCAGCGACTCGACCGGCAGCATCCGCTCGTCCGGGATCAGATGGCGGAACGGGACCCGGTGCAGCAGCGCGAGCTCGGCCAGCCAGCCGGTGGCGGCGTCGGTCGCCGGGCCGCGCGCGTGCCCGGCCAGCAGGTCCTGGACATCGGCGCGGGAGAGCAGCTCCTGCAACTGCTCGACCGGGTCGAGCCCACCGCCGCGCCCCGGCCTGCGGGGGACGAACGCGGCCTGCGGGTCCAGTTCCGGCGGCCGCGGTGGCACCACCTCCGGCGCGGCCTCGAGCATGCCGTCGGTGCCGTCGAGGGTGCCCTGGAGGTACAGCGGTGAGAGCGGGGGAAGCAGCGCCGCCGCGGCAGCGGTCAGCGCGGCAGGTGCAGTGGGCGCGGCAGGTGCAGGAGGTGCGCTGGTCAGCATCGAGGTCAGCCGGTCGCCCATCGCGCCGGACAGCAGCTGCGCGAACGTATCCCGGCTGCTGGCGGCGAGCAGATCCGCCGCGGTCGACCCCGGCGGTCGCCCCGAACCCGGCGCCGGTGTGAGGTCGGCGAACAACGGCGAACCGGCCCGCGCCTGCAGCATGCCCACGACCTGGAACGCGGCCCGGCGGGCGTTGACCATTGCCACCGCGAAGCCGCGGTCGGCCAGCGCCGCGAGCCGGCCGGCCTCGAACGCTGCGGCGTAGGAGACGTCGAAGACGCCGTCGGACTGCGAGTAGATGGTCACCTCGGCGGCGGTCGCGTAGTGCGGGGTGCCGTCGACCGGGCCGGGCAGCGGCTGCGCGGGGTACGGGGTGAACGGTCCGCGGTACCAGGCGAAGGTCTGCTCACCGGTCGGCAGCCGGTAGTCCAGCGCCGTGTAGCCCTGCCGGAGGCGGGTCAGCGCCGCGGACGGTGGCGCGTCCGCCGGCACCGGGATGCGCGGCAGCATCGCCTCGGGCCCCGCGGGTGCCAGACCGGCCAGCAGCCGGCCGATGTCGCCGCCGCCGGCGGTGTTCGACGTGAACGACCAGGAGGTGAGCACCGCCAGCCGGAGCAGGACGTCCGCGTCGTCGGGCGGGGTGCCGTCCGCGCCCGGCAGATAGGCGGCGAGCCCTTCCAGGGAGACGAGACAGGCGAGGTTGGCCGACCCGTCGCCGGGCAGGCGGTTGCCGACGACGACGGCGTGCCAGCCGTCCCGAGCCGCCTGACCGGCCGCGCGGGTGTCGGTGTCGGTGCGCCGGACGTGCGCCAGCAGCCGGGCCTCCGCGCCGGTGGGTGTGATCGCGGTGAACCGCCGCCGGGGCAGCGTCAGGCTGGTCATCTCCGTGGCCAGCACCTGCGCCGACAAGCCGTCGGCGGCGACGGCCGGTGGGCGCACCGCCGGGTCGGAGCGGTCCAGAAACTGCGCGACGGTCCCGCGGTGCAGCACCGGACCGGGCTCCAGTTCGTCGGCGCGCAGCACCAGCAGCGCCAGCCACGGAGCGTCCGGGTCGTCGCCGAGCCGGCGCTCCCAGGGCAGTGTGCGCCGGTTGAGCACGATCGATGGGAGGGTGGCCCCGAAGTTCCCGGAGCTGTTCGCGGGTGGGTACACCTCACCGACGTCACCTGCGTCGAGCACGAACCGCGGGGCGTCGACGGTGAAGGACTGGGTGCGCGACCCGAAGTAGGTGCCGGTCGCCAGTCCGACGATGTGCTGGTCGGCGGTCAGCTCGTAGGTCCCCGCCTCGAGGCCCGGGCGGAACAGGTCGTAGAACTGCACGGCGCCCGGTGGCAGCGCCGCCTCCGTGGCGGGTCTGGCGCCCGGCGTCGGCTCGCTCATCGACATTCCTCTCCAGCTGGTGCCACCCGGCGGCTGCCGGTGCGGTTCGTGTCCGCTTGCAGTGCGCCGCGGCCCGGTCAGGGTGCGGCACCGGTGAGCATCGGCTCGTCGGTGAACAGCGTCCCGGCGGCCGCGGCGAAGGCGTCGACCGGACCGTTGGCCGTGGGGGCCGTGCCGAGCTCGCCGAGTGCCGCGAACAGGGCGGCGCGCGCGGCCACGGCGCCCGGGGCGGCGATCTGCGACGCGATCGCGCCGACCGCCCGGGGGTGTGCGGCCACCGCGCCGGCCGGATCCGCGGCACGGCCCAGCGGCAGGGTTGCGTCGTTCTGGACCTGCGCGACACCGAGGGTGCCGGCGGCGTCGACAGGTCCCCCGCTCCATCCCGCCACCGCGGCCGGTGCGGTGAGGGTCAGACCGGTGAGCCGGTCGGGGACCAGCTGCGCATCGCCCGCCTCGAGCATCGCTCCTGTGCCGGTGCCCCACAGCGCTGCCGGCACGTCGGAGGTGACGCCGGCCGCGTGCCAGCCGGTTGCTGCCATGTCGATTTCTTCGTTGGTACCGTGTGCCGAGCGTTGCAGGACGACGGTCTGCTGCACGGTCAGGCCGGCCCTGCGCAGCGGTCTGATCGACACCGGCGCCGCGGTCAGCACGGAGTGCTGCGTCGTGGAGCCGAGCAGCACCTCGGTGACCGGCACGGCGTTGCGCAGCGTGACGGCGAAACCGTCGGCGCGCACCGGCCACGGCTCCGCCGCACCGGCAGGGCCGCTGGCTGGTTCACCGGCTGGTTCACCGGGGCCGGTCTGCGGCACGGCCAGGCCCGCCGTCGCGGTGAACGTCGTGCTGGCCGCAGGCACCGGCAGCAGTTCCTGGAAACCGGCCCAGTCCAGCAGCGCTGCCTCGGCCGGGTCCTCCGGCGCCCCGAAGGCGATGGTGAACGTGACGACCCACAGCCGAACCGTGACCGTCCCGCCGGTCGGTGGTCCCCACAGCTCCAGCTGCGCGCCCGCCTCCAGATGCAGGGTCTTCGACGTGAACAGCAGGTTGGCTGTGTACTCGATGCCGACGCTGACCCCGACCGTGGTCCGGAACCGGAACGGGGCCCATGCGACCAGCAGGTCCGCCTGCGCGGTGAACCAGGCGGTCAGGCTGCCGTCGTGGTACCGCACGTCCAGCGTCCCGCCAGCCATGATCGCCGACGGGGTCAGGGCGAAGTAGGCGGTGCCGGAGATGCGCACCGCCTCGTCGAGCGACCAGCTGAACCCGACCCGCGGCACGACCGGGTAGTGATCCGGCGTGTCGAAGGCCGGATGGTAGCCGCCGACGGTGATCGCGAAGTCGCCGGCGTTGCGGTGCTCGCCGAACCAGGCGTAGAAGGCGAACCCGCCGGTGAGCACGCAGGCCGGGTCGAGCAGGTACGAGCTGCGGGTCAGCACGGCGGACAGCGCGAAGACCCCTTCACCGGGCCGCAGCACGCTGCGCAGCTGGAGCTGCAGCTGGGCATACGGGCGGGCGGCCCCGGTCGACGGGAACCGGGCCGTGGTAACCCCGAGCAGCATCACCGTCAGGGCGTTGCCGAACTCCACCGCCAGCAGCGCGGTCGTGTCGAACTGCCGGTACGTGTGGAACCGGACCCCGGCGGCCAGCCACGTCTGTCCCGCGGCGGGACTCAGCCACGGCCGCGGACCGCCGGTGAGCGCGGCCAGCGCCTGCGCCGCACCGCCGTCCGTCCCCAGCTCGCTAAGGCCGGCCACCAATGGGAACTCGGCCACCTCGGTCATCGAGGGCAGCCGGATCGTGGAGTTGTAGCCGAAGCCCGCCGCCAGCGCGGTGACCGAGAACGCGGGCGGGCCGCCGAACGCCGCCGCGGCACGCAGGAACAGGAACATCGACGGCTGCCCGTCGACCTCGGTGTACGAGCCGTACGCCAGGGCGCCCCAGGACTGCGCCGAGACGGCCGCGCCGCCGTCGTACCGGAACGAGGCACCATCGGCCGGTGGCACAGCGCTGAACCCGCCGAGGATCACCAGCGGCGGATTCGCATACGACAGTGCCATGCCCCGCAGCGAGAACCGCGGCACGAAGTCGGTCACCGGCACGCCGATCGCGGCACCCTGCAGGACCAGGGAGAACCCGTCAGCCTCCAGCGAACCGTCCAGCAGGAACCACACCGCGGCGTCGGCGAAGCGGGCACCGGCCCGCGCGATGGTGACCGGCCCGAACGCCTTCTGCACGGTGAACCACACCGTGCCGTCGGGGTCGCTCGGCGGTGCGGCGACCACCCCGCCGGGTCCGGACGACGGGCCGACGGTCGAACCGCTGCGGGCCGGCGTAGTGGCCGAACCACCGGCTGCGGCAGCACCGAGCGTGATCGGGATGCGCTGCGCGCCGAAACGCAGTACGGCCGACACAGCGAAGGCGGCAGCGGTGCCCTGCTCCGGGAACCTCGGATAGCCCGCCCGCACGAGCGTGTTCGCCTCGGCCGCCACCTCCGGGGTGATCGGCTCACCGGACAGCACCACCTGGAACAGTTCGGCGGCGCAGGTCTCGTCGCCGAACGTGCCGCCGAGCGCGCCGCCGACCAGCGGCAGATCCGACAGCCCGACCGGGCCCCCGACGGACAACGCAGCCAGATAGCGGGTCCCGGCGTCCTGGGCGGGCAGCGCGACGAAGACCGCCGTGCCGTGCGCCACCGACCGGGCGGCGACCATCAGCCGCCGGGAGGCCGAGTCGTAGGTCAGGTCCGCAGCGGCCAGCGTCAGGTCCAGGCCCGGCGGCAGCCCGGGCACCGGCAGCTCCAGCTCCGCGGCCAGGTCGTTGAGGGAGAGCGGGGGATGCTGCGGGTCGGCCGTCCAGTGCGCCCCGATGCTCGTGTCGCTGCGGCCTTCGCGCCGGTCGAGCGCCACCTCGCAGAGCATCCGGCCGATCGCCAGTGCGGCGGTGCACCGGACCGAGAAGCCGTCCGCGCCGGCGGCGGTGACGTCGACGTGCAACCGCAGGCCGAGATGGTCGCTGTCACTGACCGGCAGCCGCACGTGGGCGGTGAAGGTGAAGTTGTGTTCGGTGTCGAACTGCACGAACAGCTCGTCGACGAGCATGCCGGTCACGGCGGGCGGCAGGGTGACCGCCCCGAACCGCCCTGCCAGGTCGGCGATCAGCGCGCCGACCGTGATGCTCTCCCGCTGGCTGGTGGCGCCGGTGAACACCCACCTGTCGCCCGTCCTGGGGCTGCGCGCCTCGATGAGCAGGGTGGCGCCGCCGAGCTCGACGTCGGCGAGGAGGCTGCCGGAGTAGCCGACCTGCTCCTTCGTCACCGTGATGCTCAGGCCGCGCAGCGCCAGCGGGCCGATGGCGAGGTCGTCGTCCTCCGCGGTCAGCTCGAACGTGTAGCCGCCCAGGTCCGGCTGTGCGCTCAGGGCCAGCTCGGTGACGACGATGTCGGGGAACCCCCCGGCCGTGCCGAAACAGTGCTCGAACAGCGCCCGCAGGCGGATGCTGCTGCCGCGGGCGAGCCGCCCGCCGAACCGGAAGTCGGGCAGGCGCACACTGACGTCGATCCGGACGCCGGCGAGCGTGACATGGCCGGCCAGGACGGTGTGGCGCAGCGCGGCGGCGTGCGGGTCGAAGCCGATGGTGACCCCGTCGATGCTGATCTCGCCGAGGCCGACCGCGTCCGTGCCGGCGCGGACCGTCTCCTGCAATGCCGCGCCGCCGACGAACCCGGCCATGTCGGCCAGGCTCGGCAGCGTGCCGTCGGCCGGGACGATGCGCAGCTCCCACGGTCCGGGGGCGCCGAAGTCGACCGAGATCGTGAACTCGCGCCCGATGATCAGCGTGGCCCGCAGACGCGCGGAGAACCAGGTGGTCGACAGGCCGTTGGGGCGCGCCCGGTGCGTCCGGCCGAGCGTGAGCCCGACGGAGCGCAGGACGAGCAGGTCGGGCACGATCACCCAGTCCACGGCCGTGCCCAGGCTGAGCGTCAGGGTGCTCATCGGCGCCGGGCCGTTGCGGGTCAGCAGATCGAGCCCGTCGATGGTGACCGCGGCGGCGAAGGGTCCGGCGGCGGGCAGGGCGGTGGCGGGTGGCGCGCCGGTCAGCAGCGCCATGAGGTCGGCGACACGCCGCGGGGGTGGCCCGTCCGCGCCCAGAACGCAGCGCAGCCCGTCGTCGGTGACTGTCCCGGCGACCGGCAGCGCCAGCGGGCCGACGTGCAGGATCCCGTCGACGCCGAGGCTCACCTCCGGGATACGGCCGGCCGCGATCCTGCCGACGGTCAGCGTGACCGTGCCGGGAACGAGCGCGTCCACGCCGAACGCGCTGACCGGCCATGCCCCGGCCGCATGTCCGGTGACGGTCAGGCGCTGCGGCCAGACAGCGGTGTCGGTGAGGGTGAACGACGGCGTGGCGAGTGACAGCCGGCCACCGGGCAGGCCGCCCAGGAACCCGGCCAGCCGGGTGTCGTCGATGGTGCCCGGCGCGAGCACCAGGTGTCCGTCGGTGACCTGTGACTCCAGCCGGGACCTGACTTCCCCCAGCGGAAGGCCGGCGATGTCCATCCGTGGCCCTTCAGTAGATCGTCTCGACGTGGAGTCCCGGGACCGCCACGTAGCGGATCCAGTAGCTGGCGGTGAACCGGCCGGTGGCGGGGGCAGCCGCCGCCGTGACTGCGGCCGCGGTCACCCCGGCAGCCGCGGCCGCTCCGGCGGCAGCCCCGCCCAGCAGCGCGGCGGCATGCACCGCCTGCTGGACGCGGGCCAGCACCGTCGCGTGCCCGATCCCGCCCAAGGTGCCGGCGACCGCGGCCACGGCGGCGACGACCGCGGCCTCGGGTGCCGCCACCGCCGCACCGGTCGCCGCGGCGTGGACGGCCGCGACGATGGCTGGCACACCACCTGCGATCGCCGCCGTGCCCGCGGCGACGGCCGCCACGATCGCCGCCGGGGCCGGGCCGAGGCCGGGCGCCGCACCGAGGATCGCCTGGATGACGAAGTCGATCCTGAGGTCGGCGGGGCCCGCACCGAGCAGCGCGTCGGCCAGTTCCGGCCCCAGCAGGGCAGGCAACGCGACACCGAGGACGTTGGCCGTCTCGGTGAGCGTGGCGTCCAGGGCGCACGCTTGCAGGCCCCTGGCGTCGTACTGCGACTGGACCTGGGTGACGTCCAGCCGTACGTGGCCCGGTTTGACAGGAAGCACCGCGGGCACCGGATCGCCCGCGATCTCCGAGGAGTCTCCCCCTCCGTGGGCCGGCCCGCCGGGATTGTGCGGGAACTCGTATCCGGTGAGATAGTTCGGCACGGGACGCAGCTGCGGCGGCGCTGCGCCGGCAACATCCGGATGACCGTCCAGGATGCCGACGGTCCGTTGCGCCGGATGGTGGTACTGGTTCGCCGTCCCGCAGGAGATGATGACGGCCTCCGGCCGCATCCGATCGATGAAGCTGCGCCGGGAGGCCGTCTTGGCCCCGTGATGGCTGGCCTTCACCACGTGCACGCGGCCGGCTACCGAGTCGGTGCTGTTGAGGTATTCGGCGATGAGGCGTTCCTGGGCCGACTCGATGTCTCCGCCGATGTAGTACCGGAACGTGCCGAACTGCAGTTCGAAGGCGAGACTCATCTCGTTTTTAATCTTCTCGGCGCTGGCGAGCGCGGAGCCGACGCGGTAGAGCGAGTTGCCCGCGTCCTCCCGGACGAACCGGTTCGCGGCGATGCACGTCATGGTCGGCGCGCCGGGCCGGGGCTGGTTTGACGGCTCCCCGGCCGCGTCGGTCCACAAGATTTCCCGGCCGACCAGCCAATAGGGGTGCCACCAGTCGGCCAGTGTGGCGGCGTGGATCACGGCGCCGGGCGGCACCGCCAGCGGTGCCGGCGCATTGACGGGCGGGTTGGGCGGCACGGCGCCGTGCACGCCGAACATCATCGGCTGGGTCCGGACATTGTTCACCGCAGCGGGACGCACCCGCACAGCCTTGCGGTCCTTGACCGGCACCTGGGTGTTGGCGACATTGCGGGTCACCCTGGTCCGCCCGTGCCTCACCCCGATGGCGTTTGCATACAGCAGGTAGTTGGCTTCGTCCGAGGCGGTCTCGCCCTGGTCGAAGACCAAAGTGTTGTCGTAGATCCCATGATGGGGGCGCAGCAGGAGGCTCCGGATACCGTCCATGTGGTCCGCGTCGTAGTGCGTCACCACCATCACGTCGAGTGGGTGCTGACCGCCGCCGGTGCCAAGATTCACGTTGTTGATCAGGTAGTCGTGCACCGTGTTGCCCGCCATCGCCCGGCCACCGTCAACGAGGCACGTGCGCATGGACGGCCCGTGTGCGTGGCCGAGGCCGTCGTCTTCGGCGACGATCAGGGTCGCATCACCGGAACCGACGACGTCGATGTGGTGGATCTCCAATGTCCAGGTCATCGGTGCGCCTCCCGGCGGGTCTGCGGTTCGGCCTGCGGCACCGCCGCGACATCGTTCAGCCGCAGCCCACAGACTGCCGACGACCGGCAATGTACACGATCCAACTCGACGAATTTGACGGCTTTCAAGGCCAACGCCCGGCATCAATGGCTGGAGCGACGTGGGTGCTGGTCCTCGACATCCTGGCGCACTGGCGAACCGGACGGCCGACCCAGAAGACTTTGTGGCCGGATACGACCGGGAGGCCGGAATGGCGCCCTCGGTGCGGCAGTTGAACCGATGGATCTGCCGACGACCCGACGACCTGGTCGACCGCGACAGCGTCCAACTGCAGGCGATCCTCCAGCGATGCCCGCAACTACGCGCCGCCACCGACCTGGTCCGGTCGTTCGCCGACATGCTCACCTGCCTACGCGGTCAGCGACTCGACGCCTGGTCGGCGTGCCAGTCGGACGGCGCGAAGACGCACGCTGTGCTACTCGTTGACGCAGGCGGGACGGATGGGGAAAGTTGTCTCGATGCCTGCTGCCTACGCCCAGAGTGACCAGTTCCGTGGTGCCCGCATCCACCTATGCGATCTTGCCGGCCTTGAGATTCGCGATTGCGAGGTCAGCGGCCTGAAGATCGTGGACTGCTATGGGGGCGACGTCTACCTCGGTGGCGCCTTCGAGCGCCTCGTTGTTAACGACGTCGACGTGACTGCCTACGTCGAGGCCGAGCTCGACCGGCAGCATCCCACGCGGGTGCTGGCGCGTGACGCCGCGTCCTGCGTCGACTACCGGGCTGCTTGGGATGCCATCGAGACGCAATGGGAGGCGACGCTCGACCGAGCAGGGCTCCTGCCCGAGGCCAAGCTGCACGAGCAGGTCAACGGCGAGTGGTCGTTCGTCGAGACCCAACGGCACCTGCTGATGGCCGGCGATGCCTGGCTTGGTAATGCCGTGCTCGAGGAGGATGCGCCGTATCACCCGTTGGGCCTTCCCCACGGCGGGATGCCGCCCGACGCAGCGGCGAAGCTCGGGCTCACCCTCGAAGCCACCCCGACGCTCGACGAGGTACTCGCGCCGCGGCTCGCTCGCATGGCCACGATGCGGCGTGTCGTCGACGGGCTCACCGAGGCCGAGCTCGATCGGGTGTGTGGTCGCAAGCCGGCGGACCCATATCCAGACCGGGAGTACGTCGTGCGCCGCTGCCTCAAGGTGGTGCTCAAGGAAGAGGCCGAGCATCACCGTTACGCGGTACGCGACCTCGCCATGCTCGAGGCCGGTGCCTGAACCTGGTGACGGCGCCCACCGAGCAGGAGCGCTGACCGGTCGGGCGACTTCCGGCCGGCGACGCCCCACCACCGCAGAAGTCGGTCTATCGCTGCCCCAGAGCCAGATATGGCGCAGGGCACCTCACGCCGGATGATGAAGAAACCGAGATCGGCGTCGGCAGCAACCTCGAGAACATGGCACAGGGCCTTGCCCCCGCCAGCGGATGCGCGCAACGAGAAATGCGCTTGGTCCAATTTCGCGGCCATCGATGGGGTATCCCTGGCTGAGGATTCTATGGATGATGAAGGTGCCCCTGCGCCTTGGCGGTCACAGCCGCCTTGCTATCGACCTTGACGTGGAACCGATGACCCTCCGGGTGCTCGGCGTTTGGACCGTGAACCGAGAGGTGAATGGCTTGCTCTACGCCGAGAGGTTCAAGGTAGAAATCGGTCTTCTCAGCGGTAATGCGCCAGATGTTGCCGAGCGGGCCGGAGGTGTCCACGCCGAAGGCGACCAAGATCTCCCGTTTTTCCATCCAGGCGACCTACGGGCGTCGCCATGCCAGTGCCCCAGCGCGACTACGGTTGTACGGGAGCGCGGCAGCTTGTGGATGACGTGGTGATCTGTGCCACCGTCTGAGGCTGGGTCCACGGTCAAACGACGGTCAAACGATCAAGAGGCCAGATCCGCGGCTTCCGAATCTGGCCTCTGACCTGGTACTTCATGGTGGGCGATACTGGGTTTGAACCAGTGACCTCTTCCGTGTCAAGGAAGCGCGCTCCCACTGCGCCAATCGCCCTAGCGGTGCTGCCACACAAAATGCGGCGACTCCGAGGTGGGAACGGGATTTGAACCCGTGTACACGGCTTTGCAGGCCGTTGCCTCGCCTCTCGGCCACCCCACCGTGGTGACTTTCCCGAGCGGACGACGGGATTCGAACCCGCGACCCTCACCTTGGCAAGGTGATGCGCTACCAGCTGCGCTACGTCCGCACCGCCAGCTGCGTTCCCTGGCGACGGATGCAAACTTTAGCCGACCTCCAACCCCCATGCCAAACCGGTATCCCGCTTCGGCGCGTCGAGACCGTCTGAGCTGGGGTTCTTCATCCGGACAAACCCGCGCAGGTGCGCAGGCCCGCGTAGCGGCGGCTGAGCTTGTCGGCCGCGGCGCCCGTGAGCAGGACGGGCTGGCCGGTGTCGGAGACGACGGCGGGCAGGAACTCCGCCTTGGTCACGGCCCTCGCGCGGACCGTCAGGCGCAGGATGCCGGTCTCGGTGCTCTTCGAGGTGCCGTACCAGAGGAAATTGCCCAGGCCGTAGGCCACGTAGGTGCTGCCCAGCCAGCCGGAGCCCTGCAGGGTGTGGGCGTGGGCGCCGATGATCAGGTCGGCGCCGGCCTTCGCGAGGCGGGACGCGAAGGTCTTCTGTTCGCTGTTGGCGCAGCTGTTCGCCTCCTCGCCCCAGTGGTTGAACACGATCACGAGGTCGGCCTGGGCCCGGGCGGCGGTCACCGACGCTACGGCGCGGTCGGTGTCGAAGGCCAGGGCCACGCCGGGCTTGTCGGGGCCGGGGCCCCACGTCGAGGCGAGCTCGTGGACCTGGCTGAAGCCGAGCAGCGCGATGCGGACGCCCTTCACGGTGGTGTAGAGGGGCGCGTAGGCGTCCTCGGTGTTCTTGCCGGCACCGAAGTACGGGTAGTCCGCCGCGTGCAGGGCGTCGAGGGTGTCCAGGAGGCCTACTCGGCCGTAGTCGAGGATGTGGTTGTTCGCGATGGTGACCGCGTCGATCCCGGCGGCCTTCAGCGCGTCGACGGCCCTGGGGTCGGTCCGGAAATGGTACGTCTTGGGCTCCGGCGTCCCCCGGGTCGTGATCGCGGTCTCGAGGTTGACCACCGTGAGGTCGGCGTCGGCGAGCGTGGACGCGATCGGGCCGAACGCGGTCGCCGGGTTCGACAGCAGCTTCGCGGTGCGGTCCATGAAGTGCACGTCGCCGGCGAAGGCGAGGTGCAGCTCGGCCGGCGCGGGGGAGGCGGACGGAGTCGCCGCGGCCGACGCGGGGGCCGGGGCCGCCGGCGGAGGGGTCGCGGCCGGGGCATCGCTGCAGCCCGCGAGCAGCAGCGTCAGGGCGAGCGCACGCACCTTCACGGCGTCACGCTAACGGGTGACGACCCCGGCTGGGAGTCCCGCGGGCGAATGCGCTAGAGTCGTTTCTCAGTGCGGACGTAGCGCAGCTGGTAGCGCATCACCTTGCCAAGGTGAGGGTCGCCGGTTCGAATCCGGTCGTCCGCTCTTTTCATACCGATTCCCGCCGGCGCCCGGCGGGAATCGGTCGTTTCGGGGCCTTGTCCAGCACCCACAGCGGATTGGACACGCCCACCACGTCGCCCCCGGCGAGACGGACCTGCAGCCGGACGTAATGACCCGGCAATACCGTGACGGTTTTCGATTTCACCGTTTTTGCCGACGGTACCGCGGCCGCCTCGTCGACCACCCCGACGACCAATTCCGCCTTCGCCCCGCCGGGCAGGCCGGTCGCGATCGCGTCGACGGTCACCGGCGCCCGCGTCATGAGCACGGCACCCAGATGCGAAACGCCGCCGACGCGCAGATCGAGGCTGCCCCGGTACCGCGCCAGATCCGTGAACCACGCCGCCCCCTTCGCCATCGCGGCGAGCAGATCCGGCTGGGCGAGCGACGGCGACCACACATAGGTGATGTCGTGTTCCGGCTCCTTCGCCCAGTCCGTCGCGTCGTGGTCGTCGCTGCTGCCGACCGCGGTGAAGAACAGCGCGTTGCGGCAGGCGACGTCGAACACCCACAGCAGGTCGTCGTACGGTTTCCGGCCGATCTCGACCAGGTCCACGCCGAGGAAGTCCCGTTCCAGCATCAGCTTCACGAGCTCGTCGCGCTTCGCCACGTCCATCGGATGGTTCCAGCAGACGAGGCCGCCGTGCGCCTTCAGGTACCGCACCATCGACGCCGTCAGCGCCGGGCTGTCGTCGCGGACCGGCGGGCTCGGAAACGACGGGAACCGCTGGTCGCCGCCGAACCAGTTCAGGTGCCGCACGAGCGAGATCTCCATCGCGCGGAAATGCGTCACGCCCGCCCCGTGCTTCGCCGCCGCGGCCGCGATGACCTCGGCCCGCAGCTGCTCACCGGCCTGCCCGGCGCGCCGCGAGCGGTGGAACGTGAGCCGGTCGGCGACGAATCCGGCGCGCTGGACCCCGATGCGCAGCCCGGTGAGCGCGTTGTCGCCGGCGGCGATGGCCGGCCACAGTTTCGCGACGTCGTCGCGCGGCACGAACGTGCATTCCTGCCATTGACCAGCCTTGATGGGCAGGCGCACCGTCCCGTTCGGCCCCGCGGCCGTGTGCGTGGCGGCGGCGAAGGGCCCGATCTGGTACCGCATCCGCAGCACCCCGAGGCCGGGATGGTTCGACAATTGCAGCTCGAACAGCAGGGAGCCGTCCGCCGGGAGCGTTTCCGGCAACAGGTCCAGCGTCAGCTCGGTGTCGGCGATGCAGGCGTTCATGGTGTTGTTCCAGGACTGCCCGCGGTACCAGATGATGCCCTTGTTCTTCGAAACGAGCCGGAGGGCCTTGCCGGTGCCGTCCTGCGGCGAATGGGGCGAGGCGACGAACTCGGCCACGACCCCGGTCGGCTTGCCCTCGGTCTCCTTGACCCATGTCCAGTCCATTCCGCGCTCGGGCTCGGCGGTCCCGTCGAAATGGACCGCCTGGCGGTGCTCGAACGCGGCGATGCGGAAGTCGTGATCGGTCCACCAGATCACGTCGACATTGTTTGCGCGGGCCTGTTCGAGGTGCGCGGAGAAGCTCGCGAGGCCCTCGCTGAACGGGCCGTGAATGTGCGTCGCCATGCTGACCGGCCGCACATTTCCCGGGGCCGGCTCCGTCGCGGGTGGCACGACTCCGGCGGCGAGGGCGGCCCCGGCGGCGCTCAGCACGGTGCGGCGGGTCAGTGGGTGGTCCACATTCCCTGACGTTCCCGGAACACCGCCGGGCGGCGCAGGCGAATCGCTAAAGCTGCTCCACATGGATGTCGAGCTGACCCGGCCGGGGTTCCTCGACGCGGTATCCGAGGTCGCGCAGCGTCTCCGTGAGCCGCGCCGGCGTGCGTGGCCGCGCCCCGGACTCGAGCAGCGCCCGCACGATCCGGCCCTTCGTCGCCTTGTTGAAGTGGCTGACGACCTTCCCGCCGTGCAGCACCCGCACCGTGACGGCGTGCGGCGGCGTCCACATGCCCGCGTACGCCGACGAGCGCAGGTCCAGCACCAGCTCGTCCCCGGCCACGGCGTCCAGCGGCGCCTTGAGCGCCGCCTTCCAGTGCGCGGCGAGCGGCCCGGTCGACGGCAGCCGCACCCCGATCGAGCACCGGTACGGCGGAATCCGGTCCCCGACCCCGACCACGCCCCACAGCCCGGAGAAGATCAGCAGCTGCTTCGCGGCCCGTCGTTTCGCGGCCGCGTCGAGGCTGGCGAGCCCGAGCGCGTCGTAGAGCACGCCGGTGTACACCTTCCCGGCGGCGACCGCGGGGGCGCTGGTCAGCCGCGCGTTGCGCTCGACCTCACCGGTCTGCCCCGCGCCGAGCCCGAGCGTGCCGATCGCGAGCTGCGGGTCGGCCGCGAGCGCGACGAGGTCGTCGAGCACTTGCCGCCGCGCGTCGCCGAGCTCGGGAACGGACAGCGTGGCGAGATCGACCGCCCGCCCCCGCCGCGGGGCGTCGGCCTTGCCTTCGGAGGGCGGCAGCAGGATGAACACGGCGCCTATTCTTCAACAACCACCTCGACGGTCTCGGCATCGACCTGCTCGACGGTGCCGTCGGCGCGGCGGATCTCCAGCAGCGGCACGCCGCGCTCGATGCCGAGCCGCGCCCGCTCCTGCGGGCTGGGCATCCGCCCGACGAGCACGGCCCCGCGCTCGAGCACGACCCGCCGCCGCTTCGGCCGGGCCCGCACCCGCGCCGCCCGGCCCCGCTGGGTGGCGATGAGGCCCTCCTCGCGCAGCAGGGCCAGGGCGCGCCGGACGGTCATGAGGCTGACGGCGAACTCCCGCATGAGGAGGGCCTCGGCGGGCAGCGGCAGTCCTTCCGGGTACTCGCCGGTCGCGACCTGCTCCCGGAGCCGGTCGGCCACGGCGCGGTACCGCACCGCCGGCCCACTGCTCCGCCCCCGCACGCGGCGACGGTAGCCCACAAGGCCGTATGGCCATAAATATTGCTCAACACAAGTGCTTCCGCCGATAGCCGCCACGAGGCTCCGACTCTGTGGATCAGGTCCCGAGGGGTGATCTCGCTGTCAGTCCGGAGGAGTTGCTGTCACTGGCACGATCCGGCAGATGGCTCAGCCGTCACACCGAACGTACGACTGCTCCAGCCTGACCTGATCCAGCACGACCGCACCGACGGCACACAGCCCGACCAGCGTGGCGAGCGCGAGCGCAATCCAGATCAGCGCGCCTCGCCGGCGACCCGCCAGGCCGAACCCGGCCGCGACGAGCAGCGGGCCGCCCACCCCACAGGCGGCAAGCAACATCATCGACCCGTCATCCGGATCGGTGCACGCATTCACGTGCCTGGCCATCCGGAAGAAATACGGAGTGCCGAGCAGCCACGCCAGGAACCCGGCAAGGATGAACAACGATCCGACGACTAGGAGCGCGCGTCGCGGCGCGGCCGTTTTCACCCCTGCAGCATGACCAGGCTCGAGGCCGGCGACAATGGCACCGACGGCGAATTGACGTGCGCCGTGCCAAGATACCGGGCATGCCCGCCCCCGAACAGCAGCCGCATGTCCTGGTCGAGTGGGCACAGTACGTGGCCGTCGTGCGGGGCGGCGTGTCCGATCGCTACGCCCGGTTCTACGCGCCGCTGGCCGTCGGCAGCGCGGCGCTGGCGTTCCTGCCGCTCTTCGAGGACGTGGTGGTCCGCGACGCGGAGGGCAACGTGGAGCTCACCACGCGGTACGGCACCGTGTTCGACATGGCCGGCCGCCCCGGCGGCGGCCCGGCCGTGATCGGGGTGCTGCTGCTCGGCGTACTGGTCGCCGCGCTGACCTACGCCGCGTTCCGGGCCCGCACCGCGGTCGTGCCGGGCGTGATCGCGGCCTGCGCCGGGCTGATCGCGCTGATGCTCGCCACGAAGCCCGGCACCGGCACCCCCACCCCGGACCTCACCGACGGCGGCGTGGCCGGGCTCGTCCTCGCCCTCTGCGCGGCCGCGCTCGGCATCGCGCACGCCATCCAGCTGAGCATGCTGAAGAGGGCGGCCGGAAACCGTCTTTGACGCGTTCAGGGGTCTGCCGTCGTACGCTCGGCGGCGTGGACGTCGCCGAACGCATGGGCCCGGGCCGCACACGCCCGCCGAGGCTTGGCGGTTCATCGCCGAACTGTTCGCCGGCTTCGGGCGGCCCGTCGCGGACACCGACGGCTACACCGCCGACAAGCTCGCCGCGGCGCCGATGCCGCTACCCGCCGCCGTCGCCGGGTTCCACCGCCGGTTCGGCCGGCGCCCCGAGTTCACGGACGGGCAGGACCGGATCGTCGAGCCGGCGCGGCTGCGCGTCGACAACGGCGTCCTGGTGATCCGGGACGAGAACCAGTACACCGCCGAGTGAGACGGTCTTCGCCGACGAGGATCTGTACAACAGTGCGGAGCATCTACAACGCGGTGCCTTCCCGGAGTATCAGGCATACCCCGGCGCCGGCCCGACACTGTGGCTGTCGGCGCCGGGCAAGCTGGTGCGGGTCGACCAGCACCAACCCCCGTGGATCTACGCCCGCGGCCGGTCGGTGAAGGAACTTGGCGAGCTTCTGGCCGACATCGGCGCTGATTGGACCCTCTGAACAGGAGCGGAATGGCCCGTCTGTTTCGGCGGCTCCTCGCGTGACGGCACGGTTGGTGAAGACGTTGCGCCGCGTTCGTTTGGATCTCAGGTTTGACCTTGGTGCTGGGCATGCCGGCCCGCTGCTCGTGCGGTGGTTCGACGACGGTCTGCGTCGCATCGCGGCGCCGCTGTACCGAGGGTGGGGACAATCTGCGCCTCGATATCGGCGTCATTGATAGGCACACCTTGCCGCCCGAGGTTCAGGCCGCGGTCATCGACGCGTCCGAGTCGTATGACCTAGGGCCGTTCAACCTCAGCATGACGTTCATCCGGCATCCCCGGGGTGCCCGAGTCGGATGCCTCCGGCTGGAGGCCCATCCACAACTGCTCGCAGCGGGCAGCGACGGCGAGTCAGCCCTTCTGGAGCTGATCACGGCGCTGGCCGACCAGTACCCGATCTTCGACGGCGACGTCACGATCAATCTGCGTCCGGGCGACGACGTCAACCCACCCAGGCTTCCTCCAGGCCGAGACAGGCTGTGGATCGCACTCATGGCTCGAGAGATCGGCGACCTTCTCGGCGGCCGGGACGCACTCGTCGCCACGAACCTGTTCAGCAGCGTTGAGCAGGCCAGGACCGGTGGCTATGTCTTGAAGACCAGTCCGCACGCGGACGATTTGCCGCCTGCAGCAGGCTCCTATGAAGCCGAACACTGGTGGCGGTCATTTCAGCGCGAACGTGCGGAAGGCGGGACTCGGTTCCTGGCCGACCCAGACGACTAGCCAGTTGACCACCAGAAGCGTGGAGAAGCCGCAACCGTCGTCGCAGAGAAAGACGCCCCCGTCATGATCAGTCGGGGAGCGGCAGGGGCGTCCCTCCCGTCCCTGACACAGTGCGCAGCCTCAGCTCCGGGGGAAGATCTCGGTCTCCGGGCGCTGCATGTACGCCATCGCCGCCGTGAACGCCGGGTCGCCGAAGCGGCGCTCCAGCTCCTCGGGCGTCACGTCCTCGATGTGGGTCTGGATCCACCACACGTTGCCGAACGGGTCGCGCACCTCGGCTCCTCTGCGTGCGGGACGGTGCCGCCGACGCTAGCCGTCGTATAGGTCGGATTCCGTCCTCGACGCGGCGGCGGATGGTGGTGGCGAAAATAGGTTTCCTGTGCCAACCTATTGGCATGAGTACTGATTCGGTGCCCGCCGGGGAAGATCCGCGGCGGCTGCTCTCGGAGGCCCAGGGGCTCGCCCGCCGGGTTCGCGTCGATCAGCGGGTGACCTGGTTCGCGCTGCTGGTCCTGGCGGTGGTCACGTTCGTCGCCATCCCGTTCGACTGGTACTTCTTCGACCCCGCCTTGTCCTGGCGCCGCGGCGTGCTGTTCTTCTGGCCCCCGGCCCTGCTGCTGTCCTACGCGGCGATCGCGGTCTGCTACGTGCGGGTCGCCCGGGAGCGGGGGCTGGGCGCCCGGGTGCTGCCCTACGCGATCACCGGCATCGCGCTGACCGTGCTGTTCACCGCCGCCTGGATCGCCGCGCGCCTGTACTTCCCGAGCCATCCGCAGCGGCTGCCCGAGTGGGTCCTCGTGGTGGACCGGCTCATCGCGCCGTGGGGCACGATCGGCGTGGCGCTGCTCGTGCTGGCCCGGCTGGAGCGCAACCTCGGGCTGCTGGTGTTCACGGTCGCGTACCTGGCGGTGGTGCTGGTGCCGATCGACCTCGGCTGGCACTGGCAGGGCCAGGAGAGCACCTGGTTCCTGCCGCAGCAGTTCATCAACGGCACCGTGCTGCTGCTGGGGGCCATCGGCTTCCGGCTGGCCGACCGGCGGCGGCGATGACCGACGAGCCGCTGCACCCCGTCAACGGGCTGGACGAGACGGTCCACCAGCGGGTCCGGCTGGGCATCCTCACCATCGCCCACGAGGCGCGACGGGCGGAGTTCGGCTACCTGCGCACCCAGCTGGACCTCACCGCCGGCAACCTCTCCAAGCACCTGAGCGTGCTGGAGGCGGCCGGGCTGATCGAGATCGAGAAGGGCTACGCCGGCAAGCGCGGGCGCACCTGGATCAGCCTCACCGCCGCCGGGGACACCGCGCTCGCCGAGGAGGTGGCCCGGCTCAAGCTGCTCATCGCCCGGGTCGAGACCGTGGAGCACCGGCAGGAGGACTGAGCGGCCCGGCCCTTGGAAGTGTGCGGGCGGTGCGCGGTGCGGCTAGCGTCGGCGTCGATACCTACAGCAGGAGGTAGCGATGGCATGGAGAGCCGCACGCTCGTTGCTGGTCCTCCACCAACAGTTGCAAGCCGGGGCGCCTCGCGCGCGGCCGCCCGGGACCGGGGCCGACGAGTGGGGGCTGATCGGCGACGCGGCCCATGATCCGACGTCCGACCACTCGCCGCACAACTTTCCCGGCTGGGGAAACCAGATCGTCACCGCGGCGGACTTCCCCAACCGGCCCGACCTCGGGCTCGATGCCCACCGGGTGCTCGACGACATCCGGCGCTCGCACGACGGCCGGGTGAAGTACGGCATCTCCAACGGGCAGATGTTCTCCAGCTATGCGGTCAGCGGGTACGGGGCCTGGACCTGGCGGCCCTACAACCCCAAGAACGGCGACCGGCACTTCACGCACGGCCACCTGTCCGTCGTCGGCGACGCGCGGGCGGACGGCACTCAACCCTGGCAGACGATCGGCGCTGGACTCGGCGGCGGCGACGAGGAGGATGACGACGACATGGGCGCTTCGTTCGGTCCGATCAACATCGAGCGCGAGGGTGTCACCTCGCTGACGATCCCGCCGGTGCAGGCGGGGTTGGCCGACCCGCGACCGGCGTGGCTGAACTTCTGCAACGACACGGGGCAGGTGTACGGGCTGCGCGTGTGGTACAGCACCGGCAACGAGACCTTCTCGCCGTTCCCGGGCACCAGCAACGGGCAGCTCGCCCTGCGCTCCGGGCAGCGCTGGAGCGGCGACATCCCCGCGGGCACCTCCTGCCTGTCGATCCTGCGCCAGGCGATCGACGCCGACGGCAACGTGGTGGCGCCGACGGCCGAGTACCGCGCGTACGCGGGCCACCTCACCTGCGCCATCGAGCGCGGCGCCGTCAAGCGCTGAGGCCGACATCACGGCCGGTGCGGGCGGGACCCGTGCCGGCCGTGGGCGCGGCTGGACCATGATGGGACCGTGAACTTCCGCTCGATCTACGCCCACGGCTTCGCCCGGGTGGCCGCCTGCACCGGGCGGACCGCCATCGCCGACCCGCCCGCCAACGCCGCGGCGATCCTGCGGCAGGCGCGGGAGTGCTCGGACGAGGGGGTCGCCCTCGCCGTCTTCCCGGAGCTCGGCCTCAGCGGGTACAGCATCGAGGATCTTCTCCTGCAGGACGCCGTGCTCGACGGGGTCGAGGACGCGCTCGCGCAGGTCGTGGCCGGATCCGCCGATCTGCTGCCGGTGCTCGTCGTCGGGGCGCCGCTGCGGCACCGGGGGCGCGTCTACAACTGCGCGGCCGTCGTGCACCGCGGCCGCCTGCTCGGCGTCGCGCCCAAGTCATACCTGCCGAACTACCGCGAGTTCTACGAGGCCCGCCAGCTCACCGCGGGCGACGCCGAGCGGGGCGGGACGATCCGGGTCGGGGGAGCGGACGTGCCGTTCGGGCCCGACCTGCTCTTCGCCGCCGAGGACCTGCCGGCGTTCGTCCTGCACGTGGAGGTGTGCGAGGACATGTGGGTGCCCGTCCCGCCGAGCGCCGAGGCCGCGCTCGCCGGGGCGACGGTGCTCGCGAACCTCTCCGGCAGCCCGATCACCGTCGGCCGGGCCGAGGACCGCCGGCTGCTGTGCCGGTCGGCGTCGTCGCGGTGCCTGGCCGCGTACGTGTACGCCGCCGCCGGCCTCGGCGAGTCCACGACCGACCTGTCGTGGGACGGCCAGACGATGATCTACGAGAACGGGTCGCTGCTGGCCGAGACCGAGCGCTTCCCCGACGGCGAGCGGCACGCCGTCGCCGACGTCGACCTGGACCTGCTGCGCCAGGAGCGCCAGCGGATGGGCACGTTCGAGGACAACCGGCGCACCCACGAGGAGCGCACGGGCGGCTTCCGGCGCATCGCGTTCACGCTCGCCCCGCCCGACACCGACCTCGGGCTGCGCCGCGTGGTCGAGCGCTTCCCGTTCGTGCCCGCCGACGTGGAGCGGCTCGCGCTGGACTGCTACGAGGCGTACAACATCCAGGTCGCCGGCCTGCGCCAGCGCCTCGCCGCGATCGGCGAACCCAAGGTCGTCATCGGGGTCTCCGGCGGGCTCGACTCGACCCACGCGCTCATCGTGGCCGCGCGCGCGATGGACCGGGCCGGCCGCCCGCGCACGGACATCCTGGCGTACACCATGCCGGGTTTCGCCACGTCGAGCGGTACCAAGGACAATGCTTTCGCCTTGATGCGGGCCCTGGGCGTCAGCGTGCACGAGCTCGACATCACCCCCACGGCGCGGCTCATGCTCGCCGAGCTCGGGCACCCCTTCGCCGCGGGCGAGCCCGTCTACGACGTGACGTTCGAGAACGTGCAGGCCGGGCTGCGGTACGACTACCTGTTCCGGATCGCCAACCACCGCGGCGGCATCGTGCTGGGCACCGGGGACCTCTCGGAGCTGGCGCTGGGCTGGTCGACGTACGGCGTCGGCGACCACATGAGCCACTACAACGTCAACGGCGGGGTGCCCAAGACGCTCATCCAGCACCTGATCCGCTGGGTGGCCGCGAGCGGGCAGTTCACCGACGAGGTCGCCAAGATCCTCTCGGTGATCGTCGAGCAGGAGATCAGCCCCGAGCTCGTGCCGGGGGAGGAGCTGCAGTCCTCGGAGTCGAAGGTCGGCCCGTACGCGCTGCAGGACTTCACGCTGTTCCACGTGCTGCGCTTCGGGATGCGCCCCTCGAAGATCGCCTTCCTGGCCTGGCACGCGTGGCGCGACGCCGACGCCGGCGCGTGGCCGGTGCACTTCCCGGACCACCGGCGCGTCGCCTACGACCTGCCGGAGATCCGGCACTGGCTCGAGGTGTTCTGCCGGCGGTTCTTCGGCTTCGCCCAGTTCAAGCGCTCCGCCCTGCCCAACGGCCCGAAGGTCTCGGCGGGCGGCTCCCTGTCCCCGCGCGGCGACTGGCGGGCCCCGTCGGACGGCAACGCGAACGCCTGGCTGCGTGACCTCGAACGGTGGGACATGTCGTGAGCTGTTTCAGCTGTACGCAGAACGCACGCTCCGACCTTCCGTTGCGCGAGCGGATCGCCGTGGACGAGCACTGGCGGGTGGCGCACGCCTTCGACACCGGCGTCGCGGGCTGGCTGATCCTGGTTCCGCGCCGGCACGTGCTGTCGATCGCCGAGCTGACGGATGCCGAGGCCGCGGCGCTGGGCACGTGGCAGGTGCGGCTGTCGCGGGCCCTGCACGAGGTGACGGGCTGCGTGAAGACGTACGTGGCCCAGTTCTCGGAGGCGGAGGGCTTCGCGCACGTGCACTTCCACCTGGTCCCGCGGGCCGCGGACCTCCCGGACCCGGCGCGCGGCCCGGGGATCTTCAGCCTGCTCCGCCCGGCGCCCGGCCTGGTCGTCCCGGCGGAGCGGGTCGACGAGGTGTCGGCCGCCCTCTCAGCCCGCCTGCGCTGAGGCGAGGGCCTCGGCCAGCGAGCCGAACCGGTGCGCCACGGCGACCCGCCCGCCGCGGACCCGGAACAACGTCGCGACCCGGGCCGCCGCCCCGCCGTCCCAGTCGGCGTCCTGCTCGACGACCATCGCGCCGGCCCCGGCGGGATGCCACGAGACCGCCCGCAGGGCGATGCCCGAGCGGGTGACCCACTCGGCGAACGCGTCGGCCGTGATCGGGCCGGCCCCGCGCGGCCCCGAGACGTCGACGGGATCGGTGACGGCGGCGCGGGCCGCATCCGGGTCCCGGCGGTTGACCGCGTCGTGCCAGGCGTTGATCGCGTCCTCTACCATGGCCTCACCGTATGCGTTTTGCATGCGGGGCGACAAGGGGGTGCGGTCCATGGAGCCGGGCGGCGGCCGGGTGTTGTTCGCGTTCGTGCGGTTCTGGTCGCGCCGCTGGACCGGCGCCGACCCCGACCGGGGCCGCGACGTCATGGTGCTCGAGGCGGTCACCGCGCTGACCGGCCGCGGCGCCGGCCCGCCGTCGGTCAACGACGTGGCCCGCGAGCTCGGCCTCGACCAGTCCGGCGCGAGCCGGCTCGTCGCCCGGGCCGAGCGGCTCGGGCTGCTGCTGCGGCGCGCGCCCCGGGGCGTCGGCGCCGCGACCGCGGTCACCGTCACCGCCGCGGGCGAGGACCTGCTCGCGCACGCGCACGCCTGGCAGGACGAGGTGCTGCGCGACCTGACCGCCGGCTGGCCGGACGGCGACGTGCGCGCGCTCGTCGCCCTCATGGGCCGGCTGGTCGCGGCCCAGGCCGGCCTGCCGCGTCCCTGATCGGCCGGGCGCGACGGGCTACGGGCGCGGGTCGCCGGCGTACTCGGCGCGCACCATCGAGTACAGGTACAGGCTGCGCCACCGGCCCTCGCGGAACTGCGACGCGCGGATCTCGCCCTCGCGGGTGAACCCGGCCTTCTCCAGCGCCCGCTGCTCGGCGACGTTCTCCACGTCGGTGTACGCCTCCACGCGCTCGACCGGCGTCGTGCCGAACAGGTACGCGGCCAGCATCCGCTGCGAGGCCGTGCCCGCGCCCCGGCCCCGGAACTCGGGCAGCAGCTGGATGCCGATGGTCCAGCACGCCCAGATCGGCACCCCGTAGGTGTTGCGGCTCCAGTGCACGGTTCCCGCTGTGACCGGGCCGGAGGCCCCGTCCAGCTGCACGATCAGGCACCCGGCGTCCGGGCCGATGAGCCGGTTCTCGTCGAAGCGGCGGCGGGTCGCGGCGATGTCGCGGTACCCGGACCAGTTGAACCCGCCGCCGGTCTCGGGATCGTCGGCCTGTCGTTCCAGCAGCCACAGATCGGCGGCCGTCACCGGCCGCAGCACCACGTCCGGAGTATCCACGGGCGCAGCGTACCGGCGGCCGGGGCGGATCGACGGCCCGCCCGTTCGGTTGCAGTCTGTCGAGAACCCGTCGGGGACGAGCCGAACCCGTGCCGGTGGACGATGATGGGCGCGGGCAGAGGTTGGAGAACCGCAATGACGTCGGGTTCCGGCGCGCTTGGATGCGTCGAGACTGACATCGCACAACCGGTCGCCGAGGGCTTGCGCGCGCTGCACGCCGACGGGGACCTGCAGACCGCACGCCGGTGCTTCGACGCCGCGTACGCGTGCGCCGAGGCGGCCGGGGACGTGGCCGGCATGGCCGAGGCCGCGCTCGGGTTCGCGGGCGTCTGGGTGCACGAGCATCGCACCGGCGCCGGGGCGGCCGTGCTGGAGCAGCGCCTGAGCCGGCTGCTGGGGCTGGTCGATCCGGAGGGGGCCACGGCCCTGCGCCTGCGGGCCCGCCTCGCCGCCGAGCGCGACTACCGCGAGGGCCGCAGCGACGCCGTCCTCGCCGTGCTCGAGGATGCCCGCGCGCACGGCGACCCCGTCGCCCACGCCGAGGCGCTCAGCCTGGCGCACCACTGCCTGCTCGGCCCCGAGCAGCGGCTGTTGCGCCGCGAGATCGCCGTGGAGCTGCTCGGCGTGAGCACCCGCACCGGCCGCCGCGGCGACCTCGTCATGGGCCTGCTGTGGATCACCGCCGACCTGTTCCTCGACGGCGACCGGCACGCCGAGCGGCGCCTCGGCGAGCTGCGCCGCCTGCTCGCCGAGCGGCCGCACCTCGCCGTCGGCTACGTCGCCGACGCGATGGACGTCATGCGCGAGATCCGCGGCGGGCGGTTCGACGAGGCCGAGCGGGCCGCGCAGGCGTGCTTCGAGCACGGCGGCCGGGCCGGGGACGCCGACGCCGCCGGCTGGTACGGGGCGCACCTCGTGGCCATCCGCTGGTACCAGGGCCGGCTGCCGGAGCTGCGTCCGATGCTCGACCGGATGGTGCACGAGCCGACGCTGTCCGCGGTGGACAACGCGTACTACGCGGTGCACGCCGTCGCCGCGGCCGAGGCCGGCGACCTGCGCACCGCCGCGCACGCGCTGGCCCGGCTGCGCGACCCGTCGCTCAAGGAGCTCCCGCGCTCGGGCAGCTGGCTGGTCACCATGCACGGCATCGTCGAGGCGGCCCGGCTCGTCGGCGACGCCGACCTGGCCGCCGAGGCCTACGAGCTGCTGCTGCCGCACGCGGAGCGGCCGGCGATGGTCAGTCTCGGGATCGCGTGCTTCGGGTCGGTACACCACGCGCTCGGCGTGGCCGCCGGCGTCTTCGGCCGCCGTGACCTGGCGGTGGAGCATCTGACCCGGGCCGTCGAGCACAACCGCGCGCTCGGCCACTGGCCGGCCGCCGAGGCGTCCCGGTGCGCCCTGGACCGGCTCGGCCCCGGCCAGCCCGACCGGGCCACCTGCGTGCGCGAGCGGCAGCACTGGCGCCTGACCTGGGGCGAGCGGTCGGTGCTCGTGGAGAACAGCGTGGGCATGCTGCACCTCGCGGTCCTGCTCGCCAACCCCGGCACCGAGATCCCCGCCGTCGAGCTGGCGATGGGCGTCACCGGCCTGGCCCAGGCCATGGGCGCGCGCACGTCCCCGCAGGCGGTCCTCGACCAGGAGGCGATGCGGCGGTACCGCACCCGCGTCGCCGACCTGCGCGCGGAGATGGAGTCCACCTCGGACCGCCGCCGCGCGGAGGCCGCCCGGCTGGAGAGCGATGCCCTCATGGCCGAGCTGGCGGGCAGCGTGGGCATCGGCGGCCGGAGCCGGCGCTTCGTCGACAACGCGGAGCGGGCGCGGGTCGCGGTCGGCAAGGCGATCCGCCGCGCGATCGCCCGGGTCGAGGAGTCGGACGCGGGGCTGGGCCGGCACCTGCGCGAGACCGTGCACACGGGGCGGCACTGCTCGTACCGGCCGGTGTGAGGCGCCTCGATCGGCCACGGCGGCGTAAACCAGCAACGGCGGACAAAACGGTCAAGTCCCGGCCGGGGCGGTCGATGGGGACCGTGTGCACCCTGAGGCGGCCGGACGGCTGGGCGCGCTCCCGCGCACGGGAGCGAAGACGCTCACGCCCGTCACGCTGCCCGGCGGCCGCCCCGCGGTGCGCAAGGCCTGGGCCGGCGACGAGGACGCCGGCGACCGCCTGCGCCGCGAGGGCATTATCCTGGCGCGCCTCGCCGGCGTCGACGGCGTGCCGGTCCTGCTGGAGCCGTGCGACGGGACCTGCCTGCTGCTGGCCGACCTCGGCGGGGAGCCGGTCGCCGGCCGGCAGACCCCGCGGCGGCTCGGCGAGCTGGCCGAGGGGCTGGCGCGGATCCTCGCCGCCGTCCACGACCGCGGCGTCGTGCACAAGAACGTCAACCCGGCCAACATCTACGCCACCGCCCGCGGGCCGCTGCTGGTCGACTTCGATCTTGCCACCACGTTCGCCGAGGAGCGGCCCGGATTCACGCATCAGCACGAGATCGCCGGGAACCTCGCCTACCTGGCGCCCGAGCAGACCGGCCGCACCGGGCGGCCCGTCGACCACCGCGCCGACCTGTACTCGCTCGGCGCCACCCTCTACGAGTACGCCACCGGCCACCCCCCGTTCCCGGCCGGCACCGCCCTGCAGCTCGTCCACGACCACCTCGCCACCGCGCCCGCCCCGGCCGGCGGCGAGCTCGGGCCGATCATCGCCAAGCTCCTGGAGAAGGAGCCCGACCGGCGGTACCAGAGCGCGGAGGGGCTTCTGCACGACCTGCGCACCCGCCCGGCCGTGCTCGGCGAGCGGGACTTCGCCCGGCGCCTCAGCCCGCCGTCGCGGCTGATCGGCCGTGAGCGGGAGGTCGAGGCGCTGCACCGCGCGTTCGCCGACGCCCTGGCCGGCCGGACCCGCGGGCTGCTCGCCGCCGGGGCGCCCGGGGTCGGCAAGACGGCCCTCATCGACGAGCTGCGGCCGCTGGTCACCGCGAGCGGCGGCTGGTTCGTCACGGGCAAGTTCGACCAGTACCGCCGCGACCCCGACTCCGACGCCGTGCGCCAGTCGATGCGCGCCCTCGCCCGGCTGCTGCTCGCCGAGGCCGGGCAGGACCTCGGCCCGCGGCTGCGCGACGCCCTCGGCCCCAACGCCGGGCTCCTGGCGGGGGCGCTGCCGGAGTTCGCCGTCCTGCTCGGCGCCGAACCCGAGCCGGACACCACGGAGCTGGAGACCGGCTCGCGGCTGCAGCAGGCCGCCGTGGACGTCCTGCGGGCCGTCGCCTCGCCGGTGCACCCGGTCGTCATGGTCGTCGACGACCTGCAGTGGGCCGGCGCCTTCCCGATCGGGGTCATCGACGCCATCCTGTCCGACACCACGCTGCAGGGCGTCCTCGTCGTCGGCGCCTACCGCGACGCCGAGGTCGACGAGGCCCACCCGCTCGCCGCCACCCAGGCGCGCTGGGCCCGCCAGCCGGGCGCCCCGGCGGTGCTGCGCCTGGCGAACCTGCCCCCGGCCGACCTGGCCGAATTCCTCGGCGAGATGCTGCGCCTGGAGCCGGTGCGGGCCGCCGAGCTCGCCGCGGCCGTCGGGCGGCACACCGGCGGCAACCCGTACGACACCGTCGAGCTCGTCAACGCCCTGCGCCGCGACCGGGTGCTCACCCTGGAGGCCGAGGGCTGGCGCTGGGACCCCGGGGCGGTGCGCGGCCACATCGGCGCCACCGACGTCCTCGACCTCGTCGTGGCCCGCATCGGCGCGCTGCCGCCGGCGGCCCGCGACGCCGTGCAGTCCCTGGCCTGCCTCGGCGGCGAGGTCGAGCTCGGCGACGTCGAGGACCCGGACGCGCTCGTGCCGGCGCTGGAGGACGGGCTGCTGGTGCTCGAGGAGCAGCGCGACGTCGTGCGGTTCCGCCACGACCGGGTGCAGCAGGCCGCGTACCGGATGCTCGCCCCCGACCAGCGCCGCGCCCGGCACCTGAGCATCGCGCGGCGGGTCGGGGAGGGCAACCTCGCCGCCGAGCAGTACCTGCAGGCCGTCGACCTGCTCGACGACCCGGCCGAGAAGGCCCGCGTCGCCGGGCTGTTCCGGGCCGCGGCCGGGGCGATCCGGCTCATGAACGGCGGCGTCGCCGAGCGGTTCCTGCTCGCCGCGCAGGACCTCGGCGACGAGCACGACCCGCAGCTGCTCACCGAGCTGCACGCCACCCTCTACCAGGTGGGCCGCCTCGCCGAGGCCGACGACCTCTTCGCCGAGCTGGAGCGGTGCGGCACCGACCCGCTGGAGCTCGTCGACGCCACCTGCGTGCAGATCTACAGCCTCACCAACCGGCACCGCTCACCCGAGGCCGTCGCGCTCGGCGAGCGGCTCCTGGCCCGGCTCGGCGTCACCCGGCCCGGGAACCTCGGCGACACCCTCGGCGAGCGGCTGCGGGACCTGGCCCGGTGGGCGGCCGAGGTCGCGCGGGGCCGCGACGACCGGCCCGAGCGGCGCGACCCGACCCTCGCCGGGATCGGCAAGATCCTCGAGAAGATGCTGTCGCCGGCGTTCTTCTGCGACCGGATGGCGTTCATCTGGGTCGTGCTCGAGAGCCACCGGCGCTGGGTCGAGCACGGACCGAGCCCGTCGCTCATGGCCGGGCTGGGCCGCATTCCGACCGTGGTCATCGCGATGGGGCAGGACTACCGCACGGCGTACGACGTGGCCCGGCACGTGCTCGCGGTGGGGGAGGACCGCGGGTACGTGGTCGGCGCCGCCCGCGTCCGCTACGTCTTCGCCGGGTTCGTGCAGCCGTGGTTCGAGCCGCTGGAGGCCAACGTCGCGACCCTGGCCCGGGCGCGGGAGGAGGTGCTGCACACCGGGGACGTGCAGTACGCCTGCTTCGCGTACGACTTCTCGATCGCGGCCCTGCTCGACTGCGCGCCGACCCTGGACGCGTGGGCGGCCGAGATCGACGCCGGCCTGGCGCTGGCCGAGCGGACCCGCAACGAGATCGGCCTGATCAGCTACGAGCCGTTCGCGCAGCTGCTGCGGACCCTGCGCGGGGAGCCGCGCGGACCCGAGCCGGACTACGCCAAGCAGCCGGTCGGGCTCGCGAACTTCCACGTGTACCGCGCGCTGGAGGGCGCCCTCATGGGTGACGAGCACGCCCTGCGGGAGCACAGCGCGACGGCGATGACGATGCTCGGCGCCATCCCCGGCATCTACACGACCGCCACCGCGCACCTCGTGCGCGCCCTCGCCCTGAGCCGCGCCCCGGACGGCGACCCCGACGAGCTCGAGCGGGTCCACGGCTGGCTGCGGCAGCGGGCCGGGGAGTCGCCGGGCACGTTCGCGCACCTGGCCGCGCTCGTCGACGCCGAGCGGTGCCCGGATCCGCTCGACGCGCTGCGCGCGTTTCAACGAGCCCTGGATGTCGTACCGCCCGTGCCCCGCCCGTGGCATCGCGCCTACATCACCGAGCGCGCCGGCCTGGCCCACCTCGCCGCCGGGCTCACGCACACGGGCCGGGCCCTGCTGGACGAGGCCCGGGGGCTCTACGCGGCCTGGGGCGCCCGCGGCAAGGCGCTCGCGATGGCGGGCGAGCCGGCCGGCGGGCGCGGCGGGTCCGTCGGCCACGGCGGGTCCGTAGACGGGCTGGTGACCAGCGACGCGATCGACCTCATGGCGGTGCTCGCGGCCTCGCGGGCGCTGAGCTCGCAGACCAGCCTCGACCGGCTCCGGGACCAGGTCGCCGAGGTGCTCAGCGCGATGACGGGGGCCTCGGCGGTACGGCTGCTGCTGTGGGATCCGGACGCGCGCGCCTGGCGGCTGTCGACCGACGCGGGGGAGCAGAGCCTCGAGGACGCCGGCGCGGCCGGGCTGCTGCCGGTCACCGCCGTGCGCTACGCCGACCGGGTCCGGGAGCCGCTCGTGGTCGCCGACGCGTGCCAGGACGGCCGGTTCGCCCGCGACCCGTACCTCACCGGCCTCGACGCCTGCTCGCTCATGGTCCTGCCGGTCGTCGTGCACGGCCAGCCGCGGGCCATGCTGGTGCTGGAGAACCGGCTCAGCCGCGGCGCGTTCACCGGCGACCGCCTCGACGCCGTCGACCTCATCGCCGGGCAGCTGGCCGTGTCGCTGGACAACGCGCTGCTGTACGCGTCGCTGGAGCGCAAGGTCGCCGAGCGCACCGAGGCCCTGGAGGCCGCGAACGAGCGGCTGGCCCTGCTCAGCATCACCGACCCGCTGACCGGCCTGGCCAACCGGCGCAAGTTCACCGACGGCCTCGGCGAGGAGTGGCGCCGGGCCGCGCGCAACGACGGGACGCTCGCCGTCGCCATGATCGACATCGACCACTTCAAGCTGTACAACGACCACTTCGGCCATCCGGGCGGGGACGCCTGCCTGCGCAAGGTCGCCGGCGTCCTGCGGCGCACCGTGCGCGCCACCGACCTCGTCGCCCGGCTCGGCGGCGAGGAGTTCGCGGTGGTGCTGCCCGACACCGACCTGACCAGCGCCTGCGTGGCCGCCGAGCGGCTGCGGGCGGGGGTCGAGGGGCTCGGCGAGCCGCACCTGCGCACCGGCCCCGGCGTCGTCACCGTGAGCGTCGGCGTGGCGGCCGCGCGGCCCGGCGGAGGGGGCGAGCCGGAGGAGCTCGTCGAGGCCGCGGACGTGGCGCTGTACGAGGCGAAGCGCGAAGGGCGCAACCGGGTCGCGCCGGGTTTGCGGCCCCCGGTAATCTCAGCGGTTTGAGGGAGCAAGCAACGGCGATGGCGGACCACCGCGCGGACCAGCCCACCGGCGAGCAGGCCGGCGGGCCGGTGACGCTGACGTTCGCGGAGCTGGAGTTCGTGCTGCGCTCCGCGGCCGAGCGCGGGGTCGAGGTCGACGACGTGCGCCGCCGGCTCAACTTCCAGCCCGGGGTCTCCACCGGGATCGTGGTCGCCTCCGGGGTCGCCTCCCTCGTCGCGCGGGACCTGTGCCGGCTCGACGACAGCGGCGTGCGGCCCGGCGAGTTCGTGCAGGGCGCGATCGCGGCCCTGGCGACCCGGCACACGAGCACCGAGGCGGCCGGCTGGCTGGACGAGCGCCCCGTCGTGGTGCACCTGTTCTCCGGCGTGACCGGCCGGCTCGCGGTCTACCCGGGCTCCTACGGGCTCTTCTCCGTCGAGCTGATCGACGCGACCGAGCCCCTGTCGGCGCCCGTGATCCGGTTCCTGGACCTGTGCACCTCCGGCGACGGCGCGGCCACGGTGCTCATCCGCACCCAGGCCGGCGCGGCCGACGAGTCCGGCGTCGCGGTCGCCCGCAGCGCCGCCGGTGCCTGGTTCATGTCCGACTCGTTGGAACGACCGGACCCGGGCCGCCCCCTGGCCCGTGCGGCCGTCGTCGCCCGCCTCCTGTCGCTGCTCGCGCAGCCGGTGGGAGTCTGATGGGCGCCGGGCAGTCCGTCGTGTCCGGTCGTTTCGGCGATGGTGCGATCTTGACGATAGTGGGATCTTGATGGCGTTCGTGGTTTCGATGGCGGTGGAGGGCTGATGGCGACAATCCGGGCCGGCAAGGCGACCGACGTCGGGAAGATCCGCCGCCGCAACGAGGACAGCGCACTGGTCGGCGAGTGCATCTTCGCCGTGGCCGACGGCATGGGCGGCCACGCGGCCGGCGACGTCGCCAGCCACCTGGCGGTCACGGCCCTGGAGCGCCTGGACGGCGTCGCGGGCCCGGGCCCCCTCGACATCCGCGACGAGATCGTCCAGGCCAACGCCGACATCCTGGCCGCGGCCGCGGCGGACCCGACCCAGGGCGGCATGGGCACCACGGCCGCCGGCCTGTGCCTGGGCAAGGTCGACGGCGACGAATGCTGGATCATCTTCAACGTCGGGGACTCGCGGGTGTACCGCTTCGCCGCCGGCGCCCTCGACCAGCTCACGATCGACCACGTGGCCCCCGAGGCGGTGACGATGCGCCGAGGCGTGATCACGCGCGCCCTGGGCACCGACCCGGGCCCGCGGCCGGACCTGTGGGTGCGCACGGCCGAGGCCGGGGAGCGCTTCCTGGTCTGCTCGGACGGCCTGCCGCTGGAGCTCACCGACGACGAGATCGCCACGGTGCTGACGGGCTGCGACGACCCGCAGGCGGCGGCGGAGGAGCTGGTCCGCCGGGCGGTGCTGGCCGGCGGCCGGGACAACGTGACCGTGGTCGTGGTCGACAACGTCTAGCTAGTCCCCGGGCCGCGGCCACCGGACCCCGGTCCCCGCGGCCGGGTGCACCTCCTCGACGTCCCCGGTGCGCACGACGAGCACGGGCACCCCGTCGGGCAGCCCGAGCTCGTCGCGCTCGCGGGGCGTGGGCATGCGGGCCCGGACCACGCTGGCGGGGCCGGCCTCGACCACGTTTCCGGGCGACTCGACGGCCTGCACGGCCCGCCGCTCGACCCGGATGTTGCAGTCCCGCCCGATGACGAGCAGCCCCTCGTTGCGCAGGATCTTGACGGCCTTGAGCGCGGTGTCCCGCCCGACCCCGAACTCCTTGGCGATCTGGTCGGCGCTGGGCATCAGCGCCCCGACGGCCAGCTCTCCGCCGCAGATCCGCTGCCGCAGGACGTCCGCGATATGGTCGTAGCGCGCCACCCGTTCAATGTAGCCAAGTGGCCCTACGGAACAAAATCCCCTTCGATGCGCCGGCTAGGCGCTCGGGGACGGGGAGCGGCGGTAGGCCAGCACGCCCACGATCAGTCCGGCCAGGCCCAGGACCAGCCCGGCGATGCCCAGTCCGATCGCGGTGCCGTCCGAGGACGAGGAGGACGACGCCGAGGAGTCGGCGGCGTTCACCGCCGGGCCGGCCGAGGTCGTCGCGGCGGCCGCGGCGGTGTCGGTCTTCTTCGACAGCTTCAGCACCGGCGCCGGGTGCTCGGCCTCGGCGCCCGCCGCGGGCTCGTCGATCCAGCGCACGACCTCGCCGCTGGAGTACGTCTGCAGGGCCTTGAACACGATCTGGTCGACCTGCGGCAGCGGGCCCAGGGACACGTCGAACTCCTGGAACTGGTGCGGCTTGATCGCCGAGTTCGCGTCCGCCGTCCACGTGATCTTCGAGACGGCCTCGGTCAGCTCGGCGCCGCCCTCGGTCTTCACCGGCGTCGCCAGCTTCGCCGTCTCCGTCGCCGCCGTCCAGCCCTGCACGGGCTTGAGCGACACCGACGCGATCGGCTTGTCGGTCGGGATGGCGATCTCGACCTTCGTCGTGCTGGCGTCGTCGCGCTCGTTCGGCACGCGGAAGGTCACCTTCGTGTACCCGCCCTGGACGGCGGTGTTCGGGTTGACCGTGACGTGCGCGGAGGCGAGCGCGGGGAAGGCGAGCGCCGCGGTGACGGCCGCGGCGACGGCGACACCGGCGCGGACCACGTGGGTCAGGCGCATGACGGGAGCATCCTCTCGGGAGACGTGTACCGCGGGTAGTCGGCGCACGCCCCCCGAAAGTTCCTACAGATCGGACGGATCGGCGTAGGCGGTCCCGACGGCCGTCACCGCGAACAGCGCCACCGCGAGCACGTGCACCCCGGTGCACCACAGGCAGATCGCGTGCAGCGTGAACAGCTCCGCGAACACCAGGTAGAACACGAAGAGCACGCCGATCGCGGCGAGGGCCAGCCGGCCCATCCGGATCGCGGGCATCGACGAGCGCCACAGCGGGGCCGGCGAGAGCGCGAGCATCGCGACGAAGTAGACGAGGCCGAGCACGGCCACGGGGATCCCGAACACCGCCGACTGCTCGGACGTGGTGACCTTCAGGCAGTTCAGCGCGCCGGTGTCCGGGCAGGCGAGCGTCGTGGACGCGGTGAAGTGCTCGATCGTGAGGTACACCGAGATCCCGAGGCCGGCGATCGAGAGCACCAGCGACGTCAGCGGCACCCACGGCTGGACCAGGCTGCGGTCGAGCTCGATCTCACTGGCCGACATTCGCGAACTCCCCCTGGTAGGCCCGCACGGCCGCGCTGGAGCACACCTCCGCGGGCTGGTTCCCGGTGATCTTGCACAGCAGGGCGGTCATGGCGTTGGCGCTGCCGTCGATCGCCCGGCCGAGCTGGCTGTTCGGGTCCTTGATCGCGTCGAGCACCTGCTGGTGCGTGTGGTTCGCGAGCAGCTGCGGGCTGTAGGAGGCGCCCGCCTGGATGGCCTTGTTCGCGAAGTCCATGAACGGGATCGCCCCGGCCGAGTCCTGGGGCACGTAGGGCGGCGCGTTGTACTTGGCGAGCACCTGCTGCTGCGCGGCGGTGAGCTGGTCGAGCGGCGCGTACTGCCCGCCGACCCGCTTGTTCGTGGTCGTCTCGACGCCCTGGAACGCCAGATACTGACTCGTGTACGTGGCGCCGTGGAACGACAGCGTCGGCGTGTTGGGGTACGTGTCGTCCGCCGCGGACGTCGTGAGCGACAGCCCGCTGAACGTGCCGAACCGCGACAGCGCGATGACCACCGGCCAGCGCTGGGCCGCGCAGAACGGGCAGTACTCGGCGCCGACGTAGAGCACCAGCGGCTTGCCGCCGTCGGTGAGCGCGGGCTGCCCCGTCAGCGCGGTCGGCAGGGCCGGCTTCTCGCCCGCGGCCACGGTGTCGAGGGTCGTGGCCGGCACCGAGGTCACCCCGCTGATGACCGCCTCGGCCGAGGCGCCGGTGGGCAGGGCGCTCGGCGCCTCCGTGCCGCCGCCCGCGGTGCCGAGCTTGACCAGCCCCATCACCACGAAGACCAGCAGCACGGCCCCGATCGCGGAGTACGCGATCCGCATCCGGCCGCGCCGGGCGGTGGACCGCTCCTGGATCATGCGCATGCGCCGCGCATACTCGCGCGAGTCACGCTGCCGTTTCGACACGCGGCCAACCTCCTGCGATGTGCGGTTGCGTTCGTTTCCTTAGTCGCACGGGGCGGGCGACCGGTTCCCGCCAACCGCCCAAAGATCACCCTAAGCGACCCGGTTGTGGGAAGTCCGAGTCGAAAGTCCCGAAACATCCATGACTCAGGTCCGTCGTGGGCGCGACCGTTGCTCCCGTCAGGAATCCCGGCCTCCGCGGTGGGCGGGACCGCACCACGTAGATTGACGCCTATGCAGAGACGACACCTGCTCGCCGCCGCGGCCGGAGGGGCCGTCGCGGGCGCCGCCGGGCTCGCCGGCACCGCGGACGCCGCCAGCACCGACTCCTTACGCCCGGGCAAGACCCGGCTCATCAGCCTGTCCCACGTCAACGACCCGGCCAAGACCAACATCTACCCAGGTGACCCCGCGTTCACGCTCGAGACGATCGCGACGATCGAGAACGAGGGGTATTACCTGCAGTACGTCCGCGAGGGTGAGGCGACCGGCACCCACTGGGGCGCCCCGGGCCACTTCAACGCCGGCGAGCCCCTCGCCGACGACCTCGACCCGAACGACCTGTTCCTGCCCGCGGTGAAGATCGACGTGCGCGACAAATGCGCCCGCAACGCCGACTACGCATTGACGATCGACGACGTCAAGCAGTGGGAGAAGCGGCACGGCCGCATTCCCGCCGAATCCATGATCATCATGTGGACCGGCTGGGAGTACAAATGGGGCACCCCGGCCTTCCCGAACCTCGACCGCGACGGCGTGCTGCACCAGCCCGGCTTCGCGCCCGAGACGATCCAGTGGTTCATCGACACCGGCCGCATCGGCCGCAACGGGGGCACCGGCATCGACACGTTCGGCCCCGACCTCGGCACCGACCCCGAGTACCTGGCGTCGCTGCTGGTCTACCGGCGCCACCGGATCAGCCTCGAGATCCTCGCGAACCTGGCCCAGTTCCCGACCACCGGCGCCTCGGTGCTCGCCGGCGGGTTCATCAACTACAAGGGCTCGGGCTCGACCGCCCTCGTCTTCGGCGTCATCCCGCCGGGAGTGCATGTGTGAGTGAGGTCGGGCCGGTCCGATTGACGTAAGGACCGGCCCGCCTTAGTGTCCTTTTATGAGCACGATGTCCGGAGCCGAGTCGTCCCAGGCGGCGACCACCCCGCTGGTCCTGCCCATCTCCCGCTCGCTGGTCTGGCTCGGCGGCACCGCGCTGCTGGCCCTGCTGCTGTACTACTTCATCGGCATCGACCAGGGCGCCGTATCGATCTTCGGCAGCGACAGCCACGTGCACGAGTTCATCCACGACGGCCGGCACTTCCTCGGCTTCCCCTGCCACTAGCGCTCGTTGAGCACGCAGTCCCCGCAGGTCCCGCCGCCGGGAATGCGGTAGTAGAGGCAGCAGTTGTTCCGGCGCAGCCGCCCGTCCTGGATCACGGCCATGCCCGCGAGCGGCGGCCGCTCCAGCAGCCCGGCGACGACGGGCCAGGCGTCGGCGGAAAGCTGCCCCGCGGCCCCGCCGAGCGCCGAGGCGACGTTGCCCCAGAGCACCCGAGGCGAGAGCCGGAACCGCTCCCCGAACACGGAGACGAGCGGCTCGACCAGCCCGAGCACGACCACCTCGAAGAACTCGCCCGCCGGCCGGGACCCCGCACCCGAGACCGCCACCGGCAGCGGCCCGCCCGGCACCTCCCGCCACCAGAGATCCCCCGGCGTCACGGCCGGAATCGACCCTGACAGCGCCTCAGCGAGGGGCGGCGACACCAGCCGCGCCGCGTACCCGAGGAACAGCACCGACGCCACCACCCGCTCCGGCAGCGCGGCGACGTCTAGCCCGAACATCCCCGCCAGGGCCTCCCGGGACGCCGCGACCCGGGCCGCCGCCACGTCCGGCTCCAGCAGGTCCGTGAACGGCCGCCACCCGGCCCCGCCCGTGAACGGCTCCCAGACGAAGTACGGATTCACGCCCGTACCCTAGCGCCCGGCCGCGTGAGCAACCGGGAACTAGGGCGCGCAGGCCTTCACATCGGGTCTACCTGTTGTCGAGGTGGGCGAGGAGCGCCTGAATATCGGCGGTGTCCATGCCGCCGGCCGCGAACGACTCCTCCTCCTGCAGGTCACCAAGCTGGCGGACCGCCGGATCGTCAAGGATCGTGCCCATGAACTCGAGCTTCTGATCGAGCCGCAAGGCAACGACTTCGTCGACAGTGCTCCGCGCCGCCAGCACCGTGACGCGGGTCTCCGTACCCGGTGCCAGGCCGAGCCGGTGGATGCGGTCGAGGCTTTGCAGGAAGCGGCCCGCCATGAAGTCGCGGTCGACGTACAACGCGTCGTGACACACCTGATGCAGGCTGATGCCCTCGCCCAGGGTGGCCGGGTTCGAGACCAGCACCATGCAGTCCGGGTCCTCGCGGAAGCGCCGGAGCTGCTCGTCCCGGTCTGGAGTTCCGCCGTGCACGACGGCTGGCCGGAACGGTTCAAGGAGCCGATCCAGCGTGGTAATGCTGCGCACGAACGTCGTCCAGACCAGTGTCTTGCGCCCGAGCTGCGCGTTCTGGTCCACGATCTTGACCGCTTCCGCGTACTTCGGTGACAGCTCGTAGTGCGGCAGGTTCTTCAGCAGATCATGCAACGAGTCGCCCGGGGACGGCTCGAGTGGCGGCACCTGATAGTCCAGGGGTTCGTACCGCGTCGTGCCCTCCGATAGCAGCGCCGGGCTCGTGGCCGCCATGAGCATGCGCAGCATGGTCTTGCCCAGAGCCTCGAGGTCGCCCGAGCGCGCGGTCGGATTTCCCCTCAGTGCCTCGTAGATCTCCCGGTGGTGCAGCGGCAAGTCGACGTAGCGGATCTTGACGCTGACCGGCGGGAGCCCGAGCTCGCTCTTGGTGGTGCGGGTGAAGAGCGGCCGGAGCACCCTGCTGGCATGGGCCAGATTCCCTCCGCCCACCGCGTCCTCGACGACGCGCTTCCCGTGCCCGGGCCAGACGAAGGACAGCAGGCTCTCCAGGTCCCGGGCGCCGTTAGGTGCAGGAGTTCCGGTGAGAATCAGCCGGCGGCGAGCCAGCGGCCCCAGGGCCAGGCATGCCGACCCGTAGGCGCCGCTCGAGCCAAGCTTCATGCGGTGGGCCTCGTCGAGAATCATCATCGAGGGCACGGCACGCAGCCAGCCGGCCAGCGCGGTCGTCGCGCGGGCAAGCCGCTCGTAGTTCATGACGAGTACCTCGACGCCCGGATCGGGCCGGCCCGCCATGATCGACGCCCGGAGGGGCTCCTTGAAGCAGACCGCAGACTCGTAGCTCCACGCCTCGTAGGCGGACTTCGGGCAGATCACGAGGAGCCGCTTGGCCTCGCCCTGCTCCCGCATCGCGGCGAATACCGCCAGCGCGACCCGCGTCTTGCCCGCCCCGGGGACGCTGAAGTTCGCCCCATGCCGGAGCGTCAGCAGGCGGCTGATGTCGCGGCGCTGAAACGGGGTGAGGTCCGCCGTCCACGACAGGCCGAGCATCGCATCGATGTCCCCGAGGGACACCGCCGCAGCCCCGGCGAGCGGCGCCGCGCCCGCCAGACTGCGCTCGGCCATCTCCGCGTCGTCGAGGACCCCGCCGACAAGCTCGGCGAGGGCGGGTTCCCAGTCGACGTCCTCGTGCTCCCAGGCGCCGAGTTCGTTGATGCCGACGAGAAAGTCATCGAGGTCGACCTCGGCCGTGAGCGGACCGGTCTGGGCACCCACCGCGATGCGCGCCACCATCCGGGTGAAGTCCTCGCGGAACTCGCTGCGGGTACGCAGCACGGCGCGCGTGCGCGTCACGTCGAACCTCAGCTCCAGCGACGATGCGGGGCCATCCGCAGCGGTGCTCACTGCCCGATCTCCGCAACGGACCGCAGCCACGAGAGGCCGTCGCCCGGCAGCTCGATCGTCTTCCCGGCCTCCGTGGCGAGCTTGCCCATCACCTGGCGCAGCTTGATCAGCGCGTCGTCGAACGCCTCCTGGTCCAGGCTGCCGTTGGCCCGCGACATCACGAGATCCGTGATGCACTGCTCGAGGGACTTGCAGGCATCGACCACCCGGTCCGGGGCGGCTTGGAGCTTCTTGCGGAGCCGGAAGTCCTTGCCGGCGAAGCTGATGGCCTCGTCGAACGCCTCCTTCAGGTCGGCCTTCGCGGTCGATGCGTCGGCCAGCTGGCCCGGTTCCGCGCTCTCGCCCGCCACCACGACCGCCTTGGCCTTGAGCACGGCATCGGTCAGCGCCCGGGCCGCGGCGACCTTCGGAGCGGCGGCCGGAACCGAGCGGTTGAGCCCGGGGATCGACACCGTCTTCGGCGCCTGCGTCACGGCGGTCGTGGCCTTGACCGCGTCGGGCAGGCGCTGGTCCAGGAAGCGGGCCTGGAAGTCGGCGCCGATGTACCGCACATCGGTCTTCGCGAAGTCCAGCGCGATGGCCGCGAGCCGCGACTCCTTCAGCAGGTCGGCCTTCTCCTTGCTCTTCTCCGCGGTGAACGCGCGATAGAGCTCGAAGAGCTTCTCCTTGGCGTCCTCGAAGTCCATGAGGCGCAGCGCGTACTTGCCGTTGACGCTGCGCCGGACGAGTTCGTTGAGCTCATTGAGGATCCAGGCGTCACGCTCGCATGCCGGCGTCGTGGTGTGGAAATCCCGCGCGACATCCGAGAGCGGCCGGCCCAGCGCGATCTGCTCCTCGAGGGTCAGCAGATGGTTGATGTACGAGTAGTCGCGGCGGTGGTCCTGGCGCAGCTGCAGCGTGAGCTCGACCGCGTGGATGTCGGCCCACGCCGTCGATGCCGGGAGCACGCCGACCCGGATGGTAGCGACCCCGAGCTCCTTCAGCGCGGCGCGCCGGGTGTTGCCGTTGACCAGAACGCCATCGTGCGTGATCAGGCCGGGCTCCGACTGCTTGTAGTCGCGCAGGCTCTCCATGAGCTCGTCGAACCGCGGGTCGCGGCGCGACGGGTCGGCCGGCAGGGTCGTGAGCAGGTAGTGCAGGTACTCCTGGCTTTCGACGCTCCAGGGGTCCTTGGTGAGTGCGGCATCCTTTTCCAGGTTGTGGCTGCGCTGGGCGCGGATGCGGTGGGTGCCGGGGTTGTAGTACAGGTTCGCGACCGGCATGTCGATCACCTCGACGTTCAGCGGCTGGCCGCGGAACTCGATCTTCAGGGTTTCCGGCACTCCGCGGAGGTGGCGGACCTCGTCCAGCCGTTCCCTGACGAGCGCCCGGTTCTCATCCGCCCGCGGCGGGCTGCCCAGATCCTGCATGTTCGTGACGTTCCTTCCAGCGAGGCTGACGCGTTGTATCTCTTTCGGCTGCTCTGTTGCGTGCGGCTTCTGCCGGGCCGGTGCTGGTGTGAGCACTGGCCCGGGATCAGGACTGCTTGGCCAGCTCTTCCTGGACCGTCGCGCGCGCCTCGGCCGGCAGCGTCCGGTAGACGGCCCAGATGTCCTCGACGGTGCTCAGCGTCCGGGTGTCCTGGTCGACCCAGTTCGAGAGCATCCTGCGCTCGATCGGCGCCAGCTTGGCGATCCGGGTCAGCACGCCGGCGAGGTCCGCCACGAGTTCGCGGCTGCCGACGCGGCACCGGTTGCACTCAATGACGAGCTGCGTCCGCGTACTGCCATCGGGAAGGCGTACGGGCCGGCGGGCGACGTCGAGCTGCGAGGTGGCTTCGGTGCCGGTGTACGTCTCCCCGGGACCGATCCCGCAGCTGCGGCACTTGTACCCGTCGCGCATGAGCACTTCGTGCCGCTGGCTCGCGGTGATCGTCGCGGACTTTTCCGGCGTCGCCTTGCCCGGCTCCCAGACCAGCTGACCGATCCGGACGAAGCGCTGCTCGCTGGCGGTGAGGCTGACATCCTCGCGGTTGGTATCGATTTTCCAGCCGAACTGGCGCAGGTCCCGCATCCGCCGGTCAATCTGCGACACGTCCGGGAAGGCATCCCGCAACTCGTTCTTGGTGAAGATCTCGCCTTCGCCGACAACCTGGACGAGCCAGAGAGCCGCTCGCTTCATCGTGCCGAGCTGAGTGTCATTCCACTTCGGCATGTCCATGCCAATTACCCGCCTTCGTGGGTGTTCGTCGGACTTCCGGCGTTCATCACATACGTACTTTTGTAGCGCTATGCACGTTTGCTGCACGCTGCATCACGGCTCGGCACTGCTCATACCGATCCGTCCTGCGCCGCTAGTGCACGTGGCTCGTCATCGGCCAGCGGTCACGCAAATAAAGCTGACTGACTGAAGCGTTCGGCGGAAGGGGCTGGCCGTTCGCCGTTTTGCAATTTCGCCGAACGGCTGAGGGGGACCGGCAAACCTCCGGGTCGCGATGCTGCGCCTGGAAACTCCGGCATCTGCCCGTGATCCATCTCGGGCGTACGCGGGAATTCGGCATCTGTCCTGCTGGTCCCGGTGCGCCGGTCCTGCTGGTCGGCCGCCAACTACGTGCCGGAAGCTGGCCGACCGCTGGTAGCCTCACAGCCCGATCGGTTTCGTCCACCCGTCGAGGAGGCTTCATTGCCGCGTCCGAGTCCCGCCGGGCAACTGGCCGAACCTCCGGTTGGGCTGCTCCCGGCCGAGCGCCGCGAGTTTTTCGATGCCATCAAGCTTTTCCACGGTGCTCTGGGAATGTCCTACGGAGGGCTTGCCCGGGCACTCCACCGGGTGAAGAGCTCCGTTAGCGACTACTGCCACGGGAAACTCAAACGCCCCGACCCGGCTTTCCTGACCGACCTTTGCGACCTGGCCGTGAAGACGCTGGGCGAAGACCGTTTGCCGATGCCCCGGGCTCGTGTGCAGCAGATCCGCGAGGACCTCGAGTTGCAGCAGGCGGGGCGCCAGCGCTGCTCGGCTTGTCCAGCCGCCAGGACCGGCAGATTGACGCAGAGGCCGGCTGAATCCGGCGGTGCCGGGCCAGATGCGCGCGATCGGCCGGTGGGCGATGGGCCGGCGAACGCCACGCGTGGGTCCGCTGCGGCAATTGATCGGTTGCCGGTCCCCCGGCCCGAGGGGGACCGGCAACTCACGATCGCGACGGACCGGCTCGGAATTCGCGATCTCAACGCCCGGCTCGTGGCGGGCCAGCTTGCCGACGCCGTCGGCATCCTGCGCCACCTCGGCCTCGACGTGCCGCCCCCAGAGACGGCGGCCGCCCTCGCGGCATGCAGGAGTGAGGGGCTCGCCGATGCGGAGAGCGCGCTTATCGTCCATGCCGCTCAGCGTGCCGTGCGGGACGTGATGATCATTGCGAAGGTGCTGCTCGACGGCGACCACATCGATCTGGCCAAAGACCTGCTCGGCGCGGGTGTCGGGTAGTAAAGGCGGGATGCTGCGCCGGCCGGAGGTGCGCGATCCGCGAGGCCGCGGCCAAGCTCTGGAAAAAGTCCCGGAAGCTGGTTGAACCCTGAACCGTCTGGTGGGGTAGAGGTCGACAGGGAGGCCGTCGAGAGGGGCTGCGCGTGACGCGCGACGAAGAGCTCATGACCGCGCTGTACACCGAGCACTACGGTGTGCTGCTCGCCTTCGTCTCGCGGTACGAGCGGGACCGCCACCGCGCCGAGGACCTCGTGCAGGACACCCTCCTGCGGGCCTGGCGGCACATCGAGCGCATCGACGTCAGCCGGGACACCACGCGGGCCTACCTGCTCACCATCGCGCGCAACGTGGTCAGCAACAACTGGCGGGCCGAGCAGCGCCGTCCCCGACTGGTCTCGGACCCCGACGCCGTCGCGGCCGTCGCCGACCCCGACAACGTCGACGAGCTCGTCCAGGGCTGGCTGATCACCGCCGCCCTCGACCGCCTCTCCGTCGAGCACCGCGAGGTGATCCGGTCGGTGTACTACGACGGCCGTACGGTCGCCGACACAGCGAAACGCCTCTCGGTACCGGAGGGTACCGTCAAGTCGCGCGCGTACTACGCGGTCCGCGCGCTTCGGGCGGTGTTCGAGGAGATGGGGGTGTTACGGTGACCGCCGGCCACGACGCGGTGCGCCGGCTGCTCGGGGCCTACGTCCTGGGCGGCCTCGACGACACCGACCAGGAGACCGTCGACGCCCACCTGAGCACGTGCGCCGAGTGCCGCGGCGAGGTGGGGCGCCTGGCCGCCGTACCGGAGCTGCTGCAACGCCTCCCGAACGGCCCCGGCGCACCGCTCGAGCCGCCCTCCCGCGCCGGCCTCGACGCCTTCCTGCGCCGGGCCAGGCCGCGGCGACTGCCCGTGGTGGTCCTCGCCGCCGCCTGCCTCGTGCTGGCGGTGCTGGTCGGTCTCCTGGCCGTGAGCCGCCCGGAGCCGTCGTCCCCGCCACCGCAGGCCGTCGCGTCGCCGAGCGCCTCGGCGAACCCGGGCACCATCGTGGAGTTCGAGGCCGCCGCGGGCAGCGGCCTGTCGGGCCGGGCGACGCTGAGCCCGCGGCAGTGGGGCGTGTCGGTCTCCCTCGAACTCGCCGGGCTGCCCGGCGAGGGCCCGTTCACGATGCAGGTACTCGGTCGCGGCGGCCAGTCCGAACAGGCGGCGTGCTGGGGGCGCACCCAGACGGCGCAGGCTCGGGTGACGGGGGCGAGCTCGATCCAGCTGGCGAACGTGGACTCGATCCAGGTCGCCGACCATGACGGCCACCTGCTGGGATCGGCCCGTCTCGCCTGACGCTTGTCTTGATCTCGATATGTCGGGCGCTGGCGCGCCACGACATATCGGATTTATACCCCGTCCCCGGTTTTAAAGGGATCATTGCAACACCTGACCTGATCAGGGGTTGCCGTGTTCGAGATCCGGGAGAGTCGTCGCCCGCCGGGGTGTATGCCGAGCTCGTTGGGCAGGGTGTGCGGACGGGGTGGCGGCGCCGGTGGTGGTGTCGGCCGGGTTCTTGTCGCTTGAGGAGCGGGTCGTGATCGGTGACCGGTTGCTTACCGGTGTGTCGCAGGCGGCGGTCGCGGTGGAGTTGGGTCGGCCGCGGTGCACGATCAGCCGGGAGATCGCCCGGAACCAGGACCCGCGGCGGCTACCAGCCGTTCGCCGCGCACGAGCCGGGCGATGCGCCGGCCCCGCACCACCAGCAGGCGCGGGTCGCGGTTCACCGCACCGATGCTGATGATCAGCGACCGGCCCGCCGAAGCCGACGACCGTGCGATCCCCGGGCACTGGGAAGGCGACCTCGTCATCGGCAAAGACGGCCGGTCCGCGCTCCAGCGGGCCGCCGTTGGTTGCCCCAATGAGTAAGCGTGGTCCAGTGGCGTCGTTGCCCACTGGGCATTCCTCTCGGCCGTCCCGGGTGTGCCGGGTTCGTGCGGGTCATCATTCGGTGGTCCCGGTTCCAATATGTTCGCCATTTGTGCTGGGGTGTGGTCGGGATCGAGGTTTCGGTCGTATTCTGGGACAATTGTTGGTATGGGGCAGATGCAGTTGTTCAGCTCGCGGGAATTGGCTGCTATGCGGGATCGTACGAGGGCCAAGAATTGGTGGCCGGGGAAGGATGAGTTCCGGAAAGAGGCGCAGCGGCGGCGTGACTTTGGGCTGGTGATGCGGCATGCGGAGAAGTTGCGCCGCATCCACTGCTCCGCGGAAAACACCCCGGCGCGGCCACCGTCCGACCCCGCCGGAATCGTCGAACACCGCGCAACAGTGGCACCTGCCGGTCCGTCCGGACAATCGCACCAGCCCACCGCCGAACCCGGCACCGCGAGTCCCGAGTCGAAGAAATGTGCGGGCCAAAATCCACCCCGGCCGCCGGCATCGAGGAACGCGTGCAGGCCGAGGCGCGGCGCGGGCATGCTCTCCGTGGGGGAGGCGCGACCGAGCTGGGCCACCGGGGCGGAGTGCCCGACTTGCCGGGGCAAAGCCGTAAAGGTTGCGGTTCGGGTGGCCGATGGTTGCGATGTGGAGGTCACAGGAGTAGGCGGGATCGCGACCCGCATGGCGGAGATCCGCTCCCAGATTGCCGCCTTCCGCCCGCAGGCGACGCCGGCCGTGGCCGGTGCCGAGTCGTTTCAGCAGACCCTCGACACGACGCTGCGCACCGCGCGTACGCCGGAGGGGGTGCCGGTCGAGCTGGCGAGGTACGGCAACGGCAAGATCCCCGAGGATGCCCTGCAACAGGTCGGCGGCACCGGGCACCGGCTGTGGGGGCCGGCCGCGTCGAGCCTCGACGCGCTCATGCGCGCGGCCCGGCAGCAGGGGGTGAACATCGGGATCACCGACTCGTACCGGCCCTTCGCCGAGCAGGTCGACCTCGTCAAGCGCAAGGGCCTCTACTCGCAGGGCGGGCTCGCCGCCAAGCCCGGGACCAGCGACCACGGCTGGGGCATGGCCGTGGACCTCGACCTCGACGGCAAGGCCCAGGCGTGGATGCGGCAGAACGCGGGGCGCTTCGGATTCGCCGAGACGACACCGCGGGAACCGTGGCACTGGGCATACCGGCCAGCAAAATAGGCCGGGCAGCAAATTATGCCGGGCAGCAAAATAGGGGCGTGATCGCGCTCTTCACGACCGTCCACCTCGCCCTGGCCGCCGCGTGGGCGGGGGCGATGGGCTACAGCCTGCTCGTGGTACAGCCCAAGGCCGAGCGCTTCTTCGCCGGGCGGGATGGCGAATACGAGGACTTTCTGCTGGTCATGGCCCACGGGAACCGGTGGAAGGTGGTGCCGCTGATCGCCGGGCTGCTCGTCACCGCGGCGCTGGCGAGAATGTTTTACCTGCTGCCGGTGTACCTCCTGGCCGCCGTCATCTTCGCGAACGTCAGCTGGCGGCACTGGCCGGCCCGCGTGTTCGCGCTGCCCGCCGAGCGTCCCGCGTTCCGCCGGGCACTGCGCGCCCAGGCGTGGGTGATGACCGTGCTGGCCGGTGGCGCGTTTCTGACAGGTCTGGCGGCAACCAGCGGACTCTTCTGATCTCCCCGCCGCGGTTAGGGTCGGGTGCGACCTGACAAACGTAAGGAGAGGGTAGCCCGGTGACCGGTTTCCGCCACGATCTGGCGCAGCTGTTGAAGGCCAGGTTCCCGGTCCTGTACGTCGAGTCGTACGAGGAGCACCGGGTGCTCACCGAGCTCGCCGCGGTCTGCGGCGACGCCGCGCTCGTGCGCACCCCTCGGCCGGTGTGGACCTGGTCGGCGACGAGCGGGCTGTTGCAGCCCGACGGGGTCGCCACGCAGTACACGACCGAGCCCGACAACGCCCTCGACGCGGTGCTGCGGATCCAGCAGCCGGGCCTGTTCGTGTTCCGCGACCTGCACAACTCCCTCGGCGGAGACGTGCCGGTGCTGCCCAGCGTGGTGCGCCGGCTGCGCGACATCGCCGCGGCGTTCAAGGCCGGCGCGGTGCCCCGGACGCTCGTCATCGTCGCGCCGGTCCTGCGGATCCCGCCGGACCTGGAGAAGGACATCACGATCGTCGACTTCCCGCTGCCGACCGAGGCCGAGATCCGCGGCGTGCTCGAGGCGATGATCGCGGGCAACGCCGCCGGCGGGCGGATTCGCATCGAGCTCGACCCCGTCGGCCGGGAGAAGTTCGCCAAGGCCGCGACCGGGCTCACGCTCAACGAGGCCGAGAACGCGTTCGCCCGCGCGATGGTCAACGACGGCGTGCTCGACCTGCACGACCTCGACGTGGTGCACGAGGAGAAGCGGCAGGCGGTACGCAAGGCCGGGGTCCTCGAATACGTCGACGCCGAGGTGCGCCTCGACCAGGTCGGCGGGCTGGAGAACCTCAAGCGCTGGCTGGCCAAGCGGGACAACACCTGGCTGGCGGCCGCCGCCGACTACGGGCTGCCCGCCCCGAAGGGCGTGCTCATCACCGGCGTCCCCGGCTGCGGCAAGTCGCTGACCGCCAAGGCCGTCGCCGCCGCCTGGGGGCTGCCGCTGCTGCGGCTGGACATCGGCCGCGTCTTCTCCGGCCTGATCGGCTCCAGCGAGCAGAACATGCGGGCCGCGCTGCGCACCGCCGAGGCCAGCGCTCCGTGCGTGCTGTGGGTCGACGAGATCGAGAAGGGCTTCGCGGCGAGCGCGTCCAACGACGGCGGTACGACCAACCGGGTCTTCGGCACGTTCCTGACCTGGATGCAGGAGAAGACGGGCTCGGTGTTCGTCATCGCGACCGCCAACGACATCGAGCGCCTCCCGCCGGAGCTGCTGCGCAAGGGCCGCTTCGACGAGATCTTCTTCGTGGACCTGCCCAGCCGGTCCGAGCGCGCCTCCATCTGGGCCCTGCACCTGCGCCGGCGGCTGACCCGGCCCGCGGTCCAGGGCGCGCTGCACGTCGATGACAATTTGCTGCGCGAGCTGTGCACGCTGTCGAACGGCTACTCCGGCGCCGAGATCGAGCAGGCGGTCGTCGCGGCGCTCTTCGACGCGTTCTCCGAGCGGCGCCCCCTGCACCAGGAGGACCTGCTGCGGGCGACGGCGGCGACGGTACCGCTGAGCGTCACCCAGTCCGAGAAGCTCGGCGCGATCCGGGACTGGGCCCGCACCCGCGCCGTGGCGGCGACGGCCGCCGAGGACTGGGACCCCGGCGAGGAGCCGCCGACCGCCCCCATCCCCGTGCTGGGCACGCGCGGACGCACGATCGAGGTCTGACGATGAGCGTTTCGCTGATTCTCCTGCCGCTGGCGATCGCCGCCGCCGCGGCCCACGCCGGCCTCACGAAGGGCAAGGACGCGACCGTGTGCGAGGTGCAGACCCGGATGCGCGACGAGGGCCTGCTCGCGGCCGCCCTGCGCGACACCCGGGCGGCGGTGACGCCCGACGGGGACGCGCTCGTCGCGGACTGGGCGGGCGTGCGGGCCCGCTTCGTCCGCGACGAGCGGCAGGTCTGGTCCGCGCACTTCACCGGCGACGTCGACGAGCCGCGGGCGGTGGACATCGTGCGGGCGGTCGACGCGGCCTACGGTCGGCAGGTCCAGGCCGCGGTGCTCGAGCGCCTGACCCATCGGGCCCCGGCCGCGGGCCTGCGGCTGGAGTCGCGCTCGGTGACCCCGGACCGGGCCGTGCGCCTGGTCTTCGCCGTGGAGCGGGCCGGATGAAGCGGATCGTCGTGACGGTTGCGGAGGACGGCACGGTCGCCGCCGAGACGCTGGGCATGAGCGGCTCCACGTGCCTGGACTACATCGCCGTGCTCGAGGATCTCCTGATGGCTCAGACGGTGCACAGCGAGTACACCCGCGAGGCGGCGGTGCAGACGACCAGGCAGGAGCAGCACGATGCCCACTAGCTTCGGGTGGCGGCTGCGCAACAGCTGGTGGGTCGTGCTCGTCGTCCTCGGCCTGGGCTGCCTCAGCGGCACCGGCTTCCTCTACATCGGCATCACCGCCCGGCGCCCGTCCTGGTGGGGGATCGGGGTGGCGTACCTCCTGCTGCCGTGGTCCGCCCTGGTCGCCATCAACCGCCTGGGCGAGGATTCCCAGCTGAGCACCACGCTCGCCGTGGCCTATTTCGCCCTGTGGTTCGCGAGCATCGTCCACGCCCTGATCCTGAACGGCTCCTGGCTGCGCTGGCGCGCCGCGAACCGCCCCTGGTTCGAGGCCTCCCAGCCCCAGGCGCAGCCCGCGCGGCTGGCGCCACCGCCGGTCTTCGCGGCCCCGTCCGCCCCCGCGCCGCCTCCGGCCTTCGCGGCTCCGCCCGCCTCCGCGCCGGCCCTGGACGTCAACGCGGCGACGGCGGCCCAGCTCGCCCGCGCGGCCGGCCTCGACCCCGGGCGGGCCGAGCGGGTCGTGGCGGATCGCGAGGCCCGGGGCGGCTTCCAGACCGTCGAGGAGTTCGCGACGGCCGCGGCCCTCGCGCCGCACGAGTTCGCCCGCATCCGCGCCGGCCTCACCTGCACCCCGCGCCCCCGGGCACCGCACCAGCAGGGCCCGGGCCGTGTCCTGGACTTCTGAGCCCCGCCCGCCGGTCGACGCGGGCACGACGGCCGAGACATCTCAACCGCGCCCGCCGGTCGACGCGGGCACGACGGCCGAGACATCTCAACCGCGCCCGCCGGTCGACGCCGGTACCGTGGCCGTGGCCCGGCTCGTGGAGCGCACGACGGCCGAGGGCCCGGGGGAGCGCACGGCCCTGTGGGTGCAGGGCTGCACCATCCACTGCGCCGGCTGCTTCAACCCGCACCTGTGGGCATTCCGCGGCGGCACCCCGACCCCGACGGCGGAGATCCTGACCCGGATCCTGGCCGCCGGCACGGAGGGCCTGACCCTGCTCGGCGGCGAGCCCTTCGACCACGCCGCCCCGCTCGCCGTGCTCGCCGCGGGCGTGCGGGCCGAGGGCCGCTCGGTCCTGACGTTCTCGGGCTACACGACGGCCCAGCTGAACCGCGCCGTGCACAACGGCCGCGCCGACGTCGCGGCGCTGCTGGACGCGACGGACCTGCTGATCGCCGGCCCCTACGTCGCCGCCCTGGTCGACCGCGCCCGCCCGTGGGCCGGCTCGACGAACCAGGAGTACGTCCACCGCGGCGACCGTATCCCCCCGTCCGCCGTGGCCGCGACCCCGGACCGCCTGGAGATCACCGTCGGCGCCGACGGCACCCTCGCGGTCAACGGCTGGGCCGACGACGAGACCCTCGACGCCCTCCTGCACGACCTGGGCCGCTCGGCCCGACCGGCCCGCACCCGCTGACGCGCCGGCTCAGCGCACGAGCAGCACCACGAGGGTGCGGGGGCCGTGGACGCCCTCGACGCGGTCGAGCTCGATGTCGCTCGTCGCCGACGGGCCGCTGATCAGCGTCAGCGGGCGGGTCGGGGTGAGCCGCGCCAGCAGGTCGGGGACGCTCTGCACGACCTGGTCCGCCCGCACCACGCAGAAGTGCCGGTCCGGCACCAGGCTGATCGCGCGGCGGCCCTGGTCCGGCGAACCGTCCAGCGCGATCGTCCCCGTCTCCGCCACCGCCGCCGCGCAGGCGGTGACCACGCCCGCGAACGCGTCCAGCTCCGCGGCCGAGAGCGAGCCGTCGTCCACGGTGGAGCCGGGCACCGGGAACGGCAGGCCCGGCGGCACGATCAGCGGGCCCACGCCGTCCAGCGCCGCGGCCAGGTCGGACTCGAGCGCGGCGGCGGTCGTGGGCACGACGGTCGCCTTGTAGTCCTCGAGCCGGTCGACCAGCAGGTCCAGGTCGCCCCGGCGGGACGGGTCGGCCGGGCGGTAGTCGCGCGGGACCGCGGGCACGGCGGGGGAGGAGCCGAGCGCGGCGCGGATGCGGGCCAGCACCACGGAGCGCGAGTCGTCAGCCATTGCGCGTGCGCCACCATTCGCGGAAGGTCTGGGCCGGCGGGCGGGGCAGGTCGCGGCTCGCCGTCCACGCCGACAGCGGCGGCGGCAGGGTGCCGATCCGGTCCCGTTTCCGCCCGAGCAGCCGGCCGAGGCGCATGAGCCGCTCGCCGCCGCGGAAGCGGCCCGGCCGCGCCATCACCCACGACACCGCGGCCATCGAGATCGCCTCGGCCGACGGGCCGCGGTGCTCCTCGACGTGGCGGGCCCGCAGGTGCACGAGCAGCGACGGGATGTCGATGCGCACCGGGCAGGCGTCGAAGCAGGCGCCGCAGAGGCTGGACGCGTAGGGCAGCGAGGCGTTGTCCTCGACCCCGGTGAGCTGGGGGCTGAGCACGGCGCCGATCGGGCCCGGGTACACGGAGCCGTACGCGTGCCCGCCCGTGCGCTCGTAGACCGGGCACACGTTGAGGCAGGCGCTGCAGCGGATGCAGTGCAGCGCCGAGCGGCCCACCTCGTCGGCCAGCACCGCGGTGCGCCCGTTGTCCAGCAGCACCAGGTGGAAGTCCTGGGGGCCGTCGCCGGGGGTGACGCCGGTCCACAGCGAGGTGTACGGGTTCATCCGCTCCCCGGTCGAGGAGCGCGGCAGCAGCTGCAGGAACACCTCGAGATCGGTCCACGTGGGCACGAGCTTCTCGATGCCCATGACGGTGATGAGCGTCTGCGGCAGGGTCAGGCACATCCGGCCGTTGCCCTCGGACTCGACCACGGCGAGCGTCCCGGTCTCGGCCACGGCGAAGTTGGCCCCGGACACGGCGACGCGCGCGGTCAGGAACTTGCGCCGCAGGTGGGCCCGGGCGGCCATGGCGAGCTGGCGCGGCTCGTCGGTCAGGTCGGCGGGCGCGCCCTCCATCTCGCGCAGGAAGATGTCGCGGATCTCGGTGCGGTTGCGGTGGATCGCCGGCACCAGGATGTGCGAGGGCTTGTCGTGACCGAGCTGGACGATCAGCTCGGCCAGGTCGGTCTCCCACGCGGCGATGCCCTGCGCCTCGAGGGCCTCGTTGAGCCCGATCTCCTGGGTCGCCATCGACTTGACCTTGACGACCTCGTCGGCGCCGGCCCGGCGGACCAGGTCGGCGACGATGGCGTTGGCCTCGTTGGCGTCGCGGGCCCAGTGCACGTGCCCGCCGCGCGCCGTCACCTGCTCCTCGAGCTGGACGAGCAGCTCGGGCAGGCGCGCCATGGTCGCGGCCTTCAACGCCTCGCCGGCCCGGCGTAGCTCCTCCCAGTCCGGCACCTCGGCGACGACCGCCGCCCGCTTGGCCCGGATGGTGCGGGTCGCGTGGCCGAGGTTGCGCCGCAGCTGCTCGTTGCCCAGCGCCGTGCGGGCCGCCGCGGGGAAGGGCTCGTCGCCGCGCAGCTGCCCGACCCCGCGCGGCGCCACGGTCGGCATTCCCAAAAACGTGTTCATGTCGACGCCAGAATTTCCGCCAGGTGTACCGGACGAGTCTCCACCGACAGCCGCGAGAGCCCGCCGCCGATGTGCATCAGGCAGGACGAGTCCCCGGCGGAGACGACGTCGGGGTCGGTGGACAGCACGTTGCGCAGCTTGTCGGCGAGCATCGCGGCCGAGGTGTCGGCGTTCTTGAGCGCGAAGGTGCCCCCGAAGCCGCAGCACTGCTCGGCGTCGGGCAGCTCGACCAGGTCGATGCCCTCGACCTCGCGCAGCAGCCGCAGCGGCCGGTCCCCGACGCGCAGCATGCGCAGCGAGTGGCAGGTCGGGTGGTAGGTGACCCGGTGCGGGTAGCGGGCGCCGACGTCCGTCACGCCGAGCACGTCGACCAGGAACTCGGACAGCTCGTAGGTGCGCTTGGCGACCTCGCCGGCCCGGGCCGCGAGCTGGCGCTTCCCGGCGCGCTCGGCGACCGCGGCGTGCTGGTGCCGGACCGAGCCCACGCAGGAGCCCGAGGGCGCCACGATCGCGTCGTAGGGCTCGAACGTGCGCATGTGGTGCTCGACCAGCTTGACGGCCTGGCGCTGGTAGCCGGTGTTCACGTGCATCTGCCCGCAGCAGGTCTGGGCCTCGGGGAACACCACCTCGTGCCCGAGCCGCTCCAGCAGCGTCACGGTGGCCTTGCCGACCTGCGGGAACATCGCGTCGGCCAGACACGTGACGAACAGTGCTACGCGCACGGTCACCGGCCCTTTCGACGGCCGCGCGGGCGGCCGCTCGACTCGCGGACGATCAGCTCCGGCTGGAAGACCACGTGCCGGTGCTCGTGCCGGCCGTCGTCCTCGATCTCCTCGAGCAGCAGGGCGGCCGCCGTGCGGCCGAGCTGCTCGCGGGGTTGCCGGACCGAGCTTAACGGCACCGCGGCGGCCGCGGCGAACTCGATGTCGTCGTAGCCGACGATCGCCACGTCCTGCGGCACCCGCAGGCCGCGCTGGGTCATCTCCTGCAGCACCCCGAGGGCGAGCAGGTCGTTGGCGCAGAACACGGCGGTCGGGCGCTCCCCGTCCGGGCCGGAGGCGATCTGCGTGGCGGCGGCCCGGCCGGCCGCGACCGTGAGGTTCGGCGTCGGGACGACGACCAGCTCCGCCCGGCCCTCGACGGCCTCGGCGATGCCGGCCCGGCGGTCCTGGACCTGGGCGATCGACATCGGCCCGCCGACGAAGGCGATGCGCCGGTGCCCCTGCTCGACGAGGTGCTCCCCGGCGAGCCGGCCGCCGAGGATGTCGTCGACGGCGACCGAGCAGCGGCTGTGCCGGCCCGAGCCGCGGTCGACGAGCACGACCGGGGTGCCGCGCTGGATGAGCTGCTCGAGGCGGGAGCTGGGCCCCTCGTCCACCGGCGTGATGAGCACCCCGCGCACCCGCTGCTCCTCGAGCAGCTCGAGGTGGCGCTGCTCCCGGTGGGCGTCCTCGCCGCTGTTGCACACCACGACCATCACGCCGTGGTCCTCGGCGGCCGCCTCCGCGCCGCGCACGACGTCGGTGAAGAAGGGGTTGGTCACGTCGAGCACCACCAGCGCGATCTGCCGGCTCTGCCCGGCCCGCAGCTGCCGCGCCGAGTCGTTGCGCACGTAGCCGAGCTCGGCGATCGCGTCGAGCACGCGCTGGCGGGTGCTCGTGGCGACGAGCTCGGGGCGGTTGAGGACGTTGCTGACGGTACCGATGGAGACGCCAGCCCGCCGTGCGACCTCTTTGATGCCCGTTGTGGTGGTCATCGATCTCCTGAAACGTGTTAAGCAATTGGCGCGCTGCGGTGCGCCGCGTCCGGTGTATCAAATCGGTAACGCGATCGAAACCCTTGACGGCGTCAGGGCTCGGCTTCTACCGTCACTCTAACCAGTCTATGAAACGTTTCACAAGGACCCTTCGAAAGGGGGCCCGCGTGCTCGTACTCGAGGGCGTCAGCAAGTCCTTCGGTGCCGTCGCGGCGCTGCGCGACGTGCGCCTGGACCTGCGCGCCGGCGAGGCCCACGCGCTCGTCGGCGAGAACGGCGCCGGCAAGTCCACGCTGGTCAAGATCCTGGCCGGGGCGCACGCGCCCGACGCCGGAACGCTGAGCCTCGACGGCGAGCCGCTGGTGCTCGCCAACCCCGCCGACGCCCGCGCGGCCGGCATCGCGGTCATCTACCAGGAGCCGACGCTGTTCCCGGACCTCTCGGTGGCCGAGAACATCTTCATGGGCCGCCAGCCGCTGAAGTCCGGCCGCCGCATCGACACCGCCGAGATGCGCCGCCGCGCGACCGAGCTGTTCGCCCGCCTCGGCGTGCAGATGGACCCCGACCGCCCGGCTCGCGGCCTGTCGATCGCCGACCAGCAGCTGGTCGAGATCGCCAAGGCGCTCTCCTTCGACGCCCGGGTGCTCGTCATGGACGAGCCGACCGCGGCGCTGTCCGGCGTCGAGGTCGAGCGGCTCTTCGCCGTGGCCCGCTCGCTGCGCGACGCCGGGGCCGCGGTCCTGTTCATCTCGCACCGCTTCGACGAGGTGTTCGCGCTGTGCCAGCGCATCACCGTCATGCGCGACGGGCAGTGGGTCTCCACCGACCCGGCCGGCGAGCTCACCGTCGCCGACGTCGTGCGCCGCATGGTCGGTCGCGAGGTCGGCGAGCTGTTCCCCAAGGAGGAGGCGGCGATCGGGGAGGCGCGGCTGGAGGTGCGCGGTCTCAACCGGCAGGGCGCCTTCCACGACGTCAGCTTCACCGTCCGCAGCGGCGAGATCGTCGCCCTGGCCGGGCTCGTCGGGGCCGGGCGCTCCGAGGTCATCCGGGCCGTCTTCGGCGTCGACCGCTACGACTCGGGTGAGGTGCTGGTCGACGGCCGGCCCCTGCGCGCGGGCAGCGCGTCCGCGGCGATCGGGGCCGGCCTCGCGTTCGTGCCCGAGGACCGCCGCCAGCAGGGCCTGGTGATGGAGCTGTCCGTCGAGCGCAACGCCACCCTGCCGCGGCGCTGGTCGCTGTCCCGGCTCGGGCTGCTCCTCGGCGGGGCCGAGCGGCGCTCCGCCCAGGACTGGGCCGGGCGCTTGCAGGTGAAGGCGGGCCGGCTCGGCGACCCGGTCTCCACGCTCTCCGGCGGCAACCAGCAGAAGGTCGTGCTGGCCAAGTGGCTGGCCACCCGGCCGCGCGTGCTCATCGTCGACGAGCCGACCCGCGGCATCGACGTGGGCACCAAGGCCGAGGTCCACCGGCTGCTGACCCGGCTGGCCGGCGAAGGCGTCGCGGTCCTCATGGTCTCCAGCGAACTGCCCGAGGTGCTGGGCATGGCCGACCGGGTCCTCGTGATGCACGAAGGGCGGCTCGCCGCCGACATCCCCCGGACCCGAGCCGACGAGGAGTCCGTGATGCTGGCCGCCACCGGGCAGGGGGAGCGATGACCGTCGTCGACAGCCCGGCCCCGCCGCGCACCGCCCGGGCCACCCGGCTCACCCACCGCGTCTTCCTCGTCCGCGAGCTCGGCATCGTCGCCGCGCTCGTGCTGCTGATCGGCATCACGGCGATCACCAACCCGCGTTTCCTGTCCCACCAGAGCGTCAAGGACCTGCTGCTCGGCGCCACGATCCTGGCGATCCTCGCCACCGGGCAGGCGATCGTCGTCATCACGCGCAACGTCGACCTGTCGGTCGGCTCGGTCCTCGGCCTGTCGGCGTTCCTGACCGGCACGCTCTTCCTGAACCACCCCGGCCTGCCGATCCCGGTGGTGCTGGTGGCGGGCGCGGCGCTCGGCGCGGTGTGCGGCGCGGTCAACGGCGCCCTCATCGCCGCCGCCCGGGTGCCGGCGCTCGTGGTGACCCTCGGCACGCTGTACGTCTTCCGCGGCATCGACTACCGATGGGCGACCGGCAAGCAGATCAACGCCGCGGACATCCCGGTCGCGTTCCTGCACATGGGGACGCGCACGATCCTGGGCGTACCGCTGCTGACGCTCTTCGCCCTCGTCGTCGTGCTCGCCGCCGGCTTCTACCTGCGCTCCTACCGCAGCGGCCGCGAGCTCTACGCCATCGGCTCCGATCCCGCCGCGGCCCGGCTGTCCGGCATCGCGGTCGGCCGGCGGGTGTTCTTCGCGTTCGTCACCTGCGGCGCGCTCGCCGGGCTCGCCGGCACCCTGTACGTGGCCCGTTTCGGCACCCTCGACGCCAACGCCGGGCTCGGCCAGGAGCTCAACGTCGTGGCCGCGGTCGTCGTCGGCGGCGTCGCGATCTTCGGCGGCAGCGGATCCGTCTACGGCGCGGCCCTGGGCGCCATGCTGCTCACCACCATCGGCAGCGCCCTGCCGGTGCTCGGCGTCACCCCGTTCTGGCAGAAGGCCGCCGTCGGCGCGCTGATCCTGGCCGCGATCGGGCTGGACCGGGCGCTGTCGGTGCGCGTCACCAAGAGCCTGCAGCGAGGGGTACACCAGTGAATGTCATCCGCAGGCTGGGCTCCTGGGATCTGATCGTCCTGCTCGCCCTCGTGCTGGTCGTCGTCATCGGCGCGAGCACGATCGAGGGCGTGGCGAGCCCGCGCTTCTGGCGGTTCGTGACGCTCGAGGTCATCCCGATCGCGATCGTGGCCCTGCCGCTGACGCTCGTCATCATCACCGGCGAGATCGACCTGTCCGTCGCCAGCGTCATGGGCCTGACCTGTGCGGTGATGGGCGACCTGTGGGCCCACGGGGTCACCTCGCTGCCCGTGCTCGTGGCGCTGAGCCTGGTCCTCGGCGCCGTGCTGGGGGCGGTCAACGGCCTGTTCGTCACGGTCTTCGGGCTGCCCTCGCTCGCGGTCACGATCGGGACGCTGGCCTTGTACCGGGGGCTCGCCTACGTCGTGCTGGGCGACCGGGCGATCTCCGACTACCCGGATTCGTGGACCAGCGGCTCGACGAAGGCGATCCCCGGCCTGACCATCCCCTGGTTCATCATCGTCGTGGCGGTCCTCGCCGTGCTCTTCGCCGTGGTGCTGCACGCCACGCCGATCGGCCGCGGCCTCTACGCGATGGGCAACAACGCCGAGGCCGCCCGCTTCGCCGGGATCGCCGTCGGCCGCACCAAGTTCTGGCTGTTCGTCGCCACGAGCACCATGTCGGCCCTGGCCGGCGTCTTCTGGACCTTCCGCTTCGCCAGCGCCCGCGCGGACAACGCCAACGGCCTGGAGCTCGCCGTGGTCGCGGCCGTGCTCCTCGGCGGCGTGTCCATCTTCGGCGGGCGCGGCGGCCTGCTCGGCGTCCTCGGCGCCGTCGTGCTCATCTGCGTGCTGCGCAACGCGCTGCAGCTGGCCTCCGTGCCCGAGAACACGCTCACCATCGTCACCGGATCGCTGCTCATCGCCTCGGTCGTCGGACCGAACGCCGTCGCCATGGCGCGGGAACGCCTGCGCCGTCGCCGGCCCGCCTGAAGGTTCGCCGAACACCCCCAGGTAAGTCCCGCCCGCCCGCCAGTTGAAAGGATTCACATGAGACGAGGCAAGCTCCTCTCGGCCGTGGTCGCGACCGCCCTCGCGTTCAGCATGTCGGCCTGCGCCGAAGACTCCGGCTCCTCGACGTCCGCCGACAGCAGCGGGGGCGCCGGCGGCTCCGGCACCATCAAGAGCGGGCTGAAGGTCGCCTTCCTGCCCAAGCAGGTCAACAACCCGTACTTCGACACCTCCGACAACAAGGGCGGCAAGGTCGCCGTCGAGGAGTTCAAGGGCACGTACAGCGAGACCGGCCCGTCCGAGGCGAGCCCGTCGGCCCAGGTCAGCTACATCAACACCCTGTCGCAGCAGGGCGCGAACGTGATCGCCGTGTCGGCCAACGACAAGGACGCCATCTGCGGGGCGCTCAAGGACGCGCGGCAGAACGGCGCCAAGGTCGTCACCTACGACTCCGACACCAAGCCCGAGTGCCGCGACCTGTTCATCAACCAGGCCAGCACCGAGGGCATCGCGAAGATCCAGGTCAAGCTCATCTCGGACGCGATCGGCGCCGACGGCGGCGAGATCGCGATCCTCTCGGCCACGGCGAACGCGACCAACCAGAACGCCTGGATCGAGCAGATGAAGACCGAGCTGGCGAAGCCGGAGTACAGCAAGCTCAAGCTCGTCGACACCGTCTACGGCGACGACGACGACCAGAAGTCGTTCCAGGAGGCCCAGGGGCTGCTCGCCAAGCACCCCAACCTCAAGGGCATCATCTCGCCGACCACCGTGGGCATCGCCGCCGCCGGCCGCTACCTGAGCGGCTCGTCGTACAAGGGCAAGGTCCAGCTGACCGGGCTCGGCACGCCGAACCAGATGAAGGCGTACGTCAAGGACGGCACCGTCAAGGCCTTCGCCCTGTGGAACCCGGCCGACCTCGGCTACCTGGCCGCCTACGCCGGCGCCGCGCTCGCCTCCGGCCTGATCAAGGGCAAGGAGGGCGACAAGTTCACCGCCGGCAAGCTCGGCGAGTTCACCGTCGGCAAGGACGGTGTCGTGCTGCTCGGCGACCCGTACACCTTCAAGGCCGACAACATCGACCAGTTCAACTTCTAAGGGTCGTCGTGCGCCGGTACTGCTTCACGCTGCAGGTGAAACCCGAATTGCTGGAGGAGTACCGGCGCCGGCACGCCCACGTCTGGCCGGAGATGCTCGTCGCGCTGCGCGGCGCCGGCTGGCACGAGTACCAACTCTTCCTGCGCGACGACGGGCTGCTCGTCGGCACGTTGCTCGCCGACGACCTCGCCGCCGCGCAGGCCGCCATGGACGCCACCGAGGTGTCCGCGCGCTGGGAGGCGCAGATGGCGGAGTTCTTCATCCACGGGCGGCGGCTGGTCGTCCTCGACGAGGTGTTCAACCTGGAGCACCAGCTTGGAGCATTGCAATGACCGATCTCGCCCCGGAGACGCGGGCACGTGTCGCGGCGCGGCTGCGCGATCAGCGGATCGAGACGGCGTCCTGGGCATACGGCAACTCGGGCACCCGCTTCAAGGTGTTCGCGCAGGAGGGCGTGCCCCGCGACCCCTACGAGAAGCTCGCCGACGCCGCCCAGGTCCAGCGCTTCACCGGCGTCGCGCCGAGCGTCGCGCTGCACATCCCGTGGGACCTCGTCGAGGACTACGCGGACCTGGCCCGGCACGCGTCCGACCTGGGGGTGCAGGTCGGCACCATCAACACCAACGTGTTCCAGGACAACGACTACAAGCTCGGCAGCGTCACCAACCCCGACGCCGGCATCCGGCGCAAGGCGATCGGGCACCTGCTGGAGTGCGTCGACGTGATGGACCGCACCGGGTCGCGTGACCTGAAGCTGTGGTTCTCCGACGGCACCAACTACCCGGGGCAGGACGATGTGCGCACCCGGCAGGACCGGCTCGCCGACGCCCTCGCGGAGACCTACGCGCGGCTCGGGGAGCACCAGCGGATGCTGCTGGAGTACAAGCTCTTCGAGCCGGCGTTCTACATGACCGACGTGCCGGACTGGGGCACCGCCTACCTGCACTGCACCGCCCTCGGCGAGCGCGCCCAGGTCGTCATCGACACCGGCCACCACGCGCCCGGCACGAACATCGAGTTCATCGTGGCGATGCTGCTGCGGGCCGGCAAGCTCGGCGGCTTCGACTTCAACTCGCGCTTCTACGCCGACGACGACCTCATGGTCGGGGCCGCGGACCCGTTCCAGCTGTTCCGGATCATGCACGAGATCGTGCTCGCCGACGCGCTCACCTCTCGCGGTATCGCGTTCATGCTCGACCAGTGCCACAACATCGAGCCGAAGATCCAGGCGGTCATCCGCTCGGTGCTCAACGTGCAGGAGGCGACGGCCAAGGCCCTGCTCGTCGACCACGCGGCGCTGAAGGCGGCGCAGGAGGCCGGGGACGTGCTCGGCGCGAACGAGGTGCTGATGGACGCGTACAACTGCGACGTGCGGCCGCTGCTGCGCTCGGTGCGCGAGGACATGGGGCTCGACCCCGACCCGATCGGGGCGTACAAGCGCTCCGGCTACCTGGAGGAAATTGTGGCTTCGCGCGTCGGTGGCAACCAGGCGGGGTGGGGCGCGTGAGTGCCGCCGACGATCTGATCGCGCGGTCGAACCGGCTGGGCGCCGACCCGCGCAACACCAACTACGCCGGCGGGAACACGTCGGCCAAGGGGTCGGACACGGACCCGGTGACCGGCGGCCCCGTCGAACTGTTGTGGGTCAAGGGCTCGGGCGGCGACCTCGGCACGCTGACGTCGTCCGGCCTCGCGGTGCTGCGCCTGGACCGCCTCCGTTCGCTGGTGGATGTCTACCCGGGCGTCGAGCGCGAGGACGAGATGGTCGCCGCGTTCGACTACTGCCTGCACGGCCGCGGCGGCGCGGCCCCGTCGATCGACACCGCGATGCACGGCCTCGTCGAGGCCCCGCACGTCGACCACCTGCACCCCGACGCCGGGATCGCCCTGGCCACGGCGCTCGATGGTCCGGCGCTGACCAAGGAGTGCTTCGGCGACCGCGTGCTGTGGGTGCCGTGGCGCCGCCCCGGGTTCCAGCTGGGCCTCGACATCGCCGCCGTGCAACGCGCCAACCCCCAGGCGATCGGCGTGATCCTCGGCGGGCACGGGATCACCGCGTGGGGCTCGACCTCGGACGAGTGTGAGCGCAACTCGCTCGACATCATCGCGACCGCCACGGCGTTTCTGGCCTCACGCGGACGGCCGGATCCTTTCGGCGCCCAGGCGCATGCTCCGCTCGAACCCGAAGCGCGCCGTGCGCTCGCGGCCGAGCTCATGCCGCTGCTGCGCGGGCTCGCGTCGACCGACCGGCGGCAGGTCGGCCATTTCCGGGATGACGACGTGGTGCTGGACTTCGTGGGATCGGCGCAGATGCCCCGGCTCGCGGCGCTCGGGACCTCGTGCCCCGATCACTTCCTGCGGACCAAGGTGCGTCCGATGGTCCTGGAGCCCGGCGGCGGCAGCGAGGAACGCATCCGCGAGCTGCACGCGGCGTACCGGGCCGACTACGCCGCCTACTACGAGCGCAACGCGGCGCCGGACTCGCCGGCCATGCGCGGCGCGGACCCGGCGATCGTGCTCGTGCCGGGCGTGGGCATGTTCTCCTTCGGCGCGAACAAGCAGACGGCGCGGGTCGCGGGCGAGTTCTACGTCAACGCGATCAACGTGATGCGCGGGGCCGAGTCCGTGTCGAGCTATGCGCCGATCGACGAGGCGGAGAAGTTCCGGATCGAGTACTGGGCCCTCGAGGAGGCCAAGCTGCAGCGCATGCCGAAGCCCAAGCCCCTCGCGACCCGCATCGCGCTGGTCACCGGCGGCGGCTCCGGCATCGGGCGGGCCATCGCCCTGCGCCTGGCGGCCGAGGGCGCGTGCGTCGTCGTGGCCGACCGCGACGCCGCCGCGGCGGCGGCCGTGGCGGGCGAGATCGGCGGGGCCGACGTGGCGCTGCCGGTGACGGTGGACGTCACCGACGAGGACGCCGTGCGGGCCGCGCTCGACGCGGCCGTGCTCGCGTTCGGCGGCGTCGACCTCGTCGTCAACAACGCCGGCCTGTCGGTGTCGAAGCCGCTGCTGGAGACCACCACGGCCGACTGGGATCGCCAGCACGACGTGATGGCGCGCGGCTCGTTCCTCGTCGCGCGGGAGGCGGCCCGGGCCATGATCAGGCAGGGGCTCGGCGGCGACATCGTCTACATCGCCAGCAAGAACGCGGTGTTCGCGGGGCCGAACAACGTGGCCTACGGGGCGACGAAGGCCGACCAGGCGCACCAGGTGCGGCTGCTGGCGGCGGAGCTGGGGGAGCACGGCATCCGCGTCAACGGGGTCAACCCCGACGGCGTGGTCCGGGGCTCCGGCATCTTCGCCTCCGGCTGGGGCGCCCAGCGCGCCGCGGTCTACGGGGTGCCCGAGTCGGAGCTCGGCGCCTTCTACGCGCAGCGCACGATCCTCAAGCAGGAGGTCCTGCCCGAGCACGTGGCCAACGCGGTCTTCGTGCTGACCGGCGGCGAGCTGTCCCACACCACCGGCCTGCACATCCCGGTGGACGCGGGCGTGGCGGCGGCGTTCCTGCGATGAGAATCGCGGCGGTCGATCTGGGGGCCTCGAACGGCCGGGTGATCGTCGGGGACGTCTCGTCCTCGTCGCTCACCTTCGCCGAGGTGGCCCGGTTCGCCAACGACCCGATCCGGGTCGGCGGCGTGCTGAGCTGGGACTTCGAGGCGTTGTACCGGGGGGTGCTGGAGGGGCTGGCGGCGGCCGGCCCGCTGGACTCGGTCGGCATCGACTCGTGGGCCGTGGACTACGGGCTGCTCGACGAGCGCGGTGCCCTGCTCGGCAACCCCGTCCACTACCGCGACGCGCGGACGGACGGGGTCGCCGACCGGTTCGACGGCTACGAGCTCTACCGGGCCTCCGGCATCGCCACGCTGCCGTTCAACACGATCTTCCAGCTCGCCGCGGCCCGTGGCAGCGCGCAGCTCGAGGCGGCGCGGACGCTCCTGCTGGTGCCGGATCTGCTGTCGTACCGGCTGACGGGCATCGTGGGCACCGAGCTCACGAACGCCTCGACGACCGGACTGCTCGCGGCCGGCGGCGGCAGCGGATGGTCGCCGGGCCTGCTGTCGCTCGCCGGGGTCGACGCGGCCCTGTTCCCGCCCCTGCGTGCCCCCGGGGCTCCGGCGGGCACGATCAAGACCTCGATCGGGGTGTCGCCGGGCACCCCGGTCACCGTCGTCGCGTCGCACGACACGGCGTCGGCGGTGGCCGGGGTGCCCGGTGCGGGGCACTTCGCGTACATCTCCTGCGGCACCTGGTCGCTGGTCGGCGTGGAGCTGCCGGCGCCGGTGCTGACCCGCGACTCCTACGAGGCCGGCTTCACGAACGAGATCGGCGTCGACGGGACGGTGCGGTACCTGCGCAACGTCATGGGCCTCTGGCTGCTCCAGGAATGCATGCGGGAGTGGTCCCTGCCGCTCGCCGGGCTGCTGGAGGGCGCCGCGGCGGCACCCGGCGGGCGGAGCGTCGTGGACGCCACCGATCCCGGGTTCCTCGCGCCGGGCGACATGCCGGCGCGCATCGCCGCGGCGTGCCGGGCGGCCCGGCAGCCGGTGCCGTCGACGCCCGCGGAGATGACGCGCTGCATCCTCGACTCCCTCGCGCTGGCCTACCGGCGGGCCATCGACGACGCGCGGCGGCTGGCCGGGGTGTCGGTGGACGTGGTGCACATGGTGGGCGGCGGCGCGCTGAACACGCTGTTGTGCCAGCTCACCGCGGACGCCTGCGGTCTTCCGGTCCTCGCCGGCCCCGTCGAGGCGGGCGCGCTGGGCAACATCCTGGTGCAGGCGCGGGCGCTCGGGGTGGTCGACTCGGACCTGGCGGACATGCGGGAGCTGGTGCGTTCGACGCAGCCGATCGTGCGGTACACGCCGCGCGCCTAGGCGGATTTGTCGTACCCCTGCGGTACGGTGGCGGCATGGTTAGAACAGGCGTTCTAGGCCGTGGGGAATCTCGACTGGAAGGCCAGGCGGGCGTCGGCGCCGTCCGCGATGCGGGTGAGCTCGTCGTCGAGGCGCATGAACACGGCCCAGACCGGCTCGCCCCTGGCCCCGGCGATGACCTGCGCGACCTGCTCCTCGAGCCCGGCCTCGCGCCGCCCCTTCCAGACCGTGTCGGCGAGCGTGACGAGCAGCTCCTCGAGCGCGGCCGCGTCGCGCCGCCAATTCCCGTGCAGCGCCGCAAACCGGGCCAGGCGCGGCTCGACGCCGAGCTCGACGAGCAGCTGCTGCCCGGCCGGCTCGTGCTGTGCACCGGACCCGGACAGCTCGCCAGGGAAGCGGACCTTGCCGATGTCGTGGGTGGCCGCGCCGAAGAGGACCGCCGCCCGATCGATGGCCAGTTTCGAGTCCACCTCGCCGCCGACCCAGTCGACGATCTCTACGGCGACGTCGTGCACGGCCCGCAGATGGGCACCGAGCCGGGGCGGCGCGCCGACCTGCCGTAGCAGCGCGGCGGCCGCCTCCGGCAGCGGCCGCAGCCCCTCCTCGGTGACCGCCCGCTCCAGGGTGCTCACGCGGTCACGATCCCCGCGCTGCGCACCAGGTCGGGCGCGGCGTGGAACCGTCCGCGGAACACGGCGGGCGCGCCGGGTGACTTCCGCAGCCGCTCCGGGAGGATCTGCGCCTCGAACGAGCCGGTCTCCACGTCGATCGTCAGCCGGGCGTCGAGGAAGTCCAGCCAGGTCCCGACGATCGGCGACCACAGCTTGTAGACGACCTCCTTGGCCGAGAAGTGCACCGCCGGCCACCAGTCCTCGTCGCCGCGGGCCGCGCACCAGGCCAGCTCCTCGGGCCGGCAGATCGCGGACCGGATGTTCTGCGGCAGGATCGTGCGGCGCTCGGCATCGATCCCGACGGCCCGCACGTCGTCGCGGCGGGCGACGGCCGCGGCACAGTAGCCGGCGGTGTGCGTGATGCTCCCGGTCGTCCCGTCGGGCCAGATCGGCGCCCGGTTCTCGGACGGCACGAGCGGCCTGGCGTGCACCCCGAGCCGCGACAACGCCCGCCGCGCGCAGCTGCGCCCGGCGGTGAACTCCCGCCGCCGGCTCTCCACGGCCCGGGCACTGAGCCCGGCGGCCTCGTCGGGCAGCAGCTCCGCCGTGTAGTCGGCTTCTCCCGCGATCTCGACGGCCACCCACTCCGGCAACAGGTCCTGCACCCGAGCGACTCTACTTTTCGCGCACACCTGCGCCCACCCCGCCGGCTCACCCGATCCCGGCGTCAGCGGCCGGTTTCCGGATCGCGGGTGGTGAATGGCAGGAACAGCCCGCCGAGCACCGCCCCCGCGAGCATCGTCAGCACGACGACGCCGCTCCACAGCTCCAGCGACCACGCGACCCCGAGCGAGAGCTGCACCCCGACGAGGTGCGTGGGCCAGACGAGCAGCGGCACGACCACCCCGATCGCGAGCGGCACCATCCCGGCCCGCCGGGCTACGCCCCCCTGAACCCCCTGGACCACGAGATCGGCCAGGACGGCCCCGAGCAGCGGCCAGAGCTGCGCGGAGAGATTCTCGAAGTCGGAGAACAGCCCGTTGGGCACGGAGGCGGCCGCGACCACGAGCGTGACGAGCCCGAACGGCACCCGCCCGAGCCGGCTCCAGACGAACAGCACCGCGGCGACGACCAGCACCGAGTACGTCAGGTACTGCGCCAGCCCGAACGCCTGCCCGTTGCCGTATCCGCTGCTGGCCGCCGGGGCATCCGTGAACGGCGAGAGATAGTCGAGGAAGAACGCCGCGACCGAGGTCCCGCTCGTGGCGCTGATGAGCACCGGCACCTCGGCCGCGCCCATGGGGCTCGCCGGGCCGTCGCGCCGGGCGCGCTTGGCGGCGGCGGCGCGCACGGGCGTCGCGATCATCAGCGACCCGGCGGTGAGCAGCAGCAGATGCGGCGGGCTGAGCAGCGCCTCGAGGTTGACCTCGATCCCGAACGTGATGTGCCAGATCATGTCGAAGGCCCCGCCGGCGGCGAAGAGGATCGCCCCGAGCAGCCCGAGCCCGTATCCGGCCGGCACCCAGGTCCGCACCGCCCCCTCCGGGCGCCCGCGCCACAGCCGGGCGGGCACGAGGCTGATCGCGAGGGCCGCATAGCCGCTGTACAGCACCCCGTGCCACGGCGTGAAGAACGTCTCGAGCGACGGCACGTGCGAATGTGCCCACCCGTCCATGAACAACCCGCCGGCCAGCCAGACCGTGGCGAGCGCGACGACGAGATCCCGCCGATCGGTCGAAACCGGTCGGCGCGCAGCGGTACGTTCGGAAACCGTGGACGCCATCCATCGATCCTGACGCATCACGCCCGCGCGCACAGCCTCGTTTCGGCCGACAGCCCCGCCCGGGGTGCCCAAAACGGGCGGTTCGGTCAGGTCGTCGTCCGGCGCAGCAGGTGGTCGCGGGCCCCGGCGTCCATCGGCCCGTTGCGCGCGGCCAGGCGCGCGGCGAGTTCGTGGCGGTGCTCGGGCGTACGGTTGCCGCCGTATTTGAACTTGCCCGCCACCGCCGTGACCGTCAGCTCGATGCCGCGGATGCCGGGCAGGTTGCGGTCCGACGGCAGCACCGGCGCGCGCTCGGTCGCGGGCTGGAACTGCGCGAGCTGGCGGTGCAGCAGGGCGGCCTTCTCGGCGGGGTCGTCGATGACGCGCACGTCGCACGAGAGCTGCACGGCCGCGTAGTACGAGGTCGGCACCCCGTCGCGCGGATCGGTGCCCGGCTTCGCGTTCCAGTCCGACGGCACGTACACGTATTCGCCGACCACCGTCAGCAGCGCCCGCGGGTGCTCCTGCAGCGCCGCCCACACCGGATTGGCGCGCGCGAGGTGCAGCCACACGGCCTCGGCGCCGTCGAACGAGAAGTGGGTCGGCACCACCACCGGCAGGTCCCGGCCCCGCCCGGGCGCGATGAGCTGCCCGAAGTCGTGCCCGCCCAGCCACTGTCGCCACTCGGACCCGTCGATCGGCGCGTCCCACGGATGTACCAGCACGAGGACCAGCTTGCGCCATGAACGGCTCAGGCGGGAAGGCTCGCGCCCTGGGCTCGCAGGACGCGCTGGACCTGGGCGGCCGGGATCTCCCGCGGGGGCTTGCCGATGTGGGCGGCCAGCGCGGCGCACACCCCGGCCGCCTGCCCGGTCGCCATCGAGATCGGCATGATCCGGTACGAGCTGTGCGCCACATGGTCGCCCGAGATGCAGCGGCCCGCCACGAGCAGCCCGTCGGTGTCGCGGGGGAGCAGGGAGCGCAGCGGAATGTCGTACGAGCGCCCCTGCGGCACGCGGCGCAGGATCGTGCCGGGCCCGTTGGGGTTGTGGATGTCCACCGGGTAGGCGCCCCGCGCGATCGCGTCGTCGAACGAGCGCGCGCTCAGCACGTCCTCGCCGGTGAGCTGGTAGTCGCCGAGCACCCGCCGGGTCTCGCGAACGCCGACGTGCACGCCGCTCTGCAGGACGTACGACTCCTCGAACCCCGGCACCCGATCCTTGAGGAACCGCGCGATCTGGGCCAGCTGCCGGTGGGTGTCCAGCTCGGCGCGGGTCAGGTCCCACACGCTGATGCCCAGTCCGCCGATCCGCGTCGAGTTGACGGACACCTCATCGTGGTGCGGGGTGGCAAAGAACAGCACGTCCTCGCGGTGCAGGTCGAGCTCGCCCGCCTCGCGCGCCTGGCGGATCAGATCCCACAGCCCGTGGACCCCTCGCCACTGGTCGGGATGCTCGTGGACGTAGCCGAGGAACGCCGAGCGGTCGAAGTTGCCCACGCGGAACATCAGGGTCATCGGCTGGGTCAGGCCGTCGTCGGGGCGGCCGATCTCGTAGGGCGCGCCGGACGCCGCGGCGAGGTCGCCGTCGCCCGTGCAGTCGATGACCACATCGGCATCGAGCACGACCGGGCCGGACTTCGTCTCGAACACGACCCGGGAGCCGCCGTCGGGCAGCGGCATCATGTCCGAGGCGAAGGCGTGCAGCAGGAGCCGCACACCGCAGCCGGACAGCATGTCGTAGGTGACGAGCTTGAACAGCTCGGGATCGAAGGGCACGGTGTAGCCGGTGCTCGGGTCCGGCGCGATGGCGCCTCCGGCCCGGACCAGGCGATCGAGCAGCGTCCACAGGACGCCCGCCACGACCGGCTCGCCCTCGCCGTGGTCGGTCGGCAACAGCCGGTTGTCGTCGCCGCCCACGGCCTGCTTCATCTCGTTGTGGAAGCTCATGAGGGGCATGACCAGCGCGGCCGTCGCGTTGCCGCCGAGGAACCCGTAGCGCTCCACGAGCACGACGTCGGCCCCGGCCGCGGCCGCGCCCGTCGCCGCCCCGATGCCGGCCGGCCCGCCGCCCACGACCAGCACCTCCGTGCGGCCGCCGTGCGTCGCCGAGCGCGGCGGGAGCTGCACGGCGGGCAGCCCGCTCGGCCGTTCGAGCGCGGTCATGCGTGCACCGCCTCCTCCCGGCCGGCGACGGGCACCAGGCGGTCCAGCTGCGCACCCAGCCGCCGGCCGGTCTCCGTCGCGCGCTGCCGCAGCCCGGCCACCCGCGCGGAGACCTCCTCCTGCCGCTGCGGCCGCTCGTCCCACAACCGGTCGACCTGGGCGATGAGCGGCCCGGCCGCCTCCCGCACGACCCCGCGGGGTACGGGCGCACCGATGCGTTGCGCGAAGTCGAAGACCTTGCCGGCGTACGGCAGCGCCAGGAGCGGTACACCCGCCAGAGCCGCGAAGATGAGGAAGTGCAGTCGCATGCCGACCGCGAGGTCCAGGTGACGCATCAGATCGAGGATCTGGCCGGGCCGATATTGCCCGTTGAGCACGCGGCAGTGCTCGGCGGCGGTCATTCGCGACAGTACGGCGTGAGAGTGCCGGATGTCCGAGCGCTCCATAGGCACGAAGAGTAGCGCCGCGTCGAGCCGGTGCACGATGAAGTCCCCGACGTGGGCGAGGAGCTGGTGGTACTCGTCCGCATCGAGGTGCTGCGCCGCCCGGCCGGGCTCGCGGACGCTGATGCCGACCACGCGCCGCCCCGGCGGGAGCGTGCCGTGCAGCATGCCGGCGTCGAACTCCTCGGGCTGCAGCAGCAGGGCCGGGTCCGCGGTCACGGTGACCGGCGCGGTCACGCCCGCCTCCTCCAGCGCGACCCTCGACTCCTCGTCACGCACCGTGAGCTCCGTCGCCGCGCCGAGCACCTCGCGCGCCATCGTGCAGTCGAGGTCCTCGGTGAGCGGGCCGGCGCCGACGGCGTACGTGAACACGGGCACCCGCCGCTCCTGGGCGGTCTTCACGACGCGCAGGTAGCGGCGGGCCTCGGTGTCGTACAGGATGCCGCCCCCGCCCAGGACGAGCAGGTCGAGGCGGGCCAGGGACTCGGCGGTCCGGTCCCGTCCGACGCCCTCCCACGGTGCCACGCCGATGCCCGGGTGCTCGGCGGCGGTGTGGTCGGGGTCCCGCGAGAACACGAGGACGTCCGCGTCCGGGCGCCGGGCCCGCAGGTCGGACAGCAGACTGGCCAGGATCGCCTCGTCGCCGAGGTTGTACCCGCCGTAGGAGCCCAGAACACCCACCCGTGGACCGTGCTCGCCCATGTCGCGCCTCCCGTCGCCAGAGCCGGCCCGACTACCCACGAGCGGAACTGTCACACCCGACCCTTATGGTGGATTTCGTGATCCACCTTCCAGCCGTACGTCGCGGCCCGTTGCGAGCGATCAGTGCCCGTCTCGGCCTCGCCGTCGGCCTGGTCTGCGCGATCGTCCTGGTCATCTTCATCGACCGCGGCGGATACCGGGACGTCAACGACGACGGTCTGTCGCTGCTGGACTGCTTCTACTACGCCGTCGTGACGCTGTCGACGACCGGCTACGGCGACATCACGCCGGTGTCCGAGTCCGCCCGGCTCGTCAACATCCTCGTCATCACGCCGGCCCGCGTGCTGTTCCTGATCATTCTGGTCGGCACCACCCTCGAAGTCCTGACCGACCAGTACCGCACCAACCTCAGGTTGCAGCGGTGGAGGAAGCGCGTGAAGAACCACGTCATCGTGTGCGGCTACGGCACCAAGGGCCGGGCGGCCGTCAGCACCCTGCTGGAGAACGGCTTCGACAAGACCAGCGTCGTGGTCGTCGAGAGCGACCGCGGCGCGCTGCGGCAGGCCACGTCCGACGGGCTCGTCGCGATCGAGGGCTCGGCCACCCGCTCCGGCATCCTCGTCGAGGCGCGCGTGCAGGAGGCCAAGGCGGTGATCATCGCGACCGACAGCGACGACGCGTCGGTCCTGGTCACGCTCACCGTGCGCCAGCTCACCGCGGGCAAGGTGTCGATCATCGCCGCGGCCCGCGAGGCGGAGAACGCGCCGCTGCTGCGCCAGTCCGGCGCCCACCACGTCATCGTCTCCTCCGCGACCGCCGGCCGGCTGCTCGGCCTGTCCACGACCGCGCCGCCGCTCATCGAGGTCGTCGAGGACCTGCTCACGCCCGGGCAGGGAATGGCCCTCGCGATGCGCTCGGCCCGGCGCGACGAGGTCGGCTCCTCGCCGCGCGAGCTCACGGAGCTGGTGATCGCGCTGTTCCGCCGGGGCAAGGTGCTGTCGCTGGCCGATCCCGAGGGCACGGCGATCCAGACCGGAGACATGATCGTCTACGTCCGCGACGACCGCCCCGAGTCGATCCCCGCCATGCCGTAGCGCCCGTTTGGGGGTGCCGTAGGGTTCGTCGGGTGGCGGCGCGCATCGGGACGTTCCTCGCGACCGTCGTGCTCCTGCTGCTGGTGGCGACGCCGGCCCAGGCCCACGGCGGCGCCTCGGTGACGATCCACTCCGACGGCCTCGGCTCCGTGTGGATCACCGCCCAATGGCAGGACGGCCACCCGATCAACGAGCCGACGACCGTGACGCTGACGGCCTCGGACGGCACTTCGGCTTCGGTGGCGCCGTCGGTACTGCGCCAGACCGGCGACGAGCGCGGCACCCAGACGTACAGCGGCACGCTGACCCCCGGCTCCTGGCACGTGGCGATCGACCTCGGCGCGCCCGTGAACGGCCACTGCCAGGCCGTCATCCCGGTCGCCGCTCCGACGGCCACGGCCACGCCGACGGAGGTCGCGTGCCTGATCCCGGCGACGGCCTCATCCACTGCGGCGGCGCCGTCACCGGGCGGCGGCGGCAGCCTGACGCCACTCTGGTTCACGCTGGCCGCCCTGCTGGTGGCGGGCGCGGCGGCGACCGTTTTCGTGCGCCGCCGGAAGCGTGCCTGAGGCTGCTGTGGTTGGCCTTGGCCTCCCGGTTGGTGGACGTCTTGGTGCGCGGCCGGAAGCGTGCCTGAGGCTGCTGTGGTTGGCCTTGGCCTCCCGGTTGGTGGACGTCTTGGTGCGCGGCCGGAAGCGCGCCTGAGGCTGCTGTGGTTGGCCTCGGCCTCCCGGTTGGTGGACGTCTTGGTGCGCGGCCGGAAGCGCGCCTGAGGCCGCTGTGGCTGGCCCCCGGCCCCCGGTCGTGGCCGACGTGGCGGCGGGAACGGCCCTGAGGTCGCTCCCGCTTCCGGCACGCCGTTTGCCGGGCTGGTGGCCTTGTTTCGTCGCCCAATTTTTGTCGTACCCCTGTTCTAAATTGTCGACATGGAACATGTGCTGACCGCAGAGAACCCGTCAGAATGGCGCAACCGGCTGGAGACGATGCTGGCCGAGCACCGGCTCCGCCGCGCGCGTCGCGCCGCGATCCGGACCTCCTTCGCCGAGGCGAGGCGACGGGGGCTCGAGGAGCGGCACGCCGAGCGCCTGGCTCGGATGGACCGCGAGGCCCGCACCGCTGAGCTGGAGGCGCACTGGGCCGAACGCGACGCCCGCGCCGCCAGATCCGCCCGCCGACCACGCGCCCCGGCCCCGCCTCGGCCGCCAGACGCACCCAACACTCATTCGCCCACGCCCACACCCACGCCCACGCCCGCGCCCGCACCCCCGCCGCCCGCTGCACTCGGCACCAATTCGCCTGCGCCCACACCCCCGCCTCCGCTGGCACCCGCGACGGCGCCCACGCCCGCGCCCGCGACGGCGACCGCGTCCACGCCTGCATCCGCACCCCCGCCTCCGCCGGCACCTGCGCCCGCGACGGCGACCGCGCCCGACACCCACTCGCCCGCGCCCCCGGCGCCCGACGCCGGCCAGGCTCAACCCGCGGCCCCGGCTCCGTCGTCTTCGTCGGCCTCTTTACCTAGCTCGGACGGCCCGCAACCCGGCCGACTCTCTTCCGCTTCATCGCCCGCGATCCTTTCCCGGGCGGGCGTTGATCTCCTAGCGCGGGGCCCACCCGAGCAACCGTGGTGTTTTCACCGGCCGGTGAAGGTTCACGCTCGGTGGGCTCGGCTACACCCTGGTGAGGCGGAAGGGGGATTGTCAGGGTGGGGCGCTAGGCTCGCTGCGTGACTGCTGAGGCCAACGGCGAGGTGGACCCGGCGACCGAGGCGCTCCTGGCCGCGCGATCGGGCGACGAGCGGGCCGCGGCTGCCTTCGTGCGGGCCACACAGGCGGAGGTCTGGCGGTTCGTCGCGGCGCTGGTCGGCGTGGCGCAGGCCGACGACGTGACCCAGGACACCTACCTGCGGGCCTTCCGGGCGCTGCCCGAGTTCGCGGGCCGCTCCTCGGCGCGCACGTGGGTGCTCTCCATCGCCCGGCGGGCGTGTGCCGACCAGGTGCGGGCGGCCGTACGCGCGCGGCGCCTCGAGGCCCGGGTCGTGGCCGAGCCGGCGCCGCTGGCCGAGACCGACCACGCGGGCCTGCACGCCACGAACGCGCTGGTCGCCGCCCTGCCCGCGGAGCGCCGGGTCGCGTTCGTGCTGACGCAGGTGCTCGGCGTGTCATACGCGGAGGCCGCCGAGATCGAGGACGTCCCCGTTGGGACCATCCGCTCGCGGGTCGCCCGGGCGCGCGCCGACCTGGTCACCGCCATCGCGGCCGCCCGAGCCGGATGACCGACGCTCACCTCGACGACCCACGCCCGCCGCGAACCGAGGCGTCCGTGCCGAGCGCTGAAGTGCCTGCGCTGAGCGTTGAAGTGCCTGCGCCGCAGATCGAAACGCGTGCGCCGTGGATCGCAGCGTCCGTGCCGAGCGCTGAAGTGCCTGCGCCGCGAGCCGAGGCGTCCGCGCCGCGAACCGAGGCGTCCGCGCCGCGAACTGAAGCGTCGGCGCTGAGCGTTGAAGTGCCTGCGCCGCAAATCGAAACGCGTGCGCCGTGGATCGCAGCGTCCGTGCCGAGCGTTGAAGTGCCTGCGCCGCGGAATGAAGCGTCTCCGCCGCGCGTCGAGGTGCGCGCAGCGGGACGCTCCGGCTCGCCGAGGGCTGCTGTCCAGCTGACGGCTGCCGAGGTGCGGCCGTCGGGAAGCGTTCGTTCGTCGAGGGCTGCTGGGCATGCGCCGGGAGCCGGGTCGCGGGGGCGGTTCGGCCCGGCGGATCGGTGGGGGACCGGGCGGGCGGTCGGGGCGGCGGCGGGGACTGTGGGAATGTGGGAATGAGGTGTGGCCGATGATTCGCGGCGTGGTGGCCGGCCGAGGCGGTCCGCACCTCCGGGGCGTTGTCTGGCGGCTTGTCGCCGCGGTCTGCGTCGGGGTCGTTGGCGTGCTGCTCTATGGCGGGCCGGCGGCCGCGCACGGGGCCGATGCGCCCGTTGCCGTCGACTATGTCGTGCGCGTCGCGTCCGTCTCCGTTTCCGGGGTTGAGGTTCGCGCGGTCGAAGGTGGGGCTCGGCTCGAGCTCGTGAACCGGTCCGGGCGCGAGGTCGTCGTGCTCGGGCTGCAAGGGGAGCCGTTCCTGCGCGTCAGCGATCACGGGGTGGAGGAGAACCGGCAGTCGCCCACCTGGTTCGCCAGCCGGTCGATCGGCGGGAGCGCGACCGGCGGCAACGCGACCGCCGCGCCCGAGTGGCATCTCGTGGTGGGGGAGCCTCGGGTCCGGTGGCATGACGAGCGGGCCCGGGAGTTGCCGGCTCGTGCGTGGAGCGTGCCGCTGCTGATCGACGGGCGGGAACCGGGGATTGTGCGCGGTACCGTCGCAGCCGCCCCGGCACCGCAGACCGGCTGGTGGTGGGCCGGGGGGCTGCTCGGGGCCGTGGTCGTCGGGCTGGTGTGGCGACTGCGAACCGTGCTCGCCGTCGTCGCGGTCGGGGGCGGGGTCGTCGCCTCCGTCTGGATTGTGCAGTCCGCCGGGCTTGCCGCCTCGCCGGCCGATGGGGTCGGAGTGCAGGTGCTGGCCCGGCTGTGGCCGCTCGTGGCGGCCGTCGGCGTGGTGGCGGCCGGGGTGCTGTCGCTGTTCAAACGTGTGGACATCGTGGTGGCGATCGCCGGGGCGTGTCTTGCGGTCATGGTGGGCGTGGGCGACTCGGCGGTGTTCCGGTACGGGACGCTCGCCGGGCCGGCGTGGGGGAGATGGGGCGTCGTCGTAGCGCTGGCCGTGGGCGCTGGGCTCGCGGTTGCCGGCGGACTGCGGTGGTACCAGGCGACCGGCGAACACAGCGACCCAGAGCAGAGCGACCCAGAGCAGAGCGACCCAGAGCAGAGCGACCTAAAGCAGGACGACTCAGAGCAGAGCGACCGCGAGCAGACCGGCCGGGAAGAGCGTGACCAGGCGTCGCCGGAGAGTGCACAACCATCACTGGAGAAGTAAACAAAAGCGAACGAGTTCTTTCACAAACAACCGTTTTTCTGCATAATCGGGCATCGATGTTCCCCGCCAGGAGCAAAGGAGTCCGATCGTGGACCGTAGGACCTTCGTCGCGCGAGGGGCCGTCGTCACCGGCGGCGCGATCGCGCTCAGCACCGCCGTCGCCGGGGTCGCGAACGCCGCCGTGCGCACCAGCAAGACCGTCACGGCCGGGGCGCGCACCGGGCAGTACTCGCCGAACCTCGCCCCGCTCAAGGCCACCCCGTTCCTGAAGCTGCCCTCGGGGGCCGTGCAGCCGCGCGGGTGGATTCGCAACCAGCTCAACATCGAGGCCGACGGCCTGTGCGGGCGGATGACCGAGGTCTCCGACTACCTGGTGTACGCCAACTGCGGCTGGGTCGACAAGACCAAGGGCGCCTGGGAGGAGCTGCCGTACTGGCTGCGCGGCTTCGGCGACCTGGGGTACGTCACCGGCAACACGCGCATCCTCACCCTCGCCCGCCAGTGGATCGACGGCATCATCGCCAACCAGGCCGCCGACGGCTTCTTCGGGCCGGACAGCCTGCGCACGAGCCTCGAGGGCGGCCCGGACTTCTGGCCGCACATGCCGCTGCTCGACGCGCTGCGCTCGTTCGCGGAGTACAGCGGCGACACCCGCGTGGTGCCGTTCATGCGCAAGTACTTCCAGTTCCAGAACGCCCAGCCGGCTGCCGTGTTCAACCGCAGCTGGGCCGCCCTGCGCTGGGGCGACAACATCGACAGCATCTACTGGCTCTACAACCGTATCGGCGAGAGCTGGCTGCTCGACCTCGTGCGCAAGATCCACGCGGGCTCGGCCGACTACACCAACGGCATCCCGAACTGGCACAACGTCAACCTGGCCCAGGGGTTCCGGGAGCCGGCCCAGTACGGGCTGCTCGACACCGACCCGAAGTTCCAGCAGGCCACGTACAACGACTACAACACGGTGATGGGGCTCTACGGCAACTTCCCCGGCGGCGGCTTCGCCGGCGACGAGAACTGCCGCACCGGCTACACCGACCCCCGCCAGGGCTTCGAGACCTGCGGCATCGTCGAGTTCATGCACAGCCACCAGATGCTCGCCCGGATGACCGGCGACTCCGTGTGGCTGGACCGCTGCGAGGATCTCGCGTTCAACTCGCTGCCCGCCGCGCTCGACCCCGCCCAGAAGGGCATCCACTACATCAGCTGCGCGAACAGCATCGCGCTCACCAACCGCACGCTGACGCAGGGGCAGTTCCAGAACGGCTTCCCGATGCTGGCGTACATGCTCGGCATCCACAACTACCGGTGCTGCCCGCACAACTACGGCATGGGCTGGCCGTACTACGCCCAGGAGCTGTGGTTCGGCACGTGGGACAACGGCCTGTGCGCCTCGATGTACGGCGCCTCGCAGGTGACCGCCAAGGTCGGCGCGAACGGCACCACCGTCACGATCACCGAGGACACCGACTACCCGTTCAGCGACACGATCACGTTCACGCTGGGCACGCCCGGGGCCGTGAGTTTCCCGCTGTACCTGCGGATCCCCGGCTGGTCCACGGGTGCCCAGGTCCGGGTCAACGGCACCCTGGTCACCGGCACGCTGCAGCCGGGCTCGTTCGTCATCCTCGACCAGACCTTCAACAACGGGGACAAGGTCACCGTCACGCTGCCGATGCGCACGACGGTGCGCACCTGGGCCAAGAACGGCAACGCGGTCAGCGTCGACAACGGCCCGCTGACCTTCTCGCTGTCGATCCCGGAGCGCTGGTCGCGCATCGGCGGCACCGACGCGTGGCCCAGCAACGAGGTGTACACGGACGCCGCCTGGAACTACGGGCTCCTGCTGGACCCGAACAACCCCGCGGTCACCGTCACCCGCAAGTCCGGCCCGCTGGCCGCGAACCCGTTCACCCGCGACGGCGCCCCGATCTCGCTGACCGCCACCGGGCGCAAGATCCCCAACTGGCAGGCCGACGCCGAGGGGATCGTCCGCACGCTGCAGCAGAGCCCGGCCCGCTCGACCCAGCCCAACGAGACCGTGACCCTGCTGCCGATGGGCGCGCAGCGCGTGCGCATCACGACGTTCCCGCGCATCAGCGACGGCTCGGACGCGATCGAGTGGTCGATCCCGGCGACGGCCTCGGCGTCGTGGTGCTGGGGCGGCGACAGCGTCGGGGCGATCAACGACGGCAAGGTCCCGAGCGGCTCCGGCGACCAGTCCATCCCGCGGCTGACCTGGTGGGACCACCTCGGCACGAGCGAGTGGGCGCAACTGTCCTACGCGACGCCGATCAACACCGGTGCGGTCTCCGTGTACTGGTTCGACGACACCGGCGCCGGGCAGTGTCGCGTGCCGCAGTCGTGGCAGGTGCAGTACCTCAACGCCTCCGGGCAGTGGACGGCGGTGAGCGGGGCCTCGGCGTACGGGACCGCGCTGAACACCTTCAACCGGGTCACCTTCAACGCGATCACCACGTCGGCCCTGCGCGTGGTCGTCCAGCTCAAGGCCGGCTTCTCGGGCGGCATGCTGGAGATGCGCGTCGAGGGCACCACGGCCCCCATCTCCTGGAAGCGCATCCAGAACAAGAACAGCCTCAAGGTGCTGGGTGTCGCGGGCATGTCGACGGCGAACAGCGCCAATGTCGTGCAGTTCGACGACAACGGGACGGCGGACCACAACTGGCGCCTGATCGACGCGGGCTCAGGGTGGTACAAAATCCAGAACCAGAACAGCGGGAAGCTCCTGGCCGTGCAGAACATGTCGACGGCCGACGGCGCGCTGGTCCAGCAGTATGAGGACAACGGCAGCGCGGATCACCTGTGGCGGCTCGTCGACAACGGCGACGGCTGGGTGCGGATTCAGGTCCAGCACAGCCTGAAGGTGCTCGGCGTGTCCGGCATGTCGACGGCGAACAGCGCCCAGGTGGTGCAGTTCACCGACAACGGCACCGCCGACCATCTGTGGAAACTGCTTTAGCGGCGGTACCGCGGCCGGGGCATCAACCGGGTCGTGGGCAGCCCGGGGGCGGGGAGCGGTTCCTCGCCCCCGGGCACGACGCCGAAGCGGTCCGCGCCGCGCGTCCAGTCCTCGCGGGCCTCGACGATCTCCTCGTGCGAGCGGCCCACGAAGTTCCACCACATCACCAGGTCCTCCTCGAACGGCACCCCGCCGAGCAGGAACAGCCGCGCGCCGTCCTCGGCCTCGAGCCGGAGGCGGTCGCGGCGGGCCCCGAGGTACAGCAGCGACCCCGGCGCCACCCGCACCCCCTCGACCCGGGCGACCCCCTCGGTGACGACGACCGCGTGCTCGAAGTCGGCCCGTACGGCGATGTCGGCGCCCCCGGCCAGCCGGACGTCGGCCCCGAGCAGCTCGGTGTGCACCTCGGCGGGCGACCGCGCGCCCTCGAGCTCCCCGACCGCGACGATGATCCGGGTGCCGCCGTCGGCGAGCTCGGGCAGGTCCGCGATGTGCTGGAACGCGGGCGCCCGGTGCCGCTCGCCCTCCGGCAGCGCGACCCACAGCTGCAGGCCGTGCAGGATCGGCGGCCGGGCGGTCGGCGAGTTCTCGGAGTGCGCGATGCCGCGCCCGGACGTCATGATGTTGAGCTGCCCCGGGACGATGACCTGATCGGAGCCGAGGCTGTCGCGGTGGCGCACCTCGCCGCTCATCAGCCAGCTCACGGTCTGCAGCCCGATGTGCGGATGCGGCGGGACCCGCATGCCCGGCGTCCCGGTGATGTCCTCGGGCCCGAAGTGGTCGAGAAAGCACCACGCCCCGACGGTCCGCCGCGACTTGTTCGGCAGGCTGCGGCGCACGACGGTGTACCGCCCGAGCGGCACGTCGCGCCCCTCGAGCAGCTCGGCGCACGGCGCGGCATCGGTGTCGACCGGCAGCTCGACCTCGGCCGGCTGCCCCTCCAGGTTGCTCACATTCCCGATTGTGCTCGACACTCGCGCGAGGAGCGAAATGCCGGGCGCTCTGCGCCGCGACTTCCCGCGAGGAGCGAAAAGCCGGGCGCTCTGCGCCGCGACTTCCCGCGAGGAGCGAAATGCCGGGCGCTCTGCGCCGCGACTTCCCGCGAGGAGCGAAATGCCGGGCGCTCTGCGCCGCGACTTCCCGCGAGGAGCGAAATGCCGGGCGCTCGGCGTCGCGAGGAGCGAAAAGTCGGGCGCTCCGCGCCGCGACTTTTCGGACTTATGCCCCGTCAGGCGATATGTCGTTTATCTGGGAAAAGCCGCCGATGGTCGGTATCGAGCCGGTACGTTGGCGAACGTGGGGCTACTCGTCGCCGCGATCCTCGCCGTGCTCGTCGCCGGGGGCGCCGTCTGCCTCGGCTGGGCCGCGCTGCAGGCCGCCCGCCAGGCCGCGAGCGCTGTCGGCGAGCTGGCCGCGCTGTACCGCCTCGCCGACGACCGGCGCGACGCCGAACGCGTCTGCGCGTGGGCGGTCAGCGAGCGCGAGACGTTCGAGAAGATCATCACGCGCGGCGTCGTCGGGGCGGCGGTGCGCAACGCCGGGCAGGCGCCGGTGTACGACGTCGAGATCGTCTTCCACGACCCGCCCGCCGCGTGGACGGCGATCCGCCGGGTGCGGATCGTGCCGCCGGGGGAGCAGCCCGAGGTGTACGCCGGGTTCGACCAGGAGCAGACCGACGGCCCTGTCGACCGGGACCGCATCAACGACGACGGCACCATCCGGCTCGCGCCGTCGGCCGACATGCACGTGGAGCTGCGCTTCACCGACGCGAGCGGCCGCCGCTGGCAGCGTGACGACAAGGGCGTGCTCAACCTGACGGCCGAGAACGTTCCCCGGGCCCCGGTCCCGGTCGAGACCGCCTGAGACGGCGACACCGGGCAACGCTCGGATAAGCGGCGCCGGGAGAAAAATGCGGATATGTCGTGGCGCGCAGCGCCCGACATATCAAGCGACGACCGTCCCCGCCGCGGCGATGGCCGCGCCCCGCGCGCCCGCCATATCGCGCTCCGGCACCAGCGAGAACTCGGCCACCGCGGCCTGCTCCTCGCGCAGCAGCGTGTGCTCGCGCACCCGGCCCAGGAACCAGTCGCGGAAGTGGGGTGCCGCCTCCACCACGCCGCCGCCGACGAAGTAGCAGTCGGGGTCGGTGAAGTTCGCGGCGATCGTGAACAGGCGGCCGAGCCCCATCGCCTGCTGCTCGAAGATGTGCAGGGCCAGCTCGTCGCCCCGCTCGGCGTAGGAGCGGACCTGCTTCGCGGCGGACTTGAGGGAATCGGCGCCGTGCAGCGGGTGGTCGGGGAAGCGGGTGAGCCAGTACGGCAGCAGGTTGCGCACGATCCCGGTGAGCGACGAGACGCTCTCCACGTCGCCGAGGAAGCCGCACCCGCAGGACGGCAGCGGCTGGCCCTCCTCCAGCAGGCCGTGCATCGGGATGTGCACGTGCCCGAGCTCGCCGGCCATGCCGGCCGCGCCCCGGATGACCTTGCCCTGCTCGATGACGCCGCCGCCGAGGCCGGTGCCGACGATCGCCGAGACCGAGGACTTGATGTCGGCGGCCGGCCCGAAGTACACGTGATGCGCGTAGAGGGCGGCCGCGTTGCCGTCGTTGTTGTAGACGACGGGCAGGCCGAGCCGCCGCTCGAGCGCGCCGCGGAAGTCGTAGCCCCACCAGGCCGGCTGGGAGAAGTTCGTCGCGCCCTTGGACGAGATGACCCCGTCGGCGCTGGCCGGGCCGGGCGTGTCCAGGCCGACGGCGACCACGCGGGAGCGGTCGACCTTGGTCACCGCGAGGATGTTGTCGAACGCCCCGGCGAGCGACTCCACGGCCGCCTCGGGGCCGTCGAGCACCCGGCTCGGCACCTCGACGAGCCCGTCCACCAGGAACGAGCCCTCGTGGTCGAGCACCGTAGCGTTGTTCGCGGTGCCGCCGTTGTCGAGACCGACAACGACCCAGTCCTTCGCGTTCACCATCGTCGACTCCCTGAGAACTTCGGCGCGGAAGCACGGTACCCCATTGACCTCAAGCGCGCTTCAGGTCGCACAGTCGTTGCTCATGAGAGCCGCTGCGTTCGCCGAACCCGGTCCGCCCGACGTCCTTCGCCTCCACGACCTGCCCGAGCCGCAGGCCGGACCCGGTCAGGTCCGGGTCCGCGTGCGCTTCGCGGGCGTCCAGCCGTTCGACGCGGGGCTGCGCCGCGGCTGGGTCCCGCCCTACGCCGCTGTCACGCTCCCGCAGATCCCCGGCAACGAGTTCGCCGGCGTCGTCGACCAGGGCACCGACGCCGTGCCGGTGGGCTCGGAGGTGCTCGGGTTCAGCGTGTTCAACGCGTACGCCGAGTGGATCGTGGTGCCCGAGGACCAGGTGACCCCCAAGCCGGCGAGCGTGCCGTGGGAGGTCGCGGGCGGCTTCACGGCCGGCTGGCAGACGGCCCGCCTGGCGCTCTCGGCGATCGGGGCCGGGCCGGGCGACACCGTGCTCATCAACGCCGCGGCGGGCGCGACCGGCACGGCCGGCGTGCAGCTCGCCCGGATCCTGGGCGCCACGGTCATCGGCACGGCGAGCGAGGCCAACCAGGACTATGTGCGCTCGCTGGGCGCGATTCCCGTGGTGTACGGCCCCGGCCTGCCGGACCGGGTCCGCGCCCTCGCGCCGCAGGGCGTGACGGCCGCCGTCGACGGCGCCGGGGGAGAGGCCCTGGAGACGTCGCTGGCGCTCGTCCCCGACCGCAAGCGGATCATCACCCTCGTCGCGCACGACCGCATCGAGGAGCTGGGGCTGGGCAGCATCCAGGGCCGGCGCAGCAACGAGGCACTGGCCGAGCTGATCGACCTGTACGCCTCCGGCCGCACCCAGTGGCACGTGCGCCGCGTCTACCCGCTCGCCGAGGCCGCCGACGCGCATCGCGAGATCGAGACCGGCCACGGCCGCGGCAAGATCGTCCTGGCCGTCTAAATCGTGATATGTCCGATAAATCCTGATCGCGGCAGCGATCGGGATTTATCGCATCACGCCCCCTGGAGGTGTGCGAGCACGGCCAGCACGCGGCGGTTGTCGTCGTCCGAGATCGGCAGGTTCAGTTTGCCGAAGATGCTCGCGATGTGCTTGTTCACCGCGCTCTCCGACAGGAACAGCTGCTTGGCGATCGCCGCGTTCGAGCGGCCCTCCGCCATCAGCGTCAGCACCTCGCGCTCGCGCGGCGTCAGGGTGCCCGTCTGCGGCGTCGGCCGGGCCACCAGCTTCGCGATCACCGACGGGTCCATGACGGTGCCGCCGCCGGCCACCCGCCGCACCGCGTCGACGAACTGGTCCGCGTTGAACACGCGGTCCTTGAGCAGGTAGCCCACCGCGCCGGTGCCGTCGGCCAGCAGCTCCCGGGCGTAGAGCTGCTCGACGTGCTGCGAGAGCACGAGCACGGGCAGGCCGGGCACCTCACGGCGGGCGGCCAGGGCGGCCTGCAGGCCCTCGTCGGTGAAGCTCGGCGGCAGCCGCACGTCGACGACGGCGACGTCGGGCCGGTGCTCCAGCAGGGCGGCGAGCAGGTCCGGTCCGGTGTCGACGGCCGCCACGATCTCGAAGCCGTGGCTCTGCAACAGCAGGACCAGACCGTCCCTCAGGAGGTAGAGGTCTTCGGCGAGGACAACGCGCACGGCAGCTCCAGGGAGGCTACGGTCGGCCCGCCCGCGGGGCTGTGCAGGGCGAGCGTCCCGTCGAAGGTACCCAACCGCCGCTCGATCCCGCGCAGCCCGGTGCCGCGCGACGGGTCCGCGCCGCCGTCGCCGTCGTCGGTCACGGTGATGCGCAGCAGGCCGTCGGCGAAGGCGATGTGCACCATGATGTGCGCGGCGTGGCCGTGGCGGACCGCGTTGGCGAGCAGCTCGCTGACCGCGAAGTAGGCCGCGGACTCGACCGGGGCCTCCGGCCGCCCGGCGAGGCGGCCGGTGACGGTGACGTCGGCCGCGGTGTCCAGGGCGAGGGCGCGCACGGCGTCGGGCAGGCCGCGCTCGGACAGCACCGGCGGGTGGATGCCGCGGACGAGGGCGCGCAGCTCGCTCAGCGCCGTCTGCGAGGTCTCGCGGGCCTGGGCGACGAGCTTGCGGGCCGCGTCCGGGTCGGTGTCCATGAGCCGCTCGATCGCGCCCAGGGTGAGCCCGACCGAGATGAGCCGCGCCTGGGCGCCGTCGTGCAGGTCGCGCTCGATGCGGCGCACCTCGGCGGCCTGCGCGTCGACGGCGTCGGCCCGGGTCTGGGTGAGCCGCTCGACCCGCCGCCGCAGCTGCTCCTTCGCGGTCGGGCGCAGCAGGACGGCGCTCCAGCGCGAGGCGAGCCCCACCGCGACGGGGGCCAGCGCGAAGGAGGCGGCGACGAGCGCGAGGCCGGCGACGAGGCCGGCGGTGCGGTGGCCGTCGAGGGCGCCGTACCACCGGCTCGACTCCGCCCCGAACCACTGCGTCCACACCCAGGGCAGCGCCAGCCACCAGGCGCCGTAGATCCCGGCCGCGACCGGGACGCCGGCCACGACCCCGACCACGAGCGCGTCGGCGACGAGCCACAGCAGGTCCCGCCACGAGGCGGCGTCGTGCCAGATCCACTGCCAGCGCGCGTTGAACTCGGCCATGCCCGCGGTCTTGTAGAGGCTGCGGTCCACCCGGTACAGGCCGTCCGGGCGCAGCTCCGGGCGCTTGCGGGAGGTGTAGGGCGGCTCGATGGCGACATCGGCCCAGGCCGCCCACTCCCGGCGCAGGTTCGCCAGCCAGCGGAAGTGGGTCAGGCCGAGCGGGATCAGGAACACCAGGCCGAGGCCGAAGCCGAGCACGAAGCACACCAGCGTGAGCGCGAACAGGACGACCTGCACCACGGCGCTCAGCGCGAGCAGGCCGCAGCGGGCCCACGCCAGCAGGATGCGGTCGGAGCGCTTCGGCCGGCTGCGCCGCGGGCCGGCGACCGGGCGCAGCCGGGCCTCGCTCCACCGCGCGACCAGGCCCACGGCCCGCGGCGCGACCGGCAGGCCCAGCGGGATCACCAGCAGCACGACGAGCGGGAACCACAGCATCCAGGTCAGGTCGCGGGCGAGCGCGGGGTCCTTGGCGAACCAGTCGACCCGCCGCAGGTACGCGGGCACGCGGGGCGAGCGGTAGAGCTGGTTGTCGTGGCGGTACAGCCCCTCCTCGTCCGGCCGCGGCGGCTCCGGCTCGGGCTGGTACGGCACCGGGATCTCGCGGCCGAGCCAGTCGCCGAACAGCGCCCGCCAGCGGTTGGTCAGCCGGCGCGTGGCGATCCCGGGGGCGACCACGACCACGGCGCTCGGCAGGACCGTCAGCACGAACTGGGCGAACGTGAGCACGGTCATCCCGAGCAGCTGCGCGCTGCGGACGAGCGCCCTGGAGTACGTCATGCCATCGAGCCTCGCCTTCCCCGTCGCCGCGCACATCGGCCCTGGCTGCCGTGCCGGGTGCAGATAACTGCACCCCCGCCTCGGCATCCAGCGTCATTCTGCCCGGTCGCCGGAGCCGGGAGAGTGCTCGGTATGACAGTCATCGACGTGCGCGGCCTGCAGAAGCGGTACGGCGACCGCGAGGCCGTGCGGGACGTGACCTTCGCCGTCGAGCGCGGCGAGATCTTCGGCATCATCGGGCGCAACGGCGCCGGCAAGACCACGACGGTCGAGTGCGTCGAGGGCCTGCGCACGCCCGACGGCGGCTCGGTGCGGGTGCTCGGCCGGGAGCCCAGCGACCCGGTGGTGCGCCAGCGGCTCGGGGTGCAGCTGCAGGAGTCGCAGCTGCCCGACCGCATCCGGGTGCGGGAGGCGATGGAGCTCTTCGCGTCCTTCTACGAGCGGCCGGCCGCGACCGGGCCGCTGCTGGAGCGGCTGGGGCTCGGGGAGCACGGCGGCATGCAGTACAAGAAACTCTCCGGCGGCCAGAAGCAGCGCCTGTCGATCGCGTTGTCCCTGGTCGGATCGCCGGAGGTGGCGGTCCTGGACGAGCTGACCACCGGGCTGGACCCCCAGGCCCGCCGCGACACCTGGCGGCTGATCTCGGATATCCGCGACCGGGGCGTGACCGTCCTGCTCGTCACGCACTTCATGGACGAGGCCGAGCGGCTGTGCGACCGGATCGCGGTGATCGACGACGGCCGGACCGTCGCCGTCGACACCCCGAGCGCGCTGATCCGCGGCGCCGCCGCGGGCGTGACGGTCACGTTCCGCCCGTCCGGCCCGGCCGAGCTGGCGGGGGTGCCCGGCGTCGGCTCGGTGACGGTCGACGACGGCCTGTGGACCGTCACCGGCGGCGGCAACCTCGCCCACGAGGTGTCGCGGGCGCTGGCCGCCCAGCAGGTCGTCCCGCTCGAGCTGAACATCGTCCAGGCCGACCTCGAATCCGCCTTCGTGGCCCTGACCGGCAAGGAGTCCTGACATGCGCGCCCTGACCCGCCTGACCGTGATCGAGACGCGGCTCATGCTGCGCGAGATCGCCGGCCCGATGTTCACCGTCCTGCTGCCCGTCGCCCTGCTGGTCGTGTTCGGCCTGCCCGGCAGCGCGCACACGGCCGACCCGGCGCTCGGCGGCCGGCGCGGCGTCGACACCGTCATCCCGTCGATGTCGATCATGGTGTCGATGGCGATGGTGGCGTTCTTCATGCTGCCGACGGTCCTGGCGAACTACCGCGAGCGCGGGGTGCTGCGCCGGTTCGCGACCACGCCGGTGCGCCCGGCCGCCCTGCTCGGCGCCCAGCTCGTGATGAACGCCGGGGTGGTCCTGCTCTCGACGCTGCTCACGCTCGTCATCGGCGTCGCCGCGCTGGGCATGCACGTGCCGAACCTGGCCCTCGTGGGGCCGGTGTTCCTGCTGGGCGTGCTCGGGCTCTTCCCGATCGGGCTGCTCGTCGCGGCGGTGGCGGGCAGCGCGAAGGCGGCCACCGGGTACGCGCTCGCCCTGTGGTTCCCGTCGGCGTTCTTCGCCGGGCTGTACGTGCCGGTGGAGTACCTGCCGCGCGTGCTGGCGAGGATCGGGGACTTCACCCCGCTGGGCGCGTTCCGCCAGGCCGTCCAGGCCGCGTGGGCCGGCGACGCCCCGCACCCGCTGCACCTGGTGGTGCTGGCCGCCAGCTTCCTGCTCGCCGGCGGCCTCGCCCTGCGCCACTACAAAGCGGGCTAGATCTGGCCCGCGAAGTCGTCCGCGGACATCGGTGTCGAGAACATCGGGAAGTCGTACTTCAGCGCGTTGTCGTGCTCCTCCTGCGAGGTGGCCGCCACGCAGTCCTGCAGGGTGATCACCTGGTAGCCGTGCTCGTAGCCGGTCCGCATGGTCGACTCGACGCAGCAGTTGGTGAGGAATCCGCCGATGGCGATGGTGGTGATGCCCTTGCTGCGCAGGATGAAGTCGAGGTTGGTGCTGGCGAACGTGTCCAGCCCGCGCTTGCCCTCCACGACGATGTCCCCGGCCTGGGGCGCGAGCTCGTCGACGATCTGCGCGCCCCACTCGCCCTTGACGAACGCGTTGCCGTCCACGACGCCCTTGAGAATGCCGTACGGATGCGAGGTGATCTCGTTGTACCCGGGCGCGAAGGTGATCGGGGCGTGGATGATCGTCACCCCGGCGGCCCGGGCGGCGGCGACGGCCTTGCGCGTGTTGGCCATCATGCCGGTCTTGTCCATGACGCCCTGGACGGCGGCGTGGAACGCGCCACCCTCGGAGACGAAGTCGTTCTGGTACTCGATGAGGACGATGGCGGTCTTCGCGGGATCGAGGGGCATGCTGACCTCCGGCGACAGTCGGCGACATGGTCGTGACGCAGCTCACCCTACGCCGCTCCGATAGGCTCGACGGCGTGGAACTCCTGCATTCCGGCAAGGTCCGTGACGTGTACGCCGACGGCGACGACCTCATCCTCGTCGCCTCGGACCGGCTCTCCGTCTACGACGTGGTGCTGCCGACGCCGATCCCGGACAAGGGCGCCGTGCTCACCCGGCTGTCGCTGTGGTGGTTCGAGCAGCTCGCCGACATCGTGCCCAACCACGTGATCTCCGCGACCGACGTGCCGGCCGAGTTCGCCGGGCGGGCGATCCGCTGCAAGCGGCTGGAGATGCTGCCGGTCGAGTGCATCGCGCGCGGCTACCTCGCGGGGCAGGGATTGTCGGAGTACACCGCGCACGGTGCCGTGTCCGGCGTCGAGCTGCCGCCCGGGCTCGTCGAGGGGGACCGCCTGCCGGAGCCGATCTTCACCCCGACGACCAAGGCCCCGGCCGGCGAGCACGACGCGTTCGTGACGTTCGGCGAGGTCACCGAGGAGATCGGCAAGGACCTCGCGGAGGAGCTGCGGGAGCTCACGCTCCGGGTGTATTCGCGCGGAGCCGCCCTCGCCGCCGAGCGCGGGATCGTGGTCGCCGACACCAAGCTCGAGTTCGGCCGCGACCGCGCGGGCACCGTGGTGCTGGGCGACGAGGTGCTCACCCCGGACTCGTCGCGCTTCTGGCCGCTGGACGAGTGGGAGCCGGGCCGCACCCAGTTCTCCTTCGACAAGCAGCAGGTGCGCGACTGGTCGCTGTCCACCGGCTGGAACAAGACCGCTCCCGGGCCCGAGGTGCCGGACGACGTGGTCGCCCTGACCCGGGCCCGGTACGTGGAGGTCTACGAGCGCCTCACCGGCACGAGCTGGTAGGCCGCCGCCTCACAGGTTGGGCGGCTCGTCGCCCCGGGTCTGCTCGGCCAGGAACCGCTCCAGCTCCGCGCCGATCTCGTCCGCGGTCGGCAGCGGGGCGGGGGAGTCGGCCAGCAGGTTGTTGTTGCCAGTGCGGCCGCGGGTGAAGGCGTCGTACTGCTCCTCGAGCGCCCGCACCAGCGACGCGGCCTCGTCGGCCTGGGCGATCTGCACGTCGATCTCCGCGCGCACCGAGTCGGCCGCGGCGTGCAGCTGGTCCATCGGAACCCGCAGCCCGGTCGCGTCAGCCAGGCACGAGAGCAGCTTCTCCGCGGCGGCCGGGAACTCGGCCTGGGCCACGTAGTGCGGCACGTGCACCGCGAAGCCGAACGCGTCGCGGTCCTGCTGGCCGATGCGGTACTCCAGCAGGTTCCCGACGCTGCCCGGCACCTGCACCCGCTGCAGCCACGGCTCGAAGCCGGCGATGAGGTCCCGGCTGGTGCCGTGCGCGGTCACGCCGGTCGGGCGGGTGTGCGGCACGGCCATCGGGATCGCGGTGAGCCCGACCGTGGCCCGCACGTCGAAGCGCTCGATGAGCTCGAGCACGGCCGCGGTGAACCGCTCCCACTGCAGGTCGGGCTCGGGCCCGTCGAGCAGCAGGAACTCGGTGCCGGTGGCGTCGCGCAGCACCCGCAGCAGCAGCTGGGGCTGCTCGTAGTGCTCCCAGTGGTCCTCGACGAACAGCATCGGGGGGCGCCGGCCGCGGTAGTCGTAGAGCTGATCGAGGTCGAACGTGGCGATCGTGCGCGCCGAGCCGACGCTGAGCAGGTGCTCGCGGGCGAGGCGGGCGGCGTTGCCGGCGTCCACGAAGCCCGTCAGCGCGTGCACGAGCACCGGCCGGTCGGCCGCCGGCGGATCATCGGTGAGCTCGTAAAGTTCGCTGGGGTTCAGCACCGCGAAGCGTCCCTTCCCTTTTTCAACCGTGCAACCCGGCAGTAGGCCCGATCATTCCATCCGTTGTCATCCAGGGGTTGGTGAGGATCGCGTAGACCAGCTCGTCCACGGCCGGCGTCAGCTCGGTGAACGACGGGCCGGCCCCCGTGTACGGGTCGCAGACCTGCAGCATCATCTCGTGCACGCCGCCGACGAGGGCGATGGCCAGCAGCGGCGACAGCCGGGGGATGCCGGGGTCGGCCGCCCGGGCCCGCTCGATCACCTCGACCAGCGCGTCGGCGAAGCGGCGCTGCATCTGCTGGCGCAGCCGGAACGCCCGGGGCCCGGCCGCCTGGATCTCCACCAGCAGGGTCCGGGTCACCGCGGGCATGGTCTCCAGCGCGGTGAGGTACGCCGTCACCCCGCTGGAGACCATCTCCTTCCATGGCCGTCCGCCGGGCCTGGCGGCGCTGCGCACCACCTCGAGCAGGTGCTCGCAGCCCTGCGCGTAGAGGGCCATCAGGCAGGCTTCCTTGTCCGCGAAGTGCTCGTAGAACGTGCGCTTGGACACGCGCGCGTGCATCACGATGTCGGCGATCGTCGTGGCGGCGTAGCCCTTGGCGGCGATCGACTCGGCCAGCCCGCCCGTGAGGTCGGCGCGCAGCTCCTCGGCGGTCCTGGTGCTCGTCATGCGGTGGCCTTCACCTTTCGCGACAATGTCCCCGGGTGCTAGTTTGCCTGGTACTGAACGGTACCGCCGATGGGAGGCCCTCGGTGCGGCGCAAGAGTCTGTCCGGTCAGGTGGTGCTCATCACCGGTGCCGCCCGCGGCATCGGCGAACATACCGCGCGTGAGGCCGCCGCCCGCGGCGCCCGCGTCGCGCTGGTCGGGCTCGAGCCCGACCGGCTGGAGCCGCTCGCCCAGGAGCTCGGCGGGGTCTGGTTCGCCGCCGACGTCACCGACCAGGCCAGTATGGCGGCCGCGGTCGACGGGGTGCTGGGCGCCTACGGCCGCATCGACGCCGTGGTGGCCAACGCGGGCGTCGCCAGCCGCGGCACGATGGCGACCGGCGACGTTGAGGCGCTCGTGCACACGGTCGAGGTCAACCTGGTCGGCGTCATGCGCACGACCGCCGCGTGCCTGCCGCACCTCATCGCGGCCCGCGGCTACCTGCTCATCGTCGCCTCGGCCGCCTCGTTCGCGGCGCTGCCGGGGATGGCGCCGTACTGCGCCTCGAAGGCCGGCGTCGAGCACTTCGGCAACGCGGTGCGGCTGGAGGTGGCCCACCACGGCGTCGCCGTCGGCACCGCCCACCCGAGCTGGATCGACACCGACCTCGTCCGCGACGCCCAGGATGACCTGCCCGCGTTCAAGGACACGCTGCGCCGCCTGCCGCCCCCGCTGGGCTCGACCACGTCCGTCGAGCGCTGCGCGGCCGCCTTCGCCGACGCGCTGGAGCGCCGCCGCCGCAAGGTCTTCGTGCCCCGCGGCGTGATGCTCGTGTACTGGCTGCGCACCCTGCTCAACAGCCGCCTGGCCGAGCGGGTCGTCGAGTCGCAGGCCCGGCACAGCGTCCCGCTCATGGAGGAGCAGGTCCGCACGCTCGGCCGCGGCTTCGGGGCACACACCGCGCTGCCGGTCGTCACCCGGCCGGCCGAACCCGCGACCGAGCCCGGGTTCATCGCGAACCGCTATCACCGATAATCGTGTCCATGCCCCGACCGCCGATCTGGGCGCGCCCGGAGCCCGGTTCCCGCGCGCCCCGCTTCAGCCGCGAGCGCATCGCCGCCACGGCCCTGCAGATCGCCGACGCCGAGGGCATCGAGGCGGTCTCGATGCGCAACGTCGCCGCGCGGCTCGGCGCGGGCACGATGACGCTCTACAACTACGTCGAGACCAAGGACGAGCTCTTCGCGCTCATGGACGACGCGCTCATGGCCGAGGCCGTGGTGCCCGAGGGCGAGCTGCCGGCGGACTGGCGGGAGGCGACCGCGGCCATCGCGCGGCGGACCTGGGCGGTGCTCTCGCGGCACCCGTGGGCGGTCACGCTGCGTCCGGGCCCCGCGATCGGGCCCAACGCCATGCTGCACTTCGAGCAGAGCCTCGCGGCCCTGGCCGGCACCGGGCTCGACAACGCGGGCCGGTTCGACGTGATCGCGATCGTCGACGCGTACGTCTTCGGCAGCGCCCTGCGCGCCGCGGAGGCCCGCGCGGAGACCGACCCGGAGCTGGTGAAGGCCGTCGTGGCCTACGGGATGGAGCAGCTCGCGACCGGCCGCTACCCGCACACCGCGGCCCTGCTCGGCGGCCGGGAGCCCGGCTCGCCCGAGGTCGCCGGCCCCGCCACGGGCCCCGACGCGGTGGCGGCGCAGTTCGAGCGCGGCCTCCAGGCGGTCCTCGACGGCGTCGCGGGCTCAGTCCAGTCGTGACTCGTGCACCAGGATCGCCACCTGGACGCGGTTCGTGCAGCCCAGCTTGGCCAGGATCCTCGAGACGTACGTCTTCACCGTCGCCACGCTCATGTGCACCGCGGCACTGATCTCCGCGTTCGAGCGCCCCTCCGCGACCGCCTCGGCCACGTCGCGTTCGCGGGGCGTGAGGGCCGCGAGGGTACGCCGGGCCGCCGCGCCGCGATCGTCGGCCGCGACGTGCGCGATGAGCTGCCGCACCACCGACGGCGAGAGCGTCTGCTCCCCGCTCGCGACGCGCCGCACCGCGTCGAGGATGGCCAGCGGCGGGGTGTCCTTGAGTAGAAAGCCGTGCGCGCCGAGCCGCAGCGCCCGGAGCACGTGCTCGTCGGTGTCGAACGTGGTGAGCACGATGACCCGGGCCCCGTCGGGTTGCAGCGCCTCGAGCGCGGCCAGCCCGTCCATGCGCGGCATGCGGATGTCCATGAGCACGACGTCGGGCCGCACGGCGCGCACGGTGCGCACCGCCTGCGCCCCGTCGGCGGCCTCGCCGACGACCTCGACCCCGGTGCCGCCCCCGAGCACCATGGCCAGCCCCGCCCGCACCAGCGCGTCGTCGTCGACCACCACGACCCGGATCAGCGGCTGCACGGTATCCACGCCTCCAGGGTGAACGCCGCCCCGCCGTCCCCGCGCCGGACTCCCTGCTCGAACCGCCCGCCGACCAGGCCGACCCGCTCGGCCAGCCCCTCCAGCCCGGACCGCGTGCCCGGCAGCGAGGGCGGCGCGGGCCGGGCGGGCAGCGGGTTGCTGACCCGGACGTGCACCTCGTCCCCGCGCTCGAGCAGCACGCTGACCGCCACGCCCGGCGCGTGCTTGCGCGCGTTCGTGAGCCCCTCCTGCACCAGCCGGAACGCCGTGCGGTCCACGGCCGCGGGCAGTTCCCCGTCCAGGCGATGATCCAGGTGTACCGTCGTGCCGGCCTTCCGCGCCTCCTCCACCAGCTCGCCGAGGTCGGCCAGCCCCTGCCGGGGCCGCAGCTCCTCCCGGTCGGAGGCCCGCAGCACCCCGAGGATCTCCCGAAGCTCCTCCATCGCGTGGTGCGCGCTGGTGCGGATGGTCGCCCCCGCGTCGGCGACCTGCTCCCGCGAGAGATCCCCGCGGATCTCCAGCGCCCCCGCGTGCAGGCTGATGAGCGAGATGCGGTGCGCGAGCACGTCGTGCATCTCCCGGGCGATGCGCTCCCGTTCCAGCCCGCGCAGCATCTCGCCCCGCTGCCGCGCCTCGGCCTCGGCCCGCACGGCGCGCTCCCGCAGCGTGGCGATGAGCTCCCGCCGCGCCCGGACCGCGGCGCCCCAGGCGATCGCGATCGCCAGGACCGTGACGCCGAGCGTGTTGGCCCCGATGATCCGCAGGTCGGGATCCGGATACCGGATGCTGAGCGGAATCGGCGCCAGCACGTGCAGGGCCCCGACCCACAGGGCGGTCCGCAACGGCCGGTGGACCGCGACTCCGAACACCGCGATGGCGACGGCCCCGCCGGCCATGTCGGTGACCGCGATCGGCGCGAGCAGCGCGAGCGCGACCCCGACCGGGTGCTTGCGCCGCCACCAGAGCACCACGATCGCCGGCGCGGTGACGGCCAGCGAGACGAGCAGCCGCTCGTCGCTGAGCAGCCCGTTGTCGAGCCCGCTGGCGGCCGCCATGAGCGCCACGAGCACCGAGATGACCGTGGACGTGACGTCCACGGCGAGGTCGCGAGCCCGGCTCCTCACGACTTCACCAAGGGCCGCCAGTGCTGGACGACCCCGACATCCCGCACGGTGAAGCCGAGCTTCTGCACCTCGTCACGCAGCTCGTCGGCGTCGGCGGCACTCTTGTTCTCCAGGGCCTTGGCCCGCGCGGCCAGCACCGCGTTGACGGCCCCCGGCAGCTCGGGCAGGTCGGGCACCCACCGCCGATAGAGCTCGGCATACGGGTCCTGCCCCACCCACGGGTACCCGTGTTCCCGGAACGCCCGCTCGACCCGGGGGCTCCCGGCGTTCTCCAGCCGGTCCCGCACCACCTGCCGCGACTGCCGATCGAGCACCACGAGCAGCTTGCCGTCCACGAACACCGCCTCGACGTCCCGCCGGCTCACGGCCCGCCGGGCCTCCCCGCTGACCAGGACGATCTCGCCGTCGGCCACGGTGACCCGCAGCGCCTCGTGCACGGCGACCAGCCCGAGCCCGAACCCGAGCAGCACCCCCGCCCCGGCCAGCGCCGCCAGCCCCCACCCGGAACCGAGGTGCCGCACGAGCCGCAGCGGCCCCCCGAACGGTACCCACGGCAGCGACAGCAACCACCGAGCCGCGATCGGCAGCCCCCACCCGAGCAGCCCCCCGGCGACGGGAAGCCCCGCGAGCACGACAACCCGGTCCCCGCGCGTCAGCCCCAGCTCGTGATCAGCCATGACACCAACGCTAGGCAGCCGCCGCCCCGCGGGACAGTCGCCGAAAGTAGCCGCCGGCGCCACGGGCTCAGCCGTCCGTGATGTGGATCGTCTCGATCCAGGGCGGGGTGTCCGGGGGGTTGGGCCCGATCAGGCCGGCGATCAGGCGGCAGCCCGTCGGCTCGGCCGGCCACGGGGTCAGGCCGTCGGTCAGCACGACGATGATGTTCGGGGGCTCGGGGCCCCGCCGCGCGTGCTCGATGCCCACGCGCATGTCGGTCCCGCCGCCCCCGCTCAGCTGGACCTGTTCCGCCTTCGTCACCCGCGTCACGGCCTGGACGTCGGCGTCGCAGGCCAGGATCGTGACGCGGTTGCCGCGAATGCCCACGGCGCGCAGCACGCCGGTCACCTCGGCCAGGCACGACGCGAGCTGGTCGTCGCCCATCGAGCCCGAGGTGTCGATCACGATCGCGACGCGCGGCAGGGGCTGGCGCAGGCTCGGCAGGACGACCCCGCGCAGGGCGGCGCTGCGCCGGCCCGGGCGCGCATACGTGTAGTCGGCCGCCCCGCTCGCCCACACCACGGCCTGGCGCAGCGCGCCGGTGAGCAGGCGGCGCCAGTCGACGGTCGGCTCGGCGATCTCGTCGGCCCACCGCCGCCAGCCGAACGGGACGGTGCCCCGGGCGCGTACGTGCGCGCGGATGGCTTCGGCCGTCGTCCGGCGGATGGCGCCCGCCTCCACCTCGGGCACCGCGGGCGCGCCGTCGGCCCCGATCTCGCCCGGCACCGGGATGCCGTGCGCGCCCGAGCCGCACTGCACGTGGACGACGTGCGTATGCGGAATGCCGGCCAGGTATTCCTCGAAGAGCCGCCCCGGCGCCAGCCCGAACGTCGAGGGCTCCACGCGGCTCGCCGGCAGCGGCAGCCCGTCGGCGATCAGGTCGTCGTTGATCTCGCAGTCCTGCGCGAGGTTGACCCGCAGGTGGTCGTCGCGGTCGACGTGCCGCAGCCGTTCGGCCCGCCCGTGGTGGTCCCGCAACAGGTGCGCGACCTCGTGCACCCAGACCCCGGCCAGCTCCTCGACGGGGTGCGCGGCCACGAAGTCCGGGTTCGCGTACAGCCTCCAGTGCCGGTCCACGCCCATCGTCGACAGGTGCCACGACGGCACCACGGACAGCGCGTACATCGCCGAGGCGAGATACGGCCGCAGCTTGGCCGCCCGATACCGCCCCGCGAGCAGCTTCGTCCGATCCATCGCCAGCCGCGCGGGCGGCACCACCGCGAACGCCTCTAGGCCCGTGCCCGCCGCCGCTGCTGGGCCTGTGCCGGCCGTTTCTGGTTCTGCGCCCGCCGCCGTTTCTGGTTCTGCGCCCGCGGGCCGCGAGGAGGGCGACTCCGAGGTCATCGTTGCATCGCCCCCGAGAGGCGCAGGATGTCCACGAACGCGTCGATCGTCGCCGGCACCGGCCAGGACTTCTCGCGCATGGCCGCCAGGTCCGCCGCCGCCCGGGCCGCCACGTCCGGCACCCCCGCCTCGACCGCCTTGGCGAGCACCGCCCACGCCGCCTCCCACCGGGGCCGCGACACGTCCGACTGCACGGCCGACACGATCGCGGTGAGGAAGGCGAGCTGCCGGTCCCCGCGCTCCGGCAGCGCGAACGCGTCGGGGTTGGCCAGGACCCGGTTGGGGTCGGGCAGGTCGAGCTCGTCGAGGTAGGTGATGAACTCCAGGCCGGCACCGTCGCCGATCGCGCCGATCAGCGCCGTCGCCAGGGCCTCCCGCGAGGCGTCGCTGGCCAGGGCGAAGGTGAGCAGCCGCAGCGCCATCTCCCAGGTGCGCGGGGACGGCCAGGCGCCGCCGCGGCCCTCGGCGTCGGCGGGCAGGTGGTGGGTCAGGCCGGGCCGGGCGGTGAGGAAGCCCGACAGCGTGCCGCGGGCGCGGGCCAGCGCGGACCCGGCCCGGCGCGGGTCGATGCGCGGGATGTCGGCGGTGGGCCAGGTGCCGGCGAGGCCGCGGGCGACGACGGCGGGGTCGTGGGTCCAGTGCAGGTGCACGAACCGGTTGGCCAGCGGCGGGCTGAGGTGCCAGCCGTCGGCGGCGCTGGCCGGCGGGTTGGCCGCGGCGACCACGCGCACCCCCGGCGGGAGCTCGAGGCTGCCGACCCGGCGCTCGAGCACGACCCGCAGCAGGGCCGCCTGCACCGCGGGCGGGGCCGAGGACAGCTCGTCGAAGAAGACCAGGCCGACGCCGCCGCGGGTGAGCCGGATCGCCCAGTCCGGCGGGGCCATCGGCACGCCCTGGGTCGCCGGGTCGTCGCCGACGACGGGCAGGCCGGCGAAGTCGGAGGGCTCGTGGATGCTCGCGATGACGGTCTCCATCGGCACCGCGAGCCGGTCGGCGAGCTGCTGCAGCGCGGAGGACTTGCCGATGCCCGGCTCGCCCCACAGCAGCACCGGCAGGTTGGCCGACACGGCCAGCGCGAGGGCCTCGAGCTGGACGTTGTCGCGCAGCTCGACGCGGGTCGCGCGGGTCGCGGCGAGCAGTTCGTCCGCGGCGGCGAGCAGGTTCAGGGCCTCCGTCATGCCCGCGAGAGTAGCGGGGAGGTACGACAGTTTTTCGGGTGAACGGCGGGTGCTGCTAGCGGTACACGCTGAGGATCTCGCTCGCCAGGGGCGGCTCGCCACCGGGCAGCAGCTGGGCGAGCACGCGCTTGACGCGCCTCGGCACATCGGGCCCGAGCGTCAGGCGCCGCAGCGCCGTCCGGCCGGTCTCGACCGCGGTGAGCAGCGCCTTGGCCCCGCGCCCGCGAATGCCCGTGTGCCGCAGGTCGAGGCGGCGCAACGGGCTGCCGGGCAACGCCTCGGCGAGCAGCCGCGCGCCCGGGTCGCCGATCGTGTTGCCGGTGGCGCCCAGCACCCGCAGCGACTGCGGCCGGCTCAGGTCCAGCGCCTCCAGCACGGACAGCCGGGCCGCGACCGGGGCGGCGTCGGTCAGCCCGTTGCCGCCCAGGCCCAGCGTGCTGCCGCCGCGGACCACCCCGTCCATGAGCACCCGGACGCCGGCGTCGCCGAGCCGGTTCGCCGCGAGGAACAGGCCCGTCACGCCGCAGTCGGTGAGCAGGCGGGACAGCAGCGGCGCGGCCGACGGCCCGAGCCCGTTGCCGCCGAGGAAGACCCGCGCGACGGGCCGCTCCCGCGCGGCGAGGGCGTCGACGAGCAGCGCCAGGCCGGCGTCGGTGAGCCCGGTGTTGACGAGGTCGAGGGTGGTGAGGGCGGTGTTCGCGCGCAGCATCGCGGCCAGCGCGGCGATCCCGTCGTCGCCGAGCGGGTTGCGCTTGAGCCACAGCGCGGTCACGGTGTCGTCGCCGGCGAGCCGCTCGAACAGCGGTTCCGCGCCGCCCGCGTCGATGGCGTTGCAGCCGAGGTACAGCGTCCGCACCCCGTGCCCGGGCGCGAGCGACGCGGCGAGCGCGGCGGTCCCGGGCGCCCCGAGGCCGTTCGTGCCGAGCAGCAGGTGTACCGCATGACCCGACCCGACCACGCGATCCAGCACCCGGCTCACCCCGTCCGCGCCGAGGCCCTGCTTGCACAGGTCGAGCCGCCCGTCGGGCTGCAGCGTGCCCAGGGGGAAGCGCTCGGTCGCGGCGACCCCGGACGGGTCGGACAGCCGCGCCAGCAGCGGTTCGAGCAGCGTGAGATCGGCCGACGGTACCGCCGGAGCCGCCAGCACGGGACAGGAGATCTCGGTCTCTACCACTGCACCACCCGGTAGTCCTTGAGGAAGACACCGTGCACGGGGTCGCCGTGCACGCCCCGCACGATCGGGTCGTAGACGCGCGCGGCCCCGTCCACCACGTCCAGCGGCACCCGGAACCCCCGGCCGCGCAGGGCCTCCCGGGTCGCGTGCGGCCGCTCGTCGGTGACCCAGCCGGTGTCGACGCTGGTGACGTAAATACCCTCGGCCGCGTACTCGTCCGCGATCGTCCGGGTCAGCATGTTCAGGCCCGCCTTGGCCATGTTCGTGTGCGGGTGCCCGGCGGTCTTGTGCGCGCGGCTGAAGCTGCCCTCCATGGCCGAGACGTTGACCACGTACCGGTCGGGGCTCGGCGCCGCGCGCAGCAGCGGCCGCAGGCGCGCGATCAGCAGGAAGGGCGCGAAGGCGTTGATGACCTGCACCTCCAGCCACTCGCGCGGGGTGACCTGGTGCAGCCGCAGGGTCCAGCTGTTCGCGCGGCGCAGGTCGAGCGGCTCGCCGGTCTCGTCGAGCGCGCCGGCCGGGAAGAACAGGTCGTCCATCGCGCCGGTCCTGTCCATCGCGCCGGCCCCGTCCATCGCGCCGGTCCTGTCCATCGCGCCGGTCCTGTCCATCGCGCCGGTCCTGTCCAGCGCGCCGGTCTCGTCCAGCGCGCCGGCCGGAAAGACCAGGTCGGCGGGGGAGGCGGGCAGCGCGGGGCGGCGGCCCTCGGCGGCGGCGAGCTCGCGGTAGTACGAGGGCGGCCGCCGGACGGTCTGGGCCGCGTTGTTGACGAGGATGTCGAGGTGGCCCCAGCGCGCGGCGACGGCGTCGGTCAGCCCGACGACCCCGGCCAGGTCGAGGAGGTCCACGCCGTGGATGTGCAGCCGGTGCCGCCAAAGCCCGGCATCGTGTACGGCCTCGAAGCGCCGCCCCGCATCCCCCGGGAACCGCGTCGTGACCATGACCTCGGCCCCGTCGCGGAGCAGCTTCAGCGCGGTCTCGAACCCGATCTTGATGCGGCCGCCGGTGATCAGCGCGCGCCGCCCGGTCAGGTCGGCCCGGGCGTGCCGCCGCGCGGTGTTGCTCGTCGCGCACTCGGCGCACATCTGCGGGTACGACGGCGGAACCTCGCGGTAGGGCGACTTGCACACGTAGCACCGGCGCGCCCGCAGCAGCGCGGGGTCGTCGGCCCGCGGCTGCGTCACCAGGCGCCGGTCGTGCTCGGCCGTCGCCGTGCGCCGCTCGGCCTTGCGCCGCTTCTTGCGCGCCCGGTAGGCCTTGTCGACCGCCGCCGCGACCCGCTCGTCGGCGTCGCCGATCGCGGCCAGCACCCGCAGGCAGGCCTCGACGTCATCAGGGTCGAGCGGCACCGCCGTATGGTAGCCGCCCGCGCGAAGGCGGCGGGCCGGCCGGAATCGAACCGGCGTCCTCACCGATTATGAGTCGGCGCGCGACGACCTCTGCGCTACGGCCCACCGCGCCAGGAGCCTATGCGAGCGGCCGGACCGGCGGAGCGGGCGGGTCCGGCCGGGGCGAGTGCGAACTCCAGCACCGCCGGGATCGCGCCGCGGCTCATGGCGGCGGACCGCCCCGGCTCGGCCGCGGTGCCCGGTGACGCGGCCTCTGACACCGCAGGAGGCGCGGACACCGTCCGAGGTGACGCCGCGCCGAGGCGAAGCTCACCGTTGCGAGCGGCCGGACCGGCGGAGCGAGCGCGGACTACAGTGCCGAGGCGAAGCTCACCGTCCGGGTCCGCGGCTGGTAGAGCTGATGCAGCACGAAGGTGTTGCCGTCCGGGTCGGCGAAGCTCGTGACCCGCGAGAACGGCCCCTCCTCGATCGGGGACTCGAAGACGATCCCGCGCTCGGCGAGCTCCTCGTAGGTCTTCTCGATGTCGTCGGTGTCGAGCACGATCCCGCGCAGCGATCCGGGCGGCATCGACTCGAACCAGGTGACCAGCGTGAACGACGTCTGGCCGTGCTTCGGGGCGACCTCGACCCAGCGGCGGTCGCCCTCGTCGTTGTCGCTGATCAGCTCCCAGTCGAGGGCGTTGAGGTAGAAGTCGCGGGCCCGGTCCTGGTCGGTCACGGGAATGGACACGATCTGCACGTGGTCGATGGGCATGGCCGGCTCCTCGCAACGTCGCGGCACCTTTTCCGCGACGGTACCCGCTGCGACCAGGGGTTTTGCGAAGAATTCTACAATTGCACCCATTCTGTGCGGACCGGTACGAATGCCCCCTCGACCTCCGGCTCGCAGCGCAGCCGCACGGGGCCGGTCGCGACCCCCTCGAAACGGAAGCGGCCCTCGTCGTCGGCCGCCGTCTCGTGCGACCCCGCCGGCGACTCCACGACGACCTTGGCCGCGACCACCGGGGCCAGCTCGCCGACCACGTCGACGGCGCCCGAGCGCGCGGTCACCTGGACGTCGATGGTCAGGGCGCCGCTGAAGAACGTCAGCACTCGCGGGGTTCCGCCGCGGATCCCGCCCCGCACGGCGATGAGCCGGTCCAGCGAGTCGCGGGTCAGCGCGGCCAGCGCCGCGTCCGGGTCGCGCCAGGACAGGCTCGCCCGGGCGGCCGCCAGCACGTTCGGCGGCACCGGGTCGCGCCGGCCGGCGATGTCACGCAAAGAGCTCAGCACCTCTTCCTCCCCGATCATCGGGTCGGCCCTGCGCAGCCGCGGTGGGTGGTCATATCGAAGTCGCCAATCGTCGGCGCAGCGTGCCCAGGCAGCGCTTGCGAGTCGGACCGATACTGCCGATCGGCACGTCGAGCGCGGCCGAGACCTCGGCGTAGCTCGGCGGGGGATCGGCGATGAGCACCCGCAGCAGCTGCTGGCACTGGCGGGACAGCGTCTGGAACTCCTGCCAGAGCATGGCGTCGCGCTCGTCGCGCAGGACGCCCGCGTCCGGCTCCTCCTCGACCGGATCCACGCCGGCCGGGGCGCCGCCCAGCGTCTCCACGAAGTCGCCGGCCGCCCCCGCCGGCACGTCGCGCCCGCTCTTGCGCAGCAGCGCGATCGCCTCGCGGCGGGCGGTGGTCGCCAGCCAGGAGCCGAGCTTGTCGGCCTCCCGCACGGCGTCGACGTGCTCCACCAGCCGCAGCCACGTCGCCTGGCTCACGTCCGCGGCGTCGGACTGGCCGAGCTGGAAGCTGCGCGCCACCGACCAGACCAGGTTGGCGTACCGGTCCACAATGGACTCCCACGCCTGCTGGTCCCCGGCCGAAGCAGCCCGCAGAAGTGCGGCATTCTCGTGTTCACCGGGACTTTCGGGGTCGGCCATGGCTCCGAAGGGTAGCACCGGGACCACCGGGCGACGGGGCACGGCGACCAGCGTGCCGCACCCCGTCACCACCCTCCCCCTGGTGTGATGCATGGCCCTCACGCCACCCCCGCGTAACGGCCGTAGCGCAGCCCCGCCCCCGCCACGACCGACTGCGCCGCCAGCCCGGCCGAGCCGGACTCCGGCAGCGCGTCGGCGATCGCCGCGGCGACGAACGGCGCCGCGAACGAGGTGCCGCTCCACCGGGCCCAGCCGTCCGGGAAGCCCTCGTGGTGCACATAGGTGCTGAGCACGTCGGCTCCCGGCGCCGCGAGCGTCACCCACGGCCCGGTGTTGCTCCAGTTGCAGATGCGCCGGCCGTCGTGGGCGGCGACCGCGACCACGCGCCGCCGCCACGGCGCGCCCGTCCCGGCGTACGCGGCCGGCCAGAACGGCCGGTCGTGCTGGCCGTCGTTGCCGGCCGCCGCCACGACCACCCGGTCACCGCTCGTCAGCAGCTCTGTCAGCGCCGCCGTGAGCAGGACCGGTGGCCGGTCGTCGAGCGAGTATCCCCCCAGCGAGAGGTTGATGATCGGGTCGTCGACCGCCCGCCGGAGGGCCGCGACCAGGTCGCTCTCCCGGCACACCCCGAACGTGTCGACGATCCGCACCACTCTCGGCCGCACCCGCCGCGACCGGCCCAGCATCACCCCGGCGACGAAGTTCGCATGCCCGGCGTCGCCCTGGCGCACCCCCGCGCCGTCGTCGCCGGGCTCGAAGTCGTCGGTGACGTACCGCTCCTTCGGCAACGGGCTGTTCAGCCACACCCCGGTGTCCAGCACCAGGACCCTCACCCCGCCGGTCCCCTCCACCGGCGGGGTCAGCGCACCGGGCGGCGCCGGGCGCGGCGGCCCGTACGCTCCGGCGTGCGCGAACGGTGTCGAGACGAAGACGTGGTTCGGCGCTGCGGCCACCCTCGGGTCCCCGGCCGCCTCCGCCTGCACGCGCACGCGCCGAGCGGCCCGCGCGACGTCCAGACCGGGCAGCCGGACCCGCCGGAAGCCGTCCGGGACATCCCCCTCCTCAACGATGTCCCGGGCGTCGAAGCCCTGCTCGGCGAACGCCTGGCGTGCGGTGCCGAAGTGCTCCGCCCGCACGACGAGCTCATCGGCGACGAAACGCACCGGCGTGCCGTCCGCCCGGTCCTCGCGGCGCACCCACGGCAGCCCGGCCAGTCGCCGGGCGCGCCGGGAGCGCCACTCGTCCGGACGGGTGTCCGCGGCCATCGGGGCTCCTCCTCACCGTGCCGTCTTCGTTCTCGACACACATGAGGGCCGCGACAGTTGTCCTGATACAAACCCACCCCGACTTCTTTCTGTCATACCCCCACGGCATGATGAGCGCCGTGGCGAGCATCGATCAGCGCACGGTGACCCGGGAGCTCACGGTCCTCGAGGTGACCACCGGCGACAAGCAGGCGACCGTCCGTCCGGACGACACCGTGACCATCGGTCGCGACGCCGCCAATGACCTCGTGATCGAGGGCAATCTGATCTCCCGGCGGCACGCCGAGGTCATCTGGAACGACGACGGCTGGTTCCTGCGCGACCTCGACAGCCGCAACGGCACCTTCGTCGGCGGCGAGCGGGCGGCCTTCATCGCCGCCACCGACGGCGGCGAGGTCCACCTCGGCTCGGCCGACGGCCCGAAGATCACGTTCCGGGTGAGGACGATCACCGAGCAGCTGCCGGTCGAGCCCTCGCCGCCGCAGCGGGAGGCGACCCGGCACGAGTTCGAGGCCGGGCGCATCCGCATCGGCCGCGGCGCCGACAACGACATCGTACTGAGCGACCTGCGCAGCTCCCGCAACCACGCCGAGCTGCGCCGCACCGCGACCGGCGGCTTCGAGGTCGTCGACCTCGGCAGCCGCAACGGCACGTTCCACAACGGCAAGCAGGTCACCCGCGAGGACATGCGGCCCGGCGACCTGATCTCGATCGGCAAGCACGAGTTCATCTTCGACGGCGCCCGGCTGCACGAGTTCGAGGACGCCGGCCCCTCCTCGCTCATCGCCGACGACCTCACGGTGCGGATCAAGGACGCGGTCCTGCTCGACGACGTCAGCTTCGCGCTGGCCGAGGGCAGCTTGCTCGCCGTCATCGGCCCCTCCGGCTGCGGCAAGTCCACGCTCGTCAAGGCCGTGGCCGGGCTGCGCCCCGCGACCCAGGGCGCGGTGCGCTACGACGGCCGCGACCTCTACGCCGACTACGCCGAGCTGCGCTACCGCATCGGCATGGTGCCGCAGGACGACGTGCTGCACCGCCAGCTCACCGTGCGCCGGGCCCTGCGCTTCGCCGCCGCCCTGCGCTTCGCCGACGACGTGCCGCGCAAGGAGCGCCGGGCCAAGGTCGCCGAGGTGCTCGAGACGCTCAACCTGACCGAGCGGGCCAAGCAGCGCATCGACAGCCTCTCCGGCGGCCAGCGCAAGCGCGTCTCGGTGGCGCTGGAGCTGCTCACCGAGCCGTCCCTGCTCTTCCTCGACGAGCCCACGTCCGGCCTCGACCCGGCCCTGGACAAGGAGGTCATGGAGGAGCTGCGGGAGCTCGCGGACAAGGGCCGCACCGTCGCCGTCGTCACGCACAACGTCATGCACCTCGACCTCACCGACCGCGTGCTCGTGCTCACCGTAGGCGGCCGGATGGGCTACTTCGGCCCGCCCGGCGAGCTGCTGGAGTTCTTCGGCGCCGAGGACTACGCCGAGGTGTTCCGCGAGGTCACGAAGAACGCGGAGCACTGGACGCGCAAGTACCGTTCGTCCGAGCTCTACACGCGATACGTCACCGACCAGATCGCCGAGGCCCCGCCGCCGAAGCCGGAGGCGGTGGAGCAGGTCACCGTCCCGGCCCAGCGGGTCGCCTCCGCCACCGCGCACGTGCCCTCGGCCCCGGCCCCGGCCGCATCCGCGGGTGCGTCCACGGCGTCGGCCGGTGCCACGACGGCGGCCGGGGAGCCGACGGCCGAGCAGGAGATGCCGCCGCGTCCCTCGGGCTCTCTCGAGTCGCCGACCGCGGAGCAGCGGATGCCCGCCCGGCCCGCACCGGCCGCCCCTGCGCCGGCTCCCTCCCCGGCGCCGGCCCGACCGGCAACAACCCAGTCGGGCGCAGTCCGGTCGGGCGCGGCCCAGTCGGGCGCGGCCAAGCCGGACAAAGCGGTCGGGCGGGCGCGGGTGAAGCTCGGCGGGGCGTCCCTGCGCAGCCGGGCACTGCATCCCGCGGCCCCGATCCGCCAGTTCCTCACCCTGTGCCTGCGCATGCTGTGGGTGATCGGCGCCGACCGCGGCCTGAGCGTGTTCATGATCGGCCTGCCGCTGGCCCTGGCCCTGCTCACCCGCACGGTGCCGGGGGACAACGGCCTCGCCCCGGGCCTGCTCAAATACAGCCTCGAGGCGCAGCGGCTGCTGGTCGTGCTCGCGGTCGGCGCCGCGTTCCTGGGCACCGCGGCGGCCATTCGCGAGCTGGTCAACGAGAGCACGATCTACAAGCGCGAGCGCGCGGTCGGGCTCTCGGCCGGCGCCTACCTCGCCTCCAAGGTCTTCGTCTTCTCGCTGATCATCATCGTGCAGACCGCGCTGTTCAGCTGGCTCGCGCTGCTGGGCAAGAACCCGCCGAAGGACCCGCTGATCTTCCCGAAGCACTGGCTGGTGGAGATCACGATCCCGGTGGCCATGGTCGCGCTCGCCTCGATGGCGTTCGGCCTGCTGGTCAGCGCGCTGGTCAAGACGACCGAGCAGACGACCCCGGTGCTGGTGGTCGTGGTGATGGCCCAGCTCGTGCTCTCCGGCGGCCTCTTCGAGCTCGACGGGCAGAACGTCCTGGAGCAGATCTCCTGGCTCTTCCCGACCCGCTGGGGCCTGGCCGCGGGCGCGTCGACGGTCGACCTGCAGTCGATGATCCCGTTCAAGGACGCCCTGTGGGAGCACACCACCGGTGCCTGGTGGCGCTCGGTGCTCATCCTGTTCGCGCAGATCGCGCTGCTCATCGGCCTGGCCCGGCTGGCGCTGCGCCGCTCGGAGCCCGGCCGCCAGTAGGACCGGTCGCGCCGGGGCCCTGCCCGCTCGGGCTCGCGCCGAGGCCCCGGCCGGACCTGCCCGCTCTGGGCCCGGCCGGCCCTGCGCTGCTCGGGGCCTGGCCGGGGTGGCGACGCTTGGCGCCCGGCGGTCAGCGGCCCGGGCGCCGAGCCGGGTGACGCCGCCGGTTGCCGAACACGGTCCGGCCGCCGCGCATCTGTCTCCGCCGACGCATACAACGCGACGGCGGGGATATTGTTTGCCCGGCTAAGGAAAACCGCACCAGTGAACGACGGAGTGCAGCATGTCAGATGCGATCCGGGCCGAGACGGTGTTCATCGGCGAGGAGCAGATCCAGGCGTACCAGGCCCGCCCGCTCGACCCCGGCCCGTTCCCGGGCGTCGTGGTCATTCACCACCTGCCCGGCTTCGACGAGGCCACCAAGGAGATGGTGCGCCGGTTCGCCGTGAACGGGTACGCGGCGATCTGTCCGAACCTGTTCTGGCGCGAGGCCCCCGACGCGTCGCCCGACGACGCGTCCGCGTTCGTGCGCGGGCAGGGCGGCATCCCCGACGAGCAGATCATCCGGGACGTCGCCACCGCCGCGGCCGCGCTGCGCGCCCTGGACAACGCCAGCGGCAAGGTCGGCGTGATCGGGCACTGCTCCGGCGGCCGCCAGTCGCTGCTGGTCTCGACCGCGGTCGACGTGGACGCGGCCGTCGACTGCTACGGCGCGTTCGCGCTCGAGGCGCCCCCGACCGGGTTCCCGCTCAAGGTCGGCTCGATCCAGGACCGCCTGGGCGACGTGCGCTGCCCGGTGCTCGGGCTGTTCGGCGACGACGACAAGTTCCCGGCACCGGCCGAGGTCGCGCGCCTCGCCGAGCTGCTGGAGGGGCACGGCAAGAGCTTCGAGCACCACAGCTACGAGGGCGCCGGGCACGGCTTCTTCGCCGTGGACCGCCCGTCGTACCGGCCCGAGGCCGCGGTCGACGGCTGGAAGCGCATCTTCACGTTCTTCGGCACGCACCTGGGGGCCTGACATGTGCACCTACGAGACCGAGCTGGTGGACATCGAGGGCGCCGGCAAGGGCGCGACGGGCTGGTTCGACGTGACCCGGGCGGCGGTCTACGTCGACCACCCGGTGCACGCCCAGTTCGGGCACACCCTGAACATCGACTTCGCCAACCCGGCGCTCGGCCCGTCGGCCCGGGTCGCGGTCGAGCTCACCGAGGAGGCCGCGCTGGCCCTGGTCGCGGCCATCCAGCAGGCCCTGGCCAACGCCCCCGCGGGCCTGGCCAGCGCCACCGCACCGGTCTGAGCGCCAGCGCCACCGCGTCCGAGCGCCAGTGCCACCGCACCGGTCCGAGCGCCAGCGCCACCGCGTCCGAGCGCCAGTGCCACCGCACCGGTCCGAGCGCCAGCGCCAGCGCGCCGGTGTGGGTGCCGGTCCACCGCGCCGGTGTGGGTGCCAGCGCACCGCGTCCGAGCGCCAGTGCCACCGCGCCGGTCCGAGCGCCAGCGCCGCCGCGTCGGTGTGGGTGCCAGCACACCGCGTCCGAGCGCCGTCGACAAGCGCACAAGCCGCATGAACCGCACAAGCCGTAGGAGCGGGAGAAGCCGCAAAAGCCGTGGCAGGGAAGTAAACCGATAAATCCGGATATGTCGTGTCGTGGAAACGGGCGCGACATATCCGGCCCTACCGCAGCGCGGCCCGGCGGAGCAGGATCAGGGAATGGGCGCCTACCGCGACACGTACCAGCGCAGCCTCGAAGACCCCGAGTGGTTCTGGCGCGACGCGGCCGCCGGCGTCGACTGGGACCGCATGCCCATGCGCATCCTCGACGCCGACAACCCCCCGTTCTACCGCTGGTTCCCCGACGCCGAGCTCAACACCTGCCACAACGCCCTGGACCGGCACGTGCACGGCGGGCGCGGCGACGATCTCGCGCTCGTGTACGACAGCCCGGTCACGGGCACCGTCCGCCGGTACACCTTCCGGGAACTGCGCGACGAGGTCGCCGTCTTCGCGGGCGCCCTGCGCAGGCTCGGCGTCGAGCGGGGCGACCGGGTCGTCGTCTACATGGCGATGGTGCCCGAGGCCGTGATCGCCATGCTGGCCTGCGCGAGGCTCGGCGCCGTGCACTCGGTGGTGTTCGGCGGCTTCGGGCCCAAGGAGCTCGCGGCCCGCATCGACGACGCCAAACCGAAGGTCGTGGTCGCGACCTCGTGCGGGATCGAGCCGAGCCGGGTGGTGGAGTACAAGCCGCTGCTCGACGCCGCCCTGGACGAGGCCGGGCACCGGCCCGAGCACGTCGTGGTGCTCCAGCGCGAGCAGGCCCCGGCGCTGCTGCGCGACGGCGAGCTGACCTGGGCCGACGCGATCAAGGACGCCGGCGCGGCCGGGTGCGTTCCGGCGGCGGCCACCGATCCGCTGTACGTCCTCTACACCTCCGGCACGACCGGCCGCCCCAAGGGCATCGTGCGCGACAACGGCGGGCATGCCGTCGCGCTCACGTGGTCGATGGCGAACATCTTCGGCTGCGGGCCGGGCGACGTCTTCTGGGCGGCGTCCGACGTCGGCTGGGTCGTCGGCCACTCCTACATCGTCTACGCCCCGCTGCTCGCCGGCGCGACGACGGTGCTGTACGAGGGCAAGCCCGTCGGCACCCCCGACGCCGGCGCGTTCTGGCGGGTCGTCGCCGACCACGGCGTCAACGTGCTCTTCGCCGCCCCGACCGCGATCCGCGCGATCCGCAAGGAGGACCCGGACGGGGCCCGGATCGACCGCGAGCGCATCAAGTGCCTGCGCACCCTGTTCATGGCGGGGGAGCGGCTCGACCCGCAGACTTACGAGTGGGCCGGCGAGCGGCTCGGCGTCCCGGTCGTGGACAACTGGTGGCAGACCGAGACCGGCTGGCCGATCGCCGCGAGCCCGCGCGGTCTCGAGGAGCTGCCCACGAAGCCGGGTTCGCCGTCGGTACCGATCCCCGGCTACGACGTGCGCGTGCTCACCCCGGACGGGCAGGACGCCGCGACCGGCACCGACGGCGCCATCGCCATCCGGCTGCCGCTCCCGCCCGGCTGCCTGCCCACGCTGTGGGGCGACGACGAGCGGTACGTGCGCTCGTACCTCTCCGCCTACCCCGGCCACTACCTGACCGGCGACGGCGGCCGGTTCGACGAGGACGGCTACCTCTACGTGATGGGCCGCACCGACGACGTCATCAACGTCGCCGGCCACCGCCTCTCGACCGGCGCGATGGAGGAGGTGCTCGCCGCCCACCCAGCGGTCGCCGAGTGCGCCGTCATCGGCGTCGACGACGAGCTCAAGGGCCAGGTGCCGCGCGGGTTCGTGGTGCTCAAGGCGGGCGTGGACACCCCGGCCGAGACGGTCGCGGCCGAGCTGGTCCAGCTCGTGCGGGAGCGCATCGGGGCGGTGGCGAGCCTGCGCAGCGTGCGCGTGGTGGCCGCGCTGCCCAAGACGCGCTCGGGCAAGATCCTGCGCCGGACCATGCGGGGGATCGCCGACGGCCGCGAGGAGCCGGTGCCCTCGACCATCGAGGATCCCGCGGTGCTCGACGCCCTGCGCACTGTGCTCGGAGAGCCGTGAAGCAGTGCTCAGAGAGCCGTGAAGCAGTGCTCGGAGAGCCGTGACCGCCCGGTGCTCAGAGAGCCGTGACGCTGACAGCGAACACGCTCACGGCGAACGGGGGATCTCAACGGGCCGCCGAGGCAATACCGTCGACAGCATGGCCGATATTGAGATCCCGTTCGACAGCGCCGTCTTCGAGCGCCTGCTCAGCAAGCGCATCATCGTGCTCGGGACCGAGGTGAACGACGAGAGCGCGAACCGCATCTGCGGCCAGCTGATCCTGCTCGCCGCCGAGGACTCCGAGAAGGACATCGCCTTCTGGATCAACTCCCCGGGCGGCTCGGTGTCCGCCGGCATGGCGATCTACGACACCATGAAGTTCATCAAGAACGACGTGTCGACCGTGGTCATGGGCATGGCCGCGTCGATGGGCCAGTTCCTGCTCAGCGCCGGGACGCCCGGCAAGCGCTATGCGCTGCCGCACTCGCGGGTCATGATGCACCAGCCCTCGGGCGGCATCGGCGGCACCGCGGCCGACATCGCCATCCAGGCCGAGCAGATGCTCTACACCAAGAAGACCATGCAGCGGCTCATCGCCGAGCACACCGGGCAGACCTACGAGCAGATCGAGGCCGACTCGGACCGCGACCGCTGGTTCACCGCGCAGGAGGCGAAGGACTACGGGTTCGTCGACCGGGTCGTCGAGGGGGCCGAGCAGCTCGCGCTTTCGTGAGCCACGATCTACAGTCCCGAGATGTGAGCATTGATCGCGAAGTGGCGCCAGAGCAGGCCGGGTTCGACGCACGGCGGCTGGCCCGCCTGGACGCCCACTTCGCGCGATATGTCGACGACGGCCGCCTGGCCGGCTGGCAGCTCGCGATCGCGCGCGACGGCAAGGTCGTGCACCACAGCGTCTACGGGCAGCGCGACGCCGAGGCCGGGCGGCCGGTCGAACCCGACACCCTCTGGCGGCTGTATTCGATGACCAAGCCGGTCACCTCCGTCGCCGCGATGCTGCTGTGGGAGGAGGGCCACTTCGAGCTCACCGACCCGATCAGCAACTGGCTGCCCGAGTTCCGGGACATGAGGGTCTACGACAAGGGCTCGGCGAGCCAGCCGTTCACGGTCCCGGCGGCCGAGCCGATCCGGGTGTGGCACCTGCTCACGCACACGTCCGGGCTGACGTACGGCTTCCTGAACACCTCCGTCGTCGACGCCCTGTACCGCAAGGCCGGCTACGACCTGACCACCAGGCCCGGCGCCGACCTCGCCGAGGCCTGCCGCGACTTCGCCGCGCTGCCGCTGCTGTTCCAGCCGGGCACCGCCTGGGGCTACGGGGTCAGCACCGACGTGCTCGGCCGCCTGGTCGAGGTGGTCGCGGGCATGTCCCTGCCGGAGTTCGTGCGCACCCGAATCCTCGAGCCGCTGGGCATGCACGAGACCACCTGGTCCGTGGCGCCGGGCGAGCCGCGGATGGCGGCGTTGTACGTCCCGGGCCCCGACGGCCGCCGCGTGCGCTTCGACGCGGTGGGCGACATGGCGTTCGAGGAGCCGAAGGCCCCGGCGGGCGGCGGCGGCCTGATCTCGACCGCCGCCGACTACCAGAAGTTCATGACCATGCTGCTGCGCCGCGGCGACGGGCTGCTCGCCCCGCGCACCGTCGCCTTCATGACCCGCAACCACCTGCCCGGCGACGTGGACCTCGACACGGTGCAGACCGGCGGCTTCGCCGAGACGACGTTCGAGGGCGTCGGCTTCGGCCTGGGCTTCGCCGTGGTCCGCGACCCCGTCCCGGCCCGGGTGTTCAGCAGCCCCGGCACCTACTACTGGGGCGGCGCGGCGAGCACGGCCTTCTGGATCGACCCGGTCGAGCGGCTGACCGTGGGCTTCTACACCCAGCTGCTGCCGTCGAGCACCTACCCGCTGCGCCCCCAGCTGCGCCAGCTCATCTACAGCGCGCTCACCGACTAGCCGCGCCGGCGAGCGGCCTCCTACACGAACGTGAGGCTGCCGCCGCCCGTGGCGATGCGCACCTTGTGCACCGAGCCCGGGTCGGTCTTGATCGACCCGGTCTGCTTGCCGCCGTCGAGCTGGGCGTCCACCGCGTACCCGTCCGAGGTCAGCCGCAGGTTCACGTTCCCGCCGCCGCTGTCGATGTCGATGCGGTCCGGGGCCTGGGTGACCTTGAGGTCGACCGGGCCGCCGCCGGTGCGCGCGTTGAACTCCGGCGGGGCGAGCCCCTCCCCGTTCACGCCGCCGCCGTCGGACTGCACGTCGATCAGGCCGGTGAGCCCGTGCAGCTCGATCCGCCCGCCGGAGCTGTCCAGCCGGACGCTCAGCGTCGAGGGCATCTCGATCTCGTAGGAGATCGAGCAGTCGCTCTTCGGGCAGCCGCCCGAGCCGAGGATGAGCTCCCCGCCGTCGATGCTCTGCTTGCGGCCCGGCTTGTCGCTCTTGAACTTCATCGTCTCGGTCACCTTGATGGTGGCCCCGCTGCCGGCCTTGATGGCGATCGCGCCGCCCTCGCTGTCGACTTCCACGACGCTCACGTCGTCCTTGACCTCGAACGCGTTGGTGGCGGTCTGCTCCGGGCCGTCCTTGGAGGCCTTGTCCGGCGACTGCGACGGGGAACCGCAGGCGCCGAGGGCCAGCAGGACGGCGGCGGCGGGGGTGAGGACGCGCAGTGGCAGTGACTTCACGGGGCACAGCTTTGCACGCGGAGCGCGACGATCTTCGGTAGGGTCGCCGCCGTGAACCTCGTCGATGCCGCGTACGCCCGGGCCGCCGCCAACGGCTTCGGGCAGTCCTGCGAGCCGGAGGTCGGGCGGCTGCTCGCGGCCCTCGCCGCCGCCCTGCCGCCGGGCGCCCGGGTGCTGGAGATCGGCACCGGCGCCGGGGCCGGCACCGCCTGGATCGCCGAGGGCCTGCGCCCCCGCACCGATGTCACCGTCGACTCGATCGAGGCCGACCCGGCGGTCGCGGCCGTCGCCGCGACCGGGGACTGGCCGTCCTTCGTGCGCCTGCACGTGGCCGACGCGCTCGAGTTCCTCGCGGCGGCGCCCGGCGGGTTCGACCTCGTGTTCGCCGATGCGTTCGGCGGGAAGATCGAGGGGCTCGACCGTACCGTCGCCAAACTGAACCCCCGGGGGACCCTCGTGGTCGACGACATGACCCCGGTCGAGGGATGGCCGGATGATTTCCGGGCCAAGCAGGACGGGGTGCGCCGGGCGCTGCTCGCCGACCCGGAGCTGGTCGCCGTGGAGCTGGCCCACGGTTCGGGCATGATCATCGGCGTCCGTCGACCCCCGGCGGGCTGAACGGCGCGGGCGGGGTCGGCCGCGCGGCCGCTGACGCCGGGGGAGCGCGGTCGGTACCGTCATCAGCGATGAGTGCGGTCGTGCTGGCCCTGCACGGGCTTCTCGTGGAGGGGACCGTCGTGACGATCGGGCCGGTGCTCGCCGGGCTCCTGGTCGCCGACGAGCCCCGGCTGGTGCTCGACGTGTCTCAGGTGACGGTGTGCGACACCACGGGCGCCGAGCTGCTCGTCGGGGTGGCCGGGATGGCCCGCGCCCGCGGCGGCGAGCTGCGCCTGGCCGCGCCGTCGCCCGCGATCCGCTCCTGGCTCGGGGTCGCCGCCGGGATGAGTGACATCGCCACGTTCGCCACCATCGAGGGCGCCCTGGAGGCCGACCCGCGCGACCTGCTCGGCCCGGCAATGCCGGCGCCGGCGATCTGCGTCGAGGACCCGCCGCCGCCCCCGCTCAGCCCGGACGAGCACCGCACGTTCCCGCACGGCCGCCCACGCTGGCGGGTCAACCCTTCGGGCCGCGCACGATCACGCCGAGGTCCCGCATCACCGCGTCGGTGAGCCCGGGCAGCTGCGCCGGCTCGATCGTCACGCCGCGCAGGCTGGTCATCCCGCTGACCTCCGACAGCTGATTGCCGCGCAGGTCGGCGCCGCGCAGGTCGCAGCTCTCGAACGACATCTGCCGCAGCCGGCAGCCCTGCATCGCCGCGTGGGGCAGCACGCAGTCGCGCAGGTTGGTGTTGACCAGCACGCAGCCGACGAACCCGGTCGGGCCGGTGGTGTTCACCTCGTCGAGCGTGGCCCCGTCGAGCCGGCAGCCCTCGAAGAGCACGTCGGACAGGCGCGACTCGCCCAGGCTGGCCCACGTCAGCTTGCAGTTGACGAAATGCACCCGCTCCAGGGTCAGCCCGGTCAGCCGCGCCGCGGTGAAGTCGACCTTCTCGAACCGGCAGCCGGTGATCGTCACGTCCTCCCACACGACCCCGTTGAGGTCGAGGTTCTCCAGGTGGGAGCGGCGCAACCGGGCGTCGATGAGCGTGGTGCGGATGGCGCGGCCGGTCTGCACGTGGGCCTCGTTGAGGTTGCCGCCCCACGGAGCGCTGACCGGCTCCAGCTCGCCGGAGTCGAACGCGGGGAGCTCGATGTCGATGTCGTGCACGCTGCGCACTGCCACGTACCTCACCGTAGAGGGTCGCCCGAGGGTGTGGCACGTAGGCTGTCAGGTCATGAACGAAGCGGGAGTGCGGCCGCGGGTGGACGGGCGCACATTACGGGCCGAACGCACCCGGCGGGCGATCACCGACGCGCACTTCGCGCTGCTCGAGGAGGGTGAGCTGCGGCCCACCGCCGAGCGGATCGCCGATCGGGCCGGGGTGTCGCTGCGCGCGCTGTGGACGAACTTCAAGGACATGGAGGGCCTGTTCGCGGCGGCCGGCGAGCGGCTCATGGAGCGCCAGCGCGCCGAGTACCGCCCGATCCCGGCCGACCTGCCGCTGCAGGAGCGCATCGAGCGGTACTGCGCCCAGCGCGCCCGCCTGCTGGAGCTCATCGCCCCGGCCGCCCGCGCCGCGCGCATCCGCGAGCCGTTCTCGGCGCAGCTGCGCAAGAACCGGGCCTGGTACCTCGAGATCGCCCGCGAGGAGCTGCAGACGCTCTTCGCCCCGGAGCTCGAGGCGGCCGGGAGCGCCCGCGCCGAGGTGGTGGACGCGCTCACCGTCGCCGTGACCTTCGCGGGCTGGTCGATGTGGCGCGACGAGCTGCACCTCGACGTGGCGGGCGCCACGGCGGTGCTGCGCCGCGTGGTGAGCGCCCTGCTACCGGCCGCAGGCACGGCATAAGTTTGGCTTAGACCGTCGTTAAATCGGCTTCCGCGGGCGAATCCGGCGCTCCCGGCCTTCTAGTGTCAGGTGCGGCTTCGATTCGCACGCATGCCTGGAGGCTCTGGTGTCAGCGTACGGCGACGGTTACCCGGACCGGTACGACCGCTACGACCCGTACGGTGCCGAGCCCGCCCGCGACGGCTGGGGCGACCGCGGTGGGCAGCCGGAGCGGCGCTTCTACGACGAGCCGGGCCGGTACGGCGGTTACCAGGACGCGCCGGAGAACGAGCGGAGCCCGTACGGCGGTTACCAGGAGGCCCCGGAGAACGAGCGGGGCCCGTACGGCGGTTACCAGGAGGCCCCGGAGCCGGACGACGCGCGGCGCGGCAAGCGCATGCTGCTCGTGGTCGCCATCGGCGCCGTCGCCCTCGTCGTGGTCGGCGCGGTCGCGTTCGGCGGCTCGCTGCTGCTGTCCAAGAGCTCCAACGCCTCCCCGCAGTCCAACCTCGCCGCCGGCGCCTCGGCCACCACCGAGGCCGGTGACCTGTTCGCGGGCGCCTCCGGCGACCCGGGTGCCGCCGGCTCGAGCGCCCCGGCCGAGAACGCCTCGACCGCGCCGGCCCCGACGACCAAGGCGCCGACCACCGCCGCGGCCCCGAAGCCCACGCCGACGACCAAGAAGCCCACGACCGCGGCGGGCGGGGGCAGCAACGTGGCGTACGAGAACCAGGTCCTGGCGATCGTGAACACCGAGCGCGCGAAGGCCGGCTGCCAGCCGCTGGCCTACAACGCGAAGCTGCGCGCGGCCGCGTACAAGCACTCGGCCGACATGGCCGCCAAGGACTACTTCTCGCACGACTCGCAGGACGGCACCTCCTTCGCCACCCGGATCTCGAACGAGGGATACCGCTGGTCGAACGCGGCCGAGAACATCGCCAAGGGCCAGCGCACGCCCGAAGAGGTCATGAACTCCTGGATGAACAGCTCCGGGCACCGCGCCAACATCCTCAACTGCAAGCTCAAGGACCTGGGCGTGGGCCTGGCCTACCAGGGCAAGACGGCGATCTGGACCCAGGACTTCGGCACCCAGATGTAGAGATCCCGATCAAGAGATTGATCGGTACCGAAGAGTAGGTTGCCTCGTCCGTCCGGAGGTTGTGCCGCAGCACAGCGTCGGGCACCGTACACACGGCGCGATGATCCCTGCCCAGTGCGGGTGGCGTGTTGCTCAGCGACGTGCCAGACTCACCGCGATCAGTGCTTACGGTGCCCGCGCGGATTACTCACTTTCAAACCCCCGCCGGGTGCGTTCCACTCGGGAATCTCCAGCATTCGCTGTGCGCACAGCAGGGGGTACAAACGTGTTCGCTGCTCCCCAGCGGCGGCGGCTCGCGGCGCTGGCCGCCGCGGCGCTCCTCGGCCTGGGACTGACGATGGTGGACGCCTCGCCGGCGGCCGCGGCCGGGGTCGGGTACGTCCGCCTCGCCCACCTCTCGCCCGACACGCCGGCGGTCGACGTCTATCTGAGCTCGGTCACCGGCGCCATCCCGCAGCAGAAGTTCGACGCCGTCGCGTACGGCACCGTCTCCAAGTATCTGCCGCTGCCGCCCGGCACCTACGCGGTGGCGATGCGCAAGAAGGGCGACCCGGCCTCGGCCGCGCCGGTGCTGAGCACCCAGGCGACGGTGGAGGAGGGCAAGGCCTACACGGTCGCGGGCACCGGCAAGTTCGCCGACCTCGGCCTGAAGGTGATCGCCGACGACCTCGGCCTGCCGGAGCCGGGCAAGGCGAAGGTGCGGGTCATCCAGGCCTCGGTGCGCCAGCCGGTGCTGGACGTCTCGGTGTCGGGCGGCGCGAAGATCGCCGACGGCGTGCAGTTCGCCACGACGACGTCGTACCAGACCGTCGACCCCGGCCGCTGGACGCTGCGGCTTTCCGCCCCGGGCGCGACGGGCGCCGCGACGACGGTGACCGCCCCGCTCAAGGCCGGCGCGGTGTACTCGCTGATCATCCTCGACGGCAGCGGCGGCCTGACCGCGCAGCTGCGCACCGACGCCTCCAGCAGCGGGGTGCCGGAGGGCGGCGTGGACACCGGCGCCGGCGGCACGGCCGGCGAGCGGGGTCTCAACCCGCTGCTGCCGATCGGCGGCGGCGTGGCCGTGGTCCTGCTGGCGGTGGCCGGCGGCCTGCTCTGGCGCCGGGGCCGTTCCCGCACGGCGGCGGCCGCGTAACCGGCCTACGCTCGACCCCATGGGCAAGACCGGAAGGGTGGTCAGGCACCGGGCGCTGCGGCAGCGCCTGCACCTGACCGCCACCCGGCGCCGGACCCTCATGCTCATCGGGTGCGTGCTGGCCCTGGCCGCGCCGATGATCGCCGGGGCCGCGACGCTGGTCGGCCGCCGGGTCGACATCGACGCCGGCGACGCCACCTGGATCGTGCCGCACAGCATCGACCTGTCGGCCGCGAACGCCGCGCCGGACGCGCCCCCGACCCGCCTGCGCATCGCGAAGCTCGGCGTGGACACGCCGCTCGAGGACCTGCGCATGGACGCGGCGGGGGTGCTGGAGAGCCCGAAGGCGTTCGGCGAGGCGGGCTGGTTCACCGGCGGCACCTACCCCGGCGACGCGGGCCCGGCGGTGCTGGCCGGGCACGTGGACTCCAAGACCGGCCCGGCCGTCTTCTACCGGCTGCACGAGCTCGCGGCGGGGGACACGGTCGACGTCCAGCGGGGCGACGGCTGGCTGACGTTCCGCGTGACGGCGAGCGAGCACTACGCGAAGGCCCAGTTCCCGAGCGCGCGGGTCTACGGGCCGACGCCGGTGCCGGAGCTGCGGCTCATCACGTGCGGGGGCACCTTCGATCAGGCGCGCCATTCGTACCGCGACAACCTGGTCGTCTACGCGGTGCTGATCTGAGCGCGCTGATCTGGGCTGAACGTTTAGGGTCGGTGTGCCAGGTCGCCTCGCGGCGATAGGCGCGACACGGCTCCAGCCGAACGGTATTCCGTGAAGGCAGTGTGGTGAGGCCCGGGGACACACAGCACACCGACTCCATGAACAGTAGCGCGGTCGCCGCGCCTCGTCCCGTGATCGAGAACACAGCCCTCAGATGAGCGCGGCGGCCCGCCAGACGGACTTCGCCGGGCCCTCGACCAGGCCGAGCTCCTGCAGGTAGGTCGTCACGCGGGTGCCGGCCCACCGCAGCGTCTCGCGGAAGCGCGGGTTCGCCCAGGCGACCGCGCGGGCCCGGGCCGGGTCCAGCCCGACCGCCGCGTACGCCTGCGGGTTGATGAGCGTGTGGGTGACGGTGTACGCGGCGCGGGCGACGATGATCTGGCAGTACCACCGCCGGGGTCTCCACGCGGAGGCGACCTGCCGGGCGAGCTCGTCGCGCGCGAACCGGATGTGCCTTGCCTCCTCGACCACGTGAATCCGCGAGACCATCCGCACCAGCGGCTGGAGGCTCCCGTCGGCCATCGCCTCGCGCTGGAGGGCGTCGAGGATCTCCTCGGCGATGAGCGCGGCCGCGAACGTCTGGATCCCGCCGGCGGTCGCGCCCAGGTAGCGCCCGAGCGCCCGGTGCACCGCGGCCGGCTGGTAGGCGGGCGTGCCGAGCGCGTCGATCATCCGGCCGAACATGACGCTGTGCCGGCACTCGTCGCCGACCTCGGTGAGCGCGTACTGCACGTGCCCGCTGCGCGGGTCCATCCCGGTCACGTGGCGCAGCAGCATGCGCATGAGCAGCACCTCGAACCAGATGCCGATGCTCGCGATGCTGGCCACCTCGTGCCGGGAGAGCTCGACGCGCTGCTCGGGGGTGAGCGCGTCCCACAGCTCGGTGCCGTAGAGCGAGAGGCGGCGCTCGGGGGCGTAGAGCAGGCCGGCGGGCTGCGGCGCGGCCCAGTCGATGTCGATCTCGGGGTCGTACGAGTTGCCGGCCGAGATCTTCAGCAGGCGGGCGGCGGTGGCCTCGCGAGCGGCGGCGACATCCGGCATGGCGGACTCCTTGACGTTACCGGCCGGTAGTTGGTACTAGTCAGTACCATGCCCGAGGAATCGCCGCCGGTCAAGGCCTCGCTGTCGTTCGAGGGGCGCACCTACGCCGTTGAGCTGCGCGTTTCCGGCCAGTTCCAGCCCATCGACGGCCGGTTCCATTGGAGTGCGCGGATGTCCGCGGGCCCCGAGGTGGTGGCCCTGCTGCGCGCCGGCCGCCGCGAGGTCCTCCTGGCGGGCCCGGCCGGTGCCGACCCGGTCCCCGCGCGGCTGCTCGAGCTCAACCCGTGGGGCGAGATCCGGGTCGCCGGCACCGGGCGCCCGCCGGGCTGAGCGGCGTTCGCGGGACCTCGGGCGGGCGCCCCGGCTTGTCGTATGCTCTGCGGCGTGGCGAGCCCAGGGGCAGGGACGGCCGATCCGCCGCCGGCCGGACGGCTGAGGCTGGCGCTGCTCAACGCCCCCGTCCGCTGGCTCGTGGCCGGCATCGCGGCGGTCGCGATCCTGGTCTCCGGCGCGTTCGGCGGCTTCGACAAGGCCGCGCCGGACGGGCCGCCGAAGTTCACCGTCGGGCAGCCCTACGCGGCCGGCGGCTGGACCGTCACCGTGCTCGGCGTGCGGGCCCTCGACGAGCTGCCGCCGCTGCGGCACAAGGAGAACAGCGGCTGGCGCTGGATCGTCGTGGTCGCCACGGTCGAGGTGACCGACGCCGGCGAGAGCACCCTGTTGCACACCCAGGCCCTGCGGATCCACGGGGTCAAGGGGGTGCCGGCGAAGTACGCGGACCACGTGGCGGGCGCGGCCGACGCCGCCGAGAACGCGGCCGTGCAGCCCGGCGTGCCGGCCCGGTTCGGCTACTTCTGGGAGCAGCGGGCCGAGGCGCCGGTGCCGACCGAGCTGCAGGTGGACATCTTCGCCCTCACGTACACCTTCGACAACGCCAGCAACAAGGGCGCGTGGCTGCCGGCGAAGGAGCGGCCGGCCGCGGTGGCGATGGTCCCGATCGACACGAAACCGGCCTCCTGATGGTCGCCACCGACCGGTCCGCACCGCCGGCCGCCGCCCGGCACCGCAGGGCCGGCCCGCCGCTGCGGACCCGGATGGTCACCGCGCTGCTGGTGCTGGCGACGGTCGCGGCCGGGGCGCTGGTCGTGCGCCTCAAGCCCGATCAGGAGCACGGCGGCCGGCCCTTCCTGCGGCCCGGGAAGGCCGGCGGCGTCGTCGACGTGGACACCTTCCAGGTCGTCGTCCTCGACGCGGCGGGCGGCACGAAGCTCAAGCACCCGCGCAACGGCCTGACCCTCGACACCACCGGCGTGTGGGTGCTGGTCCGCGTCCGGGTGGCGGCGACGCGGGAGCCGGTGATCCTGCAGTACGCGCGCCTGCGCGACGACCGCGACCGCACCTTCAGCGCGACGGGCCGCGTCACCCAGCCCCTCACCGACGGCCGCGCGTTCCAGCCCGGCGTCTGGGTCGAGGGCCACATCGTCTTCGAGGTCGCCAGGGACGCGAAGGACCTGACCCTGCTCCTGGGCGAGCACTCGGGCCTCGGACCGGGCCTGCTGACCCTGGCCGAAGTGCCGATTGCCGCATCGGTACCCCAGTGGCTCGGCCAGTCCACCCCGCTGGACGTCCCGGACGCGAGGCTCGCGGCGTGAACGGGGGCTGGTGGCGACGCAACCGCTGGGGCCTGCTCCTGCTCGTCCCGGCCGTCGCCGCCGCGCTCGCCGGGCCCTACTTCCGCGACGCCCACGTCTATCTCGAGAACCCGACCGAGCCGCACGTGCCGGTGACGGGGGCGCAGGGCGGCTGGGTGACGTACGCGGGCGCCCGGATGCGCCTCGACGCCGTCACCGAGGTCGAGTCCCCGGCCGACCGCTCCGGCAAGCCCGTCGACCTGGGCGGCGGGCGGGTGTGGCAGGCGAAGGTCACGTACGAGACCGCCGACGCCGGGGCCCTCGCGGGGTGCACGGTCTACCTGGAGGACGGCGGCGCGCGGCGGTTCGGGGACCGGCCGGTGGAGCTGTCCCCGGTCGGCCTCCCGTCCGGCGGTGGCTGCGACCGCCCCCGGGCGGCGGGTGCCTCGGCGCCCGCGAGCGAGGGCCCCTACCAGCGCGACTACTACTTCCTGCTCCCGGCCGGCGCGACCCCGGCGGCCTTCTTCGTGGGCGTTCCGACCGCGTACCCGTCCTACGCCCGCCTGCCGCGGCCCTAGAACCGCCCGATCTCGCGCGTCGGCTCGTCCTCGGGCCGGACGCGGGGCAGCGCCATCTCCTGCGTCGCGTCATCCGGCGTCGCGTCCTGCGGCGGCGCCGTGAGCGGCGGCGCCGTGAGCAGTGACGCCGCCACCTCCTGCGTGGCGTCGTCCTCCAGGACCGGAGGCGCGGGTGCGGGCGCGGCCATCTCCTGCGTCGCGTCGTCCTCCGCGAGCGGAGGCGGATCGGCGGGCGGGGTTCCGATCGGCACCGCGAACGGCGCCTCCGGGTTGCGCGCCGGCGCCTCGGCCGCGGGTGCCCACGCCGCCGCGGCCGGGACGGGCTCGGGGGCGTCGGCGGGCTCCGGGAGCGCGGCGGCGTCGCGCAGCTCGGGGTCCAGCCGCTGCGCCAGCACCAGCCGGTCGATCGCCGCGCTCAGCAGGCAGACCAGCACCACGTTCGCGACGATCTCGTTGAGCGGGTTCAGCATCTGGTCCAGGAACAGCCAGGTCTGGTCGTCGCGCGGGCCGGCGATCCAGCGCTCGAGATCCCACAGCCACGCCTCCAGGCCGCCGAGCCGGCGCCCGTCCACGACCAGCGGCGAGACCGCCACGAAGAGGAGGCAGAACAGCAGCAGCGGCCGGGTGCTCCCGCGGGCGAGCAGCCGCAGGCCGCCCAGCAGCGGGCCGAAGCGGTCGTTGAACTCGTCGCGGACCTGACGCCTCGCCCACTGCCGCACGAGGCCGGCCCGGCCGGCGTGGCGCTCCTCGTGGTCGCGGGCGAGGTCGGCCGGGCGGTGGCCGTAGACGACCGCGCCGACGGTGAGCCACGCGACCGGGGCGAGCACGACGGTCTGCGCGTTGGCCAGCAGCAGCCCCGCGACGACGAACACGGCGCCCGCGGCGATCGCGAACGGGTTGCCGATGTCGCCGAGTCCGCCGGTGATGTCGGCCCGCACCGCGCCGAGCCAGGAGCCGATGCGCAGGCCGCCGAACCAGTCGCCGGCGAGCCCGGGGAGCGCGGCGAGCGGGATGAACACGAGCATCAGCCAGACCGACTCGAGGTAGGCGGCGAGCAGGCCCAGCCAGTGCGGGCCCCGGGGCGGGGCGCCCTCCTCGCGCGGCCTGCGCAGCCGGCCCAGGCCCCAGCGCGCGGCGAACGCGACGGCGACGACCGCGAGCACGGCGGGGGAGAGGCCCAGGTCCAGCCGCTGGGTGTCGGTGAGCGGCATCGGGCCGCCCTCGAGCACGGCGGCGAAGCGGGCCTGGTGGTAGTCGTCCCATACCGCGTACCGGTAGCGCTCGATGGTGTCGTCGAGGTACCCCTGCGCCGACCACACGGCCAGGAAGGGCAGCAGCACGCTGCCGAGGTGGTCGAGGATGCCGTCGTGCCAGGTGCCGGCGCGGTCGTGGGCGGCGCGGGCGAACGGCAGCGAGCCGCGCACGACGCGCATCATGAACACGTAGGTCATGAGCACCAGCAGCGGCACGACCATGAGCAGCAGCGTGCCCGCGAGCGGGTGCCAGGCGCTCGCGACGACGGCCAGGCGCGTGGCGCCCCACCGTGCGGCGAAGCCGGCCGCGGCGACCGCCAGCAGCGTGGGGAAGTGGCGGCCGATCAGGCTCAGGGCGGTGCCGGCGAAGGACCCGACGTCGGCCGGTCCGCGCCTGGACGCACCCATCAGGCCCCCCGTCACGCAGGGAGGCTATCCCGGTGCGGGCGCCCGGCTCAACGCGTCGGGCGCCACGCCGGCCCCGGTCCCGGCATCTGGCGGAGTGCCGGAGGTGGAGGGCATGGCGTGGCGCCCGGTTTCGCTCGTGTTCGGGTGTACCGCGGGTGGCAGGTGAGGGCCGGCGGGTACTGGTCGGCGCGGGATTCTCCGGCGGGCGGGTGGTGCCGCGCGATGGCCGCGGAGGTGGTCCGCGGCCGGCCGGTGAGGGGCGCGCCGTCGAGCTCAGCGGCCGGCGAGGAGCCGGCTCACCGCGTTGTCGACATCGAGGTGGTCGGTCTCGTGACCGCGCGGCACCACGCTGTAGGTGCGCCGCAGGAACCGCACCAGCACGCTGCGTGGCACCTCGAAGAGTGCATTGCCGTCCGGCGAGGACAGCGCCAGCGCGACGAAGTCGCCACGTGGCCCGTTCCACGGCCAGACGCGCACGTCGCCGATGCCTGCGGGCTCGTCGAGCCCGGTGAACAGCAGCTCCCGCGCGAACGACCAGCTGACCGGCTCGCCGCCCGCGGACTCCGCATGGAAGAGCACGTGGACCGCGTACGGGTCGTTCGGGTCATAGCGCAGGCTGGCTCGCACCGGCAGCGCGGTCGCGTCGGGCGCGACGAGTCGTAGGGATGTCTCGACCTCGACGGTCGATGGTCGGATAGCGCTCATGTCGTACTCCCCCCGGCACCGCTCGCGGAGCATGCCGTGCCCCGCCTCTCCTATGTTGAGGCGATTCCCAGTGTTACGCGCAGTGATTCTACGATCTCACTCTGTAGTGTTTCTGGGCCCGATTTGCCGTCAACCGAACATCCTGCGTGCGATGTCTGGTTTTCTGGGCGCGGTCGGGGTCCTTGACGTGACGTGTGGGCCGTACGTCAATTCATTCCGGTAACGTCCTGTGGCGCATGGGAGTGACGGCTCTTTGCGTGATGGGAACGAGAATTGCGCGGCAGTGAGGTGGACGGGTCGGGCGTTACGCCTGATTCCGGACCTCTCCCGGCTCGCGAGGGTGACTTTCGGCGTGTCGTGGCCGTGGTTGTACCGGCCACATGGATGCGAACTTCGCCGATTCTCGTCCCGTATGTGGTGACTATGCGTAATTAGTCCGATTTGCCGGGCATGGTGCTCCCCGGTTGCCGGAGCGTGGACCATGGAACGGTGCCCGACCAGCCACGCGACACCGCCACCGCCCCCGATCGACCCGCCCTCTCGCCCGCGCGGGCGAGAGTCCACCGGGTGCGCGATGCCTACCTGCGCATGCGGGCGCGGGCGTACTCCACCCCGCTCGGCCGCCTCGGCGTGAAGATCGCCGTCGCGGTCGTCGGCACCCTGGTCATCGCGGTCGGCGTGGTGCTCCTGCCGCTGCCCGGCCCGGGCTGGGTCGTCATCCTGGCCGGCCTGGCGCTGCTCGCGATGGAGTTCGCCTGGGCCCGCCGGCTGCTCGGCTTCACCCGTGCCCAGTTGTTGCACTGGACCCGCCTGGTGCGTGAGGGGTCGTGGCTGGTGCGGATCGCCTCCGTCGGCGGGCTGCTCCTCGTGGTCGGTGGCGCGTTGCTGCTGTCGCTGCGGATACTCGCCTGACTCCACGACTGCGATGTTGTGCGGCTCTCGGGTGAGTTCCCGCCATCCGCCCGGGGTGGCCGTTGACGCGATCGGGGCACGCCGATCACGCCTATTCGCCGCGTCGTCTTTACCGATCGTGTGCGTTTCGTGTTGTATGCGTTTCGTGACATGCCGATTTCGGTGCCGGGCGGACGAAAGAGCTAGTGTGGAGGTAATCTCGCCCGAGTCATGGGCGTAGCATGTCGCCAAGTAATGTGTTTGTGTCCGAATGATACGGCCGGTGCGCTCGGTGCCGAGGCCCGGATCGGTTCGGTGCGCATAGTTCTGCACAACGGTTCTCTACACCTGGGTACGACCGAGGAAAGGCCACTCATGGCAAAACGCGTCATCCACGAGCTGATCGACGACATCGACGGCAAGCCCGCCGCCGAGAGCATCGTCTTCGCGCTCGACGGCGTGCAGTACGAGATCGACCTGTCCGCCGGCAACGCGGCCAAGCTGCGCGACGCGGTGGCTCCCTTCGTCGCCGCCGCGACGAAGATCGGTCGCGGCGGTGTCGTGGCGACCTCGCGTGGCCGGGAGGCCCGGGGCCGCAGCGTGACCCGCGGGGATCGCGACCAGAACCGCGCGATCCGCGAGTGGGCGCAGGCCAAGGGCATCGACGTGTCCGACCGGGGCCGCATCAAGCAGGACATCGTCGACCGCTACCACGCCGAGGCGGGCCGCTGACCGCACGCCCGCGGGCGTGACGTGATCGAAGCGGGCGGGCCGGGTGCACGAATCGTGCACCCGGCCCGTTTTGCATTCCTGAGGCCATACGGTCGTTCGGGCAGCCGCTTTCCCCATTCGGGGCCCGCGCCCCGCGCGGATTCGCTAAGACCCCGCGCATTGCCGATCGATCCGGTCGCCTTTGCCGCCGAGGCCGGTCGCCTTTGCCGCCGGGGGCGCCCCGCCGCAATTGCGCGGACCGGCCGCCGGGACGGTGTGCACCCTCGCCGCCACCCTTTGCCGCCGGCCCCGTCCCACCCGTCGGACGCCCCGCCACCGCCTCCGGGGCATTTTGCCACCGGGCAAATACGCCGGATGATCACCGCGAGCGCATCGGGAATAACCGGCTGTGGCGACGACGATCGATTCCGAATCGCCCCGGAAACGCGACGGCCGCGGCCCCCTCGGGGACCGCGGCCCTCGGCGCCCGTCAGCGCGGGGCCGGCATTCTTTACCGCGCGGTGGCGAGCTCGCGCGGGGCCGTGCCGATCTCGATCCGGCGCGGCTTGGCCCGCTCGGTCACCGGGATGCTCAGCGTGAGCACGCCGGCGTCGTAGCTCGCCTCGAGCCGCTCGGTGTCGAGGCTGTCGCCCAGGACCAGGCGCCGGGTCACGGTGCCGGTCGGGCGCTCGGTGATGACGCGGCGGACGCCCTCGCGCTCGGTGCGGGTCCGCTCGGCGCGGACGGTGAGCACGTTGCGGTCGACGGTGGCGTCGATGGTCGCCGGGTCGACGCCGGGCAGGTCGATCTCGACGAAGAAGGTGTCCCCGTCGCGGTACGCGTCCAGCGCGGCGGTGGCGCCGCCGCGAACCGGCGAGCCGAAGAACTGGTCGAACGCGTCAACATTCCGCAACGGTGCGGTGCGCAGCAACATGATGCAGTCCCTCCAAGGTTGAGCCCGTGTCGCTCAAGTCTTACAACCTCGGGGGTGCCCACCGTCTTCCGTCCGCGAACGTGACCTGAGTCACCTCGACTCAACTTTCAGAGCCACCCGCGGGACTGCGCCACGCCCACCGCCTCGATCCGGTTCCGGGTCCCCGTCTTGGTGATCGCCGCCGACAGGTAGTTGCGCACCGTGCTCTCCGACAGGTGCAGCCGCTTGGCGATGTCCGCGACCGTCGAGCCGTCGGCCGCCTCGCGCAGCACGTCGCGCTCCCGCTCGGTCAGCGGGTCCGGCCCCGCCGCCAGCGCGGCCGCGGCCAGCTCCGGGTCGACCACCCGCTCGCCGGCGAGCACCCGCCGCACGGCCGCGGCCAGGGACTCCACCGGCCCGTCCTTCACCAGGAAGCCGCTGGCGCCCGCCTCCATGGCCCGCCGCAGGTACCCCGGCCGCCCGAACGTCGTCAGGATCAGCACCCGGCACCCGGGCAGCCTCCGGCGCAGCTCCGCCGTCGCGCTGATCCCGTCCCCGCCCGGCATCTCGATGTCGAGCAGCGCCACGTCGGGCCGGGCCTCCAGCGCCGCCGGCACGACCGCGTCGCCGCTGCTCACCTGGGCGACCACCTCCAGGTCGGGCTCCAGGCCGAGCAGCAGCGCCAGCGCGCCCCGCATCATGCCCTGGTCCTCGGCCAGTAACACCCGAATCGTCACAGCGGCAGCCTCGCAGTCAGCATGAACCCACCCTCGGGCCGGGGGCCCGTCTCCAGCGCCCCGCCCGCGCCGAGCAGCCGCTCCCCGAGGCCGCGCAGGCCGTTGCCGGGCTCCGGCGCCGGGGCGTCCGGGGCGAAGTCGCCGTCGTCGCTCACGTGCAGCACCGCCGCCCCGCCGGTCGTCGTCACCGAGATGTCGCACCGGCCCGCCCCGCTGTGCCGGATCACGTTCGTCACCGCCTCCCGCGCCACCCATGCGAGCAGCCGGTCGGCGGCGTCCGGCAGCGGGTCGGCGGTGCGCAGCACCTCGGCGGTGATGCCGGCCGCGGTCAGGGCGCCCTTCGCACGGGCGAGCTCGGCGGTGAGGCCGGTCTCGCGGTAGCCGGTGACCGCCTCCCGGATCTCGACCAGCGCCCGCCGCCCGACCTGCTCGATGTCGGCCGCCTGGGCCGCCGCCGCGGCCGGGTCGCGCTCGGCGATGCGCCGCACGACCTCCGCCTTCACGACGATCACGGACAGGGTGTGGCCGAGCAGGTCGTGCAGGTCGCGGGAGAAGCGCAGCCGCTCCTCGGCGACCGCCGCCTCGGCCAGCGCCTCCCGGGTGTGCTGCAGCTCCCGGACGAGCCGCATCATCTGCCGCACCGCCCCGACGAGCAGCGACGACAGGATCGTGCCGATGATGACGCTGCCGGTCTGCCACCAGTCGGCGCCGACCGCGAGCCCGATGCCGATCTGCGCGGCGAGCGCGCCGGCGAGCACCCACACGGCGCCGACCGGCCGCTCGGTCCCGGTGTACACCGCGACGCCGCAGGTCGACACGAACAGCAGCAGCACGATCCAGTGCGAGCCCTGCGTGAGCGCGAGCCCGGCCCCGAGCGCCGCCACCAGCCCGAAGAGGACGTGGTGGCGGCGGGTGACGGCGAGCGAGTCGAAGCCCAGGGCGGCCGTGAAGACGTACAGCAGCTCGAACGCGACCAGCCCGGCGACCGCGGTCGTGCTGGTGGCGTTGGTCAGCGGATCGATGAGCGGGAACGTCCACACCGCGACCCAGATCATCCCGCCGATCGTGGGACGGTTCCCGCGCGTCATGCCGCCCACCCTTTCACAGCACCGCGATGCGGCGGACCGAGCGGCGGTAGCCGAAGATCGCCAGCCCGGTGAACGCGACCAGCCACACGAGCAGCGTCACGACGTCGCCGAGGCTCGGCGCCCCGCCGAACGCGACCCGCCACGACATGTCCGCGTACGCGTACGTGGGCAGCAGCCGCCCGATCGCCGCGACCCAGGACGGCATGATGGACAGCGGCAGCCACAGCCCGCCCAGGATGGACATCCCGAGGTACACCAGCAGGTTGAGCGGCTGCGCGGTCTGACTGGTGGCCAGGTAGCCCAGCCCCAGCCCGAGCAGCGCGAACGGCAGCGCCCCGGCCCACAGCAGGGGCAGGATCGCCAGCCACCGCCAGGCGTCCAGCCGCACCCCGTTGATGAGCACCGCGGCCAGGCACAGCGCGAGCACCGGCGGCAGCCCGGCGGCCATCGCGGCGAGCCCCTTGCCCAGCACCACCTTGACCGGCGGCAGCGGGGTCAGCCGCAGCTGCCGCAGCCAGCCGACGGAGCGGTCGATCACGAGCCCGGAGGCGTAGTTGAGCAGGCCGCCGATCGCGCCGTACCCGGCCATCGACACCATCGTGTAGACCGCGGCGATGCTCTTGTCCTGCCCGGTGACCGTGCTGATGTTCGTGAACAGCACGTAGCTCAGCAGCGGCATGAGCACGGTGAAGATGAGCAGCCCGGGGGTGCGGATCAGCCGGCGCAGCTCGAGGCGGATGTAGGGCAGCATGGTCAGGCCTCCAGGCGGGTCAGGGCGAGGTAGGCCTCCTCGAGCCCGGCGCCGACGACCTCGAGGTCGCGCAGCAGGCCCGCGGAGGCGAGGGCGAGGACGGTGGCGTCGGCGTCGGTGCTGGTCAGCACCGTCCGCCCGGCCCGCTCGGCGACCGTCACGACGCCGGGGAGCGCGGCATAGTCGGCATCGAGGCTGGTCACACTCACCGTGCGCACCGCCACCCGCCGCTTCACGTCGGCGGCGGTGCCGTCGGCGATCACCCGCCCGCGGTCGAGCACCACGATGCGGTCGGCGTTGTCGTCGGCCTCCTCGAGGTAGTGCGTCGAGAACAGCACCGTGCGGCCCTGGCCGGCGTAGGCGCGCATCGCCGTCCAGAAGTCGCGGCGGGCCTCCACGTCCAGCGCGGCGGTCGGCTCGTCGAGCACGAGCAGGTCGGGGCGGCCGATGACCGCCATCGCGAACCGCAGCCGCTGGGCCTGGCCGCCGGAGAGCCGCTCGACCGTCCGCCCGGCCAGCCCGGTCAGGTCGGCGAGCTCGAGCGCCTCGGCGATCGGCATGGGGTGGGGGTACACGTCATGGAGAAACCGCAGCAGGTCGCCGACGGTGGACCGGGGGAGCAGCCCACCGGCCTGGGGCATCGCGCCGACGAGCCCGGCGGCGGCCGCGGCCGACGGCTCCCGGCCGAGCAGCCGCACCGTGCCGGTCCTCGGCGGCAGCAGTCCGAGCAGCATGAGCAGCGTCGTGGACTTGCCGGCCCCGTTGGGACCGAGGACGGCGACGACCTCGCCGGTCCGCACCGACAGCGTCACGTCCTCGACGGCCCGCACGCCGCCGTAGGCGTAGGAGAGGTTCTGCAGATCGACCGCGTTCATGACATCGACGCTAGGGTCGCGGCCGGCCGCCGGGCAGATTCGTCGATCGCGGTCCGGCGGTGACAAATGTCCTGTCGCCTACGATCAAGCGCATGGCACCGACCCCGCAGCCGGGCATCTTCGCGGCGGCCCTGGCCGAGCACGCGTACCTCGAGTTCGACCTGCGCCCGGGGGCGGCGCCGCGCGATCTGTTCACCGCGCTGACCGCGGTCGGCGAGCCGATGCCCGCGACGGGCGCCATCAACGTGGTCGTCGGCGTCCGCCCGTCGCTGTGGGAGCCGGTCGTCGCCGCGGACTTCACCGAGGCGATCGCCGGCCCGGACGGGTTCACCATGCCCGCGACCCAGCACGACGCCTGGCTGTGGCTGGCCGGCGCGGACCGCACCGCCCTGTTCGACTACACCCGGGCCGCGCTGGCGATCCTCGAGACCGTCGCGGTCACCGCCACCGAGGTCGCCGGCTGGGTGTACCACCACGACCGCGACCTGACCGGCTTCATCGACGGGACCGAGAACCCGCCGCGCAGCCAGGCCCCGTCCGTCGCCGCGCTCGCCGAGGGCCCGGCCGCGGGCTGCAGCGTGGCCCTGGTGCAGCAGTGGCGGCACGACTCCGACGCGTTCGAGGCGCTCACCGTCGCCGAGCAGGAGGCGGTCATCGGCCGCACCAAGGCCGACTCCGTCGAGCTCGACGACGAGCACAAGCCGCCGACCTCGCACGTGGCCCGCACCGTGATCGAGCAGGACGGCGAGGAGCTGAAGATCCTGCGCCGCAACACCGCCTACGGCACCGTGCGCGAGCACGGCACGATGTTCGTCGGCTTCTGCGCGACACAGCACCCCCTGGCGGAGATGCTGCGCCGCATGGCCGGCGTCGGCGACGGGGTGCGCGACGCGCTGACGCGCTACACGGCCCCGCTCACCGGCGCCTACTACGTGATCCCGCCCGTCGAGGCGCTAGCGCGGTACGCGCCCGAGGCGTAGCAGGATCCGGTCCATCGTGGACGCTCCCGCGGGTGCGGGCCGCGGGGCCGCGAACGCCTTCGTCGTGTCGGGCACCCCCTCGGCGATCGGCCACGTCGTCTCCAGCACGTCCTCGGGCAGCTCCCACGGCCGGCCGAGGGTCGTGGCCACGTCCCAGCCGTGCACCACGTAGTCGATGGCGTGCGCGCTGATGCCCCGCCGGACCGGGATCGGCACCGGCGCGAGCTCCGCGAAGTGCGCGTCCCGGTCCAGGTCCACGGCGGCGAACGCGGCGATCACCTCGTCGGCCGCGGCCGCGTACCCGGCGGCCGGGTCGGCCCCGAGCGGTTTCGGCGCCCAGCGCTCGAGCGGCCACGACTCCCCGCGTGCGACGGCGGCGAAGCCGAGGTGCTGGACGGTCATGTGCGCGAGCAGGTCGGCGAGGGTCCAGCCGGCGCACGGGGTGGGCAGGGTCAGGTCGAGCGGGCCGTCGAGCAGCGTGACGCTGGCGCGCACGGCGATCGCGTCCGCGGCGCGGTAGTCCGGAATGGCCATGGCCTCATCCTGGCACGGCCGGCAGCAGCAGGGCGGGCGTGATGGGCAGCGATCGGCAGCGCACCCCGGTGGCGTGGTGGACCGCGTTGGCCACGGCCGCCGCCGCGCCCACGATCCCGAGCTCGCCGAGGCCCTTCGAGCCCATGGGGTTCAGGTGCGGGTCCGTCTCGGGCACGAACGTGACGTCGATGCGCGGGATGTCGGCGTTGACGGCGACGTGGTACGCCGCCAGGTCCGCCGTCACGAACGCGCCCGAGCGCGCGTCGAGCACCGTCTGCTCCAGCAGCGCCATCGACACGCCCATCGTCATCCCGCCGATGAGCTGCGAGCGGGCCGTGGTCGGGTTCACGATGCGGCCGCCCGCGAACACGCCGAGCATCCGGTCCAGCCGCACCTCCCCGGTCTCGGGGTCCACGCGCACCGCGCAGAACTGGGCGCCGAAGGCGTGGCGGGCGTACTCCTCCCGGGCGGCGATGTCCGCGGTGGTGTCCGCGGTCACGGCGACCCCCTCGGGCGGCACCTCGCCGCCGTGCACCCGGTCGATCCGCTCGCGCAGCAGGCGGCACGCCTTCGTCACCGCCCAGCCCCACGACGACGTGCCCATCGAGCCGCCCGCGACGGTCGCGTAGCCGATCGCGCTGTCGCCGACCCGGATCTCCACGCATATCTCGTCGCACCCGAGCGCGTCCGCGGCGATCTGGCGCAGCACCGTGCGGGCCCCGGTGCCGATGTCGGCCGCGTTGACCGCGACCTCGAAGTGCTCGTCGGCGGTCGCCCGCGCCGTCGCCGTCGACGGCCAGGTGATCGCCGGGAACGACGCCGCCGCGACCCCGGTGCCGAGCAGCCAGCGGCCCTCGCGCACCGCCGCCGGGCGGGGGTCGCGATCGGCCCAGCCGAACCGGCTCGCGCCCTCGCGCAGGCACTCCACGAGGTGCCGGCTGGAGAACGGCCGCCCCTCGGCGTCCCGGTCGGTGTCGTTGCCGATGCGCAGCCGCACCGGATCCCAGCCGCCGGCCGCGGCCAGCTCGTCGATCGCCGACTCCAGCGCGAACGAGCCCGGGCACTCGCCGGGCGCCCGCATCCAGGTCGGCGGCGGCACGTCCAGCGCCACGACGCGGTGGCTGGTGGTCAGGTTCGGCGCCGCGTAGTGCACGCGGCTGACCACCGCGCACTGCTCCGCGAACTCCGTCAGGCGCGAGGTCTGGCTGATGGAGTCGTGCCCGATCGCCAGCAGCCGGCCGGTGCTGTCGGCGCCGAGCCGGACACGCTGGATGGTCGGGGTGCGGTACCCGCCCAGCGCGAACACCATCGAGCGCGGCACGGCCAGCTTGACCGGGCGGCCGACACATCGGGCGGCCAGCGCGGCCAGCACCGTGTTCGGCCGCGCCGTGCCCTTGGAGCCGAAGCCGCCGCCCACGTGCTCGTTGTGCACCCGCACGAGCTGCGGCGCCAGCCCGAACAGCGCGGCCAGGGTCTCGCGGACCGTCGAGGACGCCTGGGTCGAGTCGAACACGTCGAGCCGCCCGCGCTCCCAGAAGGCGGTGGTCGCGTGCGGCTCCATCGCCACGTGGTGCTCGGTCGGGGTGCGGTAGGTGGCGTCGACCCGCACCGCCGAGGCGGCGTATCCGGCGTCGAAGTCGCCGCGGTCCAGCCGGCCCCGGTAGCCGGCGTTGACGATCTCGGGCTCGTAGAGGCCGGGGTGGTCGGCGCGCAGCACGGCGTCGGGCGGGGACACGTCGGCGCGGACCGTCACCGCCTCGGCGCCCTCGCGGGCCCGCTCCGGCGTCGTGGCCACGACGAGGGCGATGATCTGGCCGTAGTACGACACCTCGGGCGACTGCAGCAGCAGGAGCATGGGATCGTCGACGGGCTCCAGGCGCGGCGCGTTCGCGTGCCAGATGACCGCGAGCACCCCGTCGAGGGCGAGCGCCGCCTCGGCCTCCACGGCGGTGATCCGGCCGCGGGCGAACCCGGCCGGCACGGGCCAGGCGTGGCAGGCGCCCGGGATCGGGTGGTCGGCGGCGTACCGCGCGTGCCCCGTCACCTTGTCCCGCGCCTCGAGCCGCGGCTCCGCGCGTCCGATGTGGACAGTCGTCTCGAGGAGGGTCACGGCGTCAACTCCCGCAGCAGCTCGACGGTCAGGTTCCGCAGGAGCGTGATCTTGTACGCGTTGTCGCGCAACGGTTTCGCGAACGCCAGCTCCTCCTCGGCGGCCCGGGCGTAGTGCTCGGGCGTGGCCGGCCCGTGGCGCAGCGCCCGCTCCGCGGCCCAGGCCCGCCACGGCAGGTGCGCGACCGCGCCCCAGGCCAGCCGCACGTCGTGCACGATGCCGTCGCGCACGTCGAGCGCGGCCGCGACCGAGCCGGCCGCGAAGGCGAAGCTCGCACGGTCGCGGACCTTCCGGTAGCGCGAGCCGGCGGCGATGGGGCACTCGGGCAGGACGACCCCGGTGATCAGCGACCCCGGGGGCAGGTTCGTGTCCAGGTCCGGGCGGTCGCCGGGCCGGCGGTACAGGTCGTGCACGCTGATCGCGGCCGGGCCGTGGGGCCCGAGATAGTGCACCGAAGCGTCCACGATGGACAGCGCCACCGCCAGGTCGGACGGGTTCGTCGCGACGCACTGCGGCGACGCGCCCAGGATCGCCAGGTCGTGATGCTCCCCGTCGCGGGCGTCGCAGCCGGTGCCCGGCGAGCGCTTGTTGCACGCCTTCGTGACGTCCTGGAAGTACCGGCAGCGGGTGCGCTGCAGCAGGTTGCCGGCGACGGTCGCCCGGTTGCGCAGCTGCCCCGACGCGCCGGCCAGGATCGCCTCGGACACCACCGGGTAGCGGCGGCGGATCGTCTCGTCGCGGGCGAGCTCGGTGTTGGACACCAGCGCTCCGATGCGCACCCCCTCGCCCGTCTCGATGCCGTGGTAGGGCAGGCCCGTGATGTCCACGAGCAGCTCCGGGGACGTGACGCCGAGCTTCATGAGGTCGACGAGGTTCGTGCCCCCGGCCAGGAACATCGCCCCCGGCCGCGCCATGGTGGCGACGGCCCCGGGCCCGTCGCCGGGTCGTTCGTACTCGAATGGCCTCATACCGCCGCCGCCACCTCGAACACGGCCGCGGCGATGTGCGTGTAGGCCCCGCACCGGCAGATGTTGCCGCTCATCGCCTCCCGGATCGCGGCCGGCGACTCGGTCTCCTCCGCCGTGAGCCCGACCGCGGAGCAGACCTGCCCCGGCGTGCAGAACCCGCACTGCATCGCGTCGTGCGCGATGAACGCCTCCTGGATCGGGTGCAGCCCCCGCCCCGCGCTGAGCCCCTCGACGGTCGTCACCGCGGCGCCGTCCACCGAGCACGCGAGCACCAGGCAGCTGACCACCCGCCGCCCGTCGAGCAGAACCGTGCACGCCCCGCACTGCCCGTGATCGCAGCCCTTCTTCGCCCCGGTGAGCTCGAGCTGCTCGCGCAGCGTGTCGAGCAGCGTGCTGCGGTTGTCGAGCCGCAGCTGGTGTTCGCGCCCGTTGACGTGCAGCGTCACGTCGCTTTCGGTTTCAGTCCCGCTCACGCCGCAGCCGCTACCCGGCTTGACATGAACCATGCTTGAGGTCCGAGGGTGGTTCCATGCGTGTGATCGAGGTGTCCCGCTTCGGCGGTCCGGAGGTTCTCGTCCCCGTCGACGCGCCCGACCCGGCGCCCGGCCCCGGCCAGGTCCAGATCGCCGTGGCCGCCGCCGACACCCTGTGGCTGGAGACCCGCGTGCGGGCCGGCCACGGTGCCCCGTTCTTCCCCGTCACCCTCCCGTACCACCCCGGTGTCGGCGTGGCCGGCACGGTGACCACGGTCGGCGGCGGCGTGGATCCACAGTGGATCGGCCGCCGGGTGGTGGCCCGCACCGGCCACGCGGGCGGCGGCTACGCGACGGTCGCCCTGGCCGAGGCCGCGGCCCTGGTCCCGATCCCGGACGGCGTCGAGGACCCGGATGCCGCCGCCGTCCTGCACGACGGCGTGACGGCCCTGGCCCTGCTGCGACTGGTGGAGGTCCGCCCCGGCGACCGGGTGCTGATCACCGCGGCCGCCGGAGGCATGGGCGCGATCCTGGTGCAGCTGGTGCGCGCGGCCGGGGCGGCGGCGATCGCGGCGGCCCGCGGCCCGGCCAAGCTCGGCCGCCTGCGCGGCCTGGGCGCGGACGAGGTGGTGGACTATTCGGCTCCCGGCTGGTCCGCGTCGCTGGCGCCGGTGGACATCGCCCTGGACGGCGCGGGCGGCGACTACGGCCGGGCGGCCTTCGACGCGGTCCGCGACGGCGGCCGCTTCTCGGCCCACGGCACGCCGGCGGGCTCGTTCACCGCCCCGCCCGCGGACGCGAGAGGCATCACGACGACGGGCATCGCGGACGTGCAGTTGTCCGTGCAGCGCCATCGGCAGCTGCTGGGCGAGGCGCTGCACGCCCTGGCCGAGCAGCGCTTCGAGCCCTTGATCGGCCAGATGTACGGCCTGCGGGACGCCCCCGCCGCTCACCGCGCGATCGAGGCGAGGACGGCGATCGGCAAGACCCTGATCCTGTCAGCAGTCGCAGGAGACGGCCCGCAGCGGGGCGGTCAGAGCGTCGGCCGGTAGCCGCTGCGGCCCCCGGCTCGTCTCGAACGCCAGCCCCTCCCGCACCCAGTACTCGAACCCGCCGATCATCTCCCGCACCCGGTATCCGAGCCGCGCGAACTCGAGGGCGGCCCGGGTGGCGCCGTTGCAGCCGGGCCCCCAGCAGTAGGTGACGACCTCCCGGCCGGCGTCGACGAGGTCGCGCGCCCGGGCGGCGATGTCGGCGGTGGGAAGGTGCACGGCCCCCGGAACGTGCCCCTGCGCCCAGGCCTGATCGCCGCGGGAGTCGACCACCACCAGGTTCCCGCCGCCGGCCGCCAGGGCCGAGTGCACGTCGCTGACATCGGTCTCGAACCGCAGCCGCCGGGCGAAGTGCTCAATCGCTTCACGCATACCGACGATCCTGCGGTCGCGGCCGGGACTCGCACCAGTGGCGAAAACGCCGCTACTGGCTAAGATCTCGCCATGCGTGCTGCGGCCCCGAGGACGGCCGGCGACTCGGTCGCGGTGCTGGCCTTCGCCGGGATGTCCCTGTTCGAGACCGGCATCGTGACCGAGATCTTCGGCCTTCCGCGCCCCGAGCTGGACATTCCCTGGTATCGCCTGACGATCTGCGCCCCCACGCGCTCGAAGCCGGCGCCCGCGATCCCCGTCGTGGGCGGGGCGACCCTGCACCCGCCGGCGGGCCTGGACCTGCTCGCGTCGGCCGGCACCGTCATCGTCCCCGGCGTCGAGTCCGTCCACGCCGACCCGCCGCCGGAGGTCCTCGAGGCCCTGCGCGAGGCCCGCGCCCGCGGCGCGCGCATCCTGTCCATCTGCTCGGGCGCGTTCGCGCTGGCCGCCGCGGGCCTGCTCGACGGTCGCCGCGCCACGACCCACTGGCGCTACGCGGACGTCTTCCGCGCCCGCTTCCCGCACCTCGACCTGGACCCGGACGTGCTCTACATCGCCGAGGGCGACGTGTGGACCAGCGCCGGCAGCGCGGCCGGGCTCGACCTGTGCCTGCACGTGGTGCGCACCGACCACGGGGCGGCGGTCGCGAACGCGGTGGCCCGGCGCCTGGTCGTGCAGCCCCACCGCGACGGCGGCCAGGCCCAGTTCATCGAGGCCCCGGTGCCGGCCGGCGCGGACGACGACCGGATCGCGGCGAGCCTGGCGTGGGCGCTGGCGCACCTGCGCTCGCCGCTGACCCTCGCCGACCTGGCGCGGCAGGCGCACATGTCGCCACGCACCTACCTGCGGCACTTCACGCGCGCCACCGGGACGAGCCCGATCCGCTGGCTGCTGCGCCAGCGCATTCAGGCGAGCCTGCCGCTGCTGGAGACGACCGACGCGCCGATCGAGCAGGTGGCGGCGGCCGTGGGCTTCGACGCCGCGGTGACGTTCCGCCACCACTTCACCAACGCGATGCGCACGTCGCCGTCCGCGTATCGGCAGGCCTTCCGGACTACCGCCCCGCCAGCGGGCGGCCGTCCCACCGCCACGACGTCCGTGCCGCCCGGCCCGGCAGCTCGGCCCGCCCGGTAGCCCACAACAGGACCCGCCACGGGTCGTCGTGGTCGGGCACCTCCACGAAGAGGCGGTCGAGCACCTCGCGGCACAGGTCGGCCGGCGGCGTCCACGCGCGGTTCACGCTGTCGGCGACGTCCCAGGCGTGCACGAGCACCTCGACCACGCCCATCGCGGCGAAGCCCTCCGGGTCGCTCACGCCGTAGGGGTGGTAGCCGCGGCGCGCGGCGGGCGCGGCATCCACCACGGCCGCGAGCATCGCGCCGCAGGCCGACAGGGAGCGCAGCAGGCCCAGTGTCCCGCTCTTGGCCTCCACGAAGATGGTGTTCGCCGGGCCGCCCTCGCGCAGCGGGCGCCACGCGAACGGCACGTAGGTGTCCTCGGGGGAGTCGGGCACGGCGATCTGGCCCGCGTAGGCGAACAGGTCGTCGGCCATGTGCTCCATGGTCTCCCAGCACGTCCACGACAGCGTGCCGGCCGGCCGGTCCCAGCCGTCGTCGGGCACGTCGGCGAAGGTCGTCCGGACGAGGGACACAGCGCGCAGGACGTCAGCACCAGCCAGGGTCACGGGCTCGACGCTAGCAAATAGAGCTGCCGCACCACGCCCTCGATGTCGGGCTCCTCGATCGTGAGGTCGTGCACCTGGGCCGTGGCCGCCACCGATGCCAGGATCGCGGCCACCGTCGTCGTGCCGGGCGCGAACGACAGGCGCTGGCGCAGCCCGCCGGCCTCCACGCCGACGAGCCGCGCCCCGGGCACCGCGGCCAGCGGCGGGGCCGGCTCGGCGAGGTCGAGCACGAGGATGCGCTCGGCGCCGACCTGCCGGGCCAGCGCGTCCAGGGTGCCGTCGAAGGCGAGCCGGCCGTGGTCGACGACGAGCAGGCGGTCGGTCAGCCGGCGCACGTCGCCCATGTCGTGCGTGGCCAGCAGCAGCGTGGTGCCGAGCTCGCGCTGCTCCACGAGGAAGGCGCGCAGCCGCTCCTTGCTCAGCACGTCGAGGCCGATCGTCGGCTCGTCGAGGATGAGCAGTTCCGGGGAGTGCAGCAGGGCGGCCGCCACCTCGCCGCGGATGCGCTGGCCGAGGGAGAGCTGACGCACCGGCGTGTCCAGGAAGGGCGTGAGGTCGAGCCGCTCGCCGAGCTCGGCCAGGCGGGGGCGGTGGTCGAGGCGGTGGATGGCGCCCAGCGCGCGGTACGAGTCGCGCAGCGGCAGGTCCCACCACAGCTGGCTGCGCTGGCCGAAGACGACGCCGATGCGCCGGGCCAGGCGGCGCCGCTGCCGCATCGGCTCCAGGCCGCAGGTGCGCACCGAGCCGGCGGTGGGCCGCAGGATGCCGGTGAGCATCTTGATGGTCGTGGACTTCCCGGCGCCGTTGGCCCCGATGTAGCCGACCGCCGCGCCCGGCTCGATCCCGAACGAGAGCCCGTCGACGGCGGCCACCTTGCCGAAGTGCCGCCGCAGCCCGTCCACCTCGATGATCATGATCCCGCCCCCGTGTAGTGGCGCAGCCCGGACCGCCAGCCGAGCAGCGCGACGGCCCACACCGCCGCCGCGGCGAGCGGGGCGCACCAGCCGATCCACAGTGGAAACCCCGGCGGTGGCGGCAGCCGCAGCAGGGTCAGCGCCGGCAGGTAGGCCACGAACGCCGTCGGCACCACGAACGTGAACAGCACGCGCACCGGATCCGGGTAGATCGTGGCCGGGAACTGCGACGCGTACTGTCCACCGTAGACGAACGACGAGGTGATGTCGGCGCCGTCGACGAGCCAGAACTGCACCGCGGCCGCGGCCGTGAACAGCGCGGCGAAGATGGCCGCCCCGCTCAGCACGGTGAGCGCGACGAGGGCCGCGTTCGCCGCCGTCCACCGCACGTCGAGCCGGGCCAGGACCAGCGCCGCGACGACCGCCCCGGCCGCGGTCCGCCCGAGCCGGCGCAGCGACAGCTCGGCGCTGATGAGCTGCGGCAGGACCGGCAGCGGGCGCAGCAGGAACGCGTCGAGCGTGCCGGCGCGCAGGTAGCCCGGCAGCGCGTCGAGATGGCCGAAGAACAGGTCGGCGAGGCTCATCGAGATGTGCCCGAGCGCGAAGACGAGCAGCGCCGCGGGGAACGTCAGGCCGCCGAGCGCGGGGACGTTGGCGAAGACCACGTACATCTCGCCCAGCCCGCTGACGGTCGCGCCGACGCTCGCGAACAGCTCGATGGCGAACGATCCGCGGTACACCGTCTGGGCCCGCACGTGCATGCGCGCCAGGGTGAGGTAGGGCCGGTCAGCCACCCTGCACCACCAGCTTGCGCGCCCCGAGCGCGAAGACGAGGCGCCCGAGGACGAGCAGGCCCACGAGCCAGAGAGCCTGCGTCAGTACCGTGGCCGCCCCTGCTTTTCCCGTGAGCACGTCGATCGGCGCCTGCAGCAGCGAGGGGAACGGCGTCGCCGAGGCCAGCACGGCGAGCCAGTGCGGGAACCAGCGCACCGGCACCACGAGTCCACACAGGACATTGGACAGCACCAGGTACAGCGTCATCGGCCCGCGCAGGTCCAGCAGCCAGAACGCGCTCAGGTTGACCAGCCACCGGCACGCGAACGACAGGGCGCTCGCGATCGCCACGCTGAGCGCGCCGAGGAGATACGGCCCCGGGACGTGCGGCAGCGCGAGCCCGGTCACGAGCGCGCCGACGAGCAGCGGCGGGATGCCCCGGGGCAGCAGCGAGAACGTGGCCCGGCCGAGGTCGGCGGCGAGGAAGGACAGCATCGGGTCGGCGGGGCGGGCGAGGTCCACCGCGATGTCCCCGGAGCGGATGCGCTGCGCCAGCTCGCCCCAGCCGAAGAGGCTGATCGGCCCGGCGAGGGCCTGGCCGAGCCACACGTACGTGGCCGTGGTCGCCTGGTCGTAGCCGCCGAGCGTCCCGCCCGCGGTGGCGACGACGGCGAGCATCACGGCCGAGCGGATGAGGCCGAACACGCAGTTGGTGAACGCCGCCCCGAGGGCGGCGGTGCGGTATGCGGACCAGCGTCGGATGCCGAGCACGAAGAGGGTCGCGTACACCGGCCGGATTCTGTCAGCTCGCCAGCCGCAGATCGACCGGATTCGGGCCCGCGTCCCGCCAGTGGCGCAGCATCGGGGTGACGGCCCAGCCCAGCTCGCGCTCGCGGAGAGCGGCGTCGGCGCACCGTTCGGCCCAGTCGCGCGCGGCGCGGGGGAGCGGCCGCCCGTCGCCGAGCAGCTCGTCGCGCAGCGCGAACAGCACGGCCGCGGCGTGCTCGAACGCGGGGACCTCGCGCTCGCGGTCGCCGAGGCCGGCCATCCAGTCGAGGTCCCGGCCCGCGCAGACCGGGCAGTCGCAGGACCAGAGCCGCGGGTCGGGACGGGTGCGTTTGGCGCGCTGGATCGCGCTGATCCGGCGGTACGACATCGTGGGCCGGAAGATCGTCGACGGCGGGCGCACCCCGTCGGCCTCGCGGGGTGCGAGGTGGCGCAGCGCGGCGACGGTGCCGACGGCCGCCGCGACCGCCCCGTGGCACAGCGCGCCGAGCGAGGACAGGTCGCAGCGCAGCAGCATGACGGGCACCCCGCAGCCGAGCACCGCCAGCAGCCCGGGCACGCACCCGTCGAGCGCGAACGGGTCGGCCCGCGCCTCCAGCACCAGGGCGACCGGTACCGCGGCGGCGCGCAGGTGGCCGGTGAGGACGTTCAGGTGGAGCCGGTCGCGCAGCCAGGCCGGGTGCAGCGGCAGCACCGCGACGGCGTCGGGGATCGCCATCGTGCGGTGCAGGATGCCGGCCAGGCCTCGCTCGTCGCCGGCGTCGACGTATCCGGAGTCGGTGAGCACCGGCAGGCCCAGCTCGCGCTGGCGGCGCAGCCATCGCGGGTTGAACGGGGCGCTGGCCGGCAGCCGGTCCGGGCCCGCGTACCGGGCCGCGTCGAGCAGCAGCGGGGCGCCGAACCGGGCGCGTCCGCGCAGGTAGGCCGCGGTCTCGAGCAGGCCGCGCTCGTCGCCCTGGTGCGGCGCGACGACGAGCCCGCCGTGCGGCCGGTCGGCGATCGGGGCGCAGCGCAGGGCCTGGTTCGTCGTGCAGTACACGAGCAGGCTCCGCGCGTCGAGCATGGCCGATCAACCCCGTCACGGTTGGTACATAGATCGTAACCAATCGTGGGGGATTCACGAACATTCATCTGGCGCAGTCGACCTCGATGACCGTCGTGGCGCTCGCGGTGCTGGGCTGCGACACGGCGATGCGCACCTGGTGGTCGCCCTGGGACTGCCCGACCGTGGCGCGTGTCGTCTCGCTGAAGGTGGTGCCCGAGGCCGTCCGGCGCACGGCCGACCCTTCGTTGATCGTGTACTGCACCTGAAGCCCCGGCTGGCTCAGCGTCATGCGCACCGTGAGCTTGGTGACGAGCGTGCCGCGGCAGCTGGTGAACCGGTCCGGGTCGGCGGTCACCGTCACCGTGAGCACCCGCGGCCCGCTCGGGGTCGTCGGCGCCGCCGAGGCCGTCCGGGTCTTCGTCGCCGACGGCCGCGCCGACGCCGTGGTCCGCAGCGCGGTCGCGGGCGGCCCGATCGTCACCGCGTCCTCGGGCACGACCGGCTGCGGCGTGTCCCGCACCGCCGCCGGTGGTCGCGGCCGGTCACCGTCGCCGGTGGTCAGCGCCACCAGCGCGGTCCCGACCACGAGCACGACCGCGAGCCCGCCGCCGGCCAGCAGCGCGACCGCGCGCCGCGACAGGCCCTCCGGTGGTGGCACCGGAAAACCGTCAGGCCTCCCCGCTAACCCGTCCTCCGCTGAGCCGGGTTCGGTCATCGGGGTCCCGGGAACGAGGGCTTCGGCGGCTTGTGGGTGGTCGGCTTGCTCTCGGGCTTCGTGGTCTGCGTCGCCGGCTTGGTGGTCTTGGTGGCGCCCGGGTTGCCCGACGTCGTGGGCTTGCCGCCGGGGATGTCGTCGTTCTTCAGCTGCGGCCACGACTGGGTCGGCTGGGCGACGTCATCGGTCGGCCCCGGTGCGGCGGAGGACGACACGCTCACCACCGAGGACTCCGGGTTCGCCGCGGCGGGCGTGGCGTCCGGCCCGCTGCTGGTGCTCAGCGCCGCGACGACGAGCCCGACGATCAGCGCCAGGGCCACGCCACCGCTCGCCACGAGGATCTTGGTCTTGCGATCCATCGGGCCCGCGGCCTCGTCCTCTTCGGGCCGCGGTGGCAGCTTGATCTCGCCCGTGTACTCACCGTAGATGAATCTGGGCAGCCCGTCGCGCGTGGCGTCGTCGTCGGTCATGCGACCACCTTCCGGCAGATGACGGTCAACGTGCTGCGGTCGTAACCCTAGACGCACATCGTGGTGTGTTGCGTTGTCGCCCGGCGCAACATCCTAGTTCTCTAGGGCTTGGTGCAAGCGTTGGTGAACGTCAGCGAGTCCGTCGTGGTGCCCGGGCTGGTCACGCTCAGGGTCATCGGGAACGAGTACTTTCTGCTGCTGTCGACCCGCATGCGGTAGGTCTCGGTGTACGTCCCGTCGACGGCGGTGACCGTCTTGGCGGCCTTGCCCGTGGTCGCGAACGTCACCTTCGTGCCGGGCTGATTCGTGGTGATCGTCACGGTCACCTGGACGTCGAGCCCGTTGCCGGAGCAGGGCCCGCTGTACGTCACCGGGTTGAGCCCGATCTTCGCCGACGTGACCGTGGCCGGCTTCGGCGAGGTCGTCGTGGGCCGGGTGGTCTTCGGTGCCCGGGTCGTGGTCGGGGGCTGCGACGACGGGGACGGCTCGACGCTCGGTGAGGGGGGATCGTCGGACGGTGGCGGGGAGGGCTCGGTGTTCACCAGGGCCGCGTCGGTGGCTGGGCTCGTCTGGGCGGCGGCCTGGTTCGCGTTCGTGGGGGTGCCGCCGTCGAGGAAGAACGCGACCGCGATGAGGAACGCGAGCACGCCGGCGCCGATGAGTGCGGCGACCTTGAGCTCGGACCGGATGCCCGGCGGCGCGGGGCGCTCGTTCTTCGCGGCCGGCGCGGCTTCGGCGGGTGCCGGTGCCTCTTCGCTGGGTGTCTGTGCGGCTTCGCCGGGTGTCTGTGCGGCTTCGCCGGGTGCCTGCGCGGCTTCGCCGGGTGCTTGCGCGGCTTCGCCGGGTGTCTGTGCGGCTTCGGGGGTCCCTGGGGTGGCTCCGGCGGGGACGAGGGGCTGCTCCTGTGTGACATCCGCGCCGTCGTGCTGGTGGGCGGAACTGCCCGGGCTCGCGGTGGTTTGGCCGGCTTCGTTTGGGATGCCGGATTCGCCGGGTGCGGTGGTGTTGTCCGCGGCATCGGGCCCGCTCGGCGTGCCGCTGAGGGCCATGGCGATCGTGGTCGCGGCGGGACCTTCGCCGGCCGTGCCGGGCTCGCTCGCGGGGGCCGATGCGTCCCTTGGCTTGGGGTTTGCGGTGACGGCGGCCGGATGCCCCGCCGCGGCGGACAGCGCCGCGCGCACGGCCTCGGGCGACGGCCGGGCCCGCGGGTCCTCGTCCATGAGGGCGGCGACGATCTCGGGCGCGGCGTCGGGGGAGGCGAGCGCCAGGGTCGCCCCGAGCGAGTAGAGGTCGGCCTCGGGCCCGCCCTCGCCGGTCTGACGCCGCTCGGGCGCGACGAACGCCGGGTCGCTCAGCGGGAGATGCCCGTCGAGCATGGCGGCGACGGCGAAGTCGGTGAGCTGGGCGGTCCCGTCCGGCGGGAGCAGGACGTTGGCCGGCTTGACGTCACCGTGCGTGATGCCCGCGGCGTGCGCGGCCGCGAGGGCGTCGAGCAGCACCAGGCCGAGCGCCGCGCCCTCGGCCGCCGGCAGCGGTCCCTCGGTGCTGACGCGCTCGCCGAGGGAGCGGCCCTCGACGAGATCCATCACGATCCACGGCCCGTCATCGGTGACGACGACCTCATGGACCCGGACGATCGCGGGGTGCTCGACGCGCCCGGCGGCCCGCGCCTCGCGGTTCACCCGGTCGCGTTCCGCGGTCGTCATGAGCTCCGGCAGCCGTACTTCCTTGATCGCCACCATGAGCTGCCGCCGCAGGTCACGGGCGCGCCACACGATGCCCATGCCGCCCGCGCCGATCGCGTAGTCCAGCCGGTACCGGTCCGCCAGCGTTTTCAAGATCAGATCCCGCCCAGTTGCCGTGAAAGGGACATCTCAGCATGCCTGCGCCCGCCGTGCAGGTCGGGCAATCGGTTGGTTCACTCTGTCGTATAGGTGCCTGTGAGTCGAACCTCTTCGATGTCAAGTCTGCCCTGCGACCGCCTGAGCGCCACGTCATCGATCGGTCGTTCATCCCGCAGACGCACGACCGTCGCCCGTTTGTGGGCCAGGGGTTGCAGCTTCAGCGTCGTGTACTGTTCGTGTTCGATCCGCTCCACACAGTCGTTCTCCTCGCCGCCCTAGCGCAGGCTGTTCGTGCTCCTTCCGCAGCCGCGAGACCACCAGCTCCGCGGCCCCGGTGCCCGGCAGCGCCTCCCGGGCCGCCGTGGCCTGGGCCGGCAGCTCCCGCCGCGGGCCGTCGTCCTCGGCCAGCCGCGCCCAGCGTACGACGGCCGGCATCCAGAGCCCGAGCCCGTTCGGCCACTGCGGAGGCTACCGCGAGCACGGCGGCGAGTGACACCACGCCCCGCGGCCTCGCGAACGCGCTCACGAGCCCGGGGCGCCGGTTGGGTGTGGATGAGGGCCGCCGCCGAGAGTTTCTGTCCACCGACTCGCATTCGCCGGCGCCACGTCATGCACGCAGCACTCGTCCGGCGCGCAGTGGTCCGTCTGTTCACCGACTCGCATTTGCCGGCGCCTTGTCATGCACGCAGCACCCGTTCGGCGTGCAGTGGTCCGTCTGTTCACCGACTCGCATTTGCCGGCGCCTTGTCATGCACGCAGCACCCGTTCGGCGTGCGGTGGTCCGTCTGTTCACCGACTCGCATTTGCTGGCGTCACGTCATGCACGCAGCACTCGTCCGGCGCGCAGTGGTCCGATCGGCCGGCGCAACGCGGCATGCGCTGGAGGGCAGCCGCTCGTTGCGCCGCAATTTGGGCGCGCGCGGCGGTTAGCGGCCCGTTCGGATGCTCCGCCGCACCGCACCGCACCGCACCCGCACCGCACCTCGGCGCGTGCGCACGTGCGGCGCCCGTGCCGACCGACCGCGATGATCCCGTTCCTCGAACGCGACGACCCGGGGCCAGCGGCGCTGCGGTCGGCCGCCCACCCGCGGGTCACTGCGCGGGCCGGGCGAGGTGTTGAGACGGGCCTTCCCTCTGGCGCGCGGTGGTGCGGTCCGCTCCGCGCGCGTGGCGGTTGTGCCAGCCCCAGGGTGCCGCGCGCGTGGCGGTTGCGGCTGCCCCGGAGGCCGCGTGGCGGCCGTGCCGCGGGGCCGCGTTTCGGCCGTGCCGTGGGCGCGCGGAGGTGCGCGGCCCACACCGGGCGCTGCGGTTCGCCGCCCGCAGCGCCCTCCCCCGTGAGACCCCCGCTCAGCGCAGCGAGGGGAACCCGCCCAGCTGCTGCTGCGAGGCCTCCGCCTTCACCTGTTCCGCCGCCGCCACCACGGACCCGGCCGCCGCCGTGCGCTCGACCAGGGCCGCCACCACCTTCGGCGACGCGAACGAGGTCCCGCTCCACGCCGCCCAGCCCGACGCGAAGCCCGGGTGGTGGATGAAGGTGCTGACGATGTCCGCGCCCGGCGCCACCAGGCTCACCCACGGCCCGCGGTTGCTCCACTCGCAGACCCCGGTGCCGTCGTGCGCCGCCACCGCGAGGATCTGCCCCGCCCACGGCGAGCCGCTCGCCGCGAACGCCGCCGGCCAGAACGGGCGGTCGTGGATGCCGTCGTTGCCCGCCGCCGCGACGACGACCCGCCCGGTGCCGGACAGGAAGCCCGACAGCGCCGCCGAGAGGATCGCCGGCGGCTGGTCGCCGACCGAGAACCCGCCCAGCGACAGGTTCAGCACGTCGACGTCGGTGAGCCCGGTGATCGCGGCGGCCAGGTCGGCCTCGGTGCACATGCCGAAGCTGTCGAGCACCTTCACGATGCGGATCTGCGCGGCGTCGGTCCCCTGCACCACGACCCCGGCGATGAAGTTCGCGTGCCCGACGTCGGAGTCGAGCTCGCCGTCGTTGTCGCCGTCGAGGACGGTCTCGACGTTCTCCGCCGTAGCCGAGTAGCAGCCGGCCGGGAGCGGGCTGTCGACGTACACCCCGGTGTCCATCACAACGACCCGGACGGACGATGCGCCTCCGGCCGAAGGGGCGAGCTTGGACGGGGGAGCGTCGGCGGCCACGGGCGGGCCGAACGGGCCGCCGTGCTCGTGCGGGGTCGACAGGAACACGTGGTTCGGGCCGACGACGGCGTCCGGGAGCTGGCCGCGCAGCTGGCGGACGGCGGCCGAGACGTCGAGCCCGCGGGTCTTGAGCCGGCGCAGCCCCCGGTGCGGCTCGTCCTCCTTGATGTCGCTGGCCCGGTGGCCCAGGCCGGCGAGGGTGCTGTGCGCGATCCCGGCCCCCTGGTCGGAGACCAGGATCTCGTCGGCGACGAAGCGCACCGGCCGGCCGGACTGTACTTCGGTGCGCAACCACGGCAAGGTGGACAGGCGCTCGGTGCGGACCTGCTCCCACCGTCGAAGACGATCGTTCGGTACGGACATGAATGCTCCCCAAAACGGATCAACAATGAGGCCGGTGACATGAGTCGCGCTCCGGGCCCCGTGATACACATCCGAGCCTTTGGCAGGATGCAACCATGACGGCAGCGTCCGTGCTCCCCGCCGCCGACGATGATCTGGCGCAGCGGCTGCTCCCGATTGTCATGGCGGACCCCGGGAAGGCCAAGCATCTCGCCGAGGCGGCGCTGCGTGACGCTCGTCGCGACGGCGACCCGGGCCGCGAGGCGGTGGCCCTGCGCGCCCTCGGCCTGGTGGCCCGCGCCCGCCACGACGCCGGCGGGGCCGCCCAGCACCTGCGCGCCTCGATGACCGTCGCCCGCCGGCACGGGCTCAAGGTCCACGAGGCCGAGGCCCGCATGAGCCACGCCCTGATCCTCGACGACCTCGGCCGCCCGAGCGCCGCCCTCAAGGAGATCGACCGGGCGGTCGCCGAGCTGCACGGCCACCGGCGCGCCCGCGCGACCATGCAGCGGGCCCTCATCCTGCGCCGGCTCGGCTTCGACCATCAGGCCATGGAGCTGTACCGAGGGGCCCTGCGCGCCTTCCGCACCACCGGCGACCAGGTCTGGGAGGCACGGACCCTCACCAACCGCGGCGTCCTGCACGGCTTCCGCGGCAATCTCAAGCAGGCCGAGGTCGACCTGCGCGCCGCCCAGGCGCTCTACAACCGGCTCGGCATGGCCACCGCCGCCGCCCAGGTGGAGCACAACCTCGGCTTCGTCGCGGCCCAGGCCGGCGATGTGCCCACCGCCCTGGCACGCTACGACCGGGCCCACGACCGGCTGTGGAGCACCGGCGTCGACGCGGTCAGCCTGCTCGACCGCGCCGACCTGCTGTTGTCGGTGCGGCTGCTGCCCGAGGCCGACGCCGCGATCCGGGCCGCCATCGACGCCTGCACCGACGGCCACCTCGACTCGGTGCTCGGCCAGGCCCACCTCATGCTCGCCCGGCACGGCCTCGCCGCCGGCACACCGGCCGAGTCGAAGACCGCGGCCGCCGCCGCGCGCCGGGTGTTCCAGCGCCAGGGGCGCAGCGTGTGGATGGCCCGCGCCCGGGTCGCCGAGCTCGCCGCCGTCGTCGCGCTCGGCAAGGCCAACCGCGGCACCCTGCGCGACCTGCGCACCGTCGCCGCGCACCTGCTCGAGGCCGGCTGGCTGCAGCCCGGCTGGGACGCGCTGCTCGACGCCGCCCAGCTCGCGGTCGACCTCGGCGAGCTCTACACGGCCCGTGAGCTGCTCACCGAGGCGGGCGGCGCCGCCAAGCTCGGCCCGGCCCCGCTGCGGGTGCGGTGGTGGCACATCCGCGCCCGCGTCGAGCTCGCCTCCGGCGCCGTCGCGGAGTCGGTGCGGGCGGCCACCTCCGGCCTGCGCCAGGCCGACGCCTACCGGGCCAGCCTCGGCGCCACCGAGCTGCGCGTGCGCGGCAGTGCGGAGACGGCGGCCCTGGCCGGCCTGCGGCTGCGGCTCGCCCTGGTCCACGGCGGACCGGCCTCCGCCCTGGCCTGGGCCCAGCGATGCCGCGCCGCCGCCCTCTCCCTGCCGCCGACGCACCCGTCCACCGACCCGGTCGTCGCCCGGCACCTGACCGAGCTGCGCCGGATCAACGGCGAGCTCGCCGCGGCACCCACGGGACCCCAGCGCACCAGCCGGCTGCTGCGGCGGCAGCGCGTGCTGGAGGCCGAAATCCGCCGCCGCTCGTGGCGTGCGCCCGGTTCTTCGCCCAACGCTGTGGAGTTGTCCCTCCCTACGCTGGCCACGGCGCTGGGGGAGCGGGTGCTCGTCGAACTGCTGGATATCGACGGGCGCCTGCATGCCCTCGTCGTGCGCGGGCGCAGGGTCACGCATCGCATCGTCGGCGAGATCGAGGCGGTGCGAGCCGAGCTGGAGTCGCTGAGGTTCGCCCTGCACAACCAGGTGCTGGGACACGCCGCGGGCGGCGAGCGACTCGAGCGGCGCGCCGAGGTCCTCGACCGGCTCCTGCTGGGTCCCCTCGCCGATCTGCTCGGCGACGGGCCGCTGGTCCTGGTGCCGACCGGAGCCCTCCACGCGCTGCCGTGGGGAATGCTACCCCGCCTCCGCGGACGCTCACTGACCGTCGCACCCTCCGCGACGATCTGGTTGCGCTGCGCGACCTCGTCCACTGTGGACGGCAAGCTGGTGCTGGTGGGAGCCCATTCGGCGGAGCAGGCGGCCGACGAGGTGCGGGAGATCGCCGCGGACCGCGCGGGCGCCACGGTGCTGGCCGGCGACCGGGCGCGGGTCGAGCCCGCCCTGACCGCGCTGGACGGGGCCGCGATCGGGCACATCGCCGCGCATGGGGAGTTCCGCGTGGACAACCCGTTGTTCTCGTTCCTCATGCTCGCCGACGGGCCGCTCACGGTGTACGACCTCACCGCCCTGCGGCGCCCGCCCGCCCTGCTGGTGCTGTCCGGCTGCGACACCGGCCTGGCCGCCGTGCACCCTGGCGACGAGCTCATGGGACTCGTGGCGGCGCTGCTCAACATGGGTACCGCCACCGTCATCGCATCCACCGGGCCCGTCGACGACGGGGCCACCCGCCACCTCATGCGCGCCTTCTACGGCCGGCTCGCCACGGGACTCGGCCCGGCCGCCGCGCTCGCCGCCGCTCAGGCCGCCGCCGGGCCGCGCGACCGGGCCAGCGCGGAGAGTTTCGTCTGCTTCGGCGCCGGCTGACCCTGGCCGAGTGAGCACGACATCACGCACAGTCGTGCCTAGGTGATCACTCTCGGAATTTGTCGGACCCCGGGCCTACGATGCCGAACGTGACCCGACGACGTGCTCGCATCCCGCTCACCGCCCTGGCGGTGCTGCTGATGCTGGGCGCGCTCGTGGCCTGGGGCGTCGGCGGGGCCCTCGGCCTGCGCTTCGACCGGGCCGCGATCCCGGTGGAGCGCTCCGCCGTCGCCGATGTCGGCCCGGCCGCGCCCGTCGCGATCGCGTCGATCTCGGTGCCCGCCTCGCCCCGGCTCAGCCTGGCCGCCGCGGCGGTCGCCGACGCTCTCGTGGCCCGCGGGAGTGCCCGGCCGGTGATCGGTGCCGACGGTCCGGCCGATGTAGCGGTACATGTGGATCAGTCCATTCCCGCGGGCTCCTACCGCCTCGACGAGCCCCTCGTGCTCACCGGCGGCGACGAGTCGGGCGCCGCCTCCGGGCTCTACGCGCTGGCCGACCGCATCCGCTCGGGCGAGCCGCCGCTGCCGGACGACCAGCGGGGCGAGGTCGTCACGCCCCGCCTCGGGCTGCGGCTCACCGACGCCGGCTCGGTCGGCCGCGAGCCCGACGTCGCCGCGTTCGCCGCGGGCACCGACTACTCGCTCAACACCGACGTCGTCGGTGGTGCCCTGCTGCCGGCCGCGCCGTGGGTCGACCAGGTCGCCGTCGAGCGGGTCTCCCGGCAGTTCCACCAGTTCGTCGAGCACTCGCTCGCACAGGGGTACAACGCCGTGGTCCTGCCCGGCTTCCTGGAATACATCGCGTTCAGCCGGGTCGGCGACGGGCACGCGGTCTATCCCCGCGACGACTCGCACGTCGCCCGCGCCGATGCGCTCACCGCCGCCTTCGCGCCCGTGTTCCGCTACGCCGCCGACATGGGCATGAAGGTCTACCTGCTCACCGACATGCTCGCGCTGTCGCCGCCGCTGCAGCGCTACCTGGAGCGGACCTACGGCGGCCTGAAGGTCGAGGATCCGCACTTCTGGCGGGTCTACGCGCTGGGCCTGGCCGAGCTCTTCGAGCGCATGCCGTTCGTCAGCGGGCTCATGATCCGCGTGGGCGAGGGCGGCGACGTCTACAAGCAGCCCGGCTGGGACTACGAGTCGAAGATCGCGGTCACCACCCCGCAGGCCGTGCGCACCATGCTCGGCACGCTGCTGGAGGCCGCGGGCGAGGCCGGCCGCGACATCATCTTCCGCACCTGGACCGTCGGCGTCGGCGCGGTCGGTGACCTGCACACCGACCCGGCCGCCTACGAGCAGGTCCTCGGCGACTTCGACAACGCGCACCTGATCGTGTCGACGAAATACACGCTCGGCGACTTCTACAGCCACCTGCCGTTCAACGCGACGCTGGAGGTCGGCGCGCAGCGGCGCATCGTGGAGTTCCAGTCGCGGCGGGAGTTCGAGGCGTTCGGCTCGCTGCCCAACGACCTGACCGGCCTGCACCAGCAGGCCCTGCAGCGCTTCCTCGCCGCCAACCCGCACGTCGAGGGCGTGTGGACCTGGACCCAGGACGGCGGTCCGCTGCGCGCCGGGCCGATGACACTCCTGCTGCGTTCGGGCTTCTGGCAGCTGTACGACCTCAACTCCTACGCCCTCGGCCGGCTCGCCTGGGACCCGGCGACCCCGCCGGCCCAGATCACCGCCGACTGGGCCCGGCAGACCTTCTCCGACGACCCGGCGACCGTCACCGCGATCTGCCGCATGATGTCGATGTCGCGCGAGGCGGTCACCAAGGGTCTCTACCTGGGCCCCTACGCCGACGACAAGGTCAAGGCGCTCGGCCTCGAACCCCCGCCGATGATGTGGATCTTCGAGTGGGACATCGTCACCGGCGACTCCGCGGCGCTGGACAGCATCTACGCCGTCAGCCGCGACCACCTCGAGCAGGCCATCGCCGAGGGCGACCGCGCCGTTGCCCTGGCCGCCTCGATGCACGAGACGATCGCGGCCACCGACCCGGTGTCGTGGCGCGACGCGACGCTGCGGGCGAAGCTCCTCGACACCCTCGCCTACGAGACGGACCTGTTCCGCACCCTCGGCGCCTATCGCACCATGGTCCTGCGGCACGCCCAGTGGCTCGACACCGGCTCGGCGTCGGCGCGCACGGCGTGGCAGGACGCGGAGGGCCGGTATCGCGCGGCCCACGACGCGCACGTGGCGCGCTACGGCGGGGACGTGGACCTGCCGGCGTACAACTTCACCGCCGCCGACATCGGTGCGACCCGCGCCGACCGCGACCCCCTGATGGCCGTGCTGGCCCGGATCCTGCTCGGCCTCGTGGTGCTCCTGCTGCTCGTCGGCGCCGTCGGGCGCTCCACCGGGATGCGCGCGCTCTGGCTCGGCGCGACCCGCCCGTGGCGCCTGGCCGATCTCGCGCCGCTGCCGAGCCGCCTCGACCGCCTGCTCGTGATCGCGATCCCGGTCGCCGCGCTCGTTCTGTCCCGGCTCGTCTACACGTGGTTCGCCGCGCCCGCCCACCTCGTGGTCAGCCTGGGCGGCTGGCTGCTGTTCGCCCTGACCGCGCGGGTGCTGGCCGGCCGCCGCGACCCGTTCCACCTGTGGGCCGCCATCGGTGGCGTGGCCATGCTGCGCACCGTGATCCTCCTGGCCGCCATGATCCTGCGCGGCCCCGGCGGCTACTGGTTCGCCTTCTGGGCCGACCCGGTGCGGCGCTCGGTGTACGTGTCCATCGCCTTCGCCGCGTTCGCATGGCTCTTCGTCGCCGTGGCCCTGGTCCTGCGCGACCGCTACTCGCTGCCCCGCCGGCGCGCGACGGCCGTGGTGCTGGCCGGCATCGGCATGCCCCTCGTCGTGCTGGGCGGCCTGGTGTCGGCCCTGGGCCTGGAGCGCTCCCTGACCATCTGGAACGACCAGATGGCGCTCCTGCCCTGGGGCTTGTCGCGGATCCTCGGCATCACCGTGTACCTGGGCATCCCCACCTTCCTGCCCGAGGCGGCGGTGGCCCTGGGCGCGGTCCTGCTCTGCGCGGCGGCCCTGCTGTCGTTGCGCCGCCGCTCGCGCGTCCCCTTCGAACCCCCGCGCCCGGCGCTCCCGGCGGGCCCGTCGGGCCGCCATTCCCGCAACGCCCCCGACCAGGCCGAGGAGGACTCGACGAGCGCCGCGCCGCTGCCGGCTCTGCCTTCCCGCCGCCCCGCCATCCCGCTGCCGTCCCGAATCCCGCGGCCAGACCAGGACCAGGATCACCGCCCCCGCCACGCGCTCTGACCCTGCGGCACGGCGCCACCCGCGGCCGTGGGCCCGCGGGCCGGCGGGGCGACCGCGACGTGGGGGCAAGCCTGCGCCGCCGCGCGGCTGTGGGGCGAACCCGTGCGGCGGGCCGGCGGGGCGAGATCGAGACGTGGGCGGGCCTGCACCGCTTCCACGAGCTCTGACGCCCGCCGCGCAGCCCACCTGCCGGCGCCAGGCTGCGGGACAAGGCGCGCCGCCGACCGGTGTCGCGGGATCGAGGCGTGGGGCGAGCCCGCACCGGATCGCGAGACCAGCAACTGTCGGCCGCGCAGCTACAAGTCGGGGAGATGCGCCTATTGGCTGAGGCGCGGGTTGTGCCCCGGCTTTCCGGTCGCGGCTTGCCCCGGCCGTGCGGCTGGTGGCGGCGATCGGCGGCTGCAGTGAGAGCCGGCGCCGTGAGGTTCGCGTGGTGGTCGCTGCCAACGGACATTTGGTGGTCCGGGTGGGCGGGCAGTGGGCCGCCGGGTCCGCGGACACGGTTTCTCATGTCCGCCAGCCCGGAGCATGCCGTGTCCGCTGGCTGTCGCTTCTTGGGGCGAAGGCTCCGGTGGCACCGGACGGCTGCGGCGAGAGGCCGGGTCCCAGGTTCACGCGGTGGCCGAACTGGGAGGTCTCGTCACGGGGTGGGCGGTCACCGCCTCGGAGGGCGTTCGCGAAATCGGTGGGGGATCAGCGGCGGGTGGCGGCTGTGGCAAGGGTCCAGGTCACGGCGTCCTCGGCCAAGGCGGCGGGGAGGGCGGGCCAGTGGCGGTCCTCGGCGTGCGCGCGCCAGCGAGCACCCGCCAGGCTTCCGCCCGCCGCGGCCGCCGCCGCTACCAGGGCCGGGGCGATCGGGTTGCTCCCCTCGCGCCGGGCGAGGGCGGCCGCGGCCAGGCCGGCGAAGACCGCGCGTCCGGCCAGGGGAGCGGCGGCCAGGCGACTCGGGGCGGCCGGCAGCTTGTCGAGCACGAACTCGCCGGCCGCCGCGGCGGCGGTTGCCAGCCGTAGGGCGCGGGAGCCGCTGCCGAAGGCCACGGCGGCGGGGGCCGCCAGGCTGCGGCCGCCGGAGGCGATGCCCAGCAGGGCGGAGCGTGCGATCAGCCACATGAGCGCGACGCTACCCGGCCCCTGCCTCGCGCAAACGCGATTCGTGGACCACGCCCCACGACACGGGCAGCGCCGCGCCGGGAGAAGACACAGCGGCACACCCGGACCCGGCCAACCAGCCGAGGGAGCGGTCGCGCGTCGAGCAGCATGCTCATACCGGCGCATGCACCACGGTCAGCGGCGGCGGGCCACGGCGGCGCCGGCCAGCAGGACCAGGCCCGCCCCGGCCGCCGCCAGCAGGCCGTGGTGCTGGGACGCCCACAGCTGCGGCGCGCGCCGGGTCGAGCGGTCGTCGAAGCCGCCGTGCGCGCCGAAGTCGGTGGTGCGGTCGGCGGGCTGCCAGAGGTTGCGCGGCTGGTTCGGGTTGCGGCGCTGCGAGGTCTGCTGCGAGTCGTACCCGGTCCGGGCCAGATACCGGTCCAGCACCCCGGGCATGAACTTGTCCGCGATGAGCGTGCCCACGGTGGAGGCGCCCACCCAGTACTCGCGGCGGCGCGGATGGTCCGCCGCGTACACCACGGCCTTGGCGGCGATCTCGGGCTGGTAGATCGGCGGCACCGGCTGGGCGTGCCGGCCCAGGCGGGACAGCACCCAGTCGAACTGCGGCGTGTTCACCGCCGGCATCTGCACCATCGTCACGTGCACGTTGCGCTTGTCGTGCAGCAGCTCGGCGCGCAGCGACTCGTGGAAGCCCTGGATCGCGTGCTTCGCCCCGCAGTACGCGCTCTGCAGCGGGATCCCCCGGTACGCCAGGGCCGAGCCGACCTGCACGATCGTGCCCCGGTCGCGGGGGAGCATGCGATCGAGGGCGGCGCGGGTGCCGTAGACGTAGCCGAGGTACGACACCTCCGTCACGCGCTTGAACTCGTCCGGCTCGATCTGCATGAACGGGGCGAAGACCGAGGTGAACGCGTCGTTGACCCACACGTCGATCGGGCCCAGCTCTTTCTCGACCCGGCTCGCCGCGGCGTCCACGGCACGCTGGTCGGCGACGTCGACGGGGATGGGCAGCGGCCGCCCGCCCAGCTCGCGCACGTCCTCGGCGGCCGCCTCCAGGCCGGCCTCGCCGCGGGCGAGCAGCGCGACGGAGGCCCCGCGCGCCGCGAACCGGCGCGCCACCGCGCGCCCGATCCCGCCGCTGGCCCCGGTGACGACAACGACCTGCCCAACGCCCTCATGCTCCATGAGCAACGGTTACCCGTCGCGAAACCGGGCCTAACAATCGGAGAGCGCTCTCCTGCGAAAGCCCAAGGTGTCTCCTTGACAGGAGCGACGACAAGGGGAACTCTTCAGAGAGCGCTCTCTCACCCCGAAGGGCGCTCAAGCCTTTCCGCCAATTCCGGGGCGAGCGCCGCCGTTGCGTGGACGACTACGCCCTGACCAAGACCCCCTGAGGGCGGGGGAGGCGAGGCCGCGCACACCAGTTGGCGGAGTGCGCGGCCTCGCTCTTTAGAACCGCTGCGGGGCAGCCCCGTACTGCAGCGCCTGCATGAACCGCGGGTCGGACTTGGGCACCTCGACGAACTGCCCGTCCTGCGACACGAACGCGCCCGCGACCGTCTGGGCCCCGCTGCGCGCCGCGACGATCAGGCCGACGAGGAACGCGACCAGGCCCAGCAGCAACATGATCGGCCCGATGTCGCCGTCGATGGTGGCGATGCCGACGGCGAACAGCACGATGCCGAGCCCGAGCACGGGCAGCCCGATGGCCAGGTTGCGGGAGCGGGCGGCCTTGCACTGCGCGCACCACGGCCAGGCGGGCGCCTGGACGGTCTTGCGCAGCACGGTCACCACGATGACGTACACGATGACGGCCAGCAGGATCAGCACCGGCGTCCAGGACGGCGGCTTCGAGATCAGCTTCATCCGCTTCATCTCGATCGCCGGCTCGCCGTGACGCGGGCAGACGTGCGGCAGATGGCCGTTGGCGACCTGCGCGGCGGGAATTCTGAGCATGCGCGGGAGGATCCCACGCCATCGGCCTGGTCGCCTCGGACGTTCGATCAGTTCAAGGTCGCCCGGTCGGCCGCCTCCCGGCCCGACTCCCAGCCCTCGCGGCTGTCGACCCGGCTCCCGCGCCCGCGCACGGTGCGCGGGAAGACGCGGGCCATCGTCTCGCGCACCTGCTGGTCCCGGGAGCGCAGCACCGGCAGCAGGTCGCTCGCCGCGGCCGCCTCCTCGATCGCCAGCTCCGTCGCGTGGGCCAGCCGCTCGCCGATGCGCACCGCGTACGCGACGAGGAACGACTGCCGGAACGCCTTGAGCCGCGCCCGGCCCGCCTTGCCGCCCGGCGGCTCGGACTTCGCCATGGCCCGCCCGGCCTGCACGAGCAGCGAGGTGTACAGCAGGTCGACGGCGTCGATGTCCGCGTCGAACCCGAACACCGTGGTGAAGCCGAGGTCGGGCGACCACACGGTGTGGCAGCGGTTCGCCTCCGCCACGGCGCTGAGCAGCGAGGCCTTCTCGCCCTCGTACGGGTGGTCGACCCCGATCCGCCGCGCGAACGGCACCACGTCGGCGCCGCCCTCGCGCCCGGCCAGCAGCGCCTCGTCGATCGCGTGGCGGGCGATGAGCTCCTGCGCCTTCGCCGTGTACGTCTCGGCCTCGGCCGGGTAGCCGGTCGACTCGGCCTTGGCCAGCAGCGCCCGCACCCGGTCGAGCAGCCGCTCGTCGACCCTCGACGCGCTGGGCTTCGGTTTGGGCGCAGACCCCGGCGGCGGTACCAGCACCTCGATCGAAGGCAGCTCGGCGAGCACGACGAGCAGGCCGACGAGATCGTCGACGACGGAGATCCGGTCGAGCCGCCGACGGGCCGTGAGCTCGGTGACATAGCGCGCGTCGGTGCTCCACCACACCTTCGCCGCGAGCTCGTCGGCCTGGGCGAGCCAGCGGTCGTCGACGGTTTTGCGGTCGTACCGCCGCAGCAAGCCGGCGATCCCGTCCACGACGGCGTGGGCGAGCAACGGCCGGTCGGTCCCGCCGCGGCGCACCACGGCCCGGTGCAGCTCGGCCGGCTGCCACCCGCCCCGCACGAGCCGGGCGACGGCGTCGGCGACCGCGGCGAACAGGGCGGGGTCGACCTCGGCGGCGGGGGCGACGGCGAGGAGGTCGAGCCCGTCGTCGTAGGCCACCGCCCCGCGCACGAGGTCGTCGATCTGCTTCACCGCGCCAAGGCTACTGGCCGAGTTTCGCGGGCTCGTACGCGTACAACCAGGCTGTGGCCCGCTCGTAGAACAACGGCACGAAGATCTTCATCATCGCGGCCCGCAGGCGGCGCCCGACCGGCCCGGCCGTCTTGGCGCCGCGGTTGTCCTCGGCCGTGCCCAGCACCTTCGCGATCCGGGGCCGCCGCTCGGCGTCGTAGCGGCGCAGGGCCCCCGCGATCGACGGCTCCGCCCGCAGGGCCGCGGCGAGCGTCAGCCCGTCCTCGACGGCCATGGAGGCGCCCTGCCCGGCCCCGACCGGGTGCGCGGCGTCCCCGATGATCACGATGCGCTCGCTGTGCCAGGTCGTGACCGGTTCGAGCACGTGCATGACGGTCGTGGGCTGCAGCGCGGTGGTCGCCGCGATGATCGCGGCCGGCGCCGTCTCCTCGCGGAAGGCCTCGGCCAGCGCGGCCAGCCGGTCGGCGTCGGCGACCCCGGCCCGCACCGGGGCGACCGGCGAGGCGACCTGGGCCGACCACCACACCTCGTCGCCGGCCCGCAGGTGCAGGAAGGCGCCGTTGCGGGCGAAGGTCAGGTTGAACACCCCGGGGTCGATCCCGCCCGGCTCGGACACGCCGGAGACCGAGTACAGCCCGGCGTACTGCGGCACCGGCGCGCCCGGGTCGAGCTGCCCGCGCACCGTCGACCAGATGCCGTCGGCGGCGACGAGCACGTCCGCGGTGTCGGTGGACCCGTCCTGGAACGTGGCCAGCACGCCCGTCCCGGTCTCGGCGACCCCGGTCAGCCGGGCGCCGGTGACGATCCGGGCGCCCGCCTCCGCCGCGGCCTCGCGCAGCACGGCGACGAGCCGGCCCCGCAGCAGCGACACGCTGCGCAGCGGGTCGCGCTCGCGCCGGCCGCGGGCCACGTCGGCGATGAGCATGCCCCCGGCCGACCACATCCGCTGCCGCTCGATCTCGAACCCGGCCCGCCGCACCGCGTCCAGGCACCCCAGCGCGTCGACGGCCCGCAGCCCGTTGGCGGCGAGGCTGATCCACGCCCCGACGTCGCCGGCCGGGTCCTCGTGAGCCTCGTAGACCGTCACGCCGGCCCCGATGCGCCGCAGCGCCAGCGCCGCCGTTGCCCCGCCCACCCCGCCCCCGATCACGATCGCCCGCATGGCTGCCCCTCCTTGGCTGAATTCCGATTCACTGAATCTGCCTTCGGTGAAAGTGTGTTCGGTAGCGTGGTGGCTGTCAACCCGCGGAAATCTGGAAGGATCACTGGCCATGACGCAGGGGGTACGCAAGGCGAGGGCCGCGCAGACCCGGGCCGCGCTGCTCGACGCGGCCCGCACGCTGTTCGGCGAGCGCGGCTACCTCAACACGAAGATCACCGACATCACCGCCGCCGCCGGCCGCTCGACGGGCTCGTTCTACGAGCACTTCGCGGACAAGGACGAGCTGCTGCGGGCGCTCATGGGCGACATCGAGGCCTCGGCCGACGAGCGCCTGGCCGCCGACGAACACTCCCGCGCACACCCCCGCGACCACGACCTGACCGACCGCGCCCAGCTGCGCGCGCACCTCGGCATCGCGTGGGGCGTGATGCGCCAGCACCGGGCGATCCAGGTGGCGATGTTCCAGTCGATGGTGGCCGACGACCCGGCCTCGGGCCGCTCCTGGCGCGACCTGACCGAGCAGACGGGCATCCTGCGTGAGCACCTCGAGTGGCTGCGCGAGCGCGGCCACCCCCTGCCGGGCGAGCCCGAGCTGCTCGCCGCGGGCCTGGGCGCGATGCTGGCCCTGGTGAGCTACGCCCTGCCGCCCGGCGGCGCCTACGACGACGAGCAGGTCGTCGACGCCTTCACGGACCTGCTGCTCAACGGGCTGGCGGGGCCGCTTCCTTTCACGGCGTCACCCGAACGTGATGCGGCGGGCTGAGGCTTGCCTGAAATCCAGCTTTAGCGCGCAGTCAGCGGACCCTCACGCGTGGTCCGATCCTCCCGTCGCAACCGTGAGCCGGGAGGGCCCGATGCACATGTCTCGCAGGCTCGCCGGGTGGCTCGCCGCCACCGGGGTGCTCGTCGCGCTGCCGGTCGCCGTCTGGGCCAACGCCGGCGCCGAGGCCGCCACCGACGCGCTGCTGTCGGCGGGCCGGCCGGTCGAGGCCTCCTCGGTGGAGTCGCCCGAGCTCGGCGCGGCCAACGCCGTCGACGGCGACGGCCGGACCCGGTGGGGCAGCGAGGAGGGCGCCGACCCGCAGTGGATCGCCGTCGACCTCGGCGCGCGGCACGCGATCGGCCGCGTCCGGCTGCGCTGGGAGACCGCGTACGGCCGGGCGTACGACGTGCAGACCTCGGACGACGGTACGACGTGGACCACGATCGCCGGTACGCGAGCCGGCGACGGGGGCACCGACGACCTGACCGGCCTGACGGGGGAGGGCCGCTACGTCCGCATGTACGGCACCGCCCGCGGCACCAGGTGGGGCTACTCGCTGTACGACTTCGACATCTATGGCACCGGCCCGGCCTCGGGCGACGCCCCCGCCCCGCGACGCCCCGGCCGCGCCTCGCAGGCGGCCCCGGTGATCACCTCCGGCGCCCCGCGCCCGTCGAGGCCCGCGACCGCCGGGACGGCCACGGCGACACCCTCGGGCACCGGCCTGGCGGATCCGCGCAAGAAGGAGATCGCGATGCAGCTGGTCTCCTCGGCCGAGAACTCGAGCCTGGACTGGAAGGCCCAGTACCGCTACATCGAGGACATCAACGACGGCCGCGGCTACACCGGCGGCATCATCGGCTTCTGCTCCGGCACCGGCGACATGCTGGACCTCGTCGAGGCGTACACGTCCCGCGTCCCCGGCAACCCCCTCGCGCGGTTCCTGCCCGCGCTGCGCAAGGTCAACGGCACCGACTCCCACGCCGGCCTCGACGGCTTCCCCGAGGCCTGGCGCTCGGCCGCGGCCGACCCCGAGTTCACGAAGGCCCAGGACGACGAGCGCGACCGCGTGTACTTCAACCCCGCCGTGACCCAGGCGAAGTCCGACGGCCTCGGCGTGCTCGGCCAGTTCGCCTACTACGACGCGATGGTCATGCACGGCCCCGGCCCGGACGCGGACAGCTTCGGCGGCATCCGCAAGGCGGCGCTGGCCAGGGCGAAGTCCCCGGCCCAGGGCGGTGACGAGCCCGCCTTCCTGGCCGCGTTCCTGGACGCGCGCGCCGCGGCCATGCGCACGGAGGCCGCGCACAGCGACACGAGCCGCGTGGACACCGCCCAGCGCCAGTTCCTCAGGGACGGCAACCTGGACCTGCACACGCCGCTCGCGTGGAAGGTCTACGGGGAGAGCTACCGCATTCCGTAGGGTCCATGACTCGGGTCCGCGTCACGATCTGACCGTTGCTCCCGCCAGACAAATGGGCGGGCCCGAGGGCCTTCGGCCGGAGGGGCCCGCCCAGCCAGGCCCGCGGTGCCAAGGGCCGGCGCCCTCCTACCCGCACCGAACAGTCGAACCGGATATGTCGGGCGCTGGCGCGCCACGACATATCCGACATTTCGGATATACGCGCAAGGTCGTATTCAGCGCCTTCTGCGGCTGACCGCGCGGGAACCTGCGGCCACACGCTCTCGCCGCGCGCGGGGCTTCGACAGGTCGCGCCGGGTGCGGGCCGCGGTCGGTCGCGCCGAGCGTGGACCGCAGTTGGTTCCGCCAAGTGCGGTCCGCGAGGTTAATCGCGCCGAGCGTGGCAGGTCGCGCCGAGTGCGGGCCGCGCGGTTGGCCGCGCCGTGCGGGGCCGCGCAGTCGGTTGCGCCGTCCGCGGGCCGTGTCCGAGCGTGGGCCGTGTCCGAGCGTGGGCCGTGTCCGAGCGTGGGCCGTGTCCGAGCGTGGGCCGTGTCCGAGCGTGGGCCGTGTCCGAGCGTGGGCCGTGTCCGAGTGCGGGCCGTGTCTGAGTGCGGGCTGTGTCTCAGTGCGGGCCGTGTCCGAGCGCGGGGGCCGTGTCCAGGTGCGGGCCGTTGCTGAGCGCGCGCCGTGGGCCCGAGTTCGCGCCGCGTGTCCGGGCCGTGGCCGGCCGTATGGCGTGCCAGGCCGCCGGTGGCCACCCAGCGCATCGACCCCGTCCCGGGCCGTGATCGGCAAGCGCCGGGCGCCCCTTTGCACGGGTGCGTACGATCGCTGGCGTGGCGCTGGCGATCTTCGATCTCACTGCATCCCCGCGCGCGGCGAACGTGGCCGCGCGCCGGGCCCGGCTCGGTGCCGGCGGGTGGCCGCAATGAGCGCCCCCGGACCCCTCGAGCTGTGCGCCGAGGCGCTCGCCACCGCCCGCGTGCAGGGCCTGAGCGCCGACGCCCCGATCCACGCCCTCGCCGCCACCCTGGGCGCCGAGTTCGCCGAGCACGCGGGCCCCGACGGCATGTACCGCGACTTCGGCGACGTCGAGGTCCACTACGAGCGCCTCGGCCCCGACGAGCCGTGGCAGGGCCGCTTCCTGGTCGTACGGGCCGACCGGCTCCCGGCCCGGGTCCGCCTCGACGACCTCCGGGAGGAGCTGCGCCGGGCCGGCCAGAGCCTGGTCCAGCTGCCCGCGACCCGGGCCGGCGTCACCGACCAGACCCTGCGGGCGCCCCTGAGCGGCTCGACCGTCACCGCCGCCGACGACGGCACCGTCATCGCGATCGCCGCGCCCGTCTGGCCCGTGCCCGACCTCCCGGCCCTGCCCGAGGCTCGCTGGCGCGCGGTCTGCGAGAGCCTGTCCCTGCTGCTGCCGCTCTCGCGCACCGAGCGCGCCGAGTGGCTCGCCGACCGGGTCCCGGACACCTCCGAGGCCGCCGACTGGTGGACCTCCCTGCTGCACCCGCTCGCCACCCTGCGCTTCGGCGACCCCGACCACGCGGCCGACTGGGCCGGCCTGGAGCTGTGGCTGCTCGACCAGGCCGCCGACGCGGGCGCCTGGCCCCGCGAGGAGTGGGTCTGGCGCTGGATGTGGTTCGTGCGCAGCCTGACCGCCCGCGCCGCCAGGCCCCACGCCGCCGACCTGACCCGGCTGAGCCTGGGCCACCTGCCGATGACGGTCGCGCAGCTGCACGCCCTGCCCCCGGACTGGCGCGCCCTGACCGCCGCCGACCTGCGCCGGGCCCGGACCGCCCGCGCCCTGCTGTCCGTCGCCACCGCCTACGGCGCGAGGGTCATGGGCTGACCTCGGCGCGGCGATGCCCTGGTGCCGGCGGCCCGGCCGGCCCCGGAGGCTCGGCCGGCTGTGCGAACAGGTACGCCGCGCACAGCACGAGCACCACCGCGATGGTCGCCAGCAGTGCCTGGTAGCCGGTCACGGCGATCAGCCCGGCCCCGAGCGCGATCGACGCGGTCTGCGGCACGGTCACCGCCATGGTCGCGGCCGCGAAGACCCGGCCCTGCATCCGGTCGGGCGTGGCGCGCTGCAGGCGGGTGGTGAACCCGACCGTCAGCCAGGGCAGGCTGATGCCGAACAGCGCGGCTCCGGGCAGTACCGCCGCATGGTTCGCAACCGCCTGCAGCAGTGCCCCCGCCGCCCCGGCCAGCATGCCCGCGGCCATCAGGCGCGCCTCGCCCAGCCGCCGCGCCAGCGGCGCCGCGCTCGGCCCGCCGACCAGCGCCCCCGCCCCCTGCACGGCGGCGAGCACCCCGACGAACGCGGGGGAGCGGTGCAGGCCCTGCTCGGCGACCGCGAACACGGTGGTCTCGGCGAAGCCGAAGACGCACAGCGCGCCCGCCGCCGCCAGCACCACGGCCCGCAGCCGGGGCGAGCGGGCGATGAACCCGAGGCCGCCGCCCCCGCCCGTGAACCGCTCCGGCCGCCGCTCCTCGACCCGCAGGCGCAGCAGGCAGGCGATCGGCACGGCGCAGCTGACCACGTCGATCAGCACCGCCGCCTTCGGCCCGGCCGCCACGAACAGCCCGGCCCCGAGCAGCGGCCCGACCAGGCGCAGCGTCTCCTGGGCGGTGCGCAGCAGGCCGTTGGCGTCGGCGAGCAGGTCGCGGGGGACGATCGAGACCAGCAGGGCGGACTGGGCCGGGGTGAGCAGGGTGTACGCCGCGCCGCACAGCGCCATCGAGCAGTACACGAGCCAGATCCGGCGCGGGCCGTCCACCGCCAGCAGCGGCAGCACGGCCGCCCCCGCCGCGGCGTTGGCCCAGATGAGCAGCGAGCGCCGGCGGAACCGGTCGACCAGGGCCCCGGCCACGGGTCCGAGCAGCGCCGGGGCGGTGAAGCAGAGGAACACCAGCCCGGCCGCCGCGTTGCTCCCGGTGAGCGTCTTGACCCACACGCTCATGGCCAGCCACAGGGTCGAGTCGCCGAGCAGTGACACCGTCTGCCCGAGCAGGTACGTCCGGGCCGCCGGCACGGCGAGCACGCGCCTCACCCGCGCGCGTCCTCGATCGGCATTACTCGATGGACGCGCGCGGAGCGCGATCTGTCAACCGCTACGGGTCACCGGCGCCGGCCGCTAGAGCGAGCGGACGTCCCACATCCACAGGCCGCCGGTGTTGGTGCCCGGGCCGTAGAGGGCGGTGAGCGTGGTGCGCACCGCGGTCCACTGCGCGCCCTCCGGGGCCAGGATCAGCGACGTGTGCCAGTACCGCAGATCCTCCCGCGCCCGCGCCCGGTCGGCGTCGGTGACCGGCGGCGCCGTCTGCTGGTACATCGCCTGCGTGAAGAGCCGGTCGGTCGGCCGCAGCACCGGCCCGACGAAGGCGTGGTGGCCGGTGACGCCGTCGGCGGGACCCAGGAAGTACCCGTGCGAGACCTTCATGTTCGTGTTGGTCGATCCGGTCCAGAAGATCGCCGTCGGGAAGTCCCACTGCGGCAGCGGCACGATGAGCACCGTCTGATCCGCGCCGACGTACTGCTTCCACGTCCCCGCCGCCACGAACTGCGGGATCGCGGGCCGCGTCACGACCTTGATCGGCATCGGCGCGGCCGGCACCAGCGCCGCCGCGAGCGCCGTGACCAGGAACAGCCGCCGCGTGCGCACCGGTAGCCCGCGCAGGTCGATCAGCCGCTGCACGCCGATCGCGAGGATCGGCACGACCGCCCAGTTCGTGACCTCGCCGAGCCGGGTCGGCAGCAGCGTGTCGAACAGCGGCAGGTGCTGCAGCACCCAGAACGGGCCGGGCACGCCGGTGTCGCGGCCCTGGAACTGCAGCGGGGTGCCCCAGGCCAGCATCTGGAAGCCCAGGCCGGTGATCGCCAGGCAGCGCACCAGCACGTCGTGCCACTGCCAGATGACCAGCGCGACCAGCAGCAGCACCAGGGCCCAGCCGAGGTAGCCGTGCTCCTCCGCGCCCAGCGGCGGCGGGGGCTCGCCGAAGCGGCGCAGGCGCTCGGCCACGCTGTTGCTGCCGTACGACGTCATGCCGAGCACGTCCATGCGGAACGTGGTCATGTACTTTTCGCCGCCGTTGTACGCGCCCGGGCCGAAGAACTGGAACCACAGCGGGTAGGCGAGCACCACGATGGAGGCGCCCAGGGTCACGCCGAGCCCGGCCGCGAGCGGCCGGAGCGCGGCCCGCACCCGGTCGCGGCGCTGCACCGCGTAGAGGATCAGCACCGCCCCGATCGCGAGCGCGGCCAGGAACAGCGTCTCCTCGTTGATGAAGACCTGGTAGACGACGAGCGCGGCCAGGATCAGCCCGTTGCGCACGGGGCGGCCCTCGAGCAGCTTCAGGGAACGCCAGGCCAGCAGCGGTACCAGGAACTGCGCGACGAGATTCACGTGGTAGGACGCGTGCGAGGTCACCGCGGGCGCGAACCCGCCGACGAGCCCGCCGACCCAGGCGGCGGTCCGGCCGGCGACCAGGTGCCGGGACAGCACCCAGTACCACGCGGCCGCGGTCCCGGCGATGCCGAGCACGATCAGGATGTCGAACGTGACCTGCGGCCCGAACAGCAGCGTGATCGGCGAGAGGGGCAGCCCGAGGCCGAGGACGCTCGTGTTGGCCATGCCGTTGACGCCGAGGGGCGCGTTGTACTGCACGATGTGGAACGGGTTCTCGCCGTGCGAGACCACCCGGGCCGACCAGGCCAGGAAGTATTCGGCCTGGGCCCGGTCGCCGGGGCTGATCGGCATCCGCCGGCCGTAGTGGGCCAGGATCGGCGCGACCACGAACAGCGCGCCCAGCAGGTAGCTGCCGAGCGCGAGCAGGTCGGCCCGGCGGCTGGACGTCCGCGTGGTGGTGATGGCGGCGATGCTGTCCGATTCCTCGCTGGTCTCCTGCGGCACTCTGCCGCGCTGTCGCACGAGCCTGCCGGTGGCAGGTGCGGTCGTGTCGTCCGTGTCGTCAGAACCGGCCGTACCCGTCAACATCGCGTGACAATATCAGCGGGGCGGATCCGGGAACCCGGACCCGCCCCGCGTCGTTCGCCGCCGCTGAACGGCCGCTACCTACCGGCCGCGCTCGGTGTAGGTGATCGTCGGCATGGGCACCGGCTGGGTCCCGAACGTGTCGGTCGGGACCGGCACGGGGTTGCCGAACGTGTCGGTCGGCGCCGGCAGCGGGATTGGGTTGCCGTTGATGTCGGTCGGCACCGGCACCGGGTTGGTCGTGTCGGTCGGCACCGGACCCGGGTTCAGCGTGTCGGTCGGCATCGGCACGGGCAGCGTGTCCGTCGGCTGCGGCACCGGGTTGCCGAACGTGTCGGTCGGCACCGGCATCGGCGCGGTGGTGCAGGTGTCCGTCGGCGCCGGCACCGGGGCCGTCACCGTGCCGGTCGGCAGCGGGGTCGCCGTGTCGGTCGGCTGCGGGTTCACCGTGTCGGTCGGCGCCGGCACGACGTCCCCGCCGAAGGTCGGCGTCACGCCCGGCATGGTGGTCGCGGTCGGGTCCGGGATCGGGTCCTGCGTCGGCAGCGTCGACGGAGTCTCCTCCACCGCGCCCGCGGGACCGCTCGGCGTGTCGAAGGCGCCCGGCGGAATGATCACCGAGGCGCCCGGCGCGGGCAGGCTCGGCGGCATGACGATCGTGCCGCCCGGGTTGGGCATCCCGGGGTTGCCGAACGTGTCGGTCGGGCACGGCGTCGCCGTGGCGGTGGGCGCGCCCGGGTAGGCCGTCGTCCACGCGCTGAGCGCGGGGTCCGGCGTCATGGTCCCGGCCGCGCGCACCCCGCCGGGCACGGTCTGCGCGTCGGCCCCGGTCTGGTGGACAACGCCGGCGGTCAGCACGGCGAGGAAGCTGGCGGCCCCGACCGCGACCGGCAGTCGCCGTTTGCTCTTGCTGGCAGGCATTGGGTGAAACCCCCGTTGGTCTCGGTAGCAGTCACCCTATGTTTACCCATCGCTACTCCTTGTAGTCAGAAAACGAGGATCTTTGCGCCGTTCGTCGCGCGTGCTGGTCGACGCCACACGGTCGCGGCCGCGCACCTTGGCGTCGTACAGGGCCCGGTCGGCCGCGGCCAGCAGCGCCTCGGCGGTGGGTGCCGGCAGGTCGGCGGTGGTGGCGAGGCCGATGCTGAGCGTGGGCAGCCCGTCGGGCAGGTCCGAGCCGCTCGCCACGTGCGCGCGCACCTGCGCCGCCACGGCCCGGGCGCGCTCCTCGGCGCCGGCGACCACGACCGCGAACTCGTCGCCGCCGAGCCGGGCGGGGCAGTCGCCGGGCCCGGCCGCCGCGCGCAGGGCCGCGCCCACGCGGGTGAGGACGGCGTCGCCGGTGCCGTGCCCCCAGGTGTCGTTGATCGTCTTGAAGTGGTCGACGTCGATGATGAGCAGGGCGCGCTCGGCCCCGGCGTGCAGCGCCCGGCCCAGGTCCAGGTCGAACGCGCGCCGGTTGGGCAGCCCGGTGAGCGGGTCGGTGAGCGCCTGCTCCTCGAGCCGGGTGACCAGGGCCTCGGACCGGGCCTGCAGCTTCGACACGACGATCGTGGACACGGCGTAGGCGGTCACGAGCGCGGCGATGTCGGTGACGGCGGTCACGTCGGACTTGATCCAGAAGGTCACCACGGCGTCGGTCAGGCTGGCCACGGCGAGCAGGACGTACATGACGTCGCGGCGGACGAAGGTCGCGGCGTACAGCAGGGGCCACAGGAAGTACAGGTGCGCGCTGACGCTCACGTCCCGCGTGACGAGGTTCAGGACGCCGATCAGCAGGACCGCCAGGAACGGCACGATCACCCAGAACGGCTCCGGCACCCGCTGCGGGGCCAGCCGGCACAGCGCGCCCGCGGCCACCATGGCCCCGGCCACGGCCTCGGTGGTCAGCACGCCGAGCGTCGATCCGCCCGCGAACCCCGGCACGAGCAGCGCGCAGGCGCCGACGACCGAGCCGCCGGCCATGAGGAAGTACGCCACCGCCCGCGTCGCCGCCACCCGGTCGCGCGCGTGGATCAGGGGCCGGACCGCCGCGCGCCACACCGAATGCCGATCGGCGGCCAGGGTGCGAAGCTGAGCGTTCGCCCACTATCAGACACCGGGTGTAGCGAGGGCCGACTATGCTGCGCGGGGTCTTCAGTGTGCCGAGGAGCTTTCATGTCTGACCCCTACGCGCCCCAGCCGAACTACGACCCCTATGGCCAGCAGCAGCCCTCCTATGGCCAGGGATACGGCCAGGGCTATGGCCAGCAGCCCCCGGCGTACGACCAGGGGTACGGGCAGCAGCCGCCCTCCTACCAGCAGCCCCCCGCGTACCAGCAGCCCCCGTCCTACGACCAGGGCTATGGCTACAACCAGCCGCCGCCGCTCTACACGCCCCCGCCCAAGAAGAAGGGCAACGGCCTGCTGATCGGCCTGGGCATCGCCGCGATCGTGGTCGTCCTGTGCGGCGGCGTCGGCGCGGTCGCCTACGTCAACCTGAACAAGAACGACGAGGCGAAGACCCCGACGGCCTCCTCGACGACCGAGAGCGCGAAGCCGCAGGCGTCGGCCGGCCCGACCCGGACCACGAGCGCCCCGAAGACCCCGAAGGTCACGCTCACCGACCCGGCCACCATCGGCAACTGGAAGAAGCAGTCCAACCAGGACCAGGCCAAGACGATGAGCCAGCAGATGACGGACGCCGGCGTGCAGAACCCGTTCGCCGCGCAGTACCAGAACACCCAGAAGAGCTCGCAGGTCGTCGTGGCCTGGGGCGGCACCGGCTCGGGGTTCAGCATCGGCGGCCCGGACAAGCAGCTCAAGGACTTCTTCGACGGCGCCTTCAAGTCCCTCGGCGGCACCGGCAGCGACTCGACCCCGTTCGACCCGGGCAAGCTCGGCGGCAAGGCCGAGTGCCAGAAGACGGACGCGACCGGGGTGACGCTGTCCATCTGCGCCTGGGTGGGCACCGACGCGCTGCTGGCCTTCATGTTCAACCCCATGGAGCCCTCGGCCGCGGCCATCCAGGCGAAGCTCATGCTCCAGTCGATGGCCGTCACGGGCTAGGTCCTGACGTTGAGCGCCGCCTCCGCGATCCGCAGCCCCTCCTCGGGGCCGATCCCGGAGGCGGCGACGACGGCCGCGAACTCCTCGGCCGCCCGCCGCACCCGCTCCAGCGCCGCCTGCCCGGCCGCGGTCACGTAGGAGCCGGCCCGGCCGCGCGTCTCGATCAGCCCGGCGTCCTCCAGCTCGCGGTACGCGCGGGCGACGGTGTTCACGGCGAGCCCCAGCTCGGCGGCGAGGCTGCGGATCGTCGGCAGCCGGGTGCCCACGGCGAGCGAGCGGTCCCGGATGCGGGCCGCGACCTGCAGCCGCAGCTGCTCGAAGGGCGGCACCGCCGACCCCGCGTCGATGACGAACATCACGCCAGTATCACGCCAATATCCCGGCCAGCACGACCTCCGTGAGCCGCGTCGCCGCCTCGGGCACCGCACCGACCCCCGCGATCCCCATGAGCCCGGCCCGCACGTCGCGCACCGTCAGCCCGTCGCGCACCACGCCGGCCCGGACCGCCCGCGCGACGAGCGCGTCGAGCTGCGCGGCATGGTCGGCCCGCTGTGCGGGAAAACGCCGCAGCAGTACCTCCCCCAGCCCGCCGGCCGCGACCCGCCGCCCCGCGAACCCCCGCACCACCAGCTCCAGCCCCGCCCGGGGATCGGCCTGTCCCACCGCCGCCCGCAGGTCCCGCTCGCACCCGGCGACGAGCTCGTCCAGCACCGCGTCGACGAGCTCCCCGCGGCTGGGGAAGTGCCGGTAGACGGTCGCGACCCCGACGCCCGCGGCCCGCGCCACCGCCCGGGTCGGCACGTCCAGCCCGCCGGCCCCGAACGTCGCCCGCGCCCCGGCCACGATCCGGTCGCGGTTCTCCAGCGCGTCCGCGCGCCGTTTCCGAGTCACTTGCGAGTCCAAGGCACTCACTTCCGGCCGGTGCGGCGGGGACGTGCCTACCGTAGCCCGCATGCTCGCCGTACAGTTCGCGCAGTTCGGACCGCCCGAGGTCCTCCAGCTCGCCGAGGCCCCCGACCCGCACCCCGGCCCGGGGGAGGTGCGCATCCGGGTCCGCGCCGCGGGCGTCTCACCTGTCGACGTCGCGCTGCGGGCCGGCACGTCCCCGTCCGCGGCCCGGCTGCCGCGCCCGCACATCCCCGGCGTCGACGCGGCCGGCGTGATCGACGAGCTCGGCCCCGGCGTCACCGGATGGGCGCCCGGCGACGAGGTCTTCGGCATCGTGCCGCTCGCGACCCTGGGCGGGGCCACGGCCCAGCTCGCCGTTCTGCGCCACTGGGCTCGCCGGCCCCCGCGACTGCCGTGGGCCGAGGCGGGCGCGGCCGCGACGAGCCTGGAGACGGCCACGCGCGCCCTCGACCGGCTCGCGCTCGAGCCCGGCATGCGCCTGCTCGTCACCGGCGCGGCGGGCGGGGTGGGGAGCATCGCCGTCCAGCTCGCGGTGTTGCGGGGCATCCGGGTGTACGGCACCGGCAGCAGCGACGCCGCCGACTTCGTGGCCGCCCTGGGCGCCGAGCCCCTGGGCCGGGAGATCGCCGGCCGGTTCGACCGCGCCCTGGACACGGCCGGGGGCGGGCTGCTCCCGGCGCTGATCGAGGCCACCGGGGACGCGGCCCGCGTGCTGAGCATCGCCGACTTCGCCGCGCCCGGGCTCGGCGCCGCCCTGTCCATGGGCGAGCCGGCGGGGGAGCCCGGCGGCCACCACGGACTCGCGGAGGCGGCCCGGATTCGGGTGCCGCTGCAGGCCACGTACCCGATGTCCGACCCGCCCGCGGCGCACCGCGCCTTCGAGACCACCTCCCGCCGCGGCAAGCTCGCCTACGAGATCGGCACCTAGTGCAGTTCGAGGGCCGAGGCGAGCAGGCTCCGGGTGTACTCGTGGGCCGGCTCCTCGTACACCTGCTCGGCCGGGCCCTGCTCGACGATCCGCCCGCGGTACATGACGGCGACGCGATCGGCGAGCTGGCGGACCACGCCGAGGTCGTGGGAGATGAACAGCATCGTCAGGCCCAGTTCGGCGCGCAGGTCCGCGAGCAGCGCGAGAATCTGGGCCTGCACCGACACGTCCAGCGCCGACACCGCCTCGTCGCACACCAGCAGCCGCGGCCGCAACGCCAGCGCCCGGGCGATCGCCACGCGCTGGCACTGGCCGCCGGACAGCTCCGCCGGGCGTCGGGCGGCGAGGGCGGGGTCGACGCCCACCTGCTCCAGGCGCTTCGCGACGTCGGCCGCCACCGATGCGGGCCGGGCGCGCAGGCCCTCGGCGACGATGTCACCGACGCGCATCCGCGGGTTGAGGGAGGAGCGGGGGTCCTGGAACACCATCTGGACGTCGCGGCGCAGACCGCGCGGCCAGCCGCGGGTGACGTTCGTGCCGTCGAAGACGATCCGGCCGCGGCGCGCGCGTTCGAGACCGACGATCGTGCGGGCCAGGGTGGACTTGCCGGAGCCGGACTCGCCGACGAGCCCGACGGTCTCGCCGGCGGCGACGGTGAGGTCGACGCCGGCCACCGCCTGGATCTCGGGGCGGCGCAGCCCGCGACCGCCGGGCGCCCGGAATGTGGTCCAGACCTCTTCGACCGACAGCAGGGTCATGACAGCTCCTCGGCGAAGTGACAGGCGGCGAGCCGGCCCGGCGCGACCTCTCGCAGCGCCGGCGCCTCGGTGCGGCAGCGGTCCGCGGCGAGCGGGCAGCGCGGGTGGAAGCGGCACCCCGGCGGCAGGGCGGCCAGGTTCGGCGGGTTGCCCGGGATCGGCGCCACCGCGGCGGTGCGGGTGTGCACCGCCGGCACCGAGCGGACCAGCGCCGCGGTGTACGGGTGCCGGGGCGCGTCGAGCAGGTCCCGGGTGGCGCCGCGCTCCACGACCCGGCCGGCGTACATCACGGCCACGTGCTGGGTCGCGTGCGCCATGACCCGCAGGTCGTGGCTGATCAGCAGGACCGACACGCCGTCCTCGGCCTGGATCTTCGCCAGCAGCCCGAGGATGCGGGCCTGCACCGACACGTCCAGCGCGGTCGTCGGCTCGTCGGCCAGGATCAGGCGCGGCCGCCCGGCGAGCGCCATCGCGATCACGGCCCGCTGGCGCAGCCCGCCCGACAGCTGATGCGGATACGCGCGGGCCCGCTGGGCCGGGTCCGGCACGCCGACCCGCTCGAGCAACTCCACCGCGAGCCGGCCGGCGGCCGCCCGGGACAGGCCCTCGCGCCGGCGGGCCACCTCGCTGACCTGCCGGCCGACCGGCTGCACCGGGTTGAGCGCAGACAGCGGGTCCTGGAAGACCATCGCGATGTCGCTGCCGCGCAGCGCCCGGCGCCGCGGCTCGGGCAGGCCGACCAGGTCGGTGCCGGCGAACTCGATGGCGCCGGAGGTCACGGACAGGCCGCTCGGCAGCAGGCCCAGCACGGCCGTGGCGGTCATGGTCTTGCCGCTGCCGGACTCCCCGACGACGCCGAGCGTCTGCCCGGCGGGCACCTCGAAGCCGACCCCGTCGAGGATCCGCAGCGGTTCGGCGCCGGGCCGCTCGGCCTGGACGACGAGGTCGCGCACGGTGAGCAGGGCCTCCATCAGTACCCGCCGATCCGGGGCCAGCCGACCTCGACGCCGGCGCGCACGAGGGAGGCGCGGAAGTCCCGGAACCGGCGCGGGTCGGCGCGCACCTGCCGGGGCGCCAGCCGGTGCTCCAGGCAGTACGCGGCGAGCGAGCCGGCGACCTCGCCGATGTTCCACTCGGTCGGGTGCATGCGGTAGCAGCCGTTGGTGATGTGGGTGGTGCCGATGTTCTTCGCCGCCGGCAGCAGGTTGTCGACCCGCACCGGCAGCAGCGCGCCGAGCGGCAGGTGATACGGGGTCGCGCCGATGTCGATGTACGTCTCCAGCCCGGTCGAGGGGTGCAGGTCGATGCGGTAGGCGCCGACGCCGACGCTGTCCGGATACACCACCGAGCCGCGCTCGCCGCGGACCTCGAGCGACAGATCCTGCTCGACGACCGTGTACTCGGCCTCGATCCGGCGCGACTCGCGGATGTACGGCGCCTTGGCGAAGCCGTCGCCGGTGCCCATGACGTCGCCCCGCAGCCGCAGGCCCGGCCACCCGGTGCCGCCGTCGGGCCGCGGCGCCTCGGTCTGCAGCCAGAAGAGCATGCTGAGGCTCAGCTGCCGGGACGAGGCGAGATGCTTGGCCTTCTCCTCCTCGCTGACGCCGATCAGCGGCCCGAGGAAGTAGTCGATCATCGGCCAGTTGACCAGGGTGACGTCGCTGCCGGCGAACCCGTCGGTGAACATGCGCCGCGAGACGATCCGGCGGAAGACCCACAGCTCGCTGTCGCCGGCGCTGCGGCTCTGGTCGGCCACGATGTCGCCGTCCGGACCGGCGTTCGGCACGAACGAGCGCGCGTACGGCTGCAGCGTGCGCGGATCCGGCGCGGTGAGCGACACCAGCGGGCCGCCCCAGAACTCCGGGCTGAACGAGCGCCAGAAGTGGTACTCGGCGGGCTTGTCGATGGTGTGGTCCTCGCCGGCGCGGTGGTCCAGGGCGAAGCACCAGCTGAAGGCCTGCATGTTGTCCGGCTGCGCCTCGGCCGGGGCGTGTGGCTCGCCGGTCCGCTCGCGCGACTCGAAGCCGGTGACGTGCTCGGTGCCGGTCAGCGGCAACAGGTCGCCGAGCTCGGTGGCGTCGATGACGTACGGCGCCGCGAGCTCGATCCGGTTGCCGTCGGCGTCCTCGACGACCACGGCCCGCACCCGGTCCCCGGCGACGTCGGCGGCGACGGGGCGGTGCCGGTACAGCACCCGCAACCGGCCCGCGGCGGTCCACGGGGCGAGCATGGACTCGATGACCGCCGCGGCGACCCGCGGTTCGTGGCACAGCGGGCTGACGGTGCCCTCGCCCGGGTTGAGGTGCAGCGCGGTGCGGCCGCGCTCGCTCAGTGGGTACCAGCGCCGGTAGTGCCCGCGAATGGCCTCGCGCAGGGCGCGGTAGGAGGCGGTGCAGCCGAACTGCTCGATCCACGGGTGCTCGTCGGGCGGCACGGCCTGGGCGGTGAGCTGCCCGCCCAGCCAGTCGGTCTCCTCGGTGACCAGCACCGTGCGGCCGCGGCGCAGGGCGGCCAGCGCGGCGGCCACCCCGCCGAGTCCGCCGCCGACGACGAGGACGTCCACGCTCATGACCCCTCCTGGAAGTACGGTGCGTCGCCGCTTTCGATCAGGGGGATCAGGCTGAGCAGGGCCCCCCAGGAATGGAACGGTTCGCTGTTGGCCTTGTCGCAGCCCTCGCCGCTGGCGGCGGAGTAGTTCTCGTGCACGTGCCGGGCCTCGCGCCATTCCCGCATCGCCACGTCCGCGCTGCGCTCGGCGAGCCAGCGCCGCTCCTCGGCCAGGCCGGCGCGGCGCAGGCCCAGGTAGACGAGGAAGTTCATCGGCGGCCAGACCCGGCCCTTCCAGTAGTAGCTGCGGGAGGCCGACTCGGCGTCGGTGCGCGGCGTGGACGGGATGGCCCACCGGCCGCCGAAGTACCGCTCGTCGCGCAGGTACCGCCCGACGGTGCGGGCGGCCCGTCCGCCGGCGCCGATCCCGGCGAGCAGCGGGTAGAAGCTCATCGGGGAGATGTCGCGCGTGTACGCGCCGGTGTCGGTGCGCCGGCTGCGGTAGGAGTCCGTGTCCTCCTGCCACAGCGTCCGCTCGACGCCGGCCGCCACCGCGGCGCCGCGCTCGCGCAGTTCGTCGCGTTCGGCGGCGTGGCCGAGGATCGCGGCGATGTCCGCCAGGGCCTCGCAGTCCATCGCGTACTCGCTGTTGAGGCCGATGTCGTGGGCGCGCAGCAGGCCGGCCCGGGGGTCGTACGGGATGTCGGCGAAGATCGGATGGTCGTCGCAGCCGCTTTCGCAGGTGGCCCCGAAGTGCTGGTTGATCCGCGGGACGTCCTGCGGCGACGGCCACTGCGGCTCGAACGCGGTCGAGCCCAGGCAGAGCAGATCGCCGTCCCGGCGTACCCGCCACCACCAGCGGTTCCAGCTGAGCAGGCCGGGGAAGACCTCCTCGAGGAACCAGCGTTCGCCGAAGCGGCGGTACAGCTGCAGGGCCACCATCGCGCCGACCGGCGGCTGCGAACCGTCGTACGTGCGCCGGCCGGTGCCCTGCTCGACGTTGGGCACGAACCCGTCCGGGGTGAGCGCGCGGGTCATCTCCACCGCGTTGGCGTAGGCGAGATCGGCGCTGAACAGCCCGGCGAGCAGCGCGTTGAAGTAGTTGTCCCAGCAGAACAGCGCGTACCCGCCGCGCTTGCCGACGTTCCACAGCCGGCTCACGGTGGTCACCACGCGCCGGCCCGCCGGCTCGTACACGGTGTTCCAGGCGATCGCGTCGCGGATCAGGTCCCGGTGCTCCGCGTCGGTGCCGGCCGGCGCGGGCCGCAGCCGTTCGCGGCCGGCGGCGACGGCCGCCTCGATCCCGGCGAGGTCCCGGGCGGTGCCGGTGCTCACCCCGACCGGCCCGTCCAGGCGCGCCGCGAGGTACGGCCCGGTCAGGTCGGCGTACGGGTCGTCGACCGGCGCGGCGGTCGTGTGCACGGCCAGCGGCTCGTCCCGGCCGGGCAGCGACGCCTCGAGGACCTCCCCGGCGCGGCGGACCGAGCCGGGGAGATTCCACAGTGGACCGGCCGACACCGTCAGCGTCGCCGGCTGGGCCTGGTTCGCCCGCGGGGTCACCAGGATCACCAGGTCCGCTCCGGCGTGCGCGGTCTCCACGTCCAGCTCGATGCCGCGCCAGCGCACGGTGAGCGCGGTGTAGGAGCCGTCGACGGCGTGCGGGCCGAGCCTCACCTCCTCGGCGTCCTCGTCACGGCGGCCGATCTGCACCTGGTGCAGGGCGTTGCCGCGGTAGTACTCCTTGATGCCCAGCGCGACCGCGAGCCCTTCGGGCAGGAGCACCTGGGTGAGCAGGCTGCGGGTGTCGAAGGTGTTCCAGCCGCGGGCCAGGCGGGCTTGGACCTCGTCGTAGGCGGTCACGTGGCGCTGACCGTCGCCGCGGAGAAGTCCGGGTAGCCGCTGGCGTCGCGGGTGAACCCGTCCAGCCGCTTGTTCCACACGTACGCGATCTGGACCGTCATCGGGTACATGCCCACGGCGTCATCCCAGATGATCTTGCTCGCGGCGGCGTAGTCGGCCGCACGGGCGTTCTCGTCGGTGGTGGTGCCGGCCGCGGTGAGCTGCTTGTCCAGCTCGGCGTTGCAGTAGCCGGTGCGCTTGGCCGCGCACGGGTAGAGCCGGCCGAGGTTGGCCGAGGCGTCGAACCCCGCGGTGCCCAGCTGCTGGAAGTTGACATCCCAGTCCATGGCCAGCAGGTCCTTGATGAACACCGCCTGCTCCTTCTCCTGCAGGTCGATCTTCACCCCGATCTTCGCCAGGTCCGACACGACCGCCTGGTTGAAGGCGCGGAACTCGGCGTTGGCGAACTGCAGCCGCAGCGGCTTGCCGAAGTCGAAGCCGGCCGCGCTCAGCTCGGCCTTGGCGGCCGCCGGGTCGTACGTCTTGGGCTGCTGCGGGCTGTAGCCGAACACCGTCGGCGCGACCGGGGCCACCGCGAGCGCGCCGGTCTCCGGATACAGGCCGGCGATGATGGTCTTGAAGTCGACGGCCTTCCACAGCGCGTTGCGGACCGCCGGGGAGGCCAGCGCCGGGATGGAGGAGTTGAACCACATCGTGAACACCTGGTGGCTCGGCACCGACTCGTGCTTGAGTCCGGCGTCGGCCTTGAGGGTCTTGAGCTGGTCGTCGGGCACGCCCCAGATGAGGTCGACCTCGCCGGTGCGCAGCGCCGTCAGCCGGGCGGAGAGGTCCGGGATGGTGCGCACGGTCACGGTCTCGATCTTCGGCTTGCCGCCCCAGTACTTGTCGTTGGCGGTGAGCACGAGGCGCTCTCCGGGGGCGAACGACTTGACCATGTACGGCCCGGAGCCGACCGGCTTCTTGAAGAAGTCCGCGCCGATGGTCTTGGGCAGGACGAAGAAGATCGCGAGCTTGCTGGGCAGGGCCGCGTCGGGCTTGGCCGCGGTGATGACCACGGTGTCCTTGTCCGGGGCCGCGATCTTGGCGCCGGTGAAGTTGCTCTTGTTGGGGCTGTCCCCGGCGAGCAGCCGCTGGAACGACGCGACCACGTCCTCGGACGTCAGCGGGGTGCCGTCGGAGAACTGCAGCCCGCTGCGCAGGTTGAAGGTCCAGGCCGTGGCGGTGGCGTCCGGGGTCCACTTGGTGGCCAGGTCGGCGACGATCTTGCCCTTGGCGTCGGGGCGGGTGAGCCGGCCGTAGATGGACTGGCCGGTGAACTCCTTGCCGGCCGAGCCGCCCGCCGCGGAGTGCGGGTCGAGCGAGTCGACCGGGTAGGTGCCGCTGACCACGATCGAGTCCCGCTGGGCGCTGTCGCCGCCACCGCTGGTCGTGCTGCAGGCGGCGAGGGCCGAGAGGGCAAGGACGGCGGCCAGGGCGGCAGTCAGGGCGGGTCTTATCAGGGCTTTCGGGTTGGCGTGCATGATCTGACTCCTGTCGGCGGGGGTTTACGACGTACGGGAGCGGCTGTTGCGCCCGAGCCGCGCGGACAGCTGGTCGCCCAGCAGGCCGACGCTGACCACGAGCAGGAACAGCGCGAATCCGGGGAATGCGGAGATCCACCAGGCGGTGGCGAGGTACTCCTTGCCGTTGGCGACGGTCTGCCCCCACGACGGCGTGCTCGGCGGCAGCCCGATGCCCAGGAAGCTCAGGCCGGCCTCGGCGAGCACGACGAGTGCGAACTCCAGCGTCGCCATCACCACGATCGGCGGCAGGACGAACGGCAGCACGTGCCGCACCAGGATGACCAGGCGGGGCACGCCCATGAGGCGGGCCGCGCTGACCCATTCCCGTTCCTTGATGCTGAGCGTGACGTTGCGGGCCACCCGGGCGAACGGCGTCCAGGCGGTGATGGACAGCGACAGGATGACCGTGGGCAGGCCGCGGGCGAACAGGCCGGCGACCACGATCGCGAGCAGCACGCCGGGGAAGGTGAGCAGCACGTCGATCACGCGGGACATCACCACGTCGAACCAGCCGCCGGTGAGCCCCGCGAGGGCGCCGACCGTCATGCCGACCAGCGCGGAGAGGGTCACCGCGACGGTGGCGATGAGCAGCGACGTGCGGGCGCCGTACACGATCTGGGCGGCGACGTCGCGGCCGAGCCCGTCGGTGCCGAGCCAGGCCGTGCCGTTCGCGGTGGCCGAGCCCGGCGCTCGCAGCCGGTCGCCCACCGGTGTGGCGACGTGGTCGTAGCCGAGCAGCAGCGGGCCGAGCACGGCCACGAGCACGTAGCCGGCGACGATCCCGAGCGGGATCCACAGGGCGGTGCGCCGTGGCCGGCCGCGCCGCAGCCGGACCAGGCCGATCGCTTCACTCATGGCGCCACTCATGCGTTCCCCAACCGGATACGTGGATCGAGGCGGGCGTTGAGCAGGTCGGCGACCAGGTTCAGCAGCACGATGATCCCGGCGATGGTCAGCGCCGCGGCCTGCACCACCGCGTAGTCGCGGCCGGCGACCGCGGAGACGATCAGCGAGCCGAGGCCGGGCCAGGCGAACACGTTCTCCACCACCACCGCGCCGCCGATGAGCGCGCCGAACTGCAGGGTGACCACGGTCAGTACCGGGATCAGCGAGTTGCGCAGCGCGTGGCCGAGCAGCACCTGCCGGTCGGTGAGCCCCTTGGCGCGGGCGGTGCCGGCGTAGGGCTCGTCGAGCTCCTCCACGACGCTGCTGCGGGTCAGCCGGGCCACGATGGCGGTGAACGGCAGCGACAGGGTCACGGCCGGCAGCACCATGTGCGCCGGGGTGCCGACACCGGAGCTGGGCAGCAGCCGCAGCACCAGCGAGAAGGTCAGGATCAGCATGATGCCGACCCAGAACGTCGGGAACGCCTGCAGGCCGATGGTCAGCGTGGAGGTGATGCGGTCCAGCGCCCCGCCGCGGCGGTAGCCGGCGAGCAGGCCCAGGGCCAGCCCGGCGCACACCGCGATCACCGCGGCGGTGGCGGCCAGCTCGATGCTCGCCGGCAGCCGGTTGAGCACCGCCTCCATGGCCGGCATGTCCAGCCGGTACGACTCGCCGAAGTCCAGCCGGACGACGTCGAGCAGGTAGGTCAGGTACTGCTCGGGCAGGGACCGGTCCAGGCCGAGCCGCCCGGTCAGCTCGGCCACCGCGTCCGGATCGGCGTCCGGGCCGAGCAGTACCACCGCCGGGCCGCCCGGGGCCAGCCGGATCACCACGAAGATGAGGCTCGCGGCACCCCACATGACGACCAGCGCGCTGGCGAGGCGCCGTATCACCATCATGGCCATCGCCGGGTCACCTCCCTGTGTCGAGCTTGTCGATGAGCATGCGCACGGCGGCACGGCCGAGCGCCTCGCCGCCGCGGCCGCGGCCGGGGATGCAGGCGGCGGGCCGCTCGGCGCCGGCGGCGGCCAGCACGCGCGGCGGGCCGAGGAACACGAACGGGAACCGGTCGGCGATCAGCCGTGCCAGCTCGCGCCGGTCCGCGTCCGCGCCGAGCAGCAGGCCGCCGTCGGCCAGGCCGAGGCGGGTGACACTGGGGCCGGGGAACAGCACCAGGTCGTGGCCCGTCGCGGCGGCCTCCGCCTCGATCCCGGCCAGCACGGCGCCGAAGGGGCCGAGTCCGCCCGGCCCGAGCGGGGCGAACGTGGCCACGCCGAGCAGCCGGTTGCTTCCCCCGGCCAGGCTGCGGGCCGCCGGGTCGGCCCGGTAGTCCAGGTCCCGGGCGGCGCGCAGCACCCGCTCCCGCAGCCGCGGGCCGATCGCGACGTCCCGCCCGGACAGCACCAGCGACACCGTCGTCTGGGACACCCCGAGCCGCCGGGCGATGTCGACCTGCCGGACCCGGCCCCTCATCGCGACCACCTCGCTCAGCCCTGCCGCACGAAGCGCACGGCGTCGGCGATGACGACACCGTCGGCGGCGTCGGACAGCTCGACGGAACCGTCGATGCCGCCGGCGAAGCGGAACACGCCCAGCGACGTCCACTCCCCGCCGCGCGGGTCCGGCGCCCCGGCGAGCTTCTGGTTGACCGGCGCCGTGGTGTCGCCGTCGGCGTGGTGCACCACGTACGGGGCGTTGGTGGCCCGGTTCGACGCGGCGGTGTACGACACCCGCACCTCGTAGCGGTCCTCGGCCGGCAGGGCCGGGCGCCAGCGCACCACGGCGCCGCCGGTGCCGGCCGCGTGCGAGGCGTAGTTGCTGCCGTAGTACCCGGCGACGCCGGTGCCGGCCGACCAGGTGCCGGCGACCACCGTGTAGCCCTGCTCGCCGTTGTCGACGGTGACGCTCTCGCGCACGTCGGCCGGGGCCGGCGCCTCGATCACGCTCAGCTCGTCGAGCGAGATGAGCGTGCCGCCGCCCCGGCCGGGGCCGGCGAGGGTGAAGCGCACCCGGTGCCGGCCCGGGTTGAGCCGCATCCGGTCCAGGCGCACCACGTCGTAGCCGTCGCTGCTCTCCGCCGTCGTGTCCAGCGTGGAGACCCGTGGAGCCCGCCCGTCGACGCTGACGGTGACGGTGCCGCCCGCGACCGGCCGGTAGTAGCGCAGCCACAGCTCGAAGTCCCCGCCGCGCGGCACCTCGATCGGATATTCGATGGAGTCCCCGGCCGCGGCCGGCGTGTACAGGGCGCGGGCGCCGCCGCGGGCGGTGGGCTCGCGCACCACGGCGACGGTGCCGCCGCGGAGGGTCGCGTGGGGGGCGGTGCGGCCCAGGTCGTAGGTGTGCTCGGTGAGCCGCGGGCCGCCGGCGAGGCTGTCGCGGCCCTGGGTGAGCCACGGCAGGTTGAACCGGGCCACGGCGACCCGGCGGGGGAAGCTGGCGATGTCGCCGTCGCAGCCGTAGACCAGCACGATGGTGCCGTCGCGGAGCCGGGCGAGGTCGGAGTAGTACGAACGACCGGGGTTGACGATGCGGCTGTACCGGTAGCTGACGCCTTCGTCGTAGCTGACCGACACGGTCATGTTCCACCGCATCGGCGCGTCGGGCCGGCTGAACAGCATCCGGTCGACGTCGCGGCTGCGCGGGCCGCCGGTGTAGCGCACCACGCTCGCGTCGACGGCGTTGAACACCCCGGTCGCGCCGTCGAGCTTCGGCGCCGACCAGGTCAGGCCGCGGTCCTCGCTGACGGCGGTGATGCGTTGCCGGTTGCCGCCCGAGGCCGCCCGGCCGTTGATGACGACCGCGCCGTCGCGCCGCTGCACGATGCGGGCCTCGTTGATCGGATAGCCGGTGGAGACGGGGATCTCGCCGGTGGCCTTCCAGGTGCGCCCGTGGTCGTCGCTATAGATGCCGGCCACGCCGTAGAAGCGCTGCTCGACGGTGTTGCCGACGATCACGCGGCGGTGCGCCACGTTGAGCAGCAGCCGGCCGCTGTCCAGCTGGATGCCGTGGCCGGGGCCGGGGCTGTGCAGCGCCCACGTGTAGGGGAACGCGTCGAAGAGACCGGCGAGGTGGCGGGGCTCGCCCCACGTCCGGCCGCCGTCGCGGCTGGAGACCACGTACATCTCGGCGCTGTCGCCGGAGCAGGTGGTGTTCTCCGGCAGTCGCAGCGACAGGTTGTAGAACAGGAACACCTCGCCGGTGACGCGGTCGGCGAGCAGGGCCGGGTTGCCCCAGGACTGCCCGTCGGCGGACGCGACGACGGTCTGGGTGGGGCCCCAGGTGTCGCCGCCGTCGGTGCTGCGGCGCATCAGCAGGTCGCGGGGACCGGCGTCGCAGACCTCGTGCCGGCCCTCGGTCGCCACCAGGATCGTGTCGTCCGGCAGCACCACGAGGCCGTGTACGTGGTAGTTCTCCAGCGGGTCCACCGTGGAGTCCCACAGCGTGGTCTCGTCGAAGAAGGGTTCGTCCGGGTGGTGGCGCCCGCCCTGCGGTGCGGCGAACGCGCCGGTCCCGCCGATGACGGTGGCGGCGGTGGCGGCCAGCCCGAGCGTGAACGTCCGTCGGCCGATCGTGGTCATGCGGGTGCTCCCATCAGGCGGTGGGGTCGAGAAGGTGCGGGCGCAGCGGGAGGACCGCGTCAACCAGGGCGCGGGTCTCCTGCGGGGTGCAGGGGGTCAGCGGCGGTGCGACGTACGGCGGGCACAACGCCCAGCGGTGCAGCAGCGCCTTGACCGCCGGGACGCCGGGGCGGACCTGGTGCAGACGGGTGAGGCTGGTGGTCAGCTCCTGCAACCGGTCCAGTTCGGCGAGGTCGCCGGCCTCGTGGGCGGCGACCATGCCCACGGCCAGGCCGGGGGCGAGGTTGGCGGTGCCGGGCACGATGCCGCCGGCGCCGGCCCGCAGCGCCGCCGCGAGGCCGCGCTCGTCGCCCTGGCTGACGGTGAAGCCGGGTCGGCGCCGGGCCGCGGCGACGAGGTACCGCAGCAGCGCCGGGTCGCCGGAGGAGTCCTTGACCCCGACGACGTGCGGCAGCGTGACGAGGCCGTCGATGCTGGCCTCGGTGAGCGGGGTGGCGTACCGCGGGGCGTTGTAGGCCACGACCGGCAGCCCGTGCCCGGCGAGGGCCGCGTAGTGGGCGACGACCTCGTCCGTGCGGTGGCGGAAGTACGTCGGCGGGCTGAGCACCAGCGCGTCGGCGCCGCGGCCGTTGACGTCCTCGGCGCGCCGGCGAACCTCGTCGGTGCCGGCGGCGGTGACGTTGACCAGCACGACGGCGTCGTCGACCAGGTCACGCCAGCGCTCGGCGACGCCGGCGACGAAGCCGGGAACCCGGTCGGCGCGCACCAGCGGCCCCTCGCCGTTGCTGCCGAGCAGCATCAGCCGGCGTACTCCGGCACCGGCCATCGCCCGCAGCAGCGGCGCGGCGGCCTCCGCGGAGGGCTCACCGGGGCGTGCCATCGGCGTGACCAGTGGCACCACCAGGCCACCGAGCAGGTGCTTCACGAACCCTCCAGCCGTTAACACCGCCGTAACGCGGTGTCCTCACACCTTCGGTGCAGGAGCGGATGGAGATCAACGCCGGTTCGCTACACGATCATGAACCGCCACTTAACAATCGACAGGCGTGCCCGCCAGGGCCGCGAACTGCCGCATCTGGGGGCTGCGGTCGTCGGCCCGCCACAGCAGCACCCGGTCCACCGGCGGCAGGTCCGGCACCGCGATCGTGGTCACCCGGTCGTCCAGGCCGTACGCCCGGAACGCCCCGACGGTCAGGTGGACGGCGCGCCCGGTGGCCACGAGCCGGACGGTGTCGTGCAGGCTGCGAGAGGTGACGGCACGCCGCAGGGCACGCCCGCCCGGCGTGGTGGCGGGCACGATCGCGCGCAGCAGTGCCGGGTGGATGGCCTCGCCGGTGTGCGTCAGCGGCCAGTCCGGCACCTGCTCGATGCTGATCTCACCGGCGGTGACCAGCGGATGGTCGGCCGCGACGGCCAGCACGTGGGGCTGGCTGTCCAGGATGGCCCCGACCACGAGGCCGGCCGGGGCCTCCACCGGCCGCCAGCTGACCAGCATGTCGATGTCACCCTGCGTGAGTGGCCCATAGGGGTCCTTCAGCGGCACCTCGATGAGGCTGACGGCGCACTCCGGGTGCTCGTCCTCGAAGCGCCCGGCGACGGCGGCGAACGTGCCACCGGCGGTCATGCTGTGGTAGCCGATACGCAGCTCCCCGCGCAGCGCGGCGGCCTGCTGACGGGCGTTGGCGATCGCGGCCAACAGCTGCGCGTACGCCGGCTCGAGCTGCTCGCGCAGCTGCCGGCCGAGCGGGGTGAGCGTGACCCGGCGGCTGGTGCGCTCGAGCAGTTGCCCGCCGATGCGCCGCTCCAGGGTGCGGATCGTCTGACTGACGTGGGAGGTGGTCACGCGCAGCCGCTGCGCGGCCCGCCCGAAGTGCAACTCCGAGGCGACCGCGAGGAACGCCTCGATCTCGCGCATCTCCACCAGCGCCAAGGTACCGCCTGGCCCGGCCGTCCACGCTGGTGACCGGGCCTGGCGTGCGTTCTAGGAGATCTTGCGGCGGAAGGTGACCATGGCGAAGGCGTACGCGACGACGAGGATGCCGGCGCACCAGGCGAGCGCCAGCCAGATGCCGGTGCCGATGGGCTGTTCGGTGAACAGGTCGCGGATCGCGTCGACGATCAGCGTCACCGGCTGGTGCTCGGCGAAGGCGCGCACCGGGCCGGGCATGGTGGCGGTCGGCACGAAGGCCGAGCTGATGAACGGCAGGAAGATGAGCGGGTAGGAGAACGCGCTCGCGCCGTCCACGGACTTCGCGGTGAGGCCGGGGATGACGGCGATCCACGTCAGGGCGAGGGTGAACAGGACCAGGATGCCGGCGACGGCCAGCCAGGCCGCCAATCCCGCCGAGGAGCGGAAGCCCATGAGGAGGGCGACGAGCAGCACGGCCACGACCGAGATGAGGTTGGCCACCAGCGAGGTCAGCACGTGCGCCCACAGCACCGACGAGCGGGCGATCGGCATGGACTGGAACCGCTCGAAGATGCCGCTCCTCATGTCGAGGAAGAGCCGGAACGCGGTGTACGAGATGCCCGAGGCGACCGTGATGAGCAGGATGCCGGGCAGCAGATAGTCCACATAGGACTTCGAGCCGGAGTTGATCGCGCCGCCGAACACGTAGACGAACAGCAGCATGAACGCGATCGGCATGATCGTGGTGGTGATGATGGTGTCCAGGCTGCGCGTGATGTGGCGCAGGGAGCGTCTGGTGAGCACGGCGGTGTCGCCGAAGAAGTGGCTGGTCATCGGGGGTTCCCTACCTGTCCGTGCCGGCGCCGACGACGGCGAGGAAGACGTCTTCGAGGGTGGGCTGCTTCTCGACGTACTCGACCTTGGCCGGCGGGAGGAGCCGCTTGAGCTCGTCGAGGGTGCCGTCGACGATGATGCGGCCCTCGTGGAGGATCGCGATCCGGTCGGCGAGCTGTTCGGCCTCCTCGAGGTACTGGGTGGTGAGCAGCACCGTCGTGCCCCGGCCTGCGAGCTCCTTGACCGACTGCCACACCTCGATGCGGCCCTGCGGGTCGAGCCCGGTCGTCGGCTCGTCGAGGAAGATGACCGGCGGATTCCCGACCAGGCTCATCGCGATGTCGAGGCGTCGCCGCATGCCGCCCGAGTAGGTCGACACCTTCCGCGCGGCCGCGTCGGTCAGCGAGAACCGTGCGAGCAGGTCGTCGGCGATCCGGCCCGGCTTCTTGAGGTGCCGCAGCTGGGCGACGAGGACGAGGTTCTCGCGGCCGGTGAGGATCTCGTCGACGGCGGCGAACTGTCCGGTGAGGCTGATGGACTCGCGCACGTCCGCCGGCTGCCTGCCGACGTCGAACCCGTTGACGCGGGCGGTGCCGGCGTCGGCCTTGAGCAGCGTGGACAGGATCTTCACGACCGTGGTCTTCCCGGCCCCGTTCGAGCCGAGCAGGGCGAAGATGCCGCCCTTGGCCACCTCGAAGTCCACACCGTGCAGCACCCGCACGGTGCCGTACGCCTTCTGCAGGCCTTGCACCTGAATCATGTCGTGGCTTCCCTTCGGGGGGTGGAGACGCGGCGGACGAAGACGTTGCCGTAGTTGGCGTGCAGGTGGAGCTCGACCGTGCGGTCGCTCCCGGCGGCCTCCGGGTCGGGGGTGAGCTCGTTGCGGACCCGGCCGTTGGCCGAGCTGGCGTCGATCCAGGCCGCGATGCCGGTCGGGACGCCGACGTCGATGTCGGCGTAGCCGTTGTCGAGCCGGATCGTGCCGCCGCCGACCTCCCGGATGCGGATGGGTCCGTGGGCACTGCGCGCGGTCACGTCGCCGAGGGCCCGGTCGATGGTGAGCGTCCCGGACGTGGCGACCTCCACGTTGCCGGCGGTGGTACCCAGCTCGATGCCTCCGTGCGAGGCGCGCAGCCGGGCATCGCCGTGCACCTCGGCGATGCGCACCGTGCCGTGGCCGATGGTGACGTCGAGCCGGCCGGTCACCTCGGCGATGGCGCTGCTGCCGTACGGCGCTTCGAGGACGAGATCGGCGACGGTGTCCGCGGTGAGGCCGCCGTACTTCGCCACGATTCGGGCGTCCCCGAGCACGCCACGGGTCAGCACCGAGCCGTACGTGTTCTCGATGGTGACCCGCGACCCGGTCGGAATCTCGCAGCGGATGTCGACCGAGTCGCCCTTGCTGAACAGGTTGAGCCGGCGCGGGACCTTGACCCGCACCCGGCCGTTGTCGAACGTGACCGTGGCGTCGCGGGCGAGCGACTCGTCGCCGCCGCGGCCGGCTCTGCTCGGCACGATCTCGACGACGGCGTCGGGCCGGTCCGAGGCGACGATGTCGACGAACGCGACACCGGCGGTGACGTCCAGGTCGATCGGACCGGACACGTCGTAACTGGGCATGGTTGGCCTCCACATGGGCATGCCGGATCGGTCCCGCCATGCGACGGGACTGCGCAACTGTTTGTGTGGCTAGCTCTTGCTTTTGGCTGGACTCAGCTCTTGCTTTTCGGCGGGAGTCAGCTCTTGCTTTTTGGCGGGAGTCAGCTCTTGCTTTTGGCGGGAGTCAGCGGGCCCAGCCGGTGAAGCGTTCGCCGTTGCCGGTCTTGCGCGTGGCGGCGGGACGGGCGGAGGGCTCCAGGGCGGCGGCGATCGCGCGGACGAACCACGAGTTCACCGACACCCCCTCCTCGGACGCGGCCTGCTCGACCCGCGCCTTGAGCCGGTCGGGCAGCCGCAGCGTGGTCCGAGAGGTCACCGTGTCGTCGAGCGGCTCGGCCGGCGCCGCCATGTCGGGCGCGTCCGTCTGCGCCGTTGCGGGACGAGTCACCACCAGGTGCGGATCACGCCCTCGCAGCATGACGTCGACCGACCCGGGCGCGATCTGCTGCGTGATCTCGCCGGCCACGTCGCTCAGGACTCCCAGCAGCATCAGGCGCACCGCGGCGTCGAGGGCGGCGTTGAGCTGCTCGGCAACGGCTCGGGCGGTTTCGTCCCCGTGCTCGGCGGCCGCGGCGAGCTGCGTCTGGAGTTCGGAGACGTACCGGTCGAGGTCCATGACACCAAGTTAGCACCCACGTGGTGTCAGTACAAGTCGGAGTGACACCATGCGACACCATCGCGCCGCCACGAGTGGTGTCACCGGCTCCTGACGCCTTCGTAACCCAGGCTCCGCGGTGGGGTCAGCGGGAGCCGACCTTCGGCGCAGCGCGGCCGTCACCGCGCCGGGGCCGCCCGGAAAGAACCCGGCCCCCACGGGATAGCCCCGCCGCCCGCCGCCCGCCGTCCGCCGCGCGCCCGCACCCGGGGCAGCCTGCCTTCCCGTCCTGCGGGCAGATCATCGCCGCCGGGCGGGGGACGATGTCCGGCACCGACCGCGGCGATCCGGCCCGCGGAGCTACGGGGACTCCCGGCGGCCTGGCTTGCCGCGGAGTGCTCACCGGGCGTTTCAGCTCGCCGAGGTGTGAGCCGGTTCGAGTCCGGTAGCCCGGTGTTCCCTGTTCCACACGTACGGGCCTTGGTCGGGCCAGTGAGTAGGTCAGCCGGCCCGTGCGGCGGGGAAGGCTCGCAGCCCGGCCGAGATCACGATGCCCCCGGCAACGGCCAGTTCGCCGGCCGATCCGCTCGCGGTGATCCAGACCGGCAGCGGCGGCGCCGCGACGCGCCCGGACGGCCGGTCCACCCGTGCTCCACCTCCCCGCAGATGCGGCTGCGCGCCGCGATGGCCAGCTCTTTCGGCCACGACCAACCCTTCCATGCCGGTCGTAGCCGAAGGAAATGCCGGTTTCGCATCACCGTGTTGCGCGGCCCGTATTACGCGGGCACGGCCGGTCGCAGCGATACTCGAGGCATGCCCGATCCTCCGTCGTCGATGCCGCCCACCGCCGAGGCGATCGAGCTCAAGCACTTGCGCGCGTTCGTCGCTGTGGCCACAGGGCTCAATCACGATGCTCCACCTGCGCGGGTGGCTACATCTCCGGCTCCGCCTTCGGCTACCGCCCGCTGGCCGGCGCTTTGGCCGCCGCGAACGGTGTCCCCGTGGCTGCTGCCGGACTCCCTGCCGCGCTGGACGATGCCTTCCGCGCCTACCGATGGCTGCTCGAGCGGGGCGCCGAACCGGGCGAACTGGTCATCAGCGGCGACTCCGCCGGCGGGCGCTTGATACGGTCGGTGACGGTGATTGACCTCGATGCGGAACCGCGCGGTGCGACGCGGCGGTCCCGTCGGCCCTGGCGGCGGTTCAGCCTGCTCCTCGTCGGGGTGCTGGGGCTGGCCGGTGGCGCGCGGCCGGGAATGTCGCTGGACCCGGCGGTGGTACTGCGCGGCGACGGGGTGAGCGCGGTCGACAGTGACGGGTCCACGATGTACGTGCTGTCGAGGGCCTCCGTGGCGGCGTACCGGATGCCGGACGGTGCCCGGCGGTGGGCGGTGCCGGTCGCGGCCGGTACGCAACTGCTGGCCGTGGACGAGGCGCGGGTGGTCGTGGGGGTCCAGGACGTCACGAGCTTGGCGGCGTCGATGCTGGTCGGGCTTGATGCCGCCACCGGCGCGCCGGTGTGGCGGACCACCGGCTACGTACCGGTGGGGCACGGCTGTGCGTGCGGGGTGGTAGTCGCCGAGATGTATCCGCCGGGCGGCGACCCGGAGCAGGAACGGCAGCGGTTGACCCCCTATTTGGCCGGCATCGACGTGCGCACCGGCGCCGTGCGCTGGTCGCTCGTCACGCCGCCGGGCGGCCGGCGGCGAGTCCCGTCCGGACCCGGCGAGCGGGTCCGGATCGCGGTGCTCGACACCGATGGCACGCTGCGGCTGCACAGCGCCGAGACGGCCGAGGTCGTACGGACGGTCCACCTGGAGGATCCCGGGCAGGTCGACGCGTTCGCCATCTCCGGCGACCGGCTGCTGGTCTACCGCTCCGGGCTGGGAACCATCCTCGGCACCACCGCGTTCGACCTGGCTACCGGTCGGCGGCTGTGGCAACGCACGGCCGAGCCCGACGGTGAGAGCCTCTGGTGGTGCGGGCGGGCGATCTGCGCCCGTGCGACCGACGGGGCGAACGACGGGCCGACCGTGGTGCTGGACCCGGACACCGGACGTGAGCGATGGCGCGTGGGCGAGCGGACGGATCTGGGCGGCCTCACCGATCGGTACACGCTGGCCACGCCGTCCCCGCCGGACGGCCATCACCTCGTGCTCGACGCGGCCACCGGCCGGGTCGTCCGCCGCATCGACGGCTGGGAGCCGGTCGGCGACCTGGCGGGAACCCGGTTGCTGGTCGCGGGCCGCAGCGCCGCCGGCGGCTCGCTGATCGCACGCCTCGATATCGAGACCGGCGCGGTGACGGTGCTCGCGCGGGCGCCGCGCTGGTCCGCTCCGCCGGAGTGCCTCACCATGGAAGCGCTGTTGGCGTGCAAGCTGGACCAGGACCGCATTGCAGTCTGGCGGCGGGCGGCCGCGCCCGCCGGGCGGGGCAAGAGTTAGACCCCCTGAACGGGCGAGAGGCCGCTTCCGGCGATCGGAAACGGCCTTTGACCTGCGGTGGGCGATACTGGGATCGAACCAGTGACCTCTTCGGTGTGAACGAAGCGCGCTCCCGCTGCGCCAATCGCCCCTGCCGCAGAACTGTACATCACCAAGGGGCGCCGCTGCATCCCGGTACCGCCCGTGTCGGTAGGGTGGGTGTCCTATGGCCCTGTATGCGCTGCTCATCCTGCCCTCCGCCAATCGTGTCTACGCCGACGCGTCCGTTGAGCTCACCTGTGCCGAGCTGCGGGCGTTCGACCGGGGGGTGCTCGGCAACCGGCTCGGTGAGGTGGGGCCGCGCGTCGTCGGCGGGGTGCCGTACGTGACGTTCGAGGTTGACGAGCTCACCGAGCGCGACGTCGCGGTGCTCGGGAATCTCTCGTCCGGGTATGCGCTGTTCGAGGTCGTCGGGGAGCTGCTGCGGCCGATGCCGACCGGGTCGCTCGATCGGTTCGACGACGATCTCATCACCATCCAGAAGTACCAGGGCAAGACGAACGAGCAGTTCACGAAGCTGCTGCTCAACGTCACCCTGCTCGCGTCCGACCACGCTTCGGAGCTGCTCACGAGGCGGTTTCGCGTGCTCGACCCGCTCTGTGGGCGTGGGACGACGCTCAACCAGGCGCTCATGTACGGGTTCGACGCCGCCGGTGTGGATCGGGACCAGAAGGACTTCGAGGCGTACGCCACCTTCATCCAGACCTGGCTCAAGCGGAAGCGGATCAAGCACAAGGCCGAGTTCGGGCCGGTGCGGCGGGAGCGGCAGGTGGTCGCGAAGCGGCTGCGCATCGAGCTCGCCGCCGACAAGGACGACTACAAGTCCAAGGCTACCCAGCTGCTCGACGTCGTGAACGTGGACACCCTGCGGTCGCGGGAGTTCTTCAAGGACGGCTCGTTCGACCTCGTCGTCACCGACGCGCCCTACGGAGTTCAGCACGGCAGCCGCACGGCCGGCAAGGGGCTCACGCGCAGCCCGGAGGACCTGCTCGCGGAGGCGGCGCCGGTGTGGGCGCGGCTGCTGCGGCCGGGCGGGGCGATGGGCATCGCGTGGAACACGTTCGTGGCCAAACGCGAGCTCGCGGCCGGCCTGCTGGAGGAGGCGGGGCTCGAGGTCGTCGACGACGAGCCCTACCAATCGTTCCGCCACCGCGTCGACCAGGCGATCATGCGCGACGTCCTGGTCGCGAGGAAGCCCGCCTAAAACACGGTCGGGTCGGGGTGGAAGGCGATTCCCCGCAGTGTCCACCGTGGACCGTGCGCGGCCAGCCGGGCCCGGAACCCGGACCAGTCCCGCGCGGCCTGCGGCGACCAGGCCACCTCGGCGATCGCCGGCAGGCGCGGGAACGTGAGCAGGTCGATGTCGGCCGCGGTCGCGACCGACTCGGTCCACAGTGGAGCCTCGATCCCGGCGATGTCGCAGGGGCCCGGCAGCAGCGTGTCCGGGTCCCAGTCGTAGGCGGTGCGCGTGGTGATGTACCCGGCCCAGTCGTGGCCGATCGGGGTCTCCGCGGTGTAGCGCATGTCGAGGTACACCCGATCCGCGGGCGACAACAGGATCCGGTCGCCCTGGGCGAGCGCGGCCAGGAGGTCCTCGTCGGGCTCGGGTTTGGCGCCCCAGTACTGCGCGATGCGCCCCGGCTCCCGCGCCGCCGGACCGATCTGGTGCCACGCGACGACCGTCTTGCCCAGCGCCGTCACCATCGGCTGCACGCGCGCCATGAAGGTCCGGTAGTCCTCGGCGGACGTGCTCTGCGCCTCGTCGCCGCCGATGTGCAGCCACGGCCCGGGCGTGAGCGCCGCGACCTCGGCGAGCACGTCACGCACGAACGCGTACGTCACCTCGCGGCCGACCGCGAGCGTGCTGAAGCCGACGTCGACGCCGGTGTACGCCGCCGGGGCCACCCCGTCGTCGTTGAGCTCCGCATAGGCGTGCAGGGCCGCGTTCGTGTGTCCGGGCAGGTCGATCTCGGGCACGACGGTCACGTGCCGGGCCGCCGCGTGCGCGACGATCCGCGCGTAGTCGGCCTGGCTGAACCACCCGCCGCCCGCGCCGCCGACCTGCGTCGCGCCGCCCACCCGGGCCAGCTCCGGCCACGACTCGATCGCGATCCGCCAGCCCTGGTCGTCGCTGAGGTGCAGGTGCAGGACATTGATTTTGTACCGCGAAAGCTCGTCGATGAACCGCAGGACGACCTCGACGCCGAAGAAATGCCGCGCCACGTCCAGCATCGCCCCGCGGTAGGCGAACCGCGGCTCGTCGGCGATCCGTCCACCCGGGACGGTCCACGGTCCATCCTGGACGGTCGCGGCGTCCACGGTGGACGGCAGCAGCTGCAGCAGCGTCTGCACGCCGTAGAACAGCCCCGCCTCCCTGCGGGCCCGAACGACGACCCCGTCCGCCTCGACGACGAGCTCGTAGCCCTCGTCCGAGCCGTGCTCGACCAGCCGCAGCTCGATCGCGGGACGCGGATGGGCGGCCTCGACGGGCAACGCGAACCCGGTGGCCGGCCGGAGTGCCTCGGCGAGGTACGCCCCGGCGGAGGCGGAGTCCGAGCGGATCGCCGCGTCGGCTCGCAGCTCGAAGGTGGCGTTCGACGGCTCGACGAGGGCCGGGACGGGTACGACCGTGATGTCGTTCATGTCCCGATCATCGCAGGAAAGCGAAGGCCGGGCCGGCCCGTGGGCCGCGGGGGTCAGCGGGTGCGCTGGGGCGGGTGACGCTGGGCCTGCGACGGGGGCACCGCCTGCTGGGCCTGCTGCTTCTGGCGCGCCTTGACGGCCAGGCGGCTCAGGTAGATGAGCGCGCCGCCCAGGACGCCGACGTCGTCCAGGTAGATCGGGTCGGGCAGCAGGTCGATCGGGAAGATCGTGTAGATGATCGCGCCCCAGAAGACCCAGCGGCCGCCGACGCCCATGGCCTGCAGGTATTTGCCGGTCTTCCAGACGCGGACGGCCAGGACGATCGCCACCACCAGCAGGGCGACCAGCACCAGGGCGCCGATCACGAAGAGCGCATAGAGCCAGTCGTCCGACATGGTTCGAGTTTACGGGCGATACTGCCCCCATGCGCGTCGAGCCACCCGTGATCGTGAGCAGTGACCCGAGCTCGTTCCCGCATTCGGTGCTGCGGGACCGGCACCCGGCGATCGTGGCGAAGGTGCTGGCGGCATATCCGTACGCACCGGAGGTACAGAAGCGGCTGGAAATGCTCTTGCAAGAGCAGGCCGTCGTGCCGCTGGACGATGCCGCGCACGACGCCGCGGCGTGGGCGGTCTGGGGTGCGGGGATGTGGGGGAGATCGTGGTACGACGTGCCGTTTCTCTTCGCCGAGAACTTCTTCTACCGCCGGCTGCTGGACGCGGTGGGCTACTACGCGCCGGGTGCCTGGCGGGGGATCGACCCGTTCGGGCCGCAGAAGGCCGCCGACCTGCCGGGGGAGCGGGAGCTGGCCGAGCTCGACGCGCTGCAGGAGCTGCCCGGGGACGAGCAGGCCGCGGGCGTGGTGCGGGCGGCGCTGTGGGGCAACCGGGCCGACCTCGGGTTCGGGCTGGTGGCGTCGCACGCGGAGCGCGTCGACGAGCTGCTGGTGGACGACAGCGCGCGGCTGTGGAGCCTCACCCGCGGCGGCACGGTGATCGTGGTCGCCGACAACGCGGGGCGGGAGCTGCTGCCCGACCTGGTGCTCATCGACTTCCTGCTGCGCACCGGGCGGGCGTCGCGGGTCGAGCTGCACGTCAAGCCGGCGCCGTACTTCGTCTCCGACGCCCTGACCGCCGACGTGCTGGCCGAGCTCGGGCGCTTTCCCGCCGGCAGTGCGATCGGCGGGCGGCTGGACGGTGCGCTGCGCGGCGGGCGGCTGGAGCTGCACACCGAGGACTTCTACTGCGCGCCGCTGACGTTCCACGACGCACCGGACGGGCTCGCGGCCCGGTTCGCGGCGGCGGAGCTGACCATCCTCAAGGGGGATCTCAACTACCGCCGCCTGGTCGGGGACCGGCGCTGGCCGGTGGACACGCCGTTCGAGGAGGTCAGCGCGTACTTTCCGGGCCCGGTCGCCGCGCTGCGGACGGTGAAGTCGGACGTGGTCGCCGGGCTGGGCGCGGACGCGGAGCGCGGACTGCCCGAGTCATGGCGCACCAGCGGCGCTTTTGCCCTTGTCCAAGTGCGCGGCTGAGGCCGCGGCGGGGGAGGCGAAGGTCGGGCCGGCCCAGGACTTGCAGGAGTTCGTCATGCTCAGCACTCTGCCGTGACGGACTTGGCGAGCACTTGCGGCCGACTTGCGAAGGCCAGCAAGCGTGTCCGGGGTCACCCTCGGGAGTGGCTTTTGCCCCGGTGTACCGGGGTATCGCGCCACCTCCCGATGGAGAGGAACGCGCGCATGCAACCTGAAGGCGACGAGCTGGCGCCCCAACCGGATGAGGACGCCCCGCCCGCGCCGGAGAGCGTTTCCGCGGCCCCCACGGACGGGTCCGCACCGGTCAGCGGGGCGGCGCCCGTCAGCGGGGCGGCGTCGGTCAGCGGGACGGCGTCGGCCAGCGGCCCGGCGCCGGCGCACGGTTCGGCGACGGTCAACGGTTCGCCGTACCGGCCGGTCGGCGGCTCGGCGGCGGGAACCCTGGCGGCGCTGTGGAACGACGGCGACCGGCAGCGCATCAAGGCCAAGTGGCAGGAGCTCCAGCTGCGCTTCATCGACGACCCGCACCTGGTGGCCGGCGAGGCGGAGCGGCTCGTGCAGGAGGCGGTGACCTCGCTGAGCGCGTCGCTGGACGCGCGCCGGGGCCAGCTGCACCAGCAGCGGGCCGCCCGCGGGCTGGACACGGAGAACCTGCGCGCCTCGCTGCGTGACTACCGCGAGTTCCTCGATCGCATCCTCGGACTGTGAGGGGTGGTACCCAATGAACTCCACGACGATCACGATCGGCCTGGTGGTGCTGGCCCTGGCGGTCGGCGGCTGGATCCTGCTGCGCGGCGGCAAGGAGGACGAGGAGGAGCTGGAGGAGGCCTCGGGTGCCACGGCCGCACCGGTGGCCCAGCCTCGCCCCCCGTCCCCCGCGGCCGGCGCCGCGCCCGTGGCACCCGGGGGGACGCCGATGGCCCAGGCCGCCGTCCCGATGGCCCAGCAGCAGCCGATGGCCCAGCCGATGGGCCAGTCGATGGGTCAGCCGATGGCCCCGGCGATGGGCCAGAGCGCCGCGCCGATGGCCCCGGCCGCCGCGCCGATGTCGTCGGTGCCGTTCGGCGGGACCGGCTTCGCGGTGACCGCGCCGCTGACGAGTGAGGCGCACGCGTACGAGGTGCGCACCCGGTGGCAGGAGCTCCAGCTGCGCTTCGTCGACGACCCGCAGACCGCGGCCGGGGAGGCCGAGCGGCTCGTGGACGACGCCCTCGCCGGGGTGACCGCCTCGCTCAACGCGCGCAAGGACCAGCTCAGCAACTGGCGGGCGTCCGGCCGGGACGACACCGAGCAGCTCCGGGCGGCCGTCCACGGCTACCGGGACTTCCTCAACCACCTAGTCGGCGCATGAACTCCGTTTGAGCGAGGGTGATGGGCGGGAATACCTCCATTGAAGGAGGACCGCCATGACAGCCACCCAAGTATTGGTCACGATCATTGTCCTGGTCGTGATCGCCGCGCTCGGCTACGGCATCTGGTTCGTCACCCGGCGGCGGGCCCTGCAGAACCGGTTCGGCCCCGAGTACGACCGGGCCGTAGCCGAGGGGGACAGCCGCCTCGCCGCCGAGCGCGAGCTGCGTGAGCGCGAACGGCGCCACGCCGAGCTCGAGATCAAGGAGCTCTCCCCGGAGTCCCGGGCCCGGTACGCCGGCAAGTGGGAGGAGATCCAGGCCCGGTTCCTGGACGACCCGTCCGGCGCCGTCCGCGACGCCGACGCCCTGGTGACCGAGCTGGTCGCCGAGCGCGGGTACCCCACCGGCGACTACGAGCAGCACCTCGCCCACCTGTCGGTCGAGCACGCCCGCACCATCGGGCACTACCGCGACGCCCACGAGATCTCCCAGCTCTCGCAGCGCGGCGAGGCCACGACGGAGCAGCTGCGCCAGGCCGTCGTGCACTACCGCACGCTCTTCTCCGAGCTGCTCGGCACCGACGTCACCCCCGGCAACGGGCGCCACGATGCCGTCCGTAGCGACGCCGTCCGTGCCGATGCCGCCCGTACCGATGCCGCCCGTACCGATGCCGCCCGTACTGATGCCGCCGACACCGTCGCCGACCGGCCGGTCGACCGCGAGGACCACGCCGAGGCCGCCGCCCGCGCGGCCGAGCACGACGCCGAGCACGTCACCGGGTTCGACGACCCCGAGGCGCGCCACGACGCCGAGCTGCACCGTGCCGACGATGACGACGCCGTTGACGGCGTGCCCGCCCAGCGCACCGGCGGCCGCCTGCCGCATCCGCACGACACCCGCAGCCGGTCGTAGGGCCGGGGAAGGATCTTTCGGCGATGACGCAGCAGCAGGAGCAGCACCAGACGTACATGCCGGGCCAGCGCGACGGTGAGCACGACGACGATCACGTGGCGGTCGGCACCGCGCACGCGCCCCACCCGGACGAGGACCCGGCGCCGTACTCGGACGAGGAGGGCTACCCGGCCGCGACGTACGCGTCGGGCTCGGCCGACCCGGACCTGGCCGACCGCGACGACGTCGAGGTCGTCGACCGCGACGAGGCCCTGGCCGAGGAGGAGCGCGACGACGAGACTCAGGTGATCGACCAGGACGAGGCCGACGCGGTCTACGAGGACGCGGTCCGCGAGAACGAGGCCCACGACGACGAGAATGAGCGCGACGAGGACGAGGTCGCGACCGCCGAGGCCCGGGAGGACCGGGAGTGGGCCGCGGAGCACGCGGCGACCGACGAACAGGTCGTGGAGCCCGCGGAGGGCGAGCCGGTCGCCTCGACGCCGGGGTCCGTGGACGTGACGGCCATCGGGGCGGTGTGGGCCGACGGCGCCGTCGACGGCCTGCGCGACCGCTGGCGCGAGCTGCAGCTCCGCTTCATCGACGACCCCCGCTCGGTCGCCGACGAGGCCGACGCGCTGGTCGGCGAGGCCGTCGAGACCATCACGAACGCCCTGCAGGCCCAGCGCCGCGACCTCGCGAACTGGCAGAACGAGCCCGGCGACGACACCGAGCGTCTGCGCGCGGCCGTGCGGGGCTACCGCGACTACCTGGACCGGCTGCTCGGCATGTGACCCGCTCACGCAAAAGGCCCGCCCCCCCGAGGCGGGCCTTTTGCCGTGCCGTACCCGGTGGTAACGTCCCTTGGTACCAGACAGTACCAAGGGGGCCGGATGCATACGCGGATCGCGATCATCGGCGCGGGCTTCGGCGGCCTGGGCGCCGCCATCCGGCTCAAGCAGCGTGGCTGGACGGACTTCGTCGTGTTCGAGCGCGCCGACGACCTCGGCGGCACCTGGCGCGAGAACAGCTACCCGGGCTGCGCCTGCGACGTGCCGAGCCAGGTGTACTCCTTCTCCTTCGCCCTGAACCCGCGCTGGACGAGCACGTACTCCCCGCAGGACGAGATCTGGTCCTACCTGCGCGCGTGCGCCGACCGCTTCGGCGTGCGCCCCGCGATCCGCTTCGGCACCGAGGTGCGCGCCGCCGCCTGGGACCACGGCCGCTGGCGCCTCGAGACGTCGGCCGGCACGTGGACCGCCGACGTGCTCATCGCCGCCGGCGGTCCGCTCAACGAGCCGGTGATCCCGAAGCTGCCCGGCCTCGAGACGTTCCGCGGCGAGGCGTTCCACTCCGCCCGCTGGAACCACGGCGCCGAGCTGGCCGGGCGCCGGGTCGCGGTGATCGGCACCGGGGCGTCCGCGATCCAGATCGTCCCCGCGATCCAGCCCGTGGCCGGGGCGCTCACCCTGTTCCAGCGCACCCCGGCGTGGGTGATGCCCCGCGGCGAGCGGCCCCTGCGGCCGTGGGAGCAGCGGATGTACGGCCGAATCCCCGGCGCCCAGCGGCTCGTGCGCACGCTCGCGTACTGGCAGATCGAGGCGACGGTGCTGGCCTTCCTGCGCCCGGCGCTCATGCGGCTGGCCGAGCGGGCGGCGCTGGCGAACCTGCGCAAGGCCGTGCGCGACCCGGGGCTGCGGGCCCGGCTCACCCCGGACTACCGGATGGGCTGCAAGCGCGTGCTCAAGTCCGACGACTACTACCCGGCCCTGGTGCGCGACAACGTCGAGGTCGTCACCGACGCGATCGCCGAGGTCCGCCCGCACGCCGTCGTCACCCGCGACGGCACCGAGCACCCGGCCGACGTCATCGTCTTCGGCACCGGCTTCCGGGTGAGCGACCTGCCGATCGCCGAGCGCATCCGCGGCCGCGACGGGCGCAGCCTGGCCGAGCACTGGCAGGGCAGCCCGCAGGCGTTCCGCGGCACCACCGTGGCCGGCTTCCCGAACCTCTTCCTGCTGCTGGGACCCAACACCGGGCTCGGCCACAACTCGGTCGTGCTGATGATCGAGGCCCAGATCGCGTACGTCCTCGCCGCCCTCAGAACCCTGGACCGCAGGGGCATCCGGGCGCTGGAGCCCCGCCCCGAGGCCCAGGCGCGCTTCGTGGCCCGGGTCGACCGCCGCATGGCCGGCACCGTGTGGGCGACCGGCTGCCACAGCTGGTATCTCGACTCCACCGGCCGCAACTCGACCCTCTGGCCCGGTTCGACGTGGGGGTACCGCCTGAAGATGCGCCGCTTCGACCGCCGCGCCTACCGCGAGGTGACGGCATGACGGTCCACTTCGTCCGCCGGGGCCACGGCGAGCCCCTGGTGCTCATCCACGGCATCGGGCACCACTGGCGGGCGTGGGAGCCCGTGCTCGACCGCCTCGCCGAGCGCCACGACGTGATCGCGCTGGACCTGCCGGGCTTCGGCCGCTCGCCCGCCCCCGCCGTGAACCGGGGCATGCCGACCGCCGTCGCCGCGCTGGGCGAGCTGTTCGCCGGGCTCGGCCTCGACCGCCCGCACGTGGCCGGCAACAGCCTCGGCGGCGCGATCGCGCTGGAGCTGGCCGCGGCCGGCCTGGCACGCTCGGCGACCGCGCTCTCCCCGGCCGGCTTCGCCACCCCGGCCCAGGTGCGCCGGGCCCTGCGGACGCTGCGGAGCATGCGGCTCGGCGCGTTCACCCCGGCGCCGGTGCTGCGCGCGTTCTACCGCACCGCCTTCGGCCGCCGGTTCTCCTTCGCCCCGCTCGTCAGCGACACGTCGTACTTCACGCCCGAGCGGGCCCTGGCCGACACCCTGGCCCTGCGCGGCGGCAAGGGATTCGCGGCGGTGGCCCGGCACGGGGCCGCCTACGCGTTCACCGGCGACCCGGGAACGGTCCCGGTCACCGTCGCCTGGGGCGATCGGGACCGGATACTGCGGCCCGTCCAGGCCCGGCGGGCCCGGGAGGTCCTGCCGGGCGCGTGCTTCGTGGAGCTGCCCGGCTGCGGGCACGTGCCGATGAGCGACGACCCGGACGCCGTGGTCCGGGTCGTGCTCGGCACGGTCGCTAGAACCGGATCAGCGTCCGTGCTCCCTGACCGGCCCGCATCCGGCTGAACGCCGCGCCGACGCCGGACAGGTCCACCTCGTCGGAGACGAGCGCGGCCAGGTTCAACCGGCCCGCCCGGTAGTGCTCCAGCAGGATCGGCACGTCGACGGCGGGGTCGGTGCTGCCGTACATGCAGCCGACGATGGTCCGGGCGAAGAACGCGACCTCGAGGGCGTTGAACGTCACCGGGTCCTGCGCCGAGCCGAGCCCGACCACTGTCGCGGTGCCGCCGCGGCGGGTGGCGGACCAGGCGGCCCGGATCGTCTCCCCGCGCCCCACGCACTCGATCGCGTGGTCGGCGCCGAGCCCGCCGGTGAGCGCCCGGATCTCCTTGGCCAGCCCGGCGTGCGGGGCCAGGAAGTGCGTGGCGCCGAGCGACCGGGCCAGCTCCTCCTTGGCCGCGGCCGGGTCCACCGCGATGATCGCGGACGCGCCGGCCAGCCGGGCGCCCTGGATCGCGGCCAGCCCGACGCCGCCGAGCCCGATGACCGCGACCGTCTGGCCCGCCTGGACCCGGGCCGCGTTCGTGACGGCGCCGACGCCGGTGAGCACGGCGCAGCCGAGCAGGGCGGCCTCGGCGAGCGGGATGTCGGCCGGGACCGGGATGCACGCGTGCGCGCCGACGACCGTCTCGGCCGCGAACGCGCCGGTGCCCAGGCCCGCGTAGACCGGCTCGCCGGCGGCGGTGGCGAAGGGCACCCCGCGGGCGTCGTCGGCGTGCAGGCACAGGTACGGCTCGCCGTGCTCGCAGTACCAGCAGGCGCGGCACGGCGGCGACCAGTTCAGCACCACGTGGTCGCCGGCGGCGAGGTCCGTGACGCCCTCGCCGACCTCGACGACGACCCCGGCGCCCTCGTGGCCGAGCACCGCGGGCAGCGGCTGGCGCAGGGTGCCGTTGGCGAGCGACAGGTCGGAGTGGCAGACCCCGGCGGCGGCGAGGCGCACCCGCACCTGCCCGGGCCCGGTCGGGTTGAGCTCGATCTCCTCCAGGGCCAGCGGCCCGTCGAGCGAGCGCATCACCGCGGCCCGGGTCACAGCTGCACCGACTTCACGGCCGTGAACTCGTCGTAGCCGTGCGCCCCGAGCTCGCGGCCGTAGCCCGAGTGCCCGATGCCGCCGAACGGCGCGAGCGGGTTGAAGGCGCCGCCGTTGATGTCGACCTGGCCGGTGCGCATGCGCCGGGCGAAGGCCACCGCCCGGTCGCGGTCGGCGGACCAGACCGCGCCGGCCAGCCCGTACTTGGTGGCGTTGGCGATGCGCACGGCGTCGTCCTCGTCGCGGTACCGGATAATGGACAGCACCGGCCCGAAGATCTCCTCCTGGGCGATGGCGCTGCCGGGGTCGACGCCCGCGAAGACTACCGGGGCGACGTAGTAGCCGACGGACGGCACCTCGCCGCCGCCGAACGCCATCGTCGCCCCGTCCCGCCGCCCGCGCTCGATGTAGCCGAGCACCCGGTCGCGCTGCGCCGCGGAGGCGAGCGGGCCCAGGCGGGTGGCCGGATCGGCGGGGTCGCCGACGGTGTACTTCGCCGCGGCCGCCACCGCCAGCTCCACGGCCTCGTCGTGGCGGGACTCGGGCACGAGCATCCGCGTCCAGGCCGTGCACGTCTGGCCGGAGTTGAGGTAGCAGTTGCCGATGCCGACCTTCACCGCAGCGGCGAGGTCGGCGTCGGGCAGGATCACGTTGGCCGACTTGCCGCCGAGCTCGAGCGCGACCCGGGTGACGTTGGCGGCGGCGAGCGCGGCGACCTTGCGCCCGGCGGCGGTGGAGCCGGTGAACGAGATCAGGTCGATGCCCGGGTGCCCGGCCAGGGCCGCGCCCGCCGGGTCGCCGTAGCCGTGGACCACGTTGTAGACCCCGTCGGGGATCCCGGCGGCCCGCACGAGCTCGGCGAGGCGGTTGGCCGACAGCGGGGCGACCTCGCTGGGCTTGTGCACCACCGTGTTGCCGGCCGCGAGCGCGGGCGCCACCTTCGCGATCGTCTGGTGCAGCGGGTAGTTCCAGGGCGTGATCGCCCCGACGACGCCGACCGGTTCGCGGTACACCTCGGAGTTGCCGATGCGCTCGGGCTCCTCCGGGCGGCGCAGCAGCCCGACCATCGAGCCGAGGGTGGCCAGCGGCAGCCCGACCTGCACCTTGCGGGCGATCGGCAGCGGCGCGCCCATCTCGGAGCTGATCAGCTCGGCGAGCTCGGGCGCGGCGGCGGTCATCGCGTCGAGCAGCGCCTGGAGGCGCTCGGCCCGCTCGGCGCGGGGGAGGGCGGCCCAGGCGGGCTGGGCGGCGCGGGCGGCCGCGACGGCGCCCGAGACGGTGTCGGCCGAGCCGGGCGGGACGGAGCCGACGACCTGTTCGGTGGCGGGATTGACGACGTCGATCACGGTGCTGGGCCCCTTTACGCGAACGCGCTCACGCCGGTGAGAGCACGGCCGATGATGAGCTTCTGGATCTGGCTGGTGCCTTCGTACACGGTAGTGACCCGCGCGTCGCGCAGGTACTTGCCCACGGGGTACTCGTCGATGTACCCGTATCCGCCGAAGACCTGCAGCGCGGCGTTGGCCGCGCGGACCGCGGCCTCGCTGGCGAAGAGCTTCGCGGTCGAGGACTCGGTGGCGAACGGCTGCCCGCGGTCGATGAGGTCGGCGACCCGCCAGGTGAGCAGCCGCGCCGCGTCGGCCTCCACGGCGATGTCGGCGAGCAGCTGCTGCACGAGCTGGAACGACGCGATCTTCCTGCCGAACTGCTCCCGCTGGGTCGCGTAGGCGCTCGCCGCGTCCAGGCAGCCCTGGATGATGCCGACGCAGCCGGCGGCGAGCGACATCCGCCCCTTGGCCAGCGCCGCCATGGCGATCTTGAAGCCCTCGCCCTCCGCTCCGAGCATGTTGGCGGCGGGCACGAAGACGTCGTCGAAGCTGAGCATCGCGGTGGCCTGGCCGCGCAGCCCGAGCTTGCCGTGGATCTCGGTGACCTGCAGGCCCTCGGCGGGCATCGGCACCAGGAACGCCGAGACCCCCTTCGGCCCGGGCCCGCCGGTGCGCGCGAAGACGAGCGCCACGCTCGCCCAGGTCCCGTTGGTGATGAACATCTTGGCCCCGTCGATCCGCCAGCCGCCGTCGGCCTTGGTGGCGCGGGTGGCGAGGTTGCCGGCGTCGGAGCCGGTGTCGGGCTCGGTCAGCGCGAAGCAGGCCAGGTCCTCCCCGGAGCACAGCCGGGGCAGCCACTGCTGCTTCTGGCTCGCCGTGCCTTGCTGCAGGATCGTCTTGGCGACCAGCCCGAGCGAGACCGAGACGATCCCGCGCACCGACGAGTCGCCGCGGCCGAGCTCCTCGAGGACCAGGCAGTAGGTCAGGTGGTCGCCCCCGCTACCGCCGTGCTCCTCGGGGATCGTGACGCCGAACAGCCCCAGGCCGGCGAGCTTCTTGACGATCTGGAGGTCCACCTGCTCGGCCCGGTCCCAGGCCGCCGCATGGGGCAGGATCTCGCGGTTGGTGAACTCGGCGGTCATGCGCCGGACGGCCTGCTGCTCGTCGCTGAGGGTCAGATCCATAGCCTGATTCCTTAACTAACGCTGTTAGTTTCTAGGATCGTACTCATGGTCCGTCCCCGAACGCCACTGCTGAACCGCGACCGCATCGTCGAGGTCGCCACCGCGATCGTGGACGCGGAGGGCCTGGACGCCCTCTCGACGCGCCGCCTGGCCCGCGAGCTCGGCGTGCAGGCGCCGTCGCTGTACAACCACTTCGCCACGAAGGAGGAGATCGTCGACGCGATCGGCGACGCCATCGTGGCGGGCGTCGACCTGTCGATGCTGGGCCGCGACCCCTGGCCGGCCGCGTTGCGCGCGTGGGCCCGCGCCTACCGGGCCGCCTTCCGGGCCCACCCGAACGTGGTCCCGTTCCTGGCCCGCGGCCCGGCCCGCCGCCCGGCCTCGCTGCGCCTGGCGGACGCGGTGTACGGCGCCCTCGTCGACGCGGGCTGGCCCCCGGCGCAGGCGACGCGGATCGGGGCGGCGATGCGGTACTTCGTGGCCGGCTCGGCGCTGGGCTCGTTCGCGCTGGGCTTCGTCGACGACCCTTCGCTGTACGCGTCCGACTACCCACACCTGCGCGACGCACACCGGCTGGCGGGCCGGCACGCCCAGGTGGACGACTCGGCCTTCGAACTCGGCCTGGACGCACTGGTCGACGGCCTGGAGCGGCGGTTCGCCGAGCTGGAGCGCTGAGCAACCGGAGGGTCCATGTCCCGATCGGCTACCGCAGCGGATCGGCACGGAGCTGCCGCGCCGCGAGGCGAGGACCGCCGCGTCGGACGCAGGCTACCGCTGCCCACTGATCGGACGTCTGCCCGTCGACCGGCCGGTGAAGGCAGCCCGAGACACGCATATACAACCATGCGGGTGAACCGGGGTCGGGTTGCGGGACGCACGCTCATGGGGTGGCCACAGTCGATGCCGTCGTGATCGGCTCCGGGATCAACGGACTGGTTGCCGCCGCTGAGCTGGCCCTGGCAGGATGGTCCGTTGCGCTGGTTGAACGCAACCGCGATCTCGGTGGGTTCATCGCTACCGAGGAGCGCACGTTGCCCGGATACCTGCACGACACGTACTCGTCGTGGCATCCGCTGTTCCTGGCCGGGCCGGCGTTCGCACGCCTGCGCCAACCGTTGGCCGAGCACGGGTTGCGGTACCACAACACGGAAGCCTGGCTGTGCGCGAGCGTGGCCGACGACGGGCGGGTGACGGTGGCGCACCGGGACCCCGCGGTCACCGCCGACGGGTTCGCGGTCTCGGCCGACCGCACCGCCTACCTGGCGTCCCTGCGACGGCTGGGCGACAACATCGGCCCGATCGCCGGACTCATGGGCAGCGAACCGCGCTCACCGACGCTGCTGCGCCACGTCGCCGGGCTGCTGCGGATCGGCGGCCGCACCGGCGTGGAGTCCTGGCTGCGCTCGACTGTCACCAGCGGCCGTGGATACGTACGGGCGACGTTCCGCGGGACCGAGGTGGACCACCTGTTCACCCCATGGCTGCTGCACGCGGGATTGTCGCCCGACCATGCCGGAGGCGGATTCATGATGCCGCTGCTGGCCGCGACCCTGCACGAGTACGGCGCGCCGGTCGTCGCCGGCGGCGCCGGCCGATTTGTCGAGGCGTTCCGGTCGCTGTTCGACAGCCTCAGAGTCCACGTCGAGACGGGTACACCGGTCGAACGGATCCTGGTGGAGCGGGGCCGGGCCGTGGGCGTGCTGGCCGGCAACCGGGTGATCCACGCCCGGCGCGCGGTGCTGGCCTCGGTGACACCGGCCGCGCTGTACGGCAGCCTCCTGCCTCAGGGCACGTCGGATGCACGGATGCGTGAAGAGGCGCACCGATTCCGGTACGGCCGCGCCGCGATGCAGATCCACGTCGCGCTGTCAGCTCCGCTCGCCTGGCGTGACGAGCGACTCGGCGCGATGCCGATCGTGCACGTCTCCGATGGCGCGGCCAGCACGGGCATCGCCTGCGCCGAGGCCGAGGCGGGGCTGCTGCCCGCCCGGCCAACCGTGGTGGTCGGGCAGCAGTTCCTCCTCGACCCGGTGCGGGTCCCGCCCGGACGCGCGGCGTTGTGGCTGCAACTCCAGGAGGTTCCGTACGTACCGCGCGGTGACGCCGCCGGCAACCTTGACGTGGCCCGGGGCTGGGAACCAGACCTGGCCCGGGGATACGCCGACCGAATCCTCGACCGGATCGCCGTACACGCACCGGATCTGCCGGGCCGGGTCCTCGCCGTCGACGTGGTCACGCCAACCCAACTGGCCGAGCACAACCCGAACGCGGTCGACGGCGACCCGTACGGCGGCTGCGCCGAGTTGGACCAGAGCTTCCTGTGGCGGCCGCTGCCCTCGTCCGGACGGCATGCGACGGCGGTACGCGGGCTGTGGCACATCGGTGCCGCCACCCATCCCGGGGCAGGGCTCGGCGGCGGCTCCGGGCACATCGTCGCAGAGAGACTGACCCGACGGCAGGCTCGGCGGCACTGACCCGCAGCCGCCGACCAAGGAGCCGGCCCCGTCGAGATTCACCCCCGGCTTCCCCGGTTGCGAGGTGGCGAAGCGCCCCGCCTGGAGCGACGAAACGAGCGCGAAATCGGCGGGCCGCCAGGGACTCGAACCTACGGATTCACGGGCAAGGCCAATTGCCTCGCCGGATTTTGGCCGGTCAGTGGCTGGGCCCGAGCCTTGGAAAGCGAGCGTTCGCTCTACTATCGGGGACATGCCCCGCGTCTCCGAAGCACACCTCGCCGCACGCCGCGAGCAGATCCTCGACGCCGCCACGCGCTGCTTCCTGCGCAACGGCTTCCACCAGACCTCGATGCAGGACGTGATCAAGGAGGCCGGGCTCTCGGTCGGCGCGTTCTACCGGTACTTCAACAGTAAGGCCGAGCTCATCCACGCCATCGCCGAGGAGAAGGTCGGCAGCATCCTCGGCACCCTGGAGCAGCTGCTCGCCCAGGACCCGCCCCCGGCCCTGCCCGAGGCCTTCGCCGAGCTCATCGGGCAGGTCGACCGCAACCTCGGCGGCGGCGGGCCGGTGCGCATCGCGGTGCAGGTGTGGGGCGAGGCCGCCTACGACCCCGCGTTCGCCGAGCTCGTCGGCGGCATCTACGGCCGCATCCGGGCGAGCGCGACGGCGCTGGTCACGCGGCAGCGCGACGCCGGGCTGCTCGACCCCGGTGCCGACCCGGGCGCGGTGGCCGCGGTCGTCATGGGGCTGGTGCAGGGGTACGTGATCCAGCACGTCCTGGCCGGAAGCGTGGACAATGCCACATACCTGGACGGGATCCGGTCATTGATCGGCGGTTATGGTGCTCGGGACGCCCACGAGGCGGACTGATCACCATGGAAGGCGTGACATGACCAACCTCTCCCGGCGCGGCGTCCTCGCGGCCGCCGCGGCCGCGGCGGCCGCCCCGTTCGTCGCCGGCTCGGCGGCCGAGGCGCACCCGAGCGGCCCGAAGACCTGGGACCTGACCCTGCTGGGCACCTCCGACACGCATGGCAACGTCTACAACTGGGACTACTACCGCGACGCGGAGTACGACGACAGCGCCCACAACGACGTCGGGCTGGCCAAGGCCGCGACGGTCGTGAACACCATCCGGGCCGAGCGCCGCGGCAAGGCGACCCTCGTGCTCGACGCCGGCGACACCATCCAGGGCACGCCGCTGGCCACGTACTACGCCAAGCAGGAGCCGATCACCACCACCCACGAGCGGCACCCGATGGCGCGGGCGATGAACGTCATCCGCTACGACGCCGTGACGCTGGGCAACCACGAGTTCAACTACGGGCTGCCGCTGCTGGACCTGTGGATCCGCCAGCTCGGGTTCCCGGCCCTGGCCGCGAACGCGGTGAACGCCAAGACGGGGCGGCCGGCCTTCACGCCGTACGTCATCAAGAAGGTCGACCTCGGCCAGGGCGCTCCGAACCTGCGCGTCGGCATCCTCGGCCTGACCAACCCCGGCGTGGCCATCTGGGACCGGGCCAACGTCGAGGGGAAGCTGCGCTTCGACGACATGATCGCGACCGCGGCGAAGTACGTGCCGGAGATGCGCCGCCGCGGCGCCGACATCGTGCTCATCAGCGCGCACGGCGGCGACAGCGGCACCAGCAGCTACGGCCCCGAGCTGCCCAACGAGAACCCGTCGGCGCTCATCGCCGCGCAGGTGCCGGGCATCGACGCGATCCTGTTCGGCCACGCGCACAACGAGGTGCCGCAGCGCTTCGTGACCAACACGGCGACCGGCGCGCAGGTGCTGCTGTCCGAGCCGTCGAAGTGGGGCCAGCGGGTCACCCGGATGGACTTCACGCTCAGCCGCGACCGCGGCCGCTGGCAGATCACCACCAAGGCGGCCTCGACCATCAACACCAACGCGTACGCGGCCGACCCGGTCGTCCTCGCCGCGGTGAAGGCCCAGCACAACACGACCGTCGCCTACGTCAACCAGGTCGTCGCGACCTCGACGCAGGAGCTCTCGGCGGCCGAGTCGCGCTACAAGGACACGGCGATCCTCGACTACATCAACAAGGTCCAGACCGACACCGTGGCCGCGGCCATGGCCGGTGGGCAGTACGCGTCGCTGCCGGTGCTGTCGATCGCCGCGCCCTTCTCCCGCACCGCGCTGTTCCCGGCCGGGCAGGTGAAGATCAAGGACGTCGCGGGGCTCTACATCTACGACAACACGCTCGAGGCCGTCGTGCTCACCGGCGCCGAGGTGCGGGCCTACCTCGAGTACTCGGCGAAGTACTTCGTGACGCTCGCCCCGGGCGCCCCGGTGGACCCGGCCACGATCAGCGACCCGTCGGTGCCGGACTACAACTACGACACGCTCTCGGGCGTGGAGTACGACATCGACATCTCCAAGCCGGTCGGCCAGCGCATCACGCGGCTCGTGCACCCCGGCACCGGCGCCCCGGTCGGCGACGCCGAGCAGTTCGTCGTCGCGGTGAACAACTACCGGCGCTCCGGGGGCGGGAACTTCCCCGGGATCGTCAAGACGCAGGTGTACAACGCGCAGCAGGAGATCCGCCAGCTGCTCATCGACTGGGCCCAGGCCAAGGGCTCCATCGACCCCGCGGACTTCTTCGTCGCCAACTGGAAGCTCGTGCGCGAGGGAACCCCCGTGTTCTAGCCGGGCGGCGTGATCCGGTGCGCCTTAGGGTGGTCTCCATGCAGGAGAGGATTCTGGGGCGCACCGGTGTCCCCGTGGGTGTCGTCGGACTCGGCGCGTGGCAGCTCGGCGCCGACTGGGGCCAGGTCGACGAGGACGACGCGCTCGCGACCCTGACCGCCGCGCACGAGGCGGGCGTGACGTTCATCGACACCGCGGACGTGTACGGCGACGGGCGCAGCGAGCGCCTCGTCGGGCAGTTCGTGCGCTCGCTGCCGCAGGACCGGACGGTCACCGTGGCGACCAAGATGGGGCGGCGGGTGCCCCAGGAGGCGCCCAACTACAACCTCGACAACTTCCGCGCCTGGAACGACCGCTCGCGGCAGAACCTCGGCGTCGACACCCTCGACCTGGTGCAGCTGCACTGCCCGCCGACCGAGGTCTACCACACCGGCGCCGTGTTCGACGGGCTGGACGAGATGGTCGCCGAAGGGCGCATGAAGGCGTACGGCGTGAGCGTCGAGACGACCGCCGAGGCCCTCGCCGCGATCGCCCGGCCCAACGTGGCCAGCGTCCAGATCATCTTCAACCTGCTGCGGCTCAAGCCGCTCGACGAGGTCCTGCCGGCGGCCGAGAAGGCCGGGGTCGGCATCATCGCCCGGGTGCCGCTGGCCAGCGGGCTGCTCTCCGGCCGGTACGACGAGCAGACCACCTTCGGAGCCGACGACCACCGGACGTACAACCGCCACGGCGAGGCCTTCGACCAGGGCGAGACCTTCTCCGGCGTCGACTTCGGCACCGGTCTGCGGGCCGTGCGCCGCCTGGCCGAGCTCAAGCCCGAGGGCGCCACCATGACCCAGTTCGCGCTGCGCTGGATCATCGACCACCCCGCCGTCTCCGTGGTCATCCCCGGCGCCCGCAACGGCGAGCAGGCCCGCGGCAACGCCGGGGCCGCCGCGCTCCCGCCGCTGCCGGCCGAAACCCACGACGCGGTCGCCCGCGTCTACGACGACCTCGTGCGTGAGTCGGTGCACGGCCGGTGGTAGCCGTCGGGGACACCATCGGGGTCGAGGAGGAGTTCCACGTCGTCAACGGCGAGACCGGCGACCTCGAGCCGGCCGCCCGCCGGGTCCTGCGCGGCGCCGACGCCGAGCCGGAGCTGCACCGGTCGATGGTCGAGACCGGCAGCGCCGTGCACACCGGCCTGAGCGCGCTGCGGGCCGACCTGGCCGAGAAGCGGCGCTCGCTCGTGGAGGCGTCCGGCCGGCACGGGCTGGCCATCGTCGCCGCCGGCACGGTGCCGAGCTCCGGGAGCACGCCCAGCCGGGTGTACCCGAACGAGCGCTACGAGCGCATGGCCCAGGAGTACATGCAGCTCGTCGACGAGCAGCAGGTGGCCGCGTGCCAGGTGCAGGTCGGGGTGCCGGACCGCGACCAGGCCGTGCGGATCACCCGGCGCATCCGGGAGTGGCTGCCGACCCTGCTGGCGCTCAGCGTCTCCTCGCCGTACTTCGCCGGCCAGGACACCGGCTACGCCAGCTACCGCACGATCGTCACCTCGCGCTGGCCCACCGTCGGGCCGCCGCCGGACCTGGACTCGGCGGCGCAGTACGAGCGGGTCGTCGCCACCCTCGTGGAGAGCGGCGTGATCAGCGACGCCGGGATGGTGTACTTCGACGCCCGCCCGTCGGCCCGCTACCCGACCGTCGAGGTGCGCGTCGCCGACTCCTGCCCCGACCTCGACGACGTGGTGCTGCTGGCCGCGCTCGCCCGGGCCCTGGTCACCGTCGCCGCCGAGGAGGACGACGCCGGCCGGCCGCTGCCGGAGGCGCCGCAGGTGCTGCTGCGCGCGGCCACCTGGCGCGCGGCCCGTTCCGGCCTCGGCGGGCACCTCGTCGACCCGACGACCCGCTCCGCGGTCCCGGCCGGGGTCCGCATCGACGCGCTCCTGCAGCACGTGCGCCCGGCGCTGGAGGCCCGCGACGAGTGGGACACCGCGCTGGAGCTCCTGGCCGCCCTCCGTTCCCGCGGGACCTCCGCCCACCGGCAGCGCCAGGCCGGGTCGCACCGGGAGGTGGTGCTCGCCCTCGCCGCCGAGACCGCGAAGGGGTGACTACCCTCGGGGCATGACGCACAGGGGTCTGCTGGTCGACTGGGGCGGCGTGCTCACCACCGACGTGTTCGCGTCGTTCGACGCGTTCTGCGCGCGGGAGGGGCTGGCGCCGGGGACCGTTCGGGAGCTGTTCCGCACCGACCCCCGGGCGCGGGAGCTGCTCGCCGGGCTCGAGGACGGCACGCTGCCCGAGGCCGGGTTCGAGGCCGGGTTCGCCGCGCTGCTCGGGCCCGGCATCGCCGCCGAGGGGCTCATCCCGCGGCTCATGGGCGAGGCCGGGGACGACGTGGCGATGCTCGGCTTCGTGCGGGCCGCCCACGACGCCGGCATCCGCACCGGGCTCATCTCGAACTCGTGGGGGCTCGACCGGTACGACCGCGTCCTGCTCGCCGAGCTCTTCGACGGCGTCGTGATCTCCGCCGAGGTCGGGCTGCGCAAGCCCGCCCCGGAGATCTACGCGCTCGGGGCCGAGGCGGTCGGGCTGGACCCGGCCGAGTGCGTCTACGTCGACGACCTGCCCGGCAACCTCAAGCCCGCCCGCGCGCTGGGCATGACCACGCTGCACCACCGGGGCGCGGCGGCGACCATCGAGGCCCTGCGCCCGCTGCTGGGCCTGCCGGCATGAGACGCCGGACGCTGCTGGGCCTGGCCGCGGCCGGCCCGGTGGCGCTCGCCCTGCCCGGGCTGGCCGGCTGCGACGACGACGGGGCCGAGGCCACCGGCGACCTGCGCATCGCCACGGGCAGCCCGGGCGCCGTCTACTACCGCTACGGCACGGCGATCGCCGAGCTGTGCAAGCGGTACCTGCCCAACGTGCACGCGAGCGTGCTGACCACGGCGGCGTCGCAGTACAACGTGCAGAGCGTGCTCGACGGCACCGCCGACGTGGCGTTCACCCAGGCCGACATCGCCGCCGGCAACGAGCAGAGCCACCCGAAGCAGCTGTGCGCCCTGGCCCGCCTCTACGACGACCACATCCACGTCGTCGTCGCGGCCGGCAGCCGGATCCGGCGCCTGCAGGACCTCGCGGGCCGCAAGGTCTCGATCGGCGCCGAGGGCTCCGGCACCGCGATCACCGCCGCCCGCGTGCTGGAGGTCTCGCACGTCACCGTCGACGCCCAGCCGCTCGGCCTCGACGACTCGGTGAAGGCGCTGCAGGCGGGCACCATCGACGCGTTCTTCTTCTCCGGCGGCCTGCCGGTCGCGGCCATCGCCGACCTGGCCCGCGCGTTCCCGATCGCGCTGCTGCCGCTGGAGGAGTCGGTGCAGCTGCTGCGCGGGGAGTACGGCGACTACTACGCCGAGCGGGTGGTGCCGGCCTCGACGTACACGGGCATCACGGCCACCGTGGCCATCGGCATCGCCAACTACCTCGTGGTGCGCCTGTCGATGAGCGAGCCGCTGGCGTACGGCGTGACCCGCCTGCTCTTCGAGGGCCGCGACGAACTCGCGAAGGCCCACCAGGCGGCCGCGCGGCTGAACATCCGCTCCGCCATCTCGACCCCGCCGCTGCTGCTGCACCCGGGCGCGATCCGCTACTACCGCGACCAGAAGGCGTAGCGCCGGTCACAGCGCGGCGGGGAACCAGACCCGGGCGTGCAGGCCCGACGGTTCGTTGGGCAGCAGGTCGAAGCGGCCGCCGGAGGCGTCGACGAGCACGGCGACGATCGGCAGGCCCAGGCCGCTGCCGTCGACGTTCTGGGCGTCCGGGGCGCGCCAGAAGCGCTCGGTCGCCATCTCGCGCTGCTCCTCGGTCAGGCCCGGGCCGTTGTCGATCACATGGAGGGCCACGCCGTGATCGTCGGCGCCGGGGCGTACCGTCACCGTCGTCCCGGGCCCCGAGAACTTCACCGCGTTGTCGATGAGCGCGTCCAGGGCCTGGTCGATCGCGGTGCGCACGGCGCGGGCCCGCAGCGGCCGGGCCGGGCGCACGTACCGCAGCGTGATGTCCTTCTTCGCGGCCACCGGCTGCCAGGCCAGCACCCGGGCCCAGGCGGTCTCGCCCGCGTCGAAGACGGCGAGGTCGTACTTGCCCCGCTCGGCCCGCGCCAGGGCGAGCAGGCTGTCGAGGACCTCGCCGAAGCGCTCGGCCTCCTCCAGCGCGAGCCGGTGGCCCTCGATCGCCTGCGGGTCGGTGAGGTCGGCGCCGAGGTCCTCCACGCGCAGGCGCAGCGCCGTCAGCGGGTTGCGCAGCTGATGGCTCGCGTGCGAGACGAACGCGCGCTGCCGCTCCAGGGAGTCGGCGACGGTCGCCGCCATCTCGTTGAAGGCGCTGCCGAGGCGGCGCAGCTCCGGCGGGCCGTCGGCGGCCGGGACGCGCACCGCGTAGTCGCCGGCCCCGAGCTCGTGCGCGGCCGAGTCGAGCTCGGCGACCGGCCGCAGCGTCCAGCGCGCCAGCGACCAGGCCGCGACGATGCCGGCGAAGAGGACCACGAGCCCGCCGCCGGCCAGGATGCCCCACGCGCTGCCGACGCCGTTGGCGTTGCTGCGGGTCGGCGAGACGGTCACGACGGCGCCGATCACCTCGCCGCCCCGGCCGACCGGCACCGCGACGACGAGCGGCTGGGTGCGCCAGGGCCAGACCGTGCCGTCCTCGCTCGCCTCCCGGCCCTCCAGCGCGCGGCGGGCCTGGCGCAGCACGTTGCCGTCGGCGAGGCGCAGGTCGGGGCGGGAGCCGACGACCTGGTGCGCGTCCTGGTCCACGACCACGGCCGCCACCCCGTAGACGTCGTCGTAGCGGGTCAGCTCGGCGGCCAGCTCCGCGGTGTCGGTGTCGCGCAGTGCGGGCTCGGCGAGCGTGGCGAACCGCGTCGCGTCGGCGAGCCGGTCCGCGACCAGCCGCTGGGTGTCCCGTCCCGCAAGAGAGATCGCCAGCGGTACCTCCAGCGCCGCCAGCACCAGCAGGAGCAGCACGAGGTACACCGCGACCAGTCGGACCCTCATGGCGCGAGGCGGTAACCGACGCCGCGCACGGTCTGCACGAGCCCGGGCACGTCGAGCTTCGCGCGCAGCGAGCCCACGTGGACGTCGAGGGTGTGCCGCCCGACGAAGCTCGTCTGCCACACGGCGAGGATCAGCCGGTCGTAGGACACCACGACCCCCGGCGTGCGGGCCAGCACCGCGAGGATCTCGAACTCCTTGCGGGTCAGCGACACGTCCCGCCCGTCGGCGACCACCCGGCGCGCGGCCACGTCCACGGTGACCGGCCCGGCCGCGAGCACCTCGCTCGGCGGCGGCGCGGCCCGTGCGGCCCGGCGCAGCACCGCCTCGATGCGCGCGTTGAGCTCGGCCATCGAATACGGCTTCACCACGTAGTCGTCGGCGCCCGTCTGCAGCCCGACGACCCGGTCGCGCTCCTCGGCCCGGGCGGTCACGGCGATGATGGCGACGCTCTCGTCCTTGCGGCGCAGCGTTCGGCACACGTCGATGCCGTCGCCGTCGGGCAGGTTGAGATCGAGCAGCACCAGGTCGAAGGGCTCGCCCGCGAACGTGTCGAGGGCGGACGTGGCGGTCGGGCAGTGCACCACCTCGTGCCCGCGCCGGCGCAGGGCCGTGGCCAGGGCGGCCGCCACCCGTGCGTCGTCTTCCACCAGCATCACCCGCATCGTGCGCCCATGGTACGGGAGGCTCACCTTCAAGAGTTCGTCAAGGAACCGGGGCGGACCCTCCCGCAGCCGGGCGCCCGTTTGCCACGGTTGTGCGGTGGACATCGTGCCGAGCGGCGAGCGTTACCGGGCCTCGACCGTCGCCGCGTTCGAGGCGGCCGTGCTGGTGCGATGTACTGGGGTGTGTGGAGGTGGAGGCCGTGCCCGGGCGCTGGGGGGCTCCCGGGCACGATCTCTCGACGGCGTGCTGGCGGAATTCAACCGCGGGGCGGCGGCCGAGCGGCTCGCCGAGCTGCTGACCGCCGCGGGGCGCACGGCGAGCGTGCACCGGTACACGGCCGGGAATCGCCACCGGTACGAGATCTTCCGCGTCTTCGGCGACCCCGGAGCCGGGCAGTTCCTGGACCGCGCGTGGGCGCAGGGGTACACCGATCTGTGCGCCGTGCCCACCGAACCCCGCTCGACCCGCCAGGTCCGCCACTCCCGCCGCCTGGCCGAGGCCGCCTGGCGCGGCGTGCTCATGGTCTCCGGCCCGGCCCGCAGCGGCTCGCCGGGCCTGCGCGTGGCCGACCTGGACACCGCGACGGTGCTGATCCGCGCGGGCCGGATGATGGCGCTGCCGGTGCGCATGTCGACCCGCCCGGGCGGCCAGCTGCTGCTGGTCATGCCCGCCGTAGCCGCCGCCTGACGCCGATCCGCCACTCCGGGGCGAGGCTTGAAGAGGGCGAGCGCTACTCGTAGTGGTATCGGCACTGCGCGATCTGCACCACGTCGTCGACGATGCGGTACGCGAGGCGGTGTTCGTGGTCGATGCGGCGGGACCAGAAGCCGGCCCGGCTGCCCCGCAGCTGCTCGGGCTTGCCGACGCCCTCGTGGCCGTTGCGCCGGATGTCCTCGATCAGCTGGTTGACCCGGCGAAGCATCTGGCGGTTCTGCTGCCAGCTCAGGTAGTCCTCCCAGCCGCGGGAGGCGAACTGGACCTTCACGCGGCCTCCGCGGCGCCGTCCGGGTCGATCAGGTCGTGGACTTCGCCGCCGCCGGTGCGGAGTTCCTCGATGGCCTCGTTCAGCCGGCGGGCGTTCGCGGGACTGGCCATCAGGTAGGCCGTCTCCTTCAACGACTCGTATTCACGCAGCGAGATGATGACCGCGGCCTCGCGACCGGAACGGGTCACCACGACCTCCTCGGCGTCGTCGACGACCTGGTCGAGGACCTTGGCCAGGTTCTGCCGGACCTCCGAGTAGCTGACGGTGCGCATGAGTCCCCCAAGTGCTGACGTACAAGAAATTGTACAACTTTCCCCGAGCGCCAAGGGAAACCGCGGATGCGCCGCGGTCCTGTCGATGCGCGACGCCGGCTCGTCGAGCGAACGGCCCCAGGCGGTAGGCCCCACGCTGCCTAGAGGCGGGTCGCGCTGAAGATCATCGTTGTCATGACCACGCCGCCGGTGGCTGCGTTGGCCAGGACCAGGCGTGGGCTCAGCGACGTGAACGGGTTCTCCTTGTCCACGTAGGTCGCCTTGCGGTTGCCCGTCGAGAACGCGGTCAGCTCGACCCCGCCGTCGCCCGTCGGCTTGCACGTCACCTGCAGCGGCGTCGAGGCGGTGGTCGGCGGGCCGGCGTTCTTGGGCTTGGCGGAGGCGGCCACCTTGGGGTGCTGGTCCCCGGCGTGCTTGTAGATCTCGATCACCCCGTCGGCGGTGACCTCGAAGCTGTACCCGTTGGCGAGGTTCGACCCGTCGTAGCACCCGGCTCCGATGCGGGCCCCGCCGGCCGACTTGCCGATCGCGGCGAACTCGAGGTCGATGTTGAAGCCCGCGCCGGGCACGCTGAGCCGCTGCTCGGGACCCGGGGCCACGCAGCGCACGTTGGGCTGCTCGGCGGTGATCCGCAGCGCGTCCGGCACCTCGATCTTGCAGCCGCCGGCCGGGCCCCAGGCCGCCTTCTGCTGCAGCGCCGCGACGGTGCGGGTGCCCTTGAGCGGCCACGGCCCGACGGACTGCAGCCAGCAGGCGATGACCGGCTTGGCGTGCCAGGCCTTGTCCAGCCCCGGCGGCAGCAGCGGCTTCTCCAGCGTCAGGAAGGACTGCCCGAAGGGGACGCCGAGGTAGTCGCCGTAGGACTGCTCGCACATCGCCCGGGTCGCGATCTGCACCGCCTTCTCGCCGGGGTCGACGGTGAAGGGCAGGTGCCCGACGAAGGTGACCTCGCCGACGTGGGCGGCGTTGCACTGCGCGACGTACCGCAGCTGCGACGACCCGCCGATCCAGTCGAAGCACTCGCCGGCCTTGAGGTCGAACTGCTCCCCGGCGTAGGCGTCGGCCGCGGCGGTGGCCGGCGCGGCGAGCGCCTTCGCGATCCGGTCCCCGTCGGCGTAGTCGGCGACCGGGAGCCCGTCGGCGAAGAGCTGCCGCAGCGACGGGCTGAGCCCGTCGACCGACAGGCTCGTGTCGTGCACCGCCTGCCGGTGCGTGGGGGAGAGCCCGGCGACCACGACCACGCGGCCGTTCTCGGTGCGCAGGAAGTACTCGTAGCCGTACCAGTGCCCGGCCCCGACGGCGCCGAGGGGCACCGCGACGGCGAGGGCGAGGGTGGCGTACCCGACGACGGTGCCCCAGGCCCGCCCGACCGACGCGGCGATGACCCCCGCGGCGACCCCGAGCACGCCGCCGAGCAGGGCGATCGCGCCGCCTGCGGACAGTACGAACGCCAAGGGCTCGGCGATGAGGAAGCCCAGGAGGCCACCGGCCCGGGCCGCGCCGCCGTCGAGCACGTTCGGGTTGCCGCGCACCAGGTGCAGCAGGCCGGCCGTCGCCACGACGATGCCGGTGGCCCGGGTCAGCACCCGCTCGCGCAGGAACGCCCAGGTGGCGAGGGCGAGCGTGGCGAGCTCGGCGCCGCGCCACAGCCGCCGGTCGGCCACCGGGACGAGCAGCAGCCGCCAGGGCCACGGTTCGCGGGGCAGGCGGGGGAGGGGCCAGGTGAGCAGGAGCGGCAGGACGGGCAGGGAGTAGGCGGCGTACCCCAGGAAGAACGTCGTCGCCTTGAGCGCCACCGCGTGCGGGGGGACCTGCGGCACCCACAGCAGCGCGGCCAGGACGAGCGCGATCGGCACGGTGATCGCGAGCCGCGCCCAGGACGGACGGCGGGCCTTGGGCCGCTCCAGCGAGCGGCTGGGCTGGGTGATGTCGCCGGTGACGAGGTTGCGGCGCGGGCGGCGGTGTGCGCCCCACTCGGCGGCGGCCGCCCCCTGCCAGTCGGTGAGCGCGGCCCGCACCTGGTCGGCGGCGGCCAGCGCGAGCAGCAGCGCGAGCACGAGCGTGAGGGCGATGCGCCAGGCGGGCGGCAGCGGGGCGAAGCCGAGCAGCGTGGACAGGCCCAGCGCCGCCCCGGTCGCGAGGACCAGCAGGGCGACCGCGGGGAGAGCGGCTTGGGCCCGCCGACCGGCCTCGGACATGGCTGGGAGCATGGCACCAGCCGTCACATCGTCGCAACCGGCCTAAAGCTGGCTTAAAACTCCGGCGCCACGATGGCGTCACATCTGCGTGTGCCCGGCCGCGCAGGCGTCGATGACCGGCTTGAACGCGGCGACCTCGGCATCGGTGATCTTGAGTTCGGTGTAGAGCGGCGGGCCGCCGTCGAGGCTGACCCAGGCCGGGAACACGTACGGCTTCTTGATCTCGGCGAGCGCGTGCGGGGTGCAGCGCTCCCCGTCGACGATGATCGGGATCTTCAGCTCGTCCGTGCCGGGCGGGAGCACGCCGTAGGGCTTCGGGGTCGCCTCCCGCAGCGGGACGGGCATGACCTCGAGCAGGATGCTGCCGACGAACTCCCGCAGCGTGATCGTGCCCTTGAAGCCGGTGCGCCGGACCACCACGGTGCCGTCGACCCAGCCGCTGGGCAGGTGCGTCCAGGGGCCGAAGGTGAACGTCGCCTGGCGGTCGAGGTACGCCTGCTGGCAGTCGATCGCGAGGAACTTGTCGAGCATCGGGTTCGGGTCGGCCAGCGGGAACCGCACGTCGCGGGCCGGGCCGTTCTCCGTGCGCACGCGCAGGGCCACGAACGAGGGGGCGGCGCGCGGCTTGAGGTCGTCGCCGGTGCAGACGCCCTTGCCGTACGACACCGGCACGTCGACCTGCAGGCCGCCCGGCGGCAGCCACGCGTCGGCCCTGACCTGCTCGGTGCCGGTGAACGACGGCGACTGCAGCTCGACCCGCTCGACGATCAGCTTGTCGGCGCCGTCGTTGTGCATCGAGATCTGCACGGTGTGCCGCACCTCGTCGACGCGCCCCTGGGTGAGCTCGACCCGTACCGGCAGCGCGGGGCCGGCCGTCGGAGCCGGGGTAGGGGCAAGGGGCGGCGCGTGCCCGGCCAGCGCCGCCCCGCCCAGCGAGACGAGCACCAGCAGCGCGACGACGAGCAGGCGCCTCATGGACGCCTATGTTGGCACAACCCACTGCAGGAGCGCACGGGCCGCGTCGAGGACAAGATCCCGGTCGTACGTCAGCGCGTAGGTGAACCGCCGCTGCTCCTCGGGGCCGGTGTCGGCCAGGTCCCGGGCCACGAGGGCGCCCGCGAAGTGCGGCCCGACCACGATGACGTTCCACTCGCCGCGCAGCGGGTCGTCGCTCGCCAGCGCGATCCCGCGTACCCCGTCCACCGGCACGCTCGGCAGCTCCGTGCCCAGCACCGTGACCAGGGACTCGTCGCGGGCCAGGGCACGGTACCGGCGGGCGGTCGCGGGCGTGAAGTGCCGCGCCTCCTGGAACGAGGCCAGCAGCATCGGCGGCTCGGCGGGGTCGTGGGCCCGCGCCTCCAGGTAGTGGCTCAGCGGCAGCAGCATCCGCTTCGTCGCCTCGGCGGTGGGCCGGCGGGCGGCGACGAGCTCGTACGGGGTGCGGCCCCCGGGGGAGGCGGGCGCGACGACGAACGGGACGGTGGCCGAGCCGGGGCGGGTGCGCACGTCGGCCGGGAGCGGCCCGGGCCGGTCGAAGAGCCAGCCCTGGCCGAGCGTGGCCCCCATGCCGAGCGCGGCGTCGAGGTGCTCACGGGTCTCCACCCCCTCGGCCAGCAGCGCGGCGCCCGCGCGCTCGGCGTAGGCGACGACGGCGTTGACCACCCGGGCGGCGTCGCCGCCGGCGGGCCGCTGGGTCAGGTGCCGGTCGAGCTTGACCACGTCGGGGTGCACGAACGGCATCACCGACAGCGACGCCGGCTCCGCGCCCACGTCGTCCAGGGCCACGCCCCAGCCCGCCCCGCGGCACGCCTCGGCCGCGGTGAGCAGCGCCGACGGGTCGTGGCCGATGGCCCGCTCGGTCATCTCGACCACCACCCGCAGCCGCAGCTGGGCGTCGAGGATCGTCGGGGCCAGGTCGGGCGGGCACGGCACCCCGAGCGCGGCCGGCTCGGCGTTGACGAAGAGCGTGAGCCCGAAGGGCAGGCCGGCGTCGAGGGCGGCGCGGTAGGCCGCGGCCCGGCACACCCAGTCGAGCTCGGCGAGGCGCCCGCGCCCGGCCGCCGCCTCGAACAGCGGCAGCGGCTCCTCCCACGGGGTGCCGGCCGGGCCCCGGGTCAGTGCCTCGTAGCCGACGACCTCGTGCCGGCGGTGGTTCCAGGAGTCGAGACGCACAATGGGCTGGAAGACAGTGGTGACCGCGCGGGCGTCGATGACGTCGTCGACCGTGCGGATGATGGTGGTGCGGCCCTCCATGTCCGCAGATTCGGCTGGTCCTGCCCTCAGCTGAGGGTTTCGCACCTGCACGGTAGGTTGTGCCCCAATGGGAAGCTGGCGGGAGATCATCGACGGGATCGCCGAGAACGGGGAGTTCGGCGCGGCCCGCCTGGTGCGCGACCCCCGGCGCAAGGGCGGCTGGACGCTCCTCGTGGAGGAGGTGCAGCAGTCGTACGTCGATGTGCGCGACCCGACCCACCTGTACTTCGAGTACACCCGCCGCCTCGGCTCGGTCGTCGACGCCGCGTTCCCGGAGGGCGAGCCGATCCGCGTGCTGCACCTCGGGGGCGGGGCGTTCACGATGCCGCGGTACGTCGCGGCGACCCGCCCGGGCTCCCCGCAGCTCGTGATCGAGCGCGACCGCCGCCTGGCCGCGTTCGTCCAGCGCATCCTGCCCCTGCCCGAGGACGCCTCGATCGACCTGCTCTTCGGCGACGCCCGCGCGACCGTCGCCGGCCTGGAGCCCGGCGCCTGGGACCTGATCATCGGCGACGTGTACGACGCCGCCCAGATGCCCGAGAGCGTCTCCGACGTCGGCTTCGCGGCCTCGGTGGCGCGCCTGCTCGCCCCCGGCGGCGTGTACGCCCTCAACGTCGCCGACCTCGCGCCGCTCAACTTCTCCCGGGGCCAGGCCGCGACCCTGCGCACCGCCTTTGCCGACGTGTGCCTGATCGTGCGGCCGGAGCTGCTGCGGGGGCGCCGCTTCGGCAACGTGGTCTTCGCGGCGGCGCTGGAGGCGGACCGGCTGCCGGTGCAGCGGCTGGCGGCGATCGCGGGCCGGGATCGGCAGCCGGCCCAGGTCGTGACGGGCGCGAGCCTGGACCTGCTGACCGAGGGCGCCGAGCCGGTCCAGCTCGACTAGGCGGCCCACTTCGCCGGACTCGTCCGGCTGGCGCGCTCGTGCGGGCCCGGCTCCGCCTGCGGTCGCACCTGGCTCCGTCGGTTCCGCTCGGCCCGCTCGGTCTCGGCTCGGCTCGGCTCGGCGAGGCTCCTGCGACTTCCCGGGTGCTCGGTGCCGGAGTCTCTGCACTGCCCTCACTCGAGTCTCTGCACCCCGCGGGTCTCTGCGCCACGCTCGCTTGCACTTTCGGCTGCGCGTTGCCGATCGCGGGTGGCCGATCGGGACAAGACCCGTCGTTGCCCGATATTTACCCTGTCGGGCGAAATATCCGACACGTGAGGATGCGTGTTAGGGTCGCGGTTGGAGGCGGTCGAAGTGCGTCCTGAGTGCTCGTGCAAGGCCGCGGGGATCGACGCAACGCGCATCGACTCGCGCGCGCCGTGGTAGTTACGCCGGCCAAATGGTGTCCGGCGTCACGTTCTCGTGGGGCTTGTGTGCCGGTTTGGTGCCCCGGGTGGGATTCGAACCCACACTGTCGGAGGTTTGAGCTCCGTTCCTCTGCCGATTGGGATACCGGGACGAGTACGCCGCACTAGGGTACCCACTACTCTGATCGCGACGGTAACCGCCGTCGGACGCGTCGGATCGGATCGGGAGAGGCTTGTGGCCGAGGCACAGAGCCGTCGGGTGCTCATCGCGGAAGACGAGGCCCTCATCCGCCTCGACCTGCGCGAGATGCTCGTGGAGGAGGGCTACGACGTCGTCGGTGAGGCCGGCGACGGCGAGACGGCTGTCCGGCTCGCCGAGGAGCTCAAGCCCGACCTGGTGATCCTGGACATCAAGATGCCCATCATGGACGGGCTGGCGGCGGCCGAGAAGATCGCCGGCGGGCGGATCGCGCCGGTCGTCATCCTCACGGCGTTCAGCCAGCGGGACCTCGTGGAGCGGGCGCGCGCGGCGGGTGCGATGGCCTACCTGGTGAAGCCGTTCCAGAAGAGCGACCTGGTGCCGGCGGTGGAGATCGCCGTGTCGCGGTACGCGGAGCTGGCGGTGCTCGAGTCCGAGGTGGCGACGCTCACCGAGCGGCTCGAGACGCGCAAGGTCGTCGAGCGCGCCAAGGGCCAGCTCATGGCGACGTACGGCATGAACGAGCCGCAGGCCTTCAAATGGATCCAGCGCACCGCGATGGATCACCGCATGACGATGCGGGAAGTCGCCGATCGCATCATTGCCGAGACCGCCGGCGGAAACAGCACCGTAACCGCGGAGTCCTGACCTTTTACCTGCGCACGGCACGTTTTGTGGCAGCTTGCTCGACATCGAATAACGGCTTGGTAACGGCGCGCAAATGGCTTGTACCCCGGGCTATGATCCGCCAGTCCCGAGGGTCGGGATCCACCGTGAGTCACCGTTATTCGAGGAGCACCATTGCGTAGAGCCGTGATCATGCTCACGGCCTTCCTGGCCTGCGTGATGCTCTCCTTCGGCATCGGCGCTACAAGCGCCTGGGCCGAGGGAGAGGCGTTGCAGGGAACGCTGAAGAACGGCGACGCACCCGTCGCCGGGGTCAAGATCAGTGCGTTCACCCAGGACGGCGCGTCCGTCGGCGTAGCAACCTCAGACGCTCAGGGCAAATGGACCATCGCCGTCCCGGGCCCCGGCACGTACCGGGTCGACCTCGACGTGTCCACGCTCCCGTCCGGTCTGACCGTGACCAACAACCGCCCGAGCCTGACGCCGGCCGTGGCCGACGGGCAGGCACGCAACGTGCTCTTCCCGCTCGGCGGGGCGGCCGGTGCCGCCGGCCAGAACAATCCGGGTGCGCCCAAGGCGCCGTCGAGCTTCGACCGCTACGCGGACCTGCTCTACACCGGCGTCCACTTCGCGCTCATCATCGCGCTGGCCGCGCTCGGCGTCTCGCTGATCTTCGGTACCACCGGCCTGACCAACTTCGCCCACGGCGAGCTGGTCACCTTCGGCGCGCTGATGACCTTCCTGTTCAACGTGACCATCGGGCTGCCGCTGGTCCTGTCGGGGCTCATCGCGGTCGTGATCGGCGCGGTGGCCGGCTACACCCAGGACCGGGTGTTCTGGGGCTGGCTGCGCCGGCGCCGCACCAACATGGTGACCACGATGATCATCTCGATCGGTCTGTCCCTCGCCCTGCGGTACATCTTCCTGTACTTCTTCGGCGGCGAGGCCAAGTCCTTCGGGGAGTACAACGGCCAGCCGGGCCACCAGTACGGGCCGTTCACGATCGCGCCGAAGAACCTCGTCTGCGACGTGATCGCCATCCTGGCCATCGTGGGCGTGTCCTGGGCGCTGCTCGGCACCCGGCTGGGCAAGGCGACCCGCGCGGTCGCCGACAACCCGGCCCTCGCCGCGGCCTCCGGCATCAACGTGGACCGCATCATCCGGCTGGTCTGGACGCTCGGCGGCGGCCTTGCCGCGCTGGCCGGCGTGCTGCTGGGCACCTACCAGAACGTCGGCTACCAGATGGGCTTCCAGATCCTGCTGCTGGTCTTCGCGGCCGTCACGCTCGGCGGCTTCGGCACGGCCTGGGGCGCCCTGGTGGGCAGCCTCGTGATCGGCCTGTTCGTGCAGCTGTCGACGCTGTGGATCCCGTCCGAGCTCAAGACCGTTGGCGCGCTCGCCGTACTGATCGTGATCCTGCTCTTCCGGCCGCAGGGCATCCTCGGCCGCCGGACCCGGATCGGCTGAGGGGGACACGATGAACTGGCACTCCATCTTCAGCGTCTCGCTGGAAGCGATCATCGGGTCCACCACTATTGCTTACGCGCTCGCGGCCGTCGGCCTCAACGTCCACTTCGGATACACTGGCCTGCTCAACTTCGGGCAGTCGGCGTTCCTGGGCGTCGGGGCCTACGGCATCGCGATCACGGTCTCCACGTTCGGCCTGCCGTTCTTCCTCGGCGTCGCGATCGGCCTGGCCGCCGCGATCATCCTGGCGCTGCTGCTCGGCATCCCGACCCTGCGGCTGCGCGCGGACTACCTCGCCATCGTCACGATCGCCGCGGCCGAGATCATCCGGCTCATCTACCGGGCCACCGGCCTGCGCAAGTGGACCGGCGCCTCGGACGGCCTGCAGAACTTCTCGCAGGAGTTCTACGACCTGAGCCCGTTCCAGGGCAGCAAGGGCGTCAACATCGCCGACCTCATCACGTTCACCGACCGTGAGCTGTGGGTGCTGGTCGTCGGCTGGAGCCTGGTGCTGCTGGCCTGCCTGGTCGTCTGGCTGCTGATGAAGAGCCCGTGGGGCCGCGTGCTCAAGGCCATCCGCGAGGACGAGGACGCGGTGCGCAGCCTCGGCAAGAACGTCTTCTCCTACAAGATGCAGTCGCTGGTCCTCGGCGGTGTCATCGGCGCGCTCGGCGGCTTCGTCTTCGCCCTCGACCGGGCCGCGGTGCAGCCGGACACGTACGGCACGGAGTTCACGTTCTTCGCGTACACGATCGTCATCCTCGGCGGCGCGGCGCGGGTCTTCGGCCCCGTCGTCGGCGCGTCGATCTTCTGGGTGCTGCTCGTCTTCATCGACTCGACGCTGTCCGAGGCGATCAACCACAAGGACATCCCGTCGTGGCTGATCAGCACCAACCAGGCCGGCTCGGTGCGGTACATCCTGGTCGGCATCGGCCTGATCCTGCTGCTGATCTACCGGCCGCAGGGCATCTTCGGCGACAAGAGGGAGGTCATGCTCGATGTCCGCTGAGTCCCTGCAGGCGACCGGCACCGCCAAGGAGCGGGCGACGGCGGCCCTGGCCGACGTCGCGTGCGAGCCGGGTGTGCCCAAGCCCGACCCGATCCTCGTCGCCGACGGCGTCGTGCGCCGCTTCGGCGGCCTCACCGCCGTCGACGTCAAGCACGCCGAGGTGCAGCGCGGCTCGATCACCGCGCTCATCGGGCCCAACGGCGCCGGCAAGACGACGTTCTTCAACCTGCTCACCGGCTTCGACGCGCCGGACGAGGGGTCCTGGACGTTCAATGGCAAGAGCCTTTCCGGGGTACCGGCACACAAGGTCGCCCGCTCCGGCATGGTCCGCACCTTCCAGCTGACCAAGGCGCTGTCCAAGCTCACCGTCATGGACAACATGCGGCTGGGCGCCACCGGGCAGAAGGGCGAGGGCTTCTGGCGCGCCCTGATCCCGGGCATCTGGAAGCAGCAGGAGGCGGAGATCACCGCCCGCGCGGAGGATCTGCTCACCCGCTTCAAGCTCATCGCCAAGAAGGACGACTTCGCCGGCAGCCTCTCGGGCGGCCAGCGCAAGCTGCTGGAGATGGCCCGGGCCCTCATGGTGCAGCCCGACATGGTCATGCTCGACGAGCCGATGGCCGGCGTGAACCCGGCCCTGACGCAGTCGCTGCTCGGCCACGTCAAGCAGCTGCGCGAGGACGGCATGACGGTGCTGTTCGTCGAGCACGACATGGACATGGTCCACGACATCAGCGACTGGATCATCGTCATGGGGCAGGGCGGCGTGATCGCCGAGGGCACCCCGGACAAGGTCATGGCCGACCCGCGGGTGATCGACGCCTACCTGGGCGCCCACCACGACGGTGCGGTCAAGACCGTCGGCGGCGAGGAGGTCGACGCCGGCGAGCTCGCCGAGGGCGGCGACGTGGCCCTGATCCCGGCCGTCGACGAGCTCGAGCAGGAGCAGTCGCCGGCCGACGGCTCCGACCGAAAGGACCGATCGTGACCGTCTCTCCCGAACTGCCCGACGAGACCGAACTGCCCGACGAGTCCGAGGCGCCGGCCAGCAACGAGATCGTCGACCGCTCCGAGCACCTGGAGAAGGCCGAGGGCGCGATCCTGCGGGCCGACGACGTCGTCGCCGGATACCTGCCCGGCGTCAACATCCTCAACGGCGCCGACCTCTACGTGCACGACGGCGAGCTCGTGGGCATCATCGGCCCGAACGGCGCCGGCAAGTCCACGCTGCTCAAGGCGATGTTCGGGCTGGTGAACATCCGCTCCGGCGCGGTCACGCTGCGCGGGGAGAACATCACCAACTTCAAGGCGCACGCGCTGGTCGAGCGGGGCATCGGCTTCGTGCCGCAGACGAACAACGTCTTCGCGGCGCTGACCATCGAGGAGAACCTGCAGATGGGCACGTTCCTGCGCCCCAAGCGGTTCAAGGAGCGCTTCGACTTCGTCACCCAGCTCTTCCCGACCCTGGCCGAGCGGCGCAAGCAGCGGGCCGGCCTCATGTCGGGCGGCGAGCGGCAGATGGTGGCGATGGCCCGGGCGCTCATGATGGAGCCCAGCGTGCTGCTGCTCGACGAGCCGTCGGCCGGTCTGTCGCCGGCGCTGCAGGACGAGGTGTTCTTCCGGACCAAGCAGATCAACTCGACCGGCGTGACGGTCGTGATGGTCGAGCAGAATGCGCGGCGGTGCCTGCAGATCTGCGACCGTGGCTACGTGCTCGACCAGGGCCGCAACGCCTACACCGCGTCGGGACAGGGACTGATCAACGACCCGCGGGTCATCGAGTTGTACCTCGGGACGCTCGCCCGGGCCTGAACCGTCGTTTTCGCACCGCGGAAAATCCCGCGCCTCCCTCGGGGGCGCGGGATTTTTCGGCTCCTCATCCGGCTCGCTTTCGTTCCCGATTTCACGGCGTTTTTACCGGCGCCCGCTTGCGTAATGCGATATTCATGATGACCTTGGTGATCCGGCCATTGTTCCGCTCGCGGAACGGTGATTTTCCGAGGTCATATCGGGGCCGTCGGGGCCGGCGTTCCGTCCTTGGCCCCCCGGACCTGGCTAGGGCGGTCCCCCTCGGCCGAAGGCCCTCCGGGGACCGCCCTTTTGTCTGGCGGGAGCGACGGTCTGTGACTGACGCGGCCCGAGCCATAGGCTTTTGCGGCTTTTTGCTCGTTTATCGGGAACTGTGCGCGGACGCACGAAAAGGCCCCCGCCGCTCGCGCGACGGGGGCCTTCGGGGCCGTCAGGCTCAGATCTTGCCGTTCTGGTACTTCACGTCCGGGAGGAGCTTGTTGTCCGGGCCGTAGGTGTAGACACCGATGGTGGCCTCGGCCGGGTCACCGGCGTCGTTGAAGGAGATCGGGCCGGAGAGGCCGTCGTAGTCGATGTCCTTCTTGGCCTTGATCAGGTCCACGCACTGCTTGTACGTGGTGCACTTCTCGCCGCCCTTGGAGACGGTGGTGAGGTGCTTGGCGATCTCGGCCGGGTTGTCGCTGCCGGCCTCCTCGGCGGCCAGGGCCGCGAGGATGGTCGCGTCGTAGGACTCAACGGCGTAGTTGAAGTCCTTCAGGTCCTTGTTCGCGGCGAGCAGGCGCTGCTTGAAGTCGGCCTTGGTCTCGGCGCCGGGCTGGGTGCCCTTGTAGCCGGTCAGCGTGCCGGCCGGGAAGTCCTTCGAGTAGTCGGCGATGTTGCCGTCCACGAAGTACCACTTCTTGCTCTTCAGGCCCTGCTCGACCAGCTTGGGGACGATCTTCTTGGTCTCGTCGAAGCCGATGATCGCGATCGCGTCCGGGTTGGCCGCCTTGATCTGGCCGACCTCACCGCTGAAGTCCGCGGCCTTCGGGTCGTAGGTCACCGACGCGACGACCTTGCCGCCGCCGCCCTCGATCTGCTTCTTGGCGTTCTCGGCGAGGCCGGTGCCGTAGGAGTCGTTGAGGACCAGCATGCCGACGTTCGCGTTGCCGTCCTGGAGGATCAGGTCGCCGAGCACGCGGCCCTGGAGGGTGTCCGGGGGCGCGGTGCGGAAGTAGAGGCCGTGGTCGTTGTAGGTGGTGAACGCCGTCGAGGTGTTCGCCGGCGAGATCTCCACGACCCCGGCGCCCGTGATCTTGTCGATGACGGACAGCGAGACGGAGGACGAGGCGGCGCCGATGATGACGTCGGTCTTGTCCGTGAGCAGCTTGTTCACCGACTGGGTGGCGATGTCCGTGGAGGTGTCGCCCGAGTCCATGTGGGTGATCTGCACCGGCTTGCCCAGCACGCCGCCGTTGTCGTTGATCTCCTTGATGGCCACGTCGACGCCGGCGAACTCCGGCGGGCCGAGGAAGGCCAGAGAGCCGGTCTGCGGCAGGATCGTGCCGATCTTGAGCACGCCGTCACCGGCCGCCGCGGCGCCGCCGCTGGTGGCGCCCGTCGAGGGGCTGTCGGCCTTGTCGTCGCCACACGCACCGAGCGCCAGGCAGGCGGCGCTCAGCACGGCGACGGAGCGCCATCCGAGATTGGGGCGGATCATCACCTGTCTCCTTTTTAACAGCGCGGTAGGCGTGGTTGCGCCTAGATGCCAAGACGCTGATGAGGGCTCAACCTAATGACAGTGCCCGCGCGGCACTAGGCCTTCGGCCCAACACGCCCAAGGAAGTTGCGCAGTCGTAATCTTCGTGTTCGCAACCGCAACGCGAATCGCTTTGTCCGGGGTTTTCGTTCCGGCCTTCCGGCAAGGCTTCCCGGCAAGTGCCGCCCGCCGGGTGAATCGGACATTCTGCCTGAAACGCCCCGAGGGGCTGGGCGGTTTTTTGTCATACCCCACGACTAGGCTCGGTGGTGTGACGGGTTCGACTGACTCCAGGCTGTTGCTGCTCGACGGGCACTCGCTCGCCTACCGGGCGTTCTTCGCCCTGCCCGCGGAGAACTTCTCCACGGCGACGGGCCAGGTGACCAACGCCGTCTTCGGCTTCACGTCGATGCTGATCAACATGCTGCGGGACGAGCGGCCCACGCACATCGCGGTGGCGTTCGACGTCTCGCGGCAGACGTTCCGGCTGGAGAAATACGCGGAGTACAAGGCCAACCGCTCCGCGTCCAAGCCCGAGTTCTCCGGCCAGGTGGACCTCATCAAGGAGGTCCTCAACGCGCTGCGCATCCCGTTCGTGGAGAAGCCGGGCTACGAGGCCGACGACGTGATCGCCACGCTCGCCCGGCAGGCCACCGAGCAGGGTCTGCCGACCTCGATCATCACCGGCGACCGCGACTCGTTCCAGCTGGTCAGCGACATCGTCACGGTGCTCTACCTCAAGCGCGGCGTCACCGAGATGGACCGCATGACCCCGGCGCGGGTCGAGGAGAAATACGGGATTCCGCCGTCGCAGTACCGGGACAAGGCCGCGCTCGTCGGCGAGGACAGCGACAACCTCTCCGGGGTGCCCGGGGTCGGCGACAAGACCGCGGCCAAGTGGATCGTGCAGTTCGGCGGGCTCGACGGGATCATCGCGCGGGTCGACGAGATCAAGGGCAAGGCCGGCGAGAACGTGCGGGCCCACCTCGCCGACGTCATGCGCAACTACGAGCTCAACCACCTCGTCGACCACCTGGAGCTGCCGCTGGGGCCCCAGGACCTGCGCTGGCGGGGCTGGGACCGCGAGGCCGTGCACCAGATCTTCGACTCGCTGGAGTTCCGGGTGCTGCGGGATCGGCTGTATCAGTACCTCGACGCGGTCGAGCCCGAGGCCGAGTCCGGCTTCGACCTCGAGGGCGAGGTGCTGCGCGGCGGCGTCGGCGCCTGGCTCGGGCAGCACGCCCCGGCCGGGGTGCGCACCGGCGTGGCCGTCGCCGGCAAGTTCGGGCGCGGCACGGGCTCGCTCACCGGCATCGCGCTCGCCGTCGCCGGCGGGCCCGCGGCCTGGTTCGACCCCACCGAGCTCGACGAGGCCGACGACGCCGCGGTCGGCGCGTGGCTCGCCGCCACCGACCGGCCCAAGGTCCTGCACGACGTGAAGCCCGCCCGCCTCGCGTTCCAGGCCCGCGGCTGGGGCGAGCTGGCCGGCGTGGTGAGCGACACCGCGCTGGAGGCCTATCTGGCCCGGCCGGACCAGCGCTCCTACGACCTCAACGACCTCGCCCTGCGCTATCTCAAGCGCGAGCTGCGCGTCGATGCCCCCGAGAGCGGGCAGCTGACCCTGGAGGGGCTCGGCGGCAACACCGGCGAGGCCGAGGAAAACCTCATGCTCCGCGCCCGGGCCACCCTCGACCTCGCCGAGGCGATCGGCGAGGAGCTGCGCCGCGACGGCGACTCCTCCTCCCGCCTGCTGGCCGAGGTCGAGCTGCCGCTCGTCTACGTGCTCGCCGAGATGGAGCGGGCCGGGATCGCGGCCGACACGGAATACCTCGGCGAGCTCGAGGCGCAGTTCGCCGGCGGGGTGAAGGGTGCCGCCCAGGCCGCCTACGGCGTGATCGGGCGCGAGTTCAACCTGGGCTCGCCCAAGCAGCTGCAGGAGATCCTGTTCAACGAGCTCGGGCTGCCCAAGACGAAGAAGATCAAGACGGGCTACACGACCGACGCCGACGCGCTGCAGAGCCTGTTCGCCCAGACCGAGCACCCGCTCCTGGAGCACCTGCTGCGCCACCGCGACGTCGCCAAGCTCAAGACCACCGTCGACGGGCTGCTCAAGTCGATCAGCGACGACGGGCGCATCCACACGACCTACTACCAGACCGTCGCGGCCACCGGGCGCCTCTCCAGCACCGACCCCAACCTGCAGAACATCCCGATCCGCACCGAGGAGGGCCGGCGCATTCGCCGCGCCTTCGTCGTCGGCGAGGGCTTCGAGACGCTGCTGACCGCGGACTACAGCCAGATCGAGATGCGGATCATGGCGCACCTGTCCAAGGACGCCGCGCTCATCGAGGCATTCAACTCCGGCTTCGACTTCCACGCCGCGACCGCGTCCTCGGTCTTCTCGGTGCCCGTCGCCGAGGTCGTGCCCGACCAGCGCCGCAAGATCAAGGCGATGAACTACGGGCTCGCCTACGGCCTGTCCTCCTACGGGCTCGGCACCCAGCTCGGCATCACGCCGGCCGAGGCGACGGTGCTCATGGAGGAATACTTCGCCACGTTCGGCGGGGTGCGCGAATACCTGCGCTCGATCGTCGCCCAGGCCCGCCGGGACGGATACACGGAGACGGTGCTGGGCCGCCGGCGCTACCTGCCCGACCTCAACAGCGACAACCGCCAGCGCCGCGAGATGGCCGAACGCATGGCGCTCAACGCCCCGATCCAGGGCTCGGCCGCGGACATCATCAAGGTCGCGATGCTGCGCGTGGACGAGGCCCTGCGCTCCTCCGGCCTGCGCTCGCGGATGCTCCTGCAGGTCCACGACGAGCTGGTGTTCGAGGTGGCCACGGGCGAGCGCGAGCCCCTGGAAGCACTCGTCCGCGAGGCGATGGGCGGCGCCTATCCGCTCGACGTACCCCTGGGCGTCTCGGTCGGCATCGGCTCCGACTGGAACGCCGCCGACCACTGATTCGAGCCCGCCGGTGCTCTTGGGCGCGGGCCGGCCCGCTCCTCGGCTCGCTCGTGGTCGCGCCGTAGCGTCGCTCTGACGCCGCAGCGCGCCCGGCTTGCTCTGCGCTCGGCCGCGGTCGCGCCGCAGCGTCGGTCTGACGCCGCGGCGCGTTCGGCTTGCTCTTCGGCTCGCTCGTGGTCGCGCCGCGGCGTCGGTCTGACGCCGCGGCGCGTTCGGCTTGCTCTTCGGCTCGCTCGTGGTCGCGCCGCAGCGTCGGTCTGACGCTACGGCGCGTTCGGCTTGCTCTTCGGCTCGGTCGTGGGTGCGCCGCAGCGTCGCTCTGACGCCGCAGCGCGCCCGGCTTGCTCTGCGCTCGGCCGCGGTCGCGCCGCGGCGTCGGTCTGACGCTGCGGCGCGCTGCTGGTGTGCACGTTGGGGCGGGCCGGCCTGCACGTCGGCCCGTCTCCCTGTCGAGGCTGCTCGGTCCGCGGCTGCATTTGTCCCGCGGCTTCGCCTGTGCCCGGGGTCTCGTGTTCTGCCGGGTTTATCGGTGCTGCGCGGCTTGACTGAGTCGCGGGTTCTGCCTGGGCTGCGCGATTTGTCCGTGCCGCGAGGCTTATCGGTGCCGCGAGACTTGCCTGGGATGCGCGGTTGCATGGCCGCGGGGTTTGCCCTGGGTCGCGGGGTTTGCGTGGGTCGCGGGGTTTGCGTGGGTCGCGGGGGTTGCCGAAAAGTCGGGCGCTTCGCGCCACGACTTTTCGGACATTTCATGATTTCGTGGGCTTCGTCGCTATGAAGATCGCCGTGCCGGGGAAGATCCGGCCCCTGAGCGGGCTCCATTGACCCCAGGTCTTGTCGTGGCCGTCCGGCCATTCCGGTTCGATCAGGTCATCCAGGACGAAGCCGGCGGTCACCAGCTCCCGGATGCGGTCGCCCAGCGTCCGGTGCTGTTCCACATAGGTCGGGACGTGCCGCTCGTCCTCCTCGACGTACGCGCGGCGATCGAAGTACGAGTGCACGGCGACCAGGCCGCCCTCGCCGGGGTCGTCGAGGAAGACCCAGCGCATCGGGTGCGTGATCGAGAAGGCCCAGCGGCCGCCGGGGCGCAGGACGCGGTACACCTCGCGCATCACGCGGGACGAGTCCGCCACGAACGGGACGGCGCCGAAGGCCGTGCACACGATGTCGAATGCGCCCTCGGCGAACGGCAGCGCGGTGGCGTCGGCCTGCAGGAGTGGGACGCGTACGCCCGATCGGGTGGACCCGGCGCTCGCGTGGCGCAGCATGCCGGCGGAGAGGTCGGACGCGACGACCTCGGCACCCTGGGTCTTCAGCCAGCGCGAGCACGAGGCCGCGCCGCAGCCGATCTCGAGGACTTTGCGGCCCCTGACGTCGCCGAGCAGGCGCGCGTCGGCCTCGCGCAGGCCCTCGGGGCACCACACGAAGTCGGCGTCACCCAGGAAGGAACCGTGTTCCGCCTGGTAGTCGTCGGCGTCGGCGTCCCACCAGCGCCGGCTCGCCCTCCGGCTCTCGGCGGGGCTCACGGCGCGTCGTGTGACGCCTGCGTCAGGTGACGATTCCATGGGGAGCAACGGTAGGCCCTGCGAAACTCGGCAGATCGGGTATGGGGGAGGGTTGGACCATGTGGTATGGCGCAGGGTAGGCTGATCGGTGCACTCGTGGGTTTGTGCGCCTCGGCATGGAGCAGGCTCACGGTCGCCGAACACATCCTGAGCTTCCAATGCACTGATCCTGCACTGCGACTGGCCGGTTGTGCCCGACGACGGGTCCGCGGGAGCGCGCAGGTTCACCAGGTAATCCACCGACCGGAGCAACAGCCCACATGACGAGCAGCATCGAGGCCACCTCGAGCGCCAGCAGCAACAAGGTCACCATCGACGACCTCGGTTCCGAGGAGGCGTTCCTCGCCGCGATCGATGAGACCATCAAGTACTTCAATGACGGCGACATCGTCGAAGGCACCGTCGTCAAGGTCGACCGGGACGAGGTCCTGCTCGACATCGGCTACAAGACCGAGGGTGTCATCCCCTCGCGCGAGCTGTCGATCAAGCACGATGTCGACCCTGCTGAGGTCGTGTCGGTCGGTGACCACATCGAGGCCCTCGTTCTCCAGAAGGAGGACAAGGAAGGCCGTCTGATCCTGTCGAAGAAGCGTGCGCAGTACGAGCGCGCTTGGGGCACGATCGAGAAGATCAAGGAGGACGACGGCGTCGTCCGCGGCTCCGTCATCGAGGTCGTCAAGGGTGGTCTCATCCTCGACATCGGCCTGCGCGGCTTCCTGCCGGCCTCCCTGGTCGAGATGCGCCGCGTGCGCGACCTGCAGCCGTATGTCGGACGGGAGCTCGAGGCCAAGATCATCGAGCTGGACAAGAACCGCAACAACGTGGTGCTGTCCCGCCGGGCCTACCTCGAGCAGACCCAGTCCGAGGTCCGGACCGAGTTCCTGCACAAGCTGCAGAAGGGCCAGGTCCGCAAGGGCGTCGTGTCCTCGATCGTCAACTTCGGTGCCTTCGTCGACCTCGGTGGTGTCGACGGTCTGGTCCACGTCTCCGAGCTGTCCTGGAAGCACATCGATCACCCGTCCGAGGTGGTCGAGGTCGGCCAGGAGGTGGAGGTCGAGGTCCTCGACGTCGACCTGGACCGCGAGCGCGTCTCCCTGTCGCTGAAGGCGACCCAGGAGGACCCGTGGCGTCAGTTCGCCCGCACCCACGCGATCCAGCAGATCGTGCCGGGTAAGGTCACCAAGCTCGTCCCGTTCGGTGCGTTCGTCCGCGTGGACGACGGCATCGAGGGCCTGGTGCACATCTCCGAGCTGGCCGAGCGCCACGTGGAGATCCCGGAGCAGGTCGTGCAGGTCGGCTCGGACGTCATGGTCAAGGTCATCGACATCGACCTCGAGCGCCGGCGGATCTCGCTGTCGCTCAAGCAGGCCAACGAGGGCTTCGTCGAGGGCGAGGAGCACTTCGACCCGACCCTCTACGGCATGTCGGCGACCTACGACGAGCAGGGCAACTACATCTACCCGGAGGGCTTCGACCCGGAGACCGCCGAGTGGATGCCGGGCTTCGAGAAGCAGCGCGAGGCGTGGGAGCAGCAGTACGCCGAGGCGCGTCAGCGCTGGGAGGCCCACACCAAGCAGGTCCAGACGGCTCGCCAGGCCGACGCGACCGCCGAGCCGGCCGCGGCCGCCCCGCAGGGTGGCTCGGTCTCCTCGTCGACCCCGACCGCGGCCCGCGCGCCGGAGGAGCCCTCGGGCACCCTGGCCACGGACGAGGCCCTGGCCGCCCTGCGCGAGAAGCTCGCCGGCGGCAAGAGCTGACCCGCAGCAAGCCCTAGCAACACCGGGAAGCCCCGGCTCCTTCCGAGGAGCCGGGGCTTTCCCGTTTCCGGACAGACCTGCGAATGCCTCGATATCGGGCTCGTCGCCTGTCAGGGTATAAATCCGAAAAGTCGTGGCGCGAAGCGCCCGACTTTTCGCAGCGCACAGCGCCCGCGAGGCGCAGAAGAGCACGGGTCCGGCCCCGCCTCGTCGAAGAGCCGCTGGCGAGAGCGCGATGACTTTCCCTGAGGCCAGTGCTATGCGGCGCGCGAGGTAGCGCCGCGGCGTCGGATCGGGCAGGAACGGGCGTGCTGCATGGCGCCCACGAGCGGCATCGAGGGTCGCCGGTGGCCGGCGCCTGTTGGGCCGTGCGGCTGAGGTTGCGCGGGCCTGCCGGCGGCGTGCTGCAAGGCGCCGAGTCGGGCCGCGCGGACGATGAGCTGTGATCAGGCACGGGGGTGGCGCGCTGCGAGGCGCCGCGGGCGGCGTGCAGCGGCGAATTGCGAGCGGGACGGCAAGGGGCGCCGGGTCGGGCACGGGAGCGGGCGCGCTCGCGGTGGCGTTGAGGTCGCCGGCGCCCAGTCGGCCCGCGCGGCGGTTGAGGCTGCGCGGGCCGTTGGCGGGTGCGCTGGAGGTGGCCGGCCCGCGCGGGTCGGCTGCGCGGGCCAGCCGGTCGTGGGTGGCTACTTCACGCCGGCCACGTCCATGGCGCGCAGCTCCTTCTTCAGCTCGGCGACCTCGTCGCGCAGGCGCGCCGCGAGCTCGAACTGCAGCTCGCGCGCCGCGCCCAGCATCTGCTCGTTCAGGTCCTGGATGAGGGTGGCCAGCTCGGCGCGGGCCATGCCGGCCCGGGCGGGAGCCGCGGGCGCGCCGGCCGCCCCCGCCGCGCCCTTCGTGCCGCCGCCCTTCTGGCGGGCGCGGGTGTTCTCCGGGGACTTGCCGCGGCTCATCTGGCGGCCGCCGCCGATGACCACCGCGCCGCCCGGGCCGTGGCCGGAGACGGCGCCGGCGGTGTCCTCGGCCTCGCGGTAGATGTCGTCGAGGATGTCGCCGAGCTTCTTGCGCAGCGGCTGCGGGTCGATGCCGTTGGCCTTGTTGTACGCCTGCTGCTTCTCCCGCCGCCGGTTGGTCTCGTCGATCGCGAGGGCCATCGAGGGCGTCATCTTGTCGGCGTACATGTGCACCTGCCCGGACACGTTGCGCGCCGCGCGGCCGATGGTCTGGATGAGGCTCGTGCCCGAGCGCAGGAACCCCTCCTTGTCGGCGTCGAGGATCGCGACCAGGCTCACCTCGGGCAGGTCGAGCCCCTCGCGGAGCAGGTTGATGCCGACCAGCACGTCGAACTCGCCGCGGCGCAGCTCGCGCAGCAGCTCCACCCGGCGCAGCGTGTCGACCTCGGAGTGCAGGTAGCGAACCCGGATGCCGTGCTCGAGCAGGTAGTCCGTGAGGTCCTCGGCCATCTTCTTCGTCAGCGTCGTGACCAGCACGCGCTCGTCGCGCTCGGTGCGCAGCTTGATCTCGTGCATGAGGTCGTCGATCTGGCCCTTGGTCGGCTTGAGCACCACCTCGGGGTCGATCAGGCCGGTCGGGCGGATCACCTGCTCGACGAACTCGCCCTGGGTCTTGCCCAGCTCCCACGGCCCCGGGGTCGCCGACAGGTAGACCGTCTGCCCCACCCGCTCCTCGAACTCGTCGAAGCGCAGCGGCCGGTTGTCCTGGGCGCTGGGCAGCCGGAACCCGTGCTCGACGAGGGTCCGCTTGCGGGAGGCGTCGCCCTCATACATGCCGCCGATCTGCGGCACCGTCGCGTGCGACTCGTCGATGACGGTGAGGAAGTCGTCGGGGAAGTAGTCGAGCAGGCAGTGCGGCGGGCTGCCGGCCTCGCGCCCGTCGATGTGCCGCGAGTAGTTCTCGATGCCGTTGCAGAACCCGACCTGGCGCATCATCTCGACGTCGTAGGTCGTGCGCATCCGCAGCCGCTGGGCCTCGAGCAGCTTGCCCTCCCGGTCGAGCTCGGCCAGGCGCTCCTCGAGCTCCACCTCGATGGCGGCGATGGCCCGCTCCATGCGCTCCGGCCCGGCCGCGTAGTGCGTCGCCGGGAAGATCAGCAGCTGGTCGGTCTGGCGGATCTCGTCGCCGGTCAGCGGGTGCAGGTAGGAGAGGCGCTCGATCTCGTCGCCGAAGAACTCGATGCGGATCGCGAGCTCCTCGTAGGCCGGGATGATCTCCAGCGTGTCGCCCCGCACCCGGAAGGTGCCCCGGTTGAACGCCAGGTCGTTGCGCGTGTACTGAATATCGACGAGCCGCCGCAGCAGCTTGTCCCGGTCGATCTCCTCGCCGACGCTGACCTTCGCCGCGCGGTCGAGGTATTCCTCCGGCGTGCCGAGCCCGTAGATCGCCGACACGGTCGCGACCACGATCACGTCGCGCCGGGTCAGCAGGCTCATCGTGGCCGAGTGCCGCAGCCGCTCGACCTCCTCGTTGACCGACGAGTCCTTCTCGATGTAGGTGTCGGTCTGCGGGATGTAGGCCTCGGGCTGGTAGTAGTCGTAGTAGCTGACGAAGTATTCGACCGCGTTGTGCGGCATCAGGTCGCGGAACTCCTTGGCCAGCTGCGCGGCCAGGGTCTTGTTGTGGGCGAGCACCAGCGTCGGGCGCTGCAGCCGCTCCACGAGCCAGGCCGTCGTCGCGCTCTTGCCGGTGCCGGTCGCACCGAGCAGCACCGTGTGCCGGTCCCCGCCCCGCACCCGCTTGGCGAGGGCGTCGATCGCCGCGGGCTGGTCGCCGGAGGGCTTATATTCGCTGACCACCTCGAAACGGCGGTCCAAGCGTGGGATGTCGAGCGCCATGCCCCCAACCGTACGCGGGGGGTATGACACTTTCCGGGTCCTCGCCCTCGGTGGCCGGACGTATTCAACCCGGCGATTGTGTGGGGAACATCACCGGTCTACCGTAGACGCCGTAGGCCGCTCGCGGCGGCCGACCGGAGAGCCGGCCCGCCCATCACGCAGGCCCTCCCGGCGCCCGGTTGCAGCCCCGGCCCGTCACGGCCGGCGAGCGCACCGAGGCGGGATCGCGCGACACGCGCGACCGGCCGCCGCGAGCGCCTGAGCGCCTGAGCACCTAAACGGCCCGAATCCGTTCCCAGGCGGCCGCCACGGACCGGTCCAGGTCCGAGATCGAGCCGTCGTTCTCGATGGCGATGTCCGCCACCGCCCGGCGCTGCTCGTCGGTGGCCTGCGCCGCGATCCGCGCCATCGCCTCGTCCCGCGCCATGCCCCGGATGCGCACGAGCCGGTCGAGGCGCGTCTCCAGCGACGCGAAGACGATCACGACAAGGGAGTACAGGCCAGACATGCCCTTCTCGACGAGCAGGGGCACGTCGTTGACGACGATCGAGCCGGGCGGTGCCGCCGCCACCAGCTCGGCCGACCGCTCCCGCACGAGCGGATGGGTGATCTCCTCGAGCCGCCGCCGCGCCGAGGCGTCCGCGAAGACGATGCGGCCCAGCGCCGGGCGGTCCAGCGCCCCGGACGCGTCCAGCACCCCGGCCCCGAACGCCTCGACGACCGCGGCGAGGCCCGGCGTCCCCGGCTCGACCACCTCGCGGGCCAGCCGGTCGGAGTCGACGATCACCGCGCCGAGCGCCGCCAGCCGCGCCGCCACCGCGCTCTTGCCGCTGCCGATGCCGCCGGTGAGCCCGATCATCTTCATGACGCCATCACACCCGAAGGTGAATCGCGGCGGCCCGCCGGGGTCCGGACGGCGTGTGCTGCACGGATTGCGTGGATTGTCAAGATACCTTCCGACTCAAGCGGAAGATCACGGGGGAAGATCATGACAGTGGGGCGACACAGCCTGGGCCGGGCGGGCCTGGCGCGCCGCGATTGGGCTGGTTTCATGCCGCAGGGTAGCGGTACGGCGCCATCGGGTAGCCGGCCCGCGCGCCGCCCGCGCCACCGCCGCGCCAACCCGCGCTGGCGCACGACCTCCGACGGCTGGGCGTTCCTGGTCGCGGCCGCGGTGCTGGGAATGCTGGCCGTGAGCGGCTGGTATACGGCCAGCGGCGCCAACGCGGTCGCGCAGATGCTGGCCCGGTAGTCGGTCCGTTCCGCCGTGGCGCGCGCCGTGGCCGTTCAGCGATACTCTCCCGGGCAACCGCACAACTGCCAGGGACCAGAAGGACGCGCCGCATGGAGCCGGAGAACGGCCAGGACCAGGTCAACGGGTCGCCACCGCCGCCCAAGCCGAAGAGCCGGCGCGGCTGGATGTCGGACTCGCCGCTGGACGGCGGCTCGGGCTGGCCCACGTCGGCCTACTCGATCGTGCCGCGCCAGCCCGCGCCGCCGAAGGCGGAGGAGACGGCGGGCGAGCCGGCACCCGAGCCGGTGCCGGTTCCGGAGCCGGAGCCGTCGCGCAAGGGGCGCATCGGCGTCCTGATCATCGGCCTCATCGTGCTGGTGATCGCGGCCGTCGGGGGCGTCCTGGCGACCCGCGACACGAAACCCGAGACCAAGGACCAGAGCGACACCATCGCGGCCCCCGGTCCCACGACCGAGGCGGCGCTGCCGATCATCGTCGACAGCGGCAGCGCGAGGCCGAGCGGCGCCGCGACGAGCGCGCAGACGAGCACCGGGCCGAGCCAGACCGTGAGCGCGGGCGCGAGCGCGGAGACGACGGTCCCGGCGGCCCCGCCCAGCACGGCGATCCTGCGGGCGGGCACGGCCCAGTTCGTGGTCCTGGCCGGCCAGCCCGACGACGCGTACGACTTCGACAGCGGCGTCAAGCAGGCCGCCGGCGCCGACGCCACCGCGGGCGCGATCGGCATCAGCGCCGCCAACGGCGCCAAGTTCGCGCTGCTGCTCACCGCCGACACGCCGTCGCTGGCCGCGTGCTCCACGCTGCCCGAGGACCGCTGGGTCAGCCAGGTCGTGATCGGCAGCCTCGTGCCGGGGGCGCGGGTGTGCGTGCGCACCAGCGAGAGCCGTTACGCCTGGTTCATGACCCGGGCGGGCGAGCTCGTCACCGGTGCGCTCTACACGTCGAACCTGGACTTCGTGGTCTACAAGAAGAGCGGCGACTGAGCGCTACACCGTGACGTCGGTGAAGTGCTCCACGCGGGGGGCTCCGTCGAAGAACGGCCCGATGAGCCCCCGCCACTGCGTGAACCGGTCGGTGGCCCGGAAGTTGTCCAGGTGCGCGTCGACCGAGTCCCACTCCACGAGCAGCACGAAGCGCGACGCGCTCTCGATCCCGCGGGTCATGCGCACCGAGCGGCACCCCGGCGTCGTGGCCAGCACCTCATGGGCCTTGCGATAGGCGGCGGCGAACTCGTCCTCGCGGCCTTCGAGCACGTCGATCAGTGCGACTTCCAGAACCATCCAGCTAGGGTAGACCGTGCTCGACTGGCTGACCTCCGCGGCGTTGCACGCGTTCGGTGCCCCAACCACCTGGGCTGAGCTGCTCGGATTCGCCAGCGGCCTGCTCTGCGTCTATCTCGTCGTGCGCCAGCACATCGCGAACTGGCCGGTCGGGATCGCCAACAACCTGCTGTTCATCGTCGCCTTCTGGCACGTCGGGCTCTTCGGCGACGCCTGGCTGCAGGTCGTCTACGTCGCCCTCGGCGCCTACGGCTGGTGGTGCTGGAGCACCGGTCGGCTGCAGCAGCGGGTGCGCACCACGACCCGGGCCGAGTGGTGGTGGCTCGCGGTTGCGGGCGTGCTGCTGAGCGTGGCGCTGTGGTGGTACCTCGACCGCTTCACCGAATCCACGGTCCCCTGGCCGGACGCGCTCACGACCGCCGTGTCGCTGCTCGCGACCTACGGCCAGACCAGGCGCCTGGTGGAGAGCTGGTGGCTGTGGATCTCGGTCGACATCGTCTACATCCCGCTGTACGGCTACAAGGACCTCTGGCTCACCGCGCTGCTGTACCTCGTCTTCCTGACGCTGTGCGTCTTCGGCCTGCGGGCCTGGCGGGCCGAGCTGCGCCGCGCGCCGGAGGGGAGCCCGGCGTGGTCCACGGACTAGTCATCGGCAAGTTCTACCCGCCGCACGCGGGCCACCATCACCTCATCGACACCGCCGCCCGCGCCTGCGACGAGGTGACCGTCGTGGTCGCGCCCTCGACGGTGGAGTCGATCCCGCTCGAGGACCGGGTCGCGTGGCTGCGCGAGGTGCACGCCGCGTCGCCGCACGTCCGCTTCGTCGGCATCTACGACGACACCCCGATCGACTACGGCTCCGAGGCCGCCTGGGACGCCCACACGGCCACGTTCCGCCGGGCCGTCGGCGCGAAGAAGGTCGACCGGGTCTTCTCCTCGGAGGAGTACGGCGAGGAGCTGGCCCGCCGCTTCGGCGCCCGCCACGTCCCGGTCGACCCGGCCCGCGGCACGGTTCCCGTCTCCGGCACCGCCGTGCGCGCCGACCCCGTCGCCCACTGGGACAAGCTGGCGCCGCCGGTGCGCGGCTGGTTCGCGAAGCGGGTCGTGGTCGTCGGCGCGGAGTCGACGGGCACGACCACCCTGGCCCGCGCCCTGGCCTCGCACCTGCGCCTGCGTGGAGGCGTGTTCGCGGGCACGACCTGGGTCGAGGAGTACGGCCGCACCCTCACCGCGCTCAAGATGGCGCGGCTGCGCCCGGGCCAGACGATGGCCGACCTGGTGTGGACGCGCGACGACTTCGTGACCGTCGCGCGTGAGCAGAACGCCGCCGAGGACGCCGCGGCGCGGGCCGGCGGGCCGGTGCTCGTCTGCGACACCGACAGCTTCGCGACCGCGATCTGGGAGGAGCGGTACCTCGGCCACACCTCCGAGCCGGTCCGCGCCGCCGCCCGCCGGCCGGACCTGTACCTGCTCACCAGCGACGAGGACGTCCCGTTCGAGGACGACGGCATGCGCGACGGCGAGCACCTGCGCGCCTGGATGACGGGCCGGTTCCGCGACGAGCTCGCCGGGCGCGGGGTGCCCTGGATCGAGCTCTCCGGGCCGTACCGCCGCCGCCTCACAAGCGCCGTCAGGGCGGTCGACGACGTGCTCGCCGCGGGCTGGAATCTGGCATCGCCGCTGCTCCCGGCCGACTCGAACAGAATTGTCGGAGGGTCCTGCTAACGTCCCGCCCATGACGATCGGCACCAACCTCACCACCTTCGCGGGCCTGCCCGTCCGGCCGTTCAAGCCCGGCACCCGGGTGCAGCGGCACGGCGAGCGGGTCGCATGGCGGATCAGCGTCCGCTACGACGACGGGGAGCGGGAGGTCGCCGACGCCCTCAACGCGCTCATGGACACGGTCGGCGCGCACCACATCACCGCGCTGGTGATCGGCTCGTGGGGCGAGTCGCAGGCCTCCGGGCCGCCGCTGCACCTGCTCACCGCCGCCCGCGACCGGCTCACCGAGCTGCGCGCGCTGTTCGTCGGCGAGATGACCTACGAGGAGTGCGAGATCTCCTGGATCAACCAGGGGGAATACGCGCCGCTGCTGGGCGCCTTCCCGGCCCTGGAGGTGCTGCACATCCGCGGCGCCGACGGGCTGCGGCTAGCCCCGGTGCGCCACCGCCGGCTGCGGGAGCTGTGCGTGGAGAGCGGCGGGCTGCCGGCCTCGTTCATCCGCGGCTTCAACGACTCCTCGTTCCCCGCCCTCACGGATCTGGAGCTGTGGCTGGGCACCCAGGAATACGGCGGCGACGCGGTCGTCGACGACCTCGCCCCGATCATGACCGGCACCGAGCTGCCCGCGCTCAGGCGGCTGGCCCTGCGCAACGCGGAGATCGCCGACGACGTCGCCACGGCCCTGGCCGCCGCGCCCGTCGTGGCCCGGCTGGAGAGCCTCGACCTGTCGATGGGCGCGCTGTCCGACGCCGGCGCCGAGGCGCTGCTGCTCGGCCAGCCGCTGACCCACCTGCGCTCGCTCGACCTGTCGCACCACTTCATGTCGAAGGAGATGGCCACCCGGTTCGCCGAGGAGCTGCCCGGCGTCCGCGTCGACGTCTCCGACGAGCAGGAGGCCGACGAGGACGGCTTCAGATACGTCTCGGTCGCGGAATGATCACCGTCGTCGGCATCCCGGGGCACCGGCGGGTGGAGCTGTTCCGCGCCGCCGCCGTGGCCGCGGGGTGGCCCGCGCCCGCGGTCGTGGGCTGGCGGGACGTGTGCGCCGGCGACTTCGCGATCGCCCCCGGATCGCTGGTGCGGCTGGAGTCGCCGGGGGAGGACGCCGAGGTCGACCGGCTGCTGCGCGGCGCCGACCGGGCCGCCGGGCACGGCGAGATCGTCGGCCTCGCCGCCTGGTATGCGGGGTTCGTCGCCGCCGCCCGCCGGGTCGAGCGCGCCGCCACCGGCCCGCTCACGACGCCGGTGGACGAGCTGGCCGTCATGTTCGACAAGCGCCGCTGCCACGGCCTGCTGCGGGAGCGCGGCGTGCCGGTCCCGGCCGGGTTCCCGGCCACGAGCTACGCGGAGGTCCGCGCCGCCGGCTGGTCGCGGGTCTTCGTCAAGCCCGCGCACGGCAGCTCCGCGTCCGGCGTCGTCGCGCTGGCGTTCAACCGGTCCAGGGTCAGCGCCCACACCTCGGTCGGCGTCGAGGACGGGCGGCTCTACAACGAGCTGCGCGTGCACCACTACACCGACGAGCGCACGGTCGCCGCGATCATCGACCGGCTCGGCGCCGACGGCCTGCACGTCGAGCGCTGGTTCCCGAAGGCCACCCACGCCGGCACGGTCTTCGACCTGCGGGTCGTGGTCATCGCCGGCCGGGCGAGCCACGTCGTCGCCCGCACCAGCCGCACCCCGCTGACCAACCTGCACCTGGGCAACGCCCGCGGCGACCTGGCCGCGATCCGGGCCGCGGCGGGGGAGGAGCGCTGGGCGGCCGCCCTGCAGACGTGCGAGCGGGCCGCCGCCTGCTTCCCGGGCAGCCTGCACGCCGGCGTCGACCTGATGTTCGCGCCCGGCTTCGGCGAGCACGCCGTCGCCGAGGTCAACGCGTTCGGCGACCTGCTGCCGAACCTGCTCGTCGACGGTCGCGACACCTACGCGGCCGAGGTCGCGGCCCTGCCGAGCTGGGCGGTGCCGGTGTGAAGTCGCTCCTGGGCAGCCACGACCTGCTCTTCGTCACGCTCGACACGCTGCGCTACGACGTCGCCGCCGACCTGCTCGCCGCGGGCCGCACGCCCAACCTGGCCCGGGTCCTGCCGGGCGGCGCGTGGGAGCGGCGGCAGTCGCCGGCCTCGTTCACCTACGCGGCCCACCACGCGTTCTTCGCCGGGTTCCTGCCCACACCGCCGACGCCCGGCCCGCACGAGCGCCCGTTCGCGGCCCGGTTCGCCGGCAGCACCACCGTCGGCGCCGACACCTGGGAGTTCGACGCGCCGGACGTGGTGACCGCGCTGCGCGCCGAGGGCTATCACACGATCTGCCTCGGCGGCGTCGGGTTCTTCGCGATGACGTCCCCGCTCGGCAGCGTCCTGCCGGCCCTGTTCGACGAGGCCCACTGGTCGCGCGCGACGGGCGTCACCAACCCGGCCTGCTTCGAGGTCCAGCTCGAGACCCTGCGAGCGGCCCTCCCCGGCGCCGGGCCGTTGTTCACCTTCGTCAACGTCGCCGCCCTGCACCAGCCCAACAAGCACTACCTGCCCGGCGCCGAGGAGGACTCCATCGCGTCGCACGGGGCGGCGCTGGAATACGTCGACCGCCACCTCCCGCGGCTGCTGCGCCTGGTGACCTCGCGCGGCCGTCCCTGCCGCGTCATCCTGTGCAGCGACCACGGCACCGCCTACGGCGAGGACGGGCACACCGGGCACCGGGTCGCGCACGAGGTCGTGTGGACCGTGCCCTACGCCGAGCTGACCCTGGAGGCGGGCGCATGGTGAACCTCGGCTCGCCGTATCAGGGCTACCTGTACGCGTATCCGCACAAGACCGCCTACCGCCCCCTCGACCCGCGGCCCCGCCTCGCGGACGTCTGGGCCGGCGAGGACCTGGCGAACCTGTTCCTCTACGTGCACGTGCCCTACTGCGAGATGCGCTGCGGCTTCTGCAACCTCTTCACCCGCGCCAACCCGCCGCACGAGCAGGTCACCGCCTACCTGGCCCAGCTGCGCCGGCAGACGGCCCGCGCGATGGCCGCGATCCCCGGCGCCCGGTTCGCGCGGGCGGCGATCGGCGGCGGCACCCCGACCTATCTCACCGCGCCCGAGCTGACCGAGCTGTTCGACCTGATCGAGCGCGGCACCGGGTTCGCGCGGGGGCCGATGTCGGTCGAGACCTCCCCGGCGACGGCCACCCCCGACCGGCTCAAGGTGCTCAACGAGCGCGGCGCGACCCGGATCAGCATCGGCGTGCAGAGCTTCCTCGACGCCGAGGCCCACGCCGCCGGCCGGCCCCAGCACCGCCCCGAGGTCGACCGGGCCCTCGACGCGATCCGCGCCGCCGGCCCGGCCGGGCTCAACATCGACCTCATCTATGGCATCCCCGGCCAGACCCGCACGACCTGGGACGAGTCCCTGAGCACGGCGCTGCGCTGGGGGCCCGAGGAGCTGTACCTCTACCCGCTCTACGTCCGCCCGCAGACCGGCCTCGGACGGCGGAGCAAGGGCGCCGACCCGCAGTGGGACGCGCAGCGCCTGGAGCTCTACCGCCACGCCGTGGCCAGGCTCACCGCCGAGGGCTACGAGCAGCGCTCGATGCGCCAGTTCCGCCGGCCGGACGGGCGGCCGGACACACCCGACGAGTACTGCTGCCAGGACGACGGCATGGTCGGCCTCGGCTGCGGCGCCCGCTCCTACACGCGGGCGCTGCACTACTCGTTCGACTACGCGGTCGGCGTCCCGCACGTGCGGGGCATCCTCGCCGACTACCTCGCGCGCCCCGAGGCCGACTTCGACGTCGCCGAGGTCGGGTTCGCCCTCGACGCGGCCGAGCAGCGGCGCCGCTGGCTGCTCAAGTCGCTGCTGCGGGCCGAGGGCGTGGACCCGGCGGGGTATTCGGCGCGGTTCGGGACCTCGGTCGACGACGACTTCCCGGCCCTGGCCCGGCTCCGCGACGCCGGCTACGCCGAGGGCCACCGGCTCACCGCCGAGGGCCTCGCCCACTCCGACGCGATCGGGCCCTGGCTCATCTCGGCCGGCGTCCGCGAGGCCATGGCCGGGCACGTGACGCGATGAGGATCCTCTACCGCGGCCCGCTCGCGAGCTGCAACTACGACTGCCCGTACTGCCCGTTCGCCAAGCGCCGCGACCCGCCCGACCTGCTGCGCGCCGACCGGGCCGCGCTGGAGCGGTTCGTCGCCTGGGTCCGCGACGCCGACGAGCCGGTGGAGGTGCTGTTCACGCCCTGGGGCGAGGGTCTCACCCGCAGCTGGTACCGCAGCGCCCTGATCGAGCTGTCCCACCTGCCGCACGTCGGCCGCGCCGCGATCCAGACGAACCTGTCGGCCCGGCTCGGCTGGGTCGCGGACGCGGACCCCGCGAAGCTGGCGCTGTGGTGCACGTACCACCCGGGCCAGACGACGCAGGAACGCTTCCTGGCCGCGAGCGCCACGCTGCGGGAGCACGGCATCCGGCACTCCGCCGGCATCGTCGGGCTCCCCGGGCACCTCGAGGCCGCCGGGCGGCTCAAGGAACGGCTCGGCCCGGACGTGTACCTCTGGGTGAACGCCGCCGACGGCCACGTCTACGGCGCCGAGGAGGAGGCGGCCTGGACGGCGATCGACCCGCTGTTCGGCTACAGCGTCCGGCCGCACCTGTCCCTGGGGATGCCGTGCCGCACCGGCGACGAGGTCGTCTCGGTGTCCGGCGACGGCACCGTGCGCCGCTGCCACTTCGTGCCCGAGGTGCTGGGCAACCTCTACGACGGCTCGTGGACGGCCCGGCGCGCCGAGCGGCCCTGCCCGAACGCGATCTGCGACTGCCACATCGGCTACGTGCACCTCAAGACGCTGCCGCTGTACGACGTCTTCGCGGGCGGTGTGCTGGAGCGCATCCCTGGCGGGGGTCCCGGCCGGTAGCAGCCATACTGGACCGCATGGACAACCTGATCGCGTTCGCGTCGCGACGGCTGGTGGAGGACGAGTCGCTGACCCCGGGATACGTGTACCACGACCCGGAGGACGCCACCCTGCCGCCCGGCCCCGGCGGACGCACGGCCAGCGGCTGGAACCTGCTCGTCGGCGACGAGACCGACGAGCAGCTGGCCGACGCGGGCGAGCTGCTCATGCCGGAGCTGGAGTGGCTGGTCGAGCGGTATCCGGCGTTCGGCAAGATCGTCGCCGCGGGCTCGGAGGGCCGGCAGTTCGAGTGGGACGCCGACGCCGGCCGTTACACCGACGTCGGCCCCTCGACCGGATTCCCGGAGGACTGAGCTAGTAGTTCCCGGCGCGGCTGGCCGTCATCAGGGCGCGTACGTTCTGCACGTACTGCGGGTTCGGGTACACCCCGCCCGCGTAGTCGACCCCGCCGGGACCCCAGTTGTACGCGGAGATGACCGCGTTGAGCAGCTTCGTGTCGGTCATGTCATACGTGCCGAGCTTGGGCCCGAAGTACGCGATGAGCCAGGCGAGGTAGTTCGCGCCGAGCATCACGTTCTGGTCGGGTTTGGTGCGATCCCAGCTCGTGCCGAAGCGGGTGTTCACGAACGTCTGGGTGCTCGGCATGATCTGCATCACCCCGAGGCCGCCGTCACACGCCGTGATGTCCGTCTGCCACCCGCTCTCCTGCTCGGCCACCGCGTAGAGCAGCCGCTGCGGCACCACGATCTGCTCGTAGTCCGGGTCGGTCTTGGTGCCCCAGAAGTGCGTGGTCGCGGCCTTGTCGAGGTATCCCTTCACGGTCGCCTTGGGCAGCTGGTTCGTCCCGCGCACCGGCGTGCACGTGGTGTGCGGCGGGGCCGGGGGCAGGACCGTCTCGGTGACCTTCGGCGACGGCTTCTTGGTCGGCTTCTTCGTCTGCGTCGGCGCCTTCGACGTCGGCGGGGCCGAGGTCGTCTCCACGATCTCGACGGGCGCCTCGGTGCTCGGCGGCGCCGCCGAGACCGGTGCGATCGGCACGGACCCGTCGTGCCGCTCCTGCGCGGCGGGCTTGCTGGAGCCCACGCCCTTGACCAGGGTCGCCCCGATCACCCCGCAGCCGACCAGCACCACGGCCATCGCGACCGAGAGCAGTATCCATCCGAGGTTGCGTTTCGGCCGGCGCCGCTCTTCGTAAGCTTCGAACTCCGCAGTGTCATCATCCATCGACGTGTGTTCTCCTCCCCGTGCACGTCAGGCTAGCCCCAATTACCAGACGCGCGGGACCCCCGATTTCCATGACACGGCGCCTGGAACAATGGAAGACATGCAGACCCGTTCAGACCTCCGCAACGTGGCCATCGTCGCCCACGTCGACCACGGCAAGACCACCCTCGTCGACGCGATGTTGCGGCAGTCCGGCGCGTTCCACGCCCGCGCCGAGCTCACCGACCGGGTCATGGACTCGATGGACCTCGAGCGCGAGAAGGGCATCACCATTCTCGCCAAGAACACCGCGGTGCGCTATGTCCCCCAGGACGGTGGCGACCCGGTCACGATCAACATCATCGACACGCCGGGCCACGCCGACTTCGGCGGCGAGGTCGAGCGCGGCCTGACCATGGTCGACGGCGTGGTGCTGCTGGTCGACGCGAGCGAGGGCCCGCTGCCGCAGACCCGGTTCGTGCTGCGCAAGGCGCTCAAGGCCCGCATGCCGATCATCCTGGTGATCAACAAGGTCGACCGCCCCGACGCGCGGATCAAGGAGGTCGTCGACGAGACCTACGAGCTCTTCCTCGACCTCGACGCCGACGAGGAGCAGATCGACTTCCCGATCGTCTACGCCTGCGCCCGCGACGGCATCGCCTCGCTGACCCAGCCCAAGGACGGCACGGTCCCCGAGGACAGCGACAACCTGCAGCCGCTGTTCCGCACGCTGCTCGGCACCATTCCGGCGCCCGCCTACGACGAGGACGCCCCGCTGCAGGCCCACGTCACCAACCTCGACGCGTCGCCGTTCCTCGGCCGCCTGGCCCTGTGCCGGGTCCGCCAGGGCCGCATCCGCAAGGGCCAGACGGTGGCCTGGTGCCGCGAGGACGGCACGCAGACCAGCGTGCGCATCTCCGAGCTGCTCATGACCGAGGCGCTGGAGCGCAAGCCGGCCGAGGAGGCCGGGCCGGGCGACATCATCGCCGTGGCCGGCATCGGCGAGATCATGATCGGCGACACGCTCGCCGACGCCGAGAACCCCGTGCCGCTGCCGCGCATCACCGTCGACGAGCCGGCCATCTCGATGACCATCGGCACCAACACCTCGCCGCTGGCCGGCAAGGTCAAGGGGGCCAAGGTCACCGCCCGCCTGGTGCGCGACCGCCTCGAGCGCGAGCTCGTCGGCAACGTGTCGCTGCGGGTGCTGCCGACCGAGCGCCCGGACGCGTGGGAGGTCCAGGGCCGCGGCGAGCTGGCGCTGGCGATCCTGGTGGAGCAGATGCGGCGCGAGGGCTACGAGCTCACCGTGGGCAAGCCGCAGGTGGTGACCCGGGAGATCGACGGCAAGGTCCACGAGCCGACCGAGCGGCTCACGATCGACGCGCCGGAGGAGTACCTCGGCGCGATCACCCAGCTGCTGGCGACCCGCAAGGGCCGCATGGAGCAGATGGTCAACCACGGCACCGGCTGGATCCGCATGGAGTGGCTGGTCCCGGCCCGCGGCCTGATCGGCTTCCGGACCGAGTTCCTCACCGACACCCGCGGCACGGGCATCCTGCACCACGTGTTCGAGTCCTACGAGCCGTGGTATGGCGAGCTGCGCACCCGCGCCACCGGCTCGCTGGTCGCCGACCGCTCGGGCGTGGCGACGCCGTTCGCGATGATGAACCTGCAGGAGCGCGGCTCGATGTTCGTGGAGCCGACCACCGAGGTGTACGAGGGCATGATCGTCGGCGAGAACTCCCGCGCCGACGACATGGACGTCAACATCACCAAGGAGAAGAAGCTCACGAACATGCGCTCGTCGGCCGCGGACGAGACCGAGAAGCTGATCCCGCCGCGCAAGCTGTCGCTGGAGCAGGCCCTCGAGTTCTGCCGCGAGGACGAGTGCGTGGAGATCACGCCGGACGCGGTCCGCATCCGCAAGGTCATGCTCGACCAGAAGGACCGCGAGCGCGTGGCGCGCAAGCGGGCGCACTCCTAAAGGCTCCTCAAGGCAAAGCTCCTCAAGGTAAAAGCCGGAAGCGGTCATTGCTCGGGTCCGCGTCACCTGCGGACCGTCGCTCCCGCCAGGAATCCCGGCCTCCGTCGTGGCAAGAGCGGCGTCCTACTCGGTAGGGCGCCGCTGCGCCGGGACCTCCTCGGGCGTGTAGCGGCCCGACTCCAGCGACCAGTCCACGTTGCCACGAATCCAGTGGACCAGGTCGCCGACGCCGATGACGCAGCTCGGGTCGTCCCACCAGCGCGCCTCGAGCCGGTCCCGGGCGACCTGGAACTCCAGCACCCGGGCGTCGTGCTCGGCCACCGCCGCGAGCACGGCCTCGTCCAGCGCCAGCCGCTGCTCGCGCTGGAACGAGAACACGATGTTGTGGTGGTCGCCGACCGCGGCCTCCTTCGGCCACGAGATCAGGTCGTTGAAGATCCCGATCACCGTGCCGGCCGTGCGCCGGGCGATGGCGAAGTCCTGGTCCTCGAGCAGCGCCGCCGGCAGCTCCACGCCGTGCATCGGCTCGATGAGGTCGAAGAACATGTCGGTCGCGGCGCTGTGGTGGCGCATGCGGCGGTACTCGTCCAGCAGCGGCGGCCGGTCCGCGATCCGGTTGCCGGCCTCCCAGAGCGTGCCGGCCAGGTAGTCCGCCACGTGCCCGACGAACCGCTCCCGCCAGGCCGGGCTGACCCGCGGCTCCGTGCGCCGCCACACCTCACCCAGCGCCGAGGCGAGGGGCCGGCCCAGCGCCGTGTCCAGGACCGGCGCCGGCTGCTGGTCGCGCAGCAGCCGCACGACCTCGGTCACCGCCGCGCGGGCGGGCTCCGGGTCGCGTACGAGCGCCCGCTCCAACAGGTCGTCGAGCACGAAGATGCTGATCAGCCACGCGGTGGCCAGGCGCAGCTCGGGCTCGGCGGCGTCCGGGTGGGCGCGGCACATGAGGTTGGCGAACCGGGCCCGCGCGAAGGTCGCGCGGGCACCGGGCCGCTCGAGCAGCCCGTGCCGCGTCGCCCAGTGCAGCGACCACCGTTGGACGGCATCGGCGTGCGGTGAGATCCGCGGTGTAAACGGGCACAACACCGAGGGGGCCGACAGATGGCCCCGGTACGTCATTTCGTGCAATTTGCATCACCTGCCCGCCGTGGTACCTCATCCTCGCGCTGATTGACCCGCAACGCGAGGCCCGGCGAGCTATTCATGCATTTTTGTGAGCTTTGTCCGGTTGTGCGGCAGCTGCACGCTCGTCACGCCGCGCCTTGACCAGCGACGCGACGGTCGTGATGGCCAGGGTGCCGATGATCACCGCGAGTGAGGTCTGGATGCCGATGTGCGGGGCCCAGGAGACGTGCTTGCCGCCGTTGACGAACGGCAGGTTGTTGTCCGCGAGCGCCTCCAGGAACAGCTTCACCCCGATGAAGCCGAGCACGACGCTGAGGCCGATCGAGAGGTACACGAGCCGGTCGAGCAGGCCGCCGATCAGGAAGTACAGCTGCCGGAGCCCCATCAGGGCGAACACGTTGGCGGTGAAGACCAGGTACGGCTCGGCGGTGAGCCCGAAGATCGCGGGGATCGAGTCGAGCGCGAAGATGAGGTCCGTCGTGCCGATCGCGATGAGCACCACGATCATCGGCGTCATGTGCAGGCGGCCGCGCTCGTCACGCGCCGTGAGCCGCGACTCCTGGTACTTCGGCGTCATCGGCAACACGCGCCGTGACCAGCGGATCAGCGCGTTCTCCTTGAAGTCCTCCGCCTCGGTCTCGCCCTGCGTCGCGAGCTTGACCGCCGTATAGATCAGGAACGCGGCGAAGATGTAGAAGACCCACGAGAACCGGCTGATCGCGGCCGACCCGACCGCGATGAACCCGCCGCGCATGACCAGCGCGAGCACGATCCCGATCAGCAGCACCTTCTGCTGATACTGCCGCGGCACCTTGAACCGCGACAGGATGATCACGAAGACGAACAGGTTGTCGACGGAGAGGCTGTACTCGGTCAGCCAGCCCGCGTAGAACTCGCCGGCGTAGTTCCCGCCCCACTTGGCCAGCACGAACAGGCCGAAGAGGAGGGCGAGCCCGACGTACACCGTGACCCAGATCGTCGATTCTTTGATCGACGGCTCGTGGGGCCGTCGGGCGACGATCGCGAGATCGAACAGCAGAATCGCGCCCAGCCCGACGAGTGTCGCGGTCCAGACCCAGCCGGCAACGTCCACGTGAAATTCCTCCGGTAGACACACCACAGGCCACGCCGACCCGGGAGGGCCGCGTGGGCTGTGTAGTTGACACCGGAGGTCTCTTCCGCCACCCGCCGAAGCCGGATGACCGACGGCGCCGGGTGTGACTCCCACGTCACCGTGGGACACCGTGCTGACGACGACCGCCGCGGGGGAATACTCCCCTCCTGTTGCTCGTCAACCATTGTCCACCAGGCCGCCACGTCCTGACGCGCAGGGGCCGAAAAAATGTCGTACCCCCCGTCTATCGTGCGGTGCGTCGGAGGGCGTTTCAACGTTCACTCATGTCCGCGCCATCCACACAGCTCGAGGGGGAGTGCGATCGTGTATCGGCAAGGTGACGTGCTGTTGGTGCCAGTCCCGGCCGCAGAGGTGCCCGCGACCGCCGTTGCGGCACCCCGTGACCGCGCGGGCCGCATGGTCCTGGCGCGCGGCGAGGCCACGGGCCACGCCCACGTGATCGTCGGCCCCGACACCCTGCTCCTGGCCGACCGCGACGACATCGACCGCCTCTTTGTGAAGATCGTCACCAAGGCGCGGGTCGTCCACGAGGAGCACGGGACCATCACCATCCCCGCGGGCTCCTACCGCATCGTGCGCCAGCGCGAATACGTCCCCGGCGCCTACCGCTACGTGGCCGACTGATGACCACGCCGCTGCCGCCCTCGTCCCGCGACTGTTGGATGGCCGACTGATGACCACCGCGCTCACCACCGCCGAGTCCCGGGCCGCCGCCCTCGGCGCCGTCTCCGCCAAATGGCTGGCCGCGGGCCTGTCGACCCAGCCGGCCGACCGCCAGGCCGCCGAGGAGGCCGTGCGCCTGGCCTACCGCTCGGCCGGGCTCCCGGCGCCCCGCCACATCGTCTGGTTCGCCTCCCCGCTGGCCGGCGCCCGGGCCGCGGCCCTGCTGACCGGCCGCCGTGGCCTGCCCGGCACCCCGGCCGACCCCGCGGACAACGCCATCGAGGCCGAGCTGCGCGCCCAGGGCTGCCCGCCCGTCCACGGCTCGGCCGGCGCCTCGGTGCGCGCCGCCGTCCGCACCAACCCCTGGGCCGCGGCCCGGGCCGAGGCCCACGACCTGCTGGGCCCCGACGGCTGGGCGGGCCTGTGGTCGGCCTGCGGCGCCGACGTCTGGCGCCTGATCAACGACCGCGTCGCGACCCCGCTGCGCACCCACCTGCGCGGCGAGCTCCCGGTCCACGCCCGGGCGGTGCTGCTGGACGCGGTCGGCGGCCAGCACGACGCGGGCTGGCTGGCCGCCTTCGACGCCTCGGCCGCCCCCGCCACGCCTGCACCGGCTGCCGCCGTCCCCGCCGTGGTGGAGCCCTCGTTCAGCGTCGGCCCGGTCGGCGCGGCCGCCTGGGCCGCGACCCGCGCCGCAACCCCCGAGGAGCCCGAGGAGCCCGTCTTCAGCGCCGGCCCGGTCGGCGCCGTCTGGGCCACGACGGGCACCGGCACCGCCGAGGCCGCCCTGCACACCGTCCAGCGCCTGGCCGGCCTGGCCGGGGTGGCCCGCTCGGCCGGCTGGTGGTGGCCCTACGCGAACGTCGCCATCCTGACCGACCGCCCCGACGCCGTGCACCGCGACAACATCGGCCGCCTGCACGCCGCCGACGCCCCCGCCCTGCACTACACCGACGGCTACGCCCTGCACGCCTGGCGCGGCATGCCCATCCCGTCCGACCTGGTCGACCGCCTGGGCCGGCTGACCTACCGCCAGATCGCCGGCGAGCGCAACGCCGAGCTGCGCCGCGTCATGCTGGAGCACTTCGGCTACGAGCGCTACCTGCGCGAGGCCGGCGCCCATCGCGTGTCGCAGGACGAGACCGGCATCCTGTGGCGCCTGAACTTCAGCGACGACGAGCCCCTGGTCATGGTCGAGGTCGTCAACAGCACCCCGGAGCCGGACGGCACGAGCCGCGTCTACTGGCTGCGCGTGCCCCCGACGACGCGAACGGCCCGCGAGGGCGTCGCGTGGACCTTCGGCCTGACCGAGGCCGAATACCGCCCCCTGATCCAAACCTGACGCCGTTCGTCCCGACTCCCGAGCTTCTGGAGTCAGTGGGCGAGCCGCGGGCGCTCCCGCGGTTCCGTACGTCCCGACTCCCGAGCTCCCGACTCCCGAGCTCCCGACTCCCGAGCTCCCGACTCCCGAGCTCCCGACTCCCGAGCTCCCGACTCCCGAGCTCCCGACTCCCGACTCCCGAACTCCCGGGGTCAGTGGGCGAGGGGGAGCGTGACGAACGATGGGGCGAGCACCTCCTGGCGCACCTTCCGCAGCTCGAGCTCGTGCCCGAGCGGCGCCCCCGTGCCCGGGTTACGGCTGAACCGCGGATGGGCCCCGCCGCTCACCTGGATGCGGATGCGGCGGCCGGCGGCAAAGCGATGCGCCGTCGGCCACAGCTCCACGTGGACCGGCGCGCTCAGGTCCCGGTCGGCGGCCGCCCGTGCCAGCCCGTCGCAGATGTTCCAGGAGCGACCCTGCTCGTCGACCTCGCAGAGCCGGACGAACACGTCGAAGTAGGGCGCCCGCACGTCACCGTCGCGCTCCGCCGTCGTCGCGCGCACCACGATGTCGGCCGAGACCGGCCCGACCACGTCGAGCGGCTCGGCCAGCGGCGCGGACGTGAACGTGAGCACATCGGGCCGCGCCTCGAGCGGCCGGTTGTCCCGCCGCCCGGCGATCTTGCCGACGAGCCGGGGCCCGCCCAGCGCCGGCGTGGGTTCTTTCGGGTCGTACACGAACGAGTCGAGCACATCGCCCGAGGCCTCGCGCACGGCCCTGCCCTCGGGCGCGGCCGTCGGCGTCGGCCAGTCGAGCTCGTCCTCGACTCCGGACTCGGGCTCGCCCTCAGCCGTGGCCGTGGCCGCGAGCGAGGCGGTCGGCGTCGGCCAGCCCAGGTCGTCCGCGATCTCGGTGCCGTTCCGGCCCCTGTCGCCGCTCTCGATCGAGGGCTCGGCGGGCGCGGCGGGCTCGGCGGGCGCGGCGGCGACCGGGGTCGGCCAGCCGAGCGCGTCCGGGTCGAGCCGGCCGGGGTCGTCGGCCGTGCGCTCGCCGGGGCTCTCGGGCGTGAGGGTGGCGGACTCCGCGAGGTACCAGCGCTGCGGCGTGCTCGACGGCGGCGGCCAGTCCGCGAGCTCGAGCCAGCCGTCGGCCCCGCCCACGTGCACGCGCACCGGGCGGTCGCGGATCTGCTCGGGGCCGCCCGTGTGCGCGCGGAACCAGGCGACGGCCTCGGCGGCGGACTGCTGGAAGAGGCCCGCGCTGCCGTGGTGCCAGGGGCCGATGGTGAGGTACGGCTGCTGCCCGGCCGCGCGCAGCGCCGTGTAGTCGGCGAGCTGCCAGGGCAGGAAGATGTCGTACCAGCCGCCGATCATGAGCACCGGCGCGGTGACCCGCGGGAGCCGGTGCGTGTGCCCGCGCTGCGTCCAGTACGGCGCGGCCGGGTCGGCCTCGGCCAGCCAGCGCTGGAAGAACTCGATCTCGGCCCCGACGGTCACCCGGTCGGCCTCGGCCATCGGCACCCGTGCGAGCCCGCGCTGCAGGCGGGGCTGGCCGCGCAGGAGCTCGACCGCGTTCTCCAGCCGCGGCCCCCGCTGGGCCTCCAGCAGCGCCGACCACGTCAGCACCGTGTCCAGCGAGAACGCCCCGCCGGCATAGGTCGGCGGCCCGAAGTCCGAGGCGGTCACGATCGTCGCCATCGCCTTGAGCTCGTCGCCGGCCTCGGCCGCGAGGGCCCACTGGACGAACCCGACGTAGCTCGGCCCGTAGGTGAGCAGCCGCCCGTCGTACCACGGCTGCAGCCGCAGCCAGTCGAGCGTGTCGAGGCCGTCCTCGCGCTCCTGCAGCAGCGGCTCGAACGTGCCGCTGGAGTCCGCCGTCCCCCGGCACGACTGGATGAGCACGTTGAACCCGCGCTGCGCCACGGCCCGGCAGAGAATGCTGACCGGCGCCCCACGGCCGTAGGGCGTGCGCACGAGCACGGTCGGCACCTCGGCGTCGATCGCGGGCGCGTAGTGATCGGCGCGCAGGTTGGCCCCGTCGCGCATCCGGATCGGAAGGGCCCGCGTCACCCGGACCCGCCCGGTCACGGCGGGCGGCAACTTGAGCAGACGACCAACCGGATCCAGCCTCATGCGTCCCGAGCGTAGCGTCCGCCCCACGCGCGACCTCCGCGCTCCACCCGCCCCGCCAGTTGGGCGCCGACACGCGCCTATGCTCCGGGCGCTCGCGGGCTGCCCAGCCCTCGTCTACGCCGACATCGCCGACATCGGCACGCACATCCCGCCCGAGGTCCCCGCACGCGTTCGCAGGCCGCACACCCTGCGACGCGTCGGCCTCGGCGCCGGCTCACGCGTCCGCCGGGAAGCCGGCCAGGTTCGTCGCCTCATCCATGCCCCGAGCCGTTCCGATCCTGTGCCCTTGCAACGCCATCGCCCATGCGCCGCCAACGGCGCCCACGCCCTGACGCCGCCGATGGCGGCGCAGAAACGACTGCCCTTGCAACGCCATCGCCCATGCGCCGCCAACGGCGCCCACGCCCTGACGTCGCCGATGGCGGCGCAGAAACGACATGTCGGGCGCTCCGCACCACGACATGTCGGATTTATCGCCCGACAGGGCATAAATGCGAAAAGTCGCGGCGCGGAGCGCCCGACTTTTCGGGCCGTAGGGCTACAGGCTCACGTCCGCGCCGTCGAGGCCCCGGGCGGCGGCCAGCGCCTCGGCCTCGTGCCGCAGCGCCTGGCGAGCCGCGGCCGAGAGCGGTAACCAGGGCGTGACCGTCACGTCGAGCCGCTTGCGGGCCGCCCGGGCGCGCCAGGTTCCGGCGAGGTCGGCGTCGAGGAGCAGTACGCCCGGATTGCCGAGCATGCGCCAGACCTCCTTGGACTGGGCCTGGTCCGGCACCAGCAACGCACGGTCGCGCGCCTGTAGGAACGGGTCCGACGGGGGCAGGAGCCGGACGCCGTGCACCGGCGGCGCGCCGAGCAGCACGTCGAGGTGCTCCGGCGGCAGCCACGCCTTGCGGCCGTCGACGGAGACCGCGGCGAGGTCCGCCGGCCAGACCGGCTTGAGCGCGGCGACGCTCGTCCCGAGGTACTTGGCCACGTCCCCGATGGTCGCCGGGCCGAGCACGCGCAGGTAGGCGCGCACGAAGCCGGCCGTGTCCGACGCCGCCGCGGGCAGGGGCGGGCGCGGGTCGAGCGGGGCGAGGATCGTCTTGGCGGCGTCCTCCTCGAGACGGACCCCGCCGCCGAGGCCCGCCTGCTGGAACAGGCCGCCCGAGATGTGCCGGGCGCCGCAGGGCCCGCAGTCGAACGTGAGCTCCTTCGGCACCAGGTCGGTGACCGCGCGGCTCACGTCGCCCTTGGCGGTCGGCGCCCGTACGACCTCCCGGAACGCCGCCGCCGTCGCGCGGAACGCCTCGATGCCCAGCTCGGACGCGGCCTTCGGCAGGCGACCGGTCGCGAACCGGGCCGCGGCGTCGGCGTCGGAGAGCGGCCAGAGCGCCGCGGCGAGGGCGGGCAGGTCGGCCGGGCGGTGCAGGTGCGGGGCGCCGCGGGTGGTCCACGCGAGGGTCAGGCCGCCGGCGAGCGGGTCGGTGCAGCGCGCGGCGAGCGCCTGCCGGGCCGTGCCCGCGGGCACGTTGGGCACGCCGAGATCGAGCACCCCGAGCCCGGCCGGACCGCCGCCGAGGCGCTCATGCAGGCCGTTCATGATGGTTCGGTACCGCATGACCCGCGCCCGGTCGACCGCTGGCGAGCTGCTCATGTCCTTATTGTGACCGGCCGCCGCGCGGTGCACGATTGCCGTATGCCGGATGAGCGCTTCACGGATGCCGAGATGAGCTTCCTGCGGCATGCGCGCTTCGGGGAACTGCCCGCGCCCGTGCGGCCCGAGGACCGGGTCGAACTCGAGGAGACCGACCCGCCGCGCGCGTGGCCCGACCTCGGCCCGAGCCGGGAGCAGCAGGACGTCCAGCGGGCCGGGGCATAGCACTCAGAGCCGGTAGCGCTCAAAGCGGATAGCGCTCAGAGCCGGTAGCGCTCAAAGCGGATAGCGCTCAGAGCCGGTAGCGCTCAGAGCCGGTGGTGCGATCCGTCGGGGTCGGGCATTTCCGGGTTGTCGGGCATGTCCGGCGGGGTCGTCGCGGCCGACGGCGGCGTGGCGTCGGGCGACATCCACTCCGACTCGCGCTCCTCGGCCAGGGTCTCGTCGGTCTCGCCCTGCGTGGCCCACCCGGCGGCGCCGGAGCCCACGAGCGAGTGGTCGGATTCGGTCATACCCATCGGCTACCCGTGCCACGAACGGGCAAACCGCGCACATCCTGTCCGACCGGCCGTACGGCACGGCTGGCTCAATCGACCGGGTGACCTCGGTTGAGCAATTCGCCTACGGCTGGATCACGCCGGCGCTCGCCCTCGCGCTGTCGATGCTGGGCTGCCTGCTCGGCACGTTCCTGACCAGCCGCTCCCGGGCCTCCACCGGCGGCAGCCGGGCCCGCTGGCTCACCCTGTCGGCGCTGGCGATCGGCGGTACGGGCAGCTGGGTGCCCCACTTCATGGCGATGCTCGGCGTCGATGTGCCGGGTACCGACGTGCGGTACGACATCCCGATCACGGTTCTCGGGTTCGGCATCGCCGTGGTCGTCTACTGTCTCGGGCTCTACATCGCCGGCTGGGGCCGCCCGAGCGCCTGGAAGGTCCTGCCGGCCGGGGTGCTGACGGGCATCGGGCTGACCGCGGCGTACGCGACCGGGCCGATGTCCATGCGCGTCGCCGGGATCATCGCGTACGACGCGCCGACGCTGCTCATCGCCGCCGTCGCCGCGATCGTCGGGGCGACCGTGACGCTCTGGTGCGCGAGCGTTGTGCGGGGTACGACGGCCATGCTCTGCGCCTCGGTGATCATGGCGCTCGCCGTGTGCAGCACCCACTACATGGTCATGGCCGCGCTGCGGGTGCAGCCCGCGCCCGGCGGCGCCGAGGTCGCGGGCGTCACGCTGCTCACCCTGCTGGCGCCCGTGTGCGTCGCGGCCGCCCTGGTGCTGGCCGGTCTCGCGTACAGCACCGTCGGCTTCACCGTCCGCCAGGACACCGCGCGCGAGGAGGCGCTGCTGCGCCGGGCCCGCGACATGTACTCGGTCGCGACCCTCCAGCGCGCGGCCGAGCACCGGCGCCAGGAACGCGAAGGGGACCGCGGCCGGGCCGCGGTCCCCTCGCATCGCTGAGCGCTGACGGCTACTTCAGCGCGGCGGCCGGGTCGGCGGCCACCTGGGCCAGCCGCTCCGGCGTGACCGAGCCGATGAGCACCCGGCCGTCGTCGGTGAACAGCACGCTCACCAGCTTGCTGTTGAACGTGCGGCCACCGTTGCCGGTGGGCAGCTGGGCGATGGCGTCCTGTGCCTTCTTCTGCTCGTCGGCGGACGCGCCCTTGGTCCCGTCGGAGGACCGCAGCACCAGCACGGATGCCCAGCCGGTGCCGATGACCGCGGTCTTCGGCTTGTCACCGGTATTCTCGTGCTGCTGCTTCTGCTGCTCGGCCTGCGCCGCCTTCTCGTCCGGGTTCGCCTCGGTGACCTTGGTCCCCGCGGGCGGGTTGAACGTGAATTCGGCGTCGTCCGGCCGGGCGAAGTTCACCGAGGTGAACGCCACCTCGAACGCCGGGTTGGCCGTGCCCCGGGGCAGGACCTGCACCCGCAGCGGCAGCTTCTTCTCGGCGTCGATGGCCAGGCGAACCTCCCCGACCAGCGACGAGGTGTCGCGGGGCCGGAGCACCAGCTCGTAGGCGTTGCGGCCGGCGATCTTCGCCGACGTGCCCGTGGAGACCTGCGTGGTCGGGTCGATCGCCTTCAGCGCCAGGTCGGCGGCCTCCTGCGGCGACTTCGGCAGGTCCGTCGGCGACGGCTGCGCGCCCCCCTCGCCCTTCCCCGGCTGCCCGGCGAAGTGCTGCGCCTCCTTGGCCTGCGAGTCCCAGACCCAGGTGTCGTTGCCGTTGTGGACGATGTCGCTCTGCCCCTGCGTGCCGAGCAGTGAGACGCGGGCCTTGTCGGGGCCCGAGTACCACACGCGCAGGGTGTGCTTGCCGGAGACGAGCGACGTGAGCTTGGCGCTCTGGTCGCCCGTCAGGAGCGGGATCGCCGGCAGTCCGAGGTCGGCGCGCTCGACCACCGTGCCGGACAGTCCGTCCAGCGTGGCCGTTTGCAGATCGACGAGCAGCTGCGCAGCGGTGCGCGGCGGCAGGTCGGGCTCGGCGGCGACGGCGAGGGTCTTCGCGGCCACGCCCGCACCGACCACAGCGACCGCAGCAGCCGCGGGCACCGCCCACCGAAGGACGGGTCGTGACGTGAAAGTGGACATTGGTTGCACCTCCTGCCAACCATGGTGCGGTGACGCGGCTGTGACATCGCTGAGACCGTCTGTGCCGGGCCACAGGCGAGCATGCCACGCTGTACCGCGTGCGGCTGCTGGTGGTAGAGGACGAGATGCGCATGGCCAACGCGTTGCAGCGTGGCCTGCAGGCGGAGGGTTTCGCCGTCGACGTGGCCGGCGACGGCCCGAACGGGCTCGAGATGGCCCGCCACGGCGGGTACGACGCGGTGATCCTGGACATCATGCTGCCCGGTTTGTCCGGGTACCGTGTGGTGCAGGCCCTGCGCGCCGAGAAGAACTGGGTGCCGGTGCTCATGCTCTCGGCCAAGGACGGCGAGTACGACCAGGCCGACGGGCTCGACTGCGGCGCCGACGACTACCTCACGAAGCCGTTCTCGTACGTCGTGCTCGTGGCCCGGCTGCGCGCCCTGCTGCGCCGCGGCGCGCCCGAGCGGCCGAGCGTGCTCACCGTCGGGGAGCTGTCCCTCGATCCCGCCCGGCGCCGCGTGACCAGCGCGGGGGAGGAGATCGTGCTCACGGCGCGGGAGTATGCGCTGCTGGAGTACCTCATGCGCCGGCCCGGCCAGGTGGTGTCGAAGACGGAGCTGCTCGACCACGTGTGGGACGCCAGCATCGACACCGCACCCAACGCCGTCGAGGTCTACGTGGGGTACCTGCGGCGCAAGCTCGGCCGCGACCTCCTCGAGACCGTCCGCGGCGCCGGCTACCGGCTGCGCACATGAGGTGGTGGGCGTCACTCTCGCTGCGCGGCCGGCTCGTCCTGCTGGGCACCACGGGTCTCGTGGTCGGCCTGAGCATCGCGGGGGCGGCGATGGCGTTCGCGATGACGTACAGCTTCCGGGGTTCCCTCGACCGCTCCGCGGACTCCACGGTCGCCGAGATGGCCTCGCTGCTCAACGAGGGCGGGAAACTGCCCGAGACCCTGCCGGCCCCCGCCAACCAGGTCGTCCAGATCCTCGACCCGGACCGGACCAGCGTGCTGGCCGGCGATCGAAGTGCCGATTTACTGGTACCAATCCTGCGGGGACCGGAGATCGACCGCGCCCTGCACGGTGAACGCGTCGAGGTCCCCGGCGACCGCGCCGTCCAGCCCGACATGCTCCGGGTCACCGCCCACCGCGCCGCCGACGGCCGGATCATCCTCGTCGCCGTCCCGCTCGCGGACTACCACCGCAGCCTCGACCTCCTTCGCAACGCCCTCTGGGTCACCTACCCGGCGCTCATAGCCGTCCTGGTCGCCATAGCCTGGCGCGTGGTCGGCGCCGCCCTCTCCCCGGTGGACCGCCTCCGCTCGGGGGCCGAGCGCATCACGGGCGCCGCGACCGACGAGCGCCTGCCCGTACCGCCCTCCAGCGACGAGATCCAGCGCCTGGCGATCACCCTGAACCACATGCTGGACCGCCTGGCCGTCTCCCGCGCCCGCCAGCGCTCGTTCATCGCCGACGCCGCCCACGAGCTGCGCAGCCCCCTGGCCTCGATCCGCATCCAGATCGAGGTGGCCCAGAAACTCGGCGACTGGGCCGCAGTCTCCGACGACGTGATCGCGGACCTCGACCGCCTGTCCCGCCTCGTGGACGACCTGCTCCTGCTGGCGCGCGCCGACGCCTCGGACCACCGCCGGGCCGCGGTGGAGCCGGTCGAGCTGCGCACCGTGCTCACCACCCTCGCCAAGCGATACGACACTGTCACCGTCACGCCGGGCGAGTCCCTCTGGACCGAGGGCGACCCGGACGCGCTGCACCGCATCGTCCTGAACCTCGTGGACAACGCCGTACGCCACGCCCGCTCACGCGTCACCCTGGCAGTCGTTCCCGAGGGCACGTCGGAGGTCCTGGTAACGGTCACCGACGACGGCGAGGGCATCCCTGCCCCACTCCGCGAGCGCGTCTTCGACCGCTTCGCCCGCCTGGACGACGGCCGCGCTCGGGACGCCGGCGGCAGCGGCCTGGGCCTGGCGATCGTCCGCGAGCTGACCCGCCGCCACGGCGGCACAGCACGCCTGGCGGACGCCCGCCCCGGCATCCGGGCCGAGATCCGCCTGCCCCGCCTGCCGGACAGCACCATGTAACCACCTCACCCCGTGCGTTTGCTCTCCTGCCGTGCTCCGGCCCACGGCCCGGCTTGTGCTCCGGTCCACGGCCCGGCTTGTGCTGCGGGCCGCGGCACGCCGGCCCTGTCTTCGGTTCCTCGGGGCGCTGCGGTGATTCTTTCGCGCCGCGCCGCGCCGCGCCTCGTCCCGGGCTCGGCCTTGCTCTGCCCGCTCAGCTCTGCCCGCTTAGCCCTGCCGGCCTGGTGCTGCCGGCCTGGTGCTGCCGTGCGGACGACGGTCTGTCGATGGTGCTGTGAGGCCCTGGTTGACCCACGGCGTGTGCTCGGCCTGGTCCTGGCGCTGTTCGGCGCTGTGGCGCCGTCAGCCGATGGCCCGTTGGAACCACTCGAGTGCCGACGGCTGCAGCCGTCGTCTTCCACGCCCGCGCCGCACTTTGCCTGCCCCGGCGACGGCGACGGGATCTCCCACACCCGTCTAGCGGGCTGCACTCGCGACTGCAGCTCGCTCAGGTTCTGACGCCGCCTTTCTTCTGATCAGTCGAAGGTAACCTCCTTGGTCGCCACGGTCCCGCCGCGCCGGCCCGGGGCGTGCTCGTCCGCCCAGTACAGGTTGGTGTGGGCGATGACCTGCTCCGGCGCCGGCGCACCCCACTCCGTCAGGTCTTCCGTCGTGTGCGCGTCTTCGACCAGCGTCGCGTCGTAGCCGCGCACCAGCGCCCCGTGAAGCGTGGCGCGGATACACATGTCGGTCTGCGCCCCGGTGACCACCAGCCGTCCGACGCCCAGCTCGGCCAGCCGCTGCTCCAGGTCCGTGCTCTCGAACGAGTCCGAATACCGCTTGTGCACCAGCGGCTCCGACTCGCGCGGACCGAGCTCGGGCACGATCTTCCAGTCCTCGGTGTCGCGGAGGAGGTGCTCGTCGTCGGAGTGCTGCACCCACACGACGGGCACACTCTCGGCCCGGGCCTTGTCGAGCAGGGTGTTGATGTTGGCGATGACGCCATTCCGGTTGTGGGCGCGGCTGACGCTGCCGTTCTGGACGTCGACGATGAGCAGTGCGGTGTGCGGCCGGCCGGTCAATGTCGTCATGCCAAGCAATCTAAACCCAGACCTTGACACTGTCAAGGTGACAGTGTCAGTATTGCTGTCATGACCGCACAGGAGTGGACGCTCGACGAGCTGATCGGCAGGGTTGCCGACCAGCTCGACGACACCGCCTACGCGGGCGCGCCGAACGGCAGGGTGCGGGACGTGCCCGATGCTCGCGCCGTCAGGTGGTACACCACGATCGGCCTCGTCGATCGGCCCGTCATGCGCGGGCGGACGGCGTGGTACGGGCCTCGGCACCTGGCCCAGCTGGTGGCGATCAAGCGGCGGCAGTCGCAGGGTTTCAAGATCGCCGAGATCCAGGCGGAACTTGCCGAGGTGCCGGATGAGGTGCTCCAGCGCATCGCGGAACTGACCGACACCACCACAACCAACGCCAAGTCCACAGCGGCGCCGCGCCGATTCTGGGTGCAGCGGCCGGCCGAGTATGTGGCACAGGACCCGGAGGATCGGGACGGATCCGAACGAGCTGAGCGAGAGCCGAAGGAGTCCGCGCGACGGGGGCAAGCGCGGCCCGCACTGGACCAAGTGCGTCCCGGTGGATTCGGGCGCGTGCGGCCGGAGATTGAGCGAGTGCAGCCAGAGGCCGGGTCGACCGGGCCGGAGTTCGAGCACGCCACGCCGGACCTGAACCCGGTCGAGCGCACGCGGTCCGAGCCGGCGGCGGATGAGCGCCCGGTGTCGGAGTCGGCGGGCAAGCATGCGCCGGCGGGGTGGGTAGTGCCTGATGGGCGACCGGCGCCGGTCGGAACGGGACTGCTCAGCGGGGTGCCGTTGGGCGGGGGAGCAGTGCTGCTGCTGAACGCGACACCGAACGAGGACGACCTCGAAGCCATCCGGGGCGCGGCCCGCGAGCTCATGGATCTGCTCGCGACCCGGGGGCTGGTCACAGCGGACGAGACGACGATGAGGAGAGGGAACGCCACATGAGACTCGCGACGATGACCGAGGACGAGGCGCGCACGGCCGCCGCGCCCGCGGACGAGGCTGGGCTGGGTGCGCTGCGCACCGAGCGCGGCAACCTCCCACTCGACCGGCTCGAGGTGCGGGCCGCGATCACCGGCCTGGTCGCCCGCACCGATCTCACGCAGGAATTCGTCAACGTGCACCGGGAGCCGCTCGAGGCGACCTACATCTTCCCGCTGCCCGATCGCGCCGCCGTGGTCAGCATGGCGATGACCGCCGACGGCCGGACGATCGAGGCCGACCTGCAGGAGCGCGGTGCGGCCCGTGAGGCCTACGACAACGCCATCGCCGCCGGGCAGCGTGCCTCGATCGCCGAGGAGGAGCGGCCCGACGTGTTCACCATGCGGGTCGGCAACATCCTGCCCGGTGAGCGGGTCAGCGTGAAGCTCTCGCTGGTCGGGCCGCTCGCGTTCGAGGACGGCGAGGCGACGTTCCGCTTCCCGCTCGTGGTCGCGCCGCGGTACATCCCCGGGGCGCCGATCGACGGTGACAGTGTCGGCGACGGGTACGCGTTGGACACCGACGCCGTTCCCGACGCCTCGCGGATCAGTCCGCCGGTGCTGCTGCCCGGCTTCCCCAATCCCCTGCGGTTGTCGATCGACGTCGACATCGACCCGGCGGGCCTGCCGCTCGGCGACGTGCGGTCCAGCCTGCACGCGGTCGAGAAGGCGGAGAACCAGGTTTCGGTACATCCCGGCGAACGGGCCAACCGGGACTTCGTGCTCCGCCTGGCGTATGGTGCCGGCGCGCAGAGCCTCGCGCTGGCGCCCGATGGCGACGGGGAGGAAGGCACCTATCGCCTGACGGTGCTGCCGCCCGAGGCCGATGCGCCGCCGCGCCCACGGGACGTGGTGCTGCTGCTGGACCGGTCGGGCAGCATGGGCGGCTGGAAGATGGTGGCGGCCCGACGCGCCGCGGCCCGGATCGTCGACACGCTCGGCTCTCAGGACCGCTTCGCCGTGCTGGCCTTCGACGACCGGATCGAGACGCCGGAGTCGTTGGGGGCGGGGCTTGCGGGCGGTACCGATCGGAATCGCTATCGCGCGGTGGAACACCTGGCGCGCGTTGACGCCCGCGGCGGCACGGAGCTGCTGGAACCGCTGCTCGAAGGCCTGCGCCTGCTCGGTTCCGACGGCGGTCGCGACCGAGTGCTGGTCCTGGTCACCGACGGGCAGGTCGGCAACGAGGAGCAGATCCTGCGGACGGTGTCGTCGTCGGTGCATGGTGTGCGTGTCCACACCGTCGGCATCGACCAGGCCGTCAACGCCGGCTTCCTCGGGCGCCTCGCCATCGCCGGCGGGGGGCGCTGCGAGCTGGTCGAGAGCGAGGACCGGCTCGACGAGGCGATGGACAGCATCCATCGGCGCATCGGGGCTCCGGTCGTCAGCGGCGTGACGATCGCCGCCGAGGGGCTGACCCTGCTCGACGACACGCGCACCCCGGCTCGGCTGGCGGATGTGTTCCCGGGGGTGCCCTATGTGGTGAGCGGTCGCTATCGCGGCCCGGTCGCAGGTGCTCTGACGGTCCGCGGCACCACCCGCGACGGCAGCCCTTGGTCGGCCACGGTCACCGCGGAGCGGCACGACTCCACGGCGCTGACGGCGGTCTGGGCGCGGTCGATGCTGCGGGATCTCGAGGACCAGTACGTCACCGGTGCCCCGCTGGAGCAGCGCATCACCGAAACGTCGCTGCGCTTCGGGGTTCTGTGCCGGTTCACGGCCTTCGTGGCGGTGGACAGCCGGGTCGTGACCGAGGGCAGCGAGCCGCGGAAGGTGACGCAGCCGGTGGAGAGCCCCGCGGGGTGGGAGATGCCGCGGGCGGCGCCGCCTCCGCCGCTTCGGCCGACGTTGGCCTCGATGCCGGTCGGGTACGCCGCGGCCGCGGGTCCGGGATCGGCACCGTTCGCGGCTTCGACCCCGGCGGCGCCCCAGTACTCGGCGCCGCCGCCGATGGCCCCGGCCCGGATGGCCCCGCCGGCTCCGGGCGGGGGCGGTCCCGTCCAGCGCAAGGCGGCACCTCAGCGCGGGTTCGCTCGACGCATGCTCATGCAGGACGTGGACAAGGAGGACGACGGCTTCACGGACGGCGGCGGCACGGATGCTCGCACCCTGGCGGCCCAGGAGGCGGCGCGGCTGCGGGAGGCGGAGGGGCGGCCCGAGTACGAGCGGCGGGAGCTGCTGGAGGACCTCGGATCGCGCCTGGCCGCGCTGTCCCTGCCCGAGCTCCGCGCCCTGGCCGACGCGCTGACCCCGCAGGCCATCGCGACCCGGCCGCTGGCGGAGCTGTGGGAGTTCGCGTTGGGCGAGTTGGACCGCGTTGCGGGTGGGGGCGGGAGCGCCGAGCCGCAGCGGAAGGCGTTCTGGAAGCGGTGAGTGTTGGTCGCTGCGCCATCGCGAAGGGGTGGTGGCGCGGCGGCCTGGCCGAGCTGGGCTGCGGCGGTGGCGGGGCGGTCACCGGGGAGACGGCCGTCCACGCGCTGCCTGGGAGCGTTGGTCGGGGCGTGCACGGGAGAGGCGGCCGTCCATGTGCTGCGTGGGAGCGTTGGACGGGGTGGGCACGGGGGAGACGGCCGTCCATGTGCTGCCTGAGAGCGCTGGTCGGGCGGGCTGCCGGCGGGCGGGTGGTCCTGGCGATGCGGGACGGCCGTTTGAGTTGGCTGAATGGCGTTTCTCAAACGACAAAGTCCGGGCAACGACCGTTGCCCGGACTCTGGTGCTGTGGGATCAGGGGGCGGGCCAGACCTCGGCGAAGAGTTTGCGCGTGTCGGTCAGGAGCTGCGGCAGGACCTTCGTGCGGCCCACCACCGGCATGAAGTTCGTGTCGCCGCCCCATCTCGGGACGATGTGCTGGTGCAGGTGGGCGGCTATCCCGGCGCCCGCTACGGCGCCCTGGTTCATGCCCAGGTTGAAGCCGTGGGCGCCGCTCACCCGGCGGATCACTCGCATTGCCGACTGGGTGAACGATGCCACCTCGGCGGTTTCGGGCTGGGTCAGGTCGGTGTAGTCGGCCACGTGCCGGTATGGGACGACCATGAGGTGGCCGGGGTTGTACGGGTAGAGGTTCAGGATCGCGTACACGGCCTCGCCGCGCGCGACTACGAGGCTTTCGTCCGGGGGCAGGCCGGGGGCCCGGCAGAACGGGCACCCGGCCGGCTCGTCGTGGTCGTCGGCTCGATCCTCGCCCTTGATGTACGCCATGCGATGCGGCGTCCACAAGCGCTCCAGCTCGTCCGGCTCACCCGGGTTCGTCACTCGGGCGACCCGGAAACCGAGGGCGACCCGGAAACCGAGGGCGACCCGGAAACCGAGGGCGACCCGGAAACCGAGGGCGACCCGGAAGCCGAGGGCGTCCCAGAGGCTGAGGGCGTCCCAGAGGCTGAGGGCGACTCGGAAGCCGAGGGCGTCCCGGAAGCCGAGGGCGTCGAAGCAGCGGCGGAGTCCGCCGCGGTGGGGGCGGACGGGCCGACGTTGGTGCGCGAGCGGACGACGTCCACGACGTGGGCCACGGCCTCGGCCAGGGGCACGCCGTTGCGCTGGGAGCCGTCGCGGTAGCGGAAGCTCACCGTCCCGCCCGTGACGTCGTCGTCGCCGGCGATGGCCATGAACGGGATCTTCTGCTGCTGCGCGTTGCGGATCTTCTTCTGCATGCGCTCGTCGGAGTGGTCGACCTCGACGCGGATGCCTTCCTTGCGCAGCATGTCGGCGAAGTCGAAGAGGTAGTCGGCGTGGTCGGAGCGGATCGGGATGCCGACCACCTGGACCGGGGCGAGCCAGGCCGGGAAGGCGCCGGCGTAGTGCTCGGTCAGGACGCCGAAGAAGCGCTCGATCGAGCCGAACAGCGCGCGGTGGATCATGACGGGCTGCTGGCGGGTGCCGTCCGAGGCCTGGTACTCCAGGCCGAAGCGCTTCGGCTGGTTGAAGTCCACCTGGATGGTCGACAGCTGCCAGGTGCGGCCGATCGCGTCCTTGGCCTGGACGGAGATCTTGGGGCCGTAGAAGGCGGCGCCGCCCGGGTCCGGGACGAGCTCCAGGCCCGACGCCTCGGCCGCGGAGCGGAGGGCCTCGGTGGCCTCCTCCCAGTCCGCGTCCTCGCCGATGAACTTGGGGGAGTCGTCGCGGGTCGACAGCTCGAGGTAGAAGTCGGGCAGGCCGTAGTCGCGCAGCAGGTCGAGCACGAACTGGAGCAGGGAGGTCAGCTCGCCCGCCATCTGCTCCTTGGTGCAGTAGATGTGCGCGTCGTCCTGCGTCATGGCGCGCACGCGGGTGAGGCCGTGCACCACGCCCGACTTCTCGTAGCGGTACACGCTGCCGAACTCGAACAGGCGCAGCGGCAGCTCGCGGTAGGAGCGGCCGCGGGCCCGGAAGATGAGGTTGTGCATCGGGCAGTTCATGGCCTTGAGGTAGTACTCCGCGCCCTCCATCTCCATGGGCGGGAACATGGTGTCGGCGTAGTACGGCAGGTGGCCCGAGGTGTGGAACAGGTTCGACTTGCTGATGTGCGGCGTGTTCACGAACTCGTAGCCGGACTCCTGGTGGCGCTGGCGCGAGTACTGCTCCATCTCCCGCCGGATGATCCCGCCCTTGGGGTGGAACACGGCGAGGCCGGAGCCGAGCTCGTCCGGGAAGCTGAACAGGTCCAGGTCGGCCCCGAGCTTGCGGTGGTCGCGCCGGGCCGCCTCCTCGAGCAGCTTCTGGTAGTCCTTCAGCGCGTCCCGCGTCGGCCACGCCGTGCCGTAGATGCGCTGCAGCTGCGGGTTCTTCTCGGAACCGCGCCAGTAGGCGGCCGCGCTGCGCATGAGCTTGAACGCGGGGATGAACCGGGTCGAGGGCAGGTGCGGGCCGCGGCACAGGTCGGACCAGCAGACCTTCTCCGACTGCGGGTCGAGGTTGTCGTAGATGGTCAGCTCGCCGCCGCCGACCTCCATCACCTCGGAGGTGTCCACATCCGACTTGACGTCGACGAGCTCGAGCTTGAACGGCTCGTCGGCGAGCTCGGCCTTGGCCTGCTCGACCGAGTCGAAGCGCCGCCGCCGGAAGCGCTGGCCGGCCTTGATGATCTCCTGCATGCGCTTCTCGAGCTTGGCGAGGTCGTCGGGGTGGAACGGCTTGGCGACCATGAAGTCGTAGTAGAAGCCGTTCTCGATCGGCGGGCCGATGCCGAGCTTGGCCTCCGGGAACACGTCCTGCACGGCCTGGGCGAGCACGTGCGCGGTCGAGTGGCGCAGCACGTTGAGCCCGTCGGGGCTGGACATGTCGACGGCGTCGACCTCGGTGTCGGCGTCCGGCGCCCAGTCGAGGTCGCGCAGCCGGTCGCCCTCGCGGACCACGACGATCGCCTTCGGGCCGCTGGTCGGCAGCCCGGCCGCGGCGACCGCGGCGGCCGCCGTCGTGCCCGCCGGGACCACGATGCGCGGTGGGGCTTCGGTATTCGAGCGCACTGCGGACACGGGCTGCTCCCAAGCATCAAGAGGTCGGTTTGCCCTCCGATGCTATCGAGCACGTCACCGAAGGGCCGCGAACACCCCACCGGCGACGAGCGCCCCCACCACGGTGCCGACCGCGACCTGCGCCGCCGTCACGTCACCGAAGGGCCGCGAACACCCCACCGGCGACGAGCGCCCCCACCACAGTGCCGACCGCGACCTGCGCCGCCGTGTGGTCCTTGAGGGCCACGCGGGACCAGCCCACGGCGCCGACGAGCGGGGCGGTGACGAGCATGATCCAGCCGTACACCATGCAGAGGATGACCACCGACCCCGCCGCCACCGCCGCGTGGATCGACATCTTCCACCAGTGGTTGACCAGCGCGGCGACGACCAGCCCGACCCCGCCGGCCCCGACCGCGGCGAGCAGCTCGCGGTGCGCGCCGGCGAGCACCAGCACCACGATCCCGGCCAGCACCGACCCCATCCCGACCAGCAGCGGCACGAGCCGCTGCCGGCGGTCGCCGATGTGATGATCGCTGATCCGCCCGCTGCGCACGCCGCGCACGATGTACAGGAACGGCAGCACGCTCTCGAACAGTGCCGCGACGGCCCCGAGCGCCAGTCCGCGCGCGAGCCCCGGCTCCGAGTGCACGCCGAGCAGCACGAGCAGCACCGACACGAGCACCGCGGGCGCGAACGCCTCCGTCAGGACCCGGGCGACCCGCTGCTTGATCACGCCAGGCACCCTACCGGCGCCGGCCCGGCCGAGTTGCCCCCCGAGATAGGAGTAAATCTCCGGAAAGTGCGGTAAATGCCCGAATTCGCTACCGTGTCGCGGTGCGTAGGCGACTCGGCGGCAACCGGTGACCGTCACCCAGTCCAGCACCCGGTCCAGGCCTCGTACCCCTGGACAGCGGCGACCCGGCCCCCGTCCACGTCCCCGGCCCGTCCGGGTCGCACCGCGCGAGCGGCCCGCGTTCCGGGGCGACATCGAGGGCCTGCGCGCCGTCGCCGTGGTGAGCGTGGTGCTCGGGCACGCCGGCGTGCCGGGCCTCGCGGGCGGGTACGTCGGCGTCGACGTCTTCTTCGTGATCTCCGGCTTTCTGATCACCCGCCACCTCCACGCCGAGCGCCGCGCCACCGGCCGCATCCGCCTCGCCGCGTTCTACGGCCGGCGGATGGTGCGCCTGCTGCCCGCCGCGGCCCTGGCCACCGCCGCGACCGTCGCCGCCGCGTGGGCGTGGCTGTCGCCGCTGGCCGCGCGGGCGGTCAGCCTGGACGCGATCACGGCCGCGGTGAACGGCATCAACGTCCGCCTCGCCGCCCAGGGCACCGACTACCTGGACGCCGCCCGGGAACCGTCGCCGCTGCAGCACTGCTGGTCCCTCGCGGTCGAGGAGCAGTTCTACCTCGTGTGGCCGCTGCTGCTGCTGGTCGCCGGAGCCACCCGCCGGCGTGCGGTGACCGCCCTCGCGATCCTGGCGGCGGCCTCGCTGGCGATCTGCGTCTGGCAGACGACCGCCGCGCAGCCGTGGGCGTACTTCGGCCTGCAGGCCCGCGCCTGGGAGCTGGCCGCCGGCGGGCTCATCGCCCTGCTCGCGCCGCGGCTGCCGGGATTCGCGACCTGGCCCGGGCTGGCGATGATCGTCGCGGCCGCGCTGTGGTTCGACGACCAGACCCTGTTCCCGGGCTACGCGGCCGTGCTGCCCGTCGCCGGCGCCGCGCTCGTCGTCGCGGCCGGCCGCACGAGCCCGAACCCGCTGCTCGGCACCGCGGCCCTGCGCTGGGTCGGCCGCCTCTCCTACGGCTGGTACCTGTGGCACTGGCCCGCCCTCGTCATCGCCGCCCACCTGCACGACGGCCCGCTGGTCAGGCCCGCGGCCGCGATCGCCGCGCTGCTGCCGGCCTGGCTGTCGCTGCACCTCGTCGAGAACCCGATCCGCTTCGGCCCCGCCCGGCGGCACGGCCTGGTGCTGGGCGCCGCCGTCACCGCGCTCACCGCCGGCGCCGCCACGATCCTGCTCGGCCTGCCGATGCGGGCGCCCGGGGCCGGTACCGCCGGCGACACCGCCGCGGCCGTGACCGCCCCGGACACCGTCGGTGAGGCCCGGGCCCGGCTCGAGGGCCTCATCGCGGCGGGTGCCACGCAGGCCGCGCTGCCGCAGAACCTGACCCCGCCCGTCGCCGTCGCGGCCCGTGACACCCCGTCCGGTGACCGCGGCTGCCTCGCCTCGCTCGACGACACGTCGACGAGGGCGGCGCTGGCGAAGGGCTGCGACCGCCACGGCGACCCGGACGGCACCGCGACCATGGTGCTGTTCGGCGACTCGCACACCGAGCAGTGGTTCGACGCCGCCGACCGGATCGCCCACCGGCGCCACTGGCGGCTCGTCGTGCTGGCCAAGAGCGGGTGCACGCCCGCGGACGCGCTCACGATCAAGCTGGGGACCCGGCGGGTGTACCGGGAGTGCTCGGCCTGGCGCGAGGACGCCCTCGCCGTGATCGCCCGGCTCCGCCCGGCCCTGGTCGTGCTGTCCACGCGCACGTACACCGATCCGCCCGCGGGCGCGCGACCGCCCGCGGGCACCGCCTGGGCCGCGGCGCTGACGACGACCGCCCGGCGCGTCGGGGCGTCGGGGGCACGGGTGGTACTGCTGCAGGACACCCCGGATCCGCGCGGGACCAGCGTTCCCGACTGCGTCGCGGCGCACCCGGCGGCGATCACCCGCTGCGCCCTGCCCGCCCCGGCCGCCCTGTATCCGGCCCGGCGCGCCGCGATCGAGCGGGCGGCTCGGGCCGCGGGCGTGACCGTGGCCGACCCGGCGCCCTGGTTCTGCACCGCCGCCGTGTGCCCGGCCGTCGTCGGCAACACGCTGGTGTACCGCGACGGCAGCCACGTCACGTCGACCTACGTCCGGCTGCTGACCCCGTTGCTGGAGGCGGCGCTGTCGAGCTAGACCCGGCCGGCTGAGACCGGCATCGCGGTGAAGCCCTTGAGGCTCAGGCTGTCGCGCCGCTGCGGCACCCCGGCCAGGGCGATGCCCGGGAAGCGCGCGGCGAGCGCGGGGAAGGCCACCTGCGCCTCGAGCCGGGCCAGCGGCGCGCCGAGGCAGTAGTGGATGCCGCCGCCGAACGACAGCGGCGCGTTGTCGGCCCGGTCCAGCCGCAGCTCGTCCGGGGCCTCGAAGCGCTGCGGGTCGCGGTTGCCGGCGCCGATGTACGCCACCACCCGCTCCCCCTCCTCGACCGTGCGCCCGGCCAGCTCGACCGGCGCGGTCGCGACCCGGCTGACGATCTGCACCGGGCTGTCGAACCGCAGCAGCTCCTCCACGGCCGCCTCGGGCGCGGCGGCGGCCGCGGCCAGCCGCCCGGGCCGGTCCAGGAGCGCGGCGAGCCCGTTGGCCAGCAGGTTGGTGGTCGTCTCGAACCCGGCCGCGAAGAGCAGCGCGGCGTTGCTGAGCACCTCGTCGTCGGTGAGCCGGTCGTCGGCGGCCTGGGCCTGGGCGAGCGCGCTGAGCAGGTCGTCGCGCGGGTCCCGGCGCCGCTCGGCGAGCAGCCCGGCGAGGTACTCCCGCAGCCGCGCCGCCGCCGGATCGGCCTTCGCGAGCACGTCGGGCGTGAGCACCTCGAGCACCCGGGTCCAGTCGCCGACCAGCCCCTGCAGCGGCGCCCGGTCCGCGGCCGGCACCCCGAGCAGCTCGCCGATGACGGCGACCGGCAGCGGGAACGCGAACTCGGCGACGAAGTCCACCGGCCCCCGCGCGGCCCGGGCCGACATCGCGTCGAGCAGCTCGCCGACCAGGCGCTCGATCGCGGGCCGCAGCGACGCCACCCGCCGGGCGGTGAACGCCGAGCTGACCAGGCGCCGCAGCCGGGTGTGGTCCGGCGGGTTGAGCGCGAGCATGCTCGTGAACAGCTGCATGAGCGCCGGCCGCTCGCGCCAGTCCGGGAAGCCGGCGAAGGCCAGCATGTCCGGCGGCATGTGGGCGAGCCGGCCGTCGCGGACCACGGTCTGGCAGTCGCCGTACCCGGTCACGACCAGGGCCCCGTCCTCGGCCCGCACGATCGGGGAGATCTCGCGGAGCCGGGCGTAGCGCGGGTAGGGATCCGCGCGCCCCGTCATGGTGGTCAGCTCGCCCAGCAGCCGCAGCACCTCGTCGTTCTGCACGATGTCCGCCACGCCTCCCACCTTAACGGGTTCAGCGAAAGCGGCCGATGCGCTCCAGCGACGGGTCGAAGTGCCGCTCGACCCGGGCCCGGCCGTCCTTCCACCACCCGGCCGCCTCGGCCAGGTCGTCGGCGGCGGGGGAGTCCGCGTCGACGTAGTAGTGCAGTGTCCGGGCCCCGTCGCTCGTCTCGTGGGCGAGCAGGACGCCGTCGCGGCCGGCCGCGGTCGTCAGCGCGCTGTCCTCGAAGTCCCGCAGCGCCGCCAGGGACTCGGCCTCGGGCAGGCCGGCCTGGGTGCGCTGCCGGTAGGGCAGCGTGATCGCCACGTGCGTGTCGAACCGGGGCCAGCGCACCGGGCGCAGCGGCCGCTGGACCGCGACGATGACCGGGCCGCCGCCGGGCGTGTCGCCGTGCAGCAGCACCCACTGCGGGGTGCGGAACTCCTCCCGCAGCGCCTCGACGGCCGCGGCGAGCTCGTGTGGGTCGGCGGCGCCGTCGGGCTCGGTGGTCTCCCAGGCGATGCTGCCGATCCACTCCTCGACGCCGTCCTCGCCGAGCAGCCAGTCCAGGGTCAGGAACGTGACGCGGCCGCGGAACTCGTCGCCGAGCATCCGGAAGCCGGGGTGGAAGGCGATCACGTCGATCTCGGGGGAGCGCTCGTCGCGCTCGAACGCGAAGCGCAGCTGGGTCAGGTCGAGCTGCACGCCCTCGCCGAGGCCGATCGTCTGCTCCAGCACGTGCGGATCGGGCTGCCGGGCGGTGTGATACTCCCAGGTCGCGTCGGCCTCGGGAGCCAGGGCGCCCCAGCGGGCGGCCACCGGGCGCAGGTCCGCGGCGCCGGCGGCCGACACGACGAGGGCGTGTTTCGCATCGGTACCGCGGCAGAACTCCCATTCCAGCTCGGGATGGATCGCCTCGACCCGGCGGGACATCTGCGGGGTGAGCGTGGCCCAGTCGCCCGAGCCGATCGCGGCCTCGACATCGGCCCGGACGGTCGGCCACCACGTCCAGAAGTCCACGATCGCGCCGGCGTCCCCGGCCTTCCGCTTCGACCGCCCGAAGATCACGGCTCACCCTAACGGTGATCCCGCCGCGACGGGATCACCGTGGGTGAAATTCGTCAGCGGGCGGCGGCGTGCTCCTTCTTGACCGCCTCGGCCAGGTGCGCCGGCATCGGGTCGTGCCGGACGAACGCGCGCGTGAACGTGCCCGAGCCCGAGGTCATCGCCCGCAGCTCGACCGCGTAGCGGACCAGCTCCGTCGCCGGCACCTCGGCCTTGACCAGGGTGCGCTCGTGGCCGTCGGGGTCCGGCTCGTTGCCCAGCACCCGCCCGCGCCGGCCCGACAGGTCGCTCATCACCGCGCCGACGAAGTCGTCCGGCACGCGGATCGTCACCTCGTCGATCGGCTCCAGCAGCGTGGTGTGGCCCTGCTCGGCCGCCTCCCGCAGGGCCAGCGCCCCGGCGGTCTGGAACGCGGCGTCGGAGGAGTCGACGGAGTGCGCCTTGCCATCAAAGAGCGTCACGCGCACGTCGACCACCGGATACCCGGCGACCATCCCGCGCTCCATCTGGCTGCGCACGCCCTTCTCGACCGAGGGGATGTAGTTGTGCGGCACCACCCCGCCGACGATCTTGTCGACGAACTCGAAACCCGAGCCGCGCGGGAGCGGCTCGACCCGGATGTCGCACACGGCGTACTGCCCGTGCCCGCCGGACTGCTTCACGTGCCGCCCGTGGCCCTGGCTCGGCGCGGCGAACGTCTCGCGCAGCGCGACCTTCACCGGCTCGGTGTCCAGCTCCACGCCGCCGGCCCGGAGCCGGTCGAGCACCACGTCGGCGTGCGCCTCGCCCATGCACCACAGCACGAGCTGGTGCGTCTCGGCGTTGCGCTCCAGCCGCAGCGTCGGGTCCCCGGCCACGAGCCGGCCCAGGTTCTTCGCGAGGGCGTCCTCGTCGGAGCGGGTGCGGGCGGTGATCGCGATCGGCAGCAGCGGCTCCGGCATCTCCCAGGGGGCCATGAGCAGCGGGGCGTCCTTGGCCGAGATCGTGTCGCCGGTCTCGGCGGTGCCCGACTTCGTCACCGCCACCAGGTCCCCGGCCACCGCCAGCGGCACCTCGCGGAGGTTCGAGCCGAGCGGGGAGAACAGGTGGGCGAAGCGCTCGTCGGCGTCGTGGTCGGGGTGGCCGCGCTCGGCCATGCCGTGCCCGGAGATGTGCACCGGCGTCTCCGGGCGCAGCGTGCCCGAGAAGATCCGGACCAGGGAGACCCGCCCGACGTACGGGTCGATCGTGGTCTTGACGACCTCGGCCACCAGCGGCCCGTCGGGGTCGCAGGCGAGCGGCTCGCGGGGGTGGCCCTCGACGTCGGTGACCGGCGGCACCTCGTGCTCCAGCGGCGACGGGAACCCGCTGACCAGCACCTCCAGGAGCGCGTCGAGCCCGACGCGGGTCTCGGCGCAGACCGGTACCACCGGGTAGAAGGTGCCGCGCGCGACGGCCTTCTCGAGGTCGTCGATGATCACGGAGGTCTCGATCGCCTCGCCGCCGAGGTAGCGCTCCATGAGCGTCTCGTCCTCGCTCTCGGCGATGATCCCCTCGAGCAGCGCGTTGTGGGACTCCTCGATCGCCGGCAGGTGCTCGGCGTCGGGGTCGCGGACCTCGGGCGGGAACCCGGCCGAGTAGTCGAAGACGCGGTGGGTGATCAGGCCGATGAGGCCCGCGATGCTCGTCCCGTCGTCGCCCAGCATCGGCAGGTACAACGGCAGCACGTTGTCGCCGAAGACCTCCTGGCAGGTCTGCAGCGTCTCGTCGAAGTCGGCCCGGTGGTGGTCCAGGCGGGTGATGGCCACCGCCCGGGGCATCCCGACGTGGGCGCACTCCTCCCACAGCGCCGCGGTGGCCGCGTCCATGCCGTCGACCGCCGAGACCACGAACAGGGCGGCGTCGGCCGCGCGCAGCCCGGCGCGCAGCTCGCCGACGAAGTCCGCGTAGCCGGGCGTGTCGAGCAGGTTGACCTTCACGCCGTCGTGCATCACCGGGGCACAGGACAGCGTCACGGAACGCTGCTGCTTCTGCGCCGCGGGGTCGTGGTCGGTGACCGTGGTGCCCTCGGTCACGGACCCGGGGCGGGGAATCGTGCCGGTCGCCGCGAGCAGCGCCTCGACCAGCGTCGTCTTCCCCGAACCGGAGTGCCCGACGACCACCACGTTGCGTACCCTGCCGGGATCATCAACCACCGGCGCGGCGCCGGTGACACCCTTCTCCTGGACCTTCTGCGCCATCACGCGCCTCCCGAAAGTCTCGCGCCACCTGTGAGCAGTCTCACAGTCACAACCTGTTCACCGATCCCACACCCGAAACTTCACCGACACAAGGGCCGTGCGACCCTCGCGCCTCCGCTTTACTCAAGCACCGTGAGCAGTCCCACGTGCCGGTATCCGCCGAGCGCCGCCCCCGTTATCGTGAGAGCGCCATGGCGAAGATCTTCAGCGTAGTCAGCCGGGCCGGACTGGCCCGCGTCCTGGACCCCGTCGCCGCCGCACTCCTGCGCGCCGGGATCACCCCGAACGCGGTCACGGTGATCGGCACCCTCGGCGTGCTCGTCGGCGCCTTCGGCTTCGCCGCGCGCGGCCACCTGTTCATCGCGCTCGTTATCATCACCGTGAGCTGCTTCACGGACCTCATCGACGGCTCGATGGCCCGCCAGCGCGGGATCACGAACAAGTTCGGCGCGCTGCTGGACTCCTCGATGGACCGCATCGCCGACGGCGCGATCTTCGGGTCCGTCGCCTTCTGGTACGCCACGCAGCACGAGCCGCGCGTGGTCGCCGCCGCCCTGCTGTGCCTGCTCACCGGGCAGGTGGTGTCCTACGTCAAGGCGCGGGCCGAGGGCCTGGGCTTCACGTGCAACGTGGGCATCATCGAGCGGCCCGAGCGCCTGATCGGCATCGGCGTCGGGGGCCTGCTGTGGACCTTCGGCGTGCCGTACGGCCTCGAGATCGTCATGTGGCTGCTGGCCGCCCTGTCGATCGTGACCATCGGGCAGCGCATCGGCACGGTGCACCGGCAGGCGCACGCGCCCGAGCGGGTCGAGTCCCGGTGAACCTGACCGAGCTCGGCTACGGCACGGCGTTCAACCTGCTGCCGAAGCTGCCCCGGGGCGCCGTCTGGCCCTTGTTCGCGGCCGCGGCGTCGACCGGTCACAGAGGGTACCGTCGCGGAAAACCGGGTAAGGGAACGGCCACACTCGCCAAGAACCTGCGACGTGTGGTCGGACCCGAGATGCCCGAGGACGAGTTCCAGCGGCTTCTGCACCGCGCCCTGCGCTCCTACGCGCGCTACTACCTGGAGGCGTTCCAGCTCCCGGGGCGCTCCAAGGCGCAGATCCTGGCCGGATTCCGCCTCGAGCGCGGCGAGCTGCTCGGGCAGAACCACCACGCCGGCATCGGCTCCGTGGTCGCCCTGCCGCACGCCGGCAACTGGGACGCGGCCGGGGCATGGGTCGCCGCCAAGGGCTGGCCGATCACCACCGTGGCCGAACGGCTCAAACCCGAGAGCGTGTACCTCAAGTTCCTGGCCTTCCGCCGCTCCCTCGGCATGGAGATCCTGCCGTTGACCGGCGGCGAGCGGCCCGTCTTCGACGTGCTCGAGGAGCGGATCAAGCGGGACGCGGCCGTCGTGCCGCTGCTCGCCGACCGTGACCTGACCCCGCGCGGGGTCGAGGTCGAGTTCTTCGGCGGGCGCACCCGCATGCCCGCCGGCCCGGCGCTGCTCGCCCTGCGCACCGGCGCCCCGCTCTATGTGGTCGACATGTGGTTCGATGCGGATGCGGCGGCCGGGCACCTCGCCGGCCCGATTCCGATGCCCGGCGTGGACGAGGGCTCCCTCGACGCCCGGGTCCGGATCGTCACGCAGCGGGTCGCCGACACGTTCGCCGAGGGCATCGCGCGGCACCCGGAGGACTGGCACATGCTCCAGCGGTTCTGGCTCGACGAGCCGGCCGTCAGCACCGTGGCCTAGGGGAGGGGCGTTGCGCATCGGGATCGTCTGCCCGTACTCGTTCGACGTGCCCGGCGGGGTGCAGAACCACGTCCGCGACCTCGCCGAGACGCTCATCGCGCTCGGCCATCACGTCAGCGTCCTGGCCCCCGGGGACGACGAGGGCATGACCCTGCCCTACGTCGTGCCGGCCGGGCGGACCGTGCCGGTGCCGTACAACGGCTCGGTCGCCCGCGTCTCGTTCGGCCTGATCTCCGCGACCCGGGTGCGCCGCTGGCTCGCCGCGGGGCGCTTCGACGTGCTGCACGTGCACGAGCCGCTGATCCCGAGCCTGTCGATGCTCGCGGTGCTCTCCGCGCGCGGCCCGGTCGTGGCGACCTTCCACACCGCGATGACCCGCTCGCGGGCCCTGGCCGCGGCGCAGGGCGTGCTCCAGCTCGTGCTCGAGAAGATCACCGGGCGGATCGCGGTCTCCGAACTGGCCCGCAAGGTGCAGGTCGAGCACCTGGGCGGGTCGGCCTGGGAGATCCCGAACGGGGTGCAGGCGTCGAAGTACCGTGACGCGATTCCCCTGGACGGCTGGCCGGGCGACGGCGGGGCGCTCGGGTTCATCGGCCGGTTCACGGAGCCGCGGAAGGGGTTCCGGTACCTTCTGGACGGTTTCGCCGCTCTTGCGGCTGATCGTCCCGGGCTCCGGCTGCTCGTCGCCGGGCCGGGCGACCCCGAGGACGTCATGGAGGACTTCCCGCACCGTGATCGCGTCGGGGATCGCGTCGTCTTCCTCGGCAAGGTATCGGAGCCGGACAAGGCCCGGATGCTGCGCAGCGTCGACCTCTACGTCGCCCCCAACACCGGCGGCGAGTCCTTCGGCATGATCCTCACCGAGGCGATGGCGGCCGGCACCGCCGTGCTGGCCAGCGAGCTCGACGCGTTCCGGCGGGTCCTCGACGGCGGCGCGGCCGGGGCGCTGTTCCCGGTCGGTGACGCCGCGGCCCTGGCCCGCACGGCCGCGGCCCTGCTCGACGACCCCGCCCGCCGGGCCGCCCTGGCCGCCCGGGGCGCCGAGGTGGTGGCCGCCTACGACTGGCCGGTCGTCGCCGAAAGGGTCCTCGAGGTCTATTCAACCGCCATCGAGGTTGCCGGAGCCACCGTCCAGGAATCCGTCCCGTAGGCTGCGCCGCATGTGGTGGGTGATCGTTGTCGTGGCCGTGGTGGTCGCGGTGGCCACCTACCTGACGTGGCTCGCGGCCCGCGTCGACCGGCTCCACGCGCGGGCGGTCGCGGCCTACGCGACCCTCGACGCGCACCTGGTGCGCCGGGCCGCCGCCGCGGTGGCCCTCGCCGAGGCGGCCCAGCTGCCCACGCTCATGTACGCGGCCAAGATCGCCCTCGACGCCCAGCCGGACGACCGCGAGGTGGCCGAGAACGACCTCACCCGCCACCTGCGCCTGGACTTCGGCGCCACCCCCGTCGACGACACGTTGGTGCAGGTCAGCCGGCGGGTGGCCCTGGCTCGTCAGGTGCACAACGACGTCGTGCGCGACGCCCTCGCCGTGCGCCGCCGGGGCCTGGTGCGGGTGTTCCGGCTGGCCAGAAAACACCCCGTTCCGGCCTACTTCGACGTCGACGACCCCTCCCTTTCGTGATTCGTGGGCCACAGGGTTGCCGTTGGCCGTCGGGGTGAGGGGTGACGGAAGCGTAAACTTGCGGGTGAATCCAGCTTTCCCTGTTAGGAGTGCGTCGTCGTGTCCTCACCCACTTCGCCGGTCACCGGCACCGCCCGCGTCAAGCGCGGCATGGCCGAGATGCTCAAGGGCGGCGTCATCATGGACGTCGTCACGCCCGAGCAGGCCAAGATCGCTGAGGACGCCGGCGCCGTCGCGGTGATGGCGCTCGAGCGGGTCCCCGCCGACATCCGCGCGCAGGGCGGCGTGTCGCGCATGAGCGACCCCGACATGATCGACGGCATCATCAACGCCGTCTCCATCCCGGTCATGGCCAAGGCCCGCATCGGGCACTTCGTCGAGGCCCAGGTGCTGCAGGCGCTCGGCGTCGACTACGTCGACGAGTCCGAGGTGCTCACGCCGGCCGACTACGCCAACCACATCGACAAGTGGGCGTTCACGGTGCCGTTCGTGTGCGGCGCCACCAACCTCGGCGAGGCGCTGCGGCGCATCAACGAGGGCGCGGCCATGATCCGCTCCAAGGGTGAGGCCGGCACCGGCGACGTCTCCAACGCCACCACCCACATGCGCAAGATCCGCGGCGAGATCCGCCGGCTGACCTCGCTGCCCGAGGACGAGCTGTTCGTCGCGGCCAAGGAGCTCCAGGCGCCGTACGAGCTGGTCAAGGAGGTCGCCGAGAACGGCAAGCTGCCCGTCGTGCTGTTCACCGCCGGCGGCATCGCGACCCCGGCCGACGCGGCGATGATGATGCAGCTCGGCGCCGAGGGCGTCTTCGTCGGCTCCGGCATCTTCAAGTCCGGCAACCCGCAGCAGCGCGCCGCCGCGATCGTCAAGGCCACCACCTTCCACGACGACCCCGACGTGCTGGCCAAGGTCTCCCGGGGCCTGGGCGAGGCCATGGTCGGCATCAACGTGGACGAGATCCCGCAGCCGCACCGCCTCGCCGAGCGGGGCTGGTGACCGCCCCCGTGATCATCGGCGTGCTCGCCCTGCAGGGCGATACCCGTGAACACCTGCACGCGGTGGCCGATCTCGACGCGATCGGCCGCCCCGTGCGACGGGCCGACGAGCTCGACTCCGTCGACGGCCTCATCATCCCCGGCGGCGAGTCGACCACGATGAGCAAGCTGGCGATCGAGTTCGGCCTGCTCGAGCCGCTGCGCAAGCGGATCGCGGCCGGCCTGCCCGTCTACGGCTCCTGCGCCGGCATGATCATGCTGGCCTCGACGATCCTGGACGGCCGCGCCGACCAGGTCCCGTTCGGCGGTATCGACATGACCGTCCGCCGCAACGCGTTCGGCCGCCAGGTCGATTCGTTCGAGGGCACCGTGGACATTTCGGGCATCGACGGCGGGCCCTTCCACGCCGTGTTCATCCGCGCGCCCTGGGTCGAGAGTGTGGAAGACTCCGTCGAGGTGCTGGGCCGCGTGAAGGATGGCCCGGCCGCCGGTAGGATTGTCGCGGTTCGGCAGCGGCACCTGCTCGCGACATCCTTCCACCCCGAGCTCACCGGCGACCTACGCGTCCATCGGTACTTCGTGGAGATGGTGCGCGAGGCGGGTAAGACGACGGAGGGTTAGGCATGTCGGGGCACTCTAAATGGGCGACCACCAAGCACAAGAAGGCGGTCATCGACGCCAAGCGTGGGAAGCTCTTCGCCCGCCTGATCAAGAACGTCGAGGTGGCTGCCCGCACGGGCGGCGGTGACCCGGCCGGCAACCCGACCCTCTTCGACGCCATCCAGAAGGCGAAGAAGAACTCGGTCCCCAACGACAACATCAACAACGCGGTCAAGCGCGGCTCGGGCCTCATCGGCGGCGGCGCGGACTGGCAGACGGCCATGTACGAGGGCTATGGCCCGAACGGCGTCGCCATCCTCATCGAGTGCCTGACGGACAACCGCAATCGCGCCTCGACGGAGGTGCGGGTCGCCCTGACGCGCAACGGCGGCTCGCTGGCCGACGCGGGCAGCGTGTCGTACATGTTCACCCGCAAGGGCGTCGTGATCGTGCCGAAGGCCGGCGAGCTGACCGAGGACGACCTGCTCATGGCCGTCCTCGACGCGGGCGCCGAGGAGGTCAACGACCTCGGCGAGGCCTTCGAGATCATCTCCGAGGCCTCGGACCTGGTCCCCGTGCGCACGGCCCTGCAGGACGCGGGGATCGACTACGAGAGCGCGGAGTCGTCCTTCGTCCCGAGCGTGACCGTCCCCCTGGACGAGGAGGGCGCGCGCAAGGTCTTCAAGGTGATCGACGCCCTAGAGGACTGCGACGACGTGCAGAACGTCTACGCGAACTTCGACGTCAGCGACGAGGTCATGGCCCTGGTCGAGGCCTGAGTCTTCCCTGTGGAGGCGGCGCCCCCGGTGCATTCATTCCGGCGGCGCCGTCTTTGCTTTGCCGCACTGTCGCTCAACCGCCCAGCTCCCGCGTGACCTGGGCTAAGTACTGGTCGACTTGAGCCCGGTCGTACCCGCGCAGCACGACGCCGATCTTCGCCTCGCGGATCGCGGCGAGGGCCTGGGCGCGCTGGGCGGGATCACGGCCGGCGAGCGCCGACTCGGCCCGCCCGACCAGGTCCTGAACCGCATTGACGTCGTACCCGCGCGGCGAAACCTCAAATTCCGGCATGCCCGCGATCATGTCGGACGCTTGCAACCTTGATATTGTCCTGGGGTGATCGCGCCGTCACCGTTGGCATTGACGGGCATGATCAGTTAGGTCGCGTGTGGTAGGGTTTTTCTTAAGCAGCGCCGGAACCCTCCTGGAGCCCTTGCGTCGCGGTGTGGATGGTCGCAAATGTAGCTGGTTCGCGGCGGTCGGGATGTGAGCCAGGCGCACCGCGTGGGTGTGGTCGCGTTGATCTAGCTGGGCGTGGGTGTGTTGTCCTGCCCCGAGCGCGTCCATCCGGTTTGCGGAGTGCTTCGGCCCGATGGCGCGACCCGCGGTGCTCGATCGACTACGGCTCACGCTCGCAGTCCTGCGCGAGTCGGCCGCCTGGGCCGCTCTCGGGGCAAGATCCGCCGTCATTCGTCGCGTCGGCGGCGGGGGCCCGGCGCCAGTCTGGCCCGGTTGTCGTTGCGGGAACTCGCCCATTCGCAGCTTGAGCGCGTCCACCCCGGGACCCCGGCGCCGTCGGCCGCCGCGCTTGCGGTCGGTGAGGGCCGGGCCCGGGTGGAGGGCCTCTTCGCGGCGGGTGCCACGCAGGCCGCGCTGCCGCGGAACCTCACCCCGCCCGTCGCCGTCGCGGCCCGTGACACCCCGTCCGGCGACTGTGGCTGCCTCGCCTGGCTCGACGACACGTCGACGAGGGCGGCGCTGGCGAAGTGCTGCGACCGCCACGGCGACCCGGACGGCACCGCGGCCATGGTGCTGTTCGGCGACTCGCACACCGACAGCCGGGCCATGCCACACGCCCGCGGCGCGCCGCCGAGGGTGGCAATCGGCGTCCGTCAATCGAGCGCCACGCGCAGGTGGCGCGGGCCGCGCAGGACGGCGCTCAGGCGGTACTCCGGCGGATCCTCCAGCAGCCGCGCACGAGCCAGCACCGGAGCCAGAGCCGTCAGAGCGACCTGAGCCTCCAGCCGAGCCAGCGGCGCCCCGAAGCAGTAGTGGATCCCGTCGCCGAACCCGAGATGCTGAACCGGCCGCCGATCCGGGTCGAACCGGTCCGGGTCCGGGAACTGCTCCGGGTCCCGGTTGCCCGCGGCCAGCACCAGCGTGATCGACGCGCCCGCCGGGATCGTGGTGCCCGCGATCGGGATGTCGTCGAGCGCCGTACGCCACGGCAGCATCTGCACCGGCGGGTCGTAGCGCAGCACCTCCTCGACGAACGGCACCACGATGTCCGGCTCGGCGAGCAGGCGCTCCAGCCACGCCCTCTGGCGCAGCAGGATGAGCGCGCTGTTGGCGATCAGGTTGACCGTGGTCTCGTGGCCGGCGATGAGCAGCAGCATCGCGGTGCTGACCAGCTCGGAGCGGGACATCCGCCCGTCGGGGCCGTCGTCGGTGGCCAGGCCCGTGAGCAGGTCGCCGCCCAGGGCCGCCCCGCCGTCGGGGGTGGCCAGGTCGGCCAGGCGGCCGTCGACCAGCTCGCCGAGGTACTGGGCCAGGTCGGCCAGGGCGGCCCGGTTCGGCTCGACCGAGATCAGGGCCGCGTCGATCCAGGCCCGGAACCGCGGCTCGTCCGCCATGGGGACGCCGAGCAGGGAGCAGATGACCTGGACCGGCAGGGGGTACGCGAAATGGTCGACCAGGTCCACGGTGGACGGTGGGAAGGCCGCCACCAGGGACCGCGCCAGTGAGGTCAGCGTCGGCTCCAGGTCGGCCACGCGGTGCGGGGTGTGCGGCGGGCCGAAGGGGCGGGTGGCCAGGCGGCGCAGGCGGTCGTGTTCCGGCGGGTCCTGGCGCAGGAAGCTCGGCGGCAGTCCGACCAGATCCGCCGTCGCGCCGGACGACGACTTCTCCGCCAGGTCGGGAATGTCGGAGGAGCTCACCCGCGGATCGTGCAGGAGCGCCGTGATCGCGTCGAAGGTGCTCACCACGTAGGTGCCGTCCTGCGTCACCGCGACCGGGGTGCGGCGCAGGGAGGTGAGCAGGGGGTAGGGGTCGTGGCGGTTCACGGGATCCAGGACCGCGCCGAATGCGGAGGCGATCGCTGTCGTCATCGAAAAAGTCCAATCGAAGCGGCAAGAAGGGGGGGGTCAGGAGATTCGGGCGAGGTTCGGGCGGTGGCCGGTCGCCATCACGGTGGCGTCCCGGGCCAGGGTCGCCGGGTCCGGGACGCCCGCCGGGACCGGTAATGCGTCGTCCGGGCGGTCGGCCGAGTTGAACAACGGCGGAAACGGTGCCGCCTGTTCGATCTGGCGCGCGTAGAACGGCAGCCACTTGGCGTGGTTGAAGGTCACCGCGGCGGTGACGCGGCCTCGGTAGCCGTACGCCGCGGCGAACCGGCGGTCCGCCACCGAGCCCTGGACGATCATCACCTCGTCGGAGAAGGTCGGTACACCCACGGATTTGATGTTGATCCCGAACTGGGCGGACCAGAACCGCGGCATGTGCAGGTGCGGCCAGCGGTCCGACTCGTCGCTCACCATGTTGTGCGCGGCGACCTCGGCCTGGGCCACGGCGTTGGCCCAGTGCTCCAGGGCCAGGAACTGGTAGCCGAACAGCGCGTTCGGCGACCGCGCCACGTCGCCGGCCACGAAGACGTCGTCCGTCACCACGCCGTTGATGTCGAAGGCGCGGCAGCCCGCGTCGCAGGCCACGCCCCACGGGCCGGCGGCGAGCCCGGAGTGGGCGAGCCATTCGACGTTGCGCTCGCCGCCCAGCGCGGCCACCACCACGTCGACGTCGAGCACGTCGCCGTCCGACAGCACCGCCCGCCGCACCCGGTGGTCGCCCTCGAGGCGGGTCACGGTCACGCCGCAGCGCAGGTCGACGCCGTGCGCGCGCTGCAGGTCGGCGGCGATCGCGCCGATGGTGGAGCCGAGCGCGCCCTCCAGCGGCGTGCTCGCGGCCTCGGCCACGGTCACGTCCAGGCCCAGCGAGCGGCACGTCGAGGCCACCTCCGAGCCGGTGAACCCGGCGCCGACGACGAGCACGCGGCCGGGGCGGGAGCCGTCGGCCGGCAGCAGGCGATGCTGCAGCGCGATCGCGTCGTCGCGGGTGCGCAGGACGAACACGCCGTCGAAGGCCGGGCCGGGCCACGGGCGGGCGCGCACGCCGGTGGCGATCAGCAGGCGGTCGAACGGGACCGCGGTGCCGTCGCTGAGCTGCACCCGGCGGCCGGGCAGGTCCAGGGCGAGCGCGCGCACGCCGAGGCGCCAGCGGGCGTCGAGGTCGGGCCGGCGTGGCAGGCCGGTCGCGTCGGGGCGGATGCGGCCGCCGAGGGCCTGTTTGGACAGGGGCGGGCGGTCGTACGGGCCGTAGGGCTCGTCGTCGATCAGCGTGAGCGAGCCCGAGTAGCCCTCCTCCCGCAGCGCCTCGGCCGCCCGCAACCCGGCGAGGGAGGCCCCGACGATCACGATGCGCCCGACTGAGGGGCCCGTCATCGCCGGCATGTCGACGGAGCTGACCCGGTCGAGCTGGATCGCCTGCACCGGGCACGCGGCCGCCGCCCGGCGCACGGTGGCGTCGACGGTCGGTGAGGGGTCGTAGAGCAGGGCCTCGTCACCCTGTATCTGAAAGGCCGAGGGGGCGAGGAAGGCGCACTGCGCGTACCCCTGACACCTGGTGAGGTCGACAACCACACGCATGCGTCAAGCCTGGCAACGCGCGTGACGGGAGGACTCACCCCAAGGGAAGGGCCGCCCGGATCACGGTCCCGGAACCGGGCGCGCTGAGGATGTCGAGCGTCCCGCCCAGCAGCAGGGCCCGCTCGCGCATCGAGTGCAGCCCGAGCCGCCCCGGGAACGACGTCGACGGCGCGAAGCCCACGCCGTCGTCGGACACCTCCAGCACCACGCGGCTGTCGTCGCCGGCCAGCCGCACGGTGACCTGCGAGGCCTCGGCGTGCCGGGCGGCGTTGCCGAGGGCCTCCAGCGCGATGCGGTACAACGCCTCCTCCACCTGCGGGCTGACCGCCGGATCGGCGTCGAGCTGCAGCCCCCACCCGGCCCGCCCGGGCGTGGCGTGCAGGGTGTCGAAGGCGCTGCGCAGGGCCGCGGCGAGCCCGGCGCCGCCGAGGGTCTCGGGGCGCAGCCGCAGGATGATGCCGCGCAGGTCGGTCAGGCCCGCCGTGGCCGTCTCCTTGATCCAGGCCAGCGAGGCCTCGGCGTGCGCCGGGTTGCCGTAGAGCAGCTCCGCGGCCGTGCCCGCGCCGAGGCTGATGCCGTACAGCGTCTGCACCACGGAGTCGTGCAGGTCCCGGGCCAGCCGGGCCGGTGCGGCCAGCAGCTGCTCGGCGAGGGGCACGAACGGTGCCAGGCTGGACGGGCGGGGGGCCCGGCGCCCGGCGACGGCCAGCACCCCGCCGGTCACCGGCAGGTAGGTCGCGCGCCGGGTCCGGATCGGCCGCCGGGCCGCCAGGGCATCGGTGACGACCGCCGTGTCGAAACCGGCCGCCGACCCGGACACGACGGCCCCTCGCGCGTCGAAGACGACGACCGACGTCACGAGGGGGCCGCCGCGTGCACCGGGACCAGCCCGACCCGCATCGCGTAGAGCGCGGCCTGCGTGCGGCTGGACATGCCGAGCTTCTGCAGGATGTTGCTGACGTGCGTCTTGACCGTCTGCGGCGCGATGTGCAGCTCCCGGGCGATCTGCCCGTTGGCACGCCCGCGGGCCAGCAGCGTCAGCACCTCCTCCTCCCGCCGGGTCAGCTGCGGCGGGTTGGCCGGCACGTGCACGTCGCGCACCAGCCGCGCCGCGACCGCGGGGGAGAGCTGCACCTGGCCGGCGGCCGCGGCGCGCACGGCCCGGTGCAGCTCCTCGGCGTCGGTGTCCTTCAGGAGGTACCCCACCGCGCCCGCGTGCAGCGCGTCGGCGATGAGCTGCGGCTCGAGGTACCCGCTGAGCGCCACCACCTCCACGTCCGGCAGCTCCCGGCGGATCACACCGATCGCGGTGATCCCGTCGAGGACCGGCATCAGCAGGTCCATCAGCACGAGGTCGGGCCGCAGCTCGTGGGCCAGCGCCACGGCCTCCTGCCCGTCGGCCGCGGCGCCGATCGGCTCCAGGTCGCCGCTGAGCGACAGGAAGCGATACAGCCCCTCGCGCACCATGGCGTGGTCGTCGGCGATCAAGATCCTGGTACTCATCGCCGCGCGGACTACCCACAAAACGTCCAAGCGGTCTACGCCAAATGGGGGAGGCCGAAGGTGTGGGGCCCGGCAGCACCCCGGCGTGATGCCCCGGGGGCCCGTGCGTCGGCACGGTTGGGAGCGTGACGCACTCCTTGCACCGGCTGAGCCGGTTCTCCCTGGTGGGAGTCAGCGGTGTCGTCGTGAACAACGTCGCCCTGCTCACGCTGCACGGGCTGCTCGGGCTCGCGCTGCTGCCCGCGACCGTGGCCGCGGTCGAGCTCGCCCTCGTGTCCAACTACGTGCTGCACGAACTGTGGACCTTTCGCCGGAGGCGCCTTTCGCTGACGCGCTTCGCCTACTTCAGTCTCGCCGGGCTGGCCGCCCTGCCCGTCAACGTGATCGTCGTCCAGCTGCTGGTCGCACTCGGCCTGCACTACCTCCCCGCCAACCTGGTCGGTATCGCGGCCGGCTTCGGGGTCAACTTCGCCGTCAGCTCGAAGTGGATTTGGAGTGAACGCACCGATGGAGCAGCTGGTGTTGGCCGTCCTCACGCTGATCTCGCTGGTGCTGACGGTGCAGGCGGCGCACGCCCTGTATCTCATGATCTACACGTGGGACCAGCCCGAGGCGGACGCCAAGGCCCGGGTGCCCGATCAACGTGCTACGCCGGAACTCTCCTTCACCGCCATCCTCCCGGCGCGCCACGAGGAGGAGGTCATCCAAGCCACCATCGCCCGCGCCGCGTCCGCTGACTACCCGCCGCACCTGGTGCAGATCCTCGTCGTGTGCTCGGCGGACGACGTGGGCACCATCGAGCAGGCCCGGGCTCAGGTGAGCGCCCTGCGAGCGGTCGGGCGCAGCAACGTCGACGTGGTCGTGTTCGACGACGGGCCGATCAACAAGCCGCACGGGCTCAACACCGCGCTGCGCCACGCGACCAGCGACGTGGTGTCCATCTTCGACGCCGAGGACGAGGTCCAGCCGGAGCTGTTCGACATCGTCAACACCATCATGCTGTCCGACGACGTCAGCGTCGTGCAGGCCGGCGTGCAGCTGATGAACTTCGACTCCAACTGGTACTCGACGTTCAACGTCCTGGAGTACTTCTTCTGGTTCCGCAGCCGCCTGCACTACCACGCCAAGAACGGCGCGATCACCCTCGGCGGCAACACGGTCTTCTTCAAGAAGGACCTCATCGAGCGCCTCGGCGGCTGGGACGAGACGAACCTGACCGAGGACGCGGACATCGGCCTGCGGGTCTCCAGCATGGGGGAGAAGGTCCGGGTGGTCTATGACGACCGGTACGTCACCAAGGAGGAGACCCCGCCGACCCTGCAGAGCTTCATCAAGCAGCGCACCCGCTGGTGCCAGGGGTTCATGCAGACGCTCGGCAAGGGCACCTGGAAGCTGATGCCCAACCGGCGGCAGCGGTTCCTGGCCTGGTACACCCTGGCCTTCCCGCACGTGCAGGCGATGCTCGGCTTCTACCTGCCGGTCGCGATGCTGTCCGCGTTCGTGCTCAGCGTGCCGGTGCCGGTCGCGATGCTGTCGTGGCTGCCGGTCCTGCTGCTCGGCGCGCACTTCGTGATGTCCGTCGTCGGGCTGTACGAGTTCACCGGCGCGCACGGGCTCAAGGCCGGGCCGGGCACCGTGCTGAAGATGGCGCTGACCTGGTTCCCGTACCAGATGGTGCTGTCCTACGCGGCCGGCCGGGCGCTCTACCGCCAGCTCAAGGGCGCGACCAACTGGGAGAAGACGGCCCACGTCGGCGCCCACCGCACCGAGGCTCCGGAGCTGACCAATGTCGGCTGACGTTCTTACCAGACCTGGCAACAAGCCATCGCCCCGCAGCGTCAAGGTCTCCCCGAAGGCCCCGAAGCTGCTCATCGCCGTGTCGCTGCTGATCGGGCTCGTGAGCCACGGCTGGAACATGTTCCGGTATCCGCTGTACCTCACCGACGAGGGCATCTACATGGAGCAGGCCTGGTCGGTGCTCAAGGAGGCCAAGCTCTCCCCGTACACGTACTTCTACGACCACGCCCCGATGGGCTGGCTGGCCCTGGCCGGCTGGGTCGGCATCCTGCCGGGTGGCTTCCAGGCCTTCGGCAACGCCATCAACACCGGCCGGGCGCTCATGCTCATCGTGCACCTGGCGTCGGTGTTCCTGATGTTCGAGACGGTGCGCCGGTTCACCGCCTCCAAGCCGGCGGCGTTCCTGGCCGTGTTCGTCTTCAACCTCTCGCCGCTCGGGGTGTACTACCAGCGCCAGGTCCTGCTCGACAACCTCATGATGTTCTGGATCCTGCTCGGGCTCTACCTGCTGGCCCGGCGCGACGGGCGGATCGTCACCGCGATGGGCGCCGGCGCCTGCTTCGGCCTGGCGCTGGTGACGAAGGAGAACGCGCTGTTCCTGCTGCCCGGCTGCGCGTACCTGCTGCACAAGTCCATCCGGGAGCAGTCCAACCGGCGCTTCGGGCTCAGCTTCTGGTGGTTCGCCGTGCTGGCCCCGGTCACCGCGTACCTGCTGTTCGCCCAGATCAAGAACGAGCTGTTCCCGGAGGGCCTGCAGTTCAGCCCGGACAACAACCAGCTCAAGGGCCACGTGTCGCTGCTCAACACCATCTGGTGGCAGCTGCACCGCAACTCCAACAGCTCCACCGGCCTGTCGTTCACCTACCTGCTGCAACAGAGCTGGCTGTTCAAGGACCGGTACATCCTCATCGGCGGCGTCGCCGCCACGGTGCTCACGCTCATCTCGGGCCGGCGCAACAAACGGCTGCGCACGCCGATGCTCGCCTGCGCCCTGATGGCCCTCGGATACGCGTTCTACCTGAGCCGCAGCGCGCTGCTCGACTTCTACATCGCGCCCATGGTGCCGCTGTTCGCGCTGAACCTGGGCATGTTCTTCGGCTGGCTGACCCGGCGCACCAACCAGGGCGGGGCGGCCGTGCTCGTCGCCTGCCTGCTGGTGCCGGTGCTGGTGATGCCGGGCGGGTTCCTGGTGAAGTACAACGCCAGGGGCCAGCTGGAGTTCAGCGACGCCTACCGGTTGCCGCTCACCCAGTTGCAGGAGCAGCAGGTCGCCTGGATCAAGGCGAACATCCCGACCAATGCGCGGCTCATCATCGACGACGACATATGGGTGGCGCTGCACGACAGCAACCCGCCGTACAAGAACGCGCACCCGCACTACAAGGCCACGTCCGACCCGGACGTGCGGGACAAGGTCTTCCACTCCAGCTGGGAGAACGTCGACTACGTCGTGATGTCGAACAAGATGCGCGACGCCCTCCAGCGCGGCGGCGAGACCTGGATCATCGAGGCGATCGACCAGCACGGGCAGACCGTCTGGCAGGCCACCCGGGGCGACGTCTCGCTGTCAATTGTCAAGATCGGCAATACGTCCTAGCTGGAGTGGAGCCATGCAGACGCTCAAGCACCGGCCGGCGGCCGGCCGAAACCGGAAGCGGAAACGACCGAAGATCTCACGCAAACGGCTGCTGCTGGCCGGGGCGGCGGTGGTGCTGCTCGTCATGGCGGGGCGCTCGCTGCTGCCCGCCATGGGCATCTCGGCCCCCGGCATCGGAGGCTCGTCCGAGGAGACCCCGAGCACGGTGGTGACCAAGGCCCCGCCGGCCCCGACGATCGACCTGAACGGGGTCATGGTGCAGGGCGGCGGCTCGCCGATGATCACCCTGAACCCGGGCCTGGTGCGGCTCGGCGGCGGCGTGACCGTCCAGGGGTCGGGCTTCGACCAGGGCTCGATGGTCGACGTGTACCTCGGCCCGTCTACGGCGCCGGGGCAGAAGGCCCCGCCGAGCGGCGCGCCCGGCTCCAAGCCGCGGCAGGTGGCCACCGCGAAGGCCGGCAAGTGGGGCGTGTTCACGGCCAACTTCACGATGCCCAACAAGATGACCGTGCCCGTGCAGGAGGTCACCGCGCAGGCGCGCGGCAGCGACAAGGTGGCGAAGGCCGACGCGTCGGTGGCCCAGGGCGCCGGCCAGGCGACGCTCTCGGCGATCGTCGGCAAGCCCGGCGACACGATCAACCTGACGGTGAAGGGGTTCGCCCCCGGCGAGCAGCTCAACGTCTACTGGGGCCGGATCAACGGCGACCCGAACCTCACCCTCAAGGCCGACGAGGGTGGCTCGGTGGGTAAGACGCCCATCAGAGTTGGCGTGACGGCCGTCGGCACGACAAGTCTGGTGGTCGTGGGCAAGACCAGTGGCGCGGCGGCGAGCGCGCCGTTCCAGGTGCTGCGGTTGTACCCGTCGATCAAGCTGGCGCCGTACGCCGTGAAGGCCACCCAGAAGATCACCTTCTCCGGCTCCGGCTTCGCGCCCGGGGAGCGGGTGCTGGTGCGCCTCAACGCGGCCGGGGGCCAGCCGGTCATGGCGATCCCGACCGACGACGCCGGCGTGTTCAAGGGCGCCGGGCTGGTGATGCCGTTCCAGCTCAAGGGCGCCCAGTCGCTGGTGTTCACCGGCGAGCAGAGCCGGGCGGCGGTCTCCACCGGCTTCACCATCCTGCCGTTCACCCCGCAGGCGCGCACGAACGCGTACGGCGGCCTGCCCGGCACCGTGGTGAACTTCTACGCCACCCAGTTCGCGCCGAACGAGGCCGTGCACGTGACCGTCAGGACCGCCAAGGGCGCCACGCCGCAGCTGGTGGCCGCGTTCCGGGTCGACGCGAAGGGCACGGCGCGAGCGGTCGGGCAGTACACGATCCCGGGCAACACCGAGGACACCGTGGTCTTCCAGCTGCACGGCCAGCGCAGCGACGCGACCGCGACGGTGAACTTCAAGGTCGACAAGTCCGGCGGCCCGGTCGACATCCCGTCCGCGAAGCCCTACGTGGTGCCCAAGGATCTGGAGAACTGATTCCGGTGTACTGGCAGGCGTTCCGCGCCGCCCCGGAGGCGTTGGTCGTGTTCGACGCCGCCGGGGTGGTGCGCCTGGCCAGCACCGCCGCGGAGGCCCTGTTCCGCCGCGACACCGCCGACCTGGTGGGGCGCCGCGCGGACGAGCTGTTCGTCGGCAGGCCCGCGTTCACGGCCGAGGCGCCGACCGAGGCCGTGATCCGGCTGCCCGACGGCGGCGAGCTGGACGTCGAGGTGCGGGTGCGCACGCTGGCGGGTGACCCGAGCGGGATGCTCTCCCTGCGCGTGGAGGAGCGCGTGGCCGACTCGCGCCGCCGGGCGGCCATGGAGCAGCGCATCGCCCGGCTCGCGCTCACCGGCCAGGAGCAGGGCGAGCTGCTCGGCGACGTGATCGTCACCCAGGAGCGGGAGCGGGCCCGCATCGCCGCCGGGGTGCACGACGACAGCCTGCAGGTGATCACCGCGGCCACCCTGCGCCTGCAGCAGCTGCGCCACCGCCTGTCCGACCCGGAGGACCTGGCGATCCTGGACCGGCTCGAGGCCTCGCTGGTGCAGGCGGCGGAGCGGCTGCGGCGGCTCATCTTCGACTTCCGCCCGCCGCGGCTGGCCGACGACGGGCTCGCCGCGGCCGTCGAGGACCTGCTCGACGACCTCGCCGAGCAGCACGGCATCGGCGTCCGCGTCGACTCCCGGCTCACCGACGAGCCCGCGCTGCCGACCCGGGTGCTGCTGTTCCGGATGCTGCAGGAGGCGGTCGCCAACGTCGGCAAGCACGCCGGGGCGGATCGGTGCACGGTCATCCTCGGCGAGGAGGAGGGCGGGTACCTGGTCCGGGTCGTCGACGACGGCGTCGGCGCCGAGAACCTGCACACCGACCCGGGCCACCTCGGGCTGCTGCTCATGCGGGAGCGGGCGGCGCTGGCCGGCGGATGGTTCCGGATCAGCAGCCTGCCGGGGCGCGGGACCACCGTCACGTTCTGGGTGCCGCGCGGCGCCGACCTCGAATCCAAGGGAGCCGTACCGTGACTCGTCCGCCCTACCGGGTGCTCATCGTCGAGGACCACCAGGTGGTCGCCGAGGGGCTCGCGGCGCTGCTCAACGAGCACCCGGAACTGCGCGTGGTGGCCCTGGCCGGCCGGGTCGGCGAGGTCGAGCACCTGGCCGACGTGGAGCGGGTCGACGTCGTGCTGTGCGACTTCTGGCTGCCCGACGGCACCGGCGCCGAGGCCGTCGCGGCGCTGCGGGCCCACCAGCCCGACGTCGCCGTGGTGTTCCTCAGCGCCGACCAGAGCGACCGGGTCATCCTCACCGCGCTGGAGGCGGGGGCGGCCGGGTACCTGGTCAAGAGCGCCGGCGGGGCCGACGTCGCCGAGGCGGTGCGCCGGGCCGTCGACGGGGAGATCCTCGTCCCGGCCCGCCAGCTGGCCAAGCTCCTGGCCCGCCGCCGCGAGCAGGCCCAGCGCTCCGAGGAGCACGCCCGCCGGCTCGACAGCCTCACGCCCCGGGAGCGGGAGATCCTCGCGCTCATGACCGAGGGCATGGACAACCGGGACATCGCGCGGGAGCTCAGCATCAGCTACACCACCGTGCGCAGCCACGTGCGGCACCTGCTGAGCAAGATGGGGGCCCGCTCGAAGCTCGAGGCGGTCGTCCGGGCCGCGGAGTGGGACCCCTCGTCGTCGGTGGGCGGCTGACCCGCGTTCGGAGCCACCTTCGAGCCACCCTCAAGCCACCTCCGAGCCACCTTCGAGCCACCTTCAAGGCCCGTGACCTGCGGCGCCTGCCGCGCGGCGGGCCGTTCTCCCGCAATTGGTGGATGCACATTTCCGGCATTTGTACGCTGACCGCATATGTCCGAAATCCGTAACGTGTTGACCTGCCCCGCCGTCAGACGTGAGGACAGGTCAGCTCTATGGCTCGTACGCGCCTTTACTGGATTTCCGCACTGGTCGCGCTCGCCGTTGCCGCCGTCGCACTGGTGCCGCTGCTCGTCAGCGACAAGGACGACAAGAAGGTCCACCCCGCCCGGGCGGACTCCGCCCAGCGGCTGCAGATGCCGTTGCACGCCGAAGGCTCGAAGATCGTCGACGCCCGCGGCGTCACCGTGCAGTTCACCGGCGTCAACTGGTTCGGGCTGGAGACCAACACCTTCGCCCCGCACGGGCTGTGGTCGCGCAAGCTCGACGACATGCTCGACCAGATGGTCGCGCAGGGCTTCAACTCGATGCGCCTGCCGTTCAGCAACGAGCTGTTCGACCCGGCGTCGAAGCCCAACGGCGTCGACTACGCGCTCAACCCGGACCTCAAGGGCCTGACCGGCCCGCAGCTCATGGACCAAGTTGTGCAGAGGGCCACCAAACGAGGGCTGATGGTCATCCTCGACCGGCACCGCCCGACCTCCCAGGGCCAGAGCAACCTCTGGTACACGGACAAGGTCAGCGAGGACCGCTGGATCTCGGACTGGGTGAAGCTCGCCAAGCAGTACAAGGACAACCCGCTCGTGGTCGGCGCCGACCTGCACAACGAGCCGCACGGCGAGGCCACCTGGGGCGACGGCAACGAGAAGACCGACTGGCAGGCCGCCGCGCAGCGGGCCGGCGACGCGGTGCTCAAGGCCAACCCGAACTGGCTCATCGTCGTCGAGGGCATCGAGAACTACAAGACCGCCGACGGCCAGAGCGACGGCTACTGGTGGGGCGGCAACCTGCAGGGCGCCAAGGAGCACCCGGTCAAGCTCTCCGACCAGTCCAAGCTGGTGTACTCCGCGCACGACTACAGCCCGAAGGTCTGGTCGCAGCAGTGGTTCACCGACCCGGCGTTCCCGGCCAACATGCCCGCGCTGTGGGACAAGCAGTTCGGCTACCTGGTGAAGAACAACACCGCCCCGGTGCTGATGGGTGAGTTCGGCGGACGCTCGGTGGCCGAGACCGACGCCCAGGGCAACAAGGACCTGGAGGGCATCTGGCAGCGCAACCTCGTCAAGTACCTCAAGGACAACGGGCTCAGCTACACGTACTGGGCCTGGAACCCGAACTCCGGTGACACCGGCGGGGTCCTCAAGGACGACTGGACGACGGTCGACGCCGACAAGGCCGCGCTCCTGAAGACCTACCAGGCGCCGCTGGCGGCCGCGGCGCAGTAGTAGTTGCGCAGTAGTAGTACAGCAAGGCCCTCCCTCCGCTGCTAGATTGCGCGGGGGGAGGGCCTTGCTCATGCCTGAGTCAGATACGGTCGTCGATTCCATCGCCGGGCCGCTCAACGCGATCGTCCGCATCCCCGACGGCCCGGCCCGCGCCGGGCTCGTGCTGTCCGACGGCTCCGGCCCGGCCGACCGGCACGCCTGGCAGGGGGTGCCCGGCTGGCTCGCCGAGCGGGGGATCGCCACCCTGCGCCACGACAAGCCCGGCTGCGGCGGCTCGCCCGGCGACTGGCGCACCCAGACCTTCGCCGACCGCGCCGCCGAGGCCCTCGCGGCGCTGACCGTGCTGCGCAAGCAGGCCGGGGTCGAGCGGGCCGGCCTGATCGGCTACAGCCAGGGCGGCTGGGTGTCGCTGCTGGCCGCCGTCACCGCCCCGGACCAGGTCGACTTCGTGGTCACCCTCGGCGGGCCGTACGTCGGGGTCGAGGAGCAGGAGCGCACCCTGCTCGCCCGGGTCATGCGCCGCAAGGGCGTGCCCGAGGACCACATCGCGGCCGGGCTGGCCTGGGCCGACGAGCGCGCCGCCCGGCTGGCCGCCGGCGAGGACCCGGCCCAGGTGCACGCCGACCAGGCCGGCTTCGCCGGCGACGACTGGGCCGCGATCGTCTGCGACCGGCCCTACGACACGCCGGAGGAGCTCGGGTTCTTCGCCCGGATGCTGGCCTTCGACCCCGCCGCGGTGCTGCCGTTCCTGCAGTGCCCGCTGCTGGCCCTCTTCGGCGCCGACGACGAGCACGTGCCCGTCGAGCGCAGCCTGCAGGTCCTGGGGGAGCGGCTGCCGGCGCGGCACCGGGGCACGAACGGGATCGGGGTGTTCCCGGGGGTCGGCCACATGCTGTATCCGGTACCTCCGCGAGCCGGTGTTTCCCTGTTCGAGCAGCTTTCTCCCGGGTTCCTGCCGATGCTCGGGGCCTTCCTGGAACGGGTCGCCCCATAGGGTTCCGCCGATTCTGTGTGGCCCGACCACATAGCGACGTGCCCGACGCCACTCCTAGCGTGTGCGAACACCCGCCAGCAGGCGCTGGCCTTAACACGGCGTTCACACGGAGGAAGCGTTGATCAGGCATTCAGGCGCGCCGCGGCGGCTGTTGGTCGCGGCGCTGGGACTCACGCTCGCCGCGACGTTCGCGTCTGCGTGCAGCAGCCCGCAGGAGGCCGCGCAGGAGCCGGCCGGCGACGGCGCGCCCATCAAGGTCGGGCTCGTGTACTCGCAGACCGGCCCGCTCGCGTCCTACGGCAAGCAGTACATCGAGGGATGGAAGGCCGGGCTCGCCTACGCGACCAAGGGCACCGGCAAGGTCGGCAACCGCCCGATCGAGGTCAAGGAGGCCGACGACGCCGGTGACGCCGCCAAGGCCGTCTCGGCCGCCAAGGACCTCATCGGCCAGGGCTACAAGATCCTCGCCGGCAGCACCTCGTCCGGCGTCGCGAGCCAGATGGCCCCGCTGGCCGCGCAGAACAAGGTCCTGTTCGTCTCCGGACCCGCGGCCACCGACGCGGTGACCGGCATCAACAAGTACACCTTCCGCTCCGGCCGCCAGTCCTACCAGGACGTCCTCGCGGCCAAGTCCTACCTGACCGCCCCCTCGGGCAAGAAGGTCCTCGTGTTCACGCAGGAGGGCGCCTTCGGCAAGTCGAACGCGGACGCCGTGAAGGCCGTCGTCGGCGGGGCGGGCGCCACCGTCGACGCGATCTCGGTGCCGGCCAACGCCACCGACTTCACCGGCTTCGCGGTGCAGGCCAAGAACGCCAAGGCCGACATGATCTTCGTCGCGTGGGCGGGCACCACCGCCACCGCGATGTGGCAGGCCCTCGACCAGCAGGGCGTGCTCGGCTCGACGCTCGTCGTCACCGGCATCGACCAGCGCGCCTCCTGGCCGACGTTCGGCGCCGCCGGGTCGAAGATCTCGCTGCTGGCCCACTACTTCGACGGGGCCAGCGACAACGAGGCCACCGCGGCGCTGCGCAAGGGCGTCGACGGCGGGAAGGTCGACCTGTTCCACCCGGACGGCTTCACCGCCGCGCAGATGGTGGTCCGGGCCGCGCAGGAGGGCGGCGACGACGTCGACAAGATGGTCGCCGCGCTCGAGGGCTGGTCGTTCGACGGTGTCAAGGGCAAGCTCACGGTCCGCAAGGAGGACCACGCCCTGCTCCAGCCGATGTTCCAGGGCAAGTTCAGCGGCTCCGGCGCCGACCTCAAGCCGGAGCTGGTGAAGGCGATCGACCCGGCCGACGCCGCGCCGCCGGTCGCGCAGATGAAGGGCTGAGCCGGTGGCCGAAGCCCCGGTGCCGGCGGCCGGCGGTGTCCTCGCGGACGCCCCGGCCTCCGGCCTGCTCAGCACCCGGCGCCTGACCTGGCGGGTGGGCGGGGTCGCCATCGTCGACGGGGTCAGCCTCGACCTCGCCGAGGGTGAGTTCCTGGCCGTCATCGGCCCCAACGGCGCCGGCAAGACGTCGCTGTTCAACCTCATCTCGGGGCTGCGCAAGCCGTCGGACGGCTCGGTGTCGCTCGACGGGCGGGACGTGACCCGGCTGGCGCCGCATCGCCGGGCCCGGCTCGGCCTCGGGCGCACGTTCCAGTCGTCCTCGGTCTTCGCCTCGCTCACCGTCGCGGCCAACGTGCGCCTGGCCGTGCAGGCCCGCCGCGGCGGCTCGATCCGGCCCTTCCCGCTGCCGGGCCGGGACCGGGAGGTCGCCGAGCGCGCCGAGCGGGTGCTGTGGCGGGTCGGCCTCGACCACCGCGCCGGGGCCGACGCCGGCACCCTGGCCCACGGCGAGAAGCGCAAGCTCGAGATCGCGCTGCTGCTCGCGGGCGAGCCGCGGGTGCTGCTGCTCGACGAGCCGATGGCCGGGGTCAGCGCCGAGGACGTGCCCGGCCTGGTGGCGCTGATCCGCACCCTGACCCGCGAGGAGCGGCGCAGCGTGCTCATGGTCGAGCACCACATGGACATCGTGCTCGACCTGGCCGACCGGGTCGCCGTCATGCACCACGGGGCCCTGCTGGTCTGCGACACCCCGGACGTGGTCATGGCCGACCGCACCGTCCAGGAGGCGTACCTGGGAGAGAAGCTGTGACCATCCTCGACATCGCGGGACTGGACGTCCGCATCGCCGGCTCGCACATCCTGCAGGGCGTCACGTTCGGGGTCGCGCCGCAGGGCGTCACCGCGCTGCTCGGGCGCAACGGCGTCGGCAAGACCACGACCCTCAAGGCGGTGCTCGGCCTGCTGCCGCGCGGCGCCGACCTGGCCGGCGAGGTGCGCTTCGGCGGGCGGCGGGTGACCCGGCAGCAGACCTTCCGGCTGGTGCGCGACGGGCTCGGCTACGTGCCCGAGGACCGCGGCGTCTTCGGCGGCCTGACCGTGGCCGAGAACCTCCGCCTCGCCGAGCGCCCCGGCACCGCCCCGGACTACGAGCGCGTCTACGGCCTCTTCCCCGAGCTGCAGCGCCGCGGCCGGCAGCGGGCCGGCACGCTCTCGGGCGGCCAGCAGCAGATGCTCGCGATCGGGCGGGTGCTGCTCAACCCCAACCGGCTGCTGCTCATCGACGAGCCGACCAAGGGCCTCGCGCCGAAGGTCGTCGGCGAGGTCGCGGCCGCCCTGCACGCCGTCGCCCAGGTGGTGCCGATGCTGCTGGTCGAGCAGAACCTGGCCGTCGTGCGGCGCCTGGCCCAGGACGCGGTCGTCATCGCGGCCGGAAAGGTCGCCTACACCGGCCCGGCGCCCGATCTCCTGGACTACACCGAGAAGACCAAGTCGCTGCTGGGCGTCGGAAAGGCGGACCACGCATGAGCACGATCGTGTTGCTCACGCTGACTGGGCTGGGGTTGGCGGCCTTGTACTTCCTGGTCGCCTCGGGGCTCGCGCTCGTCTTCGGCCTCGCGGACGTGCTCAACTTCGCGCACGGGCTGTTCCTCTCCGTCGGGGCCTACGCCACCTGGTGGGCGGCCGGGCACCTGCCCGGGGCCGGGCCGAGCGGCTGGGGCTTCGCGCTCGCCGTGCTCTTCGGCGTCGTGTGCGGGACGGCCGTCGCCGCGCTGGTCGAGCTGGTGCTCATCCGGCCGCTGTACCGCCGGACGATCGAACAGGTCCTCGTGACCGTCGGGCTCTCGCTGGCGGGCGTGGCGCTGCTGCAGGCGTCGTGGGGGAGCGACCCCCGGCCCTACCCGCGTCCACAGTGGACACAGGAGCTGACCACGATCGCCGGGGCGCGCGTGCCCAACGACCGGTTCCTGCTCATCGGGGCCGCGATCGCGGTGCTGCTCGGGCTGCTGGCCTTCCTGAAGTACACCCGGATCGGTCTGGTCATCCGCGCGGGCGTCGAGGACCGCTCGATGGTCACCGCGCTCGGCATCGACGTGCGGCGCGCGTTCACCCTCGTGTTCGCCATCGGGGGCGCGGCCGCGGCCCTGGCCGGCGCGCTCGGCGGCGTGTTCACCGGCGCGATCTCGCCGACCGGCGGCAGCTCCCTGCTCATCTTCGGGTTCATCGTCGTCGTCATCGGCGGCATGGGCTCGGTCACCGGCGCCGCCTACGCCGCGGTCGCGGTCGGGCTGCTGCAGCAGTTCGTCAACTACACCTCGTCGGGCCTGGGGGACATCTGCGTCGTCGCCCTGCTCGCGGTCGTGCTCCTCGTCCGTCCCCAAGGGATCACCGGGAAGGTCGCCACCTCATGACGACACAGACCGCCCAGTCCGCCCGCAGCGCCCCGGCCCCCGCGCCGCGGCGGGGCCGGGTCCCGCTCGCCCGCTTCGGCCCGCTCGTGGCCCTCGTGATCCTCATCGCGCTGCCGTACTGCGGCCTGCGGCTTCCCGGCGTCTTCGACTCGGCCGTGAACGCCCCCGGCACCCTGCAACTGCTCGCCCTGTGCCTGGTCTTCGGCGCCCTGGCGATGGGCTACGACCTGCTCTTCGGCCGCACGGGGATGCTCTCGTTCGGCCACGCGCTCTACTTCGCGGCCGGGGTCTACGGCACCGACATGCTCGTCACCAAGGCCGGCTACGGGCTGTGGACCGCGATCCTGCTGGCCGTGATCGGCACCGCGGTCCTCGCCGCGCTGCTCGGCGCGATCGCGCTGCGCACCGGCGGGATCGCGTTCGCCATGGTGACGCTCGCCTTCGCACAGGTCGCCGCGATCACCATCGGGCGCAACCCGGGCGGGGCCACCGGCGGCGAGGAGGGCCTGCCGATGGACTCCTCGAAGGTGCCGGACTTCCTCGTGGGCGTGGCCAACACGGTGAACCTGTACTGGCTCGCCCTCGCCGCGCTCGTGATCACCGTGCTCGTCGTGCACGCGATCGGCGACTCCCCGGCCGGGCGCGTGCTGGCCGCGATCCGCGACGACGAGCGCCGGGTCGGGGTGCTCGGCCTCGACCCGTACCGCTACCGCCTCTTCGCCTTCACCGTCGCCGGCGGCCTCGCCGGGCTCGCGGGGGCCATGTACGCGCTGCTCATCGGCGGCGCGACCCCGCACATCGCGGCCTCCGACCAGACCCTGACGCTGCTGGTGATGGTGGTGCTCGGCGGGCCGGGCACGCGCTGGGGGCCGCTCATCGGCGGGTTCCTGTTCACCTACCTCGACTACCGGCTCGTGGCCCTGGGCGACTCGGACGCGGTCGCCGGGCTGCCCGGGTTCCTGCGGGGGCCGCTGTCGCAGCCGCTGTTCATCCTCGGCACCGTGTTCATCCTGGCGGTGTACTTCTTCCCCGGCGGACTGGCCGGCCTGCGCACGCGACTGGGCCCGTTGGCCAAGTGGATCCCCGAGCGGCGCACATAGCTTTATATGTAAATATGTGGATTACCTCCGTGGTGACCCGGGGAGTGGCGGCCGTAGCTTGTGACGGCCGTCACTTCTCGTTGTCCAAGGGGGTGTGTCCCACATGGATGGTTCCGCGCTCGTCGCGCGCGGCCTCACCCGCGACTTCCGGGGCTTCCGGGCCGTCGACGGGGTCGATCTCGATGTCGCGGCCGGTGCCGTGCACGCGCTCGTCGGGCCCAACGGGGCCGGCAAGACGACCCTGTTCAACCTGCTGACCGGGTTCCTCGCGCCGACCGCCGGGCGGATCGAGCTCGCCGGACGGGACATCACCGGGCTCGCGCCCGAGCGGGTCGCCCGCCTCGGCCTGGCCCGCTCGTTCCAGATCGCGAGCCTCTTCCCGCAGCAGACCGTGCAGGCCCACGTCGAGCTGGCGCTGCAGGGCGGCACCTCCCTCGGCTGGGCCTTCTGGCGCTCCGAGCGGCCGCTGCGGCGCTTCCGGGAGGGCGCCCTGCACCTGCTGGAGCGCGTCGGGCTCGCCGCGTCCGCGCAGGAACCCGCCGGCCGCCTGCCGTACGGGCGCAAGCGGGCCCTGGAGCTGGCGATCGCGCTCGCCCTCGACCCGAAGGTGCTGCTACTGGACGAGCCGACCGCCGGCATGGGGGTCGAGGACGTCGAGCGGACCGTCGAGCTCATCGCGGCGGTCCGCGACGGGCGCACCGTCGTGCTGGTCGAGCACAACATGAGCGTCGTCGGGCGGCTCGCCGACCGGGTCACGGTCCTGCAGGCCGGCCGGGTCCTCGCCGAGGGCCCGTACGAGCGGGTGCGCGCCGACGAGCGCGTGGTCGAGGCCTACCTTGGCAGCGCCGATGCTGCGCATTGAGGGGCTGTCCGCCTGGTACGGCGAGGCGCGCGTGCTGCGCGACGTCGGCCTGCACGTGGCCGAGGGCGAGGTCGTGACCCTCTGCGGGCGCAACGGGGCCGGCAAGACCACGCTCCTGCGCTGCGTCATGGGCCTGCACGCCGGCCAGTCCGGCACGGTCGAACTGGCCGGGCGGGACATCACGGAACGTCCGCCGCACGCCCGGGCGCGGGCCGGCCTCGGCTGGGTGCCGGACGACCGGGGCGCCTATGCCACGCTCAGCGTCGCCGAGCACCTGGCGCTGCCGCCGGTGGTCGGGCCCCGGCCGTGGAGCCTGGCGGCGATCCACGAGGCGTTCCCGAACCTCCACGAGCGCCGCCGCAGCCCGGCGGCCACGCTGTCCGGCGGCGAGCAGCAGATGCTCGCGCTGGCCCGGGTCCTGCGGATGGGCGCCACCGTCCTGCTCTGCGACGAGCCCACCGAGGGGCTCTCGCCGCTGCTCGTGCGGCGGGTCGGCGAGATCCTGCGCCGGGCCCGCGACCACGGCGTCACGGTCCTGCTGGTCGAGCAGAACCTGCGCTTCGCCACCACCGTCGCCGACCGCCACTACCTGCTCGCCGAGGGCCGTATCGCCGGCGAGTTCGACAACGCCGACGTGCGTTCCCGCGAGGACGAGCTCCTCGCGCACCTGGGCATCTGACCGGAGGTACACCTATGAAGCGTTTGGTTGTTCTCGGCACCGCCGCGGTTCTGCTGCTCGCCGGGTGCGGCGGCGGTGGCCCCCGCTCGTCGGGCGGCGGCGGGCTCACCGGCGGCAAGATCGTGCTGGGCGTGCTCAACGACCAGTCCGGCGTCTACGCGCAGCTGTCGGGCAAGAACTCCGTCGTGGCCGTGCAGATGGCCATCGAGGACTTCAAGGCCAAGTACGGCGACAAGGCGATCACCACGAACATCACCGTGGAGACCGCGGACCACCAGAACAAGCCCGACGTCGCCAACACCCGGGCGAGCGAGATGTACGACCGCCAGGGCGTCGACGCGATCCTCGACGTGCCGACGTCCTCGGCCGCGCTGAAGGTCGCCGACGTCGCCAAGCAGGCCAAGAAGCTGTACTTCAACATCTCCGGCGCCACCACGGACCTGACCGGCAAGTCCTGCAACAAGTACACGTTCCACTACGCCTACGACACGGCGATGCTCGCCAACGGCACCGGCACCGCGGCCACCCAGGCCGGGGCCAAGAACTGGTACATCGTCTACCCCGACTACGCATTCGGCCAGGACATGCAGAAGTCCTTCGCCGCGGCGGTCGGCAAGGGCGGCGGCACGGTGGTGGCCAGCGACCCGACGCCGTTTCCCAACGACAACTTCTCCACGTTCCTGCTCAAGGCGCCGACGCTGAACCCGAAGCCGGACGTGCTGGGCACCATGCAGGCGGGCGCCGACCTGGTGAACCTCGTCAAGCAGTACAACGAGTTCAAGCTCAAGGACAAGGGCATCGGGCTGGCGGTCGGCCTCATGTTCCTGACCGACATCCACTCGCTCACCCCCGACGCGCTGGCCGGCACCACCTTCACCGACGCGTGGTACTGGAACTTCGACGAGCGCAACCGCGCCTGGGCCGACAAGTTCGCCGCGCGCACCGGCGGGCAGCGCCCCACGTTCGCCCACGCGGCCAACTACTCCGCCGCGACGCAGTACCTCGAGGCGGTCCAGGCGGCCGGCACCGACGACGCCGACGCGGTGGTCAAGCAGCTCGAGGGCAAGAAGGTCGACGACTTCTTCCTGCGCGGCGGCGAGTTCCGGGCCGCCGACCACCGGGTGCTGCACGACGCGTACCTGGCGAAGGTCAAGCCGGGCTCCGAGGTCAAGGAGGCGTGGGACTACGAGCGGATCGTCAAGACCATCCCGGCCCAGGAGGCCTTCCGCGCCCCGTCGCCGGACTGCAGGCTCTGATCCGCGATGGGCCTGCTCACCCACACGGTGAACGGTCTGGTCGGGGGCGGCTTCTACGCGCTGCTCGCCCTCGGCCTGGCCGTCATCTTCGGCCTGCTCCGCGTGGTCAACTTCGCGCACGGGGCGTTCTACATGCTCGGCGCGGTCGGGGCCTTCTTCCTGCTGGACTCCCTCGGGCTGTCCTTCTGGGTCGCCCTGGCGGTCGTGCCGGTCGTGCTCGGCCTGCTCGGCGTGGCGCTGGAGCGCACGGTCGTGCGCCGGCTGGCCGCCCTGGACCCGCTCTACAACTTCCTGCTCACGTTCGGCCTGACGCTGATCCTCCAGGACGCGGTGAAGTCGCGCTACGGCACGCAGTCCAAGCCGTACGGGGCGCCGGCCGGGCTCGGCGGGACGGTGGACTTCGGGGTGTTCGACTTCCCGGCGTACCGCGTGTTCGTCCTGGCCGTCGCGGTCGCGCTGTGCGCCGTCGTCTGGTGGGTGCTGGCGCGCACCCGGGTCGGCATGGTCGTGCGGGCCGGGATCGAGCGGCCCGAGCTGACCCGGGCGCTCGGCATCGACGTGGGGCGGTGGATCGCGCCGGTGTTCGGCTTCGGCGTGGCGCTCGCGGCGCTGGCCGGGGTCCTGGCCGCGCCGGTGCGGGCGGTCAACCCGCTCATGGGCGGCGACCTCATCATCGGCGTCTTCGCCGTCGTCGTCATCGGCGGGCTCGGCTCGGTCTTCGGCTCGGTGGCGGCCGGGTTCGCCATCGGCCTGCTGCAGGCCTGGAGCGAGGCGTACGCGCCGCCGCTGCTGGCCCAGACACTCATCTTCCTGGTCATGGCGCTGGTGCTGCTGGTGCGCCCGGCCGGGCTGTTCGGTCGCGAGGAGGGCACGGCATGAGGTGGGCACCGCGTGTGATGCTGGTGACCGCCGGGGCGGCGGTCGCGCTCTGGCTGCCCAACGGGCTCTATCCGGCGGTGGCGGTGGACATGCTCTGCTGGGCGCTGTTCGCCGTCGCGATCGACCTGCTGCTCGGCTACGGCGGGCTGCTGTCCTTCGGCCACGCGGCCTTCTGGGGCACGTCGGCGTACACGGCCGGGCTGATCGCGGCCCGGCTCGGGGCGCCGTTCCCGGTCGCCGTGCTCGGCGGGGCGCTGACGGCGGCCGCGCTGGCGGTGCCGATCGGCTGGCTCGCGGTGCGCCGGACCGGGATCTACTTCGCGATGGTCACCCTCGCGTTCGCCCAGATGATCTACTACGTGGCCAACGCGTGGTCCTCGGTCACCGGCGGCGAGAACGGGCTGCAGAGCGTGCCGCGCGAGCTGTTCGGGCTCGACCTGTCCGACCCGTACTACTTCTACTACGCGGCGCTGCCCATCGTGGCGCTGGGCCTGCTGCTGGCCTGGCGGATCGTGCACTCGCCGTTCGGCCGGGTGCTCGTCGCGGTCCGGGACAACGCGAGCCGGGCGCGGGCGCTGGGGTTCGCGGCCACGCGGTACAAGCTGCTGGCCTTCGTGCTCTCGGCCTTCCTCGCGGGGCTCGGCGGCGGCCTGTTCGCGGTCGCGCACGGCTTCGTCGCCCTCGACGTCCTGCACTGGACGACCTCGGGTCAGGGCGTGGTGCTGGTCGTGCTCGGCGGGATCGGCACGCTGTGGGGCGGCGTGCTCGGCGCCGGCCTCGTCGTGAACCTCACCGACCAGCTCTCCCAGGCCGGCTTCGACCTGGTCGGCCTGGTCACCGGCGGCATCTTCGTGCTGGTGGTGCTGCTGTTCCGGCGGGGGCTGTGGGGCACGATCGCCGGTTTATTCCGCAGGTGGCGCCGGGTGTGACGGGACGCACTATTCAATACGAGACGGTTCCGTATCGCGGCCCGGAGGGCTACGTTGATACGGAACTGTTCCGTATCGTTATCGCGTTCCGACCAGGGGGAGCAACACCGTGAGCGCACCTACCGCAAGCGCGGCGCCGGGCAATGCCGTGGCGCCGGCCAACACCGGGCATCCCCGCCGCTGGGCCATCCTCGGCGTGCTCGTCATCAGCCTGCTCGTGGTCGTCCTGGACAACACCGTCCTCAACGTCGCCATGCGCACCATCGCCGACCCGCAGAAGGGCCTGGGCGCGACCCAGAGCCAGCTCGAGTGGGCGATCAACTCCTACACGCTCGTCTTCGCCGGCCTGCTCTTCACCGCCGGCATCCTGGCCGACCGGCTCGGGCGCCGCATCACGCTGACCGTCGGCCTCGCGCTCTTCGGCATCGCCTCGCTGGTGTCGGCCTACGCCGGCTCGGCCGACCAGCTCATCTGGGCCCGCGCCCTCATGGGCCTCGGCGCCGCGGCGGTCATGCCCTCGACTCTGTCGATCATCGCCAACGTCTTCGACCCGCGCGAGCGCGGCCGCGCCATCGGCGTGTGGGCCGGCGCCGTGGGCCTCGGCGTGGCCATCGGCCCGATCGTCGGCGGCCTGCTGCTCGAGCACTTCTGGTGGGGCTCGGTCTTCCTGATCAACGTCCCGATCGTCATCGTCGGCCTGATCCTGGTCAACGTGCTCATCCCCGAGTCGCGCGACCCGAAGCCGGGCCGCATCGACTTCGTCGGCGTGCTGCTGTCCATCATCGGGCTCACCCTGCTGACGTACGGCGTGATCGAGGGCGGTGACCACGGCTTCGGCAAGATCGAGTCCTGGGGCACCCTGGCCGCGTCGGTGGTCGTCCTCGCCGCGTTCGCCGTCTACGAGCGGCGCATCGAGTTCCCCTCGCTGGACGTGAAGCTGTTCGCCAACCGGGCCTTCAGCACCTCGACCGCGATGATCGGCCTCGTCTTCTTCGCGGCCATGGGCATCATGTTCATCAGCGCCTTCTACCTGCAGCTGGTCCGCGACTACGGCCCGCTCGCCTCCGGCGCCCTGTTCGTGCCCTTCGCGGTGGCCCAGATGATCTTCGCCCCGCGCAGCGCCGCCATGGTCAAGCGCTTCGGCCCCAAGGCCGTCGGCACCACCGGTCTGCTGCTGGTCGCGGCCGGCCTGTCCGCGTGGATGTTCATCCAGGCCGACACGCCGATCTGGATCGTGGGCGCGCTGTTCTTCCTGATGGGCGTCGGCATGGCCAACGTGATGCCGCCCGCGACGGAGGCGATCATGTCCGCGCTTCCCCGTGAGAAGGCCGGCGTCGGATCGGCCGTCAGCAACACCATCCGTCAGGTCGGCGGCGCCCTCGGCGTGGCCGCGCTCGGCGCCGTCATCTCCTCGATCTACCGCAGCCACATGGAGTCGGCCACCGGCAACCTGCCGGCCGCGGCGCGCGACGCCGCCAACGAGTCGATCTCGGGTGCGTACGGGGTCGCCGAGCACGCGGGTGCCGCGGCGCCGGCGCTGATCCAGCACGCCAACGACGCCTTCATCACCTCCATGCACTACGCGGCCATCGGCTCGGCGGTCTTCGCGCTGCTCGGCGCGGTCGTCGCCCTGATCGGCCTGCCCGGCAAGCGCCCGGCCGACGCTCCCGCGCCCACCAACGCCGAGGGTCTGGCGGAGGAACAGGGCGTGGAGCTGGTGGGCGTAGGCGACTGACGGATCGGGAGGAAACCGGTGAGTAGCTTCGGTGTGAAAACTCGGTAACAATGGAAACCATGACGCTCAGCGTGGACGCGGTGCCTGACCAGGACCGGAAGGGTCCCGGTCGGCCCCGCAGCGCCCGGGTCGACGAGGCGATCGTCGAGGCGGTGTTCGAGCTGCTCAGCTCCGGCCAGAGCGCGGACGCCATCTCGATCGAGGCGGTCGCCGCGAAGGCCGGCGTTGGCAAGGCGACGATCTACCGCCGCTGGCCCAACAAGGAGGCGCTGCTGATCGACGCCGTCCTGGCGATGAAGGGCCCGATGCCCGAGCTCAAGGGCGAGTCGGTCCGGGGCGACCTGATCACGCTGATCACGGCGATGCGCAACAAGCGCATGGCGCAGTACGGCAAGGTCACGGCGTGTCTCATGCCGGAGCTGTTCAAGAGCTCCGAGATGTCCCGGGTCTACCAGGGCGTCGTGGAGCCCCGCCGCGAGCTGATGCGCGGGGTGCTGCGCCGGGGCATCGCCTCGGGGGAGCTGCGCGCGGACCTGGACGTGGAGCTGGCGCTGCTCGTCCTGTCCGGCCCGACGCTGGCCCAGAACATGCTGCGCTGGAACCCGAACGTGCCGGACGAGGGCTTCGCCGAGAACTTGGTGGACTTCGTCCTGCGCGGTGCCCACGCCTGACGCGTCACCCGTTTCGACATCGGCCCGGTCGTGCCCCTCCTGGCGCGGCCGGGCCGATCGGCGTATCGGGGGGACGGGATTGCAGGGGGACTAGGTCGTCTGGAGGCGGTGCAGACGCAGCGCCAGCTGGACCTCCAGGGCCCGCTCCGGCTTCTGCCAGTCGGGGCCGAGCAGCTGGGCGATCCGCTCCAGGCGCTGGGTCACCGTGTTCACGTGGACGTGCAGCAGCTCGGCGGCCCGGGCCAGGCTGCCGCCCACGCCGAAGTACGCCTCCAGCGTCTTCACCAGCGCCGTCCCGCGCCGCACGTCGTAGTCGACCACCGGCCCGATCGTCGCGGCCAGGAACGACTGCACGTCGCGGTCGCGCCCGTCCGGGGCCGAGCCCAGCAGCAGCCCGACGAAGCCGAGCTCCGCGGTGCTCGCGCCGGTGCCGGTGCGCCCCAGGGCGGTCAGCGCCGTCACGCACCGGTCGGCGTCGCGGTACGCCGCGGAGATCGCCTCCGGGCGCACGGCCGGGCCGCCGGCGCCCGCCGTGATCGGGCGGCCCAGCAGCTTGCCCAGGTCGCGGGCGACCGCCCGGGCCGCGTCGCCCGGTGCGTCGCCGGGCAGCAGGAGCACCACGTGGCCGTCGCGGGCCGCGGCGAGGCCGGAGCGGCTGTGGGCATACGTCTGCGCCCACGACACCGCCCGCTGGCGGATCGAGCCGCCGGCGAGCGCGTCGGCGCCGATGGCCACCACGACGTTCGGGGCGTCCAGGTCCACCCCGAGGCGCTTGGCCCGCGTCCGCAGCGCGTCGGCGTCGCGCACGGGGCGGGTGATGACGTCGTCCAGCAGCTCGCCGCGCACGCGGCCCTCGGCCTCGGCGACGGTACGCCGGAACAGCTGCAGCAGCGCGGTCACCACCGCGGCCCGCTCGAGGATGCGCTGGTCGGCGTCGACCAGTGGGCTGTCCGGGCGCATGACCAGGGCGCCGAGGTTCTCCGCGCCGGCCACGACCGCGGCCACCCACAGCTCGCCGCGGCGCACGCTGCGCCCCTCGGTGCGCGACGCCGCCAGGGCCTCGGCGATCGCGCTCGGCTCGGGCCGCTCCAGCTCGCCGACCAGCGCCACGGTCCGGCCCTCGGCGTCCAGCACGAGCAGCGAGCCACCCAGCACCTCGACCACCACCGCGGCCACGTCCTCGACCCCGGCCCCGCGCAGCACCAGGGCGGTCATGCGGTCGTGGGCCGCCGCCGCGCGCTCGACGGAGTCGCTGTGCGCGCGGATGACCCCGTTGGCGGTGGAGAGCTCGGCGAGGGCCTCCTGGGTCTCGCCCAGCAGGCGGGCGGTGTCGATCGCGACGGCGGCGTTGGCCGCGAGCGAGACGAGCAGTGACACCTCCTCGCGCGCGAACGGGCGGGCGGAGCGGTTCGCGGCGTACAGCACGCCGATGATCCGCGCCCCGAGCCGCAGCGGCACGCCCAGGATCGCGATCAGGCCCTCCTCGCCCACGCCGGTGTCGATGTCGCCGGTGTGGCGGAAGCGCGCGTCGCGCGGGTAGTCGGCGGTGACGTACGGGCTGCCCGTCTGCGCCACCAGCCCGCCGAGCCCGGCCCCCATCGGCAGCCGCAGCGCCTGGAAATGGGCCGAGATCGAGCCGTCGGTGACGCGCATGTAGGTGTCGCCGCGGGCCTCGTCGTTGAGCGTCATGTACGCCACGTCGGCCCCGAGCAGCGTGCGTGCCCGGTGCACGATGGCGGCGAGCACGGCGTCGACGTCGCGCAGCCCGGCGAGGTCGCTGGCGGTGTCGAAGAGCCCCGACAGCTCCTCCTCGCGGCGCCGGCGGCGCTCGATCAGGGCCCGCACCCGCAGGGCCACGACCTTGCCCTGCTCCAGCTCGGCGATGCGCTCCGGGGGCAGTCCGGCCCCCCGGGCGGCGACCAGCGGGCCCTCGAACTCGACGGCCGCCGCCTCACGGGCCAGTAGCTCGAGGTACTCCAGCATCGTCACGTGCCTAGTGTGCGGTCCAGCCGCCGTCGATCGACAGCGAAGTGCCCGTGATGAACCCGGCGACGTCCGTGCAGAGGTACGCGACCAGCTCCGCCACCTCCGCGGGCTCGATGAGCCGCTTGATGGCCGCGCTCGTGAGCATGATCTTCTCGACGACCTCGGACTCGGGGATGCCGTGCGTGCGGGCCTGGTCGGCGATCTGCCCCTCGACGAGCGGGGTGCGCACGTAGGCGGGGTTGATGCAGTTCGAGGTCACCCCGTGCGGGGCACCCTCGAGCGCGACGGTCTTCGACAGGCCCTCGAGGGCGTGCTTCGCGGTGACGTACGCGGCCTTGAACGGCGACGCGCGCAGCCCGTGCACGGAGGAGATGTTGACGATCCGCCCCCAGTTCCCGGCGTACATGTGCGGCAGCACGCCGCGCACCAGGCGGAAGGGTGCGGTCACCATGACCGCCTGGATGTAGGCGAAGCGGTCCGGCGGGAACTCCTCGAGCGCGGCCACGTGCTGCAGGCCGGCGTTGTTGACCAGGACGTCCACGTCCGGGCAGTCGCGCAGGACGGCGTCCAGGCCGGCCGGGTCGGACAGGTCGGCCACCACCGGTACCACACCGTCGAGGGTCTTGAGGTGGTCCTCGTCGCGGTCGACGGCCACGACCCGGGCCCCGGCGGCCGCCAGCCGCTCGGCGACGCTGCGGCCGATGCCGCTGCCGGCCCCCGTGACCATCGCGGTGCGGCCCCGCAGGTCCAGCGCGACCACATGCTCCGTCGTCATGGCCGGAAACGTACGAGGCTTCGCTCCGCCGTCCCATGGGGGAGGCCCACATACCTTTACCGCACTCGGTGTGTGTGTCGCGCGATCGGCGCGCGGCGATCGTCCGATAGGGTGTCGAACACACGTTTGAGGGGAGCGGCGGTGCGCGTGCTGGGGGTCGACCCGGGCCTGACCCGATGCGGCGTCGGGGTGGTCGAGGGCCGCCCGGGCAGCCCGTGCCGGTTGGTGCACTACGAGGTCGTCCGCAGCGACGCCGACCTGGACCTGTCCCTGCGCCTGCTCAACCTCGACCGGCGCCTCACGGAGCTCCTCGCCGAGCACAAGCCCGAGAGCGTCGCCGTGGAGCGGGTGTTCGCCCAGCACAACGTGCGCACGGTCATGGGCACCGCCCAGGCCGGCGCGGTGGCCATCCTCGCCGCGGCCCGCGCCGGGCTGCCCGTGCAGATGTACACCCCGAGCGAGGTCAAGGCCGCCGTGAGCGGTAACGGGCAGGCCGACAAGGCCCAGGTGACCGCGATGGTGACCCGGTTGCTGCGGCTCGAGGTCGCGCCTCGCCCGGCCGACGCCGCCGACGCCTTAGCCTTGGCCATCTGTCATGTGTGGCGGGGCGGTGCGCGGGAGCGCATCAGCGCGGCGGTGAGGAGGACGCGATGATCGCGAGCGTGCGCGGCAAGGTGGCGGCGGTGTCGCCCGACGGCGCGGTGATCGAGGTCGGCGGGGTCGGGCTGGCGGTCCAGTGCTCCCCGCACACCCTCGCCGAGCTGCGGGTCGGCCAGGAGGCCCGGCTGGCCACCTCGCTCGTGGTGCGCGAGGACTCGCTGACCCTCTACGGCTTCGCCGACGACGAGGCCAAGCAGCTGTTCGAGCTGCTGCAGACCGCGACCGGGGTCGGGCCGCGGCTGGCCCAGGCGGTGCTGGCCGTGCACACCCCGGAGGTCGTGCGCCGCGCGATCTCGGCCTCCGACACCTCGACCCTCACCCAGGTGCCGGGCATCGGCAAGAAGGGGGCCGAGCGGCTGGTGCTGGAGCTGCGGGACAAGATCGGCGCGCTGCCGGGCGCCGGGGCGGCCCTGGTCGCCGGCGGCGCGGTGTGGCCCGAGCAGGTCCGTCAGGCCCTCGTCGGGCTCGGCTGGAACGAGAAGCAGGCCGACCAGGCGGTGGCGGCGGTCGCCGAGCAGCTCGACGGGCAGACCGTCCCGCCGGTGCCGGTGCTGCTCAAGCAGGCGATCCGGATGCTGGGCACGATCCGATGACGGATCCGCTGGTCAGTGCGTTCGCCTCCGACGAGGACCTCGCGGCCGACCAGAGCGTGCGGCCCAAGCGGCTCGCGGAGCTGATCGGCCAGCACCGGGTCCGCGAGCAGCTCGAACTGCTGCTGCAGAGCGCCCTGCGCCGCGGCAGCCCGCCCGACCACATCCTGCTCTCCGGCCCGCCCGGGCTCGGCAAGACGACGATGGCCATGATCGTCGCCGCCGAGCTGGGGGCCGGGCTGCGCATGACCAGCGGCCCGGCCATCGAGCGGGCCGGCGACCTCGCCGCCGTGCTGACCAGCCTCACCCGGGGTGACGTGCTGTTCATCGACGAGATCCACCGCATCGCGCGGCCGGCGGAGGAGCTGCTCTACAGCGCGATGGAGGACTTCCGCGTCGACGTCGTGGTCGGCAAGGGCCCGGGCGCGACCGCCATCCCGCTCGACGTGGAGCCGTTCACGCTGGTCGGCGCCACGACCCGCAGCGGACTGCTCACCGGCCCGATGCGGGACCGCTTCGGCTTCGTCGGCCAGCTGGACTTCTACGACCCGGAGGAGCTCGAGCGGATCATCTCGCGCTCGGCCCGCATCCTCGACGTGCCGATCACCGAGGACGGGGCGGTCGAGATCGGGCGGCGCTCCCGTGGCACGCCCCGCATCGCCAACCGTCTCCTGCGGCGGGTCCGCGACTATGCCGAGGTGCGGGCGGACGGGGTCGTGGACATCGCCGCGGCCCGGGCGGCGCTGCGGGTGTACGACGTCGACGAGCTGGGCCTGGACCGGCTCGACCGGTCGGTGCTGCTGGCCCTGCTGCGCCACGGCGGCGGGCCGGTGGGGCTGTCCACCCTCGCGGTGGCCGTCGGTGAGCAGCCGGACACGGTGGAGGAGGTGTGCGAGCCGTTCCTGCTGCGCTCGGGGCTCATGGCGCGCACGCCCCGTGGTCGGATCGCGACGGCGAGCGCCTGGCAGCATCTTGGCATCCCAGGGCCCGCTGGTACCGTCGAGGGCGGAAAATCCGCGGGCGGCTTGTCCCAAACGCCCGGTCTATTCGATTTGTGATCGGACCGTGACGGACGCCGGTCATCGTGGTTTCCGACACACCGACTAGACTCGCCGCGATCCGCTGCGCGGACATCAGACACCTTAATCGGGAAGGCCATAATCGTGTATAACGCCGCGGAGTCCTCGGGCGGCAGCTCGGCGCTCCCGCTTCTTGTCGTCGTCGCCTTCGCCGCCTTCGTGTACTTCCTCATGATCCGCCCGCAGCAGAAGCGCCGCCGCGAGGTCGAGAGCATGCAGTCCACGATGGGTATCGGCGACGAGGTGGTGACGGTCGGAGGCCTCTACGGCATCGTCACCGAGGTCGACGCCGACACCGTCATGCTCGAGATCGCTCCGGGTGTCTCCGCCAAGTACGCCCGGGCCGCGATCGGCAAGGTGAACCGGAAGGCGGCGACGGAGGAAGAGCCCCCCGCCGACGAGGAGTCCGCGCCTCCGGCGGACACCGACTGAAAGCCCCGCTCGCTGCCCGCTATGTGAAACATTCACGCCGCGCGACCTCCGCCGGCGTCGTGTAGGGAGACCCGACAGCCGTGGCACAACCTCAGGCACCGATGCGCCCGAGCCGCCAGCTCGCCGTGCTTGCCGCCATCTTCATCATCCTCGCCGCCATCGTATGGTTCGGCGGCAAGGGTGGCTGGCGCGACCGGCTCGAGCCCAAGCTCGGCCTTGATCTGATCGGCGGGACCACGGTCACGCTGCAGGCCCAGAACCTGGAGGGCAACAAGCCGCCCACCCAGGATCAGATGGAGACCGCCCGCCGCATCATCGACCAGCGGGTCAACGGCCTGGGTGTCGCCGAGGCCGAGGTCGTCGTCGAGGGCAGCAACAACATCGTCGTCTCCCTGCCGGGCAAGAGCGACGACCGGCTCAAGCAGATCGGCCAGACCGCCGAGCTGCGCTTCCGCATGGTGACCGGGCAGACCGGCGACACGGGCGCGACCGACCCGTCGGCGTCGGCCTCGGCGCCGGCCTCCCCGAGCGCGTCGGCCCCCGCCTCGGCCCCGGCGTCGGCCCCCGCCTCGGCGACCGGGCAGCCGTCCGCCACGCCGACGGCCACGAGCGCCGCGCCGACCGCGGACCCGTCGGGCTCCGCGGCCGCCGGTGCGGGCGCGTCGGCCTCGGCGCCGGAGTCCCTCGCGCCGGACGTCGCCACGCAGCGCGCCGCGGTGCAGAAGAAGCTGGGCGCGAGCGTCTGGGCCGCCGCCATGGCCGAGCAGGCCCCGGTCGACTTCACCCAGGACGCCGCCAAGGCCGAGACCTACAAGGGCTTCAAGGACCTGACGCCGGCCGAGGTCGCGGTGCTGCCGGCGTCGATGCAGTACAACATCCCCTACATCACCTGCGACAAGCTCAACCACCGGCCGGTCGGCTCGATCAGCAAGGCCGACGAGCCCGCGGTCGCGTGCGGGCCGGGCGTGAAGTACCAGCTCGACGCCGCGAAGGTGCTCGGCACCGACGTGTCGAGCGCGACCTCGGGCATCAACTCGCAGAACGGCAAGTGGACGGTCAACCTGTCCTTCCACAGCGACGGGCAGAACCGCTGGACCGACCTGACCCGCGTGGCCTACAACAACGGCCAGGACAGCAAGCAGGTCGCCGTGGTGCTCGACAACGAGGTCGTGTCGGCCCCGACGATCCAGAACGTCATCCCGGGTGACGCCGAGATCAGCGGCACCTTCACGAAGACCGAGGCCCAGCTGCTGGCCAGCCAGCTGCAGTACGGCGCCCTGCCCCTGTCGTTCACCTCGCAGGACGCGCAGAGCATCTCCGCCACGCTGGGCAGCTCGCACCTGGAGGCCGGCCTGCTCGCCGCCGGCATCGGTCTGCTGCTGGTCGTGCTCTACTCGTTCTTCTACTACCGGCTCCTCGGCGGCGTCATCATGCTGAGCCTGGTGCTCTCCGGCGTGCTGGTCTTCATGTCGCTGATCATCCTGGGCCGCTGGATCGGCTTCACGCTGAGCCTCGCCGGCTTCGCCGGATTCATCGTCTCGCTCGGTGTGGCGGCGGACTCCTTCGTCATCTACTTCGAGCGGCTCAAGGACGAGATCCGCGACGGGAGGAGCCCGCGCAGCGCCGTGCCGCGCGCCTGGGTGCGGGCCCGCCGCACGATCATCTCGGCCAACACGATCACGCTGCTGGCCGCAGCGATCCTGTACTTCGTCTCGATCGGCTCGGTGAAGGGCTTCGCCTTCGCCCTGGGCGTGGCGACGATCCTCGACCTCGTGGTCGTGTTCCTCTTCCGTCACCCGATCATGACGCTCTTCGCCCGCAGCAAGGCGTTCTTGTCGCCGCGGGTCAGCGGTCTCGGCCGCGTGCTCGAACAGCGATCCACCACCGACGCGGCGCCCACCACCCGTCGTAACCGCCCGAAGGAGGCCTGACGATGAGCGCCAGTGGCATCGCAGCCCGGCTCTACCGCGGTGAGGCCGGCGTCGACATCGTCGGCCGCCGCAAGGTGTGGTTCACCGTCGCCGCCGTCGCGATCATCATCGCGATCGCGAGCATGCTCATCCGCGGCTTCACCCTCGGCATCGAGTTCGAGGGCGGCAACCAGTACAACGTGCCGGTCAAGGTGGGCACGCTGGAGCAGGTCGAGAAGGCGTTCGGCGACGCCGGGGTCGAGGTCAAGACCGGCCAGACCGTCGGCGACAGCCAGTACATCATCAAGACCGAGCTGATCAACGACGCCCAGCGCCAGACCGAGATCAAGGACTCGGTCGCGAAGACCTTCGGGATCGACGCGACCCAGATCTCCGACAGCGCGGTGAGCACCTCGTGGGGCGGCCAGGTCACCAACAAGGCCGCGCTGAGCCTCGCGATCTTCCTCGCCGCGGTGCTGGTCTACCTCGTCGCGCGCTTCGAGTGGCGGATGGCCGTCGCCGCGATCGCCTCGCTGCTGCTGGACCTGATCCTCACCGGCGGCGTGTACTCGCTCGTCGGCTTCGAGGTCACCCCGTCCACGGTCATCGGCTTCCTGACGATCCTCGGTTTCGCGCTCTACGACGTCGTCGTGGTGTTCGACAAGGTGCAGGAGAACACCCGCGGCATCACGGGCTCGAGCACGTCGACCTACTCCGAGGCGGCCAACCTCGCGGTCAACCAGACCCTGATGCGCTCCATCAACACCGGTCTGGTGGCGCTGCTGCCGGTCGGCGGCCTGCTCTTCATCGGCGCCGGCCTGCTGGGCGCCGGCACGCTGAAGGACCTCGGTCTCGTGCTGTTCATCGGTATGGGCGTCGCGGTGTACTCGTCGATCTTCTTCGCCACCCCGGTGCTGGCCGAGCTCAAGAGCCGCGAGCCGCGCCTGCAGCAGCACGCCAACCGGGTCAAGGCCAAGCGCACCGCGCAGGCCAAGGAGGCGGCGACCCGCGCGGCCGGCCCGGCCCGCGACAGCGACGGGGTGCCGATCGGCGGCCCGGCGAAGGCGGTCGAGCGCTCCGAGCTGGCCGGCGCGGCCCCCCGTCCGGGGGCTCGCCCGGCGGCGCGGCCCGGCCAGGGCAAGCGCCCGCGCGCCGGCGGCCGTCCCGCCGGGGGCGGCGGGCGGCGGTAGCCGGTCAACTGCGAAAATCAACGGGCGCCGCGGTCCTCGCGGCGCCCGTTGACGTTTTCTGGGTGAGGAGCTCCGTGGACATCGCCGAGCTGGTCGCGAGCAAGGTCCTCGACGTGCCGGACTTCCCGAAGCCGGGGATCGTGTTCAAGGACCTCATGCCGCTGTTCGCCGACGGCCGGGCGTTCGCGGCCTCCGTCGACGCGATCATCGCCGAGCACGGCGAGGAGAGCTTCGACGTCGTGGCCGGCATCGAGGCGCGCGGGTTCGTCATCGCCGCCGCGATCGCCTACGCGACGGGCAAGGGTGTCGTACCCGTCCGCAAGGCCGGCAAGCTGCCCCGCGCCACCGTCTCGGAGACCTACGCGCTGGAGTACGGCGAGGCGGCCCTGGAGGTGCACGCCGACGCGTTCATCGCGGGGGAGCGGGTGCTCGTCGTCGACGACGTGCTCGCCACCGGCGGCACCGCCGCGGCGACCCTCGGGCTGGTCGAGCGCGCCGGCGGGACGGTGAGCGGCTTCAGCGTCCTGCTGGAGCTGTCGTTCCTGGAGGGGCGGCAGAGACTCGCGCCACGTCCGGTTCATGCCCTGTTGACCGTCTGAGGGCCGCTCACGGGGGCTTGCACCCCGTTTTCCCGGCCCTTCCGCTGACGGGAAATGTCGGCCCGGACGGGTAAGCTTGCGGTTCGGAACGTTGTCGGCGATGAGGAGCGGCCGGTGACCGGCGACATCGCACCCCCCATTGAGGGTACGGTCGACCACGTGCAGGATGAACCGCAGGACGTCCGCGAATCGACCCAGCCGGAGACGGCGGAGGCCGGCGGCGTGGTGCTGCAGTTCCCGACCCCGCCCGGCACGCCCCAGCGCCGCGCGTCCGACCAGCAGCCCCCGCGCCGCACGCCCGAGGAGATCCTCAACGAGGACACCGAGGACCTGACCGACGCCGCCAGCGGGGTCACAGGCGCCATGGCCGGCCTCGTCGGGGCCGCGCCCACCGGCCGCCGCGTGCGGGCCCGCCTGGCCCGTTTCAACGCGCCCTGGCAGAGCCCCTCCGTCAGCGAGGTGCTGGAGCCGCTCATCGCCCAGCACAAGGCCAGCCACCCGAAGGCCGACGTGCGGCTGCTCCAGCGCGCCTACGACATGGCGGAGCACTTCCACAAGGGGCAATACCGCAAGTCCGGCGACCCCTACATCACGCACCCGCTCGCGGTCGCCACCATCCTCGCCGACCTGGGCATGGACACCACCACGCTGGTGGCCGCCCTGCTGCACGACACGATCGAGGACACCGAATACACGATCGAGCGCATGCAGGTCGACTTCGGCGGCGAGGTCACGCTGCTCGTCGACGGCGTGACGAAGCTCGACAAGGTGAAGCTCGGCGACGCGGCCAAGGCCGAGACCATCCGCAAGATGGTCGTCGCGATGGCCAAGGACCCGCGGGTGCTGGTGATCAAGCTCGCCGACCGGCTGCACAACATGCGCACCCTGACCTTCCTGCCGCGGCCCAAGCAGGAGCAGAAGGCCAAGGAGACGCTGGAGATCCTGGCCCCGCTCGCGCACCGGCTGGGGATGAACACGATCAAGTGGGAGCTGGAGGACCTGGCGTTCCGCACGCTGTTCCCCAAGCGCTTCGACGAGATCAGCCGGCTCATCGCCGAGCACACCCCGCAGCGCGACTCGCTGCTGCGCACCGTGACCCAGAAGGTCGCCAACGATCTCAAGGCCGCCAAGATCAAGTCGGAGACGACCGGGCGGCCGAAGCACCTGTACTCCGTCTACCAGAAGATGATCGTCCGCGGCCGCGACTTCGGCGACATCTACGACCTGGTCGGCGTGCGCATCCTGGTCGACACCGTGCGCGACTGCTACGCGGCCCTCGGCGTGATCCACGCGAACTGGCAGCCCGTCCCGGGCCGGTTCAAGGACTACATCGCCATGCCGAAGTTCAACATGTACCAGTCGCTGCACACGACGGTCATCGGACCCACCGGCAAGCCCGTCGAGCTGCAGATCCGCACCTACGCGATGCACCGCACGGCCGAATACGGCATCGCCGCGCACTGGCGCTACAAGGAGACCAAGAACGCCACGATCGCCGGGCCGCCCGCGCACATCGACGAGATGACCTGGCTGCGGCAGCTGCTGGACTGGCAGCGCGAGGCGAGCGACCCCAGCGAGTTCCTCGACGCGCTCCGGTTCGACCTGTCGAGCCAGGAGGTCTACGTCTTCACGCCGAAGGGCGACGTGATCGCGCTGCCCACCGGCTCGACGCCCGTCGACTTCGCCTACGCGGTGCACACCGAGGTCGGCCACAAGTGCATCGGCGCCCGCGTCAACGGCAAGCTCGTGCCGCTGGAGAGCACGCTGTCCAACGGCGACGTCATCGAGATCTTCACCTCGAAGTCCGAGACCGCCGGCCCGACCCAGGACTGGCTCGGCTTCGTCAAGAGCCCGCGGGCCCGGACCAAGATCCGGCAGTACTTCAACAAGGAGCGCCGCGAGGAGGCGATCGAGGCCGGCAAGGAGGCGATCGTCAAGGCCATGCGCAAGCAGGGCCTGCCGCTGCAGCGCCTGCTCACGTCCGAGTCGCTGATGACGATCGCCCGGGAGCTGCACCTCTCCGACGTGGCCGCCCTCTACGCCGCCGTCGGCGACGGGCAGGCCTCGGCCCAGTCGATCGTGCAGCGCCTCGTGCAGGGCTACGGCGGCGAGGAGGGCGCGGTCGAGGACATCGCCGAGACCGCCATCCCGACCCGCCCGGCCCGCGCCCGCACCGCCGCCTCCGACCCCGGCGTCGAGGTCCTCGGCGTCGACGACGTGTGGATCAAGCTGGCCCGCTGCTGCACCCCGGTGCCGGGCGACGCCGTCTTCGGCTTCGTCACCCGCTCCGGCGGCGTCTCCGTCCACCGCGACGACTGCGCGAACGCGGCGGACCTCAAGGAGCAGCCGGAACGGGTCCTGGAGGTCAGCTGGAAGCCCACGAGCGCCTCGACGTTCCTGGTGGCCATCCAGGTGGAGGCGCTCGACCGGCACAAGCTCCTGGCCGACGTGACCCGGGTCCTGTCCGACGAGAAGGTCAACATCCTCTCGGCCACGGTCACGACCACGCGGGACCGGGTGGCCATCAGCCGGTTCAGCTTCGAGATGGCCGACCCCAAGCACCTCAACCACCTGCTGGCGGCCGTCCGGCGCATCGACGGGGTCTACGACGCCTACCGCGTCACGTCCGGCGCCTGACACACGGCAGAGCTGCCTGACGCACGGCAGAGCTGCCTGACGCACGGCAGACACGAGAAGGGCCGCCCACCGGATTCGGTGGGCGGCCCCTTCGCTTGCGGAACTTACGGGGTCGGGGCGCTCATCGTCAGGCTCTTGATGCGCACCTCGGTCTTCGGCTTGCCCTCGCTCGGGGCCGCGGACGGGTCCGCGGCCGGCGCCGACGGGTCCGGCACCACGCCGGCCTCCGCGACCTTCTTCACCAGGTCCAGACCCTCGGTCACCTTGCCGATGACCGTGTAGTTCGCGTCGAGCTGGGCGATGTCCTTGTAGACGATGAAGAACTGGCTGCCGGTCGAGGCGGGCTGGCCGTTGTTCGCCATCGCGACGACACCCTCGCCGTAGGCCGGGCGCTTGCCGGTCGGCAGGTTCTCCTCGGCGTAGCGGTACGAGGGGCCGCCGTAGCCGGTGGCGAACGGGTCGCCGCACTGCAGCACGTAGATGCTCTGCAGCACCAGGCGGTGGCAGGTGGTGTCGTCGAAGAACTTCTTGCTGGCCAGGTAGGTGAAACTTTCCGCCGTGCACGGGGCGTGGGCGGTGTCGACCTCGATCTTGATCGTGCCGACGCTCGTGTCCAGCGTCATCGTCTGGGTGCCGGTGCGCGCCTCACCCGTGGCCGGGGGCTTGCCCACGTCCTTGGTGTTCTTCGCCAGCTCCGGGTCCGGCGCCGCGCTCGCGCTCGGGTCGACCAGCGGCTGCCAGGCGCACGCTCCGGGGGCGCCCGCGGAGCCCGACGGGTTCGCCGAGGCCGCGTCCTTCTTGTCGTCGCCGCTGGTCAGCGCGATCACCACCCAGGCCGCGATGAGCACCACGACCAGGGCGCCCGCCCCGGCGGCGATCGTCGTGTTCCTACGGCGCCGGATTCGGGACTGCTCGGCCCGGTCGGCCATCTCCCGTTCCAGCCGCGAACGCGCCGCGGCGCGCTGACGGTCCCGGTTGGTGCTCACGGTTGGTACTCCTTGCTCAACAGGGATGGGGTGGACTTCACGCTTCAGGAGTTGCTGGAGGCGCCGGCCGACGGCGCGGCGGAGGCGGAGGTCGAGGCCGCTCCGCTCGTCGACGGGACGGGCTCGGGCTCCGCCGGCGCCTGGTCGGTGACGGTCAGCGAGCTGATCTTCACTTCCTCGTTGGGCTTGCCGCCGCCGGCCTGGATCGAGCCGTCGTTGCCGGCCGCGCCGATCTTCTGCAGCACGTCGAGGCCGCCGACGATCGTGCCGAAGACCGTGTAGTTCGGCGGGAACTGCTGGTCCTTGAAGACCAGGAAGAACTGGCTGCTGTTGGTGTTCGCGCCGGAGTTGGCCATCGCCAGCGTGCCGGCCGGATACAGCGCGGTGTCCGCCGCCGGGGCGGAGGCGTCGGCGGGCGCGCTCGGGTCGGCCGACGGGGCGGTCGGCGACGGCAGGTTCTCGTCCGGGAAGCGGTACGCCGGGCCGCCGCTGCCGGTGCCGGACGGGTCGCCGCACTGCAGGATGGTGTCCGTCGAACGGTGGCAGGTCGTGTTGTCGAAGAACTTCTTCCCCGCCAGGTACCGGAAGCTGTTCACGGTGCACGGCGCCTTGCTCGGGTCGAGCTTCGCGGTGACCGTGCCCTGGCCGAGCGTGATCGTCATCGTCTCGACGCCGTTCTTCACGACGTCGTTCACCGGCGGCTTGCCGACGTCGACGATGCCCGTGGCCTGGTCGACGGAGGTGTACGCACACTCCGCGGCCACGGCCGGGGCGGGAGAGAAGCCACCGGTCTTCCAGATCACCACCACGACCAGCAACGCGAGCACCACGGCCGTGCCGATGCCCGCCTGCCACTGACGGCGGCGCCGCGCCGCGGCCGCCCTCCGGGCAATCTGTCGCTCGGTCTTGGCCCGCGCCAGAGCGCGCTGCCGGCTCTTACTGGAAGCCACCTGTGCTCCCCTCCAGGAAAATACATTTGGGTGCCACGTCACACGCCCGCCAGAGTGTACGGGTAGAACCCGGAATGCGGGTCGCCGCCCGGTCACGGTTCGCTGTGCCTGACCTCCGGATAGGGTCTAGCTGGTCATTGATCAGGCATCGACAGTGAGGAGCGCCGCCGTGCTGGTTGCCGGTTTCCCGGCCGAGGCGTTCGGGACCAACTGCTTCGTGGTGGCCCCCGGGCCGGGTGAGCAGTGCGTGGTCATCGATCCGGGCATCGGGGTGACGGACCGCCTCGACGAGGTGCTGGCCGAGCATCGTCTCCAGCCCGCCGCGGTGCTGCTCACGCATGGTCACCTCGACCATACGTTCTCCGTGACGCCGGTCTGCGGCGCGCGCGGGATCACCGCGTACATCCATCCCGACGACGCCGAGATGCTCGCCGACCCCACGAAGGGCCTGAGCACCGACCTCACCGCGCTGTTCGGGGGCCGGCTGACGTGGAGCGAGCCGGAGGACGTGGCGCCGCTGCAGGACGGCCTGGTGCTCAAGCTCGCCGGGCTGGAGCTGACCGTCGACCACGCGCCGGGGCACACCCGCGGCTCGGTGATGTTCCGCGGGGGCGACGGCGACGACCGGCTGTGCTTCTCCGGCGACGTGCTCTTCCGCGACTCGATCGGCCGCACCGACCTGCCCGGCGGGAGCATGGAGCAGATGATGGCGAGCCTGCGGGACAAGGTGCTGACGCTGCCCGACGAGACCGTCGTGCTGCCCGGGCACGGCCCCGAGACGACCATCGGCCGCGAGCGGGCCCGCAACCCCTATCTCCGTGAGGCGCTCGAGGCGCCGCGTAAAGGCTGGTAGACACCGATGACCCGACCCACGCCGCTGTCCGGCTTCCCGGAGTGGCTTCCCGCCCAGCGCATCGCCGAGCAGCAGGTGCTCGACCGGCTGCGCCGCACCTTCGAGCTCTACGGCTTCTCCTCGCTGGAGACCCGGGCCGTCGAGCCGCTCGACCAGCTGCTGCGCAAGGGGGAGACCTCCAAGGAGGTGTACACCCTCCGCCGCCTCCAGGCCGTCGAGGGCGAGGACGAGGTGAGCCTGGGGTTGCACTTCGATCTGACCGTTCCGTTCGCCCGCTATGTGCTTGAAAATGCCGGAAAGCTCCAGTTCCCGTTCCGGCGGTACCAGATCCAGAAGGTGTGGCGGGGCGAGAAGCCACAGGCCGGACGCTACCGCGAGTTCCTGCAGGCCGACATCGACATCGTCGACCGCGACACCCTCCCGCCCCACTATGAGGCCGAGATCCCGCTGGTCATCGGCGACGCGCTGCGCTCGCTGCCGATCCCGCCGGTCAAGATCATGGTGAACAACCGCAAGCTGTGCGAGGGCTTCTACCGCGGCCTCGGACTCTCCGACCCCGAGGAAATCCTCAGGATAGTCGACAAGCTGGACAAGATCGGCCCGAACGCCGTCGCCCAGCTCATCGTGGCGGCCGGCGGCAGCGAGGCGCAGGCCAAGGCGTGCCTCGCGCTGGCCGAGATCCGGGCCCAGGACGCCTCCTTCGCCGACGCCGTGCGCGCGCTCGGCGTCGAGCACCCGCTGCTCGACGAGGGCGTGAGCGAGCTCGCCGCGGTCGTGGAGACGGCCCGGGAGCACAGCCCCGGCCTGGTCGAGGCCACCCTGAAGATCGCCCGCGGGCTCGACTACTACACCGGGACCGTCTACGAGACGGAGCTGGCCGGCTACGAGCAGTACGGCTCCATCTGCTCCGGCGGCCGGTACGACAACCTGGCCAGCGCGGGCAAGGACGTCTTCCCGGGCGTGGGCATCTCCATCGGCGTGTCCCGCCTGCTCGGCCTGCTCTTCGACGCCGGCGAGCTGGCCGTCAGCCGCCCCACCCCGACCGCGGTGCTCGTCGCGCTGTGGAGCGAGGAGGAGCGGGCGACCAGCAACCGCATCGCCGCCGACCTGCGCGCCCGGGGGATCGCCACCGAGGTCGCGCCCGTCCCCGCGAAGCTCGGCAAGCAGATCCGCCACGCCGAGCGCCGGGGCATCCCGTTCGTGTGGTTCCCGGCCAGCGCCTCGGCCGAGGGCGGCGATCAGGTCAAGGACATCCGCTCCGGCGAGCAGGTGCCCGCCACGAGCGCGGAGTGGACCCCCCCGGCCGAGGACATGGCGCCGAGACTGCAGTGAAAGAATGTGGGTGACTTTGCGTAGTTCGCCGAAGGAGACCCCGTGATCCGATCCCATGAGTCCGGCACCCTGCGTGGCGCCGACGCCGGAACGACCGTGACGCTGGCCGGCTGGGTGGCCCGCCGCCGCGACCACGGCGGGGTCATCTTCGTCGACCTGCGCGACGCCTCGGGCGTGGTCCAGGTCGTCTTCCGCGAGGAGATGCAGGCCGCGCACGCGCTGCGCAACGAGTACTGCGTGCTCGTCACCGGCGAGGTGCGCCTGCGCCCCGAGGGCAACGAGAACCCCGACCTGCCCACCGGCGCGGTCGAGGTCGTCGCCACCGGGCTCGAGGTGCTCTCGGAGGCCGCGCCGCTGCCCCTGCCGATCGACGACAGCGAGGCGGCAAGTGACGACGTCCGCTACCGGTACCGCTACCTCGACCTGCGCCGCTCCGGCCCGCACAAGGCCATGAAGCTGCGCAGCCGGGCCAACCAGATCGCGCGCAACCTGCTCGCCGACCGGGACTTCGTCGAGGTCGAGACCCCGACGCTGACCCGCTCCACGCCGGAGGGCGCCCGCGACTTCCTGGTGCCGGTCCGGCTGCAGCCCGGCACCTGGTATGCGCTGCCCCAGTCGCCGCAGCTGTTCAAGCAGCTGCTCATGGTCGGCGGCCTGGAGCGGTACTACCAGATCGCCCGCTGCTACCGCGACGAAGGCTTCCGGGCCGACCGCCAGCCCGAGTTCACCCAGCTCGACATCGAGATGTCGTTCGTGACCCAGGACGACATCATCGAGCTCGGCGAGTCGATCGTCCGGGCGCTCTGGTCCGACCTCGCCGGGCACGAGATCAACGGCGAGATCCCGCACCTGACCTGGCACGACGCGATGGCGCGCTACGGCTCCGACAAGCCGGACCTGCGCTACTCGGTGGAGCTGACGGAGCTCACGCAGTACCTGCGCGGCACCGAGTTCCGCGTCTTCGCCGGCGCGATCGACGCGGGCGGCTATGTGGGCGCGGTCGTGATGCCCGGTGGCGCCGCGCAGACCCGCAAGGAGCTCGACGGCTGGCAGGACTGGGCCAAGGCGCGCGGCGCGAAGGGCCTGGCCTACGTGGTGCTCGACGCCGAGACGGGCGAGGCCCGCGGCCCGGTCGCCAAGAACCTCTCCGCCGAGCACCTTGGCGGCCTGGCCGACACGGTCGGCGCCAAGCCCGGCGACGCGGTCTTCTTCGCCGCCTCGACCGAGCGGCGCGAGGCGCAGGAACTGCTGGGCGCGGCCCGCATCGAGATCGCCAAGCGGGCCAAGCTCGTGGACGAGAGCGCGTGGGCGTTCTGCTGGATCGTCGACGCGCCGATGTTCGAGCCCACCGACCCGGAGGCCGGCGGCACCGGGGGCGGAGCCAAGGGCTGGACGGCCGTGCACCACCCGTTCACGTCGCCGAACCGCGAGTGGATCGACCGGTTCGAGGAGTCGCCCGGCGAGGCCCTCGCCTACGCGTACGACATCGTCTGCAACGGCAACGAGATCGGCGGCGGATCGGTCCGTATCCACCGCGGCGACGTGCAGCGGCGCGTGTTCGACATCCTCGGCATCTCCGCCGAGGACGCCGCGGACAAGTTCGGCTTCCTGCTCGAGGCGTTCAAGTACGGCCCGCCGCCGCACGCCGGCATCGCCTTCGGCTGGGACCGCATCTGCATGCTGCTCTCCGGCGCGGAGTCGATCCGCGAGGTCATCGCGTTCCCGAAGACCGGCGGCGGCTTCGACCCGCTCACCGGCGCGCCGACCCCGATCACCAAGGAGCAGCGGGCCGAGGCCGGCGTCGACGCCAAGCCCAAGGCCCCGGTCCCGGCCGACGTGAAGGTCCCGGTCGAGCGCTCGAATTGAGCTCCGGACTGTAGGGTCGGGGGCCGTGGACGGCTTGTTCGAAGTTGGTGGCAGCCCGGAGCTCCCAGGCGGGGATCCGGGCGCCGCCGGCGGCTTCACCGAGGTGGCGGGCGACGCGCCGCTCGCGGTCCGGATGCGCCCGGCGAACCTCGACGAGCTCGTCGGCCAGCAACACCTGCTGGCCCCGGGCGCGCCGCTGCGGCAGCTGGTCGGCGGCGCCTCGCCGATGTCGGTGATCCTCTGGGGCCCGCCCGGCTCCGGCAAGACCACCATCGCGCACCTCGTCGCCGGATCCACCGACCGGAAGTTCGTCGCGCTCTCGGCCCTGTCGGCCGGGGTCAAGGACGTGCGCGCGGTCATCGACACCGCCCGCAAGGAGCGCCGCCGCGGCGGCCCGCCCACGGTGCTGTTCATCGACGAGGTGCACCGCTTCAGCAAGACCCAGCAGGACTCGCTGCTGGCCGCGGTGGAGGACCGCACCGTGACGCTGCTCGCGGCCACGACCGAGAACCCGTACTTCTCCGTCATCTCCCCGCTGCTGTCGCGCTGCGTGCTGCTGACCCTCCAGCCGCTCACCGACGACGACGTGCGCGCGTTGCTGGACCGCGCGGTCACCGACGCCCGCGGGCTGGACGGCGCCGTGTCGCTCGACGCCGACGCGGAGGCGCATCTGGTACGGCTGGCCCGCGGCGACGTCCGCAAGGCGCTCACGGCCCTCGAGGCGGCCGCGGGGGCCGCGATCGCGCAGGACATGGCCACCGTCGACCTCGCGACCGCCGAGAAGGCCGTGGACGTGGCCGCGCTGCGCTACGACCGCGACGGTGACGAGCACTACGACGTGGTCAGCGCCTTCATCAAGAGCATCCGCGGCTCCGACGTCGACGCGGCCCTGCACTACCTGGCCCGCATGATCACGGCGGGGGAGGACGCCCGGTTCATCGCCCGGCGCATGGTCATCTCGGCCAGCGAGGACATCGGCATGGCCGACCCGACCGCGCTGCCGATCGCGACGGCCGCCGCGCACGCCGTCGAGTACGTCGGGCTGCCCGAGGTCCAGATCGTCCTCGCCCAGGCCGTGATCCATCTCGCGCTCGCGCCGAAGTCCAACGCGGTGGTCGCGGCCATCGGCGCGGCCATGGCCGACGTGCGCTCCGGGCACGGCGGTGCAGTTCCCGCGCATTTACGCGATTCGCATTACAAGGGGGCGAGCCGGGTCGGGCACGGGAAGGGGTACAAATACCCTCACGACGATCCGCGCGGCGTGGTGCAGCAGGAGTACGCCCCGGAAGGGATTCGCGACCGGGAGTACTACCGCCCGAAGGGCCATGGCGCGGAGCGCGCCGTGGCGGAACGATTGCCCAAACTGCGGCGTATCGTGCGGGGGACCGGAGCGACCGGAGCCTCCGGGGCAGGTGACGCTCCGGAGCCGAACAGCAGCGTGGAGGAGCGACACCGGTGAGTTCGGGTCGAGACGAGGCCAAGAAGCGGCGCGGCCGCGGCAAGGCCGATCCAGGCTCGAGCGAGGACGAACTCGGCTGGCTGGCCGAGCTGCGCGGCGTGGGCAACGACCCGGCGGACGACTTCGGCGCCCAGGCCCCCGGCTACGGCGCGCCGGCCGCGGCGGACGTGCTCGATGGGGTGAATCCGCGCCGCGCGGTGCCGCCGCAGTCGCGCGGTGACGCCCCGGCCAACGCGGGCCCCGGCACTGGTGGCTTCGCGCCCGGTAACTCCGGCGGCTTCCCTCCCGGCGGTCCTGGCGGGTCCGGTGGTGCTGGTCGCGGCGGTCCCGGTGGCGGCGGTCCTGGTGGCCCCGGCGGTTCCGGCGGTCCCGGTGGCGGTGGTCCCGGCGGTGCTGGTCGCGGGGGTCCCGGTGGCGGTGGTCCTGGCGGCCCCGGTGGTGCTGGTCCCGGTGGTGCTGGTCCCGGTGGTGCTGGTCGCGGCGGTCCTGGTGGTCCCGGCGCCGGCGGTTCCGGCCTTGGTGGCGGTGCCGGCGCGCCTGATGCCGAGCCGCCGTCGGGGCGGTCGGGCGGGCGCTCCCGTTCGTCCCGGTCGGGTGCCGAGGCTCCCGCGCCGCCGGCCGAGCCGACGCAGGCCTGGCGTGTGCCACGCGACGCCGCCGGCCCGGCCACCGAGGCGATGCCGACCTGGCGTCCCCCGCGCGACGTGCTGCGCGAGTCCACCGAGGCCGCCCCGCCGCCTCCGGCCGCCGCCGCACCCGCCGCTCCGGCGAACCCGGACGCGACGCAGGCCTGGCGCGTGCCCCGCGGAGCCACGCGCGAGTCCACCTCGGGATCCCGGCCGGCCGATCCTCGCCGCGAGTCCGCCACGGATCCCCGCCGCGAGTCGACGTCTGGCTCTCGTCCTGCGAACCCGTCGGATCCGCGGCGTGAGCCGGCGTCCGGTGCTCGTGCCGCGAATCCGTCGGATCCGCGGCGTGAGTCGACGTCCGGCTCTCGTGCCGGGAGCCCGTCGGAGCCCCGGCGTGAGCCGGTCGCGGAGCCGCGGCGTGAGTCGGCGTCCGGTGCTCGTGCCGCGAATCCGTCGGAGCCTTGGCGCGAGCCGGCCGCGGATCCCCATCGGGAGTCCACATCGGACTCCCGCGAGCCTTGGCGCGAGCAGCGGTCCGCCGGGGGTGCCGAGGGCGGGTCGCGCGGGCGCCGTACGGCTCGCGAGATGGCCGCCGCCTGGGAAGCCACCGCCGCCGCCACGCTGGCACCGTCCGACTCGGCGCCTCCGGGACCTCCCGCCGCGCCGCCGGCCGGGGGCGGGCGTCGGCGTGCGCCTGAAACCGAGGCCGAGCCGCCGGCCGGACGCCGGGCCGCCCATGCGCTGCCCGAGCCGCGCCGGGGCGAGACCGAACCCCCGGCCGGACGGCGGTCGGCCGGTCCCGCCGGTGGCGGTGGTCGCCGGCACGCGGCCGAACCCGACGAGCCCGCCGCCTTCCACACCGGCCACCCCGGCCCGGCCCCCGACCAGCGCACCGGCGAAGTCCGCGGCGGCGACCCGCGCGGCGGCGATGCCCGCGGCGGTGACGTGCGCGGTGGCGGCCCTCGGACCGGTGACGTGCGCGGCCCCGACCAGCGCACCGGCGACGTGCGCGGTGGCGATGTCCGCGGTGGCGGCTCTCGGACCGGTGACGTGCGCGGCCCCGATCAGCGCACCGGCGACATACGTGGTTCCGATCAGCGCGGCGGCGACCTGCGCGCTCCCGATCAGCGGGGCGGCGACGCGCGTGGCTCCGATCAGCGTGGCGGTGACGTCCGGGGTGGCGACGGGCGGGGCCGTGACCAGCGCACCGGCGAGGTCCGAGGCGGCGACCCGCGCACCGGTGAGACCCGCGCCGGCATGCCCGCCGAGGCCCCGAGCCGCCGCGGCCCCAACGGCCCCGGCAACGGCCCCGGCAGCGGCCAGGGCAACCAAGGCAACCAGAGCAACCAAGGCAACCAGGAAGGCCCCGGCGGTCGTGGCGGTCCCGGGGCGGGTCAGGGCGGTCCCGGCGGTCCCCGTGGCCGCGGCGGCCAAGGCGGCCAGGGTGGCCCGGGCGGACCCGGCGGCCGTGGCGGACCCGGCAACGGCCAGGGAGGCGGCCCGCCCGGCAACGGCAGGGCTCCCGGTGGCCGGTCCCAGGCCGACGGCCCGCCGCCGAAGCCGTTCGTCGATCTCGCGCGCTTCGATCCCAACCCGGTCACGTATCGCGGCACGGCCAGCTCGCCCGCCGCGTTCGACTGGGAGTCTACGACGCAGATCGCGCCGTTCGGGCTGCTGCAGCGGGCTCAGGTCAAGCGGGTGCGGCAGCTGCGGTACTTCACGATCATCTTCCTGGTGCTCGCCGTCGTCAGTGCGCCGGCCGCGTTCTTCGTCATTCGCGAGCTCTCGCGCGATCCCGTGTTCGCCGAGCTCGATGATCTTGATCTGCCCGAGTGGGCCGCTCGCAACCCCACCGACGGGGCGGTCGGCAGCCGGTGGTGCATCAACGAGTGCCGGTCTCGCCAACGTACGTGGGAGTCCGCGCGCGGGCCCGACGAGACCAACCGCGCCTTCGTGGGCAAGCTACGCGATGCCGGCTGGGTGGAGTGGAGCATCCCCGACTGCCAGGCCGAGGGCGTGGACGGCATCGAGACGTGCTGGCAGCGCGACGAGTACGTGCTCGACCTGTGGGTCCGCGCCGCCGTCTGCGACGTGAAGGGCGCCCGCCCGACGATCAGCGCCGCCCCGCCCCCGAGCGCCGGCGCGAAGACGCCGACCGCGAAACCGTCGGCGAAGGCGTCCGAGGCCGTGCCGGGCGGCGAGGGCGATCCCGGTCCGGCGCCGACGGCGATCTGCCCGCTGGCCGTCACGACGATCAAAGTTTTCAATCGCATCAGTTACGACCCCGGGGGCGGTGGGCAACCCGGCCCGTGAACCGCGCGAAGTGAAAGCGCACATCCTGCGCCGGTCGAAGCGCGGCAATGCATCACGGAGGGTAGGGTTCCTCCGTTGGAATCACGCATTCATGCGGGTTGAGGAGGAACGGCGTGACCGTGTCCCTGGGCGGTATCGCGGCGCTGGTGGCGTCGGGTGGCTTCTTCGTGCTCGTCCTCGTGCTGGCCGTGCCCATCCTGCGCGCGCGGCACACGATCGACGCGGCCACCGGTGCGCTGCGCGACGCCGCCAACCAGACCACGCCGATGCTGGAGCGGGTCAACACCACCATCGACAACGTGAACACCGCGCTGACGCAGGTGCACACCACGCTCGACGGGGTCAACATGCAGCTCGCGCGGATCGACACGATCACCGAAAACGTGTCGCACGTCAGCGCGAACGTTGCGAACCTGTCCACGGTGGTCAGTGCGGCCGCGGCCAACCCGCTGGTGAAGGTCGCCGCGTTCGGCTACGGCGTGCGCAAGGCCGCGGCCAACCGGCGCCGTGACGCCGACGAGGCCGAGGTCCGCGAGCAGATCAAGCAGCGGCGCAAGCGCGGCTGAGCAAAGCGGCCGACTGAAGGTACGACCAACACAACAAGGGAAGGGTTGAGCCATGCGGCGTCTGCTGTGGCTCGGAATCGGACTCGCCGTCGGGGCGCTGGTGGTCCGGGCGGTCACCAAGAAGGCCCAGGCCTTCACCCCGCAGGGCATCGCGGCGTCGGCGCGGGACGGTGCCGTGGGCATCGCCGCCGGAGTGCGCAACTTCGTCGACGACGTGCGTGACGGCATGGCCGAGCGCGAGGCCGAGATCCAGGCCGCGTTCGCCGACGGCCTGACCCTCGATGACGACCTTTACCCGGAAGGCCCGCAGTACCGATGAGAACCGCCGAGATCAAGCGACGCTTCCTCGCCCATTTCGAGAACAACGGGCACACGGTGGTGCCGTCGGCTCCGCTGCCGGCGATCGCGGACCCCAACCTGCTGTTCATCAACGCGGGCATGGTCCAGTTCGTGCCGTTCTTCCTGGGCCAGCGCACCCCGCCCTACAGCCGGGCCACGAGCGTGCAGAAGTGCATCCGCACGCCCGACATCGACGAGGTCGGCAAGACCAGCCGGCACGGCACGTTCTTCCAGATGAACGGCAACTTCAGCTTCGGCGACTACTTCAAGGAAGGCGCCATCAAGCTGGCCTGGGAGCTGTCGACGAACTCCGTCGCCGACGGCGGCTTCGGGCTGGACCCGGAGCGCATCTGGGCCACCGTCTACCTCGACGACGACGAGGCCATCGACATCTGGCGGCGCACCGGCCTGCCGGCCGAGCGCATCGTGCGCCGCGGCAAGAAGGACAACTTCTGGTCGATGGGCATCCCGGGCCCGGCCGGCCCCTGCTCGGAGCTGTACTACGACCGCGGCGACGCCTACGGCAAGGCCGGTGGCCCCGAGGTCGACGAGGACCGCTACCTGGAGTACTGGAACCTCGTCTTCATGCAGCACGAGATCACCAACGTGAAGTCGAAGGAGATCTTCGACATCGTCGGTGACCTGCCCAACAAGAACATCGACACCGGCATGGGCCTGGAGCGCATCGCCTCCATGCTGCAGGGCGTCGACAACCTGTACGAGATCGACGAGGTCCAGCCGATCCTGGCCAAGGCCGCGGAGCTGACCGGCAAGCGCTACGGCCAGGGCGTGTCCCACGTCGCCGCCGAGAGCCACCCTGACGACGTGCGCCTGCGCGTCATCGCCGACCACGTGCGCACCGCGCTCATGGTCATCTCCGACGGCGTCATCCCGAGCAACGAGGGCCGCGGCTACGTGCTGCGCCGGATCCTGCGCCGCGCGATCCGCTCGATGCGCCTGCTCGGCTGGCAGGAGGGCCCGGCGCTGCCGCTGCTGCTGCCGATCGCCCGCGACTGCATGGCCCCGTCCTACCCCGAGGTCGCCGAGGAGTACGACCGGATCTCGCAGTACGCGTACGGCGAGGAGGAGCGCTTCCTGCAGACCCTCAACGCCGGTACCACGATCCTCGACCTGGCCGTCACCGAGACGAAGGCCAAGGGCGGCAAGCTGCTGGCCGGTGACAAGGCGTTCCAGCTGCACGACACCTACGGCTTCCCGATCGACCTGACCCTGGAGATCGCGGCCGAGCAGGGGCTGCGGGTCGACGAGGACGGCTTCCGCCGGCTCATGGCCGAGCAGAAGGCCAACGCCAAGGCCGACGCCCAGGCGCGCAAGACCGGCCACGCCGACCTCTCCGCCTACCGCGCGGCGCTGGAGGAGGGCGGCCCGGTCGAGTTCACCGGCTACCGCGAGGTCGCCCGCGAGTCCCGGGTCCGCTCCCTGCTCGGCGCGAAAGTGGCGGGGGAGGGCGAGGAGGTCTCGCTGATCCTCGACGCGACCCCGTTCTACGCCGAGAGCGGCGGCCAGCTCGCCGACTCCGGGTTCATCACGCTCGGCGCCGGCCGGGTCGAGGTGCTCGACGTCCAGTCGCCGCTGCCCGGCCTCATCGTGCACCGCGCCCGCGTGGTGGCCGGCGAGGTCCACCCCGGCGACACCGCGTACGCCGAGATCGACGTCGACCGGCGCCGGGCCGTGTCCCGCGCGCACACCGCGACGCACCTGATCCACCAGACGATGCGCAACTTCCTCGGCGAGTCGGCGACCCAGGCGGGCTCGCTCAACGCCCCGGGCCGCCTGCGCTTCGACTTCAACACCCCCGGGGCCGTGCCCGCGAGCGTTTTGCACGACGTGGAGCAGCAGGTCAACGAGGTGCTCCTGCGTGACCTGCTGGTGCACGCCTTCATCACCTCGCAGGAGGAGGCGCGCAAGATCGGCGCCATGGCGCTGTTCGGCGAGAAGTACGGCGACGAGGTCCGGGTCGTCGAGGTCGGCGACTACGCCCGCGAGCTGTGCGGCGGCACCCACGTCGAGCGCTCCTCGCAGCTCGGCCTGGTCAAGATCCTCTCCGAGGCGTCGGTCGGCTCCGGCGTGCGCCGCGTCGAGGCCCTGGTCGGCCTGGACGCGTTCAGTCACCTGGCCCGCGAGCACGTGCTCGTGTCCCGGCTGGCGGAGCTCTTCCGCGTGCCCGGCGACCAGGTCGCCGATCGCGTCGAGCAGACGGTCGCCCAGCTGCGCGACGCCGAGCGCGAGCTGGAGAAGCTGCGCACGCAGGTCGTGCTGGCCGGCGCCGGCGCGCTGGCCGAGGGGGCCCGCGACGTGCGCGGCGTCGCGTTCGTCGGCACCGAGGCGCCCGAGGGCACGTCGGCCAACGAGGTGCGCACGCTGGTGCAGGAGATCCGCGGCCGCATCCCGGCGGAGCGCCCGGCCGTCGTGGCCGTGACCTCGCGGGCGGGCGGCAAGGCGTCGCTGGTCGTGGCCGTCAACGCGGCCGGCAAGGACCGCGGCCTCAAGGCGGGCGACCTGGTCAAGGGCGCCCTGTCCGGCCGTGGCGGCGGCAACGCCGACCTCGCGCAGGGCGGCGGCGTCCCGGCCGCCGAGGCGCCGAACCTGCTCGCCGCGGTGGAGAAGGCCCTGTAAACAGCAGCAAAAAAGAGGGCGGTCCCGGAAGGGGCCGCCCTTTTGCTGTCCGTGCCGATTCGCCGAAATCCGAATTACCGGACTCATCACCCTAGTGGGGGACAGTCCACGCAACCGGCGTGTCGGACGGTGACGCGGCGCGCACGGGCCGCGTCACCGTCCGGAAAACCCTGTCCGGACAACGGTTCAAGCCCGTCTTAAGTCTTCCGTAACGGGCACCCGGGCGAGCGGGGGGTGGCGCGCAACGGTGCGCGAAGCGGCTAGGGTGCGCGTGTGGAGCAGTGGACTCGGGGAAGGCGTCTCGGCATCGACGTGGGGTCGGTGCGGGTCGGTGTGTCCGTGTGTGACCCCGACGGCATCCTCGCCAGCCCCGTGGCCACCGTCGCGCGAGACCAGAAGACCGAGCCGGACAAGCAGCCGTCCGACATCTCGGAGATTCTCCGGTACGTCGCCGAATACGAAGCCGTCGAGCTCGTCGTGGGCCTGCCGATCAATCTGGCCGGCCGCGAGGGTCCGGCGGCGACCCTCATCAGGCAGTACGCGGATCGGCTGGCCGCCGCGGCGGCGCCGGTGCCTGTCGTGCTGACGGACGAGAGGATGTCCACCGCCACGGCAGCACGTAGGCTGTCGGAGCGCGGCGTCCGAGGCAAACGCCAGCGCGCGGTCGTCGACCAGGCGGCCGCGGTGGAGATCCTGCAGGGTTGGCTCGACGCCAGGCGTGCCGGAGCAGTTCGTGGCTGAGCGCCCAGGAGGCAGAGTGCAGATGGACGAGCTGGATCTGGCGTGGGAGGACGAGGAGCGGCCGCGTCACCGGCACCGTTCCAACTCCAACTCCGCCCCGGCCAGGAAGCGCAAGAAGGGCCGCGGCGGCAAGACCTTCCTCGCCTTCTTCATCAGCCTGCTGGTCGTCGGCGGCCTCGCTCTGGGTGTGTGGGTCGGCATCGACAAGGTCAAGGACATGTTCAACGCCCCCGACTACAACGGCGGGGGCACCGGTGAGGTGACGGTCGAGGTCGTCCAGGGCCAGCTCGCCGCCGACATCGCCAACACCCTGGTCGAGAAGGACGTCGTCAAGAGCGCCAAGGCGTTCATCGAGGCGGCCAAGAACGACGAGCGCAGCCGCAAGCTCCAGGCGGGCTTCTACAGCCTCCGCAAGCAGATGAAGGCCTCGGCCGCGCTGTCGCTCATGCTCGACCCGCGCAGCCGCGTCGTGAACAAGGTGACCCTGCCCGAGGGCCTGACCTGGCAGGACACGTTCAAGAAGCTGGCGGACGTCACGAAGATCCCCTACGCGGACTTCGAGAACGCGGCCAAGGACCCGAAGGCGCTCGGCGTCGGCGACGTCTGGTACACGCGGCAGGACAAGAAGGAGCGCGACCCGGGCATCGAGGGCTTCCTGTTCCCGGCGACCTACGACCTCCCGCCGAACGTCGACGCGGCCGGCATCCTGAAGATCATCGTCGCCCGGTTCAACCAGGAGATCGAGAAGATCGGCTTCATCGACACGGTCCAGAGCGCGCTGCACATCTCGCCCTACGAGGCGCTCGTGGCGTCGTCGATCGCCCAGGTCGAGGGCCTCGACAAGGACCAGGCCGGCATCGTGCGGGTGCTGTACAACCGCGTCTACAGCGGCAAGTTCCCGTGCAACTGCCTGCAGGTCGACAGCACGGTCAACTACTACCTGCGCATCACGAACAAGGGCGCCAAGCCGTCGACCGAGCTGCTCAACAGCGAGATCCACAACAAGAACAACCCGTACAACACGCACGACTTCCCCGGCATGCCGCGCGGCCCGATCAGCAATCCGGGCAACAGCGCGCTGAGCGCGGCCATGAACCCGCCGAAGTCGGACTACTACTACTTCCTCGCCATCAACACGCAGGGCGACACCGCGTACGCCAAGACGTACCCGGAGTTCCAGTCGCTGTGGACCCAGGCGCAGAAGAACGGCGTGAAGTAGGTGCCCCGTGCCGCGGTGCTCGGCAAGCCGGTGGGCCACTCGCGCTCACCGGCGATCCACCGCGCCGGGTACGTCGCGGCGGGCCTGGGCGGCTGGACGTACGACGCCATCGAATGCGACGAGAGCGCCCTGGCGGATCTGGTCGGCGGGCTCGGCCCCGAGTGGGCCGGGCTCTCCCTGACCATGCCGCTCAAGGAGGCGGCCCTGCGGGTCGCGAACCTCGTCGACCCGTTCGCGGCGGCGATCGGCGCCGCGAACACGCTCGTGCGCCGTCCGTACGGCTGGCACGCGTACAACACCGACGCCCCCGGCATGGTGCGAGCCCTGCTGGAGGCCGGCGTCTCCCGGACACCGGCCGTGGCCCTGCTGGGCGCCGGCGGCACGGCGAGGGCGGCGATCGCGGCCGCGGCCAGCCTGGCGGCGGACGTGACGGTCTACACGCGGCGCCCGGAGGCGGCCGAGGAGCTGCGCCCGGTGGCGGAGGCCCTCGACGTGGAGCTGACGGCAAAGCCCTGGACGGCCGCCGCGGAGGCGGCCACGGCCCCGGTCCTGATCTCGACGGTCCCGAAGGGCGCGGCCGACCACCTGGCGGTCGCGGACTTCTCCGCGCGGCCCGTGGTCTTCGACGCGATCTACGACCCCTGGCCGACCCCGCTGGCGGCCGCGGCCCAGGACGCGGGCTGCCCGATCGTCTCGGGCCTGGACCTGCTCCTGTGGCAGGCGGTGGACCAGTTCGAGCTCTTCACCTCGGCCAAGGCGCCCGTCGCCGCGATGCGCGCGGCCCTCACCGCCACCAGGTGAGATCACCGCGGCCCAGCGGGCCGCCGGGTAACACGCACGTGACAAACTGGCGAGCGTGCTGCGCTGGTTGACTGCTGGGGAATCCCATGGCCCGGCGCTCGTCGCGATCCTCGAGGGTGTGCCCGCCGGGGTGGAGCTGACGAGTGCGTCCGTGGCGGCTGAGCTCGCCCGTCGACGCCTCGGCTACGGCCGTGGCGCGCGGATGGCCTTCGAGCAGGACGTCGTCGAGTTCATCGGCGGACTCCGGCACGGGCTGACGCTCGGCAGCCCGGTCGCGATCCGGGTGGCCAACAGCGAGTGGCCCAAGTGGGAGACGGTCATGGCCGCCGACCCGGTCGACCCCGAGCTCCTCGCCGCCCAGGCCCGCAACGCCCCGCTGACCCGGCCCCGGCCCGGCCACGCGGACCTGGCGGGCATGCAGAAGTACGGCCACACCGACGCCCGCCCGATCCTCGAGCGCGCCAGCGCCCGCGAGACCGCCGCCCGGGTCGCCGTGGGCACGGTCGCCAAGGCGATGCTGCGCCAGGCCCTCGGCATCGAGATCGTCTCGCACGTCATCGAGCTCGGCTCGGTCGCGGCCAAGCCCGGTCTGCTGCCCACCCCCGACGACTTCGAGCGCATCGACGCCGACCCGCTGCGCTGCCTCGACCCGGAGGCGAGCGCCCGCATGGTCGAGGAGGTCGACGCGGCCAAGAAGGACGCCGACACGCTGGGCGGGATCGTGGAGGTGCTGGCGTACGGCGTGCCCCCGGGCCTCGGCAGCCACGTGCAGTGGGACCGCAAGCTCGACGCCCGCCTGGCCACCGCGCTCATGTCGATCCAGGCGATCAAGGGCGTGGAGATCGGCGACGCGTTCACCCAGGCCCGCTCGCGCGGCTCGGTCGCCCACGACGAGATCGTCAACACCCCCGACGGCGTCAAGCGCGTCACCGACCGTGCCGGCGGCCTCGAGGGCGGCATCACCACCGGCGAGCCCCTGCGCGTGCGCGCCGCGATGAAGCCGATCTCGTCGCTGAACCGCGCCCTGCAGACTGTCGACGTGACCACGGGCGAGGCGGCGACGGCGATCAACCAGCGCTCGGACGTCTGTGCCGTGCCGGCCGCGGCCGTCGTGGCCGAGGCCATGGTCGCCCTGGTGCTGGCCGAGGCGGCGCTGGAGAAGTTCGGCGGCGACTCGGTGCCGGAGATCCGCCGCAACCTGACCGGCTACCTCGAGAACCTGGTGATCAGGTGAGCCCGCGCGCGGTGCTCGTCGGCGCGCCCGGGGCCGGGAAGACCACGGTGGGGGAGCTGCTCGCCGGGCACCTCGGCGTGGCGTTCGCCGACGCCGACGCCCTCATCGAGGCCGAGGCCGGCAAGCCCATCCCCGAGATCTTCTTCGACGAGGGCGAGGAGCACTTCCGGGCCCTCGAACGCGCCGCGATCCGGTCCGCCCTCGAGGGCTTCGACGGCGTCCTCGCCCTCGGCGGCGGCGCGATCATGGCCGAGGAGACCCGCAAGGCGCTGGCCGGGCACACGGTCGTGTACCTCTCCGTCGAGTTCGCCGACGCCCTGTCCCGCGTCGGCCTCGGCGCCGGCCGCCCCCTGCTCGCCCTCAACCCCCGGGCCACGCTCAAGCACCTGCTCGACCAGCGCCGCCCGCTCTACGAGGAGGTGGCGACCGTGACCGTGCCGACCGGCGGCCGCACGCCCGAGGAGATCGCCGAGCAGCTGGCGGCGGCGGTATGAAGCTCGTCGACGTGTCCGGCTACGCCGTGCAGATCGGCCGCGGTGCCGGTGACGCCGTCGCGGACCTGGTCAAGGGGGCCAATCAGGTCGCCGTGATCTTCGCCGGCCCGGTGCGCGCGCACGCGGCCCGCATCGAGGCCGCCCTGACCGCGGCGGGCGCCACGGTGCTGCCGATCGAGGTCCCCGACGCCGAGGCCGGCAAGGACATCGAGGTCGCGGCCCGCTGCTGGGACGAGCTCGGCGCGGCCGCCTTCACCCGCACCGACGCGGTCGTCGGGGTCGGCGGCGGCGCGGTCACCGACCTGGCCGGCTTCGTCGCGGCGTGCTGGCTGCGCGGCGTGCGCCTGGTGACGGTGCCGACGAGCCTGCTCGGCATGGTCGACGCGGCCGTCGGCGGCAAGACCGGCGTCAACACCGCGGCCGGCAAGAACCTCGTGGGCGCGTTCTACCCGCCGGCCGGGGTCCTGTGCGACCTGGCCGCCCTGGACACCCTCCCCGCCGAGGACCTGCTCGCGGGCATGGCCGAGATCGTCAAGTGCGGCTTCATCGCCGACCCGGTGATCCTGGACCTCGTCGAGGCCGACCCGGCCGCGGCCCTCGACCCGCGCGGCGACGTGCTCGCCGAGCTGATCGAGCGCTCCGTGGCCGTCAAGGCGCGCGTGGTCTCCGAGGACCTGCGCGAGAGCGGCCTGCGCGAGATCCTCAACTACGGCCACACGCTGGGCCACGCGATCGAGCGGCGGGAACGGTACCGCTGGAAGCACGGCCACGCCATCAGCGTCGGCCTCGTCTACGCCGCCGAGCTCGGCCGGCTCTCGGGCCGCCTCGGCGCGGACGTGGCCGATCGGCACCGGGCCATCCTCGAGCGCCTCGGCCTCCCGGTCTCCTACCCGGCCGACGCCTGGGAGGACCTCCACGCCGCGATGCGGGTCGACAAGAAGGCCCGCGGCTCGATGCTGCGCTTCGTGGTGCTCGACGCGCTGGCGGCGCCCGGCACGCTGGAGGGTCCCTCCGACGAGCTGCTGCGGGCCGCGTACACCGCCGTGGCGGCGTAACCACCCTCGAAGGCCGGGATTCCTGGCGGGAGCGACGGTCCGGACCCCGGCGGACCCGAGCAATAATCCCCCGTCAGGGTATAAATCCGACATGTCGTGTCACGCAGTGTCCGGCATGTCGGGTGCGGCGTGCTCAGGCGGCGGGCACGGCCGCCAGCGGTGCCGCGACCGGTGGACGCATCCGCAGGTAGAGCAGCCCGGCCACGGTACCGACGACCGCCGCGACCACCGCCTCCGGATACCCCGGCGCGCCGGTCGGGAGCAGGAAGAGCGCCAGGCCCACCGAGCCCCACACGGCCGCCTGCGGCACCCGGCGCAGGCCCGCGGCCAGGGGCACGAAGGCCCACAGCAGGTACCACGGATGCACGACGGGCCCGAGCAGGATGATCGAGCTGAGCGCCAGCCCGAGCCCGGCCACCGGGTTCGGGGCGCGCAGCAGCGCCCAGCCCGCCAGCAGGCAGCCGGCCACCGCGGCCGCCGTGCGGATGATCTGCATCGGCTCGGGCCAGCCCACCGCGCCGAGCAGCAGCCCCAGGTCGGTGCTGAAGGACAGGCCGTTGCGCACCGACGTCGGGGTGCGCATCGCGCCGATCCAGCCGAGGCCGAGCCCGGACGCGAGCTGCAGCCCGGCGGCCGACGCGGCCGCGGCCGCCCCGATGCGCAGCCACGCGCGCGGGGCGAGCACCAGCACGGTGAGCAGGGCCAGCGCGGCCGGGGCCTTGATCAGGGCGGCGGCGCTGATGAGGGCGGCGCCGAGCGCGGGGTGGCGGCGGAGCGCGGCGTAGATGCCGGCCGTCATGAGGCCCACCATGAGCGCGTCGTTGTGCATGCCGGCCACCAGGTGCAGCAGGAGCAGCGGGTTCAGGGCGCCGAACCACAGGGCCCGCTGAGGCGGGACGCCGACGCGCGCCGCGATGCCGGGCAGGCACAGCACCACCAGGGCCACGCCGGCCAGGGAGATCAGGCGGAAGGCCCAGACGCCGAGCATCACGTGCTCGCCGGTGAGGTTGACCACGGCGGCGGCCGCGCGCAGGAACAGCGGGCCGTAGGGCGCCGGGGTGTTCTGCCAGATCGCGGGGACCTCCGCGGCGAAGGGGCCGCCCATGGTGCTGGGGCCGAACTTGTACGCGTCGAACCCCTCGTGCACCATCGCGCCCTGGGCCAGGTAGCTGTACACGTCCTGGGAGAACATCGGCGGGACGAGCACCAGCGGGGCCGCCCAGCACAGCAGCGTCCGCACGAGGTCGGCCGGGCTGTGCTCGTCCAGCGTGCGCCGCAGCCGCAGCCAGGCGCCGCACAGCAGGGCGATCCCCACGTAGGCCGCCGCGATCGCCACCAGGGGGAAGTGCCGCAGCTCACGGATCACCGGCCAGTGGGCGAACGGGTCACCGCGTTCGGGAAGAGCGCCGGCGGCCAGACCGCCCAGTGCGATGGCGACGGATCCGGCGAAGCCCAGGGTACGGTTGAGGAGGTCCGGTCTTCCCACCCCGGCACGCTGGCAGAGTCAGGTGTCTCGATGGATACGGAAAGATGAACACGGGCCGCTGTGCCCGGTACACTGCGTCGGGCCACTCCTGCCTTCCCGGTACACTTCACCGGGCCTTTTCCCGCGTACCGCTCGGGATCACATCTTCCCGGTCCGCTGGGCCGGCAGTGACGAAAGTGACGTCGAATCACATGGCATCCACGAACGACCTGAAGAACGGCCTGGTGCTCAACCTCGACGGCGACCTGTGGACCGTCGTTGAGTTCCAGCATGTCAAGCCGGGCAAGGGCGGCGCGTTCGTGCGGACCACCCTCAAGAACGTGCTCTCCGGCAAGGTGGTCGACCGTACGTTCAACGCCGGCACCAAGGTCGAGACCGCCACCGTCGACAAGCGCACGATGCAGTACCTCTACGCCGACGGCGAGGACTTCGTGTTCATGGACCTGGACACGTACGACCAGATCACCGTTCCCGGCGGGGTCGTCGGCGAGGCGAGCAAGTTCCTGCTCCCCGAGGCCGAGGTGATCGTCGCCACGCACGAGGAGGCGCCGCTCTACGTCGAGCTGCCGACCTCGGTGATCCTCGAGGTCACCTACACCGAGCCGGGCCTGCAGGGCGACCGCTCCACCGGCGGCACCAAGCCGGCCACCGTCGAGACCGGCGCGACCGTCAACGTGCCGCTGTTCATCTCGACCGGCGAGAAGATCAAGGTCGACACCCGCGACAGCCGTTACCTGGGCCGGGCGTGACCGGTCCGGAGCGAAGCGGAGGGGCCGGTCACCAGGGGCGCAGGCCCAAGTCGCGGCGCCGGAGCGAAGCGGAGGCGGCGTGACCGGGAACAATTCTTTTCTGGGCGGTGACGTCACCGCCCAGATGACGGCCCGCCGCAAGGCTCGCAAGCGGGCCCTGGACGTGCTGTACATGGCCGACCTGCGCAAGGAGTCGCGCGGGTCGGTCCTGGCCGCCTACGTGGCCAACCTGGAGGAGCCGAAGCCGTCCTACCTGCCCTACACGGTCCGCCTGGTCGAGGGCGTCGAGGACCACTCGGCCCGCATCGACGAGCTGCTGGCCAGCTACGCCGAGGGCTGGACGCTGGAGCGGATGCCGGTGGTGGACCGCAACCTGGCCCGCATCGCCGTCTACGAGCTGCTCTACAACGACGAGATCGACAACCCGGTGGCGATCACCGAGGCGGTCGAACTGGCCGAGACGCTCTCCACCGACGACTCGCCCCGCTTCCTCAACGGCATCCTGGGCCGGATCGCGGACTACGCCACCTGAGGGTGCTTTCCGGGGCCCGGACCGCGTCACCTGCGGACCGTTCCTCCCGGGCGACTCGGGCCGGGGCCCAGCTTCGCTGGCCCTGGCCCTGCGACTGCGCGGTGCCAAGAGCAAAGGGCCGCACTCGATCCCGAGTGCGGCCCTTGCGTCGTGCTGTCAGCTCTGGAACAGGCTCCGCGGGTCGGTGACCAGCACGCCGTGCTCGTTGAGGCGCTCGACCAGGCCCGACGGCGAGGCGTCGTAGACGATCGCCAGGGCGCGCAGGTCGTCGGCGCGGATGGACAGCACGCGGCCGTTGTAGTCGCCGCGCTGCTGCTGGATGGCCCGGGCGTACCGGGCGACGTAGGCGAGGTCCTCGGCGCCGGCGTCGTAAAGGCGCTCCAGGTCGAGGACGATCTTGTTGGTGGGCTCGTGGCGCACACCGCTGCCCTCGGGCAGCAGCTCGGCGACGGGCACGCGGTAGAACTCGGCCAGCTCGGCCAGGCGAGAGACGGTGACGGCACGGTCGCCACGCTCATACGACCCGACGACGACGGCCTTCCAGCGCCCGGCCGACTTCTCCTCGACACCCTGCAGAGACAGCCCCTGCTGCTGTCGGATGGAGCGCAGGCGAGCACCAAGAGACTTGGCGTACTCAGACGGCATACGGACACTCCCAGTCACTGGCCTGAGGGGTTTCCCCAGCGATCGCTACGGAGCGTGACCGTAACTGGCGCACGACGCGGGGTCAAGTGGTCGAGACCCTTCCGTTGCCCTGGTCAGGGCGGTTGTTAGGGTAGTTGACGTTCGACGTCCTTTAACGACCCGTCCGGAGAGGCGGGGAAGGAGGTCTGGTTTTGTCGTCCCCGACAACCGGCACTGAGCTGGGTAAAACCATCCTAACGGCGACGGATGTCGCCCGTGTGGTGGACCGGATTGCCCACCAGATTCTGGAAAAGACGTCCGGAGCGGCCGAAACGGTGCTGCTGGGCATACCTACTCGTGGCGTTCCGCTGGCTCGCCGTCTGGCTGCCCGGATCGCCGCGTTCGAGGGCTTTGATGTCCCGGTGGGTGTGTTGGACATCACGCTCTACCGAGACGATCTGCGGCTCCACGCGACGCGTGCTGTGGGTCACACGGAAATTCCACCCGGCGGCCTCGACGGGCGCCGCGTGATCCTCGTCGACGACGTCCTGTTCTCCGGGCGCACGGTCCGCGCCGCGCTCGACGCGCTCAAGGACCTCGGCCGGCCCCGCGCCGTCCAGCTGGCCGTGCTGGTCGACCGCGGCCATCGCGAGCTGCCCATCCGGGCCGACTACGTGGGCAAGAACATCCCGACCTCGATGGACGAGAACGTGCGGGTGCTGACGGCCGAGATCGACGGCAGCGACGCCGTCCTGATCAAGAGCAAGGGGGACCGGGCATGATCAAGCACCTGCTCAGCGCGGCCGACCTCGACGCGCCGACCGCCACCCTGGTGCTGGACACCGCCGAGGAGATGGCGAGCCTGGCCGCGCGGGAGGTCAAGAAGCTGCCCACGCTGCGCGGCCGGACCGTGGTGAACCTCTTCTACGAGGACTCCACCCGCACCCGGATCTCCTTCGAGGCCGCGGCCAAGCGCCTGTCCGCCGACGTCATCAACTTCTCCGCCAAGGGCTCCAGCGTCTCCAAGGGTGAAAGTCTCAAGGACACGGCGCTGACGCTGCAGGCGATGGGCGCCGACGCCGTGGTGGTGCGCCACCCGGCCAGCGGGGCGCCGCACCGGCTCGCCAACTGGGTCGACGGCAGCGTGGTCAACGCCGGCGACGGCACCCACGAGCACCCGACGCAGGCGCTGCTGGACGCGTACACCATGCGCAGCCGCCTCCGGCGCCTCGCCGGGCTCAACGTCGTGATCGTCGGCGACGTGCTGCACTCGCGGGTCGCGCGCTCCAACGTGCAGCTGCTGCACACGCTCGGGGCCAAGGTGACGCTCGTCGCGCCGCCGACGCTGCTGCCGGTCGGGGTCGAGGCGTGGCCCGCCCGCACCTGCTACGACCTCGACGCGGTGGTGCCCGACGCCGACGTGGTGATGATGCTGCGCGTGCAGCGGGAGCGGATGAACCAGGCGTACTTCCCCTCCGAGCGCGAGTACTCCCGCCGCTACGGCTTCGACGTGCCCCGCATGCGCCGCCTGCCCGAGCACGCGATCGTCATGCACCCGGGCCCGATGAACCGCGGCATGGAGATCGCGCCCGAGGTGGCCGACTCCGCCCGCTCCACGATCGTCGAACAGGTCGCCAACGGCGTCTCCGTGCGGATGGCCGTGCTCTACCTGCTGCTCGGAGGAAAATCGTGATCATCCCCAACACCCAGCTCGGCGAGATCACCGTCGAGGACGGCGTCATCGTCGCGATCGACCCGGCGAAGACCGGGCCCGTCATCGCGCTGCCCGGCCTCGTGGACCTGCACACCCACCTGCGCGAGCCGGGCCGGGAGGACGCCGAGACCGTCGAGTCCGGCTCCCGGGCCGCGGCCCTGGGCGGCTACACCGCCGTGTGCGCGATGGCCAACACCTCGCCGGTCGCCGACACCGCGGGCGTGGTCGAGCAGGTGTGGCGGCTCGGGCGCGAGGCCGGCCTGGTCGACGTCCAGCCGATCGGGGCCGTGACCGTGGGCCTGGCCGGCGAGCAGCTCGCCGAGCTCGGGGCGATGGCCGACTCCGCGGCGAAGGTCCGGGTCTTCTCCGACGACGGGCACTGCGTGCACGACCCGCGGCTCATGCGCCGCGCGCTGGAGTACGTGAAGGCCTTCGACGGGGTGATCGCCCAGCACGCGGAGGAGCCGCGGCTGACCATCGGCGCGCAGATGAACGAGGGCGCGGTCGCCGCGCGGCTCGGGCTCACCGGCTGGCCGGCCGTCGCCGAGGAGGCGATCATCGCCCGCGACGTGCTGCTGGCCGGGCACGTGGGCGCGCGGCTGCACATCTGCCACGTCTCCACCGCGGGCAGCGTCGAGCTGATCCGCTGGGCCAAGTCCAAGGGCTGGCGGGTCACCGCCGAGGTCGCCCCGCACCACCTGCTGCTCACCGAGGACCGCGCCACCCAGTACGACCCGGTCTTCAAGGTCAACCCGCCGCTGCGCACCGAGGCCGACGTGCTGGCCCTGCGCGAGGGCCTGCTGGACGGCACCATCGACTGCGTCGCCACCGACCACGCCCCGCACAGCGTGGAGGACAAGGAGTGCGAGTGGGCGTACGCCCGGCCCGGCATGCTCGGGCTGGAGACGGCGCTCGCGATCGTGGTGCAGACGATGGGCCCGCGCTGGGACCGCATCGCCGAGTGGATGTCGGCCGCGCCGGCCCGCATCGCCGGGCTGAGCGGGCACGGGACGCCGCTGGCCGCCGGGCAGCCCGCCAACATCGCGATCTTCGACCCGAGCGTGCGCTGGACCGTCGACCCGACGGCCCTGGCCAGCCGCTCCCGCAACACCCCCTACGCCGGAATGGAGCTGCGCGGCCGCATCGACGCGACCTACCTGCGCGGCGAGCCGACGGTGCTGAACGGAAAGGCGACACGGTGAGGCGCAGAGAGGCCCTGCTCGTCCTGGAGGACGGGCGCACCTTCCGGGGTGAGGCGTTCGGTGGCATCGGCGAGACCTTCGGCGAGGCCGTCTTCAACACCGGCATGACCGGCTACCAGGAGACGCTGACCGACCCCTCCTACCACCGCCAGGTGGTCGTGCAGACCGCGCCGCAGATCGGCAACACCGGGGTCAACGACGAGGACGACGAGTCCGACCGGATCTGGGTGGCCGGCTACGTGCTGCGCGACCCGTCCCGCAGCCACTCCAACTGGCGCGCCACCGGCAGCCTCGAGGACCGGCTGGCCGCCGAGGACGTGGTGGGCATCAGCGGCATCGACACCCGGGCGCTCACCCGGCACCTGCGCGAGCGCGGGGCCATGCGGGTCGGCGTCTCCAGCGTCGAGTCCGACCCGCAGGCGCTGCTCGAACGGGTCCGCCGCCAGCCGCAGATGCTCGGTGCCGACCTGTCCGCCGAGGTCAGCACGGCGCAGCGGTACACCGTGCAGGCCGAGGGCGAGCACCGGTTCACGGTCGCCGCGATCGACCTCGGGATCAAGCGCAACGTCCCGCGCCGGCTCGCCGCCCGCGGGGTCACCACCCACGTGCTGCCCGCCTCGGCGACGCTCGAGGACATCCGGGCGCTCGGCGCCGACGCGGTCTTCTTCTCGCCCGGCCCCGGCGACCCGGCGACCGCCGACGGCCCGGTGAGCCTGGCCAAGGCGGTGCTGGGCGCGCGCATCCCGCTCTTCGGCATCTGCTTCGGCAGCCAGATCCTCGGCCGGGCGCTCGGCTTCGGCACCTACAAGCTCGGCTACGGCCACCGCGGCATCAACCAGCCGGTGCTCGACCGCACCACCGGCAAGGTCGAGGTCACCAGCCACAACCACGGCTTCGCGGTCGACGCGCCGCTGGACGCCAGGGCCGACACCGAGTTCGGCGCCGTCGAGGTCAGCCACGTCTGCCTCAACGACAACGTGGTCGAGGGCCTGCGCTGCCTCGACACGCCGGCCTTCACCGTGCAGTACCACCCGGAGGCGGCAGCGGGGCCGCACGACGCGGATTACCTGTTCGATCGATTCGCGGAGCTGATGCAGACCAATGCCTAAGCGCACCGACCTCCGGCACGTCCTCGTCATCGGATCCGGTCCGATCGTCATCGGGCAGGCGTGCGAGTTCGACTACTCCGGCACCCAGGCCTGCCGCGTGCTGCGGGCCGAGGGCCTGCGGGTCAGCCTGGTGAACAGCAACCCGGCGACCATCATGACCGACCCCGAGTTCGCCGACGCGACCTACGTCGAGCCGATCACGCCCGAGTTCGTCGAGCAGGTGATCGCCAAGGAGCGCCCCGACGCATTGCTGGCCACCCTCGGCGGGCAGACCGCGCTCAACACCGCGGTGGCCCTGCACGAGGCGGGCGTCCTGGAGAAGTACGGCGTCGAGCTCATCGGCGCCGACATCGACGCCATCCGCCGCGGCGAGGACCGGCAGCTGTTCAAGGACATCGTCGCCCGCGCCGGCGGCGAGACGCCCCGCTCGCGGGTGTGCCACTCCATGGACGAGGTGCACGCCACCGTCGCCGACCTCGGCCTGCCGGTCGTCATCCGGCCCTCGTTCACCATGGGCGGGCTCGGCTCCGGCATGGCCCACACCCCCGAGGACCTCGAGCGGCTGGCCGGCGGCGGCCTGGCCGCCTCGCCCGTGCACGAGGTGCTCATCGAGGAGAGCGTGCTGGGCTGGAAGGAGTACGAGCTCGAGCTCATGCGCGACAAGCACGACAACGTCGTCGTCGTGTGCTCGATCGAGAACGTGGACGCGATGGGCGTGCACACCGGCGACTCGGTGACCGTCGCGCCGGCGATGACGCTCACCGACGTGGAGTACCAGAAGCTGCGCGATCTCGGCATCGCCGTGCTGCGCGAGGTCGGGGTCGACACCGGCGGCTGCAACATCCAGTTCGCGGTGAACCCGGCCAACGGGCGGCTCGTGGTCATCGAGATGAACCCGCGGGTGTCCCGCTCCAGCGCGCTGGCCTCCAAGGCGACCGGCTTCCCGATCGCGAAGATCGCGGCGAAGCTCGCCATCGGCTACACGCTCGACGAGATCCCCAACGACATCACGCTCAAGACGCCGGCCGCGTTCGAGCCGTCGCTGGACTACGTCGTGGTGAAGATCCCGCGCTTCGCCTTCGAGAAGTTCCCCGGCGCCGACGCCGAGCTCACCACCACGATGAAGTCGGTCGGCGAGGCGATGTCGCTCGGGCGGACCTTCGCCGAGGCGCTGGGCAAGGCCATGCGCTCGATGGAGACGAAGGCCGCGGGCTTCTGGACGGTGCCGGACGCCTCGCTGCTCGGGGACCTGCGCGTCCCGCACGACGGACGCCTCTACACCGCGGAGCTGGCCCTGCGCCAGGGCCACACGGTCGAGGAGGTCGCGGCCGCGTCGGGCTTCGACCCGTGGTTCGTCGACCAGCTCGCCGCGCTCGTGGAGCTGCGGGCCGAGATCATCGACGCCGCCGTGCTCGACCTGCCGCTGCTGCGCCGGGCCAAGCGCGCCGGGCTGTCGGACCGCCAGGTCGCCGCGCTGCGGCCCGAGTTCGCCGGCGAGGACGGGGTGCGCTCGCTGCGCCACCGCCTCGGGCTGCGGCCGGTCTACAAGACGGTCGACACCTGCGCCGCCGAGTTCGCCGCCGGGACGCCGTACCACTACAGCACGTACGAGGACGAGACCGAGGTCACCCCGTCCGACCGGCCGAAGGTGATCATCCTCGGCTCCGGCCCGAACCGCATCGGCCAGGGCATCGAGTTCGACTACTCGTGCGTGCACGCGGTCATGGCGCTGCGGGCCAAGGGCTTCGAGACCGTCATGGTCAACTGCAACCCGGAGACCGTCTCCACCGACTACGACACCGCCGACCGGCTGTACTTCGAGCCGCTCACCTTCGAGGACGTCCTCGAGGTCGTGCACGCCGAGGACAGCTCGGGCCGGGCCGCCGGCGGCCCCGGCGTCGTGGGCGTCATCGTGCAGCTGGGCGGGCAGACCCCGCTCGGGCTCGCCGAGCGACTGGAGCGGGCCGGGGTGCCGATCGTGGGCACGTCGCCCACGGCGATCGACCTCGCCGAGGACCGCGGCCTCTTCGGCCAGCTGCTCACCGAGGCCGGGCTGCGCTCGCCCGCGCACGGCACCGCGACCACGTTCCCGGAGGCCAAGCGGATCGCCGACGAGATCGGCTACCCGGTGCTGGTGCGCCCGTCCTACGTGCTCGGCGGGCGGGGCATGGAGATCGTCTACGACGAGCCGACCCTGCGCGACTACATCGGCCGGGCCACCGAGATCTCGCCCGCGCACCCGGTGCTCGTCGACCGCTTCCTCGACGACGCCATCGAGATCGACGTCGACGCGCTGTGCGACGCGACCGGCGAGGTGTACCTCGGCGGCGTGATGGAGCACATCGAGGAGGCCGGCATCCACTCCGGCGACTCGTCCTGCGCGCTGCCGCCGATCACGCTCGCGGCCGTGCACCTGGCCGAGGTGCGCCGGTACACGGTCGCCATCGCGCGCGGGATCGGGGTGCAGGGGCTGCTCAACGTGCAGTACGCGCTCAAGGACGACGTGCTGTACGTCCTCGAGGCCAACCCGCGCGCCTCCCGTACGGTGCCGTTCGTGTCCAAGGCGACCGCGGTGCCGCTGGCCAAGGCGGCCGCCCGCATCGCGCTCGGGGCCACCGTCGCCGAGCTGCGCGCGGAGGGGCTGCTGCCGGCCGAGGGCGACGGCGGGTCGGTGCCCGAGCACGCGCCGGTGGCCGTGAAGGAGGCGGTGCTGCCGTTCAAGCGGTTCCGCACCGCCGACGGCAAGGGCGTGGACAACCTGCTCGGCCCCGAGATGAAGTCGACCGGCGAGGTCATGGGCATCGACCCGTCCTTCGGGCACGCCTTCGCCAAGTCGCAGGCGGCCGCGTACGGCTCGCTGCCCACCTCCGGCACCGTGCTCGTCACGGTGGCCAACCGGGACAAGCGCGGGATCGTCTTCCCGGTCAAGCGCCTCGCCGACCTCGGCTTCGCGATCGTGGCCACGGCCGGCACCGGGCAGGTGCTGCGCCGCTACGGCGTGGCGTGCGAGATCGTGCCCAAGCACTTCGAGGAGGGCGCCGGGCGCAACGCCGTCTCCCTCATCGCGGGCGGCGAGGTCGACCTGGTGATCAACACCCCGCAGGGCTCCAGCGGGCGCCAGGACGGCTACGAGATCCGCAGCGCCGCCGTGGTCGCCGACATCCCCTGCATCACGACCCTGCCGGGCGCGGCGGCCGCGGTGATGGGCGTCGAGGCGCTCATCCGCGGGGAGATGACGGTCCGCCCGCTGCAGGAGCTGCACGCGGCCCTGCGGCAGGCGCGGTGACCGGCCTCTACGAGCGCACGGTCCGCCCGGTCCTGTTCCGGCTGCACGGCGGCGACGCCGAGTCGGTGCACGAGCGGACCCTGCGCATGCTCGCACGGCTGCCCCGGGCGCGGCGGGCCCTGAGCCCGCCCGGGGCTCGCCGGACCGTGTTCGGGGTGGACTTCCCGAACCCGGTCGGGCTCGCCGCCGGCATGGACAAGGACGGCCGGGCCCTGGGTGCCTGGCCGCGGCTGGGCTTCGGCTTCGTCGAGGTCGGCACCGTCACCCGGCACGCCCAGCCGGGCAACGACCGGCCGCGGCTGTTCCGCCTGCCGCAGCACGAGGCGATCGTGAACCGGATGGGCTTCAACAACGCCGGCGCCGAGGCCCTCGCGGCCCGGCTGCGGGCGCTGGGGCCGCTCCCGGTGCCGCTGGGCATCAGTCTGGGCAAGTCGAAGGTGACCCCGCTGACCGGCGCCGTCGAGGACTACGTGCACAGTTTCCGGCAGCTGTACGGCCTGGGCTCGTACTTCGCCGTCAACGTCAGCTCGCCCAACACGCCGGGCCTGCGCGAGCTGCAGGACAAGGCGCACCTGTCGGCCCTGCTCGGCGCCCTGCGCTCGGAGGCCCAAGCGCTCGGCGGCGAGGTGCCGATCCTGGTCAAGGTCGCCCCCGACCTGACCGAGACCGCCCTGGGCGACCTGCTCGACGTCTGCCTCGGGCTGGGCGTGGCCGGGCTCATCGCGACCAACACGACCATCGAGCGCCCCGGCGTGACGACCCCGGAGACCGGCGGGCTCAGCGGGCGGCCGCTCGCCCCGCGGGCCCTCGAGGTCGTGCGGTTCGTGGCCAAGGAGTCCGGGCTGCCGGTCATCGGCGTGGGCGGCATCACACGCCCCGACGACGCCGCCCGGATGCTCGACGCGGGCGCCGCGCTCGTGCAGCTCTACACCGGCTTCATCTACCACGGCCCGGCGCTCGTGCGCGGAGCCGTCGCAGCGACGAGGAGCGCGACGTGACTGATGCTTTCGGGGCCCGTCTGCGGGCCGCCATGGACTCGCTGGGGCCGCTGTGCGTGGGCATCGACCCTCACCCCTCCCTCCTGGCCGCCTGGGGCCTCTCCGACGATGTCAAGGGCCTGGAAGCGTTCGGTCGGACGGTCGGCGAGGCCCTGGCCGGACGGGTCGCGGCGATCAAGCCCCAGTCCGCCTTTTTTGAGCGTTTCGGCTCCAGAGGCATAGCCGTGCTCGAGTCGGTTATCCGACAGTTGCGCGGCTCCGGGAGCCTCGTGATTCTCGACGTCAAGCGGGGCGACATCGGCTCGACGGCCGCCGCGTACGCCGACGCGTACCTCGATCCGGCCTCCCCGCTGTGCGCCGACGCGGTCACGGTCAGTCCCTACCTCGGCTTCGGTGCGCTTCGCCCGATCATCGACAAGGCCCGCCAAAACGGGCTCGGCGCGTTCGTCCTGGCCCTCACCTCCAATCCCGAGGGCGCGGCCGTCCAGCGGGCCGTCGCGGCCGACGGGCGCACCGTCGCGCAGACCATCATTGACGAGATTTCGCAGGTCAACGCGGGTGTGAGCCCGATGGGCGACATCGGCGTGGTGGTCGGCGCGACCGTCGGGCCGACCGGCCACAGGCTGACCGATCTCAATGGACCGATCCTCGCGCCGGGCCTCGGCGCGCAGGGCGGAAAGGCCGAGGATCTGCGCGCCGTATTCGGGAACGCGCTCGATCTCGTTCTGCCGTCGTGGTCGCGTGAGGTCCTCTCGGCGGGTCCGGATCAGGCCGCGTTGCGGGCCGCGGCGGACCGTGCGCGTGATTCCTGTGCGTCCGCAATTGCGGTCACTGCGTGATCATCGAATCTTCACAAGGCGTCGATCTTGCCTTCCGACGTTGCCGAAATGGCTTCTGACCGCTAGTTTTCCCGGCGCTAGACCATCAACACTTTTTTCAAGGGACCTGAGGAGACCTGGTGCCGCTCCCGTCACTGAGCCCGGAACAGCGCGCGGCCGCTTTGGAAAAGGCGGCTGAGATCCGTAAGGCTCGCGCTGAGCTGAAGGAGCAACTCAAGCAGGGCAAGACGACCCTTGCCGCCGTGATCGACCGTGCGGAGTCCGACGACGTCGTCGGCAAGCTCAAGGTCTCGGCCGTGCTCCAGGCGATGCCCGGCATCGGCAAGATCCGGGCAACGCAGATCATGGAGAAGCTGAAGATCGCCGAGAGCCGCCGCCTGCGCGGTCTCGGTGACCAGCAGCGCAAGGCCCTGCTCGGGGAGTTCGCCGGCGGCAAGTGAGCCCCCGGCGGTCCCCCCGGACCGGTTGCATCATCCCGACGCGCTCGGACCTCCCCGGTCCGGGCGCGTCGGCGTTCCGGCTGCTCAGTCGGGCCGGGGCTCTGGTAAGGTTGTGCGGTTCGCTCGCAAGAGCCGTCAATTCCGAAAGTGTTGAGGTTTAGATCCGTGGCCGGAACCGTGGCAGACCCGCAGGGGATCACCAACCCGCCGATCGACGAACTGCTGGAAAAGACGACGTCGAAGTACGCCCTGGTGATCTTCGCGGCGAAGCGTGCCCGCCAGGTCAATGCCTACTACAGCCAGCTGGGCGAGGGGCTGCTCGAATACGTCGGTCCCCTCGTGGAGACCACGCCGCAGGAGAAGCCGCTCTCCATCGCCCTGCGCGAGATCAACAGCGGGCTGCTGACCGCCGAGCGCATCGAAGAAGTCGTCTGAGCAAGCAATGCCTGACCAGCCCGCCGAGGGACGCCCTCGGGTCGTCCTCGGCGTGGCCGGTGGCATCGCCGCCTACAAGGCCTGCGAGCTGCTGCGGCGCCTGACCGAGTCCGGTCACCGGGTGCGGGTCGTCCCCACCGCCGCCGCCCTCACCTTCGTCGGCGAGGCCACCTGGGCCGCGCTGTCCGGGCAGCCGGTCAGCGCCGACGTCTGGACCGGCGCCCACGAGGTGCCCCACGTCCGCCTCGGCCGCGAGGCCGACCTGCTCGTCGTCGCCCCGGCCACCGCCGACATCCTCGCGAAGGCCGCGCACGGCCTCGCCGACGACCTGCTCACGAACACGCTGCTCACCGCCCGGTGCCCGGTGCTCTTCGCGCCCGCCATGCACACCGAGATGTGGGAGCACCCCGCCACCCAGGCCAACGTCGCCACCCTGCGCGCCCGCGGCGCCGTGGTGCTCGAGCCCGCCGTCGGGCGGCTCACCGGCGCCGACACCGGCAAGGGGCGGCTGCCCGAGCCGGCCGAGATCTTCGACGTCGCCGTCCGGCTGCTGCGCCGCGGGGCGGGGGAGTCCGGCGGGAGCGATCTGGCCGGGCGGCACGTCGTGGTCACCGCCGGCGGCACCCGCGAGCCGATCGACCCGGTCCGGTTCATCGGCAACCGGTCCTCCGGCAAGCAGGGCTACGCGATCGCCCGCGCCGCCGTGGCCCGCGGGGCCCGCGTCACCCTGATCGCGGCGAACGTCACACTGCCGGACCCGGCGGGGGCCGACGTGGTGCGGGTCGAGACCACCGAGCAGCTGCGGTTGGCCGCGGTCGCCGCCGCCAAGGGCGCCGACGCCGTGATCATGGCCGCCGCGCCCGCCGACTTCCGGCCCGCGCACCTGTCCGAGACCAAGATCAAGAAGGTGGACGGCGCGGCACCCGTGCTGGAGCTGGTCACCAACCCCGACATCGCCGCCGAGCTGGGCGCGGGCAAGCCCGAGGGGCAGGTGCTCGTCGCCTTCGCGGCCGAGACCGCCGACCTCGAGCGGGCCGTCGTGGCCGGGCACGAGAAACTGCTGCGCAAGCGGGCCGACCTCATCGTGGTCAACGAGGTCGGCGTGAACAAGACCTTCGGTGCGGAGCGCAACCAGGCCGTCATCCTCGGTGCCGACGGCAGCCGCGATCCGTTGCCCGAACTACCCAAAGACGAGCTGGCGGATAGGATTTTGGACCGCGTGGCCGCCTGTTTCGCCTGATCGACGGGGTGTGAGGCGCAACGGAGCGCCGTGATACCCAGCCGGGGGTCGACCGCGGCGCCAGTCCGAGGTCGTACACTCTGGCGAAACTCATCTCTCGTCCGCCGTATCTCCTGAGGAGCACCATTGGCACGCCGCCTGTTCACGTCAGAGTCGGTCACCGAAGGCCACCCGGACAAGATCGCCGATCAGATCAGTGACGGCGTTCTCGACGCGCTCCTCGCCCAGGACGCGCGCAGCCGCGTGGCGGTCGAGACGCTCATCACGACCGGCCAGGTCCACGTCGCCGGCGAGGTGACCACGACCGCCTACGCCGACATCGCGAAGATCGTCCGCGAGACGATCCTGGGCATCGGCTACGACTCGTCCAAGAAGGGCTTCGACGGCGCGTCCTGCGGCGTGAGCGTGTCCATCGGCTCGCAGTCGCCCGACATCGCGCAGGGCGTCGACTCGGCCATCGAGGTGCGCGAGGGCGCCGGCGGCGACGCTCTCGACCTGCAGGGCGCCGGCGACCAGGGCATGATGTTCGGCTTCGCGTGCAACGAGACGCCCGAGCTCATGCCGCTGCCGATCGCGCTGGCCCACCGCCTCGCCCGCCGCCTCTCCGCGGTGCGCAAGGACGGCACGATCCCCTACCTGCGCCCGGACGGCAAGACCCAGGTCACCATCGAATACGACGGCCTGCGCCCGGTGCGCCTGCACACCGTCGTGGTGTCCAGCCAGCACGCCCCGGACATCTCGCTCGACTCGCTGCTCACCCCGGACGTGCGCGAGCACGTCATCGCCCCCGAGCTCGAGGGCCTGGGCCTGGAGACCGAGGGCTACCGGCTGCTGGTCAACCCGACCGGTCGCTTCGAGATCGGCGGCCCGATGGGCGACGCCGGCCTGACCGGCCGCAAGATCATCGTTGACACCTACGGCGGCTACGCCCGCCACGGTGGCGGCGCGTTCTCCGGCAAGGACCCGTCGAAGGTGGACCGTTCGGCGGCCTACGCGACGCGCTGGGTGGCCAAGAACGTGGTGGCCGCGGGCCTGGCCGACCGCTGCGAGGTGCAGGTGGCCTACGCGATCGGCAAGGCGCACCCGGTCTCGCTGTTCGTGGAGACCTTCGGCACCGAGGTCGTGCCGGTCGAGCGCATCGAGAAGGCCATCAACGAGGTCTTCGACCTGCGCCCGGCCGCCATCATCCGCGACCTGGACCTGCTCAAGCCGGTCTACCAGCAGACCGCGGCCTACGGTCACTTCGGCCGCGAGCTGCCCGGCTTCTCGTGGGAGCAGGCCTCCCGCACGGCCGAGCTGAAGTCCGCCGCCGGCGCCTGACGCATTCTCGAAAACTTTTCCGACGTTGGCCGATCAGCCCGGATCCCGGTTTGATCGGCCTTCGTCATTTCCGTCGCCGGACGGGAATCCGTCAGAGTCTATTCATTCAGCTTCACCTCGCATTGATGCACGCTCAACCGATCCATCAGAGCCTATTGAACCGGCGTTGTTCCCCGAGTCGGAACTGAAGCCGCGCGCGGCCGCCGAGCGCATTGCCGGAAACGCCGGCGGGAAGGCGCGCGCGGCGCGCAAGGCGGCTCCGCCGAAACGCGCGGCCGACGATTCGCCGATCGCCCGCGTGTGCGTGGACAGCCCGCTGCCCCACCTCGACCGCCCCTTCGACTACCTGGTGCCGGCCGACGCCGCCGCGGACGCCCGCCCGGGCACGCGCGTGAAGGTGCGCTTCGCCGGCCAGCTCGTCGACGGGTTCGTGCTCGAACGGGCCGCGTCGAGCGAGCACGAGGGGCGGCTGTCGTACCTGGAGAAGGTCGTCTCGCCCGAGGTCGTGCTCACGCCGGCCGTCGCGCGGCTGGCTCGGGAGGTCGCCGACCGGTACGCGGGCACCCTCTCCGACGTCCTGCGCCTCGCGATCCCGCCCCGCCACGCACGGGCCGAGGCGGCCGAGCCGGCTCCCGCGCCCGAACCCTTCGCCATCCCGGCCTTCTCGCCCATCCCCGCCTTGTCGTCTTCGGCTCCCGGCCCGGGCGATTCGTCCCCGGCTCCCGGCTCGGGCGATTCGTCCCCGGCTCCCGGCTCGGGCGATTCGTCTTCGGCTCCCGGCTCGGGCGATTCGTCCTCGGCTCCCGGCTCGGGCGATTCGTCCCCCGCGGTCCGTCCGGGTGGCGGGGCTTTCGGGGCGGGCTGGGCGCGGTACACGGCCGGCGTCGCGCTGCTGCGGGCCCTCGCCGACGATCGGGCGCCCCGCGCGGTCTGGACGGCCCTGCCCGGCGAGGACTGGCCGTCCCGCCTCGCCGAGGCCGCCGCGACCAGCCTCGCCGCCGGCCGGGGCGCGCTCGTCGTGGTGGCCGACGCCCGGGACCTCGACCGCCTCGACGCCGCCCTGCTGCGGGTCCTCGGCGGCCCGGGCCACCACGTGGCGCTGTCGGCCGCGATCGGGCCGGCCGAACGGTACCGCCGCTTTCTCGCCGTCGCCCGCGGCACCGCCCGCATCGTCATCGGCACCCGCGCGGCCGCCTTCGCCCCGGTGCACGACCTCGGCCTCGTCGCCATCTGGGACGACGGGGACGACCTGCACGCCGAGCAGCGCGCGCCATACCCGCACGCCCGCCAGGTCCTGCTCGCCCGCGCCGAGCAGGAGCGGTGTGCGGCGATCGTGGGGGGCTTCGGACGTACCGCTGAAGCACAACAGCTCGTCGAGACCGGCTGGGCGATCGAGGTCGGCGCCGCCCGGGACGAGCTGCGCCGGGTCATGCCGCGCGTGCTGACCGTCGGGGAGCACGAGCGTGCCCGGGACCCTCAGGCCCAGGCCGCCCGCCTGCCCACGATCGCCTGGCGCGCCGCCCGCGAGGCCCTGGCCGGCGGCCGGCCCGTGCTCATCCAGGTGCCCCGCCGCGGGTACCTGCCGGCCGTCGCCTGCGCCGACTGCTACACCCCGGCCCGCTGCACCCACTGCTCCGGCCCGCTCGCCCTCCCGGCCGCCGACGGGATTCCCGTGTGCCGCTGGTGCGGCCGCCCCGCCGCCGGCCACGCCTGCCCCGAGTGCGGCGGCCGCCGGCTGCGCGCCGCGGTCGTGGGCGCCCGCCGTACGGCCGAGGAGCTCGCCCGGGCCTTCCCCGACACGACCGTGCGCACCTCGGGCCGCGACGAGGTCCTGACCGTCGTGCCGCACGAGTCCACCCTCGTCGTCTCCACCCCCGGCGCCGAGCCGCTGGCCGAGGGCGGCTACGGCGCCGTGCTCCTCCTCGACGCCTGGGCCTTCCTCACCCGCGCCGACCTGCGCGGCACCGAGGAGGCGCTGCGGCGCTGGTTCGCGGCGGCGGCCCTGGCCCGGCCGGGCGCGCCGGTGGTCGTGGTCGCCGACGGCGGGCTGGTGGCCGTGCAGGCGCTGCTGCGCTTCGACCCGGCCTGGCTCGCGGCCCGCGAACTCGCCGACCGGCGCGAGCTCGGCTTCCCCCCGGCGGCGCGGATCGCGGCGCTGACCGGGCCGCCGGCCGCGGTCGCCGAGCTGCTGTCGCTGGCCGAGCTGCCGCCGGGCGCGGAGGTGCTCGGGCCCGTGCCGGCCGCGGAGGGGCAGGAGCGGATGCTGGTCCGGACGGCGCGGTCGGCGGGGAAAGCGCTGGCGTTGGCGTTGAAGGCGGCGGCGGGGGCGCGCTCGGTGCGCAAGGCCGCCGACCCGGTCCGCATCCAGGTCGACCCGCTCGACTTGCTGTAAACCGCTTCCGCCCGGCCCTATCCACGCAGCCGCTCGACCCAGCTCACCCCGCCGCGGCCCACCTCAGCCCGCCACGGCCCCACCTCGGCCCCGCCGTGGCCCACCTCAGCCCCGCCACGGCCCGACTCAGCCCCGCCACGGCCCGACTCAGCCCGCCACGGCCCGCCACGGCCCGACTCGGCTCGCCACGGCCCGATTCGGCTCGCCCGGCTTGTCTCATTTGTCCCGCTTGGTTCGCCTCGCGCGGCTTCAGCTCGGCCTGCCCTGCGCGCTCGACCTGCTCGGCCCGTCCAGTGCGCTCGACCCGCTCGGCCGCGTGAGCTGCGCACTCTCTTTGGCTCCGCCCGGCCTGCTCGGACCTCCCGGCGGCGGCGCCACTAGGCCGGCGTTGATGCAGCGCGACGCGATCCACCCTTTTCCGGCATTTCGCAAACGGGGCCCGCGCCGAAAGCTGCGTTCCGGACATATCGCCGGACAGGGTATAAATCCGATAAGTCGTGGCGCGGAGCGCCCGACTTATCGCGCCAAAACCGACGAAAGCGCCTCCAGCAACGGCGGCGCCCCAGCCCGATTGTCGACCTCCACATGCGGCACCACAGGCACCCGATCCGGCGGAATAGCCGCCAGAAACTCCGCCCACCGAGCCAGCTTCTGCCCGTCCCGCTGCGACCCCCGCGCAATCAGCCGCTCCCGCAACGTCTGCGGATCGGACCGGACCCAGACCAGCGACACCGGATCGCCGCCCAGCGCCGCGGTGAACGCCCGCCAGCGGGCCGCGTCCGAGATCTGCCCGGTGAACGGCGCCGAGAGCAGGACCGGGCAGCCGTGCGAGCGGATCTCCCGCGCGGTCGCGGCGAGGCCCGCGTACTCGTGGATCTTGATGTTCGCGTCGTACCACGGGCCCTCGCGCTCGCCGCCGGGCCGGCCGGCCGCCTCCAGCGTCGCGGCCACGAAGTCGCCGTAGACGGTGTCCTTGTCCAGCAGGGCCGGCGTGGGGGAGAGCAGGCGCAGCAGCAGGGCGGCGACCGTCGACTTGCCGGCGCCCGGCGGCCCGGCGACGACCCAGGCGGCGGCGGTCATGCCACCAGGAGCTGGTTCGTGGCCAGCTCGCGGTAGAGGGGACTGGTCTCCAACAGTTCCTCGTGGCGGCCGACGGCGGCGACCCGGCCCGCCTCCAGCACCACGATCTGGTCCGCGTCGACCACGGTGGACAGGCGGTGGGCCACGACGATCATGGTGCGGTCGCGCGCGACGGTGTCGATCGCCTCGCGCAGGGCGACCTCGTTGCGCGCGTCGAGGTTCGAGGTCGGCTCGTCCAGCAGCAGGATCGGGGGCGCGGCGAGCAGGGTGCGGGCGATGGCCAGCCGCTGCCGCTCGCCGCCGGACAGCAGCACGCCGCCCTCGCCGACCTGGGCGTCCAGGCCGTGTGCGGTGCGCCCGACGATGTCGGTGAGGTTGACCGCCGCGAGGACGTCCAGCATCTGGGCCTCGGTCGCCTCCGGCATGGTCAGGCGCAGGTTCTCCCGCAGGGTGCCGGCCAGCACCGGGGCCTCCTGCTCGACGTACCCGAGGTGGGCCCGCAGCGCCTTGCGGGGCAGGTCGCGCACGTCGGCCCCGGCCACCCGGACCGCGCCGCCGGTGACGTCGTAGAAGCGCTCGACGAGCTGCAGCAGCGTCGACTTGCCGGCGCCGGAGGGGCCGACGAGGGCGGTGCGGGTGCCGAACGGCACGGCGAACGACACGTCCCGCAGCACCGGCTCCGGCGCCGCCGCGTAGCCGAACGTGACGTGCTCGAAGACGACCGCGGCCGGGCCGGCGCCCGGGCTCGCGGTGCCCGCGTCGGCCTCCAGGGGCACGGCGAGGATGTCCTCCATGCGCTGCAGCGCGCCGAGGCCGGTCTGCAGCTGGGTGTACGCGTGCATCGCCTGCCCCAGCGGCATGACCAGGAAGAACAGGTACAGCACGAACGCCACCAGGTCCCCGACGGAGATCGAGCCCGCGGCGACCCGCGCGCCCCCGACGCCGAGCAGGAGCAGGAACGAGCCCTGGATGGCCGCGATGCTCGCCGGGCCGACGAGCGCCTGGAGGCGGGCGATGCGCACGCCCGCGCGGTACGCCTCCTCGGCGCTGGACTCGACGGCCGCGATCTCCCGGTCCTCGGCGTTGCTGGCCCGGATCGTGCGGGCGGCCGAGAGCGCGCGCTCCACGGCGCTGGTCATCTCCCCGATGCGCTCCTGTGCCGCCTCCGAGGCGGGCCGCACCCGGCGGGAGAAGATCAGCGCGATCGACAGGCCCACCGCGAGCCCGAGCCCGGCGGTGAGGAACAGGATCGGGTCGAGCAGCAGCATCGCCACCGCCGCCCCGACCACCATCACCGCGCCGGTGACGGTCTCGAACAGCCCCGACGTGACCACGGCCCGCAGCAGCGTCGTGTCCGCGCCCACGCGGGAGAGCAGGTCGCCGGTGCGACGGGAGTCGTACTCGCTGATCGGCAGCCGCAGCAGGTGCCGCGTCAGCCGGCGGCGCGAGCTGAGCACGAGCCCTTCGGCCGTGCGCTGGAGCAGGAAGTCCCGGACCGCGTTGAGCGCCGCGACCGCCGCGAGCACCACCACGAGCAGGGCGACCGTGCCCCACACCGCGCGCGACGCCTGCAGCCCGTCGAGCACCTCCCGGGTGAGCAGCGGCTGGGCGAGCGTGGTGACGGAACCGAGCAGTGAGAGGACCCCGACGACGACGAGGGTGGCCCGATGATCACGGAGGTACGGCAGGAGTGACCGCAGCGAGACGCGAGGCGAGTCGGACACGAATCCAAGCTAGCCTAGACTTGGACGGCTGAATTCCGCTGAACTCCAAGATGAGGTGCCGCTTGACCGTCCAGTCCGTCCGTCTGTTCGGCGACCCGGTGCTGCGCACTGCCGCCGACCCGGTCGCCGACTTCGACAAGGAGCTGCGCAAGCTGGTGAGCGATCTGCTGGACACGATGCACCAGCAGAACGGCACCGGCCTGGCCGCCCCGCAGATCGGGGTCGGGCTGCGGGTGTTCTCCTTCGACGTCGACGAGGTGGTCGGGCACCTGGTCAACCCGGTGCTGGAGTTCCCCGACGAGGAGGAGCAGGACGGGCCCGAGGGCTGCCTGTCGATCCCCGGGGTGTATGTCGACACCAAGCGGCGCCAGAACGTCATCGCCAAGGGCTTCAACCAGCACGGCGACCCGATCCAGATCGTCGGCACCGGGCTGATGGCCCGCTGCGCCCAGCACGAGACCGACCACCTCGACGGCGTGTTGTTCGTCGACCGGCTCGACGCCGAGCGGCGCAAGCAGGCGATGAAGGAGATCCGGGCGGCGGAGTGGTACAACCCGGACACGCCGCCGGTCGTCAAGGCGAGCCCGCACGGGCTCTTCGGCATCCGGTGAGGCCGCGGTGAGGCTGATCTTCGCGGGCACCCCGGCCGTGGCGCTGCCCGCCCTCGACGCCATCGCCGCGTCGCAGCACGAGCTCGTGGCGGTCGTCACGCGCCCGGACGCGCCGTCCGGCCGCGGGCGGCAGCTCGTCCCGTCCCCGGTGAGCGCCTGGGCGAGCGAGCGCGGGATTCCCGTGCTCACCCCGGCCAAGCCGCGCGACCCGGAGTTCCAGGACCAGTTGCGCGCCCTGGAGCCGGACTGCGCCCCCGTGGTCGCCTACGGCGCACTGGTGCCCCGCAGCGCCCTCGACATTCCGCGGCACGGCTGGGTGAACCTGCACTTCTCGCTGCTGCCCGCCTGGCGGGGCGCCGCGCCCGTGCAGCACGCGGTCCTGCATGGCGACGAGGTCACCGGGGCGAGCGTCTTCCAGCTGGAGGAGGGCCTGGACACCGGGCCGGTCTACGGCACGCTCACGGAGGCGGTCGGCCCGCGGGACACCTCCGGCGACCTGCTCGAGCGGCTGGCCGGGTCCGGCGCCGAGCTGCTCGTGCGGGTGCTGGACGGCATCGCGGCGGGGGCTCTGTCGGCGGTACCGCAGCCGCAGGAAGGCATCTCGAACGCCCCGAAGCTGACCGTGGAGGACGCCCAGGTGCGGTGGTCCGATCCGGCGTTCGCGGTCGACCGGCGGATTCGGGCCTGCACCCCGGCCCCGGGCGCGTGGACGACGCTGCGCGGCGACCGGCTCAAGCTCGGCCCGGTGACCCCGCTCACGGCCGCGACCGTGATCGCCGGCGGCCCGGCCGCGCCCGGCCCGGGCGAGGTGGTCGTCGAGCGCAACCGCGTGCTCGTCGGCACCGGCACCGTGCCCGTGGTGCTCGGCACCGTCACCGCGCCCGGCAAGAAGGCGATGCCCGCGGACGCGTGGGCCCGCGGCGCCCGGGTCGAATCCGGGGAGCTCGTGTCTTGATGCGCTCTGCTCCTCGGCGCGGCCCGGGTCAGCGGCCGGCCGGTGGGCGCGACGACCGGCTCGCCCGGCCCCCGCGCGGCGGCCGGCCGGCGATCGACCCGGCCCGCGAGGCCGCCTACGAGGCCGTGGCCGCCGTGCACCGCGACGACGCCTACGCCAACCTGGTGCTGCCCGGCATCCTGCGCGAGAACGGCGTGTCGGGGCGGGATGCGGCGTTCGCGACCGAGCTGACCTACGGCACCCTGCGCCAGACCGGGACCCTCGACGCGATCGTGGCGGCCGCGGCCGACCGGGCGATGGAGCGCATCGACCCGCCGGTGCGCGACGCGCTGCGGATCGGGGCGTACCAGCTGCTGCACATGCGCGTCGGCGCCCACGCCGCCGTGGCGACCACCGTGGACCTCGTGCGCTCGCTGGTGCCGGGCGCGGCCGGCTTCGCCAACGCGGTGCTGCGCCGGGTCGCCGAGTCCGATCGCGCGGCCTGGGTCGAGCGCCTGGCGCCCGCGGACCCGATCGCCCGGGCCGCGCTGGTGCACGCCCACCCGGCGTGGATCGTCAACGCGTTCGCCGACGCGCTGGGCTCCCTCGACGAGGCCGAGCTCGCGCTGGACGCGGACAACCTGCCGCCGGCCGTGCACCTGTGCGCCCGCCCGGGGCTGGTCTCCGCGGCCGACCTCGCGGGCGGGCTGCGCGGGGCGACGGTCGGGCGCTACTCCCCGTACACGGTCGTGCTCGCCGGCGGGGGAGACCCGGGCGGGATCGCGGCCGTACGCGACGGGCGCGCGCACGTGCAGGACGAGGGCAGCCAGCTCGTGGCCGCCGTGCTCGCGAACGCGCCCGTGGACGGGCCGGACGAGCGCTGGCTGGACCTGTGCGCCGGGCCGGGCGGGAAGGCGGGCCTGCTCGGCGCGCTCGCCGCCGAGCGCGACGCGCACGTGACCGCGGTCGAGGTCGCCCATCACCGGGCGGCGCTCGTGGCCCGGGCGACCGAGGGGCTGCCGGTCTACACCATCAACGCGGACGGCCGCGACGTCGGCAAGGACCCGGACCTGCCCGAGGGCGCCTTCGACCGGGTGCTCGTCGACGCGCCGTGCACGGGCCTGGGCGCGCTGCGCCGCCGGCCCGAGGCGCGGTGGCGCCGCCAGCCGTCGGACCTGCCGCCGCTCACCCGGCTGCAGCGGGAGCTGCTCCAGGCGGCCTTCCGGGCGGTCCGGCCGGGCGGGGTCGTGGCGTACGTCACGTGCTCGCCGCACCAGGCCGAGACGGAGGTCTCGGTCACGGAGGCGGCCCGGCGCTCGTCGATCGACATGGAGCTCGTGGACGCGCGGCCGTATCTGCCCGCGGCCCTGCCCGAGGTGGGGACCGGCCCGACGGTGCAGCTGTGGCCGCACCGCCACGGGACGGACGCGATGTTCGTGGCCCTGCTACGCCGCGCCTAGGCTCTCCTGCGAGCCCCGCTGGTGGGGCGGCCGGCCGTCGGGGATGAGCGCGGCGACCGCGTCGCGGCGCCCGCATCCGGCCCCGATCAGCCGGTCCCGCTCGGCCAGCCAGGCGGCCCCCAGGGCCGAGCGGGTGGCGGCGTCGAGCTGGAGGCGGGCGTCGTTGAGCAGCGTCCGCTCCTCCTCGTCGACGTGGTGGGCGAGGGAGTTGGCCAGCTTGCCCACGGCGCGGTCGAACTCGGGCGCGAGCACGTCGGCGACGTCGAGCAGGGCGAGGAGCTTGCGGTGCCCGTCGATGTGCTCGTCGGCGCCGTGCTCGACGTGCGCGCCGCCGCCGGACAGCTCGCGCAGCTTCGGGTAGACCTCCGACTCCTCCGCCGTGGCGTGTGCGACGAGCAGGCCGGCGAGCTCCGTGCGGGCGCTCTCGCGGCGGGCCCGCACCGACTCGGTGTCGGTGTCACGGGTGCGCAGGACGCGCAGGAGATGTTCGAACCGCACGTGGTCGCTGACGATGGCCTCGACGACGTCTCCGACAACATCCATGGGGGCCATTCTCGCAGCCGCGGTGGGAGATCACCGATAGCATCACGCCTGTGTCGGACAACGTGGTGATCGCGCCCTCGATTCTCGCTGCGGACTTCGCCCGCCTGGCCGAAGAGGCCCGGGCGGTCGAAGGGGCCGCGGACTGGCTGCACGTGGATGTCATGGACTACCACTTCGTGCCCAACCTCACGATCGGGCTGCCCGTGGTGCAGAGCCTGCGCCGGGCGACCACGCTGCCGTTCGACTGCCACCTCATGATCGCCGACCCGGCGCGGTGGGCGAGCGCCTACGCCGAGGCCGGGGCCTACAACGTGACCTTCCACGCCGAGGCGGCCACCGACCCGGTGGCGATCGCGAAGGACCTGCGCTCGGCGGGCAGCCGGGCCGGGCTGGCGATCGACCGGGACACCCCGGTCGAGGGCTACCTGGAGCTGCTGCCGCACTTCGACCTGCTGCTCATCATGACCATCAAGGCCGGCTTCGGCGGCCAGGCGTTCATGCCCGGCCTGCTGGACAAGGTCCGCACGGCTCGCCGCCACATTGACACCGGTCATCTCGAGTTGCGCATTGAAGTCGACGGCGGTGTGGCCGAAGATACGATCGCGGCGTGTGCGGAGGCGGGGGCCGACACGTTCGTGGCCGGAACCGCCGTCTACGGCGCGGAGGACCCGGCCGCGGCGGTCCGCAAGCTGCGCGGCCTTGCCGCCGCCTAAATCGAGCAGACGGGACAAAGGTGGGCGAACGCGACCTGATCCTCGTGGTCGACGACGACGTCGACATCGCCCGGTTCATCAAGGTGAACCTCGACCTCGAGGGTTTCGAGGTGATGATGGCCAACGACGGGGCCACCGCGCTCAACATGATCCAGGAGCACAAGCCCGCGCTGGCCGTGGTCGACTGGATGATGCCGCAGCTGGACGGGCTCGAGCTGACCCGGCGGCTGCGGGCCGACCCGATGACCGCCTCGATGCCGGTGATCCTGCTGACCGCGCGCGGGCAGACCGCCGACAAGGTGATCGGGCTGCAGGCCGGCGCCGACGACTACCTGGTCAAGCCGTTCGACACCATGGAGCTGGTCGCCCGGGTGCGCTCGACGCTGCGGCGCAACCAGGAGAACCGGGAGGTGTCGCCGCTGACCGGCCTGCCCGGCAACACCCGCATCCTGCGTGAGATCACCGACCGGGCCCGGGCCGGCACCGACTTCGCCGTCTCACACGTGGACATCGACCGGTTCAAGCCGGTCAACGACGTCTACGGCTTCCAGCGCGGCGACGAGTTCATCATCGCGCTCGCCCGCGCGCTGCACCGGGCCGTGGTCGACGTCGGGCTGCCGCCGGCGTTCCTGGGCCACATCGGCGGCGACGACTTCCTCATCGTCTGCACCCCGGAGCAGCTCAAGGGCCTGACCACGAACGCGATCCTGGCGTTCCAGGCCGTCTCCGACACGCTGTACGACCCGGTGGACGCCGAGCGCGGCTACATCGAGGTCGTCTCCCGCACCGGCGAGGTGCAGCACCCGAACCTCGTCACGCTGTCGATCGGGGTGGCCGTCGCGACGCCCGAGAGCGGGAAGTTCACGGATCCGCGCGAGGTCATCGCCATCGCCACCGAGATGAAGAAGGTGGCCAAGAAGCACAACGGCAACTACGTGGCCGTCGACCGGCGCAGCGTCGTCGACCTCAGCTGAGGCGATCAAGTTGTGACACATATCCCGGAACCGGGCCGGTAAGGACCGGGGGTTGTGTGTCAGACTCAGGGTACGTACCCACCACGCGCTGGCGGGGCTCGGTGAAATTCCGAACCGGCGGTAACCGCCCCTGAACGGGGCGGAAGCCCGCGACCCGGTCGAAGCCATCGGCCGGTGGACCTGGTGTGAGTCCAGGGCCGACGGTCATAGTCCGGATGGGAGTTCAGCGCGCGGGATCCGGTGTCGCCCACTGCGGGCGGTTCCGGTGGGTCGCCGCGCGCTCCCCGGCGCAGCTGTTCCGGGGGTGTCATCGGCGTCCCCCCGCGTGTGATCACAGACCACGCGGGAGAGGGCCATGGCAGACGACGAGACGTTCATGCGACGCGCCATCGAGCTGGCGCGCCTGAGCCTCGGCGAGACCAGCCCCAACCCGAACGTCGGCTGCGTGCTCGTCGCGCCGGACGGGCAGATCGTGGGCGAGGGGCGAACGGCCCCCGCCGGCGGCCCGCACGCCGAGGTCAGGGCGCTGCTGGCGGCGGGCGGGCGGGCCCGCGGGGCCACCGCCTACGTCACCCTCGAGCCGTGCGACCACACCGGCCGGACCGGGCCGTGCTCGCGCGCGCTCGTCGCGGCCGGGGTGGCCCGGGTCGTGGTCGGGGTCGCGGACCCCAACCCGGTGGCGGCGGGCGGGGCCGAGACGCTGCGGTCCGCCGGGGTCGCTGTGGAAGTGGGTTCGGTACTGCACGAGTCCGCCCACGACGCCATGGAGGGCTGGCTCACCGCCGTGACCCGCGGCACTCCTTACGTGATCTGGAAGTTCGCGGCCACGCTCGACGGCCGCTCCGCCGCCGCCGACGGGACGAGCAAGTGGATCACGTCCCCGGACGCCCGGGCGGACGTGCACCGGCTGCGGGCCGGGGTCGACGCCATCATCGCCGGCATCGGCACCGTGCTGGCCGACGATCCCCAGCTCACGGTGCGTTCGCCCGAGGGCGTGCTCGCCGAGCGCCAGCCGCTGCGGGTGGTGGTCACGGGCGAGCGCGGCGCCGAGCTCGAGCGCGGCGGCTTCCGGGTCATGGACCGCGCGGCCGCGACCTGGGTGGCCCGGGGCGGGGACCTCCCGGCCATGCTGCGCGAGCTGTACGCGCGCGGGGTGCGGGTGGCGCTGCTCGAGGGCGGCCCGACGCTCGCGGGGGCGTTCCTGGCGGCCGGTCTCGTGGACCGGGTCGTCGCCTACCTCGCGCCCAAGCTGCTCGGGGCCGGCCCCGCGGCCCTGGGCTTCGCGGGAATCTCCAGCATCGCCGAGGCATTGACGCTCGACGTTGTCGACCTTGCCAGGATCGGGCCCGACGTGCGCCTGACGGCAACAGTGAAAGGTGCGTGAGCAGTGTTCACCGGCATCATCGAAGAGCTCGGGACGGTCGTCGCGATCGACGAGCTGGGCGATTCTGCCCGGCTGGCGATCCGCGGGGCGACCGTCACCTCCGACGCCGCCCACGGCGACTCGATCTCGGTCAACGGGGTCTGTCTCACGGTCGTGGACAACGCCGACGGCGTGTTCACCGCCGACGTGATGGGGGAGTCGCTGCGGCGCTCGACCCTCGGCGCGCTGCGGCCGGGCTCCGCCGTGAACCTCGAGCGCGCCGCGACCGTCGCCACCCGGCTCGGCGGCCACATCGTGCAGGGCCACGTCGACGGGGTCGGGCAGATCCTGTCGCGCGAGGCCGGCGACCAGTGGGAGACGGTGACGTTCGCGCTGCCCGAGGGGCTCGGGCGCTATGTGGTGGAGAAGGGCTCCATCACCGTCGACGGGATCTCGCTGACCGTCATGGCCGTCACGGACGACACGTTCTCGGTCGGGCTCATCCCGACCACGCTCAAGCTCACCACGCTCGGCGCCAAGGGCGTCGGCGAGCGGGTCAACCTGGAGGTCGACATCATGGCGAAGTACGTGGAGAAGCTGCTCGGGAAGGCCGCACAGTCATGAGCGAACCTGTTACGGACCTCGACCCGATCGAGCGTGCGGTCAAGGACATCGCGGCCGGGCGCCCGGTGATCGTGGTGGACGACGAGGACCGCGAGAACGAGGGCGACCTGATCTTCGCGGCCGAGTTCGCCACGCCGGAGCTGGTCGCGTTCATGGTCCGCTACACGTCCGGCTACATCTGCGTGCCGATCACCGAGGCCGAGGCCGACCGGCTCGACCTTCCGCCGATGTACCGCACCAACCAGGACCGCCGCGGCACCGCCTACACCGTGACGGTCGACGCCCGCTTCGGCGGCACCACCGGCATCTCCGCCGCCGACCGCGCCCGCACCATCAAGCTGCTCTCGTCGGCCGACACCCAGCCGCACGACCTGTCCCGGCCCGGGCACATCGTGCCGCTGCGGGCCAAGGACGGCGGCGTGCTGCGCCGGGCCGGGCACACCGAGGCGGCCGTGGACCTGGCCACCATGGCCGGGCTGCGCCCCGCCGGCGTGCTGTGCGAGATGGTCAACGACGACGGCACCATGATGCGCCTGCCCGACCTGCGCAAGTTCGCCGTGGAGCACGACCTGGCGCTGATCAGCATCGCCGACCTCATCGCGCACCGCCGCCACACCGAGGAGCAGATCGAGCGCGTCGCCGAGACCCGGCTGCCGACCGAGCACGGGGTGTTCCGGGCGGTCGGGTACACCCAGAAGTACGGCAACGGCGAGCACATCGCCCTCGTCTACGGCGACCTCGGCGACGGCGAGGACGTGCTCGTGCGGGTGCACTCGGAGTGCCTGACCGGCGACGTGTTCAGCTCGGTGCGCTGCGACTGCGGCCCCCAGCTGGAGGCGTCCTTGAAGATGGTCGCGGCGGAGGGGCGCGGTGTCGTGCTCTACATGCGCGGGCACGAGGGCCGGGGCATCGGGCTCATGCACAAGCTGCAGGCGTACCAGCTGCAGGACCTCGGCCGCGACACGCTCGACGCCAACCTGGACCTCGGGCTGCCCGCCGACGCGCGCGAGTACGGCACCGGCGCGCAGATCCTGGTCGAGCTCGGCATCAAAACGATGCGGCTGCTCACGAACAATCCCGCGAAGCGGGCGGGGCTGGAAGGGTACGGTCTGTCCGTACTGGGTCGTGTGCCCCTGCCGACCCGGCCGCACCCCGAGAACGTGCGCTACCTGCGTACCAAGCGGGACCGCATGGGGCACCTGCTGGACGAGCTCGACGAGGTCGCGGAGGGACTTGCGTAATGGCTGGGAGTGGGGCACCCGTCCTGCAACGGGTGGACGGCACGGGACTGACGCTCGGCATCGTGGCCACGCGGTGGCACGGCGAGCTCGTCGACCACATGCTGAACCGGGCGATCGAGGCCGGGGAGGCCTCCAACGTGGACCACATCACGGTGGCCCGGGTCGACGGCGCGGTGGAGCTGCCCGTGCTCGCGCAGGGGCTGGCGCACCGCTTCGACGCGGTCGTCGCGCTCGGCGTGGTCATCCGGGGGGACACGGCGCACTTCGAGTACGTCTGCCAGTCCGTGACCGACGGGCTCACCCGGGTCGCCCTGGACTGCTCGACGCCGGTCGCCCACGGGGTGCTCACGGTCGACAGCTACGAGCAGGCGCGGGCCCGGGCCGGGTTCGCCGACTCCTCGGAGGACAAGGGCTACGCGGCCGCGCTGGCCGCCCTGGACGCGGCGGTGGCGCTGCGGCTCGTCGCCAAGTCCTGAAGGCTCGCCGCCGAGTCGTGACGTGGTGGGCGGTGGGAGGCGCCGCGGCCTCCCACCCGCACGTCAGACCTCGAGGGCCGCGGCCAGCTCGTCGCGGAAGGTGCGCTCGGCCGCGGTGACCTGCTCGCCGCCGATGCCCAGCACGCCGCCGGAGCTCGCCGCGCCCACGACCACGTCGGCGACGGTGACCACCCAGTAGCGGTAGGCCTCGGCGTCGGCGTGCTCGGCCTTGGCCGCCAGCAGCTCGTGGGCCGCGCCGGCCCGCGAGATCACGTCGGCCAGCCCCGCGTCGCGGTCGGGGAACTCGATCACCGGGGGCTCGTCGCCGTCGGTGATGTCGCCCTGGCGGCTGACCACCTCGGCGGCGACGCTCTTCACGAGCTCGCTGGACGAGCCGCGCCCGTCGGCGATGGCGGTCATGCCCGCCGCCCACTCCTCGCGCGTGCGCCGGGCCCCGTCGTGCTCGGCCTGGGACGCGGCGATCAGGACGGACTGGGGGAGGCCGACGAGCAGGCCCCACTCTTCGTCGGTGTACTTCGGCTCCGTATCCACGAGGCACAGGGTAACCAGGTGATCAGCCCGGTAAACCGATGGGCGGACTCGCGCGTCGTCTGGGTGTGATGGCGGAGGCCGCGGCGGCGGCGTGGGACCGTAGGCCGGTGGAGGTGGCGACCCCGGGCGATCCCGTGCGCGGCGCGGTGCCCGAGGAGACCGCGCGCGGGTGGAGCGCCGACGACGCGATCGCGGCGCTGTTCGCCGCCCACTACCGCGGGCTCGTGCGCCTCGCGGTGCTGCTCCTGCACGACGAGGGGGTCGCGGAGGACGTGGTCCAGGACGCGTACGTCGCGCTGCACCGCCGCTGGTGGCGCCTGCGGGACGCGGACAAGGCGCTGGCGTACCTGCGCACCAGCGTGGTCAACGGGGCGCGCTCGGCGCTGCGCAGGCGGGGCGTCGCCGAGCGGCACGTCGCCCGCGGCCCGGACGGCCCGCAGGTCGTGGCCAGCGCCGAGACGGGCGCGCTGAGCCTGCTGGCGCACCGGGAGGTGCTGGAGGCGGTACGCAGGCTGCCCACCCGCCAGCGCGAGGCGATCGTGCTGCGCTACTACGGCGAGCTGTCCGAGGCCGAGATCGCCGACGCCATGGGGGTCAGCCGCGGCGCCGTCAAGAGCCACGCCTCCCGGGGCATGGCCGCCCTGCGCGAGAGCCTGGAGAAGGCCCGATGAGGCCGGGGCAGTCGGCGGAGGACCGGCTCCGGGAGGCGCTGCGGGCCCGGGCCGCCGAGGTCGAGCCGTCGCCGGACGCCCTCCCGCGCATCCGGCGGCGCACCGCCCGCGCCTGGCACCGCGGCGGATGGGTGCCGGCCGTCGCGGCCGCCGCCGTCGCGGCCGCGATCGCGCTCGGCGTCGTGGCGGTCGAGGCCGGCCGCGGCGAGCACCGCACCCTGCCGCCCGCGGGGCCCGCGTCCGGGTCGCCGGCCGTGGTCGACACCCGGCCCAGCGCGCCGGAGCCGTCCGGGGCCGCGCCGGCGACGTTCGCCCTGCCGGCCTACTTCACCCGCAACGGCCGCCTCTACCGGGAGTTCCTGCCGGCCACCCCGGGCGACGACCGCGGCCGCATCCGGGCCGCCGTCGAGCTTTCCCTGCGGGGCAAGGCGAAGGATCCCGACTACAAGAGCCTGTGGCCGGCGACCGTCCAGGTGCACGGGGTCACGATCGACGGGGGCGTGGTCACCGTCGACCTCGGCGGCGTCGGCCCGGCCCCGGCGGAGCCGAAGCTCGCGGCCCAGCAGCTGGTCTACACCGTGCTGGCCGCGGCGACCTACACCTCGATGCGCCACGCCGACGGGGTCCGGGTGCTCGTCGACGGCGCGCCCGTGGCCCGCCTGTGGGGTGTCGTCGACACGAGCGGGCCGCTGCGGCAGGGCACCCTGGCCGACCTGCAGGCACCGGTCTGGGTCATCGAGCCCGACCAGGGGGCGGTGGTGGGCAAGAGCTTCACGGCGTACCTCGCCGGGGTGGTCCCCGAGGGCACCGTCAACCTGCGCGTCCGCGACGCCGCCGGCACGGTCGTCTTCGAACGGGTCGTGCAGCTCAGCGCCGGGGCGCCGTCGCTGGGGGAGGCGCGGGTGCCCGTGACGCTGCCCTCGGGGCCGCACACCGTCGAGGCGTTCGTGTATTCGCAGCAGGACGGCAGCGTGCAGTGGGTGGACGACCACGCCTTCTCCGTGGCTTGACCGGCTCGGAGCCCGTGGGGTGACCGGCGACACGCCTGTCAGTAACCGGATTCCGTTTCCGGCCCCAGGCCTGCGAGAATCCCTGCCCGTGAAGACCTTCGACGAGCTGTTCGCCGAGCTGAGCGCCAAGGCGGCGGCCGGCACCCCGGGATCCGGCACCGTGGCGGCGCTGGAGAAGGGCGTGCATTTCATCGGCAAGAAGGTCGTCGAGGAGGCCGCCGAGAGCTGGATGGCGGCCGAGCACGAGGGCCGGGAGCGCACTGCCGAGGAGCTGTCGCAGCTGCTCTACCAGGTGCAGTGCCTGATGCTGGCGACGGGGTTGTCGCTGGAGGACGTGTACCGACATCTGTAGGCCGGTTCTGCACCTATAGGCCGGTTCCCGGCCTGCGCCTGCCCGTCGTGCCGACCCACCCGTCTGGAGACCAGCCCATGCTTCGCATCGCCGTGCCCAACAAGGGCACCCTCGCCGGCCCCGCCACGCAGATGCTCCAGGAGGCCGGCTACCGCCAGCGCTCCGACCCCAAGGACCTGCTCTGCCGCGACGACGCCAACGGCGTCGAGTTCTTCTACCTCCGCCCGCGCGACATCGCCACCTACGTCGGCTCGGGCGACCTCGACCTCGGCATCACCGGCCGCGACCTGCTCATCGACGCGGGCAGCCCGGCGGTCGAGGTGCTCGACCTCAACTTCGCCCGCGCCACGTTCCGCTTCGCCGCCGTCCCCGGCTCGGTGAAGGGCTCCGCCCCGTCCGACCTCGAGGGCCTGCGGGTCGCCACCGCCTACCCCGGCGTGATGGAGCGCTACTTCGCCGAGCACGGCGTGCGGGCCGAGGTCATCCGGCTCGACGGCGCCGTGGAGAACGCCATCCGCCTCGGCGTCGCCGACGTCATCGCCGACGTGGTCGAGACGGGCCGGACGCTGCGCCAGGCCGGCCTGGAGACGCTCGGGGAGCCGATCCTCAAGTCCTCGGCGCTGCTCATCCGGCGCGCGGGGGAGGAGCTTCCGGCGGGTGTACCGCAGCTGCTGCGCCGCCTCCAGGGCGTCCTCGTCGCCCGGCAGTACGTGATGCTCGCCTACGACGTGCGGGCCGACTCGCTCGACGCGGCCGTCGCGCTCACCCCGGGCATCGAGTCGCCCACCATCTCCCCGCTGCACCGCGAGGGCTGGGTCGCCGTGCAGGCGATGGTGCCCCAGGCCGAGGTGCACCGGATCATGGACGAGCTCTACGAGGTCGGCGCCCGCGCCATCCTGGTGACCGGAATCCACGCCTGCCGGCTGTAGTGGCAGACTGGGGCCGTGAGCAGCAGCGAGCAGAGCACGGCCCCACTCGTCGCCCGTCCGCAGCGGGCGCGGATCATCGCCTATGTCCTGGCGCTCGTCGTCGCCGTCGTCTTCACGCTCATCGCGTTCGGCCTGCACGGCAAGACCGGCGACGGGCCCGGCTATTTCCAGCGCGGCGACCAGGCCGCGATGATCGGCCTCGGCCTGTGCGCGGCCGCCGCCATCCTGCTCATGACCCGCCCCCGCGTCGAGGCCGACGAGCACGGGGTGCGGGTGCGCAACATCATCGGCGGCTACGACCTGCCCTGGGACACCGTCCGCGGGGTGACCTTCGGCCGCGGCGCCCCCTGGCTCACCCTCGACCTGCACGACGACGAGCGGGTGGCGGTCATGGCGGTGCAGATGGCCGACAAGGACTACGCGGTCAAGGCCGCCCGGCGCCTGCGGGCACTGCACTCGGCGAGCTTGACAACATCCGTGGTAGAGTAGTCGGCGTCGACCGCATCCCGTCCCAACCGGGGTGTTCGAAGCGGGGCCTCGGCCTCCACCCGTGCAGCTGATCTGGCGGCCGGGTCCGGTCCGACCGCAGCGGCCAATCGGCCGCGGTGGTCGAACGGCCCTCGCCTGCGCATGCGCGGCGGGGGTTTTTGGCGTTGCTACGCCCAACGGGCTTGCGTGGCGGATGCGTCGACCGCATGAGTTGAAGCACCTATCGAGGAGGCCACATCAGCGTCGAGCCACGCGTCAACGAGCAGATCCGGGCACGTGAGGTCCGGCTGGTCGGCCCGGAGGGTGAGCAGGTGGGCATCGTCCCGCTCGAGCGCGCACTCCAGCTGGCCGCCGACGTGGACCTGGACCTGGTCGAAGTTGCGCCCATGGCACGCCCGCCCGTCTGCAAGCTCATGGACTTCGGCAAGTTCAAGTACGAGAGCGCGCTCAAGGCCCGGGAAGCCCGGCGTAACCAGCAGCAGACCGTCATCAAGGAGATGAAGCTCCGCCCGAAGATCGATCCGCACGACTACGAGACCAAAAAGGGTCACGTGGTGCGGTTCCTGAAGGCGGGCGACAAGGTCAAGGTAACGATCATGTTCCGTGGCCGCGAGCAGAGCCGCCCGGAGCTTGGTTTCCGGCTGCTGCGCAAGCTCTCGGAGGAGATCTCGGAGCTGGGCTTCGTCGAGGCCGCGCCGAAGCAGGACGGCCGCAACATGATCATGGTCTTGGCACCGCACCGCAACGTGAAGGCCGCCGCGACCGAGCGTCGCGAGGGCAAGGCGGACGGCACCCCGGGTGCGGAAGGCGAGACTGTCGCCGACCTGCCCGAGCCGGTCACCGCCGACCAGGCTTGATCCGAACGGCCTGACACCAGGCCGCCCCGGCACCCCGGATCGCACCAGAGATCCCGGGGGTGCCATAACGCCCGGGCCGCGACCAGCGGCCCGGGGCGTCGTACCAGCATGTCCACCACCGCGTCGTGCGGGCGGGTCCGCACCATGCGGAATGCCCGGCTGCGCGCCGGAGCTAATGAAGGGCAACATCACCATGCCGAAGTTCAAACCGCACTCCGGGATGAAGAAGCGCGTGAAGATCACCGGTCGCGGCAAGATCCTCAGCGAGCCGGCGGGCAAGCGGCACCTCCTCGAGGTCAAGCCCAGCAAGCGCACCCGTCGCCTGAGCGGCAACGTCGAGCTCGGCGCCTCCGAGACCCGCCGGGTCAACAAGCTCCTCGGGCGATAACCGCCGCTTCTCCCCCCGACCTTTTCTCGACCTTTCGACCGGTTGCACGGGCGTCGCCCGGGCCGGTCTCGCCTGAGGAGTAACGAACCGTGGCACGCGTGAAGCGGGCAGTCAACGCCCAGAAGAAGCGCCGCACCGTCCTGGAGACCGCCAGCGGCTACCGCGGGCAGCGCTCGCGGCTGTACCGCAAGGCCAAGGAGCAGGTGCTGCACTCGATGCAGTACGCCTACCGCGACCGTCGCGACCGCAAGGGTGACTTCCGCCAGCTGTGGATCACCCGGATCAACGCCGCGGCCCGTGCGAACGGCATGACGTACAACCGCCTGATCCAGGGCCTGCGCCTCGCCGGTGTCGAGGTGGACCGCAAGATCCTCGCCGAGCTCGCCGTGAGCGACGAGAAGGCGTTCACCGGCCTGGTCCAGGTGGCGAAGACGGCCGTTGCCGCCGCCTGACGACGATCGGTCGCGACCCGGGGTGTTCACCGTTCGGACGCCCCGGGTCGTCGCTGCCCGGCGCCTGCACCGCCGCCGGGACCGCGACGAGACCGGCCGCTTCCTCGCCGAGGGCCCCCAGGCCGTCCGCGAGGCGATCAGAGCCGGCGTGGTGACCGAGCTCTTCGCGACCGCCGAGGCCGCCGCCCGCTACCCGGAGTGGACCGCCTCGTTGGTCGATGACGCCGCACTGGCGGCGCTCGCCGACACCGTGCAGCCCCAGGGCCTCGTCGCCGTCTGCCGGCAGCGGGACGTCCCGCTCGACGCCGCCCTCGCCGCCCGCCCGCGGCTCGTGGCCGTGTGCGTCGACATCCGCGACCCCGGCAACGCCGGCACCGTCCTGCGCACCGCCGACGCGGCCGGAGCCCGGGCCGTCGTCTTCGCCGGCGACTCCGTCGACCCCTACAACGGCAAGGCCGTGCGCTCGAGCGCCGGCAGCCTCTTCCACGTCGACGTGGTCCGTGCCCGCGACACCGCCGCCACTGTCGCCGCCCTGCGCGCGGCCGGCGTCCAGGTCCTCGCGGCCGACGGCTACGGCGACGCCGACCTGTTCGACCTCGACACCCTCGACCGGCCCACCGCCTGGCTCTTCGGCTCCGAGGCACACGGCCTGCCCAAGGACCTCGAGGCCGACCGGCGGGTGCGGGTGCCCCTCTACGGCGGCGCGGAGAGCCTGAATCTGGCGGCGGCCGCGGCGGTATGCTTGTACTCTTCCGCGAAAGCGATGAGGAGTGTGCGGTGATGTCCCTGTTTATGCGGCCCGCCGGAGACGGTGGGCGGACGGGACGCACGACCTCCTGACACCTTCCCACGACCGGCGGGCGGACCCCTCACTACACTGTCCGAGGCCAATCTCCCGTGGGAAGAGTCCGATGACGTACCGCAATGATCCGTACGATCCGAAACAGGCCGCGCTGCTCGACCAGGGCGCGCTCGACGACGCGGTCGCCGCGGCCGACAAGGCGTTCGCCGAAGCGGGCGATCTCGACGCCCTCGCCGCCCTCAAGCACCAGCACCTGGGCGACCGCGCCCCGGTCTCGCTGGCCCGCCGCGAGATCGGCTCGCTGCCCCCGGCCGCCAAGGCCGACGCCGGCAAGCGCGTCAACCTGGCCCGCGTCGCCGTCCAGGGCGCGTTCGACGCCCGGCTCGCGGTGCTCACCGCCGAGCGCGAGGAGCGGGTCCTGGTCGAGGAGGCCGTGGACGTCACGCTGCCGACCGCCCGCCGCCCGGCCGGCGCCCAGCACCCGCTGACCAAGATCATGGAGCGGGTCGGCGACCTGTTCGTGAGCATGGGCTACGAGGTCGCCGAGGGGCCCGAGGTCGAGTGGGAGTGGTACAACTTCGACGCCCTCAACATGCACCCGGACCACCCGGCGCGCTCGATGATGGACACGTTCTTCGTGCAGGCCGGCGCGCCGCGCGCAACGTCACAGGCGCAGACGCAGCCGGCCGGCGGCGGGAGCGCGGAGGACTCGCGGGTCGTGCTGCGCACCCACACCTCGCCGGTGCAGGCGCGCACGATGACCAGCCGCAAGCCGCCCATCTACATCGTCTGCCCGGGCCGCACCTACCGCACGGACGAGCTCGACGCGACCCACACCCCGGTCTTCCACCAGGTCGAGGGCCTGGTCGTGGACAAGGGCATCACGATGGGCCACCTCAAGGGCACCCTCGACAACTTCGTCAAGGGCCTCTTCGGCGACCAGGCCCGCACGCGGCTGCGCCCGTCGTACTTCCCGTTCGTCGAGCCGGGCGCCGAGATCGACCTGTGGTTCCCGCAGCACCGCGACGGCCCCCGCTGGGTCGAGTGGGGTGGCTGCGGCATGGTGAACCCGCGGGTGCTGCGCGCCTGCGGGATCGACCCGGAGGAGTATTCCGGCTTCGCGTTCGGCATGGGCATCGAGCGGGCGCTGATGTTCCGCAACGAGGCCGCCGACATGCGGGACATGGTGGAGGGCGACGTGCGGTACGCGCGGGCGTTCGGATGGGAGGCCTGAGGTGCGCGTTTCGCTTTCCTGGCTGCGCGAGCACGTCGACCTGCCGGCCGACCTCGACGGCGACGGGCTGGAGAAGGCCCTGGTCAAGGTCGGCCTGGAGGTCGAGGAGCTGACCGACGCGGCCGCGAGCGTCACCGGGCCGCTGGTGGTGGGCCGGGTCGAGAGCATCGAGGAGCTCACCGGGCTCAAGAAGCCGATCCGCTACTGCCTCGTCGACGTCGGCAACGAGCAGCCCCAGGGCATCATCTGCGGCGCCCGCAACTTCGCCGAGGGCGACCTGGTCGTCGTCGCGCTGCCCGGCGCCGAGCTCCCCGGCGGATTCAAGATCGCCGCCCGCAAGACCTACGGCCACGTCTCCAACGGCATGATCTGCTCCGGCCAGGAGCTCGGGGTCAGCGACGACCACGACGGGATCATCGTGCTCGCCCCTGGACCCGATGGAACAAACACCGTGAAGCCCGGGGACGAGGCCCGGCCGATCGTCGGGCTCGACGACGTCGTGGTCGAGATCAACATCACCCCGGACCGCGGGTACTGCTTCTCCGTCCGCGGCATCGCCCGCGAGCTGTCGCACTCCCTCGGCGGCGCCTACCGCGACCCGGTCGCGGCCGTCGTACCGCTGGAGGGCGACGGCAGCGAGGCGTACCCGATCGAGGTCCTCGACAGCGTGGCCTGCGACCGGTTCACCGCGGTGGCCGTGCGCGGCGTCGACCCGGCCGCGGTCACCCCGCAGTGGATCAAGGCGCGCCTGGCCACGGCCGGCATCCGCTCGATCTCGCTGCCGGTCGACATCACCAACTACGTGATGATCGAGATGGGCCAGCCGATGCACGCCTGGGACCTCGGCCGGCTCACCGGGGCGCTCGTCGTGCGGCGCGCGCAGGCGGGGGAGAAGCTGACCACGCTCGACGGCGTGAACCGCGTGCTCGACCCCGAGGACATCGTCATCGCCGACGGCACCGGCGTGGTCTCGCTCGCCGCCGTCATGGGCGGCACGACCACCGAGGTCTCGCCGGGCACGGTCGACGTGCTCTTCGAGGCCGCGCACTGGGACCCGCGCTCGGTCGCCCGCACCATCCGCCGGCACAAGCTGCCCAGCGAGGCCGGCAAGCGCTACGAGCGCGGCGTCGACCCGCAGATCACCGCGGCGGCCTGCGCCCGGGCGGCGGCGCTGCTGGCCGAGTACGGCGGCGGCACCGTCTCCGCCGGCGTCACCGACGTCTACGCGGTCGTCCCGCCGGAGCCGGTCACGATGACCGTCCAGCGCCCCTCGCAGCTGGCCGGCGTCGACTACACGCCGGAGCGGGTGCTGGAGATCCTCGCGATGATCGGCACCCAGGTGGTCGCGGACGGCGACCTGCTCACCGTCACCCCGCCGACCTGGCGGCACGACCTCAACGACCCGGCCGATCTCGCCGAGGAGGTGCTGCGCCTCGACGGGTACGACCGCATCCCGAGCGTCCTGCCGATCGCGCCGCCCGGGCGCGGGCTCACCGCGACCCAGCGGCGCCGGCGCACGGTCGGGCGGGCGCTGGCCGACGCCGGCTACGTGGAGTCGCTGTGCTGGCCGTTCGTCGGCGAGGCGGCCCTCGACGCGATGCGCATCCCGGCCGGCGACGAGCGGCGCAACGCCCTGCTGCTGCGCAACCCGCTCTCCGACGAGGAGCCCGGGCTGCGCACCACGCTGCTCCCGCCGCTGCTGGCCGCCCTGCGCCGCAACCTCGGCCGGGGCTTGCGCGACGTCGCGCTGTTCGAGATCGGGCCGGTCTTCCTGCCCGAGGGTCCGCTCGCGGTCTTCCCCGCCCACGGCGTCGACGGGCCGCCGAGCGCCGAGGAGTTCGCGGCCGTCGAGGCGCTGCTGCCGCGCCAGCCGTGGCACGTGGCGACCGTCATCGCCGGCGAGTCCGACCCGGCCGGCTGGTGGGGCGGGGGCCGGGCGGCGGACTGGGCCGACGCGGTCGAGTCGGCGAAGGTCGCGGCCGCCGCGGCCGGCGTCGAGCTGACCGTGCGGGCCGCGGCCGAGGCGCCGTGGCACCCGGGGCGCTGCGCGGCGCTGCTCGTCGGCGACACCGTCGTCGGGCACGCGGGCGAGCTGCACCCGGCGGTCTGCGCGGACCTCGACCTGCCGCGGCGGACCGTCGCCATGGAGATCGACCTCGACGCGCTGCCGATCCCGGGCGTGTGGATCGCGCCCCGGCTCTCGACGTTCCCGACGGCGCTGATCGACGTGGCCGTCGTGGTCGGTGCGGACACCGCGGCGGCCGAGGTCGAGGCGGCCCTGGCCGAGGGCGCGGGCCCGCTGCTGGAGTCGGTGCGGCTCTTCGACGTGTACGCGGGGGCGCAGCTGGGCGAGGGCCGCAAGTCCCTGGCCTACAAGCTGACCTTCCGCGCGCCGGACCGCACGCTCACCGGCGAGGAGGCCCTCGCCGCGCGCGACGCCGCCGTGGCCGTCGCGGCCGACCGTTTCGGAGCAGTCCTGCGCGGAGCGTGACAACCCATTGATGACGGCGGCCATTTCCCCTGGATGTGGCCGCCGTCACTGTTGGCTATCATCGAACTCTGCGTGACCTGCGCGATCAGGCCGGTGGCGGCCGAAGATGGTACGGTCACGGCGCCTAGCGCACCTCGCGGCGCTCATCTATCGGTGACCATTCCGTCCTGAAGGGGCAGTGCGTGTCAGACGTCAGTGCATCGGCGGGGTTCACCACCGACGTCGTGGTGATCGGCGGCTGCGGCCGGGTGGGGCTTCCGCTCGGCATCGCGCTCGCCTCCCGCGGCCTGCGGGTGACCCTGTATGACATCAACGAGGCCGCGGTCGCCGTGGTCAACGGCGGACGCCTCCCCTTCGACGAGGAGGGCGCCGCGGAGCCGCTGGCCCAGGCGGTCGCCGACGGCCGTCTCACGGCGAGCACCGACCCGAGCACCGTGGCCACCGCCGAGCACCTCGTGGTGATCGTGGGCACGCCGGTCGACGAGCACCTCAACCCGAACATCGCGGCCGTGCCGAAGGCGATCGAGCGCTGCGCGGAATACCTGCGCGACGGCCAGCTCATCGTGCTGCGCAGCACCGTGCACCCCGGCGTGACGGCGCTCACCGAGAAGCTCGTCAAGAAGCTGGGCGTCGACGCCGACGTCGCGTTCTGCCCCGAGCGCATCGCCGAGGGCAAGGCGATGACCGAGCTGTTCGAGCTGCCCCAGATCGTCGCCGCCCGCACGCCCGAGGCGACCGAGCGGGCCGAGAAGCTCTTCCGCAACCTGGCCAACCAGATCGTGGTCCTGGAGCCGGAGGAGGCGGAGCTCGCCAAGCTCTTCACGAACACGTGGCGCTACATCAAGTTCGCCGCGGCCAACCAGTTCTGGATGATGTCCAACGACTTCGGCCTGGACTTCGAGCGCATCCGGCACGCGATCCGCTTCCAGTACCCGCGCGCCCAGGACATGCCCGGCGCCGGCTTCGCGGCCGGCCCGTGCCTGCTCAAGGACACGATGCAGCTGGCGGCGTTCAACAACAACAACTTCGTGCTCGGCCACAGCGCGATGCTCATCAACGAGGGCCTGCCGCTCTACGTGGTGTCGAAGCTGCAGGAGCGCTTCGACCTGTCGGAGATGACCGTCGGCATCCTCGGCATGGCGTTCAAGGGCGGCAGCGACGACATCCGCGAGTCGCTGGCCTACAAGCTGCGCAAGGTCGTGATGCTGCGGGCGAAGGAGACCCTCTGCACCGACCCCTACGTGAAGGACGACCGGTTCGTGCCCCTCGACGAGGTGCTGACCCGCGCGGACCTCCTCATCATCGCCGCTCCTCACCCGGAGTACCGTGACCTGCAGACCGAAATCCCGGTTGCGGACATGTGGGGCGTGACGAACAAGGGCGTGCGTATATGAGCTTGGCACCACAGGTCACTGTGGTCATCCCGGTCTACAACGAGGGCGAGGCGATCGTCCGCTGCCTGGAGCGCATCCTCCGCGAGGTGATGATGCCGGCGGAGATCCTCGTGGTGCACGACATGCCCGAGGACACGACGGTGCCCTTCGCGCAGGAGTTCCACGAGCGCGACCCGCGGGTGCGGCCGGTGCTCAACACCTACGGCCGCGGGCCGGCCAACGCGATCCGCTTCGGCATCGACGTGGCCAGCGCGCCCGTGGCCGTGGTCACCATGGCCGACGGATCCGACGACCCGCGCCAGATCGAGGACCTCGCGCGGCTCGTGGACCGCGGGGTCGTGGTCGCGGCCGCCTCGCGGTACATGCCGGGCGGGCAGCAGGTCGGCGGGCCGCGGTTCAAGCGGTTCCTGTCCCGCAACGCCGGGCGCACCCTGCACTGGTTCGCGCGCGTGGGCACCAAGGACGCGACGAACAGCTTCAAGGCGTATTCGACCGAGTTCGTGCGCAAGGTCGGCATCGAGTCCAAGACCGGCTTCGAGATCGGCATCGAGCTCACCGCGAAGGCGACCCGGCTCGGGCTGCCCGTCGCGGAGATCCCGACGATCTGGCTCGACCGGCAGCTCGGCGAGTCCCGCTTCGACGTCGGGCGCTTCATGCCGAGCTACCTGAAGTGGTACTGGTTCGCCTTCGGACCCAGACTGACGATGGAGAAGCTGGCCACGCGCCCGGCTTCCACGGCCGCGCGCGACGACGCGCAGGCCGCCCGCGAGAGCTCGTCCGCAATCCAGAGCTAGAAGGAGTTTTTGTGGCAAAGGTCCTGGTGACCGGCTCGGCCGGCTTCATCGGTGGTTATGTCGTCGAGGAGCTGCTCGCCCGCGGCTATCAGGTCGTCGGCCTGGACAACTACTCGAAGTACGGGCCGGTGACCCGCAGCTACGACTCGCACCCGGACTACCGCTTCGTCGAGGGCGACGCCCGCGACGTCGACCTGGTGACCGAGCTGCTCGACGGCTGTGAGCACTTCATCGCCGGCGCGGCGCTCATCGGCGGTATCTCGTACTTCCACGCCTACGCCTACGACCTGCTCGCGGCCAACGAGCGGATCATGGCCTCGTCCTGCGACGCCGCGATCAAGGCGCACCAGAGCGGGTCGCTGCGGAAGATGACCTACCTGTCGTCCTCGATGGTCTTCGAGTCCACGACGCACTGGCCGTCCAAGGAGGGCGACGAGCGCAAGATCCCGCCGCCGCTGTCGTCGTACGGGTTCCAGAAGCTCGCCGTCGAGTACTACGCGAAGGCGGCGTGGGACCAGTACAAGCTGCCCTACACGATCGTGCGGCCGTTCAACTGCGTCGGCGTCGGCGAGGGCCGCGCGCTGGGCGAGGTCGAGGTCCTCTCGGGCAACGTGAAGCTGGCGATGTCGCACGTGGTGCCCGACCTGGTGCAGAAGATCATCAAGGGCCAGGACCCGCTGCACATCCTCGGCACCGGCGAGCAGGTGCGCCACTACACCTACGGCGGCGACCTGGCCAAGGGCATCATCACGGCGATGGAGTCCGACGCGGCGCGCAACGAGGACTTCAACATCTCCACCGCCGAGTCGACCACGGTGCTGCAGCTGGCCGAGGTGATCTGGCGCAAGATCAAGGGCCCGGACGTGCCGCTGAACGTGGTCTCCGACGACCCCTACGAGTACGACGTGCAGAAGCGCGTGCCGGACTGCTCCAAGGCGCGCGAGGTGCTCGGGTTCGAGGCGTCGACCTCGCTCGAGGACATGCTCGACGAGGTCATCCCGTGGGTGACCGAGGCGGTCAAGGAAGGCCGGCTGTAGTTCCCGGTCTCAGCTCCCGGTTTCGCGGAAAGGCCCCGCCGCCCGGCGGGGCCTTTCTCGTTGAACAGGCGTGACGACGGTCGAAGCGCTGCAGCCGGCCCCCGAGCCCGACCTGTCCGACGGCGAGCGAAATATCCGGCGCAAGCACCGGATATTTCCGACTTATCAGCATAAATATGCCGTTTGGGCGATCCTTGTGCTCCTCGGGGCGGCGGCCGGGCTGGCGCGGACCCGGGAGCCGGGGGCGCTGGACTCGATCTGGGCCGAGGACGGGCAGAACTTCCTCACCGACGCGCTGAACCGGCCCTGGTACGAGGCGATCCTCACCCCGTTCAACGGCTACTTCCACGTCGTCGCGCGCGTGTGCTGGGCGATCATCGCCCTGTTCCCGGTCGCCTGGGCCGCCGCTCTGAACGCCGTGCTCGACGCGGCCATCACGAGCCTGCTCGGCCTGGCCGTCTACCGGGCCGCCCGCGAGCGGCTGGACGCGTTCCCGGCCGCCGTGATCGGGACCACCGCGGCGCTGCCGATGGGGTTCGTGCCCAACACGCTCGCCCAGCTGCAGTTCCCGCTCGTCTACGCCGGGCTGTGGATGCTGCTGCGGCGGCGGGCCGGCGTGCTGAGCGCCGGGCTGCCCGCGCTCGCCGTGCTCAACTCGATGCTCGGCGTGCTGCTGCTCCCGGTGGCGCTTTGCGGGCTGGTGCGGTACCGATGCCGGGCCTGGCTCGTGAAGCTCCTCGCCCTGCTGCCGGGCGCCCTGCTGCAGGTCGTCCCGCTGCTCACCGGGGCCACGCGGCGGGGACTGGGGGAGCGGCCCGAGCACGACCCGGTCGCGGTCGCGGCCATGTACCTGCGCTGGGGCGTGCCCCGCTCGTTCCTCGGCCCGGTGTGGCTCGCCCCGCCCTACGACGACGTGTGGGGGCATCGGGCCCTGGTCGCGGCCGGTCTGCTCATCCCCGCCGCCCTGCTCGCCGTCGCGGTGTGGTCGCGGGCGTACCGCGAGCTGCGCCTGGCCGCCGTCCTGGCCGGGTTCGCCGCGCTCGCCGGGGCCGTGCAGCTGTCCGCCCACGGGTCCGGCGAGGACCGCTACCTGGTGCTCGTCAGCCTGCCGAACCTGGCCGCCGGGGTCTGCCTCGCGGCCGGCGCCCAACGCGCGGCGCGAATCCCGGGTTGCGTGAGCCCGCGCACACCACTTGTCGTGTTCGCGACACTTGTCGCCGTCGTCCTGGCGTCCGGCCTGCGCCCGGCGGGCCCCCGCGACGACAGCCCGCGCTGGGGCGCGACGGTCGCCCGTGCGCGGGCGGAATGCCTTGTCCGGCCCGGTTTGACGCGGGTGACCGTGCACACCGCGCAGTGGCCCGTGCTGGGCTGGGAGGCGGTGCTGCCCTGCGCCCGGCTGCGCTGATCACCGGTCGGTCGGACGTCATCTCGGCGTGGCGTCGTGTTCTCCGGCCGTTGCGACGAACGGGCGTTCGTTAGAGACTCGGCGTCGTGGTGAGCACCTCGTCGGCGCCCATCGGCCGGGCCGATCTCCTGAGCCATGCCCGGGAGCGGCTCGCCTCGGGGGGCAGCGTCGTGCTCTGCGGCCCCGCGGGCATCGGCAAGTCCACCATCCTCGACGCGCTGGCCGCGGCCGAGACCGAGGCGCTGGTGCTGCGCGCGGCCGCCGCCGAGGCCGAGGCGGACCTGCCCTACCTCGCCCTCGTCGACCTCTTCGACGGCGCCCCGGACGCGTCCGAGCTGCTCCCGGTGCACCTGCGCGCGGCGCTGGACGGAGCCCTGCTGCGCAGCGCCCTGCCGGCCACCCCGCACGACCAGCTCGCCGTGCGTCTGGCCGTGCTCGAGCTCTTCCGCGCCCTGGCCGCCGAGCGGCCGGTGCTGCTCATCCTCGACGACGTGCAGTGGATCGACGAGCCCAGCGCCGGGGTGCTGCGGTTCGTCTCCCGCCGCCTCGGCGAGGTCCCGGTGAAGGTGCTCGCGGCCGAGCGGGTGCCCGACGGCGGCGCGCCCACCCGGCTCGACCTGTGCCCGCCGCCGAGCGCCACCCTGCCGGTCCCGCCGCTGCCCCAGAGCGACGTCGCCGACCTGCTGCGGGCCCGCTTCGGCGCCGAGGCCGGCCGGGCCCACGTCCAGCGGATCTACGAGGCGAGCGCCGGCAACCCGCTCTACGCCGTGGAGCTCGGGCGGGCCATCGGCAGCAGCTCGTTCCCGGTCACCGACCCGCTGCCCGTCCCCGACCGGCTCCGCGAGCTGCTGGCCGCCCGCCTGGCCTCGCTGCCGGCCGAGGACTGGCCCGCGCTGCTGGTCATCGCCGCCGCGGCGCGCCCCAGCCTGGCCCTGCTCGGCGCCTGCGGGCTCGCCGAGGCGCACGTGGAGGCCGGGATCGCCTCCGGCGTCCTGCACGTCGAGCCGGACGGCGCGATCCGGTTCTCCCACCCGCTGCTGCGCGAGATGGTCTACGCCGACGCGACGGCCGCCGCCCGCCGGGAGACCCACGAGCGGCTCGCCGACACCGTCACCGACCCGGTCGACCGGGCCCGGCACCTGGCCGCCGCCCGCCCCGAGCCCGACGAGGGCCTGGCCGAGTGCCTGGCCGACGCCGCCTCGGCGGCCCGGCTGCGGGGCGCCCCGGCGATGGCCGCCGACCTCGCCGCGCTCGCCGCCGACCGCACGCCCCGCGACACCCCCGGCGTCGGGGCGGTCCGGCGCCTGAGCGCGGCGCAGTACGCGTACTCGGCCGGCTCGCCCGCCGACGCCCGCCGCCACGCCGCCGCCGCCCTGCGCGACGCGGCCGACCGCCGCACCCGGGTCGGCGCACGGCTGCTGCTCGTCGAGATGTCCGGCGAGGACCACTCCAACTCCGGCCCGCTGCTCGACGCCGCGTTCGTCGAGGCCGTCGACACCCCGGACCTGCTCGCGCACGTGCGGCTCTACAAGGGGATCAAGGCCTACTGGGACGGCGACGGCGAGGCGGCCCTGGCCGAGCTCAAGCGCGCCGAGGAGGCCGCCGAGCTCTGCGGCGACATGGAGCGGCTGGTCGAGGTGCTCAGCTGGCGGGGCAACATCCTGCTCGGCACCGAGGGCGACGAATACCTCGAGCGCGCCGGCAAGCTCGCCCGCGGCCTGTCGCTCACCCCGGCCACGGTCGCGGCCCGGCAGGTGGCCGCGATGAGCCGGCTGTTCAAGGGCGAGACGGCCGAGGCGGTGCGGCGCATCGAGGCGCTGCGCATCGCCGTCGAGCGGGCCGGCACCGTGCGCGACCTCGCCGCGGTGCTCGTCTCCGTGGCGGGGATCTACTGGCGGGCCGGGCGCTGCGCCGACGCCCTCGCGGCCGGGCGGGAGTGCGTGCGGCTCTACGTCGACGTCGAGACCACGCCCGGGCCGGGGTACCTGGTGGCGGCGCTGGTGGAGTACGCCGGCGGCACCGCCACGGCCGCCGCGAGCTTCGCCGACCGCGGGCTGGCGGCCTGCCTGGCCGCCGGGGACGAGGACTGGATCAAGCTCGCCTACGCCACCAGCGGCCTCGTGCACATGCTGCGCGGCGACCCGGTGGCCGCCGCCGAGGCGATGCGCGAGGCCTACGCGCTCGACCAGCGCCTCGGCCGGCTCGACCCGGGCATCCTGCCGTGGCACGCGGACTTCGTCGAGGCGCTCGTCGGCGCCGGCGCGCGGGCCGAGGCCGCCGAGGTGCTGACCGAGGTCGAGCAGCGGGCCCGGCACCTGGACCGCCGCGTGGTCTTCCTGGGCCTGGCCCGGGCCCGGGCCGTGCTCACCGCCGCGACCGGCGAGGCCCGCGAGGGGGCCGAGGCCCTGCACCGGGCGATCGAGGAGTGGCCCGACCACCCGTACCCGCTCGAGACCGCCCGCGCCTACTACACCCTCGGCGGGCTGGAGCGCCGCGCCCACCGCCGCGGGGCCGCCCGCGCCGCGCTGTCCGAGGCGGTCCGCCGCTACGCCGCCGCCGACGCGCACCCGTGGCGCGAGGTCGCCGCGGCCGACCTGGCCCGGCTCGACGGCGGCCGGGGCGCCGGGCTGAGCGAGACCGAGCGGCGGATCGTCGAGCTGGTCCGGGCGGGGGCCACGAACCGGGAGATCGCCCGCGCGCTCTTCCTGTCGATCAAGGCGGTCGAGGCCAACCTCACGCGGCTGTACCGCCGGCTGAACGTGCGCAACCGCTCCCAGCTGGCGCGTTTCCTCGATCCGGAGTAGGGCGGCCCTATCCTTACCCGCGCGTTCATCCGCGCTTGGCGATCGAATACATAGACTACCTCCGATTCCTTCCACCGGAGGTATGCAGTGTTGAAGCGTGCGTTGCTCGCCGTCGCGCTCATGACGGCGGGCGTCACCTACCTGGCCGGGGCGGCCGAATCCCAGGCCGCCGCCGTGCACCGGGTCCTGTTCGACAACTCCAAGGCCGAGACCGCCGGGAACGCCGACTGGATCATCAGCACCTCTCAGCCCGACCCGCTGAACCAGAACGCGAACCCGTCGAGCGAGACGTCCTGGACGGGCGCCCTGTCGTCGTGGGGCGTGGCGTTGCAGCGCACCGGGCAGTACAGCCTCAAGACCCTGCCCGCCGGGAACACCATCACCTATGGCGGGTCGGGCGCGCTGGACCTCAAGAACTTCGACGAGTTCGTGATGCCCGAGCCCAACGCGCCGCTCAGCGCCGCCGAGAAGACCGCGATCATGCGGTTCATCCAGGCCGGCGGCGGGTTCTTCCTGATCGTCGACCACACCGCCAGCGACCGCAACAACGACGGCTGGGACTCGGTGCGCATCGGCAACGACCTGCTGACCAACAACGGCGTGGACAACACCGACCCGTTCGGCTTCAGCATCGACGTGAACAACATCGGCACCGAGAACCCGGTCGCCATCACCAGCAGCACCGACCCGGTCATCAACGGCGCGTTCGGCAAGGTGCGGGGCAGCATCATCCGCAACGGCAGCACGCAGACCCTGCACCCGGCGGACAACGCCTCGGTGAAGGGGCTCGTCTACCGCAGCGGGTTCACGCCCGGCGGCACGACCGGCGCGTTCTTCACCACCTCGACGTTCGGCGCGGGCCGGGTCGCGGTGTGGGGCGACAGCTCGCCGATCGACGACGGCACCGGTCAGTCGGGCAACACGCTCTACGACGGGTGGAACGACACCGCCGGTACCAATGCCGCATTGGCTCTGAACGCCACGGCGTGGCTGGCCGGCTCGGGCACGTCCACCCCGCCGCCCACGACGCCCGGCGGCGGCTCGTGCTCGTCGTCCGAGCTGTTCGGCAACGCCGGCTTCGAGACGGGATCGGCGAGCCCCTGGACGGCGACCTCGGGCGTCGTGTCCAACGACACGTCGCTGCCCGCGCACTCCGGGTCGTGGAAGGCGTGGCTGGACGGCTACGGCGCCGCGCACACCGACACCCTGTCGCAGACGGTGACGATCCCCTCCGGCTGCACCCGGGCTACGCTGAGCTTCTGGCTGCGCGTCGACACCGACGAGACCGGCACGACCGCATACGACAAGCTCACGGTGACCGCCGGGTCCACCACGCTGGCGACCTACTCGAACGTGGACGGCTCCACGGCGTATCAGCAGAAGTCACTCACCGTGAACGCCACCGGCTCGGTGAAGATCACGTTCACCGGGGTAGAGGGCAGCAAGCTGGCGACGTCCTTCCTGCTGGACGACCTCAGCCTGAAAGGCGCTTGATAGCGGTGCCTGCATAGAGATACAGTCGACCGTATGGGAATACGTGTCGCCGTTGCGGGGGCCTCGGGCTATGCCGGCGGTGAGCTGTTGCGGCTCATCGCCGGTCACCCGCACCTCGAGCTCGCCGCCGCCACCGGGTTCGCGCAGGCCGGATCGACCATCGGGAGCGTCCACCCGCACGTGCGATCCTTCCGCGACGTGGTGCTGGCCAAGACCGAGGCGGCCGCGCTCGCCGATGCCGACCTGGTCTTCCTCGCCCTGCCGCACGGCGAGTCCGCGGCCGTGGCCGCGCAGCTGCCCGAGGCCGTGAAGGTCGTCGACCTCGGCGCCGACTTCCGGCTCGAGGACGCGGCCGGCTGGACGAAGTACTACCCGGGGCCGCACGCCGGCACCTGGACCTACGGCCTGCCCGAGCTGCCCGGCCAGCGCGCCCGGATCGCCGCCTCGACCCGGGTCGCCAACACCGGCTGCTACGCGGTCACCACCGTCCTGGCCCTGGCGCCGCTCATCGCCGCCGGGGTCGCCGACCCCGAGGACGTGGTCGTGGTCGCCGCCTCCGGCACCTCCGGCGCGGGCCGCTCGGCCAAGCAGCACCTGCTCGCCTCCGAGGTGATGGGGTCGATGTCGCCCTACAAGGTCGGCGCCCACCAGCACGTCCCCGAGATCAAGCAGGCCAGCGGGGCCCGGTCGCTGTCGATGACCCCGCTGCTCGCGCCGATGCCGCGGGGCATCCTGGCCACGATCACGGCCCGCTTTGTACAGAAGGCCGACCCGCGGGACGTGCTGGCCGCCGCCTACGAGGGTGAGGCGTTCGTGCACGTGCTGCCCGAGGGGCAGTGGCCGCAGACCGGCGCCACCTTCGGGTCCAACTCCGCGCACCTGCAGGCCACGATCGACGTGGACAGCGGCCGGATCGTCGTCGTCTCGGCCACCGACAACCTGGTCAAGGGTGCGGCCGGCCAGGCCGTGCAGAACGCGAACATCATGCTGGGCCTGCCCGAGACCGCGGGTCTCGCCGTCGACGGGATCGCGCCATGACCGTCACCGCGCCGAAGGGGTTCCGGGCCTCCGGTGTCGCCGCGGGGATCAAGGCCACGGCCGGCGCGCTCGACGTGGCGCTCGTCGTCAACGACGGGCCCGACACCACCGCCGCCGCCGTGTTCACCGGCAACCGCATCAAGGCCGCCCCGGTGCTGTGGAGCCAGCGGGTGCTCAAGGCCGGCATCGTGCGGGCCGTGATCCTCAACTCCGGCGGCGCCAACGCCTGCACCGGCCCGGCCGGCTTCCAGGACACCCACGCCACCGCCGAGCACACCGCGGCCGTGCTGTCCGGGCGGGCCTCGCGCTTCCCGGTCGGCGCCGGCGACGTCGCGGTCTGCTCGACCGGCCTCATCGGCGAGCGCCTGCCGATGCCGAAGCTGCTCGCCGGGGTCGACGCGGCCGCCCGCGCGCTGTCCCGCGACGGCGGGGCGGGCGCGGCCCAGGCCATCATGACCACCGACACGGTGCCGAAGACCGCCGTCCACAGTGGACAGGGCTTCACCGTCGGCGGGATGGCCAAGGGCGCCGGCATGCTCGCGCCCGGCCTGGCCACGATGCTCGTGGTGCTCACCACCGATGCCGTCGCCGACGCGACCGCCCTGGACACCGCCCTGCGCCTGGCGACCGCGGTCACCTTCGACCGCATCGACTCCGACGGCTGCATGTCCACCAACGACACGGTGCTGCTCATGGCCAGCGGCGCCTCCGGCATCGAGCCGACCCCGCACGAGCTGGCCGAGGCGGTCACCGCGGTCTGCGCCGAGCTGGCCCGGCGGCTCATCGCCGACGCCGAGGGCGCCACCAAGGAGATCGCGATCGAGGTCACCGGGGCCGCCTCCGCCGCCGACGCGGTCGAGGTGGGCCGCTCCATCGCCCGCAACAACCTCGTGAAGACCGCGTTCTTCGGCAACGACCCGAACTGGGGCCGCATCCTCGCCGCCATCGGCACCACGGCCGCCGCGTTCGAGCCCGACGAGGTCGACGTGGCCATCAACGGGGTGTGGATCTGCAAGCGCGGGGCCGCCGGCGAGGAGCGGTCCAAGGTGGACCTCACCGGCCGCGCGGTCACCGTCACCGTGGACCTGCACGCCGGGCCCGAGGCCGCGACCGTCTGGACGAACGACCTCTCCATGGGCTACGTCCACGAGAACTCGGCATACTCCTCGTGAGCGGGCGGATGAACGGGCGGGATCTCGGCATCGCGCTCGGCAAGGCCAACACGCTGATCGAGGCGCTGCCGTGGCTCGAGCGGTTCTCCGGGTCGACCGTCGTGGTGAAGTACGGCGGCAACGCGATGGTCGACAACGAGCTCAAGCGGGCGTTCGCGGCCGACATGGTGTTCCTGCGCCACGTCGGGCTCAAGCCGGTCGTCGTGCACGGCGGCGGCCCGCAGATCTCCGCCATGCTCAAGCGGCTCGGCATCGTCAGCGAGTTCAAGGGCGGCCTGCGCGTCACCACCCCGGAGACCGCCGACGTGGTGCGGATGGTGCTCGTCGGCCAGGTCGGCCGCGAACTCGTCGGGCTCATCAACGAGCACGGCCCGCACGCGGTCGGCATGTCGGGCGAGGACGCCGGGCTGTTCACCGCCGTGCGCCGCCCCGCGATCGTCGACGGCTCGCCCGTGGACATCGGCCAGGTCGGCGACGTCGAGCGGGTCAACATCTCCGCCGTCGCCGACCTCATCGCGGCCGGGCGCATCCCGGTCGTGTCGACGGTCGCGCCCGACAGCGACGGGGTGCTGCACAACCTCAACGCCGACACCGCGGCCGGCGCGCTCGCCATCGCGCTGCAGGCGCGCAAGCTCGTGGTCCTCACCGATGTCGAGGGCCTGTACCGCAACTACCCCGACCCGTCGTCGCTCATCTCGCAGCTGACCGCCGACGAACTCGCGGAGCTGCTGCCCACGCTGGAGGCGGGGATGGTGCCGAAGATGGAGGCCTGCCTGCGGGCGGTCAAGGGCGGGGTGCCGGCCGCGCACGTCGTCGACGGGCGGGTGCCGCACTCGCTGCTGCTGGAAGTGTTCACGTCGGAGGGGTTCGGGACGATGGTGGTGGGGCAATGACCGGGGCGCTGGTTTCGCGGTTCGAGTCGTCGGTGATGAACACCTACGGCCCGCCGTCGCTGGGACTCGTCAGCGGCAGCGGCGCGGTCGTCGTGGACGAGGCCGGGCGCTCCTATGTGGACTTCCTCGGCGGCATCGCGGTCAACCTGCTCGGCCACGGCCACCCGGCGATCGTCGCCGCGGTCTCCGAGCAGATCGCGACCCTCGGGCACGTGTCCAACCTCTACGCCTCGCCGCCCGTCGTCGCCCTCGCCGAGCGCCTGCTGGCCCTGGCCGGCCGCCCCGGCACGGTGTTCTTCGGCAACTCCGGCGCCGAGGCCAACGAGGCCGCGTTCAAGCTCTCCCGGCGCACCGGGCGCACGAAGATCGTCGCGGCCGAGGCCGGCTTCCACGGCCGGACCATGGGCGCCCTGGCGCTGACCGGGCAGCCGGCGAAGCAGCAGCCGTTCCTGCCGCTGCCCGGCGAGGTCGTCCACGTGCCCTACGGCGACGTCGAGGCCCTCGCCGCCGCCGTCGACGACGCGACCGCGATGGTGCTCCTGGAGCCGATCCAGGGCGAGTCCGGGGTGGTCGTACCGCCCGCGGGCTACCTCACCGCCGCCCGTGAGCTGACCACCGCCCACGGTGCCCTGCTCGCCCTCGACGAGGTGCAGACGGGCATCGGGCGCACCGGCTACTGGTTCGCCCACCAGGCCGAGGGCGTCCGCCCCGACGTCGTCACCCTCGCCAAGGGGCTCGGCGGCGGCCTGCCGCTCGGCGCCATGATGGCCTTCGGCGACGCCGCCACGCTGCTCGGGCCGGGCATGCACGCCTCCACGTTCGGCGGCAACCCGGTCTGCTGCGCCGCCGCCCTCGCCGTGCTCGACACCATCGAGCGCGACGACCTGCTCGCCGCGACCAAGCGGCTCGGCGAGCGCATCCGCCGGGGCGTCGAGGCGCTCGGCGACCCGCTCGTCGACCACGTGCGCGGCGCCGGCCTGCTGCTCGGCATCGTGCTGCGCGGCCCGGCCGCCGGCGCGCTGGCCGGGGTCATGCGCGACGCCGGCTTCCTGGCCCAGGCCGCCCAGCCCGACGTGCTGCGCATCGCCCCGCCGCTGATCCTCAGCGACGAGCAGGCGGACGCGTTCGTGGCCGCGCTCGGCCCGGCCCTGCACGCGGTGCGGCCCTCATGAGCGACCTGCGGCACTTCCTGCGCGACGACGACCTGAGCGCGGCCGAGCAGCTCGAGGTGCTCGAGCTGGCGGCGGCGATGAAGGCCGACCGCACCGGCTTCACGCCGCTGACGGGCAAGGCCGTCGCGGTCATCTTCGAGAAGCCGTCACTGCGCACCCGGGTCTCGTTCGAGGTCGGCATCGCCCAGCTCGGCGGCACCCCGCTCATCATCGACGCGACGACGACGCACTTCGGCCGCGGCGAGAGCGTCGGCGACGCGGCCAGGGTCCTGTCCCGCTACGTCGACGCGATCGTCATCCGCTCCGACTCCGACGCGCGGGTCGGCGAGCTCGCGGCCGGGGCCACCGTGCCGGTCGTGAACGCGCTGACCGACGGGTTCCACCCCTGCCAGCTGCTGGCCGACCTGCAGACCGTGCGCGAGCGCTTCGGGAAAACCGAAGGGCTGATCATGACGTACCTCGGCGACACCGCCAACAACATGGCGCACTCGTACGCGCTCGCCGGCACCCTGGCCGGGATGCAGGTGCGGCTCTCGGGCCCGGCCGGGTTCGAGCCCGACCCGGCCGTGCTGGCCACCGCGCGCGCCCGGGGCGTCGTGGAGCTGGTGCCGGACGCGGTCGAGGCCGTGAAGGGCGTCGACGTGGTCGTGACGGACACGTGGGTCTCGATGGGGCAGGAGGGCGACGGGCTCGACCGGCGGACGCCCTTCGTGCCGTACCAGATCAACGAGGCGCTGCTCGCGAACGCCCGGGACACCGCGATCGTGCTGCACTGCCTGCCGGCCCATCGCGGCGACGAGATCACGTCCGCGGTGATGGACGGCCCGCAGTCGGCGATCTGGGACGAGGCCGAGAACCGCCTGCACGCCCAGAAGGCGCTGTTGTCGTTCCTGATCGAGCGGCGATGAGCGCACCCACGACGAAGGCGGCCCGCCTCGACCGCATCTCCTCGCTCATCCGCGGCTCGGCGGTGCACTCGCAGACCGAGCTCGCGGAGATGCTGGCCGGGGCCGGGTTCCAGGTGACCCAGGCGACGCTCTCGCGGGACCTGGAGGAGCTGCGGGCGGTGAAGGTGCGCGGGGCGTACCTCATCCCCGAGGACGGTGAGCGGGCCCTGCGCCCGGCCGAGGAGGCGCCGACGCGGCTCGTGCGGCTGCTGCGCGAGCTGCTCACCGGCGTCGACTGCTCCGGCAACCTCGTCGTGCTGCGCACCCCGCCCGGGGCCGCGCAGTTCCTGGCCAGCGCGATCGACCGCACCGGCCTGCCCGACATCGTGGGGACCATCGCGGGCGACGACACCATCCTGGTCGTCGCCCGCGAGGCGCCCAACCCGTCCGGCGCCGGCGAGGTCCTCGCCGCGAAGCTCAGTGAGTGGGCTCAGCTCGGTTAGCTCGTCAGGGCGGTCATGCCCTATGGAAGGATCGTCGCGTGTCTTCTGAAACTCCTACCCGCCTCTGGGGCGGGCGCTTCGCCGGTGGCCCCGCCGAGGCCCTGGCGCGCCTGTCCGTGAGCGTGCAGTTCGACTGGCGCCTCGCCCCGTACGACATCGCCGGCTCCCGCGCCCACGCCCGGGTCCTGGCCCGCGCCGGGCTGCTGGACGCCGACGAGCTCGGCCGCATGCTCGCCGCCCTCGACGACCTCGAGTCCGCCTGCGCGGCCGGCGACTTCCGCCCGACGGTCGACGACGAGGACGTGCACACCGCGCTGGAGCGCGGCCTGCTCGAGCGCCTCGGCACGCTCGGCGGGAAGCTGCGGGCCGGCCGTTCGCGCAACGACCAGGTCGCCACCGACCTGCGGCTCTACCTGCGCGACCACGCCCGCGGCGTCGCCTCCCGGATCGTCGAGCTCGCCGACGCGCTCATGGAGCAGGCGGCCCGGCACGTCGACACGCCCGCGCCCGGCTTCACCCACCTGCAGCCGGCCCAGCCGATCTCGTTCGGCCACCAGCTGCTCGCCCACGTCCAGGCGCTGCTGCGCGACCTCGACCGGCTGCGCGACTGGGACGCCCGCGCCTCGGTGAGCCCGCTCGGCGCCGGCGCGCTCGCGGGCTCGTCGCTGCCGCTCGACCCGGCCCAGGTGGCCAAGGAGCTCGGCTTCGACCACGCCGCGCCCAACTCCATCGACGCCGTCGCCGACCGCGACTTCGTCGCCGAGTTCCTCTTCGTGGCCGCGCTCACCGGCGTGCACCTGTCCCGCCTCGGCGAGGAGGTGGTGATGTGGACGACGCCGAACTTCGGCTGGGTGCAGCTCGACGACGCGTTCGCGACCGGCTCGTCGATCATGCCGCAGAAGAAGAACCCGGACATCGCCGAGCTCGCCCGCGGCAAGTCGGGCCGGCTCGTCGGGCACCTCACGGGCGTGCTGACCATGCTGAAGGGCCTGGCCCTCGCGTACGACCGCGACCTGCAGGAGGACAAGGAGCCCGTCTTCGACGCCGTCGACACGCTCGAGCTCGTCCTGCCCGCGCTGGCCGGCATGATCTCGACCATGACGGTGCGGGTGGACCGGCTCGCGGCGCAGGCTCCGGTCGGCTACACCCTCGCCACCGAGGTCGCCGAGTGGCTCGTCCGCCAGGGCGTGCCGTTCCGGGAGGCGCACGAGATCACCGGGAAGCTCGTCGTCATCTGCGCGGCGCGCGAGATCGGGCTGGACGAGGTGAGCGACGAGGATCTGCTGACGGTGAGCCCGCACCTGACGCCGGCCGTTCGCGAGGTCTTCTCGGTGCACGGCGCGCTCGCGGCCCGCACCACGCCCGGCTCCACGGGGCCCGGGCCGGTCTCCGACCAGCTCGCGGTGGCCGCGGACAAGCTGGACCGCTGGCGTGACTGGTCCGGGGAGCAGGTCATCCCGCGCGACTGAGCTACCCGCTCATGCTCAAGGCCACCGCCACCGCCACCGCCACCGCCACCGCCACCGCCACCGCCACCGCCACCGCCACCGCCACCGTCGGCGGCGGCGGCCGGCGCGCGGGGCGTCGTCGAGGGCGGCGGCCGGCGAGGACCGCACCCGCTGCGGCGAATCGCCCGTGAGTTCCCGGAGTTTTGGGACAATTCGGGCATGTTGAAGATCGCGCAGGACGTGCTCGGGGGGCCGGAGGTGCTCCGGCTCGTCGAGGCGGACGTGCCGGTGCCCGGGCCGACCGAGATCCTGGTCGAGACCCGCGCGATCGGCGTGAACCCGGTCGACTGGAAGACGCGGGCGACCGGCGGCTCCCTCGGCGAGCCGCCGTTCACCGTCGGCTGGGAGGTCGCCGGGGTGGTCGCCGCGACCGGCCCCGGCGTCACGCGCTTCGCGGTCGGCGACGAGGTCTTCGGCCTGCCGTGGTTCCCGCGCGAGGCGGGGGCCTATGCGCAGTACGTGACCGGCCCCGCCCGCCACTTCGCCAGCAAGCCGCCCGGCCTCACGTTCGAGGAGGCCGGCGGCCTGGCCCTCGCGGGCCTGACGGCGCTGCAGGTCCTGTACGAGACCGCGGTCGTCCTGCCCGGCCAGCGGGTCCTGATCCCGGCCGCGGCCGGCGGCGTCGGCCACCTGGCGGTGCAGCTGGCGAAGCTGCGCGGGGCCCACGTCATCGGCAGCGCCTCCGCCGCCAAGCACGACCTGGTCCGCTCGCTCGGCGCCGACGAGGTGCTCGACCACCACACCGAGGACTACTCGGCGCTGCGGGACATCGACGTCGCCGTGGCCACCGTGCCCGGGCAGATCCCCGAGCTGGCCGCGACCCTGCGGCCCGAGGGCCTGGTGGTGGCCCTCAACAGTGAGGACGCGCGGGCCGTCACCGACGTCGAGGGCGTGCTCATGCTGGTCGAGCCGGACCGCGCGGGGCTGGACGTGCTGGCCGGGCACGCGCTGGAGCGGGAGATCCGGGTCCTCGTCGACCGCGTGTTCCCGCTGGCCGAGGCGGCCGCGGCGCACGAGCTGGGCGAGGCGGGCCACACGACGGGGAAGCTGATCCTCCGGCCGTAGCATCCGGCGAATCCCCCGGCGGGGTATAAATCCGGAAAGTCCGATCACGAAGTGTCGGACTTTCCGCGTTTCCGCGCGGCGCGGGGCGGCCTTCCACGCGTTTCCGCTCGTTCTCAGCGCGCTCTCCGCACGTCGGCTTTTCCCGCGCGGCGCGGGCCGGCTTCCGCGCGTTTTCCGTGTGCCAGGTCTCCGCGCGCCGGCTTTCCTCGCGGTGCGGGACTGGCCGTCTGCGCGCCCGTTTTCCGCGCGCCGGCTTTTTCCGCGCGGCGCGGGACTGGCCGCCTGCGCGTCCGCTTTCCGCGCGCCGGCTTTCCGTGCGGCGCCTTCGGAGTGCGTGAGCCGGGGTGGTGCCGGGTGGTCAGGGCGTCGCGTGGCGCAGGGCCAGCCAGGAGCCGCCGGCCAGGAGCACCACCAGGAGCAGGGGCCATCCCACCGCCAGCGAGACCAGGCTCGTGTGCGTCAGCCAGTGGCCGACCGCCGGCCATGCCTCGTAGTGGCCGATCAGGGCCGCGATGCCGCCGAGCAGGAGCAGCAGCACGGTCAGGGCGCTCAGCAGGCCGGTGGCGCGCCAGCGCAGGTACAGGGCGCCGGCCGTCGAGCCGACCAGGGTCATCGCGAGCATCGGCACGGCGTAGACGAGGAACTGCACCGGGATCGAGTGCTTGTCGATGAAGCCGAGGCCGAAGAAGTGCAGGCGTATGCCCCAGCCGCCGGTCGCGTGCTCGATGGCCTGCAGGATGACGAGCAGGGTGGAGTACACGAGGACCTGGACGAGGCCGAAGAGGCTCAGGCCCGCGACGAACTCGCGGCGGGTCACGCTCAGGCCCAGGGCGAACGGGAAATGCTGGTTCACGGCCACGGCGCCGAAGGCCAGCGACGCGACGTAGATGCTCGCGAGGGCGCCGCTGACCGGGTCGCTCTCCATGGCGTCGGCCGGGAGGCTGGCGAACATGACCATGTTCACGGTGAAGGCGATGGCGAGGATGGCGACCGGCCACACCAGCGCGTCGCGGCGGCCGAGGGCGTGCAGGCGTGCGACTGACACGATGCGGTTCACGACGCGGGCTCCTTGTCGGCGGTGGCGTTGGTGATGCGGACGACCAGTTGCTGCAGCGACACGGCCTGGAGCTCGACGCCCGCGGCGCGGGCCGCGTTCGGCTCGACCCGGCCGCGGATCGTGGCGCGGGTCAGCGGGCCGAGGCGCTCGCGGTGCAGCTCGTCGGCGTTGGCGGTGAGGGTGTCGACGGCGCCGGCCGGGCCGGTGAGGGTCATGACCTGGCCGCGCAGGGACTCGGCGCTCTCGTCGAGCACCAGGCGGCCGCGCTCGATGAGCAGCACGTGCTCGATCAGGTCGCTGACCTCGTCGATGAGGTGGGTGGAGAGCACGACCGTGCGGGGGAACTGCGCGTAGTCGGCGAGCAGGCGGTCGTAGAAGAGCTGCCGGGCGACCGCGTCCAGGCCGAGGTACGGCTCGTCGAAGAAGGTCAGGGGAGCGCGCGCGGCCAGGCCCAGGATCACGCCGAGCGCGGAGAGCTGGCCGCGGGAGAGCTTCTTGATCACGCGCTTCTCCGGCAGGCCGAAGTCGTGCACGAGGGCGCGGGCGAAGGGCTCGTCCCAGTACGGGAACAGCAGCCGGCCGGCCGCGAGCGCGTCGCGGACGCGGAAGTTGTCCGGGTACCGCTGGCTCTCCTTCACGAACGCGATCTCGGCGAGGACCTTCGCGTTCTCGTAGGGCCGGGCGCCGAACACCTCGACCGTGCCCGAGGTGGGGATCTGCTGGCCGGTGAGGACCTGCATGAGGGTGGTCTTGCCGGCGCCGTTGCGGCCCAGCAGGCCGTAGATGCCGTTGCGCCGCAGCTCGACATCGACCCCGTCCAGGGCGGCGACGCCCCGGAAGCGCTTGGTCAGGCCCTCGGCGCGCACGATCGCGCTCATCGGTGCATCCCCTTCCCGAGGTGCTGCTCGATCATGGACTGGAGCTCGTTGCCGTCGATGCCGAGCTTCGCCGCCTCGGCGAGCAGGGGCTGGACGTACTGCTCCGCGAACTGGTCCCGGCGGCGCTGCCGGAGCCGGGTCTGTGCGCCGGGGGAGACGAACATCCCGATGCCTCGCTTCTTGTAGAGGGTGCCGTCGTCGACCAGCTGGTTGACGCCCTTGGCCGCGGTGGCCGGGTTGATGCGGTGGAAGGCGGCGAGCTCGTTCGTCGAGGGCACCTGGCTCTCCTCGGCCAGGCTGCCGTCGATGATCGAGGTTTCGATCTGCTCCGCGATCTGCAGGAAGATCGGCCGCCCCTCCTCCATCAGTCGCCCATGTTCGTTGGTTCGTTACTCATGTAACTAACCATGCAACCGACGAACCGGGGTGTCAAGCGCTATCTTGCTGACATGGCGACAGTGGGCTTCGGGCCGAAGATGGCGTGGCTGGCCGTGGCGGCCGAGCCGGCGAACGTGATGGACGCGCTGGAACTGCGCGACCTGGGAGTGGTGGAGCCGCGCACCGGTCTCGACCTCGCGCACTTCACCGACGACCGGGTGGTGGTCGCGGTCGTGGACAAGTGGTGCCTGGTGGCGGGGAAGTGGCTGTTCCGCTGGAACGGCATCGCGGCGCTGTCGATGCGGCTCGGGGCCGAGGTGCAGTACTTCTCGACGGACCGCAGCCTGGTGATGCACCGCTGGGCGCGGGCCTACGGCGCGGACGTGACAGTCTCCGACGAGGACGCGCTCATCGACGAGCAGGACGTGTTCCGCACGGCCGCGCAGTGGAGCGTGGACCCGCGGGCGCTGCCGGTGGTCTCGTTACATATCGCGGCGGTCCCTGTTCATGAGTAATCTTCCGCGCGTCGATATTTACGAGTAACGATGTATCCATGACGAAGATGCTGAGCCGTCTCGCCGTGGCCATCGTCCTGCTGACCGGGCTGCTCGTCGCGCCGGCGACCGCCGCCGACGCGTCGGTCTACTCCTCGTGCACCATCTCGGGCTGCGCCGAGGCGCGCACCGCCCGCTCGGGGTGGGCGAGCCTGGGCTTCCCGACCACGCGGACCTGGTACGCCTGGCCCTACGGCAAGTACAACTACGCCGGTGGCCAGTACTACAACCGTGAGGGCGAGCTGCCCTCGGGCGCGACCTACTACGAGTACGACGTGATTCCCCGCAACAAGGGCGCGGCGCGCGACGCGAAGCGCATCATCATCAACCGCAGCACCGGGGTCACCTGGTACTCCCCGAACCACTACACCGACTTCTACCGCCTGTAAGGCCATGGGCGGGTGGGTGCGGTCCGCGAAGGCCGCACCCACAAACGAACCCGGACCCTCGACCGGCCGCCGCAGTGGAGCGGAGCTCCCCCGGGCCGAGCGACCGGAGGGAGCGGGAAACTCAGCTCCGCTTGCCCTTGCTGCGCCACGAGAACGGGCCGGGCAGGTCATAGCGGTGGGCGCGCGTGCGCGAGTTCCACGACCACTTCCCGATCTTGATGCTCCACGAGGAGAAGCCCTTGGGCGTGAAGTTCAGGATCAGCGGGCCGAGCCGCAGGGCCTTGCGAAACAGGATCGGCAACGAATCCTCCTGGGGCTAGCGGGCGGCGTAATGCAGGATCACGTTGTGGATGTGCTGCGTCTTCTCGACGCCGCGAACGTCCACTTCGTACGTATGCGTGCCGACGTGCACGGCGATGGTACCGCTGCTGAAAAAGCTGCCCGCCCACGACTTGTTGCTCACCACGGAGACGGCCGTCACCTTCCCGTAGGGAATCGACGTGATCGCCACCCGCTTGCCCACGAATGACCGGTCCTGCATGATGACCCGCTTGTCGGTCAGGCCGATGAAGCCGGTGCCCACGCCGACCGCGTCGTAGACGGCGATGATGCTCTCGCCCGGCAGCAGTCCGGATGCGATCTGCTCGTACTGTTCCCGACGGTCGTATTTCGCCTGCTGCGCCATGACCTCAAGATAGTCGGCGGCTTCAACCCGCCTTGCGGTGTATCGTTTCGGCCTGGCTCGGGTCGAATGTGCGACCTGCCGTGACGGTGCAATCGCTATAGGTTGCTCTCAATCTACCGTTGGGGGCCACGGTGCGAGTTCGGCTGCTCGGACCGATCGACGTGCTGGTCGGCGGCGAACCCCGGCCGGTGCAGGGCCTGCGCCGCAAGGCCGTGCTCGCGGTCCTCGGCCTGCACGCGGGCGACGTCGTGAGCACCGGGCGCCTGGTCGAGCTGGTCTGGGACGGCGCCGCGCCGCCGAACGCGGTCAACGCGCTGCAGAGCCACCTCTCCTACCTGCGCCGCACCCTGTCGGACAAGGCGGCCGTGCGTTCCCGTCCGCCGGGCTACGTGCTCGACGTCGGCCCCGACGGCACCGACGTCGCCGTGGCCGAGCGGCTCATCAGCGCCGGCCTGCGCGACGGCGACGACGCCGGCCGGGTCCGCGACCTGCAGCGGGCCCTGGACCTCTGGCGCGGCCAGCCGATGGCCGACGCGACCGGCGTGACCTGGCTGGAGGAGCAGGCCGAGCGGCTCGGGCAGCTGTGGCTGCAGGGCAAGCGGGCGCTGCTGCAGGCGCGGCTCGGCCTCGGCCAGCACGCCCGGCTGCTGCCGGAGCTGGAGCAGCTGACCCGCGAGCACCCGTTCGACGAGCAGCTGCACGGGCAGCTCATGCTCGCGTTGTACCGCATCGGCCGCCAGGCCGACGCCCTGAGCGCGTTCCACCGCCTGCGCCACACCCTGCGCGAGGACCTCGGCATCGAACCGGGCCCGGCCCTGCGCGAGCTGGAGTCGGCGATGCTGCGCCAGGACGAGGGGCTCGACCCGCCGCCCGCCCCGGCGCCGGTGACCGTCGCCGCCCCCGAGCCGCCGAGGACCCGGCCGGCCCAGATCCCGCTGGCCGTGCGGACCTTCGCGGGCCGGGACGGTCAGCTGGCCCGGCTCGACGCGCTCCTGCCCGCGGAGTGGACGCCGCCCGGCAGCGCCGTGTTCGTGGCCGTCGTGTCCGGCACCGCGGGCGTGGGCAAGTCGGCGCTGGCCGTGCACTGGGCGCACCGGGTCGCCGACCGCTTCCCCGACGGGCAGCTCTACGTCAACCTGCGCGGCTTCGACCCCGCCGACGCCCCGATGCCGCCCGCCGACGCGGTGCGCGGGTTCCTCGCCGCGCTCGGGGTGCCGGCCGAGCTGATCCCGGCCGACCTCGCCGGGCTCTCGGCCCTGCTGCGCAGCCGGCTCGCCGGCCGGCGGGTGCTGATCCTGCTGGACAACGCGCGCGACGCCGAGCAGGTCCGGCCGCTGCTGCCGGCCGCGCCCGGCTGCCTGGTCGTGGTCACCAGCCGCGACCCGCTGACCTCGCTGGTGGCGATCGAGGGCGCGGTGCCCGTGCCCGTGGACCTGCTCACCGACGCCGAGGCGCGGGACCTGCTCGTGAGCCGGCTCGGGTCGCGGCGGGTCGCGGCCGAGCCGGACGCGGTCGAGCGGATCGTCGCCCGCTGCGCCCGGCTGCCGCTCGCGCTCGCCGTCGTCGCGGGCCGGGCCGCGACCCGCCCGGAGCTGCCGCTGTCCGCGCTCGCCGACGAGCTCGGGGCGCGCCGCTCGACCCTGGACGCGATCGCCGGCGCGGACCCGGCCTCCGACGTGCGGGCGGTGTTCTCGTGGTCGTACCGCGCCCTGAGCCCGGCCGCCGCCGAGGTGCTGCGCCGCATGAGCCTGGGACCGGGCCCGGACCTGGGCATCGACGCCGTGGCGAGCCTGGCCGGCGTGCCGCCCGCCGCGGCCCGGACCGGACTGGCCGAGCTGGACCGGGCCGGGCTCGTGGTGGAGCAGCGGCCGGGGCGGTACACCTTCCACGACCTGCTGCGCGCGTACGCCACGGAGCTGGCCGAGTCGCACGACCCCGACGCCGAGCGGGCCGCCGCCCTGCACCGCCTGCTCGAGCACTACGTCGGCACCGCGCAGGCCGCGGCGCAGCAGCTGGACCCGGCCCGGGACCCGCAGCCGCGGGCCGCCCGGCACCCCGCGATCGCGGTGCCGGCCCCGCCGCGGGAGCAGGCCCAGGCCTGGTTCGCCGACGAGCACCGGGCGCTGCTGGCCGCCGTGCACCGCGCCGCCGAACTGGGCCTGGACGAGCACACGTGGCGGCTCGCCGCGGCGCTGACAACGTTCCTGGACTGGCACGGGCGCTGGCCGGAGCTGGTCGCCATCCAGGAGGCGGCGCTGCGGGCCCTGCGCCGCCTCGGGGACCGCCCGGGCCAAGGCGCGGCCTCGTGCGAGCTGGGCCAGATGTACGCCCGCATCGGCCGCTTCGACGAGGCCCACCAGTACCTGTGGACCGCCCTGTGCCTCTTCGAGCAGCTCGACGACGCGCCCGGGCTGGCCCGCGCGCACTACCACCTGGGCTGGCTGCAGCACGCCCAGCGGCGCTACCGCGACGCGCTGAGCCACAGCGAGCAGGCCCTCGCGCTGTTCGAGCGCCTCGGCGACAAGCTGTGGCGGGCCCGCGCCCTGAACGCGACGGGCTGGATCATGGGGCAGCTGGGGCAGTACGAGCAAGCCCTGCGCCGGTGCCGCGACGCGCTCGTGGAGAACCGCGAGGTCGGCGACCGCCACGGCGAGGCGGGCACCTGGGACGCCGTCGGCTACGCCCACCACCGCCTCGGCGACCCCCGGCAGGCGGTGGCCTGCTACGGCCACGCGCTGCGCGCCTACCGCGAGCTCGGCGACCGCTCCGGCCAGGCCTGCGTGCTGTGCCACCTCGGCGACGCCTACGCCGACCTCGGCGACGCGGCGGCGGCCGCCGACAACTGGCGGCGCAGCGCGGAGATCCTCGACGCGTTCGACCCGGGCCACGCGGCGGTGGTGCGAGCCAAGCTTCCCGGCGGCAATCCCGCTACCGTGAGGGGATGACGGCGCTGGACACCTTACGGGCGGAACTGTCGGCCGCCGCCCCGCGGATGCGAGACGACCTGGCCGAGCTGATCGGCGTCGAGTCCCCGTCATCCGATCCCGAGGCCCTGGCCCGCAGCGCCGACGTGGTCGCCGCGCTCGGCCACCGGCTCCTGGGCGCGGCCCCCGAGCGCATCGTCGTGGCCGACCGGCCGCACCTGCGCTGGCGCTTCGGCGAGGGGCCGGCCCGGGTCGTGCTCATCGGGCACCACGACACCGTCTGGCCGCGCGGCACCCTGGCCCGCTGGCCGTTCAGCGTCGACGGCGACCGCGCCACCGGCCCCGGCGTCGTGGACATGAAGGGCGGCCTGGTGATCCTGTTCCACGCCCTCGCCGCCTGTGCGGACCTCGACGGCGTGGCGGTGGTCGTCAACGCCGACGAGGAGATCGGCTCGCCGACCTCGGCCGCGCTCATCCAGGACACGGCCCGCGGCGCGGCCGGCGCGCTGGTGCTGGAGGGCAGCTCCCACGGCCGGCTCAAGGTCGCCCGCAAGGGCATCGCGCACTACACGGTGCGGGTCACCGGCCGCGCCGCGCACGCCGGCAACGCCCCGCACCTCGGCATCAACGCCGGCGTGGAGCTCTCCCACCAGATCCTGCGCATCGTGGAGCTCAACGCCCCCGAGCGCGGCACCACCGTCACGCCGACCGACGCGGTCGCGGGCACCACGAGCAACACGGTGCCGGCGGCCGCCCGGGTCAGCGTCGACGTGCGCTCCTTCGACCCCGAGGAGATGCGCCGGGTCGACGCGGCCCTGCGCGCCCTCGCGCCGGTGCTGCCGGGCGCGGAGCTCGAGGTGGAGCTGGGGCCGGCCCGCCCGGCGATGCCGGAGACGGCCGCGACCGAGCTGTTCGCGCTGGCCCAGCGGCTCACCGCGCGGCTGACGGGGCAGATCGCGGTCGGCGAGGCGGTCGGCGGCGGCTCGGACGGCAACCTCACCGCCGGCGTCGGCGTGCGGACCCTCGACGGGCTGGGCGCGATCGGCGGCAACGCCCACGCCGAGGGGGAGTGGATCCAGCTGTCCAGCCTGCCGGACCGCGCCGCCCTCGTGAGCACCCTGGCGGCGAGCATCGGGCGCTCCGAGTGAGCGCTCGGGCCGATGCCGAGGCCGCCGCCGAACGCGTCGGTGTGCAGGTGGTCGAGCTCGCCACGACCGGCGAGCTGGCCGAGTGCTCCCGGCTGCTGCAGCGCGTGTGGCGGGCGGAGCACCCGGCCGAGATCGCGTCGGAGTCGATGCTGCGCACGTGGGTCCACTCCGGCAACTACGTGTCCGGCGCCTACCGCGGCGACGCGCTGGTCGGGACCGCGGTCGGTTTCTTCGGACGCGCCGGCGAGCACGTCCACCTGCACTCGCACCTGGCCGGCGTCGAGCGCGGCGGGCACGGCCACGGCGTCGGCTACGCCCTGAAGCTGCACCAGCGCGCCTGGACGCTGGCCCGCGGGGTGGCGGAGGTGCACTGGACCTTCGACCCCCTGATCCTGCGCAACGCGTACTTCAACCTGCAGAAGCTCGGCGCGGAGGCGGTCGAGTACCTGCCCGAGTTCTACGGCGCGATGACCGACGGCATCAACAGCGGCGACCTCACCGACCGCATCCTCGTGGTGTGGCGGCTGGACCGGCCGCCGGGCCCCGCGGCGGCCCCGGACGCCGAGGCCGCGGTGCCCCTGGTCTCCCGCACGGCGGACGGGCGCCCCGAGTCCCACGACGCGCCGGATTCGGCGGCTGTACTGGCCGTGGCGGTCCCTGCCGACGCCGAAGCCCTGCGCGCGGCGGACCGGGAGGCGGCCCTGGCCTGGCGGGTCGCGGTGCGCGACGCGCTCATGGGCCGGCTCGCGGCCGGCTACCGCATCACCGCCATGACCAGCGACGGCCGCTATCTCCTGGAGCGTGCAGCATGACCGGAAGGCTCCAGGGGCTCGAGCTGCGGCGGGTGGCGATGCCGCTCGTGTCGCCGTTTCGCACCTCGTTCGGCACCGAGCACGAGCGCGACGTGCTGCTCGTGCGCGCGGTCACGGCCGAGGCCGAGGGCTGGGGCGAGTGCGTGGCGCTGTCCGGGCCGCTCTACTCGCCGGAGTACGTCGACGGCGCGCAGGCGTTCATCAAGCGGTACCTCATCCCGCTCCTGCGCCGCTTCGACGGCCACGTGTATGCCCTCGAGCCGCTCTTCGAGCCGCTCAAGGGCCACCCGATGGCCAAGGCCGCGGTGCAGACGGCCGTGCTCGACGCGCACCTGCGCGCGGCCGGCCTGCCGCTGGGGTCCTTCCTGGGCGCGACGAAGGCGACCGTCCCGGCCGGCGTCTCGGTCGGCATCATGGACTCGATCCCGGCCCTGCTCGACGCGGTCGCGGGCTACCTCGCCGCCGGGTACCTGCGGATCAAGCTCAAGATCGAGCCCGGCTGGGACGTCGAGCCGGTCCGGGCCGTGCGCGAGCGCTTCGGCGACGACGTGCTGCTGCAGGTCGACGCGAACACCGCGTACACCCTGACCGACGCCGAGCAGCTGGCCCGGCTGGACCCGTTCGGGCTGCTGCTCATCGAGCAGCCGCTGCCGGAGGACGACCTCCGCGGGCACGCCCGGCTGGCCACGATGATCCGCACCCCGATCTGCCTCGACGAGTCGATCGTCAGCGCGCGGGCCGCGGCCGACGCGATCGCCCTGAACGCCTGCCGGATCGTGAACATCAAGCCGGGGCGGGTCGGCGGCTACCTGGAGGCCCGCCGCATCCACGACGTGTGCGCGGCCAACGGGGTCGCGGTGTGGGCCGGCGGGATGCTGGAGACCGGCCTCGGGCGGGCCGCGAACGTGGCGCTCGCCGCGCTGCCCGGGTTCACGCTGCCGGGGGACACCTCGGCGTCGGACCGGTACTACGCCCAGGACATCACCGAGCCGTTCGTGCTCAAGGACGGTCATGTGGCCGTGCCGACCGGCCCCGGCATCGGCGTCGAGCCGCTGCGCGACGTCCTCGACAGTGTGACGACCGAGACAGAGTGGCATAACTTTACAAGTGTTAGCTGACGGCTCTAACCTTACAGGCGTTAGCAAACGCCTGTAAGGGAGTCCGTCTTGTCCGAGTATCCGCGTCGCTGGGCCGCTCTCGCGGTCCTCAGCCTGACGCTCGTCGCCGTCACCCTCGACAACTCCGTGCTGAACACCGCGCTGCCGTCGCTCGCGCACGCGCTGCGGGCCGGGACCGCCGACCTGCAGTGGATCACCGACGCGTACACCCTCGTCTTCGCCTCCGCCCTGATCCTCGCCGGCAGCCTGGGCGCCCGGCTCGGCTCCCGCAACGCCCTGCTCGGCGGGCTCGTCGTCTTCGGCGGCGGCTCCGCGGTCGCGGCCCTGTCGGACTCGCCCGGGCAGCTCATCGCCTGGCGCGCGGTGATGGGCCTCGGCGCCGCGTTCGTCATGCCGGCGACCCTCGCGATCATCACCCGCATCTTCCCCGCCCACGAAAGGCCGAAGGCCTTCGGCGCCTGGTCCGCCGCGGCCGGCATCGGCGTGCTCGTCGGCCCCGTCACCGGCGGCGCCCTGCTCGAGCACTACTCGTGGAGCAGCGCCTTCTGGATCAACGTCCCGCTCGTCGCCTTCGCCGTCGCCGCCGTGTTCGCGGTCGTGCCCGCCGTCCCCGCCGTGCGCGGCGGCCGCCTCGACGTGCCCGGCGCGCTGCTGTCCACCGCGGCGGTCGCGGCCGTGGTCGACGCCGTCATCCAGGCCCCCACGCGCGGCTGGGCCGGCGCCGTCACGCTCGCCGAATTCGCCGCCGCCGCCGTCCTGGTCGTGGCGTTCGTGCTGTGGCAGCGCCGGGCCGCGTCCCCGCTCGTGCGGCTCGACCTGTTCACCAACCGCACCTTCGCCGTGGCCGCGCTCTCCCTCGCCGTGGTGTTCTTCGTGCTCTTCGGCACGCTGTTCGAGCTGTCGCAGTACCTGCAGCTGGTGCACGGCTACAGCCCGCTCGTGGCCGGCCTCGGCGCGATGCCGTTCGCCGCGGCCATGGCCGCGACCTCGGCCACCTCGCCGCTCATCACCGGCCGGCTCGGCACCCGCGGCACCCTCGCGCTCGGGCTCTTCCTGGCCACTGCCGGCCTGCTGGCGCTCGCCACCACCGACGTGCACACCGAGTTCTGGAGGATCGCCGCCGGCACCGCCGTCATCGGCCTCGGCATGGGCATGATGATGGCCCCGGCCAGCCTGCAGATCAGCGGCTCCGTCCCGCCCCAGTTCGCCTCGATGGCCAGCGCCCTCAACAGCGTGATCCGGGAGCTCGGCGGCGTGCTGGGCATCGCGGTCCTCGGCACCGTGGTCTCCTCCGCCTACCGTTCCTCCGTCGGCGCCGAGTCCTCGGTCGGCCTTGATCTGGGCCCGGCCGGCACCGACCTGCCCACGGCCCACGGGTTCGCCGCGACCCTGCCCGCCCCGGCCGCCCAGCACGTGATCGCCGTCGCCGACCGGGCCTTCACCGACGCCATGTCCCGCGGCGCCCTGATCGCCGCCGGGATCTCGCTGCTCATGGCCCTGACGGTGCTGATTGTCCGCCCGCGCCGGGTGGCCCCGGACGCGGTCCGCCCGCCGGAGCTCGTCGCGCAGACGGCATGATGAACGGTATGAAGTCGGATTCCGCGGGTTCGGCCGGTGGCGGCCGGACCCGCAACCGGCGCGGCGAGGGGGCCCTGCTGCGCGACGAGATCGTGGCCGCGGCCGAGCGCCTGCTCGAGCGCGAGGGCAACGAGGAGGCGCTGACCCTGCGCTCCGTCGCTCGCGAGGCCGGGATCTCGGCGCCGTCGATCTACACCCACTTCGCCGACCGCGACGCGATCCTTGAGGCGGTGCTCGACATCGCCTTCGAGCGCCTGCGGCAGGTCGTGACCGACGCGGCCGAGGGCGTGACCGATCCCGTGGCGCGGCTGCTGGCCGGTTGCCAGGCGTACGTCCGCTTCGGCATGCAGGACCCGGCCCGCTACCGGGTGCTCTTCGGCCGCCAGCGCACCGGCCGCCTCAAGCTGCTCAACGCCGCCGACGTGACCGACCTGCCCGAGGTGTGGCAGCGCCGCCTCGAGGCCTTCACGGTCCTCGTCGGCGGGCTCGAGGCGTGCGTGGCCGCCGGCCGCTCGACCAGCACCGACCCGTTCGCTGACGCCTCGACCCTGTGGACCTCGCTGCACGGCGCGGTCGTCATGCGCCAGTTCGTCCCCGGCTTCCCGCTGCCGCCGCTGGACAAGACGGTCGACGACCTCGTCCGGCGCATCGGCCTGATCACCTCGTGAGCCTCGCCGACGCCCTGGCGGGCCCGGTCGAGCAGGCCGCGCGGGCGCTGCTCGGCTGCCGGCTCACCGCCGGCGGGGTGACGGTCCGGCTGACCGAGGTCGAGGCGTACTCCGGCACCGGCGAGGACCCCGCCAGCCACGCCCACCGCGGCCGGACCCCGCGCAACGCCATCATGTTCGGCCCGGCCGGCTACGCCTACGTGTACTTCACCTACGGCATGCACTACTGCATGAACGTCGTCACGGGCACCGAGGGCACCGCGTCGGCCGTGCTCCTGCGCGCCGGCGAGGTCGTCGCGGGCGTGGACACGGCCCGCGGTCGCCGCCCGGCCGCCCGCACGGACGCCGACCTGGCCCGCGGCCCGGCGCGGCTGTGCAGTGCCCTCGCGATCGGCCGCGACTTCTACGGCACCTACCTGCTCGACGGCCTGCTGAGCGCCCCGGCCGCCCCGGTCGGCGCGATCTCGGCCGGCCCGCGCGTCGGCGTGACCGGCGCCCACGACGTGCCGTGGCGCTTCTGGCTGACCGGGGACCCGACGGTGAGCGAGTACCGCCGCCACGTCCCGAAACTGCCGAAACTGCCGAAACTTCCCCGTACGTGACGAAGGCCCGGACCGTCGCCGGTCCGGGCCTTTCGTGTCACCAGGTGGGTTCCCGGGTCGCGACCCGGTCCTCGTCGGGGAGGCGGATCGCGGTGGACTGGGGCGGGCGGGCGTACTCGGCGTCGGTGACCTGCTCACCCCACTCGGTCCCGGGCCCGTCCGGGTCCGTCTCGTGGGTCGACACCACCGCGACGAAGGTGGTCGGGGCGGCGCCGTGCCAGTGCCACTCGCCCGCGGCGACCACCACCGTGTCGCCGGCCCGGACCTCGTGGACCGGGCCGCCCCGGCGCTGGACGCGGCCGATGCCGTGCAGCACGTGCAGGACGCGGCCGTAGGGGCAGCGGTGCCAGGCCGTGCGGGCGCCCGGGTTGAACTGGGCGTGGAACGTGGCCAGCCGGGACGGCTCCAGGGCGACGACGTCGCGGCCGATCCAGGCGACTCCCGAGTATCGCTGCTGCGGCGCCGGGCGGCTCGTGCTCGGCGCGCGGATGACCTCCATGCCGGACTCCTCTCAGGCTTTCGTGTACTCGGACCAGGGCAGGTTCCAGGCCGTCCAGCCGTCGCCGGGGTCGAGGCCGACCTCGGTGTTGCGGGTGACGACCGGGTCGCCGACGAGGACCTGCTCGTAGAGCCACCGGGCGTTGTCGGTGGACACGTTGGTGCAGCCGTGCGAGACGTTGCGTTTGCCCTGGTCGGAGACGGACCAGGGGGCGGCGTGGATGTACTGGCCGCCCCAGGTGAGGCGCATCGCGTACTGCACGGTCGTGGTGTACTCCGGCGTCTTGAACACCGCCGACGGCTCGCGGGACATGATCACCGTCGTGCCGCTCGACGTCGGCGTCGACGCCTTGCCGAGGCTGACGGGCATGCTGCGCACGACGGCGTCGTTCACCGACACCTGCATGGTCTTGGTGCTGTTGTCGATGTCGATCGTGAGCTTGCGGCCGATCGTGACGGTCGCGCTGAAGTCCTCGTCGGCGTGCCCGCTGCCGATGGCCACCCCGTTGAGGGCCTTGCGGGCCGTGATCTTCGTGCCGGGCTGCCAGTAGTTCTCGGGCCGGTACATCACCTGCCGCCCGCCGAACCAGTGCCACGCCCCCGGCTGCGGCGGGTCGCTCGTCACGAACAGGCGCTGCTGGACGGCCGCGCGGTTCTCCGGCGGTACGTCGGAACCGAACTCGACCACGATCGGCATGCCGACGCCGTAGGTCCCGCCGTTGGTGAGCATCAGGTCGCTCGTCACCGCGGAGCCGGACGGCTTCGCGGCCGTGTGGAAGGTCGTCACCTGGGTGACCGGGCGGTTGTCGGCACCGACGGCGGTCACCTTCGCGGTGTAGGACGTGTCGTACCGCAGGGCCGCCGCCGGTACCCATGTGGATCCGTCATCGCGGGGCGCCCCTGGAAGCTGTTGCCCCGCGGCGTCCGTGAGCGACACCGAGGTGATCTTGCCGTCGGTGACGCTGGTGCCGATCTCGGCGCTGATCGGCACCGCGCCCGCACCCGACGCCGGCGTGACACTCAGCGCCGCCGGCTTGAGCGGCGGCGGCTTCGGCTTCGCGGCGTTCTTCGGCGGGTCGCCGTGGCAGGCGGTCAGCCCGGCGGCCGCGAGCGCCAGGGCCGCAACAGTGGTTCGTGTGCGCATGCGGGCATCCTGCGACCCAGCCGGGCTAGGCCGCTTGGCCTTCAGGGTGATATCGCGGCTTACCTGGGCTCACATGGTCGCGTCGGCGATCTGGGTGGCGAGGTCCTCCCACTTCGCGTACGCGTCCGGGAACGCCGACCCCTGCACCTTCTGCGCCGCGACGGTCACGGCGTAGTCGCCCCAGCCGGGGATGCGCGTCAGCGCCGAGTAGAACCGCCGCGCGGACTCGTGCGGGTCCATGAGCTGGTCGACGGAGCCCCAGTTCGGCCGCTGCTGGAACAGCCCGACGGAGTCGTAGTCGTAGCCGACACCCTCGTTGGGGTGGCCCAGCGACGACGGGACGTTCGGGTTGGCCAGGTTGCGCAGGTGACTCTCCTGCAGCGCGGTGGCGAGCGCGACCACGGCCGCGCGCTTGGGCAGTCTCTCACGCTTGGCGACGTCGACGATCGCGATCGCGTTGTCCATCTCGGCGCGGCTGAGCCCGCCCACCGGGTCCACGACGACCGGTGCCGTCGGCGTCGGGAGGGGCTGCGGCGCGTGCGCGCGCTGGTCGTTGCGCGACGCCGTCGACGGCTCGACCCGCGCGGCGGCGACCTGAGCCGGTTCCGCCTGCGGCTGCGCGGGCTGCGCGGAGCGGCCGGGCAGGACGGCGATGAACGCGAGGGCGGCGACCGCGGCCGCGAGGCCGGCGCGGATCTGTTGCCTCGGCTCCCAGAACGGCGCCATCACCCGTTGCTCCTGTGTGGTGCGGCCGGGAAGGGCGGCGACCGCGGCCGCGATGCCGGACCGAACCGGCTGCGTGCGCTTCCAGATTTGGGCTGGTTCCCAGAGCTGCGTCCGCTCCCAGTACGGTGCCATCAACCGGACCTCGGGTTGCCCCGGCGATTGCCCGGCGTGGCGGAAGCGGCGGGTCCGAAGGTGACGCGGACCGCTCGTGAGCTGTTGATCTTCGTCTTGGCCGGCGAGCATTGGGCGAGACTAGGACCGGGTCGAGCAGAGGGTGATTTCAGGGATGAGATTCGGCGCCCGGGCGAGCTGCCCCGAGGCGCCCGAGCCCCGGGCGAGTGGCCCGCTGGCTGTCTCACCCAGGGGGTGAGATGGCCTCTGAGCGGCGCGTTTAGCGTCGATCCCCGTGTCGTACATCTACCGATCCCGTCATGCGCAGCGCGTCCTCAAAGCGCCGCGGCTGCCGGTCGCGGTGGCGTCGGCGGTTGTCGCGCTAGCGGCCGGCCTCGGCGTCGTGGCCGCCTCGAACGCATCTGTGTCGAGTGCGCCCCCCGCTGCCGCGGCCGAAGCCGTCATGCCTCGGGAAAGCCCGTCGAAGGCCAGCCGCGCCAAACGTCCGACCCCGGCTCCGACCCAGACCCAGACCCAAACCCAGCCCGCGACCCCGGCCGCGCCCGCGGCCCCCGCCCAGCTGGACCTGAAGTACCAGTTCGCCTGGCAGGAGAACTACTACTTCTGCGGCCCCGCGGCGACCCGGATCGCCCTGACGGCCCGCAACATGTTCCCGTCCCAGTCCCAGGTCGCCCAGTCCCTGGGCACGACGGAGAGCGGCACGAACTCGTCGCAGGACACGACGCGGGCCCTGAACGCGTACACCGGCAGCAACTTCTACACCGCCCACTTCATCCGCGGCCAGTCCGCGTCGGCGGCGGACACGGCGGAGCTGAAGCAGTCGGTCGTGCACGCGATCAGCCAGGGCTACGCCGTGGTCGCGAACATCGCGGGTTCCACAGTGGACGATGCCGGGAACAGCCACGCGTACCCGGGCGGCCACTACCTGACGATCGTCGGCTACACCAACGGCGGCGACACCGTGCGGATCGCGGATCCGGCGGACGCGCTCGGCGTAGGCTCGTACACCCTGAGCGTCCAGCGGATGGCCGATTGGATCGCCTTGCGCGGCTACGCGGCGTAGTAGCGTTCCGGTTACCATGTGCGATCGTTTAGTGATCGACAACCGCAGAAATTTGGATGCGGATGGTAGCGTAGGTGAATGAACGGAACGCACCGCCGACGATGTTCGGGCACGTCTTGATCGTCCCCTCGGCCCTCGGTCACATGTGATGTCGGGCCGGCCCTGATCGCGCGCCTGCTACGGACGCCCGCACGCACGTCGCGCGCGGGATGCCCGTTCGGGGACGGCGCCGGGTGGGGTCGGGTCTGGATCGAGCGTGGACGTGCATTGTCGGAGGCTGCCGTTGGCGGCTCAGGCCGCCGGGCCTATCCGTCGTGTCGGGCGGCACGACGGATAGGCCCGGCCGGCTTGCAACGCCCGGGCTGCGCGGAGTTGGAGCCTCACACGGCCCCGGGCGGCCCGCCGCGTGTGGTGCCCGGCCAGCGTGCGGGCGTGACGTCGGGTTCGGCCGGGCGGGGGGTCCAGTTGATCCGTTACGCTTCGGTCGCGGGTGTGGGTTCCGCTGCCCGCGAATCGGGTTCGGTCTGGTCGCCGCAGGCGACGGCATCAGGGATCTCGGCCACAGAGATTCGCCGAGTCTCCTCCTTCGTGGTAGTGCGGGCGACTTCGGTGCGGACCTGGTCGCCGTCGGGGATGCGGACGGTCGTGTCGGCTTCTTCGACCGTGACAGTCCGGCCGGCGACGACGAGGGCGCCGCGGCTGCTGACGCGGCGATCGACTCGCAGCGGGTCGGTCGGCTGTGCCGCAGCTGGTCCGGCCGGCCGGCCGGCCGGGCGTCGCGGATGCGGCGGATGTCGGGCGGCGACAGCGGGTTGGGCGGGCTGCGCACCAGGACACCGCGTTGACCAGCCGGGACGGCGCGGTCTTGAGCCGCGTGTCGTCCTTGAGCAGGTGCACGACGGTCGTGTCGGCCCACAGCGTGATGGTGGTGCCGGCGTGGGCGGGGCCCAGCCAGAACTGCTGGCCGCGTTGGCCGACATCACCGCCACCCCGGCTTCCAGGCGGAGTGTCGCGCATCAAGTGAAGTCAATCTGTAACGGATCAAGCGGAGTACGACATCCGCGCGATGCGGTGGCGGCGTTGCTAGCCGAGGGCCCGCTTGCGCGACGGGGCCGGGAAGCCCTGCACCGGCTGGCCCCGTAGCGCCGCGACCATGGTCAGGGCCACCGCCTGATTCACGGCGCTCGACACGCCCCCGCCCACATAGTCGTTGGGGTTGTCCGCGTTCACCGCGATCCCCGCCGCCGCCACCTGGGGCGTGAAGCCGGCGAAGGTCTCGGTCGCGTTGTTCTCGGAGCTGCCCGTCTTCCCCGCCACCGGGCGGCCTCCCAAGATCCCCGAGATGTTCTCCGCGGTGCCGCCGTCGCACTTGCCGTAGGCCGAGCCGCGGCCCACCGGGCAGCGCGCCGCGTCCGTCGCCGCCGCGGCCACGTCCGGGTCGACGACCTGGCGGCACTCGGGGGAGCCGGCGTCCAGCGACACGCCGTCGGGGTCCTTGATCGACAGGACGGGCAGCGGCGAGCAGTACAGGCCGCCAGCCGCCACCGCGGCGTACGCGTTGGCCAGGTCCAGGGGCGTCGTCTGCGCCACGCCCAGGGTGAAAGATCCCCATTTATCGGCATTCGCGGCGAGGCTCTGGTCCAGCTGCCCGCGGAACCTGATGCCCAGGCGTTGCGCCATGTCCACCGCCCGCCGCGCGCCGATCTGCTGCTCCAGCCACACGAAGTACGTGTTCACCGACCGGCCGAACCCGTTCCACATCGTGCGGTCGCCGTCCATCCACGACGGGGTGTCGTTGGCGGGGCACCAGCGGCCGCCGCAGTTGGCCGAGGCGCTGCCCGGCCAGATGGTCGCCAGGCGGGCCGGGGCGTTGAAGTGGGTGTTCAGGGGCAGGCCGGCATCCAGCGCGGCCAGCATCGTGAACATCTTGAACGTCGAGCCCGCCTGGTAGCCCTCCACCCCGGCGCCGCCCGCGATCAGCTGGTTGACGGTGTTCGAGCGGTCCGGCGCCAGGCTGTAGTGCCGGTTCACCGCCATGGCCAGGATGCGGCCGGTGCCGGGGGTCACGACGGCCAGGGGGAGCGAGCGCGCGTTGCCGTAGCCGTAGACGCCGAGGGACTGGCTGAGCGCCGCGGACTGCACGGCCGGGTCCAGCGACGTGACGATCGTGTACCCGCCCGTGCGCAGCCGCTCGTCGCGCTCGTTCGGGGTCGCGCCGAACTCGGGGCGCTCGTTCCACCACTCGCGGAAGTAGTCGCAGAAGAAGCCCCAGTCGTTGTGCTCCTGGGCGACCGAGGTGCAGTCGTTGGGCGGCCGGAGCTCGTTCAGGTGCAGGTCCGCCGTCGCGGCCGCCGCGGCGTCCTGGGTGGAGATCGTGTGCATCTTCGCCATCGACGACAGGGTGTACTCGCGGCGGTTCAGGGCCGCCGTCCGCTCCCCGGTGAGCGGGTTGTCGACGTCGGGGGACTGCAACAGCCCGGCGAGCATGGCGGCCTCGGGCAGGGTCAGGTCGGACGGGGACTTGCCGAAGTACGTCTGCGCGGCCGACGCGATGCCGTACGCGCCCGCGCCGAAGTAGGCGATGTTCAGGTACCGCCGCAGAATCTCGGCCTTCGAGAACTTCTTCTCGATCGCCTGCGCGTATCGCATCTCGCGCACCTTGCGCGCCGGGGTGTCGGAGAGGGCGTCGACGTGCTGCTGCGGCGTGAGGTCGGGGTCGTTCTTCAGAACGTTGCGGACGTACTGCATGGTCAGCGTCGAAGCCCCCTGCTGCGCCCCGCCGCGGCTGTTGGACACGAACGCGCGCGCCACGCCGCGGATGTCGACACCGTGATGCTGGTAGAAGCGCGCGTCCTCGGCGGCGACGACGGCCTGCTGCAGCACCGGGGCGATCTCGTCGAGCTCGACGTCGCGCCGGTTCTCGTCGTAGAAGGCGGTGATGAGCGTCTTGCCGTCGCTCGCGTACACGTAGGAGGTCTGCGCGGCCCGGGGCGTCGCCAGGTCCGTCGGCAGCGACTCCCACGTGTCGCCGCCGGCCTTGGCCGCACCGCCGCCGACGATCGCGACGGGCAGGGCCGCGGCCGCCAGCACCACCCCGCCGAGCACTGCGCACACCAGCAGCCGTACCACCCTCAGGAGCATGGCGCGCGGCTACCCGGCGCCCGGCCCGCTAACCGCCGCCGTGGCCAGATCACCCCGCGCTGCCCGTTGTGGCCGGGAAACGCCCAGGTTACCCCGGTGGTCGAGCCCGGGGGAGACGCGGGATGGACGGCCCGGCATCGGCCCTTGGGCGGGCCTGAGCGGTGGTCGGCTGACTGGCATGTGCGGCTTCCTGATGTACACCGGCAACGACATCATCACCGCGGCGACCCTCGGCGCGATGGAGCGCCGGCTCGCCCTGCTCGAGCACCGGGGCCCCGACGACCTGGCCCTGGAGCGGCTCGGGCCCGGCACGGCCGCCGGGTTCGCGCGTCTCGCCGTCATCGACCGGCAGGGCAGCCGCCAGCCGCTGCGCTACGCCGACCGCTGGTCGCTCGTCTTCAACGGCGAGGTCTACAACTTCGAGGCGCTGCGCGAGGAGCTGGCGCGCGACCACGGCGCCACGTTCGCGACCGACGGGGACGCCGAGGTGGTCGCGGCCGCGTTCGACGTCTGGGGCCCGGCCGCCCTGGACCGGCTGCGCGGCATGTTCGCGTTCGCGCTGTGGGACGAGGAGACGGACACGCTCTACGCGGCGCGCGACCCGTTCGGGATCAAGCCGCTGTACTACGTCGTGACCCGCGACGGCGTCTGGCTGGCCAGCGAGAAGGCGCCGCTGCTGGACTGCGCCGCCGAGGACCTCGATCCGACCGCCGTCTCGCTGTACCTCACGATGCAGTACGTCCCGGAGCCGTACACCCTCCACCGCGACATCGCCCGGCTGCCCGCCGGTGCCCTGCTGACCAAGCAGCTCGGCCGCGCCCCGGAGATCCGCCGCTGGTCCCGCCCCGCGTTCCGCCCCGACCCGGCCGCCGAGGAGGCCGCCGTCGTCGCCGACCTGCGCGAGGCCCTGCGCGACAGCGTCAAGGCGCACATGCGCGCCGACGTGCCGGTGGGCGCGTTCCTGTCCAGCGGCATCGACTCGACCGCGATCGTCGCCCTGGCCGCCGAGCACCATCCGCACCTGCGGGCGTTCACCGCCGGCTTCGAGGCCGGCAACGACGAGGTCGAGATCGCCGAGCGCTCGGCCCGCGAGCTCGGCGTGGAGCTGACCCCGTCGATCGTGCGCCCGGCCGACGTCATGGAGGCGCTGCCGCGGATCGTGTGGCACCTCGGCGACCCGGTCGCGGACCCGTCCATCGTGCCGCTGTACTTCCTCTGCCGCACCGCCGCCGAGCACGTCACGGTCGTCCTGTCGGGTGAGGGCGCGGACGAGCTCGCCGGCGGCTACGCGATCTACCGCGAGCCGCAGTCCCTCGCGCCCGTCTCCGGCCGCGGCCCGTCGATCCAGCGCGCGCTGCGGCGGGTGGCCCGGGCGATGCCGGAGGGGATGCGCGGCAAGAGTTACCTGGAGCGGGCGACAACGCCACTGCGCCGGCGGTACTTCGGCAACGCCCGCATCCTCTCCGACGCCGAACGGTCCCGCCTGCTGCGCGGCGCCCCCGCGGTCGGCCACGCGCACGTGACCGCGCCGCTCTACGCGGAGGTCGAGGGCCTGGACCCGGCGACGACCATGCAGCACATCGACCTGAACACCTGGCTGCCCGGCGACATCCTGACCAAGGCCGACCGCATGTCGATGGCCCACTCGCTGGAGCTGCGCGTGCCCTACCTGGACCGCCGGGTCTTCGAGGTGCTCTCGGCCCTGCCCCCGCACCTGAAGCTCCCGCGAAAGGGCCACACGACGAAGTACGCCCTGCGCCAGGCGGCCGAGGGCATCGTGCCGGCCTTCATCAAGGACCGCCCGAAGCTCGGCTTCCCGACGCCGGCCAAGGCCTGGCTGCGCTCGGAGCTCAACGAGTGGGCCCACCACGTCCTGTCCACATCGGGCGCGAAGGCGCTGCTGGACCTGGACTACGCCCACGACCTGCTGAAGGAGCACGAGCGCGGCCAGGCCGACCACGCGCGGAAGCTCTGGATCGTCCTGAGCTTCTGCCTCTGGCACAGCATCTTCGTGGAGGGGACGGTCAATCCAGCTCTGCGAGGGCATCCAGGATCTGCTGCCCGAACTTAGCCAGCTTGTTCTCCCCGACCCCGTTCACGGCCGACAGCTCCGCCAGCGTCCGCGGCCGGCTCGTGGCGATCTGCCGGAGGGTGGCGTCGTGGAAGATGACGTAGGCGGGCACGGACTGCTCCTTGGCCGTCGCCGCCCGCCAGGCCCGCAGGTGCTCGAACACGGGCGTCGCCGAGGCGGGCAGGGCGGCCGCCGCGTCCTGGCGTGCCGTCTTCGCGGTCTTGGCGGCCGAGATCGCGCGTTCGGGCTCGCGGCGCATCATCACCGTGCGGCGGCGGCCCAGCACCTCGGCGCTGCTCTCCGTGAGCACCAGGGTGCCGTAGTCGCCTTCGACGGACAGCAGGCTCTGCGCCAGCAGCTGCCGGATCACGGCCCGCCACTCGTTGTCGCGCAGGTCGGTGCCGACGCCGAACACGCTCAGCTCGTCGTGGTGCCACTGCACGACCTTGTCGGTCTTCTTGCCGAGCAGGATGTCGATGCACTGGCCGGCGCCGAACTTCTGCCCCCGCTCCCGCTCGAGCCGGTAGACGGTCGAGAGCAGCTTCTGGGCCGCGATCGTGCCGTCCCACGACTCGGGCGGGGCCAGGCACGTGTCGCAGTTGTCGCAGGGCTTGCCGAGCTCCTGGCCGAAATATGCCAGGAGCTGTCCGCGCCGGCACTCGACGGTCTCGCACAGCGCCAGCATCGCGTCGAGGTGCCGGCCGAGGTTGCGGCGATGGGCGGCGTCGCCCTCGGAGGTGTCGATCATCTTGCGCTGCTGCACGACGTCCTGCAGGCCGTAGGCCAGCCAGGCGACCGACGGCTCCCCGTCGCGCCCGGCCCGGCCCGTCTCCTGGTAGTAGCCCTCGATGGACTTCGGCAGGTCGAGGTGGGCGACGAACCGGACGTCGGGCTTGTCGATGCCCATCCCGAACGCGATGGTCGCGACCATGACGAGCCCGTCCTCGCGCAGGAACCGGTCCTGGTTGGTCGCGCGGGTCCGGGCGTCGAGCCCGGCGTGGTAGGGCAGGGCGGGGATGCCGTTGTCCTTGAGGAAGTCGGCGATCTTCTCGACCGAGTTGCGGGACAGGCAGTAGACGATCCCGGCCTCGCCGCGGTGCTCCCCGCGCAGGAACTCCAGCAGCTGCCGCCGCGGGTCCTGCTTGGCCACGATGCGGTATTGGATGTTGGGCCGGTCGAAGCTCGACACGAAGTGCCGGGCCTCGCCGAGGCCGAGCCGGGTCGCGATCTCCTTGTGCGTGGCGCTGGTCGCGGTCGCGGTCAGCGCGATGCGCGGCACGTCCGGCCAGCGCTCGTGCAGCATCGACAGGTTGAGGTAGTCGGGGCGGAAGTCGTGGCCCCACTGCGAGACGCAGTGCGCCTCGTCGATCGCGAAGAGCCCGATCTTCCCGCGGTCGAGCAGCCGCATGGTGCCCTGCGAGGCGAGGGCCTCGGGGGCGAGGTAGAGCAGGTCGAGCTCCCCGCCGGCGAACTCGGCCTCGACGGTGCGGCGGGTGTCGAAGTCGAGCGTGGAGTTGATGAACCCGGCCCGCACGCCCAGCTCCCGCAGCGTGTCGACCTGGTTCTGCATGAGCGCGATGAGCGGGGAGATCACGACCGCCGTGCCCGGCCGGACGATGGCCGGGATCTGGTAGCACAGCGACTTGCCGCCACCCGTCGGCATGAGCACGAGGGCGTCCCCGCCCGCGATCACGTGCTCGATGATCTCCTGCTGGCTGCCCCGGAACGCGTCGTAACCGAACACCCTGCGTAGAACATCGAGTGCACTCTCCATGGCCGCGATTCTACGGACCACCACCGACAAAACGGCGGCGGCCGATCCGCGCGGTGACGGACCGGCCACGGCTCGGCCACACTGGGTTACTTCTCCTGGGTGTGCACGATGGCGCGCACCTCGATCGCGTTCCACTTGGCATCCGGGATCATGGCGGCCAGCTCGCACGCGCGCTCCCGGGACTCGCACTCGACCAGGTAGAACCCGGCGAGGAACTCCTTGGCCTCGACGTAGGGCCCGTCGGTGACCGTCGCCGCGCCGGAGCGCACCCGCACGACCGCGCTCTCCTCGGGCTGGCCGAGGGCGTCGGTGCGGATCAGCTCGCCGGACTCGGTGATGGTCTTGATGAACTGGTCGTGCCCGGACATCACCTCGTCGATGTCGGCCTGGGTGAGCGTCGACCACACGTCGGGGTTCATGTGGATCAGCAGCAGGTACTTCATCGCAGAAGATTCCTCTCAGGAAAGCCGTCACGAGGTGGTCGGAGCCGTCGTGTCCGTCTCTACACGACCGGCGGGCCGACGCGCGTGAACTTTCCGGAGTCGTTCGCCCTAGAGCTTGGTCGACGCCGGCAGGGGCAGCGCCTTCGTGATCTTCGTCAGGTTGGCGGCCGCCTTCGCGAACTGCGAACCATCCGGGTGTACCGACAGCACGGCGACGATGTACCGGTCGTCCTGCCCGACGGTGCCGGTGGTGTGCAGCACCTCGCCCATCATGTCGGGCGCGTTCGGCCCGGCCGCGGCCGGCACGAACCGCGCGCCGCCGTCGTAGCCGGCGCCGGCCACGCACGGGGTCGCCGGGTCGTCGCCGAAGCCCGACCAGCCCTGCTTGGCCGCGCGCGGGGCCTTGAACGTGCTCGGGATGCCGAAGGACTGGTCGTAGTGGTCGGTCCCGCACTTCGTGGTCTGGTGCAGGTTGCCCATGATGAACTCGCGCACCGGGTCCGGCGCCTTGTCGAGGATGTACTGGTACACCCGCACCAGATCGGCCGCGCTGACCGCCGTGTAGCCCCAGTACCCCGGCTGGCTGACCGGCGGGGGCGCCGTGTCCTGCAGTCCGAGCCGCTGCACCATGCGGCTGACGATCTCGCGCTGCCCGTTGGCCTTCCACAGCCCGGTCGCGGCCGCGTCGTCGCTGCTGCGCAGCATCACCTGGAGCTTGGGCTGGTCGGCGGCCGGCACCGCGTAGGCGGGACCCTTGTTCCAGAAGTAGTCGAGCGCGATGAGCAGCTTGACCAGCGACGCGGAGCGGAACCGCCAGCTGGGCTTCTGCTGCAGCACGTACGCCTTCGCCTGCCGGTCGTAGATCACGATGCCCGCGGTGACGCCCGCCGGGATGGCGACCGGGGCGGCGCTGGTGGGCGCGGCCGGCGGGGCGGCGCTGGACGGCGGGGCGGCGCTCGGCTCCACGGCCGAGGCCGGGGCGGAGGCGAACTGCGGCGCGGCGGACGGCGGGGCCTCCTCGCCGCCGCAGCCGGCCACGGCCAGGACCAGGGCGGCGACCACCAGGAGCAGCCGGATGGGGCGCGCAGAGGGCATGCCCCATCATGCCCCGTCCGCGTAGCGTTGACCCGGTGCGGGGGCGCGGCTGGTGGCTCGGGCTCGCCGCCGCGGTACCGGTCGGACTGCCGCTGCTCGGGCGCTGGCCCGCGGCCCTGGCCTTCGCCGGTATCGCCGCGGCTGCGGTCGGCCCCGTGCTGCTGGCCCAGTGGTGGGCGCGCCGCCGGCAACGGGCCGCCCACGCCGCCGGCGCATTGCGCTGGTTCGGCCGCGTGCCGCTGGAGCGCGCGGCGCTCATCTGGGAGCTCGGGCCCGGCCTCGCCCTGCTGTTCGGCGGCGGCGTGCCGGTGTGCGTCACGACCGGCGACGACGGTCTCACGCTGCGCCCGCGCTGGCTGTCACCCCGTCGTCACCCGTCAGTGACGGTGCTCTGGACCGACATCGCCGCCGCGCGGGCCGAGCCGGCCGGGCGGCTGACCGCCCACGGGCGGGTCGCGGCCCTCCCGCTCACCGCCGTGATTCTCGATCTACCAGGAGATACGGGTGGGCCGCTGACGGTGACCACGCACGCGGCCGGGGGCCTGGTCGAGACGGTCGCCGCGCGCCGTATAGCGCAGAGTGATGATCACTGAGGGTAGAACCGGGATCGGGTGATGGATTCGGCACCCAGCGTGGCTGAGTTGCGCCGATTTCCGACGGTTCCGTAGGTTGGTCTTCCATGGCGGAGTTGATCGAGGTTGGTGTCTGGTACGAGGCCCGACCGATCACGGTTGACCAGGGTGTCGACCGTTACGAGGCGTTGCGGCGCGGCGACGCGGAATGGGCGCTCGTCGATCCTGGCGTGGAGCGCTTCGACCGCGAGGTGCGGGCGGGCGTCGATCCGGCGCTGTGGGCGGAGCCGGTCGTCGGCGAGGGCACGCACGTGCTGCTGGCGCTGCACCGGGACGCGCCCGGCGAGGCACTGCACTTCATCCACAAGCTGGCCGACGAGTGCGAGCTGCTGTGTTTCCAGCGGCCCGGTCGCCATCAGCCTGCGGCGCTCTGGCAGCCGCGGCGGCTGCTGCGGCTGCCGGTGCCGAGACTGACGACCGAGGACGGGTCGCTGGCCCATCATCCGACCGGGGACGACATCCGCGACTTCATCGGCCGGCTCGACGAGGACAACACGACGGCCGAGCTGTGGCGGGAGGACGGCGCCTCGATCCGGGTCGCGATCGTGCCGGGGCAGCGGCGCTGGCGCGTCTCGACCCCCGACGGGGCGTCGAACGAGCAGGAGCACCTGACCGGGGTCGCCGAGCAGTTCGAGGCGTTCGCCGCGTCCGCGTAGCGCGCTTTACTCGCCGGCGAGTATGTCCCTATACTCGTCCGCGAGTATCCGTGTGCGGGCATGCCGGGGGGTGTGATGGCCAAGCGGCGCAAGGTGGGCAACCTGCTCGCCCTGCACGTCCTGACGACCCTGTACCAGCGGCCCATGCACCCGTACGAGATCGCCGCGGAGATGCGCGGCCACGGCAAGGAGCAGGACCTCAAGATCCAGTGGGGCTCGCTCTACACCGTGGTCGGCAACCTCGAGAAGCACGGCTTCATCGAGGCGGCCGGGACCACGCGTGAGGGCCGGCGCCCGGAGCGGACCGTGTACTCGATCACCGCGGCCGGCCGCGAGGAGGCCGTCGACTGGGTGCGCGACCTGGTCGGGGAGCCCGAGCGGGAGTACCCGAGACTGCGCGCGGCCCTGTCCGTGCTCGGCGTGCTGCCGCCCGACGAGGCCGTACGCCTGCTGCGCGAGCGCGCGGAAATCCTCGCGCACCGGATCGCGGGCGAGGAGGCGGCGATCGCGTCCTACGCCGAGACCGTCCCGCGCCTGTTCACCGTCGAGGTCGAGTTCGGCCTGGCGCTGCTGCGCGCCGAGGCCGAATGGGTGCGCGGCCTCGTCACCGAGATCGAGCACGGCACCCTCTCCGGCGTCGAGCTCTGGCGCGCCGGACACGAACGCCTGGCATCCGGGGAATCACAGGACGGACGCCAGGAGCAGTAAAAAACCCGGGCCGCGGTGCGGGAACACCACGACCCGGGAAACGACCTCAACCGACTTCGCGGGAACGAATCCGGTCTCTGGTGTCTGCACATGCCAGGATAGCGAACCCGTGCGGCCGGTCCGACCGAACGGGAGACCGTCATGCCCGCTGCCATCCTGGCCCGGGACCTCGTCAAGACCTACCCCAAGGGCGTACGCGCCCTCGACCGCCTGTCGCTCACCGTCGAGCCGGGCGAGATCGTCGGGCTGCTCGGCCCCAACGGCGCCGGCAAGTCCACCACCGTCAAGATCCTCACCACGCTGGCCCGCGCCGACTCCGGCCACGCCGAGGTCATGGGCCACGACGTGACCCGGGCGCCGAGCCGGGCCCGGGCCGCGATCGGCGTCGTCGCCCAGCGCGGCGGCCTCGACCCGGCCGCCTCCGGCCGCGAGAACCTCACGCTGCAGGGCCACCTGTTCGGCCTGCGCGGCGCCGGGCTGCGCCGCCGCGTCGGGGAGCTGCTGGAGCGTTTCGACCTCACCGGCGCCGCGGACCGGCCCACCCGCGACTGGTCCGGCGGCATGCAGCGCCGCCTCGACGTCGCCATGGGTCTGGTACACCGGCCCGAGGTGCTGTTCCTCGACGAGCCGACGACCGGCCTCGACCCCGAGGCGCGCGCCGCCCTGTGGCGGGAGATCAAGGGGCTCACCGGGCTGGCGATCCTGCTCACCACGCACTACCTGGACGAGGCGGACCGCCTGGCCGACCGGCTCGTCATCGTTGACGGCGGGCGGGTCGTCGCCGAGGGGAGCCCGGATCGGCTCAAGGGGGAGCTGCGCGGGGATGCGGTACACATCGAAATCCCGGAAACCGCGAACGGCCCGCAGGCCCGCACGGCGCTCGCGGGACTGCCGATGCTGCGCGAGGTGACCCTCGACGGCACGCGGCTGTCGGCCCGCGCCGACGACGGGGCGGCCGCCGTCCCCGCCGCGCTCGCCGCCCTCGACGCCTGCGGGATCGGGGTCGCCACGGTCACGGTCGCGCGTCCGAGTCTCGATGACGTGTACCTGCGCCACGCCGGCCGTCGCCTGGAGGTGGCGGCATGAACGGTACGGAGCGGAGCGGAGGCATGAGCCTCGTGTACCTCACCGCGCGGCGCCTGAAGGTCTTCGTGCAGCAGCCGGCGTTCCTGCTCGTGACGCTCGTCCAGCCCGTGATCTGGCTGTTCCTGTTCGGCAACCTGTTCCGGCGGGTCGTCGATCTGCCCGGGTTCGGCGGCGGCGGCTACGTCGAGTACCTGGTGCCCGGCATCGTGGTCATGACCGCGGTCTCCTCCAGCATGTGGTCCGGCATGGGCGTGCTCGAGGAGATCGACCGCGGCACCATGAACCGCCTCCTCACCACGCCCATCCGCCGCGGCGCGATCCTCGAGGCCGTCGTCGTCGAGCAGACCATGAGCGTCACCCTGCAGTCCGTGATCATCGTGCTGCTGGGCCTGGCCGCCGGCGCCTCCTACCCGGTGGGCGGAGTGCTGCTGCTCGTCGCGTCGGCGGCCCTGCTCGGCGTGGTGTTCAGCGCCCTGTCGAACATCGCGGGCATGCTGGTGCGCCGGCGCGAGACCATCATCGGCCTCAACACCCTGCTGTTGCTGCCGCTGACGTTCCTGTCCTCGTCGTTCATGGCCCCGGCCCTGATGCCGCCGTGGATGCGCACGGTGGCCCGGGGCAACCCGGTGAACTGGGCCCTGGAGACGTGCCGGTCGGCGCTGGCCGGCACGTTCGAATGGCCCCGCACCCTGTCCTACGGCGGCGGCCTGCTGGTCCTGGCCGCGCTGCTGGTGTGGCTGTCCACGCGGACGTTCCGGTCCTACCAGAAGTCGGTCTAGCCGCCGACCGCGATCTGACGGCGGTGGTGGCGGCCTGCGAGGACCTCGTCCAGCAGTGCCGCCGCCAGCGCCGCGTAGGTGTACCCGCCGTCATCGCTCGCCACCAGCTCCATCGGCGGGGTGACGACCACCCAGTCGACGGGCCCGTCGTAGCGGTGCAGCACCGCCAGCTCCGCGCGGCGCGCCTCCACGAACGGCCGCCAGTCGGCCGGGAAGTCCTCGGGCAGCGGCCCGAGCGTGGGGGCGAGCCCGACGACGAACAGCCGGTGGACCCCGGCCCGCTCCAGCCCTTCGAGCAGGCGCTCCATCGCCGCCGCGTAGTCGTGCTGATTCCCGCTGTATACCGAAACGATCGCCGTGTCGTGCCCGTGCGCCGCGCGGGCCACGAGCGCCGCGTCCGTGACGTCCCCGGCGACGGCTTGCTCCAGGTCCGGGTACTTCGCCGGATCCCGCACCACCGGAGTCGCCGTGACGCCGCGCCGCCGCGCCTCTTCGAGCACCGCTCGACCGGCCCGCCCACCCGCTCCGAACACCACTGTCTTGGTCATGCCGGGACCGTAGAACGGGAGACCCCGGTAACTGCAACGTAACCGGGGCGCGCGTTACCGTGAGCGCATGCGCGCATCGCTGCCGCCGGACCTGTTCGACCCGGCCTGCCCGTCTTCCGTGACGCCGTTCCAGATCGGCGACAAGTGGGCGGGCATGGTCCTGACCTGCCTGCGCGACGGCGCCCCCCGCCGCTTCACCGAGCTGCGCGTGCCGATGCGCCGCGTGTCGTCGAAGGTGCTCGCGGAGACCCTGCGCGCCCTCGAACGCGACGGCATGATCACGCGGGCCGCCTACGACGAGCTCCCGCCGCGGGTCGAATACGCCATCACCGACCTCGGCCGCACCCTCTTCCCGGCGATGGACGCCTGCCGCGCCTGGGCGGTCGAGCACCTGCCGGCCGTCGAGTCGGCCCGCGCCGCCTACGCCTCGCGCACGTCATGACGAGGGTGTACCGCCGCTACGTCGCCATCGGCGACAGCACCACGGAGGGCATGGACGACCCGGACGGCCGGGGCGGCTACCGAGGCTGGGCGGACCGCTTCGCCGAGCACGTGGCGAGGTCGCAGCCCTCCGGCGGCGGCCCCGTCCTCGAATACGCCAACCTCGCCATCCGCGGCCGCACCACGGCCCGGATCCGCGCCGAGCAGCTGACCCCCGCGCTGGCCCTGGAGCCGGACCTGGCCACCGTGGTGGCGGGCATGAACGACATCCTGCGCGGCTCCTTCGACGTGTCCGCGGTGGCCGCCGACATCTTCGCCATGCAGGACGCCCTCGTCTCCGCCGGCGCGACGGTCCTCACCTTCACCCTGCCGGACCCGGCCCCGGTGATGCCGATCGCCAAGCCCCTGCGCGGCCGTGTCCTGGCCCTCAACGACGCCATCCGCAAGGTGACCGTGGACAGCGGCGCGATCCTGCTGGACCTCGGGGCGTACCCCGTCGCCTCCGATCCCCGCCTCTGGAGCGACGACCGCCTGCACGCGAACAGCGCCGGGCACGAGCGCATCGGCCACGCCCTCGCGTACGCCCTCGGCCTCCCCGGCTTCGACGACTCCTGGAACGCGTCGCTGCCGCCCCCGGTGCGCCGCCCCCGCCACCGGGCGATCACCGCGGAGCTGGCCTGGGTGCGCCGGCACATGCTCCCGTGGGCGGCCCGTCACGTGATGGGCCGCAGCTCGGGCGACAACCGGGTCTGCAAGCGGGCCACCCCGGCCCCGGTCGACCTCGGCCCCTGACCTGGACCTCGCGCTCCCCGCCAGGCGGTCCTCACGTCCCCCGGCGGGTCGTCTCCTCGCGCGGCCCGGCGGGTCGTCCTCGCGTTCCCCGGCGGGTCGTCCTCGCGTTCCCCGGCGGGCGCTCCTCGCGCTCCCCGGCGGGTGGTCCTCGCGTTCCCCGGCGGGTGCGTCAGAGGGTGATGACGATCTTGCCGCGAACGTGGCCGGACTCGCTCAGGTCGTTCGCGGCCGCGGCCTCCTCCAGCGGGAACGTGCGCTCGACCGGCATCGAGAAGCGGCCCGCGGTGTAGAGGGCGGCGGCCTCGTGCAGCGTCTGGTACGCGCGGCCCTCGGAGCCGTCGGTGACCCGCGCCCCGAGCTTCGGCGCGTCGAAGTCGGCGATGCTCACCACGTCCGCCGGCGTCGGGGTGAGCGTGACGAGCTCGGCGACGGCTCCGTGCCCGGCGGCGTCCAGCGCCCGGTCGACCCCGTTCGGCGCGAGCGCGCGGATGCGGTCGGCGAGCCCCGGCCCGTAGGTAACCGGGATCACCCCCAGCCCCCGCAGGAAGTCGTGGTTGCGCTCGCTCGCGGTGCCGATGACCGTGGCCCCGCGGGCGATGGCGATCTGCACCGCGGCGATGCCGACGCCGCCGGCCGCGCCGTTGACGACCAGCGTCACGCCCGCGGCGGGCTGCGAGTCGTCGCCGTGGGCCGCACTCCCGTGAGCCGCGCGGTCGCCGCCGCCTGATGCGCCGACGGCGGTGGGCGCCGGGCCGCCGGTCCCGGTGCCGCCCGTGGCCGCGGGCGGCTGGGTCCTGCCGAGGCCGAGCAGGTCCAGGGCCCGGCCGGCGGTCTCGACCACGTTGGGCAGACCCGCCGCCTCGGTGAAGCTCAGGGCCGGGGGCTTCGCCGTCCAGTGGCGCAGGACCGCGTGCTCGGCGGCCGCGCCACCCTCGGCCACGCCGAACACCTCGTCGCCGACCGCCACGCCCTCGACGCCCTCGCCGAGGGCGTCGACGACGCCGGCCGCGTCGGAGTGGGGGATCATCGGGAGGCGGTCCGGCGAGGTGCCGAAGGCGCCGCTGCGCACCTTCCAGTCGAAGGGGTTCACCCCCACGGCTCGCACCGCGATGCGGATGCGCCCGGCCGACGGCTCCGGCTCGGCGCGCTCGACGACGCGCAGGACGCTCGACGGCCCGTACTCGGAATACTGCAACGCCTTCACGCTGTGCCCCCGATCTGTCGGTGGTTGGCGGCCGCGCTCGGCGGGCCGGGATGCGGGCCGGGTCTGGGTCGGACGGGTGATGCCGGGCGGCTGGTGTCAGGTGTTCAACGGACGGCGGGCGACCAGCAGGACGTGGGTGTCGGGCCAGTCGAGCGGGTGGCCGTCCAGTGTGGACAGCCGGGCGTATGGGCGGATGCGGTGCTCGACGATCCAGTCGTTGCGCCAGGAGTGCGACGCCGGGTCGACCTCGAAGCCGACGTCGGTCAGCAGGGCCTTCCAGTCGGCGAACTCCAGGCCGCAGAACTGCTCGTGGGCCTCGGAGAGCCAGTTGTCCGGGTAGTCCTTGTGGGTGAGGAACTCCATGGCGTCGGACAGGGCGATCTCGACCGCGCCGGGATCGGTGGGATCCTCGAGGTCCTTGTAGGGCAGCGGGAAGTGGAAGTCCGCGGCGAAGCGGTCCAGCCGGGCCCGGGTGGAGAGACCCTCGACGTGGGCCGCGATCTCGTCCCGGCCCAGCTCGTCCAGGGCGGCGGCACCGGGCTGCGCCGTGGGGGCCGGCGGGCTGCCCTGCAGCGACAGGCGGACCCGCAGCGCGCGGTTGTCGGGGCCGCAGACGTCGGAGTTGATCCAGACGCCGCCGGGGACGGTGTGGTCGTAGATGGCCTGAGCGAAGGCGCGCAGGGAGTCCATCTGGTGGCCGTAGGACCAGATCTCGTGGGTCAGCGCGAACGTCAGGGTCGTGTCGATCGAGCGCGGCGGGAAGACGGCACCGCCGAGGACGTTGCGGCAGTAGAAGTACACATTGGGGTTGGTGAACCAGCCCTGGGCCTTGCGGTGCACGCACTCCTCGTAGAGGTGGCGGGCGACCTCGACGCCGATCAGGTCGCTCTCGCGCAGGGCCGGCTCCCGGTCGGCGAGGGCGAGCACGGCGCCGGCGCCGCAGCCGACGTCGACGATCCGGCCGGGGCGGACGTGGCGCTTGACGAGGTCCCACTTGCGCTCGGCGCTGGCCTCGAAGGCCTCGGCGTAGGTGCGGTAGTCGCGGGTCGTGGTCAGGCCGCCCTCCTCGCCGACGACGGGGTCGTTCACCACGAGGGCGACCTGCTCGCCGAGGCGGTAGCGGTCGTAGACGTCCAGCGTCGCCGGGTGCGCCGCCTCGCGCCAGGAGGGGTCGCCGTCGGCCAGGCGCAGGAGCACGTCCCACGGCCGCTCGGGCACCGCGGCCGGCTGGGGCTCGGATGAGCCGGCGGTGCTCTCGGGGCCGGGTGCCGCCTCGGGGCCGTCCGCCGCGACGAACGCCGTGTCGGCCTCCACCAGGGCGATGGGGAAGCCCAGGGCCGAATACAGCGCGGCGACCTCGGGCGTCGAGCAGGCCACCAGGGTGTCGTCCGGCGTCAGGTGGTGGCCCAGGACGGACTCGACGCTCTTGAGCGTGACCTCGGCGAAGCGGTCGGTGTGCGCGGTGTCGAAGACCGGCACGACCAGCGAGCGCAGGTCCTCCTGGACGCTGAAGCGCTCGATGGCGGCCTCGCGGCGGTCATACGACACCGGATTGCGCTTGGTGTTCTGGTGGTTGGCGCTCGTCACCGCCCAGACGATCGTGGGCGGCGAGGTGGCGGATTCACGGTCGGTACGAATGCCGTCTTCGCTCTTCACCAAGGCTCGCAGATAGGCCGCCTGGAAACGGGTCAGCAGGTGATGGCGGCCGGGGAAGAGGACGAAGCGCGCCATGGTCAGTCCCGCGGGTCCGCGTGCTCGACGACCTCGAACTCCAGCAGGCTCGCGCCCGTCGCGACCGGCCGGGCGCGCTCACCCGCGTGGGCCTCGCGGGCCGGACCGCTGGACCAGGCCTGGAAGTGCTCCTCGGACTCCCACTTCGTGTAGACGAAGTAGCGGGTCTCGCCGGCCGTCGGGCGGAGCAGCTCGAAGCCCAGGAAGCCCGGCTGGCCCTCGACCGCGCCGTGCCGTGCGGCGAAGCGGCGCTCCAGTTCGGGGCCTGCGCCCTCGGGAACCTCGATCGCGTTGATCTTCACGACTGCCATGCCCCAACCCTAGCGACCGGGTACGACAGAACTCCTTCACCCTGGTCGGACCGAATGCGGTGGGAGCCGACCGGGTCCTGGTGGGACAATCGCGCGCATGACCGATGTGCTCGAAGATCTGCAGTGGCGCGGCATGATCGCGCTCTCGACCGACCTCGACGAACTCCGCAAGGAGATGGCGAAGGGGCCGATCACCTATTACTGCGGGTTCGACCCCACGGCGCCGAGCCTGCACATCGGCCACCTCTTCCAGGTGCTGACGGTGCGCCGGCTACAGCTCGCCGGGCACCGCCCGCTCGCCCTCGTCGGCGGCGCGACCGGCCTGATCGGCGACCCACGGCCGTCCGCCGAGCGGCAGTTGCACTCGGTCGACCAGGTCGCCGAGTGGGTTGAGAAGCTACGGGGGCAGATCGAGCCGTTCCTGGACTTCACCGGCAGCAACGCCGCCCGGATGGTCAACAACTACGACTGGACCGCGTCCATGTCGGCGATCGACTTCCTGCGGGAGATCGGCAAGCACTTCCGGGTCAACAAGATGCTCACCAAGGACGCGGTGAGCGCGCGGCTCAACTCCGACGCGGGGATCAGCTACACCGAGTTCAGTTACCAGATCCTCCAGGGAATGGACTTCCTGGAGTTGTACCGCCGGTATGACTGCCGTCTCCAGACCGGCGGCAGCGACCAGTGGGGCAACCTCACGGCCGGCACCGACCTGATCCATCGCGTGGAGGGCGCCTCCGTGCACCTCCTGGCCACGCCGCTGCTGGTGAACTCGGCGGGGGAGAAGCTCGGCAAGTCCACCGGCGGCGGCAGCCTCTGGATGGATGCCGAGCTGACCAGCCCATACGCGTTGTACCAGTACTTCGTGAACCTCGAGGACGCCGTCGTGGGCAGCCTGTTGCGCAAGCTCACGTTCCTGGAGCGCGAGGAGATCGAGGTCATCGAGAAGGAGACCGCGGAACGACCGGCGGCCCGGCTCGGGCAGCGGCGCCTCGCGGAGGAGATGTCCAAGATCGTGCACGGCCCGGAGGAGACCGCGCAGGTGATCGCCGCGAGTCAGGCGCTGTTCGGCCGGGGTTCACTGGGCGAACTGTCGGCGTCGACGCTGCGGGCCGCGCTGAGCGAGGCCGGCCTCGTGCAGGCCCCGCCCGGCTCGACGGTCGCCGACCTGTTCATCGCGGCCGGGCTCGTCTCCAGCCGCAACGAGGCGCGGCGCACGGTGGCGGAGGGCGGCGCGTACGTGAACAACGAGCGCGTGTCCGATCCCGAGGAGATCGTGGCCGCGGAGCGGGCCCTAGCGGGCGGGCTTCTGGTGCTGCGCAAGGGAAAGCGCACGTTCGCCGGCATCGAGCTCGCCGCCGGGTGACCTCGATTTGACTCTCGCGCCGGGCGCCGCGTAGGTTCCGTCCTCGCTACAGGCGCCCGGCGCGCCGGTCAACACCAAAGAGAGTGATCGATTTGGTGGAGATCGGAAGGCCGGGTAATGTAGATGACCGGCAGGGAAACGGACGAGATAGCGGAGCGCAAGTCGCGCCGCGGCGGTCGGCCTGCCGAAGCCCCAAACGATCATCAAACCGGGTGACCGGCGAGTGATCGTGCCCGTAAAACGGCCGACAGACACGATTTGGATGTCGGACGCGGAGCGGGTAAGGTTCTTCCTCGGCAGGGACACGGACGAGGTCCGCGGGTCACGAAAGTGAGCCGCAGCGGACGTCCTGCCGACAGCCTACGACACTCGGCCGGGTATCCGGAAGAGTTGTTGTGCGCTCGTGGAACTGGACAAAGTACCGCAAGGCGGACTTGACACAGCGAAGCGGACATGCTAGACTAGAACGGTACGAAACGCCCCGGGCGAGTGGCACTGGAAACGGTGACGCGAGGCGGTGTGTGTTGGTTGTTTGAGAACTCAACAGGGTGCTTGTTAAGCCAGTGCCAAATGATGATTACCCCGTGGCATGGGCGCGCTTCTTTGGGAGTGTGTTGCGTGTCTGGGATTCCTTTGGTGACAACATGTTTGTTGCCGGGTGATTGATTCACCAACACAGGTTTTGTTGGAGAGTTTGATCCTGGCTCAGGACGAACGCTGGCGGCGTGCTTAACACATGCAAGTCGAGCGGAAAGGCCCTTCGGGGTACTCGAGCGGCGAACGGGTGAGTAACACGTGAGTAACCTGCCCTAGGCTTTGGGATAACCCTCGGAAACGGGGGCTAATACCGAATATTCATGTTCCGCGGCATCGTGGGGTGTGGAAAGTTTTTCGGCCTGGGATGGGCTCGCGGCCTATCAGCTTGTTGGTGGGGTGATGGCCTACCAAGGCGACGACGGGTAGCCGGCCTGAGAGGGCGACCGGCCACACTGGGACTGAGACACGGCCCAGACTCCTACGGGAGGCAGCAGTGGGGAATATTGCACAATGGGCGGAAGCCTGATGCAGCGACGCCGCGTGAGGGATGAAGGCCTTCGGGTTGTAAACCTCTTTCGACAGGGACGAAGCGCAAGTGACGGTACCTGGAGAAGAAGCGCCGGCCAACTACGTGCCAGCAGCCGCGGTAAGACGTAGGGCGCGAGCGTTGTCCGGATTTATTGGGCGTAAAGAGCTCGTAGGCGGCTTGTTGCGTCAGCTGTGAAAACCCGCAGCTCAACTGTGGGCTTGCAGCTGATACGGGCAGGCTTGAGTTCGGTAGGGGAGACTGGAATTCCTGGTGTAGCGGTGAAATGCGCAGATATCAGGAGGAACACCGGTGGCGAAGGCGGGTCTCTGGGCCGATACTGACGCTGAGGAGCGAAAGCGTGGGGAGCGAACAGGATTAGATACCCTGGTAGTCCACGCTGTAAACGTTGGGCGCTAGGTGTGGGGGGCCTCTCCGGTTCTCTGTGCCGCAGCTAACGCATTAAGCGCCCCGCCTGGGGAGTACGGCCGCAAGGCTAAAACTCAAAGGAATTGACGGGGGCCCGCACAAGCGGCGGAGCATGCGGATTAATTCGATGCAACGCGAAGAACCTTACCTGGGTTTGACATGTACGGTAATCCGGCAGAGATGTCGGGTCCTTCGGGGCCGTTCACAGGTGGTGCATGGCTGTCGTCAGCTCGTGTCGTGAGATGTTGGGTTAAGTCCCGCAACGAGCGCAACCCTTGTTCGATGTTGCCAGCGGTTCGGCCGGGGACTCATCGAAGACTGCCGGGGTCAACTCGGAGGAAGGTGGGGATGACGTCAAGTCATCATGCCCCTTATGTCCAGGGCTTCACGCATGCTACAATGGCCGGTACAAAGGGCTGCGATACCGTGAGGTGGAGCGAATCCCAAAAAGCCGGTCTCAGTTCGGATCGGGGTCTGCAACTCGACCCCGTGAAGTCGGAGTCGCTAGTAATCGCAGATCAGCAATGCTGCGGTGAATACGTTCCCGGGCCTTGTACACACCGCCCGTCACGTCACGAAAGTCGGCAACACCCGAAGCCGGTGGCCCAACCCTTGTGGAGGGAGCCGTCGAAGGTGGGGCTGGCGATTGGGACGAAGTCGTAACAAGGTAGCCGTACCGGAAGGTGCGGCTGGATCACCTCCTTTCTAAGGAGCACCTTCGGTCGAAAGACTGTGAGGAGCCCGCATCGGCCGAGTGTGCTGGTGGGGTGCTCAATGGCGGAGACACTGGCGAAGGTCTTGCGGACAACGGTCCCGGAGTCGAGTACTGCTAGCTGGAAGGCTGGCGTGGAAACAGTTCTGGGATGCGGTTCGTGTGGATCGTATAGGCACCCTGTTGGGTCCTGAAACAACCAGCGATGGTGTGTTTCGGACGTGAATCTGCGCCGGCGTGCAAAACCAGGCAGGGTGTCTGTCGAGGTTGCCGCTGACAAGACGGTGCGGGTTTGGTGTTGGTTGAGAATTGCACAGTGGATGCGAGCATCTTTATTGCTTTGTGGTCAAGTTGCTGAGGGCGTACGGTGGATGCCTTGGCACCAGGAGCCGATGAAGGACGTGGGAGGCCGCGATAGGCCTGGGGGAGCTGTCAACCGAGCTGTGATCCCAGGGTGTCCGAATGGGGGAACCCGGCACCAGTCATGTGGTGTCACTCCTGCCTGAACACATAGGGCAGGTAGAGGGAACGCGGGGAAGTGAAACATCTCAGTACCCGCAGGAAGAGAAAACAATAGTGATTCCGTGAGTAGTGGCGAGCGAAAGCGGATGAGGCTAAACCAGGCATGTGTGATACCCGGCAGGGGTTGCATGTTTGGGGTTGTGGGGCATGTCTGCACCGGTCTGCCGGCTGGTGGCACAGTCAGAAAGCCGTGGGTTAGTCGAAGTCCGCTGGAAAGCGGCACCGTAGACGGTGAGAGTCCGGTAGGCGAAAATTCGACGGTCTGTGTTGGCGTGTTCCCGAGTAGCGGCGGACTCCTGTAATCTGCCGTGAATCTGCCAGGACCACCTGGTAAGCCTAAATACTCCCTGGTGACCGATAGCGGACGAGTACCGTGAGGGAAAGGTGAAAAGTACCCCGGGAGGGGAGTGAAATAGTACCTGAAACCGTGCGCCTACAATCCGTCGGAGCGTCCTGGCTTAGGCTGGGGGTGACGGCGTGCCTTTTGAAGAATGAGCCTGCGAGTTAGTGATACGTGGCGAGGTTAACCCGTGTGGGGGAGCCGTAGCGAAAGCGAGTCTGAATAGGGCGTTCAGTCGCGTGTCCTAGACCCGAAGCGGAGTGATCTAGCCATGGGCAGGCTGAAGCGCGGGTAAGACCGCGTGGAGGGCCGAACCCACCAACGTTGAAAAGTTGGGGGATGATCTGTGGTTAGGGGTGAAAGGCCAATCAAACTCCGTGATAGCTGGTTCTCCCCGAAATGCATTTAGGTGCAGCGTCACGTGTTTCTTGCCGGAGGTAGAGCACTGGATGGCCTAGGGGGCCCACAAGCTTACTGAAGTCAACTAAACTCCGAATGCCGGTAAGTGAGAGCGTGGCAGTGAGACTGCGGGGGATAAGCTTCGTAGTCGAGAGGGAAACAGCCCAGATCACCAGCTAAGGCCCCTAAGCGTGTGCTAAGTGGTAAAGGATGTGGGGTCGCATAGACAACCAGGAGGTTGGCTTAGAAGCAGCCACCCTTGAAAGAGTGCGTAATAGCTCACTGGTCAAGTGGTTCCGCGCCGACAATGTAGCGGGGCTCAAGCACACCGCCGAAGCTGTGGCATTCACACGTGTACCAGGCCTTTGTGGTCCAGGTGTGTGGATGGGTAGGGGAGCGTCGTGTCACCGGTGAAGCGGCGGAGTGATCCAGCCGTGGAGGTGACGCGAGTGAGAATGCAGGCATGAGTAGCGAAAGCAGGGTGAGAAACCCTGCCGCCGGATGACCAAGGGTTCCAGGGCCAGGCTAATCCGCCCTGGGTGAGTCGGGGCCTAAGGCGAGGCCGAGAGGCGTAGTCGATGGACAACGGGTTGATATTCCCGTACCCGCGTAGAAGCGTCCATGCTGAACCTGCTTGTACTAACGTCACAATGGTCTGAACCTTTCGGGGGGATGGCCGGCGTTTCGGAACTCGGGTGGTAGTAGGCAAGCGATGGGGTGACGCAGGAGGGTAGCTGGACCCGGCCGGTGGTTGTGCCGGGGCAAGCGTGTAGCCCGTGCTGTAGGCAAATCCGCAGCACATGTGGGTGAGACGTGAAGCGGAGCCGTTTCAGGTGAAGTCAGTGATCCCATGCTGCCGAGAAAAGCCTCTAGCGAGTTTCGAGCGGCCCGTACCCCAAACCGACACAGGTGGTCAGGTAGAGAATACCGAGGCGATCGGGCGAACTGTGGTTAAGGAACTCGGCAAATTGCCCCCGTAACTTCGGGAGAAGGGGGGCCACCGATGGTGAGACCACGTGCTGGTGGAGCGGTTGGTGGCCGCAGAGACCAGGGGGAAGCGACTGTTTACTAAAAACACAGGTCCATGCTAAGTCGTAAGACGACGTATATGGACTGACGCCTGCCCGGTGCTGGAACGTTAAGGGGACCTGTTAGTCCTTCGGGGCGAAGCGGAGAACTTAAGCGCCAGTAAACGGCGGTGGTAACTATAACCATCCTAAGGTAGCGAAATTCCTTGTCGGGTAAGTTCCGACCTGCACGAATGGCGTAACGACTTCCCCACTGTCTCAACCACAGGCCCGGCGAAATTGCACTACGAGTAAAGATGCTCGTTACGCGCGGCAGGACGGAAAGACCCCGGGACCTTCACTATAGCTTGACATTGGTACTCGAATTCGATTGTGTAGGATAGGTGGGAGCCGGTGAAACCCTCACGCCAGTGTGGGTGGAGGCAAGCTTGAAATACCACTCTGTTGGATTTGGGTATCTAACCTTGGACCGTGAGCCGGTTCAGGGACAGTGTCTGGTGGGTAGTTTAACTGGGGCGGTTGCCTCCTAAAATGTAACGGAGGCGCCCAAAGGTTCCCTCAGCCTGGTTGGCAATCAGGTGTTGAGTGCAAGTGCACAAGGGGGCTTGACTGCGAGACTGACAGGTCGAGCAGGGACGAAAGTCGGGACTAGTGACCCGGCACTGGCAGGTGGAAGCGGTGTCGCTCAACGGATAAAAGGTACCCCGGGGATAACAGGCTGATCTTCCCCAAGAGTCCATATCGACGGGATGGTTTGGCACCTCGATGTCGGCTCGTCGCATCCTGGGGCTGGAGTAGGTCCCAAGGGTTGGGCTGTTCGCCCATTAAAGCGGTACGCGAGCTGGGTTTAGAACGTCGTGAGACAGTTCGGTCCCTATCCGCCGCGCGCGTAGGATACTTGAGAAGGGCTGTCCCTAGTACGAGAGGACCGGGACGGACGAACCTCTGGTGTGCCAGTTGTTCTGCCAAGAGCACGGCTGGTTGGCTACGTTCGGAAGGGATAACCGCTGAAAGCATCTAAGCGGGAAGCTCGCTTCGAGATGAGGTATCCCACCCCTTGAGGGTTAAGGCCCCCAGCGAGACCACTGGGTTGATAGGCCGGAAGTGGAAGCCTGGTAACAGGTTTGAGCTGACCGGTACTAATAGGCCGAGGACTTGACCTACATCCTTGCTTTGAAGATCTTGCATCCACTGTGTGATTCTGAACCAACACCGAACGCACCCCAACTACTTGGTTGGGTGTGCGGGGTTGACAGGTTCATAGTGTTACGGCGGCCATAGCGGAGGGGAAACGCCCGGTCCCATTCCGAACCCGGAAGCTAAGCCCTCCAGCGCCGATGGTACTGCACCCGAGAGAGTGTGGGAGAGTAGGACGCCGCCGGACAATCATTCGATCAAGGGCCGCCCGTCTGGGCGGCCCTTGATTCGTTTTACCGGGTCGAACGCATACGGCGTACCCCGGTCGGGAAGGATGAAGTCGTGAACATGCCACACGACGGCGACGGCCAGGAGCGGCGGCCGCGCAGGGATGACTCTCGCTCCCGCGGCGGCGATCGGCCGCGCGGGAACTCTCGCGACGATCGGGCCGGCGGCCAGTCGCGGGATGACCGTGGCCGGGGTGAATTCCGGGGTGGGCGTGACGGTGACCGTCCGTCCCGGGACCGCGGCGAGCGGCCGAATCGTGACGGCGGTGGGTACCGCGGGGATCGCCCCACCGGCGGCGGGTTCCGTGACCGTGACCGGGGCGACCGGCCCACCGGCGGCGGCTACCGCGACCGGGGTGACCGGCCCACTGGTGGCGGGTTCCGTGACCGCGATCGGGGTGACCGGCCCACCGGTGGTGGGTTCCGCGACCGGGAAGGTGGCGGAAGTCAGCGCCGGGACGGTGACCGGCCCTCGGGGTTCCGGGACCGTGACGGTGGAGCTCGCGGGGACCGGCCGAGTGGCGGGTTCCGGGACCGCGACGGTGGCCCGCGTGGGGATCGGCCCGAGCGGCCGTACCGCGGGGATCGGGACGGCGGCGGGTACCAGCGGCGCGATCGTGACGGCGACCGGCCCGGTGGCGGTGGGTTCCGTGGGGATCGGCCCGGTGGCGGCGGGTTCCGTGATCGTGATCGTGGCGACCGGCCCACCGGTGGTGGGTTCCGTGACCGCGATGGTGGCGGCGGCGGGTACCAGCGGCGCGATCGCGACGGCGACCGGCCGGGTGGCGGTGGCTTCCGTGGGGATCGGCCCAGTGGCGGCGGGTTCCGCGGCGGTGGGGACCGGCCCAGTGGCGGCGGCTTCCGTGACCGTGACCGGGGTGACCGGCCCACCGGTGGCGGGTTCCGCGATCGTGGCGATCGGCCCAGTGGCGGTGGCTTCCGTGACCGTGACCGTGACCGGGGCGACCGGCCGGCCGGTGGCGGGTTCCGTGACCGTGGCGATCGGCCCACTGGTGGCGGGTTCCGTGACCGTGACCGGGGTGACCGGCCTACTGGTGGCGGGTTCCGTGACCGGGGCGACCGGCCTACTGGTGGCGGGTTCCGGGACCGCGATGGCGGGGCGCGCGGGGATCGGCCGTTCCGGGATCGGGACGGTGGCGGGTACCAGCGGCGCGATCGCGATGGGGATCGGCCCTCCGGATTCCGGGACCGTGACCAGGGTGACCGGCCGAGCGGTGGCGGCTTCCGTGACCGTGGTGAGCGGCCGAGTGGCGGTGGCTTCCGTGACCGTGGCGACCGGCCGAGCGGTGGCGGGTTCCGTGACCGTGGCGACCGGCCGAGTGGCGGTGGCTTCCGTGACCGTGGCGACCGGCCGAGTGGCGGTGGCTTCCGCGACCGTGGCGACCGGCCGAGTGGCGGTGGCTTCCGCGACCGTGACCGGGGTGACCGGCCCACCGGTGGCGGGTTCCGTGACCGTGGTGAGCGGCCGAGCGGTGGCGGGTTCCGTGACCGTGGCGACCGGCCCACCGGTGGCGGGTTCCGCGATCGTGGGGACCGGCCCAGTGGCGGCGGGTTCCGCGACCGTGAGGGCGGCGGCTACCAGCGGCGGGACCGTGACGGCGACCGGCCCGGTGGCGGCTTCCGCGACCGGGATCGGGACCGCGGGCGGGACACCGGCGATCGGGCCGGCGGGTACCAGCGGTCCGAGGGGCTGCGGCGCAGCGATGCCGGTGGGTACCGGCCGCGCAGCAGCGACCCCGGGTTCGTCAGCAGCGAGGACACCGGCGAGGAGACCGTCAGCCGCGTTGCCGACCCGGTGCTCGCCGACGACATCGATCCGTCGGAGCTCGACCGTGAGGTGCGCTCGGAGCTCAGTTCGCTCGCCCGGCCCGTCGCCGAGGAGGTCGCGCGCCGGCTCGTTGCCGCCGGGCAGCTGATCGACGACGACCCGGAGCTGGCGCTCGCGCACGCGCTCGTCGCGCGGCGGAAGGCGTCGCGGATCGCCGTCGTGCGGGAGGCCGCGGGGCTCGCGGCGTACCACGCCGGCGAGTGGCAGACGGCGCTCGGGGAGCTGCGGACGTACCACCGGATGTCGGGCAAGCAGACCCACATCGCGGTCATCGCGGACTGCGAGCGGGCGCTCGGGCGGCCGGAGAAGGCGATCGACCTCTTCCGGACGGCGGATCGGGAGCGGCTCTCGGCCGAGGAGATCGTCGAGCTGCTCATCGTCGCCGCCGGGGCGCGTGGGGACCTGGGGCAGACGGACGCGGCGGTGGCGATGCTGCAGGTGCGCGAGCTGACCTCGGCGCCGGATGCGCCGTGGGCGGCGCGGCTGCGGTACGCGTACGCCGATGCGCTGCTGCGCGCGGGACGGCGGGAAGAGGCGCGGGAGTGGTTCGCCCGGGCCGCGGACCTCGACGAGGACCTGCGCACCGACGCGGCCGAGCGGCTGCTCGAGCTCGACGGGATCACGCTCGACGGCGACGTCGACGCGGATGACGACGAGGAGTTCGAGGGCGGCGAGGGTCGTGCGGCCGGCCGTGACGATGACCGCGACGAGGACGAAGACGACGACGCGGACGACGATGACGACCGCGACGATGACGATGACGATCGTGACGGCGACGACTACGACGACGAAGACGATGACGACGTAGACGACGACGGTTACGACGACGAAGACGATGAGGACGACGACCTCGACGACGACGAGGACGACGAGGACGCGGACGACTACGACGACGAAGAAGACGACGACGTAGACGACGAAGACGACGAAGACGACTACGACGATGACGATGACCTCGGCGACGATGAAGACGACGACGAGGACCGTGACGACGCGGACGACTATGACGACGAGTCGGACGGCGACCACGACGACGACGCCGGCCGTGCGGCCGCGGACTCCGAGGACGCCGACGGCGATGACGAGGTCGACGGGGACCACGACGGTACGGACGAGAAGGAGGCGGCCGGCCAGGACGCCGGCGGCTCCAAGGCGGACGACGACAGCCCGGACGACTCCGACGCCAAGGGCGGGGACGCCGGCGGCGAGAAGGGCCGGGCGTGAGCGACGCGCAGGCGGGTGACCTGGTCGGGCACTACGACCTGGTGATCTTTGATCTCGACGGGGTGCTGTACCTCGTCGACCAGGTCATCCCCGGCGCGGCGGAGGCGTGCGCGAAGCTGCGCGAGCGGGGGATCCCGAGCGCGTACGCGACGAACAACGCCTCGCGGCTGCCCGGCGACGTCGCGGCGCTGCTCACGCGGATCGGCATCCCGGCGCAGACGCGCGAGGTCGTCACCTCGGCGCACGCGACCGCGCTGCTCATGGCGGAGCGGTTCGAGCCCGGCACGCCGGTGCTGATCCTCGGGGCGCCGGCGTTGCGCGATGAGGTCGTCGCCGCCGGGCTCACGCCGGTCACGGAGGCGGAGCAGGCGCGGGTCGTGGTGCAGGGGTACGGGCCGGACGTGCGTATGCGCGATCTCGGCGACGCCGCTGTGGCGATCCGGGGCGGCGCGGCCTGGATCGCGACCAACGCCGACAAGACGCTGCCGTCGCCGCGCGGGCCGCTGCCCGGCAACGGGTCGCTCGTGGTGGCCATGGCCACGGCGCTGGGCCGGCAGCCGGACACGATCGTGGGCAAGCCGGACCCGGCGCTGTTCGTGGAGGCGGCCCGGGAGCGGGGTGCTCAGCGCCCGATCGTGGTCGGGGATCGGCTCGACACGGACATCGAGGGCGCGTACCGGGCGGGGATGGACAGCCTGCTCGTGCTCACCGGGGTGTCCGACGCGGCGGAGCTGCTCGCGGCTCCGGTCGAGCGGCGTCCGACGTTCGTCGCCGAGGATCTCGGCGGGCTGTTCGAGGACGCGGCGGCCCAGCCGTCGGGGTGGCGGGTCGAGGACCGTGACGGGCAGTGGTGGCTGTCGGGCGACGGCCGCCGCGTGGACGCCCTCAACGCACTGTGCCAGGTCGCCTGGGCGGCGGGGGAGGTGCGGCCGGTCGTCGGGGACGGGGAGGCCGCGCAGGCCGCGCTCAAGTGGCTGAAGCTGGTCTAGGACCGGCAGTGGCGGGACCGGCCCGGGCGCGTTGCGCCGGGCCGGTCGGAGCGCTTCGGCTCAGAGGAGCTTGCGCAGTTTCAGCAGGTCCATCATGCCGGCGTCGATCTTGATGCGGCCGCTGGTCCACGCCTGCATGACGTTGAGCCGGCCGTTGACGAGCGCGACGAGGTCGTCGCCGCTCGAGGTCAGCTTGATCTTCGCGCGCGGGTCGTCGCCGTCGGTCAGGTCGGTGATCTGGCCGCCCTGGAGCCGGCCGTGGAAGGCCACGTTCAGGTCGGTGACGCGGCAGGCGAGGGTCCGGTCGAAGTCGAGCTTCTCCCGGGCCTGGGCGGCATTGGCGGCCAGCCGTTCCGCGAGCTTCTCCAGAGCGGCGCGACACTCTTCAACCGTTGCCATGCGCGAGAACCCCGCCTTTCGCTGGTGCTGTGGAATGTGACGGTACCGTACGGCTTCGCGGCACGCCCGGTAGCGTGATGGCGTACACCACTTGGAGGAGAGACGCAATATGGCGCAGGAAGCATGGCGGGCGTACCTGGAGCTCGCCTACGGCATGACCGAGGCCACCACGAAGAAGGCGACGAAGACGGTCCGGCGCCTGGTCGGCAAGAGCGGCGCGACCGCCGAGCAGCTGCAGACGATGGCCGAGGACCTGCTCAAGGCCGGCTCGGCGAACCGTGATGCGCTGACGAAGCTGGTGCGGTACGAGCTGGATCGGGCCCTCGGCGCCGTCGGACTGGCCACCGCGGACGAGGTGTCGGCGCTGACGTCGCGGGTGCACGAGCTCGAGGCGCAGCTGAAGGAGGCGACGATCGCCGCGGTCGCGCCGCCGCACGAGCCCGCGCCGCCGGTCGGCGCCGAGGCGATCGCGGAGGCTCCGGCCGCCGTGGCGCCGGCGAAGGTGGTCGCGAAGAAGACGGTGGCGAAGAAGGCCGCGGCGCCGGCGAAGGCGGCCCCGGAGGCGGCTCCGGCGGCTCCGCCCGCGAAGGCCGCGCCGGCGAAGAAGGCGGCGGCGAAGAAGGCGATCGAGACCGTCGCGGCGGCCTCTGAGGTCGGGCCGGCGTCGGACAAGCTGCCCGTGAAGAAGACCACTCGCGCGCCCCGGAAGACCGCGTCGTGACCGCGCCCGTGCCTGGTCCCGGCCCCGCGCCGGTGCCTGGTCCGCTGCCGGGCCCGCCCGGTGCCGGGGTGCTGGGCCGGGTCGAGGCGGCGGTTGCGGCGTTGGGCGATGTAGCGTCGCTTCCGCTGCGGCAGCAGGTTTCGGTGTACACCGACGCCCATCGCACGCTGCAGGAGACGCTGGGCACGATCGAGGAACGCTGAGCTTTCAGGGAGCTGCTGGCAGATGGCGCGCCGGAACCGACTCGACGCCGAGCTCGTGCGCCGGGGCCTGGCCCGCTCCCGGGAGCAGGCGGCGGCGCTGATCGCCGCGGGCCGGGTGGAAGTGCGGGGTACCGCCGCCGGGAAGGCCGCGGCCCAGATCGACCCGGCGGACCCGGTGCGGGTGCTGGAGGCGGCGGAGGACGAGTACGTCTCGCGCGGCGGGCACAAGCTCGCCGGGGCGTTGGACACGTTCGCCGGGCTGCCGGTGGCGGGCCGCCGCTGCCTCGACGCGGGCGCGTCCACGGGCGGGTTCACCGACGTGCTGCTGCGCCGGGGGGCGGCCACGGTCGCCGCCGTCGACGTCGGCTACGGCCAGATCGCGTGGTCGCTGCGGACCGACGAGCGGGTGACGGTGATCGAGCGGACCAACGTGCGGACGCTGGAGCCGGAGCAGATCGGCGGGGTGTGCGAGCTGACCGTTGCCGACCTGTCGTTCATCTCGCTGAAGCTGGTGCTGCCGGCGCTGGCGGCGTGCACGGCCCCGGACGGGGACCTGGTGCCGATGGTGAAGCCGCAGTTCGAGGTGGGCCGGGAGGCGCTGGGCGAGCGGGGTGTCGTCCGCTCACCGCAGCTGCGGACCGCGGCGGTGCTCGACGTCGCCGCCGCGGCCGCCGGGCTCGGGCTCGGGGTGGCCGGGGTCGCGCGCAGCCCGCTGCCGGGGCCGCAGGGCAACGTGGAATTCTTCCTGTGGCTGCGCCGCGACGCGCCGCCGGTCGACCCGGGCGTGGTGCAGCAGGTCGTCGAGGGAGTAGTGGCATGAGCGATCGTGAGGCGCTTCTTGTGGCGCACACGGGCAAGGCCAGCAACAACGATCATGCCCGGACCGTGGCGGCGGATCTGCTCGACAGCGGTTTCACGGTACGAGTCCTGGCCGACGAGGCTCCCGAGCTGGCCATTCCGCGGGCCGTGCCGGTCAGCGGGGAGGCGGCCGCGCAGGGCGTCGAGATCGTCTTCGCGCTCGGCGGGGACGGCACGCTGCTGCGCGCGGCGGAGCTCGCCCGGCCGGCGAAGGCGCCGCTGCTGGGCATCAACCTCGGCAAGGTCGGGTTCCTGGCCGAGGCCGAGATCGGCGACGTCGACAAGGCCGTGCGGGAGATCGTCGAGGGCACGTACACGGTCGACGAGCGCCTCACCATCGACGTGACCGCCGAGCACGCGGGGCGCCTGGTCGGCAACTCCTGGGCGCTCAACGAGGTCACCGTTGAGAAGGGCGCCCGCGAGAAGATGCTGGAGCTGCTCGTGGAGGTCGACGGGCGGCCGTTGTCGCGGTACGGCTGCGACGGGGTCGTCTGCGCGACGCCGACGGGCTCGACGGCGTATGCGTTCTCGGCCGGCGGGCCGGTGGTGTGGCCGGAGCTGGAGGCGCTGCTGCTGGTGCCGATCTCGGCGCACGCGCTGTTCAGCCGGCCGCTGGTCATCTCGCCGGACTCGACGATCACGGTCAACGTGGAGCCGTTCACGAGCTTCGCGCTGCTGTCGTGCGACGGCCGGCGGGTGATGGACCTCGCGCCCGGCTCGACGGTGACGGTCCGCCGCGGAGCACTCCCCGTCCGGGTGGTTCGCCTGCGGGAGCGTCCGTTCACGGATCGTCTCGTGGCGAAGTTCGGGCTGCCCGTGGAGGGCTGGCGGCACAACAAGCGTCACGGCTGATGCGCCTGCGTGAGCTTCTGTTCACGCAGCGTGGCGAGCGGGCCGCGGCCACAACAAACGGCACGGCTGACGGCCCGGCTGAGTGGAGAACTGTCGTACCCCGCAGCTAGTGTTCCTTCCGTGCTGGAGGAACTCCGCATTACCGGACTCGGCGTGATCGAAGACGCCACCCTGCCCCTCGGCCCGGGCCTGACGGTCATCACGGGCGAGACCGGCGCGGGCAAGACCATGGTCGTGACGAGCCTCAACCTGCTCTTCGGCGGCCGCGCCGACGCGGGCCGGGTGCGCGCCGACCCGGGCCGGGCCACCGTCGACGGCCGGTTGACGCTGCCCGCGCACGTGCGGGCCGCGGTGGAGAGCCGCATCGCCGACGCGGGCGCCGAGGTCGACGACGACGGCACCCTGCTCATGAGCCGCACGCTGACCGCCGAGGGCCGCTCCCGGGCGCACGTCGGCGGCCGGACGGTGCCGGTGTCGCTGCTGTCGGAGGTCGGCGAGCGGGTGTTCGCCCTGCATGGGCAGTCGGACCAGCTGCGGCTGCTGCGCCCGGCCGAGCAGCGGGCGTCGCTGGACCGGTATGCGGGTCCGGAGCACGAGAAGCTGCTGGGGCGGTTCGCGGAGCTGTACAACCGCTGGCGGGCCGTCGAGGACGACCTGGCCGACCGGCGGGCCAACGCGCGGCAGCGCAGCCAGGAGGCGGAGCTGCTCAAGCTCGGCCTCGACGAGATCACGCGGGTCGACCCGCAGCCGGGCGAGGACGAGCTGCTGCGCGAGGAGGCGCAGCGGCTCGAGCACGTCGAGGGGCTGCGCTCGGCGGCTCAGCTGGCGCACGTGGCGATGTCCGGCACCGGCGACGGCGGCGACGAGGTGGCCGACGTGCTGAGCCTCATCGCGACGGCCCGGCGCACCCTGGAGGCCCAGGCGGGCGTCGACCGGGTGCTGGGCGAGCTCGCGGCGCGCCTCGACGAGGTCGCCACGCTCGCGGGCGACGTCTCCACCGAGCTCGGCACCTACCTGGCGTCCCTCGACGCCGACCCGGGGCGGCTCGAGGAGGTCTACGAGCGGCGGGCGGCGCTGCGGGCGCTGACGCGCAAATACGCGGAGGACGTCGACGGGGTGGTGGCCTGGGCCGATCGCGCCCGGACCCGGCTCGGGGAGCTGGACACGTCCGACGAGCTGCTCGAGGAGCTCGACCGGGAGCGGCAGCGGCTGCACGGCGAGGTCGCGGAGGTGGCGGCGGTGCTGTCGGCGGCCCGGCACGAGGCCGCGGGCCGGTTCGCGGCGGACGTGACGGTGGAGCTGGCCGGGCTGGCGATGCCGCACGCGCGGATCGAGGTCGTGGTGGGGCCGAAGCCGGCCGGGAGCGGGCCGAGCATTGCGACGGCGGCCGGGACGGACAGCGGGGTCGGGCCCGACGGAGCCGACGACATCGAGCTGCGGTTGCTGCCGCATCCGGGGGCGCCGTCGCAGCCGCTGCAGAAGGGCGCGTCGGGCGGCGAGCTGTCGCGGGTCATGCTGGCGATCGAGGTCGTGTTCGCCGGGGTCGGCGGGCCGCCGACGCTGGTGTTCGACGAGGTCGACTCGGGGGTCGGTGGCACGGCCGCGGTGGAGATCGGCAAGCGGCTGGCCCGGCTGGCGCGTGACCATCAGGTTCTGGTGGTGACCCACCTGCCGCAGGTCGCGGCCTTCGCGGACCGGCATCTGGTGGTCGCCAAGGACACCGGGGGCGCCGTGACGACGAGTGGCGTGACGGTCGTGGAGCACACGGACCGAGCGCGGGAGCTGGCGCGGATGCTGGCCGGCCTGCCGAACTCCGACCTGGGGATCGCGCACGCCGAGGAGCTGCTGTCGGTGGCGGACCGGGAGAAAGCACAGGCGTAGGGCTGTTGTCGGTGGCGGACCGGGGGAAAGCGCAGGCGTAAGTTCGGTTGGGCGACGTCTCGTGTTCGATTCGTCGCCCTACGTTTTGATCGTGATAGATGCGGTCGCCGGGTCGCCCTGGGTGCTGCTCGCGGTCTTCGTGATCGCGGGGCTCGACTCGCTCGTGCCGCTCTCGCCGTCCGAGACCACGCTCATCACGGTCTCCGTGCTCTCCGGCGCGACCGGGCGGCCGTGGATCGTGTTCGTGATCGTGGCGGCCGCCGGCGGGGCGTTCGCGGGGGACACGGTGGCGTACCGCATCGGGACGCGGCTGCGGCGGCGGGCCCGGGAGCGGGACGTCTACGCGTGGGTGCGGCGCACGCTGGACGTGCACGGGGGACACGTGTTCGTCTTCGCCCGCTGGCTGCCGGGCGGCCGGGCCGCGTCCGCGCTGGCCGCCGGGGTGGTCGGGTACCCGGCGGGGCGCTTCCAGGCGTGGACGGCGGCCGGGGCGAGCCTGTGGGCCTCGACGGCGGGGCTCATCGGTTTCGGCTGCGGGATCTACTTCGACGGCGTGATCTGGAAGGCGCTGCTGTTCGCCTACGCGGCCGCGGCGGTGCTGCTGGTCGCCGCCGAGGCGCTGCGGAGGCTCTCAGCAGCGGCCGACCAGGAGGTTGACGCGGGTGCCGACGGGCGCGACGGTCAGCGCCAGGGTGGACTGCTCGAGCACGATCATGGCGCCGGCCGGGCCGATCTCGCGGACCACTCCGAGCTCGAGTCCGGCGGCGCGTAGGGCGGCCGAGGCCTCGGCCGGGGTCTTGCCGGCGAGGTTCGGCACGCGGGTCAGGCGGATCGACGACAACGTCCCCATCGGGTGGCCCCCCTTGGTTTCCTGCGGTGCAGACGAGAGGGGCTCCCGGGGGTCGTAAATACGCGCCCGGAGTGTCGGGTGGGCGACATTCCGTGACGGACATCGAGGGTGACCGGCGTCATGCGGAAACGTGAAATAGGGCGTACCACCTGGTCGTGGACATGTCGTGCGCGGCTTTCGTCGGCCGTCCATGCCAGGATGGTTCTGATGCGACTTCCAACCTTGCGCCGCACCCGGCCCGCCGAGCCGGGTGCCATCGCCGGCGTCGTGCGACTGGATCGGCGGACGAAGCGCCTGGTGGGGCGGCTGCGGCCGGGTGACATCGCGGTCATCGACCACGTGGACCTGGACCGGGTGGCGGCCGACTCGCTGGCCGCATCCGGGGTGGCGGCTGTGCTCAATGCGAAGCCGTCGGTCTCGGGGCGGTATCCGAACCTGGGGCCCGAGGGGCTGATCAAGGCGGGCATCCCGCTCGTCGACGACCTGGGCGAGGAGCTGTTCGATCGGCTGCGCGAGGGCGACTCGGTGCGCATCGAGGGCGACACCGTGTTCGTCGGCGAGGAGGCCGTGGCCAAGGGCGTGCGGCAGGACGCCGAGACCGTCGCCGAGTCGATGGCCGACGCCCGCGAGGGGCTGTCGGTGCAGCTGGAGGCCTTCGCGGCCAACACGATGGAGTATCTCAAGCAGGAGCGCGCCCTCCTGCTCGACGGCGTCGGCGTGCCGGAGATCCAGACGCAGATCGCCGGGCGGCACTGCCTCATCGTGGTCCGCGGCTACGACTACAAGGCCGACATCGACGTGCTGCGGCCCTACATCCGCGAGTACAAGCCGGTGTTGATCGGGGTCGACGGCGGCGCGGACGCACTGGTCGAGGCCGGGTACACGCCGGACATGATCATCGGCGACATGGACTCGGTCAGCGACGACGTGCTGCGCTGCGGGGCCGAGGTCGTCGTGCACGCCTACCCCGACGGACGCGCCCCGGGCCTGGCCCGGGTGCAGCGCCTCGGGGTGGAGGCGATCACCTTCCCGGCCGCGGCGACCAGCGAGGACATCGCGATGCTGCTCGCCGACGAGAAGGGGGCGTCGCTGCTGGTCGCGGTCGGCACCCACAACACCCTCATCGAGTTCCTCGACAAGGGCCGCGGCGGGATGGCCTCGACCTTCCTGACCCGGCTCAAGCTGGGCGGCAAGCTCGTCGACGCGAAGGGGGTCAGCCGGCTGTACCGCCAGAGCCTTTCCGGCTCCTCGCTGGTCCTGCTGCTGGCCTCGGCGATCGCCGCGATGGCCGCGGCGCTCGCGGTCACCACGATCGGCCGGGCGTATCTCAGCGTCATCGCCGAGTGGTGGGACAACCTGATCTTCACGCTGTTCTCGTAGACGGGGCTCGCTTTGATCAACTTCCGGTACCACGTGGTGTCGCTGGCGGCGGTGTTCCTGGCCCTGGCCATCGGCCTCGTCGTCGGCACCGCGGCGGCCAACGGCCCGTTGACCGAGAACCTCAATGAGCAGGTCAACACGCTCACCGACGACAAGCAGCAGCTGCGCGACGACCTGGAGCAGTCGCGGGCGGAGCTGAAGAAGAACGCCGACTTCGCCAGCGAGGCCGCGCCGGCGCTGCTGGCCGGGAAGCTCCCGAACAAGAACGTGCTGCTGGTCAAGCTCGACGGCAGCGACGGCAGCGACGTGAACGCCGCCACCGACGGGATCGCCACGATGCTCGGCACGGCCGGGGCCAAGGTCGCCGGGACGGTCACGATCAAGGACAAGTTCACGAACCCGGCCAGCAGCGCCAACCTGCTCGACCTCGCCGAGTCCTCGGCCCCGGCGGCCGTCAGCGGCGCGCTGCCGACCCAGTCCAACGCGGTGGACACCGCGTCGGCGCTGCTCGCCGCGGTGCTGTTCGGCAAGGCCGGCACCCCGCAGGTCGAGGGCACCCGCACGGTGCTGTCGGCGTTCGAGAGCGGCGGGTTCATCGGCCTCGACGGCGACTTCAAGGCCCCGGCCGAGGCCGCGATCATCATCGCCGGGGCGCCTGCGAGCGGCAAGGACGCCAAGGACCGCAACGCCGCCGTGCTGACCCTCGCCACCCGCTTCGACATCTCCGCGCGGGTGGTTGTCGCCGGCCTGTCCGCCAACGGCCTGGTCTCCACCGTCATCGGCGACGCGACCGTGGTCAAGTCGATCTCGACCGTGGACAACGCCGTCACCGCCTACGGGCAGGTCGCGGCGGTCATGGCCCTCGCCGAGCGGATCGGCGGCAAGTACGGCCACTACGGCAGCGGCACCGGCGCGACCAGCCTGCTGCCGAAGACGGCGAGCGTGACCAATGGCTCGTAGGCGGATCCTGAGCGCCCTGGCCGGGCCGGTCGGCGGCGGTGTCGCCCGGGCGGTGCTGCGCGCCCTGCAGGACCACCCGACGCTGGCCCGCACCAACTTCCGCGGCCGCGGCGTGTCGCTGGCCGGCGGGCCGGCGCTGGCCGCCGGGGCGACCGCCGGTGCGATCGTGCACCGGCCCGAGCACGCGGCCGCGAGCGCGATCGCGGGGCTGGGGTCGGGGGCCGTCGGGCTCTACGACGACCTGGTCGGCGGCCGGCCCGAGCACGCGGCCAAGGGCTTCCGCGGCCACCTCGGCGCGCTGCGGGAGGGCCGTGTGACCAGCGGCCTGGTGAAGATCGCCGGGGTCGGCGTGGCGGGGCTCGCCGCCGCCGCGCTGCTGCCCCGCAAGCGGGCCGTCGACGTCGTGCTCGGCGCCGGCGTGATCGCGGGCGCGGCCAACCTGTTCAACCTGCTCGACCTGCGGCCGGGGCGGGCCCTCAAGGCCGGCATCGCCGTCGGCACCCCGCTGGGCGCGTCCGGCCCTCTCGGCGCCGCGGGGGCGCTGCTGCCCGCGGACCTCGACGAGGAGATCATGCTCGGCGACGCCGGGGCGAACGCGCTCGGCGCGCTGCTCGGGGTGGCGTACACGGCGCGGACCGGCACGTTCGGGCGGCTCGCGGCCCTGGCCGGGATCGTGGCCCTGACCGCCGCCAGCGAGAAGGTCTCGTTCACCAAGGTGATCGAGGCCAACCCGGTGCTGAACCGGATCGACCAGTGGGGCCGCCGGAAACCCTCCCCGTATCCGCGCTCGCGCGGGTGACGAGGAGCAGGATCTTCGGGGCGGCGGCACTCGTCGCGAGCCTCACCCTCCTGAGCCGGATTGCCGGATTTGCGCGCATTCTGGTGTTCAATTCGTCCGTCGGGCCGACCCGGCTCGGCGACGCGTACCAGGCCGCCAACACGATCCCGAACATCATCTTCGAGCTCGTCGCGGGCGGTGCCCTGGCCAGTCTCGTCGTGCCGATGCTCGCGGGCCGGGACAAGGCGGTCGTCGGGCGCACCGTCGGTGCCCTGCTCACCTGGGTCGTGCTGATCCTGACCCCGGTCGCGCTGGTCGTCGCCCTGCTCGCGCACCCGCTGGTCGGGCTGCTCACCAGCGGGCAGCCGGCCGAGGTCGTCGACGCCGGGGCGAAGATGCTGCGGGTCTTCGCGCCCCAGCTGCCGCTCTACGGTGTCGGGATCGTGCTCACCGGGGCGCTGCAGACGTACCGCCGCTTCGCCTGGCCGGTCATCGCGCCCCTCCTGTCGAGCCTCACCGTGATGGCCGTGTACGTCGCCTTCGGCGTGGTCGCCGGGCGCGGGGCGGTCCTGTCGAGCGTGAGCGGCCCGCAGCTGCTGCTGCTCTCCGGCGGTACGACACTTGCCGTCGCGGTGCTGTCGCTCTGCCTGGTGGCCCCGGTGAGCCGGCTCGGGCTGCGCATCCGGCCCACGACCCGGCTCGACGTCGGCGCGATGGCCACCCTGCGGCCGCTGGTCGTCGCCGGGATCGTCACCGTCGGCACCCAGCAGCTGGTGCTGGGCCTGGCCATCAACCTCGTCAGCTACAGCCCGCAGGACGGGGCCATCGTCGTCTACAGCCTCGCCCAGACGATCTTCCTGCTGCCGTGGGCGGTGCTCGCGGTGCCGGTGGCCACGACGGCGTACCCGGCGCTCGCCGAGCACGGCGCGGCCGGCGACCGGGCCGGGTTCGCCGCGGCCCTCGCCCCGGCCGTGCGGGCCGTGGTCCTGCTGTGCAGCCTCGGCGCCGCCGCGCTGATCGTGCTCGCCCGGCCCATCGCGGTACTGCTCGCCGCCGCCTCTTCGCACCCGCCCGCCGTCGGGCCGCTTGCCGGCGGGATCGCCTGGTTCGCGCCGGGGCTGCTCGGCTACGGCCTGTTCGCCCTGCTGTCCCGGGCCCTCTACGCGGGCGGGAACGCGTACCCGGCGGCCGTGGCCACCGCCGTCGGCTGGGCCGCGACCGCGGTCGCGGCCCTGAGCCTTTCCACCGCGCTGCCGATCGAGCAGCGCATCGCCGCCGTGGCCGCCGCGAACTCCATCGGCATGCTCGTGCTCGGCGGCGCGCTGCTCCTGGCCGTCGGCCGCCGGGCCGGGCGCGCGGCCCTCGCCGGCACGTTGCGCACGGTATCGATCGGCGTCGCCGCCGCGGCCGTCGCCACCAGCGCCGGGCTGGTCGTGCGCTCCCACCTGGTCACCCCGGGTGCGGGCGGGGCCGTCGTGCAGGGCATGCTGTGCGGAGTCGTGGTGGCGGTGGTGTTCCTCGCCGGGGCGGCCCTCGCGGACCGGCAGACCCTGCGGCGGCTTGTCAGACGAAGGGATGGGTAGTGGGCGCCCGCATCGCGTTGGTCCTGGCCTCCAGCACGGGCGGCATCGGCCGGCACGTCGGCATGCTCGCCGAGGGCCTGGCCGCGCGCGGCCACGAGGTCAGCGTGCACGGCCCGGCCGCGACCGAGGAGGCCTTCGGCTTCGCCGCCCGCGGCGCGCGGTTCGTGCCCGTGGAGATCCCGGCCAGCCCGCAGCCCGGCGACGTGCTCGCCGTGCGCGCCCTGCGCCGCAGCGTCCGCGACGCCGACGTGATCCACGCCCACAGCCTGCGCGCCGGGCTCGTCGCCGCGCTCGCCCGTACCGACGCCACCCCGCTCGTGGTCACCTGGCACAACCTCGTCCTCGCGACCGGCCTGCGGGCCCGGCTCTACCACCCGCTCGAGCGCCGGGTCGCCCGCGCCGCCGACGTCACCCTCGCCGTGTCCAGCGACCTCGCCGCCCGCGCCACCGAGCTCGGCGGGCGGGACGTGCGGCTGGCGAAGGTACCGGCGCCGAAGCCCCGGCCCGTCGCCCGCACCCCCGAACAGATCCGCGAGGAGCTCGGGGCCGAGCCGGGCCAGCCGCTGGTGCTCGCGGTCGGGCGGCTGCACCCGCAGAAGGGCTTCGAGACGCTCGTCTCCGCCGCGGCGCGCTGGCGCGACCGAGACCCGGAGCCGTTCACCGCGATCGCCGGCAGCGGGCCGTCCTACATGTCGCTGGCCCAGCGCATCTCCGTCGAGCACGCCCCGGTCCACCTGCTCGGCCACCGCGACGACGTGCCCGACCTGCTCGGCGCGGCCGACCTGGTCGTGGCGACCAGCGTGTGGGAGGGCCAGCCGCTGTTCATCCAGGAGACCCTGGCGGCGGGTGTACCGCTGGTGTCGACCGCCGTCGGCGGCGTGCCCGAGGTCGTGGGCTCCGCCGCGCGCCTGGTCGCGCCGGCCGACGTCGACGCCGTGCACGACGCGGTCGTCGAGCTGCTCGACGACCCCGGCGCCCGCGCCGAGCTGGCCCGCCGCGGCCTGGACCGCGCGGCCGGCTGGCCCACCGAGCACGACACGATCGACCAGGTCGAGGCGGTGTACGCCGAGCTGCGCGCCGCCCGCGGGGTGAGCTGATGCGTCTCTGGCTGCACCGGTTCTCCCCGGCGCTGCTGGCGCTGCTGGCCGGCCTCGCCGGCGTGGCCGGACTCATCCCGCGCCCCGCCGCCGCCCCGGCCCAGCCGACCGCGGACTACGTGATCGTCGTCGGCGTCGCCGGGCTGCGCTGGGACGACGTGAACGCGTCCGACACCCCGGCGATGTGGCAGATGGCCCAGGGCGGCGCGATCGGGGCGCTGTCGGTGCGCTCGGCCCGCCGGATCACCTGCGCCGGCGACGGCTGGCTGACCCTCGGCTCGGGCAACTTCGCGATCTACACCCCGGGCGCGGTCACCCCCGTCTGCCCCGGGCTCAACGTGTCGATCAACCAGAACGTGACCAGCGCGACGCTGCCCGACCAGAGCGACATCGTCGCCCGCAACCGCAACCTGCACTGGGGCGCCCAGCCCGGGGCCCTGGCCGAGGGCGTGCGCTGCACCACCGCGATCGGGCCGGGGGCGGCCCTGGCGGCGGCGCGACCGTACGGCCGGGTCGACAAGTACTCCGAGGGCCTCGACGACAGCCTGCTGGACGCCTGCGCCCTGACGCTCGTGGACCTCGGCGAGATCGCCGGCGACGACCCCGTCTCCCGGGCCACCGACGCCCGCCGCGCCGATGCCGCGCTCGCCGGCATCCTCGCCGCCCGCCCCGAGCACTCGGTGGTCGTCCTCGCCGGCCTGTCCGACCTCGACGCCACGAGCCGGCTGCACGTGGCGATCGCCCAGGGGCCCGGGTTCACGGGCGGCTGGCTGACCTCGCCGTCGACGTCGCGGCCGGGGTACATCCAGGTCGTCGACCTCGCCCCGACCGCCCTCGCGGCCCTCGACCGGCCCCTGCCCGGGCGGCTCTTCGCCGGCGGCGCCGCCTCGACCAGCGCGAGCGGCCGGCCGGTGGACGTCACCGCGGCCGTGAGCCGGCTCGCCGACGCCGACCGCGAGGCGAGCATCCAGCGCCGGGTCGGCACCAACTTCTTCACCACCCTCGTCGTCGCCGAGCTGCTGCTGTTCCTGGCCGTGGTACCGCTGCTGCAGCGCGCCCGCCGCCCCGCCGGCCCGCTCACCCACAGGCCGATCCCGCGCGCGGTCGTGCGGGCGGCCGAGGTGCTGCTCATCGCCGCGTCCCTCGCCGTGCCCGCCGCGCTCGTCGCCGACCTGCTGCCCTGGTGGCGCTGGTCGCGGCCGGGCCTCGGCTTCGGCGGGGTGACCCTGGCCGTGACCGGCGTGGCGACGTTCGCGATCGCGTTCCTGAGCCGCCGCAGCCGCGCCATCGCGCCCCTCGGCGGGGTCGCGGCCGTCGCCGCGCTCGCCGTCGCCTTCGACGTGCTGACCGGGTCGCGGCTGCAGCTCAACGGGGTGGCCGGCTACTCGGCGGTGGTCGGCGGCCGGTACGCCGGCGTCGGCGTCATCGGCCTGGGCCTGCTCGTGACCGGCGCGCTGCTCGGCGGGGCCGCGCTCGCCCAGCGCTTCGAGCGCCGGTGGAGGCCGTTCGTCATGGCCGTGATCGGGGCGGTCGGGGTGGTGGTGATCGGCAGTCCGTACCTCGGCGCCGACGCATCCGGCGCCGTGGCGCTCACTGCCGGCATGTGCGTGGCCGCGGCCATGGCCGTCGGCGGCTGGCTCACCATCACGCGCCTGCTCTGGGCCGCGGCCGCGGCGCTCTTCGTGAGCTCGGGCTTCGCGATCCTGGACCTGTTCCGGCCGGAGGAGCAGCGCAGCAGCGTCGGCCGCCTGCTCGTGCGCACCCAGGACGGCACCGCGGGCTTCATCGCCCGGCGCATCGCCGAGGCGGACGTGGTCACGACGGTCACCAGCCCGCTGACGGTGCTGGTGCTCGGGTGCGTGCTGTACGCGACGTTCGTCCTGCTGCGCGACTGGGGCGGGCTGCGGCGGCTGCTGGGCGTCTTCCCGCCGGTCCGCGCGGCCCTTTCGGGCCTGGTGGTGGCGTGCCTGCTGGCCGGTGTCGTGGAGGGCGTGTCGTTCAACGTGCTCGGCGCCGCCCTGGCCACGGCCCTGCCGCTGGTGGTGCTGTCGTGCCTGCGCGTCCTCGAGCACGCCGACGACCGGACCCCGGCTCCGCGCGTCTCCGAGGCGGCGCTGGAGAGCTGATCCCGGGGCCGTTCCTCGGGGCTGCTCGCCGCGGTGCCTGATCGGCCGGGAGAACCGCCGGAACCGGGATCTGCCGACGACCGCACGCCGGCCCCGCGCGTCTCCGAGGCGGCGCTAGAGAGCTGATCCCGGGGCGTTCCTCGGGGCTGCTCGCCGCGGTGCCCGATCGGCCGGGAGAACTGCCGGAACCGGGATCTGGCCGATGGTGGCTGTCAGCCGTTAGCCGTGCAGCAGCGCGCCGAAGGCCATAATTTGGCGCCGGGCTGCGCCGGGCTGCGCCGGGCTGCGCCGGGCTGCGCCGGGCTGCGCCGGGCTGCGCCGGGCTGCGCCGGGCTGCGCCGGGCTGCGCCGGGCTGCGCCGGGCTGCGCCGGGCTGCGCCGGGCTGCGCCGGGCTGCGCCGGGCTGCGCCGGGCTGCGCCGGGCTGCGCCGGGCTGCGCCGGGCACTCGACGCGGGCCGGCGCACCGGCCAGACGGCGCACCGGCCAGACGGCGCACCGGCCAGACGGCGCACCGGCCAGACGGCGCACCGGCCAGACGGCGCACCGGCCAGACGGCGCACCGGCCAGACGGCGCACCGGCCAGGCGGTGCATCGGCCCGCGCGTCTCCGAGGCGGCGCTGGAGCCCTGATCCCAGGCATTCCCGATATGTCGGGCACTCCGTGCCGCGACATATCGGATTTATCTCCCGACAAGGTATAAAAGCGAAATGTCCGATCGCGGAGCGTCGGACATTTCGGTCAACCGCCGGGCACTTCGATCAACCGCCGGCGCCCAGGATCGGGCTGGTGGAGCTGCGCGAGCGGCCGCGGAACTCGGCCAGCACCGTCCCGTCCGCGCGGCTGACCGTCACGTCGTACAGGCCCGACCGGCCCCGGCGGCTGCGCTCCACCGCCGTGGCCGTCAGCTCGTCGCCCGGCCGCGCCGGCTCCAGGAACGACACGTCCGCGCCCGCCGCCACCGTCACGCGGTCGTAGGTGTTGCACGCGAACGCGAACGCGGTGTCGGCGAGCAGGAAGACGTAGCCGCCGTGGCCGATGGCGTGGCCGTTCAGCATGGACCCGGTCACCGTCATCCGCGCCGTGGCGCGGCCCGGGGCCACGCCGCCGATCGTGATGCCCAGCGACCGGGTTGCGGTGTCCGTGGCATACAGAGCGGCGGCGCAGGCCTCGGCGAGTTCCTGGGGTGTCACCCGGCGTCGGTGGCGGGGCGCAAGGTCTTCCAGTCGCGGGCGCGGGCCTGGGCGGCGCCGAGGACGCCGATCACGCACGCGGCGTTGGTGATCTCGCCGGACAGGGCCATGGTCACGGCCTCGTCCAGGTCGACCCAGTGCAGCTCCAGGTCGGCCTCTTCGTGGGTGCGCTCGTAGGTGTCCGAGTCCGGCTTCGGGCCGACCTCGCGCGCCAGGAAGAGGCGGATCTTCTCGTTGGAGCAGCCGGGCGTGGTGTGCACCTCGGCCAGCAGGTCCCATCGGGCCGCGACCAGGTCGGCCTCCTCGGCCAGCTCGCGGGCGGCCGCGTCGACCAGGGCCTCGCCGGGCACGTCGATCAGGCCGGCCGGGAGCTCCCAGAGGACCTGGCGGACGGCGGGACGGTACTGCCGCACGAGCGCGACCCGCCCCTCGCCGTCGAGGGCCACGACGCCGACCGCGCCGACGTGGACCATGTAGTCGCGGTCGACGACCTCGCCACCGGGCATCTCCACGGCGTCGGTGACGACGGAGAAGACGCGGTTGCGCAGGCGCTCGGTGTGCGAGCGCACGTCGTAGGCCGTCATGCGTCCACCGTCTCCAGCTCGACCGGCAGGCGGTCGGCGGCGTTGTAGGTCACCGCGGCGCCGACGAACGCGGCGAACAGCGGGTGCGCCCGCGTCGGGCGGCTCTTGAGCTCCGGGTGCGCCTGCGTGGCCACGAAGAACGGGTGCTGCTCGCGGTCGAGCTCGACGAACTCGACCAGTCGGCCGTCGGGGGAGGTGCCCGAGATGCGCAGCCCGGCGCCGGTCATGGCGTCGCGGTACGCGTTGTTGACCTCGTAGCGGTGCCGGTGGCGCTCGGAGACCTCGGTCTCGCCGTAGGCCTCGGCGGTCAGCGTCCCGGTGGCGAGCACGGCCGGGTAGGCGCCCAGCCGCATGGTGCCGCCGAGGTCGCCCTTGCCGGCCACGATGTCGTGCTGGTCGGCCATGGTCGAGATGACCGGCTCGCTCGCCTCCGGGTCGAACTCCAGCGAGTTCGCGCCCTTGATCCCGGCCACGTTGCGCAGCACCTCGATGGTCATGCACTGCAGGCCCAGGCACAGGCCGAGGGTCGGGATGCCGCGCTCGCGGGTGTACTGCGCCGCGCCGATCTTCCCCTCGATGCCGCGCACGCCGAAGCCGCCGGGGATGATGACGCCGTCGACGCCCGCGAGGGCCTGGGCCGCGCCGGCCGGGGTGGTGCAGGCGTCGCTGGGCACCCAGCGGATCTCGACCCGGGCCCGGTGGGCGAAGCCGGCGGCGCGCACGGCCTCGGTGACCGAGAGGTACGCGTCGGGCAGGTCGACGTACTTGCCGACGATCGCCACGGTGACCGTCTGGCGCGGGTGGTGCACCCGGTCGAGCAGGTCGTCCCACTTCTTCCAGGCCACGTCGCGGAACGACAGGCCCAGGCGCCGGACCACGTAGGCGTCCAGCCCCTCCTCGTGCAGCACCCGCGGGATGTCGTAGATCGAGGGCGCGTCGGGCGCGGAGACCACGGCCTCGGCGTCGACGTCGCAGTACAGACCGAGCTTGTTCTTGGTCTTTTCCGGGATTTCCCGGTCGGAGCGGCAGACCAGCGCGTCGGGCTGGATGCCGATGCTGCGCAGGGCCGCGACCGAGTGCTGCGTCGGCTTCGTCTTCAGCTCGCCGCTCGGGGCCAGGTAGGGCACCAGCGACACGTGCAGGAAGAAGCAGTTGTCGCGGCCGATGTCGTGCCGGACCTGCCGGATGGCCTCGAGGAACGGCAGCGACTCGATGTCGCCGACGGTGCCGCCGACCTCCGTGATGATCACGTCGGGCGTGACGCCGTCGGCGTCGGGGGCGGACATCGCCCGGATGCGCGCCTTGATCTCGTTGGTCACGTGCGGGATGACCTGGACGGTGTCGCCGAGGTATTCGCCGCGGCGCTCCTTGGCGATGACCGCCGAGTAGATCTGGCCCGTGGTCACGTTCGCGTTGCGTGAGAGGTCCTGGTCGAGGAAGCGCTCGTAGTGACCGATGTCGAGGTCGGTCTCGGCGCCGTCTTCGGTGACGAACACCTCGCCGTGCTGGAAGGGGTTCATCGTGCCGGGGTCGACGTTCAGGTAGGGGTCGAGCTTCTGCATGACGACCCGCAGCCCGCGAGCGCTGAGCAGGCTGCCGAGGCTGGACCCCGTAAGGCCCTTGCCGAGTGAGGAGGCGACGCCCCCGGTGACGAAGATGTGCTTAGCCTGCCGGCTCGCACCGGTCCGTGCTACAGAGGACAAAGCCTGCTCCCGTGGGGTCTGTCACGCTGCCGAGTCAGCGATCCACGGGAGTCCAGCCTAACAGCAGGTAAACGGCGGTGCAGAAAGACGCACCGGACGTCACAAGCGTCACATCTTCAGGCGCGCCCCGGCGATGTCGCGGCTCTCCCAGACCCGCTGCTCGGGCCGGGTGCGGGCCACCACGAGCATCGCCCGGCCGAGCTGGTCGGTGCTGGTGGCGATGCCCGGCGCGAAGCGCACGAGCAGCGCGGCGAGCGGGCTGAGGACGGTGTAGGCGACGCGGTACCAGCGCACGCGGGACGTCACGCCGTGCCGGGGCTGGATGAAGCCGGGGCGGAACGCGTAGCCGGCCAGGTCGAGCGCGGCGACGTCGTCCTCGGTGCGGCCCTTGACCCGCTGCCACATCTGCCGCCCGGCGCGGTTGGTGCCGGCGCCGGAGACGTAGACGAACACCATGCCCGGGCTCTGCGCGGCCATCCGCCGGGCCGCGGCCAGCGTGTAGTCGTAGGTGATCCGGGTGTACTTCGCCTCGTCCATGCCCACGGAGCTCACGCCCAGGCAGAAGAAGCAGGCGTCGTACCCGCTGAAGTCCACGGATCCGAAATCCGCGAAGTCGGCGTGGACCACCTCGCGCAGCTTGGGATGCGTCACACCGGTCGGGGTGCGGGTCACCACCAGGACCTCGGACACGTCCGCGGCCAGCAGGCACTCGTGCAGCACGCCCTGGCCCACCATGCCGGTGGCGCCGAAGACGATCACCTTCATGTCCTTCATTGTGCCTTGATCGCCGAGAGGGTCGCGTTCTCCAGCGTGGTGTAGAGGTCCGAGTCGGTGAAGCCGGGGCCCGTCTCCTCGCCGATGTACACGTCCACGTGCTTGTCGCCGCCGAGCCCGGGGGTGAACTCGTCGACGATCGTCCACGTCGGCGCCTTGAGCTTGGCGCACACCTCCGCGGTCACCTCGGCGGTGCCGCAGCGCTGGACGGTGAACCGGCTGCCGGCCTTGAGCGCGCCGGCGTCGGCGGCGGCCGAGATCCAGGGGCGCAGCGGGCGGCCGGCGGTGTCGCGGGGGGCGGTGTCCATCCAGTAGCCGGTGTCGTAGGACCAGTTCAGGTACCGGCCGTCGCTCGTGCGGCCCGTGCCCTCGTCCTTGACCGCCTTGACGAACGAGGCCGGGAAGGCGCCGAGCCGCTGCTGGTTGCGATTTTTGCCACAGTCGATGGTGGGGCAGCCGGTGACCTCGGTGCTCTTGTCCGTGTGCAGGCTCTCGACCGCCGTGTAGTAGACGGTCACCTCCCAGCCGGTGAGCTCGACCGTCCGGCCGGTGATCGCGGGGATGGGCGGCGCGCTGGACTCCCCGGGGTAGGCGCCGGTCTCGGGGGGATGGCCGGGCGGCTCGCTCGCCAGGGCCGCGGGCTGCTCGTCACCGCCGCACCCGGCCAGCAGGAGGGCGGTGAGCGGAATGAGCAGTTTGCGAATCACATCCGGATTTTGTCACTCATCGGGTGGGCGCCGTTGCTGCTTGCGCCGGGCCGTGTGCCGCTTGGCCTCCAGGCGCCGCTCCACCGCCCCCTTCGACGGCTTTGTCCGTTTGCGCGGCCGGGGCGGCGGGGCGATCGCGGCGGCGATGGCCGCGACCAGGCGCTCCTCGGCCGCGTGGCGGTTCTGCAGCTGCGAGCGGTGCTCCGACGCGGTGATCGACAGGACGCCGTCGACGAGCCGGCCGGCCAGGCGCTCCAGGGCCCGTGCCTTGAGCGGCTCGGGCAGCGCACCCGTCGCGAGCAGGTCGAAGCGGACCTCGACGCGCGAGTCCGTGGTGTTCACCGACTGCCCGCCGGGGCCGCCGGAGCGGCTGAACCGCCAGCTCAGCTCGGCCCGGGGCAGCGTGATGTCGTCCGTCACCCGCAGGTCGTCATCCATGGCGTCCAGCATGCGTCTCGCGGTATGCACCTTGCACCCCAGGGTGACTTGACGGCGGCTCGGCGGAAGCTCGATGTACGCTCAGCGAGGCGAGACGCAGCGGAAAGGTGACACCGTGGCTGAAGCCGTTCAGACGACGGCGCTGCTGGTCGAGGACTTTGACGTCGCACTGATCACCGCCGTCCGTCACGCCGTGAACCGCGGCGCCGCCGGAGCGGGGCTGATCGGGCAGCGGCTTGAGGACTTCGTGCTCGCGGTCAACGAGATCGTCACGAACGCCGTGCGCCATGCGGGCGGCGGCGGCACCCTGCGGATGTGGGTGGCCGACGGGGTGCTCGCCTGCGAGGTCGTGGACAAGGGCGCCGGCATCCCCGAGGAGCGGCTCAGCGGCGAGGCCGCCCTGCCGCCGAGCAGCGCGATCAGCGGCCGCGGGCTGTGGCTGGCCCGGCACCTGGTCGACGACGTGCTCGTGACGACCGGCGAGGCCGGAACAATTGTGCGGCTGAGCAGCGCCCTGTCGGACTAGTCTGCGCGAGTGCTGCGACCCGACTACCCGATCCGGACCGAGCGGCTCACGCTGCGCCCCTTCGCCGACGGCGACTACGACGACCTGCACCTGATGACCGGCGACCCCGAGGTGGTGCGGTACCTCTACTGGGAGGTGCACACCCCGGAGGAGACCCGGGCCGCGCTCGAGCGGCGCAAGGGCCAGGCCGCCCTGACCGAGGAGGGCCAGTGGCTGACGCTGGCCATGCAGGCCGCGCCCGACGGGGAGCCGCGGGTCGTCGGGCAGGTGGTGCTGCGCTGGGCCAGCGTCGCGCACCGGCAGGGCGAGCTCGGCTTCACGCTCAGCCCCGCCTTCCAGGGGCGCGGCTACGCCCGGGAGGCGTCCGAGGCGATGCTGCGCCTGGGCTTCGAGGGCCTCGGCCTGCACCGGATCTACGCCGCCTGCGACACCCGCAACGCCGCCTCGTGGGGGCTGCTCACCCGGCTCGGCATGCGCCGCGAGGCGCACTTCGTCGAGGACGAGATCTTCAAGGGGGAGTACGGCGACCAGTACATCTACGCCATGCTCGACCGCGAGTGGCGCGGCCGTCAGACCTCGTCCACATAGCGCCAGGCCCCGCCGACCTTCTCGAACCGGCTCCGGTCGTGCATCTTGCCCGGCCGGCCGTCGGTGACGAACCGCGCCTGGAACTCCACGATGCCCTCGGTGTCGAACAGGCCGCCCCCGGACCGCTCGAGGATCGTCAGCCCCTGCCAGTTCTGGTCGGCCTCCAGCGTCAGGGCCCGCGGCTTGGTCCTCTCGCTCCAGGTGCGCAGCAGGAACCGGCGATCGCCGACGACGTAGGCCGAGTACCGCGCCCGCATCAGCAGCTCGGCGCTCGGCGGCTCCGCGCCGCGGTGGTACTTCCCGCAGCACTCGTCGTACGGCTCGCCGAGGCCGCAGGGGCAGGTGTCGGGCAGGCCGGTTGAGGTCATGCCGAACATTGTTCCCGATGGGTCTGGGGCGACACTCCGCGGACACGCTTGAACGCGGCGCTGAGCGCGAACGCGCTGCCGTAGCCGACCCGCCGGGCGACCGCGGCGAGCGTCGCGTCCGGCTCCAGCAGCAGGTCCGCGGCGAGCGCGAGGCGCCAGCCGGCCAGGTAGGCCATCGGCGGCTCGCCGACGAGCTCGCCGAAGCGCCGGGCCAGCAGCGCGCGGGAGACGCCGACCTTCGCCGCGAGGTCGGCGACCGTCCAGGTCAGGGCCGGGTTGTGGTGCAGCAGCCGCAGGGCCGGGCCGACGATCGGGTCGGACTGGGCGCGGTACCAGCCCGGCGCCCCCGAGCCCGGCCGGGCCAGCCAGGTGCGCAGCGCCGTGATGAGCATGAGGTCCAGCAGCCGGTCGAGCACCGCCTCCTGCCCGGGCCGGTCCTTGGCGATCTCGTCGGCCAGCAGCGCCACCAGCGGCGTGTCCCACTCGGCCCGGGGCACCACGAGCACCCGGGGCAGGGCGGTGAGCAGCCGCCGGCTCACCTCGCCGGCGAGCTGGTAGGCGCCGGTGAGGATGAGCGTCGGGCCGTCGGGATCGGTACCCCACGTGCGCACCCCGAGGTGCATCTCCTCGGCCAGGTCCACGCCGTCCGGGGTGGCGCAGCGCTGCCCGGGGTGGATCACGATCTGCGGGGCGGTGCCGGGCGGCTCGGCGACCGTGTACGCCTGCGGCCCCCGGATCACCATCACATCCCCCGGCCCGGCGACCGCGATCTCGCCGTCGTCGCCGACGTAGGAGGCCTCGCCGCGCACCACCGCCGCGATGGCCAGCGCGGCCTCGTCCTGGATGCGCAGCGACCACGGCGGCGTCAGGACCGAGCGGAGCAGGAAGGCGCCGCGGGCCCGGGGCCCGTCGAGCAGTGCGGTGAGCGCGTCCACCCCATCACCGTAGACGGTGGCGTATGCATCGGCGCGTCTCGGCCATGGTGCGTCTCAGCCCGGGCCGATTCACTGGGATGCATGAGAAACGTCGTCCTCGCCGCCACCACCCTGCTCGTCGGCCTCTCCGCCGGCGTCTTCTTCGCCTACTCCACCTCGGTCATGCTCGCCCTGCACCAGGTCGAGGACCGGACCTTCATCGACGTGATGCAGCGGATCAACCGGGTCATCGTCAACGGCTGGTTCATGACCGCGTTCCTCGGCGCGCTGCTGCTCGCCGTCGTCGCGGTGCTGCTGCACCTGTCGTCCGGCCATCGGGGGCCGCTGCCCTGGCTGGTGGCGACGGCGGTGCTGTACCTCGTCGTCGTGGCGGTCACCGTGGCGATCAACGTGCCGATGAACAACACGCTCGAGGCCGCCGGGCCGGTCGCGCGGATCGCCGACCCGGCCGCGGTGCGCCAGGCCTTCGAGGGCCCGTGGACGGGCTGGAACCTGGTGCGCACCATCGCCTCGGGCGGCTCGCTGCTGACTCTGGCGCTGGCCCTGATCAGAGCGTGATGGCGACCTTGGCCCGGTCGATCGACTCGGGGCGGCCGGGCCGCCGGGGTTTTCAGTGGCGAGGGCCTGGTTGAGCTCCACGAACGGGCGCATCCGGGCCTCGTAGGCGGCCAGCCCGCCCACGCCGGAGCGGGCCAGCTCCTCGGCCAGCACGTAGGCGCCGACCAGGGCCAGGCTCGTGCCCTGCCCGGACAGCGGCGAGGGGCAGTAGCCCGCGTCGCCGAGCAGAGGGACCCGCCCGGACGACCACGCGTCCAGCCGGACCTGGGCCTGCGCACCTTGCTGGACGGCCTGGCCGCCACCGTCTTCGGCGACCAGCCCAGGGCCTAGCCAGGACCTAGCCAGGACCTAGCCCAGGGGCTGGAAGTGGTAGCGCTCGTCGGGCTGGCCGTTGCAGTCGAAGATCCGCGCGACCGCGCCCGGCTGCGGGTTGCCCCCCTCGATCGTCAGGCAGCGGCTGCTGTTGGGGTTGAGCAGGCGGTACCCGCCGTTGTCGGGCACCAGCTTCCACAGCTGGCCGATGTCGGCGTGGCAGTCCCACAGCCACACCTGGGCGTAGTTGTCCTTCGAGTTGTTGCTCACGCTCAGGCACCGGTTGTCGGCCGCGTTGACGAACTGGAACGTGTCCTGGGACGCGCCGATCGCCTGCGGCACCCACATCTCGGTCGCGTTGTTGCCGTCGCAGCCCTGCTGGGTGGTGTTGCCGCCGTTGCCCCCGTTGGCCTGCAGGCACAGCTGCGAGTGGTCGGGGCGGATCAGCGACGGCTTCGCGGCCAGCAGCGCGGCCTTCGGCGGCGTCGGCGACGGCGTCGGGCTCGGGGTGGGGCTGGGCGGGGGCGCGGCCGACGGCGGGGGAGCCGGGGCGGAGGAGTCCTCGCCGGCGCTGAGCGGGGCCTGCGTCGCGCTGGCCGCCTGGGGATCGTCGGACATGAACGCCCGGGCCCCGAAGACGATGCCCACGACGACCGCCAGCACGGCGACCGCGGCCGCGCCGAGCAGGACCTTGTCGTGCTTCGGCCCGGGCAGCGAGGGGCGGGGCCCGCCGTAGACGGTCATGGCCGCACAGCATAGATCACCGTCCGCCCCCGACAACCTGTCAATCCCGCTGCTCAGGAGTTCACACTGTGCGGCCGACGGGTAGTGGGACAGAGCCATAAACTCCGCCTTGGACACACAGCGCAATGACGCGCTGAGTGGAGAGGGGTCAACGTGAAGGTCGCAATTCCGCGCGAGGTCAAGAACCACGAGTACCGCGTGGCGATCACGCCCGCCGGCGCCCACGAGCTCGCCGCGAACGGGCACGAGGTCTTCGTCGAAACCGGGGCCGGCGAGGGCTCCTCGATCACCGACCAGGAGTACCGCGAGGCCGGCGCCACCATCCTGCCGTCCGCGGACGACACCTGGGCCGAGGGCGAGCTCATCCTCAAGGTCAAGGAGCCCATCGCCGAGGAGTACCACCGGATGCGCGCCGGCCAGGTCCTCTTCACCTACCTGCACCTGGCCGCGTCCAAGGACTGCACCCAGGCCCTCGTCGAGCGCAAGGTCACCGGCATCGCCTACGAGACCGTCGAGCTGGCGGACCGCTCACTGCCGCTGCTCGCCCCGATGTCCGAGGTCGCCGGGCGGCTGGCCCCGCAGGTCGGCGCCTATCACCTCATGCGCGCGGGCGGCGGGCGCGGCGTGCTGCTCGGCGGCGTCTCCGGCGTCTACGCGGCGAAGGTCGTCGTCATCGGGGCCGGCGTCTCCGGGCTCAGCGCGGCCGCGATCGCGCTGGGCATGCAGGGCGAGGTGCTGCTGCTCGACAAGAACATCGCCCGCCTGCGCGGGGCCGACGCCATCTACCAGGGGCACCTGCAGACGATCGCGTCGAACGCGTACGAGATCGAGAAGGCCGTTCTCGACGCCGACCTGGTGATCGGCGCGGTGCTCGTGCCCGGCGCGAAGGCGCCCAAGCTCATCAGCAACGAGCTGGTCAAGCGCATGAAGCCGGGCAGCGTGCTGGTCGACATCTCGATCGACCAGGGCGGCTGCTTCGAGGACTCGCGGCCGACCACGCACGACGAGCCCACCTACCGGGTGCACGACTCGATCTTCTACTGCGTGGCGAACATGCCCGGCGCGGTGCCGCACACCAGCACCTACGCGCTGACCAACGTCACCCTGCCCTACGTGCAGGAGCTGGCCAACCGCGGCTGGCGCGAGGCCATGCGCCGCGACCCGGCCCTGGCCCTCGGCCTCAACACGCACGACGGGCACGTCACCTACGGCCCGGTCGCCGACGCGCACGGCATGGCCCACGTCGCCCTGCAAGACGTCTTGACAGGGAAATCAGCATAGGACGCATGGTGGACCTGCGCCGCGCCGTCGACTCCTATCTCGACCACCTCACGGTGGAGCGGGCGCTGGCCGCCAACACCCTGGCGTCGTACCGCCGCGACCTCGACCGGTATCTGGACTGGCTGGTCGCGGCGGGCATCGCCGACCTCGCCGACGTGACCACGCGGGACATCGCCGCCCACGTCGCCGACCTGCGCGCGCCCGCCGGGGACGCCGTGGCGCTCTCGGCCTCCTCGGCCGCCCGCGCCGCCAGCGCCGTGCGTGGCCTGCACCGCTTCGCCCTGCTCGAGGGCCTCGCCCCGAGCGACCCGTCCCGCGAGGTGAAGCCGCCCGCGCTGCCCAAGCGGCTGCCGAAGGCGCTCGACGTCGACCAGGTCTCGCGGCTGCTGGCCGTGCCTGGGGCCGCGCAGGGCGGGCCGCTCGACCTGCGCGACGCGGCGCTGCTGGAGTTCCTCTACGGCACCGGCGCCCGCATCTCCGAGGCGGTCGGGCTCGCCGTCGACGCCCTCGACCTCGACGCCCGGCCGGGGATGGCGACCCTGCACGGCAAGGGCGGCAAGACCCGGCTCGTGCCCATGGGCAGCTACGCGCGCTCGGCGCTGGACGCCTACCTGGTCCGGGCCCGCCCCGCCCTCGCCGCCCACGGCACCGGGTCGCCGAACGTGTTCCTCAACGCCCGCGGCGGCGCGCTGTCGCGGCAGAGCGCGTGGACCATCCTGCGCAAGGCCGCCGACCGGGCCGGGCTGCCGGTCGACGGGCCGTCGGGGGTGTCGCCACACACCCTGCGGCACTCGTTCGCCACGCACCTGCTCGACGGCGGGGCCGACATCCGGGTCGTCCAGGAGCTGCTCGGGCACGCCTCGGTGACCACGACGCAGGTGTACACGCTGGTGACCGTCGACCGCCTGCGCGAGGTGTACGCCACCGCCCACCCCCGCGCCCGCTGACTTGGAGGCCAACGCTTGTTGGCCTAGGGTCGCGCCTGTGACCGTTCGCCGCTCGGATGCCACCCGCGCCGCCATCCTGCAAGCCGCCCGGATCCGCTTCGCCGAGGACGGCTACCAGCGGGCCACCATCCGCGCGATCGCCGCCGACGCCGCCATCGACCCGTCGATGGTGATGCGGTACTACGGCAGCAAGGAGCGCCTCTTCGCCGCGGCCGTCGACATCGACCTGCGCATGCCGGACGTCTCGGCCATCCCGCCGGAGCGGATCGGGCCGGAGCTGGTGCGGCACTGGGTGCGCCGCTGGGAGGAGGACCCGACCGGCGACGTGCTGCTGACCCTCCTGCGCTCGGCCACCACCGACGAGACCGTCGCCGAGCGGGTCCGCGGCGTCTTCGCCGAGCAGATCGTGCCCCTCGTGCGCCGGCTCTGCGGCGGCGACGAGGCCGAGGCGCAGCAGCGGGCCGGGCTGCTCGCCACCCAGATGCTCGGGCTGGCGATCTGCCGGCACATCCTGCGCATCCCGCCGGTCGCGCACATGCCGGCCGAGACGGTGGTCGAGCGGATCGGGGCGACGGTGCAGCAGTACCTCACCGGCGCCCCGTGACACCCTCGCTCACTTGTGGCGGTTGTACATCCTCGGCGTCTGCGGGTTGCCGCCCTTGCCGACGCCCCGGCCGCCCCGGCCGCCGCCCCCGGTCGGGAACGTGCGGTTGGCCTGGGCCCGGCGAATCGCCTCGAGCGGGTTGGCCGGCTGGTCCTCGGGGCTCTCGGCGGCCTCTGCGGCCTCGGTCGCCTCGGTGGTGGTGGTGTCTTCCGGTTCGTGGTTCACGGCAGGCATGAGCGTCTCCTTCGCGGACGGCGGGCTGGCTGGTGGGCAGGCTGTGGCCGCGCGGCGAAGGGGGAAGAGATGAACCCACAACGGGGGCCGTCCGGCTGGACCGGCTCAGGCGGTCAGCGGCGGCACGCGCGGCGTCGATGGGCTCAGAAACGCATGGACCAACGGTAACAGCACCCCGGCCGCTCGCGCACGCGCGTTTTTTCCTCCGCGGCCGGGGTGCCGTCGTGACCGGCTCAGTTCGCGAACACCTTCGCGGCGGGTGGCCAGCTGCCGCTGTCGCCGAGATCGCCCTCGAGCTTGATGCCGAGCGCCAGCTGGGTGAGCGGGGCGGTGAGCTTCGTGTTGCTGGCCTCGGCGTAGACGTACGTCGTGCCGGTGTCGGCCACCTTCGTGCAGCGGATCTGCCCCTCGCAGTCGAGCCGGCCCGCCAGCTTCGGCCCCGCGTCCGTGCGCCCGGCCGCCAGGGTCAGCACCGGCAGGTCCTCGAAGATGTACGGCTGGTAGATCGGCAGCGCCGGGGGCTTCGCCGTCAGCCGTGCGGCCGACACCACCTCGTCGCCGGTGAACACGTCGCCGCCGTAGCTCACGGACAGCAGCTGGTAGCCCCGCGGTACCGTCGCCGACTGGAACGCCACCGGGAACTGCCGCGGCACCGAGGGCACGAGCCCGTCCGCGATCGCGAGCAGATGCTCACGGTCGGGCACGTTCTCCCACGCCGACCAGTAGATCGCCGCCCAGGCGCCCTCGGTGTACTGCCAAGTGAGCGTCGGCACCAGGCTCGCGCGCCCGATGAACGCCCGGTCGCCCGGCGTCGTCGGAGCGTTCATGCTGCCGGCGTAGGCGAGCAGCCCGGTGCCGCCGTCGCGCAGCTGGACCTTCTCGCCGCCCTTCTCGAACAGCGCCGGCTCGAAGGCGCCCGGGCGGTACACCACGAGGAGCCCGCCGGTGGCAACGCCCTTCGCCTTCGCCGGCACGCCCGGAGCGGCCGACTGCACCGGGTCCGCCGCCTCGGCCGACTCCGACGGCGTCGGCTCGGCGCGGGGCACCGTCACGATCGTGGACTGCTGGTAGGCGTTGGTCACGACGTCGGGGTCGCCGACCTGATACGGCCCGGCCTTGTAGCCCTGGTAGGTCGTGCTGAACGCGGCCGCCTCGGCGAACGCGGTCGGCACCGGCTTCGCGGGGCTGGCCAGCCCGCTCGGGTCCACGGCCGGGGTCAGCGCGCGGGGCGCGCCGGTGAGCATCAGCACCGCGGTGACCGCCGCGATCGCGGTGACCGCGCCACCGCCGACGGAGGAGAGCAGGGTCAGCCGCCGGCGGCGCCGCACCAGGTGCCGGCCCGCGGCGGTGATGTCGTCAACGCTGAGCCGCGGTGGCGGCGCGTCGTCCCGGACCGACGTCAGCAGCGTGTGCAGATCCTGTTCCATGCCCTTCCCTCCCGTCCTGCTCGCGGCCGATCCCGATACCACCCGCTGGAGTGCCCTGCGCAACGTCGTCACGGACACGGAGCTCGTCCGTGCCCAGGAGCGCGCGGAGCGCGGCGAGCCCGCGGGCGGTCTGACTCTTGACGGTCCCCGGCTGGCGGCCGAGCACCTCGGCGGTCTCCTCAACGCTCAGCCCCTCGTAGTACCGCAGGACCAGCACGGCGCGCTGGCCCGGTGCCATACGGGCGAGCGCGGCGCGAATCCGGAGCCGCTCGTCGACCTGATCGGCGTGGTCGGGGCCGGGCAGCTCGGGCAGCGCGTAACCGGCCGACCGCTCACGGCGCCGCCAGGGCCGCCGCGACTCGTCGACCAGCGCGTGCACGATCGCCCGCCGCACGTACGCCAGCGGGGTGTCCACCTTCGTCCAGCGCACGTACAGCTTGGCCAGGGACGCGGCCACCGCGTCCTCGGCGGCGTGCCAGTCCCCGCACGTCAGGTAGGCGAGCGAGCGCAGCCCGTCGAATCGCGCGGTGACGAATTCGCGGAAGTGCGCCTCGTCGTCTTGGTTCACCCGTTCGGGCTCCCTTCGTCCGGGGGTAGACGCAAGCGCCCCGGGAAGGGTTGCACACGATCCGAGAAATGTTCGTCGCGTGTTTGTCCGTATTTCAGCCGTTACCGTTGGCGATCGTCGCCTCGACCGAGGCCGGTGGCGGGGTCGGGGCCTCCGTGGTGGGTGGGGGCGGCGTGGTGGTCTTCGTCACCGGCGGGGCCGAGGAGACCGGATTGTTGTCCGGCGCCGGGGAGCTGGGCGGGGCCGTGTCCGTCGCGCTGGGGCCGCCGGCGGATGCGGCCGGGGTCGGGTTGTGCGACGCGTTCGGGGCGCCGGGTGCCTTGTCCGGCTCCGAGGCCGCCGGCGTGGCCGACGCGGTGGGGCGGGCGTCCGGGTAGCTCGGGTCGGACGCCTTGCGCGACAGCGCCACGACCGCCAGGATCACGCCCGCGACCAGGGCGATCACGGCGGCGGTGGCGGCGATCGGCATCCAGACCGGCCGGCCGGGGGAGTCGTCGCCGGGGACGGAGCCCGGCGCGGTGATCACCGTGGTGGGCGCGGAGGCGCGGACCGCCGGGGCGAGCGCCGGGTCCTCCGCGGTGCCGTCGCGCGCGGCGCGGGCCGCGGCCGCCATCGCCGCGGCCGTCGGGAACCGGTCCTCGGGGTCCTTCGCCATCGCGCGCTCGATCAGCGCCCGGGTCGCGGCCGGCAGGGTTGCGGGCAGCGGCGGGGGCTCGTCCTGCAGGTGCTTGATGGCGATCTCGAGCGGGGAGTTGCCGGTGAACGGCGGGGCGCCGGTGACGCAGTGGTACGCCACCACGCCCAGCGCGTAGATGTCCGCCGACGGCGAGATCTGGTGGCCCGACGCCTGCTCCGGCGACATGTACAGCGCGGTGCCGATCACCGCGTTGAGCTTCGTCACCGCGGTCACCTGGGCCGAGCGGGCCACGCCGAAGTCGACCAGCGTCACCGCGCCGTTCTCGCCGACCAGGAGATTGCCGGGCTTGACGTCGCGGTGGATGATCCCCATCTCGTGCGCGGCGTGCAGCGCGTCGGCCGCCTGCGCCACGACGTCGAGGGTCTCGCCGACCGACAGGGTGCCCTCGGCCGTGATGCGCTCGCCCAGGGGCCGGCCGTCGACGAACGCCATGACCAGGAACAGCGTGCCCTCGGGGGTCTCGCCGTAGTCGTAGACCCCGACGACGCCCGGGTGGCCGATCGAGGCCATGATCCGCGCCTCGGAGCGGAAACGGCTGCCGAACTCGGCGTTGCTGCCGTGGCCCGGGAGCAGCACCTTCACGGCGACGGTGCGGCCGAGCGTCTTGTCGGTGGCGCGGAAGACCTGCCCCATGCCGCCGCTGGCGACGAACTCCTCGAGGCGGTACCGGTCGCCGAGCACGTCCCCTGGTCCCAACACGGCAATGACCGTACCCAACGATGAGCTTCGCGACACGCCGGGCGCGCGGCGCGGTATGTACGCTGCAGGGACGGTAGAGTCGGGCAACGGCTGACTCGCTCCCCCCTAAGGCTGAACGCCGATTTCGGTCCCCGGGGCGGAGACAACGCCGCCGGGAGGGGCGCAGACAGCGATGACAGGCATGGGCGACCAGGCGGAGTCGTGGACCACCACGATGCGCGCCGAGCAGGCCTCGCTTGACCTCGGTGCGGAGCTCGGGCCGGCGGACCCGACCGCGTACACGATGCGCAAGCCGATCCCCGAGCCGATGCCGATGGACCGGCACGGCCCGGCGCGGATCATCGCCATGGCCAACCAGAAGGGCGGCGTGGGCAAGACCACGTCGACCATCAACCTGGGCGCGGCGCTCGCGGAATACGGCCGGCGGGTGCTGCTCGTCGACTTCGACCCCCAGGGCGCCCTCTCGGTCGGCCTCGGTGTCAACCCGCACAACCTCGACCTCACGATCTACAACATCCTGATGGACTCCGACGTGACGGTCGAGGACATCCGGATCAAGACGGACATCGCCGGGCTGCACCTGCTGCCCGCGAACATCGACCTCTCGGCGGCCGAGATCCAGCTCGTCACCGAGGTCGCGCGCGAGATGGCGCTGGCCCGCGTGCTGCGTCCGGTCCTCAAGGAATACGACTTCATCCTGATCGACTGCCAGCCGTCGCTCGGCCTGCTGGCGATCAACGCGCTCACCGTCGCGCACGGTGTGATGATCCCGCTGGAGTGCGAGTTTTTCTCGCTGCGCGGGGTGGCGCTGCTGCTGGACACGATCGACAAGGTGCGCGAGCGGCTCAACTTCGACCTGGAGCTCGAGGGCATCCTCGCGACCATGTACGACAGCCGGACCACCCACTGCCGCCAGGTGCTGCAGCGCGTGGTGGAGGCGTTCGGCGACAAGGTGTACCAGACCGTCATCACGAAGACCGTGAAGTTCCCGGAGTCGACGGTCGCGGGCGCGCCCATCACCACGCTCGACCCGGCCTCGTCGGGGGGCGCGCAACTATCGGCAGCTGGCGCGGGAGGTCATCGCGCAGCAGGCCGAGCGGCGTCTCTAATAGGGGCTTTTCGCTGTTCGTGCGCTAGGTTCTTCGCGTGACTGAGCCGGTTGTGGAGTCGTCGGCGCCCGCGGTGGTGGACGCCGAGGCGCCGGTGCTCGCCGACGTGCCGGCTCCCGACGCGCCCGCTCCCGACCTGCCGGCGCCGGACGTGCCGGACGCGCAGCCGGCGACGCCGGCCCCCTCCGGCTTCCAGGTGAAGCTGTCCAACTTCGAGGGGCCGTTCGACCTGCTGCTGCAGCTCATCGGCAAGCACAAGCTCGACGTCACCGAGGTCGCGCTGCACACGGTCACCGACGACTTCATCTCCTACATCCGAGCCATGGGCGACGACTGGGACCTCGACGAGACCTCCGAGTTCCTCGTGATCGCGGCCACGCTGCTCGACCTGAAGGCGGCCCGGCTGCTGCCGTCGGCCACGGTCGAGAACGAGGAGGACCTCGCGCTGCTCGAGGCGCGGGACCTGCTGTTCGCGCGGCTGCTGCAGTACAAGGCGTTCAAGGAGGCGGCCGCGCACATCCAGGGGCTCGAGGCCGTCGGGTCGCGGCGGTACCCGCGCGCGGTCTCCCTCGAGCCGCAGTACGCGGAGGCCCTGCCCGACCTGGTCCTCGGCATCGGCCCGAAGCGGCTGCTCAAGCTCGCCGTCCGGGCGTTCACGCCCAAGGTGCCGCCGGTGGTCTCGGTCGCGCACATCCACCAGGTGCGCGTCAGCGTCCGGGAGCACGCCAACCTGCTGCGCGACCGGCTGTTCGAGCGCCGGGTGGCGACGTTCGCCGAGCTCTGCGCCGACTGCGAGACGACCCTCGAGGTGGTGGCCCGGTTCCTGGCGCTGCTGGAGCTGTACCGCGAGAACCTCGTCGGCTTCGAGCAGGTCCAGGCCCTCGGCGAGCTGATCGTGCGCTGGACCGCGGCCGAGGACGCGAACGTGGAGATCCAGGTCGAGGAGTACGAGGGGTCGCCGGCGCCCGCCGCCAAGGAGCCGGAACCGGGCGACGCCGCAGGATCCCTGGACGATGGCGCCGGTTCGGTGGCAGCTTCGGAGTCGCCGGGGGCGCAGCTCGCCTCGGCCGCGGCGGACTCTGCCGGTTCGGCTTCGGAGTCGCCGGGGGCGGAGCACGCCTCGGCCGCGGCGGACGTGGACAACGAGGTGGACGAGTGAACGAGGACGACAAGCCCGCCGGGTCGCTGGCCGATCAGGCCGCGAGCTGGGTGCCGCCGTGGGCGCGTCCGAAGCCGGAGCCGGCGGCCGCTCAGTCGTTTCCCGAGCTCCAGTGGCAGTCCGACGAGCCCGCGGGGGAGGACTCGCCCTCGGCGTCTGAGCTTTCGCCTTCGTCTGAGCCTTCGCCTGAAGCTGAGGGCGAGATTGAGCCTGAAGCTGAGATTGAGCCGGTCGCCGCTGAGCCCGAGCCCGAGGCGGAAGTTCGGGCGGTTGTCGCTGAGCCCGAGCCCGAGGTTCAGCCGGAGCTGGAGCCGGAGCTTGAGTCCGTAGCGGAAGTCGAGCCGGTCGTCGCCGAGCCCGAGGGCGAGGCGGTTGCCGACACGCTGCCTGGGCTTGAGGCGCCGGCCCCGGAAGCGGCCGCGGAACCCGTCAAGCCCGAGATGGGCGACGCCGAGCTGCGGGGCGCCGTCGAGGCCATTCTGCTCGTCGTCGACGAGCCGACCAGTGAGGTCACGCTCGCCCAGGTGCTCGACCAGCCCGTCGAACGGGTGGTGGGGGCGCTTGAGGCGGCCTCAGCGGAGTACACCCGGCTGGGTTTCGGTTTTGATCTTCGGCGTGTGGCCGGGGGCTGGCGGCTCTACACCCGGCCCGAGTATGCGGCCTACGTCGAGAAGTTCGTGCTCGACGGGCAGCAGATCCGGCTGACACAGGCCGCGCTGGAGACACTCGCCGTGATCGCGTACAAGCAGCCGGTGACCAGGTCGCGCATTTCCGCCATCCGGGGTGTGAACTGTGACGGCGTGGTCCGTACGCTGGTAACGCGGGGCCTGATCGAGGAGATCGGCAGCGAGCCCGAGAGCGGCGCGTTCCTCTACAAGACGACCACGCTGTTCCTGGAGAAACTCGGCCTGGACAGCGTCGAGCAGCTGCCCCCGCTCGCCCCGTTCCTGCCCGACGACATAGATGAGATCGCCGATGCCCAGCGTTGACCCGTCAGTTGACTCCGACTCCGTGCCCGCGCCCGGGTTCGCCGGACCCGAGTTCGAGGGCTCGGCCTTCGACGCCCCGCCCGACGCCGAGGTGCCGCGGCGCGAGGAGCGGCTGCAGAAGATCCTGGCCGCCGGCGGCCTCGGGTCGCGCCGCGCCTGCGAGCGCATGATCGACGAGGGCCGGGTCACGGTCAACGGCCGTGAGGCGAGCCTCGGCGACAAGGCCGACCCCAGCCGCGACGCCATCCACGTCGACGGGCAGCGCCTGGTGACCGACACCCGGCTGGTGTACATCGCGCTGAACAAGCCGCGCGGCGTCGTCTCCACGATGGACGACGAGAAGGGCCGCAACGCGATCTCGGACCTCGTGCCCAACATCGAGTCGCGGGTGTTCCACGTGGGCCGCCTCGACCAGGACAGCGAGGGCCTGATCCTGCTCACCAACGACGGCGGGCTCGCGCACAAGCTCATGCACCCGTCCTACGAGGTGGCCAAGACCTACCAGGTGGAGATCCCCGGCCCCGTCCCGCGCGCGATGGGCCGCGAGCTCAAGTCCGGCGTCGCCCTCGAGGACGGTCCGGTGAAGGTCGACTCGTTCCGGGTCGTGGACGCCTACGGCAAGGTGGCCCTCGTCGAGGTGGTCCTGCACGAGGGCCGCAACCACATCGTCCGGCGCATGTTCGACGCCGTCGGCTTCCCGGTGCAGCGGCTCATCCGCACCCAGATCGGCCCGATCCGCCTCGGCGACCTGCGGCCGGCGCGCACGCGGCACCTGTCGCAGGCCGAGATCGGGGCGCTCTTCAAGGCCGTCGGGGAGTAGCGCCTCCGCCTGTCCGCATCGGACCGGGATGCGGACAGGCCCTGTCCTGTACGCGGGCGATACTGAGCCCATGCTCGAAACCTCGGCGCGACTGCTGGCCCTGCTGTCCCTGCTGCAGGCCCGCCGCGACTGGCCCGGCCAGACGCTCGCCGACCGGCTCGAGGTCAGCCCGCGCACGGTCCGCCGGGACGTGGACCGGCTGCGCGAGCTGGGCTACCCGGTGCAGGCGACGCGCGGGCCGGACGGCGGCTACCGGCTCGACGCCGGCTCCGAGCTGCCGCCGCTGCTGTTCGACGACGACCAGGCCGTGGCCGTGGCGGTCGCGCTGCAGACGGCCACGATGTCGGTGCAGGGCGTCGAGGAGGCGGCGCTGCGGGCCCTGGCCACGGTGCGCCAGGTGATGCCCGCGCGCCTGCGCCACCGCATCGACGCCCTGCAGGTGACGCGCGTGGCGAAGAGCACCTGGCGCGAGGGCGACATCGACGCCGAGCACCTGCTCGCGATCGGCGCGGCGGTCCGCGCCCGCGAGGTGCTGCGCTTCGACTACGAGGGCCGCCGCGAGATGCGGGAGGGCCCGGCCGGCCAGCGCCCGCCGCGCCGAGCCGAGCCGCACCACCTGGTGACCTGGGGCGGGCGGTGGTACCTGATCGGCTGGGATCTCGAACGGGCGGACTGGCGCATGTACCGCGTCGACCGCATGTCCCCGCGCACCCCCAACGGCCCCCGCTTCCAGCCGCGCCCGCTGCCGGCCGCGGACGTGGCCGACTTCGTGGCGGAGCGCTTCGAGCGCCAGGACCTGTCCCCCTGCAAGGGAACGGCGATCCTGCACGCCCCGGCCGCGGCGGCGAACGACTGGATTCGCGGGCAGGCGCTGGTCGAGGACGCGGGCCCGGACCGGTGCCGGGTGACGGCGGGCTCGTGGTCGTGGACGGGGCTGGCCGCGTGGTTCGGCATGTTCGACGCGGACTTCGAGCTGGTCGGCCCGCCGGAGCTGGTCGAGGCCGGGGCGGCCCTGGCCGAGCGGTTCGCCCGCGGCTCGGGCCGCACCGGCAGGATGCCGCACTAGCTTCGGGCTGCACCAGCTCAGGCCGCGCCGACCTCTCACCACGTCGGCTCTTGCCGCGCCGACCTCTCGCCATTTCGGCTCTTGTCGCGCCGACCTGTCGCCGCACCAGCTCTGGAGCGCTGGCTCTCGTCACGCCGGCTTACTTGTCACGCGGGTGCTTGTGGCGTCGACTTTTCCCGCAGCGAGCTTCCCGCAGCGAGCTTTTCCGCACCGAACGGTCGAACCGGATATGTCGGGCGCTGGCGCGCCGCGACATATCCGACATTTCGTATATGCGACTTAGGCGGCCTTGCGGACCGTCTTCAGGGCGTTGCCCCAGGCGATCGTCTGGTCGAGGACCGTGGTGAGCGTGGACTCGTGCTGCGGGCCCGGCTTGAAGACCGAGAAGTTCTCGAAGTCGGTGAAGAGCGAGAGCGCGACCTGGGCGCGTACGTCGGCGATCTGCAGCTCGCCCGCGATCAGCCGCAGGTGCTCGACCGCGCGGGTGCCGCCCGCGGAGCCGTAGCTCACGAAGCCGGCCGCCTTGTTGTTCCACTCGGCGTAGAGGTAGTCGATCGCGTTCTTCAGCGCGCCGCTGGTCGAGTGGTTGTACTCGGGCGTGACGAAGATGTAGGCGTCGAACTCGGCGATCTTGGCCGACCACTGCTTGGTGTGCTCGTTGGCGTACTGCCCGAACGACGGCGGCGCGGCCTCGTCCAGGTGGGGCAGGTTGTAGTCGAGCAGGTCGACCAGCTCGAACTCCGCGTCCGTGCGGCGGCTCGCGATGTCGTAGACCCACTTGGCCACGGCCTCGCCGTTACGGCCCGGACGCGTGCTGCCGAGGATGATTCCGACCTTGGTCACAGCGTGGTTCCTCTTTCTGCGCGGCGCCACCGGGGAAGGGTGACGTGTCACCGAGACGATAGCTCACAACAACGGTGACGTGTCACCCACACCCGTAGACTTCCGGTGTGATGGATCCGGGGTGGCTGAACGAGCGGGAGCAGCGGGCGTGGCGCGCGTACCTCGCCCTCAACGCCGAGGTCCAGCGCCGCACGGCCCGGCAGTTGCTGCGGGAGACGGGGCTCACGATCGCGGAGTACGCGGTGCTGGCGCGCCTGTCGGAGGCGCCGGGCGGGCGGCTGCGCGTGTTCCAGCTGCGAGTCGCGGCCGACTGGGAGAAGACGCGGCTCACGCACCAGATCACCCGGATGACGGCCCGGGGGCTGGTGGCCCGGGAGCCGTGCGCCGACGACCCGCGCGGGGCGTTCGTGGTGCTGACCGAGGCCGGCTGGGAGGCGGTGGCCGCGGCGGCGCCCCGGCACGTGGCGCACGTGCGGCACTGGTTTTTCGACGCGCTGGGCCCCGAGCAGGTGGACGCGCTGCTGGGCATCGCCGACTCGGTGCTGTCGCGCCTGCCCGTGGCCGACCGCACGATGGGCGAGCCGTGTACGCAGCGCCCTGTTTGCCCAGACGACTCCGACATTTCCGAAATGTCGGAATGTTCGCCGCGCGGGGGCGGAGCCGGGTCCTGCGACGCGGTCGGCGAGGAGGTTCCGCCCTGTGATGCGGCCGGCGAGGAGGTCCGGCTCCTTGATGTGGCTGGTGAGCTTGATGTGGCTGGTGAGAATGTCCGGCTCCTTGATGTGGCCGGTGAGGAAGTCCGGCTCCTTGGTGCGGCTGGTGAGGAAGTCCGGCTCCTTGGTGCGGCCGGTGAGGAAGTCCGGCCCTGTGATGCGGCCGGCGAGGAAGTTCCGCCGTGTGACGAGGCTCCCGCGGTCTGCGACGAGGCGGGCGAGCCGGCCACTCGTTGAGGAGGCGGGCGGGCGGCTGCTCGTTGGCGAGGCGGGCCGGTCGGCTGCTGTTGAGGAGGCGGGCGAGCCGGCTGTTCATCGGCTAGGTGGGCGAGCCAGCCACTCGATGGCCAGGTGGGCGAGCCGGCTGCTCGTTGACAAGGCGGCGAGTCGGCTACTTGTTGAGCGAGCGAAGTTGAGCGAGCGAACGAGCGCGTCGGTGCGCTGTGCCATCCCGGGGAAACCGGATGTGACGGCGGCCTCCCGTGGGCGGGCGTCATCGGCGGGTCAAGTACTGTTTTGAAGGGCTTCATCGAGTCAGAGGAGACGGGCGTGCACGACGAGGGCCGGCAACTGGTGATTGCCGTCGACGGGCCGTCCGGCTCCGGCAAGTCCACCATCTCCCGCCGAGTCGCCCAGGCGCTCAACGCGCGCTACCTGGACACCGGCGCCATGTATCGCGCGGTCACCTACGCGGTGCTGCGCGACAACGTCGACCTGGGCGACGCCGACAAGATCGCCGCGGTCGCCGACGGCGTCGAGCTGGTCGTCGGCACCGATCCGGTGAGCCCGCACGTGAGCGTCGACGGCGTCGGTGTCGACCGGGAGATTCGCGGGCCGGAGGTCACCCGGGCGGTGTCGGCCGTCTCGGCGGTCCCGGCCGTGCGTGCCCGGCTCGTCGCCCAGCAGCGCGCGATCATCACCGAGTCCGGGCGGATCGTCGTCGAGGGACGTGACATCGGCACCGTCGTGGCGCCCGATGCCGACCTCAAGGTCTACCTCACCGCCGACGCCGAGGAGCGCGCCCGCCGCCGCAGCAGCGAGAACGCGACCGACCGGGCCGCCACCGCGGCCGACCTCGCGCGGCGCGACCGGCTCGACTCCACCCGCGCCGCCGACCCGCTGCGCCAGGCCGACGACGCCGTGGTGCTCGACACCACCGCGCTCGGCATCGACGAGGTGGTCGAGCGGCTGCGGCGCATGCTCGACAAGGTGACGGCGTGAACGCAGCCCCCGCGGACGTCTCCCGGGCCGGGATACGCCGGGTTCCCGGCTGCCCGCCCGGCGGACCACGACCCGCAAACGAACGCTCGGACCGAGCCGGGATCCGCGAATTGAACCGGGCCGGGTTGCGTGACGAGGATCGGGCCGGGATTCGCAACAACGACCGAGCCGGGTTGCGTAACGAGGACCGGGCCGGGATCCGCAAAAACGACCGAGCCGGGGTGTGCAACAAGGACCGGGCCGGGATGCGCTGGAAGGTGACGGCGTGAACGCAATGCCCGCGGACGTCTCCCGCGAGATTCTCGACGAGAGCGACGACATGGACATCGAGCTCAGCCTGCCCATCGTCGCCGTCGTAGGCCGTCCCAACGTCGGCAAGTCCACGCTGGTCAACCGGGTCCTCGGGCGCCGGCAGGCGGTCGTGGAGGACGTCGCCGGGGTGACCCGCGACCGGGTCGCCTACGACGCCGAGTGGTCCGGCCGGAACTTCACGATCGTCGACACGGGCGGCTGGCTGCCCGACGCCCGCGAGCGGGCCAAGGCCATCGCGACCCAGGCCGAGATCGCCGCGCAGACCGCCGACGTGGTCCTCTTCGTCGTCGACGCCACGATCCCGCCGACCGCCGACGACGAGGCCGCGGTGCGCATGCTGCGCCGCAGCGCGAGCAAGGTGATCCTCGTCGCGAACAAGGTCGACAACGATCGGATCGAGAGCGAGACCGCCAGCCTGTGGGGCCTCGGGCTGGGCGAGCCGTTCCCGGTCTCGGCCCTGCACGGCCGCGGCTCCGGCGACCTGCTCGACAAGATCCTCGAGCACCTGCCCGCGGCCCGCCCGGTCGAGCCGCGCGAGGCCGGCCCGCGCCGCATCGCGCTCGTCGGGCGCCCCAACGTGGGCAAGTCGAGCCTGCTCAACAAGCTGGCCAAGGAGGAGCGCGCGGTCGTCGACTCGGTCGCGGGCACCACCGTCGACCCGGTGGACAGCCTCGTGGACTTCGGCGGCGAGACCTGGCACCTCGTCGACACCGCCGGCCTGCGCAAGCGCGTCTCGCACGCGAGCGGGACCGAGTACTACGCGTCCCTGCGCACCAACGCGGCCATCGAGGCCGCCGAGGTCGCGATCGTGCTGCTGGACGCGAGCGAGGTCATCTCGGAGCAGGACCAGCGGATCATCACGATGGTGATCGAGGCCGGCCGGGCGCTCGTGATCGCGTTCAACAAGTGGGACCTGGTCGACGAGGACCGGCGCTACCAGCTCGGCAAGGAGATCGACCGCGAGCTGCGTCGCGTCCCGTGGGCCGTGCGCGTGAACGTCTCGGCGCTGACCGGCCGCGCGGTGGACAAGCTGGCGCCGGCCCTGCGCACCGCGCTGGCCAACTGGGAGCGCCGGGTGCCGACGGGCCAGCTCAACCAGTGGCTGACCGCGCTCGTCCAGGCGACCCCGCACCCCGTGCGCGGCGGCCGCGCCCCGCGCGTGCTGTTCGCGACCCAGGCCGGTGTGTCCCCGCCCAAGTTCGTGCTGTTCACGACGGGCGTCCTGGACCCGGGCTACGTCCGCTTCGTCGAGCGCAAGCTGCGCGAGGAGTTCGACTTCACCGGCACGCCGATCCACATCACGGTGAAGCCGCGAAAGAAGAACAAGAAGTAGCCGCGAAGAGGAACAAGAAGTAGCCGCGGAAGAAGAACAAGAAGTAGCCGCGAAGAGGAACAAGAAGTAGCCGCGGAAGAAGAACAAGAAGTAGCCGCGAAGAGGAACAAGAAGTAGCCGCGGAAGAAGAACAAGTAGTAACGCGGCGGGCGAAGAACAAGAAGTAACGCGGCGGAAGAAGAACAAGCAGGAGCGTCAGGCGCGCTCGGTGTGGAGGCGGTCGGCCAGCACCGTGAGCCGGTCGGCGTGGTGCTCGATGGCCCGGATCATCCGCCGGTCGTCGTCGCCGCTCACGCGGTCGCCGAGGATCTCCGCGTAGCCGCGGATCGGCGCCAGCCCGGAGCGCAGCACGAACGAGAGGTCCTCCGGCTCGGCGATCTCGGGCGCGGGGCGGTTGCGCCGGGGGAGCAGCGCCTCGGCGCCGGCGGCGAGCACCACGAGTACCACGAAGACGGTGAGTCCCAAGGTGCGCTCCCTGTCGAAGTCCGGCCGGTTCCAGGGCTGACTTCGGCGTGCCCGGGGCATCCGTGAGCACCGGGCACCGGACCGCACCCGGTTGACCCCGAAAATCAGTCGGCCAGGGCGAAGATCTCCGCGTGCATCTGGGTCTTGGGCACGCCCAGCTTGCGCAGCGACGCGAGGACCGTGTCCGTCATGGCGGTCGGCCCGCAGACGTACACGTCGCGCTGGCGGATGTCGGGCACCAGCGTGGTCAGGTGCTCCGGGCTCAGCGGCGGCGGGTTCGTGTCCTTGGTGCGGCCGACGACGAGCATCAGCGTCGCACGCTTGGTGTGCGCGAGGTCGCGCAGCTCGCTCAGCAGCGTGGCGTCGGCCTCGGAGCGGACGCGGTACATGAGCACGATCGGGCCCTCGAGCACCTCCATCAGCGACCGGATCGGGGTGATGCCGACCCCGCCCGCGATCAGCAGCGTCGAGGACTTCGTGCGGTGCTTGGCGGTGAACGCGCCGTAGGGGCCCTCGACGAAGACGCGGGTGCCGACGCGGAGCTTGCGCAGGCCCGCCGTGCCGTGCCCGACGGCCTTGGCGGTGAGCCGCAGGGTCCGGCCGTCCGGCGCCTGCGACAGGGAGAACGGGTTGACCTGCCACCAGCGGCCCGGGGTGAAGAAGCGCCACAGCATGAACTGCCCGGCCTCGGCCGGCATCCGGTCCAGGCCCCGCCCGGTGACGTACACCGAGGTCACGTCGTCGGACTCGGCCACGACGGCGGACACGCGCAGGCCGTGGCGGAGGTTGCGCCACAGCGGCAGCGCCATCCGGCCGAGCACGAACAGCCCGATCGCGACCGTCCACAGGACCCACCAGTAGACCTTGGCCCAGGTGGCCGGCTGGGAGATCGGGTTCTCGATGGTCTGGTGCACGATCGCGAACCCGATGACCGCATAGGTGCCCAGGTGGACGAGGTGCCACAGCTCGTACGGCAACCGCCGCCGCACCGCCCGGGTGGAGGCGAGCACGACGACGAACAGCAGGGTGCCCGAGATGACGCCGGCGAGGGTCCCGAGCGAGCCGAGCCACTTGTCCGCGAGGGTGCCGAACGGCCAGTGGTTGATGCGGGCGTACGCCCACGAAGCGAGCGTCGCGTGCACCACGATCGTCCAGGCGAGCCCGATGCCGACCCAGCGGTGCCAGGCGGTGAGCTGGCCGAGCCCGAGCCGCCGGTCCAGCCACGGCACCCGCGCCACGAGCACGAGCTGCAGCGCGAGCAGCACCGCGGCGTGCAGGCCGAGGAAGCGCCCGGCGGCGAGCATGGCGCTCGGCGCGTCGGTCGCGGTGAAGAACAGCGCCTCGACCGCGGCCGCGTTGGCGAGCGCGGCGGCGACCAGCGCGAACGTCGCCCGCTGGGGCCCCGTCCCGCCTCGCGGCCGCCGGTGCCGCTGCACCCGCTCCGAGACGGCGGCCCTGGGGTCGTGCATCCGGATCGGCGCTTGCACACTGCTCGTGGGGGTGCTCATCAGGCCTCGAATCGGTCGGAAAGGGCGTAGCGCAGGAGTACCACGTCGTCCATCTGCCGCACGTCCACCACCGTGGCGCGGTGGCCCGGGTGCCACGGGAAGCGGCCGTCGCCGACGAACCGCGGGGCCCGCCCGTCGCCGACGAAGAACGGCGCGATCACGAGCTGCAGCTCGTCGACGAGCCCGGCGGTGAGGAACATCGTGTTGATCGTGCTGCCGCCCTCGACCAGCAGCCGTCCCACCCCGCGGGCGGCGAGGTCCTCGAGCACGAAGGCGGCGCCGACGGGCTCGCCGCCGTCGACGACCTCGGCCCGCCCGCCGAACCGGGCCCGGTTGTGGCGGGCGGTCGTCGTCGCGCAGTACACGATCTTCTCGGTGTCGCCCTCGGTGAAGAACCGCGAGCCGGGGTCGACGTCGCCGTGGCCGAGGATCGCGACCTTCGCCGGGGGCGGCAGCCCGTCGCCGGCCCGCCGCTCCCGGCGCTCGGCCGCGCGCACGAGCAGCCGCGGGTTGTCGCGGCGGATGGTGTTGGCCCCGACCAGGATCGCGTCGCAGCCGGCCCGCATCGCGTCGACCCGGTCGAGATCCTCGCTGTTGGAGAGCACCAGCCGCTCGTCGGTCGCGTCGTCGAGATACCCGTCCAGCGACATCGCGCAGCTCAGCAGCACGTAGGGTCGCGCCCGCGAAGTCTGCACAGCCGCATTGTCCCAAGGCGCGAGCGTCGCCTCACCGAGCGGCGGCACGGCTCGCCTTTGCCGCGAGGTATCCCGCGTTGGCCGGGCTGAGGAACACCCCGGTCGGCACCGAGTCGGCCACCGTGATCCCGAGCCCGCCGAGCTGGTCGGCCTTGTCGGGGTTGTTGGTCAGCAGCCGGATGCGGTCCACGCCGAGGGCGTCGAGCATCTGGGCGGCCGCGGAGTAGTCCCGCTCGTCCTCGGCGTGGCCGAGCGCGATGTTGGCCTCGAAGGTGTCCAGGCCGGTGTCCTGCAGCGCGTAGGCGTCGAGCTTCGAGTACAGCCCGATGCCCCGCCCCTCCTGCCGCAGGTACAGCAGAAAGCCCCCGGACTCGGCGATCCGCTCGATCGCCTCACGCAGCTGCGGCCCGCAGTCGCAGCGCTCACTGCCGAAGATGTCCCCGGTCAGGCACTCGCTGTGCAGGCGGACCAGCGGCGCGGCGCCCCCGTCGCCGCTGCGGCGCACGGCGCCGGCCCAGTCGCCGAGGCCGAAGGCGACGTGCTCGCGGCCGTCGACCAGGCCGTGGAACGTGAACAGGCGGGCGGTGGTGGAATACCCGTCGAGGAGCCGCAGCGGCACGGTCACCTGCGTGCGCATGGTTGCCCCAGGCAGTGTTTCGAACATCCCTCTCCTTCAGCTGGCCACGGTGCGTCGGCGGAACAGCAGGACCACGACGCCGGGAAGGCTCGACACCAGCACCAGTACCCCATAGACGGTCGCCGTAGCGACGCCTTGCGCGGCGGTCAGGCCCGCGGCGGCGAACGCCCAGGCGGCGACGCCCTCCCGCGGCCCGAATCCGCCGATGTTCGCGGGCACCCCCATCGCCAGCAGCGCCAGCAGCGTCAGCGGCAGCAGCTGCCCGGCCGGCGCGGTCAGGCCGGCCGTGCGCGCGGCGACGATGAAGGTGACCAGATGACCGGCGACCGCGACGGCGGAGAAGAAGACGACCCCGGGCCAGATCCGCCGGGCGAGCAGCACCTCGCGGACGTCGGTCCGGGCGGTGCGCACGGCCCGGCGCCACCACTGCGGCCCGCGCCGCCCGGCGACGAGCGCGAGCACGGCCACGACCAGCGCGAGCCCGGCCGCGACGGCGGCGATCCGGGGCATCAGCGGGCGCACCGGCGAGGGCAGCGCCCAGAGCAGCCCGACGGCGAGGGTGAGCTGGACGACCTGGCCGGCGGTGCGCTCCCACACGACGGCGCGGATGCCGCGGCCGACGTCGCCGTCCTCGCGCCCGTGGCCGACGGCCCGGTCGACGTCGCCGAGCACCCCGCCCGGCAGCGTGGAGTTGATGAGCACGGCCCGGTACAGCTCCGCGACCGCGGTGTGCAGGGGCAGCCGCAGGCCCAGCCCGCGGGCGACGAGCCGCCAGCGCCAGGCGCACGCGACGATCGTGGCCGCCCCGACGCCGACCGCGGCGACGATCGCCCACGCGTCGATCATGCGCAGCCCGGCGAGGAAGGGGCCGCTGCCGACCCGCCAGACGAGCACCGCGAGCACGGCGAGGCCGGCGACGGTCCGCACGAGACCCCAGTTGATCGCCCGGCGACCCGTGGTGGGCACGACGGCGGCGGCGTTGGCCATGGGGGCTCCCTTCCGGACGATCTCTCTTGTCATACGCCGCCCGGACCGATCGGGTTCAGTCCACCGCCGCGTGTCGGAAAACCGCCTCGATCGCTCGGGCGGTGTCGTCCCACCCGGTGAGCGTGGCCCGGCGGGCGAGCGCGGCGGTTCGGAGGCGCTCGCGCAGCGCCGCGTCGTCGAACCAGTTCCGCAGGGCGCCGGCCAGGGCGCCGGGATCGCCGGGCGGCACCAGCCAGCCGGGCGGCGCGGCGGCGCCGATCGCGTCCGGCAGCCCCTGCGCGGTCGTGGCCAGGACGGGGACCCCGCGGGCGAGGGCCTCGGCGGCGACCATCCCGTAGGTCTCGCCCAGCGACGGATGCACCAGCAGGTCCGCGGCCGTGTACAGGCCGCCGGCGGCGCGCGGGCCGGCCAGCTCGATGCGGGAGCCGAGCCCGAGCGCGTCGATGCGCTCGCGCAGCGTGGCGACGAAGCCCGGGTGGTGCTCGAGCGAGCCGGCGCAGACGCACGTCCAGGCCCGGTCGGCGACCCGCGCGAGGGCCTCGACCAGCACGTCGTGGCCCTTGTGGGCGCCGACCACGGCGACGCAGAGCAGCGACCCGGCGCCGCCCGAACCCTCCGCGAGTGGTGCGGGATCGACGCCCGGGGTCGCCACATGCACGGTTTCGGGGCTCAGACCGTACAACTCGATCACACGGCGACGGGTCCAGCCGCTGGTCGCGATGACCCCGCTCGCCGCGCGCAGCGCCCGGGCCTCGGAGGCTCGAAGCGCGTCGAAGGGCATGTGCACCAGCACGACCAGCCGCAGCCGGGCCGTGTGCGCCTCCAGCACCGCGGGCGCGCACGAGGCGATCAGGCCGTCGATCAGCACCGCGGAGCCGTCCGGAATCCCGGCGAGCAGGGTGCCGAGCGCCGCGAGCTCCCCGGCGCTCGGCTCCGGCCACGCACCGAACGCCGGCCGTTCGAGGACGGTCAACCGGTCGCAGATTTCGCGGTCGTACCGGTTGCCGCCGCTCGGCGAGCCGGGGTCGTCGATGTCGTTGGGCAGGACGAAGAAGATCACAGATCGCGCTCGTACGTGGCCCAGGCCACGTGGGACTCGCGCAGGGTCACGGACAGCCGCTCCAGTCCGGCCCCGCCCGCCCCCAGCGCCCCCGCGGCGACCCGCTCGGCCAGCCGGTCGGCGACCACCGCGGCGAGCATCTCGGTCGACGTGTTGACGCCGCTGAAGTCAGGCTCGTCGTCGAGGTTGCGGTAGTTGAACGCGGCCAGGACGTCCTTGAGCTGCTGCGACGCCAGCCCGATGTCCACCACCAGGTTGTCGGCGTCGAGCCGGCGGCGGAAGAAGGTCACGTCCACGACGTAGGTCGCGCCGTGCAGGCGCTGGGCGGGCCCGAAGACCTCGCCGCGGAAGCTGTGGGCGATCATCATGTGGTCACGGACGGTGAGGCTGTACACGCGGCATGCTCCTGTTCAGTAGGTGATCACGTGGCCGAGGGCCGGCAGCGTCCCGTCGGCGAGCCGGGGCAGCACCGCCGGCAGCTCGGCGAACGGGGACTCGCCGGTGATGAGGGCGTCGAAGGCGGGGTCCCGCAGCAGGCGCAGCGCCAGGGCCATCCGGTCGGCGTAGGTGCGGGTGGCGGCCCGGGCCGGCGAGACGGTGCCGACCTGGCTGCTGCGGATCGTGAGCCGGCCCGAGTGGAACGCCCCGCCCAGCGCGAGGGTGACCGGGCGGTCGCCGTACCAGCTCAGCTCCACCACCGTCCCCTCGGCGGCCAGCAGCCCGAGTGCCGTCTGCAGCCCCCGCTGCGACGCGCTCGCGTGGATCACGAGGTCGCGGCCCCCGGACGCCTCGTCCGGGCCGGCGAACGCGACCCCGAGCGCGTCCGCGACGGCCCGGCGGGACGGGTCGGTGTCGACCAGCTCGACCTCGGCCCCGGGCAGGCGGGCCAGCAGCGCGGCGACGCTGCAGCCGACCATCCCCGCGCCGACCACGCTCACCCGGTCGCCGATCAGCGGGGCCGCGTCCCACAGCGCGTTCACGGCCGTCTCCACGGTGCCGGCGAGCACGGCCCGGCGCGGCGGCACCCCCTCGGGCAGCGGCACCACCGACGCGCGCGGCACCACGTACTCGGTCTGGTGCGGGTACAGGCAGAACACCGTCCGGCCGCGCAGGTCCGCCGGGCCCGCCTCGACCACGCCGACGCTCAGATAGCCGTACTTCACCGGGAACGGAAAACCGCCCTCCTGGAACGGCGCGCGCATCGCCTCGTGCTGGTCGGCCGGCACCCGGCCGGCGAACACGAGGGTCTCGGTGCCGCGGCTCACGCCCGAGTACAACGTCCGGACCAGCACCTCGTCCTCGCCCGGCGCGGGCACCTCGACCGGGCGGATCTCGCCCCCCGACTCGGTGGTCCAGAACGCGTACGCCACTGGCATGCGAAAACTCCCTGGAATCGTGCAGATCGAACCGTCACGCCCGAATGCGCGTATGCACTGTCGGGTCCATGGTCAGCAAGCACAGCCTCGTACACGGAGCGACGATGCCGAAGGTTCGAACCGGTCCGGTCATTGGACTGATCTTCCATGTTGCCGTGCTCGGCGTCCTCTCGGAGACGGTCGGGCTGGGGACGGCGGGCTGGGCGGTCGGTCTCGCCGGCGGTCTGGTCGTCTCGATCGCGCTCGAGGCGGGCCTGCAGCGCTCCGGGGCCGAGGCCTTCGGCGCCGCGAACTGGGTGACGCTGACCCGGGCCGGGCTCGCCGGGGGTGTGGCCGCACTCACCGCCGACTCCTTCTCGCGGCCTGTGTCGGTCCCGGTGCTGTGCGTGCTCACCGCGGTCGCCCTCGCCCTGGACGCCGTGGACGGCAACGTCGCCCGGCGCACCGGCGGGGTCACCCCGCTCGGCGCGCGCTTCGACATGGAGACCGACGCCTGGCTGATCCTCGTGCTCAGCGCGTTCGTGGCCGAGTCCGTCGGGCCGTGGGTGCTCGCGATCGGGGCGATGCGCTACGTGATCGGGGTCGCCACGTGGCTCGTGCCCTGGCTGCGCGGGCCGGTTCCGCCCCGGTACTGGCGCAAGGTGGTCGCCGCGATGCAGGGCGTGACCCTCGCCGTCGCCGCGTCCGGGCTCCTGCCGCTCGCGGTCACGACCACCGTCGTGGCCATCTCGCTGCTGTTCCTCGTCGAGTCGTTCGGCTCCGAGGTGCTGTGGCGCTGGCGCCGGCAGTCGCTGCGGATCGCGGTGTCATCCTGATGTCCGTGCTGGCACCCGACGTCGAGGCCCCCGCGCCGCCGTCGCCCCCGGGGCGGTCCTGGCCGCGCACGGTCCTGGTGTGGGCGGGCACGCTGCTCGGGGCGGCGGTGGTGCTGTTCACGCTGGTCACGCCGGATCGGCTCACGCAGTACACCTTCGGGGCCTTCCTGCGGATCCCGATCGAGGGTCTGCTGCTTGTCGCGCTGTTCCTCGCCGTGCGCGGCCGGGCCCGGACCGTGGTGCTCTGGGCGGCCGGGATCCTGCTCGGCGCGCTGTTCATCGTCCGGCTGTTCAACCTCGGCTTCTACACCGCGCTCGCGCGCCCGTTCGACCCGGTGCTCGACTGGGTGCTGCTGGACCCGGCGTACGGCCTGGTCAAGTCCTCGCTCGGGGAACCGGCCGCGATCGTGATCACGGTCATCCTCGGCCTGGTCGTGCTCAGCGTGCCCGTGGTGATGACGCTCACGCTGCGCCGGCTCGCCCGCCTGGCCGTGCGGCACCAGGTGGCCACCACCCGCGGCACCGCGATCCTGGCCGCGGCCTGGGCGGTGTTCGCGGTCTTCGACGTGCAGGCCGCGAGCGGGGTGCCGGTCGCCTCCGACGGCGCCGTCGGCGCGCTCGGGACCCAGGTCTCGCTCGTGCGGCGCGACCTCGACGACGGCGAGAAGTTCGGCCGGCAGTCCCAGATCGACGCGTTCCGCGACGTGCCGGGCTCGCAGCTGCTCACCGCGTTGCGCGGCAAGGACGTGCTGCTCACGTTCGTGGAGAGCTACGGGCGCGACGCGGTGCAGAATCCGCAGTACGCGCCCCAGGTCAACGCGGTGCTCGACGACGGCACGAAGCGGCTGGCGGCGAAGGGCTTCCAGGCCCGCTCGGCGTTCCTGACCTCCCCGATCACCGGCGGCGGCAGCTGGATGGCGCACGAGACGCTGCTGTCGGGCCTGTGGGTCGACAACAACCAGCGCAGCTCGTCGCTGCTGGCCGGCGACCGGTTCACGCTCAACGCCGCGTTCCGCCGGGGCGGCTGGCACGTCGGCGGGATCATGCCGGCCAACGACCGCGACTGGCCCGAGGGCAAGTTCTTCCAGTACCACGACCTCTACGACTCGCGGAACATGGGCTACAAGGGCCCGAAGTTCAGCTACGTGCCCGTGCCCGACCAGTTCACGCTGGCGGCCTACCAGCGCCTGGAGCGCGCGCCGGGCCACCAGCCGACCTTCACGGAGATCCCGCTCGTCTCCAGCCACGCGCCCTGGACGCCGATTCCGCAGCTGGTCGGCTGGGACGAGGTCGGCGACGGCAGCGTCTACCGCTCGATGAGCACCGAGGGCGACCCGCCGGACTCCGTGATCCGCACCTCGGAGAAGATCCGCACGGCCTACCGCAACTCGATCGTGTACTCGCTGAGCTCGCTGATCTCCTACGTGGAGACCTACGGCGACGACAACCTCGTGGTCGTCTTCCTCGGCGACCACCAGCCGTCGCCGGTCATCGTCGGGGACACCGCGAGCCACGACGTGCCGATCACGATCGTCGCCCGCGACCCCGCCGTGCTCGCGAAGATCTCGGGCTGGGGCTGGCAGGACGGGCTGCGGCCCGCCGACGGCGCGCCAGTGTGGCGAATGGACCAGTTCCGCGACAAGTTCCTGACCGCCTACCGCTAGCGGCGCCTGCGTATCCTCGACGGATGCCGAAAGGAACGCGCCGCAACGCCGAGCCGGGGCGGATCGGGCCGTTCCCGGTGTGGGCGGTCATCGCGGTGGCGGTGGTCGTGCTGGTCGGGGCCGGAGTCGCCTACGCCGTGTCCGGGGGCGACGACTCCCCGTCGCCCGGGGCGGTGGCCTCCGAGGGCGGGTCGGCGCGCGCGAGCGCCGCGGCGCCGGCGTCGTCCGCCGCCGCGGGGTGCGCCGAGTCGGTGGTCGCCAAGCTGCCGCTCGAGCTGCAGGCGGCCCAGTTGCTCATGATCGGCACGCCGCTGAGCTCGCCGCTCGGGGCGACACAGACGCTGCAGAAGTACAAACTGGGCGGTATCTTCCTCGCCGGGCGCTCCTCGGCCTCGGCGGCCACGCTGCGCCAGCAGATCACCCAGCTCCAGGACGCGGCCCGGGCCGGCGGCGGGCTCGCGCTGCAGGTCGGCATCGACCAGGAGGGCGGCCAGGTCCAGACGCTCAAGGGCGACGACTTCCCGGCCATCCCGACCGCGGTCAGCCAGGGCCGCCTCGACGCCTCGACGCTGAACAGCCGCACCGCCGAGTGGGCCGGGCGGCTCAAGGGCATCGGGATCACCATCGACCTCGCGCCGGTCGCCGACGTGGTGCCCGCGGACGTGGGCAAGAGCAACCCGCCGATCGGGGGGTTCGAGCGGCAGTACGGCTCGACGCCCGGGCCCGTCGCCGAGGACGTGGCCACGGTGGTGACCGCGATCCAGGGCGCGGGCGTGCAGACCACGCTCAAGCACTTTCCCGGCCTGGGCCGCGTGCGCGTGAACACCGACACCACGACGGGCGCGCGCGACGACCTGACGACCGCGGACGACGCGTCGCTGGAGCCGTTCGCGAGCGGCATCAAGGCCGGGTCGGCCGCGGTGATGATCTCCTCGGCGACGTACCCGAAGCTCGACGCGAAGAACGTCGCCGCGTTCTCGGCGCCGATCGTGACCGACCTGCTGCGGGGGAAGCTCGGCTTCGACGGGCTCGTGATGTCGGACGACCTCGGCGCGGCGGTCGCGGTGTCCTCGGTCCCGGTGGGGCAGCGGGCCGTGAAGTTCGTGCAGGCCGGCGGGGACATGCCGCTGAGCGTGCGGCTCTCCGACGCCGGGCCGATGACGGATGCGCTCGTCGCCGCGGCGAAGGCCGACCCGGCGTTCGCCCAGCGCGTGACCCAGTCCGCGACCCGCGTGGTGCGCAGCAAGGTCCGGGCCGGGCTCGTGACCTGCGGCTAGCCCGGGTCATCCGGTTCGCAGGACGCTCCGGCCGCGGACCCGCGGCGACCCTGGATCCCGAAGACGTCACTCGCGTCGGAAGGACCGATTCCCATGGCCAGGGCAGTAGGCATCGACCTCGGGACGACCAACTCGGTGATCGCCGCGTTCGAGGGCGGGACGCCGACCGTGATCCCCAACGCCGAGGGCAGCCGGACCACGCCATCGGTGGTCGCGTACACGCCGGGCGGCGAGCGGCTCGTCGGGCATCTGGCGCGGCGCCAGGCGGCGCTCAACCCCGAAGGCACCATCACCTCCGCGAAACGGTTCATCGGGCGGCGCTTCGACGAGATCCCCGAGGAGGCCGCGACCGTCACCTACACGGTCGTGCCCGGCCCCGAGGGAGCGGTCCGGTTCGACGTGCGCGGACGGCGGATCTCACCGGAGGAGGTCTCCGCCCAGGTCCTGCGCAAGCTCGCCGACGACGCCGCGAAGTACCTCGGCGAGAAGGTCACCGAGGCCGTGATCACGGTGCCCGCCTACTTCAACGACGCGCAGCGCCAGGCCACCAAGGACGCGGGCCGCATCGCCGGGCTCGAGGTCCTGCGCATCATCAACGAGCCGACCGCGGCGGCGCTCGCCTACGGCCTGGACAGGCAGGGCCACGAGACCGTCCTGGTCTTCGACCTCGGCGGCGGCACCTTCGACGTGAGCATCCTCGACGTCGGCGAGGGCGTGGTCGAGGTGCGCGCGACGGCCGGCGACACCCACCTCGGCGGCGACAACTTCGACCACCGGCTCGTCGACCACCTCGCCGAGGAGTTCCGCCGCGACGAGGGCATCGACCTGCGCCGCGACCCGCAGGCCCTGCAGCGGCTCATCGAGGCCGCCGAGCGGGCCAAGATCGAGCTGTCGACGGTGCCCCAGACCACCGTGAACCTGCCGTTCATCACCGCCGACGCGAACGGCCCGAAGCACCTCACGACGACCGTCACCCGGGCCGTGTTCGAGGAGCTCACCCACGACCTGCTGGAGCGCACCCTCGCCCCGGTGCGCCAGGCGATGAGCGACGCCAGGGTGGGGGAGGGCGACCTCGACGAGGTGATCCTCGTCGGCGGCGCGACCCGCATGCCGGCCGTGCAGGCCCTGGTCCGGCGGCTCACCGGCGGCAAGGACCCGAACATGAGCGTCAACCCGGACGAGGTCGTCGCGCTCGGCGCCGCGATCCAGTCCGGGGTGCTCAAGGGCGACGTGCGTGATGTCGTCCTGCTCGACGTGACCCCGCTCTCGCTCGGCGTGGAGACCCTCGGCGGTCTCATGACCCGCGTGATCGAGCGCAACACGACCATCCCGACCCGGCGCACCGAGACGTTCACGACCGCCGAGGACAACCAGCCCGCGGTCGAGGTCGTGGTGCTGCAGGGCGAGCGGGAGCGGGCCTGCGACAACCGGGTGCTGGGCCGGCTGCGGCTCGAGCACATCCGCCCGGCGCCGCGCGGAGGGCCGCAGATCGAGGTGACGTACGACATCGACGCCAACGGCATCCTGCAGGTCTCGGCGCGGGACCGCGACACCGGCGGCGAGCAGCAGATCACCATCACCGAGAGCGGCACCCTGGACCAGGCCGAGGTGGAGCGCATGGTGCAAGAGGCCGAGCGCTTCCGCGGCGAGGACGAGCGCACGCGCCGCTCGGTGGAGGCGCGCAACGAGCTCGACGGGGCCGGCTACCAGGTGCGCCGCCTGCTGACCGAGCGCGAGGTCCCCTCGCACGAGCGCGAGCGGGCACAGCTGCTGCTGGAGGAGGCCCGATCCGCCGGCGACGACGACGTGCCGCGGGTGACCGAGGACCTGCGCCAGATGGTGTACGCGCACAGCGGCGGCCCCGCGACCTCCTCGGCCACCGCGGAAGAAGACGTCGTCGACGCCGAGTTCTCGTGAGTGGTCGTGATGGATGACGTCGACTGGCAGGAGCGGTGGCGGCGGGCCGCGGCCGATGCCGACAACGCGCGGAAGCGGTGCGATCGGCTGGTCGCCGAGCGCACCGCGGCCGAGCGGGCCCGGTGCACGGCCGCGTGGCTGCCGCTGCTCGACGACCTCGACCTGGCGCTCGAGCACGCCGGCGCCGACCCGGCCACGATCGTCGCCGGCGTCGAGCGGGTGCGCGACGAGGGCCGGGCGGTGCTGGGCCGCCTGGGCTTCGAGCCGCTCGGCGCGCCCGGCGAGGTCTTCGACCCGGCCCGGCACGAGGTGACCGAGGCGGTCGCGGGCGGCCCGGGCGGCGCCGGCATCGTGGTGCGGGTGATCCGCCCCGGCTACGGCGGCCCGGACGGCCTGCTGCGCCCCGCGGCCGTGGCCGTCGCCGTCTCGGGGAGCGACCCCGGGACGGACCCGGGCGAGGACCCGGGAGCGGAACGGCCCGACGATGGCGCGTGACTTCTACGCGGTGCTCGGGGTGCCGAAGACCGCGACGGGCGAGGAGATCCAGCGGGCGTACCGCACCCTGGCCCGCCGCAGCCACCCCGACGTGAACAAGGAGCCGGGCGCGGAGGATCACTTCAAGGAGATCACCGAGGCGTACCGGGCGCTCTCGGACCCGTCGCTGCGCCGCGAGTACGACGCCCGGGCCTCGGTCCCGAGCGGCGGCGGTTTCCGCGGCGGCCCCGGCGGCGGGTTTCAGGACTTCGCGGACTTCGAGGACCTGTTCGGCTTCGGGGCGGTGCGGGGAGCCGACGCCGAGGCGACGATCACGATCACGCTCGAGGACTCGTACCGCGGCGGCCACCGCACCGTCACGCTGCCCGACGGCACCCGGCTCGGGGTCACGATCCCGCGCGGCGTCGCCGACGGGCAGCGCCTGCGGCTCGCCGGGCAGGGCGCGGGCGGCCTCGGCGGCGGGCCCCGCGGCGACCTGCACCTCGTGGTGCGCTTCGCGCCGGACCCACGGTACACAGTGGACGGTCGTGACCTCACCGTCCGGCTCCCCGTCGCCCCGTGGGAGGCGGCCCTCGGCGCGAAGGTCCCGCTGCGCACGCCGGCGGGCGAGGTGCTCCTCGACGTGCCGCGGGGTTCCTCGTCCGGCCGCCGCCTGCGCCTGCGGGGCCAGGGCCTGCCGGGCGCGCGCCCCGGTGACCTCTACGCCGAGGTGCGCGTGATGGTCCCGCCCGACCCGACACCCCAGGAGCGCCGGCTGTTCGAGGAGCTGGCGCGCGCATCGGCCTACGACCCGCGGAGCGCCTCATGACCCTGGCCATCGTGCACACGACGAGACAGACCGCTCGCGTCCGCTCGCTGGAGGCGTTCGCGGCCGCGGCCGGCGTGCATCCGCGCCTGGTGGCCCGGTTCGTGGCCCTGGGCCTGCTGGATCCGGTGCCGGGGGCCGGCGGGGCGCCCGAGTTTCCGGACGCCCAGCTGGCCCGCCTCGCCCGCATCCGCCGCCTGCACGCCGAGCTGCCGCTGAACTACGCCGCGCTGGGTGTCGTGCTGGACCTGCTCGCCCGCATCGAAGAGCTCGAGGCGCAGCTGCGCCACGCGCACCTGGACCGGCCCGGCCGCGGGTCTGAGCCGGCCTAGTCGAGGCCCGGTCGAGGCCTGGTCGAGGCCTAGTCGAGGTCGACGACCTCGCGGCCCAGGGGCCAGAACGCGGCCGGCACGAGCTTGAAGTGCGCGATGCCGAACGGGATGCCGATGATGGTGACGCACAGGGTGATGCCGGCCGAGATGTGGGTCAGCGCGAGCCACCAGCCGGCGAGCACCACCCACAGCACGTTGGCGAGGCCGGTCACCACGCCGGAGCCGCCGGGCTTGGCCTGCACCGTCCGGCCGAACGGCCACAGGGAGTACACCGCCAGCCGCCACGACGCGATCGCGAACGGGATCGTCACCACGAGCACGAGGCAGATGAGCGCGGCCAGCGCGTAGCCGAGGAACAGCACGAACCCGCCGCCGAAGATGACCCACAGGACGTTGAGGACAAAGCGAATCACTCCTCGATCATGACGTACCGTCGCCACCGCGCACAAAGTCAGGCGGTCCAGAAGGACTCGGGCAACGCCTCCACCTGCCGGGCGGCCGTCTCCAGGTCCTCGGTCATCGGCAGGTTCCGGACGAACACCGGGTCGCCGGTCGCCGCCAGCCGGCGCAGCACCTCGGCGTTGCGCCGCACTCGGGCGGCCACCGTGACGCCGAACGCCCGGCGGTCGCCCTCGTAGCCGTACGCGTCGAGCAGCCGGTGCAGCCGCCGCGCACGATCCTCGAACGCGGTGAAGCCGACGGCCCGGGCGATGTGCTCGGCGTGCAGCGGCACCCACCACAACGCCGCGAACGCGAGGTCGAACTCGCGGCTCGACGGCCCCGTGACCTCCCAGTCGACGAAGGCGATCCGGCCCTCGTTCCAGACCGCGTTGTAGGGCCCGGCGTCCTGGTGGCCGATGACGAGACCCGGCCGCCAGGAGGCGCCCGACATCCACACGGCGCCGGCGGGCGGGACCCAGCCCTCGGTGGCGTCGTGGAGCCCGCGCAGCCAGGCGCCCACGAGGTCGAGCGTCGTCTCGTCGAACACCCACGGGGCCCACGGCGTGACGTTGCCGATGGTCTCCCCGGGCAGGTACGTCAGCACCTCGCGGCCCTGGTCGTCGAGGCCGCGGGGCCGGGGCGCGCCCTCGAACCCGGCCGCCTCCAGGTGGGCGAGCACCGCCTGGACGGCCGGGGTCCACGGCCGGGCCGGTTTTCGGATCGTGTCCCCGAGGCGTTGCGCACCGGTCGTCCGGCCGCCTTCGAGATGCTCGGGCTTTTCAGGTTCCGTCATCGGCCGGACGCTACTCGCGGGCCGCCGAACCCCCGCGCGATTTTCCGCGCCGCCGGCCGCCGGTGCGGCCTTCGTGGCAGTTTTCCGATCGGATTTCCGACTCGACTAAGGATCCTTTGTTGCCGTACGGAAAGGTCAACGCAAGGTGATCATGACGGCGCGGAATGTGAATTTCCACGCAGCCTCGGGCGGTATGCGCTCAGTGATCCACACCTATACACTTCGCAGCGACATTTATCACATTGACTCCCGTGGTCGGATTGCATTCGGCCCCATCAGAGCCTTGGAGAGCGCGCCGCGATGCGTCCTTCCGCTACACCCGTGCCCGCAATCCGGAACATCTCCACTGTGGACGGTGGGGTCCGGTGACGACGCAAGGTCTCACTCGCCGCAAGATGAGCGGCGGGGGTGTGTGGCTCTTCCAGGTCGGCGCGAGCTCGCCGATGGCGGTGCTCGCCGGCGGTATCGTCGCCACCTACGCGGCCACCGGACTCGTCGCCACGCCGCTGACGTTCCCGCTGCTCGGCGTCATGCTCGGGCTCCTCGCGGTCGGATACGTGGCCATGTCGCGCACGGTGCCGCACGCCGCCCCGGCCTACGCGCTGCTCGCCCACGCCTTCGGGCCGGTGGCCGGGCTCGCCGGCGGGGCGCTCGCGCTGGTGTTCTACTCGGCGATCCAGATGAGTCTGTACGGCCTGATCGGCGTCACGATCGCGGGCCTGATCGGCGGATCGTGGCTGATCTGGGCCGGGGTCATCTGGCTCGTCGTCGCCATCTGCGGGCTGCTGCACGTCTCGCTGTCGGCGTTCGTCGTCGGCAGCGTGCTCTGCGTCGAGCTCGCGGTCATCACGCTGTTCGACATCGCGAGCTTCACGCACCCGTTCGGCGGCTCGATCACCGCGGCGCCGATCACCCTCAGCGGCCTGTGGGCGCCCGGCATCGGCGGTGCCTTCGCGCTCGGCATCGCGGCGTTCATCGGCTTCGACACCGCCCCGGCGTACTCCGAGGAGGTCCGCACCAGCCGGAGCATCGGCCGCTCCACGCTGGCCGCGGTGCTCTTCATGGCCCTGTTCTACGGGGTCTCGGCCTGGGCGCTCGCGGTGGCCGTCGGCGACCGGCAGATCGCGGCGACCGCCGCCAACCCGGACTCGGGCCTGCCGTTCTCGCTGTTCGACCAGTGGTACGGCAGCGGCCTGAGCCTGCTCGCCACGCTCCTGCTCGTCACGAGCGTGACGGTGGCCATGCTGTCCTTCCACAACACGATCGCGCGCTACCTCTTCGCCATGGCCCGCGAGGGCGTGCTGCCGGCGTGGCTGGCCCGCACCGGCACCAGCGGCCGGGCCCAGGGCGCGCCGACCGGCGGCTCGCTCGTGCAGAGCGTCTCGGCCCTGCTCGTCGTCGGCGTCTTCGCCGCGGCCGGGGCGGACCCGATCGGCGTCATCTTCACCTGGTTCTCCGCGGCCGGCGCCGTGGGCATCCTGGTCATGCTCGTGCTCATCTCGACGGGCGCGATCCGCTTCTACCGCCGCGGCGGCGGGAGCGCCGAGGGCCTGTTCGTCACTACGGTGCTGCCCTCGCTCGGGGTGGTCGGCGGCCTGGTCGTGCTCGCGATCATGGTGTCGCACCTGTCCTCGCTGCTGCAGATCGCCGAGAGCTCGCCGCTGCAGGCCATCATCCCGGCCGTGGTGCTGCTGACGGTCGTCGTCGGCGTGGTGTGGGGCTTCGCGCTGCGGGCCCGCAAGGCGCCGGTGCTCGCCGAGGTCGGCAAGGGCCGGCCGGACCCGCTGCGGGTGCTCGACCAGCGGCTGCAGGACCTCGATGTCTGACCCGCGCATCAGCCCCTCGCCGTCCTCCTCCCCGGTGCCCTGGTGGGCGCTCGAGCGCACGAGCGAGGGGCAGACACCGCCGCCGGGCTTCTCGCCCGAGCCCGAGACCCGCGCGCCCGGCCCGCGGCACATGCAGAGCGTGCCGGCCGGCCCCGAGTCGGTACCGTTGCCACCGCCGCCGAACGTGGACATCACGCCGACGTATCGGGGCGCGGTCGTGGCGCGGCTGCGGCGCTTCTCGTTCCTGCACGCGCGGCACGCCTGGGAGCGTCGCCGCCGCGACCCGCTCGCCCCGCACGGGGTGGCCCTGTTCTACAGCGAGCCGGACGGCCGGTTGTACGACCAGCTGCGCACGGCCACCCGGATCTTCCTCGCCGACGACGAGGCCGCCTCCCTGCCGCACCTGCTGTACGGGATGGCCCAGCACGCCCGCGAGGGCTACACCGCCGATCCGCGCTTCGACCCGCGGACCGCCATGTGCAACAAGACCGACTCGATGTCGGGCCACGCCGTGTTCGCCGGCATCGGGGTCGTCACGCTCGACACGCAGTACGGCGACTGGGCCACCGCCCAGCGCACGGCGCGCAGCGAGGCCGATCTGCCGGGCCGCTGCTACGCCCGGCTCATCGACGGCACGATGCTGGTGCTCGACCGCGGCGGGGAGCAGCAGTTCAACGCGCTCACCGTGGACTGCTCGGTGCGGGACGGCAACACGCAGTACGGCACCCCGAGCATGCACTGGCGCTGGAACCCGGCGCTGGCCGAGACGCCCGAGTCCGACCCCATCTACCACGTGTGGCGGTGGATGGGCGAGATCGGCCGGATCGTCGACCACGGGTCGCGGCCGCGATGACCCCGGGGTTGCCGGGCGACCCGACGGTGGCGGGCCGGCTGGACCAGCTGCACGCCGACCTGCTCCAGCACCGCGACTACGACCTCGGCTTCCCCGGCGCGACCGACCTGCCGGACGTGAGCGCCCTGGTGCCGTTCGAGCGCCTGCTGCTCAACAACGTCGGGCACCCGTTCGCGCCCGGCGGCGCGTACCGCCTGCACACCAAGCACCTCGAGTACGAGGTGATCGGGTTCCTGGCGGACCTGTTCGGGGCGCCGCTGGACAACCGGCACGGGTACGTCACCACCGGCAGCACCGAGAGCACCCACTGGGCGCTGTGGCAGGCGCGGCGGCAGCTCGCGGCCGCGACCGTCTACTGCTCCTCGGCGGCGCACTACAGCGTGGCCAAGGCCGCCGAGCTGCTGCGGTTGCGGCTGCGCGAGATCCCGGCCGACGAGCGCGGGGAGATGCGGTACGACCTGCTCCACGCGGCGGTGAGCCGGGACTCGCGGCACCGGCGCGGCACGGGCGTCATCGTGGTGGCCTCGATCGGCACGACGATGACCGAGGCGGTGGACGACATCGCCCGCATCGGCGCGGCCCTCGACGCCGCCGGGGTCGAGCCGCATCGGCGCTGGGTCCACGCCGACGCCGCGCTGGCGGGCGTGCCGCTGGCCCTGGACGAGTCCGTCGGCCGCCCCGCGTTCACGTTCACCGACGGCGCTCACAGCATCGCCGTCAGCGGGCACAAGTTCCTGGCGGTGCCGTTCCCGTGCGGGGTGGTCGTGGCGCTCGCCGACCGGCACACGGGCCGGGGCGACATCACGTACACGGCCGCGCCCGACAGCACCATCACCGGCTCGCGCTCGGGGCACGCGCCGCTGTGGCTGTGGTACCTGCTGCGGCACTGGGGCCCGGCCGGCCTGCGGGCGCGGGCGGAGGGGGCGCGGGCGCTGGCGCGGTACACCGAGCAGCAGCTGCGCGGCGTCGGCTGGCCGGCCTGGCGCGCCCAGCCGCGGGCCTTCACCGTGGTGTTCCCGCGCCCGCCGCAGCCGCTGCTGGACCGGTGGCCGCTCGCGACCGACGAGCGCGGCAACGCCCACGTCGTGCTGATGCCCGGCGTCCCGCCCGAACGCGTCGACCGCTTCGTCGCCGACGTGCGCGAGACCGTCGCCGCCGCGTCCGGGCTGGTGCCGGGCGCCCTGGCGAGCTGAGCGGGCGGCGGCCCGCTCCTCACTCGTCCAGCCAGGTGATCGTGCGGCGCTCGGGCCGCGGGGCGAGCGGCTCGAAGATCGGGCGCGGCGCGGGTCGCGGGACCGGCGGGCGGGGCGGCTCCGGCGGGGGATCGCTGCACCAGGGCGCGGCGGTCTCGAACTCGAACCCGTCGATCGGCACCGGCTCGACCCGGATCGTGGTGACGGCCGGCGCCGGCTCTCGCAGCGGCCGTATCGACAGCTGCGGTGCCGGCGGCTCCGGCTCGTGCCGCGCCTGCGGCTCGGGGTCGTGCCGCGCCGGCGCCGGGTTCGGGGGCGGCTTGGGCGGGATCGGGGGCGGCGGGCGGCTGAACAGCCCGGCGGCGGTCTCGCGGTTGGCGTAACGATCCCCGGCGGCCCTGGGCCCGGGGTCGCGGTCCGCGTCCTCGGCGCGTTTGCTGAATCGGACCACGTGCGGCACCTCCTCACCCCGGTGTACGCGGCGGAGGCGGCCCGGGATCAGCCCGGTTCGACCAGTCGGCGGGCGTAGTTGGCCATCGATCGCTGGTAGCGCGGCAGGTGCGCGGCGAGCGCCGCGACCGCCACCGACACGGCCTCCCGCTCGCGGCCCGTGTCGGCCAGGCACAGGGCGAGGGTCGCGCTGATCGCGTCGGCCAGCCCGCGCGTCGCCTCGTCGAGCCCGGCCGGGTCGAGGGCCCGCTCGGCCTCCAGCAGGGCCACTGCCGTGCCGGCCTGCCCGATGTTGCGCAGCGAGCTGGACATCTGGATCACCGCGCGGCGCCGCCGGTAGCCGGTGAGGCCGTGCTCGAGGGCGAAGCGGTAGAGGGGCACGGCCCGGTCGGAGTGCCCGGTCGAGTCCCAGGCACCGGCCCGCTCGAAGGCCGCGACCGGATCGTCCGCGGGCAGTTCGTCCGCGAGCTCGTCGATCAGCGCGCGGAACGCGTCCTCGCGGCCCTCGTATTCGTCGATCGCCGCCCAGGCCTCGCCGACCCGCCGCTCCCAGTCGCTCACGCCGGTTCGGCCGGGGCCGCCGCGGGGTCGAGCGTGGCGCGCAGCCGGCCCAGCCACTGCGCGAACGCCTCGACGCCGTCGAACGTGCGGGTGGCGACCTCGAGCAGGTCCGGCGGCGTCTCCGGGCCGTGGGTCACCACCAGCGCGTGGCCGCCGCCGGCGACCGCCGCGCGCAGGGCCGGCAGGTCGCCGAGGTCGTCGCCGGCGTAGACGACGCGGGCCAGCCCGAGCCGGTCGACCAGCCGGGTCAGCGCGGTGCCCTTGTCCTGCCGGACGGGCGGGATCAGCTCCACGACGAGCTTGCCGGGCTCCGCCACCAGGCCGGTGCGGCCGGAGATCTCGCGCAGGGCCGCCGCCACGGCCTCGGCCGCCGCCGTCCGGTCCGGGGCCAGCCGCCAGTGCACCGCGACCGAGACGGCCTTGTCCTCGACCTTGACGCCGTCGGCGTCGTCGAACGTCCGGTGCAGCTCCGCGCTCGCCTCGTGCACCGCGGGAAGCCAGGCCTCGATGGCCGGCTCGGTGTGGGTGACGCCGTCGCGCAGTTCCTCGAGGCCGTAGGAGCCCAGCAGCGCCACGCCGTCGATCGGCGCCCGGTCGCGCAGGAACGCCAGGGGCCGGCCCGAGATCAGGGCGACGAGGTCGAGGCGCCGGGCGAGCCCGGCGAGCTGGTCGGCCGTGCCGTCGAGCAGACGGCTCGAGGCCGGGTCGGTGACGATCGGTGAGAGCACCCCGTCGAAGTCCATCACGAGCCCGGCGCGCCCGGGCGCCGCGGTCAGGAGCTCGATCGTGGCGTCCGGCTCCGTCATCTGGACCTCACATCCGTCGGTCGCCATCGCGCCATTTTAGATCGCTTTCGTGTCCAGGAGGGGCACGGCGGCATCGGTGGCGTGCAGCAGATCGGTGAGTTCGGCCACCCGGGCCGCGACGTCCGTCAGGTGGGCGTTGCGGCCGAAGGAGCGCGGCCGGGGGATATCGACCGTGATGATGCGCTGCACCCGGCCCGGGCGGCTGCTCAGCACCGCCACGCGGTCGGCCAGCAGCACCGCCTCCTGGATCGAGTGGGTCACGAAGACCGTGGTCGGGCGCATCTCCATGTGCACCTGCTGCAGCTGCCCCGCCAGCTCCTCCCGGGTGAGGGCGTCCAGGGCCGAGAAGGGCTCGTCCATGAGCAGGACGCTCGGGCGCTGGATGAGGGCGCGGCACAGGGCCACGCGCTGCTGCATGCCGCCCGAGAGCTCGTGGGGCAGGCGCCGGTGGAAGCCGGCCAGGCCGACCGCGTCCAGCAGGGACTGCGCGCGGGCGCGATCGGGCGGGCGGACCCGGCCGCGCAGCTCCAGCGGCAGCAGGACGTTGCCGAGCACCGAGCGCCACGGCAGCAGGGCCGGGCGCTGGAACATCAGGGCGACGTCGGGGCGGGGGCGGGTGACCGGGGCCGCGCCGATGGCGACGCGGCCCTCGGTCGGCGCCAGCAGGCCGGCCACGAGCCGCAGCAGGGTCGACTTGCCGCAGCCCGAGCGGCCGATGACGGCCAGGAACTCGCCGGCCGCCACGGTCAGGTCGATCGCGCGCAGCGCCTCGACGTCGCCGGAGCGGGTGCGGAAGACCCGGGACACCCCGTCCAGCTCGATCATGACCCCTCCGGAGAGAACCTAGGCGGCGATCGCGCGGGCCCAGGGCAGCAGCAGCCGCTCCAGGCCCACGACGAGGTAGAACAGCGCGATGCTCAGGACCGCCAGCAGGGTGATGGCGGCGAACGCGAGCGGGGTGTCCAGCGAGGTGCCGGAGAGCACGACGACCGCGCCGAGCCCGCCGTTGGGGCTGCTGATCTCCGCGACGACGGCGCCGATGACGGCAAGCGAGATGCCGAGCTTGAGCCCCACGAACACCTGGGGGAGGGCCCAGGGCAGGCGCACCTTGAGGTACGCCTGCCACCACGACGCCGACAGTGAGGTGGCCAGCTCGCCGAGGTCAGCCGGGGTCGACGACAGCCCGGCGGCCGCCGACACCACGATCGGGAAGAAGCTGATGAGCACGATCATCACGATCTTCGGGCCGGGGCCGTAGCCGAGCCACACGATCAGCAGCGGCGCGAGGGCCACCTTCGGGATCGAGTTCAGGGCGACGAGCAGCGGCAGGGTGGCCCGTTCGACCGCCCGGGACATGGTCAGCAGCATCGCGATGAGCAGGCCCGCGACCAGCGCGATCAGGAACCCCAGGGCCGTCTCGCGCAGCGTCGCCCCGGCCTCGGTGAGCAGGTACCGCGGCTGCGCGCGAAACGCCGAGACGACATCCGGGGGCGAGGGCAGGAAGAAGGACCGGATGCCGAAGAGCGCGGTCGCACCCCACCACAGCCCGACGGCCACCGCCGCCCCGGCGAGGGGCAGCGACAGTCCGGCCCATCGCGAGCTCATGACCCGTCCGGTCGCCGGCCGATGGTCGAGTACGTGAAATGGCTCCGGACGACCAGGCGGGGATCCCGCACGGCGGAGTACAGCTGCCGGATCCGCTCCGGCGTGAACCCCGCGGCGACGAAGTCCTCGCGCAGCTGGGCCACGTTGACCGCGATCAGCACCGCCCCCGGGCTGCCCCCGGGCCAGGAGGCGGCGTTGATGACGGTGTCGACCCCGGTCAGCCCGTGCGCGAGCATCGTGGCGTGCACCCGCGCGGCCCAGGTGGGGTCGTTGCCGCGGGCCGGGAGCACCCGGTTCACGAGGACGTCGCGGTACTCCTCGATGAGCTCCGCCGTCTCGCGGTCCGGCGCGGCGAGGCACAGGTTGCCGAACTCCGTCGCCCAGTCCTCGATCACCAGAGCCCCGCCCGGGGCCAGCTCGGCCGCGAGCCGTTCGAGGATCGCCTCGCGCTCGGGGATGTGCAGCAGCACGAGCCGGGCGTGGATGACGTCCCACGGCCCGTCCGGCACCGGCTCGCGCACCAGGTCGTGCCGCAGCACCCGGAACCCGGCGTCGAGCGGCAGGTGCCGCACGTTGAGATCGGTGGCCAGCACGTCCGCGCCCCGCTCGGCGAGCCAGCGGGCGACGCTGCCGCCGCCCGCCCCGACCTCGAGGCAGCGCCGCCCGGCCAGGTCGCCGAGCGAGCCGAGGCGCTCGAAGGTGAGCGGGTCGAGGATGTCCGACAGGTGACTGTGCCGGCCGACGGACTCGGGGTCGTCGTTGTCGAACGAGTAGCGCGACGGGCCGGGGTCGATGGAGGTGCTCACGGCTCAGGCCTTCGGGGTGAGCGAGAAGTCGACGACCGCGTCCGGGGTCAGGCCGGCCGGGATGAGCTCGGCGGCCTGCAGCGTGGCGATCGCCCGGGCGACCCGCTCCTGCTCCATCACGCCGATCGCGCTGCCGGAGCTGACGTACGGCGTCATGAGCGTGATCTCGCCGACGGCGGCGGTGACGTCCGCGGCCGGCTGCGCCTTCTTGAGGATCTGCGCGGCCTCGTCGGGGTGCTCGATCGTGTACTTGAGCGCCTTGAGGCAGGCGTCGCGGAACCGGCGGGCGAGGTCCGGGCTGTCCTTGGCGATCTTCGCGGTGGTGATGATGCCGTTGCCGTACAGGTCGCCGAGGTACTTGCTGTAGGGCAGCACGACGGCCTTCTTGCCGCCGGCCGCCTTCTCGATGCCCTTGGAGCCGATGAGGAACGTGCTCAGCGCCTGGACCTGGCCGCCGGCCAGCAGCGCGGGGAGCTGGGCGGGCTGGGCGTTGACCCACTGGATCTTGCTCGGGTCGATGCCGGCCAGCTTGGCGTAGCCCGGGAACAGCAGCTGGTTCACCGAGCCGGTGGCGGCGCCGAGCTTCTTGCCCTCGAGGTCCTTGGGCGCGGAGATGCCGGAGCCCTCCAGCGCGATGATGGACACGAGGGTCTGCTGGTGGATCGCGGCGATCGTGCGGAAGTCCTTGTAGTCGCCCTTGCCCGCGAGGATCCAGGCGCCGATCAGGTCCAGGTTGGCGAACTGCGCCTGCCCGGAGGCGAGGCCCTTGAGATTCTCGCCCGTCGCCGCGCCGAGCTGGATGGTGACGTCGAGGCCGGCCTCCTTGAAGTACCCCTTGTCCTGGGCCACCCAGGCGAACGCGTCGCGGCCGACCGCGCCGAACGCCGTCAGGTAGGTGACCTTGTCCGCCGGCTTTCCCGCGCCGGCCGCCGCGGGCTGCGGCTGCGAATCCGATGAGCACCCCGCCGCGCCGATCATGACGACGGCGAGCGCCGACACGAGCAATGTGCGATAACGCCTCACTGCCTGGACCCCCAAATTGAGTTTTCGAAAACTGATCTAGCCGAGCAGGCGCCACCGGCCGCCGCGCGCCTCGAGCATGGTCAGCGATTGCGGCGTGAACCCGGAATGATTGTCGGGCGTAAATCGAATGGAACCGCTGAGCCCGTCGATCTGCGCCGATTCCAGCCGGGCCCGCAGGGTGGGCCCGTCGAGCGATCCGGACTGCACCACGGCATTCGCGATGAGTTGTAAGGCGTCGGCCGCGAATGAGGCATGACCGTGGTAGGTGCCGTAGCGGGACGTGTAGTCCTGAAACCATTGCCGCCGGGCCGCCTTCGCGGGCGTGGTCGCGATGACGTCGTCGATGGCGAGCGTCGGCGTGAAGACCAGGGCGGTGGCGCCGGCGCCGGCGAACGGGGCGCCGAGGAAGAGCTCGCCCGCGGCGGCGGCGTCGAGGTAGACCTGGCCGTGGTAGCCGGCGTCGCGCACCGCCCCGAGCGCGAGCGCCGCCTGGGGCGGAAAGCCCCAGATCACGACCGCGTCCGGGCCGCCGGCCAGCGCCGTGCGGGCGGCCCTGCCGAGGTCGGTGTCGGCCGGCGCGAACTGGGCCCGGCCGACGACCTTCGCGCCGATCTTGCCGGTCTCGCGGGCCGTCGCGTCGGCGCCGTGCCGACCGTAGGCGTCGTCGCTGCTCAGCAGCGCGACCTTGCGCTGGCCGGCCCGGCCGAGCTCGCCCGTCAGCACGACGGCGTCGTCGTCGGCGCTGGGGGCGAGGCGGAAGATGTACCGCCGCTCGGCCGGCGGCGCGATGACGTCCGCGACCGGCGACAACGCGATCGTCGGCACCCGCCGCTCGTCGATGGCCCGGGCCGCCCCGCCGGTGCAGTCGGCGCAGGTCCCGGTGACGATCGCGGTCACGGCCGGGTCCGCGGTGAAGGCCGTGAGCTGGCTGAGCGCGGTCGCCGGGTCGCCCCGGTTGTCCTTGATCCGCACGGTCAGCCGGCGCCGCCCGAGCAGCCCGCTCGCGTTGATCTGGGCCGCCCGCAGCTCCAGCGCCCGCTGGTAGGCCACGCCGACGTCGGCCGCGCTGCCCGACAGCTCGAGGCTCGCCGCGACGAGGATGTCGGCCTCGTTCTTGGCATTGGCAGGCGTGCACGCACTGGTCGATATCAGGGCCACCGCCAGCATCGCCGCAACATAGCGCCCGCGCCGCAAGTCGATTCCCCTCGATCGAAGCCCCGTTCATTCGGATGCACACCTTGCCAACTCACGCGAGGTCGGTCAAGTGGGTCGAAATGCGCCGTGTTAACTTCTCCGGCATCGCTTACCCAGTGGTAGCAATAAATGCGCTGGTTACACCTTTGATCGACATTGCTCGCTTGATCAACAAATGTGCCCGGCGCGCTTGACGGGGTTTCCGAGATCGTGCCGTTCATGGTGGAATGCCGTGTCCTGCGCCCCGGCACCCGCTCATTGGCGGCCACGAGTACGCGGAGAACTCGCGCATGCCCGTATCGAACAGGCCTGCCGGTGGTGGGTTTCGCATCCGCCGGCCGCGGCTGGCCAACGCCCGCATCCGCTCGAAGCTCGGCCTGATCCTGCTGATCCCGCTGCTGGCGATCGTCACGCTGGCCGCGCTGCGGCTGCACGACGCGGCCGCCCGGGCCAGCGACGCCGACACGGTCGGGGCCCTGACCCGGCTCTCCGCCGACGTGTCCGGCCTCGCCCAGGAGGTCCACCTCGAGCGCATGGCCGCCGCGGCGCTGCTCTCCGCGGCCGACGCGAAGCCGGACGCGTACAACCGCCAGATCGTGCGCACCGACGCCGCCGTCGCCGGCTACAGCAGGCGCCGCGACTCCCTCGGCGCCGCCGTGCCGGCCGGCGTGCGGGACCGCCTGGAGCGCATCGACGCCCAGCTCGACGTGCTGGCCGCGATCCGCAAGGACGTCGGCGGCCGCCGGGGCGTGTCGGTCGCCGAGGTGCTGCTGCGCTACGGCGTCGTCGCCGACGACCTCGTCTCCTACCGCGAGGCCGTCGCCCAGGTCCGCACCGACCAGGCGCTCGCCGACGAGCTGCGGGCGGCCGCGGCGTTCTCCAAGGCCAAGGCGCGGGTCGCCGAGCAGGAGGCGGTCTCCTACGCCGCCCTGAAGTCCGGCTCCCTCGACGCCCACCAGCTCGCCGCGCTGCTGGCCACGCTCACCGGCCAGCAGGAGGCGTTCGTCGCGTTCTCGCTCTCGGCCAGCGTGCCCCAGCGCCGCATCGTCGAGTCCGCCATCGCCGGCGACGCGACCCAGATGGCCGACGACCTGACGAGCACCCTGCAGCGCACGGCCGGCCAGCCGAGCACGGTCGGCGCCGAGGACGCGGTGGCCGTCTTCGGCGCCGTCAACGACCTCATGCGCTGGACCGAGGCGCGCCTCGACGACCAGCTCGTCGGCGACGCCAAGGCCGTCGGCTCGGCGGTGCGCCGCCAGGTCGTGCTCGAGTCCGCGGTGCTCTTCGCGATCCTCGCGCTCGTGGCCGGCCTGGCCTTCGTCACCGCCCGCTCGATGGTCCGCTCGCTGCGGCGGCTGCGGCAGACCGCGCTCGGCGTGGCCGAGCACGACCTGCCCGAGCTCGTCCTGCGGCTGCGCGACGCGCGGACGGTGCAGGAGCGCTCGCCGCGGCAGATCGCCGCCGAGATCCGCACCCCGGCCGGGATCGACCGCCGCGACGAGATCGGCGAGGTGGTGCGCGCGTTCGACACCGTGCACCGCGAGGCGGTCCGGGTCGCGGCGGAGCAGGCCGTGCTGCGCGACAGCGTCTCGGCGATGTTCCTCAGCGTCGCCCGCCGCAGCCAGACCCTCGTCGACCGGATGATCGGCCAGCTCGACCGGATCGAGCGCGGCGAGGACGACCCGAAGCGGCTCGCCGAGCTGTTCCAGCTCGACCACCTCGCCACCCGGATGCGGCGCAACGACGAGAACGTGCTCGTGCTGGCCGGCGCCGACACCGCGCCGCCGCGCCGCCAGGACGCGCCGCTGCTCGACGTGATCCGGGCCGCCCAGTCCGAGATCGAGCTCTACGAGCGGGTCGAGCTCGCCGAGACCGACGGGGACGTGCTCGTCGCCGCCCCCGCCGTCAACGACGTGGTGCGGCTGCTGGCCGAGCTGCTGGACAACGCGACCCGCTTCTCGCCCCCGCACGCGCCCGTCCTGGTCTCCGGGCGGCGCATCGGCGACCGCACGATCGTGCGCGTCGAGGACCGCGGCCTCGGCATCGACCCCGCGGCGCTGACCGACTTCAACCGCCGCCTGGCCGAGCCGGCGCCGGTCGACGTCGGCGCGTTCCGGCTCATGGGCATCGCGGTCGTCGGCCGGCTCGCCGCCCGGCACCGCGTCACGGTGCGGCTGGGCGACAACGCCGGCGGCGGGACGGTCGCCGAGGTCGTGCTGCCCGCCGGCGCGCTCGTGCGGCCGCCGGTCGAGCGGCGCACGGCGCTGCCGACCCGGCGCCCGGCCGCCCCGCCGCCGCAGGCGCCGGTCGCCGTGCACCGGCGGGAGGAGTACCGGCCGGACCCGCTGGGCGCAACCGCCGGGCCGGCGGCCGCGGACGACACCACGGAGCTGCCGATCTTCCGGGCGATCGAGGACACCTGGTTCCACGAGCGCGGCCACAGCGCGCTCACCGGACCGCCGCCGCCCGCGCCCGCCGCGCCACCCGCCAACGGCGCGGCCAAGGGCGGCTGGCGGACACGGGCCGACGAGGGCTGGCGGGCCGCCGCCGCGGCGCAGCACCCGCGCACCGACGCCAGCACCCGCTCCGGCCTGCCGATCCGCTCGCCGCAGGCCCAGCTCGTGCCCGGCGGCGTGCCCGCGCGCCCGGCCAAGCTCAAGCGGCCCAGCGCCGAGGAACTGCGCGGGCTGTTGTCGTCGTACCAACGGGGAGTTCAGCGCGGACGTCAGGCCGGCGCGGCCGCGACGGACCACGCCCAGCCAGCGGAGGAGAACCACAGATGAGCGGGTCCGGCGCACTGGAGAGCCTGAGCTGGCTGCTGGACAGCTTCGCCCAGCCCCTGAACGGGGTCGCGCACGTCATCGCCGTCTCGGCCGACGGCCTGCTGCTGGCCGCCACCGGCGACCTCCCGCCGGACCGGGCCGAGCAGCTCGCCTCGATCACGGCCGGGCTGGTCAGCCTCACCTACGGCGTCGGCCGGCACTTCGACGGCGGCCGGGTGCGGCAGACGATCGTGCACATGGAGGCCGGCTACCTGATCCTCATGGCGATCAGCGACGGCTCGTCGCTCGTGGTGCTCGCGGCCCGCGACTGCGACGTCGGCCACGTCGGCTACGAGATGGCGCTGCTGGTCGAGCGGGTCGGCAAGTCGCTGGTGTCACCGCCGCGGGAGACGGTGGCCCCGTAGATGGTCCAGGGCGGCGAGGAGGACCCGCGCGGAGCCCTGGTGCGTCCGTACGCGGTGACCCGCGGCCGGACCGAGCCCACGCGCGAGATCGCGATCGAGGCGGTGCTGCTCACGATGCGGCAGGGGGCGGAGGCGAGCCGGTACGCCGGGCGGGACTGGCAGCGCATCGCGGACCTGTGCATCGACCGGCCGCAGTCGCTGGCCGAGGTCGCGGCGTGCCTGCGCGTCCCGCTCGGCGTCGCCCGGGTGCTGGTGGCCGACATGATCACCGAAGGGATCCTGACCCTGCACGAGCCGCTCGAGGCGGGCGACTCGCAGGAGCGGATCCACGTCCTGGAAAGGGTTCTCATTGGACTCCGCAACCTCTGAGCGGCGCCGCCCGGGCACGAGCCGGATCACCGCCGTGAAGATCCTCATCGCCGGAGGGTTCGGCGCCGGCAAGACCACGCTCGTCGGCGCGATCTCGGAGATCACCCCGCTCACCACCGAGGCGATCATGACCGCGGCCGGCGTGGGGGTCGACGACACCGGCGGCGTGCCGGCGAAGAGCACCACGACGGTGGCGATGGACTTCGGGCGGATCACGATCGCCGAGGACCTGATCCTGTACCTCTTCGGCACCCCCGGCCAGAACCGCTTCTGGTTCATGTGGGACGAGCTCGCCCGGGGCGCCCTCGGCGCGGTCGTCATCGTGGACACCCGCCGCATCGAGGACAGCTTCGCCGCGCTCGACTTCTTCGAGCACCGGGGGCTGCCGTACCTGGCCGCGGTCAACTGCTTCGAGGGCGCGCCGCGCTACGACGCCGAGGAGGTGCGCCAGGCGCTGGCGATCGCCGGGCACGTGCCGCTCGCCCTGTTCGACGCCCGCTCGCGGGACTCGGTGAAGCACACGCTGATCGCCGTCGCCGAGCACGCGCTGCGGGCGCTGACCGCGGGCCGGCCCCGCTCCTGACGGAGCCGGCCCGCGGGTGCGGGTCAGGCGGCCGGGTCGAACGGGATCCCGGTGGGCTTGGACGCGGTGAGCAGCGGCACGAACCGGCCATCGTTGATCTTGATGGTGGCCGAGCCGAAGTCGGCGGTCATGAGCCGGTCGCGCAGCGCCGTGCTGGGCCAGCCGTTCCAGTCGACCAGCGGCGGGTAGCGCCAGGTGTGGTAGTGGTTCTCCGGGGGCTCGTCGTTGCCGTTGGCGAGCCGGAAGAAGTGGGTCGAGGCGCCGTCCTTGTGGTAGACGGTCTTCGGGTGCGAGCCGTCGAAGCGCACCTGCGAGCGCGGGTAGGTCACCTGGCTGCTGTGCTGCGTCGTGGTCACGTACTCGACCTGGTTCGTCGCCTGGTTGACCCAGGAGATGACGTGCTCCCAGTCGTGCCGGTGGCCGCCGAGGCTGATGCCGGGCAGCGCCTGGTCCTTCTCGAAGTAGCTGGCGTAGACGATCGCGCACCAGCCGTTGTTGCACTTCGAGCGGGCGTAGGTCTGCGAGCGGTCGAGGTCGGACTGGTCCCGGCAGTTGCCGTTGAGCGCCCCGGTCGGGTTGAGCCCCGGGTTCAGGGTGCCGGTGGGGCTGATGGCCGCCACGGCGTAGCAGCCGTCGGTGTCGTAGTCGTAGGCGGGGGAGAACGACTGCTCGTACCCGCCCGCGTTCTGCGGCAGGTTCGGCAGCGAGTCGGCGAAGGCCGCCGTCGCGGGCAGCAGGACGACGAGTGCGGCCAGGCCGGCCACGATCATCGACGCGGTACGACGATGCCTGGGTTCCAATGCGTCCCCTTCGTGGGTCGTCAGATACTCGGCTAAATATCGATGAACGCGAGTATCTCGCGCGACCGGCCGGGTGTGAACATCCGACCGTTGCCGGGTGAACCGCAGTCCGGCGGACGGCGCGGTTCCGCGGCCGTCCGGTCACGCTGAGCAACCGAAGGGATGGCGTTTTTCGCGACGTGGGCGCACAACCGCCGGGCCGGACCGTTCGGGGCACCTCGTCACGCGTAATGCTCTAGTCTCCTGGCCATGTCCGTCGTCAGGGCCGACCAGGAGGCCGGCGAGCGAGTGACTGCCGAGGAGCCGGAGAGTCCGGCGAACGCCCCCGACGGAACATCCCGTTTTCGGCGGATGCGCGCCGATCTGCTCATCCTGGCTGGTTTCGTCGCCGTTGGCGGCTACCTGTTCTCCCAGGTCTGGCTGTCCCCGGGCGACCGCATCCTCGCGCACAGTTACAACGACCACTATCAGTTCGAGTGGTTTTTGGCGGTCGACACCTACAACATCACGCACCTGCACAACCCGTTCTTCACCGACCTGCAGAACGCCTCCGTCGGCGTGAACCTCATGGGCAACGCGAGCGTGCTCGGCCTGGCCCTGCCGCTGCTGCCGATCACGCTGCTGTTCGGCCCGAGCGTCAGCTTCCTGCTCGCGGTCACGCTCGGGTTCGCGCTGACCGCTTTCGGGTGGTACCGGGTGCTGCACCGCCACCTGCGCGTGCACCGGATCGCGGCGGTGCTGGGCGGCGGGTTCGCGGCCTTCGCGCCGACGATCGTCTCGCACGGCAACGCGCACCTGAACCTCGTGTCGATGTTCCTGGTGCCGTGGATCGTGCGCTTCGCGCTGCGCCTGTTCCGCACCACGCGGCCGGTCCGCGACGGCGTGATCCTGGGCCTGCTGATCGCCTACCAGGCCCTCATCGGCGAGGAGATCCTGCTGATGACGGCGATGGCGCTCGGGATGTTCGTGATCGTCTACGCGTTCCCGCTGCTGCCCGGCCTGCGCACGATGGTCCGCCCGTTCCTGACCGGGATCGCCGTCGCCGTCGGGGTGTCGCTGCCGCTGCTGGCCTACCCGCTGTGGATGCAGTTCGCCGGCCCGCGCCACTACGACAGCCTGGGCGGTCTCGCGTACGTCACCAACGACCTCAACACGCTCTTCGAGTACTCCACGACCTCCGTGGGCAACCTCGGCGGCACGCTGACGTCGACCAACTACGCGGAGGAGAACGGCTACTTCGGCTGGGCGCTGCTCATCCTCGGCGCCGGGCTCGCGCTGTGGCTGTGGCGGGACCGGCTCGTGCGCACCGTGGCCGTCCTCGGCGCGATCGGGCTCGCGTTCAGCCTCGGCCCGGACGTCGGCTGGTACTTCGAGCGCACCGGGGTGCCGGGGCCGTGGAAGCTGTTCGTGGAGTTGCCGATCCTCGACTCGATGAACGTGGGCCGCTTCACCTTCCTGACCGTGGTCGCGCTCGGCGTGATGCTCGCCGTGGCCACCGACCGGATCATCAAGGCCTCGGCCGACGGCGGCGTCGAGCGCGCCGGGGTGCCGCTGCGCCTGGTGTGGGCGGCCGCCCTCGCCGCCGCCCTGGTGCCGCTGCTGCCGCTGCCGCTGCCCGCGACCGGGCGCCCGCCGGTGCCGCACTTCTTCACCTCGGGGGCCTACAAGCAGTACATCGCGGAGAACCACACGGTCGTCCCCGTCCCGGCGCTGAAGGCCACCGGCGACATGACCGCGCTGACCTGGCAGATGGCGGCCGGGATGGACTTCCGGATGCCGGAGGGGTATTTCATGGGCCCCCTCGGCCCCGACAACATCGCCACCAACGAGCCGCCGCCCGGCCCGGTCACCTCGGTGCTGCTCGATGTCGCCAGGACCGGCAAGGCCGTCCAGCTCACCTCCGCCCAGCGGGCCGACATGCTGGCCGAGCTGCGCAAGTGGCAGGCCGACGCGGTCGTCGTCTACCGCGTCGAGGCGCTGCCGCAGCTGCGTGAGACGCTGGATCCGCTGCTCGGCTCCGGCCGGCAGGTCGAGGACGTCTGGCTGTGGGACGTCCGAGCGCTGACCCGTGAGTAAGACCGTGACGTTCCGCACCGAGGACACCGGGGAGCTTTCGGTATGAGCACGACCGCAGAGCACACGACGACGCTGTCCGTCGTCGTGCCGATGTACAACGAGGAGGCCGTCCTCCCGATCATGGCCGAGCGCTTGCGCAAGGTGCTCGACGGGCTGGACGTGTCCTACGAGGTCGTCGCGGTCGACGACGGCAGCACCGACGCCACCGCGGCCGTGCTGGTCGGGCTGCGCCGCTACTGGCCGCAGCTGCGGGTCATCCGGCTGCGGCGCAACGGCGGCCATCAGGCGGCCCTGACCGCGGGCCTGCACCGCTCGGTCGGCGACTACGTGGTGAGCATCGACGCGGACCTCCAGGACCCGCCGGAGCTGATCACGGACATGCTGGACATGGCCCGGTCACAGAACCTCGACATCGTGTACGGCGTGCGCAACGACCGCAGCACCGACACGATGTTCAAGCGCTGGACGGCGGTCGGCTACTACCGCATGATGCGCGGCATCGCGGGCAACCGGATGCCGCACAACGCGGGCGACTTCCGGCTGCTGAGCCGGGTCACGGTCGACGCGTTGCGGGCCCTGCCGGAGCGGCAGCCGGTGTACCGCCTGCTCGTGCCCTGGCTCGGCTTCCCCAGCGGCACCGTGGAGTACAGCCGGGAGCGCCGCGCCGTGGGCGTGACGAAGTACCCGCTCACCAAGATGGTGCGCCTGGCCGCGGACAGCGTGACGAGCTTCTCGGCCGCCCCGCTGCGCATCGCCACCTGGCTCGGCCTGGCCGGGTTCGCCGTGTGCCTCGGCCTCGTCGTGTATGTGCTGGTGTCGTACTTCGCCGGCGTCACCGTCCCCGGCTGGGCCTCGCTCTCGGTGGTGCTGCTCTTCCTCGGGGCCGTGCAGCTGCTCTGCCTCGGGCTGCTGGGCGAATACGTCGGGCGGATCTTCGCGGCCTCGCAGGGGCGCCCGATGTTCTTCATCGCCTACGACTCCTCCGAGGAGGTCGTGGTCCCCGCGTTCGGGGACGACCCGGTCTCGGCCGGCCAGAGCCGGTAGGGCTCAGATGCCGTATCACCGCATCGGCGGCGTCGACCTCTACGCCGAGGCCGCCGGCGTGGGCGAGCCGGTCCTGCTGCTGCACGGCGGCTTCTGCTCGCTGGAGTTCCTGCGCGCGCAGTCGGACGCGCTGGTGGCCGACCATCGCGTGCACGCCTTCGAGCGCCCCGGGCACGGGCGCTCGGCGGACATCGACGAGGAGTACTCGTACGCCCGCGGTGTCGCCGACACGCTCGGCTATCTCGAGGCCGCCGGGCTCGGGTCGGCGCACGTCGTCGGGTTCAGCGACGGTGCGATCATCGGCCTGCTGCTCGCGCTCGAACACCCCGAGCGCGTGCGCTCGCTCGTCGCCATCAGCGCCAACCTGGATCCGTCGGCGTTCGCGGACGCACCGGACCAGGACGCACCGGACCAGGACGCACCGGACCAGAACGCGCCGGAGGAGCCGGAGGAGCCCCGGCCGGACGTGGAGCGGATGCACTACGAGCGCCTCTCGCCCGACGGCCCGGAGCATGCGGATGTCGTACTGGCCAAGCTCATGCGCCTCTGGACGAGCGAACCGCACATCGACCCGGCCGACCTGGCCCGCATCGCCGCGCCGGTGCTCGTGCTGGCGGCCGACCGCGACACGATCCGGCCGGACCACACGCTGCTCATCGCCGCGTCGATCCCCGGCGCCCAGCTGGGCATCGTGCCGGGGACCACGCACCTGCTCGTCGCCGAGCGCCCCGACCTCGTCACCACGCTCATCCGCGACTTCCTGCGCGAGGCCGTTCAGGTTCGCGAGCGGCGCAGCAGCCAGACGAAGTAGGGGGCGCCGATCAGGGCCATCATGAGCCCGGCGGGGACCTGCGACGGGGCGATGACGGTGCGGCCGAGGGTGTCCGCGACGCACACGAGCAGCGCGCCGAGCAGCATGGCGACCGGGACGATGCGCCCGTGCCGCACGCCGGCCAGCGCGCGGGCGATGTGCGGGGCGACGAGCCCGACGAAGCCGACGACGCCGACCGGGATCACGCTCACCGCCGCCACGACCGCCGCGATCGCGAGCAGCGCCAGCCGCGCGCCCTCCCGCCGGACGCCGAAGACGCGCGGCGTGTCCTCGTCGATCGCCAGGAGATCGAGCTGGCGGCGCATCCCCAGCACCACGGGGGTCGCCACGAGCAGCACGACGGCCGCGGGCAGCACGTCGGCGAGGGAGCGGCCGTAGGTCGTGCCCGAGAGCCAGGTGAGGATCCGCGGCGTGTCCCACGGGTCGGCGCGCAGCAGCAGGAAGGTGCTGACATCGCTGAGCGCGTAGCCGCAGCCGATGCCGATGAGCAGGAAGCGGTCCGGCAGCAGCCCGCCGCGCCAGGCCAGCCCGGCGATGAGCGCGAAGGTGGCGAGCCCGGTCGCGACGGCGGCGACGATGAGCGCCGGCCGGCCGCCCGCCGCCCCCGAGGTCACGACGATCACCGCGCCGAGCCCGGCGCCGGCCGTGATGCCGAGCACGCCCGGCTCCGCGAGGGGGTTGCGGACCGTGCCCTGCACGACGGTGCCGGCGAGGGCGAGCGCCGCGCCGGCGACGACGGCCGCCGCGACCCGGGCGAGCCGGTCGTCGAGCGCCCGGCCGATCAGGTCCGGCGCGGCGCCCCGCAGCCAGAGCGCGATGTCGCCGGTGCGCAGCCACAGGCTCCCGGCCAGCAGGCCGACGAGCACGGCCCCGGCCAGCAGCACCGCGGCGACGGCGACGACGACGAGGAAGCGGCGCCGCGAGCGGGCCGCGACGCGGGCCTGCGGTGCCTCGCGCGCGGCTCCGGCGTCGCGCAGCCGCAGCGCGAGGACCACGATGACGGCGGAGCCGAGCAGCGAGGTCGCGATGCCGGTCGGGATCGAGGCGGCCGCCTGGGCGCCGAGCACGGCCCGCAGGACCGCGTCGGCGAGCAGGACCAGCAGCGCGCCGGCGAGCCCGCAGGCCGGGACGAGGAAGCCGTGCCGGCCGAGCACGCCGATCCGGTTCGCGGCGAGGCGCACGGCGACGGGCGCGGCCAGGCCGATGAAGGCGATGGGACCGGCGAGCGTGACCGAGACGCTCGTCAGCAGCACCGCGCAGAGCACCGCGAGGAGCCGGGTCGAACGGACTGGCACGCCGAGCGAGGCGGCCGCGTCGTCGCCGAGGCCGAGCACGTCCAGCCGCCGGGACAGCAGCAGGCCGGCGCCGAGCACGACGGCGATGACCGGGGCGGCGCGCCCGGCGGCGTCGAGGTTCAGCTGGGCGAGCGAACCGCTGCCCCAGGCGTACAGCCCGGTGGTGCTCTCCTTGAACAGGATCAGCAGCATCGCGGTCGCCGCGTCGAGCGCGAGGGCCACCGCCGAGCCGGCCAGGATCAGCCGGGTCGAGCCGATGCCCGCGGCGCTGCCGGCGAGGGCGAGCACGATCCCGGCCGCGACCAGCCCGCCGCCGAAGGCGACCGCGCCCGAGGCCCACAGCGGCACCGCGAGACCGAACGCGGCGACCGCGCACAGCGCGAAGTAGGCGCCGGCCGTGACCGCGAGGGTGTCCGGGGCGGCGAGCGCGTTGCGGGTGACCGACTGCAGCAGCGCCCCGGCCACGCCGAGGGCCACGCCGACCGCGGTCCCGGCGAGCACGCGCGGCAGGCGCGAGCCGGTCACGACGTCGGCGATCGGGACGCCGCCGACGGTCTCGCGTGCGCCGGACAGGTACCGCAGCAGGTCCTGGAACCCGACCCCGGAGGTGCCCTGCGTCACGTGCCACAGCCCGGTCACCACGACGGCGAGGAGCAGGACGGCCAGGACGGCCGCCCCGCTCACGCCGCGAGCCCAGGGCCTCACCCCTTGGTCAGGATGTTCACGTAGGCGTCGATCGCCTGCTCGTTCGACAGCGGTCCGCCGGCGCCCCAGAGCCCGGCCGGGAAGGCGTACGCGCGCCCCTCCTTGACGGCCGGCAGCGAGGTCCAGATCGTGCTCTTCCTGAGCTCGGGGACGTAGCTCTCCGGCGTCTGGTCGTCGGAGTAGAACAGGGTCGCGCCGCCGACGGCGGTGAGGCCCTCGATGTCGGTCTGGGCGAGCCCGTAGGCGGGGTCGACGCCGCCGTTGCCGTAGGTCTTGTCGATCTCGTCCGTCCACGCCGGGGTCAGGCCGAGCTGCTGGCCGAGCTCGGTGAACAGGGCGCCCTTGCCGTACGGGCGGATGACGACGTTGCCGCCCTCGATCCAGCCGTCGAAGAACAGGAAGCTCGTGGTCTTCACGTGCGCGTCGGCGACCTTCTGCCGGCCCGCGGCGAGGTGCTCGTCGAAGCGCCGCAGCACCTGCTCGGCGCGCTCGGTCCGGCCGACCGCCGTCGCGATTATCGAGAAGACCTTCTTCATGTTCGCGATCTGCCCGCCGGCGTCGGCCCCGACGGTCGCGAGCACCGGGACGCCGCGCTGGGCGAGCTTGGTGAGCAGCTCGTCGTCGGCCTTGAACGCCTCGATGACGATGAGGTCCGGCTTGGTCGCGAAGAGCGCGTCGAGGTCGGGCTGGCCGCGCTCGCCGACGGAGACGACGCCCTGGGGCAGCGCCTCCGCCTTCACGTAGGTGCCGTAGCCCTTCGCGTCGGCGACCGCGACCGGGGTGCGGCACAGCGTGAGCAGGTCCTCGGTCTGCTGCCACTCGAGGACCGCGACCCGCTCGGCGGGCTTGGCGAGCTCGACCTTGCGCCCGACGCCGTCGGTGAGCGACACCGGGCCGGTCGCCGTCTTCGTGGTGTCGTCGGCGCAGCTCGCCGACGACGGGACGGCCGCGCTGGGGCCGGTCGCGGCGTTGTCGACGTTCGTGGTGCCGCAGGCCGTGAGGGCCGCGGCGACCGCGGCGAGCGCCGCGAGGCGGGTGATACGGGTCATGCGGGGTTCTCTCCTGAGGGGATCCGGGTGCGGGCGGCGTGCCGCCCGACGGGGTCGATGCGGAGGTGGCCGGTGCGCGGGTCGACGGCGACCTCGACGCGCAGGTCGTAGACGGCGCCGATGTGCTCGGCGGTCAGCACGTCGAGCGGGTCGCCCGCGGCGTGGATGCGGCCGTGGTGCATGAGCAGGAGCGTGTCCGCGACGCGGGCGGCCTGGTCGAGGTCGTGCAGTACGAGGCCGACGGCCACGCCGTGCTCGTCGGCGAGGTCGCGGACCAGGTCGAGCGTCTCGACCTGGTAGCGCAGGTCCAGATGGTTCGTCGGCTCGTCGAGCAGCACGACGCCGGTCTCCTGGGCCAGGCAGGCGGCGAGCCAGACGCGCTGCACCTCGCCGCCGGAGAGCTCGCCGACCGTACGATCGGCCATGTCCGACACGCCGGTGAGCGCCATGGCCCGGCCGATCGCGGCGCGGTCGGCGGGGGAGGGGCCGGCGAAGCCGCGCCGGTGCGGGTGGCGGCCGAAGGCGACGACCTCGCTGACCGTCAGCCCGTGCGGGGCCGGGCGCGACTGCGAGAACAGCGTGACCTCGCGCGCGAACTGCCGCGCGGTGAGCTGCGACACCGCGCGCCGCGGCGAGCCCAGCACGATGCTGCCCTCGCTCACGCGATGCAGCCGGGCCAGGGCCCGCAGCAGCGTGGACTTGCCGCTGCCGTTCGGGCCGACCAGCGCCGTCACCCGACCGGCGTGCAGCTCGACGGAGACGCCGTGGACGACCGGTGTGCGGCCGTACCGCAAAAGCAGCTCTTCACCACGCAGCATGGTCACGGCCGGCTCCTTCGTGCAGGGGCGACCGATTTAGTAAGGGTTGCCTTGCCTAAGCAGGCTAGGTGATGATCAAGCTGTCGGCAATCCGGCATCCGGGACAGGCGATACGGGATTCCGGACACCGAGCGCGCCCGGCGTGACCCGCATCACCCGCCGGAACGCGGCGATGAACGTGCTCGGCTGGGCGTAGCCGAGCGACTCGGACACGCCCCGCACGTCGGCGCCCTCCGACAGCAGCGCCATCGCCTCGTGGACGCGCAGCGCCTGCCGCCACTGCGCGAACGACAGCCCCGTCGCACCCCGGAACGCCCGGGTGATGGTCCGCTCGCTCACGCCCAGCCGGTCCGCCCAGTCCCGCAGGCCGCGGTCGTCGGAGGGGTCCGCGAGCAGCGCCTCGGCGATCGCGTCGATGCGCGGATCCCCGGGCAGCGCGAGCGCGAACTGCCGATCCGCCGGCTCGAGCACGTCGAACACGACCGCCTCGGTCCGCGCCCGCGCGTCCGCCGCGAGATCCCGGCGGGCCAGGCGCAGCAGCAGCGACTCCAGCAGCGGGGTCATCGCGATCGAGGTCGGCCCCGCGAACGCGACCGGCGTCCCGCCGGGCTCGAAGAAGGCGTCGAAGAAGTCGGCCCCGGCCGTGAGCCGGCCCCCGTGCGCCACGCCGGCGGGCATCCACAGCCCGAACCCGGCCGGCACGGTGAAGATCCGGTTCCCGACCCGCGAGGTCAGCGTCCCGCCCCGCACCCACACCAGCTCGTGCGCCGGATGCGAGTGCGGCGCCCACTCCGTCGGCACGCCGGTCGCCTCCGACTCGGCGACGATGACGGACGGCGCCGGACCGGCCGGCGGCACCGGCGCGGCCCGGCGCAGCACGGTGCTCGGCTCGCGCCGCCAGGTGCCGAGACCGATGTCATCCGGGGCCCGCGAGACCATGCGGCCGAGCCTACGTGGCCCCGCGGGCCGGGTGCGCCGGCGCGGTTACATCGGGTTCCAGCCGTCGGAGCCGGCCAGGTACTTCTGCGGCGTGTAGTTCGCGGCCTGCGAGTCGCTCATCTGCGGCCGGTTGCTGGTGACGGTGGCGCCCGCCCCGGTGTTGCGGTACTCGAAGAATCGCGCGTTCTTCCACGTGGCGTCGCCCATGTCGGTCCACGGCTGGGCGGTCTTGATGGTGGCGCTGAGGCTCGACTCGCGGTAGAGCACCTGCGCCCCCTGCCGCCAGGGCCGGCCCAGCTGCGTGACGTTGTTCGCCGCGCCGGTGATGGTCGACTTGTAGAACAGGAAGCCGTACGTCTTGGCGGGATCGGTGCTGGCGGCCGTGATCGGGCCGCCGGTGCTGCGCTTCTCGAAGATGGAGCAGGCGTTGAAGACCGCGGTGCCGCCGCTGTAGATGAAGTCGACGGTGCCCTCGATGTAGGAGCCGGTCACGTACAGCCGGGCGTTGTCGTTGATCTGGAACGTGTCCTGGTCGCCGAGGAGCCGGACGTTGCGCAGGACCGAGCGGTCGGCGTCCAGTTGCAGCGCCACCGCCTGCTGGCCGCTGGTCTGCGTGCTCTCGTCGAAGTCGTTGCTGACGGTCAGGTTCGTCAGCACGCTGTCGTGGCCGTTGACGAACATGGTGGCGCTGCCCCCGGGGAAGCCGCCGCCGGCCCAGTGGTTGGAGACGATGGTCGTGTTGCCGGGGGAGGAGCCGAGGCCCTGCAGCGTGATGTACGGCTTGTTCGCGGGGATGGTGACGATCTCCCGGTAGGTGCCGGGCTTGATGGTGATGGTGACCCGGCTCGTGTTGTTCGCCGGGACCGCGTTGACGGCCGCCTGGACGGTCTTGTACTTGCCGGTGCCGTCCGCCGCGACGGTGGGCGTGCCGCTCGTCGGGGGCGGGCTCGCGGTCGCCGTCGCGCCGGCGACGTAGTTGAACGACCACTGCATGCGCGCGATGTCCGAGCAGGTCTCCTGCACGATCGGATTGTTGCCGGCCGTGGAGCCGTCCTTGTCGCTCAGGCAGAGCCCGGACGAGACGCTCTTCACGACGAACTTGCCCGCGGCCGCCGACGAGGCCGTGAAGGCCCACTGCTGGTTGGCGGAGACGCCGCAGGTGTACTGCCACAGCTGGGTGCCCGTCGTGGTGGACGAGTACGGCACGTCGACGCACCTGCCGCTGTTGGTGTTCACCAGGTTGAACGCGCTGCCCTGCGCGATCACGGTGAACTGCTGGTCGGTCGCGGCGCTGTTGCAGGCGATCTGGACCAGCAGCGCGCTGTTGGCGCTCGAGGCGCCGGCGACGTCGACGCACTTGCCGCTGGCGCCGCTGGCCAGGGTGTAGACGCCGCCGGCCGTGGGGCTGGTGGCCGCCTCCGACGGCCACGCCGATACGGCCAGCACGGCGAGCGGCACGGCCAGGAGCACCGCGGCGATGCCGGCGACCCGGACGGTGAGCCGGCGCCGCCGCGCCGGACTGTGTGGATGCACGGGAACCTCCAGAGCGGGTGCGGGGTTCGATCAGTGCGAGAGATGCCTCGCCCGGCGCCCGGATTACGGATAGTTCGCCGCAGGGGCGCGGTCGCCTGGTCAGCGGCGCGGGACCGCGAAACTTTCACCGGCTCCCCGGGCGCGGCGAATCATGTCGGCCGGGTGACGTACGGACGTCCGGCAGCAAGCAGCGTTGACCTCGCGACATACATCCACGCATGGGCGCAACGGAGGCACACATGACCGCAGGCACCGCTGAACGAACCCGACAGCAGTCCCAGGGGCAGGAAGGCGAGGGAGAGGAGAGCATGCTTCCGCTCCTGCTGACGGCGTTGATGGCGCGCCGTCACCGGCAGGGCGAAGGCCTGATCGAGCACCCGCTCCTGCTCGCCGCGCTGGCCGGCCGCAAGCAGGAGGGCCGCAACATCTTCGAGCACCCGCTGTTCATCGCCGCCATGATGCGTCAGCGGCAGGAGAGCGGCGGCGAGGAGGGCATCGAGCACCCGCTGCTGCTGCTCGCCGCGCTGGCCAGCCGGAAGCAGGAGGGCCGGAACATCTTCGAGCACCCGCTGCTGGTGGCCGCGATGATGCGTCAGCGGCAGGAGGGCGGCGGCGAGGAGGGCATCGAGCACCCGCTGCTGCTGCTGGCCGCGCTGGCCAGCCGGCGGCAGGAGGGCCGGAACATCTTCGAGCACCCGCTGCTGATGGCCGCGATGATGCGCAACCGGCAGGAGAGCGGCGGCGAGGGCATCGAACACCCGCTCCTGGCCGCCGCCATGCTGGCCCGCCGCTGACGGCCTGGCCCACGATCCGCCCTTCGGCCGCGGTCGAGGGGCGGATCGCGCCGAATCCGACTCGAGTTCCGACTATCGCTGAGGAGTCATCGTGGCCGAAAGAGGGCCGAAGGAAGAACCCGCGCACGAGTCACACGAACCGATCGAGTCGCTGATCGACGACGCCATCCGGGAGATCCTCGAGGAGGCGGGCACGCCCCGGGCCGCGCACGCCAGGTCCACGGCGCCGCTGCTCGACGCGATGCTGTCGGCGACGCCCGCGCGCGGCGGGGAACGGGGATCGGTGCTCGAGCGCGTCCTGCTCGCCGAGGCGCTCGCGGGCGCCCTGGCCGACGCGCTGGCGCCCGCGCTGGCCGCGGTCCTCGCGCCGAGGATCGTGGACATGCTCGAACACCACAGCGGTGACGCCGAGCCGCACGAGAAGGTGGCGGCCGGCCGCACCCGCAAGTCCGACAGCAAGTGACCAGCTCGCCGGCTTGCGGCGGGGTGACCCGTTCGCCGGTCAGCCGCGCGCCCGCATGGCGCCGTCCGACGCCAGCGCCGAAGCCTTGGCCCGGTCGTACTCCGACTGGGTCAGCACGCCGCGCCGCTGCAGGTCGGCGAGCTTGACGAGCTCGTCGGCCGTGCTCGGCGAGCCGGCCACCTCGCGGACGTACTCGCGGACCTCGGCCTCGCGACGCTCCGCCCGCTGCCGGGCCCGCTCGTTCATCGACCGGCCCCGCGCGACGAGGTACGCCAGCGCCCCGATCCACGGCAGCACGATGAGGAACACCGTCCAGGCGGCCTTGCCCCAGCCGCTGACGTCCGGGTCGCGGTACAGGTCGTTCAGCATGGAGATCATCAACCAGATCCATGCGAACATCACCATGAACCACAGCGTGTACAGCACAATCTCACCGAACGACATCTTTGTCGCCCCCTCCGGTTACGCAGGCCCGCGGACGGCTCACGCGACGCGGGCTAATCCCCACGACATCAGCGTCGAACGCCGGGTGCCGCGGGTCATCCTTCTTTGAAGATGAAAGGTCATCCCGCATGTCCGGGCCGGTGTCCGCCCCGGGGCGCCTCCGCCTCCAGGGCCGCCCGGGCGCGCAGCAGCGCACGCCGCGCCGAGCGGTCGACCGTGGGGAACTGCGGGTCGATCGAAATGAGCGCGTCGGCGATCACCGCCGCCGCGGCGATCCGGGCGAACCATTTGTGGTCGGCCGGGATGACGTACCAGGGCGCCCAGCTCGTGCTCGTGTGCGACAGCATCTCGGAGTACGCCGACTGGTAGGCGTCCCAGCTCTGCCGTTCGCGCAGGTCGGCCTCGGAGAACTTCCAGTTCTTGGCGGGCCGGTCGATCCTCTTGAGCAGGCGCTCTCGCTGTTCCTCCTTCGAGAGGTTGAGGAACAGCTTCACGATGCGGAAGCCGTTGTCGGACAGGTGCCGCTCCCACTCGTTGACGGCGCGGTACCGGCGCTTCCACACGTCGCCGCCCCTCGCCGCCGCCGGCAGCTTCTCGTGCTCCAGGTGCTCCGGATGCACCCGGACGACCAGGACCTCCTCGTAGTGCGAGCGGTTGAAGATGGCGATCTCGCCGCGGCCGGGCAGGTGCGGCGCGAAGCGCCACAGATAGTCGTGGTCGAGTTCCTCGGCCGACGGCTGCTTGAAGCTGTGCACGTGGACGCCCTGGGGGTTGACGCCGCTCATGACGTGACGGATCGTGCCGTCCTTGCCGGCCGCGTCCGGTCCCTGGAGCACGACGAGCAGGCCGTGCCGGTCCTCGGCGGCCAGCCGCGCCTGGTACTCGCTCAGCAGGGCGACCCCCCGCTGGAGCAGCTCGGTGCCGTCGCCCCGGCGGGTCATCCGCGCCGTGTAGCCCGGGTCGTGGCGCCCCGGCAACCGGACCCTGGTGCCGGGAGGGACCCGCAACGGTGCGATCAGCTCGGCGATCCGCTTCGCGGCGTCGTCGGTCATGGTGATGTGCTCCGTCCTTGCGTGCGTCACAGCGTGCGTCACTGGACCGGGGCGCCGGCCACCGCGATGCGGCGGCGCAGCACCATCTTGCGCAGCTCGGTCGCCACGATCACCGTCGCGCCGGCGGCCAGGCACACGAGCCACTGGACCAGGCCGAGGCTGACGGTGTGCAGGATGCGCTGCAGCACGCCGAGCTCGGTGGCGAGGACGATCGCGATGATCGACATGCCGCTGGTGACGAGGAACCGGTGGTCCTCGAAGACCTCCAGGCTGAACACGGAGCGCACGTCGCTGCGCACCGTGAAGGACAGCGCCAGGTTGAGGATCGAGAAACTGGTCAGCCCCATGGTGCGGGCCACGCCGGTCCCGTAGGCGCGGTCGGCCCCGGCGATCACGGCCAGGGTGGTCGCGCCCAGCACCAGACCGACGACCGCGAGCCAGAGCAGGGTGCGTGTGGACAGCAGCGGCTCGTCGGCGCGGCGGGGCGGCCGGTGCATGATGTCCGGCTCCGGTTTGCCGTAGCCGAGGCCGATGGCCTGGAACACCTGGGTCGTGAAGTTCACCCAGAGCGTCTGCAGCGGCAGGAACGGCACGCCGGTCGCGATGTTGAAGACGCTGGCGCCGAGGAACGTGGCGATGAAGCCGATGAGGACGCCCATCTGGAAGAAGACGTACCGCTTCAGGTTGTCGTACAGCGCCCGGCCGATCTCCACGGCCTTGACGATCGTCGCGAAGTCGTCGTCGGTGAGGATCATCGCGGCGGCCTCCTTCGAGACCTCCGTGCCGGTGATGCCCATCGCGATGCCGATGTCGGCCCGTTTGAGGGCCGGCGCGTCGTTGACGCCGTCGCCGGTCATCGCGACGATCTGCCGCTCGCGCTGCAGGATCTCCACGAGGCGTACCTTGTGCTCGGGCGTCACCCGCGCGATGACTCCGATGTCGTCGATCTCGCGGTGCAGCTGATCGTCGCTCATCGCGGCGAACTCGGCCCCGGTGATGGCCCGTCCCTCGATGCCGAGCTGCCCGGCGATCGCGGCCGCCGTGACGGCGTGATCGCCGGTGATCATGCGGACCCGCATCCCCGCGGCCTTCGCCGTGGCGATCGCGGCCTTCGCCTGCGGCCGCGGCGGGTCGACGATGCCGACGAGGGCGAGCAGGGTCAGCCCGTCGATCGTGGCGAGCAGGTCCGCCTGCGGGTCGAACACTGCCGGGTCGAACACCGCCGGGTCGAAGTCCTGGCGGGCCGTGGCCATGACGCGCAGCCCCTGCCCGGCGAGCCGCTCGTTCTCGGCGCGGTACCGGGCGCGCAGCTCGTCGTCCAGCGGGATCGGCGCTGCGTCGGGAGCGATCACCGACACCGCGCGGGCGAGCAGCTGGTCCGGGGCGCCCTTGACGAAGCAGCGCACGACGTCGCGGCCGGTGTCGTCGGTCATCCGGTGGAAGGTGGCCATCAGCTTGTACGCGGCGTCGAAGGGCACCTCCGCGAGGCGCGGATACCGCTGCCGGGTGGAGGCCACGTCGAGGTGGCCCTTCTCGGCGAGCACGACCAGCGCGCCCTCGGTGGGGTCGCCGATCAGTTCGCCGTCGCGCACCACGGCGTCGCCGGCCAGCGCCATCGGCAGCAGGAACGGCTCCAGCGGCACGTCCGGCTGGCCCGCGGCGTGGCGGATGTCGCCGTCGGGGCGGTATCCGCTGCCCGACACCACGTACCGCCGGCCGGGGATGGCCAGCTCGACGGCGGTCATCTGGTTGAGCGTCAGCGTGCCGGTCTTGTCGGAGTTGACGGCCGAGGTGCACCCGAGCGTCTCGGTCGAGCGCAGCCGCTTGACGATCGCGTTCGCCCGGGCGAGCAGCTGGGTGCCCAGCGACAGGATCGTCGTCACGACCGCGGGCAGGCCGGTGGGGATGGCCGAGATCGCGAAGGCGATCGCGGCGAGGAACACCACGTCGAACGCGTTGCCGCGGGCCAGGTTCAGCGCGATGGACAGCGCCAGCGCGGCCCCGGCGACGACGAGGATCTGGTTGGTCAGGCGGGACAGCTGCCGGGTCAGCGGCGTCTCGGCGTCCTGTTCGGCCTGCAGCAGGCTGGAGACGTGCCCGACCTCGGTCGCCATCCCGGTGGCGGTGACCACGAGCTCGCCGGTGCCGCGGGTGACGTGGGTGTTCATGTACACCATGCCGACCCGGTCGCCGAGCGCCGCGTCGGCCCCGGTCACCGCGTCGGCGTCCTTGGCGACCGGAAGGCTCTCGCCGGTCAGCGCCGACTCGTCGACCTCGAGCCCGGCGGAGCGGACCAGCCGCCCGTCGGCCGGGACGAGATCGCCGGCCTCGACCTGCACGACGTCGCCCGGCACCAGGTCCTCGGCCGCGAGCTCGGTCAGGTGCCCGTCGCGGCGGACCCGGGCCTTGACGATCATCATCTTCTGCAGCGCGCCGACGGCGGCCGCGGCCTTGCCCTCCTGGCGCAGCCCGAGCACCGCGTTGAGCAACGTCAGCGCCAGCAACAGCAGCCCCGTGCCGAACTGCCGCAGCGGGTACAGGCTGCCGATCCCCGCACACAGCAGCACGATCTGCATCGGGTCGGCGTACTGGCGCAGGAACGCCCGCCACCACGGCTCCTTGCGCGACTCGGCCAACCGGTTCGGGCCGTGCGCGGCGCGCCGCGACGACACCTCGGCGCTCGACAGGCCGGCCCGCGGCTCGACGTGCTCCACCTCGAGCGCGACGCCGGCCGGCAGCGCGTGGAAGGGCCGGGTTTCGGTCTCCTCGGCCGAGCTGGTGGTCATGAGCGGGTCGCCTCCGTTCCCGGTGCTTGGCTGCGCCGGGAATACCCGCTCGTCGGCGACTACTCCTGCCGACTGCTTCTGCGGTCAAGGGGCGGCGAACCATGCCGCGAGGGTGAGGCGCGGCACGCACCGCCCGGCGGAGGGTGATTTTGTAGTCCGGCGCGCGTGAGGCGGCCGAATCCGTTCGGAGGTGGACGATGACGACCACGCACTGGTATCAGCGCCACGCCTGGAGGCGCTCCGGTTCCGCCACCGCGGCCGAGCCCGTCTGGCAGGTGATGATCCTTGGAGTCGTCACGGTGTGCTTCGGCATCGTCGTGCTCGTCTGGCCGGGGGAGACGCTGCGGCTGCTCGCGCTGGCCACCGGAATCTGGCTCATCGTCGCGGGCGCGACCCGCGCGTTCGCCGCGTTCGACCGGGACCGCGGCACGACGCATCGGGTGCTGGCCGCCGTCGTCGCGGTGATGCTGATCGCGGCGGGAGTCGCGTGCCTGCGCAGCGCCGAGGGCGGCGAGCGCGTGCTGGCCGCGCTCATCGGGCTGTCCTGGCTCGTGAGCGGCTTCGTGCAGCTGACGGTCGCCATGCTCGCGAGCGGCCCGGTCCGCACCTGGCTCAGCGTCCTCGGCGGCGTCTCGGCCGTGGCCGGCCTGGTGTTCATCCTGTGGCCCGGCCCGTCACTCATGGCGCTGATCCTGCTGACCGGCATCAGCGCGCTGCTGATCGGGGCCGGCGAGATCGGCTTCGGGCTGCGCCTGCGGTCTGCGGGCAAGCACGCGGTGTCCGAGCTGACCGGCTCCTGACACCTGCGGTACCGGTCGGGCGCTTGTCGGGCGCCCGACCGGCGTTGTGCGCACAAGGGCGCGGACGCCGTTCGCGGGTGGGCGCACGCTGCCGGTACCCGGCCCTGACCACGGGCCCTGGCACCGGAGGACCGCATCATGTTCCGTGCTCCGCTCATCGGCCGCCTGGCCGCCGCGACCATCGTGTGCGCCGCCGCCGTGGCCGCGCCGCTCCTCGCCGGACCGGCCTCGGCCGCCGTGCCCGGCCGCACGACCAACTTCCAGTTCACCTCGTACACGTCCGCCGACAAGGGCATCCGTGTCGACTGCCCGAACGGCACGACGCTGATCGGGGCGGCCCCGTCGCTGGCCGGCGGCGAGGGGCAGGTCCGCTTCGACCAGGTCGTCCCGTACGACGACCACCTGTACGTCCAC
>NZ_AP029198.1:0-237 GCF_059739745.1 Dactylosporangium thailandense
CCCCCCCCCCACCCACCCCACCCCACACCACCCCACCCCCCCCCCACCCCCCCCACCCCACACACACACCCCACCACCCCACCCCACCCCCCCCACCCCACCCCACACCCACCACCCACCCCCCCCCCACCCCCCCCCCACCCCCCCCCCACCCCACCCCACCACCCCACCCCACACCCCCCCCCACCCCACCCCACACCCCACCCCACCCCACCCCACCCCACCCCACCCCACCCC